>OY969912.1:0-2202500 GCA_963704505.1 uncultured Solirubrobacterales bacterium
TTCGTCCCGTTTCGAGCCGTGGGTGACGACGATCGATTCGGCGTCGACGTGGGTGACCTCGCCGGCGTTGCGGGCGAGGACGACGTCGCCGCTGTCCTCCGCGGCGCGACGCTCCATGCCGGTTCCGATCAGCGGGGGGTCAGGCTTCAACAGCGGCACCGCCTGGCGCTGCATGTTGGAGCCCATCAGTGCCCGGTTGGCGTCATCGTGCTCGAGGAACGGAATGAGCGCGGTGGCGACCGACCAGATCTGGGTCGGCGAGACATCCATCAGGTCGACTTCCTTGGGCGCGGCTGTGGCGTACTCCTGCTCGCCTGAGCGCACCAGGACCTGCGGGCCTTTCAGTTTGTTCGTTTTCGGATCGAGCTCGGCGTTCGCCTGGGCGATCACCTTGTCTTCCTCCTGGGTCGCGTCGAGATGCAGGATCTCGTCGCTGACCACGCCTTCGCTCACCGGCCTGTAGGGGGTCGTGACGAAGCCGTGCTCGGAGACCTGGGCGTAGGAGGACAGCGAGCCGATCAGGCCGATGTTCGGCCCCTCGGGGGTCTCGATCGGACACATCCGGCCGTAATGGGTCGGATGGACGTCGCGGACCTCGATCGGGGCCCGCTCACGAGTAAGACCGCCGGCACCCAGCGCCGAGAGGCGGCGCCTGTGGGTGAGGCCGTCGAGGCTGTTGGTCTGGCTCATGAACTGCGAGAGCTGCGATGAACCGAAGAACTCCTTCATCGCGGCGACGACCGGGCGGATGTTGATGATCGTCTGCGGGGTGATCGCGTCGGCGTCCTCGGTGGTGAGCCGCTCGCGGACGACGCGCTCCATCCGGTAGAGGCCGATGCGGAAGGCCTCCTGGATCAGCTCGCCGACCGTGCGCAGGCGCCGGTTGCCGAAGTGCTCGTACTCGTCGAGGTGCTCGTTGACCGGCTCGCGGGGGTAGGTCAGCGCCTCCGCGGCATAGTCTTTGATCGGGTGCTCCTCGTCGATCTCCTCGGGGATCCCGAGCAGCTTCGGAAGGCTGATCAGCTCCTTGACCAGAGCGATGATGTCGTCGTGCGTGAGGACCCGGGTATCGAGGTCGATGTCGAGGTCCAGACGCGCGTTCAGCTTGTAGCGGCCGACGCGGGTCAGGTCGTAGCGCTTCGGGTCGAAGAAGAGCTGCTCGAGCAGGTTTTTGGCGGCGTCGACCGAGGGCGGCTCGCCCGGACGCTGCTTTTTGAAGAGCTCGATCAGGGCGCCCTCTTCGGTCTGGGTCGCCTCGGTGTCGGCGGCCAGCGTGTGGCGCATGTAGATCGAGTTGTCGAACATCTTCAGAAGCTGCTCGTCCTCGACGTAGCCCATCGCGCGCAGCAGGACCGTGACCGGCAATTTCCGCTTACGGTCGATGCGGACGAAGACTTTTCCTTTTTTGTCGACTTCCAGCTCGAGCCAGGAACCGCGGGCCGGCATCAGGTTGGCGATGAAGACCTGCTTTTCCGGGTCCTTGGGCGCCATCACGTAGGCGCCGGGGGAACGGACGAGCTGGGTGACGACGACACGCTCGGTGCCGTTGATGATGAAGGTGCCGCGCTCGGTCATCCACGGGAAATCGCCCATGAAGACGGCCTGCTCGCGGATCTCGCCGGTCTCCTTGTTCTGGAAGGCGACGGTCGCGGTGAGCGGGCGCGAGAAGGTCATGTCCTTCTCACGGCACTCCTCGATTGTGTGCGGCGGCTCCTCGAATTTGTACTCACCGAAGACGATCGCGAGGTTCCCCGTGTAGTCCTCAATCGGGGAAATGTCGTCAATGGTCTCCCTCAGTCCACCCTTCTTGGGATCAGTGAGCTCTTCGAAAGAGCGTCGCTGAATATCAATCAGATGGGGGACCTCAAGGGGGTTGGTGAGATTGGAAAAGCTCCTACGGGTAACGGGGGCAGTTCTGGAACGTGCCAAGTCGGCGACTCCTCAGGCGGTCAGAGGGACGTAATAAAGCGCAGATATAAGGCAGGGGGGGACAACTGAGCGCGACCGCGAAAAATAACACACGGCCGTGCTCGGCCGCAAGATCGGCTCCCCTACTGGGATCCGACCGCGGTCCGGCGAACTCTATTTGAGCTCGACGGTCGCCCCGGCCTCCTCAAGTTCACCTTTGATCTTCTCCGCTTCGTCGCGCTCAATGCCCTCTTTGATCGCTTTCGGGGCATCGTCGACGATCGCCTTGGCCTCTTTCAGGCCCAGGCCGGTCGCCGCGCGAACAACCTTGATCACCGGCACTTTCTGGCCGCCGACCTCGGTCAGCACGACATCGACGGTCGAGCTCTCGGCCTCGCCGCCACCGTCGCCGTCGCCACCGCCGGCCGCTGCCGGGGCAGCCGCGGCCACCGCGGTCGCGGAGACGCCGAACTCCTCCTCGAGCGCTTTGATCCGCTCGGAGAGTTCGAGAACCGAGATGCCTTTCAGCTCCTCGATCCAATCCTCAGTTTTCACTTTTGTTGCCACGTCGGGTTACTCCTTCTCTTTCGAAGTCTCGTCTGAAGTTTCTGAAGAATCATCCGAGGACTGCTCAGCTTCGCTTCCGCTGTCCTCGGCAGATGCGCCGTCGCCCTGGCCACCTTGGTCGTCCTGCTCCGCGACTGCGTCGCTAGCGCCGTCGGGGGCCTCGGCGGACTCAGCATCTCCCTCGGCGGCCGGAGCCTCCTCCTGCTCGGCGGCCGGAGCCTCAGTGGGCTCCTCCGCAGGCGCATCGTCCTTCGGCTGCTCCTCCTGCGACGCATCGTCCGCGGGTGGTGTGGAGGAGGGGACGTCGTCCGAAGCTTGCGAGGAAGACGGGTCCTCCTCCGCGACAGGATCCGCGGCCGGGGCGCCCGTCACGAGGCCTTTCTCGGCGATCTGCCCCAGCTGCAAGGCGAGGCCGGAGATCATCGAGCCGAGGCCGCGGACCAGGCCGGTCAGCGGGCTGGCGACGACGCCGGCCAGCTGGCCGTCGAGGACGTTGCGCGAGGGCAGGCGGGCGATCGATTTGAAGCTCTCCGGGTCGAGCTCGAGGCCCTCCATGAAGCCGCCCTTGAAGGTCAGCACGTCGTGCTGTTTGTTGAAGGTCGAAATCGCTTTGGCGGCAGCGGCGGTGTCGCCGCGCACGAAGGTGAGGGCGGTCGGTCCCTTGAGCAGGGACATCAGCCTTTCCTCGCCGGCCTTGTCGGCGGCGATTTTGGTCAGGCGATTCTTGACGACCCGAAAGCTGGCGTCGTTCTCGCGCAGTTTCGAGCGCAACTCGGCAGCCTGGGCGACGGTGATGCCCCGGTAGTCGACGGCGAAGATCGCCTCGGCCCCCTCGATCTGGGCCGCGATCTCATCAATGGCTGCTGACTTTTCTTCTCTGTTCATTTCTTTACCTGCACCGGGCTTAGGCGGCTGCCGGTGGTCTTGGGTGGAAAGCGGCGGCGGAGTCTAGGCGCTGACGGTTTCCTCTGCGGTCTCGGTCTCGGCGGACGCCTCCGGCGCCTCGGCCTGGGACTCATCGGGCTCGGTCTGCGCCGGTGCCTCAGCGGCTTTCGCCGAACCGCCGTCGCTGTCGCCGGCCTTGCCGGAGTCGACCCGGATGCCGGGGCCCATCGTCGTCGTCAGGGTTGCCGAGCGGATGTATTTGCCCTTCGCCCCCGACGGCTTCGCGCGGACGATCTCATCGATCACCGCGGTGTAGTTGTCGAGAAGCTTGTCCGGCTCGAAGCTGGCCTTGCCGATCGTCATATGGACGATCGCCTGGCGGTCGGTGCGGTATTCGACTTTGCCCGATTTCGAGGCCTCGACCGCTTTCAGGACGTCGTCGGTGACCGTGCCGACCTTCGGGTTCGGCATCTTGCCCTGGGGGCCGAGGACGCGGCCGAGTTTGCCGACGGTTCCCATCATCTGGGGGGTCGCGATCGCGACGTCGAAATCGGTCCAGCCCTCTTCGACTTTCTCGGCGAGGTCGTCACTGCCGACGAAGTCGGCGCCCGCCGCCTCGGCGTCGCGGGCCTGCTGACCCTGCGCGAAGACGGCGACGGTGACGTCTTTGCCGAGCCCATGAGGCAGGGCGAGGGTCCCCCGCAGCTGCTCCTCGGCGTGGCGCACGTTGAGGCCGAGCAGCATGTGAAGCTCGACCGTCTCGTCGAATTTGGCGCTGGCAGTCTCTTTGATCAGCGAGATCGCTTCGGCCGGAGGGTAGGCGTGGTCCCGCTGGACCTTGCCGTACTGCTGTCGGTAGCGCTTGCCGTGGGCCATGGCTCTCCTAGCGGACGTCGACGCCCATCGAGCGGGCGGTGCCGGCGATGATCTTCGAGGCGGCGTCGAGGTCGTTGGCGTTGAGGTCGGGCATCTTGCGCTCCGCGATCTGGCGGACCTGATCCATCGAGATCGTGCCGACTTTGTTCACGTGCGGCTCGCCGGAGCCGCTTTTGATCCCGATCGCCTCCTTGATCAGGACGGCGGCCGGCGGCGTCTTGGTGATGAAGTCGAAAGAGCGGTCCTCGTAGACCGTGATCTCGACCGGGATGATCGTGCCGCCTTCCGACTGCGTCTGCGCGTTGAAGGCTTTGCAGAACTCCATGATGTTGACGCCGTGCTGACCCAGCGCAGGGCCGACGGGCGGCGCGGGGTTCGCCGCGCCGGCGGAGATCTGGAGCTTGATGACTGTGAGGACTTTTTTCGCCATAAGGGGTGGTTGAGGGTAGCTAGATCTTCTTGACCTGGTCGTAGCCGACCTCGACAGGCGTCTCACGGCCGAAGATCGAGACCAGCACCTTGAGTTTGGCAGCGTCCTCGTTGATCTCCGCGATCTCGCCCGAGAAGTCCGACAGCGGTCCGGAGATGACTTTGACCGACTCGCCGATCGAGAACTGAGCCTGGGTGCGCGGCCGCTCGGCCGTCTCGCGGTGGAGCAGGCGGTCGACCTCGGGTTTCGAGAGCGGCACCGGCTTGTTCCGCGAGCCGACGAAGCCGGTGACCCCGGGGGTGTTCTTGACCAAGCCCCAGGCGTCGTCGGTCATCTCCATGTTGACGAGGACATAGCCAGGCATCGTCCGTTTCTCTTTCGGTTCTTTCTGCCCGTCCTTGTTCAGTTCCATGACCTGCTCGGTGGGAACGACCACCTGCCGCACGTTGCGGTTCTGAGCCATCGTCTGAACCCGGTGCTCGAGGTTGTGCTTGACCTTGTTCTCGTGCCCGGAATAGGTGTTGATCACGTACCAGCGATACATCTGGAGCCTTTTCTCTGTGGATCCCCGCTAGAGGATCTGCTTGACCAGGAGGTTGAAGATGGCGTCGAGCGCGCCGAGATAGGCGGCCGCGACCGTGACGAAGATGATCGTGACCGCCGTCGCCTGCACCAAGGTGTCGCGATCGGGCCACTGGACTTTTTTGAGCTCTGCCCAACAGGAGACGAGGAAGCCGATGACGCCGCCGCGCTGGCGCTCCGTCTGGGCTTTTTTCTGTTTTTTCGCAAGCTGCTCGCTCTCCTGTCGCTTGCGATCGCTGCGTTTGCGCTTTTCGGCCTCCTTGGCGGCCTTCGCCTCAGCACGGCGCTCGGCGCGACCGGTCTTCGGGGCGTCGGGCGTCTCCAGGCTCTGCTCCGGAGCACCGGCAGCCATGCCGGCCTCGACGGCCTCGATCTCGGCGATGTCGCCGGAGATCGGAACCTGGGTGTCGTGCTGGGCACGGGCCTCGCTCGACTGCCCGTCGACTGAACGCTTTCGCTCCTGCTCTTCGCGGGCGCGGCGCTCAGCCTTACGCTGTGCGCGGGTTTTCGCCATCGGGGCTTAGCGCGTCTCCTTATGCGGGGTGTGGTGCCCGCACCAACGGCAGTACTTGCGCATCTCGATTCGGTCCGGCGAGTTGCGCCGTGACTTATTTGTCTGATAGTTGCGCCGCTTGCACTCTTCGCAAGCCAGCGTCACCGCAATGCGGACGTCTCCGGCCATTTACTCCCTCGCTAAGGACGTCGTTACAAAGGAAAACCCCGGGCCGAGGCACGAGGTTGGGAAAAGAATAGCGGGTCGCCGGTGAAGAGCTAGGACGCCACCACGGGCGCCGCGCCGAGCTCGGTCAGCGAGCTCTGCAGGGTGCGACGGCCGCGGTGGTGGAGGCCGTGCACCGAGCTCTCGGTGCGGCCCAGGGTCGAGGCGATCTCAACCGGGGAGAGGCCGACGATGTGGCGCAAGACCAAGACCTCGCGCTGGTCCTCTGGCAAGAGCTCCAGGGCGTGGCGCAGGTCACGGCCACGCTCGGTGCCGAGCGCGGCGCCGCCGTGGTCGGCGATCCGCACTTCCTCGGTGGGGATCGCGCGGCGGGCCCGAAGGTGATCGAGGGCGGCGTTCCTGGCGACCCGCAGGATCCAGGCGGTGAAGGGGACCTCGGTCTCGCGGTATTTGGAGATTCCCGCGCCGAGCAGCTTGGCGAAGACGTTTTGGACGATGTCCTCGGACTCGTGGGAGTCCTTGACGAAGCTGTTGACGTAGCGCAGCAGGTCGGGCGAGAAGCGCACGTAGAGGAAGTGGAGGGCCTGCTGGTCTCCCGCCTTGGCCGCCCGCACCGCCTTGCGGATCAGTTTGGTGTCGGACTCTTGACTGGTTGCCTCTGGCACTGCCGTCCTCCCGCTGGTTGACTCGCTTGCGACCCGGCATCCCTGTTTGGGAAAGGGCCTGTGCGAGAAACGTAGGAAAGGCGATCAAATGTCCAAAGTCAATGCCGAATATTCGTCTAGTTCCGCTCCACAGGCTCAAGTCTGAGGATTCGCATCGATATATGGATGGAATCGCAGGTTTTAGTGAAAGTTCTAAGTAAGAACGAACTTGGGGCAGAAGTTAAAAACCTGTGTTGACGCAGGCGTTAGGTTGAGCGAGGGAAGCAGTATGAGGGTCGCACTCGGAAAATTTGCCCAGTCAGGCATAGCGGCGCAACATGGTGACGATGTCGTCACCGGCGTCGAAAAAGGCCTGCTCCATTACGCCAGGCGCCTGCGCTCCGGCTGGACTCCGGTCGGGATTCCCACCTTCGCCCTCGACATGCCGCCGACGTCCGCCGATGAATTCGAGGTCACGGTCGGACCCGAGGCCGAGGCGGTGCTCGAATACGAGGCTCGGCGCCAGGAGGTGCCGATGCACCTGCTGATCACCCACGCGGTGCATACCTACCTGGCCGACCTCGACTCGCTCTTCGCCGGCGCCCAGACCGTCTGAGAGCCACCTGCGTCGCCGCGCGACGTTCCGTGCCTAGAGGCCGAGCGTCTTGGCGATGATGTTGCGCTGAATCTCGCTGGTGCCGCCGTAGATCGTGGAGACGAGCGAGGTGCGGACGAGGCGCTCCATGTCGTACTCGGAGGAGTAGCCGTAGCCGCCCATCATCTGCATGCCCTCGAGCGTCACCCGCTTGCAGGTCTCGGTGACGAGGAGCTTCACCATCGAGGCCTCGCGGGGCAGCATCCGCCCCGGGTCCTCGTCGGTCAGGGTCGCGACCCAGCGGGTCATCAGCCGCGCCGCCTCGAGATCGGTGGCGAGGTCGGCGAAGCGGTGCTGGAGAGACTGGAAGGAGCCGATCGGCCGGCCGAACTGCTTGCGCTCCTTGACGTAGGCGAGGGCGTCGTCGAAGGCCCGTTGGGCGATTCCGAGCATCGTCGCGGCGAGGATCAGCCGCTCGACGTTGAGGCCGGCCATCAGCTGGGTCCAGCCCTGGTCAACCTCGCCGAGGACGGCGCTCTCGGGAACGGCGCAGTCGGCGAAGTAGACGTAGTTGGTCTCGCGCCCGCCCATCGTGTCGATCCCCTTCATCTCCATGCCGTCGGCGCCCTTCGGCACCCAGAGCATCGTCAGACCCTCGTGCTTGGACTCGCCCTTGGTGGTGCGGCAGACGACGAGGACGTGCTCGGAGATGTGGGCGTTGGAGATGAACACCTTCTGGCCGTTGATCACGAAGCCGCCGTCGACCCGCTCTGCCTTGGTCGTCAGCGAGCCGACGTCGGAGCCGGACTCCGGCTCGGTCATCGCGATCGCCTCGACCGCGCCGCCGGCGATCCCGCCGAGAATGTCCTTCTTCTGCTCGTCGGTGCCGAAGCGGCTGGTCGCGCCGGCGACGATCAGCGTCGTCGAATAGCCGCCGATCGGCGCCAGGCCGCGCGACGTCTCTTCCATGAAGAGGGTGGCATCGAGCATCGAGCCCCCGGAGCCGCCGTACTCCTCCGGGATCGTCACGCCGAGCCAGCCGAGGTCGGCCATCTTCTTGTAGAGGTCGAAGCTGTGGTGGGTCTCGTAGCCGTCGCTGAGCTGCTCGCGCTGTTCACGCGTTCCGCACTCGCGCTGGCAGAAGTCGCGGATCGCGGCGACAAAGTCCTCCTGCTCGTTGGTCAGCGCGAAATCCACGGAGGTGGACCCTAGCTAAGCGACGTTCAGGTGGTCTTGATCAGGCCGCCGTCGATCAGGTAGTTCGCCCCGGTGACGTTTCCGAGTCGCTCCGAGGCGAGCAGGACGATCAGGGTCGCGACCTCCTCCGGCGTCGTGAAGCGGCCGGTGGCGAAGCCGCCGATGCTGTCGACGATCTTCTCGCGCGCGGTGTCGGCGTCGACCCCGGTCGCCTTCGCCACTGTCTCCGCGACGCCGTGCTCGCCGAGCCAGAGATCCGTCGCGACCGGACCGGGCGAGACCGCGTTGACGCGAACCCCGCGCGGGCCGAACTCCTGAGACAGGGTCTTGGTGAGGTTGACAAGGGCGGCCTTTGCGGCCCCGTAGTCGATCGTCGCCGCGTCGGGCTGGAAGAAGGCGTTGACGGAGGCGACGTTGACGATCGCGCCGCCGTCGCCCTCGACCATCGAGGCGATCGCGGCGCGGCTGGCGCGCAGCGCGATGAAGAAGTTCATCTGCATCGCCCATTCGAATTCCTCATCGCTGGTGCCGAGGAAGCCGTCGGCGCGCATTCGAACTGCGCCGACGTTGTTGACGAGGACGTCGATCCGCCCGTGGTCGTCGAGCGCCCGGCGGATCAGGGCGGCGGGCCCATCCGCGTCGGCGAGGTCGATGGCGACGGCGGTGACGCGCTCGAGACCGTCCAGTGTTTCGACCTCACGGGAGCCGGCGATCACCTCGGCGCCCTCGGCGACCAGTGCCTTGGTCGTCGCCAGACCGATTCCCTTGCCCGCTCCGGTGACCACGGCCACCTTGCCGGCGAGGTCGAGGTCCACGTCTAGATGCGCTCGTGGTCGATGGTCATCGTCACTGGCCCAGAACCTACCGCTAAGGTCAACGGGCGCTGTTTTTCCGGCGCCCACAATTGAGAGGCGGCCTTTTGGACCCGGTTGGATATGAGATGTGCACTCCCCGAGGCGGCAAGGGCGGCGGAGTTCGAGCCACCCGTGCCTTCGACATCGGCGAGACGGTGATGATCGGCGTTCTGGAGGGCGAGGTTCCACGTAACGACTCCCACGCGACGCAGATCAGCCGCACGAAATGGGCTCGCCACGGCGGCCTCGGCCCCAAGGTAAACCACTCGTGCAGCCCCAACTGCGGGGTCGAGGTGAACGAGACCGGCGCCTGCGACTTCGTCGCCCGGCAGTCGATCCTCAGCGGCGAGGAGATCACCTTCGACTACGCGATGCGCAACTACGCGATCGAGCATTTCCCCGGCGGCTGCCTCTGTGGCGCCGACAACTGCCGTGGCTCGGTAACCGGCTGGAAGGACCTTCCGGCGCAGCGCAAAGCCGACTACCGCGGGCTCGTCGCTCCCTACCTGGTCGAGATCGACCGTGAGGACGCGACGGCGGGCGCGAAATCCACGAGCAGCCTGGAGCCCGTCTGAGTCAGCCCTCGCCGCGGGAGAGTTTTTCCTCCGCGGCCTGGATCAGTTTCACTTTGGCTTCCTCGCGGGCGGCATCATGGCCCGCCCGCATCGCCGTGACGTCGACCTCGACCTTGCTGTGGTCGTCGGGGTCGTAGCGCACGGGCAGGATCTCGCCGGCGGACGGCTGGCCGCCGACCTTGCACCAGATCGAGCACTCGGTCTCGGTAGTGGTGCCGTCGTCGAACTGAACCCGTAGCTGCACCTTCCAATGCCGTTCACCGGCGTTGTTGGTGCGTCCGCCCATCTTGTTGTCGAGAACGACGGCCTTGGCCTCGGCCCCGTTCTCCCGAATCTTCTTCCCGCGCCCGAACATGTGCTCAGGCCATCCTATTCGAAGCTCGGCGGCGGGGCGCCGGCTCGCCTGGCCTCGAACTCGGCCTCGGTGATCTCACCGCGGTCCACCTGCTTTTTCAGCTCGACGATCTCGGCCATCGACAGGTGGGAGCCGCGGGGCTTGACCCGCTCTTCGTTCTGAGCAGAGAGGCCTCCGGGGCCGACTTCGACCGCAGCGGGGGCCGAGGCCGCCGGTACGGGGTCGGCCGGCGCCGCGCCGGGCGCATCGTTCAGCTGGGCTTCCCATCGTTCCTGCGCCTCTGTCGAATGGTCGTCGGCGACCGCCGCTTCGTCGGCTTCCTTCTGCGGGTCCCGATGGCGATGCCAATCGGGGACGCCCGGAACGTGCTCGTAGGTGCCATCGTCATCGCGGTCGAACTTGACCTTCTCGTCCTTCGGGTGGAGCTTTACCTTGACCCGCTGCCCGACGGTGGGTGGCTTGAAGGTGACCGCATTGAAGGGCTCCTTGACCGGCGCCCTGAAATGGGCGCTGCCGTCGTCCGCCTCGACGTCTGCGATGAACTCGTAGACCTCGACGCCCTGGCCCGCGAACTCACCCATATCGGGCTCGGTGGTCTTCCTGACCAGACGACGATCGACGATCGTCCCGACCCCCTCCTTCCAGCCGATTCCCAGCACTGCGCACCCACCTTCCGTCGTTTGGACCCCCGGATATTCCGGGACCGACGGACGAGACGGGGAGATCCTACCCGGGGATGCGCTCAGCAGCTCGAGCTGACGATCCGCGAGCGCAGGACGACCCCGGTGTTGTTCTGGCCGACCATGCGGATGTGCGCCGGCGCAGCGCTGCAGAGGTCATCGGAAGCGACCAGGAGGCCGTGGCGGGGACCGCCGTTCAGGGTCAGCGAGAAGCTCGTCAGTGGAGCGTCGGGCAACACGTTGTAGATCGCGCGCATGCCACCGTGGTGGGCGTCGATCCGGCCGACCACGTCGACCCGCACCCCCCTGCCGGTCAGCGCCGCGACGAGGTTCGGCAGCTTTTCGCCCGACGGGCGGAGGTAGACGGGCCCTTCGAGCGGCTCGTCCATGAGCGGCGTCACCGCGCGCGCCTTTCCGTAGATCGAGTCCGGCGGGCACTGCCCCGCGGCCGCTTTGGCAAGCGGGCAGATCCCGTCGATGTGGCTCTGTTCGAGGAACAGCGCCGGGGGCAGCCTGACCGTTGCCTGGCCGATGTTCGCCTGGCCGCTCTTCGGTGTGACGGTGGTCGTCAGGGAGGGGAACACGCCTCGTTTGGTCCCCCCCTTCACACGCAGGGTGATCTTCGGCTTGAACGCCAGCGAGGAGCAGAACGAGACCTGGAAGGGGTTGCTGGCCGCCGCGCTCGGGTCGTCAGCTGGATTGGAGAAGGCGGCGCCGGAGCCGGTCAGGGTCGAGGTGATCGAGAACGGGTCGCAGCTCGTCGGGTTGACCATGAAGTTCGGGCGGTCGATGAAGACGCGAATGTCACGGAGGTGGAGCGGGATGCCCTTGATGATGTGCGGAATCGGGTCCGAGCCGGCCGAGTCGAGTGAGACCTGGGCCGTCCTCGGGTCCACCCGAATCGCGGAGCGGACGATGATCACGCCGAGATCGAAGGGGCCGACCGTCGCCGAGTCGACGGCGACCACCGACAGCGGCGAGCCGTGGTAGGGGCCGGCGAGGTAGAGGTTCCCGGGCGCGTAGGCGAGCGCCGTGCCGAGGCCGTAGCCGGCGGTGGTGTGGCCGATCAGCGAGGCGGCCGGGCAGGAGGGGCGTTCGGTCTGCGCGAAGCCATCGTCGGCGGCCGCGGCGGCGATCGCCGACTCGGGGCAGAAGGGGACCCCGGCGATCTTGCCGAGCAGGCCCGGGGGCAGCTGCGCGGAGTAGGAGGTGATCTCCTGGTCGCCGTCGGAGCGCGTCAGGTGCAGGTAGAACGGCGAGTATGAGCCGGCATTACGGTTGAGGGTGCCGCCGTTGGCCTGCGGCGCGAAGGGAGCGTTCGCGACCGGGCAGGGGCCGCCGTCGATGCCGGAAGCGAGGGTGAACGAGCCCGACTGGCTGACCACCACGCTCGGGTCGAGCCATGGGGCGAGGTCCGTATGCGTCGCGTAGGTGCCGCAGGACTGGGGCGTGGCGAGCGGCGCCCGCTGGCTTTCGCGGAAGTGGACGTTCAGGTGCGAGTACGGCAGCTGCGGCAGCTGATCGAAGGTGGTGACGAGCTGCCCGGTCGCCGGGTCGGGGTCGACCTTGCCGGCCAGCTTGACGATCACGTCACGCTCGGGGGCCCGGGCGACCAGGTACAGGGCGATCAGATTCCCGAACGGGTTCTGGTAGGGCTGGGCGAGGTAGAGGCTGCCGTCGATCGAATCGTCGATCAGCGGGCTCTGCACGGTCACGCTGCCGATTTTCGAGGTGTTGGGGCAACCGGCGCCGGGGGTCGAGGAGACCGTCTCGGCTTCGTACTGGGCCACGGTGCAGACGCCCAGCCCGGCGGCAACCGAGGGGTTGAGGCTCATCCCCGCCGGCAGGCTGACAACCGCCCTCTTGATCTGCGATGCGGCGACCGTTTTCGTGATCAGGCGCCCCTGCGGGGTGAAGTTTTTGGTCAGGTTCTCCTGGTTCACGTCGAGGTTGAAGTCGAGGCCCGAGGCCGACGAGGCACGGTCGCCGGTCGGCTGCACCGTCGCGGTGGTTTTCAGGAAGCGCGGTTCACAACCGGTCAGGGTCGATGAGCTCGTCGCGCTGGCCTGCGTCGGCTGGTCCCAGGCGGTGGCGGTCAAGACCGACGAGGTCGGCGCGCAAGAGGTCGGCAGGGTCAGGTAGGCGAGCGGCGGGAAGCCGCTCGGGTTGCCGATCGAGCAGGCACCGGCCTGGTAGACGGTTTTCGGGGGCGGCGGTTCGGGGTCCAGAGTCGCTTCTTTGTCGAAGCCTTTGGACGGGTCGATCTCATTCAGGCAATTCCCGCGCTGCAGGTCGTGTTTGTTGAGCCAGGGGTTCCCCCATTGGGTCATCTCCAGGCCGGAGATGTCGACGAGCTGGGAGATGCCGCGAGCGACAAGGGTGAGCCCGAATTCACCTTCAGCGCTGCGGATGCGCGAGGCGAAGGTCAGCGGGACGCCGAACGGGTTGGCGCCGATCAGTGAAGAGAACCCCGGCGGCGGGGTCAGGTTGAAGAGCCCGAAGGTCCGCGTGCCGCCGGCGAAGTCCCCGCGCACGGTGATCGTGCCGATCTGGGTCTTCAGCGGGCAGCTCTCGCCGGAGAGGCTTTCCTGGAAGGGCGATTCGCGCGGGGTATGGAAGAGGGCGACCGGGCACTGTTCAACAACGCTGGTGTTTTCGATCAGGCCCGGCGGGCGGTCGATGCGGAGTTCTTCGACGTCGCCGTCGCTGAACGGGCCGCCGGATTCTGTCCGGAAGTTGATTTCGGTGTTCAGCGCGAAGGGATGGGAGCCTGCGACTTCGGCGGCCGATCCGCCGGCTTCCACAGCGCTGACGTTGAAGCCTTCGGCGCCCGGCAGCAGGCCGAACGAGGCTTCGGCGCGCGGAGCCGCGAGGCCGGCGAGCAGGAGGATGGCGGCGACGGCGAGGCCCGCCGACAGCCAGGTCCCACCGGGCCGTGCCCGATTCGGCCGGGCGCTCACGACCGGCCCGCCTTTCCGCCCCGGCGGTGCTTCTTGTGATGGGGCTTCTTGTGCCGGTGCTTCTTGTGCGAGTGCTTGGGCTTGGGGAACTTCACCGGCGGGTTGACTTCAGAGCTGATCGAGGCGGTGCCGGGGGCGGGGTTCGCGGGGTCGCCGGGAAGCACCTGGCAGGCGTCGCCGACGCAGTCGATCGGCGGCGAGGGCGGCGAGGAGCCGCCACCGACCCGCGCGTCGTAGACGTCGCCGGCGCCGGGATCGGTCGGCACGAGCGAGCCGTCGGTCAGGAAGAAGGCATCGGAGCCGTCGGCCGAGGCGTCGATGAACGAGGCCCCTTCGGTCGAGCGTCCGCTCGAGATCAACGCCAGGCAGCCGCCGCCTTCGCCACAGGTTCCGACGCCCTGCCCCTCCCACTCGTATACGTCCCGGTCGTTGTTGGTGTCGGCGGCGACGAGCGAGTCGTTGCTGTCGAAGAAGACCCTGTTGCCTCCCGCCGAGAGAGCGCGGGGCTTGTAGGCCCTGGTCGCGCCGGGGAGGGTCCCGTTCGCCACCGCGCCGGGGATCGTCGAGGGGCCGAGCGGGCGGGCGCCGGTCGGGTTACAGGAAACGCAGGTGAGCGAGGAGGCGGCGGGCGAATAGAGATAGACCTCGGCGAAGCCGCCGGTGTCGGCTGCGGTCAGCGACGCGGAAGAGAGGAAGGCGATGCTGCCCGAGGAGGCGACGCGGGCCGTGCCGGAGCTCGGCGGGTAGTTGCTCGCGTCGGCGGCCGCGGCGACTTTGGTCGCGACGCCGGCGTGGTCGAGGAAGAGGCCGGCCGCGGTCAGGTAGTAGACGTAGGCACCGTCGGCCGAGGTGCCGAGGACTCCTTCGACGCCGCCGCCTGGCGTGAGGTCCTGCGCGATGCCGCTGGAGGCCGTGTATCGGTAGAGGTGGCCGGCCTTGGTGAAGAGCGCCAGCCCGCCGTCGGCGGTCGCGGTCTCGAACTGCCCTCCTCCCCCCTGCGCTTCGTCGACCTGCGAGGTCAGGACGCCGTGATGGAGGTAGAGGTTGCCGCCCTCGGAGAAGTAGACGCGGGAGCCGTCGGCGGAGACCGCTCCGGCCTGCGCCGCGAGCGCCGCTCCCGGGGTGCCGTGGGTTTCGCCCGGCAACAGGTTGACCAGGGTCAGGCCGGCACCCGACCACTCATAGAGGTTCGGCTGGGCGACGTCGCAGCCTCCGACCCCCGCCGCTTCGGTGGCGTCGCCGGTCAGCGCAGCGCAGCTCGAGAGGATGACGTGGGCGAGGTCGGGCTCGGCCCCGGCGAAGGCGAGGTCGTCGGCCTGGGCGGAGGTCGCGAGCGTGCCATTCGAGCTCTGTCGGAGGAGATACTGCCGCGGACACGGCCCGGTGGCGCAGCGCTGCGGATCGAAGACGAGGGCTCGGGCGAGGTCGCCGGAGAACAGCTGGAAGGGAACGCCGTCCGGTTCCAGCCCAAAGGCGCCGGCATTCGTGGGGGTGGTGACGTTCTCGGTCGACCAGCCCTGGCTCCCGCGCCGGGAGACGTACTGACTGACCCCGGGGGCGCCCTGGCCGCCGGCGAAGGAGAAGGCGGCGCCGTAGGTGACGGAGTTGCCGTCGGCGGCGCCCTGCAGGACACCGCCTCCGAAGTACGCGCCGGCGCCCTGGATGTCACCGCCGTTTTTGTCGATCGGGGAGACCATCTCCCAGCCGCGTTCGTCGGGCAGGGAGAAGGATGAGGTGGTGCTCGCCCGGGTGGTGAAGGCGCGGATCGGGCCGATCGTGGTGTCGCTGCTGTTGATCGCCGAGACTCGATAGCGGTAGCCGGTTGCCGGTTTCAGCCCGCCGATGTGCCGCGAGAATTCTGCCGGGACGTTGCCGGCGCCGATCGCTACCCCGCCGACCGGTGAGATCACGGCGCCGGTGAAGCCGTCGACCGGCGGCGAGGCGGCCAGGTTCGCTTCGTAGGCGGCAGCGGTCAGGTATTCCACCTGGACCCTGGTCTGCAGTTCCTCGGGGTTGACCATCGCGTGGAAGTCGACGGCGGTGCTCGCCACGCCGGCCGCCCAGGTGTCGGTCACCTGAGGGGGCCCCGCCGCCTCGGCCGATGGGACGAGGAACGCGAGGGTGGCAACGACGAGCGCGAGTGTGCCGACTCGGGCGAGCGTGCGCATCGACTAGCCGTTGCCGCGGTGCTTGCCGTGGTTGGCCTTGGGCTTCTTGCCACAGCTCACCGAGATCTGCGGTCGTGAGTCGAAGATCTTGCCGTTCTGGCCGTCGAAGCTCGCCGTCGCCTTCTGCGGTGTCTTGCAGAGGTCCGCCGTGCTCTGGATCAGTCCCTTGCTGCCGCCTTTCAGCTGCAGGGTGAATTTGGAGATCGGAGCGTCGGGGACGATTTCGAAGGTGCTCCGCAGCCCCTTCGTCCTCTTGTCGGTGTCGATCGTGCCGCGCAGGATGACCCGGATCTGGCCGTTCAGGTCGGCCACCAGGTCGGGCAGCTTGTGCCCGTATCCGGTGCCGAGGTAGACCGGCCCTTCCAGCGGCTTGTCGAGCAGCGGCGTGATCGCCCGGGCGAAGCCGTAGATCGAGTCCTTCGGGCAGCTGGAGGACGCGAGCGCCGCCCTGGCGCAGACCGTCTTTATGTGCGAGTTGTCGAGCAGCTCGTTACCCGGGAGGGAGACCTGGGCGCTGCTGATGTTCGCGTAGGACCCCTTCGGATAGGTGACGGTCGCCGTCAGTTCCGGATGCCCCCGCCGGGCCGTCGCGCCCTTGAGGCTCAGGGCGAGCTTCGGGGCGAAGCCCAGGTTCAGGCAGCCGCCGACCTGGAAGCGATCCATGAGCGGGGCGCTCTGGTCGAACACCGAGAGCGCACTTCCGGTGACGCTCGTCGGTTCGCAATTGGTCGGGTTGAAGGTGAAGCTCGGCCGGTTCACCGACAGCGCGATCGAGCGGATGTCGAGCGGGATGCCCTGGAGGATGGTCGGGATCGGGTCGGAGATCGCCCTGATCTGGGTCGTTTCCGGGTCGACCTGCAGGGCTGCCCGGACGACGACGTCGCCGAGGTCGAAGGGACCGGCCACGGCCGGGGTGACGATCGCCAGCGAAACCGGCGCCCCTTTGTAGGGACCGGCGAGATAGACGTTGCCGGGGACGAAGAGCGGGGTGCTCCCCGCGCCGAGGCCGATGTCGACGGAGCCGACCTGTGAGGCCGCCGGGCAGCTCGCCGAGGTCTGCTCTGCGAGGCCAGACTTGCCGGCTGCCGCGGCGATCCCGCCGTCGGAGCAGTACGGGACCCCGGCGAGCTTGGCGAGGAGCCCCTTGGGCAGGGTGGTGTCGATCGTCTTGAGCGGCTGAGTGCCGTCCTCGCGGCTCACTTTGAGGGTGAACGGGGTGAAGGCCCCCGCGGTCGGGTCGATCGTGCCGGCGACGAAGTCGGGCTTGTTGACCGCCCCGCCGTCGCTCGAGGCGCAGCTCGCGCCGGCGCCTTTGTCGATTCCGAAGCTGTCGGACGGCGCGGCATCGGCGCCGGACGGAGTGGTCCAGGGCACCATCGTCGAGCTTGTCGTGAACTGGCCGCAGCTCAGCGGCGTCTTCAGCGCGGCCCGAGCCCCCGGGAAGAGGCTGACCCGGAGGTCTTCGAAGGGCAGCTGCGGGCTCTGGTCGAATTTGACCGTGAGGCGGCCGGTCTGTGGGTCGGGAATCGGGTTACCGGCGAACTTGATCACCACGCCGGTGGCCGGGTCCTCGACCGCGATGTAGAGGCCGAGCAGCGAGCCGAAGGGGTTCTGGCCGGGGCTCGCGAGGTAGACCGAGCCTTCGAGCGTGTTTTTCAGCAGCGGCGTGTCGATCTGGACCGTGCCCAGCCTCGACGCGTCCGGGCAGCTCGGTGCGGCCGGGGTGAAGTGAGGGCTCGCCTGGCCGACCGGCGTGGTCAGCCCGATCTGGGTGGGACTGCACCCCTCGAGGCCCGCTCCCGAGGCGGGATTGACCGTCAAGCCCGACGGTAGGACGAGGTCCGCGTCCCGCAGCTGTGCGGTGGCGGCACCGTTCGGATCGAGGTTCTGTGGCAGGTGGATGTCGACGTCGAGGCCCGACGGAGAGTCGGCGGAGTTCGTCGTCGGGCGAGCGAGAAGTTTGGGGCTGAAATCGACGGCATCGCAGCCGGCGATCCCGATCGGTTCGCCGGAGACGTTTTCGTTGCCGGCTTCGGCGCTCGCGAAGATCCCGCTGTCCTGCCAGGAGTCGACATGACCGGCGGCGACCGAGGTTTCCGAGCAGGCCGACGGATTGGTCAGGAACGGCAGGACTTCAGGCGGGTTGCTGGGGCATTTTCCGCCGCTGGGGCCGAACGGGCCGAGGCAGCTGCCGCGGAGTTCGTCATGTGTGGAGGAGGCCGGCACCCCCCAGAAGGTGGTGGTCACTTCGTCGAATGAGATTGCCTGAGACGTGTTGATCACCGAGATCGACACCCCGTAATCCGGTTCGGAGCGGATGCTGGCGATCAGGTGGGTCGTATTGACGATCGCCAGGAAGCCGAACTGCGCCAGCTTGCCCGGCGGGGTGACCATGTTGTAGATCGGGAAGGTGAGCGGCGGGGTCGGGAAGTAGTCGATCCCCAGGGCGACGGTGCCGATCTGCGACTCGATCGGGCACCCGTTGATATTCAGCTGAGCCTCCGTGCAGAGCGGCGTCGCCGATGGGCTGCCGGTCGCGCCGAGCGGCAGGTCGACGACGATGGTGCGCGCTTGCTCTAGGGGGAGTCCGGTCGCTTCGTCGTAGTCGAAGTTGAACCTGTTGACGACTTCTTCGGGGTGCGCGCCCGACTGCTGGGTCGGGGCGCCGCCGGGGTCCGAAGTTTCGTACTGGAACGATTCGATCTGGATCGCGGCACCCGCGGTGCCGGCGCCGAGCAGAGCCGCACAGGTCAGGGCCAGGGCCGCGAGGCAGAGAATTCCGAGCCGGTTGAAGCTGTGATTGGTCGCGGACATCAGTGAGCCCTCCCGGTCGAGCCCTTACCGAAGCGCTGCTTTGCCTTCGCCTTGCATTTCGCCTTCGCCTTCTTGCCCTTCTTGTGCCTGCAGGCCTTCAGCGCGTTCTGCAGCCGCTGGGCCTGGGGGCTGGCCGCCTTCACCGAGGAAGAGAAGGACCGGCTGTGCGGTTCCGTGAAGGGCGCGGCGGAGCTGGCCGACCCGTGGCAGCCGTCGATCCCCTCGCAGGGGTTGGGCAACGGGGCCCGCGGGAAGCCGCCGCCGACGCGGGCGTCGTAGACGTCGAAGTTGCCGTCGTTGTCGGAGGCGACGAGCTGCTGGCGGGTGGCGATGTAGAGGTCGTCGCCGCTGTTGCTCGAGGAGGCCAGGAACGAGACATCGCCATCCGAGCCGCCGGAGATCAGGTAGACCCTGCCCCCCACCCACTCGTAGATGTCGGTCTTGCTGTTGACGTCCTCGGGCACGAGCGCGTCACGGGTGTTGAAGAAGATTTTGCCGTCGTCGCGGACGCCCGGCTGCCAAACCGACCCGAGTCGTTCCGGAGGCGAGGGGAAGGACGAGCTCGCGTCCGGCCCTCCGGGACTGCCGGAGGGACGTTCGCCGCTGGGGTTGCACGAGACACAGGTCAACCGGTGAAGTTCGGCGTTGTACTCGTACACCTCCTCGTCCGAGCGCGGTTGTTCGCCTTCGTCGAGCGTGGTGTCGGTGTTGTCGTAGTTGGTCAACCGGGTCCTGGCGGTGAAGCTGAAGAGCTTGCCGTTGGCGCTGACCCGATAGCTGTCGTGGGCGAAGGAGATCGCTTCGCCGCTCGGCTCGGTGGCGATCAGGGAGATTTCGCCGTCGTGCCAGGCGTAGAGGTTCTTCTCGTTGACGCTGCCTTCCCCGGCCACGTACTGCCCCTGGGCCAGGAAGTACATGTAGTCGCCATCGCGCGAGACCGGGCCCACCCCGTAGACGCCCACCGCTCCCGCAACCAGGTGCGTGATCAGCGTCAGCTGTTTGGAGGACGCGTCGTAGCGATAGATCTGGATGACGCCATTCGTGGCATCCGGGGTGAGTTTGAATTCGGAGGTGAAGAAAATGTGGGCGAGGTCAGCCGAGGCGCCCACGTAGAACTGGGCCAGCCCCCCTTCGAAGATTTCATAGCTTTCGCCGCCTTCGCGCAGGTAGAGCGTGCCGGCGAAGCCGTTCTCCCAGAGCATCCGCGATCCGTCGTCGGAGATGCTCGGCATCCACGGCTTCGAGCTTCCCGGCAGGATCCCGCCTTCCGGGGCGGGCGTGCCCCCCGGCAGGACACTGGCGAGCGTGTACTGCCCTTCGTGCCATTCGTAGATGTTCTGGGAATTGATCCCGCCTTCGATGCCGCCGGGGGCAAGCACCCGCGGCGAGTGGACCAGGATCGTTTTGAAGTCGGGCGTGGCGGTGAGGAAGCCGCCGTTGTCACCCGCGAGGAGGGTCGTGAGCGTGTCGCTGGCCGGGTCCATCAGGTAGTCGTTTTCTTCGCCCGAGGCGGCGCCGGGAGCCTGCGGAAGGGCGCGCGGAACGTGCAGGACCACCGAGTCGAGATTTGCCGACAATCCCGTCACGGCCGAGAACTGGGTGAACGGCTGCGGCTCCAGCGGGACGCCCAGATTGTGGGTTTTCCACCCGGAGGCGCTGCGGGTGCTCAGGAAGCTGTTCAGGAACGGCGCCGCGACGGTGTCTCCGAAGGCCCCGAAGGATTCGAAGGCGAGCGCCCCGCCGGCCTGCCCGGCCGTGTAGAACGGCGCGCCGCCGACCGAGTTGATTCCGGCGTCGTAGCCATTCTTGTCGACCGGCGTGACCTGCTCGTAGGCGCGGCATTCCGGCAGGGCGTTGGAGTTGTTTTCGGTCCGCAGGGTCGCGTTCGAGCAGTTCTGGGAGGGTGCTTCGGCCGGGGGCGTTTCGAAGTTCATGTCGAGGCCCTCGCCCTGCCCGGCGCTGTTTTTGGCGACCAGCTTGAAGTGGTAGACGGTGCTCGGCGTCAGGCCGGTGACTTCCTGGGTCGCGTACTGGGCCACTTTGCCGGAACCGGCGCTCGCCGGGGTGAGTGGGAATTTCTGTCCGTAGGCGGTGGTCGTCCCGTATTCGACCCAGTAGGTGGTCGCGTCGTTCCTGGGGTTCACCTGGCCGCCGACCAAGGCCTTGGTGCCGCCTTCGATCGCGAATGCCGGGAGCGTCACGGCCAGCGGGACCGCTTTGCTCGTCTGGAAGGTGGTTTCGTCGCTGATCGAGCCGCCGGCGTTTTCGGCGACGAGTTTGATCGTGTAGGGCGTGTTGGGTTCGACGGTCGCGTCGACCTGGACCGTGTGTTCCACGCCGTCGTCGACGAAGGAGCCGCCGCCGCCATTGCTGAGTTCGACACAGGCGGGTTCGCACTCGAAATGCCAGTGAACGTTGAAGCCGGGGTCGCTCTGAGCGGCGCCCGGATCGATCTTGCCGGAGAGGTGAGCGGTGGTTCCGGTGAATGTGGTCACCGGGTCGATCGTCACGTCCGCGGGTATCAGAACGGGCCCGGTGGTGGTGAATTCCGGGCTCGGTTCGGGCGAGGAGACCTGGACGCCTTCGTTGTAGTTGAAGTCACTGAGCCGGACCCGGTATGTGGTTTCGGGTTTCAGGCCTTCGATCGTCCCGGGCACGGGCTGGAACGTCGTGCCTTCGACGGAGCCCTGGAGGTTCATCCGTTCCCAGTTGGCGCCACCGTCACTGGAGACTTCGTAGAAGTATTCGTTCGGTTCGTTCTGGGGGTTGACTTCGCCCGTGACTTTGACGGTGGTGAAGGAAGCGCCGGTCGCGGTCCCCATTGTCACTTCCACGGGCGTTGCCGAAGCGATGGCGGCGCCGAGGGCCAGACTGGCGAGCAGCGAAAGCGAGGCGAGGAGGAGCAGCTTCGCGATCGGGCCCGAGGGCACAACGCTCCGCCCGGTGTCGAAAGTGGCCGCGAATCGCGCCGATCGGTTCACCCATTCTCCTTGCCCGGGAACTGCCCCGCGGCGCTCCCGTGGTTCATCGCCCCACGCAGGTGGAGCTTCCCCTTGATTGAACAACCGGGTGCCGATTTCCCAATCGGCGTACCCAAACCCTGCGAGAGAGATACAAACACGCCTATCACCCGTTGTCAACCGAGGCGAGCCTGCCCGGCCGGGGTCTGGCGGGCTGTCTTCGCCCCAGTACAGGACGCCGGCCCGGCGCCTCCGGCTAGTCGGCCGGGGTCAGGTCGAGGACCTCGAACTTATGGTCCTCGGCGAGCCTGGCGGCGACCAGGGATCGGTGACAGGCCCGCGCGTCCCGCTCGACGCACAGCAACGCCGCTCGACTCCCACCGATGAACCTGACGATCGAGTCCAGATCCGCCGGGTCCAGAATCTGCTCGGTGTAGCCGCTCACATAGTCGGCGGCCAGCACCGTCCGCGAGCGCTTGCCCTCGCCGAGGCGCGCGTCCTCGCGGTACTGCGCTTCCCGCAGCTCGGTGGTCGGCGCCAGCTCCGGCAGGTGCTCGTAGCCGATCCCCGCCTCTGCCAGCGCGTCCTGGAGGCGTCGCGAATTGGCCCAGGCGTACTCGCTCCCCCGCACTCCCCGCCGCTGGCGGACATCGAGGAGCAGGTTCACCCCGGCGCCCCGCAGAGTCGCGAGGAACGAATCGCGGTCGAAGCCATAGACGCCGATCGTCGCAATCGCCCTGCCGCCCGAGGTGCCGCCTTCTGGATCCACTGGAAGCCCGGAATCGGACTCGAACCGACGACCCCTTCCTTACCATGGAAGTGCTCTACCAACTGAGCTATCCGGGCAGATTTTGGCTTGCAGAGCCAAAAGTGCGTTCCTGAAGCAGCCCAAGATGTTAGAGGCTCGGGTTCGAGTTCTAGGACTGGATCAATGCGGACGTGAGTCTCAGGACGTCAGAGATGGTGTGATATACACGAAAAATCTCGACCATGTCTACGTCCAGCGAGTCTCGGCCCTACGAGTTGGCCGTCGTCGGGGCGGGGGCAGCAGGACTCAATGCACTCGCGGTGGCCGGCAAGTACCTGACCAAGGACGACCGGGTCCTGCTGATCGACCGCCGAAACCAGGCCGGCGGGATGTGGGTCGATACCTACCCTTATGTGAGGCTGCACCAGCCGCACCGGTACTTCACCGCCGCCGATATCAAGTGGACGCTCGATGCCGACCGTGCCTACCTCGCGACGAAGAACGAGGTGCTCGATCACCTCTCGCACTGCGTCGACGTCGTCAGGGGCCAGGTGGGATTGGATGAGTGGCTTGGCACGGAGCTGGTCTCAGACGAGGCCGGAAACGGAACGATCAGACTGACATGCCGATCCGCCGGCGGTACGTCCCGGATTGCTGAAACCAAACGGCTGGTCAAGGCACCGGGGCTTGCGGTCGAGCCGAACCAGCCGCTCGAAATATCAAGCCAGCGCGTCCACTCGGTCTCCCCGGACTCCTGTGATGTCCGCACCGGTGAAATTGCCGACAGCAGCGCTCCGGTGTGGGTGATCGGTGGCGGCAAGACCGCGATGGACACCGCTCACGCGCTGATCAGGGCGCATCCTGGCCGCGAGGTGAACGTCCTCGCCGGGTCGGGCACGTTCTTCACCTGTCGTGACAAAGCGTTTCCCACCGGTGCCAGACGTTGGTGGGGCGGCGCGCGAGGCGTTCCGACGTTCCTCCAATGGTCGCGACGTTTCGACGGAACCAACGAGCGCCACGCGATGGACTGGTATCGGTCCGCGGTCGGAATCACACCTACCGACGGAGCGAGGAACTTCGTC
This sequence comes from uncultured Solirubrobacterales bacterium, assembly GCA_963704505.1. Taxonomy (GTDB): domain Bacteria; phylum Actinomycetota; class Thermoleophilia; order Solirubrobacterales; family 70-9; genus VRUE01. The sequence goes on from OY969912.1 coordinate 23,560, forward strand.
TTTGGACTGCTCTCCGAGGAAGAGGCGAGAACCATTCGCTCCGGAGTCGCCGAGATGGTGAGCGATCACCTGGTGGACGCGGTGGACCGGCGCGACCACGTCGAGCTGATTCTCCGCAGCGGCGCGACCCGCAAGATCGAAGCCGGATCCTGGATCGTCAACTGCACCGGCTACGTCTTCAATGGGCAGCTGCAGCATCGCCCATATGAGCCCTACGTCTCGGCGGATGGCAATGTGGGGGTGGTCTCGACGCGCGCCTCCATAGCGCTGCTCCCCTCTTTCGGCGGCTACTTCCTCGGTCACCTGATGATGTTGGGCCAACTCGGTGAGCTGCCCCTGTACGAGCTGGACGGGGAGGCATTGGCCAGCAAATCGCGGGAAGCGTTCGCTTGCACGGCCGTGACGACGCACCTATACAACCTCAGCGTGATGGCGGACAACACACCCCGCGAGGTCTTCACTCAGAACGGACTCAACTTCGACCTCTGGTACCCGCCGCACCGGTACCTCTTCGGCGCCGTGCAATTCGCGCGCGCATACCGTCGCGAACGTGAGCACTGGCGGTTGGCGCTCGATCATGTGCAGAAGCGCTTCGACGTGCGATGCGGCCCGATCGTTTAGACGCGAATGCTCGCCGCCGTCGGCTTACGCCCCACCTGAGCCATTTCTTCGGCCCGGAGGCGACCGAAAGCCCGGAATCGGACTCGAACCGACGACCCCTTCCTTACCATGGAAGTGCTCTACCAACTGAGCTATCCGGGCAGATTTTGGCCTACAGAGCCAAAACGCGCATTTCTTGAAGTTGAACGCCCAAATCAGGTCCCGTCCCATCCATTTCCAGCGGCGTCCACATCTGTTCCATGGCTCTTTTGGACGGTGCCTGAAGACCAGCCGACTTCAAGACGCGGAGCGGATCTTAGAGATCCTGCCCCGCTTAGTGGCCTGGAACTGCTCGACCCTGGGTGTCGCCACCACCGACCAAGACAGACCAGGCGAACTTCGAACCACCACAGCCAGCACGAGCGGTCGAGCCGGACCACCTTGAAAGGTTCCCGCCCCTGGCTTACCGACAAGCGCGGCGCGCAGGACACAGGCGCAGGGTGAATTACCGCCTGTCCGGCATGCATCATGCGAACGTGGTCGATCTAACGGAGGAGACCGAGGCATCACGAGAGCCCGGACTTCTTGGCGCATGGCTGACCATCCAGCAGGCCGAGTTAATGCTCGGACATCTAGGAGCCGCCGGCGCGGAGTGGCCAGATGGCGCGATCTACTTGAACTCGTGCATTACGGCGATGCGCAGCGTGACCCTGACGATGCAGAAGGCGCTCGCTCATCAGCCGGGATTTCGCGACTGGTACTCAGGGGTGCAGGACAAACTCGGACGCGATACCGAGATGAGGTATCTCCTCGAGGCTCGGAATTATGTTCTGAAGCAGGGCGCCCTCCGACTGAAGCATTCCCTTGGCTTTCGTTATGACGGCGAGCTCGGAATCAGCGTTCATGGATTTGACACAGACGGCCCGGATGTTCGAATCCACAATCCGGATACGCCCGATGATCCTGTTCCAGTGGACTGGCGAAAGCTGAAGGGGTTCGAGTACCTAGTAGATCTTCGCTTCGCCCCTGTCGACGGGCTTCCAGAGCCGCCCGACCGAGAGGTAAAGGAACTTCTGCGAGAAAAGCTTGCGGTGCTCCGTCTGATTGTCTTGGACGCTGAAGAGCGGTTCGCACCCGAGGACTTCGATCCGAAGGAGGCTGCAGGGCAACGCAAGCAGCTCGCCCCGTTCATTTCCTCAGAGAGCTAGGGGTCAAGCCGCGATGTCCTGCTCTCTTCTCCAGACGTCGACGTAGATCCTCAATTGATCCGCGGTGAGCTTGAGGTCGCCCCTGGCCACAGTCATGGTGGTGTCCCAAGGTTTCTTGCCGTCGTGACGCGGGGTCAACAGACCCCGATCGTGGTGCGGTCATCTGAGCCGAGACGCTTTGCGAACTCGTGATGCCGAAGTTCAACCCAACTGCGAAAAGCCATCTCAATCTCCTCGCTGTGCTGAGAGCAAACTCCAAGACCAAGCTGAGTTAGGTCTTCTCCAGAGATGCGTCTGTGGCGCCACATGACTTCGGGGCGCGGCACGGTCGCAGCCTTCTCGAGGGCATCAAGGAGAAATTGCCCCGCCTCACCGCGCTGCTCAGTTGGAAGGCGATCCAATTCGGCGAGGGAGCGGACTCGTATCTCCTCAGACATAGCCTTTAGTCGAATGCTGGCGATGTCCTCCAAGATCGTCCGAAAGAGGCGATGCTCGTCGCGCTTCTCGGTGCCTGCTGGCGCGAGTGGCAGCAGTGGCTCACTTATCTGCTTGGTCCCTGGAAACGCGTATTTGTCTGCAAGCGGCTTGGATTCGGCTTCTGCATCTGCGCGGGCCAAGTCGTAGTAGCGGATCGGCTCGTCACCTAGCGCAATTGCCTCGCCGGCGATCCGCTCTAGGTATCTCCCGACGCCATGGGTGGACTTCAGTTGTTCGAATAGGAACTCCCAGTCTCGACGCAGAAGGATGACTGCGTTGTCGCCTGGATTTAGCGAAAGATCGACCGGCGGCTTGTCGTGATCGACAATCACAGCCACGATCCACCTGTAGTGGTTCCCATCTACTTCAATGTGTCGGCCTCGAAGGTTTGTCATCGGAGCCGGGTGGAGTTTCAACTCGCGGATCGTGCCCGCACCTTGGGCGAGTGCCTTTCGGGTCTGCTTCTTAGTCCACCGTTGCTCTCGCTCCGACGACTCCGTGAGTGCCTCCCGGCTCTTAACCTGAAGCACGACACCCAGATCCCCGAGCAACAGAATCCCGTCACCTAGCTCCCTGACCCCCGAAGTGCGCTTGCGAATCGCCGGCTCGAAGACGAAGTCAGCGAGGCCCCAGATTGCTGCGGCGTCATGGGCAGCGTTCTCAGCCTCCTTCCCTTGGTCTTCTCGCAGCCGCCGAGGCATCGCCGCCGAAATGTTTCTCACCGCCATCCCGCGGTTCGTTTCAACAAGAATCTGCATCTCGGGACCGCCTGAAGCTTGGTCCGCAACGATCGTCAGGTCGGGTCCCATGTCTCCACAGCACTTCTTGGACTTGCGGCCGCTGCCGCATAAACATGGATCGTTTCGCCCAATCTTGCCCATCAACCGAGGATAGAAATCGAAGCGGCGCTACAGGATGGAGCTCAGCGCCTATTGGCAAAGAGGGAAGGGGTGTGGCGCGCCCCGGTTGACGCCGCTATCGAACGGGTCAAACCAGGCTGTCGAATCTCAGATCGGCCATTCCGAGATCCCCAACGAGATCAAGGTCGTCTAGCTCCGACGGATCATTGATGGCGTAGAGGTCGAGGAAGGCGTTGTCCTCGAAGGCGGCTTTATATAGATGGTTCAACTGAGCGATCGCCTCTGGAGTCTCGGTCGATCTGATCTCCAGCAACGTCAGCGCGTCCTCGATCAGCACGTGCATCGCCAACTCCTCGGCGACATTCGTCAACGCTGACGGCTCAGGCTGCGCGAGCTTCCAGCCGACGATTGACAGGGTGATGACCCAGCGCTTCAAAAAACCGTAGGACGAGTAGTGCTCCTGATACATCGCCGGCAGCCGCTCGCTGACCACGATCGGCGCTGCGGGGGTCTGGACCGGGCCCTTCCCCTCGCTGGCCTGCAGCTTGATCCGGTCGTCATGAAAGAAGTCACCGAAGGCGACAAGCGCCTCATCAACAGCGCCCGCCGCCGCATCGCGAAGCGCGTTCTGCGCCACGGGATTGTCGAGGCCATATGCGGATCCGTAGGGCACCGCCTGAGCTGTCTTCATTCGCTTTCTCCTTTGCCAGTTGATGGATTGCGGCCGCGCCAGACCAGCGCGCGGGCCTTTTCGATCTCGACTACCGGATCGATCGCGGTAGCCGCGTCCTCGAACTCCTCCAATTGCTCTGAATAGATTTCGTCGAGGACCCGGATGCTGTGGCCCTGAATCCGGGCCAGGCGCTGCAGGCTCATCCCGGAGGCGAGCATCAACGCTGAATGCGTGTGGCGCCCCAGGTCATAGGGCCGGGTCTTGTGGAGGCCGTGAACGGACTTGCGCACCGGCTCGGGATCCTCGAGTCCTTCCCTCCAATCCGCCCAGCTCGCCTCGACCCTTTCCAGCGCGGGCAGCAAGTGACGGGTGCGGAAGTTCCGCCAATCGGTCTCGACGTAGTGGAGTCCGTCGGCTTTGTGGATGACCTGATCCAGCGGGTCGTCGCAACTTGCCTCGCGCAGCGCATCAAGATCTGCCTTCAACGGCGCGAGCAGTGGCGCAGCGCGTTCACCTTCGTTCTTATCCCCCTCCACGATTCCGTCATCACTCAATCGCTTCGAGAGAACGACCCGATCCTCGATGTCGGCCCACTCCAACGCCAGGGCGTCCTGAGGGCGACAGCCGGTCATCATCATCAAGCTGACCAGGGCGGCGTCTCGCATCGCCATGACCTCTTTTTCGGGATTGATCCGAAGCGAGGTGACCAGCAGCTCGTAGCGAACCCGCTCCACCACGACCGGCCCCCAGACCAGGGGCCGGCGTTTGCGCTTTTGCTTTGGCCGCTCAAGTAAGGCAACGGGATTTCCCTGAACCCCGGTCACCCGCGGACGCCGGGCCGCCTCTTTGAAGATCCTCGAGAGGATGCTCATCGCCTTGATGATCGAGTCCGAGCCGAGGCCATTTCGTTCGAGCTCCTCGTGCCAGACGACCAGGGCTTCCGCGTCGATCTCGGCGATCCGCTGTTCCCCAAGCTGTTCGAGGATGTGCTTGTTGTAGATCGCGACGTCGCGCTTCCAGGTCTTCCCGTTCAGCCGCCGTTTTGTCTTCGGCGCCCAGACTTCGGCCACGAACTGGGCGAGGGTGAGGCTGACCGCGCTCACCCTGGTGAGACGGCCTTTCGCGAACTGGGTTTCGCGGACCCGGGCGTAAAAAGCTCGGGCACCATCCTCTCCAGTGACCCGCAGAAACGAGCGGCTTTTCATCCTGCCGTTCTCACGCCAGCGCACGCGGAAGCGCTTTTCTCCGTTCTGGATGAAGTAGTACTCGACGCCTTGCTCTTGCCTGGCCATGATCAGCTCAGGGCAAACTCGGAGATGTGGCGACCAGGACGGGTCGAGAGAGAAGGCGGAATCCGCTTCTTCAACTCGATCTCGACCAGCCATCGCTCCCAACTGGCTTCAGAGATCAGGATGCTTCCGTGGCCCGTTCCCGACGGGCGGATTGCGGCAAGCTCGCCCCTGGCCGTCGCGGCGAGAATCGAGCGATACGGAACTCGGGTCCGTTCTCCCCACTCTTTGGCACTCCAATAGGTCTGTTCGATTTTTGCGTCGATATCTGTTGGACGAACTGAAGTCCCATTTCGACCCGCCCCGGCCCGATTTGCTTCCCTGATAGGTCGTCGTACGGCATTTCGCATGCGCTCTCCCGTTTGCGTTCGCTGGATCTGACGACCAGCACCGAGGCGCCGAGCGCCTGGGCCGGAAGCCGAGCGAAGGGAGGCCATAGAGGCGGCGTCAGCCGGCTTGGAGGATCAGGCGTCGGTGCCAGGCTGGGAAGTCAGAGGCAGCGAACGGTCCAAAGCGGGGGAACGTTGGAGGCGTCGGCCTCGTCGCCGTCCAGAGGCCCTGGGATACGGCGCAGGTCTGGAAGCTGAAAGCCGCAGCCAGACAAGCTCATTCCGTGGGTCAGGAATGGAGTGGCAGAGATTTGAGGCCGAAAGCGTCGAAGAGTCTGGCGGGAGGGTCGAAGGAGCGACGGTGATCCCCATCGATCCTGGCGGATGACGCGTGAAGAGGCCGCGTCCCCCGGCGGATACCGGGGGACGCGAAGGCAAGGACTACTCGTTGCCGGCCTGTTGATCGTTCGGGCCATCGACCTGATCGGTTGGGCCGTCAGGACTGTCGGCTTCAGAAGCGGAATCAGGCGTATCCGCCTTCTCGGTTCCTGACTCCTGCTCGCCAGCCTGGCCCTGATCGGCCTCGCTCGTGTCGCCGGCCTGGCCTTTGTCCGTGTCACTGGACACGGCCGCCTCCGCAGCGGGGCTCGACTTCTGCAGTGTCACCTTCGCCGCAGTGCTCGCGCCCTGAGCGCCAGCGAAGGCGGCACCGCCCACGGCGAGTGCTCCGAGCGCCGCGCTCACGAGCAGCAGCTTCTTGATCTTTCTCATCACTTCCCTTTCATTGGGTTGAGTGATCGATGGTTGAGGACCCAGATGGGATGGGCATGAAACGAAACCGCGGGTCGCCTAAATCTTCGGGCGCGAGCCGACAGCCGTCTGGCGCGGGCTATGCCGGGCGGGCGTCGTCTGCTGGAAGCGCCGCCTCTCGGTGGACCGGCTCGGAAGGCCTGCGACCACCCACTCGACTCTGGTCCTCGGGGAGATCGATACCGGTCGAGCTCAGATATGCGACGAAACCGGCGATGGCCGCGGCGAAGACAAGGCTTACCGGGCCGGTGCCCAGTGCCAGGCCACCTCGAGCAGAGGAGACTCCGAGCCAATCGGCAACCGAGGCGCCGAGTGGGCGGGTCAGAACGTAAGCGGCCCAGAAGGCGAGGATTGCGTTCCAGCTAAAGCGGAAGTAGCCGATCGCGGGCACGCAGATCGCGGCGGCGAAGATCAGGATCGAACCGAAGTAGCCGAGGCCTAGGGTGACCGCCGTCAGGTCGCCGGCAGCAGTTCCGAGGGCGAAGGTGGCGAGCACGGCCGCCCAGTAGAAGACCTCGCGGCGCTCGGTGGTGATGCTGTGAATTGAGAGCGTGCCCTCGACCCGATACCAGGTGCGGAAGACCAGGGCGAGGACGAGCGCATAGAAGATCGTCGAGGCGATGTAGGGGATGCCGAGACCAACGTGGAGGACGTCGGCGGCCATCGTGCCGAAGACTCCGACCATCGCCACTGCGAGCCAGTAGGCCCAGGGGACGTAGCGGTCCTTGGTGAACTGCACGTACAGGGCCGCGGCGAAGGCCATGCCCCCGAGCACGACCGCGATCTCGGGAACGAGGCTGTGGACGAGGAAGTCAGACGTCGACTCCCCCATCGCCGTGGTCAGCGCCTTGACGATCCAAAAGTAGGCGGTGATCTCCGGCACCTTCGAATAGCCGTGGCTGGCGCCCCTCGAGCGGAAGCGGTGGAAGTGCACGCCGCTGCGGGCCGAGAGATTGGCTGTGGTTGTGTCGGGATTGAGGGGCATTGAAGGCGGGGTCAAGCTAGGCGCGCGGCCTAAATGGAAGATGAGACAGCTAGAGGGCGAAGGCGATGCTGAAGGCCAGGCCGACAGCGATGCAATAGATGCCGAAGGGGGTGAGGCGGTTGGTCTCGAAGAAGCGCAGCAGGAATTTCACGGCCACCCAGGTGGTCAGGGCGGCGGCGATGGCCCCGACCAGTGCCTGACCCCTAACCCCATCTCCGGCGCTGCCAAAGAGCTCGGGCAACTTGAGGACACCGGCGGCGCCGATGATCGGCGTCGCCAGGAGGAACGAGAAGCGGGCAGCGTCCTCGTTTGAGAGACCGACGTAGAGACCGCCGCCCATAGTCATGCCTGAGCGGGAAATACCCGGGATCAATGCTGCCGCCTGTGCGGTGCCGATTGCCGCCGCTTGGCGGAGACTCAAGGCCTTGGCAATGCGTGGGTCGGAATCCCCCTCCCCATCGCCTCGCTGAGGCTGTCGCCGCCGCAGGCTCTCGAAGGCGAGAAGCAGGACCCCGTTCAGAGTGAGGAAAGCGGCAGCTGCCTGCGGCGAGGCGAACAGAGTCCGCAGCGAGTGCTCGAGCGCCAGGCCGAGGATCCCGGCCGGAATCGTGGCGATGACGAGCAGCCAGCCGAGCTTGGCGTCGGTGTCGTCGGGTGCGATCGAACGGCCGCGAATCGAGCGGCCGAGCCCGCGGAAGATCCGCTTCCAGTCCTCGAGGAAGAAGACGAAGAGGACGAGCGCGGTCGCGCAGTGGGTGGCGACCAGGAAGGCGAGGAAGTAGTCGTCGTTCTGGTGGATGTTCCAGCCGAGGGCCTGAGGCAGGATCACGCTGTGGCCGAGGCTGGAGATCGGGAAGGGCTCGGCGATCCCCTGAACCGCGCCGAGGATGATCGCCTGCAAATAGGAGATCGGGTGCATCAGCCGGATCATTTGGGGCCTTCATTAACCCCAGATGAGAGCTCAGCCGGAGCCTCGGGGCAACGTGAGCCAGACGTCGGCGCCGCCGCCGGCGCGGTTGGTGGCTCGGGCCTCGCCGCCGTGAGCGCGGGCAACCGTTTGCACGATCGCGAGGCCCAGGCCGCTGCCACTCTCGCGCTGGCTCGCTGAGGCGCGACTGAAGCGCTCGAAGGCCTTCTCGACGAACTCATCAGGGAACCCGTCGCCGCCGCTGAGCACGTGGATCTCGATCGCTTCTCCCGCGCCGGTGCCCCTTAGCTCGATCGTCCCGGCGCCGTAGCGCAGCGCGTTGTCGACCATGTTTCCGATCGCCTGGTCGAGCCGCAGCGAGTCTGCTCGCAGCTCCAGGCCCTCCCCGACCGAGATCGTGATTTGCCGTCCCGACTCATCCGCGCGGCGCCCAAAGCGGCGAGCTGCCCGGTCCAGCGTCGAGGCAAGGTCGACCCGCTCGTAGCGGAGCGGCAGCTCGCCCCGCTCGGTCTGGGCAATCGTCAATAGGTCTTCGGAGAGCTGGTTGAGCCGGTCGGCCTCCTCCGCCGCCGAGGCAAGCGCCTCGCGAAGCTCCGCCGGCGAGCGGCCCCGGGCCAGTGCCAGCTCGAGCTCGGTGCGCAGGATGGCCAGCGGCGTGCGCAGCTCGTGGCTGGCGTCGGCGACGAAGGTTCTCTCGTGCTCAAGCGCTTCGGCGAGTCGCTCGAGCATCTCGTTCAGCGTCTTCCCGAGCCGCGCAACCTCGTCGTCGGTCGGAGGGACCGGCAGCCGACGATCGGGCCGCTCGGCCGAGATCTCGGCCGCCCGCGAGCGCATCTCCTCGACCGGCTTGAGCGCCAGGGCGGCAACCCCGTAGGCGGCCAGCGAGGCGAGAAGCAGCGCCACCGGTCCCCCGAGAAGAAGGAGCTGGGCAAGGTCCGTCAGCGACTCGTCGCGAGAATCGGTGGTGGTGCCGACGACGACCACCGCACGCTTGCCGTTTGCACGCACGGGCACAGCGAGCAGTCGTGAGCTGCCCTCGAGCCCCGGCTGCGGGCCACGATCGAGGAACACCGGCTCAGTAAGCGCCCGTCGCAACTCGGAAGAGGAGAGCAGGACCCTGTGTCCGATCTCGAGCGAGGAGTCAGAGACCGAGCCGTTCGGTTCCAGCACCTCGGCGAAGCTCTCGTTACGTGCGACGAGGCTGCCGTGGCGGCCGTGCAGGCCGGAGTCCGCGTCGCGGACAAGGGCAGCGACGTCCGCTGCCCGTGAGCGCAGCCCAGAATTGATCGTCGCATCGAGCTCTGAGCGATAGCGGAGGAAGACGAAGAGACCGATGGCGCCCAGCACCAACGCCATCACCGCGGCGAAGGCCAGGGTGACCCGGAGCCGGATCGAGAGCCGCTTCAGCGGCCGCCATCCTTTCGCAGCCGGTAGCCGGCCCCGCGGATCGTCTCAAGCGACTTGACTCCGAAGGGCACATCGATCTTTCGCCGCAGGTAGCGCACGTAGACCTCGATCACGTTCGAGCGGTGCTCGAAGTCGTACTCCCAGGCCTGGTCGAGAAGTTGGGAGCGGCTGAGCACGAGACCCGGCCGGCGCATGAAGGTCTCAAAGAGGACGAACTCCTTGGCCGAAAGATCGATCTCCGTATCTCCGCGCCAGGCTTGATGGGTGGCGGGATCCAACCGCAGGTCGCCGACCTCGACGATCGTGGGTCGCTCGCTCTGGCCGCGGCGGACCAGCGCCCGCAATCGGGCGAGCAGCTCGGCGAAGGAGAAGGGCTTGGTCAGGTAGTCGTCGGCGCCACCGTCGAGGCCGGCGATCCGGTCCTCGAGGGCTCCCCGCGCGGTCAACATCAGCACCGGCGACCAGACGCCCTCCAACCGAAGCTGCCGGCAGGTCTCGAAGCCGTCGATGCCCGGGAGGATCACGTCGAGGACGATCGCGTCATAGCTGGAGGTGCGCGCCATCCCGAGCGCATCCTCCCCGGTGCCGGCGACGTCGACGTTCAGATTCTCCTCCCTGAGCCCACGCTGGAGCAGCGCCGCCATCTTCACCTCGTCCTCGACCACCAAAACGTTCATCCACCCCAGCATCCCAGGCAAGATGAATGCCAGATGAGAGTCGCCGGAGCGACTAGTGCTCAGCCGCCGCCGTAGGCGACTACAAGGTCGGTCGCAACCCCGACGAAGAACCCGGCGGAGAGCAGCCAGAGACCGAGCTCGCGGTGCCCATAGCGACGCATGCCATTCCAGACCTCGCCGATCACGTAGAGCACCGCGCCGCCGGCGAGCGAGTAGAAGGCGAGTTCGAGCGGCTCGGAGCTGACGCTGTAGCCGAGCATTGCGCCGAGGCAGGTAGGCCCACCAGCGATCAACCCGACCAGGCCGAGCCATCTCCACGAGGGGCGCACACCGCCCAGTGGCCCGACGATCCCGAAGCCCTCGGTCGCGTTGTGTAGGGCGAAGCCAACGATCAGGACCGTTGCCAGGCCGATCTCACCTGCACTTGCCGAGACGCCGATCGCAAGGCCCTCGGCGAAGTTGTGCAAGCCGATCGCTATCGCGATCGTCATCCCGGTGCGCAGAGCCCGCGCTCGCGCCTGGTCCCCGGATGACTCGGACGCCTCGGCGGTAGCGACCCTCGGATCGAGGACATCGACGGCACCGCCGGCGATCCGCGGTAGCGGACGCCGGTCGCGCAGGCGTCTTTCGACCGTTCCCAGCCCGGCCAGGCCGATCGCGAAGCCTCCGCCGAGCATTGCGGCGAGGACGAGCGCGTGGCCGAGGCTGCCTGAACCGTCCTTGAAGCCACTGACGGCGGTCTCGACGATCTCGATCGCGTGAGCCATTACGTCGACCAAAATGAAAGCGAGGATGCCGACCGCGAATAGGGCGAGCGCGACACGGGCGCGATCGCCGACCCGGTGCAGACGTCCGAAGGGAAGCCCGAGATAGATCGTGAAGCCGGCCAGGGCTCCAAGCAATGTGGTTTCAGCGAAAGTCAGGGTCCGGCCTCACAGTTAGGGTACCCTAACTGTGAGTTAAGCGCTGGCTGAGACTGTCTCGGTCGGGTATCCGAGCTCCGATATCCGCTGCGGGAGGTCGATGTGCAGCCAATGCGAGAGGTGGCTTGGCGGGGTCTCGAGGATGATCTCGCCGTAAGGTCTCGCCTCAAGCTCTTCGACGATGTCGTCGTAGGCATTGGGGCTGTTGGCCACCCGGCCGTCGATCGTCGTGCCTTCGGGTACCCCGAGCTGGGAAAGGGCGTTTGAGAGGAGCAGGTCGCCGCCGGCCGCATCCGGGCTGTTGCGATCGAACGCCAGGTGATCGGGATTCGGCACGAGAACGAAGAAGTGATCCCCCCCGTCCGCGGCCTTATTCCGCACTGCCTCGAGCAGCGGCGGCGTCGCCTCGACCTTGTTGAGGACGACCAGCACCGATTGGGCGGCATCGCCGGCGGCGTCTCGCGCCGCGGCGAGCGGCCCTGACCGGATCACGTCCCGCTTGGTGACGGCAAGGAAGACGACGAGCGCGAGGATCGTCGAGAGGAAGATGATGCTGGTTACGTTGGTGCCTAGTCCCAAACCCCCTTCTTCGGTGGGCGAGGCGAGGTAGTCGCCGATCGAGGCACCCAGTGGCCGGGTCAGGATGTAGGCGAGCCAGAAGGAGAGGATGGCGTTGAGTCGCAGGCCGAAGTGGAAGATCGCGACGAGGATGATCGCCCCGGCGAAGATGCCGAGCGCGGCCAGGTAGCCGAGTTCGAGCTGCTCGGAGAGGAAGTCTCCGGCCGAGGTGCCGAGGGCGAAGGTAAAGAGGATCGCCAGCCAGTAGAAGGCCTCGCGCCGGGTTGTGTAGATGGTGTGGACCGAGAGCGTGCGCTCGACCGCGTACCAGCTTGCGAAGACCAGGATCAGCGCCGCGCCAAAAGCGATCGTCGTTGTTTCGAGGCCGACCCCGAGGTTTTCGACCAGGTTGTCGCTGACCAGCGTGCCGACGACGCTGATCAACACCACCGCGAGCCAGTAGATGCCGGGCACGTATCGGCGGGCCCTGAACTGGAAGACGAGGACCACCGCCAACAGACCCGCCATCAGGTAGCTGGTGTTGGTCAAACCGAGCCCGAGGTTTTCGTTGAGATTGTCGGCGAACGTCTCGCCAACGGTGGTGCAAAGAACCTTGATCACCCAGAAATAGGCGGTGATCTCGGGAACCTTGTTGAGCATCTGGCGGGCCCACCACTTGGTGGAGCTGCCTACCGATGGAGTCGCTGGAACGGTTTGCGCGGAGTTCATGGCGCGGCAGTGTGTAGGGCTGGGCTTAACTCAAGATGAGAAGGGGACTGTGACCTCCGATGGGCGATCTCTCATCTGGGTTTAATCCCTAACCGCGAGCGTCCCCCTGGTGCCCCTCCTCCTCCTCGCCACCCTCAGCGACAAGATCCTCGACCCGGTCGTCAACGCCGCCACCGACTTCATCGGCTCGGCGGGCGTCGCCGCCGTCTTCCTGCTGATGGTGCTCGAGTCGGCCTGCATTCCGATCCCCTCCGAGGCGATCATGCTCTTCTCCGGCTTCGCGGTCTCCAAAGGCGAACTGACCCTCTTTGGGATCGTCGCCGCCGGGGTGCTCGGCAACCTGGTCGGCTCCTGGATCGCCTACGCGGTCGGCTACTACGGGCGCCTCGACCTGCTCGAAAAGAACCGCCTGATCCACCTCAGCCCCAAGCACCTGGCCTGGGCCGACCGCTGGTTCGAGCGCTACGGCTCGGCGACCGTCTTCTTCAGCCGCATGCTGCCGATCATCCGCACCTTCATCTCGCTGCCCGCCGGGGTCGCGAGGATGCCCTTCTGGCGCTTCTCGGCCTTCACCCTCGCCGGCTCGGTCCCCTGGGTCCTGATGCTGGCCCTGGTCGGGCGCAGCGTCGGCGACAACTGGGAAGAGTGGCGCCACAAACTGGGCTACCTCGACTACGTCCTGGTGGCCGCGATCGTGATCGGGATCGTCTACCTGTTGGCCAAGCGCCGGCGAAACGGCGCGGATTCCGACGAGGCAGAGCCAGGCCTTCCGGCTGATGTCGGTGACCCTGGGACCGTCTGAGGTAGCGTCGAAAAGGGCAAATGGGAAGCTCAGGGCGGGGGACTGCTCGGGCCGAGCGCCGTAGACGGAATGCTCCCGACCGGGCCGGAATTAAACGGCGGACGGCGCTAACCTCATTGTGGTGGAGGCCGCTCGGAGAAGAAGTGGAGTCGGGGCTCGGGGTAAGAGCTTGACTGCCGCATTTGCCTGCCTCTGCTACTTGACGCTGGGCCATGCAGCTATCGCGTCGGCGAATTCCCCCTCGGTTGAGGGTGAGTCGGTCTCTGGCTTGACCGCAACCAACGCGACTCTGGAAGCCGAAGTCAATCCCCAAGGTGCGCCGAACGGGGTCTTCGTGCAGTTCCAACTGCTCCTCGACCCCGGAGAAGCGCCAACCGAAATCGCCTGCCCGCCCTCCCCACCTGCCGGATATTCGGCCTGCGTGGGCTCCCAATCCGCCGACGCTCTGCCGATCCGGTTCGTCTCCGGTGAAGGCGCGCAGACGGTGGCCCTTGACCTCTCTCAGGCGGGCGTCACCCTTAAACCGGGTCACAACTATTTCTTCCGCGCCCTGGCGGCCAATCGAATCTCCAGCGAAGACTCCGCCGAATGGGAATCGCCCGCGGTGGTGGGCGATTCGACCGGGTTTACGACGCCCGTTCCGCCGGCGATCCTCGCCCAGTCAATCGCCGGCGTGACGCAAACTGACGCCAACCTCAAGGCGGTGATCAACGGTGAGGGGCAGGCGACGACCTATAAGTTCGAGATCGCGAAATCGCCCGCCTGTCTGCCTCCAACCCCTCCTTTTACTCCCTGCTTTCGAATCGAAACCGGCAACCTGCCGCAGGCCACCATTCCGGCGAGTCTCGAGGATCATTCGGTCAGCGTCGACCTCAACGTCGCTGGTCTGAACCTGGAACCCGGTGCGACCTACGACTTCCGAATTGTCGCGTCTAGCCCCGCCGGCAAAAGTGAGGGCCCCACTACGACCTTCTCCACTCTGCCTCCTCAAGCCTGCGCTCTCTCAACGGTGAGCGGTGGCTGTCCAAGCAGCCCAATTAGTCCACCGCGCAGGTGTCGGAGGGGCACGGTGATGCAGCAGGGAACCTGCATGAAGAGAACCCGATGCCACCACAGGCATCACCACCATCGAAATGGGCACGCGGTCTCTCGCGCTCGTCTCTGCAGGCACGACCACAAGTAGGACATAGCCATCCGGCAAGGGACTGGGAGTGGAGCCCTGCTGAACCCACCAAGCTTCACTTGGCGGAAACCTGCCGATCGCTACTATTACGTAATGCGATACATCAGTGAGCGTTCTACTGATCCAGGTCTTCTCGTCCTCTCCAGCCTGGCCGAGGGCCCGAAGCACGGCTACGCGATAACTCGTGATGTCGAGGAGGTGTCCGGCGTAAAGCTCGGTCCCGGCACTCTCTACGGGGCGCTTTCGCGGTTGGAGGGGAAGGGATTGATCGAGCCGATGCCGGCTGAGGATCGACGCAAGCCCTACCGGATGACAAGTGAGGGCAGTGCGGCGCTCAGTGAGCAACTCGAGATGTTGGGCCGGGTGGTTGACAGCGGCCTTGATCGGCTGCGGATCGCGGCGGAGGCAGCATGAATCAGCGGATGCAAAAGGTGGCGCTGGCGCTCTATCCGCTCGCGTTCCGCCGTCGCTACGGCGACGAGCTGTCGGCACTGGTCGACGACTCGCCGGCCGGTCCGCGAGCAACCTTCGACCTCTTGCGCGGCGCGCTGGTCGCCCACGTGCACCCGCCAGCGGGCATTGCTACGACGCTGAGCTCAGAGGATCGCCTGCGTGCCACCGCCAGCGGCGTGCTGATGTGCTGGATCGCCTTTGCGGCGGCCGGCTTCGGTTTCTATAAGACGACCGAGGACCATCCGTTCTCAAAAGCGGGGGATGCTCATCTGGCACTTGGGGGTGCTCATGTCGCCGTGCAGACACTGGCGATCATCGCCTCGATCGCCATCCTCGCCGGGGCGCTGCCCCTCGCGGTAACCGCGTTTCGCCAAGCGCGTCGCGCCCGAGCCGTTGGCAGGGCCACAGGCTTGGCGCTCGCAAGCGTGGCCGTATTCGCTATCGCGACCACCGCTCTGGTGGTGCTCGCGCACTCGGCCCGGTCCGTCTCTCACACCGCCGCCGGGGTTGCCTTCATGGCCTGGATACTGGTCGGTCTCGCAAGCGGATGGGTCTGTGCGTTGGCTGCAAGGAATGGGCTCTTCGCGATCAAAGTTCGGCGCCGAGGCTTAGTCGCAGCTCTCGCCTGCGGCACGCTGGTGACGACAGCGATGGCCCTGATTGCGCTGGCCACCGCCCTCTACGTCGCAGCCCTGACCGTCGATGCGGCCGCACTCGCCGACGAAGGCAATGGTCCTTTCGGAGTTCTGAGCGTCGCGATCTCGATCGGCTTACAGCTGATCGTGATGCTTGTCGCAGCTTCCCTAGCCTCCGTCAGCACCCGACGTGGCTGGGCGGCCTTGAAATCGAGTCGAGCTACCTAGCCGGACTCGGGGTAGACGGGCGATCCGGCGGCACTCCGGGGCCATCCCGACCACCCCTCACCGAGTCGCCGCTCGCCGCTCGCCCCAACCAGCGCAAGACAAGAAGAAGGGCGGCCGGTACGACGACCGCTGCGCCTATCACCAAGAACCAGAGTTGCGCCGCGTCGCTTCCGGCCTTGAGCGTGTGAAGGACCGCGAGTAGCCAGAAGACTGCCGTCAGGCGGTGCAGCCGGCGCCAGCGGGCGGAGCCGATGCGATCGCGGAGGTAGTAGGTCAGTCCAAGCAACGCCAGGCCGTAGCCGGCGACTATCCCGATCCCGGTCCAGACCGGCCGGTAGGCCCCGGCGAAGGGAACCGCGATGCCCACCACCCCAGGGTCGAGGAAGGCGTCTCCCAGCAGGGAGATGCCGTGCAGGGCGACCATCGCCAGCGTGGTCAAGGAGAGGGTCTCGTGAATCGCCCGCAGGTCCCGCTTGTTGGAGTCCTTTCGCTTCGAGCTCATCATCAGCCCGACGGCGACGCTGGCGCTCGCCAAGAGCAGTGCGGCCCCACCGGCGGCGCGGCTGGTGATCCAGAAGATGTGGGGCGCCACGTTCACCGAGCGAGTGCCATCTCGCTCAACGGCTTTTGGGCGACGATCACCTCGACCGCTTCCTCGTCGTCGACCACGACACCGCCATGTGGAAGCCACTTGGCGGCATCAACGGGACCGGCGAGCAACGCAGCCTTTGCGTAGACCTCGGCAAGCAGCGCCGAGGGCGCCAGTGCCGTCACCTGGACGATTCCGGTGAAGGCCGGCTCGCCGCTTGCGGGATCGAGGATGTGGTGGGCGGCGCGGCCGTCGGTCCTTGCCCAGCAGCGGCGGCCGATGCCGCTCGTCGCCACCGCTCCTTCACGCAGCTTCAGCTCGTGGGCCTGACCGCGGCCAAAGGGATCGTCGACCAGAACCCGTCGCTCTTGCCCGGCCCGTCCCCCGATGCGGATGTCACCGCAGCAGTCGACCGCGTAGGTCAGGTGCTGGCCGAGATTCTCGGCGGTCAGGTCTGCGAGCAAGCCCTTGGCGATGCCGCCGCTGTCGATCTTCACGCCCGGTGGGCGGATCACCGTACCGTCGACCTCATCGGCTCCGACGGTGCGCCATAGGCGAGCGGGATCCGGACTCACGGAGGCCCGCTCAGGGCGAGTCGCAAGAGCCTCGGTGAGTGTCATCGCCGGTTCTCCGTCGAGCGATTCGCGGTAGCCGGCGCGCTCGATTGATTGCAGCATCGTCGCGTCGACCAGGCCGCCGCTTTGTGACCCGGCCACCGCCACGGCCTTCGCGAGAGCTCGCACCAGGGGCGACGCCGGCACCTCCCAACGAGGGTCCTCGTTGAGCCGGCTCAGCTCACTGTCGGAGCGAAAACGCGAGAGCCGACGGTGGCCATCGAGAAGTCCGGACTGGGCCACGGTCGCCGCCTTCTCTGCGACCGCCGCGTCCTTGGCGCGAACGTGGACTGTCGCGGTGCCGCCAAAGCAGCTGAAGCGGCGATGCGCTTCGGGGCTCACGATTGACTGGTCGTTACGGGAGCCGGTTCTTCTTCGATAAATTCTTCTTCGACCGGTTCTGAGGCTTCTTCTTCGAAGAGTTCTTCATCAGATTCGACGAGTTCTTCTTTGGCTTGTTCAGCGGATTCTTCGCGAAGCTCGGATTCCCGAGCTTCGGTACCTCGGGATTCCACAGAGGAGCCGGAATCAGTGATGCCGTTGCGATGCGCGAGATGGGCGCTTCCTCCTGTTCTCGAGGAACTGTCACCAAGAACCGGGTCGTTGCCGGTCGCCATCTGCACGAAAACGGCTCCCCAAAGCAAGGCGAAGCTGAGCAGCGAGATTGCAATCACGCGGCTGCGCAGCAGGCCGGCGCGCCGGCGCTGGGCACTGAGGCGACGCTGAGCCTCGCGCATGCGCTGCTGCCTTTCGAACGGATCCATCGCCAGACCTTCCTTAGGTGCCGATAACGCCCGCTAAGCGGAGGCTGAGAGTTCTCTTAGAACCACGGTTGGGCGAGCGAGTAGGTCAGCAGTGCCAGCACAGAGCCGGCGAGGATCGCCAGGCCCAAGCCGATCGCTCGCGCACCGGCCCCTGGCAGTCGGGCCTCTCGTGACCGATCGCTTCTCCAGTCCGCGAACGCCAGAGCTGGAACCTCGAGGACGTGTCCCAGGACGTGCAGTGTCATCAATGCCACCCAGGCGATGAAGCTCAGCTTGTGGGCGAACTTCAGAGTGTCGCTCGGGGGCCCGTCAAGGAGCAGTGCGACGCCGGTGCCAAACAGGGCCAATGTGGTGAGCACGACGCCTGGCGCGAGGAGTCGGAGGACGAGATGAGGCGGGCCCTTCTCGACGTAGGGAGGGCTGCCTGTGTAGTAGCGGGCGAAGCGGTAGCCGGTGCTGGCGAGCTTCAAGGCCACTGGCGGGATCAGAAGCATGCCGATGAAGATGTGTGGGCCGAGCAGCGGGCCGATGAATGGGATCGTCGCTCCCTCAGCGGCAAGCAGGACCAAGAGCGCGGCAGCGATCGCGCCGGTCAGCCTGGCGTTGCCGGCGACGCCCTCGCGAGTCTGAACTTCGTTCGCTTGGTACACGAGCGCGATGCTCTGCTCGCGCGCTTTCCCGTTTCTAAGAGTCGGCTGAGAGAACTCTCACGTTTGGCGAAAGCCGGGCAGCGCGAATGAGACTCGGGCCCCACCCAGCGGCGAGTCGTCGATCCAGATGCTTCCTCCATGCTGGGTGACAATCGAGCGGGCGATTCCGAGACCCAGGCCGCTGCCGCCCGAAGCGCGGTCGCGAGCGACCTCGCTGCGATGAAAGCGGTCAAAGACAAGCTCGCGCTGGGCGGCCGCGATGCCGGGCCCATCGTCATCGACGGTGACCACCAGAGTCTCGTTCTCGAACCTCGCCGAAAGGCCCACCCGTCCGGCTTGCCCAGCATGCCGGTGAGCGTTGGAGAGCAAGTTGCGGATGACCTGGGCCACGAGATCAGGGTCCATTTGAATCCTGCCCGCGCAGACCTCGCCGACCTCCGTGGACCCATCCACCCCCGCAGCAGCGAGGTCGTTGAGGAAGGCAGTGACCTCAACCTCGCGCAGTTCAAGGCCGACTCCCTCATCGAGGCGGGCAAGGGCAAGTAGATCGTCGACCAGCCGCTCCACCCTCCCCATCTCCTTCATGGTCACCGCCTCGACACGACGCACATCCTCGACACTTGGGTCGTCCCCGCGAGCAAGGACCTCGAGCTGCCCACGGATCGTGGTCAGAGGACTCCGAAGCTCATGGGAGGCGTCTGACACAAATTGGCGCTGCTGCGCAAAGGCTCGGTCGAGGCGATCGAGCATGTTGTTGAAGGCATCAGCGAGCGTGCGCAGCTCCTCCGCATCGGCAGGGCTCGATTCGAGCCGGGGAGAGAGATCGCCGGCATCGACCTCGGCAGCCGTGGAGGCGAATCGCCGTAACGGGGAAGCCGTCCGGGCGGCGAGCAGGTAGCCGGCCAGCAGGGCTGCGACGAGAGCCACACCCCCGGCGAGCAGAAGCGCCTTTTCAGCATCGGACTGCGCGTCGGCGATCGGTGAGATCGCCGAGCCCTCGCCTGCCTCGTGGCCGCCACGTTGAGCACCGTGAGCCTCCCGGCCCTCCTCACGATTGATCACCTTGGACTCGTGCGCCGTCTCAGCCCGCACCGCGACGAACACGAATGCGAAGGCAAGCGTGACGATCGCCCCGATCGAAAGTGCCAGCCTGCCCCGCAGGCCAAGTCTCCGCCAGGCGCTCCTCACTTGTCGCCACTCAACCGGTAGCCCACCGAGCGCACGGTCTCGATCGGCACCGGGGAGTCGGGCAGGCTCAGCTTGCGGCGCAAGTAGCCGACGTAAACCTGCACGACGTTGGTGCCAGGGTCATGTTTGTAGTCCCAGACCGCGGAGAGGATCTGCTCGCGGGTGCAGACCTGGCCGGCATGTCGCATCAGATGGGCGAGCAAATCCGACTCGCGCTCAGGAAGGCGCACCACATGCCCGCCCCGAGTCGCCTCACGGGTGAGCAGATCGAGCCTGATCCCACTCGCCGTCAAAGCCGTTTCCGAGGCATCGTCGGACTCGCGCAGACGCGCGCGGAGCCGGGCCAGGAGCTCATCGAAGGCGAACGGCTTGGTCACGTAGTCCGTTGCCCCGAGGTCGAGTCCCTCCACCCTGTCGGCGACCTCGGCTTTCGCCGTCAGCAGGATCACGGGCAGCGAGGGCTTTGACCGCCTAATCGAGGCAAGGACCTCGATTCCGTCGCGCCCGGGGAGCATCCGGTCGAGGATCACGAGGTCGGTTCCGGGGGAGAGCGCCAGCCGCTCGCCAGCTACGCCATCGGTAGCCACGGTGACGCCATAGCCCTCGGCTTTGAGCCCCCGCTCCAGAAAGTCGGCGATCCCCGCCTCATCCTCGACGACCAGGATCTCCATTCAGTGATTCCCGCGCACCGTCCGCCACGAGTCCCAGGTGATCTTGAGGATCACACCGGTGATCGCGAGACCGATCAGTGGATCAGCGATCGGCACGCCAAGCGCGACGACGATCGCTGTCGCGACCACGGCGAGGCTGACATAGGAGTCGGCCCGGGCATGGTTGCCGTCAGCGATCAGGGCGGGGCTGTCGAGGCGGTTGCCGGCCCCGGTTCGGATGCTCGCCGCGATCCAATTGCCCACGAACCCGATCAGCCCGGCGCCGGCGAGAGCGAGTAGGTGGGTCGGGGTCTGTGGGTTGATCAGCCGTGAAACTGCCTCCGCGCCGGCAACACATGCAGAGATGAAAATAGTCGCCACCACGAACAACCCGGCCCAGCGCTCGGCTCGAGCCGAGCGCAGGAGGAAGGCGGCGCCGAGGGGGATCGCGGTGCTCGCGTCTCCGAAGTTGTGAATGAGATCCGCGAGCAGGGCAACGCTGCCACTGGCGAGGAAAATAGCGAGCTGAGCCCCGGCGGCAACCGCCAGGACCGCAAGGGAGAGGCCGACCGCCCGCACTCCCTCCCGCGAACGTTTGATGCTCTCGTCCACCAGCCCGTGAGAGTGGCCGTGGCCAGTACCGCCGTCGTGAATGTGGGGTCCGTGGTGATGGTGGGAGTGGATGAGCTCGCCGTGGCGGTGGCGGTCACCGTCGATTGGCTCGTAGCTAAGGGCGAGAGCGCTCATCCCTTGTGATCCTAGGGAGAGCGCTCTGGGAGTCGGTGGCGTCGGTCTTCGTGATCGCGCTTACGTAGTAGAGGCGAAAGAGGAATCGCTCGGTCTCAACTGGGGCAAAGGCAGCGAGATCGCTCCAGGGGTTCGAATAGGCGTCACCCGGGGTGAGCTTCACCAGTAGCCGGCCGATCGGGGCCAGCAGCTTTCGAAAGCCGCCCTCCGTCAATCCCATGTCCATGACCACGATCCGACCGGAGGGCCGGAGCCGCTCCCAAGCTCGGGCGAGCGCGGGCCGAGGCTCTGGCAGTGCCGAGTAGCTCAGGCTG
The DNA here is from genome assembly GCA_963704505.1 of uncultured Solirubrobacterales bacterium. Taxonomy (GTDB): domain Bacteria; phylum Actinomycetota; class Thermoleophilia; order Solirubrobacterales; family 70-9; genus VRUE01. The sequence continues at coordinate 44,830 of OY969912.1, forward strand.
AAGAGCACTCCGTCCACCTCCTCGGTGACCTCGAGCTTGGTGGCGTCCTGGCGCCGCAGCTCCACGTTGGACCACCCACGACGTTTGATCAGCTTCGCGGCCTGGGCGAGCATTCCCTCTGAGGCATCGACAGCGATGACCTTGCCGGTCGGACCGACAGCGTCGAGGAGATAGGGGAAATTGCGTCCCGTGCCGGCGCCAATCTCGAGGACGACATCTCCGTTCTTCACCCCGAGTGCCGCAACCGCCTTTCGCCTCGCCGGCGGAAAGACCAGGTAAAGCGGCTCGAGGGTCGAGTAGAAGGGAGCGAGCCGGTCGTAGACGCGTGAGTTGTCGCTCTGGGACCGGCGGGTCGGATGCTCGTTCGGGCTTGGATTCATCGGCCGAACATATACTACGTTTCTGTAGTAGGTTCTCCTCGATGACAAACGATCGCTCGAGCCGCAACGAGTTCGGCCCGCTCGAGGGCGAGGTCATGGAGGCAATCTGGCGCGCCGATGGTCCGGTCTCGGTGAGGCTGATCGTCGATCAGCTGAACGAGCTCCGCTCCGCTCCCCTGGCCTACACCACGGTGATGACCGTGATGAGCCGCCTCGCGGAGAAGGACGTCCTAAGTCGCAACAAAGTCGGCCGCGAGTACATCTATGAGGCCACTGCCGAGGATGCAGCCGGGCTCGCGGTCAAGGGCGTGCTGCGAGACCATGGCGACGTGGCAGTGGCCCACTTCGTCGACCAAGCCCGAAGCGACCCGGAGATGCTGCGCAGACTGCAGCGCCTTCTGAGCGAGTCCGATGGATAGGGCCTCGCAAAGCTTCTTCAGCCTGCTCGGACTCTGCGCAGTCTTAGGTGCGTGGGTCGCGTGTGGGTTTGCCACCTACGTCCTCGCTCCCCTCTTGTTCGGGGGTGCACTTTCGAGCGGGCTGGCGGCGGCGTGCCTTCTTCCCGCGATCGTCCTGACCGTCTTGCTCGGCGTCTCGATCGGCGCCGGGCTGAGAACCCTTCTGCGGCTACTTGCGGCATCGCGCCGACTCGAACGCCGGGTCGTCGCAGACACGTTGCCCTCGCCGCCGACCCTCCACGTTGCAGTTCAGGCCGCCGGGCTCGATGGGCGGGTTCGGATGATCGAAGGCGAGGAGCCGTCCTCCTTCGTCCACGGAATTCTCACCCCGAGGATCGCGATCAGCCGCGGCTTTGTCGAGCAGCTGAGCGACGCCGAGCTGCGCGCGACGCTGGAGCACGAGCGCTACCACGTGTGCAGCCTCGATCCCCTTCGGGCGTTGCTGGCGAAGGTGATGGTCGATGCCTTCTTCCTGCTGCCGTCTCTCGAAGGACTGCGGGATCGGTATGAGCTCGGCCGCGAGCTCGCCGCCGACCGACGAGCCGAGACGGTCCACGGCCCCCGGGCTTTGGTGGGCGCTCTGTTGAAGGCGCTGCAAGGGCCAGAGTCGGATTCCGTGGTCAGCGCTTCGCTGGCCGATCGCACTCACCTCGATGCGCGGATCTCCCGACTCGAGACCGGCCGGGCTGCGGTCCCTGCGCTCGGCAGGAGCTCAGACCTCGGCTTGTCGATTCTTGGCGGGGCATCGTTCGCGATGCTGTTTGCAGCTGCCGTCTTCGGCCTCGGTGGTGGATCAGCACTGACCGGCCTGGCCTCCGATGAGTTCAGCGCGAGCGGTGCGCTCTTCTGCTTGATCTGCCTGGTCTCGCTCGGGGGCGGGACGCTCCTCGCCATGCACCGCCTGTCCCTGAAGGCAGCTCGTCCCCTTCTCGGAGAGGGGTCACCTCGGTGACCCGCACCCAGCTGCCGCCGGGACCGCGGACCCCGGCCGCCCTCAATATGGCCCGCCTGGTCGAGCGCCCACTCGAGTCGTTGATCGGCTGGCGTGAGAGCTACGGCGATGCCGTGACGGTCCGCCTCCCTGTTTTCGGACTCGGCGTCTACATCTCCGATCCCGACGCGATTCGCGGGATGCTGACCGGTGATCAATCAGACCTTCATGCCGGGGAAGCAAATGAGCCGCTCTCCCCCGTCCTCGGCAACAAGTCGGTGCTGATCCTCGACGGCCGCGAGCACCTACGCCAGCGCAAGCTTCTCCTGCCGCCCTTTCAGGGCTCGGCGATCCAGAGCTTCCGGACCGTGATCCATGACGTCGCCGAAGCCGAGGTCGACCGCTGGAGGGTCGGTGAGAGCTTCGTCATGCGCGAGCGGATGCGAGCGCTGACCTTCGAGGTGATTGCCAGGGCCGTATTCGGCGTCACCGAGCGTGAGCGGATCGAGCGCCTGCGCCAGGCGCTCGTCTCGCTGATCGACATGCAGACGATCTTTTTGATGCCAAGTGCCCTGCGCCGCGACCTTGGTCGCTTCAGCCCGTGGGGTCAGTTCCAGCGTCGACTGAAGGCGGCGGATGCTCTGATCTATGAAGAGATCACTCGGCGCCGTGAGCAGAGTGATCGCGAGGATCGAACCGACGTGCTTTCGCTCTTGCTTCGTGCGCGTGATGAGGACGGCGGCGAGATGAGCGACGCCGAGCTGCGCGACGAGCTGATGACGATGCTCCTCGCCGGCCACGAGACTACCGCCACGGCGCTGGCCTTCGCCTTCGATCTGCTGATGCGCGAGCCGAGGGTCCTTTCGCGACTTCGCGACGAACTCACAGGAGGGGACGACACCTACCTCGACGCCGCGGTCAGCGAGTCGCTGCGGTTGCGACCGGTGATCGACGCCAACGAGCGGACCCTAACCAAGCCGCGCACGATCGCCGGTTGGGATCTGCCCGCCGGCATCCGCGTCTATCCGGCAATCGTCGTCGTGCACTTGCGAGAGGACCTCTACCCCCGCCCGCACGAGTTCCGCCCGGAGCGATTCATCGAGGAAGAGGCGACCTCCTACTCATGGCTGCCCTTCGGCGGCGGCATCCGCCGCTGCATTGGTGCTGCCCTGGCCCAGGCCGAGATGGCGGAGGTGATCCGGACCGTCGTCTCGAGGGTCGACCTAGACCCCATTCGTGACAAACGTGAACCGGTGGTCATGCGAGGGATCACGCTGGTTCCTCGGCACGGCACGCCGGTGCAGGTGCGCCGGGTTGGGCAGAGAGCCGAGAGCCCAACCGAACGGTCTGACCTCGCACCGATCTAGTCGCAGCAGTCGTCCTCGCAGAAACCAGCGCCGTCGAGTGGTGAGCTGACGCAACAGCCCTCACCGCGCCAGGCCTCCCCACCCCCCTTGATCGCGACGGCGGCAATCAACAGACCGACCACCGGGTCCAGCCACCAGGCGCCGAGGAGTGCGTTGCCGAGCAGGCCGACCAGAAGGGCACCGGCGAGATATGCGCAAAGCATGTTCTCGCAACCTTCGCCCTTTATCGCTGCCGAGCCGAGCTGGTCGGCGTGGACAGCGATCAGTTCGACGTCAGGTAGGAATGCGGCACTCCGCGTTCGGCACCACTACCCAATGGCTCAAACCAGCTCTCGAATCGCAGATCGGTGACCCCGAGATGGCCGTCGGAATCCAAGTTGCCGACCTCCGCGGGTTCGCTGAGTTCGCACAGCGCCCGGAAGTCGTTGTCCTCAAACGCTTCTTCGTAGAGCCAATTGAGCTGGTTGGCTGCCTCAGCAGAATTCGACGGACCTTCCCCAAGGATCGCCAGCGCGTCCTCGATCAGGATGTGGCAGGTGACCTGGGTGATTGCCCGCGATGTGCGTCCCATCGAATGGCACGCGGATGGTTTTCCAGGCCTGAGAAAGCCCTTAACCGACCGCATCGAACGTGGGGCTGCCCGCGGCCGTTTTCGGGCTTTGGAAAGCCAGAAACCTGATGCAAATCGCAGCTTCCTGGGCAGGGTTACCATGGAAGTGCTCTACCACTGAGCTATCCGGGCGAATGCCGTAAGTACAGACTAAGGCGAAAGAGGTTCGGCGATGGCGTTGGACATCATCTGAACCCAGGCCGCGACCAGGGTCTCGTCATCGATCGGGGACGGGATCCCGAGCAGATCGCGAAGCAGGCGGGAGGAGAGCAGCGACCCGAGGCCCAGAGCCGCGATCGCCTTTGCTTCCTCGACCGGCACCGTGCGTCCGGCACTGGCGACGATCCACTCGGCGAAACCGGCAAAGGTGGAGCTGACGAGCGCGTCGGCCGCGGTCTTCAGGACCTGGGGACGGTTGCGCGCATCGGAGGCGAGGATGCGGAGTAGCTCGGACTCGTTGTCGAGCTCGGCCAGGACATAGCGGGCGGTCAGCGTCAGTTCTGCCCGCGGGTCCCCCAAGGACCCGAGCACCTTCCTGATCTCCCGGAGCGCGCCGAGGCGCTCGAGCTGGCGCTCGATCCCGGCGGCGAGAACTGCTTCCTTGCTGACGAAGTGGTGATAGAGGCCGCCGGCGCCTGGAGTCAGCCCTGCCGCTGCTTCGATCGTCGCGATGCTGGTCGAGTCGTAGCCGCGCTGGCTGAAGAGGCGCATCGCTTCCTCGACGATGCGGTCGCGTGTCGGCGTCATGGTGGGCATCCTGCTAAGTGTACACTTAGGTCAGGTCAGTGAGTCGCGATTCGACAAGTGGAGACGGAATCAGCCAGGGGCGCCTGCGGCGCTCCGTGCCGCTTGCCGCGCTGAGCGCTCGAACCGCGGGCGAGGCGGTCGTGGTCGGGCTGCGGAAGAGGATCACCGGAGCCGACAGCACCGAGTTCCACGTCCGCACGGCGGAGCGCTACGCCGAACTGCTCGGCTCGTCCAAAGGCGCGCTGATGAAGGCGGGGCAACTCCTCTCCTTCGTCTCTCTCGGTCCCGCGGTCGGGCCCGACTTCCAATCGACTTACCAGGCCGCCCTCACCCGGCTCCGGAACGACGCGCCTCCGATGGCGCCGGAGCTTGCCCGTGAAACTCTCGAGCGCGAGCTCGGGCAGCCGGCCGAGAGTCTGTTCGCCGAGTTCGATTGGGAGCCCCTCGCCGCCGCCTCGATCGGACAGGTGCACGCCGCCAGGCTGGACGACGGCCGCGCTGTCGCGGTCAAGATCCAATACCCGGGCGTCGGCGCAGCGATCCGCGACGACCTCAAGAACACGGAGCTGCTGGCGACCTTCCTCGGGCTGATGAGCGGTCTCTCCCCCAGGAAGCTGAGCTTCGACCTCAGGGGAGTGGCGCAGGAGATAAGCGAACGCATCGAGGAGGAGCTCGACTACCGGATCGAGGCTGCCAACCAGACTGAGTTCGCCGAGATGTACTCCGGGCACCCGTTCATCCGCATCCCGGAGGTGATCGGCGAGCTCTCGACCGGTCGGGTGCTGACACAGGAGCTCGTCCGGGGCAAAGCATGGAGCGAAGCGATTGCCGCCGACCAGGACCTGCGCAACAGCTGGGCCGAGGTGATCCACCGATTCATCTACGGCACCTACCTTCGCGCCAGCATCGTCAATGCAGATCCGCACCCAGGCAACTTCATCTTCCATGACGACGGAAGCGTCACCTTCCTCGATTTCGGTTGCGTGAAAAGGCTGGAGCCCGAAGACGTCGATGCGCTGAACCTCGTGATGAGGGAATGCCTTCGTGAGGATGTCGACGAGACCTGGCGACTGAGCGTCGAAGGCGGGTTCTTCGCACCCTCGAACTCCTTGACCCCGGAGGAAGTCTTCAGGTATTGGCGCGAGCCATGCGGGATGTACTGGGGGGACCAGCCGTTCACGATCACCCCGGAGTACGTGGCAGATGTGATCGCCGCGCGCTACTCGCCAACCGGCCCGTCCGCGAACGCGTTCAGCCACATGACCACCCCGCCCACCTACGCGATCATGAGCCGGATCGACATCGGGGTCGTGTCCCTGATCGCCGAGTTGCGCGCGACGATCCCCTGGGCGACGCTCGGCGGCGAGTACTTCGAGGGCGCCGATCCGGTCACCCCGATCGGCAAGGCCGACCACGACCACCGAATGGCCCGCGACCGTGGCTGAGCCGTCCGCCTGGCCGTTCGCGACAGAGGACCCTTACCCCGACTACCGGGCCGCCCGCGAAGAGGCGCCGGTGCAGTGGAACGAGCGACTCGGTGCTCATCTGGTCCTCTCCCACGAGCACGCATCTACGGTCCTTCGCGGTCAGGAGGACTGGAGCTCGGACCCCCGCACCAGCCCTGACTTCATCGCGCTGATGGAGGAGTCGGGGCAGTCGGCGGAGGTGTTCGCGCGATCGATGCTGACCAGCGATCCACCCGAACACGCGCGCCTCAGGGGCGCCGTGAACCGATTCTTCACGCCGCGGGCCGTTCGTGGGATAAACGACCGGGTCGCCGCGATCGTCGACAGCGCCCTGGCCCCGCTTCTCGAAGGCGAGCCGATCGAGCTGATGAGTGAGCTCGCCTACCCGATCCCGTTGGCGGTGATCGCCGAGCTCTTCGACGTCGGGGTCGAGGGCGCGGAAGTCCTCAGCGAGGAGACCCCGATACTCGCCAAAGCGCTCGAGGTCGATCCGACGCTGACCGACCAGGAGGCGGTCGGCGCGGCGGCGATGACCGTGATGCTTTTCCTGGTCCCGATCGTCGCGGAGCGCAAGCTCGAGCCGGGAAACGACCTCCTGAGCGCACTGATCCACCCCCCGGACGGCGGTCCGGCCCTGGAGACCGACGAGGTCATAACGATGTGCCTGCTACTCCTTGCCGCAGGCCACGAGACGACCGCAAATTTGATCGGCAACGGCACCCTGGCACTGTTCGACCATCCCGACCAGCTCGACTGGCTCGCCCGGCATCCCGAGCAATCGCAACAGGCGGTCGACGAGCTCCTGCGCTACGACAGCCCGGTCCAGGTCGCATCGCGGGTGGCAAAGAGAGACCTGACCCTCGGCGACGCCGCGGTGAAGGAAGGGCAACGGGCGGTGATCCTCCTCGGCGCGGCCAACAGGGACCCGGCGCGCATCGAGGACCCCGATCGCCTCGACCTGACCCGAACCGGGACATCCCACCTGGCTTTCGGAATCGGTCCCCATTTCTGCGTCGGTGCGGGCCTCGCCCGACTGGAGGCCCGGGAAACATTCTCGCGACTGGCCCAATCTTCTTTCAGGCCGGAGCGGTGGTCTCACAGCAGAGATTCGTCCCAGACCTTCCGCCGACTTCGGAGCCTCTCGATCGGGGACGCAGACCGTTCCGGGGTCAGCACTATCCCTTGACACCGCGGCGCCGGGCCATCCGCGCTCCGGTAAGGCGAAATGCCGTTTCTACGTCGTGGCAGTCTCAGGCGACACACCCGAAAGGCGCCTGGATGCTCGGAGCGCTCCGCGCTACTCTCGTTGGTGTTGCAGGGAGTGGTGACACCACGGAGCGTTAAGGGCATCCTGGGGTTCCTCGTCGGGGCCGCCCTCGTCGCTGCGACCGTGCCGGCGCCGCCGGCGAGCGCCTCAGCCGAGTGGCAGCCCGCGCAGCTGTCCGGGGTCGCCGCCAAGAGCTACCTACTCAGCGTCTCCTGTCCCTCCCTATCTCTCTGCGTGGCGAGTGGGACCAACAACCTGATCGCCAGCTCGACCAATCCGGTCGCCGGCTCGTCGTCATGGAGCCCGGCCTTCGTGGGCGAAGGCCCGTGGCAGAACTCCGCGAACTGGCCGAGCCAGGAGATCTCAGGACTGCAGATCGAAAGCATCTCCTGCCCCTCGACCCAGCTCTGTGTCGCGGTCATGAACAAGGGCTTGATCTACAGCACGACCAACCCGACAGGGCCGGCCTCGGCTTGGAAAACCGTCGAGATCGACGATCCCGGCGGCCGCAACACCCACCTCAAAGGCATCTCCTGCCCGAGCGTGACGCTCTGCGTCGCCGTCTCCGAACGACGGATCGGAGGAGGAGGCGGCGCCGGCGAAATCGACGCCAACCTCGGCAAGGTCCTGGTCTCGACCAACCCGACCGGCGCCGCCACCGACTGGCGGGTCTCCGACGCCCCCGACGGGACCAACTTCGGCGCCGTCACCTGCCCCCGGGTCGACTTCTGCGTCGCGGTCGGCCAGGAAGGGAACATCGTCATTTCGACCGAACCGACCGGTGGCGCCGGGGCCTGGCGAACCGTGGGCGCGCCGGTGGGCCAGAGCGCCCTGCAGGCGATCGGGTGTGCCTCGAGCGCGCTCTGTGTCGCCGGGAACAAGAGCGGCACCCTGCTGACCTCGGTCGACCCGCGCGGCGGCATCGGCACCTGGCGATCCTTCAACGGCGGCGGCTCGGTGCAGGTAACCGGCGCCAACTGCCCGTCACCCTCCGCGTGCCTGGTGGTGGACAACAACGGCAGCGTCGCGACCTCGACCGATCCGACCGGCGGGTCCTCGGCCTGGAACTACCTGAACCTGATCCAGTACGAACTTCCGCAGGGCGGCTCCCTCCAGGAGGGCAACGGGCTGTTCGGGGCCGCCTGCGTCTCCCGCTCCTTCTGCGTCGTCGCGGGCGCCCGCGGACAGCTCTTCACCAGCACCAACGCCTTCGAGGAGCCGGCGGCGCCGGTCGGTAAGAAGACCGGCCGCAAGCGCGGGGCGAAACGTCCGAAAGCGAAGATCGCCACGCTCCGGCTCTTCACCAGGTCGGTCCAGGCGACCCACGTCCGGGCTCTCGCCCGGTTCTTCGCCCGCGGCGGCAACTCCGGCTTTGCCTGCAAGATCGACAAGGGCCGCTATAGGCGTTGTCACTCGCCCAAGCGCTTCCACCTGGACCGCGGCCGTCATGTGTTCCGTGTTCGCGCGATCGGAGTCACCGGCAAGCGAGGGCCCGCGGACTCCGCCGTAATTCACGTCGGCGGTTGCCGAACAGTGGGGCGCCACAAAACCTGTGGGACCTTTGTCGAGAAATAGCCTCGACTGGCGTCGCTCCCAATGGCGCGTTCGCCAAGCGTTCGGCTGAGTACGTCGCGACCGCAGAACAAACGCTCCCCGGAGTCTCGGGGCCGAGAAGCCCGGAATCGGACTCGAACCGACGACCCCTTCCTTACCATGGAAGTGCTCTACCAACTGAGCTATCCGGGCGAGTTGCGAGCCGGATGTTAGAGGTCCGGTTACGGTTTGGCTGCATGGAGTCGGACGCTCGCCGGCCGACTGGGATGGAATCCGCGCAGGCCTTGAACCCTTTGGCGAATTGCGCGTTCCGCAACTCCCTCGCAACGGTGCACCTTGGCTCGAGGCGCTCATCGCCTAGGTTCTCGGTATGACGGAAAGTGCGACCTCTGACTATCCGGCGATGATCGCCGCTGTAAACCAGGTCGAGCCGGCCCCGCGGCGGGTCCGGGGGCTCCTCGGTGGCGAGGTCATCTTCGACACGAGCCGGGCAATCTACGTGTGGGAGTGGCCCAATTACCCCTGGTACTACGTGCCGCTCGCCGACGTCAGAGACGATTTCCTGATCGACGAACAACATCCGCAGAAGGTCGCCCAGGGCAGCGCGCGGAGGCACGGGCTGCAGGTCGGCGACGTGTCGAGGCCAAAGGCGGTGCGGGTCTTCGAGGAGGACTCGATCGCCGGACTGGCGGGCATGGCCCGCTTCGAGTGGCAGGCGCTCGACTCCTGGTTCGAGGAGGACGAGGAGATCTTCGTTCACCCGCGGAATCCATATACCCGAGTCGACGCATTGCGCTCGACCCGAAGGGTGCGGATCGAGCTGGACGGCCTCCTGCTGGCCGAGTCCTCCGCCACGGTGATGGTCTTTGAGACGGGCCTGCCCACTCGCTACTACTTCGATCGCAGCGCAGTCGACTTCGATCATATGAAGGCGACCGACACCACCACCTCCTGCCCGTACAAGGGCCGGACCAGCCAATACTGGTCAATCCTCGCCGGAGGGGCAATACACCCCGACCTGGCCTGGGGCTACGACTTTCCGACCCGCCAGCTCCTACCGATCGCCGGGCTCGTCGCCTTCTACAACGAGAAGGTGGACGTCATCGTCGATCGCGATCGCTTGCCGCGGCCAAACACGCACTTCTTCGGATAAGTACCGGCGAACTGGGTCGGATCCTCTCCGCGGGAATACCCGGCGCCACATCGCGCCGGCCCCGCGAGGAGGACTACCGCCCGGCTCCGCGGCTGAAGGTGACGACCCTTCTGGCAACCTCGTCGCCCTCTCCCCCGGCGGAGGCGAATGCCACCTTGACCCGGGTGCTGAACTTGCCTCCTTTGGCCTTTGCGAGCGCCCTTCGTCCGGTGGGCGACAGGTGAAGGCGGAGCGTGACGCGACCCGGCTCGCCGACCTCGAGAACAGTGGCGGACAGACCCGACCCCTTCGCGGTCAGGGTCCCTGCGCCGGGCGCGTCGGCCACGAGAGCGGCGCCGCCGGGGCTCGCCTTGGCCGGGCCGAGACTCATGCCCCGACGGCTCGAGCCGGCCCCACTCTCCACGCGAGAGCTCCTTGAAGCGGTGCCCACCGCGGAGCCGGTCCCTCCCGCAAAGGCCGGCGCCGGCGAGAATTCAGCGTTGACGGTCGTCGCGCCGCTCATGGTCACCGTGCACGTGCCTGTCCCGGAACACAATCCGCCGGACCAGCCGGAGAAGATCGAGCCGGCGGCGGCCGTGGCGGTCAGGGTCACTACGGCTTCTGAGTCGAATTCGGCTTTGCAGGAGCCGCCGCAACGGATTCCGGCGGGATTGCTGCTGACCGTCCCGACGCCCGAGCCGGTGGCGGTCACATCCAGAGTTGTGCCTGCGCCCGGGAGGCCGAAGAGGTAGAGGGCCGTTTCTTCCTCAGGCGGGACTTGAAAGATCCCCGGGAATACATGGCTCGAGCCGTTGCCGGTGGTGACGTAGAGGTGACCGTTGCGCGGCCCGGGAGATTCGTTCACGGTGATCCCCACGGGTTCCGCGTGGATCAGCGAGTGGGCGAGCTGGCCCCTGTAGAGCCCTTCGGCGTTGAACTCGTCGACAACAGCGGCGGGATGCTCAAACAGAGGCTGGGTGTTGTCGGTGACGAAAAGGTGGCCGTCGCTCTGGTCGATGGCCAAGGAGGAGTCGACCAGAGAGGAGAAGCCCTGATTCGAGGTGGTCGCACCCTGCGGAGTCGCTTCACCGTCGATTTCTGCGATCGGGACGTTGGGGTTGCCTGCCTGCGTGAAGACCTTGACGGTCTTGGTCGATGCATCGGCTGCGTAGACCTGGCCTTCGGTCGCTCCGAAATCAGAGACCGCAACACCGAAGCTGTTGACGAGTGAGCCGACCCCGATTGTGAGGTCGGGCGCTTTCGGGACGATCGGCGCTTCGTACACGGTGATGCGGTTGCGAGAGTTGACGTAAAGGTCGCCACTGGCGGGATCGAGCGCGATTCCGCTGGCCGGACCCGGGTCGACCACGACCGAGGTTTCATAGGGCGCGGGGTACTCGAGCACCGGGCCGTGCCAGAGGTTCACGTAGAGATTGTCGGCGGAGTCGAAGGCAAGACCGCAGGGACCGTTGGACGGTGTGCCGACGCCCGTGATTTCGTCGACCTTCGTCGACCCGGTGAAGATCTTGATCGCCCGGTGGTAGTAGTCGGAGATGAAGGCTCGGCCCGAGCCTTCGACGGCGACTCCACAGGCGTCTTCGATGCCGGGTTCATCTTTTTCAGGCGGCTGCGCGATCACGGGCTGCCCACTGACCAGCGTCCCTTCAAAGGGACGGTTGGCCACGTCGGCAGAAGCCGCTGTTGAAAGCAACGCCATTGCGAACAGCGATGCCAGGAGAGTCCGCACGAGGGTCTTCATCACTTGCCCGCCTTGCCCTTGCCTTGATTGCCCTTGCCGTGTTTGCCCTTTTTGCAGTTGACCTGCAGCGGCAATTTCAAGGACTCGACGCCATTGTCATGGCCGATGAACTGGGCGGTCGCCTTCTGCGGGAACCTGCAGGTGTCGGTCGCGTTGGCGATGATCCCGTGCTTGCCCCCGTTGAGGGCCATGGTGAATTTGGTCACCGGGGCGTCGGGGAGGGTGAAGAACTTCGCGCGCAGGCCGCCCCGGTAGGAATCGATCCTGCCTTCGATGTCGATTTCGACACCACGGCCGGAAATCGTCGCGACCAGGTCCGGCAGGACCCCTTCACCCGAAGTCGTGCGCAGGTAGACCGGGCCGGTCATCGGGCCTTCGACGAGCGGCGTTTCGGCGGTCGCCGTGCCATAGATCGACGCGGCGGGACAAGCGCGGGCGGCGAACTGCTTCGTTGTGCAGATGGTCCCGATGTGTTCCTGGGCGATGAAGATCTTCGGGGGTAGAACGACCGTGGCCTTGGAGATGTTCGAGTCACCGCCGCGCGGGGTTACCGTCGCCCGCAGGGACGGGTAATCGCCGCGTTCATGTCCACCCTTGAGAACGATCCCGAATTTCGGCGCGAAGCCCAGCGCCGAGCAGTTGGTCGCCTGGTATCCCGAGGTCGCACTCGCCGCCTGGTCGTCCGCCGGATCGGAGAAGCGGGCTCCGGCGCCGGTCAGGGTCGAGACGACTGAGAACGGTTCGCAGGAGGTCGGGTTGATCGTGAATTTCGGCCGGTCGATGTAGATGCGAATGTCGCGAAGGCGAAGGGGGAAGCCCGAGAGGATGTGGGGGATCGGATCCGAGCCGGCGGAGTCGATCGAGACCTGTGCGGTCTGGCGGTCGATGCGAATCGCCGAGCGAATCACGACCGTGCCGAGGTCGAAGGGGCCCACCTTGGCCGAATCGATCGCCACGATCGAGATCGGCGACCCGTGGTACGGGCCGGCCAGATACAACGAGCCGGGCGCGTAGGCGAGCGTGGATCCGAGGCCGTAGCCGGTATAGGTGCGGCCGATTTTGCTCGCCGCCGAGCAGGCTGGGTTTTCGGCCGATTCGGCCCCGGACTGGTGCTTGGCTGCCGCGATCTCAGCCTCCGAGCAGAAGGGAACGCCGGCGATTTTCCCAAGCAGGCCGGGCGGCAGGGTCGCCGAGTACGAGGTGATCTCCTGTTCGGCATCGGCCCTGGTCAGGTGCAGGTAGAAGGGCGCGTATGAGGAGGCGTTCGAGTTCAGGGTCCCGCCGACGCCCTTCGGGTTGAAGGGCTCGACTGGACCTTGCGGACAGGGCCCGCCTCCGACCCCGGAATCGAGGTTGAAGTCGGAGATCTGATGGATGACGACGTTGGGATCGCGCCAAGGAGTGGAGTCGACGGCGGTCACGTAACCGCCACAGGTCGAGGGAGTCGCGAGCGGGCTGCGCTGCCCTTCCCGGAAATGGACGTTGAAATGCGAGTACGGAAGCTGGGGAAGGTCGTCGAACGTGGTCGTCAGCTGCCCGGTTTCAGGATTGGAATCGATCCTTCCGGCGACCTTTACGAGAATTCCTCGTTCGGGGTCCTTTGCGACCAGGTAGAGCGCGAGGAGGGTTCCGAAACGGTTGTCGTAGGGGGCGGCGAAGAACATCGACCCTTCGATGCGTCCTTCGACCAGCGGGCTTTCAATCGTCAACTCGCCAATTTTGGCGACGTTGGGGCAGCCGGCGCCCGGCGCCGAGGTCAGCGTCTCGGCGGCGTACTGGGACTCCGAGCAGGTGCTCAACCCGGATGCGACCGAGGGGTTGATCGTCATCCCTTCGGCCAGAGTGACGACGGCCCTCCGGACCTGGGACGAGGCCCGTTCGGTGGGGTCGACGAGCTGACCGCTATTGCCGTCCAGGGTGAAGTCGAAGCCGGTGGGCGAGCTGGTTCGACCGGTCGAGAGGCGACCGCTGGGGACGGGGTTGAAGGGCAGTGAGTCACAGTCCTGGAGGTCTCCGCCGGTGGTCGAGGTCGCGTGGACTTGCGCCGGTTGCTGCCACGCGGTCGCGGTGACCTGGAAGCTGAGCGGGCCGCCGCAGGACGTGGGCAGGGTCAGGTAGGCCTGGGTGTCATGAAGCGGGTCGAGAGTGGCGACCGAGCATTTGCCGTGGCCGTATTCCGGCTCTACCTCGTTCAGGCAATTGCCCCGTTCGGAGTTGTGGGCGACGGTCCAGGGCGTCCCCCAAATGGTCAGACGGAAACCGGTGATGTCGATCAGCTGCGAGAGGTTTTCGAGGCTGAGCGAGAGGCCGTATTCACCGGTGGTTTCCCGCACATGCGGGGTGACCGTGACCGGAATCTCGAAGGGGGCAAAGCCCAGCTGCGATGGGAACCCGGGCGGCGGCGCCAGGTTGAAGACGCCGAAGGTGCGGACTTCCCCACCCCCGCGCGAGGTTTCCAGCGTGATCGTCCCGACTTGGGATTCGGCGGAACAGCTCTCACCCGAGAGGCTTTCTTCGAAGGGCGAGCTTCGCGGGGTTCCGAAAGCGCCGGAGGGGCACGCCGGCACGGCGCCCGGGTTTTCGATCAACCCGGGCGGTAGGTCTATTTCGAGGTTCCGCAGGTCACCATCGGAGAACTGGCCGCTCTTGTTGAAGTGCGCTTCCGTGACCAGGGAGTATGGGTGGGACCCGCCGAGAGTCGCGAAGCCCTGGCCGCCTTCGTCGGTGGCCCTGACGTTGAAGCCTTCCGGCCCGGGCAGGAACCCGAAGCTGGCATCCGCTCCTGCCGGTAGGAGCCAGAGCGCGGACAGCACCGCCGCGCAGGCAATGGATAGACGGGCGGCCTTCATCGACTGCCGCCGCCCTTCTTGTGGTGCTTCGTCTTGTGCTTCTTTTTATTGACGCACTTGCCCTTCTTCCTGACCTGGCTCCGTTTGCACATCGGTTTCGGCAGGACCAGGGGTGAGTTGCCCTTGCTCGGACGCGTGGTGCTCGGGTTCGGGTCTTCGGGTTCGGGAGGAAGGGGCTGACAGGCGTCCCCGAAGCACGGGATCGGGGTCGGGGGCTCGGGGAACCCGCCGTCCACCCGTGCGTCGTAGACGTCCGTCTTGCCGGGCGGGTCAGCCTGCACGAGAGATCCGCTGGTGAGGAAAAACACATCGGACCCATCCGCGGATGCGTCGATGAACGAGGAGGGACCGAGAGCCCGACCGCTGGAGATGAGGCTGATGCAGCCGCTCGCTTTCGCGCAGTTCCCAGAGCCGCTCGCCTCCCACTGGTAGACGTCCTGGGCGTTGTTCGTGTCCTGAAGCGAGATGGCGTCGGCGCTGTTGAAGTACACGCGGTCGGAGTCGGCGGAGAGAACGCGCGGCTTGTAGGCACGCGGGGCGTTGTAGCCCACCCCATTTGGACTCGCGCCCGGCAGGCTGGATTTGCCGATCGCCCGTTCACCGGATGGGTTGCATGAGACGCAGAGAAGGGCGCCGGGGGTCGCGCCTGCAGGCGCCGTGTAACGGTAGACCTCGTCGAAGCCATTGTTGTCAAAGGTCGGCGATTCGGCGCTGGAGACGAAGACGAGGTGGGTCCCGTCGGCGCTCACCCGCGCCGTCCCGCTCGTCGGCGGGAAGTTGCCCGCGACGCCTGGAAGAGCGACCGCGGTTGTCGTGCCGGAGTGCCAGAGGGAGATCCCGGCGGCGGTCTGGAAGTAGACGTAGCTGCCGTCAGCCGAAGTGCCGAGCACCCCCTGGACGTCTTCGCCGGGCGTCAGGTCCTGGGCCACGCCGCCGCCGATGAGGAAGCGGAAGAGGTGTTTGTCCCGGAGGTAATAGGCGACCGAGCCATCGGCGGAGGCGGTCTGGAACCTCGCGCCGGCTTCGTCGTCGTCGTCGACGGCGATCGTTTCGGCACCGTTGCGGACGTAGAGTTCCGTTTCTGCCGAGTCGGTCCAGTAGACGCGGGAGCCGTCTGCTGAGATCGCGCGGCTCTGCGCGGCGAGGACGGCGCCGGGTGCTCCCGTGGCCTGGCCGGGCTTGAGGTTCAGCAGTCCAAGGGACGAGCCTGATTTCTCATAGAGATTCTGCTTCGCCGGATTGCATTCGCCGTCGCTCCCGGCGACTTCGGTCGCGTCGAGGGTCAGCGCTGCACAGGTCGATATGACGATGTGCGCGAGGTCCGGCGTGGCGCCCGCGAATTCAAGTTCGAAGTCCTCGGCGCCGAGCACCAGGGAGCTGAGATCAGTTGCGTCCAGCAATCCTTTCGAGGAGCCACTCAGACTGTCGCGAACGTAGTAGTTGCGGAACCCGGCCGGGGCTCCCGACCCCGGCAGCGGCGGGTTGGCCACCGGACACTGTTTGGTGGCGCTGGTCCGACAGCGGCGCCCGTTGCTGAACAGTGCGTCGCCGAGATCGTCGGAGAAGAGCTGGTAGGGGACTCCGGCCGTCTGAGATTCGGGGTAGCTGCCCGATTCGGCCGCCGGGGTCACGTTGGCGGTGGTCCAACCGCCACCGGAACGCGTCGAGACATACTGGCTCGCGCCGGGTGCGCCCGAGCCATCGGCTCCGAACGATGTTGCCGAGCTGTAGGTCACCGCGCCGCCGCCGGAGGCCGCCTGCAGCACTCCGCCGCCGAAGTTCCCACCGAAACCTTGGATCTGGCCGCCGTTCTTGTTGACCGGCGAGACCAGCTCCCACCCACGATTGTCGGGCAGTTCGAAAACGACCCCGGATTCATCGGTGGTCAGAACCCGGGAGTTGCCCTGCTGGGTCCCGAATTCGTTGTGGGCGACGATGCGGAAGCGATAGGCAGTTGCCGTTTTCAACCCGCCGATGTGTTCGGACGCATTCGGATTGCCCGTTCCCAGTGCCTTTTCGGCTGATCCGGGGGCCCGCAGGGCCCCGGCAAACCCCTGCTCCTCGAAGGTCGTCTCCGGCGTGTATTCGAAGAAGTAGGTCGTGGTCGCCCCATTCGGTTCGACCAGTGCCTTGAGGTCCGCCCCCGTGGGCGAGACTTTTTCCGCGTAGGTGGCGGCGACAATCGGCTTGCCCGCCGCCAACGCGTCGGTGGTCGGCCCGATCAGCAAGGTCGCGGCCGCGGCGGCGACTGCCGCGACGACGCGCCCGCTATTACCCCAGTCCCGTGCCCTAGTGCTTGACACGGCCCGACTTGTGCTTCTTCTTGCCCTTCTTCTCGCACTTGCCGGCGACCTTCGGCGTGGTGTCGTAGGACTTGCCGTTCTGAGCGTCGAACTTGATGCTCGCGTTCGGACGGGCGCAGAAGCCGTCGCTCATCACGATCAGTCCCTTCTTGCCACCGAAAAGGGTGAGCGAGAACTTCGAAACCGGAACGTCGGGGACGGCTTCGAAGGTATTTCGAAGGGCACCTTTCACCGAATCGGTCGTCCCGGCGAGCGCCACTTCGATCGGCTGCGAAGACGGGCCCTGAAGGGCGGCGACGAGGTCAGGCAGCTCGTGTTCCGGATTCGCCCGCAGGTAAACCGGACCGGCCAGGGTGTAGCCGAGCAGCGGGGTGGTTGCCGTCGCCTTTCCGTAGATCGACCCGGCCGGACAATTATGCGCGGCAAAGTCCACCCGGGTGCAGACCGTTTTGATGTGAGCGTTGTCGAGGAAGGCCGCGTTCGGCAACTTGACCTGGGCTCCGGCGATATTTGCATCGCCGGGGCGGGCGGTCAGGTCGGCCTGCAGGCTCGGGTGGGCGCGGCGGCTGGTCGAGCCCTTCAGCGACAGTTTCAGCGTCGGTTTGAAGGGGAGCGCTTCGCACTCGCCGACCTGGAAATGGCTCGCGAGCGAGGCATTTTGGCCGACCAGCGAGGTGGCGAGGCCCCCGATCTGGGCCGGCGCGCAACTGGTCGGGTTCTTGGTGAATTGACTGCGATCGAGACTGAGCGCGATCGAGCGGAGGTCAAGTGGGATCCCCTTCAGAATCGAAGGGAAGGGATCCGAGACCGTGCGGACCGCCGCGGTCACCGGGTCGATGTAGAGGGCGTTCCTGACCACCACGTTGCCGAGGTCGAAGGGACCGGCAACCGCGGGAGTGATCACGGCAAGACTCACCGGGGCGCCTTTGTAGGGTCCCGCCAGGTAGGCCGATCCCGTTGTGAAGTAAGGGGTCGGCCCTGCTCCGGCTCCGACGGTGACCGTGCCGACCTTCGAGGCGGCCGGACAGCTCGGGCCGGCCAGCTCGTCGCGCCCGCTCCGGGTCGCTGCCGTTGCCAGGGCGGCGTTGGAACAGCTCGCCGCACCGGCGAGTTTTGCGATCAGTCCCTTCGGCAGATTCGTGTTGATACCGGTCAGCTGCTGGGTGCCGTCGGCACGGGACAGCTTGAGGATGAA
The DNA here is from genome assembly GCA_963704505.1 of uncultured Solirubrobacterales bacterium. Taxonomy (GTDB): domain Bacteria; phylum Actinomycetota; class Thermoleophilia; order Solirubrobacterales; family 70-9; genus VRUE01. The sequence goes on from OY969912.1 coordinate 62,848, forward strand.
GGGCGAATAGGCCCCGGCGGTCGAGTCGACCGTTCCGGCTTCAAAGCGCGGGCTGTTGGGCTCCGCCCCTTCGCTGGACACGCACGGCGCACCGCCGGCTCCCTGTTCGATTTCAAATGAGTCGGCGGGGTGGGTGGTCGCCCCTTCAGGGAAGGACCATGGAGTCATGACCGTTTTGATGTCGTATTTGCCACAGGCGACCGGGGTCTTCAGCGGCGCGTTCGCGCCCCTGAAGAATTCGAGGTCCAGATCTTCAAACGGAAGCTGTGGACCGTTCTTGACCGTCGCGGTCAGCTCACCGGTTGTCGGGTCGGCTTCGACGTTGCTCGGGAGCTTCAGCACCACTCCGGTCTTCGGGTCATAGCTGGTGATGTAGATCGCGATGGTCGAGCCGAACGGATTCTGGTTCTGGCTGGCGAGGTAGATCGAGCCCTCGAGTGGGTGATCGACCAATGGGGTTTCGATTTTGACCGAACCGAGCCTTGACGCCGGCGGGCAGTTCTCCGGTTCGTCGGTGAATTCGGCTTCTTCGTCGCCGACCGCGGTGAGCATCCCGATCTGAGCCGGCGTGCAGGCGTCGAGCCCGTTGGCCGAAGAGGGATTGATCGTGTAGCCGGGCGGGAAATCGACGACGGCGTCGCGAAGGTGCGCTGCCGTGGTGCCGAAGGCGTCCGCGTTCTGAGGAATGTGGAGGTGGAATTCGAAGCCCGATGGGGTGTCTGCCGCATTGGTCGTCGGCTTGGCTTTGATCGATGGGTCGAATTCGAGGGCGTTGCAGCCTTCCATTCCTTCCGACACCGCGGCAGGTGGGGCCACGAGCAAGCTCGGAAACTGCCAGGTGGTCGCCGTCATCGTGGTGACCGACGGGCCGTTGCATGAAGTCGGGTTCGAGAGGACGGGGAAGCGAGGTTCTTCGCTTTCTTCGTCTTCTTCGAGTTCTTCGCCGTTTTCGCGGGCTTCTTCTTCGCGCCCGTTCGGGTACGGCATGTTCGTGAATTCGACCGCCCGCGGCAGGAAGCGTTCTTTGTCGTGACCCGGATCGGCCGGCACGCCCCAGATCGAGACGCTCGAGTTGTAGAGCACGGCCGAGTGGTTGATGTTGGTGAGTGTCACGTTGACTCCGTAGTCGCTTCCACCTCGAACCGTGAAGTTGATGTGGCTCACGGCCGAGATCACGATCAGCCCGAACTGCGCCGCCATCCCATCGGGCGGTTCGAGGTTGTAGATCGGCACGGTCGGTTCGGCCAGGCCGATGAACTGGAGTTTCAGGGTCGCGGTTCCGATCTGAGAGCGGACCGGGCAGTTGCCAAGTTCGTCCATCCTGATCTGCGGACACTGCGGGTAGTCGGCGAGATTGCCGACGTACCCCGGCGGCAATTCGAAGTTCAGCGTCTTCACGTTCTGCGTGGGAACCGGTTCGCCGCCGTATTTGTTCACGGCGGTTTTGAGGTTGAATTTGTTCAACACTTCAAACGAGTGGCCACCGGCTTCGGTCGAGTCCGTGCCGTCGGCGTTGCGCCCACCGGCTTCGAAGTTTTCGATGCCGAGCGGTTCGGTGTCAGCCTGCGCGACCACGGATGAGAGGCCGAGGCATGCAAGTGCCGCAAGCAGGGCCAGGGTCAGCTTCGAGACGCGCATTTTACTTCCCGCCTTTCTTAGCGGCCGACTTGAATCTGAGTGAGACCGACGTGCTGGACGAGTCCCCCGCACTGGGGAAGAACTCGATGTCGGCTTTCGTCGCGAAGACGCCCTTCTTACGACGGGCCTTGTCAGAGGCCGGCTTGAGGGCGACGATGACGGTGACGAAGCCACGAGCCGACGGGCTCTTGCTCGCCTGCTTGATCCCCTTGCCAGAGATCGAGAGCTTGCCGCCGGAGGGAACCGAGACCCGCAGTTCGGTCTTGTTCCCCTTCACGGTCTTCGACTTCGGTGAGACGACGACCCTCTCCGGGGCATCGAGCTGCGCCGAACCGGAACCCGGCAGTTCTGTCGGCTTGGTGCTCGGGCCGCGACAGTTTTCGCCTTCGCAGGGAGTCACTCCGGCGGGGGGAACGACCGCGTTGACGCGGGCGTCATAGACGCTCGCGGCCTCGCCCTGTCCGGCTCCGGTCAGTTCCTGGTGGCTGAGGAAGAAGACGTCGTCGCCGGAGCTGCTCGAGTCGAGGAAGATCGAGTCGTCGGACCCGACGCCAGGGGAGATCAGATGGACCGTGCCGTCCGCGTACTCGAAGACATTCGAGCGGCCTTTGTTTTTCACGGTCGGGACGGCGGCATCGCGACTGGCGAAGAACAGGCGCTTTCCGTCATCGCTGAGAGATCGCCCGCCGAGGCTCGCGCCGCCTGCGTCTGACGTCGGTGGGGTGCCGTCGGGCCGACAGCTCGCGCATTCGAGGCTGCCGCCGTACGTGTACTTGTAGATCATCCCGAAGCCGGCGTTGTTGTATCCGGTGAGGCTCTTCGTCGAGCCGATCGCCAGGGTGCGGCCATCGGGTGTCAGGTCGACCACGCCTAGGCCGGCGGCCGGAGTGATGAAGTCGATTTTCCCGTTGTGCCAGACGTAGAAGTTCTCTTCGCCGGAACGCGCACCTGGGGCCAGCTTTCCCGTCGCCATGAAGTAGATGTATGAAGCGTCTTCGCTCGCCGCGAACACACCGGTCACGGCTGCGCCGGTTTTGGCGTCAGCGGGCAGGTTGTCCACCGTCAGGTCGGTCAGTTTGCCCCCGGCACGTTCGTAGAGGTAGAGGTCGGCGCCGAGGTGGTTGCGAACACCTTCGGTTTCGCCGGTGTTGGCGTCGTTGGTCAACTCGGACCGGCTGGTGAAGATGACCTTCGAGCCGTCGGCGCTGACGCCATAGGAGATTTCTCCTTCGTTCGGGTTCGGGTCTTCGTCAACCGTGCGTTTCGTTTTCGTCACCTCGAACGATTCTTTGTGTTCGACCTGAAGGAAGATGCCCGGGACGCCGTTCGCCCCGAAGACGACCTCTTCGCCGTCGTGGGAGAAGGGGCCGAGGACGCGACCGGTCCGTTCGATCCCTCCGATGAGGTTCGCGCCTTCCGGATTGACTTTTCCGGTCGCCGGCATGATTCCGACAGCTCGAACTTCGCCATCGGACCATTCCCAGGTTGCATTCGGGCCACTGCCCAGTCGGTTTTCCAACGAGTGATAGAAGACGTGGCTGAAGTCGGGTGAGGCCTCAGCGCCGTTTTCGATCGGGAAGCAGCAACCCGGGAAGAACGGATTCCCTTTGTTCCAGGTCGCCGTGAATTTCCGAGTTTCGTTGTCGCGGATGTAGCTCGAGTTGCCTTCGGGTGAGCCCGGGCCGGCGATCGGCTGGGACGTGAACACGAGGCTGTGCTTTAGGTCCCGGGAGACCATGATCACGCCTGAGGAGTTGAAGCCGTTGATCGATTCCTTGACGCTCGGCATCACGGATTCCGTGTGCCAGCCGTTGGCACCCCGCTTGGAGACGGCCCAACCGAACACGGTCGAGCCTTCCGCGTCGAGCGGGGCATCGATGATCTGGTAGGCAACACCATCGCCGTCGGGCCCCGCGATCCCGTTCGGCGGCCCGATCGAGGCGCCGTTCAGGCCAGGCGATGCGAATTCGTAGACCCGGCAATCGGGAAGATTTTCTGAGAAACCGGTGCGCGACGACTGATTCGGGCACGTTCCGCTGGGGGGTTCCGGCGTCGCGGGTGTCGTGAAGACCCGGTCTTCGCCGGCGTCGGAGACACTGGTTTCCGTGTTGACCGCGACGAGTCTGTAGTGGTATTCCGTTTCGGGAGCGAGGCCGGTGATCTGGCTGCTGACCAAATGGAATTCGGAATCCAGCGCTCCCCCGAGGGGCTGCGGCGTGAGCGGCGATTTGTTCTCGTAGGTGCTGTCGCCGGGTTCCTGGACGGCGCCCCATTCGAACTGGTAGGTGACGGCCGCGTTGACCGGGTTCACCCGCCCGATCAGGTTCGCGTGTTCGGGCGTTACCTCCCCGGCAGTCAGAGTCTGAGCTTTCGGCGCGACGGCTTTGGTTTTGAACGAGATGGCATTCGAGGTCGCTTCTTCGCCCACTTCGTTGAACGCGTGGATGCGGACCAGGTAGTTGGTGCTCGGCTGCTCAAGCCCTTCGATCGTTTTCGCGAGCGGGACGGCTGAGCTGCCGGCGCCCATTTCGACCGGAATCGGTTCCGGGCAGTGGGGGAAGCCGCAGAAGAAGTTGAGGTTGGCGGGAAAGAGGCCCCAGTTCGTACCGCCGTCGGGTGAATATTCGAAGTAGGCGCTGGTTTTGATCCCGTTCGGGTTGACCGTGCCGGCCGCGTCGACGGTGGTGACCGTCGGATTGGTGGCCGAGGTCATCGTGGCGGTCGGCGGCGGCGCGAAGACCGTTTTGAAGGTCTCCGCGATCGTGTCCACACCGCCCGCGTTTTCGGCGAGCAGCCGCACGTGGTAGGTGGTGTTGGGGCGCAGATTGGTGATTTCGCCATTTACCGGCGTCGCCCCGGTTGCTTTTATCGGGCTTTCCGGGCAGAGAACCACGCCCGGGCTGTTGAAGCCTTCGGGGCGGCCCTCAACCGAGGTTGCGACGCCTGCGTTCGCGGCGCCGACCTGCTTAAGGCCCTGCGGCCTGACTTCCAGCTGGTGGATGTCCTGATTCGCGAGGGCGCCTTGAAAGGTGATCACGTATGGCGTGGACCCTTTTTTGTCCCCGGGGCCGCCGGTGACTTTGACGTTGCCGGTTCCGATGTGGGTCAACGCTGCGAGTTCCGCCTGAACGGCGGCAGCTGAGGCTTTGTAGAAGATCGGGGACGTCGTTTCTTTCTGGAGCGTGCCCTCGTCGAGGAAGACGAGTTCGTAGGTGCCACCGGACGCCACGACGGTCAGTTCCTGTTTGTCGTTCAACGGCTGGTACTGCGCATCGCTGACGTACTCGAAACGACATTCAGCATCGAAAGCCGGGTTTCCGACCTGCGTGCTCGGCCGTTCGACGACGCCGGCCACTTTCGCCGTCGTGTAGGTGAGGCCGGACGCCGGATCCAGGCTGTTGACGGTCGGCGGGGTGACCGCCAGGGTGGTGAATTCCGGATAAGGAGCCGTCGAGAAGACTTCTTTGAAGTCGAAGTAGTTGTACGCCCCGAGGCGCACTTTGTAGGTGGTTCCGCCGTGGACTTTCAGATCGCCTTCGACGCTCTGAAATCCGTCGCCGCCGAATTCGCCGCGGGCTTCGGCACGGTTCCAGTGGATGCCATCGGTGGAGACCTGCCAGAAGTATTCGCCGGGCGCTTCATTCGGATCGACTTCGCCGGTGACGTGGGCCGATGCATACGAAGCGCCGGAGACGGTGCCCATTTTCACTTCCGGAGGAGCTGCGCTGGCTGCTGCAGCAAGGGCGGCGAGGGAGAAGACCGCCAACGCGAGGGCGGTCATGAACGTCACAACCGGCTTGTGAGCCCCTGTGTTCCCTGCGGTCGTGGTCGTCGAAATGCGCGACAAGTGATTCTCCTCCCTAGCGGTCCCCTGAGCGCGAAAGCCCCCGGCGACTCATTTCCCGTTTCCCGTTCCCCGTAACTGGCGCGAGATAGTCGCATAAAAGCTCGTCTACCGCAACCAACGTACCCTGATGTACATGCCAGTTCCGCGAGTAACCGCTCTGCAATGGGCTTTCCGCCGTTCCGATGCTGAGACCGCGGGTGACCGCGAAGGCGACCGGGTGCCGGAGGTGGGAGCCCCCGACACCCAAAATCGCCCTTGTTCGATGGCCTGCGTCGCCAGGGAAAGCGATGGCCAACTGGTGGAACCCGGGATGCCCGGGTCCCTATGCCGCAGGGACCACGGCGCTGCGAGTGTACGCCCTCGTACCCCCGTGTTCAATTCCGTCCGAGGGCGGAGGTTCCTGGATCAGCTGTGTTCTGCGGCCACGTCCCGGGCCGCCTCGCGGCCCAGATACGGGGCCAGGGCAAACTCGATCACCGCGGCCGTGAGATCGCCGAGCGGCCGGCCATCGTCGGCGACCAGCTGTCGGCCGAGCTGGGTGATGATCCCGCCGACCAGTGCCTCCTCGATCCCGGGGGCCGGTTCGTGGTCGGGCCCAGCGTAGGCGCGTCCCGGTTCCAGCAGGGCGACGAAGCGCTCGACGCTGCGGTCGCGCAACGGTGCAGATGCCTTGCCGACCGCGGGTGCCTCGACCAAATAAACGCGAGCGAATTTCGGGCGGGAGGCGAAGAGGGTGATCAGGGAGTTGATCGCTGCGCCCACCTTGTGAGGCCACTCGTCGTGAGCCGCCTCGGCCTCCGCGAACTGTGCCCCTACGTAGTTGTCGAGTGCCTCGTAGGTGGCGAGAAAACACTCCTCTTTGCTTTCGAAGTTCTGGTAAAAGGAGCGCCGCGAAACCGAGGCGCTTTCGGTGATCTGGGTGATCGTCGTCGCGTTGTAGCCATGCTCGGCGACCGCTGATGCCAGGCCGGAGAGAAGGCGCTCGCGCTGACTATGCGCGACCAGGTCCGGCGAGATCCTGTGGGGCCCGCCGTGCAGCGGGCGTAGCTCCGCCGGGTCCGATGACTCAGGGTCCCCGCGCTCAGACAGCGGAGGCAACTTCAGCTGCGTGCTGCTCACCCAGGTAGGGCGCCAGCGCGAACTCGACGATCGTCGGCAACAGCTCGGGGATCTTCTCCGCTTCCCCGTGCAGGAGGCGACGGTGGATCACCCAGACGACCCCGCCGACGATCGTGTCCTCGAGGGCGTCGGAAAACTCGGTTCCCGGTGCGCTGTGCTTCCGTCCCATGCGGAAGTACCCGGCGAAGCCGCGCAGCACCAACTCGTAATGGTCGAGGGGCGTGGGCCCGGCCGTGATCGCCTGGACAAAACAGGTATTGGCAAGGTCCGGATTGTCGGCGACGTAGCCGAACACAGCGCCGAGGCCGGCCCGCACCTGCTCGGGCCAGGGCGCCGAGACCGGGACCTCCCGCTCGATCCTTTTGCTGACCCCGGTGGCGCAGAGATCGAAGGCGGCTAGCAAACAGGCTTCCCGATTCTTGAAGTTCTCGTAGAAGGTCACACGAGACACGCCGGCGCGATCGACTACACGCCCGATCGAGGTCGCCTGGTAGCCGTCCTTGGCGACGAGCTCCGCGAAGGCGCTCAGAATCCGCTCTCGCTGGGTGCGCGCCAAAATCTCGACCTGAAAGTCGTCGTTCCCGGCGGGGAGGCGTTCCAACTGACCAGGAAGGGTCTCCACGCGGCGAGAATAGCGACGCCCAACTGCCCATCTCCCACGATTGGGGCGGAAATACCGACCGGGTGAGCGGGCAGTTCCCACGTTCCATTTTGGGTACCGCGGATTGCCAAAAGAGGCGTCCCGACCCCCCCACCGTCTGGCAGAGGTCTGACGAGCTCGAGCCGCGGGCCCTTAGGGCACCGTAAACCCCATGAGAGCAGGGAATCCTCCGGTCCCGAGTAGCTCAGGGGCTGTTCCATCCCGGCTCCCGACCAACCGAGATGAGGCCCTCGACCACACTCGTCGGCTCGCACTGAACGGTGTGAACGAGGTCCGACTTCAACTTCGACGGCAGCACCATAGGATTGACGGTCCCAGAGAGACCGTATCCCTCTTTCCATGCCTTCCGAGCTTCAACTGACCCCCCCATCCTTCATCGTCCTCGGCCTCCTCGAAGTGGCGGGCGAGTCGACTCCCTACGAAATGAAAAAGGCGGTCGAGGCGACGGTTGGGAGCTTCTGGTCGCTCCAACATGCCCAGCTCTACAGAGAGCCCGAACGGCTGGCCCGCGCCGGCTACCTGACCGTTCGCAGTGAGACCGACGGGCGGCGTCGCAAGTTCTATGAAATCACGGAGCTCGGCAAAGAGGCGTTGCGTGAATGGCTCGCGGAGCCCGCCGGCGGGATCGTGCTCCTACGCGACCAGGGGCTGCTGAAGCTCTTCTTCGGGGCCAAGCCCGGACCGGTCGCCCAGGTCCGCCTCCCGGTCCACGCAGCGAAACTGAGGGAACTCGAAGAAACCCGACGCAATGCTCCACCGAACGCCCCGCAGGGATGGCTCTACGCGATCGAAGCCGGCATTGAGCATGAGGGCGCCTGGGTCCGCTTCTACTCGCGGGTGCTGAAGAACGAGGGGCTTCCCGTCACCACCGCCTGATCTCGGAAATAGATGACGGCCTGCGGCCCCGCTAGCTGAAGCGGGACTCGTAGATCCGACATTGGTGGAGGTGAAAGCCCGCAACGAGATGATTGGCCGTGGTCCCCGCGTCACGCAGCTGGCCGACGCGATTCAGTGCCTCGAGCCGGTCACGCCGCTTCAGTGCGACGCCGATTCTCCGCAAGCCTTCCTTCACGCTGTGGAGCCGTTCGATCCATTTCGCCAGGCGGGCGGAGTCCATCGCCGGCCTGTGAACCCGCGCAACCTTGCGCACGACGTCGGAGAAGACGCTCGAGGCGCGGACGAAGCGCCGGCCCGCGGCGACCGGCTCGCCGTGGTTCGCCATCTGCCTGGTACCGCTGAGCAGATGTTCAATCGGCGCGACGCCGGCTTTGCAGATCGGCTCGACTCCGGCCGCGTATGCCTGCCGGGCCGGGCTCGTCGCGGCGGCTCCAGCGGGGAGCGCAAGCGCCATGAAGAGGACCGCGACCAGGGCGATCGGCGCCCGCGAGCCGGGGAGCCACCCGTGTCGCGCGGTCGAGTTCGGTCCCATGAACCTTCGGTACCCGGTCACGGCGATTCCAGGCAGAGGGGCGTGGCCCGGTCCGGGTCAAAGCAGTCTCGCCGTGGGTCGGCTCTGGCCTTGGAGCTCGCCGCTCGGAGATTGAGAATCGGCAGATGACCAAACGTCTCCGTCGGTCGACCATCTGTTGCCCACGTCGCGATTGCCGGTCCTGCCTGGGCGCCACTGCCATGACATCGCCCCTGGCAGCCCGTCAGCGCAGGGTCGGGACGTAGGCGAGGCGCTGCATTCGCCCGTCGTAGACCTGCGAGTCGACCAGCTCCAGATCGATGTCGGGCAGGCCGGCCAGGATCGGGTTCTCCCCGGACGCTCCGGCGATGATGGGGAACACCATCAAATCGAGTCGATCCACCAGGCCGGCCGACAGGAGCGCGCGATTCATCGCGATGCTGCCGTGGGAGCGCAGTGAAACCGGCGACTCCGCCTTAAGGCGCGGGACCGCGTCGAGCGCGTCCTCCGCGATCAGGGTCGAGTTGCCCCAGGTCAGCGGCGTCTCCAGCGTCTTGGAGAACACGATCTTTCGCGCCGAGTTGAGGGGCGCCCCGCTCGGATCATCCTCGGCAGGCGCGAAGCGCTGGAACAGGCGGTAGGTGTTCGCGCCGAGGACCAGCGCCTGGTCCTCGTCCCCGTAGGTCTGGGCACGCTGCTCCCGCAGCTCGGGGCCGTCCTTGCCCCAGTAAGCCTCCTGCCCCGTTCCGAAGCCGTCCAAGGTTGTGAACCAATCGACCGTGTACGTCGCCATGTGGAATCCCTTCGTCGCCTTTTCTATTTCGACTGCGGTTCGGACGCCAGCCGGTGGGTCACCGAGCCATCCGCATAGGTGGATGTGCTGACCGAGGTGAACCTCTGGGGCTCGGGCAGGCCGTGCCACAGGGGGAGCCCCTCCCCGAGAGCAACGGGGTGAACCGTCAGGCGGTACTCGTCGATCAGATGCTCCCGGGCCAGGGAGTGGGCGATCTTGGCGCCGCCGAAGCAGACGATGTCCTTGCCCTCCTCGCGCTTCAACTCGGCGATGTGCTCGGCCAACGGTCGTGCCGAGTGCTCGGAGTTCACCCACTCGGTCTCGGGAACGGTCCCGGAGAAGACGATCTTCGGCAGCGAGTTGATCAGCCGCGCCATCGGGCTGTCCGAACCGCCCCAGGCCGGCGCCATGTCGTCGAATGCGCGACGCCCGACGACGATCAGCCCCGCCTGCCCGATCAGCTCGAGATTGGCCGAATGGCGAGCGGCCCCGGCGGCGGCAGAAGCCGGATCGGAATCGCCGAGCCAGTCGATCCGGTGGTCGGCATGGGCGAGGAAGCCGTCGAGCGACGCGGCGATCGTCAGGACCAGGCGCCGCCCCTCGGAACTCCCACCGCTCGGTCTCTGAGCCACGCCGCTCCCATACCCCGATACCGGACACGTTGAATCCTGGCGGCACCGGTCACCGGCTCCTTCGCTATATTTCAACGCTTGCTGAAATCGACACCAAAGAGATCGGGGGGAGCCAGGCGCGGCCCCAAGGCCGACCCCGGCAGGGCCCGCGAGGCGATCCTCGTAGCCGCCCGTTCGGAGTTCGGTAAGAACGGTTTTGACGGGGCGACGCTGCGCTCGATCGCGCGTGTCGCGCAGGTCGACGTGGCCCTCCTCCCCTACTACTTCGGCTCCAAGGCAGACCTCTTCATCGCCTCGCTGAAACTCCCGGTCAACCCGGCCGACGTGTTGACCCAGATCCTCGCCCAGGGAGTCGAGGGCGCCGGGGACCGCCTGCTTCGGGTGCTTCTCACGGTCTGGGACGAGCCCAGGACCGGCGAGCCGCTGGTGGCGATGATGCGTTCGCTGTCGACCCAATCGAAAGTCCTGAGACTGTTCATCGAACGACAGCTGATCGCCACACTGGCGGCGGCGATCGAGGGGACGAACTCGGAGTTGCGCGCGGTCGCCTTTACGACCCAGATCTTCGGCCTCGTCCTCGAGCGCTACGTCCTCGGGGTCGAGCCGCTCGCGTCGGCGAGCCACGACGAGATCGTCGAGCTGATCGGACCAGGCCTGCAGCGCTATCTGGATCCGCAGCCTAAATCGCGAACGAGGGAGAAGTGATGAGGGCCGCCAATTTCAAGTGGGCCGTGCTGATCGCGCTCTGCTCGGGGCAATTCATCATGGTGCTCGACTCGACGGTGATGAACGTCTCGATCCAGCGGGTGATCGAAGACCTCGACACCAAGGTGCAGACGATGCAGTTGGCGATCGCCACCTACACCTTGACCACGGCGGCGCTGATGTTGATCGGCGGCAAGCTCGGCGACATCATCGGCCGCCGCCTGGCCTTCCGGATCGGCCTGATCACGTTCGGCGCCGGTGCCCTGATCACGGCGCTGGCGCCGAACATGGGGATCCTGATCCTCGGCTGGTCGATCCTCGAGGCAATGGGAGCGGCGCTGATGATTCCGGCGATCATCTCCCTCCTCGCCGCCAACTACGAGGGCCCCGACCGTGTCATCGCCTACGGCGCGATCGGCGGGATCGCGGGTGCGGCGGGAGCTGCCGGACCGATCATCGGTGGTTGGGTCGCGACGGTCGGCTCCTGGCGCGACGTCTTCGCCGCGGAGGCGGTGATCATGGTGGGGCTACTCGCCGTCTCGACGGTGATCCGGGATGCCCCCCTCGGCCGAGCGCGGCCGAAGCTCGACGTCGTCGGTGGACTCCTCTCCGCTTCCGGCCTCGCCCTCGCCGTGCTCGGGGTCGTGCAGAGCTCGAGCTGGGGCTGGATCCACCCCAAGGAAACGCTGACGATCGGCGGCACCGTGATCGAACCGTTCGGCCTCTCGATCGTCCCCTTCCTGATCGTCACCGGCCTGCTTCTGATCGGGGCCTTCGCGCTCTGGGAGCGACGGGTGGCCGCGGCGGGCGTGGACACCCTGGTCGACCTCTCGATGCTGCGCCTGCCGCAGTTGCGCGCCGGCCTGGGAACGATGACCGTGATGTTCCTCTGCCTAGGGGGGATCTTCTTCCTGATGCCGCTCTATCTGCAGATCGTGCTCGGCAATGACCCCCTGCAGACCGGCGTCGACCTGCTGCCGATGTCGGCCGCCGTCTTCGTCGTCGCGATGGGCGCCTCGCGCCTCTCCTCCCGGGTCGCGCCGCGACTGCTGATCCAGCTCGGCTTCCTCTTCGTCGCCGCCGGCGCCGGTCTCCTGGTCGTCACGATCGACCCGAGCTTCGACTCCCTTCCCTTCGCGGGCTCGGTCCTCGTGATCGGGATCGGCCTCGGCCTGATCGCCTCCCAGGTCACCAACGTGAACCTCGCCTCGGCGGGGCCCGAGAAGACCAGCGAGACGGGTGCCCTGCAGGGCACGGCGCAGAACCTCGGCAGCGCGCTCGGCACGGCGGTGATCGGGTCGCTGCTGCTCGGCCTCCTCACCACCACCTTCAACCATCGGGTCGAAGACGACACGGCGCTCCCCTATGGCCCTCGCCACACGGTGTCGGCGAAGACGAGCGAAGGCCTCGAGTTCATCCCGCCCGAAGTCGCCGCCGGGGCGCTGCGCCAAAAAGGGGTCCCGGCCCCGGTGGTGTCTCAGCTGGAAGCCAAGTACTCGGAGTCGCAGGTCGACGCCCTCAAGATCGCGGTCGGTGGCGTTGCCGTCTTCGCGCTGCTCGGCCTCGGAGTGACTCGGCGCCTGCCTTCATCCCCGCTTCGGGCACCGCCCCCCGAGGCATCCACCGCATAAGCCGAAGCACCCGCCGTCCCGCCGGGGCCGGCGCCCTACCTGAAGGTGACTGTCTTCCTCAGCACGCTGGCCGGAGTGCCGTCGTTCGGGTGGAACGAGAAGACGACAAGCATCGTCAGGCGATCCGATCTGCCGTTCGCCAGCACCCTGCGCCCGGCACCACTCAGGCGGAGGTGCAGGCGCCGGGAGCCGGCCTGCGCAAATCTGACCTGGGAGCTCTTCAGCCCCCGCGCGGTCGCGGTCAGGGCGCCGGGGCCGGGCGCGGTCACCGTCAGGTGGGCGGCGTCCCCCACGGCGCTCAGCCTGCCGAGCGCGAAGGCGGTGGCGGCCGGGGCGGACTGGCTCGCGCCGGCCGCGGCGGAGAGGGCGCCGACAGCTGCTGAGTCTGAGTCGGCCCCGCCGAGGGCCGCGGGTGCCGGTTCGAATTTGGCGCCGACCGCGGTCGGCCCGCTGAGGGTGACCTGGCATGCGCCGGTCCCCGTACAGGCCCCAGACCAACCCGCGAAGGTCGAGCCGGGCTCGGGCGTGGCGGTCAGCGTGACGTTCTTGCCGCTGTTCAGTTCCGCCTTGCAGGATCCCGGGCAGGCGATCCCCGGTGTGTCGGTCCTGACCGATCCCTGTCCCCCTCCGGAGAGGGTGGTTTCAAGTGTCTGCCCCGCTCCGGCGCGGCCGAAGGCGAGGAGCGAGCCCTGTTCGGAGGCCGGCGGGCCGCCCGCCGGGGGAATCACGGCGCTCGAGCCGTTGCCGCTCGTCACATAGACCAGGCCATTCGCGGTGGTCGCCGATTCGTCGACGGTGATCCCGACCGGCAGGCCGTCGACGATCGGGCGTTCGAGCCGGCCGCGGTAGAGGCCGGCGGCGTTGAACTCGCTGATCGCCGCCTGCGGGTGTTCGAAGCCCGGCTGTGTGTTGTCGGCGACGAAGAGGTGGCCGTTGCTCTGGTCGATCGCCAGGCTGGCGTCCTTCAACGAGACGAAACGGCCGGCGGCGGTGCCGGCGCCGTCGATCGACGCGACCGGCGTGGTCACGCTCGTTTTGGGGTCATAGACCTTGACGGTGTTGTCAGCGGCATCGGCGACGTAGACCCAGCCCGCGGTGGCCGGGAAGGAGGAGACGGCTACCCCGTAACCGTCTTTGAGTGCGCCCCCGATCCCCGGGTCGATTTCGAAGGCCGGCGCGTCGCCCGGGTCGACGGGAGCAGCGTAGACGGCGATCGAGGTGCGATGGTCGACGAAGAGGTTGAAGCTGGTCGAGTCGACGGCAATGCCCGTTGCGGGACCGTCGTCGATCACTCCGGAAGCGACATTGGCGACACCGCCGTGCCGGTAGTTGACGTAGAGGTTGAACGGATCGCCGGCCAGTCCACAGGGGCCGTTGGCCGCGAAGAATTCAGGCAGTTTGTTTTTGCCGTCGATCATCTGGCGGTAGTAGTCGGACACGTAGATCGTGCCGTTGGGACGAACGGCGACTCCGCAGGGGGCGTCGAGATTGCTGACAGGCGGTTTTTCATTCGTGTTGAGGCCGCCGATCAGGACCGCTTTGAACGGGTGGTTCGGTGTCTCGGCGGCCTGCGCCGATCCGCCCAGGACCAGCGAGAGCAACAGCGCCAGCAGGGCGCTCACCGAACCCCGCCGGGCTCCGACTCGACGCGATCGGTGCCTGGTGCTCATCGCTTACCCCCCTTTGCCTTGTGTCCCTCGCCCTTCTTCTTCCCGCACTGGGCTTTGAGCGGCAGCCGCAGCGTCTCGATCCCGTTGTCCTGCCCGATGAATTTCGCGGTGGCGACCTGAGGGTTGGCGCAAGTGTCGGTCGCGTTGGCGATGATCCCGTGCTCGCCGCCGCGCAGCGACATCGTGAATTTCGTCAACGGCGCGTCGGGGAGCACGTCGAACCTCGCCCTCAGCCCGCCGAGGCGGGAGTCGATTTTGCCGAGGACGTCGATTTCGACGCCGCGTCCGGAGAGCGCCGCGACCAGGTCGGGGAGGGCGGCGCCGCCGCCGTTGGAGCGTAGGAAGACCGGCCCGGTCAACGGTTTTTCGAGCAGCGGCGTGATCGCCGTCGCCTTGCCGTAGACAGAGCCTTTCGGGCAGTTGTGGGCGAAAAACTGTTTCAGGCTGCAGATCGTTTCGATGTTTTCCTGGGCGAGGAAGATCTTCGGCGGCAGGGTGACGGTCGCCTTGCCGAGGTTCGCGTCGCCCGAGCGGGGGGTGACGACCGCCTTCAGGGTCGGGTGGTCTCCCCGTTCGTGCCCGCCCTTCATCGTGATGCCGAACTTGGGGCCGAAACCGAGCGCCGAGCAGTTCGACATCTGGAATGGCGCGGGGGCCGCGGCACTCTGGTCATCGGCCGGGTCGGAGAAGCGCGCGCCGGCGCCGGTCAGGGTCGAGGTGACCGCGAACGGATCGCAGGAGGTCGGATTGACGATGAAATCCGGCCGGTCTATGTAGATGCGGATGTCGCGCAGGCGCAGCGGGAAGCCGCTGAGGATGTGGGGGATCGGGTCCGAGCCGGCGGAGTCGATCGCCACCTGGGCTGTTTGGCGGTCGATTCGGATCGCCGAGCGGATCACAACGGTGCCGAGGTCGAACGGCCCGACCTTGGCCGAGTCGATCGCGACCACCGAGAGCGGCGAGCCGTGGTAGGGCCCCGCCAGGTACAGGGTGCCGGGCGCGTAAGAGAGGGTCGAGCCGACCCCGTAGCCGGTGTAGGTGTGGCCGATCAGGCTGGCCGCCGGGCAGGAGGGGGCGGTCGCCGATTCGGCCCCGTTCTGGTGTTTTGCGGCCTCGATCAGGCTCTCCGGGCAGAAGGGGACGCCGGCGATCTTCCCGAGCAGCCCGCGCGGCAGGGTCGAGGAGTAGGAGGTGATCTCCTGCTCCACGTCGGTGCGCGTCAGGTGGAGGTAGAACGGCGAGTAGGCGGAGGCGTTGGCGTTGAGGGTCCCGGCCGTCGCCCCCGGCTTGAATGGCGCCAGGCCGCTGGGGCAGGGACCGCCGCCGACTCCCGAGGTGAGGGAAAACGGTGAGCTCTGGTGCAGCACGGAGTCAGGGTCGAGCCAGGGGCTCGTGTTGATTTCCGTCGCGTAGTTGCCGCATGCGGACGGCGTCGCAAGCGGGCTGCGCTGGCCTTCGCGGAAGTGGACGTTGAAGTGGGAGTAGGGCAGCTGGGGCAGGTCGTCGAAGGTCGTGGTGAGGCGGCCCGTGGCGGGATCGGAGTCGACCCGGCCGGCGACCTTGATCAGGATCCCGCGGTCCGGCGCCTTCGCCACCAGGTAAAGGGCCAGCAGCGTGCCGTAGCGGTTTTCGCGCGGCGCCGCAAAGAACATCGAGCCTTCGATCTGGCCGTCGATGATCGGGCTGTCGACCTTGAGTTCGCCCACTTTGGACTCGTTGGGGCAGCCGGCCCCCGGCGCCGAGGTGATCGTCTCGGCCGCGAACTGGGCCTCGGTGCAGGTGCCGAGGCCGGCAGCGACCGACGGGTTGACTGACATCCCCTCGGGCAAGATGACGACGGCCTTCTTTGCCTGTGAGGTCGCCCGGGCAACGGGGTTGAGCAGCGGCCCGCTGTCGTTTTCGAGGGTGAAGTCGTAGCCGCTCGGCGAGCTGGCGCGATCGGTCGAGAGGCGCCCAGACGCGATCGGATCGAAGGAGAGTTCTTCGCATTTCACCAGCGGAGCGCTCGTCGAGTTGCTCGTCACCGTCGCCGGCTGCTGCCACGAGGTCGCGGCGATGTCAAATGAGAGCGGCGTGTCGCAGGAGGTCGGCAGGGTCAGATAGGCCTCGCTGGAGTGCGGCGGGCTGTCGTCCGAAACCGGGCAGAGGGCGTGTTCGAAGGACGGCTCGACCTCGTTGAGGCAGTTGTCGCGTTCGCCGTTGTGGGAGATCGCCCAGGGGTTTCCCCAGATCACCAGCCGGAAGCCGGTGAGGTCGAGCTGCTGCGAGAGGTTCGTCACGCCCAGGGTCAGGCCGTATTCCCGATTCGCTTCGCGCACGTGTGGCGTGATCACAATCGGCACGCCGTATGGGGAGAAGCCGAACTGGGAGGGGAAGCCGGGTGAAGGCGCCAGGTTGAAGACGCCGAAGGTCCTGGTTTCCCCACCGCCGTGGGAGGTGTGTGTGGTGACGACGCCGATCTGGCTGGCGCCCGAGCAGCTCTCGCCCGATTCGCTCGCTTCATAGGGGGAGTTGCGCGGGGTCGCGAACTGCTCGGCGCTGCAGCGCGGGACCGCGGTCGGGTTTTCGATCAACCCCGACGGCTGATCGAGCTGCAGGTTCCGCAGGTTCCCGTCGGAGACGTCTCCCGCCTTGTTGAAGTTGACTTCGGTGATCAGCGAGTAGGGATGCGATCCCGCAAGGGTGGCCGGTTCCGACCCGCCTTCGGCGGTCGCGGAGACCTTGAAGCCGGCGTCCCCGGGAAGGAAACCGAAGTCTGCCTGGGCGGCGGTCGGCGCCAGCCAGAGGGCTGCGGTCGCGAGCGACGCGATCGCGAGGCGTTTGACGCGTAGGGGCCTCATCGCCCAGCCCTCCGGCCATGGGCCTTCTTGGTTTTCTTCACGCATTTGCCGAACTTCTTGATCTGGTTCTTCTTGCAGCGCAGCGGCTTTTTCGGCGCGGGCAGCGGCAGATTTCCGGAGGCCCTCGAGCGCAGCGAGCCCGGGGTCGGATCTTCGGGTTCGGGGGGCAGCGCCTGGCAGGCGTCGCCGAAGCAGGGGATCGGTCCCGGCGCCACCGGAAGGCCGCCGGCGACCCGGGCGACGTAGACGTCGACCAGGCCCGGATCGGCCGGGACCAGCGAGCCGTCGGTCAGGAAGTAGGCGTCGCTGCCGTCGGTGGTGGCATCGGCAAAGGAGGCGCCGCCTTCGGCCCGGCCGCTCGAGATCAGGTTGACGCAGCCGGCGTACTTGGCGCAGCCGCCGCTGCCGGTGGCCTCCCACTGGTAGACGTCCTGCTCGCGGTTGGTGTCCTGCGGGGCCATCACATCGAGGCTGTCGAAGAAGACGTGCTGCGAGTCGGCCGAGAGGACGCGCGGCTTGTAGGCGCCGAAGGCGCTGCCGTTGGGGCTGGCGCCGGGCAGGCTCGCACCGCCGACCGGCCTTTCCCCGGACGGGTTGCAGGAGACGCAGGCGAGACGCGAGGGAATCGTCCCCGGGCCGGGCGCGGTGAAGAGATAGACCTCAGGCTCGAGGACGCCGGTTTTGATGTTCCTGTTGTCGTAACCGGTCGGTTCGAAGGCCGAGGAGACGAAGAGGACGTGGCGCCCGTCGGAGCTGACCCGGGCATTTCCGGTCGTCGGCGGGTAGCTGCCGGCGTCGGCGCGTGAGCCGACCGGCGCGACTTTGCCGGTGGAGGACCAGAGGAAGATGCCGCCGGCGGTGACGTAGTAGACGCGGGAACCGTCGTCGGAGGCTCCGAGAACCCCCTGCACTCCGCCGAACGGGGTGACGTCGGTGGCAGTGCCGGTGGACGCGACGTAGCGCCAGAGGTGCCCTCCCTTGCTGAAGAAGGCGACTGAGCCGTCGAGGCTGGCGGTCTCGAAGGTCCCGCCTCCCCCCTGCCCTTCGTCGACCTGTTTCGTGACGCCCCCGTCCCGTAGGTAGAGGTTGGTGCCGTTGGTCCAGTAGACCCGGGAGCCGTCGGGGGAGATCGCCCGGCTCTGGGCGGCGAGCTTGGCGCCCGGCGCCGTGTTGATGAGCACCAGTTCGGAGCCGGACTTCTCGTAGAGGTTCTGTTTGGAGGCGTCGCATTCGCCATCGCTGCCGGGCACTTCGACAGCGCCCGAGGTGAGCGCCGCGCAGGTGGAGAGGATCACGTGGGCGAGGTCCGGGGTGGCGCCGGCGAAGGCGAGTTCGAAGTCCTCCGGCCCGAGCGCGAGGGTCGCGATGTCGGTATTCGACAGCATCGCCTTGAAGGATCCGTCCGAGCCCGAGCGCAGGTAGTAGTTGCGGTATCCGGCGGGGGCACCCGACCCGGCGACGGGAGCGTTCGCGACCGGGCACTGGCTGGAGGCGGAGCTCAGGCAACGGCGGCCGTTGCTGAGCAGGGCGGTTTCGAGGTCGGTGGAGAAGAGCTGGTAGGGAACGCCGCTGGTCGGCGCTTCCGGGTAGCTGCCCGAGATCATCGGCAGGGTGACGTTGTCCGTCGTCCATTCGGTCTGGCCCCTGGTGGAGACGTACTGGCTACCTCCCGGCGCGCCCTTCGGGTCGCCGAAGGCCGAGGCCGAGCTGTAGGTGATCGCGTCGCCCTCCGCCGCGGCCTGAATCACGGCTCCGCCCAGGATGCCGCCGAAGCTCTGGATCTCACCGCTGTTCTTGTCGATCACGGAGACCATCTCCCAGCTGCGGTCGTCGGGCAGGGCCGTGCTCGGGGTGGACGCGGTGGTGGTCAGCGGCCGGGTGGGGCCCGGGGTGGCGCCGCCGGTGTTGGTAGCGACGATCCGGTACCGGTAGGCGGTGTCCGGCTCAAGGCCGCCGAGGTGCTGGACCACGGCGATCGGCAGTCCGCTCGAGCCGATGAACGCTTCGTTCCCGGCCGGAACCCGGCTGGCTTCGGTGAATCCGGTGGCGAGGAAGGCTTCTTCGGTGATGTATTCGAAGCGGTAGCTGGTCGCGAAGCCGGCCGGGTTGATTTCGCCTCGCAGGTTGGCCGAGGTGCCGGCGACCGAGGTCACCCAGGTTGCCGTCACTTCCGGGGGCGGCGTGTCGGCGACGGCCTGGGACACGGAGACGCCGAGGGCCAAGACCGCCAACACCGCCCCGATGCATGCCCTGCGTCTCATCCGCCGGCCCCCTGCCGCGAGCGCTGCCTGTGCTTACGGGCACTCTTCTTGCAGCTGGTGGCGGCCACCGGCTGCTGGCCGGCGCTCTTGCCGTTTTGGCCGTCGATCTGAGCGACCGCCCTTCTGCCATGGGCGCAGAGGTTGGTGTTGTTTTCCAGCAGGCCCTTCTTGCCGCCCTTCATGTTGAGGACGAAGCTCGAGACCGGGGCGTCGGGGACGCTTTCGAAGGTTGCCCGCAGGCCCCCGTCCTTATTGGAGTCGATGCGCCCGTCGAGCACGACATCGATCTGACCGTGCAGGTCGGCGACGAGGTCGGGCAGCTTGTTGGAGGAGCTGCGCAGGTAGACCGGGCCCTGGAGTGGCGCATCGAGGAGCGGCGTCGTCGCCTTGGCGCTGCCGTAGACCGATGCCGCAGGACAGGCGTCGGCCGCGAACTCGACCCTGGTGCAGATCGTCTTGATGTGGGTGTTGTCGAGGAACTCCGAGCTCGGCAGCGCGACTGACACCCGGCTTATGTTCGAGTCGGCCTCGCGACCGCTGAGCACCGCCCTCAGCGCAGGGTGGCCGGTGCGCTTGGTGTCGCCGCGGAGACTGAGAGAGAGCGTCGGTTTGAAGTGGAGGCGGCTGCAGTCACCGACCTGGAAGTGCTGGTTGAAGGAAACACTCTGCCCGGTGAGAGCGGTGACCAGGCCGGTGATCGCCAGCGGGTTGCAGGAGGTCGGGTTCTTGGTAAACGGGTTGCGGTCGAGGCTGATGACCACCGAGCGCAGGGCCAGGGGGATCCCCTTGAGGATCGACGGGATCGGGTCGGAGACCGCTCGGACCTGGGTCGTCACCGGGTCGACGTAGAGCGCGTTGCGGACGACGACGGCCCCGAGGTCAAACGGTCCGGCGACCGCCGGGGTGACGACCGCCAGGCTCAGCGGAGCGCCCTTGTACGGGCCCGCGAGGTAGACGCTGCCGGAGACGTGAAACGGGGTCGGCCCGGCGCCGGCTGCGATGAAGGCGCTGCCGACCCGCGAGGCGGCCGGGCACGATGGCGAAGCAAGCTCCGCCCTGCCGGTCGAGTCCGCGGTCCTGGCCAATGCCGCATCGGAGCAATAGGGGATGCCGGCGAGCTTCGCCAGCAGGCCCGTGGGAAGGGTCGCCTCGACTCCGGTCAGGCGTTGCGTGCCGTCCGCCCGAGAGAGCCTCAGGCTGAAGGGCGAGTAGAGGCCCGCCGTCGGTTCGAAGGTGCCGGCTTCGAATTTCGGCGTGTCGGGCGCCGAGGCTTCGTCCTTGACGCAATCGCCCGCGGCCGCCCCACGTTCGATCTCGAAGGAGTCTTCGGGGTGCGCGACCCGGCCTTCCGGAGCCGACCAGGGGGTCAGATTGCTGTGAACGGTGTAGGTGCCGCAGGCGATGCCGGTCTTCAGCGGCGCCCCGGCGCCCTTGAAGAATTCGAGCTGCAGGTCTTCGAAGGGCAGCTGCGGGGCTTCGGAGAGGGTCGCGGTGAGCTGGCCGGTCACCGGGTCGCCCTGGAGTTCCATGGGCAGCTTGAGGACGATGCCCGAGGCCGGGTCGTCGACGGCGAGATAGACGGCGAGGACGGAACCGAATGGATTGTCGTTCGGAGTGGCGAGAAAAACCGAGCCTTCCAGCGGGTGGTCGATGACGGACGGGGAGTCGATCCGAACCGTCCCGATCTTCGACCCGGACGGGCAGCCCGCCGCGGCTTCGGTGAACTGCGGGGTGCCGGGGGCGATCGCCCCGAAGGTGGAGACGCTCATCTGACGGGGTTCGGCCGGGGGTTCCGGCGCGACCGTCACGCCGGCGTCTTTGCCCGTCAGCGTCGAAGTCGCGGTCAGCGACGGTTCGGTCCCCGCCAGGTCGCCGACGAAGAACACTTGGAAGAAGCGGGTGGTTTTTTTGACCTCGGTCGCCCTGACGAAGACGTTGCCGGGGAACAGGTTTTCGAGCTCGACCCCGGGGATCGGCGCAAGCGCTTCCTGGATCGCCTCGGCGGGGGCATCGAAGCTGAGCGCGGTGGTCAGATGGGCGCCGTTCTGTTCGCTCGTGGTCGGGTTGCTGAGTTCGACGAACGGGAAGGCCGAGCCGAATGGGAAGCCGGCGATTTTGGTGCCCGGGGCGATTCCGGGGCCGTCGATCGGTTCGCCGAGGCGCACCCGCCGGGTCGGGTTGAGGAGGAAGACCTGCGTCGCTTCTTTGGGGAAGCTCGCTTCGACGGCGTTGTCGGTGGTGCCGCCGGCGACGTGGAGGGTGTAGCCGCCGTCTTCGCCGGTCACGGCGACGCTCTGGCTGGGAGGGTCGGAGACGGTGCCGCTCAGCTCGAGGTACGTCGGTCGCGGCCAGGGCGCCGACGTAGGTGACGATCCAGCCGCCGGGGGCACCCCGGAGCTGGACGTTCCCGGCGAGGCCGGGGAGCGTTTCGATCGCTTGGGTCACTTCGGCGCGGTCGGCAGTCGCCGGGATCGGCGCGGTGCTGGCGCCGCCGCGACTGACTACGAAGGAGCCTGAGACCGTCACCGGGGGCAGGTCGTAGCGGAGCAGCTGGCGCTCGTTGCTCGTTCCCGTGTAACCGATCTGCGAGGGGGTGCAGGAGTCGAGCCCGTTGGCCGACGAGGGGTTCACGGTCAGGCCGGGCGGCAGCAAGATCTTGCTCTGCCGCAGCTCGGCCTCGGCGTTGCCGTCCGAGTCTTCGTTCTGCGGGATGTGGACGTGGAATTCGAGGCCGGTCGGGCTGTCGGCCAGGTTGGTGGTCGGTTTGGCGGAGATCGTCGGGCTGAAGTCCACCTGGTCGCAGCCGCTCATCGCGGGCGCTTCGAAGGGAGCGGCGGACGTGTTCTGATCCGGGTGCTGCCAGGTCGTCGAGTCCATCGTCGTGACCAGTGGCTGACCGCAAATCGTCGGATTGGAGAGCAGCGGCAGATACGGGGCCGGTTCCGGGTAGGGGCCGGGAGTGGGAAACCCGTTGTTGCTGACCCTTTCCGCGTCGTGGGCAGGGTCGCCGGGCACCCCCCAGATCGTCACCTTCGATTCGAGCAGCCCGACCGCCTCGCTGAGGCCGCGCAGGGTAGAGGTGACGCCGTAGTCGGTTCCGCTGCGGACGTGGAAGTTGATGTGGACGTTGCTGGCGACCACTTTGAAGGCGAACTGAGCCGGAACGCCAGGGGGCGGCACCAGGTTGAACACGGGGTAGGGAATGTTTGCCTGGCCGGCGGTGAGTCGGATCGTGGCGGTGCCAATCTGGGTCGCGACCGGGCAGTTGAAGCCGTGGAATGCATCCTGGGTGCATCTGGGGAAGGCCGCGGCGTTGGCGACGATGCCCGGGGGCATTTCGAAGGTCGCGTTCTTCACGTTCGCCGCAGGGCCCGTGTGGCCGTCGTTGAAGATCGGTTCCGGAGTCGTGTTCTGGTTGACCGCGAATGTGTTGAGCAGTTCGAAGGGACGGGCACCGGCGGTGGTCGACGGCGACTGGTCCAGGCTGACGCCGGGGGCGACGAAGGTCGGGATCGTGAACTCGCGGGCCTCGGCGTCGCCGAGGTGCAGACAGCCCCAGGCACACGCGAACGCCGCCAGCGCCAGGAGGGAGCGCGGGACCCGCGTCTTGCCGAGGGCGATCATCTGCGGTCCTTCTTCTTGCGGACCGCTTCGAATTTGAGCCTGAAATCGGCGCGCGAGGTCGCTCCGCCGCTGGACCTGAAGAGAATTTCGGGCTTGGTCCTCAGGGTGCCCTTGTTCCGCAGCCTTTTCTCGGCGGTGGCCTTCAACGCCAGCGTGACCGTCACCGAGCCGGCGGCGGTGACCGCTTTCTTCAGCGGCGTCAGGCCCTGGCCGGAGATCGCCAGCTCGCCGCCGCCCGGCACCACGACGCGCAGCTGGGCCTTCGAGCCCCTGACGGTCTCGGCGCCGAAGACCGAAACCTTCCCGGTCGCCTCGAACGTGGCCGAGCCGGCGGTCGGGACTTCCACCGCCGAGGACGCCGGCCCGCGGCAGGCTTCTCCCTGGCAGCCGGCGGCTTCGGTCCGCGGCGGCACGGTCGCGTTCACCCGCGCGTCGTAGACGGCGAAGACAGGGCCTTCCCCGCGGGCGAGTTCGTCGAAGGTCGCGATGAAGACGTCGTCGCCGGAGAGGCTGGCGCCGACCAGAAGCGCCGTGGCTCCGCCCCCGGGACTGAGCAGATGGACTTCGCCGCCCTCGTACTCGAAGACGTTCATCAACCCGCTGCCCGCCCGAGGCACGATCGCGTCGTTGCTCTGGAAGAAGACCTTGCTGCCGTCTTCGCTCACCACCCGGCCGACGATCGCGGCGTCCCCGTTCGGCGGTTCGCCGTCCGGCCGGCATGACGCGCACTCGAGCGCCCCGTTGTAGGTGTACTTGTAGACCTCGGTGTGACCGGCGTTGTCGTAGCCCGTCTGCGGTTCGTTGGTCATGAAGCCGGCGTAGAGGCCGTTGGGCGTCACGTAGAAGGGGAAGCCGGTTTCGAAGGTGCCGACCGGGTTGGTGGCGACGAACTTGATCTCGCCTTCGTGCTCGACGTAGATGTTGCGGGAGCCGGAGGTCCCTCCGGGAGCGAGCTTGCCGCTCGCGATGAAGTAGATGTAGGAGGCGTCGCGGCTGGCGCCGACGACGTGCTCGACGCCCGCGCCGGTTTCTTTGTCGGTCGGTTCATGGTCGACGGTGAGGTCGGTGAGGACGCCGGTTTTGACGTCGTAGGAGTAGAGGTCGCTGCCTTTGTTGTTGAGAACCCCGCTGGTCCTGCCGGTGTAGGCGTCTTCGGTCAGCTCCGAGGTGCTTGTGAAGATGACCTCCGAGCCGTCCGCGGATATGCCCGCGGAGCCGACGGATAGAGCGGGCCCGGGACTGCCCGGCTTCTGCGAGGTCGAGACGTTGATCGTTTTTTCGGCGTTGACGCGAAGGAAGAGGTCGGAGTAGCCCGCCGCGTTGAAGAGGACGCTGCGGCCGTCGTCGGAGGCGATCGGCTGCGCCGCCCTGTTGGTGGGCAGGCTGCCGCCGGACGGGGCCGGTTCACCATCGGGGAGGATCGTCACCAGTCGAAGCTGCCCGTCCCGCCATTCATAGGGGTTGAGGGCGACATCAGGATCGGTGTCGAACTGCCGCACAGTCGAGACGATGAAGAGGCGGGTGAAGTCCTGCGACGCCGCGAGAAGTTCGCCGCCGTAGCCATAGACCGCGGGGCCGATGTTGGTCAGCGGAATGATGCTGTCGTCGGCGCGGCGGAGGTAGAGGTTCGTCCCCGCGGGAGAGGCGGCTCCGACGAGGGGCATGTTGATCCAGAGCAGCGATTGCCTGAGGTCGGTCGACAGACCGACCGAGGACGGGTTGAGCGTGTAGGCGGTGCCGGTGGCCTGCGGGGTGGCGGCCGAGAGGCCCTTGGTGCTCCAGCCCGACGAGCCGCGAAGAGCGACCAGCGTGTTGTCGACGGCGGTGCTGCCTTCGGCGCTATCGGGAGCGTCGGAGGCCTGCCACGCGGCGGCACTGCCGTCGGGCGCGACGCCCTGGGGGGTGAAAAAGGGCCAGATGACAGGGGCCGAGCCGTTCAGCCCGGGAGTCGTGAATTCGTATGCGCGGCAATCCGGGAGCGTCGCGGATGGGCCGACTCGCGAGGCTTCGTTGGGACAGGCCACCGGTGGCCCGGGGGTCGGGCGGGTCGTAAAGACGCGCTCGACGCCGACCGTTTCCTCTTCGGTGAGCGTGTTGGTGGCAACCAGGCGGTAGTGGTAATTCGTATTCGGCGAGAGTCCGGTGAGCGGGGTCGTGACCACGTGCAGGATCTGGTCTTCGAATGGCAGCGCGACGGGTTCGGACGGAGCGACTTCCTCGTAGGTCACGTCGCCGGCGCCTTCGTCGACCCCCCACTCGAACTGGTAGACGACTGGACCTTCGACGGGGTTGAGCTTCCCCCCCAGTGTGGCCGTCGTGTCGTGCACGTCGCTGGCCGACTGCGTTTCGACCACGGGTTTTCCCGTCGTCGTGAAGTTGGTCGCATCCTGGATATCGACTCCGCCGGCGTTGGAGACGACCAGTCGCAGGTGGTAGGTGGTTTTGGCGCTGAGGCCGGTGATCTTCGCGGTCACGGGGATCTGGCCCGGGTCTTTGATCTGGTCGGGATCGCACCGAATTTCGGTCGCCCCCTGGAATCCTTCGGGGTGCCCGTCGGTGTCGGTCGTGACTTCCGGGGCTCCTTCCCCGGGTTCGACCAGCCCGCTGCCGTCGGCGGTGATCTGTTCAACGTCTTTGACCGCAAGCGGCCCGGTGAAGACGACCGCGTAGGGGAAGGCGCCGCTCGCACTGCCCGGGCCGCCGCTGACCGTCACGCCGCCCGGTCCAATCGAGGAGAGGCCCTGAAGCGCCACCCGGACGGTCGCGGCCGCGGCATCGAAGGCGATCGGCGCCGTCGTCTGCCCGCCGAAGCTGAGCGTGTAGGTGCCGCCGTTCGCCCTCACCCTGAGCTGCTGTTTCTCATTGCGGGGTTGGTAGGCAGCGTCCGTGATGTACTCGAAGTGGCAGACTGACGTCGAAGGCGAAGTTGGTGCCCACCGGACGGTCGATGGTGGCGACGGGTTCCGCCGTGTAGTTGCCGATGTCAGTGGCGCCGGCGAAGTTGAGGACCGTCGGAGGGGCGACCGGAAGGGTGGTGAATTCAGCCACCGGCGAGAAGAACTGCCCTTCGACGTTGGTGCCCTGGAGGCGGTATTTGTAGGTGGTGCCGGGCCTGAGCGCGACGCCGAAGGTGGGACAGCAGGACCCCGGTACCTCGTGGAGGTCTTCGCCGACCGGGGTCGGCCCCGCGTTCGCCGGGATCGACTGTTCCAGCCAGAGCGGCCCATCCTTCCACCCTTCCACCAGGGGGTCGGTCGTGTACTGGAAGTTGTAGGCGGTGGTGTTGTCCCCGGGGTCGAGGGTCCCGTTCACGAACGCGTTGACGTAGGCGGGCGTCGCCGAGCCGATCGTCAGCGTCGGCGGGACGGCGCTGGCGGACCCGGCCGTCAGCCCGAGGGCCGACACCGTGAGGGCGAGGATGACGAGCAGCCTCCGCATCAGCGGTGGTGCCGCCTGTGCTTCTTCGCCCGGTGCTTACCGGTCTTGGGCTTCTTGCAGCTCGTTGCTAGAACCGGGCGCTGTTTGGAGACGAGCCCGTTCTGGGCGTTGAAGAGCGCCGTCGCGCGGTACCTGCGGGCGCAGAGGTTGGTGTTGTTTTCGAGCAGACCCTTCTTGCCCCCCAGCATTTCGAGCACGAAGCTCGAGATCGGGGTGTCCGGAACCGTCTCGAAGGTCGCCCGGATGCCGTTCTTCTTGGTCGTGTCGATCCGCCCGGCGACGGCGATATCGACCTGGCCGCGCAGATCGGCGACGAGGTCGGGCAGCTTGTTCGAAGAGCTGCGCAGGTAGACCGGCCCCGCGATCGGCGCGGCGAGCAGTGGCGTGGTCGCCCGAGCGTAGCCGTAGACCGAGTCGGCCGGGCACTGCGAGGCGGCGAACTGGACCCTGGTGCAGACCGTGCCGATGTGGTCGTTGTCGAGGAACTCCGAGCTCGGCAGCGAGACCGCGGCGCTGGAGAGATTGGCGTCGCCCGGACGCGGGGTGAGGACCGCTTTCAGCGCCGGGTGGCCCCTGCGCTTCGTCCCGCCCTTGAGGCTCAGCTCGAGCTTCGGGTTAAAGGCGAGCTTGTCGCATTCCCCGACCTGGAACGGGTAGGAGGCGGTGGCGGTGGCGCCGCTTGCGCCCGCGACCGTCGCGGTCACCGACTGCGCCGCGCAGTTGGTCGGGTTGAGGGCGAAGTTCGAGCGGTCCAACGTGGTCTGGATCGAGCGAATGCGCAGCGGGACGCCGTCCAGCATCTGCGGGATCGGGTCGGCCTTCACGGTCAGCTGCCCGGATTCACGGTCGAGGAAGGTGGCCGCCCGGATCACGACGTCGCCGAGGTCGAGGGGTCCGGCGACCGCCGGGGTGATGAAGACGATGCTCAGGGGGGCGCCTTGGTATGGACCGGCGAGATAGGCGTTGCCGGTGGCCTGGAAGGGGTTGGTGCCGGGGCCGGCGCCCGCGGCCACCGAGCCGACCCGGCTCGCGTCGGGGCATGACGGCGAGGCTTGCTCGGCGACTCCGCTGCGGCCGCTTGCCGCGGCGATCGAGGCCTCGGAGCAGTAGGGAATCCCGGCGACCTTCGCGGTGAAGCCCTTGGGCAGGATGACGTCGAGGGACCGCAGCTCCTGTTGGCCGTCCTGCCTGGATACCTTGAAGACGAAGGGCGAGCTGGCACCGGCGGCGGCGTTCTCGGTCCCGGCGGTGAGGGCCGGCTTGAAGGGCCTCGCCTCCGGCGTGCCGGTGCAGGCCGAGCCCTCCGGTCCGGAGGTGACGTCGAACGTGCTCGAAAGATGGGCGTCGGGGACTTCCGGCGTGCCCCAGGGGACGAGGTCGGCTGCCGTCGCGTAGGAACCGCAATTGACCGGCGTCGCCAGCGGGGCCCGCGGGCCCGACTTGAAGTTGATGTGCAGCGTGCTCGCCGGGAGCTGCGGGTTTTCCGTGAATGTCGCGGTCAGCTGGCCGGTCTGCTTGTCGGCCCTGGCGATGCCCGGCAGCTTGAAGTTGATCCCGAAGCGGGGGGACTCGATCTGGATCAGGAGCCGGAAGATGCCGTCCTGGTCACCGGTTGGGCTGAAGTCCCCCGGGTGCGGCTTGATCAGGTAGATGTCGCCGCCGATCGTTTCGGCGCCGGTGATCGCGTCGGTGACCGGGTCGTGGGCGGCGACCAACGGCGTGGTCGTGGTGACCGTGCCGATCTTCGAGGCGTCGGGGCAGGTGACCGGGGTGACCGTGTCGAGGTGGACCTGGTCGCCCGCCGGGTCGTCGGCCTGATCCGAACATCCGCCGAGCCCGGTGGCCGAGGACGGCGAGATGCTGAGCCCGGCCGGCAGTTTGACGGTGATGTCCTTCGGCTCCGGCGTCTGTGGTTCGGACGGGTTGAATTCCGAGTGGATGTCGGTCGGGTCGTTGGTCTGGGGAAATTTGAAGGAGACCCCAAGGCCGGTCGGCTGATCCGACTGCACCGCTCCCCCGACCCGGTCGGGATCAACGCCGAAGGTCGGGTTGAATTCGAGTTTGTCGCAACCCGTGACCGGTGTTGCGGGGGTGGTCTTGTGATTCCAGTTCGGGTCGCTGCGATCAGGGGTGTCGTTGGGCAGCCTCTGTGCCGCGGTTTCCCAGGAGTCGAGGAACACGCCCCACTGCGGGTCTTTTTCCGAGCAATCGACCGGGTTGGTCAGGAACGGGGCTTCGGCGCTCGGGGTTTCGTTTCCACGCTGAGGGAAACCGAAGAAACGCGCTTCGAAGTTTTGGAAGATAAGGATGTGCGGGGCGTCGACCGCGCCCAGCGTCAGCCCGTAGCCTTCGGATCGCGGCCGCGGGTTGACGTAGACGGAGACCCTCGTGCCGACGATGCTCGCCACGAACTGGGCGGCGTAACCGCGGTCGGGCTTGACGTTGAAGAGCGGGCTGGGGTAGTTGTTGAGCGCCAGGTAGCCGACCTGAGAGCCGGCCGGGCAATGCGTGATGAAGCTGATGTTCTGGGTCGGGCAGCGCGGCGCCGCGGAGGGGTTGCCGAAGAATCCGATCGGCAGGTCGGTAAAGGAGTCCTTGAACGCCTCGGTCGGGTAGTTGAAATCGGGGTTGTCCTGGAGTGGGAACGAGTAGCTGGTGGAGGCGCTGGACCCGTGACCTCCAGCCACCCCGTAGGGCGCTTCGCTTTCGTCGGCGACGCCGGCTTTGAGGTTGAGGACTTCGAATGTGCGCTTGTCTTCGACTTCGACCGTCTTGCTGGCGGTGATTTCCGGCGCACCCCCATTGGAGACGGTCATCGTGTTGGTGATCGTGTCCGGGGCGTCCTGGTCGACCGAGAACCTGACCGGGATTTCAAATTCTTCCCCGACGGCGACGACGAAGCCGAATCCCGGCGGGAACGTGCAGACAACCGGTTCGGCCCGGGGACAGGGAAAGACCATCCTGGCTTCGACCAGTTTGGTGTTCGGCAGGGAATCGGTGACCGTGACGTCTTCGGTGCTCGGCGCATCGCCGATGTTTTTCACGTGGTAGGTGATGGTCTCGAGTTCGGTGCGGTGGAAGATCGGCACGCTCGTCGTGATCGACGTGACTTCCCATTCCGGCCCGGCGGCCTGGGCCGAAGGCGCGACGATCGCGGCGGTCGCCAGGGCCGCCGTGCACAACAGCCCGGCGATGCCCTTGCTCCGGTGAGATCGCCGGATCATTTCTTCAATACCAGGGTCGAAGTCTTCGGCTTGGCATCGCCGAACTGGACGGTGAGCTCGATCGCGAGCCTGCCGTCGCGGCTGAGCTGCTTGAGCGCCTTCTTCGGGAGCGAGATCGGAATATTCACGTCGCCCGGCTGCTCGACGTAGAGGCTCGCCGCAAAGACCTGCTTGCGCTTGCCGCCGAGCCTGGCGGTTCCCTTGACGTCGAGCTGACCAGGAGCGCTCGCGCTCAGCCGCAGCGTGGCCTTGCCGCTCGAAGCTAAGGCCTTGCGCTCCGCTTTGCTCAGCGAGTTGAGCGTCGCCGAGACCGGGCCGACGTTGCCCGCCCCGCCACCGCCGCCGGTGGCCGGCGCCGGGTCCGCTACCGCGGTGCCGGCGGGCTGGCACCCTTCGCCGCTGCAGGCCGGCACCGTCTTGAAGCTGAACCCGCCGTCGATGCGAGCGTCGTAGACGTCGAAGACGAGGTCGGGGTCCGCCTGCGACAGCGGCTCGCGGGTCTGGAAGTAGAGGTCACGGCCACTCCCGGTCAGCCGCCCTTCTTCGCCCCCGCCGTTGAGCCCGCCGGTGGTGATCATGTGGACCTTGCCCGAACTCCAGAGATACACGTCGGAGAGTTCGTTGCCATCCTGCGGTGAGAGCTGCTCCGGCGAGCTGAAAGCGATCATTTCCCCGTTTTTGGTGATCGCCGTATTGATGTGATGAGGCGCATGATTGGGCGCTGACTGGGCGATCGTGGCATTGAGGTTGTCCTCGTTGCCGCCGATGCCCGCGGTGTTGGTGGAGACCCGGATCAGCGTGCCGGTCTCCGCGTCGAAGCGGAAGACGTCACGCGAGTTGTCGGTATCGGTGGGGACGATCGGGGTGGTCGTCGTCAGGACCAGGTAGCGGCCATCCACAGAGGTCTGCATCTGGACTTCGGAGTTGAGGAGCCGGGCGATGAATTTTGTCTGGCCCTCGGGGTGGGTGGCGTCGCGACGCCATGAGTAGAGATTGTGGTCGCCGGCGACCGCGGTGTTGCCGAGCGCGTCTTCGTTGTCGGCGAGCACCCCACCCGCGATGAAATAGACGGCCGAGCCATCGGGAGAGATGCGGGGGTCGTCAGGCACCGTGTAGCCGATCCCGGTTTCCTCGACGGCCGCTTTCGGGCGCGCGCCCGAAACCTCGCCGAGCTTGCCGGGGCTCGATTCGGTCGGCAGGTCGTAGACGTAGAGGTCGGTGGTCTGGTCGGTATCGCCGTTGACGAGCTGCTCTTCGGTGGCGAAGAGGATGTGCTTCCCATCTTCGGAGAGCGCCTTGAAGTTGGCGTTCGAGGGAGCGTTGCAGGCGCCGCCCGGGTCTCCCGCGGTCCGTGTGCATTGGCTTTCAGAGGCGTCGTAGCTGTGTTTCCCGTCGATCCGCACCCAGATTTCATTGGCGGGCGGGCTGTCCGGCGCGCTGCAGAATTCGCCGCCCGTGGCGGTGAACACCGAGGCGTGTCCGTCTTTCGAGATGGTGTTGCCAAACGCGGCGGAGCCGGTGAAATTCAGCACCCCGCACTTCGAGATCGGTTCGCCGTTGTCCTTGACGTCGATGCGTTCGGGCAGCTCGTCTCCGGTACCCACGAATTCGTAGACGCCGGGACCGAATATGGACCCGGACGGCGGGGCTTCGCCATTCAAGCCGATGTGGTTGAGGTCGTCCGAATATCCCCAATCGATTCCGTTGCCATAGCCGAGCAGGTTGCTCACGCCGAGAGGTCCGGGGGTCCTGCCGACCTCGATGAATTTCCCTTCTTGGTTGCGAAGGTAGGGCCGGTTTCCCGCTTCAGGGCCGGGGGAGCCGGGGAAGGTGAGCCAGATCGACGTCTGGAGATCGGCGGCGTAAACGGTGGGGGTCGCCCCGGCGGCGTCCTTGAGCGCTTCGGGCCCGGTGTAGAGCGAGCCGGTCGGCCCGTTGAGGTTCTTGATCGTCTGCCAGCCGGCGTCGTCCCGGTTGGTCACGTAGTAGTTGAGCCCGATCTTCCCCTGGCCCGACTGGTTGATGTTGCCGATGATCGCTCCGAACTCCACCGACTTGCCGTCTTCGGTGTAGTCCTGCAGGACAGCGTCGGCGCTCGACTTGTTCGGCGCGCTGACCATCTCATAGGCCCTGCATTCAGGCAGGTCAGTCGAGCGGTTTTCGGCACGCACCTGGTTGTTCGGGCAGTCGGGAGGCGGCGGCGCCAGGGTTACGGTGAAGAGCCGGTCCGGACTGGCGACGGTGCCGACCCCGGTCGTCGCGACGAGGCGGAAGTGGTAGGTGCCACCGACCGTCAGGCCGTTGAGCTGGGCCTCGACCAGGACCGGCAGGTTGTTGCCGCCCTCGATCAGGGCTTCGACCGTCGGTGGGCCTGTGTCTTCCCCGGTCGGGGCGGTCCTCAGCGGAATCGTCCCGATCGAGCCTTTGAGCAGGCCCAGGTTCTTCGCGGAGAGATTGGGACCGGCGAAGACGACTTTGAAGGTCGTACAGAAGAAACAGTCTTCCCGTTCGAGGCTGCCGATTCCCCCGGCTCCGATGGTCGGCAGGGCTTCGAGCGCCGCCTTCAGTTCTTTCGGCGTGATGCCCCAGTCGAGATCGGGGGTCTCGGCGCCGCGGAAGCTGAGCCTGAACTGGCCTTCCGCCCCCGGAACGTGGACCATCTGGACCTCGTCGCGACCGGTCGGGGTCGGCGAACAGGGGGCTTTGTAGACGTAGGCGACCGTAGGCCCATACTCGAAGTGGCAGTCGGTGACCTTGGAGTTGTAGGGAGTGACGGTCCCCTCGAGCGTGTAGCCGCCTTTACCGTCGGGGGCGCCGGCTGAGTTGACGACGGACGGCGGTTCGGCCGGAGTCGAGAACGATTTTTCCACGATCGTCGAACCGGCCGCGTTGGTCGCGGTCAGGATGACTTCGTAGAAGGTGTTGGCTTCGAGCCGGGTCGCGTCGACCGGGACCGGGGAGGTCGGGTCATTTGCCCCGACGCTGCCGCCATCGAGGTCGGGACAGACCGGCTGGCAGTTGTATTCCCAATGTGTTTCGTAGGCCGCTTCGGCTTCTGCTCCGAGCCCGCCCGGGTAATTGGCACTGACCGTGCCGGCGAAATGGGCGCTTTCGAGCGTGATGTCCGAGATTGATTCGAAGTCCACGGCCGGCTTGGCCACGAATTTGGTTTCGAAGGTCGGGCCTGGTTCGGGCGGGTGGGGAAATCTGAATTCGCCTTCGTATTCGACTACGCCGTACATCAGGACGATGACCCGGTACTGGTATTTCGTCCCCGGTTTGAGGTGCTTGATGAGTTCGTTGACCGCGTAGGAGCTCTGTCCCACCAGGCCTTTTTCGTAGGGGTAGGTCTCTTCGCCGCCGCCCTCGCCGTCCGGGGCGTCCCGCCATTCGCTGTCTTCGACATTCGTGCCGAGGTTGCTCGTGTACTGCACGTCGTAGAGAAACGTCGGCGCGGGCGAGCCACCGATAGTGAATTTGACGTGGGCGCTGGTGTAGCCCTCTTCGATGCCTTCAAAGGTGACCGTCGGGTCCGGTTCGAGTGCCGAGGCCGAGCCGGCGCCGAGGGAAAGGAACGCGATCAGGGCGAGGCTGGCGAAGAGGGCGATCGACGCACGGCTGAACAGCCCGCGGCGATGGCCGACGGCGTCCTCCCCCAACGATGCATGCGTAACCCGAGTCACCCTGTTGAATCCCTGTCCTGTTCCCAGGCCCTTCGACAAACAGCTCCCTAGAGGCACTCCGCAAGGGCCTTCCGCGAAATCCCCAAACAGCTTTCCCGCGGGGGATAGTGCCACGCCACCCAGGTTGCTGTCAAGGCCAGTATGCGAAGGCGCCCTGAAAAGACTCGCCCGCTCCCGGGCTCGCCGAGCGCCGACGAGGGTCAACCAGGGTCAGCGCTGCTGGCGCTTCTGCTTCTTCGACTTCGACTTCGACTTCGACCCGCAATGGATCGCCGTCTTCACGTTCTGCTGCAGGGTCTTCCCGCTCTGGGCCGTGTAGGAGACCCCGATGATGGGCGTGTGTACGCAGAGGTCGCGGGTGTTGGCCAGGTATCCGTGCTTGCCGCCGAAGATGGTCAGGGCGAAGTGGCCGATCGGCGCGTCGGGGACGGTCGGGACGATCGTCTGCAGGCGCCCTCCCTTGACGGTCTTCTCTTCCGCCCGCGGCAGCAGGTGGACCTGGCCGTTGAGGATGAAGGCCAGGCGCGGCAGCCCGCCTTTGCCGGAGACCGCGTAGACCGGGCCGGAGATCGGCTGGTCGAGCAAGGGCGTGGAGGTCGACGCCTCGCCGATTTCCTGGCGCCCCGCGCACTCGGTGGCGGCCAGTTCTTTCTCGGAGCAGATGTTCCCCAGGTGCGACTGGGCGATCTCAAAGGCGCTCGGCAGGGTCACCGCGAGCGATTTGATGTTGGCGTCGCCGGCGCGAGTCTTGAGGTCGAACTGGAGGGCGGGGTACGCCGAGCGCTTGGTGCCCTTGCGGCCGCCGACCTGCGTGACGCTCATCGTCGGCTTGAAGCCGAGGCGAGTGCAGTTGACCGCCTGGAAGTACGAGGAGAAGTCGGTGATCGTGCCCTGGTCTCCGATTCCCTGGCTCTCCACCGAGAACGGCGCGCAGTTCGTCGGGTTGATCGTGAAGTTCGGCTTGCCCTGGCCGTCGGTCCGGTCGATGTTGACCTGGATCGAGCGCATCCGGATCGGAATGCCGCCGATGATCGAGGGAACCGTGTCCGAGACGGCCGTCACCTGGGCGGTTTCCGGGTCGATGTGGAGGGCGACCCGAACTACGACGACGCCGTAGTCGTAGGGCCCGGCCAGCGCCGGCGTGATCGCCACGAGGCTGAGCGGCGCGCCCTTGAACGGCCCGGCCAGGTACATCCTGCCGACCGCGTGGAACGGGTGTTCACCCGGGCCGGCGGCGACGTTCGTCGTCCCCACCA
The DNA here is from genome assembly GCA_963704505.1 of uncultured Solirubrobacterales bacterium. Lineage (GTDB taxonomy): Bacteria > Actinomycetota > Thermoleophilia > Solirubrobacterales > 70-9 > VRUE01. The sequence goes on from OY969912.1 coordinate 97,278, forward strand.
GGCTCGAGGGAGGACAGCTCGGGCTCGCCTGCTCGGTGCGGCCGAGGCGGGTGGCGGCCGCCGTGATCGCCGACTCGGCGCAGTAGCTGATCCCGCGCAGGTCACCGGTGAAGCCCGGTGGCATCTTGAAGTTGAGGTCGCCGAGGAACTGGTCGCCGTCATCGCGATCCAGTTTGAGGATGAAGTTCGAGAAGGCGCCCGCTGTCGGGTCGGTCGTGCCGGCCTGCAGGCGCGGGTGGAACGGCCTGATCTGGCCTGGGCAGGCGGCTCCGTGGGGTCCGGTCCGGATGTTCATCGCCGGCGCCGACTTCTGCGGCGCGAGCTGGTCGTTCCACGGCACCATCGAGGATTCCGCGGTGTAGATGGAGCAGCGGATCGGCGTCGCGAGCAGGCCTCGGTCGGAGGCGAAAAGGTGCAGGTTGAACGCTTCGAACGGAACCTGTGGAAGGTCCGCGACGGAGACGGTCAGCTGCCCCGTCTTCGGGTCGGGCTGGAAGGAGGCGAGGAGCTTCGCGTGGATCCCGAAGCCGTCGAAGATCATGAACGCGCGGTACTGGTCCCCGGGCCTCGGTTCGCCGATGTAGAGAGAGCCGGTCAGCGGACCCGGCAGGGCCGGTGTCGTCACTTCCAGAGTCCCGATCTTGGCGCTGTCGGGGCACCTCCCGGCGGCATCCGTGCCGAAGCCCGCTTGCTGGTCCGTGCAGGCGGTCTGGCCGTCCGCGGCATCCGGGTTGATCGTCAGGCCTTCGGGCAATGTCAGGGTCCCCGATTTCAGCGTCGAGGGTGAGGGCGCCTGCCCGGCGAGGAACTGGTTCGCTTTCAGCTGAATGTCGATCCCCGAGGGCTGATCGGCCTCGCTGCTTGTCAGGTTGACGTTGAAGACCGGGTCGAATTTCTGGCTTTCGCAGCCGGTCGTCGCCGGGTAGTCCGCTTTCTTTTCCGTGGGAGTCGGGTCCTGGTAAGTGGTCAGGACGAGCGACGCTGTCAGCGGTGCCCCGGTGCAGATGCTCGGGTTGTCCGTGAATGGGCGGACGACGATCCCGGCCTGCGGGAACGGCGACTGGTTGCAGCCGGTGCTCGGTTCGGCGGCACACCCGGGCGGCGAGCCCGGTTCGCCGGGCCTGAACCTGTCGGGGTCGTGAAGCGGGTCGGCGGGGAAGCCCCAGATCGTCAGGTTCGCTTCGGAGAGGGCGATCGACTGGGTGATCGTCGAGAAGGTCATTCGCAGCCCGTAGTCGCTGTTGCTGCGCACGCCGACGGGTATCACGATCGGGGCCTCGACCATGGGGGCGACGAACTCGAGCCGCGCCGCTTCGTCTTCGGAGACCGTCTCCATGTTGTAGATCGGCGCCGTCCCGAGCAGGGTGTTGGGCACGCCTTCGTAGTTGGCGACGATCGAGATCAGTCCCACCTGCGCTCCGGGCGCGCAGTGGTTGAGGACGAAATCGGCTGCTCTGCAGCGGAAGATCGACCCGGGGTTGCCGAAGATTCCGGTGGGGACGTTCACGGTCAGGTTCTTGGCGACCTCCGGTTCGCCCGCGGCGCCGAGGCGGAGCCGGGCGATGAAATCGCCGTGCGCGCCGGCCTGCGAGTTCGACGAGGCAACGCTGAATTCCGAGATTTCCTGCGAGGCGGAGGCCGGCCCGGCGAAAACCGCGACCGCGGCGAGCGCGGCGAGGGTCGTGCCCGCGGCGCGAACCGCGGCGCGCAGACCGGCCCTTGCGTTGGTCGTCTCCCTGCTCATCGCGTGACTCTCCTTGCTCGTCCTCGGTGCACTACGCATGTCCGTGGCCCGTCTTCTTGTGGTGCTTGCGGTGGTTCTTCTTCTTGGTCTTCTTCTTGACGCACTTGCCGTTCTTCTTGACGTAGCCGTGCTTGCAGCCCTTGACCGTTCGGGCCCCCGCCTTCGACCCGGTGATCGTGTTGATCACCGGAGCGGGCGGCGTTTCGCTGCCGGCTCCGTGGCACTCGTCGGAGGCAGCGCACGCTTTGCGCGGCGGGTCGTAGAGGAAGCCGCCGCCTTCCCGAGCGTCGTAAATCTTGATCGCGTTGCCGTTCTCGTCTTCGTGGGCGAGAACGTCGCGGGTGAAGAAGAAGACGTCCTTGCCGTCGGCGCTGACGCTGACCAGGCCTGAGTTTTCAGGGCCGATGCCGCCGGAGATCAACTGCACGCAGCCGTTCGCGCCCTGACACCCGCCGATGGCCGGCGCGGCGCCGGGCAGCTCCCACTCGTAGGCGTCGGACTTTTCATTGGTGTCACGCAGGGCCAGCGATTCGGCGGTCGTGAAGAAGACACGCCCGTCGTCCGCCAGGTTGAGGCCTGTCCGGGAGAGCGAAGTGTCCGCGCTGGCGGCGCCACCGGTCGGCGAGCAGGACACACACAGGATTTCTTCGCCCTGGCTGTCGTAGCGGTAGACCTCGGAGTGACCGAGCACCGGGTATCCGGTCACCGGGTGCTTCGTCGAGAACACCGCGTAGCGACCGTCGGGCGTGGTCTGGAATCCCTCGAAGCTATGGAGACCGCTGTGAAGGACGCCGTCGACGACCCCTGGCTGGTCGATCGGGTGGTACGGCACTTCTTCGACTCCGAAATCGACCACGTTCGCGCCGCTGGAGGCGAAGACGTGCTTCGTCGCCGGGTCGACCGCGATGCCCCGCGAGCCGGAGAGGCTGCCGGTTCCGAATTTCTGGATCAGGCTGCCAGCTTCGTCGTAGCTCAGCACTTCGAGCCCGGTGTCGATGAGCAGGTCGTTGGTGGAGGAGTCGGTGGCGATCGCGTTGCCATTGGCGGCGATGACGGTGCCGGCCTCTTCGCCCGGAACGGCCTGGAAGTCGGAGGCGTCGTAGCGCTTCACCGGGCCTTCGGAGAATTCACTCACGTACACACGGCCGTCGTTGTCCACTGCGAGCTGGCAGCCGGCGGATCCTTCTTCGGGCTTCAGCCCTGTTTTCACGTAGTTGGCGGCGGTGACGGGTTTCGTCGCCGCGACCGGCGCCAGGCGCCAGATCGTGCCCGTCGAAGGCTCGGCGACGTAGACGTCGCCGGTCGATTGTTCGACCGCGACGCCGCACGGTTCGGTGAAACCGCCAATGCTGCCGAGTTTTTCCCCGCTGGCGGCGAAGACGCTGACCCCTGACCCATCGGTCGCGTAGACGTCTTCTTTGAACGGACTAGCGGCGGCGCTGTCGACCGCGACTTGGACCCTCCCCTGTTCGGTCCCGCTGAGGCCGGCGAGTTTGTTGGACGGCCCGGGCAGTGCCGAGAAGTTGTCGGCCGCGCCCGCCGCCGTGTAGCGGGCGACGTCGCCGCTGCCACGCTCGTAGACGTACAGGTCGCCGGTGTGCGACCCCCCGCTGCGGTCGATGGCGATTGCCTCGGGATTGGCGAGCCCGGTCACTCGTTTCGGCGCCGCGACCGGATGTTTGGGCGGCGCCGGGCTCGCCTTGCCGACGTTCGAGTCGCTGGTGGCGACGAAGGTCGGCTCGCCGCCCGGCTTGACCGCGTAGAGGTTCACCTGACCGGCTTCGCCCTGGCCGCCGTCGAGCAGCTCGGGGCTGACGAAATAGAAGGTGCCGTCGGCCGCGGTTCCGGAACCGCCGGCGAAGGCGACGACATCGCATTTGCCGTTTCCGGAGACCGAATTCCAGCTTTCGGGGGTGCCGGGCGGTGTGCAGGCTTCGTCGTTGCTCGGCGCTCCGTCCTTGACCGAGACGAGGCGAATCGCCGCCGAGCTACCACCGATCGCGGCTTCGTAGATGTCGGCCATCGAGTCCGTGTCTTCGCCGACCAGTTTGTCCCGGGTGGTGAAGAAGACCCGGCTGCCGTCGGCGCTCATCCCGTCAAAGAGAGCACCGAGAGTCGCCCCCGGCGTCAGGTCGATGCTGTCGGCCGTGTTGCCGACGTGCATGTACAGATGCCAGTATTCGTTGCCCTTGGCGTCGGTGGAGATGCGCTTGCCGACGACGATTCGCGAGCCGTTCGAAGAGATGTCGAGCTCGCCGACCCCCCCACCCTGGATCGCGCCGCCACCGCCGGGCAGGGTCGAGACCACCTGCGTGGTGTTCGTGGCCAGGTTGCGGTCGTAGATCGAGCCCTGGGTGCTGCCGCCCGGCTCGACCTGAGTCGACGTGCCGAAGACGAAGTGGACGCCGTCGGCGGAGAACGGCCTGGCGACAGACCCCGACCGGTCAGCCGCGGACCCGAGTGAGCCCGAGATCCCCTCGGTCAGTTCGCCGTTGGAGCGGCGCAGGGGAATGTTGGTGGTTCCATCGCCGAAGCATGGGACACAGATGTCGGTCCCGCCGAAGGCGAACTCTTCGAGATTCGTGTCGGCGCCGAGCAGGGGCGAGCCGAACGCCCCGCCATCGGCCATCCCGTCAGCCGGCAGCCCGACGTATTCCGTCGTCCAGCCGTTGGCGCCGCGATGAGCGACGTACGGGTCCCTGCCGAGGTTGGTCGGGCTTCCGGCAACCCCCGGGATCACGCCGAAGTGCATCGAGTAGAGGAGGCTGTCCCGCGCCGACGGGTAGGCGAGGAGCGGTTCCAGGCCCGGAACGAGGTCGGACTCGACATCGAACCCGCCCGCATTGGCGGCCGATGCCAGCTCGTAGCCGCGGCAGTCGAGCAGGAGCGCCGAGCCCGTCTGTTTGCGGACCGACGCATTCGGACAGGGGTCCGTCCCGGCGTCCGCTCGGTAGGTCCGGAACTCGCCGGCCTGGCTGGAGACCGTGCCGGCTTCGTTCGTCACCACCGCGAGGTATTCGTAGGTGGTGTCGGCCGACAGCCCGGTGATCAGATTCGCTTTCGGGTAGATGCCGGGCTGGTACTGCGAGGTGCTGCCGAAGTTTTCGTTTTCCGAGTTGAAGCCGACCGTGTCGGTCTCAGGGGTCCGCTGATCCAGGGGACCGCCTTTGACCCCGTACTCGAAATGAACGCTGGCGTTGCCGCCGTTGGGATCCAGTTCCGTTTTCAGGCGGGCGCCATCCGTGCTGATGCGATCGACGACCGTCCCGCTGACGATCGGCTTCCCCTGCGGAATGAAGTTCTCGGTGTTGCTCGGGGCGACCTGGCCGCCGGCGTTCTTGGTCGAGAGTTTGTACCAGTACCGAATCCCGTGTTTGACGGGGATCCTGACGCTGGTCACGGCGACGTCGGCGCTGCCGGCGATTTTGTTCCCCTGGGTGCAGGGAAGCGTTTTGTTCAGTTCAGACTGCTTCGTCCCGTATTCGAAATGGCAGTCCGTGGTTTCCTGCCCGTCCGGGTTCACTTTCCCCTGGAGCACGATCGTGTTGCCGGTGGGATCGCTGTAGTCGGGAGCGACCGCGGTGGAGTCCGGAATGACGTGGGGGTTGACGGCTTCGAACGCCTCGACCCTCCGGACGCCGCTGTAGGAGCGGCGATTCGCGATCCAGACGTCGTGGGTTTCAGGATCGACGGCGATCCCGATCGGTTCTCCCGCGAGTCCGGCGTAGGAGTGGCCTTCGTCCGAGGTTCCCCAGCCCTTGCCGAGCAGACGCCCTTCGCTGTCGAAGGATTCGAAGGTGTTGTTGGAGCGCAGTGCGAAGACGTTGTTGTCGGAGTGGTCGACCGCGATCCCGGTGGTCGGGCCGGCCGCTTCACCGGGGTGGTTGAGCTCGTAGAATTCCTTTGCTTCGGCGGTGTCTTTGACCAGATAGCCATCGCCGTCGGGGGCGGAGATCGCGATCCCGTAGACGTTGTTGTCGTTGTCGGCGACCGTCCGCTGGATGTTGCCGAACTCGCTCCACTTTGCGTTCACGGACGGTTTCAGGCCCGGGCTGCCGGGGTTATATTCTTCCCTCAGCCGGTCCCCTTTGTAGTTGTAGAGCGTGGTTTTCCCCCGGGCCGGGCCGTTGACAAGCAGGTTGCCGTCGGCGAGCACGGTGACGCCGACGCCCGTCTCGCTGAGTTCCTTTTCGAAGAGCAGATTGCCTTCTGGATCCCACGCGTAGAGGCGTTCGGTTCCCGTTGCGTAGATGTTGCCGTCATGCGGCCCCCCAGTCTGGTCGACCACGACGTTGGGGTTGACGAAGGGCCAGGTGATCTCGAATTCGGCGAAGTCCGGGCGTCTCGTGCTCAGGATCTGGGGGGTCCCGGTGGCGGGAAAGTTGACGCCGGCGCCCGCCGGGGTGATTTTCGTGATCGAGCCGAGGGTGCCGAATTCGCCGGCCTGGTTTCCGTCGCCGACGTAGAACAGGTGGTCGGCCCGGTCGTACTCGACTCCGCCGATCCGTTCGTCGAAGGGATGGCCGGCGCCCGAGCCGTCGAAGTAGCTGCCCGAGTAGACGTAGTCGTAGACCGTCGTCGCCGAGGCCGTGCTGGCGAAGGCCGCGAGGGCAAATGCGATCGCGAGGCCGGTGCAGGCCAGCAGCCGCGGCCGTCGCGAAGTCGGCTTGGTGATCGGCATCGTCAGTGCCCCGCTTTCGAGTGGTGGCGCTTGTGGCGCGGCTTTTTCCCGCAGGCCGTCTGCAGCTTGGTCCGCGCGTTGACGACCGCGCCGTTCTGGCCGACGAGGCGTGACTTGGCGCTCTTCGCCTTCCCGCAGAGCGACTTGCTGTTGACCAGCAGCCCCTTCGACCCTCCGAGGAGGTCGAGCGCGAATGAGCTGACCGGCGCGTCGGGGACGGATTCGAAGGTGGTGCGCAGGCCGCCGCTGGGCGCCGAGTCGATGCGCGCATCGAGTTCGATCGAGAACTGACCCTCGAGGTCGGCGACCAGGTCGGGAAGCTTGCGATTGGGGTTGGCCCGCAGGTAGACCTTGCCCTTGAGCGGCGCGTCGAGCAGCGGGGTCGTCGCTTCCGCGGTGCCGATCACGCTGCCGGCGGGGCACTGGTTCTTGGCGAAGTCCGGTCGGGTGCAGATCGTCCCGATATGCGCGTTGTCGAGCTGCTCGTCGGCGGGCAGGGTCACCTGGACGACCCGGGTGTTGCTTTCGCCGGCCTGCTGCTTGAAGCGGGCGTGGATCGCCGGGTGGCCGAGGCGGTTTGCTCCACCGGCCAGCTTCAGGCTGAGGTTCGGTTCGTAGGGAAGGTCCGCGCAGTTGGTCGCCTGGTAGTGGCTGGTGGGCGAGGCCGCTCCGCCTTCGTCGCCGAGCAGCGACCCGACGACCTGGAAGGAGTCGCAATTCGTCGGATTGAGCGCGAAGTTCGGGCGGTCGAGATCGACCCGGATGTAGCGGGTGCGCAGCGGCACGCCGGCGATGATCTGGGGCAGCGGATCGGAACTGGCGGTGACCTGGGCGGTGGCCGGATCGATATGTACCGCGGCGCGGACCGCGACGACCCCAAGGTCATAAGGGCCCGAGACCGCGGGCAGGACAACCTCGAGGCTGAGTGGCTCCCCCTTGTACGGGCCCGCCAGATAGACGCTCCCACCGACGTAGAGCGGGTGGCTGCCCGAGCCGACCCCGGCCATCGCGGTGCCGACCCGGCTCGCCGCCGGGCAGGACGGCGAGTTCTGCTCGGTCACACCCGAGTAGTCCGGGTCCGCCAGCTGGGCGAGCGCCGCTGCCGGGCAGTAGGAGACCCCCTTCAGGGTCGCCGCGAAGCCCGGCGGCGTGGTCACCTTGAGGCCGGAGAGGCTCTGTTCGCCGTCGGAGCGATCGACGGTCAGGCTGAATGGGGCGTGCAGCCCGGCGGTGCTGTTTTCCGTTCCCGCCACCATCCGCGGGCCGAAGGGGCGCGCCTGGCCCGGGTTCACGCACGGCGATCCGCCCGGCCCGGAGGTGAAGGTCATGCTTTCGACGAGTTCGCGTGTCGCCAGTTGGTCGTTCCAGGGCACGAAGGAGGTGTTCACCGGGTAGGTGCCGCACTTCGCCGGGGTCGCGAAGAGGCCGCGCTCCGAGCCGAAGATGTGGACATCGAAGTCCTGGAGCGGCGATTGCGGAAGGTGTTCGAATGCGATCGTCAGCTGGCCGGTCTGCGGATCGGCCCTGACGACGCCGGCAAGCTTGATGTGAGTGGCGAAGCCGTCGGCCGCGATCAGGACCCGGAAGCGTTCACCCGGTTTGGGCTCGAGCAGGTACATCGCTCCTGGGATCGGCGCAGGCAGGGCGGCGACGTCCAGCTCGAGGCTGCCGATCTTCGAGAATTCTGGACATTCGGCGGCGAGCAGCGTGCCGATCCCCGTAAAGGTTTCGGGGCAGGCGAGCTTCCCATCGGCGGCGCTGGGGTTGATCGAGAAGCCGGGCGGCAGCTGGATCGTCGTGGCTTTCAGCTCAGACGGCGACGGCGTCACCGGGCTCTGCGTCTGCGGCACCGAGAGGTTTGTGTCGAGCCCCGAGGCCGCGTCGGTTTCCGCGGTCGTCGGCTTCGCCGTCAGGCTCGGGCTGAAACTGGCCTGCTGACAACCGGTCGTCGACGGGTACTGAGTTTCGACGTGCTGGGTTTCCGCACCGTAATATTCGACGTCCCCGCTGACCGTCAGATTGACGTTGCAGGCAGTCGGGTTGTCGAGGAACGGGGCCGGCGGTGCGGTTGCTTTCGCGTAGGTGAGGCTCACGTACGGCGTCCCGGGCGGGCAGCCGACCACTTCGGGACCGAAGAAGCCTTCGTAACAGGCGCCGGTCGCGGTGAGCGGTGACTGGAAACGGTAGACGTCGTGTTTCGGGTCGGCCGGAACGCCCCAGAGCGTCGTTTTGAAGTGGGTGAACGGAAGGCGCAGGGTCGGTGTGGTCTTGGCCTCGAGCCCGTAGTCGCTGTTGGTGCGGCTCGAGAGTTCGAAGAAGATCGGGAAGCCGAGGAGCGGCGCCGTGAAGCCGAGCAGCCCGGCCTGGTTCGGGTTGGTCTCCATGTTGTAGAGGGGGACGAAAAGGCCCTGGTTTTCACTGCCGAAACCGAGAAGCTCGAAGCGGCCGATCTGCGAGTCGACGGGGCACCGCGCCTGGTTGAATTCGGTCAGCGTGCAGGTCGGGGCGACGTGTGGGTTGCCGATGAACCCCTCGGGCCAGTGGATGGCGACGGTACGGCCCTGGAAGGAGTTCCCCGATTCTTCGCTCTGGGTGTAGTCGAGGTTGACGTCGACGTCCGGGTGCCCTCCCGCCTGGGTTTCGCTCGGCGTGACTTCGAAGCGGGTGAAGCCGGGTTCGATCGCCGCCTGCGCCGAGGACGCCAGGAGCAATGCGGCAAGCACGCCCAAGGCCAGCACGAACGGCATCGATCGGCGCAGGACGTTCATCGTCGTCTCCCTGGCCGGAGCGTCAACCATGCTGATTCCCCCTGTGGGTCCGCCGGTGTTGCTTCTTCTTCTTGTGCTTCTTCTTCTTTTGTTTTTTCTTGGCGGGCTGCTGGACGTTGCCTCCCGGCACGGTGGCCCCGGAGGCGACCGTCGCCGGCACCGGGGCGCTGCTGTCTTCGCCATGGCACTCGTCCGCGGCCGCGCAGGGCGCGAGGGCCGGGCTTTCGTCGAAGCCGCCACCGGAACGGGCGTCGTAGAACTTGACGAACTCTCCGTTGTGATCACGCGGGACGAGGGTTTCGAAGGTCGAGAAGTAGACATCCTGACCGGAGTGGCTGACCGCCTCGAGGCCGGTGAACTGAGGATGGGAGAAGAGTTTGATCACCGACGAGCCGCCGGTGAAGTCGCGTGAGCCGAGACCCGAGGTGATCAGCTGCGGGCGGCCGCCGACGTACTCGTAGACGTCCGAGATTTTGCCGTCGCGGTCTCGGGGGACGAGGGCGTCGCTGGTGGTGAAGAAGGCGCGCCCGTCATCGGCCATGAAGCGCCCGCCCTCGCTGGCCCGGACGTCGCTGGTCGGCGGCAGGCCACTGGGGTTGCACGAGGCGCACTCGATCTCGCCGGTTTCGGCGCTGTAGGTGTACATCTCACGACGACCGCGGTTGTCATATGAGGTGAGCTTCGATTTCGTCAGCATCGCCGCGAAGCGGCCGTCCGGAGAGATCTGAAGGCGGTCGATCGTCGTCCCCGGGTCGAGGGTCGCGACCAGTCGAACATCGCCGTCGCGACTGTCGTAGAGGTTGCGCTGGTTGAGGATGCCCGGGTGGGTGGCATCGAGCAGCTCGGGCGAGTAGAAGAACACGTTTCCGCTTTCTTCGGCGTACTGGTCGTCCTCCGCCGTCGGCACGCTCGAGCCTTCGTTGTTGTTCGGGTGCCGTCGTTCGGGCGTGACGACCTGGGCATTGCAGCCCGAGGTCCAGCTCGCTTCGCATTCGTCGGTGTTGCCGTTGCCATTGCCGCTGGTCAGCAAGGTGAGTTTTTCCGTCGCTTCGCTCCAGGCGTAGATGTCACGCGAGTTGTCGGTGTCTTCCGGGGTCATCCGTTCGGTCGACGCGAAAATCACTTTCGAGCCGTCGCGGGTCATCCCGATCGGTTCGACCGGGACCTGTTCCGGTTCGCCGACCGGATTCGCGACTTCCTTGAAGCCGATCGGGTGGACGATCAGGTCGTTGATCGACATGTAGAGGTACTTCAGGCCCGAGCCGCCGTAGGTGGACATCAGGATGTGGGAGCCGTTCGGGGAGACACCGGGGAATCCGATCGCCGGGCTGTAGGTGGCCGGGACCGTGGTCGGGATGTCTTCCCCGCTCGGGAGTTTCGAGATCAGGTTCACCGTCCGGTTGGCGATGTCGTTGTCGTAGGCGGAGCCCACACCGGTGATCTGGCCACCCGGCGCGAACGGAACGGCGACGCCTCCCGTTTCGAAGTACCCGGAGCCGGGAGCCGACGAGGAGAAGACGAAATGGCTGAAGTCGCCGGACAGCCGCTGCCAGCCGCGGAATTTCTCCCCTTCGGGGATGACGCTGAGGTTGGTGGGCAGCCGGCCCAGGCTGGTGCCGTCGTATGAGTACAGATACGGCGCGAATTCGAGGTTGAAGCCGACGTAGCTTTCTTCCGAGTGGTCGATGCAGAGCGCCATCGATTCCGAGCATTCCTTGCGCCCGCTCCGGTAGACGGAGTGGCCGTCGAGCCCAGGGAGGGTCGTCACCCAGCCGGTCGGTGTTCGGGTCGACATGTACATGTCGGCTTCGCTGCTGGGTGAGTAGATGCCGTTGATCGCACCCTGGCCTCCGTAGAAGGAGAAGCGCGCCGGCGAGGTGGCAAAGCCGCGGTTGACGACGTACTGGACGCCGTGGTTGTAGGTGTTGTTGCCGCTTCCTTCGAGCCCTTCGCCGCTTTCGGCTACCTCCTCGCTCGGGAAGAGCACGACGGCCCCGGCCGCGGGCGGGGAGACGAGCTCATACGCGCGGCAGTCCGGCAGGTAGCTGGCACCGCTCTGCTGACGGACATGGTCGTTCGGGCAGGTCGGCGGTGCGTAGTCGAAGGTCGTGTCCGGGCTGAACGTGATCCCCCACGTATTTTCCGCGACCACCCGGAAGTGCTGGGTGGTTTCCGGTTTCAGGCCGGTGACGGTCTGGGTGACTTCGACAGGTTCCGTCCCCGAGCCGATGCTGGCCGGAGTGACCGGGATCGATTGCCCATCGTCGTACGACGGATCGGAGCCGTATTCGATCTTGTAGGTGGTCTCGTACCCGACGGGATTGATCGTCGCCCTCAGGGTCGCCGAGGTTTCGCCGACTTCAGAAGCCTTCGCCCCCGAGACGACCGGCGAGGATCCGGTGCGGAAAGTGCGGTCCACGCCCACGGTTGTGCCGTTGTCGTTTTTGGCGATGATCCGGTAGTGGAAGACCTTGCCGCTGGGGAGGTTGACCAAGGGAATGCCGACTTCGGTGACCCCGGTGCCGGAGACGCCTTCTGTGACCGCGGTTTTCAGGCCATACCCGTCATTGACCCCGTATTCGAAGAAGTATTCGGTGGGCAGCCCGTCGGGATCGAACGAGCCCCTCAGTTCCGCTCCGCTCGTGCTCAGGCCCGTTACCGGGAGCGTCTGCAGCTTCAGGACGAAGGCGGGGGTCACCGTCCGGTCGATGCCGAAGTTTTCGCCCTCCGCGTTGGTGGCGGCGACCCGGTAGTGGTAGACCTGCCCGGTTTCAGGCAGCGGCAGTGTCGCTTCCACTTCTTTGCTGGTGTCTTCGAAGGAGGTCGAGCTGCACGGAACCGAACCGGAACCTGCCCCGGAGTAAGTCGTGTCGAGGCCGAACTGGAATTTGCAGTTGATGATTTTCGACCCGCCGGCGCGTTCGATCAGGCCTTTGACCGTCGCCGAGGTGTGACCGACTTCGTTGATGTCAGCCGGCCTGGTGTGAAGGTCCGGAAGGATGTTGCCCGGCCCGAAAACGATGATTTTTTCGCTGCCGTAGGAGGCATAGACGTCGTTGTTCTTGGTGACGGTGATTGCGAACGATTCGCCGCCGATCGTTCCCGAGCCGAACGCGGGCGCGTCCTGGTAGGACGGGTCTTCCGCCGTTCCCTGGCTGTAGACCTCGATGCGGTCGTGCCGGTTTACGTAGACGTCATCCGTGTTTCGGTCGACCGACGTCTGGCCGATTTCTTCGAGCAGCGGGACTTTCGCCAGGAAGGGCGACGGTGTCGCGACATACGGTTCTATTTGACTCGCCGAGGTGCCGAACGGGGTCAGGCCGATTTCGTCCGTGAACTGATCGGCCTCGTACTTGTAGAGACCGCGCTGATAGTTGAAGAAGGTTTCGCATCGGTCCAGCCACACCGCGCCGGTCGAGTCGACCGAGAGGTCACAGGGAGTCTTGCCTTCGTTTGCGGTCGAGTAGAGGCGTTTTACCTCACGCAGCTGCGGGTTGTATTTCGAGACCCTGCCCCCGGGTGCCTGCGAGCCCAGGTAGATCGACCCGTCGGGCCCGACGTCGAGGGCTTCGAGGAAGTTGGAGATGGACGATTCGAGCGGCTGGGTGATGTTCGTGAAGTATTTGCCGTTCGGGTTGAAGATCTCGAGGTTCGGCGAGCTCGTCACGAAGAGCCGGCCCTGGTTGATCGAGTCCGAGTTGTCAACGGCGAGGTTCGTCCGGTTGGCGAACTTGTTTTCTTCGCCGTCCGGGTCATAGGTGATGACGTTGCCGCTGATGTAGGGCTGGACCGCTTCGAAGTCGGCCGGTTTCCCGTCGAGGGTGAACCGCCGCACCTGGCCGTTGCAGGCGACGTAGAGCCAGCCGTTCGTTTCGTCGACGGCGACGTCGTTGATCGCGCCCCCGAAAGGCCCGGCGCATTCGGGGCCGACCGGGATTTCGCGGAGCACTTTGCTGTGGTCGTAGATCGCCGATGCGGACGGGCTGAAGAGGACGAGCGACGCGGCCATCAGCAGGCCGGCGACGAGCAACGAGTTGATCAGCGGGCGTCTCACTAGAACTCTCCTCTTACGCTCAGCCACAAGCTTCGGTCCAGGTGGCGTTTCGTGGCCTTCTTCTTGTGGTGCGGCTTCTTCTTCTTCACGCACTTGCCGTGACGCTTGACGAAGCCCTTCTTGCACTTCGGCGTCACCGGGATCGCCTGCGCGGGAGCGGCGGCGGTCGTGAACGTCTGGTCAGGGCCGCTGGTGGTGCCGATGTCGTTGACCGCGACCGCGCGATAGTGGTAGGTCGTTTCCGGCGCCAGGCCGGCGAGCCTCGCGTCGAGGTTTTCGCTGATCAGCGACGCGCCGATCCCGATCGAGGCGGTGCTGGCGCCGTAGGCAGCGCTCAACCCATACTCGAAATGGACCTGGGTCGCGCGGTTCTTGCCGCTGACCGCGACGCCGAGGCGCGCCGTGCCGGCGGTCACTTCCGAGGCGCTGGTCGCTTCGATCTTCGGCACATCGGGAGTGACAAAGAATTGGTCGGGCCCGTGGACGGTGCCGGTGAAGTTGGTGGCGACGAGCCGGTAGTGGTAGATCGTTCCCGGCGCCAGTCCGGCCAGCGGAGAGCTCGACCGGGTGATTCGTGTTGTCGTTGCCGACCGAATCGCTGATCGGGGTCGAAGATCCATAGGTGGAATCGGCCCCGTATTCGAAGAGATAGACGGTTTCGCCTTCGCCCGGATTCACTTCCCCGGAGAGGGTCGCGCCGGTGGGCGTGATCGACGAGGCGGACTGGTTGCCCACCGCCGGAGGCAGCGGCGGTGCCGTGCTGAAGGTCTGATCGGCGCCGTAGGAGGTGCCGGTGGGATTGGTGACGATCAGGCGGTAGTGGGTCGGATGCGAATTGGGGAGGTAGACCTGGAACCCTTCGACTTTCTGGGACACCGGGATCGTTCCGGTGCCGGTCCCACCGGGTTCGACCGGGCTGGTATTTCCGTACGCCGCGGTCGGGCCCCATTCGAAGGCGAAGGTGTGACTTTCGCCGTTGCCGGTAAAGGACCCGTGCAGGACGGCGGTGGATCGTTCGATTTCCGTGGCTTCGCCGGTGGTCACGCCCTCGACCGCCAACGGCGTTTTGAAGGTTTTGTCTTTCCCGGGGCTCGTGCCGATCGGGTTTTTGCCGACGACCCGGAAGTGGTATGTCGTGTCCGGTGTCAGGCCGCTGATGACAACGTGCATCGGGGTGATGGCCGACGTCGTCCCGGCGTTTTCTTCGGTGGTCAGCGGCATCCGCGACCCGTACGCGGCGGTCGTGCCGTATTCGAAGAAGTAAGTCGTCGGTTCGTTTGTGCCTTCGAAGCTCCCGTTCAGTTTCGCGGTCGTGCGGGTGACTTCCGTCGCGTCTTCGGTTTTCAGGCCTTTGACGTTGTGAGGAATGATCGTCTTGTCGGCGCCGATCGCTTTGCCGTTGGCGTTAACCAGCACCAATCGGTAGTGGTAGGTTTCCTCGCCGAGCAGGCCGGGGAGGGTCGCCGAGACGTCTCGCGGGGATTCGCCTTCGGTCATCGGGAAGCTCTGGTCACACGCCTGAGGGTCCTCCGCGTAGGGATTCGTGCCGCCGACGCCTTCCTTGCCCCATTCGAAGAAGCATTCGGTGATCGTCCCGGCGCTGTCCGTGTCCGCTGTCCCGCTGACCGTCGCGTTGGCGATCGGTTCGCCCGTCGTCGCCTTCGGAATCGCGATCCCCCTGAGTTCGAAGACCTGACCCGTGGAGGTCGAGACGAAGACCGTGTCCGTCGATTCCTCAACCGCCAACCCGCGGACCGCACTGCCTTCGACCGTGAAGGTCTCCAACAGTTCGCCGGTGATCGTGCTGAAGGAGAAGACCTTGTTGGCGAACGGGCTGCCGATGTAGACGACGTGACGGGTCGCGTTGATCGCGATCCGGTTGTTGCCTTCACCCAGAGGCCCGAACGGAGTGGCCGGCGTGTACCCCCCGACCTTCGGGAAGCGGGCGACGTTCGAGGCTCCGTACTGCGAGACATAGAGGTCTCCGTTCGACCCGTCGACGGCGATCTTGCACGGAGACGACACGGCCGCGCCGACCGGGATCGACTGGATCAGCGCCCCGCCGCCGGGCCCCCACTCGCCGGCGGTCTGATTGCCGTAGCGGGCTCCCCAGATGTGCCCTTCGCCGTCGACCGAGATTCCGCAGGTCTCGACTTCGGGATTGATCGGGAAGTTCGGAAGCACGTTCCCGGAGGCGTCGAACCCGCGGATTTCGGTCCCGTCCGGCGTCCAGAAGAGGTGGCCCGCTGAGGCGGTCGAGCTGTTGTCGACGGCTATGTCGGTGTCGTTGCTGTCGCCGCCCACGCCTAGTGGGAATTTCCCTCCCAGGGGAGTGAAGACACCGGGTGACGGGTTGCTGAACCCGTTGATCGCGCTTTCACCCAACACGTAGAGCTTCTTGCTCGACTGCTGGTAGGCGAGGGTGTTGAGGCTGCTGAAGTTGCTGGTCACGTGACCGTCGGGGCCGAAACGGAAGCTGACCGGCCCGTGGATGTATTCGGCGGAGGCGGCACCGGAGCAGATGCCGAGGACGACGAGGGTCAGAGCCGTAAAGAGCCCCAGGCTTCGGAGGCGACATCGCGCAGCGCTTCGAGTCAAATCAGCAAACCGCGAAGGCCCCTCTGACACTCCGAATCTCCCTTGGTCCCGTGAGCTCCCTGCCTGCCCTTAATCCATCTAGGCCCTGCCGGGTCTCGTTTCCCTGTACTCCCGTGCTCGTCCCTAACGAGCTGGCGGAACTGTAAACGGGGCCATTCTCAATGTCAAGAAAGCGATTCGAAGCGGAGCGCGCTCAACGCGGGTGCATGGCGTTCATCCCCGCCCTCAAAGCCGCCGGAAGAAGCAGGCCGTCGGGTGCCGACGTCGCCCGGTAACTGGAGGCTTCGCCGAATTCCAACTTGAAGGCGCGTTCGCCGGCGGCATCGAACTCGCTGACCAGGGGAGCCCCGCCCCAGCTGATCAGCCAGGAGCCGTCCGCCGAGCGCCGCGCCGACCCGCAGCAGAAGCTGCTGGCCGCGAGCGGGTCGCTGATTTCTTCGAGCAGGGTCGCGGTCTTCGCCGCTTCGTCGATCTCGTATCTGACCGCCCTCGGGGTGCGGGCGGTCAGGCCCGTCTCGTTGTCGTAGATCGTGATCGTCCCGCCGGGCAGGAGCCGCACATCGTGCTGAGCCCCGAGGGGGTAGGTCCCGAGTGGGTCGTCGAGAACCGTGAGGCTCTTCGAAGTCGGTTCGCCACCGAGCTTCCAGACGACGTTGCCGGTCGCCTTGTCGATCTTGTAGACGGCGTCGGTGTGGCGCATGGAGATCAGGAAGGCGTCCGCGCCGTCGGGCTCCACGGCGTTGATGTGAAGAAGGTCGCGGACCGCTTCGGGGCCGAACGACTGGGCGTTTTCGTACCAGCGCCGCGGGGTGTCGGAAAGGGGAATGTGGTCCTTTGAGTTCCACGACCAGACGACGTCGCCCTGCGGGTCGATCTCCTGGATCAGGGCATCGAGGACTTTGTCTTCTTTCCCGCCCCCGATCGAGGTGAGGTCGACTTTTTCGCGGACCGGATAGGAGACCAGGATGAGGTCGCCGTTGGGCAGTTCCTGCAGCTCATGGGGGTCGAGCACCGACCCCACGGTTTGCGGGGCCCGAATCAGGTCGCCGTCGAGGTCACGGATCTCGGCGGTGCCGAGCGGCAGGGTGCCCTCGGTCCAGGCGATGTTGCCGCCGGCGAGAACCGCGGCGTCGAACGGCGTTTCGGTCGCCTTGTACCACCAGAGCGGAACCCCGTGGTCGTCGAAGAGGACCACGTAATTGCCGGTCACCGCTCCGATCGCGGGGGCGACGACATAGAGCCGGTGGCTCGGCTCCAGGAATTGGGTGTAGTCCCAGGTCCCGAAGTCCGACGGAAGGCAGCGGATGAAGTACCGATGCTGCCCCTGGCCGCGGGAGACGGTGACCGTGAACTCCTGGTTTTCCCTCAAGGGGACCTGCGCCTGAGACACCCCCGCCCGCTCCCCGTTGCGGTCGATGTTGACGCTGTAACCGGGGGCAACGGACGCATCGACTTCAACCGGTTTTTTGTTGTTGCAGCGGATCGCGTAGTCGTCGACGGTGCGATCGAAACCGAGCGGGAAGAGGTCCGGCGAGGTCGAGATCTGGACCGCGGCGGTATCCGCCTCCAGGCAGGCGACCGTGACCGAAACGGTCGCGGTCGAGCCACCGGGGGCGAGCGTGTATTCGAAGGAGTCGGTCCCGCAGTAGTCGGCCCGCGGCTCGTAGGTGAGGTCGGCGCCGGAGTGGGTGATCGCGACGGTCCCGTGCTCTCCCTGGGTCACCGAGGCGATCACCTTCGGGCCGCCGTCGATGTCGGTGTCGTCGGCGAGGAGGTCAAGCGTCGACGCCGAGTCGTCTTCGGTGAATGAGACGTCGTCGTCGGCGGCGACGGGCGGATCGTCCACGCAGGTGACCGCGATCGAGACGGTGGCACTCGACTCCTGCGGGGCGAGCGTGTATTCGAACGAGTCGGGGCCGCAGAAATCGGCCTGCGGCTCATAGGAGAGGGCGCTGCCACCGCCGCTGATCGCGACCGTCCCGTGCTGCCCCTGGGTCACCGACTCGATCGACTTCGGGCCGCCGCCGTCAGCGTCGGCATCGTTGGCGAGGACGTCGATCGAGGTTGCCGGGGCGTCCTCGGCGAGCGTCTTCGAGTCGGCGACCGCCCCGGGCGGATTGCCCGAGCAGGTCACCTCAACCGTCACCGTCGCCGTCGAGCCACCGTTGACCGCATATTCGAAGTGGTCGGAGCCGCAGTAGCCGCTCGCCGGCTCGTAGGTGAGATCGGCACCCGAGTTGGTGATCGCGACGGTTCCGTGCGCACCCTGCGTCACCGATGCGACAGTCTTCGAGCCGCCGTCCGGCTCGGTGTCGTTGGCGAGGACGTCGATCGAGGTCGCCGGGTCGTCCTCGGCGAGTGTCTTCGAGTCGGCGACCGCGTGCGGCGGATCGTCGATGCAGGTCACCGTCACCGAGACGGTCGCCTTCGAGCCGCCGGGGGCGAGCGCGTATTCAAAGGCGTCGGCCCCGCAGAAATCAGCCTGGGGCACATAGGTCAGGCCGGCGCCGGAGTCGGTGATCGCAACGGTGCCGTTGTCTCCCTGGGTCACCGACGCGATCGCTCGGGGGCCGCCGTCGATGTCGGTGTCGTCGGCGAGGACGTCGATCGAGGTCGCCGGGTCGTCCTCGGCGATCGTCACCGAGTCGGCGATCGCCAGTGGTGGGTCGTCGACGCAGGTCACCGTGATCGAGACGGTCGCCGTCGAGCCGCCGGGTGCGAGCGCGTATTCGAAGGAGTCGGCCCCGCAGAAATCGGCCTGCGGTTCATAGCCGAGGGCGCTGCCGCCGCCGCTGATCGCGACCGTCCCGTGCTGCCCCTGGCCCACCGAACCGATCGACTTCGGGCCGCCGTCGGCGTCGGCATCGTTGGCGAGGACGTCGATCGAGGTTGCCGGGTCGTCCTCGGCGATCGTCATCGAGTCGGCGATCGCCAGTGGCGGGTCGTCGACGCAGGTCACCGTGATCGAGACCGTCGCCTTCGATCGTCCTCTGAGCCCGTAGGTGAAGGAGTCAGGGCCGCAGAAATCGGGCTTGGGGCGATAGGTCAGCGAGGTGCGCCCGGCTGTGATCGCGACCCGGCCGTCCTCCCCCTGGGTCGCGAACATGATGCTGCCGCGCCGGTCTCCGACGACTCGGTCATTGGCGAGGACGTTGATCGCGAGTGGCTGCCCGTCCTCGGTCATGGTCCTCGTGTCGTTCGCCGCCTTCGGTCGCTTGTTCCTCAGGCGCCTGTGCGATTTCGGCCGGCGCTCGCATCCGTCGGTCGGCTCTCCGGCGGGGTGAATACCGCCTTCTCCGGCGAGCGCCGTAGTCGGACCAGGACAGGAGTTGTTCACGGGCCGGCCGCCTACCGTCGCGATCGCGATCGAGGCGAAAACGAGCAGAGCAGCGACGGAGAGCAAGGGGGCCTTACCTCGGACTCCCCTCCTGCCCTCTCCCCTGTGACGCGGCGAACGTTCCCTTAAAGACACGACATCCCGGTAACAGAAGGGTACCCCCTGGGTTTCGGCTCAAAGCGCGGCGCCTATCCTGCGTGGATCGCAAAGCTTCTGTCAACTGTCGCCATCCTCACCGTGTCCCTGCTCGCCGTCGCGCATGCGGATGAGATCAGCGGGGGCAACGTGCGGGTCACCTTCCAGGGCGGGATCAGCCCGCTTGCACTGCCGCGCGACGCTCCCTCTCCGATTTCCCTTCACGTCGCCGGCCGGGTGACACCGGTCGACGGCCAGCGGCCCGAAGCTCTCGCCCAGGTGACGATCGAGGTAAACCGGCACGCCGTCGCGACCACGCGTGGCCTGCCTCGCTGCCGCTGGCAGCGGCTTCTCTCGATCACCAGCAAGCATGCCCTGAAGGTCTGCGGCGACTCGCTGATCGGCACCGGTCACTTCTCCAGCCACATCGATGTCCCCGAGCAGGCTCCATTCCCGGCGCGCGGGCGGCTGCTCGCCTTCAACAGCATGCGCCACGGGCGCCCGGCGATCGCGGTCCACGTTTTCGGGCGCGACCCGGTGCCCACCTCCGAAGTGCTGCCGATGACCTTCGGCCGCGAGGGCCAGGGCAGCTTCGGCCCGATCGTGACGGTCACGATGCCCGACATCGGCAACGAATGGGGCTACGTCGACGGCTTCGACCTGACCCTGCACCGCGTCTATCGCTACCGGGGTCGGCGGCTGAGCGTGATGAGCGCCAGCTGCCCGGCACCCCGGGGCCTTCAGAGGGTTCCCTTCAAGGCGGCCCGGGGGGTGTTCGAACTCGCCGACGGGACGAACCTGACCAGGGTCATCGGCGGCAGCTGCAGGGCCCTCGGTTGACCCCGCTAGCCACCCCGCAATGTCCGCGGCAGGCCGAAATAGGGCAGCACGCCGTTATCGCCGAAGCGGGTCATATCGGTGACCGCGTCGCCTTCCACGGTGAGGACGAAGATGCCCCCGGCGCGGGCGACGTCGGCGTGGGGATCGCTGACGTAGTAGCCGAAGGCAGGACGGCCGTTGGCCCTGGTCGCCACCAGCCGGACCTTCTGACCGCCGCGCCAGATCGCCCTCGTCCGGAAGAACTCGGCGATCGCCGCACGGCCCTGGTACTCGTGCGGCTCGGGCGGCATCCGCAACCAGGCGTCCTCGGTCATCAGCTCGACCAGCTCGTCGATGTCACCTCTTTCGAAGGCCTCGCTGAACAGGGTGAGCAGGGCTCGCTCGCCGGTGGAGTCCGGGAGGGCGCTGCCGTCCGGCCGCTCGGGCATCGCCTCGAGTGAGGCGCGGGCGCGCTGAAGGGCACTGTTGACCGACGCTTCGGAGCTGTCGAGCATCTCGGCGACCTCTGCCGCCCGGTAGCCGAGAACGTCGCGGAGCACGAGAACGGCCCGCTGCTGGGGGGCCATTCGCTGCAGGCCGGAGACGAAGGCGAGGCCGACCGCCTCCTTCGTCTCATAGCGGGCATCGGGGCCCTCCGCGCGGTCGGGAAGGCCGTCGATCAGCGCGTCGGGATAGGGCTGCAGCCAGACCGGCTCGCCCCAGCGGGTCGGCTCGGGCGCGTCGGGGAGGGGGTTAGAGCCGATCACGTTCTGGGGCCGCCGGCCGCTGTCGCGCAGTGCGTTCAGGCAGCGGTTGGTCGCGATCGTGTAGAGCCAAGAGCGCACCGAGGCCCGTCCCTCGTAGTCGGCCAGGCCGCGCCAGGCGGCGAGCAGCGTCTCCTGGACCATGTCCTCGGCGTCCTGGACCGAACCGAGGATCCGGTAGCAGTGCACCTGCAGCTCCCGGCGGTTCGGATCGGTCAGCGCACGAAAGGCCTCCTCGTCGCCCGCGCGTGCCTGCTCGAGGACGGCGTCGGTCACCGGTCGATTCTCTCAAGGTTCGTTCCCTTCTCTTGCATCGGCAGGTAGTGACACCGCACGGCGGCGAAACTCATCGCTCAATTCGGAAGGGCGGGTGGTGTCTACACCGGCATGACCTCAAAGCAGAAGTGGATCCTTGTCCTGGCCGCACTCGCCGCCTTCATGACGGCCCTCGACACGCTGGTGGTGACGACCGCGCTGAGCACTATCCAGCGCGACCTCGGTGCCTCGGTGGAGGGTCTCGAGTGGACGGTCAACGCCTACAACCTCAGCTTCGCGGTGTTACTGATGACGGCCGCGGCCCTGGGTGACCGCTTCGGCCGTCGAAGGCTGTTCGCGGCGGGCATCGGCCTCTTCGTGCTCGCCTCCGCGGCCTGCGCGCTGGCGCCATCGGTGGGCGCGCTGATCGCAGCGCGCGCCGTGCAGGGCGCGGGCGCGGCGGCGGTGACGACACTGGCGCTGGCGCTGGTCGGCGCCGCCTTCCCGCCGGAGCGGCGCGGCGCGGCACTGGGGATCTTCTTCGCCGTCAACGGCCTCGCGGTCGCCGGCGGCCCACTGGTCGGCGGCGCCATCACCCAGGGGATCGCCTGGGAGTGGATCTTCTGGCTCAACGTCCCGATCGGCCTCGCCCTCATACCGCTGGTCATGCGCCGGATTCCCGAGAGCTACGGCCCCGACGCGAAGGTGGACTTCCCGGGCCTGGCGCTGATCACCACCGGGGTGATGGGCCTGGTTTGGGGGCTGGTCCGCGGGAACGCGGCGGGATGGGCGAGCCTCGAGGTGCTGGGCTCTCTGATCGGCGGCTTCGCGCTCCTCGGTGCCTTCGTCACGGTGGAGCTGCGCTCCGCGGCACCGATGCTGCCGATGCGGTTCTTTCGCTCCCGCGCGTTCTCGGCGGGGAACGCGGCGATCTTCTGCGCGGTCGGGCCGCTCTTCTGCGCGGTGTTCTTCCTGTCTCAGTTCCTTCAGGAGGGGCTCGGGTACGACCCGCTCGGCGCCGGCCTGAGGCTGCTGCCCTGGACCGCGACCCTGTTCTTCGTGGCACCGGTGGCCGGCAAGCTGGTCGATCGCTTCGGCGAGCGGCCGTTCCTGGTCGTCGGCCCCCTGCTCCAGGCGATCGGATTTGCCTGGGTCGCCCTGATCGCCGACTCGACGATGAGTTACGGCCGGCTGATCGCACCGCTGATCGTCGCCGGTATCGGGATCTCGATGGCTCTGCCCGCCGCCCAGAACTCGGTGGTCGGCTCGGTGCCGGAGGAGGCGATCGGCAAGGCCGCGGGCACCAACAGCACGATGCGCGAGCTCGGCGGCGTCTTCGGCATCGCCCTCGGGGTCGCCGCCTTCGCCGGCGCCGGGAGCTACGCCTCGCCGGCCGAGTTCAGCAACGGCTTCGTCGCCGCCATGGGCGGCGCGGCGGCCCTCTCCGCCATCGCCGCCATCTGCGGGTCCGCACTGCCAACCAAAATCGCCGCCGGGGCACTGACCCTGGCGCCGGAGGGAGAACGATGACCACGATCCACACAGTTGTCCGCTACACAGTCAGGCCGGGGCTCGAGGAGCAGAACGCCGACCTTGTCCGCGCCGTATATCGCGAGCTGGCGGAGGCCGGGCCGCCTGGCTTCCACTACGCCACCTACCGCCTCGAGGACGGCCGCACCTTCGTCCATGTCGCCACACATGAGGACGACGGAGACTTCCCCCTGCGGGAGCTCGCGTCCTTCCGCGAGTTCCGAGCGGGCCTCGACGAGCGCTGCGAGGGCGAGCCGCTGGTCAGCCGCGCCGAGAAGATCGGGGGCTACTGAGCCCTCAGCGGTACTCCGGGTTGGGGAAGTCGAAGCTGCAGCCCGCATCCCACTTGGTTCGTTGGTTGCCGTGGGCGGGGATGCCGCCGGCGTCCTTCAGCATCCGCGCCAGGTGGAGCATGTTCCAGGCGGCGAAGGTGGTATTGCGATTGGTGAAGTCGTTCTCGGGGCCGCCCGAGCCCTCGTCCAGATAGGACGCACCGGGGCCGGCCTCGCCGATCCAACCGGAGTCTGCCTGCGGAGGGATCACGTAGCCGAGGTGCTGGAGCGAGTAGAGCGTGTTCATCGCGCAGTGCTTGACCCCGTCCTCGTTGCCGGTCACCAGGCAGCCGCCGACCCGCCCGTAATAGGCGTACTGGCCCTCGTCGTTGAGAAGGTGCGAGTTGCCGTAGAGGCGCTCGACGACCTTGGTCGCGATCGAGGACTTCTCGCCCAGCCAGATCGACATCCCGAGGACGAGGATGTCGGCGGCGATCACCTTCTCGAAGATCGCCGGCCACTCGTCCTTCTCCCAACCGTGCTCTGTCATGTCGGGCCAGACGCCGGTGGCGATCTCGTGATCGACGGCGCGGATGCAATCGACCGAGACGCCGTTGCGTCGCATGATCTCCATCGAGATGTCGATCAGGCCCTGGGTGTGGGAGAGCTCAGGGCTGCGCTTGAGGGTGCAGTTGATGAAGAACGCGCTCAGGTCCGAATAGTCGGTCTCGCTCTTCTCGCAGAGCTCGGACTGCATCTCGTTCAGCTCGGTCACTTCGGCTCCTTGCGGTCTGGGTTGGTCGGGGAAAGACGGGTCGGCACGTACTCATCAAAGCGGCCGAGGTCGCGGAAGCCGACCTTCGCGTAAATGCTCTCGGCGATCTCGGTCGCCTGCAGGCTGACGCTGGCGCAACCCCGCTCTCCTGCCTTGAGGACGCAATGGGCCGACAGCGCGGTGGCAAATCCGCGGCGGCGTGCTCCGGGCTGGGTGCCGACCATGTAGATGCCGCAGTCGCCGTCATGGTCAAAGGCCATCAGGGTCGCGACGCTCTCGCCGCCGAGGCGGGCGGCATAGAAGTAGCCTCCCTCCACGGCGAGCTCGGGGACGAGGCCCTCGACCCCGGCCACCGTCCAGAACTCCTCGAGACTCGGCTCGTGGAGGTCGAGACCCGGCGTATCCAGGTCGTTGAGCTCGACGATCGGCATCGCCATCGTCCGAGTCGAAGAATCAAAGCGGTAGCCGCGGGACCTGACTTCCGCCGCGGCGCAATCGTCGGACTCGTGGACCCAGATCGCGAAACGACCGATCCCTCGACCCGCGTAGATCCGCTCCGCCTCGTCGAGTGCCTCTGCGATGTTGACGGCGCGCCCCGTGAGGACCGTGTTGTTCAGGTGCTCACGCTCCGGCGGGTGCGTGAAGGCAGCGATCGCGGCGCCGTCCGTCTCAACCACCTCTGCCCCCGGCGAGCCAGAGGCCAGGTAGCCCCAGGACGCGACCAGCGTGGCGACCGAGCGATCGAAAAGTTCCTTGTCGCCGAGATCAGGCAACCGAGTGCACGATCCGGTTCGAAACCTGCGGCTACTCGACCCGGTAGCGCCCGGGAACGAATGTCTGAGAGTCGATCGGCGGGCGTACGTAGGGGCGCTCCTGCCGAGGTGGGAAGACGACCTTCTCGTGGTCGGTGCGCTCATAGGGGATCTGTTCGAGCAGGTGGGAGATCAGGTTGAGGCGGGCGGTCTTCTTGTCGTCCGCCTCGACCACGTACCAGGGCGAGTCCTTGGTGTCGGTGTAGGCGAACATCTCGTCCTTGGCTTCGGCGTAGTCGACCCAGCGCGCCCGGGCCTCGATGTCGATCGGGCTCAGCTTCCAACGCTTCTCGGGATCATCGAGGCGCGCCAGGAAACGGCGCTCCTGCTCGTCGTCGCTCACCGAGAGCCAGTACTTGATGAGGACGATGCCCGAGCCCTGGATGATCCGCTCGAACTGCGGGCAGGTGCGCATGAACTCTTCGTACTCGGCATCCGTGCAGTAGCCCATCACCCGCTCGACCCCGGCCCGGTTGTACCAACTGCGATCGAAGAGAACCATTTCGCCGGCGGCCGGGAGCTGGGCGACGTAGCGCTGGAAGTACCACTGAGTGCGCTCGCGGTCGCTGGGCATGCCGAGGGCCACGTTGCGAACCACACGCGGGTTCGTCCGTTCGGTGATGCGGCGGATGTTGCCGCCCTTGCCCGCCGTGTCCCTGCCCTCGAAAAGGACGACGACTTTGAGGCCCCTGGCGACGATCCATTCCTGCAGCGTCACCAGCTCGACCTGCAGCCGAGACAGCTCCTTCTCGTACTCCTTCTTGCTGAGAACCCTGGTCTCCGGCGATGTCTCCAAAAGCCCGGAATCGGACTCGAACCGACGACCCCTTCCTTACCATGGAAGTGCTCTACCAACTGAGCTATCCGGGCGAAATATGGCTCTAGCGAGCCCCTGACTGCCGGGGGATCTTAGAGGTCGCGCTTGTGATGGTGGCGATGGTGCTTCTTCTTGCGCCTGACGCAGCGGGTTTTGCCCTTGACCGTGGACTTCTTGAAGCCCTTGCGACACAGGAGCGGCTTCGGTGCCGGCATGTTCGCCGGAGGTGATCCTCCGCCGCCACCCCCACCAGCGCCGCCACCGCTTTCGCTTCCGCCGCCTGCTCCCGGGTTCGGCACGCCGTCGCCGAGCGTAAAGATCTCGACCCGACCTGCTTTCGGCTCATAGGCATAGAGGTTGCCGTTGGGGGCGAAGTCGAGCTGGCCGAAGGTGGAATCGGCGTCGTCGTGCCCTGCGCGACAGGAGCCGAGTTCGATGCCGCAGGACTCGAACCCTGCGCCGCCGTCGAGCACCCCGTTGCCGAAGGAGGCGATGTAGCCGCCCGCAGTGTCAAATACCGAGATTCGGTGGTTGTAGAGCTCGCTGACGTAGAGGCGCGCCGTTCCTGGCTGGCGAACGATCGAGACCGGCCCGTCGAGTTGGCTTGCGCCGGTGCCGGGCCCACCGAAGTGGAATCCGACATCGGGCCCGCCCACCCCGAATTCGACCTCGGTGACCCGGTCGGCTCCGGCCTCGGTCACGAAGGCCTGCTGGTCGCCCAGCGAGATGTCGCTGGCGCCGCCGAATCCGTCCGCGGCTCCCTGCGCGGGTTCGCGGCCCGGTTCATGGCCGCAACCCGACTGTTCGCCCAACACCACGCCTTCGGCGTTGAAGACACAGCCTTCGAACTCGGTGCCAAGGTATTTGTTGATGCCGGCCCCGGCGAAAAGTTGCGGGTAGTACGGGCTTTTGTCGACGTCGTTGAAGTTCAGTGCAGCGATTTTGCCGCCCATCGCCGCCGCCGCGGAGCCGTTGGCCGCGACACGGAGCACAGCCCCACTCGATCCGAAACGGTTCTGCGTTTCGAAGTCGCTGAACGTGTAAGCCGAAGGGTTCGCGACCGGAAAGTTGTAGAGAACCGTCTCGCCATCGCCCGCCACGTCGAGATAGACGCGGCCGCTGTAGTAGGCGAACCCATAGTCATAGATTTCGAAATTGGGGAGTTCGAAACCCTCGTGGAGGTCGTTGCCCTGCCCGTCGAGGTGATCGACGACACCGCCATTGGAGGTTTTGTGGAAGGTCCAAATCGTCCCATCGGCCGCCATGGCGTAATGGTCGTAGAGACCAAGAGACATCGGAATGCTCCCCGCCGGAGTCAGCGCGGGCGGCACAGCGATGGCAGGTGCGGCAGCAATGCCGACCAGGCAGGCGCCGGCCGCGAAACCCGCAACGATCCATTTCCAAGTCCTCACGCCGCGAGCCATATCCCTGGTTCCCCCCGTTCGAATGGACGCGGGAGATTTTCAGCTGCCGCACACCCCGTCCATACCGAAAATTTGGATTGGATCGACTAACCCAGCATCGGCGGTCGGAGCCGACTCCGGACCCCGAGGTTGAGGACATTGCGGCCGAGTAGAGGTCCTCCGGCGCGGGCAGCCGTCCGCCCTTTGCGGCGCAGGCATCCCGCGCGATCAGGTTTGGCCGGGGAACGCTACGCGGACCTCAGGGTGAAATGGACGCGGGTCCCAGGCGAGCCGTCTTCGAACCAGATCCGGCCGCCGTGTGCTTCGATGATCCCGCGGCAGATCGCCAGCCCGAGCCCGGCGCCGTCCTCGCCGCGCGCCTCATCACCGCGATAGAACGCCTCGAAGACACGCTCGCCATCCCCCGTCGAAATGCCCTCTCCGTCGTCGGCGATCTCCACCTCGACACCGCCCCCGGCCCGCTGGGCACGCACGGTGACGCTGCCGTCTGCCGGCGTGTGGCGGATCGCGTTCTGAATCAAGTTGAACAAGACGCGTTGGACCTTCTCGGCGTTGGCGCTGGCGACCAGCCGCCCAGCCGGCAGGTCGGCGGCAAGGTTGACGCCACGCTCGTCGGCCGGCGCCCGCATCGCGGCCACGGCGTCGCCGATCAGATCGCCGATCTCGACCTGACGCATCGTCCAGGAGATCTCACCGGCCTCGATCCGCGAGAGCTCGAAGAGGTCATCGACGAGGTCGCTGAGGACTCCGACATGGGTGCGGATCTCCTTCAGGTAGCGGTCGCGGGTTTCACCCGTTGCCACCCCGTCATCGATCGACTCGACCAAGAGGCGCAGTGATGCCAGCGGGGTACGCAGGTCGTGAGAGGCGGCGGCGACGAGCTGGCGCCGCGCGCCCTCGATCTCGCGGCGGGAGCGCTCCTCCATCGCAACGCGCACGGCGAGGGCAGTGGCCAGGCCGGCGCCGGCCGCGGCGACCAGGACCAGCAGTATCTGGTCGGCCCCCATGTGGTTCGGCACGGCGACCGCCGCGGCGCCGGCCAGAAACGCGGCGATGGCGATTATCGCCGTGCGCTTCACGGTCGCAGCCTGTAGCCGATTCCCCAGACCGTCTCGATGAAGCGGGGCTGGGACGGGTCATCGCCGAGCTTGGCGCGAAGGCGGCGGACGTGGACGGTGATCGTGCTCGTGTCCTCGAAGTAGGCCTCGCCCCACACCCCCTCCATCAGCTGGTCGCGTGAGTAGACCTGTCCTGCGTTGGCGGCCAGGTAGGCGAGGAGATCGAACTCCCGCTGGGTCAGCGAGAGCTCCTTGCCGTCGAGGAAGACACTCCGGCGCGCCGGCTCAACGCGTAGCGGGCCATGCTCGATCGGAGGGGCCTCATCGTCCGGTGGGGACACCCGCCGCAGCACCGCGGCCACCCGGGCGACCAGCTCGGCCGGCGAGAACGGCTTGACGACGTAATCGTCAGCTCCCCGGTTCAGACCGATGAGCCGGTCCGACTCCTCGCCGCGGGCGGTGAGCAGGATCACGGCGATTCGCGATCCAGGCGCCTCGTGCAGCTGCCGCATCACCTCGATTCCGTCGATGCCGGGCAGCATCAGGTCGAGCACCACGAGGTCTGGCCTGTGCTCGTCGACCTGCCGCAGCGCCTCCGGCCCGTCGGCGGCCCGGTGGGTCTCATAGCCGGCGCGCTCCATGTACCGACCGACGACATCAAGGATCGTCGGCTCGTCGTCGACGACCAGAACGGTGCCGTTGCCTGGGTCCGCCATCGGTGCGATTCTCGCGGTTGGACTAGCCGAAGGTGAAGGCATAGCCCTCGACCCCCGCTTCCGGTTCGAGGGTGAGGACATGGTTGCCGACCTTCGGAAGATCGACGAGGTTGTAGAGGCGCTGGCCGCTGACGGTCACCGCACCGTCGTGCACGTCGTCGCCGGAGTCGGCCGCGGAAATCGGCTTGCCGTCGAGCAGCACTCGCACGTTTCGGTCCTGCCCCGGAGAGCCGAGCACCAAATAGACCCTGCGCGCGCCGAAGTTGAGGTCGAGCGAGGCACCTTGGCCGGCCGTGACCGAGTCGTAGCCGATCCTCCACTTGCCGTCGTAGCCGAATTCGTTGGGCGGCAAAGACTTCGGCTCGGCGAAGTTGTGGGAGCCCTGCGCGAAGTCGTCGTTGGTCACACGTTCAGCGCGTGCGGCACCGAGATAGGTCTCCGGCGTGGCTACCGTCTTCGATGGGGCTACCGCCTTCACGTTGGTCTCCTTCCCCTCGACCGATTTACCGGCTTCGGTCAGGAGGTCGCGGATCACCTTCTCTTTCTCACCGTATTGGCCCTCGCCAAAGTGGACGTAACGGACCTTGCCCCGGGCGTCGATGAAGTACTCGGCCGGCCAGTACTGGTTGCCGTAGGCGTTCCAGGTCGCTTGTTCGTTGTCCTGAGCGACCGGGTAGCGAATGTCGTTTTCCTCGATCGCGTTTTCGACGTTGCTCGCTTCGCGCTCGAACGGGAACTCGGGGGTGTGGACGCCGACGATCGTCAGGCCGTCCTTCCGGTACTTCGCGTCCCAGGCCTTGAGATACGGCAACGTGCGAATGCAATTGATGCAGCTGTAAGTCCAGAAATCGACGAGGACAACCCGTCCGCGAAGCCCGTGCAGCGTCAGGGCCTTATCCCCCGGAGTGTTGAACCAATGCTCGTTGCCGACGAATTCCGGCGCCGTCCCGAGGACGGGAAGATCGAGGTTCCCCTTGGCGTCGGTCTCGGGCGCCGCGTCGGTGGCTTCGGAGCCGACGCCGTGGCTGTCTCCGCGGATTTCCGTGAGAGCCGTTTTCGCCGAGGCGGTGTCCTCGAGGCCCTTCGTCGGATTGACGAGAAAGCTCGGCAGCGTGCTGGCGATGTGGTTCTGAAACTTGATGTCGTAGTTGCCGAGCATCGCCACGGCAACCAGAACCATGATCCCGCCCATCGCGATCTGAAGGCCGACGCCGCGCTTCGCGAGGGGGCGCACCACCTTGCGCCCGCCGAGCATCAGGAAGTAGAGGACCACCGCCGACCCGATCCCGTAGCTGAGCGCGACGGCAAGCCTGCCGGTGCTGAAGGACTGTGAGGCGGAGACGGTGATCACGCCGGCCAGGATCGGCCCCGCGCAGGGCGCGTAGACGAGACCCAAGCTGGCGCCCACCGCGGTTCCTGACCAGAAGCCATCCCCTTTGCCTTGGGCAACGCCGGCGCGACTGGCGAACTGACTCATCCAGGCCTCGAGCCTGGCCGCCAGCGGCGGGATCATCAGCGTGATCCCGAAGCCGAGCAGGACGACGATCGCGAGCTTGCGCAGAAAGTCGTTGGGCAGGCCGAGGGCGGAGATGACATAGACGAGCGCGACCGTCGCGAAGGTGAAGGAGACCGCCAGCCCGGCGACGATTCCCAGCGGCCTGCGCCGGCCGCCGGTCGCGCCCGCCGAGAGCGCAATCGGCAACACCGGCAGGACGCAGGGCGAGAGCGCCGTGGCGGCGCCGGCGATGAAACCGAAGAGGATCAGCAGCGCCATCGGGGCCCTGCTCAGCCTTCCATGTGGTCGGTCGAGGAACCTTGGTCCTTCATCGCTTCGCCCTGATCCTTCATGCCCTTGCCGTGGCTCTTCATCGCCGCGCCTTCGTGCTTCATGGCACCGGTCGTCGATTGAGTCGTCGCGGCATCGGAGTTGCTTCCACAACCGCCGAATGCCATCGCCGCTCCTATCCCGATCGCAGCAACCATCGGAATTGCCGCCGCCTGTCTCAGATCCATTCGCGCTCCCTCTTCGAGGTTCCAGGAGCAGCCACGGTAGGAGGGAAATGTGACGAGGAGAGAAACGCCGCTCGTCGAGACGCCCGCCCGCCGTCGACGCTGAGGATTAGGGTTGCGCCGTGGCGTTCACCCACAGAAACCTCAAGGGGGACCTGGAGGATGTCGGGTCCAATTTCGACGGCGCACCCGACCTCGAGTTCCGCCTGGCGACCCGAGCTCTCGAGCTCGAGAGCTCCGGCCTGAGCTACCAGCGAGTCCCACCCGGGTATCGCTTTCCATACGGCCACACCCACGAGACGCAGGAGGAGGTCTACGTCGTCGTCGGTGGCGGTGGGCGGATAAAGCTCGACGACGAGATCGTCGAGCTCGAGAAGTGGGATGCGGTGCGAGTCCCACCCGGTACGTGGCGGGGCTACGAGGCCGGACCGGAGGGCCTCGAGATCCTCGTCATCGGCGCGCCCAATCTCGGCGAGGCCCCGCGCGAGGACGTCACCGGCGAACGCGACTGGTGGGACGGCTAGCGCGGCGTACTGCTAGCCCTGGTAGGGAGGAGCGACTCCCCAACCCCAGCGCGGGACCGGTGCCTCGGCCGCGACATCGTCGGCATCGGGGTCCGAGTTGTGCATCGCAAGGCGCGAGCCCCACTCCGAGTATCCGACGATCGCGGCGCGGAACTCCGGGTCTGCCGGCAGCTCGACCTCGTCGGCCGCCTGGCTGAGCAGAGCGACGAACAGGCGCCGCTGCTCCGCTGTGATCGAGAGCCCACGGTGGTGGGCGAGCATCGCCGGGTAGCCGCCGAGGCCGGCGGTGTAGTCGGCCGGACCGCCCATCACCTCGACCCACCAAGCAAGCACGTGAACGCGGTGCTCCTCGCTGACCACTCCTCCGAAAAGCGGGGCCAGGGTCCCCTCCTCTTCGACCAGGTCATAGAAGCGGTTCAGCCAGCGCTCGAAGGCCTCCGTCCCGCCTCCCCACTCGTAGATCGTCGGCGTCTCCTCCATATACGGGGAGGATGGCAGGCAGGGCTGGCCCGAGGTTGCCCTCGACGTAAGTGAGTCGTCCAGGGGCGCGACGATTGGACGGTCGGACCTCCCGAACTGATGTAGCGTGCGACGCAATGAGGTCTCGCTCCTTCCTGCTGCTCTCTTTCACCCTGCTCGCGCTCACCGCGGCCCCGTCGATCAGCTCGGCAACCTTCATCCCCGGGCCGAACGGCAAGGTCGCCTTTGCCAGTGGCCGGGCCAACAGCGATTTCCCGAGCCCGGCCGACGGCGACGACAACCATGCGCGGATCTGGGTCGCCGACTATCCGAGCGGAACGCCGGTCCAGGTGACCACGCTCCCCAAAGAAGCCCAGCATCGCCACCCGAACTGGTCGCCCGACCACACCAAGATCGTCTACGCCGCGGGCGTCGCCTTCAGCGGCGAATACGCCCTCTGGATCAAGAACCTGGTCACCGGCGCCTCGACCGAATTCGCGCCGAAAGCGAAAGCCCAGGACCGCCCGTCCTGGTCGCCGGATGGAACGGAGATCGCCTACGGCTCCGAAGGCGATCTCTGGGTGAAGCCGGCCAACGGCGGCGCGGCGGTCAAGATCACCGAAACCGCCGGCATCCAGGAGGAACGACCGGTCTGGAGCCCCGACGGCAACACGCTCTATTACAACCGCGGCGTGCCGCCGTTCACCTCCGGCGAAAAACGCGACCTCTACAAGAAGAGCCCGGTAACCCTGGCCGGTGTCGAGACTCCGGTCGTCACGGGCACCACGGACGACTGGCAGCCGGCCCTTTCACCCGACGGCAATCGGCTCTGCTTCTTGCGCGGTCCCCAGACCGACGAAGCCGACATCTACACGGTCAACGTCAACGGGACCGGGCCCGCGCCGTTCGCCAACTCCACTGGCTCCGGCGATCTCAATTGCGTCTGGTCGCCGGATGGCACGCGGATCCTCTACACGTTGCTCGCCTTCTCGGCTGGAGAACTCATCTCGAAGGACGTCAACGGCAATGACACCACCATCCAAACCGCCTTCAACGTCGCCAAACACTTCGACGGTAACGCCGACTGGGCGACCAACTTCTCACCCAAATGCGAATCGAAGAACGCGACGACCGGGGCCAATCAGTTCACGACCATTCGAATCGGGTGCACCGACCCGGATCACGGCTTCGGCGCCGAACCGCCCGCGCCTGAACGAATCGAAAGCGACGGCATTGAAATCGTCGCGCAGCCCCAGCACGGGACGATCGGCAGCATCAACGACAACGAGACCGTCGTCTACACACCGAACAAAGACTTCACCGGCACCGACAGCTTCAGCTACACCGGCAGCGATGGGACCTCCGACGCGGTCCCGGCGAAGATCTCGATCACGGTGACCAAGCCGAACGGTGGCGGTGGTGGCGGTGGCGATCGGACCGCCCCGAAGATCTCGGCCGTCAAGGTCTCGGCGAAGCGCTGGCTCTTGGGATCGAAGCTCGCGACCTTCTCGAAATCGCCAATCGGCACGACCGTCTCGTTCAAGCTGAGCGAGGCCGCGCGGGCAACCCTCACCTTCCAGCGCCAAAAGGTGAAGAAGGGCAAGAAGTCCTTCGTCGCGGCCGGCAAGATCTCCTTCGGCGCCAAGAGCGGCAACAACAAGACCAAGTTCCAGGGCCGGCTGACCAAGTCGAAGGCCCTCACGCCCGGCACCTACCGGATCCTCGTCGGGGCAAAGGACGCCGCCGGGAACAACGCTCAGCCGAAGGCCAGCCCGACCTTCACGATCCTCGCACCGTGACCATTTGCGACCTCCTCGAAAGGAACCCGCGTTGACCACACTCAAGAGACGCCTCCCGATCATCGGCCTTGGCGTGGTTGCGTCGATGCTGGTCCTGCCCGCCGTCGGCCAGGCCGCGACCACCTTCGGCAGCCGGATGAGGAACGACCCGACCGAGACGACCTGCGCGATGATGAGCTTGCCGACGCCGAATTGCTCGATCGTCTCCTACATCCACCCGAGCGAACCCAATGGCGATCCCTATTCAGGCGGAGCGCCGGTCGACGGAGTGATCACGAAATTCCGCATCCGCGCCTACGCGCAGGAAAAACCAGGTCAGGTCACCTTCCGCCTCGCCAACTTCCAGGGCGACCCGGGCATGGGCGCCGACTCGGCGATCGCAAGCTCCGCCGGCACCGGGCCGACGATCACGATCAATCCGGATGAAGACGCGCTCGAAACGCCGATCACCGAGGTCCCGGCACGTCTGGCCGTCAAGAAAGGCCAGCACCTGGCGATCGACACGACCGCCTCGATCGCCGCCGTCTACAACAGCAGCGGCGACAAGTTCAGCTACGTCTACTCGCCGCCGCTGGTCGAAGGTGCCGGCGCCCGCGGTTCGAACGAAGTCACCGCCGAGCTGCTCGTCGCGGCGACGATCGAGCCCGATGCCGACCACGACGGCTTCGGAGACGAGACGCAGGACGCCTGTCCGACCCAGGCGACCACCCAGGGCCCGTGCGACACCACCAAGCCGGGCGTCAACGGGTTCGGGGTCGCCAACGGGAAGGTCAGCTACACCCTCTCCGAGGCAGCCGCGGTCAGTTTCCAGCTTGCCAAGAAGGCGCCCGGCCGCAAGGTCGGCACGAAGTGCGTGAAGCAGACGAGCGCCAACAAGGCGAAGAAGAAGTGCCCGCTCTTCAAGAACGTCGGCGCCGCGTTCGCCGGCACCGGAGCGCCCGGCAAGAACACCGTGACGCTCCCCAACGGCAAGAAACTGAAGCCCGGTAGCTACAAGCTGACGATGACCGCCACCGACGCCGCCGGCAACGTGACAACGGCATCGACCAGCTTCAAGGTCGCGCCGAAGAAAAAGAAGAAGTAGCCCGGCCTAGGGCCGCGAGAAGACGCCCATCGCCAGCTCGATCCTGCGGGCGGCGATGTTGGCGCCGACGCCGCCCATCCGAGCCTCGAAGTCGGGCATCAGCAGAGAGAGGTCGACGCCATCGACGCCCGCCGGGACGTCGGCGGCCCTCGCTCCGATCGGCGCCAGGGCTTCGGCGCCCTGCAGCCACTCGACGAGCTCGAAACCGGCCGAGACGGCGAGCTCCTGGATCCGCTCGGCCGACACGAGAAAGCTTTCCTCAGGGCCGTCCGCCCAGGGAAGCGGATAGTCCAGGGGGCCCTGGTCAGGGCCCTCCACCGCCTCGAAGATCGCCAGCCTGCCCCCACCGCGAAGGACACGGTGGGCCTCGGCGAGCATCGCCGGCTTCCCCTCGACGCTCGGCCACACCGCCTGCGTGATCGCGAGGTCGAAGCTTCCGTCTTCGAGCGGCATCGAGCGGGCATCGGCGCACA
The DNA here is from genome assembly GCA_963704505.1 of uncultured Solirubrobacterales bacterium. Classification (GTDB taxonomy): domain Bacteria; phylum Actinomycetota; class Thermoleophilia; order Solirubrobacterales; family 70-9; genus VRUE01. Next base: position 132,186 of record OY969912.1, read on the forward strand.
CGACATCGACCTGCCGGTCGAGACCCGTGCGGCGGTTCAGCTCTTCGGCCAGGCCGCAGAAGCGCGCGGTCGGGTCGAGCGCCGTGACCTCGGCCTCGAACTGGCGGGCGATGGCGCGGGCCGGGCCACCGATCCCGGCGCCGATGTCGAGGACCCGCGCACCGATCGGGATCGCGGCGAGGTCTGCGAGGGCGAGGGTCGCGGCGCGACCGAGGCCGTGGAACTCATCGAGCCGGGCGAGGTCGTCGGGGTCGATCGGGTCGGTAGGGCGACCGGCCCCCTCGAGTGCATCGAGGACGATGCGATCCAGGTCCGTGCGGCCGGTGGCGTAAAAGACCTGCGTCTCGGTGTCACCCATGGACCCACCCTAAATCGGCGGCGGGCGCGGCGGGCGTGACATCTCGCACAAAGAGACATCGGGGACCGCCGCGCAGCGCTGAGCTACAGCAGCCTCAGTCGAGGTTGATGCAGTTCCGCTTCGCCCCCTCGACGATCCCTTCCAGGGCGGCGACGGGAGCGAAGCCGGGGTGCTTCAGCAGCAGTTCCGGGGTGATGTCGGTGAGCAGGAGGAAGCCTTCGATTTCGTCGTGAAGGCAGTTGACGTAGGCGGGGCTTTTCCCTGCCGCGACCAGCCCCTTGGTGAATTCGTCGGCGCCGTATTCGGCAAGGGCCAGCGGGCACTTTTCGGCGAGCGGCAGGATGTCCTCATTGAGAAAAGCGTCGGAGTCGACCGCGGCGTCACGGTTGAAATCGCGGATCTGGTCGCCGCTCAGTTTCTGTGCCTGCTTTCCCACACAGGACTTCACGCTGTCGGCCGAGAGCGCGCCTTCGTCGACGGTCCGGATCGCGGCGATGAAGCTGGACCGGAGGAAGTCATCGCCGGAGCGGTCGAGCCGCCACCGATCGCCGTCATTCGCCAGCTGAAGCGTGCCGCTGACCCCGTCGAGTTCGCCGCCTTTGACCGCGACGGCGACGTCGGCGTGAGAGCCGTCGTGATCGTCGATCGTGACCTTGGTGGCGCGCGCGTCGCCGGGGTGATCCGCGACCACGGAGGCCTTTTCGCACGCCGCCACCCCGCCCGCGACCGTCTCCTCCAGGTAGCGATCCGTGACCAGTTGCCGGCAGAACTGCTGCTGGTCGGTGCTCTCGAGGACTTCGACCGCGGCCGTGCTTGCTTCCTCTTCTGCCGAAGGCCCGGCCGAGCCGCACCCCGCCAGGGCGATCGCGATCAGCGTCGCGGTGCCGCCGAGCAGTCCTGCCCTTCGCATGGCTCGCCGCTACCCATTTCGGGCCACGTCTACCCGCGGTCGCGGCGTCAGGCCGCGACCGGCGTGCGGACCTCCTCGACGACCGTCTCCGGGGCCGGCGGCTGGCGGCGCCCGCCCTTCCTGTCCGGCAGCGCGAAGCGGCAGATCTTCTTGACGACGCTGCCGAACTGCTTGCCGAGCGGGCCGACGTTGTAGGGGATGCCGTAGCGCTCGCAGATCTCGCGAACCTCCTCGGAGATTTCGGCGTAGCGGTTGGCCGGCAGGTCGGGGAACAGGTGATGCTCGATCTGGAAGCTGAGGTTGCCGGCGAGGATGTGGAAGGGGCGGCTGCCGGTGAGGTTGGCCGAGCCGAGGAGCTGGCGGTAGTACCACTGGCCGCGGCTCTCGTTCTCGGTCTCCTCCTCGGTGAACTCGTGGGTCCCTTCGGGGAAGTGGCCGCAGAAGATGATCGTGAACGACCAGACGTTGCGGACCAGGTTGGCGGTCACGTTGCCGGCCAGGGGGAAGAGGAAGAACGGGCCCGAGAGCGCCGGGAAGATCACGTAGTCCTTGAGGCTCTGGCGACGGGTCTTCTTCCAGATCGCCTTGGCCATCTTCTTCTTGTCGATCATGTCGGCCCGGCCGGTCCGGATCTGCTCGACTTCGAGGTCGTGGATCGCGACCCCGTACTGGAAGAGCAGCGCCAGCAGGGTGGCGTAGAGCGGGTTCCCGAGGTAGTAGGGAGTCCAGGGCTGATCCTCTGACATGCGCAGCACGCCGTAACCGATGTCGCGGTCTTTGCCGACGATGTTGGTGTGGGTGTGGTGCATGTAGTTATGGGAGTGGCGCCACTGGTCGGCCGGGCAGGCGTTGTCCCACTCGAACTTCTTCCCGGCCAACGCCGGGTCGTTGGTCCAGTCGTACTGTCCGTGCATCACGTTGTGCCCGATCTCCATGTTGTCGAGGATCTTGGAGAGCGAGAGGGCGGTCGTTCCGGCGATCCAGGCGGGCGGGAAGACCCCGGCCCAGAGCAGGCCGCGGCCGGCGACCTCGAGCCCGCGCTGAGCTTTGATCACCCGGCGGATGTAGTTGGCGTCGTGCTCGCCGCGATCGGCGAGGACCCGCTGGCGGATCGCGTCGAGCTCCTCGCCGAAGCTGTCGATCTGGTCGGACGTGAGCGGAATCTGATTCTCGGTGGTGCTCATCGGAAGTCCTTTCGTTGGAAGTTGACTCAGAGGTCGATGACGAGGTCGCTCAGCGGCGCGGAGACGCAGAGCTGAATCGACTCGTCGGGGCCCGAGGAGATCTCCTCGGTGAGAAGGTTCTTGACGGTGCCGCTCACCTTGCGGCAGGTGCAGGAGTGACAGATCCCCATCCGGCAGCCCGACTGTGGTTGGACTCCCGCCTTCTCCGCCTGCTCGAGGACCGAGGCGCCGCTGTTCTCGACCTCGACGCCGGAGCCGGCGAAGCGGATGGTGCCCTCGCCCGGCTCCCCGACCGGGAGAAGGCTGGGCGGGACGAAGCTCTCGACGTGGAGCCGCTGCTCAAGGCCCTCGGCCTCCCAGTTGGCGCGCACGGCATCGAGCAGGGCGGGCGGGCCGCAGGCGAAGGTCTCCGAATGGGCGAAGTTCGGGTCGGCCCCCAGAAGGTGGTCGGGGTTGAAGTATCCGTCGAGATCGCCGGTGCCTGGCGCCCGGGTGTAGGAGCGGCGCACCGTGAAGTTCGCGTGCTCGGCGGCCAGGCGGTCGAGCTCCTCGCGGTAGATGGTGCGCTCAGCGTCGGGCGCGTACTGGATCAGCGTGACGTCGCCTGAATGACCCTCGGCGCAGAGGGTGCGGAGGATCCCCATCAGCGGAGTGATGCCGCTGCCGCCGCCGATCAAGAGGGTCGAATCGGGCCGCGACTCGGGAAGCCGAAAGTCCCCGTCGGCCTGCGATAGGACGGCGACCATGCCGATGCGAGCGTGGTCGGCGAGGAAGTTGGAGACGAGGCCTTCGGGATGGCGCTTGACCGTGATCTCGAGCTCGCGGCCCGAGCCCTCCGGCGAGGCGGGCGAGTAGCAGCGCGTATGGCGGACGCCGTCGATCTCGACCGACACCTGGATGAACTGGCCGGCCCGGGCTCCCTGCCAGACGCGGTTCGGGCGCAGGCTCAGGGTCACGCTGTCCTCGGTGTCGCGCCTGATGGCGACGACCTCGGCCCTGCACTCGCCGGTCACCAGCATCGGGCTGATCTGCTCGAGATAGCCGTCGACTCCGGGCGGGCCGGCCATCAGGTCCAGCAATGCGTGACTCATCTCTCCTCCTCTGCGTGGGTGTTTGGCAGCAGTACCCGTGACGGAGGACAACGTAACACCAAATGCCGTCACCCTGATCGGTGCGCCGTTGTTCAGTGATAGGTTTCACACAAGGTGGCGCCGACCGAGACCAAGCCCGAGAACGACTTGACGATCGAACAGCTCGCCGCCGAGACGGGGATGACCGTCCGCAACATCCGCTCGCACCGGGCCCGGGGGCTGCTCCCCGCCCCCGAGGTGCGCGACCGGGTCGGCTACTACGGCCCCGAGCACCTCGACCGGCTGAAGATGATCCAGGAGCTGCAGGGCGACGGCTTCAACCTGAAGGGGATCGAGCGGCTGCTCAGCCAGAACCTCGGCCCCGCCGAGCAGTTCATCTCCTTCAAACGCGAGATCGACGAGTTCGACCGAGAGCAGCCGCAGACGTTCACCCGCAAGGACCTCGCCGACCGCTTCGGGACCGAGATCGACGACGCTTTGAAGCGGGCCGTCGACGCGGGTGCGCTCGTCGCGATCGACGAGGACCGCTACGAGGCCCCCTTTCCCTCGCTGCTCGACGCGGCCGAGGGCGTCGTCGCGACCGGCGTCCCTCTCGATCACGCCCTGGTCGTGATCGCCAAGGTGGCCAGAAGCTGCCGCTCGGTCTCGCATGAGTTCGTCAAGCTCTTCCTCGAGGACATCTGGAAGCCCTTCGAAGAGGACGGCTACCCGGAGGAGCGCTGGCCCGAGGTCCGCGCCGCCCTCGACCAGCTGCGCCCGCTGTCGCTGCAGGCGCTGGTCGCCGTCTACCGGATGACGATGTCCGACGAAGTCGAGAAGGCGTTCGGCAAGCAGCTCGAGCGAATGGCCAAACGCAAGGCCTGACCGCGTGTGAGATACATACCGACTGAGAGCGATGCCCGACTCCGCAGAAGAAGAGGTACGCAGCCTTCGCGAAGCATTGCTCGACCTCTGCGCTGAGCGCGGTTACAAGAAGCTCAAGCTCAAGGACCTGCTCCAGCGCTCTGAGATCGACGAGGAGGCCTTCCATCGTCACTACGCCGATCTCGATGCCTGCTTCGCCGCCGTCCTCGCCGAGATCTACGACGAATTCTTCGCCCGCGCTCAGGAGGCGGTCGCCGACGAGACTGGCTGGCGCGATCGCATGCGCGCGACCGCCTACGCGCTGCTGCGCTTCCTGCGGCGCGACGAACGTGTCGCCCGCCTCGCCGCGGTCGAGGTCCAGTACGCCGGAAAGCGGGCCCAGGCACTTTTCCAGGAGACCTTCGGTCGCCTGGTCAAACTGCTCGACGAGGGCTCATCGGAAGCCGACGGCCCGGAGTCGCCGGGCCTCGCCACCGCGATCGGCGTCGGCGGAGTCGTCTTCACCCGCGTCCAGGAGGCGGTCGCAAAAGGAGAACTGGGACTCGGCGAGGAGGAGATCCCGGAGCTCATGTACGCCGCCGTGTTTCCTTATCTGGGTGCGGAGGCGGCCGAGGAGGAGCTCCGGATTCCTCCGCCGCCGGACCTCTAGGCCGTCGCCTCGCCATTCGCGACGGCGAGCGCCCGCTCCGGCCCGGTGAAGCCGACGAGCGTCACGTAGGTCGCCAGCGGAATCACCGTGGCGACGCTCGAGGGGCCCTGGGTGCGAACCCGCTCGCGCATGAGCGAGTACACCGCGGCGGCCGCGGCTTCAGCGCTCAGCGGCGACGCGGTCGGGTTTTCAGCAAGGCCCGGGGCGAGCATCGTCGCCAGCGACTCGATCACGTGGTCGCGGCGCCGCAAGGCCTCCTCGCCGGCGCCGTATACACCGACGAGCGCCAACTCGGCCATCGCCGGCTCGGCGGCGAAGTAGTGGCCGATCGCTTCATACAGAGCCCGGACACCCTCCTGCCAGCCCTTCGCCCTTCGCGCCGCCGGAACCGCGAGTGCGGTGATCTGGGCGCCCCCCATCTCCAGTGTGCCGAGCACCGCGTCGCGCTTGTCCGCGAAGTTCTCGTAGAAGGTGCTGAGCGAGATCGAGGAGGCCGCGGCGATGTCATCGGTGCTCATCGCCCCGTAGCCCTTCTCGGCAACCAGCGATGCCACTGCCCGCGCGATCCGTTCCGCCGGCGTGTAGCCCTGAAAACCGCCCGTGGCGGCCCGCTGGCGGCGCGGGACGAGGAGCGTCCCCGGCGGTGGCTCGACGCTTTCGATCCACTCCCAGACCCGACCCGCCTGCTCCTCCAGCTCGACCAGCTCACCGCGGGCGATGCGCGATTGGATCATCTTCCGTACGCCGCCGATCACCGCCTGGCGAAGGGCGGCGGGCAGAGGGGGGCGTCCCGCCGCGAGGTCCAGTTCCTCGAATCGTGTCGACATCGCCTCGAAGGCACGATCCGCGACCTCCTCCCCGCCCTCTCCGGCCGCGTGCAGCTCCACGAAAAAGACTCGCGCCGCCGCCGGCTGAGATCGCAGCATCGCCAGAAAGCCTTCGAAAGCCACCTCGGGCTCGGGCCGGCCGCCGCTTGGCCCTGGCTCGAGCGTCGCCAAGGCCGGCCCGACAAGCTCCTGGGCAGCCGCCGTCAGGCACTCGGCCTTATTGGCGAAATGGACGTAGAAGGCGCTGCGGGAGACACCGCTCATCTCGAGGATGTCGGCGACCGTCATCCCTTCGTAGCCCTTCTGCGCCGCGATCGCCACGGCGGCGGCAAAACAGCGCTCGCGCTGGTTGCGGGCCACCTGATCGGGAGGCGTCCCCGACCCGGGGAAGAGCCTGCGCTCACGCAGGCCGGCGGCGTTTCCCCACGGTGTGCGCAGTGTCGCGGCGTTGTTGTCGCGCTCGCTCAAATGGCTGTCGGCTTCCCTTTCCCTGAGCGCCTACCGCTGCGGATCGCGTTCCCCTTGCGGCCCGCGCGCATTGTAAGCGTGGGCGTCGTCGCGCGATCTGTCGGCTCCGTTTCCTCAGCTCTCGCCCGCCACACCTTATCTTCAGAAAATCTAGCTTGCCTTTCGCTGTCGATTCTGGTTACCTACCACCTTGAAGCCCACCTCTTTTCCCTGGGGTGTTGGCGGGCTAACGCGCTTACCCTGAGCGCGTCGGCCGCAAAGGGAGCCAACCGGACGCCCTGTTCCGGGGGGCGCCAAAGGAGTACAACGCCGGGCGCCTGGCGGGCTCTCCCAAAGCCCACGGCGCCCGGCGGGCTCCGCGTTTTCAGCCGGTGACCGGAACCTGCCCCGGGTTTTGGGGATCTCGCATTCGGCGATGAGCCCGCAGGAGCGCGCCGGTGCCGCGCCCCCCGCGACGCGCCACATGGACGTAGAGCGCGGGGCGCGTGATCGGGCCGAATGCCTCCAGGACAGTCCTGGACACGGTGCCTGTCTCCGTGCTCCAGGCCTGAGGCTGAGAGAGGTACAACGCGCCCATCGCGGTGAGGATCGCCTCGTGCAGACGGCCATCGGGCAGCTCCGAGACCCGCTCTCGGGCACCGGCGGCGATCGCTCCGAGCCGCTCGGCAGCTTGCTCGCGAGAGTCGTAGCGACGCAGGTGGCTCTCGCCGGCCGGGTCCTCGTCGAGGTCGACGAGGGAATCGAGCAGGGCATTCAGACCGCTCGCCCACGGGAAGTAGGCAGCCTCGACCGCGTCCGCTTCGACCTCGGTGACTCCGGGCCTCGCCGCGAGAGCGAGCAACGCACCTACGCAGAGTGAGGACGCGGCGGCGGCGGCGATCAGCTCCCACCACTCGAAGCCCTGCTCCACTCCGATGCCGGCGGCGGTGACGGCAGCCCATTCATCGACCTGCCCCTGGACCGGGGCAAATCGCAGGGCGTGGTTCAGCGCCTGGGACTCGCGACAGAGGCGAGCCTGGCGAAGGAGCGGCCCCCGTGTCGCCGAGATGGAGGGCAGCCGATCGAGCGACCGCCTAACGGTGTCGATCAACTCGGCGAGATAGCCGCCGTCATCGCCGGCGTGGGCAAGCCCGTAGTAATCGAGGTGCTCCGCCTCCGGGTCAAGGGCGACTTCAAAGGCAGAATGGAGGCGCAGGCCGTTGGCGATCGGATCCGCCGAGGGACGCTCGGAGACCCCGTCGAGATAGTCGAGCATCAATTGATAGGCAACCAGGCCGCGGACGATCCGGTCACGGTTCGCGGGGGGCGCGAGAAGCGCCAGGGCAGCGAGCCCTTCGGAGTTGGAACGCTTGTCGCAATGGGAGGCCAGCGCATCGGCCCGCAGCATCGGGTCGGGGATGGCGGCGGCTCGGACCTGCAGCCGACGCTGGGTGGAGCGGGCGACGGGGAATACGCCCAGCCAGTAACTACTCCCCGCCGAAACGAAGAGCCGCAGTGAGCCGCCTTGCCTAGCCGCGCTCACACGAACCTCGAGGGCTTGAAATTGCAGTAGTCAAAGCCGAAGGAGACGACCACGTTGTTGGCCTTGTTCCCTTCGTGGATGAAGTCTCCCCAAACGCGTTGGAAGCGGGGCACGTCATTGGCCCGAAGGGCATCGGCGGTGCGGCTGAGCGCAGCGCTCTCGTCTGCCAGGGCGGCGAACCAGCGCGCGAGGGTGGCGCTGTCGGCCGCGGGGCGGGGGACCTTGGATATGGAGCGCACGGTGCCGGCGAAGATGCGCTGGGCCTTGGCAACCTTGCGCGCGGCGACCGAGAGGCGTTCAGCGCGGACGTCGGCGCGGGTTCCACGAACGGCGCGCTGTGTGGCTTCCGAGTCCGGCTTGCAGATGGTCTCCATCTGAGCCACATATTGGGAGCGGGTCGGTTCGGCGGCGCCGACGGCAGCCGTAAAGATCAGGGTGAGCGAGATGGCTACGATCGCCGGGATCGCGAGGACCTTGCGCATCAGCCGACCTCCGTCGCTGCGACGGGGGCGGGCCGTCGGGCGGCCGGCAGGATGCGATCGAGCCATGCCGGAGTGTTCCAGACCCGCTCGCCGATCAGGAGCATCAGCGCCGGCAGGAGGACGATGCGGACAACGGTCGCGTCGAGCAGGATCGCGACGGTGAGCCCGAGGCCCATTTGGCTGACCGTGGCAACAGGGGCGACCGCGAATGACGCAAAGACCGCAGCCATGATCGCCGCTGCCCCGGTGATCACCCCGGCGGTCTTGTCGAGACCGAACTGGATCGAAGCACGATTGTCAGCGCCCCCGCTGCGCTTCTCGCGCATGCGCGCGAGGAGAAAGACGGCGTAGTCGATCGAAAGCCCGAAGGTGACCCCGAAGATTGCGGCGGCGCCCACGGTGTCGATGTACGGATGCCCACCGAGCGGATAGCCGGCCGGGATCTGGCAGGCGAGGGTGACGACGCCGATCGCCGCAGCGACCGAGAGCAGGTTGAGGCCTACGGCAAGCGCGGCGAGCAGTGGCGCGCGAAGCAGCGCGACGAGCATCAGGAAGGTGATCAGGACGACCGAGCCGACCACGAGCGGCAGGCGCGATTTGGTTGCCGATCCATAGTCGTTGAGGACGGCGGCACCACCGCTCAGGCCTGCGCGGAAGCCGGGACGCTGGCCGACCCGATCGGCGAGCGCCCCCAGCTGCGAGCCCAGCCGCTGCGATCCGGCTGTGTTGAAGCCCGAGTCGGAGACGACGAGGTAACGGGCGGCACTACCGCCGCCGGAGACGTCGATCACCTCGGCTGCGAGGGAACGCCGGACGGGGTGGGCACCATCGAGGGCGGCAACCGCGAGGTAGCCGGACTCGAAGAGGCGAGGCGAGACCTCGTCCAGCCGGCGGAGGCGGCGCACGAGCGGGTCGGCTAGCGCAGAGACACGCTCACCGGCGCGGCCCAGTTGCCGTTGCAGCGGATAGGCGCGTCGAGAGCCGTCGGCGAGGCTGGCGCTGAGAGTTTCGGCGCCGCCATGCAATTCGCCGAGACCCCCCGCGAGCGCTTGGGCGCCCCCGCCGAGGACTCCGAGGGCGCCGGTCAGATCCCCCGCTTTGGTGGCGAGGCGCGAGGAGCCGCCTGCCAGTCGGCTACCACCCGAGCTGAGCTTGCCGAGGCCGGTATTCAGCGCTCGAGCCTGGGCGCGGAGGCGGGCGAGTTCTTCCTGGTTGGCGGAGAGGACAGAGGCAAGGACTTCGGCTTCGTGAGCCGCCGGAGCCAGGGAGGGATCGGCAGAGGAAGCGCTCTTGAGCCGGTTTGAGAGCCGACGGGCGCGGCCGAGACCCTGGGCGGTGAGGTTCGGCAGCAGGGTGCCGAGCCCGAGTGAGAGGTTGCGGGCGGTGCCGGACGCGATGCTCTGGCCTGCGGCCAATCGTTCAGAGCCCGAGGCGAGGCGCCGGAGGGCGCCGGTGGCGCGCTCACCCCCTTCGCCCGCCTGGCCGAGGCCGCCGGCGAGTAGGGCGGCCCCTTCGCCCGCCCTCGCCGAGCCTTCACCGAGCAGCCCACCGGCGGCCGAGGCTTCCCCGAGCCCCCCGCGGATCTCGGCAACCGCGCCGGAGGCCCGACCGAGCTTCGGGCCGAGTCGACTGAGCTGGGCGGCCTTCGAAGAATGGTCGGAATCGAGCTCGTCGCCAAGCGAGCGGACCGGGCGGGCGGCAGCGTCGATCGCGGCCGGACCGATCACGGCGTCGACGCCGGGGAGCGCGGCGATGCGGCGCTGGGTCCCGGTGAGAAATGCGAGGCGCCGGCGCGAGGTGATCGGCCCGTCTTCGGCCGCGAGAGTGAGGATGAACGGGGCCTGCCAGCCCGCTCCGACGGCGTCTGTGATCGCTTCGGAATCCGTGCGTGCCTGACTCGACGGGGAGAGCTCATCGACCCCCGGTGAGCCCGTGTCGAAAGCCAGAGCGGGCGCGGAGAGAAGCAACAGTGGCAGCACGATGACAGCCGTGGCCAGAGCGGGGCGCCGCAGGGCCGATGAGGCGGCGGCAGCGATGCGCGAGCCCTGTCCTAAGGGAGAGCGACCGATTCGCCCGGCGTTGATGCGAGGACCGAGCAGCGAGAGCAGGGCGGGCAGGGTGGCCCAGGCGATTAGGACCGCTAGGGCGGTAACGACGGCGAGAGCGGTGGCGAGGGAAACCAGCAGCGACCCGGGCTGGAAGAAAGCCGAGAGGAAGATCGAGAAGAACAGGGTCGCTCCCGCGATCGCGGTGGTCCGACCGGCACTGGCTCGGGTGCGGCTTGCCGCCGAATCAGGCGGGCGTCCGGCAGCGAGCTCCTCGCGAAAACGGGAGACGATCAGCAGCGAGTAGTCGACGCCGAGCGCAAGACCCATCATCGTGCAGACCACGAGCGAGAGGGCGTCGATCGGCATCAGCGAGGTGAGGAACACCAGAACCCCGCGGCCGGCGAGGACGGTGATCGCGCCGAAGGCGAGTGGGATCAGCGCCGCGACCGCGGAGCGGAAGACGAGCAACAGGACGAGGAGAAGCAACGGGGTGGCGAGCAGCTCGGCCCGCTCAGCCGCCCCGAGCGATTCGTGTTGGAGGGCACGCGAGATGGTCGCGAAGCCGGACTGGGTCGCCTGCACGGGCGGGCGGATGTGGCTCTCGAGGGTGTCTTCGAGGCGGGGGACCGTGTCACGCATCGCCTCTGAAAGCGGGACGTGGAAATCGAGCAGGAGCAGGGCATGCGAACGCGCCGAAGGTGGCGCGGTGGGCCGAGGCGCCGGAAGCTTGCGGGCAGCGAAGGTCGGATCCCACGGAGAGATCACGGTCAGGTCGGGGTCGCGGCGCAGTACCGCCACGAGCCTTCGCCCCTGCGCCTCGAGCGGGCCGGCAGGACCGCGGAGGAGGACGGTGAGCGGCGAGGAGTCGCCGAAGTGCTCGGTCGCAAGGTCTTCACCGCGCGAGGATGCGGTTCCATCGATGGCCAGCGAGGTCGGCCGGAGGTGATCCTCCACCCCGGCCCCGACGAGGCCGAGGACAGCGACCACGGCGGCACTGGCGACGAGGATGACGATCGCGCGCCGGCGCGCCGTCCCTCTTTCAGGCATGGTCCTGCGTTCTTCCCTGAAGACGGCCCCTCATGCTCCCTTGTGCTCCCCCCTCCGGCGCTTGGACGGACAGGATAGCCGGAAAAGCGCCCCTGGTTTTCTGGAGGTAAGGCGGAACTTGAGGGTCAGTCGCGGACTCGACAGGCGCGATAGATATCGACCGAGACATCTGGACTCGGCGCGAACCGATACGTCGCCCGGGCCAAGGGGATGCTGAAGCTGTGGAAGCGCGGCGGCAGCGGGCAGCGGGCGTCGAGATAGCTGCGTCGCTCACCCTCTGAGCGGTAGCGGCGCCCGAGGGTGACGCTGAATCGGCTGAGGCGCCAGAAGCGGGCCGGGTTGTGGAATACGGGGGCCCGGATCCGATGGCCGAATGCGCCTCCGGTGGGGATGCCCTGCAGGTAGAAGGGCAGCACGAACGAGGTCGCCAAGGCGGGTTCGTAGGGAGAGACGAGAGCCCAGACGACGGCGTCGGGCTCCTTGCTTCGGCCATTGAAGGCGAGCAGGTGAGCTTTCACTTCGTGCGGGGTCTCGTCCGGAAATTCGAGGATCGCGTCGACGCTGCCCCGGCCTACGAGCGCGGGACCGCAGGCTTCCATCGCATGGCGAAGATCGCTGGCGACCAGCTGACTTCGCCGACAGGTGGGAAGCCCCTCGGTCTCAAGGCTTGCGTTCGATCCGAAGTCGATGTCGATGCGGCCGATCGGCGGCGGCAGCTGCCCTTCGGTGCCGTGCACGGCACCCTCGAGACTGATCGAGACGGGGGAAAATCGATGGCGCTGCAACTGATTCGGCGAAAACGAGCCGTCGAGCGAAACCCGAACGCCTTCGCCGCCGCTCTGCTCGGCCCCGGCGAGGCCGGCCGCGAGCCCCGAAAAACCCAGGAGCAAGCATGCGAGTGTCGCGTATCGGCCGAGTGTCGCTCGATCCATCGCCAATCCCATGTATTCCCAATGGTGAGCAAACGCCCACCACTACCACTACAGAGATTAGCGCGGTCCCGGAAGAGAACGGGCCGCTTCAGCGAACCGTCGTACGCCGCTTCGTCCTCTTGGCCTTGGCGCGGCCTCCACACCGGGTCGCGACCGTGACGCTCTGGGTCAATTTGCGGCCGTTCTGCGCCTGGTACTCGACCGTCGAGATAACCGGTCGCTTGCAGAGATTGCGGGTGTTGATCAGATAGCCCTGTTTGCCGCCGAGCAGGGACAGGCGGAAATCGCCGATCGGTGCGTCGGGGACGACCGGAACGGTGGTCCGCAGCTGACCGGCGCCCTCCTTCGTCGTCACCGATTTGGTTTCGGCGCGCGGAAGGAGGTTCACCTGGCCATCGAGAACGAAGGCAAGTTTCGGCAGGCCGCCGGAGCCCGAGACCGCGTAGACGGGGCCCGAAAGAGGCTGGTCGAGTAGGGGCGTGGTGGTCGTCGCCTTGCCGATCGGGGCCCGCCCGGCGCAATGGTTCGCCACGAGCTCTTTCTCCGAGCAGATGTTGCCGAGGTGACGCTGGTCGATCGCGAACACGCTGGGCAGGGTCACCGCCATCGTCTTGATGTTGGCGTCGCCCGGACGGGTCTTGAGGTCGAATTCGAGCGCCGGGTTCTTCGCGCGCGACTTCCCGCCGGAGAGGTACTTGACCTTCATCTGCGGCTTGAAGGGCAGGGTGCCGCAGTTCACGGCCTGAAAGTAGCTGGAGAATTCGGTCGTGGTGCCCTGGTTGCCTATGCCCTTGGAAACCACCTGCATCGGTGAGCAGTTGGTCGGGTTGAGGATGAATTCGGGCTTGGTCAGGTTGACCTCGATCGAGCGGAGACGGAGCGGGATGCCGCCGATGATCGACGGCACCGTGTCGGAGATCGCGGTGACGTGGGCATCGGCCGGATCGACCCTGACCGCGACGCGGACCACCACGGTGCCGTAGTCATACGGCCCTGCCAGGGCCGGTGTGATCGCGACCAGCGAGAGCGGCGCGCCCTTGAACGGCCCCGCCATGTACATCTTTCCGGTCGCGTGGAAGGGATGGAAGCCGGGGCCCGCCGCCACGTTGGTGGTGCCGATCTCCGATTGCGGCGGGCAGCTCGGGGCCGCCTGCTCGGCGCGCCCGAGCTTCTCGGCGGCAGCGGCGACGCCCGACTCCGGGCAGTAGGCGATGCCCCTCAGCGAGCCGGTCAGGCCGGGCGGCATCGTGAAGCCGAGGTCGCCGAGGAACTGGTCTCCGTCTTCGCGATCGAGGTCGAGGGTGAAGTTGGAGTAGGAGCCGGCTCGGGAGTTCGAGGTCCCGGCGTTCAGCTTGGGGTTGAACAGCCTGTTCCCCCCCGGCGGGCAGGGCCCGCCGTTGGGGCCGGAATTGACACCTAGGCCGAATTCGCCCTTGACATCGGCGATCGTCGGGTTCCACGGGAAGAGGTCTGCCTGCACCGTGTAGACGCTGCACTGGGTCGGCGTCGCGAGGATCCCGCGGTCGGAGGCGAAGAGGTGCATTTCGAACTTCTCGAGCGGCAGCTGAGGCAGCTCCTCGAAGGAGACGGTCAGCTGGCCGGTGCGCGGGTCCGGCAGCAGCTTGCCGATCAGCTTTGTCTTGATCCCGAACCCTTCGGCGATCACGAAGACCCGGTACTGGTTCCCCGGCTTCGGTTCGCCCAGGTAGATCGAGCCGTTGATGTCGCCTGGGAGCGATCCCGATTTGAGAGTCACGGTTCCGACCTTGGCGCTGTCAGGGCAGTGTGCCCGCGCTTCGGTGCCGAACTCCGCATCGACGTCGGGGCACGCCGACTGCCCGTCGGCGGCATCCGGGTTGATCGTCAGGCCTTCGGGAAGATTCAGCGTCACGGCGCGTAGGGATGAGGGCGACGCCCCGGAGGTTTTGGCCTGCGGAATCGTGAACTGGAGGCTGAGGCCCGAGGCCGAGTCCGCCTCCCTTGTGGTCAGCTTCGCCTGGGCGACGGGCTGGAAGATCTGCCGCGCGCAGTTGCTGGTGTCGGGATAGGAGGAGGAGGCGTGGACCTTCACGCCAGGACGCTGATAGGTCTCGACGTCGAGCCCGGTTTCGGTCGACTGCCCGCAGACCGAGGGGTTGCCGAGAAACGGCTGGTTGGGCAGGCCGGCGCCGATCCCCCCGGGGAACCCGTTTTTTTCGTTCGCATGGGCTGGACAGAGAGGTTCCGCTTCCCAGGATTCCCCGACGCACCCGGCCGGATGCCCCGGTGATCCTTTGGCGAAGCGCTGCGAGTCATGGGCGCCGGGTTCTTCACCGCTGGAAGCCGGGAATCCCCAGAGGGTGATGTTGGCTTCGGTGAGCGGCACTTCCTGAGTGATCCCTGCCACGGTGAAGCGCAGGCCGTAGTCGGCGGAACGCACCGTCACCGGCATCGCGATCGAGAGGTTCAGGATCGGGACGTAGAAGGCGAAGCGGGCGGCTTCTTCGGGGCCCGCTTCGAGGCTGTAGATCGGCGCGGTCCCCATCAGTTTGTTCGCTTCGCCGGCGTAGTCGGCCCTGATCACGACCAGCCCGACCTGAGCGTTCGGGGCGCACTGCTGGAGCGCGAAATCGAGCGCCGTGCACTGGGTCAGGATGCCCGGGTTGCCGAAGAGCCCGCGAGGCGCGTCGAAGGTGATGTTCTTGGCGACTTCGGCAGCACCTTCCGTGCCCAACTTGATGTGGGTGCGCAGATCAGGGTGCCCGCCGGCTTCGGAAGTGGTGCTCGTGGTTTCGAAGCCTTCGATCGTCAGCGCCGCCCTCGCCGGCGAGGCGCCGATGGCGGCCACCAGGACGGCCAGAAGCAGAATCAGGTGAGCCCTACGCATGCGTGTCCCTCTTCTTGGAATGCTTTTTCTTGGAGTGCCGCTTCTTCTTGTGATGCGGCTTCTTGACGCACTCGCCGCGCTTCTTCACTCGGTTCTTGGGACAGACGAGGACGTTGCCCGGGGTGGTGCTGCCGGAGCTCTTGATATCCGAGGGGGCGGGGATCGGGCTGCTCGGGCCGTGGCACTCGTCGGATGCCTGACAGGGCAGGTTGCGAGGCAGCTTGAAGAAGCCTCCTTTTTCGCGGGCGTCGTAGATCCGCATCAGGGCGCCGTTGTGGTCTTCTTCGGAAGCCAGCGCGTCATGGGTGAAGAAGAAGACGTCCACGCCGTCGGCCGAGGCGCCCAACAGGGCGGAGTCGAAGGGCCCGGTGCCGGAGGAGATCAGTTCCTGCTTACCGCTGATCGTCCACTCGTAGACGTCTTTCCTGCCGTTCGTGTCGTTGAGGAGCAGCTGCGCGCCGGTGGTGAAGAAGAGCCTGCCGTCGTCGAGCAGGGCGAGCCCGTCGGGCGGCAGTTCGGCATTGCCGAAAGCGCCGGCGTCGGCGGTGCCGGTCAGGTCACAGGAGGTACAGGTCAGTTGTCCCGCCCCGGCGTCGAAGAGGTAGGCGCCCGCGAAGCCGCCGGTGCGAAGGCCGGCGAGGTCGAGTTTGCTGGTGAAGGCGGCGAAGTCGCCGTTCGGCGCGACCTGGAAGTCGGCCGTCCGGCGCGCGGCGCTGGCTTTCACCGAGTCGAGCACGAGCGGGTTGCCGGGCTCGAGGGTGGCGACGAAGGTCGGCGCCGCGCCGGCCTCGGCCAGGTAGAGGTTGGGCTGGTCGGCGGTGCCGTTCGTCCCGTCGAGCAGCTCAGGGCTGAGGAAGTAGATGGCTCCCGAGGTCGATGCCACCCCGCCGCCGCCGGAGATCGCGACGGCGTCGCAGTTGGCGCCGGCGCCGTTGGTGTTCCAGTGGGCGCCGTTGGAGTTCGAGACCGGGCTGCAGGAATTTGAGTCGCCCTCGGTGACCGTCCTGAGGGTGAGGTTCCCCGAGCCGTCGACCGCCGCTTCGTAGAGGTCGGCGCTGGTGTCGGTGTCGTCCCCTACGAGTGCGTCGGCCGTCGTGAAGAAGACCCTCGAGCCGTGCTCGGTCATGCCCGCGTAGCGCACGCCCGAGGTGGTCCCGGGGGCGAGGTCGACCGAGTCCGGCGAGGAGCCGATGTGCATGTAGGGATGGACGTTTTCGTTGCCCGCCGAGTCGGCGGAGACTTTGGTCGCGGTGACGATCCGCGAGCCGTCGGTGGAGAGGTCGAGCTCGGACACTGTGCCGGTGAGCGTGTCCCCGTTCTCGTCGGTGGAGGCGATCTGCGTAGTGCCCGCGGAGAGGTTTCGGTCATAGACCGTGAGATCCGACCCGCCGGTGTTTGCGCCGGGCTCGAAGGCGAATTTGGAGGCGAACACCAGGTGCTTGCCGTCGCCCGAGAAGAACTTGGCGACGGTGCCTTCGGGCTTGGCGGTGTCGGGGACCGAGGCGCCGAGCGAGCCGCTCATCCCCTGCACCAGCTGTCCGCTCGGAAGACGCACCGGGATCCCGGTTTTCAGCCCCGAGGTGAAGCACGGGCTGCAGAGGTTCGGGCCTGCGAAGGCGAGGGTGCTGAGTGTCGGGTCGGCTTCGCCGAGGACCGAGGAGAAGGTGCCCGCCGCGGGATCGAGGTCCGAGGGCAGGCCCTCGTACTGGGTAATCCAGCCGCTTTCGGTGCGGGTGGCGACATAGGGATCGGGCCCCTTGTTGGTCGCCTTCCAGGGACCGGGGACGGCACCGGAATGAGTCGCGTAGAGCAGCTTGCCGGCCGCGTCCGGGTAACTCGGGAAGGGCTGCTGCCCCGGCACCAGATAGGACTCGACGTCGTAGCCGCCGGTGTCGGAGGCGCTGGCCAGCTCGTAGCCACGGCAGTCCGGCAGGCGCTGGGAGATCGTCTGCTTCCGGGCCAGGGCATTGGCGCACGGGTCGGCGCCGGGGGGAATCGGATAGGTCTTGAAGGTCCCGTCCGGCCCGAAGGTGGTGCCGACTGAGTTGGTCGCGACTATGCGGAAGTGGTAGGTGGTGTCGGGCTGGAAGCCCGCGATGCCCGCGTGGACCACCTGCGCAAAGAATCGACGCGGAGCGGTGATGGTCGGGGTTACCTGGCCATAGGAGTCGGTCGGCCCGTATTCGAACCTGTAGCTCGTCTGGGCGTTGCCGTCGATAAAGCTCGACTGAAGCACGGCCGAGAAGGCCCGGATTTCGGTCGCCCGCGTGGCACCCACTTCCCACGGCGCGATCGGGGGCCCGTTGCGAAATACGCGGATTCGTTTGCCCTCAGAGATGTACATCTTTTCGCCCGCGGGGTCGAAGGCGATTCCCTTGCCTTGCTTGAGCCCCCCTTCGGCTTTGAGGACCGCGATCGGCGGTGTCGTTTCGGTGGCGTTTGCGTGGGTTGCGCTGACCGCGCCGAGTGGTTCCGCGGTCGGGTCGAAGCCGCCGCCCACCGCTGCCACTTTGTAGATGTCTTCGGTGGCCGGTTCGACGGTGATCTGCTGGCCGCCGCCTTCCAGGGCGAGAGGGAAGACCCCACCGTTCGCATAGTGGTTGGCGGTGTTGAATCTCGTCACCTGCGGGTAGGGATTGTCGAGGTAGAAGGTCCCCGACGGACTCATGGCCTGCAGGCCACCCAGCCCGTAGTTGGTGAGCTTCTCCTTTCGCCCGGTCGGGACCATTTCCGGCGACAGCGCGGCTATTTCGGCGGTGGTCCCGAACGTGTCGAAATCGAGGACGTTGACCCCGACCCAGGCAGTTCCGTCCGGTTCGACGAGGACGCCTCCTCCTCCCAGCGGAACGAAGAGTTCGTTTTGGAAAATGCCTTCGGAGATCGGTTCGAACACACCGGGCCCTTTTTCCGCACCCACCGTTTTGCTTTCGCCGATCGGGCTTCCGTCGGCGTGGAAGGCGTGCAGGTATTGCCCGTCCCAGACATAGATGTTGCCCTGGGTCGGGCCTCCGTTGGAGATCGAGACCTGGCCGCTCACCGCGAGCGTGGGTGTGCCCGTTGCCGCAAAATTGACCGGGTCACCAGCGGCGTTGAACTGGTGGATCTTCCCGTCGCTGCCCTGCGCCAGGATGTTTCCGTTCTGTTCGTTGACGTAGAGGTTGCCGAGGCTCGTGTTCAGCCCTTCAGCAATGGTGGAGCTGTAGATCCACGAGTCGGGCGAGCCCGCCTGCGCCGAGCCGACGGAGGCGAACACCCCTGCGGCGGTGAGCGCGATCAGCACGATGCTGCTCAATCGCCTCACTTGCCGGCCCTCCTCTTCTTAGCCTTGCGGGCCTGGGGCTTGCACCGCGGGTTTTCCAGCGCCGGCTTGCGCTTGACCGAGGCGCCGTTCTGACCGGTGAAATTGGCGTTGACCTTGAGGTGACTGCTGCAGATGTTGGTCGAGTTGATCAGCAGGCCCTTCTTGCCTCCCTGCATCTGCAGGGTGAACTTGGAGACCGGCGTGTCCGGGATCACCGAGAAGGTGGCGCGGATCTGCTGGTTCGGCGAGTCGATCCTGCCGTCCAGGACGACCTGGATCGGAAGCGAGGCCGGGCCCCTCAGGTCGGCGACAAGGTCGGGCAGCGTGTTCGACGACGACCTCAGGTAGACCGGGCCTTCGAGCGGCTCGTCGAGGAGCGGGGTGACCGCCGTCGCGTGACCGTAGACGGAGTCCGGCGGACAGCTGTTCGCAGCGAACTGAACCCGGGTGCAGATCGTGCGGATGTGTTCCTGGTCGAGGAACTCGGAGTGCGGGAGGGTGACGACCGCCTTGTCCAGGTTGGTGGCACCTTCGGTTTCCTGGCTGATCGTCGTGGTCAGGGCCGGATGGCCGCCGCGACCGACCTTGCCCTTGACCACCGCCGTCAGCTTCGGATCGAAGTCCAGGCCGTCGCAGTTGCCGACCTGGAAATAGGTCTGCGGACTCGCCGTCGCCCCCTGCTCCCCGGTCAGGATGCCGGTGACGGCGAGGGGATCGCAGCCGGTCGGGTTGAGGGTGAAGTCACTGCGATCGAGATTGATCAGGACGGACCTGAGCCGCAGCGGGATGCCGCCGAAGACCTGCGGCAACGGGTCCGATTTGGCCGTCACCGCCGCGGTGGTCTGGTCGACTTCGACCGCGATGCGGCTAACGATGTTGCCGAGGTCGTAGGGGCCCGATACGGCGGGCGTGACCACGGCGAAGCTCAGGGGCGCGCCTTTGTAGGGGCCGCCGAGGTAGACCTTGCCGAGCGCGTAGAAGGGCCTCGAGCCGGCGCCGGCGCCGGCCTCCGAGTGGCCGACCAGGGAGCCGGCGGGGCATTTCGGGGTGGCGAGCTCGGCCGAGCCCGACCAGGACGGGTCTTCGATTTCCCGCAGGGTGGTCTCCGAGCATTTCGGGATCCCCTTCAGCGTCGCGGTGAATCCGGGAGGTGTGTTGACCCCGACCGTGCTCAGGGTCTGGTCGCCGTCAGGACGGGTGATGTAGACCGAGAGCGGGCTGTGGGCGCCGGCGCCGTTGCTTGCCCCGACCGCACGGAAGCCGGGAGCGAAGGGACGGGCCTGCCCGGGGCATGGGCTCCCGTTCGGGCCCGAGGTGATCTGGAAGAACTGGGTCGAGCTCTGATTCAGCTGCCCGGTCGCCCAGGGTTTGAATTCGCTTTCGACCGGATAGGTCCCGCACTTGGTCGGTGTGGCCAGCAGGCCGCGCTCACTGCCGAAGAAGTGGATCGTGAATTCGGTCAGCGGCGACTGGGGGAGTTCGGCGAAGGTCGTCGTCAGCTGTCCCGTGACGGGGTCGGCCGCGACCGAGCCGGTGAACTTGATGTGGGTGCCGAAGCCGTCGGCAGCGACGATCACGCGGTAGCGGTCTCCGGGCCGCGGTTCGCCGAGGTAGACGGCGCCGGGGAGCGGCCCCGGCAGCGCCCAGGAGTCGATCGAGACCGTGCCGACCTTCGAGAACTCCGGGCATTGGGCTTCTTCCGAGCTGCCGACTCGGGCCTCGGCGTCGGAGCAGGTGGTCTTGCCGTCGGCGGCGTTCGGGTTGATCGAGAACCCTTCCGGCAACGTCACCACCGCCCCCTTTATCTCGGAGTCGGACGGCGAGTTGGGGCTTTCCGACTGCGGAACCTTGAGGACGAGGTCCAGCCCCGACGCCGAGTCCGCCGCCTCGGTGGTCGGGTTGGCGGTCTGCGACGGGTTGAAGTTCAGCTGGTCGCAGCCGGTCGTCGGAGACCAGGTCACACCTTTTTCATGGAAGCCGTGGTCGGAGCCATACGTTTTGAAGATTGCGTCGATCGGCCCGACACAGCTGGTCGGATTCGTCAGGTAGGGCTTTTCGGGACTGCTCGAGGGGGTCGGGTAGCCCTCGATGCCCGGGAACGGCCCGGGTGTCGCACGGTTGGCATCGTGGACAGGCGCCGGCGGCACGCCCCACAGTTCCTCCGTGAACTTCTTCAGGGGGATGGATGTCGGAACCCCTTTGACGTCGGCGTCGAGGCCGTAGTCGCTACCGGTCCTGGCGCTGAGGACGGTGTAGATCGGGAAGCTGAGGATGCCGACCAGGAACGCCTGGACTCCTGCCTGGCCCGGTTGGGGCACCATGTTGTAGACCGGTCGTCTCGGGGAAAACAGTTCGCCGGGGCCACCTTCGGGCTCACCACCGACGAGGACGTACTGGTCCGAGATCCCGACCTGAGAGTCGATCGGGCATTCGTTCGCCGTGAACTGCGCCTGCGTGCAGGTCGGCACGGCGTGCGGGTTGCCGATGAACCCGGCCGGGAATTCGAAGCGCAGGTCCTTGAGGACGTCGCAGAAGCAGGAATTCGGGATGTACGGGTCGTTCCGGCTCCCCACATTGAATTCGAGGTTGAGATCGGGGTGACCGCCCGCCTGGGTGAGCGTGCGTTCGATCTTCAGAGACTTGATCCGGGCACCCTCGGGTTCGGCGGAGGACGCCGTGGCGGCGACGAGCAGGGAGCCCAGCAGGGCCAACACCAAGACAAGCATCGGCAGAGCGGCACGGGCTGCGGTCGGTCGCTTCGAGCCGGCTTCAACCATGATGCTTACCTCGCTTCGTCTCGTGCTTGCCGGCTTTCTTGTTCCTCTTGTGCTTCTTGGCCTTCTTCTGCTTCTTGCTCTTGGTTTTCGTCTTCGGCTTGGCCTTCGCCGGCGTACCTATTGGCGCGCTGGTGCGGTCCGGCGGCAGCGGCGAAGGGTTGGTGTTCGGCCCGTGGCACTCGTCGGCCGCCACGCACTTAGCTTCTTCCCGTTCTGCCGCATAGCCACCGCCGATGCGGGCGTCGTAGATCTTCAGCTGGGCCCCGTTGTGATCCTGCGTCACCAGGTTGTCGACCGTCGCGAAATAGACGTCGGCGCCGCTGAGGCTGACGCTGACCAGCCCGGGGGAGCTGCCGAGATGAAGGACGTGTTTTCCCGGCCCCGGCCCGATGCCGGTCGAGATCAGCTGTGCCTTGCCTTCGGTGAACTCGTAGATGTCTTCGAGCCCATTTGTGTCGCGGGGGACCAACGGGTCCGAGGTGGAGAAGAAGACTTGTCCGTCACGGGCCTGGAATAGCCCGTTCTCACTGGCGAGCACGTCGCTGGCGGAAGTTTTGCCGTCCGGACGACAGGAGGCGCAGACCATCCGCTCTCCCGGCGTGTAGGTGTACATCTCCCTATGGCCGCCGCTGTCGTAGTCGGTCAGGTTGCTGGCAGTCACCAGTGCCATGTGCGAGCCATCGGGAGTCACCTGCATACGGGTGATCGGACTGTTGGGCTGAAGAGTCGTGACGAAGTGGACCGATCCACCCCGCCAGAGGTAGAGGTTCATTTCTCCGGGCTGTCCGAGCTGACCCTCGAGCTGCTCCGGTGACTCGAAGTAGAAGTCGCCGCTCTCCGAGGCGAAGTAGTCGTCGCTCCAGCCGTTGCCGATCGAGCCGTCGTTCGACGAGGTCTGATTGATGCCCGGCAGGACGATCCCGTTTTCGGTGTTGCCGGCGTTCCCGTGGTCTCCGACCGAGAGGCGCGTCAGCGAGCCGGGTTCGCTTTCGTGCCAGACGAAGAGGTCGTTGCTCGAGTCATGGTCGTCCGGCGTCAGCTGCTCGGTCGAGGTGAGGTAGACGGTTTTGCCGTCGGGCGAACTGCCGGCGTAGCGGAATCTGTGGCCGGCGGCGAATTCGTAGGTCTTTTCGTCGTTGACCCGGAGATAGAGAGGCCCGGTGATTTCCGAGACCCTCGCGACCTGCCCCGGGTCGATCGGGGCTTGGATGATCGTGAATCCGTTGTCACTGCCGAGTTCGGCATCCCCGGTGAGGAGGATGCGGCTGCCGTCTTCGGAGATGTCGAAGGCCCTGCCCTGGAACGGTTCTTCGCCTTTTTCCGCCGATTTCCGCGAAGCCAACACGACTTCCCCGGTGTCGGTGTCGTTGTCGTAGACGTAGTCCTTGGGCCACAGGATTTCCGTCGAAGGCGATATGCAGCAGGTGATTTCGGCCGGTCTTTCAACCCCACCGGGCGCGAAGACCAGGTTCGACGTGAAGACGAAGTGGCTGAGGTCGCCCGATGCCTGGGGCATGCCGACGTACGAGTCGCCTCCCGGCACCTGAGCGAGGTTGGTGGGCCAGCGCCCGAGGGATCCTCCGCTCGTCGCGTCCCAGACGTAGGCGGCGTTCGAGCCCTTCTCGGGCGTCGTGGCCTGCCCGGGGAAGCCCCACCTGTAGTCGATGACCTTGTCGAGGCTCGGCGTCGCCGAGGTGCCCCGCTGGAGTTTCTCGTAAATGGTGTTGGCAAGCGGCACCTCCGCGGCACCGGGCGGGCCCGCCGAGACCACCGCTTCGTCCGCCCCCAGTCCGACGTAGCGCTGGACCCAACCGGTGCTCGTCCGGGTCGAGACGTACAGATCGCTGAACGAAGCGGTCGCTTCGCCGGCCGATTCGGGGAAGAGGCCGTAGGTGCCCGCGTAGGCGAGACGCGGAGGGTCGGTCGCAACGCCTGAGGTCGGGCCACTGGAGGGCAGGACGATCGTCCCCTGGGCGAAGCTCGGCGTGACCAGCTCATAGGCCCGGCACTCCGGCAGGCCGGTGGAGCGGGTTTCCTGCCGGGTCTGCGAGTTGGGGCATTCCGGCGGGTAGAAGCCGAAGATCTGATCGGGCGAGACGACGGAGCCATAGGGGTTCGTCGCGACCAGACGGAAGTGGTAGGTCGTGCTGGACGTGAGCCCTTCGAGCAGGGCACTGACGGGAACCGGCGAGTCGCCACTGCCGGCATCGCCCGCCGGCACCGGGACCGTGTGCCCGTAGGCGGTGCTCGGACCCCATTCGAATTGGTAGGTCGTCTCGCCATAACGCGGGTTGACATTCGCGGTCAGTTCAGCCGAAGTGGCCGTCACATGCGCGGTTTGGAGGTTGCTGAGAACCGGCGCGTCCGCAGTTCTGAAGGTCTGGTCTGCGCTGACCGTCGTGCCGATCGCGTTGGTGGCGACGACTCGGAAATGGTAGGTCGCCCCCTGACTCTGCAGGCCCCCGATCGCGACCGGCGGGACTTCGATCCTCCCTTCGCCGGCCGGAACGGCGGTTCCCGGCGGTGCAGGGACCGTATTGCCGTAGGCGGTGGTCTGACCCCATTCGAAGTAGTAATGCGTCTCGTAGATGCCGTCGCCATCGAACGATGCGCGCACCTCCGCTGTGGTGCCGGTCGCCATGGTCGGCTTGTCCGCGGTCAGGTTGTCGACCGCCACCCCGGTAGTGAACGACTGGTCCTGGCCACGGGTGACACCGGTGGGTGTATTGACGACGAGCCGGTAGTGGTAGGCGGTGATCGCGTCGAGGCCGCTGATCCGAATCGGAGCGACGGTCTGCGCCCCGGTTCCGCTGCCGGCGTCGTTGCCCGGGAAGGCGGGGCTCGAATGACCGTAGCCGTTGGTCTTGCCCCATTCGAAGAAGTAGTGGACGTCCTGACCGTTGCCGGTATAGGAACCGTGGAGGTCGGCGCGGTTCTTCCTCACTTCGGTGGGAGGGAGGGTCGCCACGTCGGCGGTCGCCGCGGGCGTCGTGAATGTCCGATCCCCGGTCCCCATCTGGGTCCCGTTGGCATTGGTCAGGAAGAGCCGGTAGTGGTAAGTCGCGCCGGAGATCAGGCCGCTCACGTGGGCGCTGACCGCGGTCGGGCCGGCGATCGGCGCCGCGGGCGTGCAGGGCGCCGACCCGCCCGAGTAGCCGGTGTCCTCGCCGTAGCGAAACTCGCATCCCGTGATGGCACCGGCGCCGTCGGGGTCCGCCGACCCACCAACGTCGGCAGAGGTCACTTTGACGTCCGAGGAGGCGCCGGTCGTGCCGGTGGGCAACGCCACCTCGTCTGGGCCGAAGACGAAGATGCCGCCGCTGTTGTCGGTCACCGCGATGTGGTGGGAGCCGTCGACTGAAATCCCGCGAGAGTCGTTCAGCTGCCCGAAGTGCCCGCCTTGCTGAACGCCGGCTGCGTTCCAGCGGATGATGTCACCGCCCGTGTCGGCGTAGAGATCACCGTTCACCGGGTCGAGGGCCAGTCCCCTCGATCCTCCGTTTTCGAATACGAGCGATGGAGTCGGCGGGGTGACCCCGAACTGCGAGGCCGGGTACTTGGCGATCGGGCCGCCACCGTAGTAGAGGGCGCCGGTGCCGTCGACGGTGAAGGAGCAGCCGGGAAGGGCGATTTCGCCGGTCGGCGCAGCGTTCTCCATGTCCGCGCCGGGGGCCGCGTAGCGCTGGATCCCGCCGGCGAAATCCTGACCGACGTAGACAGACCCATCACTCGGATTGACCACCCCCCCACAGTGGTAGGAGCTCGTGGGCCCGAGGCGCCCCACATAGATCCCGCTGGAGTCGTAGACGAAGACCCTGCTTTCACCTTCGCCCTCGATCGAGACGTAGATGTCGCCGTTGTTGGGCCCGCCCGAACGATCGATCGAGATCTCGATGTTGCGCCAGAAGAACAATTCGGGATACGAGCCGGCCGGGGTGCCGACCAGCTTGTTCCCTTCGATGTAGGTAGCGGTGGCGGCGAAGGGCAGCGGATTGCCGGCCGGGTCGAATCTTTCGACCCGCTTCCCGTCCTGGGCTCCGACGTAGAAATTCCCCGCGGCGTCGGTGGCTACGGCGCGCGGGTTCGAGTTCGGGCCGGTCGAGATGGTTCGGAGAACCGAGTGGCCCGGGACCGCGGATGCCGACGAGGCCCAGATGCTCAGGATCGCGAATGCGAGGATCAGCGCAGCGGCACCGAGGAGCCCTATGGGTCCCACGGAAGGTGCCTTTGCTTCGCTTCTCACGTAGAGCGCTCCTGTCCCTGTTCTGAGGTACTCCCTGCCGGTCTCCCTGACGCGGCCGCAAACAGCGAAGCACATCTGAAATGGAAGTGCAAGCGGACTTTTCTGGAGATAGGCGCTACCTAAGAACAGGCGCCTACCGATGAAATCGAAGGAGGCCACGGGAGCGTTTACAACAGCGCCCGACGGCTCGGACACCGCTCTACGCGAGGGTCGCGCCTCGCCGCGAAAACCGACCCTAAATTTATTTCGAGGCGATCGCGGCGCCGAGGCCGAAGGCTCGCTCGGCACCTAGGTAAGGGCTGAGCGTGAACTCGATCAGGTCCGGGAGAAGTTGCGGAAGCTGGTCGGCCTCGCCGGCGCCGATCGTGCGGGTTACGAGCGACACGGCCCCGCCGATGATCGAGCTCTCCGCCTCGGGAAGGATCAGATCGGGATCGGCGAGCTCCGCTCGACCCAGCGCGAACGGCGGAACACAGGCGAGGACGGCCTCACGAAAGCGGATCGCGATCCGCGGCGTCGCGCTCACCGACTCGACCAGGAAGAGGCGCGCCAGGTCCGGCTCAGCGGCAAAGAACTCGACCAGGGCACGAAGCGCCGCGATCGTCTGATCGGGCCACTCGCTCTCGGAGCCGGCAGCACGTTCGATCAGCTCGGCGAGATGGTCGCGAACCGCGTCGAAGGTGGCGAGGAAACACTCCTCTTTGTCCGCGAATAGCCCATAGAAGTCGCGAGTCGAGACCTTCGCGCACTTGGTTATCTCGGTGACGGTGACGGCCCGATATCCGTGAGCGGCGACTTCGCTCGCCATCGCCGCCAGCAGGCGCTCGCGCTGGGAGTCCGCGATCTGCTCGCGCGACAGGCCGTGGTAGCCGCCGGGAAGTGGGCCGAGCTCCTCGGGGCTCCCGGTTCTCCCGCTTGACGGCGTCAAGCCAGAGCCGGCTGGCGCCGCGAAGCCTCGGCCCTGGCGATACGGACAGCCTCCTCGGGGCCGAGGTAGGTGCGCAGGATCATCTCGGTGAGGACGGGAAGCTGGTCGTGAAGAGTCTCGGCCTGGCCGACGATCAACTTCTCGTAGGCCGACCAGAACACGGCGCCGGCCAGCGTCTCCTCGATCGTGTCGGGCAATTCCCTGCCACGAGGGTTCTGCGAACGGCCGGCCCCCAGCAGAGGCACGAGTGCTTTCGTCGCCTGCTCATAGCGCCCGCTGATCGCCGGGCCCACGGTCAGCGACTCGACGATCACCGCACGGGCGATCACGGGGTCGGCGACGATCTCGTCGATCAAGGTGCGGAGGGCGAGGACGACTTCGTCAGACCAGGAGAGGTCGGGAAGCGTGAGTCCGTCGCGCACTCTCTTCTCGGTCGCGGCGAAGACCGCGTCGAAGAGGGCGGTGAAGCACTCTTCCTTGGAGCGGTAATGCTTGTAGAAGGTCTTGTAACTAACGTGCGCGCGCTTGACGATCAACTCGACGGTGACGTCGGCGTATCCACGTTCGGCGACAAGCTCCCCAATCGCTCGAAGCAGCCGCCGGCGCTGATCGAGGTGGGCACTGGTGCGGGTGACGGACGCCGGCCGTGTGTCCAGAGTGGCGCGTGAAGCCCGTCCCGGTAGTGCCCGCATGGACATGAGGATACCCGCAGGGGCGGTTCGCTTGAAGGCTCCGGGACGCGAGCGGCTGCTCCTGCCGGCCGTTTCCAGGCGTCAAGAGGGATCCCAGAGGCTGAGCCGCCCTAAGAACATAGGCCTACTAACCCGAATGGATCGACTTCGAAGCACTCTCCGATGACCTGGAAAGGCTCGTTTCTTTTCTGAAGGGACTAGTAGTTTTCGACTCGTGTTGGCCGGGCATGACCGCGAGGCGCTGCTGCGGGTGGCGGATCAACTGAGCGCCGAGCTGGGCTACTCCGAGGGCACGGGGATCTCCGAAGCCGATTCGGGTCTGGGCGGAGATGACGGATCGATGGCGGGGATCCTCAATTCCGAAGATGAGCTTCTGGTCGCTGGAATCCGAAGGGCCTTGGCGAAGATCGCCGCCGCATCGCTCGACGGCGGTGGGCTGGATGGCGCCGACGCGTCGAGCGCGGTCGCCGCCGCGCTCGACGGCGCCGAGATGGTGATGCGGGGCGAAATCGTGATGGGCAATGCCGGTCAGCTGCCGGCACTGCTGCCCGCCTTCGTCTTCCTGGTGACGTTGCCGGTGGTCGACCAGGACAAGGCGTTGGAGCTGTCGCAGCGTGCGGCGACCTTGGTCGACGGGGCCTTTGGCTGACCGCGACCTACGGCAGCGCAAACGGCGCCGGCGAAATGGGCATCCCGCCGGTGTGGCGTTTGCGCACTGGCGACCGACCGGTACAGGGAACTGCGGGCCGATCGCTGTGTCTCCCGCCCGGGAAAGGCGAGGCGACACGGGTACTGCGTTCAGGGAAGCTCCGCGATCATACAGAGTTCTTTCCTAGCCGAGAGAGCCGGCTTTCCCGGAAGCCCTTTAGTGCCGATGCGGCTTGCGGTGCTTCACACGCACGCACTTCGAAGTTCCGCGGAAGACCTTCTTCCGGAACCCCTTCTTGCAGCCCTGCGGCTTCGGCACCAGGGCCTTCACGGTGAAGGCATAGCTCGGCGGGTTCGCCTCGACGTCACCGTCTGAGTCAACCGCTCTGACCCTGAACGTGTGCGTGCCGATGGCGAGCTGCGAGTACGTCGCTCCGCCGGCCGGGCAGCTCGAGAACTGTGCCGCGTCCATGGCGCACTCGAAGACCGCGTCGGGTCGGTTCGAGTGGTAGGTGAAGGCGACAGAAGTGTCGGGGGTCGTGCCGGCCGGCTTGCCGTCGATGTTGGTCACCGGGGGCGGGATGTCGGTAGTCCATGTGTAGGTCGAAGGCGGCGACTGCACGTTGCCGGCCCGGTCGACGGCGGCGACCGCGAACGTGTGGGGGCCGGCGCTCAACGACTGGAGCACGACCCCGGACCGGCAGGCGGCGGCCGGTGAGGAATCCAGGCTGCACCTGAAGGTCGAGCCTTCCTCGCCCGAGGTGAAGGCGAACGCCGCGGTCTTGCCGAAGCTCTGCGCGGACGGGTGGGAGACGATCGTCGCCGCCGGCTCTTTCGTGTCGACGGTCCAGGTGTAGGCGGCCGGCGAGGCGTCCGGGCCTTCGGCGTTCAGGGCCCGGACCAGGAACGTATGGCTGCCGTCGGCGAGGTCGGCGTAGTCCTCCCCGTCGGCTGGACAGGCGGAGAACCGCGCCGTGTCGAGCCTGCATTGGAAGGAGGTCGCCCCGGTCGCCGTGTAGGCGAAGTGCGGGCTGGGGTCGTTCGAGGTGATCGCCGGCTTCTCGACGAGCGCGGTGTCGTCGGGCATCCCGGATTCGCACAGGTGCTCGGACGGATTCGGGCTTTCGGGCGATTGCGGGTTCGGGGTCGCTTCGAGGAAGTCGGTGGCGCTGTCGTCGGTGTCGTCTTCGCCTTCGAGCCAGGTCGGGCAGTTCGGCGCCTCCGTGCGTTCGATCGCCTTGCCCGGTGGGATCCCGCTCGGGAAGGCCGGATTTCCGACGCCGGTGCCGGCGTATTCCGCGAGCGCCGCCTGGCCGGTGAAGGCACCCCATGCCGCACAGTCCACCGGGGTGTCGCCGACGTTCCAGCAGACGGCGCCGCCCGCCGCGTCGATCTTCATCTGCGGATCGGCGATGTCGGGGATGACGCCGAAGGCGCTTTCCACCCCGGTGTCGGCGATCAGGAAATGGGTGTTGTCGGCGCCCAGGTTGTTCCCTTTGCTGAAGGTGAACCGCACCGTCGGGTGCCCTTCGTCATCGAAGAGGATGAGCGACTTGCCGGGCAATGTGTCCCCCGCGTAGACGTAGACCGAGTAGGCCTCCAGCTCGACGTAGCTGGTGTTGTTGGCGCCCGCGTAGACCTCGCGCACTTTGATGATCGAGATCGCCTGTGCCACCGACGCCCACAGCAGGGGCACCACGAGGACGCAGGCCGCGATCAGGATGCGGTGCCGCCGCTTGGTCATCGTGCTCCCCCCCGGTCGTGACGATGCGCCCGCGCCTTACCGCTCTCGCCACCGCAGGCCGTCTTCATCGAGACGCTCTTTTCACGGGCGGCCCCGTTCTGGCCGGTGAAGGCCACGCCGATGATCGGCGGATGCGCGCAGAGGCTGCGGGTGTTGACGAGGTAGCCGTTCTTGCCGCCGAACAGGGTGAAGGAGAAGTGGCCGATCGGGGTGTCGGGCACGGTCGGCACGGTCGTCTTCAGCCTCCCGCCCTTGGCCGTTTCGGTTTCGGCCCGCGGGACGAGGTGGACCTGCCCGTTGAGGATGAAGGCCAGCTTCGGCAGGCCGCCCGAGCCGGAGACGGCGTAGACGAGGCCGCTCAGGGGCTGGTCGAGCAGCGGGGTCGTCGTCGTCGCCTTGCCGATCGGCGATTTCCCGGCGCATTCGGTGGCCGCGAGTTCTTTCTCCGAGCAGATGTTGCCGAGGTGGGCCTGGTCGATCTCGAGCGCGTTGGAGAGCGTCACGCTGATCGATTTGATGTTCGCGTCACCCGGGCGGGTCCGCAGGTCGATCTGCAGCGGGGGGTTCTTGGATCGGGCAGTTTTCTTGTGACCACCCAGCTGGCGGATCGTGAACGACGGCTTGAACGGCAGCGCGTGGCAATTGACGGCGTGGAAGTAGGAGCTGAAGTCGGCCACCGTCCCCTCCGCCCCGATGCCCTGAGAGTCGATCGAGAACGGGCTGCAGTTGGTCGGGTTGATCGTGAAGTGGGGCTTGTCGATGTTGACCTGGATCGAGCGCATCCGGATCGGAACGCCGCCGATGATCGACGGCATCGAGTCCGAGACCGCGGTCACGTGGGCGTCCTGGGGGTCGACGTGGAGGGCGACCCGCACGACCACGGTCCCGTAGTCGTAGGGGCCGGCGAGCGCCGGGGTGATCGCGACGAGGCTGATCGGGGCGCCCTTGAAGGGACCGGCGAGGTACATCCGGCCGAAGGCATGGAAGGGGTGTGAGCCGGGGCCCGCCGCCACGTTCGAGGTCCCGATCTGGCTCGAGGACGGGCAGCTCGGCGAAGCCTGCTGGGCACGCCCGAGGCTCGCCTCGGCGGCGGCGATCGAAGCCTCGGGGCAGTAGCTGATCCCGCGCAGGCTTCCGGTGAAGCCCGGCGGCAGCTTGAAGTTGAGGTCGCCAAGGTACTGGTCACCGTCGGCCCGATCCAACTTGAGCGAGAAGGCGCTGTAGTCGCCGGCGAGGGCGTTCGACATCCCGGCCACCAGGGAAGGCTGGAACGGGCGGATCTGCCCCGGGCAGGGTGTGCCGTTCGGCCCGCTCGTGATGTTCATGCTCGGGGTCGAGTGCTGGGGCGCCAACACCCCGTTCCAGGGGACGAAGACCGAGTCCGCCTGATAGACGGCGCAGCGGGTCGGAGTCGCGACGAGGCCGCGGTCGGACGCGAACAGGTGGAGGTTGAACTTTTCGAACGGCACCTGCGGCAGGTCGGCGACGCTCATCGTCAGCTGGCCGGTCTTCGGGTCGGGAGAGAAGGCCGTGACGATCTTTGCGTTGATGCCGAAGCCGCTGGCGATGAGGAAGGCGCGGTACTGGTTGCCCGGCAGCGGTTCGCCGATGTAGATCGAGCCGGTCAGCGGGCCGTCGAGCGCCGGAGTCTCGATGTCGAAGTTGCCGATCTTCGAGCTGTCGGGGCAGGCGGCGGGACCATCGCTTCCGAAGCTCGCCTGCGCGTCGCTGCAGGCCGTCTGTCCGTCGGCCGCGTCGGGGTTGATCGAGATCCCCTCCGGCAGAGTCAGGGTCGCCGAGCGCAGTGACGAAGGGGAGTTGGCCGTGCCGAGGAACTGGGACGCCTTCAGCTGCAGCTCGAGGCCGGCCGCCGAATCCGCTCGACCCGAGGTGAGGGCAGCGTTGAAGACGGGCTCGAAGCTCTCCTCTTCGCAGCCGGTCGTCGGCGGGTATTGGGCCGCCGCGGTGGAGTGATGCGCTTCGTCCTGGTAGGTCGTCACCTCGAGCGCGACCGCTAGTGGCTGGCCCGTGCAGATCGTCGGGTTGTCGGTCAGCGGCACGACCTTGAGGGTCGATCGGTGGGGGTTCGTTCCGCGGTTCGAGGCGCACTGGGCGCTGGCTTCGTGCGGGCATCCGGCGGGGTTGCCCGGCGACCCCACGTTGAAGCGTTCGTTGTTGTGTTCGCCGGCGGCGGGGTAACCCCAGATCGTGATGTCGGCGGTCGAAAGTGGAATCACCTGGCTGATCCCGGAGACGGTCATCGTCAGGCCGTAGTCGCTCGCCGCCCGAACCCTGATCGGGATGTTGACCGGGACGTTGGCGACCGGGGCGATGAAGGCGAAACGTGCGGTCTCGTCGGCCGACCGGGATGCCATGTCGAAGACGGGGGCGGTGCCGAGCAGGAACCTGTCGTCGCCGGCGAAGTTGGCGCGAACGGTCACGACACCGACCTGCGAGTCGATCGAGCAGGCCTGCAGCGCGAAGTCGTCGGCGCTGCATTTGGTCACCGCATTGGGGTTGCCGAAGACGCCCTCGGGAAGCTTTACGGCGACGTTCTGTGCGGCCTCCGGGTGGCCTGGGTCTTCCAGTTCGAAGGTGGTCCGCAGGTCGGGATGGCCACCGGCCTGGGTCGTCGAGGTGACGACTTCGAACGATTTGATCGGCTGCGTCGCCTGTGCGGGCGCCGCCACGGCCGCGGCGAAGACGATCGTCGAGCCGACCGCGGAGAAAATGCTCCTCAACCTCATCCCCTTCCCCCCACTCCGCGGACGTGGCGCTTTTGGTGGCCCTTGTGATGGTGCTTCTTCGGCCGGTGCTTGCGGCGATGGCTCGTCTTCGGCTTGAGGTTTCCACCCGTGCCCTTGAAGGTCCCGATGTCGGGCGGGGGCGCGGCGGCGGTGCCGGGGCCATGGCACTCGTCCGAGGCCTGGCACGGAAGCGGCTGCGGGTCGAAGGGGAAACCGCCGAGCGCCCGGGCGTCGTAGATCTTCATGGCGGTTCCGTTCTGGTCCTCGGGAACCAGAACTTCGCGCGTGAAGAAGTAGGCATTCACCCCGTCGGCACTGGCCGAGACCAGACCGGAGTCGCTTGCGCCGTTGCCCGTGGAGATCAGCTGCGGGACGCCGTTCTCCCACTCATAGGCATCCTTTTTCTTGTTCGAGTCGCGGAGGACGAGCTGGTCGGGACTGGTGAAGAACATCACCCCCCCGTCGGTGAGATTGAGGCCGAAGGCGCTGAGTGAGGTGTCTCCGGCAGGCGCGGCCCGGGTCGGCGCGCAGGAAGCGCAGTCGAGCTGAGCGGTGAGGGCGTCGTATCGGTAGATCTCGGAATGGCCTTCGTTGGGGAAGCCGGTCAGCGAGGCGCCCGAGGCGAAGGCGCCGAACTCGCCGCTCGGCGAGACTTGGAAATCTTCGAAGCCGCGGGTCTCGCTGTCGCGCACCGCGTGCCTGACCGTGGGGTCTTCGGGCTCGAGGGTGGCGACCAGGTGCGGGGCGGAGCCGGGCCTCTTGACAAAGAGGTTCGGCGCGTCCTGCGTACCGGAGCCATCGAGCTTCTCCGGCGAGAGGAAGAAGATCGTTCCGTCGCCCGCGGCGACGCCGGAGCCGCCGGCAAACGCGACGGCGCCGCAGTCGGCCGACGCGCCGACCGAGTTCCAGTGGGGGGCGCCGAGATTCGCGGACGGATTGCAGGTGTCGGCGTTGCCGGCACCGCCGGTCCCGGTCGAGACGAGAGTCAGGGTCACGCTCCCGCCGGGCGAAACATCCGCCTCGTAGATGTCGGGGCTCGAGTCGGTGTCGGCAGGGGCCAGTTTGTCGGCGCTCGTGAAGAAGACCCGTGACCCGTCGCGGGTCATCCCGTCATAGAGGACCCCGCCGGTGGTGCCTGGCGTGACGTCGACCGACGAAGAGGAGTCGCCGAGGTTCATGTAGAGGTGCCAGTAGTGATTGCCGGCCGAATCGTCGGGGGCGGCAGCCTGGCCGAACAGGACCCTGGAGCCGTCGGCGGAGATGTCCAGCTCGCCGATTCCCGCTCCCGTCATCGTCGTCCCACCGGTCGTCTTCGAGACGACGTGGGTGACGCCGGAGACCAGGTCGCGGTCATAGATCGTGAGGTCGCCGTTGGAGTTGCCGTCGGGCTCGAATTTCGAGGTCGAGCCGAAGACGAGATGGGTGCCGTTCGCCGAGAGCTCACGGCCGACGAAGCCCCCCGTCGTCGCCGTCGGCCCGGGGTCGAGCGACCCGGCCATGCCCTGCACCAGCCCCCCACCGGGCACGTTTACGGGGATACCGGTCTTGCCGTCGGCGAAGCACGGGGTGCAGATGTTGCTGCCACCGAAGGCAAGGGTCGAGAGGCTCTCGCTCGCCTGCGCCAGGGGCGACCCGAAGGGCGCCGTCGCCGGCGGCCCGTCGGCCGGGATCCCGACGTAGGTAGTCGTCCAGCCGCCCGGTCCGCGGGTGGCTACATAGGGATCGAGCCCGAGGTTCGTCGGTCCGGACAGGCCGGGAATCTTGCCGTGATGAAGCGAGTAGAGGACCTGGTCGGATGCGCGCGGGGCCGCCGGCAGAATCACCTGCCCGGGGATCAGGTCCGACTGCACGTCGTAGCTGCCCGCATCCGCTGCCGAGACGAGCTCGTAGGCTCGGCAGTCGGAGAGCAGCGTAGTTCTCGACTGCCTTCGCGCCTGGGCGTTCGGGCAGTCCGGGTTCTCCGTTTCCTCCTTGAAGGTCGAGAGGGAGTGATCGTCGCTTGTGTCGGTTCCATTCGTGTTGACGGCGATCAGGCGGTAGTGATATTCGGCACCCGGTTCCAGCCCGTGCAGCACCTGTGAGATCGCCGCCGGGTGGTGGTTGTCGACCACTTTGAAATCCGGGACCGGCGCGCTGTTCCCATAGGCCGCGGTCGGGCCCCATTCGAAGCGATAACGGGTGTCGGATCCGCCGGGATCGATGGTGGCGTTGAGCCGGGCGCTGTCGATGGTGACGTCGGAGGTGAACACGCCGGAGACGAGCGGAGGGCCCTGCGGCTTGAAGGTGCGATCGGCGCTGGCGCTTTCACCGTTGGGATTGGTCACGACCAGTCTGAAGTGGTAGACGGTTCCCGGTTCGAGCTGGGTGAGCAGTTTGCTCCTCACTTCCACTTCTCCGTCCGCGTTGTGGATCGGCCCCGAAGGCGTGGCGCAGGCGATCGTCTGGCCATAGCCCGTGTCGAACCCGTATTCGAAGCGGCATCCGGTGGTGTCGCCGCCTTCGTCGCTGCTCGCGTGCCCGCGGAGGACCGCGCTGACGGTCGTCGCCTCGGGTTCGTCGGCCGTCACGGTCGGGGTCTTCTTCGCTTCGCCCGGACCGAAGATGTCGACCTTTCCGCAGTCGCCGACGAAGACCCGGTGTGAGGTTCCGTCGACGGCGATGCCCTGGGAGCAGTTGATCCCCGATTCAAGCCCGTGGACGGGATCCGGGTCTCCGAAGGTGCTGATCGCGGCCCCGGGCGTGCCGGTCGTGCTCGGGGCCCACTGGGTGACGTGCTGGTAGTTGTCGACGTAGATGCTTCCGTCGCCCGGGTCGACGGCCCAGGCTCGCGATTCGCCCCCGTTCCATTCGTTCTTGAGTTCGCCTTCGGCGTTGAACGCGTGCATGACCCCGCCGCCGTAATTGGAGATGTAGAACCAACCGCTGGTCGGGCTCGGCGATTTCGCCTGGTTGATGGTGAAGTTGCACATGATGTCCCCGGGATCGACCGTTTTCCCGAGCGGGAACCCGGCGGCCGAGAAACCGATCACCCCGGTCCCGTTGGAGGCCCACCAGAAGTTCCCTTCCGGGTCGGTGGCGCCGCCGCACGCTTCGGAGGGCGGGCTCAGCGGAAAGTTCCCGCCGAGCTCGGTCCCGTCGGACGAGAAGGCGTGGGCGGGCTGCCCCCCGCCGGCGACGTAGATCACTCCCTGGCCTCCGGCGCCGGAGTTGTTCACGGCGATGGTCGCCTCGGCACCGAGGTTTTCGATGTGGATCGAGTTGATGCCGGGGCCGAGCGCGCTGAACGCCGAGGGGTTGCCCTGCGAGTCGAATTTGTCGAGAGTGCCCCGGGCGAGATCGAGCACGTACACGTTGCCCGTCAACTGGTCGAGCGCGATGTGGTCGACATTGGCGAACGGGCCGGTTTCCCCTTCGGAGCTCTGCGACCCGGTGGCGTCGAAGGACTTGACGAAGGGATGGACGTAGATCGTCGTAGCCCCCGCGGGAGCGGCGATCAACGCCGCCCCGAAGCAGGCCAGGGCGATCGCCGGGAGACAGCGCCGGAGGATGGTCTTCGGGAAGGCCATCAGCGCGGTCTCCCTCCCCTCTGAGCGTGGCGCTTGTGACGGGCTTTCGTGGAGCAGCTGGTCTTGAGCTTGCCGGCGCTCCTGAGGACTTCGTCGTTGTACCCGACCATTTCGATCGCGGCCTTCTTCGGCGTGCCGCAGAGGCTTTCGCTGTTGACGAGCAGGCCCTTCGACCCGCCCGCCAGATCGAGCCTGAATGAGCTCACCGGAGCGTCCGGAAGCGTCCGGAAAGTGGTCCGCAGGGCGCCTCCGTTGACGGTGTCGATCCTGCCGACGAGGACGAGGTGGATCTGACCGTCAAGGTCGAGCACGAGGTCGGGCAGGTTGCCGCTCGAAGCTCGCAGGTAGGCATGGCCCTCGAGCGGCTGGTCGAGCAGCGGCGTCGTCACCTCGGCGTCGCCGAGTATTGAGTCGGCGGGGCAGGCACGAGCCGCGAACTGGGGGTTGGTGCAGACCGTGCCGATGTGATCGTTGTCGAGCAGCTCGCCCTTCGGCAGCGCCACCGAGATCTTCTTCGCCGCGGCTTCGCCGGCGCCGGCCGTAAAGCGCGCGTGGATCGCGGGGTGGCCGCGCCGTTTCACCCCGCCGCTGAGCCGCAGGCTCAGGGAGGGAGCGAAGGGCAGACTGGCGCAATTGGCGACCTGGAACGGGGCGGCGACGTCGGCGCTCGCGCCTTCGCTGCCGAGCACCTGGGCGGTCGTCGCCGAGCGGTCGCAGCCGGTCGGGTTGAGCGCGAAACCGGGCCGGTCGAGATTGATCTGGACGGAGCGGAGCCGCAGCGGTATGCCGCCGACGATCTGCGGGATTTCATCGGAGACCGCGGTTATCCGCGCGGTGGTCGGATCGATCCGGACCGCGGTGCGGACGACGACGTTTCCGAGGTCGTAGGGCCCGGCGACCGCGGGGTCGACGATCGCGAGGCTGATCGGGGCCCCCTTATAAGGGCCGGCGAGGTAGACCTTGCCCGGCGTATAGAGCGGCCGGCTGCCCGCCCCCGCCGAGGTGACCGCGGTCCCGATCAGGCTCGAGACCGGACAGGCGGGTGAGGCCTGCTCGGCCAGGCCCGAGTAATCCGGGGCGGAGAGGCCGGCCAGGGTCGCGTCCGGGCAGTAGGTGACGCCGGCGAGCTTCGCGGTGAAGCCGGGCGGCGTCGAGATGGCCAGGCCCTTGAGGTTCTGGTCGCCGTCGTCGCGCGCGAGTTCGAGGCCGAAGGGTGTGTAGGAGCCCGCTGTGTTGTCGGCGCTGCCGGCCCGGAACTGCGGATGAAGCGGTCTCGGCTGGCTCGGGCAGGCCGATCCGCCGGGCCCGCTGTCGATGTCGAAGAAGGACGTCGACGTCTGGTTCGGGAGCACCGCGTCCCAGGGGACGAACGTCGTGTCCACGGCGTAGTGCCCGCAGGCGGTCGGCGTGGTCAGCAGCCCCCGTTCGGAGCCGAAGAAGTGCATGCTGAACTCCTGGAACGGGCTCTGCGGGAGGTCCGGGAAGGAGACGACGACCCGACCGTCGACCGGGTCGGGCTGCACCGTCCCGGCAAGCTTGACGTGCGTCGCGAAGCCGTCCGCGGAGAGGAACAGCCTGTACCGGTCGCCGGGCTGCGGCTGTCCGAGGTAGATGGCCCCCGAGATCGGGCCCGGCAGGGCGGAGCTGTCCAGGCTGAGAGTGCCTACCTTGGAGTGCTCCGGACAGTGCGCGGCGTCCAGCGTCCCGAAGGCGCCTTCCTCATCGGTGCAGGCGGTCTTCCCGTCGGCGGCGCTGGGGCTGATCGAGAACCCCTTCGGCAGGGTCGTCGTGACCGCCCGGATCTCCGACGGCGAGGGGGTCGTCGGACTCTGGGTCTGGGGCACCTTGAGGTCGATGTCGAGGCCGCTCGCGGTGTCCGCCTGGGTCGTGGTCGGGTCCGCGGTCAGGCTCGGGTTGAAGCTGAGCTGGTCGCAGTTGGTCGTTGCCGGCCAGGGAGCTTCGGCGTGGGCCAGGGTGCCGTCGTAGTAGAGGGCGTCGAAGCCGAAGCTGAGCGGGCCGACGTCGCCGCAGGCGGTCGGGTTCTCGAAGTACGGGCGAACCGGGGCGTCGAAGGGCTGCGGCGGGTTGCACGGGGTCGGATAGCGCGGCCCGCAGGCGCTGAGCCCACCCTGGACCGGAGGCCAGCGGTTGACGTCGTGTTTGGGGTCGCCCGGCACGCCCCAGAGATGGAGCTCGAAGACTTCGAGCGGAATCAGGTGGAAGATCCCCTGGGTCGTGGCGGTGAGGCCGTAGTCGCTGTCGGTCCGCGCGCTCAATTCGATGAAGACCGGGGCGCTGATCAGCGGCGCGGAGAAACCGAGCAGCCCGGCTTCGTCGGGGTGCGGCTCCATGTTGTAGAGCGGCTCCTGCCCGACGATCGCCGAGGCAACGCCGACCTGGGACGCGACCGGGCATTCGTGTTCGCTCAACTGGAGGAGCGTGCACACCGGCACCGCGTGCGGATTTCCGATCACCCCGGGCGGGAACTGGGTGATGACCTGGGCCGGGTCCACACACAAGCATCCGGTCGGGTCGGGAATGGACCTGCGCCCGTCGAGCGTGGCCTGGATGTCGAAGTCGGGGTGCCCACCGGCCTGGCTGGAAGAGACCCCGACCGAGAATCCTGTGATTTTGGGTGCTGCATCCGCTCGCTCCGCCAGCCAAACCATGCTTGCCGCGGCGAGCACGAGAGCGATCGCGATCAGGATCGCGCGCGTCGGACCGCTCGACCTGACGATTTCGCCTCGACCCGATTGATCAGCCATGGCTGCGAGCCGCATTCCGATGGTGATGACGGTGTCGGTTCCTCTTCTTCGAGGACCGGTGATTCCTGCGGACCTTCTTCGGCTTCGGCTTCGCGGCGGCGGCGCTGCCAGTCGAGCCCAGATCGCCGGCGGTTCCGATCGGGAGGGCAGCCGCGGGGGCGCTCGTGTCGCCGTGGCATTCGTCGGCGGCGGTGCACGGCAGCAGCCCGATCGGCACGGCGAAGCCGCCGTTGCTGCGTGCGTCGTAGAACTTGACGAAGCTGCCGTTTCGGTCTTCCGGGACGAGCGTCTCGAAGGTCGAGAAATAGAGGTCGACACCGTCATGGCTGATGCCCTCGAAGCCGGTGTGCAGCGTGGGATAGAAGACGGCGCCTCCCTGCGTGTCGCGATCGCCGGTTCCGGTGCTGATCAGCTGAGGGCGGTTGTCGACGTACTCGTAGACGTCGATCCTGCCGTTCGTGTCTCCGGATACGAGCGCGTCGGCGGTAGCGAAGGCGACCCGCCCGTCGTCGGCCATGAACCTGCCGCTCTGGCTCGCCTTGACGTCGTAGCTGTGGGGAAGCGAGGTGCTGGCGGGTTCGGTGGCGAGGATCGTCGGCGGCGCCCCCGATGGGATGCAGGAAGCGCAGAGGACGTTGCCGTTGACCGGGTCGAAGACGTACATCTCCTCCCATTTGGTCGGCTGGCCCAGATCGTTCGTCTGCGTGTTGACGTAGGCGGTCGCCTGCGTCCTCGAGAGGAAAGCCATGTGACTGCCGTCGGGCGAGACCTGCATCCTGTCGACCTTCGTGCCCGGGTCGAAGGTCGTCACGTAGTGGACGGCGCCCTCCCGGTAGACGTAGAGATTGCGCTCGTTCTTGACACCCGGGTTCTGGGCATCGAGCTGCTCGGGCGAGTAGAAGTAGATGTCCCCGGTCTGCGAGGAAATCGTGTCGTCGAGGTCGGGCCGTTCGGTGGTCAACTGCCTGACGTCGCACCCGCTGTCCCAGCTCGCGGAACACAGGTCGGTGTCGCCATTGCCGTTGCCCTGTGACAGCAGGGTTAGCGAGTCGGTCGCCTCGCTCCACCGGTACAGGTCGACGCTGCCGTCGGTGTCCTGAGAGCTGAGCTGGTCTTCGGTGGTGAAGAAGACGTTCGAGCCGTCGGCGGTCATCCCGGCGTACAGCGCGTCGGGGCCCGGCGAGACTTCATAGGTGACGCCGCCCCCGACGCGCATGAAGAGGTGCGCCGGGAAGGACAGCTTCGAGGGGCAGCGGTTGTTGAAGCCGTCTTCGCAGAAGGGGTTGGTGGTCGCCGCCATCAGGATGTGCGACCCGTTGAGGGAGACCGCGGCGACCTCCGTCTTGCGATTCGGGTCGGCTCCGGGCGCGTCCTCCTGTGGGATCGGCCCGCCGCCGGGCAGAATCGATGCGATCGAGACACTCTTGTCGGAGATGTTGTTGTCGTAGACCGACCCGGGCGGCGCTTCCAGCCCACCCGGCGCGAACGGGGCGCTGACCGAGGTGAAGATGTAGTGGGAGAAGTCGGCCGAGGGCTTTCCGTCGACGACCGCCTGGTCAGCGTTCGGGACGAAGTTGAAGTTCGTCGGCCAGCGACCGAGGCTCCTTCCGTTGACGTCCCAGGCATAAGGCGCGTTCGACTTGTCCCCGCCCTGGCCGAAGACCGCCGGAACCCGGTAGTCGATGCAGATGCTCATCGCCAGGTTGCACTGCGGTCGAGCGGCGATTATCGCCTGGTTCCCCGGCCTGCCGGGGTATGTGGTCACCCAGCCGCGAGAGGTCCGCGTCGCCACGTAGCGGTCCATGAAGGAGTTCGGCGGATGCAGTCCCTTGACCGCGCCCTGACCGCCGATGAATCCGAACCTGGCCGGCGAGCTCGCCGATCCTGCGGCGTTCGGCCCGGACAGGTCGTATTCCGGCGGGAAGCTGAAGCCGCTTCCCGCCCGCAGTGCGATGTTGCCCGGGAAGAAGGTGACGCCCCCGGCGTTGGCCGGTGAGACGAGCTCGTAGGCGCGGCAATCGGGGAGGAAGTTGGCGTTGACCTGCTGGCGGACGTGGGAGTTCGGGCAGTTGGGGGCGAAGAAGCTGAATGCCGTGTCCGGGCTCGTCGTCGTTCCCCATTTGTTTTTGGCGACGACGCGGAAGTGGATGACCTGGGCCGGGAGCCCGCTGACCGGCCCCGCGACCGGTTCGGACTCGACCTGCGAGCCGAGTTCGACGTCCGGGGTGCGCTGGCCATAGGAGGGTGTTGTGCCGTACTCGAAGTGGTAGGTGGTTTCGTATCCCAGCGGGTTGATCCGCGCACTGAGGTTTGCCGTTCCGGCCGTCACGTCGATCGCGCGAACGCCGGTGACCTTCGGGCTGCCCGGGACGGTGAAGGTCCCATCGGCGCTTTTGGTGCGACCGAGGCTGTTCTTGGCGACGAGGCGGAAGTGGTAGGTCCGGCCGGCCTGGAGTCCGGCGATGCTCTCGGGCGGCAGCGCGAGTGCGCCGCTGCCCGACCCGGCGTCGCGCTCGGGCGTGCGGTTGTTGTACTCGGTGCTGATCCCGTACTCGAAGTGGTACGTGGTGGCCATCCCGTCGGGGTCCAGGGCCCCGTTCAGGTCGGCGCTCGTCTGGTCGAGATCGGTCGCCGGGTCGGTGTGCAGGCCGAGCACCGCGAGCGTGTGGAAGACCCGGTCAGGGGATTGGTTCACGCCATTGGCGTTCGCGGCGACGACGCGGTAGTGGTAGTCGGTCTCCGGGGTGAGCCCGGAGAAGGTCCCGGTCACGTCCGTGTCCGCGGCGAAGGGCGTCGCCTGGTCGCAGGGCATCGAGTTCGCGTACGGGCCGTTGAAGCTGGGTTCGCTGAAGCCGTAGTCGATCTGGCAATCGGTGACCGGGGGCCCGCCGGCGAGGCCGACCGTCGCGCTCAGCAGCGCCGTCGTGTGGCCGGTGGTGACGCCTTTCGGCGTGATGTCGGGGATCGTCACAGGCGGCCCGAACACGGCGACCTGGTTCGAGCTCGCCCCGCGGACGAAGATGTCTCCGTCGTTTGGCCCGCCCGAGCGGTCGAAGGCGATCGTGTCGATCGGGCTCCCGGCATGTTCGGTCGCGAAGGTCGGGCCGACTCGGTGGTTGTCTTCGGTCCACTCCTGAATGCCCGCACCACCCCGCCCGATGTAGACGTGTTGGTTGGCGGGATCGATCGCGATCGTCGAGAGGTTTTCGTTGAAGGGCGGATAGAAGCCCCCGTTGCCGAAGGGCCCGACGTCCGGGCTGAAGGAGTCGGAGACTGCGAAGTTGAATTCGCCGACTCGGTGAAACTCGTCCATCGGGAACCGTGCGTAGTAGCTAGTCCGACTGGGGTCGCCCCCCGAATGTGTCTGGTCCACCCCGCCGGCGTAGTAGTAGTTGAGCCCGCCCGCGCCGACGACGTACTGAGCGGCGCTGGTCAAGCAGATTGAGCTGGCGCATGCCGCGCGGATCTGTCCGGAGAACTGGTCGTGTTCGGGGTTGCCGTCGATCGGGACGTAGCGATCGACGTGCTGGAGGTTCAGCACCGTCGGGACAAGGACGTAGACGACTCCATTGGAGGCGACGCTGAGGTCGCCGAGGAAGACGTTGCCGAAGGGCCCGCCCATTCCGCGGGTGTCCGGGGTGACCTGCGTTTCGTCGAGCCTGCCCCGGTACCGGCCGGTGGCGTCGAAGACGTCGACCTCCCCTTCCGTTTCCCCCTGGTTGTAGAAGTTGTTGACGACGTAGATGTAGCCGTTGGCGGGCCCACCGGAATGGTCGATCGCGACGACATTGGTCGCCGGCCCGCTGCTCTCGGTGGTCGTTTCGAAGCCGTTGGTGGTCACCACCTGGTCGCAGTCGGCGGGCACGCTCGGGCATTCGTGATTCCCGGCGCCGTCGATCTCATTGGTTCCCAGCGCGCTGAAGTTGACCGGGTTGCCGGCGGGGTCGTACTTGGCGACGGCGTGGTGCGCGTTGTCCCAGACGATCAGATTGCCCTGCGAGTCGACCCCCTCGGGCTGGACGTCGCCGGCGCCCGCCAGGGTTATGTCTTTCTGGTAGATGTGGGTCGTGTCGGCGGAAGCCGCGCCGGGCCCGACGACGAGGGCCAACAGCAACAGCGCGGTGAGTGCGGTCAGCGGTCGTCTAACCATGGCTCCGGCGCGTCCTTCCTCGGGAGCTTCGATGATGTTGCTTGCGCTTCTGCTTCTTCAGGCAGCGCCCCTTGCGCTTCACGAAGCCCTTCTTGCAGGTCGTCGATTCCTGCGCCGGGACGACGACCTGCGGAGGAGCGGTGGTGAAGACGCGATCGACGTCCGCCGTTTTCCCAACCCCATTGGAGGCCACCACGCGGAAGTGGTAGGTCGTGCCCGGCTTCAGGCCGCTGAGGGGTGCCGAGACATCGTGGTCGATGCCGTCCGCTCCGATCGGGCCGCTCTCCCGGGTCGCGCTCCCGTATTCGGCGCTTGTGCCGTATTCGAAGTGGTAGGTCGTCGCCGATCGATTCGGGTTGATGACGGCGCCGAGGGTCGCGGTCGTCTCGGCGACGGCCGAAACCCCTTCCGACCCGACGGTCGGCGGGGCAAGTGTCGAGAAGGTCAGGTTCGGACTGTGAGACGTCCCGCCGAAGCTGACCGCGGTGACCCTGAAGTGGTAGGTGGATCCCGGCTGCAGGCCGGTGAGCTCGATCGAGGCGGGGTGATCGGTGTCGTCGGGCGCGAGCGGGTCGGCCGACACTTCGTTCGTGTATGCGCCGACGAAGCCGTCCCCGTATTCGAAGACGTAGGCGGTTTCCCCGAACCCGGGATTGACGACCGTGGATAGCGTCGCGCCGGTGTCGGTCACTTCTGAGGCGGCCGTTTCGCGGATCGCCGGCGGCGCCGGCGGCGATGTGACCAGGGTGCGATCTTCGCCGTAGCTGGTGCCGACGCCGTTGGTCGCAACGACGCGGTAGTGGTATTTCGTGAACGAGGACAGGCCG
This sequence comes from uncultured Solirubrobacterales bacterium, assembly GCA_963704505.1. Taxonomy (GTDB): domain Bacteria; phylum Actinomycetota; class Thermoleophilia; order Solirubrobacterales; family 70-9; genus VRUE01. The sequence continues at coordinate 175,822 of OY969912.1, forward strand.
CCGATGTCCACGCCGACCGATTTGGCGCTCGACGTCGAGCCGGGGTTGTCGGTGGGGGGATCGGAGGTCGTGTGCCCGTAGGAGGTGTCGGATCCCCATTCGAAGTAGTAGCTGGTGTCTTCGCCGTTCGGGTCGAAGCCGGCGTTGAGCCGGGCAGAGTCCGGGGTAACGTTCGACGCCGCGTCGGTGCTCAGGCCGAGGACCGCGCGAGGCGTGAAGGTCTTGTCGGCCCCGGGGTTCGCGTCGATCGAGTTGGCGGCGACGAGTCGGTAGTGGTAGGTCGTCTCCATGTTCAGTCCCGGCGCGACGGCGGTCACAGCGGTCGAGGACGCGTACGGGGTTGCCGGCTGGCAGGGGATGTTGGTCCCGTAGGAGGTGTCGGTGCCGATTTCGAAGTGGCAGTCGGACACGTCTCCCCCACCCACCGGGTCGGGCGCCACCTGGCCGGTCAGGGTCGCGCTCGTGTGACCGACGCCGGACGCGTCCCCGGTGACGACATCCGGGACGATCCGAGGCTCGAAGACGGCGATGTGACCGCCGTCCTCGATGTAGAGGTTGCCGGTGGCGGCATTGGCCGAGATTCCCTGTACTCCGCCCAGCACGCCGGATCCGAATGACTGGCCGACCATCGCGCCTTTCTGCGTGAAGACGCAGACGCTGCCACCGTTGCCGATCAGGAAGTTCCCGGTCTTCGCATCGAAGGCCGTGGCGCCGCCGAAATACCCGCCGCAAGGCAGGTGGCCGGTGATTTTCGAGCCGCCCGGGCTGGCCAGGAAGGGGCTGTCGGGTTCCCCCCCGGCGTTGACGACCAGCCGGGTGCCGGTTTCGTTGGTGGTGACGCTGCGGGCCCCGGACTGGCTCCATTCCGAGCCGGGGACGAATTCGTTTTCGGCGTCGTTGCCGAACTTCATCACCGGCCCGGCGGCGACCCAGAGGAAGCCGCTCTTGTCGACGGACACGGCCCCGTTCCAGGGGACGTCGGCAAAAACGCCGCCGGAGGTTTCGGAGCCGTCGATCCTCGCCAGGAAGTTGCCGTTCGGGCCGAACTTGAGAATCGCTCCGTGTTCGACCGGCCCCCCGCCCGTGCCGCCGTCGGCGATGTACACGTCCCGGTCGTTCACCCCACCGGAGTTGTCGACAGCGATTCCGCTCGGGAACCTGAACTGGCCGGGGCCGGTGCCGGACAGCCCTTCCTGGCAGGTGCTGGGCGCGGTGCAGACCTCGCTGTGGGCGGCACCGTCGCTGACGCCCCAGCCCCAGGCCTGGAGGAAGTTGCCGGCCGAGTCGAACTTGACGACACGGTGATAGGCGAGGTCGGTGACGTAGACGTCGCCGTTCGACTGGTCGATCGCGACCCCGGCGCCGAGTTCGCCGCTGAACTGGCCGTTGCCGGAGCCCTGCGACCCGAAGCTGTGCGAGTAGGCGTAACCGTCGGTCAGCGCCTGAGCGGGCCCTGCGCCGGCGAGAGTCACGAGGCTCACGGCCATTGCGACGACAAACGAGGTCATCGTCGCGGACAGAGCCTTCGCGTGGCGTCCCACCTAGTCCCTTCTCTCCTCTGAGCCCCTGCCGACCGTTTCCCAACGGCTCAGCCCCAAAGCTCCCTGTTGAGCGGTACTCCCTGCCCACTCCCAAGCGGGCAGGAGATTCATACCAGACTCGCGGAGGAAAGACAATCAAGTCGTTCCTAGCAACGACAGGTTCTTACTCTATGAGATAGGTCGCTTTCCTGAATCACGGGTGGATTCGGCGATCTCGCGGGCCGGGTCGGCTCCAAGGTAAGGGGAGAGGCCGAACTCGACCAGGTCGGGAAGGAGGTCGATCAGGGGGCCGCTGTCGTTGATGATCGAGCGGCTGAGCTGGGCGATGACGCCGCCGATCAGCGAGTCCTCGGTCGAGTCGGGCAGCCCGGGGCGGTCCGGCCGGCGGCCCTTCGCCAGGTGCGGCGCGGCGCTCCCGATCACCTCGCGGCAGTGGGTGACGACCTGGGGAGTGGCGGTGAATGGGGCGACCAGGCAGAAGCCCGCCAGCGCCGGCTCCTCGTCGAAGAATTCGAGTGTCGTGCGGAGTGCCGCGACCCACTGCCGCGACCAGTCGTCATCCGCCGCCGCGATCGCCTCGGCGATCAACACCCGGACGTGCTCGGCGACCGCGTCGAAGGCGACGATGAAGGCCTCCTCTTTGTCGCGGAAGTTCTCGTAGAAAACCCGGTTGGAGACAGCCGCCCCCTTCGCGATCTCGGTGATCGTCGCACCCGCGTATCCACGCTCGGAGACGAGCGTGGCGACCGCGGCCAGGAGCCGCTCGCGCTGTGACTCGGCCACCTCCTCCTGCGTGAGGCCGTGACGGCCACCCGGCAGAGGGCCGAGACCGCCGCTCGCGTCCGCGGCGCTCACGAATCGACCCGGTTCAGCTCGAGCTCCTCGGTGGCGGCGGCAACACCGAGGTAGGGCAGGACCGCCGTGTACATCGCCTCGGGAACGACATCGGGCTGGTGCGGGGAAGCACCGTGGGCGACCGCGAGGTACATCTGGCTGAGGAGCCCACCGGCGACCGACTCGGCAGTCGCCCGGGTGAGCGAGCCCGATGCGCCGGGCTCCGACCGGCCTTCGTCGAGCAGGTCGATCAGCTCTTCGATCCCCTTGCCGAGCAGCAGCTGGACCCGCTCTCCCCCCCGCCGGACCTCGACGACCGTGAAGTGGGTCACGCGCTCGTCCTCCGCGAGATAGCGAAGCAGGGCGTAGGCGGTGGCGCGGAGACGATCTCGCCACGCCACGAGGCCGGCCCGCGCCGCCTCGGCCTGGCGGCGGTAGCGTTCGAACTCGGCGGCGTAGGTCTCGTAGAAACAGTCCTCGAGGCCGTCGAACCGGGCGTCGAAAACGGCGCGGGAGACGCCGGCGCCCGCGCAGAGCATCTCGACGGTCACGCTGTCGAAGCCGTGCTCGAAGCAGAGGTCGATCATCGCCTGCTGGAGCGGTTCGCGAGCGCGCGGGGGCGGGGCGATCTCGAGCTCCTCGGCGGCAGCCTCGGGGCCGAGATAGGGAAGGACGACGGCGTACATCAGCTCCGGCACGAGGTCCGCCTCCGGGAGGAGCTCTCCATCGGCGACCGCGGCGTAGAGCCGGTTCAGGATGCCGCCGGCGAGCGCCTCGGCCGTCGCCCTCGTGATCCGGTCGGGGTCGGGCGTGGCGAGCCGCCCCTCATCAAGGAGGTCGATCATCTGCCGGATTCCGCGCCATTGGATGTCCTGGACTCGCGGCCCGGCGTTGCGGACCTCGGTGACCATCAGGTGCGCGCGCGCCGGATCTGCCACCAGCCAGCGATGGAATGCGTAGGCGACAGCGCGCAGTCTCTGGCGCCAGCCCACGGCGTCTTCGAGGGCCGTTTTGAAATCGACCAAAAGCTGGTCGAGCTCGCGCTCGAAGACACCGCAGAAGCACTCCTCGAGATCGAGGTCGATCTGGCCCGGGTCGACTTCGGCGCGGCGGCAGACGGCGTCGAGCGTGATGCTCTCAAGCCCTCGCTCGAAGCAGAGCTCGATGAGGGCGCGGTCCAGGGGGTCGGGCGGAGCGCTCGTCAGGCGTCCGCTCCGCCGCTCGGTTCGGCCGCGATGGCAGCCGCCTTCTCCTCGCCGATGTACGGACGAAGAAGCAACTCGATGTTCTCGGGGATCAGATCGGGAATCCTGTCGGCCTCCGAGAGGACCAGGCGCTGGTAGGCGGACCACAGCACCGCGCCGGCGAGAATGTCCTCGGTCGAATCCGGAAGCGAGGCGGCGTCGGGGTTGTAATCGCGGCCAAGCCGGAGGATCGGGACGAAGCCGCGGACGACGATCTCATACCGGGCGAGCATCTCCGGGCCGGCGGTCGGCGCCTCGACCAGACAGGCGCGGGCGATCAGGGGCTCGGCGATGATCGACCCGAAGAACGCACGCAGCGCGGCCGCGACCTGGGTGGGCCACTCACCGTCGGTTCCGGCGACCGCCTCCCGAACTTCCTCCTTGGTGCTGGCGATCGCGACGTCGAAGAGTTCGGCGAAGGCCTCCTGCTTGTTGCCGTAGTGCTTGTAGAAGGTCTTGAAGCCGACCTTCGCGCGTTTGACGATCAGCTCGACCGTGACCCCCGCATATCCGCGCTTGGCGATCAGTTCCCCGGTCGCGCGGCGAATGCGCCGACGCTGCGCCTCGGCAAGCGTGTCCCGGGTGAGGCCGCGCTCCGGCTGCTCGAGAGTCGATCGAGCCGCTCTTCCGGGCAGGGCGCGCATGGGGGAAGCATAGAGACGGCTCCGACGACGGCTGAAAATCACCTGGCCGGGTATGAGCGTTCCTATGCCGCACAGGGAATCTGATCCGGACGGGGGCGGAAGGCGCGGTTTCGCCTACTGGCTGGCACGGGGGATCGTCTGGCTGCGCTTCCTGATCCTGCCCGCCTGGATCGCCGGGGCGGTCTTCGCCTCGATCCACCTGCCTTCGATTTTCAACGCCGAAACGGCGGATCTGGGCAACCTGCTGCCGCCCTCGTCGAAGTCGATCGAAGTCGAAGAACGGGCGATCGAGAAGTTCGGCCTGCCGCTGCTCAGCCGCACGATCGTCGTCGCCGCCCAGCCGTCGGGCTTCACGACGGCGCAGAATGCCGCCGCCGCTCGCTACATCGGCGCCGTCGACGCCGGCGGGGCCGGGGAAGTGCTCCGCGCCGCGCCGCTTCCCGACGCTCCGGGGGTCCTCGCCTCGCAGAACCCGGGAACGACCCTCGTCACCTACCTCTACATAGACCCGAAGCTGAGCGAAGCGGAATCGGATGAAGCCGCGCACGGCTTCGCCGCCGGCCTGAAGGAAGCCACGGGCGCGGCCCAGGTCGAGGTGACCGGCGCCTTCCCCGCCGGCGCCGCCGAAACCGACATCGGCGACGAATACATCCTCTGGGTGGAGCTGGCGACAGTCCTCCTCGTCGGCGGGATCCTCGCCTTCCACTTCAGATCGGTCGGCATTCCGCTGCTCGGCCTGGTGAGCGTCGCGATCGCCTACCAGCTGGCCGACCACGTGCTCGGCTGGATGGGCGATCGCTACGGGCTCGAAATCCCCAAGGAGGTCGAGCCGGTAGTCATCGCCCTGCTCTTCGGCACCCTGACCGACTACGTCGTCTTCTTCGTCTCCGACTACCGTCGCCGCCTGCTGAACGGGGAGCGCTCCCACCTGGCCGCCACCGAGGCGACCGCCGAGCTGCTCCCGGTGATCCTCACAGCCGCACTGATGATCGCCGGGGCGACCCTGACGCTCCTCCTCTCCGGGGTCCGCTTCCTCTCCGCTTTCGGCCCGGGAATGGCCGTCTCGGTCGTGATCGGCGCCGCGATCGCCGTCACCTTCGTGCCCGCCGCCCTGGCCGTGTTCGGTCGCGTCCTGCTCTGGCCCTGGAAGCCGGGCCGGCGAGAGCGGGCCGGCGCCGAGGGCGACCCCGGGGCCGGCACGCGCGGCCATCTGGTCGGCTTCGCCGCCAACCACCCGCTGATCGTCATCTCGGTCTCGGTCCTGGTCCTCGTCGCAGCGGCGACGGGCCTGCGGCACATGGCACTCGGCAACCCGCTGATCCGCGGGCTTCCCGAGTCGAGCTCGCCGAAGAAGGGCTATGACCTGGCCGCGGCGAGCTTCGGGCCCGGCGTCCTCGGCCCGACGATGCTCGTCCTCGAAGGGCCGGGCATCGCCGAAGGGGAGGACCAGCTCGGCGAGCTCCAGTCCCGCCTCGGCGAACAGCCGGGCGTCTCCGGCGTCGTCGGCCCGACCGACCAACCGCTGCAGACGCGCTCCGGGGTCATGCTCTCGCCCGACGGTGACGCGGCGCGCTACATCCTCGTCCTCGACGGCGACCCCGACGGGTCCGAAGCGAGCGAGGCCCTCTCGGGACTGGAAGAAGACCTCCCCGACCTGCTCGAGGAAAGCGGGCTCGACGAGGTGCAGGTCGGGATCACCGGGGACACGACGATCGCCACCGAACTCACCGACGACACCTGGAGCGCCCTCGCCCGGGTCGCTCCAGCCGCCCTGGCCCTGCTCGTCCTCCTGCTCTGGGTCCTGCTGCGCAGCTGGGCCGCCCCGCTCTACCTGGTCGGCGTCAGCGTGCTCACCGTCGCCGCAGCGCTCGGCCTCACCGTCTACGTCTTCCAGGGCCTTCTCGGCTACGAGGACCTCGCCTTCTTCGTCCCGGTGGCGACCTCGATCCTCCTGCTCGCGCTCGGCGCCGACTACAACGTCTTCCTGATCAGCCGGATCTGGCGGGAGGCCGAGCACCAGGACCTGCGCCCGGCGATCAGGACGGCGGGCTCGCGTGCGGCCAGGGCGATCACCGTCGCCGGCCTGATCCTCGCCCTCTCCTTCGCTGCCGTGGCGCTGATCCCGATCGAGGCCTTCCGCGAGATGGCCTTCGCGATGAGCGTCGGCCTCCTGCTCGACACGCTGATCGCACGGACGTTCCTGATCCCCGCCCTGGTCAGCCATTTCGGCCGTGGCGGCGAACACGACGAGCCGGCCGCCCCCGAAGGCTCGGCCTCGATTCCCACTTCCTAGATGCGGGTAGGCACCGCCCATGGATGATTACGCGATCGTCGTCGCAACCGATGCCGAGGATGCCTACGCCGACAGCAACGTCCCCGGCGAGTTCCGCAGCCTGACCGAGGCGCTCGGCGCCCAGCAGCTCGCGGCGACGCTGATCCGCATCCCGCCGCACTCGGACTTCGAGCAGGGCAACGGCCACTTCCATGACGAGATCGAGGAGATCTACCTGGTGACCCGCGGGACGCTGACGATGCGTTTCGGCGAGCGAATCGAAGAGGTCGAGGCCGGCTCCGTGGTGCGGGTCGCCCCCACCACGGTGCGCTCGCATCGGAACCAGGGCGAGGAGCCGGTCGAGATGTGGGCGATCTCCCAGAAGCGGGGCAACGGCGACGCAACCAAGGTCGAGGACTTCTGGGAGGCGTCGCCCGAGGCCAGCCAGGAGGAGTGAGGGTCTCGAGCTCTGGGGCTGGAGCCGCTACCAGGGCGAGCGTTCTTCGCAGCGGACGTGGCGGGTCTCGTTGGTTCCTTGCGCCCCGGGCGTGGAGAGCTTGACTCGGTTCGGGTGCCGGGAGCCGACCCGGCGCTCGGCGGCCACCATCACCTGCAAGGCCATCGCGCTCAACTCGCGCAGAGACTGGTGGTCGTTCTGCCGGGTGCCGAGGTCGACCTGGGCGAGGGCGTCGAGCCCGCAGAGCCGCAGGCTGTCGATCAGCATCGCGATCTCCACCCCGTAGCCGACCGGCACCTCGAGCTGCCTGAACAGCGAGCGCTCGATCGCGATCTCACCGGCGAGCGGTTGGCGGAAACCGGCGAGCTCCGGGAAATGGAGGTTCAGAAAGGGCCTGGCCGTCAGCTCGGTGACCCGCCCGCCCTCGTCGGCCCTGACGGTCCCGTTCGAGGAGAACGGGCGTCGGAAGGCGCCCTTGACCAGACGCACATCCTCCTCGAGGAGGAGCGGCCCGAGCAGGCGGCTGACGAAGTCGGCCGAGAAGTCACCGGTGTCGGCGTCGACGAAGACGAGGATCTCCTGATCGACGATCTGGGCGGCACGCCACATCGCGTCGCCCTTCCCGTGGCACGGCCCGAATCGCGCCTCGGTCTCCGACTCCGAGACGACGGTGGCGCCGTGCGCGCGGGCGAGCTCCTGGGTGCGATCCGCAGAGTCGGCGTCGATCACCAGCACCTCGTCGACCAGGCCACACTCGCGAAGTGGGCCGAGCCTCTCGAGGATCGGCCCGATCGTCCCCCCCACCGTCCGGGCCGGGAGGATGAGGCCGACGCTGCGGTCCTTCGCCGCGAGCAGGTCGGCCGGCGAAAAGCGGCTTCCGTCGTAGGACCGCCTGGCGATCCACTCGCCGAGGGCCAGGTCCTTGGCCAAGCCCCGCTCGGCCCGCCCGCGCATTCGGGCCGAGGTGGTTACGCGAACCTGGCCGAGGCGGTGGATCGGGATCGAGGCCTCCACCAGGCGGTCCTCGAGGTCCTGGTCCTCGAGCGCTGCCAGCCATGCCATTCCGCCGACCGCCCGGTAGGTGCGCGGGGTGACCCCCAGCGAGGCTCCCGAGAAGTGAGCGTGATCCGCCGGGCCGCGCCCCGCGGCGATCCGGGTCCGCTCGAGCAGGTCCCGCTGGCGCTGCCGAAGGATCGGCGGCGGCAGACGGCCGGCGCCCTCCCTCTCGAGCAGGACATCTCCGCCGATCGCGCGGGCGCCGGCCTCGAGCGCCTCCAGCTGCCGGATCAGCCAGTCCGGCGCGACGATCGAGTCGGCGTCGGTGGTCGCGATCAGGCCGTCCGGCCGCTCGACCTGCTCGAGTCGCGCGCAGGCCATGTCCATCCCGGTCGCCCTGGCCGGCCCGGCGCCCTGGCCGGGCCCCTCGATCGCCAGGAGGCTCAGCTCCGGGTGTTCGTCGCGGACCGCGTCCAGCTCCAGGGGGGTCCGATCCGTGCAGGCATCGAGGACCACGATCACCTCGTACTCGGCCGGATCCAATCCTTCCTGTCGGGCCAGGGCCCGGAGACATGCCGCGATCAGGAGCTCCTCGTCACGAGCCGGGACGACCACGGAGGCGCGCAACTCTCGCGGCGCGGACTCGGCGGCGCGGATCGTCGCCGTGCCGCTGCCGCCCACCTCGCTCACGGTTTCACCCAGACGTCGAGGGCATAGCCAGCATCCTTCTCCAAATCGACGGTCTCGCGGCGCAGCGCGCAGCTCTCCCGCAGGATCCGGTGGACCTCGCCGCCGTCGAGCTCGCGGCGCGGGTCGCGGCCGAGCCAGTGGACGGCGACCAGCGTGCCGCCCTCGGCGAGCGCCGCTTCGATCTTGCGCAGGCCATCGAGAACCGCCGAGCGATCCCAGTAGTAGAGGAGCTCGGAGCAGACGATCGCGTCGAACGGGCCCTCGGGGGTCTGCTCGGGCAGCGTCGCCCGCCGAACCTCGACCTGGGGGCTGTGCGCCAGCCGACGGCCGGCCGCCTCGACCGCGGTCGGGCTGAAGTCGACCGCCAGCAGCGAGTCGCAGCGCGGCGCCAGCATCTCGGTGAAGACACCGATCGAGCAGGCAAGCTCGAGCGTCCGTCCGGGTCGGTCGGGCAGCGCGGCGAGGGTGGCCCGGTACTTGCCCTGCTCGTAGTCGCTGGTCTCGTAGTCCCAGGGGTCGGCCGCCTCCGTGTAGAGACGCTCGAAGTGAGAGAGCGGCGCGCGCGACGGTCGAAGGTCGGCCATGGTCACCGTGACTTGGCCATGCGCTCGGCGCCCGCCCGGGCCAGCAGTGGCTCGAGGCGGTGCTGGAGCAGAAATGTCTCGAGGTCCCGCCTTGCTCGATCGAGGCGCCCGCCGGTGACGAACGGCGTCGATCCGCAGGCGGCCGCGGCGCTGTCGAGGAGCGACCTGGCGGCGCGCTCGATCTCCACCCGCATCTGAACGCTCAGGGTCGGGAGGTCCTCCGCATCGGCGTCGGCGGCGTCCGCCGCGCGATCGAGCCAGGCCTGGGCAGTCCCGCGGGCCGCTTCGATCCTTCCCACCGCGAGCTCTGCGAGCTTCTCCCCGCTGCGATGGCTCGCGAGTTCCTCGACCGCGGAATCCCCGGCGGCATCGAGCATCCCGACCCAGCTGACCGCCGTGCGCATGGCGTCGCGCGAGAACCACGGCTGCCGGGCGAGCTCACCCGGCTCCCCGAGGACAGCCTTGACGGGAGCTTCGTGGAAGTGGACGAGATGGCTCTCGGAGGCGCGCAGGCCGGCGGCTCGATACCACTCGCGGTCGAGCTCGAGATGCTCGTCGCACTCGACCAGGACCAGGCGGGGCGCGGCGCGGTCGTCGCTGCCGACCATCACCAGCGCCGCGTCGAGGCCGCCGGCGCCGGAGCAGAACGCCTTCGCCCCGTTCAGCACCTGCCCATCGCCCCCCGCGACGATCCGCGCCGGAGCGGCGTCGGCGGGCCGGGGGTCGGCGCCCCACACTCCGAGCAGCCTCTCGGCGGCGGTGACCCGGCTCAGCTCCTCGTCCCTCACCGCCGGCTCCGCCGCGACTTCGAGGCGCTCGACCGCGTTCAGGTGCCCGTCCAGGATGCGACCGACCGAGCCGTCGGCGGCCGCCACCTGCCTGAGGAGGCTCCACTGCTCGCGGACCGAGCTCACACTCCGCCAAGCGCCGACCGACGAGCCGAGCGCACCGGACCGGCGAAGAGCATCGAATGCCTTGGAGGGGAAGCGCGGGTTGCGATCGAGATCGGCGGCAGCGTCCGCGATCTCGGCGAGGGCGGCCCCCAGCTCGGATGGCCGCGGCAAGGTCAGTCCCGAATGCGTGCCGGTCGTCATCGCCTGCTCGCGGTGAGCGCGTCGGAGAGAGCCACGGGCCGCAGCTCGGCCTCGGCAGCGCGGCCGAGCAGCGCGTCGGTCAGCAGCAGGGTCTGTTCAGCGCCCGTCCGCCTTGCGCCGGGGCCGAGCCCGTCGTGCAGCAGGATGACCTTGCCGTCGTCCAGGCCCGCCGCCCCGAGGACCTCGAGCATCCGGCTGCATTGGTCGCCGCGCCAGTCGTGGGTGTCGTGGGTCCAGCCCCAGAGCTCGAGGCCGAGGTCGTCGGCGACCGCGGCGGTCGCCTCCGTTTCGTCTCCCCAGGGAGTTCGCCAGGCCCTGGGGCTGACACCGAGCCGCGCCAGGACCGCGAGCCCGGCATCGGCGTCGGCGCGGATCTCACTCGCTGTCATCGTCGAGTGACGCACATGGTCGAAGCAGTGCAGGCCGACCTCATGGCCGCCCGCGACGATCGCCTCGACCAGCCCGGGAAAGGCGCTCGCCGCCCGGCCCTGGACGAAGAACGTCGCCGTCGCCCGATGGCGTGCGAGAACCTCGAGGATCTGCCCGGTCCAATTCGGATCCGGACCGTCATCGAAGGTCAGCGCAATGTCGCCAGGGGCGACGGCGTTTCGCATGGCTTGCTCGTGTCCGTCGCCGCTAGGCGTCGGGGTCCTCGTCGGCGGCCAGCTCGAGCGATCCGGAGCGGACCTGGTCGAGGTGGCCTTCCTGGATCGGCAGGGCCCACTCGGTCAGCTCCTTGATCGAGTCGTCCCCGGCCTTCTCGTTGACCTTCGCCAAGATCGCCCAGTGCCCGGCCTCGCCGGCCTCGGTCATGATCAGGAACTCGAAGCCGTCGAGCTCGTCGGAGTCCTCGCCGAGGTAGGTGCGCATCATCTCGACGCCCTCGCTCTTGGTTTCGGCGGCCTTCTCGAGGATCGCGGTTTTCTTGCCGTCGATCGAGCCGGCGACCTCGACGCAGCGGCTTTCGGTTTCCTCGGACTCGGCGTGCATGTTCTCGAGGGTCTCCGCCAGGGAGTCGTCCTCGAGCATCGATTTCACCTTCTCGGTCGCCTCCTGCGCGGCGGCCGCGAGGCCGGTCACCTCGGCGAGCTTCTCCTCCAGAGTGGTCAGGTCAGCCATACGGTCCTTTCGCCAGTGCCCGTGAAGCTGCCGTGGACCGGGCTCCCCTGTGAGGCAGATGTAGTTACTTGGCGGTCACCTACCCGGCCTCTCCCATAAGCACTCCTCCGCGTTCCTCGAGCGCCCTCCACCCCTCGCCGGTCAGTGCCAGATAGGTCGCCCCGTCCGGGCCGCGGCGCTCCAGAACCAGACCCCGGGAAGCGAGTCGCCCGTAGGCCTTCGTCAGATCGCGCCGGCTGAATCGCGGGAGGCGCGCCGCCAGCGCCGACCGGGTGGCAAACCCGTCATCGACAAGATCGACGATCGCCGCCAGAAGCTCGTGCTCGTCTGGCCGCCGGCGCCGCATCGGGGCTCAGGCGCGCCCGGCGAAGGCCGGTGCGAACTCGGCCACTGTCACCGCCACCATCGTGTGTCCGCATTCGCAGACCACCCACTCGACGTCATCGAGCTCGGCGACGAACACCTCGAGCTCCTCGGTGCAGGCGGGGTCCGAGCAGACCACGTCAACCGCCCAGACGGCCGCCATCGCGGGCAGGCCCCCCTCGCTCTTCCTTGATCTTGACGCCATCGAGGAACCAGATTCGCCGTCCGTCCGGATAGATCGCTGCCGGCCCGTCCTCACGGTGCCGGAGCCCGTCGCGGTACCACTTCTCGGTTCCGTTGACGTAGACGCAGGCGGGGCCGCCCACGCGGTGGCGGACCCCGTCGCGGTAATACTTCACCGAGCCGTTGGCGTGGACCACCGCCGGCCCTCCCGAGCGGTGAAGGCGGCCGTGCCGAAACCATTCCTCGCGCCCGCTTGGAAGGACTCGGGCCGGTCCCCGCGCTCGGTCGAGGCGACCCTCCCCGTCCCGCCACTCGATCGTCCCATCGACTCCCACCACCCCGTCCCGGCTCATTCTTCCCACCGTTCCCTCCGCGCGTTCGGTCAAACGCGGCTCGGGTTTAGAGCGCCTCTGGATGGGGCATTTTTCAATCGGAACGAACAAACGCGAGAGGAGGAGGAGCGCCGATGCCGCCACGCGGAGTGAAAAAAGGCAGCAAGCGGGACCGCCAATACAAAGAGATCAAAAAGAGCGAGAAGAAACAGGGCCGCTCGAACACACGCGCCGAGGAGATCGCGGCACGCACGGTGAACAAGGAACGAGCGCGATCGGGCGAGTCCGAAACCTCCTCGAAGAGCTCCAAACGTAGTGCCTCAGCCTCGAGTCGCGGCGGCAAACAGTCCGGCAAAGGGCCGGCGGGGCGCACCCGGGAACAGCTCTACAACGACGCCAAGCGCCTCGGCATCGAAGGTCGCTCCGCGATGAGCAAGACACAGCTGCAGCGCGCCGTCGCCGGCGCCGGCTGAGGATCGTCATGGCCCACCGTGTGATCGCGATCCTGACCGACCCGATCGGAGGCGAGGAAGCCGCCCGACAGCTGAGAGCCCCCGGCGAGGAGATCGAGCTGCGCCTGATCTCCGCCGCGGTGGAGGCGAGCCCTCTTCGTCACACCCTGGGCGACATCGACGAGCCAAAGGAGCAGGCGAGGCAAAGGCTCGATGCCTCGCTGAAAGGCCTGCGGCAGGCCGGGCTTGAGGCGAGTGGAGCCGTCGGCGACCCCGACCCGATCCGCGCGGCCAAGGACGCCCTGCTCGAAGCGCCCGCCGATGAGATCGTCCTCTTCGAGCGCGAGGCCCCCGACTCCCGCTGGTACGAAGGCGACCTCACCGAGCGGGCCGAGGAGGAGCTCGAGCCGCCCCTGCGGATCGTCACCCTCGAGGCGGGCGACGATCCCGAGGAGCCGCGCAGCCACGTGGTCGACGTGGAGGAGGCGCCGGCCGGGACCGTCGACCACGAAGCGGAGCACGAGGTCGGCTCGGCGTACCTGCCGGGCCTCTCGCGCGGCGATTTCGCGGGCATGGTCGCCGGCGTCGTCGGCACGATCGTCGTGATCATCCTCGCGGCCGCGATCGGCGCCCAATCGGACGGGCCCGAGAGCGGCTGGAAGGCCGTCGCGATCGGCGCGGCGATCGCGGTCGCGCTGGTAAACATGGCCCACGTCGTCGGCCTGCTGCTGATGGAGAGCGTGCGCTATCGCGGCGGCTTCGCCCGCTTCTTTCGAAACCTTGCGCTGACCCTCACCCCGGCGGCGATCGTGCTCAACCTGATCATCCTCGTCTCGTAGGGAGCGTCAGCGGCCGGAGGCGACGCGATCGAGCTCCCCCCTGTCTTCGCGCAGCCTCCCGATCGACTCGACGATCGCGGCAGCCCCGGCGTCCAGCAGCTCTTCTTTCGAGAAGCCTCCGGTGAGCACCGCGAGCGTCGGGATGTCCGCGGCGGCAGCGGCCTTGATGTCCCAGGTCGAGTCGCCGACCATCACCACCGCGCCGGCGCCGGTCTTCCCGCGCGCCGCCTGCACCAGATCCGGATGCGGCTTGGTGCGCTCCACGTCGGCGCTGCTCGTCCAGCCGTCGATCAAGTCCTCGGCGTCGAGCAACCCGATGTAGTGCTCGACCTCATCCGCCTTGGCAGATGAGGCGAGAACCGTGGCAACACCGTCCTCGCGCAGCTCGCGCAGGAGCTCGGTCGCGCCATCCATCGGCTGGACTTCGCCGATCAGCTCCGCGTTCGCATCGCCCTCGGCGGCGCGGATCCCGTCCCCGTCCGAGCTCTCCCCCTCCTCGCCGATCAGGGCTTCCACCAGTTGGTCGCCGCCCATCCCGATGTGCCGGTGGATCTCCCAGAGCTGCACCGTGTAGCCGTGGTCGCGCAGCGCGCGGTGCCAGGCGATCGCATGCTGGTAGTTGGTGTCGACCAGGGTGCCGTCGACGTCGAGGATCACACTGAGTGGGTCTGAGCGGCTCATCGGTGACCGCCCGACTACCCGCGGTTCCACCGACCTCAAACGGGTAGCTGAGCCGACGATGCGATACCTCCATTTCTGCGCCCATGAGCAGTTCCCACCCGATGACCTGCTGCGGCAGGCGGTCGAGGCCGAGCGCGCCGGCTTCGACGGCATCGGCTGCAGCGACCATCTGCAGCCCTGGTGGGAGAACGGTGAGTCCGGCAACGCCTGGGTATGGCTCGGCGCCGCGGCCCAGGCGACCGAGAGGGTCGCTTTCGGCACAGGCGTGACTCCACCGGGGCCGTGTTACCACCCTGCCCTGATCGCCCAGGCGTGGGCGACGCTGGAGGTCATGTATCCGGGGCGCCCATACCTGGGCTTCGGCTCCGGCGAGGCCCTGAACGAGGCGCCGCTCGGCGAGGGCTGGCCCACCGTGAGCGAACAGATCGGGCGCATGGAGGAGGCGCTGGAGATGATCCACGCCCTCTGGGACGGCAAGAAGCTGAGCGCCGAGGGCAAGCACTTCTCAACCGACGGGGCGTTCATCCACACTCTCCCGGCCGATCACAGGCCGCCGATCTACGTCTCCGCTTTCGGCCCGCAGGCAGCCGACGTCGCCGGTCGCCTCGGAGACGGGCTCTGGACCCTGGGCGACCCGGAAACGGTGCCGGAGATCCTCGACGCATACCGAGGCGCGGCCGAGGACGCCGGCCGCGAGCCGGGCGAGATCGTCCTTCAGGCCGCGTTCTCCTGGGCGCCCGAGGACGAGGCTGCCCTGGAGGGGGCCCGGGTCTGGAAGGGGGCGCAACCGAAAGAGTTCTACAAGGAGGACTGGCACGACCCGAAGGAGATGTACGAGCACGGCGAGCGGCAGATGAGCGATGAGGAACTGCGCGAAGCGATGATCATCTCGCCCGATCCCGAGGCGCACGTCGAGCGGATCCGCCAGGTCGAGGAGCTCGGCGCGACCACGGTCGCCTTGATGAACAACTCAGGCGCCGACCCCGACGCCGCGATCGAGGCGTACGGTCGCGACATCCTCCCGGCGCTGAAACGCTAGGCGTCTTCTTCGGGAGGAGCCGGGATCGGGTTCTCGGCAAGCGCCACCGCGGCCGCGTACAGGTTTGATGCAGCCGCACGGCCGGTTTCATGCGACCACTTGTGGCCCGCCTCCGAGCTGAGGTAGTCATCGCCAGGACCGGGCCCGCGGTTCCAGTAGGTCCACGCCTGCCCGGGAATCGTGAAGCCGATGTCGCCGAGCGCGCCGGAGACCTCCGAGATCACGTGGTGGGCTCCGTCCTCGTTGCCGGTGACGACGACCCCGGCGACCCGGTTGTAGGCGATCGGCCTGCCGTCGTCGTCCTCCTCGGAGAGCATCGCGTCCATCCGCTCGAGCACCCGCTGGGCGACGCTCGAGGGGCGGGCGAGCCAGGTCGGCGTCGCGAAGACGAGGATCTCCGACTCGACGATCTGCGCGCGGATCGCCGGCCACTCATCCCCATCTCCCTCATCGGAGCTGACCCCGGGCAGGATCTGGTGGTCGACCGCGCGGACCCGCTCGATCTCGGCGCCCAGCTCGGCGAGCTTGGCGGCGACGACCTCGGCGAGCGCCTCGGTGTTGGATGTCTCCGGGCTCGATTTCAGGGTGCAGTTGAGGACCAGGGCCTTCATGGCTTGAGCACCACCTTGATCGCGCCGTCTTCCTTCTTCTGGAACATCGAGTAGGCCGAGGGAGCCTCAGCGAGGGGCACCTGATGGGTGGTCAGGTCGTCGACGCCGAGAGGATCCTCGGATTTCTTCTCGAGCAGAGGCAGGATGTCGTCGGTCCAGCGCTTGACGTGGGCCTGACCCATGCGGATCTGAATGCCCTTGTCGAAGAGCTGCATCATCGGCAATGGGTCGAGCTGACCGCCGTAGACGCCGGAGATCGAGATCGTCCCTCCGCGCCGCACGGTGTCGATCGATTCGAGCAGCGCCGAGAGCCGGTCGACCGCCGCCTTTTCGGTCGCCTTCGCCGCGACCGCATCCGGCAGCAGACCGGTCACCTTCTGGAGGATCTCGGCACCCGCCGAGCCGTGCGCCTCCATCCCGACCGCGTCGATGACGCCATCGGGGCCGCGACCGTCGGTCATCTCGCGGATCACGCTCGGGACGTCGTCGTGGTCGTCCGAGTTGACGACGTCGATCCCGTTGCGCCGCGCCATCTCCAGGCGCTCGGGCACGTTGTCAACCGCGATCACCGTCTCCGCTCCCTTGTGGCGAGCGATCCGGGCGCACATCTGGCCGATCGGCCCGAGGCCGTAGACGGCGACGCTGCCGCCTTTGGGGATCGCCGCGTACTCGACCGCCTGCCAGGCGGTTGGCAGCACGTCGGAGAGAAAGAGGAAACGCTCGTCGTCAGGGCCCTTGGGGACCTTGATCGGCCCGAAGTGGGCCTGGGGGACCCGCAGGAACTCCGCCTGCCCGCCCGGGACCTGGCCGTACATTTTCGTGTAGCCGAAGAGCGAGGCGCCCTTTTCCTGGTCGCGGACCTGGGTCGTCTCGCACTGCGCGAACAGCTTCTGGTCGCACATCCAGCAGTCCCCGCAGGAGATGTTGAAGGGGACGACGACACGGTCGCCGGCTTTGATGTGTTTGACCTCCGAGCCCACCTCCTCGACGATCCCCATCGGCTCGTGGCCGAGGATGTCGCCCTCGTCGATGAACATCCCGAGGACGGCGTAGAGGTGGAGGTCGGAGCCGCAGATCGCGGTCGAGGTGACACGGACGATCGCGTCGGTCGGCTCCTGAATCGAGGGATCGGGAACCTCATCGACCCGCACGTCTTCGTTCCCGTGAAACGTGAGCGCCTTCATGACTCTTCCTCCATCGAACACATCCCTTCGGGATTTCGTGCCCGTGAATCCCGAGTGACACCTGGATTCCCTGGAGGCGCTTGCCTGGTTGTCGGCGTCTACCCAGAGCAGCCGATTCGGGAAACTCAGCCGCGGACCAACCGGCCGACGGCTCCCATCAGCTCGTCCACCTTGTCGGCTCGCTCCCCGCCCTTGGCGTCGACCACACAGTGGCGGGTGTGCTCGTCGAGCAGGCCGAGAGCGACCTTGTCCAGGGCCGCCTGGATCGCGCCGATCTGGGTCAGCACGTCGATGCAATAGCGCTCGTCCTCGACCATCCCCGAGACGCCGCGGACCTGGCCCTCGATCCGAGCGAGGCGGTTGAGCAGCTGGTCCTTTGAGGCGGAGTACCCGGGTTTCTGTGGCATGAGTTTAGGATACCCCCATAGGGTATATTGCGTCAAGTCCGCTTCCTACCGGGAGAACAATGAGCGACGTCTTGAGCAAGGTCGGCGAGGGCTTGGAACAGGCCTTCCTCATGGCCTATGAGGTCTGGTGGGCGCTGGTCCTGGGCTTCGCGATCTCCGCGATCGTGCAGGCGTGGGTCCCGCGGGAGCGGATCCAGTCCGCGCTCTCGGGCGCCGGGCCGGGGCCGCTGGCCAAGGCGACCGGTCTCGGGGCCGCCTCCTCCTCCTGCTCCTACGCGGCGATCGCGATCGGCAAGTCGCTGTTCCAGAAGGGGGCGTCGGCGACGACGATGCTCGCCTTTCAGTTCGCCTCGACGAATCTGGTCTGGGAGCTCGGCCTCGTCCTCTGGGTGCTGCTCGGCTGGCAGTTCACCCTCGCCGAGTACCTCGGTGGGATCCTGATGATCGTGATGATGGCGGCGATGCTGCGGGTCTTCGTCTCACCGAAGCTCGAGCGCGCCGCCCGCCGCCACGCCCAGGACGCCGACGCGGGCCACCATCACCATCACACCGCCGGCGAGCAGCTGAGCTGGCGCCGCCGGCTCAGCTCCCGCGCCGCCTGGTCAGACGTTGCCGACAACTTCTGCGGGGACTGGCAGATGCTCTGGAAGGAGATCGCGCTCGGCTTCCTGCTCGCCGGCTTCATCGGCCTGCTCGGCGACGACTTCTTCAACAGCCTGTTCATCGAGGACGCGCCGCCGGTCGTCGTCGCCATCGAGAACGTCCTCGTCGGCCCGCTGATCGCTGTCCTCAGCTTCGTCTGCTCGGTCGGCAACATCCCCCTCGCCGCCGTGCTGTGGTCGGGCGGGATCAGCTTCGCGGGGGTATTGGCGTTCATCTTCGCCGACCTGATCGTGCTGCCGATCGTCCTTGCCTACCGGAAGTACTACGGCACCGGGTTCGCGCTCAGGATCACGGCGCTGATGTTCGTGACGATGGTGATCGCGGCGCTGGTGGTCGACGGCCTGTTCGGCGCCGCCGGCCTGATCCCCAGTGCTCGACCGAGCCGAGCTGACATCTTCGGCTCGGTCGAGCTCGACTACAAGCTTTTCCTCAACGCAGTCGGCCTGCTCGTCTTCGCGGCACTGTTCACTCTGAGCCGCGCGCGTCGACGCCTCGGCTAGCGCCGGCGTTTTTTCGTCGCTTTTGCTTTGGCGCGAGTTTTCGTTTTTTTCGCTGCTTTGGTTTTTTTCGTCGCTTTGGCTTTGGTTTTCGCTTTGGCTTTTTTGGCTTTCGCTTTTACTTTTTTCGCGACTTTGGTTTTTTTCGTTTTGGCTTTGGTCGCTTTTTTGGCGACTTTGGCTTTCGTGCGTTTCGCCGTTTTCGTCACTTTTGCTTTCGCGCGTTTGGCTTTTTTGGCCGTTTTCGCTTTTACTTTTTTCGCTGCTTTTTTTGCTGGTTTTTTTCGTGCCGCCATATCGATCCTCCATCCGCTTTTGACAGGCCGTACTGCACAGGCCGGGCGACCGTACCAGCGGGGTCAGCCGCTCCCGGGTGGTCACCGACCGCACCCCTGTTTTTCGACCCCGCGACGCGACCGTTTACGGTGGCGCCATGGCGGAAGTCGTGACAGGGAAGAGTGTCTCCGGGGACGGCCTCGAGCAGGTCGCGTTCGCAGCCGACCCGGCCGAGGCGGGGATGATCCAGGGGCTGCTCGAGGGCGCCGAGATCCCCAGCCTCCTGCGGCCGACGGGGGTGGACGGGCGCTCAATAAACCAGGGGCTTCTGGCGCCGGGCCCGCAGAGGGTGTTCGTCAACGCCGGCCAGGCCGACGCCGCCCGCAGGCTGCTGACCGACACGCTGGTTGAAGAAGAACAGGACGCGGCCCCGGAAATCGCCAACGCGAGGCACCTGGATGAAGCGGCCGGTCGGAGGACGCCGCGCCACTACGGCGTGATCGGCGCCTACGCGCGGAGCATTCTCTTCGCGCTCGTCGCCTTCGGGGTCGTCTTCGGAGTCTTCCTGCTGCTTCGCGCGATTTGAGGGCGGCCGCGCCGAGCCTGCCCTGGAACGCAAACGGCCCGGAGGAGCTTGGGAAAACTCCTCCGGGCCTGTTTGCGAATCTGGGACACGTGCCGCACAGGGAATGAACGGGACGGCCCCGGCTGGCCACCAGCTTTGAGTGCGTGGTTAGACGCCTCTCGCTTTCGAAATTAGAACATCCGCATACCGATTTGTCAACCGGATTAGTGGATTTGCCCAGTTAACGGTCATTTAAGGCCGACACAGCAATACCGAGTGCTTTCAATTGGCCGGATCCGATGACCAGCGTCGCGCCTCGTCGAATCCGACGTAAGGCATCAGGGCCAGCTGGATCAGGTCGGGGGCCGACTCGCCGAGGCGATCGAGCGAGTCGGTGCGCACCCGCTCGCCGACCACGGACGCGATCGCCCCGACCAGGGCGCCGTCGCTCGACCCCGGCAGGCGCTCGCCGGGCGCCGCGTCGGTCAGCATTCGGGTGAAGCGGCCGATCATCTCCGTGTAGACCTCGGCACCACCGGCGCCGGAGTGGCGCGAATCGAGCATCAGGGTGCGGGCCGCGACGGGATTCTGCGCACTGAAGCCGAGCGCCGCGCGGATTCCGCCGGCGACCCTCGCCTGCCACTCGGAGCCCTGCTCGCAGGTCCGGCCGACCGCCGCTTCGAGCGCCGTCAGGCTGGCGTCGAAACCGACGGGTTCCCCCGCGATCCGCCGCCGGCCCCCGGCGGCTGCGTCTCCTGCCGGGCTGTCTCCCGCGTCTTCTCTCACCCCGCGAACGATAAGAACATATACGGACCACAGTGTCAAGCAAATATTGGCTGGTCAGCCGAGCACTCCCCTTTCAGGCGCGAAAAGGTGACCCAAGCAGGACGTCACGACCGTACCGGGAGGATCTCCTTCGCTACTGCGCGCGGCAGCCGCGGACCGATTCGGCGGTGAGTTCGTCGCCATCGGCGAACGAGTACGTGGCGCGGGCGAAGGAGAGGAAGCCGGCGGTGAACTGCTGGGGAACCGGGCAGGAGGCGTTGAGGTAGCTATGCCGGGTGCCGTCGAAAAGGAAGTTCCTGCCGACGCGAACGTGAAAGCTGGCGACGTGCGGCCAGGTGCCGACCGCGCGCCTGATCGTCGTCACCAACACGGTTTTGAAGGCGCCCTTGCTGCGGTGGACGACGAAGGGGATGACGAAGGAGACGGGCGGGCGGCTCGTGTAGGCGTGGATCAGGACCGCTCGGCGGCCCACCTTGGTGCGGCCGTTGAAGGCGAGGAGGTTGGCGCTGATCGGGAACGGCGACTGGCCCGGGATGAAGATTTTCGCGCTCAGGTGGCCCTTGCCGACGAGCGATGGCCCGCAGCGTTCGGCGGCCTGATAGCTGGCCGTTCCGCGCAGGCGCCCCTGGGGGCAGACCGGGAGGCCGTGCGCGTCGAGCCGTCCGCGCCAGCCGAGTTCAAGTTTCAGCCTGTTCACCCTCGGCAGGGGGGATTCGTCGGCGGTCTGCACGCCGCCGGCGAGGCTCACAGCGACCGGTGCCTTTTCGTTCCGGGGCAGCATGCGGGGGCTGATCCCGCCGCGCAGCGAGACGATCAGGTTGCCGGTCTGGGCGCGCTCCGCCCCGGCCTGCCCGGCGAAGACGACGGACGCCGCCACGAGCAGGACGATGAGCGCCGAGCGCCTCGCGCTCCTCATTTCAAAAGCCGTACCTCGAGAATTTGAAGCTGCAGTAGTTGAAGCCGAATTCGAGCGTGACGTTGTTGGCGAGATTCCCGTTGTGGATGAACCGGGCCGTCAGCCGCTGCGCCTTGATCGTGTGGTCGTGGCGCAGCTGGCCGGCGATCTGCGTGAGGTAGTCCTGCTGCCGACCGAGGTAGACGAACCATTCCTTCAGCTTGCCGGTGTCGGCGCTGGGCCGGGAGACCTTGGAGATTTTGTCGATCGTGCCGCCGAAGATCCGCGACGCCTTGGTGAATTTCTGCGCGGCGATCGGGATCCGGCTCGGCGTGTGGACGTCGTCGCGGACGCCTTTCATCGCCTTCTGCGTTTCTTCGGCCCGCGGCTTGCAGATTCCCTCCAGCGCCCCGACGTATTCGGGTCGGGTCAGACTGGGTGCCTTCGGCGGGCGTCGCGACCGGCGCAGGGGCTTCGGCCGCCGTCGCGGCGCCGCTCGCTGCAAGTGCGATTAAAAGGGCCACTGCCCCGATACGCCAAACGATTCGGCCCATTCCCCAAGTCACCTCGTATGCAACCCGATAACGCCCGACTAAGCGCGGTACTCGATGTCAGACATTAGCGTTTCCATGGCCATCCGGCGGTACATATATGTTCCGAGATGGGACCTTGCAGGCCGCCCAAACGTGTCCCGTCCTAGCCCGGAAGCAGGCGCGCCAGCCAGGCCGGTGTGCGCCAGACGCGGTCGCCGACCAGCAGCATCAGGGCCGGCAGCAGGACGATCCGCACCACGGTGGCATCGAGCACGATCGCGACGGTGAGGCCGACACCCATCTGCGAGACGGTGGCGACCGGTGCCACGGCGAAGGAAATGAAGACCGCCGCCATGATCGCCGCCGCCCCGGTGATCACCCCCGCCGTCTTCTCGAGGCCGAAGGTGATCGCGGCCCGGTGGTCGCCGTCGCGGACGTAGCTCTCGCGCATGCGGGCGAGCAGGAACACGGCGTAATCGATCGAGAGGCCGAAGGTGACGCCGAAGATCGCCGCCGCCCCCACCGTGTCTATATATGGGTGCCCGCCGAGCGGGTAGCCCTCAGGGATCCGGCAGACCAGCGCCATCACCCCGATCGCCGCCGCCACCGAGGCGAGATTGAGCCCCACTGCGATCGCCGCGAGCAGGGGTGCCCTGAGGATGAGGAGGAGCATCAGGAAGCAGGCGATGACGACGGCGCCGACGACCAGCGGGATCCGCGCCCGGGTCACCGAGCCGTAGTCGTTGACCGTCGCGGCGCCGCCGCCGACGCCGGTCTGAAGCCCCGACTCACGGGAGATCAGGGCCGCGTCGTCCTCCAGGCGGTCGCCGATCTGCCGCGACTCGGCGGTGTTGAGGCCGTGGTCGGAGATGATCAGCATCCGCGCCGCCTGCCCACCACCTGTGACGCTGACGGCCTCGCCGGCCAGCGCTCGCCGTCGGGGCGAGGCGCCTTCGAGGGCGGAGAGGACGAAGTAGCCGGAGTCGAAGAGGCCGGGTGAGCTGCGGTGCAGGCGGCGGGCGCCGCTGACCAGCGGCGCGGCAACCGCCGAGACCCGCACGCTCGATCGGCGCAGCCCCGCTTCCAGCGGCCGTGACTGCTGGAAGCCTTCGGAGAGCCCGCGCTGGAGGGCGCCGGCGCCGCCTTCGAGCGCCGCCAGGCCGTCGGCGAGCCGCCCGGCGCCCGAGCCCAGCCGGGTGAGGCCGGAGGTGAGCCCCTGCGAGGCGCCCTGGAGCTGCCCCACGCCGCGTTCGAGCCGGCCGCCGCCGGAGACGATCCTGTTGAGGCCGCCGTTCACCGTGTTGGCGAGCGCGCCCAGCCGCTTCACTTCGTTGCGGATCGAGGAGAGCGCCCGCGCCAGTGTCCGGGCCTGCCTCGACTGCTGCACCAGCGCGGGGTCTTCGGCGGCGGCGCCCGCCAGTTCGGTGGCGAGACGGCGCGCCCGCTTGAGCCCGTTGCGGCGGGTCGAGGAGAGCAGGGAGCGCATTTCGAGCGAGAGCGAGAGCGAGCCGACGGCCGTCTTGCGCTGCGCCTGGGCGAGTTCCTTCGAGCCGTCGGCGAGCCGGCCGATCCCATCGCTTGCCTGTTCGCCGCCGGCCGCGGCCCTTTCGAGCCCGTCGGCGAGCAACCCGGCGCCCTCGCGGGCCCGCGAGGTCCCGGCGCCGAGCAACGCACTCCCGGCGGCCCCCTTTGCCAGGCCGCCGCGCAGCTGGGTCACCGCGCGCGCGGCTTTTCGCAGGCCGGGGCCCAGGTGGGCCAGGCCGCCGACCCCGTCGGGGCCTTCGTCCGTCAACGTCGTCCCCAGTTCGCGCAGCGGCTTGGTGCCCTGGGCGACCGCCGCCGGGCCGATCACCGCCCGGATCCCCGGCTGGGCCGCGATCCGGCGCTGCCAGCGGCTCAACAGGCGCAGTCGCTCAGGGGTCGTGATCGGCCCTTCGGGCGCCGCGGCGACGAGGACGAACGGCGCTTCCCAGCCGGGGCCGACGGCCTCGTCGATCGCTTCCGCGCTCTTGCGCGCCTGGTTCGAAGAGGGCAGCTCGTCGATCCCGGGCGCCGAGGTGGTCAGGGCCAGCGCCGGGGCGGCGAGCAGGGCGATCGGGACCGCGATCGCCAAGGCGGCGGCGCCGGGACGGCGCAGCACAGAGGCGGCGAGGCCGGCGACCCTGGCCTTCGACTCCTGCCCCCCGCCGCGCCTGCCGATCGCGCCGGCGTTGACCCGCTCGCCGAGCAAGCCGAGCAGGCCGGGCAGGGCGCCGACCGCGACGAGGACGCTGAGGATGGTCGCGACCGCGACCGTGACTGCCAGCGAGAGCAGTAGAGACCCGGGCTGGACGTAGGCGGAGAGGGCGAGCGCCGCGAGCAGGGTCGAGCCGGCGAAGAGGGTCGTGCGCCCGGCGGTGCGGCGGGCGATCGCCGCGGCGGCGCGGGGGTCCCTGCCGGCCGCGAGCTCCTCACGGAACCGCGAGACGATCAGCAGCGAGTAATCGACGCCGAGCGCCAGGCCCATCATCGTGCAGACCACGAGCGAGATCGCGTCGACGGTCATCACCGAGGTGAGCAGGGCGAGGACACCGCGCCCGGCGAGCACCGTCAGAGCACCGAAGACGAGCGGGATCGCCGCGGCGACGGCGGAGCGGAAGACGAGCAGGAGGACGAGCAGGACGAGCGGGATCGCCAACAGCTCGGCACGCTCGGTCGAGTCCACCGTTTCTTCCTGGAGCGCCCTCGAGACCGAGGCGAACCCCGACTGGGTCGCCCGCAGCGGCGGGTGGACGTTCTGCTCCAGGACCCCTTCGAGTTCGGGGACGGTGTCGCTCATCGCGGTCGCCAGCGGCACGTGGTAGTCGACGATCACCAGCGCGTTGCGCCGGTCGGGCCGCAGGGCGGCAACCGTGCCCCGGTCCCAGGGCGAGATCACCGTCGCCTTGGGGGTGTGGCGCAGGGCGCGGACGAGAGGCGGCCCCTGTCGTTCGATCGCCGCGGCCGGGCCGCTGAGCAGGACCGCGAACTGGCTGGCGTGGCCGAAGTGCGCTTCGGCGAGCGCTTCGCCCTTCGCCGACCCGGTTCCGTCGATCGTCAACGACAGCGGGTCGAGCTTGTCTTCGACCCCGAGCCCGTAAATGCCGAGCGCGACACAACCCGCGAGCACGGCGAGCATCGCCGCCGTCGCTGAGCGCACCCTCACTGACGAGAACCCTGAATCGTCACCCCGGGGATTTTCTCAGGCGGACGGGCGGCTTGGAACGCCGACGTACCGCAACCTAGCGGGAGTGGCGCTTGGCCTTCTTCTTCTTGCCGCAGGCGGCCTTGATCTTGACCGTTTCGGTCAGGGTCGCGCCGCTCTGCGCGGTGTAGTCGAGCGTCGACTTCGGCGTCGTCTTGCAGATGTCGCGCGTGTTCGCCAGGTAGCCGGTCTTGCCGCCGAAAACGGTCAGGCGGAAGTGCCCGATCGGCGCGTCGGGGACGACCGGGACCGTGGTCGCCAGGCGGCCACCAACGGTGGCCGTGTCGGCTCTCGGCATCAGGTCGACCTGGCCGTCGAGGATGAAGGCGAGGCGTGGGAGTCCGCCCGAGCCCGACACCGCGTAGACCGGTCCGCTCAGCGGCTGGTCGAGAAGCGGCGTCGCGGTCGAGGCCTCCCCGATCGCGGTCCGTCCGGCGCACTGGGTCGCGGCCAGTTCTTTCTCCGAGCAGATGTTCCCGAGGTGGCGCTGGTCGATCTCGAAGGCTTTCGAGAGGGTCACGGTCAGCGCTTTGATGTTGGCGTCGCCCGGGCGCGTCGTCAGGTCGAACTGAATCGCCGGGTTCTTCGCCCGCTTCGTGTTCTTGCGACCGCCGACCTGTTTCATCGTCATCTTCGGCTTGAACGGCAGCGTCGTGCAGTTCACCGCGTTGAAGTAGGAGGAGAAGTCGGTGATCGTGCCCTGGTCGCCGATCCCCTGGCTGTCGACGCTGAAGGCCGAGCAGTTGGTCGGGTTGATCGTGAAATTCGGTCTGTCGATGTTGACCTGGATCGAGCGCATCCGGATCGGGACGCCGCCGATGATCGACGGGACGGTGTCGGAGACGGCGCTGACCTGCGCCGTCTGCGGGTCGATGTGGAGCGCCACACGGACGACGACGACGCCGTAGTCATACGGGCCGGCGAGCGCCGGGGTGATCACGGCGAGGCTGAGAGGCGCGCCCTTGAACGGGCCCGATAGGTACATCTTCCCGACCGCGTGGAATGGATGTCCCCCCGGCCCTGCGGCGACGTTGCTGGTCCCGACCTGCGAGGTGGCGGGACAGCTCGGGCTCGCCTGCTCGGCCCTGCCGAGCTTGTCGGCGGCGGCGACGATCGCCGCTTCCGGGCAGTAGGAGATGCCGCGAAGATCGCCGGTGAAGCCGGGCGGCATCTTGAAGTTGAGGTCGCCGAGGAACTGGTCGCCGTCGTCGCGGTCGAG
Organism: uncultured Solirubrobacterales bacterium; assembly: GCA_963704505.1. Taxonomy (GTDB): domain Bacteria; phylum Actinomycetota; class Thermoleophilia; order Solirubrobacterales; family 70-9; genus VRUE01. The sequence continues at coordinate 202,045 of OY969912.1, forward strand.
CTTCAGGGTGAAATCGCTGAAGTCACCGGCGCGGGGGTTCGAGGTCCCCGCCGAGAGGCGCGGATGGAAGGGGCGCACTTCGCCCGGGCAAGCCGCCCCGTGCGGGCCCTGGTTGAGGCTGAAGATCTGGACCGAGTTCTGGTCGGGGAGGGTTTCGTTCCAGGGGAAGAAGCGCCCTTCGACTTCGTAGATTCCGCAGCGGGTCGGGGTCGCCATCAACCCACGGTCGGAGGCGAAGAGGTGGATGTCGAAGTCTTCGAACGGGACCTGGGGCAGGTCTTCGAAGTGGACCTTGATCTGGCCGGTCCTCGGGTCCGGGATCGCCGAGCCGACCACCTTGGCGTGGATCGCGAAGCCGTCGAAGGCCATGATCAGCCGGTACTGATCGCCTGGCTTCGGTTCGCCGAAGTACATCGAGCCGGTCAGCCTGCCGTCGAGCGTCGGAGACCCGACGCTGAGCGTGCCGATCTTCGAGTTGTCGGGGCATTCCGCCGGTTCCTCGCTGCCGAACTTCGCCTCCGCGTCGCTGCAGGAGCGCTGGCCGTCGGCGGCGTCCGGGTTGATGGTCAGGCCCGGCGGCAGGGTGACGATCGCCGACTTGATCTGGGAGGGGGAAAACGCGAACCCCTCGAACTGCTTGGCGGCGAGGTTGACGTTCAGCCCGGAGGGGGAGTCCGTTTCTTTCGTCGTCGGGCTCGCCTGGAGCAGCGGCTTGAACGTCTCTTTCTCACAGCCGCCGATCGCCGGGTAGCTGCTCTCGGCGTGGGTGAGGGTGCCCGGGTCCTGGTAGGTCTCGACATCGAGGGTCGTCACCAGGTCCGAGTCGCTGCAATGCGTCGGATTGTCGATCAAGGGGACGTTGGGGTTGCTCGACGTCGTCGGTTCCGGGTTGCAGCTCGCGTTAGGGAGACCGGGGCAGCCCGCGGGTTTGCCGGGGGCTCCGGTCGGGAAGCGTCCGCCCGCGTGGGCGCCGGAGGAGGGGAAGCCCCAGAAGGTCAGGTTCACTTTCGCCAGCGGCGTCAGCTGGGTGATGTCGGAGACCGTGAAGCGCAGGCCGTAGTCGGTGCCGGTGCGGACGGTGACCGGAATCGAGATCGGGATGTTCAGGGTCGGGACCGTGAACTGGAAAAGCGCGGTCTGGTCCGGTTGGGGGAGGACGTTGAACAGCGGCGCGGTGCCGAGCAGCACCGCCGGGGAGCCTTCGTAGACCGTGACCAGCCCGACCTGCGAGTTGGGCGGGCACTGGTTGAGGGCGAAGTCGGAGGGCGCGCAGCGGGTACTGGCGTTGATGTTTCCGAACAGGCCCCGGGGAGCGTTGAAGGTGACGTTTTTCGCCGCTTCGACGACACCCGCTTCGTGCAGTTCGAAATTGGTGAAGAGGTCCGGGTGGCCTCCCGCCTGGTTGGTCGAGCTCGTCGTCGAAAAGGAGTCGATGCCGATCGAAGCCGATGCCGAAGAGGCCACGCCGACGGCAAGGACGATCGCGGCAAGAAACGCCATGGACAGTTTCCTGGTCTTCATCGGTGACTCCCGCTCTTGCGATGGTGCTTACGCTTCGTCTTTTTCTTCTTCGTCTTCTTCACGCACTTGCCGTGCTTCTTGACGGTGCCCTTCTTGCACTTGACCGCGTTCTTGGTGTTCCCTGGCGTTCCCGCTTTGGTGCGGATGCTCGGTACCGGGGGCGCTTCCGTCCCCGGCCCATGGCACTCGTCCGAGGCTGCGCACAGCGCCGGCGGCGGGACGTGGAAGACGCCGCCGTTGACCCGGGCGTCATAAATCTTCGTCACCGGGCCGTTCTCGTCTTCCTTGGTCAGCGTGTCGTGGGTGAAGAAGTACGCGTCGACGCCGTCGGCGCTGGCGGTCAGGAGGCTCGAGTCGAACGGGCTGGTGCCGCTCGAGATCAGGCTGAGGCAGAAGCCGCCGTTGAAGTGGGTCGGGTTCGAGGCGGTGCAGAAGGTCGGGTCCGCGGGCTCCCACTCGTAGACGTCCTGGCGGCCGTCGCCGTCACGCAGCGCGAGGACATCATTCGAGTCGAAGAAGACTTTGCCGTCCTCGGTGACGCTCAGCCCGTCGCTGGCGAGGCGCGAGTCGCCGACCGGCTCGGTGTTCGTCGGCGGGCACGAGACGCAGTTGAGATCTTCGTCGCTCGCCGCGTAGCGGAACACCTCGTTGAAGCCGGCGTTGTCGAAGGACGGCAGGAGCCTGTTGTTCGATGCGAAGGCTGCGTATTCCCCGCTCGGGGTGGTCTGGAAGTCGCCGTAGCGGTGCGTTTCGGGATCGTGGACCCCGTTGACTATCGCCGGGTTGTCGATCGGTTCGTAGGGCTGCTGTTTGAACCCGAACTCGATCACCTGGGATTCGCTCGAGACGTACACATGCCCGGTGGCCGCATTGACGGCAACGCCCTGCGAGAAGGCCATTTCGCCGCTGCCGAACTTGCCCAGTGTTTCGCCGGCGGCATTGGTCCAGACGATTTCTTCGCCGGTGTCGATGTAGCGGTCGTCGTTGCTCGGGTCGGTGTAGATCTTGTTGTTCGGGCTCTGGCGCGAGAGGACGCCGGGAACCGTCGGCACCGACGCCTTGAAGGCGGAGTCCTTGTATTCGCGGATCGGGCCGCCGGCGTAGCCGACCCCGAAGACGTGACCGGAGCTGTCGGTCCCGACCGGGCAGATGGCGATCGTGTTTTCCTTCAGGGTGATGCCGGTTTTGACGTAGTCGGCGTCGCTGATCGTCGCCCCGCTGGAGACCGGCAGGTAGCGCCAGATGTGATTGGCGAAGTCGCCGACGTAGACGGCCCCGTTGGACTGGTCGATCGCGATCCCGCAGGCCTCGCCGAAGCCGGTCAGCTGGCCGAGCGGTTTGCCGGTGTTGGCGAAGACGTTGACGTGATCGCCGTTCGTGGTCACGTAGACGTCGCCACTCACCGGGCTGCCCGGCGCGTTGTCGACCGCGATGTCGCCTTCGCCGCCGCCGCCGAAGGTCTGTTCGGCAATCCGATTGGTGCCGGCGTCGGGGCCTTCGGTGAATTTGTGCGGCTGGCCGGTGGAGGTGAAGCGGGCGACTGCAAGGCCTTCTTTTTCGCCGACATAGACATCGCCGTTGGACTGGTCGACGGCGATCGAGTCGGCGCCTTCGAGGCCCGAGGCGAAGCTCCCGGGGACGCGGACGTGGTCGCCGCGCGGTGGTTCGGGCTTGCCTTTGCTGCTGTCCATCGTCGCCACGAAACTCGGCTCGGCGCCCGGCGTGACCACATACAGGTTGGCCTGGTTCGCTTCGCCCTGAGCTCCGTCGAGCAACTCGGGGCTGAGGAAGTAGAAGGTGCCGTTGCCTGCAACGCCGGCCGAGCCGGCGAAGGCGACCGCGTTGCAGTGGCCGTCCCCGGTGATCGAATTCCAGCTGTTCGGCGTGTTCGGCGGGGCGCAGCCGTCGTCGTTGCTAGGCGCGCCATCCTTGACGCTGAGCAACCTCACCGTCGCCGCGCCGCCCCCGTCGACCGCCGCTTCGTAGACGTCGGCGCTGGCGTCCGTGTCGGTGCCGAGCAGGTGGTCGGTGGTCGTGAAGAAGACCCGCGATCCGTCGTCGGACATGCCGTCGTAGTAGGCGCCGGAGGTCGCGCCGGGCGTCAGGTCAACTGAGCCGGCCGCCGTCCCGACGTGCATGAAGAGGTGGTATCGGCCGTTGCCGGCGGCGTCGGTGCTCAGCTTCTGGCCGACGACGACGCGGCTACCGTCGTGGGAGATATCGAGCTCGGCAATGCCGTTCCCGTTCCCCGGCAGGTGACAGCTTCCCGCGCCCTGGGCGCAGGTGAGGTTGGCGTCGCCCGCGTCCTTGGAGACGACCTGCGTGGTCCCGGTCTGGAGGTTGCGGTCGTAGATCGAGACGTCGCCGGTGTCGGCGTTGCCGCCCGGCTCGAACGGGGAGGTCGAGCTGAAGACGAAATGTGTGCCGTCGTCGGAGAAGTGCCTCTTCACCAGCCCGTCCTGTGTCGCGCCGGGCTGCGGCTGCGAGCCGGCCATTCCCTGCACGAGGCTGCCATCGGACTCGCGCACCGGGATGCCGGTTGAGCCGTCCGCGAAGCAGGGGGAGCAGAGCCCGCCGCCGCCGAAGGCGAAGGTGTTCAGCACCGAGTTCGCTTCCGCCAGCGTCGAGGAGAAGGGTTCGGTCGCATAGGGATTGTCGGCCGCCAGGCCGACGTAGGAGGTCGTCCACCCAGCCTCGGTGCGGGTCGCGACGTAGGGATCGATGCCGCGGTTGGTGGGATTGCCGGAGACTCCGGGAATCGCGCCGTTGTGGACTCCGTAGAGGACCCGGGGTGTGGCCCCGTCGGCTTCCGGATAGCCGTCGAACGGTTTCTGGCCCGGGACCAGGTTCGACTCGACGTCATAGCCGCCGGCGTGCGGCGAGGAGACGAGCTCGTAGCCGCGGCAGTCGCTGAGCAGCGCCGCGCCGCTCTGCTGGCGTGCCAGCGTGTTTTCGCAGGTGTCTTTGATCGATTCCGAGAAGGGGAAGGTTTCGAAGGTGCCGACGTCCCCGGTGACGGTTCCCGCGGAGTTGGTCGCGACGACCCGGTAGTAGTAGGTCGTCGAGGGGGCCAGGCCTTCGATCGTGAAGGGGGACTGGTCGAAGCTCAGGTTCGAGCCGACGTGGCGGCCGTTCGCCGAGGCGGGCGTGCAGTTGCCCGGCGCCAGGGAGCAATCCTGGGTTCCGTATTCGACGTTGAAGACCGTATCGGCGCCGCCGGGGTTGATCGAGACCTTGATTTCGGCGGAGTCCGAGTGGATCGAGCCCGCCGACTGGCGGACCTGCGGGAGCAGGGGCGCGGTCCGGAAGGACTGGTCGTCGCTCTTCGAGACCGTGCCGTTGTCGGCGACCACCCGGAAGTGGTAGCGGGTGGCCGGTACCAGACCGGCGAGGTCGACGTGGACGCTGGTCCGCCCCGGGCCCGTCGGCGAACCGGCGTCGAGGCCGGGGGGCGCCGGCGTCGTGTTGCCGTATTCGGCGTCCGCACCCCATTCGAAGTAGTAGTGCGTGTCGACCCCGTTGCCGACGAAGGAGCCGTTGAGAGTCGCCGTGCCCGCCGTGACCGCGGTTGCCGCGTCGGCACTGAGCCCGATCACATCGTGAGGGGTGAAGGTGCGGTCGGGGCTGTGGCGGGTGCCGTTGGCGTCGGTGACCGCGAACCGGTAGTGGTAGGCGCTCTCGGTCGTCAGCCCGGCGAGGTCGACGTGCACGGCAGTCGGCGCGCCGAGGGGAGTGACGCTCGGGTCCGGGCTGCACGGCACCGCCGTCTGCGAATAGCTGGTGTCGAGGCCGTATTCGACTTTGCAGCCGGTTATGTCACCGCCGCCGTTCGGGTCGACGGTCGCATTGAGCGTGCCTGAGGTCTGGGTCGCGTTGCTCGGTTCCTTCACTTCGATCGCGGCGAACGGCTTCGGTTTGAAGATGTTGACGGCGCCGGCGAAGCCGTCGGCGACGTAGACGTAGCCCTGTGAGTTGACGGCGATGCCGATCACGTCGTCGGTGCAGAATTCGAAGCCACCGGGGCCGGCCGGGCGGAAGCAGCGGATAGCGAATTCGCCGGCAGGCGTGTCGGCGCCGGTGAGGTGGCCGAGGAATTTGCCGTCGTCGGAGAATTCGTCGACGATCCCGTTGAGCTTGTCGGAGACGAAGACGGTGCCGTTGGTGGGGTCGACAGCGACGCTGGCGAGCCCGGGATAGCTCCCGTATTTGGTTTCCTCGGGAACACCCGACGAGAGGGCCGTGATCGAGCGGATGAAGAGCCCCGAAGGCGCGAACTCGTCGATCTCGCGTTTGCCCGAGTCGAGGACCCAGATGTTCCCTTCCGCGTCGACGGTGATCCCGCTGTCGTTCGGGTGGTTGCCACCGGAGGCTTCGCCGGAGAAGTTGCCTTCCGGTGTCCCGGTCAGCCGCGGGCCTTCGATGTAGGAGGCGGCGGCGGTGAAGTCGACCGCGTTGCCGTAGCCGTCCAGGTTTTCGACCGCGTTGCCGTTCTGGCCCGTGTAGAGGTAGAAGTGGCCGTAGGAGTCGCTGCTCGGCGCGTTATCGGCGGCGAACCACTTCGCGCAAGGGAAGCCTTCGAGTTCTTTTTTCCGGTAGATGTCGCCGAAGTCGTCGAACAGATAGCTGAAGCTTCTCGAGCAGCCGGAGAAGCCGCCGGGCGACGCGTAGAGGAAGCCGTTCGCCTGGCTGACCGCCGGGCCGCGGATCGCCTGCAGGCCTCCCCAGCGACCGCCGCCGGTCTGGACGCCGAGTTTCGTCTGCGACGGATATGCGTCGTAGTGGGAGATCGTGCTGCCCTGGCCGATGTCGGAGACCCAGACCTCGTCATTGGCCCCGATCGTCACCGCCTCCGGCTTGGAGAAGCCGGTGATCTGCGAGTCGTATTCCCGGCTCTCCGATGCGGAGGCGAACCCGGGGGCCAGCAGGGCGAGCGCGAGCGCGCAGAGGACGACCGGCCCGAGCAGGCGGCTCGGTTTGCGAGCAGGCTCTCTGTTCTGACGTTGCATGGTCCCTGCGTCCCTTTCGCTGGCGTTCGTCATCGCTGGTGCCGCTTGGCGCGTTTCTTGGAGCCGCAGGAGACCTGCAGCTTGGTGCTGGCGTTGAAGGACTTGCCGTTCTGGCCGACCATCCGGGTCTTCGCGCTTTTGCTGGTCCCGCAGAGCGATTCGCTGTTCTGCAGAAGGCCCTTGGAGCCGCCGACCAGATCGACCTTGATTGCGGAGACGGGGACGTCGGGCACCGTTTCGAAGGTCGCCCGCAGCCCACCGCCGACGCTGTCGATCCGCGCCGCCGTTTCGAAGTCGATCTGGCCTTCGAGATCGACGGCGAGGTCGGGCAGCTGATGCACCTTGGATGCCCTCAGGTAGATCGATCCGCTGAGCGGATTGCTCAGCAGGGGCGTGGTGACGGTCGCCGAGCCCAATTTCGAGGCGGGCGGGCAGCTGTTGGTGTCGAACTGGGGTTTCGTGCAGGCGGTACCGATGTGGGCGTTGTCGAGCAGCTCGCCTTTCGGCAATTTCACCTGGACGCGTTTGATGTTCGCTTCACCGGGGGCGGCGGTCAGGACGGCATGGATCGCCGGGTGGCCGCGGCGTTGCAGGCCGCCCGTCAGCTTCATGCTCAGCTGCGGGGCGAAGTCGAGCGTCGCGCAGTTCGCCACCTGGTAGTGGGCGCTGCGGTCGGCAAGGGTTCCCTGGTCGCCGGTCAGGACGGCTTCGACGTTGAAGGGGTCGCAGTTGGTCGGGTTGATGGCGAAGTTTTCGCGGTCGAGGCTGACCATGACCGAGCGCAGTCGCAACGGGATCCCTTCGAAGATCTGCGGCAGCGGATCGGAGATCGCGGTGACGTGAGCGTCGGTCGGGTCGACGGCGACGCCGACCCTGACCACGACATTGCCGAGGTCGTAAGGACCGGTCACCGACGGGGTGACGACCACCAGGCTCAGCGGCAGGCCCTTATATGGACCGGCCAGGTAGACCTTGCCCGGCAGATAGACCGGTCGGGTCCCGGCGCCGGCTCCGGCCACCGACGTGCCCACCTGGGAAGCGGCGGGGCAACTCGGCTCGGCGAGCTCGGCCACTCCGGAGTACCCCCCGGCCCCGGCCTTGGCGATCGCCGCCTCCGGGCAGTAGGGAATGCCCGCCAGGGTCGCCGAGAAGCCGGGCGGCGTCGCGATCTGGACCCCACTCAGGGTCTGATCGCCATCGTTGCGGCTGATCTGAATCGTGAAGGGGCTGTGGGCGCCGGCGGTGTTGCCGCTCGAAGAAGCCGTGAACCCGGGCTGGAAGCCGCGCACGGGCTGGGGACAGGGCGAACCGCTCGGGCCGGAGTCGATGTCGAAGAACTGGACCGCGCTCTGGCTCGGAAGTTCGTTGTCCCACGGTTCGAATTCGGACTTGACTTCGTAGCGTCCGCACTGGGTCGGTGTCGCGAGCAAACCGCGCTCGGCGCCGAACAGGTGCATGTTGAACTCGGTCAGGGGCGACTGCGGCAGGTCGTGGAAGGAGGTGATGAGCTGGCCGGTCTGCGGGTCCGCCTGGACCGTGCCTGCGAGCTTGATGTGGGTCGCGTAGCCGTCGGCAGTGAGGAAGAGCCTGTAGCGGTTGCCGGGCAGCGGGTCTCCGAGATAGATCCCGCCGGGGATCGGTTCCGGCAGCGCCGAGCTGTCGATGGTGTCGGTGCCGATCTTCGCGTACTCGGGACAGGTGGCGGCCTCCTCGGTCCCGAACGAGGCTTCCTGGTCTGAGCAGGAGAGCTTGCCGTCGGCGGCGTTGGGGTTGATCGAGAACCCGGGCGGCAACGTCACCACGGCACCTCGGATCTCCGACGGGGATGGGAAGACGGGGCTGACCAGCTGCGGGACCGTGAGGTCGATGTCGACCCCGGAGGCGGAGTCCGCCTCGGTCGTCGTCGGGCGGCCGCTGAGGCTCGGGTTGAAGCTGAGCAGGTCGCAGCCGGTGCTTTCCGGCCACGGCCAGCTCGCCGTGTCCGTGGTGTTGTCGTAGGCCACGGCGGCGGCGGTCGAGGTCAGCCCTGGTTCGCAGACCCCGGGGTTCTGAAGGAACGGGATTTCCGGGCTGCTCGAGGGGGCTCCCCGTTTTTCGGCGGCGATGGAGTAATAGCGTTCGGGCCTGTGGACTTCGTCCGCGGGCACTCCCCAGAGGCGGAAGCTGAACTGCTGGAGCGGGAACTCGCGCTGGATTCCGTGGGTTTCGGCGTTGAGGCCGTAGTCGCCCCCGGTCCGCGCGCTGAGCACGTTGTATAGCGGCAGCCCGAGGAGCCCGCCGACGAGCTTCACCGAGAGCAGGCCGGCCTGGTTCGGCCGCGGCAGCGAGTTGTAGACCGGTTCGCCTTCGAAGGTCAGCGGCGACTGGCCGCCCAATTCGATCGAGAAGCCGATCGTCCCGACCTGGGAGTCGGCCGGGCAGACGTCGCGGGAGAAGTCCGCGGCGAGACAGCGCGGCGCGGCATGGGGATTTCCGATGAAGCCGGCGGGCAGGCTGATGTCGAGGTCGCGCAGCTCGTTGCACTGGCAATTGTCGGGGATGTACGGGTCACCGCGCGATTCCCCCGCGTAGGAGATCGTCAGGTCGGGATGTCCCCCCGCCTGGGTGAAGCTCGGTTCGACCTGGAAGGAGCGGATGTCGAACGCCCCCGCCGCCTGCGCCCCGAACGCGCCGGCTCCGAGAGCCATGAGCAGCATCCCGGCTAGCAACAGCATCCGCAGCCTCATCGTCGTCATCCCCTCACGGGACCGTCGCTTATCCATGGCGGCGTCCCCCCTTCTTCTTCGCCTTTCGATGGTGCTTCTTCGCCTTCTTCGACTTCTTCTTGCCGCCCTTCTTGGCGGGACTCTTGGTCTGCTTCGACTGCACGTTGCCGGAGACGCCAAGCCCCGCCCCGGTGCCGTTCGTCGGCGGTGTCGCCGCCGAGCTGCTCGGGCCGTGGCACTCGTCGGCGGCGGCGCAGCCGGGTGGCGGTGGGGTGAAGGGAAACCCGCCGCCGGAGCGGGCGTCGTAGATCTTGATCGCATCTCCGTTGCGGTCCTGGCCGACGAGGACGTCGAAGGTCGCGAAGTAGACGTCGGTGCCGTCGGCGCTGACTCCGAGCAGGCCCGGGCGTGTTCCGAAGCCGACGACTCCGAAGACGTCGTATCCGGCGGCGGTGCCGCTCGAGATCAGGTACGGGTGGCCGTTTGCGAACTCGTAGACGTCGTCGACTTCGTTGGTGTCATGGGGGACCAGCGCGTCGACGGTCGAGAAGAAGGTCCTGCCGTCGTCGGTCATGAAGCGGCCGTTGTGGCTCGTGGTGACGTCGGCCGCCGGCGTCGCTCCGCTAGGGATGCAGGAGACGCAGAGGACTTCGTCGAGCGGCGCCGAGTAGGTGTACATCTCCGAGTGCCCGTCGTTGTCGTAGCCGGTGACCTGGCTGGCACTGAGGAAGGCCATATGGGAGTCGTCGGGTGAGATGTTCATCCGGGCGACGGCCGTGTCGCTGCAGACGGTCGACTGCTGCTGCGGATGCGTGCAGGAGAGGGCGCCGGGTTCCAGCGCGGCGACGAACTGGAGGTGGCCTTCGCGGAAGTCGTAGAGATTCTGTGCCCCGGTCGATCCGCTGTCACCGACCAGCTGCTCCGGCGAGAGGAAGTAGATGTCGCCGTTCTCGGCGACCGAGCTGTCCGAGTACGGGCTGCCGCCGGTCCCAGCCTGCGCGGAGGAGTAGCCGGCGCCTTCGTTGACCCCGCCTGTGCCGACGTTGCTGGTGAAGTAGATCGCCTCGGCTCCGCAGCCCTGGATCCAGGACGCGTTGCAGTTGTCGCTGTTGCCGCTGACCCCGTCGTTGCCTTTGGAGACGAGGACGAGGTGGCCCGGTTCGCTGCTTTCCTCGTCCCACATGTAGAGGTCGATGCTGTTATCGGTGTCGTTGTCGGTCAATTTTTCGGAGCTGGTGAAGTAGACCTTCTTGCCGTCAGCCGTCATGTCGACGTATTCGACGGCTTTGCCTTTCGAGACGTCGAAGGAGCTCTGGTCGTCGACCCGCATGTAGAGGACGCCGGGTCCATCGGTGAAACGCCAGGCCCTCCGTTCCCCGCCGACCGTCATCAGAACGTGGCTGCCGTTTTTCGAGAGCTCGACCGGGACGGCTCCGCTCAGCGGTTCCTCTTTTTCATTGAAGGAGATGACCTCGACTGATTCGGTCACCGTGTTGTTGTCGTAGACGGCGCCGGCCGGGGCCCCGGGGACGAACGGGATGTCCGAGGAGAAGACGAAGTGCGAGAGGTCGGCCGAGGCAGAGGTCTGGCCGAGAAAGTGTTCGCCGTTCGGAATCGCGCCGACGCTGGTGGGCCAGCGATCGACCTGCTTGCCGGTGGTCGTGTCGTAGATGTACGGCGCGTTGGAGGCTTCCTGGCCCGGCCCGCCGGCGAGTTCGTAGCATTTGCCTTCCGGGTCGGGACAGGGGTAACTGCCGTTGTCCCACTCGACCACCCGCGAGAGGCTCGAGTTGGCGAGGACGTCGAGGTCCATTTTGTCCGGCTCTTGTTTGTAGTAGCGGATCCAGGCCGGGCCGCCGGAGAGGAAGGCCTTGGTGGCGGGAATGCCGATGAACTTCTGCGTCCAGCCCCGGTTGGTCCGGGTCGAGCCGTAGAGGTCGCCGAGCACGTTCGCCGCTCCCTCGGCTCCCGGGGCGACGCCGAAGGCGCCGACGTAGGTGACCCGCGAGGGCGAGGTCGCCGTCGGGCTGAACGGCGAGTTGGCCGGGTAGACCAGGATGTTGCCCGCGTCTTCGGGGGTGACGAGCTCGTAGGCGCGGCAGTCGGGCAGCAGGTCGGCGCCGGTCTGCTGGCGGACCGTTTCGTTCGGGCACGGTTCCGGATAGAAGCTGAAGACCTGGTCCTGGGAGACGACTTTGCCGTAGGCGTTTTCGGCGACCAGGCGGAAGTGGTAGACGACGCTCTGCAGGTTCGAGAGGTGGACGGACCTTTCGACGTCGTCGGTGCCCGCGGGAATCGTTTCGGCGGGCGATTTGCTCCCGTATGCCGGCGAGGTCCCGTATTCGAAGTAGTACGTCGTTTCCGCGTTGCGCGAGTTGATCACGCCGTTCAGGTCGACCGAGTTGGCGGTCACGTTCGAGGAGGACACGGCGACGATCGCCGGCGGGCTCGTGGTCGTGAACGAGCGGTCCTGCCCGTGGGTGGTGCCGAAGCTGTTTTCGGCGACGAAGCGGAAGTGGTAGGTCTTGTTGGGAACCAGTTCGGAGAGCTGCGCGGGCGTAGCGGTCACCGGGCCCGCGGCCGTTCCCGCGTCGATCACCGTGGTCGTTTTGCCGTACGTGTCGCTGGAGCCGTATTCGAAGAAGTATTTGGTGTCGATGCCCTCCCCGGTGAAGTGCCCGTTGAGTTCGGCGCCTTCCTTTTCGACGTTCGTCGCCGGGTCGGTTTCCAGGCCCGTGACCGCCGGGCTGGTCGTGAATTCCACGATGTTCGCTTTGCTGGCGCCCTGCCCGTTGCTCGCGGAGACCCGGTAGTAGTAGGTGACACCGGCTTTCAGCGCGTCGGGGGCGAGGGGGAAGGAGAGCGGGGTCGGCCCGGTGGTTTTTCCGACTTCCTGGGTCGGCGTCACCGTCGTCAGCGCATCCGGCGAGGTCCCCAGTTCGAACGAGTATTTCGTTTCTTCGTTGGTCCCGATGAAAGAGCCGGTCAGCGTCGCGCTTTCGCGGCTCACTCCCGTCGGCGCTTCCGTCTGCAGCCCGTGGACGAAGTGCGGCGTGAACTGGCGGTTCTGCCCGTGGTTTTTGCCGTTGGCGTTGCCGACGATCAGCCGGTAGTCGTAGGTCTGCTCCTCCGTCACTTTGCCGGTGAGGTCGGCACTGACGTCCGACGCCGAGTTGATCGGCAGGCCCTGGGAGCAGGGGGCGCTGTCCGTGTAGACGGTCGAGCCCGTGCCAGGGTGGAACTCGCCGTATTCGAATTTGCATTCGGTGATCGGCGGGCCGCCATCGGGGTCGACGTGGCCATTGAGGGTCGCGAAGCCGGTCTGGTCCCCCGTCGTCCCGTTGGGGACGATTACCGCCGGGAAGACGAGGATGCGATGCGTTTCCGGATCGGAGACGTAGACGGTGTGGTTGACCGGGTTGACCGCGACACCGCTCGGCGTCACGCCGTTGGCGATCGTCTCGATCAGTTCGCCGTCAGGGCGGTAGGCCTGCACCCCGTGGCCGAAGGACCCGACTGAGTAGACCACGTGTGTTCCGGGGTCGACGGCGAGTCCGTACGTGAATTCCGGCTGGATGAGCTGGAATCGGGTCCCGTCGGTGTAGTTGCTGGCGGCTGTGTAGCGCCAGATTTCCGTTCCGACGTTCTGGGAGACGTAGAGGTCGCCGTTCGAGCGGTCGAATTTGATCGCCCCCGCGAAGGTTTGATCGCTGACGTCGATCGACCTGCCGGTGGGCGTCCCGTCCTGTTCGTACTGCTTGATTTTGTTCGCTTCGTGGTCAACCACCCAGACGAAGCCCTGCGGGTCGACGGCGACCCCGTAGTTCGCTTCGCCGGATTTGCGGACGGGGAACTTTGGGCTCGGCAGCGGCAGGCCGGCTTCGTCGAACCCGTAGAGGCCGGTGACGCGGGAGACGTAGAAGATGTTCCCCGTGACCGGATCGGCGTCGAGGTCGGAGACGAAACCGGGTTCGGGAAGGGTGGTCGGGAAGCCGGCGATCGGTGAGTGCACCCCCGGCGAGGGCGTTTCGAAGGCGTAAAGCTTGGGCGGGTTCGTTCCCTCGACGTAGAGCCTCTGGGTGGTCGGGTTGAAGGTGGAGCTCGTTGTTCCCCGGGATCTGGCTGAGGCTCGTCCCGTCCTGGCCGAAGGTCGCGGTCTGCGTCGGGTGGAGGAATTCGGCGGACGCCGTGCCGGCGCCGGCCACCATCATCAGGGCGACTGCGAGTCCGAGCAGGCCCAGGGCGCTGCGGAGTTTCGTGGGCCGTCTCACGCTTTGGCTCCTGACTTGTGGTGCTTACGGTGCTGCTTCTTGTGCTTCTTGACGCACTTGCCGTTCTTGCGGACGAAGCCCTTCTTGCAGCTCGGCTTCGGCTTAGGCTTGACCTCTTCGAGCGGCACCGCCGCCGGATCCGTGGTCAGGGTCAGGTCGGAGCTCGTCGCGCTGCCGAGCGCGTTCGTCGCGACAATCTGCACGTGGTAGGTCGTCGCCGGCGTCAGCCCGGTGAGGTCCACCGCGGTTTCCTGAGAGATGAAGCCCTCGCCGATCGAGGCGGGCGTGGTCTCGCCGCCGTACCCGGCGGTCGGTCCGAAGCGGAAACGGACCTGCGTCGGCGCGCCGTTGGGAACCGCTTCGGCGCTCAGGTGGGCGGTGGTCGCGCCGGTCGCCCTCGCCGCCGCGGCGGTCACGCCGGGGACGTTGTGGGTGATGAAGGTCAAATCCGGGCCGTAGGTCGTGCCGGTGAAGTTGGTCGCCTGCACCCGGTAGTGATAGGTCGTCCCCGGGACGAGTTCGGTGAGCGTTTCGGAAATCGCCTGCGGCGTCGCGCCGTGCCCGATCGATTTGCTCGAGAGGGTCTTGCTGCCGTAGCTGGAGTCGGTGCCGTACTGGACCCTGTAGACGGTGTCCCAGTGGTTGGGCGTGATGCTCGCGTTGATCGTCGCTTCCGTCGCCGCGACTCCTGAGACGCCCACCCCCGCCACCTCCGGCAGCGGCGCCGGCAGGGTGGTCGCGCCCATGTCTTTGCCGAAGGTTTTGCCGACGGGGTTGGTCGCGACGATGCGGTAGTGGTAGGTCGTGTAGCCGGTGAACTCGGTGATCACGTAGCTCACCGTTTCTGGGCCGGTCGGCGAGCCGGCGTCGGCTTCCGGCACCGGGAATTTTTCCCCGTAGGCGGTGGTCGGGCCGTATTCGAAGTAGTAGTGCGTGTCTTCACCGTTGCCGTCGAATTCGCCGTGCAGGGTGAAGCTTTCCTGGGTGATTTCGTCAGCAACTCCGGTTTCCAGACCCGGCACGGCCGGCAGGGTTTCGAAGCTGAGGGTTTTCCCAGGGCTGAACCCGGTTGAGTTTTGGGCCGCGACGCGAAAGCGGTAGACGGTCTGCGGTGCGAGTTTTTCGATGTTGATATGGAGGTCGGTCAGGGGCGGGAAGGTCGGCGAACCGATGCTCTGAACCGTGCTTTTGTTGGTGAACGGGGCTTTGGCGCCGGTCCCCCATTCAAAGAAATAGGTGGTTGGTGTGCCGTCACCTTCGAAGGACGCGTGGAGTTCCGCCGTCGTCCGGGTAATCGCGGTCGCGTCCTCGGTTTTCAGGCCTTTGACGTTGTGTGGGGTGAGGATCTTGTTCGCGCCGAAGTTTTTCGCGCCGTTGGCGTTTTTCGCGACCAGGCGGTAGTTGTAGTCCTGCTCGCCTTCGAGCCCTTCGAGCGCAGCCGAGACTTTGGTGTCGGTCGTGTAGTTCGGACCGGGCGCGCAGGCTTTTTTGTCGGTGTAGGCGATCGGGCCGCTTTCGGTCGCTTTCCCGTATTCGAAGAAGCATTCGATGACTTCGCCCGCCCCGTCCGGTTTCACAGTTCCTCCGACCGTCGTGTTCGCGATCGGTTCTTCTGTCACCGGGAGCGGCGCGAGCAGCGGCGAGAAGACGGCGATGCGCTGATGCCCTGCGTCGGCGACGTAGACGAAGTTCGTCGCCTCGTTTATGCCGATGCCGACGGCGGCCGAGATTTCCCCGCTGCCGAAGTCATGGGTGGACGGGCAGCTGTCGAGCGACGGGCAGGGGATGTTGCCGGCGTCGAGCACATGGTCGGTCGCGTCGATCCTCCATTCGCCGACCCTCGTGCCTTCGACCCGGTAGAGCGTTTCCCGCGTCGGATCGAGGTTCAGGCCCGTGGTGCCGGCGCCCTGGCCGTAGTCGGTGACCTGGTGGCAGTCGGTTTCGCTGACGAAGCGCTCGACCGAGGCGTCGCCGTTCACCTTGAAGAATTTGGTTCCGGTGGCATCGACGGCGATGCCATTGGGCGAATGTCCGCGGCAGGGTTCACCGAACTTCTTGACCGGCACTCCGGCGGAGGTGAAGATGTAGAAGGAGCCCCGGTTCTGGTCGAAGACGACGACTTCGCCCTGCGACCCGACGTCTACACCGGCGAGACCGGCGAAGGCTTCCCCTTCGTAGCTCGTCACCATGCCGGCGGTTCCCCAGCTGGTCACGAGCGCGCCGTGTTCGTCGTACTTGTGGATGCTGAGGTCGGTCGAGTCGAGAACGTAGATGTCTCCGGCGGACGAACCACCGGAGCCGTCGACCGCGATGAAGTTCGGTGCGCTCAGCTGGCTTGCGCCGCTGCCGGCGACTCCCGCTTTGCAGGATTCCGCGGCGGTGCAAACGTCCCCGCCCGCGGTGTTGACCTCGTCGCCGAACATCAAGATGAAGTTGCCGGCGGCGTCGAACTTCTCGATCCGGTGGTTGTTCGCGTCCGCGACGTAGACGTCACCGTGCGAGGCCCCGGAAGAGTTGTCGACGTCGACTCCGGTGATTCCGGCGGAGAGCGCGTTGGTGCCCGAGCCCGAGAAGCTGGTCGAGAACCCGTGCCCGATGTCGGCGGCGCCGGCCGGTGCCGCCGCAACGAGCGAAGCGGCGGCCACCAGCGCCACGATCAGCGTGCCGGCGAACCCAGTTCGCGCTTTCTTAGCCCTTTTTCTCGTCATATCCCTTTGCGGACCACTCGCCCTTTCCCTGACCCGCCTCTCGGCTGAGTCACCCTGAACAGGCCGGCGGCCCTTCCTTCCCTGCCGCTGGAACCCGGGTCGGCGGTCGTTGACTCGCTCGTCCCATTCCCTCGGCCTGCGGAATGAGAACAGATACGGACCGGTCTGTCAACCCTTGGTATGCGGCGTTCTCGATAGAGAGGGCTTAATATGGCTCTGCAGAGGGAAAAAGCCTTCTCCGGCTTGTGTGAGAAACGGCACTGTTTCGAGTTCGCCTCGTACCAGCGATCAGGTGAAAGTTCTCTCTCAGCGGTGCCTCGCAGGCCCCGCTCCACCAGGCTCAAAAGCGCACTGCAATGCGGTTTCTGGCCACCTCAGGAGGACTTCGCGAGGGTTATCCACGCTGAAGCTCGCGGCGTCCCGGGCAGGAGCCCCCGCCTCTATCAAGAACATCCGCAGACCATAGGTGTGAAAAACACCCCCGTCTACCCAGAGGCCCAATTTGAGATATGGCTCTAGAAAGCAACATTCGGCAGATAGGGGCGTCGCGCAGGTGGCGATATTTCGAGACCAGCGCGCACCACGAAGGGGCAATGCAGGCATGAAGACCCCATGGGGAGATTCGAACGAGTTACGCGCCAGGAAGATGCGGCCGGGTCGCGGCACGCCCCGCGACGAGGCCGACCGCAACCACCGCGAGCGCCTCTTCTCGGCGATGGTCGCCCTCGCCAATGAGAAGGGATACGACTCGGTCCGGATCGCCGACCTGGTGAAGCTGTCGGGGATCTCGCGCAGCGCCTTCTACCGGCAGTTCGCCGACAAGCAGGAGTGCTTCCTGACCGCCGCCGAGGAGCTGGTCCGCCCGACCCTCGAGGCGATGGAGCGGGCCGAGCACTCCCCGTCCGGCGAGGGACGGACCCGCGAGGCCCTGGAAGCGTTTCTGCGGCTGATCGGCGAGCAGCCCGCCGCGGCTCGCATGTGCTTCGTCGAGATATACGCCGCCGGCCCCGAGGGGGTCGAGGTCGTCGACCAGACGCTCGACGCATTCGAGCGCTTCGGCGCTGCCCTCTTCGAGCAGATCCCCGAGCGCCGCGGGATGCCCCCGCAGATGGTGCGGGCGATGATCGGAGGGCTCCAGAAGGTCGTCCACAAGCGCCTCTACCGCGATGAGCAAGATGAGCTCATCGCCCTCGCTCCGCAGATCCACCACTGGTGCTTCTCCTACCCCCCGCCCCCCGGCCCGCTCGACCCGCCCAAGCGCCGCGCCAAGGCACCGCGTCCGTTCGAGGAGCGACAGGCGATCGCCAACCCCGCCGACCGCGTCCTCCGCGCCCTCGCCGCCACCGTCGCCGAGAACGGGTACCCGGGGACCACCGTGGCGGAGATCGTCGAGCGCGCGTCGACCTCGCAGCGCACCTTCTACGAGCACTTCGCCAACAAGGAAGAGGCGATGCTCGCCGCCCTCGACAGTGGCTCGGCGCTGATGCTCGCCAACACGCTCCCCGCTTTCCGCCGCGCCTCCGATTGGCAGCACGCGGTGCGCGGCGCCTACGAGGGCATGTTCGCGTTCGGCGTCGAAGAGCCCGAGTACAGCCGGCTCGGCGCGGTCGAGATGTACGCGGCGGGAAAGCCGGCGCTGGAAACCCGCGACCACGTGATGGAGCAGCTCGAGGCGCTGCTCGAGCCCGGCTACGAGCTCGCCCCACACACGCCAGCGATCGCCGCCGAGGCGATCGGCGGGGCGATCTACGCCCTGGCCTACGACCAGGTCAAGCGGGTCGGCCCCGAGAGCCTCCCGGACCTGGTGCCGATGGCGACCTACATGACCCTGGCGCCCTTCCTCGGCGCCGGGCCCGCGTACGAGCTCGCGACCGGAACCGGTTAGGCGCCGGCTCCGGTCGCGATCCGCTGCGCCTCCTCGACCCCTATGTAGGGCGTGAGCATGATCTGCGCCAGTTCCGGCGCGAGCGCCGGCAGGCGATCGAGTTCTTCGGCCGTCAGGCAGGAGCCGACAAGCGACATCGCGGCGCCGACGACGGCCTGCTCGGTAGAGGCGAGCGCCGGCCCGCCGGGCTGCTGGTTCTGGCGGCCACTGCGCAGCAGCGCCGCGAGCTGCTCGTGGGTCGCGCGGCCGCGGCGGGCGAGCTTCGGCTCGGAAGCGTTCGAGGAGATCAGGATCAGCCGCGCCTCGTCCGGTGACCCGGCCGCGTATTCGAGGGCACCTTTGAGCGCCGCGACGACCCCCTCCCCCCAGTCGCTCTTCGAAGCGCAGGCGTCGACGATGACGCTGTTGAGCCGGCTGAAGGCGACGTGGTGGGCGGCGAAGACGCAGTCGAGCTTGTCGTCGAAGAGCTGGTAGAAGGTGCGGCGCGAGACGCCGGCGCCGTCGATCAGGTCCTTGACCGTGAGGTTCGCGTAGCCCTTCTCGGCCATCGCCGGCGCGACCGCGGAAAGAAGGCGCTCACGCTGATGGGCTGCGACGACCTCCTGCGGAAGAGCGTGGGGGCCTCGAGGCAGCTTCCAGCTGTCGTCCGCATCGAGGTTTGTCAAGGTTGCCTCTCTCATGAGCTGACTGGTGAGGCGCGAATCAGAACATAGACAGACCGCCTTGTCAAGGAGACACCTCTATTTTCCGCATTCCAAAGCGGTTTTAAAGCGTACCAACCAATACCTCATTTGCCCCGATTTGCGGGAAGTTTGCTGCGAAGGCAGGAATCCGAGGGGTCGGCGTCGAAGCGTCCTGGCCGCTCGGATGCGCGCGTACCGGCGGCCGCCTCAAGAAGCGATGCCGGCGACGGTCAGTGCCGGGCGCGGCAGCTGCGCACCGATTCGGTGGCGAGGTGTTCGCCGCCGACGAAATTGTAGGTCGCTCGCGCGAGCGAGAGAAAGCCGGCGGTGAAGCCCTCCGGCACCGGACAGGAGGCGTTCAGATAACTGTGCTCGCTGCCCCCGGCCGTGAAGTGCCGGCCGACGTTGATGCGGAAGTTGGCGACCCGAGGCCAGGGGCCCACCGCGCGCCGGATGATCGACGTCAGGACGGTTTTGAAGGCGCCTTCCTGGTGCTTGACCGTGAAGGGCAGGACGAAGGAGACCGGCGGGTTCGACGAGTAGCCCTGGACCCACACCGCGGGGTGGCCGGCCTTGGTCTTCCCGTTGAAGGCGAGCAGGTGCGCGTGGATGCCGAACGGATCCTGGTTCGGGACGAAGATCTTTGCGTAGAGGCTGCCGTCGCCGACGATCGCCGATCCGCAGAAATGCATCGCCAGCTCGCTGTCGGTCGTTTCGAGACGACCGCGCGGGCAGACAGGAAGGCCTTCGGTTTCGAGCCGGCCCCTCCAGGCGAGTTCGAGTTTGATCGAGTCGACCTGCGGCAGCGGTGAGCTATCCGCGGTCTCCACACCCCCGGCGAGGTAGACGGCGACCGGGGCGCGATGGTGGCGGGGAAGCGCTTTCGGCGTGATCCCCCCTTTCAGCGAGACGATCAGGCTTCCATGCTGGGACCGCTCGGCGCCGGCCAGACCGACACCCAGGGCGAGGACGACGACGATCGCGATCGCCGGGATGAGCCAGGCAATGCGTTTGGTCGGATGCGGCTCCGCGGGTCCCAAGTCCCGATGCTCCCCTTCCCCGTAGGCGCCGCTGTCGGCACCCTCGACTCCGAATAAACACTACCGTTTCCGATCTCGGAGATGGGTACGTCAGCGTGCACAATTGGCGCGTTTAAGCGCAATTCGTCGACCCGTTGGGAAATCCTTCTCAGCGGGAGGAGGAGGCGGAGCGCTTCGACCTGGACTTGCTGCCACAGGACGACTTCAGCTTCGGCTTCTCGCTGAAGGACTTGCCGTTTTGCGCCTGGTACTCGACCAGGGTCACCGGGTTGTGCTTGCAGATGTCACGGGTGTTGGAGAGGTACCCCTGCTTGCCGCCGAAGACCGTCAGCCTGAAATGGCCGATCGGCGCGTCGGGGACCACGCCGACAGTCGTCTGCAGGCGCCCGCCCTTGGTCGTGGTCGTGTCGGCCCTCGGCAACAGCTCGACCTGGCCGTTGAGAATGAAGGCGAGGCGAGGCAGGCCACCGGAGCCGGAGACGGCATAGACCGGCCCTTCCAGGGGCTGATCGAGAAGCGGCGTACTGGTGCTCGCGCGGCCGATCGCCTGGCGCCCGGCGCACTCGGTGGCGGCCAGCTCTTTCTCGCTGCAGATGTTGCCGAGGTGGCGCTGGTCGATCTCGAAGGCGCTCGAGAGCGTCACCGCAAGCGACTTGATGTTGGCGTCGCCGGTGCGGGTGGTCAGGTCGAACTGAAGCTGAGGGTTGGTGGCCCGCCGCGTCCCCTTGCGGCCACCGATCTGCCGCACGGTCATCTTCGGCTTGAAGGGGAGGCGCACGCAGTTGACCGCCTGGAAATACGAGGAGAAATCGGTGACGGTTCCTTCGTCGCCGATCCCCTGGCTGTCGACGGCGAAGGGCGAGCAATTGGTCGGGTTGATCGTGAAGTTGGGCCTGTCGATGTTGACCTGGATCGAGCGCATTCGGATCGGAACCCCGCCGACGATTGCGGGCACCGTGTCGGACACGGCGCTGACCTGCGCGGTCTGAGGATCGACGTGGAGGGCGACGCGGACGACGACGACGCCGTAGTCATACGGCCCGGCGAGCGCCGGCGTCACGGCGGCGAGGCTGAGGGGGGCGCCCTTGAACGGGCCCGACAGGTACATCCTGCCCACCGCGTGGAATGGGTGGCCTCCGGGGCCGGCGGCCACGTTGCTGGTCCCGATCTGACTCGCCGCCGGGCAGCTCGCGGCGGCCTGCTCGGCGCGGCCGAGCTTCCGAGCGGCGGCTTCTATCGCCGCGTCGCTGCAGTACGGGATTCCACGCAGGTCTCCGGTGAAGCCGGGTGGCATTCGGAAGTTGAGATCGCCGAGGAACTGGTCGCCGTCGTCACGATCGAGCTTCAGGGTGAAGCCTGAGAAGTCTCCCCCGATCGGATTCGAGGTCCCGGCGACGAGGCGCGGGTGGAAGGGCCTGCTCGTCCCCGGGCATTGCGTGCTGTTCGGTCCCGAGCGGATGCCGAAACTCGGCGCCGAGCTCTGCGGCGCGACGACTTCGTTCCAGGGGACCAAAGTCGATTCGGCGCTGTACACGGTGCAACGGGTCGGGGTCGCGACAAGGCCGCGGTCGGACGCGAAGAGGTGAAGGTCGAACTCCTCGAACGGAACCTGCGGCAGGTCGGCGATCGCCATCGTCACCTGGCCTGTCTTCGGGTCGGGAAGGAAGGAGGCGGCGAGCTTCGCGTGGACGCCGAACCCGTCGAAGATCATGAAGACGCGGTACTGGTTGCCCGGCAGAGGTTCGCCGATGTAGAGCGAGCCGACCAGGGCGCCGTCGAGCGCCGGGGTATGCACCTCGACTGTCCCGATCTTCGAGCTGTCAGGACAGTTGCCTGGCCCATCGGTACCGAAGCCCGCCTCGGCGTTGGAGCAGGCGCTCTGACCGTCTGCCGCGTCCGGATTGATCGTCAGTCCGTCGGGCAGGGTGACCGACGCGGAGCGCAGGGTCGACGGCGACGGTGCCGACCCGGAGAGGAACTGGTCGGCCCGCAGCTTGATGTCGAGGCCCGAGGGAGCATCGGCCTCATCGGTGGTCACGCCGATCTCCAGGGCCGGGTCGAAGCGCTGTTTTTCGCAACCCGTGGTCGCGGGATAGGACGCAGTTTTGACCGCCGTGTTTCCGGGGTCCTGGTAGCTCGTCACCTCGAGCTTGACCGGCAGTGGCTGCCCCGTGCAGACGCTCGGGTTGTCCGTGTAGGGGCGAACTGTGACCCCCGCCGGCGCGAAGGGAGCGGTCAGGCATTCGGTGTTCAAGATCCCGTAGCAACCGGGGGGTGAGCCGGGCGCGGTCGGGCGGAATCGCGAGGGGTCGTGGCTGTTGTCGGCAGGCAGGCCCCAGATCTGGAAGTTGGCGAACTTCAGGGGCATGCCCTGAGGAATGCCGCTGACTTCCATGTTCAGGCCGTAGTCCCCGGCGGCACGGACCGTGACCGGGACGGCCACGGGGAGGTTGATGGTCGGAGCGACGAAGGCCAGCCGAGCCGCTTCGTCGTCGCTGACGGTTTGCATGTTGTAGACGGGGACCGTGCCGAGCACGTAGTTGGGATTGCCTTCGTAGTTGGAGATCAGGCTGACCACTCCCGCCTGCGATCCGGCACCGCACTGGTTCACGGCGAAGTCGGCCGCGCGGCATTTGAAGATCGCGCCCGGATTGCCGAAGACGCCGGTGGGAAGGTTGACCGAAACGACCTTGGCCACTTCCGGGCTGGCCGGATCGGCGAGCTTGAGGCTGACCGAGAGGTCGGGGTGCCCGCCCGCCTGCGTGTCGGTGGACCCGACTTCGAATTCTTCGATCGTCGGGCTGGCGGCCGCCGGCGCCGCGAGGATGGCGGCGGCGGTAAGCGCCGCGAGTAGGACCTTGCCGAAGCTGCTCATCCTCTGCTCCCCCCGCTCTTCTTCTGCTTCTTGTGGTGGTGCTTCTTCTTCACGCACTTGCCATTGCGCTTGACGAAGCCTTTGCGGCAGCCCATTGCCTTTACCGGAGGCTTGTAGGAGCGACGGGAGCCTTCCTGGGTGTTGATCTCTGCCGGCGACGGTGCCTGGCTGCCGGGCCCATGGCACTCATCGGATGCCTTGCAGGGCTGTGCTTCACGGTCGTAGACCAGACCGCCTCCGGCTCGGGCGTCGTAGATCTTGACCGTGCTGCCGTTGACGTCGTCCGGAACCAGGGTGTCCCGCGTGAAGAAGAGGGCATTGGTGCCGTCCGGGGTCACCGAGAGCAGGCCGGAGTTTTCGGGGCCCAGTCCGAGTGAGACCAGCTGCTTTTTTCCGTTCTGCCACTCGTAGGCGTCCCCTCTCCCGTTGGTGTCGCGGAGGACGAACGACTCGCGGGTGGTGAAGAAGACCCGGCCGTCGTCGGTCAGCGCCAGCCCGTAGGCGGGCAGCCCCGTGTCGCTGGCGGGGACCGTGTTGCTGGGAGCGCAGCTGACGCAGTCGACTTTGCCTTCCCCACTGGAGTCGTAGCGGTACACCTGTTCGAAGCCGAGCGTGCGGAAGCCGGTGATCGGGTTCTTCGTGCCGAAGGTCGCGTAGCGGCCATCGGGGGTGACCTGGAAGTCGGCATAGCTGTGGGTTTCGGGCTGCTGCACGCCGTGGGTGACCGCACCGTTGGCGATCGGCGTGAAGGGCACCTGTTCGGGTCCGAAGTCGAAGACGAATTCGCCGCCGGAGGTGGCATACACGTGGCTGCTGTCGCCGTTGACGGCGACGCTCACCGAAGAGGTCAGTCCTCCTCCGGTGATCGTCTGAAACTGTTGGCCGCCGGTGTTGAACACGGCGATCTTGTTGCCCTGGTCGACATAGATGTCGCCATTCGAGGGATCGGTTGAGAGCCCGGCGGCACTGCTGGCGAACGGAACCGGTTCAGGTTCGGGCGGTGACCCCATTTTGAAGGTGCTGAGCTGATATTTGGCGATTTCGCTGAATTCGTAGAAATTCACCAAGAGATTGGCGCCCGAGGTGGCGACACCACAGCTGGATGAGTTGGGCGGGGTGGCGATGCCGCCTGAGTAATCGCCCTCGGCGACCGTCCCGCCGCTCGGCGTGTAGCGCCAGACGTGCCCGAAGTAATCGCCCACGTAGAGGTTGCCGTTGGACTGGTCGACGGTGACGCCGCAGGCGAGGCCGAGTTCGCCGATCGGCGTTCCCGTCCCACCGAGCGTCGTCAGGTGCGCGCCGGTGGAGGAGTAGACGTCCACCCTGCCGACCTGGCCGACGCTGCTGACCACGTAGACGTCGCCGTTGGCGGGGCCGGGCGAGTTGTCGACGGCGACCTGGGCCTGCCTCGGCTCGAGCCATTCGAAACCGGAGATCCGATTGGTCCCGGCCCCCGGGCCGGCGGTGAAGTCGTCGGGTGCGCCTGCCGCGGTGAAGCGCTGGACGGTCCCGGTTCCGGTCTCGGCGACGTAGACGTCGCCGCTCGCCTGGTTGACGGCGAGGCCGGCCGGAGCTCCGATGTGTCCGCCGAATTCCCCGTCGGCGAAGGGATGGTTCGGCGGCTGAGGCGCGGGCTTGCCGTCGCTGGTGTCCATGATCGCGACGAAGCGTGGATCGGCGCCGGGTTCGACGAGATAGAGGTTCGCCTGATCCCGCTCCCCTTCGGCTCCGTCGAGCTGCTCGGGGCTGACGAAGTAGAGGGTGCCGTTCGCTGCCGAGACTCCCGCGCCGCCGGCGAAGGCGACGGCGCCGCACCTGCCGGGTCCGGACACCGAGTTCCAACTGTTGGGCGTGCCTGCCGGTTCGCAGCCGTCGTCGTTGCTGGGCGTGCCTCCGTCGGTGGTGACCAGTCGCAGGGTCGCCGCGCCGGCCTGGTCGACTGCCACTTCATAGATGTCTGTGCTGGCGTCGGTGTCCTCGCCGAGCAGGTGATCCGTCGTCGTCACGAACAGGCGCGAGCCGGAGGTGTTCATGCCGGAGAAGTAGACCCCGGCGTTCGCGCCCGGTGTCAGGTCCACCGATTTCGACGCACTGCCGAGGTGCATGTAGAGGTGCCAGCGGCTGTTGCCCTTGGCGTCGATCGAGAGCTCCTTGCCGACCACGATCCGAGAGCCATCGGAGGAGATATCGAGCTCGCCGACCCCGCCGCCGGCGATCGCCGACCCGGCCGGGTCGGTGCTGACCACCTGGGTGGCGCCGGTCGGCAGGTCGCGGTCGTAGATCGAGCCGCCTTCGTCGCCCGCCGCGTCGAACTTCTGATCGGAGCCGAAGACGAAGTGGCTGCCGTCTGCCGAGAACGGCTTCGCGACCTCCTGGGAGGGGTCGGCCGCCGGGTTGAGCGAGCCGGCCATTCCCTTGACCAGGCTGCCGTCGCGGAGGCGCAGCGGGATATTGGTCGAGCCATCGGAGAAGCAGGGACTGCAGATGTCTTTGCCGCCGAAGGCGAACTCGCTGAGCGATTCGTCGGTGCCTTGCAGCGGCGAGCCGAACGGCCCCTGCTGGGCCATGCCGTCGACCGGCAGGCCGACGTACTTCGTCGACCACCTGCCGGTCGCGGCCCGAGTGGCGACATACGGGTCGCGGCCGAGGTTGGTCGGACTTCCGGCGATGCCCGGGATCGCCCCGGAATAGATCGAGTAGAGGACGCTGTCTCCGGCGTCGACCGGGTTGATCAGCGGTGCCTGACCCGGGATCAGGTCCGACTCGACGTCATAGCCGCCGCTGTCGGGGGCGGAGACGAGCTCGTAGCCGCGGCAGTCCATCAAACGCGAGGCACCGGCCTGCTGGCGGGCCAACGCGTTGGGGCAGGGATCGTCGACGGGGTCCGGCACGTAGGTGAGGAACTCCAACGGAGCGGTCACCGTGGGACCCGCTTCGTCGGTCATCGAGATCCGGTAGTGGTAGACGGTCCCGGGTGTCAGGCCGGTGATCTGGAGGCTGACGTGTTCGTCTTTGGCCAGCGTCCGCAATGCGACCGTCGGCGAGGAGCTCTCATAGCCTTCCCCCGAACCCCATTCGAATTTGTAGGTCGTGTTTCCGCCGCCGGCGTTGAGGTCGGCGTTGAGAAAGGCACCGTCTGTGTTGACGCGGTCGGCGGCGATCAGGCGGACGATCGGTTTCCCCTGGGCGATGAACCGCGACGGCCCGGAGATGATCGAGCGATGGTTCGCTTTGTTCTGCGACTGCAGCCGGTAGTAGTAGACCTTGCCCCTCCTCACCGGGACCGTCGCCGAGACCTGGATCTCGCCGGAGCCGGTGAGCGTTTGACCCTGATCGCAGGGAACGGTGTTCGGGACCGCCTGTTTTATTCCCCATTTGAACTGGCAGGTTTCGGTTTCGAGGTTTTCCGGGTCCAGAGTCGCGCGCAGGGTCGCGGTATCGCCTTCGAGATCGTCCCCTTCGGTCTTCTCGGTCTTGACCGTGGGGACAACGATTCCCGGCAGTTCTCTGGTGAACCGCTCGACCCGCTCGGTGCCGCCGTAATCGTGCCTGTTACCGATCCAGAGGTCGTGATTTTCGGGATTGACGCCGATTCCCACCGTGCCTTCGAGCCCGGGGTAGGACTGGGAGGGTTCGGCCCCCCCAAAGCTGCCGAGCTTCTTGCCTTCCCGGTCGTACTGGTTCACGACTGCGCCGTAGCTGTCGATCGTGAAGACGTCGTCATTCGAGAGGTCGATGGCATCGCCACGTGGTGTGGTGTCACCGCTCAGCTCGTAGAGTTCGTGCCCTTCGGGGTCGTATTTGACCCATTTGAGGTTGCCGAACTGGAGGTCCCGCCTGCCGTAGAGGTTGCCCTGGCTATCGAGGCGCGAGTAGCACGGATTGTCCGGTTCCTGGCCCTGTTTTTCATCCTTCGTTTTGAACGGGCGTTGTTCGATCTGGAAACCGGAGTATTCGCCTTCGGGGGTGAACCTGCGGAGGTTGGCGCCGCCGAGCGACCCCATCGTCCAGGGGTTCCCTTCGGGTCCGACGGTGATGCCGCAGAGGCCTCCGACCGACTGCGGCCATTTCGGCAGTTTGAGCCCGGCGGGGGTGAAGCCGACGACCGTGCCGCCCCCGATGAAGCCGTAGTCGGCAAGGTAAATATTGCCGTCGTTCGGGCCGCCGGAGTTGTCGACTTCGATGATCGTTTCGTTGTTGAGAAAGAGCCCCGTGTCGATCGTGTCGGAGCCTCCGAGTCCGCTGAAGGAGTCGGGTTCGCCGTTTTCCTTGAGTGCGACGACTTTGGTCGTCGGACCGGTGACGACGACCAGAATGCGATGCCTGGCCTTGTCGTAGGCGACGCCTGAGATCCCTTCGGCCGAGTTGAACTGACCGACATCGCTGCCGGTGCCATCGACGTACTGGCCCGAATAGACGTAGTTGTAGATCGTTTCCGCCGAGGCCGTGCCGGCCATCAGAGACAGGCTCGAAACGAGGGCCGCCGTGCAGCCGAGAAGCAGGCGCCGCATGCTCACTTGTTCCTCCCCGAGTTGTGATGACGCTTGGCTCGCGACTTGGAGCCGCAGGCAGCCTTCAACTTGACTTTGGCGCTGGATTCGGCTCCGTTGTGGCCGGCCATCGTCACCTTGGCCTTCTTCGGCTTGCCGCAAAGGGTCGTGCTGTTCTGCAGCAGCCCCTTGGCACCGCCCAAAAGATCGAGCGAGAACGAGCTGATCGGCGCGTCGGGAACGTTCAGGAAGCGCGTGCGCAGGCCCCCGTTGACGCTGTCGATGCGGGCCACCAGTTCGATGTCGATCTGCCCCTTGAGGTCGATGACCATGTCCGGCAATTTGGTTTCGGACGAGCGCAGGTAGACCGACCCGGTCAGAGGCTTTTCGAGCAGCGGGGTCACCGCTTCCGCCTTGCCGATCACGGCACCCTCCGGGCAGCTGCCCTTGTGGAAGTCGACTTTCGTGCAGACCGTGCCGAGATGAGCGTTGTCGAGAAGCTCGCCTGTCGGCAGGACGACGGTCACCCCGCGCGCATTCGCTTCGCCGGGGCTCGTCCGAAGCCTGGCGTGGATCGCCGGATGGCCTCGCCGCTTGACGCCCCCGGTCAGATTGATGCTCAGCTTCGGGGCGAAAGGCAGCTCATTGCAGGCGGAGACCTGGAAGTGGTTGCTGAGCCGGCTCTGGGCGCCTTCGCTGCCGAGGATCGTCCCATCGACCGAGAAGGGTGAGCAGTCGGTCGGGTTGATCGCGAAATTGGGACGGTCGAGATTGACTTCGACGGCGCGGGTGCGCAGCGGCACTCCTTCCAGGATCCGTGGCAGCGGATCGGAGACGGTCGTCACCTGCGCGGTCAGTGGATCGACCTCGAGCGCCGCCCTGACCACGACGTTGCCGAGGTCGTACGGCCCGGAGACGGCGGGGACGACGATCGCCAGGCTGAGGGGTGCCCCCTTATATGGACCGGCGAGGTAGGCCTGGCCGGTGACGGTGAGCGGGCGACTGCCGGGGCCGACCGTCGCCCTCACCGTGCCGACCTGGCTCGCGACCGGGCAGGCGGACGCTGCCTGCTCGGACCTGCCGCTGTAACCGGTTGCCGAGATCTGCGCGATCGCGGCCTCCGAGCAGTAGGGAACGCCGCTCAGCGTCGCCGCGAATCCGGGCGGGGTGGCGATCGATACGCCGGCCAGGTTCTGGTCGCCGTCTCCGCGGTCCACCCTGAGGGTGAACGGGCTGTGCGCCCCGGCGGTGCTGTTGGCGGCACCGCCGGACATGGTCGGCGTGAACGGCCGCGGACCGCTCGGGCAGGCTGAGCCGTCGGGGCCCGAATCGATCGTCACGAAGCTGGTCGAGTGCTGGGTCCCGAGCGCCGAGTCCCAGGGCACGAATTCGTTCTCGACCGGGAACGTCCCGCATCGTTCCGGCGTCGCCAGCAGGCCGCGCTCGGAGCCGAAGAAGTGCATGTTGATGTCCTGCAGTGGCGACTGCGGCAGATCGAAGTGGACGGTCAGCCGCCCCGTCTGCGGGTCGGGGACGATCGAGCCGACGAGCTTGACGTGGGTCGCGAAGCCATCCGCGGTCAGCACCAGCCGGTACGTTTCGCCCGGCTTCGGCTCGCCCAGGTAGAGCGCCCCAGGAATCGGCGCCGGCAGGGCCGCGATGTCGAGTTCCAGCGTCCCGACCTTGGCGAAGTCCGGGCAGGTGGCGGCAAACAGCGTCCCGATCGCGGTCTGCGTGTCCGAGCAGGCAACCTTGCCGTCGGCCGCGCCCGGATTGAGCGTCAGGCCTTCGGGCAAGGTGACGACGTCGGTTTTGATCTGGGACTGCGAGGCGGTGGTCGGGCTGATGCTCTGCGGAACCCGGAGGTCGACGTCCACACCCGCGGCCGTGTCGGTCGCCGTCGTAGTCGGCTTGGTCGTCTGGCTCGGGTTGAAGTTGAGCTGGCTGCACCCGGTCGTCGCCGGCCAGGACGTTTCCGCGGTTGCCACTTCGCCTTCATAGAATTCGACTTCCGCGAGCCCCGGGCCCGGGTCGCCACAGGAGGTCGGGTTCTGCAGGTAGGGCGTAGCGGGGACGCCCGGAGGCACCCCGGTGACCCCGGCGCAATTGCCGGGCGGGCAGCCACCGCCTTCCAGCGGAGTGATGAAGCGCAGGTCGTTGTGAACCGGATCGGCCGGGACCCCCCAGAGGGTGATCTCGATCGACGTGACGAACGTGGTCTGAGGAATCGTCGACCCGCTGACGCTGAGGCCGTAGTCGCTGTCGGTGCGGCCGAAGAGTTCGAGCAGGACCGGTGAGTTGATCAGGGGAACCGTGAAGGCGACCTCACCGGCCTGCTCGGGCCGGGTCTCCATGTTGTAGAGCGGGGTCGCGATCCCGAGGGCCGGGACCGCCGTTCCGATCTGCGAGTCGGGCGGGCAATTGGCCTGGTTTAGCTCGGTCAGGGTGCATTTCGGGGCCGCGTGCGGGTTGCCGATGAATCCCGCCGGGAAATCGGTGCGGACGACACGGGCGGCAAGGCACTTGCCTTCGCAGGAGCCGGGCGAGTTGTTGGAGACCTGCCATTCGACTCGGGTTCTGACGTCCGGGTGACCGCCAGCCTGAGTGTTGGTCGGTTCCATTTCGAAGGCTTTGATCGCCGGGGCCGGGGGTGTTGCCGATGCAGCCGCGGCAAAGGCCGCGAGCAGCAAGGCGGCGACGCCGAGCGCCGCCAGGATCGATCGGCTCCTGACGGTCATCCGTGCCTCCTCTGTCCGGCCTTCTTGTGCTTGGCCGGGTGCTTGTGGTGCTTCTTGTGCTTGGCCTTCTTCTTTGCCTTTTTCTGGGGCGGGACCATCCCGCCAGACCCGAGGTTCGTGCCCGTCCCGATCAGCCCGGGCGCCGCCTGCGGTAGGTCGGGTGCGTGGCACTCGTCGGCGGCGGCGCATGGCGCCAGGTCCGGATCGGGCGTGAAGCCCCCGCCGACCCGGGCGTCATAGAACTTGATGAAGGCGCCGTTTTCGTCCTGCGAGATCAATGTGTCGTAGGTGGAGAAGAAAACGTCGACGCCGTTCGCGCTGACCGACTCGAGCCCGGTGTACTCGGGCTGGAATGCGAAGTCGAGGACCCTGCTGCCGCCTGTGAAGTCGCGTGACCCTGTTCCGGACGAGATCAGCTGCGGCCGGCCGCCGACGTACTCGTAGACATCGGTGATGCGACCGTCGGAGTCGCGGGGGACCAAGGAGTCTTTGGTGGCGAAGAACGCGCGGCCGTCATCGGACATGAAGGGCCCGCCCTGGCTGGCCGAGACGTTGTCGGTCGGCGGCAACCCGCTCGGATTGCACGAGGCGCAGTGGATCGCGCCGTTGCCCGCGTCGTAGGTGTACATCTGGGTGAATCCCCGGTTGTCGTAAGAGGTCAGCTTCGAGGCCGTGAGGAAGGCTGCGTGGTCGCCGTCGGGAGAGATCTGGATCCGGTTGATCCTGGTCCCCGGGTCGAGGATCGTGACCAGCTGCACGCTGCCGTCGTGGTAGTCGTAGAGGTTGCGCTGGTTCGGCACCGCCGGCTTGCTCGAGTCGAGCGACTCCGGCGAGAGGAAGTAGACATCGCCGCTGTTTTCGGCGACGAGGTCATCGAGCCCCGGGACATTCGGCTTCAACGGCGCGGTCTTCATGTCGCTGTCGAGGGGCTGAACCCCGCACCCACTGGTCCAGGTCGCCGCGCAGGCGTCGGTGTTGCCGTTTCCGTTGCCCTGCGAGACGAGGGTGACGGTGTCGCCCTGCTCGCTCCACATGAAGAGGTCGGCGCTGGAGTCGGTATCGCCGGTGCCGGGGACCTGTTCGGAGGTGATGAACATGACCTTCGAGCCGTCGCGGGTGGCACCGGCGTATTCAGCCGAGGTCCCGCGGGCGATGTCGTAGGTCGCCAGGTTGTCCACTCTCATGTACAGGTGCGATTTGCCGCCCGAGCCGGCCGTCGACATCAAGACGTGCGAGCCGTCGAAGGAGACGGTCGGGAACTGGATCGGTTCCGAGCCGCCGTCGGGTTCGATGTCTCCGCCCCCGGGCTTTTTCGAGATCACCTCGACAGTTCCGGAACCGATGTCGTTGTCGTACGCCGAGCCCAAGCCGCTGGTCAGGCCGTCGGGCGAAAACGCGACGTTGCTCGAGGAGAAGATGAAGTGCCTGCCGTCACCCGAGAGTCTCTGGCCGCCGTTGAAGTAGCGGCCGCCGGGAACTTCGGCGACGTTGGTCGGCAGCTGCCCGATCGGGTCGCCGTTGGTGTTCGAAAAGTAGGGGGCTTCTTCGGCGCGCGGGTTGGGGCCGCCGTATTCTTCGACCCCTTCCTTGTGGTCAAGGCAGACGCTGAAGGACTCCGAGCATTCCCTGCGCCCGGTGTACTGAGCGACCTTGCCGTGAAGCCCTGGAACGCTCGTGACCCAGCCATTCTCGGTACGGGTCGAGAGGTAGGTGTCGAAGAGGATTTCGAAGATCCCGTTCGGCGCGTCGAGCCCGGTGATCGAGCCGCCGCCGCCGATGAAAGAAAACCGAGACGGGCTCTGCGCGAGGCCGGTGTTGAGCGCCCAGACCTGGGCGATCTGGTATTCGCCTTTGGCCGTGTCGTACATCTCCTGGCTCGGGAAGAGCAGGACGGCACCCGCGGCCCGCGGCGAGACCAGCTCATAGGCCCTGCAGTCCGGCAGGTAGCTGGCGCCGGTGACCTGCCGGACGTGGTCGTTGGGGCAGCTCGGCGGCGAGTAGTCGAAGGTCGTGTCGGGACTGGCGCCGGAGCCCCATTTGTTGGTGGCGACGACCCGGAAGTGGTAGGTGAAGCCGGGCGTCAGGCCGGTGATTTTCTGCTCCACTTCGATCGCACCGGAGCCAGAGCCGAGTTTCGCTTCGGCGGAGCCCGGCGCCGGTACGACCGTGCCGTAGCCGGGAGTCGTGCCGTATTCGAAGCGATATTCGGTTTCGTACCCGACCGGGTCGACCCTTGCCTGGAGCAGGGCCGAGCTCGGGCCTATTTCCGACGCTCGGGCTCCGGTCACGTCCGGCACCGAGGCGGTCCTGAAGGTCAGGTCAGGGCCGTAGGTGGTGCCGTTTTCATTACTGGCGACCAGCCGGTAATGCCAGAGCCTTCCTTCCGGCAGGCCATCCACCGGGGTCGAGATCCCTTCCTCGCCGACGGACGCACCGGCGGACTGCAGCGGGGTTTCCTGTCCGTAGGTGAGGTCAGCCCCGTATTCGAAGCGATATTTCGTGTTGGGCAGGCCATCGGGGTCGAGCGAGCCGTTCAGCACCGCCGCATTCGGTTCGACTTCGGTCGCCGGCAGGGTCTTCACCTTCAGCACGAAGGCGGGTGTGACCGTGCGGACGATGCCGACGTTGGAGCCACCCGCGTTGGTCGCTTTGAAGCGGTAGTAGTAGGTCGTGCCGGTGGTCAGCCCGGTGAGGCCGGCGCTCACGTCCTGGCTCGTCGCGAAGCCGCTCGGCGAGCAGGCCTGGGTCGACGCGAGGCTTTCCGGTGAGGTTCCGAATTCGACGGCGCAGCCGATGACCGCCGAGCCGCCGGCGAGGTCGACGTGCGCCGTCACCACAGCGTCTTCGTGGCCGATGTCGTTGGTGTCGGGCTGCGGCGTGGTTACGTCGGGCACGATGTTCCCCGGCCCGTAGCGCGTGATCGTCTGCCCTTCCGCCGTGAAGACCCGGTGGTCCTTGGTCGCGATCACGACGGCCGCGGGGCCGCCGAAGGCCGGGGCGTCTTCGTGGACCGCTTCGCTCGCGTTTCCGCTGCTCAGCGTCTTCAGCTGACCGCCGACGCTGACGATGACGTTGTCGGTGCTCGGATCGACATCGAACCCGCCTGAGATCGGCAGCGGGTCCGTGTAGAAGGGAGAGGGGAACCCCTGGACGCTCGCGAGCGTCGAGGTCGCCGTGGTCGTGCCGAGCAGAATGTTCGTGCTGAACTGGTCCGCTTCGAATTTGCTCAGTTTCACGCCTTCGTGCTTGAGCCAGAGGCTGTTGGCCGAGTCGACGGCCATCGTCCCGTTGTCGTCGAAGTACGGTTCGTAATAGGGGTCGCGGTAGAGCCGTTCGACCTCATGGAAGGCGGTGTCGTATTTGGAGATCCGCCGGCCAGGGAACTTGGCGGCGACGTAGACGAAGCCATCGGGCGCCACCGTCACGTCTTCGGTGTTGTCAGCGAGGTTGGTGCCCGAGTTCGGCTGGGTGATCACCCCGGCAAATTCGCCGGTCGGCTTGAAGATCCCGACGTTGAAGTAGCTGCCCGACGCGGTGAAGAGGAAGCCGTTGTTGGCGACCGAGTTGGCGACGGCGAGTTTCGGGCCGATTTTCCCGTTCGGAATCGCCGGGTCTTCGATGATTTTGTTGCCGCTGATGTACGGCTCGATCGCACTGAACGGGGCGGGCGTGCCGTCGTAGTTGAAGCGTTCGATCAGCCGCGCGATGTGGTTGCCGTCGCCGTTGTAACAAACGGCGTAAATCTGGTGCGAGGTTTCGTCGACGGCCAGGTCCGTGACGTAGCCGCTGGAACCGGTGCAGATCGGAGCGGCGACGGAGAAGGTTTTCTCGACCACCGAGTGGTCGTAGGCGGCGCTGGCGCCGCCCGCGGAAACGGCGACGACGACGGTCGTCGCGATCGCGACGGCGAAGGATTTGCGCAGGCGCACCATCACCTGGATGCCCCTCCCCGACTGACGCCCTCTCCTCTGTCCCATCACTGCCTCGATCCCTTTCCCTCGGCCCCCTGCCCCTTGCCCCGACCCGCTTTCAATTCGGGTCCCCTGGACGGCCGGGCGGCCGTTTGGTTTCTCTCCCTGCCTTTGGAACACCCCCACTGCCCCGTAGAGCCAATGGCGTTTTCCTTAGGCGCGGCAATGAGAACACATGCGGACCAGCTTGTCAAGAGACAAAGGTGTCTCCCTACGGTTGCAATACATGGTTTTCGCTCTAAAATGCCGAATTGGGTGGCTTTTCAGGGTTCTAGAAAATCAGGCTTAGAGCCGAATACGTACCGCGAAATTCGGGTTCTCTATGGGGACTGAGTTACGCGGCCATACCCGGTTATGGTCCGGCGAGATGTCTCGGACGCCGTGGGGGGACGCGAGTGAACTGAGGGACCGAATGCTCCGTCCCGGTCGCGGCGTGCCGCGCGACGAGGCCGACCGGAACCAGCGTGAGCGGCTCTTCGCCGCGACCGTCGCGACGGTCGCCGAGAAAGGCTATGAGGCGACCACGGTCGCCGACCTGGTGCAGCTCTCCGGGGTCTCTCGAAGCGCTTTCTACCGCCATTTCGACGACAAGAAGGAGTGCTTCCTCACCGCCGCAGAGGCGCTCGCCGACCCGACCGTCGAGGCGATGGTCCGGGCCGAGGGGACGACCTCCGGCGAGGAGCGCCTGCGCCAGGGCCTGGACGCTCTTCTGCGACTCATTGCGAGCCAGATCGGCGCCTCGAAGATGTGCTTCGTCGAGGTGTACGCGGCCGGGCCGGAGGGCGTCGCGGTGGTCGAGAAAACACTCGACACCTTCGAGAAGTTCGGGATCGAGCTCTTCAACCAAATTCCGGGGCGCGAGGACATGCCGCCGCAGATGGTGCGAGCGATGATCGGCGGTCTCCAGAAGGTGATCCACAAGCGCCTCTACCGCGACGAACCCGACGACCTCGTCGATCTCGCCGGCCAGATCTCCGACTGGGCCCTCTCCTACCCGCCTCCCCCAGGCCCCCTCCGCGCGGCCCGCCGCCGTTCACAGGAGCCACGACCCTTCGCCGAGCGCCAGTCGGTCGCCAACCCGCCCGAGCGGGTGTTGCGCGCCCTCGCGGCGACCGTCGCCGAAAAGGGCTACCCGGCGACGACGGTGGCCGAGATCGTCGAACGCGCATCGACCTCGCAGCGCACCTTCTACGAGCACTTCGCGAACAAGGAAGACGCCCTGATCGCCGCCCTCGACAGCGGCTCGGCGCAGATGCTCGGCACCACCCTGCCGGCCTTCCGCCGCGCCGCCGAGTGGAAAGTCGCGGTCCGCGGCGCCTACGAGGCGATGTTCGCCTTCGGCGTCGAAGAGCCCGAGTACAGCAAGCTCGGCGCGGTCGAGATGTACGCGGCCGGCAAACGCGCCCTGCAGACCCGCGACACGATCATGGAGGGGCTCGAGGCGCTCCTTGCCCCGGGCTACGAACTGGCACCCGACACACCCCCGATCGCCGCCGAGGCCATCGGCGGCGCGATCTACGCGCTGGTCTACGACCAGGTCAAGGCAAACGGCCCGGAGACGCTGCCCGAGCTGGTGCCGATGGCGACCTACATGACCCTGGCACCGTTCCTCGGCTCCGACGAGGCATTCGCCCTCGCGATCGGCGAGGACAAGTAGCGCCTCAGGCCGTGACGCCGGCCGCGGAGTAGGGCACGGCAAGCATCTCGACCAGCTGCGGCGCGAACCGCGGCAGCTGCACACCATCGCCGGCGGCGACCCGGTCCGAGACGACGACCAGAGCGCCCGAGACAAGATGCAGCTCCGTGTTCGGCGGCAGCTCGGGAGCGTCCGCGGGGCGCAGCTTTCGGCCCTCTGCCAGGAGTCCCGCCAGCTTCTCCAGCAGCCTCCCGCGGGCGATCGCAATGTCCGGCTCACCGGCTGAGGGCTCGCCGCCGAGCATGTGCGCGATCGCCGGCTCGGCGGCGAGGAAGCGAAGGACCGAGTCGAGCGCTTCCCGCAGCCGGCGGTGCCACTCGAGCTTCGGCTCGGTGCAGGCGGCCGTCACCGCGACCCAGACGCAGTCGGCGGCGACTTCGAAGCTCGCCAACAGGCAGGCGGCGACATTGTCGAAGTGCTTGTAGAAGGTCGCCGGCGAGACTCCGGCGCGCTTTGAGATCCGCGTGCTCGTCGTCCGCACGTGCCCGCTCTCCGCCAACTCCTCGGCCGCCGCCCCGAGCAGCCGCCAGCGCTGGTTCGCGGCTACCTCCTCGGGCGGGATTCCGTGCCTGCCGGGAGGCAGGCGGAAGTCGGCGAAGGAGGACCCGCGCTCGCTGACCCCTTCGCCGCGGGCGCTCACCCTTTCGGAGTGCAGGCCCTGACGATCTTGCCGCCGAGCTTCTCGCCGTCGACGAAGACCGCTTCAGCCTGCGCGTCGAAGTGGCCGTCGCTGCACTTGGCAAGAAGGTAGCCATGTTGCTTGCCCTTATAGGTGAACATCCGCTTGGCGAAGGTCAAGCTAAAGGCCGACACTGACCCCGCTCCACCGGCGACCAGGGTAAATCGCATTTGGTCGGGACTGGCCCGGCCGAGTCTAGAGGAGACCGTTTCTAAATACAAGATGGCACGTCTCGTGCCGACGTTTAGTGCCTCGGAGTGCAGCTGCGGACGACTTTGCCGCCCATCTGGAAGCCATCGGTGAACTGGAGGTCGCCGCGGACGTAGAAGTGGCCGGTCGGGCAGGTGCCGAAGAGCAGTGTCTGCTTCGTGCCCTTCACGCTCCAGAGTTTGTGGATCGAGAGTTCGGCGAAGCTGAGCGACCCCTGGCCGGCGACGATCGTCGGGATCTTGATGTCGACCGAGGTTCCGTACCGCCCGCTCGCTTTGCCGATTTCGGCCGTGGTGATGAAGGTCGTGGGGGCCGGCACGTGCGCGTAGACCTGGAAGACGAAGACCGGTTCGCCGTGGTTGGGCGGGCCGTTGAAGATCAGCATCGGCGCCTGGGCGAAGAAGGGCGGCTGTTCGGGGAATTCGATTTCGGCCCCGGCCTGGCCCTGGCCGATCAGCGCGTCGCCGCAGATCTGCTTTGCCTGCGAGGTGACCGTGTTGGAGAGCTGCGACGGAGAGCAGACCGGCAGGCCCTTCGTGTAGACGCCGGTGTGGCGGTCGAATTTCAGCTCGAGCTCTTTCAGGGCCGGCAGGTGGGTGTTGTCGGCGGTGCGAATCGAGCTACGGGCGCTGAGGGTGATCGCCCCCGGTTCCTTCGTGGAGAGGGAGTGCGGGGTGAACCCGCCTTCGACGGTGACGATCAGGTTTCCGGCCCGGACCGTCTGGCCGACCGCACTCGACGCAACCAGCGCCACGACCGCCGCTGCCGCGACAACTACGAGCAGGCGTGCCCTCGCACTTCCTAATCCCCTCGATCCCATTGCTACCCCTCTCCCGTGGATAGCCGACTATAAACCGAAGTCAGTTGCCCTCGCCGGAGAATTTGTAGCCGACGCCGCGCACTGTGAGGATCAGTTCGGGTTTCTGCGGGTCGCGCTCGACCTTCTGCCGCAGGTTGGAGATGTGGACGTCGCAGGCCCGCTCGTCTCCGTCGAACTCGGTCTGCCAGAGCTCCTCCATGATCTGCCGCCGCGGGAAGACCTCGCCGGGCCGGCCGACCATCAGGCGCAGCAGCTGGAACTCGGATCGGGTCAGGTTGATCGGCTCGCCGCGCACGGTGGCGACGTGGCGGACGAGGTCGATCGCCACCGGTCCGGCCTCGATCTTGACCGCCTGGCCGAGCGGCGAGCGATCGAGCTCACGGCGGCGCAGCTGGGCGCGCACGCGGCCGAGCAGCTCACGGACCGAGAAGGGCTTGGTCACGTAGTCGTCGGCGCCGACCTCGAGGCCGACGACCTTGTCGACCTCGGCGTCCTTGGCGGTGAGGACGATGATCGGCACGGCGCTGCGCGAGCGAACGTCGCGGCAGATGTCGAGGCCGCTCGGCCCCGGCATCATGATGTCGAGGATCAGCAGGTCGAAGGGAATCGTCTCGCCGAGCTTCTCGGAGGCCTCATCGCCGTCGGCCGCCGGGGTGACCTCGAAGCCCTCCTGGGCTAGCGCATAGCCGACCGAGTCCCGAACCGAGGGCTCGTCGTCCGCGATCAGGATTCGCCCGCTGCTCATGCGACCGGCGTGGGGCTCGGTTGGGCCAGGGGCAGGCGGACCCAGAAGGTGCTGCCCTCGGCCTCGACCGAGGTGGCGCCGATCTCGCCGCCCATCACGTCGACCATGCGGCGGGCGATCGCCAGGCCGAGGCCGAAGCCCTCGTGCTTGCGCGACTCCGTGCGTCGATAGAAGCGCTCGAAGATGCGCTCAATCTCAGCTACGGGTATTCCCGTTCCGGTGTCGATCACTTCCATCATTACCTCGCCCTTGCCGTCCTGGCGGCCGCGAACGGTAACGGTCCCGGGGGGTGGCGTGTGCTTGCAGGCATTGGTGAGCAGGCCGACGAGCACCTGGCGGAGCAGGGTCGGGTCGCCCTCGGCGGCGAGATCGGGGTCGACTTCGGAGAGCAGACGGATGCCGGTCGGCGGCTGAACTGCGTCGAGCGCGTCGCGCACGGCGGCGGGAACATCGACGACCTCGGTCTCGCCGGAGCCGACCGACTCGACCCGGGCGAGCGTGAGCAGGGCTCCGGTCAGGCGGTTCATCCGCTCGGCGTCCTCGGCGAGCCGGGCGAGGAAATGGTCCTGGGCCTGGGGATCGTCCTTGGCGCCGTCCTGGAGAACCTCGATCGCGCCGGAGATGCCGGCCAGCGGGTTGCGCAGCTCGTGGGCGGCGTTGGAGATGAAGTCGGCTTCGGCGAACTCGCGGCGCATCTCGTCGGTGCGGTCGCGGGCGACGGCGAGGACCGCGCGCTCGTCGGGCAGCGAGCGGGCCTGCATGGCGAAGGCGCGGTCGCCGATGCGGAGCGCCGGATGGGCCGAGAAGCCGACCTCGGCGGCGCGGCGCAGCTGCGGCAGCATCGCTTCCGGCGGCAGGCCGGCGGGGTCGAGGAGATCGGCGGCGGCGCTGTTGGAGAAGCGCATCGGCCCGTCGAAGTCGACGACCATGACGGCGTCGGTGAGGCCGTCGAAGATCGCCTCGAGCTTGTTGCGGTCGGCGGTGAGGACGCCGAAGCTCTCCTCCAGCGAGGCGCGCATCTTCTCGAGAGCGCGGGCGAGGT
The DNA here is from genome assembly GCA_963704505.1 of uncultured Solirubrobacterales bacterium. Classification (GTDB taxonomy): domain Bacteria; phylum Actinomycetota; class Thermoleophilia; order Solirubrobacterales; family 70-9; genus VRUE01. The sequence goes on from OY969912.1 coordinate 241,130, forward strand.
CGCCGATCTCGTCGCGGCCGCCGGTCTTCAGCGGGGCGTCGAATGAGCCGGCGGCCATCTTCGAGGCCGAATCGGCAAGCCGCTGGACGCGCCCGGCGATCGCCGCGGCGATCAGGAAGCCGGCGATGACGCCGAGGCCGATCGCGGCGAGCACGGCGCGGGGGCTGTCGCCGAACAGATAGACGACGCCGGCGGTGATCACGCTGATCACGGCGAACGCCGTCGCCAGCCAGAGTCGCATGCCTATCCGCCTCATCAAGGCTTAGTAACACATACGTGACCGCGGGCGGTCGTGGGACACTCTGGAGGATGAATGGGACCCTGGTCTTCATACCCGCCTGGAACGAGGAGGACTCGGTCGTCGCCGTGATCGGCGACGTCCGCGCCCACATCCCCGGGGCGGACATCCTGGTCGTCGACGACGGCTCGATCGACGCCACCGCGACGCGCTCCCGGGCGGCCGGCGTTCCGGTCGCCTCGCTGCCCTTCAACCAGGGCCTCGGGGCGGCGCTGCAGACCGGCTACCTCTACGCGCTGCGCGAGGGCTATGACTTCTGCGCCCACCTCGACTCCGATGGCCAGCACCCGGCCGAGGAGGTGGCACGTCTGCTGGCCGAGGTCGAGGCCGGAAACGCCGACCTGGTGATCGGCTCGCGCTACCACCGGCGGGCCGAGGCGGCGGAGGCAGACGACTACAGGCCGACCCTCTCGCGGCGGATCGGCACCAACGTCTTCCGCTTCTTCCTCACCCTCGCGACCCGGCAGCGCTTCACCGACACGACCAGCGGCATGCGGGCGGCGAACCGGCGGGTGATGGCGCTCTTCAGCGAGCGCTATTCGCCCGACTTCGCCGAGATCGAGTCGCTGCAGCTCGCCGTGCGGCAGGGCCTGCGGGTCGAGGAGGTCCCGGTGCGGATGCTCGAGCGCGCCGACGGCAGCTCCTTCCTCACCCCGCTGCGCTCCGCCTTCTTCATCTTCAAGGGCGTGATCGTCCTTATCGTCGGCATGTTCCGGCCGCGCCAGGTCGAGGCCGGGCAGTGAGCGGGGAGCGCGTCACCGCGGTGGTGATCGCCGCCCAACGCCAGGTCCACCTCACCGCCCAGACGCGAATCGTGGCGGCGATCCTGGCGATCGCCTTCATGGTCCTGATCCTCGAGCTGATCCGCCGCGACAAGCTGCAGGAGCGCTACAGCGTGGTCTGGTTCGTCGCCGGCCTGGGGATGCTGATCGGCGCCGCCTTCCCCGGACTGCTGACCGTGGTCGCCGACGTCATGGGCGTCCGCGACACGAACGTCGCGCTGTTCTCGATCGTGCTGCTGCTGCTGCTCGGCCTCGCCCTTCAATTCAGCGTGATCATGTCCCGGCAGGCCGCCCAGATAACCCGGCTGGCCCAGGAGCGCGCGATCGAAAAGGCGCGCCAGGACGACCCGGTCGACCAAAATGGTTCCGCCGGGCCGGCGGCCACCGCCGGGCCCGAGGCTCAGAGGTCGCGCTCGTAATAGAGCATCCGGGGGCCGTCCGGGCCCCCTTCGAGGTTGGTGAAGCCGCTGCTCTCATAGAGGCCGCGGGCCTCGGCATCGGTCTCGCCGGTGTTCAGCTCGATGTGGGTGGCGCCGGCATCGCGGGCGGTCTCGATCGTCGCCTCGAGCAGGGCCCTGCCGATGCCCTGCCGACGAAAGCCGGGAACGACATAGAGCTCCTCGATCAACGCGTCGGGCTTGCCGGTGTAGTGGGAGCGCTTGAGGCGGAACTGACAGAAACCGTCGGGCCCCTCGCCGCTGAGCATGACGGTGATCTCGCCATCGGCGAGCAGCTCTCCGATGTGGCGGGTCAGGGCCTCGACCCCGGGCGAGTGTTCCTCGTATTCGCCATTGAAGGCGTGCAGGAGCCGGGCGACGTCGGCGGCGTCGGCGGGCTCGGCTTTGCGGACCCGGACGGGGATCGGCATCTCAGCCCACCAGGCGCTCGAGGCGGAACGAGAGGGCTTCGAGGGCGAGCTCCTCGGAGACGTTGAGCTCGAGCCGGCGGCGGGTGTCCTGGACCAGCTCGGCGGCCTTGCGGGCGTCCCCGGCCTCGATCCCCTCGGCCGCGGCGCGCAGGCGGTCGAGCCGGTCGCGGTTGAAGACGACCTCCTCCGCACCCTCGATGATCGCGGCCATGTCGCGGAACCAGGAGGCGCAGAGGGCCAGCCCGAGGTCGAGCATCTCCGTGCGCCGGCGCCGGCCGACGCGCTTGGCCTCATCGGTGATCTCCCGAGCGGAGCGTTTTATCCCGGCGTCCCGCTCCTCCTCGAGCGCCGCCCGGGCGACCGCCTCGGCGTCGGCGCCGACATCCTCGGCAGCCTTCAGCAGGCGGCGCCAGGGCGCCTTCGAGGAAGGGGTGGCGAGCTCGAGCGCCGCGGCCCGCAGCTTCCCCCCCGGCTCGGAGAGAAGAAACCGAGCCCGCTCCAAGTCCCCCGCCGCGAGCCGAGCCGCCGCCGCCACGGCCTCGGGCCGGTGGGGCGACTCCCCCGGCTCACCGTCGGAGTCCGGTCCGCCGGCGGCTTTTTCGAGGACGGCGAGTGGCAGCGGGGAGAAGTCGACCGGCTGGCAGCGGGAGGCGACGGTGTCGAGGAGCGCCTCGGGCTCGGAGCTGAGCAGGATCAGATGGGCGAAGCCGGGTGGCTCCTCGAGGGTCTTCAGCAGCGCGTTCTGGCTCTCGTCGCGCAGAACCTCGGCCGACTCGACGACGAAGACCCGGCGGCTGCCCTCGAAGGGGCGGTAGGAGGCGGCGCGGATCACCCGCTCGCGGACCGCCTCGACCATGTGCTGGGCGCCGGTCGGCGCCAACCAGACGAGGTCGGGGTGCGGCGAGGGATCGAGGAGCGCCCGGCGGCGGGCATCCTCCGCGTCGTCGGCCTCGGTGGCGAGGATCTCGGCCGCGAAGGCACGGGCGGCGGCGCGCTTGCCCGAGCCGCGCGGCCCGCGGAAGAGATACGCATGGGCGGGGCCCGAGGAGAGCGCCGCTCCCAGGGAGGCGCGCGCCCGAGGCTGGTGCTCGGTCGCCTCCTCGAGCACGGTCATCGCCTTGAGGTCGCACTTGTTCCCGCATACCGGGAAGAAGTGCGACATGAAGCTTTGGGATGGCGGTGGCTCATGGGGTGCGGCCCCTGACGACCTCAAGGACGCGGCGGTGGACTTCATCGACCTCGCCGGTGGCATCGACCGAGGTGACCCGGTCGGAGGCGATCGTCGCGATCTCGCCGTAGGCCTCGGCCACCGCGCGCTGCAGCTCGACGCCCTCCGCCTCGAAGCGGTCCTCGCCCCCGGCGCGGCCGAGGCCGACCTCCGGGTCGATCTCGAGGAGCACCGTGAGGTCGGGCCAGAGGCCATCGATCACCATGTCGGTCAGCGAGAGCACCTGGCTGGTGCCGAGCCCGCGGGCGCCACCTTGGTAGGCGACGCTGGAATCGGCGAAGCGATCGGCGACGACGTCGCGGCCGTCCTCGAGCGCGGGCCTGATCACGCGGCTGACCAGGTCGGCGCGGGCGGCGGAGAAGAGCAGCAGCTCGGCGAAGGGGTCGATCTCCAGCGCCGGGTCGGCAAGCAGCTCGCGGATCCGCTCGGCGGCGTCGGTGCCGCCCGGCTCGCGGATCAGCAGCGTCTCAGGGCCCAGCGCCTGCGCGAGCAGCTTCGCCTGGGTGCTCTTGCCCGAGCCGTCGATGCCCTCGAGCGAGATGAACACGGCGGCGCCTCAGGCTTTGGTCGCGGCTTTGGCGCGTTTGCGCCCCCGCGTGGCAGTGTCAGCTTTGGACGCTTTGACTTTCGCTTTTTTTGTCTTCGCGGGTTTCGCGTCCTCGTCGCCTTTGACAGGCGGCTTTTTGTCCATCGCCGCTTTCGCCGCTTTCGCCGCTTCGCGCTCGGCGCGGCGTTTCTTCATCTCCTGCATCGACTCGCAGTCGTCGTTGAGGCAGAGGTTCCAGGGACGGCCGCGGAACGGCTGGACTTTCAGCCGCGGCGTCTCGCCGCAGATCGAGCAGCGCTCTTCGAGCTTGAAGACGTCGCCGCGCTGGGGCAGCGGGAAGGTCTGGTCGCATGACTCAGGGTCGTCGAGGGTCCAGCCGCTGCAACCGACGAAGCGTTTGCCCGATTTTTTCGCGCGGATGATGCGAAGCATGTGGGGGGAGCCGTCGTCCTTCTTGCGGCCGGCTTCTTCGCAGACCTTGCAGGGACCGAGGATGCGGTCCTCGTCCATCCCTTTCCAGACGACTTTGGCGAGGTCCTCTTTGGTCTCGTCGATCTCCGACCAGGTCTTGTGGAGCAGGTCGCGGCTCTCGCCGACCACGTCGCCCTTGGTCATCTCGCCGGCGGCGATCCGGTCCATCTCGGCCTCGAGCTGGGCGGTCATCTCCGGCGTCGCCATTCCCGGCACGTACTTTTTGAAGGCTTCGAAGAGCGCGATCCCGGTCTCGGTAGGGATCGGCGGGTTGCTGTAGACGTAGCCGCGGTCGAAGAGCTTCTGGATGATGTCGGCGCGGGTCGCTTTGGTGCCGAGGTTGCGCTCCTCCATCAGCTCGATCAGTTTCGCCTGTGAGATGCGGCCCGGCGGCTGGGTCTCCTTGCCGACGATCCAGGGGTTCTCGCCAGGGGCGTCCTCGCCGGCGACGATGGGCTCGGCGAACTCCAGCTTCTGGCCCTCCTCGAGGGCGGGGATCTCGTCGTCGGAGGAGCGGGCGTAGGTGTAGATGCCGGCATAGCCCGGGTCGACGACGACCGAGCCGCGGACGAAGTAGCTCTCCGAGCCGGCCTCGATGTCGGCGCGGGTCGACTCGGTGATCATCGGCGGGCTGAAGGTGGCGAGGAAGCGGCGCACGACCAGTTCGTAGACGCGCTTCTTCGGGCCCTCGCCGAGAGCGCCGGGGTGGATCGCCTGGGTCGGGTAGATCGGCGGGTGGTCGGTCGTCTCTTTTTTGCCCCGGGTCGCCTTCAGGTCACCGTCGAGCAGTCCGGCGGCAGCGGAGAACTCCTTGACCCGGACCAGGGACTGGACCAGCTCGCGGGTCGGCAGCGAGGTCGGGTAGACGGTGTTGTCGGTTCGCGGGTAGGAGATGAAGCCGTCCATGTAGAGGTCCTCGGCGATCCGCATGGCGCTGGCGGGGGTGATGCCGAGGCGGCTGGAGGCGTCGGTGCTGAAGGCGGTGGTGTTGTAGGGAGTCGGCGGCTTGCGCGTGTTCTTGCGGGCGGTGACCGCGGTCACCGTGCCGGGGCTCGAGGTGCCGGCCAGCGCCGCGTCGGCCTCGGATTTCTCCCAGAATTTGTCGACGCTGTGGTGGGCCTCGAAGCTGCCGTCGGGGTGCTGGAAATTGGCGAACAGTTCCCAGAACGGTTTGGCGACGTGGGCACGACGCTCCATCTCTCGCTCGACGATCAGGCCCAGGCTCGGGCTCTGGACGCGGCCGACGGAGAGGAAGTTGGAGCCGAAGCGGCGGGTCGAGAGCGAGACCGCGCGGGTCAGCGTCGCGCCCCAGAGCAGGTCGATGTCCTGACGGGCGGCGCCGGCGTTGGCGAGCGGGTAGGAGAGCGTGTCGAGGTCGCCGAAGGCGCGCTCGATCTCCTCCTTGGTCAGCGCCGAGTAGCGGGCGCGGGGGATCGTCAGGGTCCCTTTTTCACTGTCCTCACGGGAGCCGAGCTCGGGGTTCGCCTCGAGCATCTCGTCGAGCGCCTCGAGGCCGATCAGCTCGCCCTCGCGGTCGAAGTCGGTCGCGATCACCAGCTCGTCGGCTTCCTTGGCGACTTTCTTGATCGCTTTGACGACGTTTTTGTCGGTCGGCTCCTTGATCAACTCGGCGTCGATCAGGTCGTGCAGGTCGGTCTTCTGCCAGTTCGAGTAGCCCTCTGGAAAGGCCGGGCCGAGCACATGGCCCTTGAGGCCGATCGTCCGATGCTCGCTGCCGTCCGGGTCCGCCCACGTGTAGAAGGGGACTTTGAAGGTTTTGTCTTCGCTGGGCCCACCGGTGGGCGCACCGAGGATCTCGGCGATCTTCTTGGCGCTGTTGTTCTTCTCTGTGACGATTAGTCGCATCGGCGGGCGAGAGTAGCAGGGGCGCTCCACGACGCAAGGCGGAATCCGGGCCCCCGAAAAGCGAACCGTAGGTTCGGAAATCCGCGCGCCGCTCTAGGATCCACGGCGCAATGAAGGCTTTGGTCACAGGCGGCGCCGGCTTCATCGGCTCGAACCTCGTCGACGCGCTGCTCGCCCGCGGCGACGAGGTGACGATCGTCGACGACCTCTCCACCGGCAGGCGCGAGAACCTCGACCAGGCGCTCGCCGCAGGCGCCGAGCTGATCGAGCTCGACATCCGCGAGGCGGGCGCGCTGCTCGAGGCGGTGCGCGCCGCGGGCCCCGACGTCGTCTTCCACCTCGCTGCCCAGATCGACGTGCGCAAGTCGGTTGCCGACCCCGCCTTCGACGCTTCCATCAACGTCGGCGGCACCGCGAACCTGCTCGAGGCCGCGCGCGAGTCCGGCGTCGGCCGCGTCGTCTTCGTCTCGACCGGCGGCGCGATCTACGGCGAGGGCGAGAACCAGCAGCTGCCGCTCGGCGAGGACGCCCCGATCGCCCCCCTCTCTCCTTACGGCCTGAGCAAGTTCTGCGCCGAGGGCTACCTGGCCCTCTACGGCCGGCTCTTCGGCCTCTCCAGCATCGCCCTTCGACTCGGAAACGTCTATGGGCCGCGCCAGGACCCGCTCGGCGAGGCCGGGGTTATCGCGATCTTCTGCGGCCGCCTCAGGGAGGGAGGGCGCCCGACCGTGTTCGGCGACGGCCGCCAGACCCGCGACTACATATATGTGGGCGACGTGGTCGCCGCGGCGCTGGCCGCCGCCGCGTCCGAGGTCACCGGCCCGATCAACATCGGCACCGGGGTCGAGACCGACGTGCTCGAGCTGGCGAGCAGGCTCGGCGAGCTCGGCGAAGTCGCCGACTTCGAGCCCGAGCTGGCACCGGCCCGCCCCGGTGAGGTGCAGCGGATCACGATCGACCCGGCGCGCGCCTCCGATGAGCTCGGCTGGAAGGCCGAGACCGGCCTCGCCGACGGGCTGCGCCGAACCCTCGACTCGCTCTAGGCGACCGCGTCGCCCTGGTCGGCGAGCTCGGGCGGCAGCGCTTTCGGGCCGTCCGGATAGATCTGGCGAAGCAGCTCCTCGGTCATCTCGAGGGTGTTGGCGCCCTCCTGCGGGGCGCCGGCGACGAGCCAGAGCTGGTCGGCGTCGGTGTCGTTGAAGGCCTGCCGCGTGCTGTCCGGCTCGACCAGCAGTGAATCGAGGGGGCCGAGCGTGAGCAGCTCGTCGTCGACCCGGATCCGGCCCCGGCCCTCCAGCAGGACGTAGAGCTCCTGCTGGCGGATGTGACGGTGCCGGGTTGATGACTGGCCGGGCCTCAGGCGCCAGAGCCGGGCGCCGAGCTCGGTCGCCTCGAGCTGTTTCCCGAGGTCGGTGTTGTCGATCCCCATCTGGTTCGACGGGCGCCAGAAGGCTTCGGCGGCGGGCAGAAGACGGTAGGCCACCCCCCAACCCTACGAGAGCTGCTCAGCGGTTGACGGTCTGCATCCCGGTCTCGTCGTAGCGCTCGCCGGAGACCTCCGGCAGGGCCTCGTCGAGCCGGCGGAGGTCCTCGTCGCCGAGCTCGACCTCGAGCGCGCCGAGGTTCTCCTCGAGGTAGCTGACACGCTTGGTCCCGGGAATCGGAACGACGTGCTCGCCGCGGCTGAGGACCCAGGCGAGGGCGAGCTGCGCCGGGGTGACGCCGCGCTCCTCGGCGATTCCCTCGACGGCGCCGACCAGCTCCAAGTTGCGAGCCAGGTGCTCCTCTTCGAAGCGCGGCGAATTGCGCCGGTAGTCCTCGGGCTGGAGGTCGTCGATCGAGCGGATCTTGCCGGAGAGAAAGCCGCGGCCCAGCGGCGAATAGGGGACCAGCCCGATGCCGAGCTCCTCGACCACCGGCTTGACCTCGGCCTCGACGTCGCGGGTCCAGAGCGAGTACTCCCACTGGACCGCGGTGATCGGGTGAACGGCGTGGGCGCGGCGGATCGTGTCGGCGCCGGCCTCGCTCAGCCCGAGGTGAAGGACCTTGCCCTCCTCGACCAGCTCGGCCATCGCGCCGACCGTCTCCTCGATCGGCGTCTTCGGATCGACGCGGTGCTGGTAGTAGAGGTCGATGCGATCGGTGCCGAGCCGGGCGAGCGAGCCTTCGCAGGCCCCCTTGACGTAGGCCGGGCTGCCGTCGATGCCGCGTCTCGAGGCGTCGTCGGGGTCGCGGACGATCCCGAACTTGGTCGCCAGGAAGACGTCGTCGCGGCGCCCGGAGACCGCCTCGCCGACCAGTTCCTCGTTCAGGTGCGGGCCGTACATGTCGGCGGTGTCGAGCATCGTGACCCCGAGGTCCAGGGCGCGATGGATCGTCTCGGTCGAGCGCTGGTCGTGGCGGTCGGCGTAGAAGTCCGACATGCCCATGCATCCCAGCCCGAGAGCCGAGACGACGGGGCCGTCGGGCCCGAGGGTGCGTGTCTTCATAAGGGGCCTTTCATCGAAGTCGGGTCAGACCAACCTAGGGAGGTGCGGGTGTCGGCCTGTGACTACCCTGTACCCATGCCCGCCCAGGCCTATGCCGGCAAGGAGTGCGTCTGCCAGTTCCGCAAGGGGATCTGCGACCAGTCCTGCGTCAGGGACATGCTGGAGACGCCGTTCTACATCGCTTGCCTGAAGCTGAGCGGGCGGCGGGCGATGGTGATCGGCGGCGGCGACATCGGGCTCGAGAAGACCGAGGGCCTGCTCGCCTGCGACGCCGACGTGACCCTGGTCGCGCCGACCGCGCACCCGGAGCTGGAGCGCCTCGCGGCGGAGGGCTCGATCGCCTGGGAGAAGCGGGCCTACGCCGGCGCCGGTGACCTCGAGGGCATCTTCATGGCGATCGCCTGCACCGATGACACCGACGTCAACATCGCCGTCTTCGACGACGCCGAGGAGCGGGCGATGCTGGTCAACATCGTCGACGTCCCCCCGCTCTGCAATTTCATCCTGCCGGCAATCGTGCGCACCGGCCCGCTGGCGATCGCGATCTCGACCGCGGGCGCCTCGCCGGCCCTGGCGAAGCGGATGAAGCGGGAGATATCGGAGATGTTCGGCGAGGAGTACGCGCGCCTGGCCGTGATCCTCAACGACGCCCGTGGCTGGGCGAAGGGGACGCTGCCGACCTACCAGGACCGCAAGGAGTTCTTCGAGGGCATCGTCAACGGCGAGCCCGACCCGGTCGAGCTGATTCGCGAGGAGCGCGAGGCCGACCTGTTGGCCTTGATCGACGCCGCCAAAGAGCGGGCGGCCGCGGCCCTAGCCTGAACAGGCTGAGTTGCGCACCCTCTCCAGCGTCGCCAGGAGTGCGTTTGCCTCGTCCAGGCTGAGGTTGGCGACGAAGGCCGTCTCGAGCTCGGCCAGCACGACCGGGCGCATCTCGGTCAGCAGCTCGAGGCCGGCGGGCAGCAACGTCGCGTAGCTGACCCGGCGATCGGTCTCGCAGAAGGTCCGCTCGAGGAGGGCTGCTTTGACGAGCCTGTCGACGAGCTTGGTGAGCCCGCCGCGGGTGATCACCAGTGCCTCGGCGAGGTCCCCCATCTTCATCCGCTGCTCGGGCGCGCGGGCGAGGGTGACCAGCACCTCATACCAGGGGAGCGGCGGGTAGTCGGCCTGCGCGAGCGCGTCCTGAAGGCGGCCGACCACGGCCGCGTGGGTGCGTGTCAGCGAAACCCAGGCCTCCGCGTGCGGGCCGAGGGGCGGCGGAACCGACCCGGTCGCGGGTTTCGTCTCCGTCGCTATCGCCTGCTCGGGGTTCATCACGGTTCATATTGTCGCAGACAATCGTTGCCGATGCAATATTTGCTATCTCAAGCATTTCTGCTACGATTATTTCTACGGCAATCTTTTATCTGACAACTATCACCCTCAAAGGAGCAGAAATGAGCACCCAGACGATTTCCCAGGGCATCCCCAGCGGCACCTACAGCGGCGACCCGGTCCACTCGACCGTCGGCTTCTCGGTCCACCACGCCGGGGCGACCACCTACCGGAGCGGCTTCAAGGCCTACGAGGCCCGCCTCACCGGCGGCGAGCGTCCGAGCCTCGAGGGCACGGTCGAGGTCGCCAGCATCGACATCCCCGAGGAGCAGCTCAAGGGCCACCTCCTCTCACCCGACTTCTTCGACGCGGAGCGGCATCCGACTCTGAAGTTCGAGTCGAGTGAGCTCGATGTCGCCGAGGACGGGTCCGTCCGCCTCGACGGCGAGCTCGAGATCCGCGGACAGAAGCACGAGGTGACGGCGACCGGAACCTACGGCGCCGGCGGCGAGTACCTGGACGGGAGCACCCGGGTCGGGCTCTCCCTCGCGGTCGAGATCGACCGTCGCAACTTCGGCCTCGACTGGAACGCCGAGCTGCCGAGCGGCGGCCTCGTCCTCGAGTTCGATGTGGCGATCGCGGTCGAGCTCCAGTTCGTCCTGGAGGCCGAGTAGCCATGCGGGTGCTCGGGATCTCGGGCAGCCTGCGCCGCGATTCGCTCAACAGCGCCCTGCTCCGGGCGGCCGCCGAGCGGCTGCCCGGAGGGGCCGAGCTCATCGCCTTCGAGCGTTTGCGGGACATTCCGCCGTATGACGCCGACGCCGAAGAGCCCGAGCCCCAGGTGGTGCGGGAGCTGCGCGAGGCGGTTCGCTCCGCCGACGCGGTGCTGATCGCAACCCCGGAGTACAACCACTCGATCCCGGGGCAGCTGAAGAACGCGCTCGACTGGGTCTCCCGCCCGGCCGGCAAGAGCGCCCTGAACGGCAAGCCGAGCGCTGTGATCGGCGCCTCCACCGGGATGTTCGGCGCGGTCTGGGCGCAGGCCGAGCTGCGCAAGGTCCTGAGCGCGATGGGCGGCCGCGTGATCGAGACCGAACTGCCCGTCGGCCACGCCAAGGTCAGCGACGGGGGGAGCCTGTTGGCGCTGGAGCCCGAGCAGGCCGAGCGCCTCGACGGCCTCCTCGCCGAGCTGGTTGCCGAGGCCGAGCTCGAGTCGCAACTGGTCGCCGCCTGACGCTCGCCTTGCTTGCCTGACCCGTGCGCGTTCCGCGCGCCCTCCCTGGCCGCGCGGCGGGTTTTCTCGTCCCAGGGACGCAAAAATCGCCGCGCCGGGGTTAACCTGGAACGTATGGTCGACGACCTACGGAGGGGCGCGGAGCGAGTCGGTGAGCGAGCCGTCGCCGCCAAAGATGCCGCCGTACAGCGGGCAGGAGCTGCGCGGGAGGCCGCAGCCGGCACCGCCGAGTCGGCCAAGGACGCGGCCAGCGACGCGATCGCCGCGGTCAAGCCGAAGTTGCGCGGCGTCTCACACGAGTGGGCGTTCTTCGTCTCCCTGGTCCTCGGCGCGGGGCTGATCGTCGCGGCGAAGACGCCGAAGGCGACGCTGGCGGTGGCGATCTACGCGGTCAGCCTCTCGGCCCTGCTCGGGACCAGCGCCCTGTACCACCGGGTCAACTGGGAGCGGCCGAACGCGCGCCGCTGGATGCGGCGCCTAGACCACTCGATGATCTTCTTCCTGATCGCCGGTACATACACGCCGTTCGCGCTGTTGGTCCTCAACGGCTGGCTCGCGGACGCGATCCTCGTCGTCGTCTGGATCGGCGCGATCGCCGGGGCAATCGTCGAGATGGTCTGGATCGACCACCCGAAATGGGTGGCGGCGCTGATCTACCTCTCGCTCGGCTGGGTCGCGGTGATCGCCTTCCCCGGGCTCTGGGACGAGATGGGGGTCCCGGGAACGCTGCTGGTCGCCGCCGGCGGGCTGCTCTACACGGCCGGCGCGGTCGTCTACGCGACCCAGAGGCCGAACCCGAGCCCGCGCGTGTTCGGCTACCACGAGGTCTTCCACGCACTGGTGATCGCGGCGGCGGCGGCGCAGTTCGCGGCGGTCGCCTTCTTCGCCCTGCCGTCCGCCTGAGGGCACGGCGCGGCCGCTCTGGCCGAACTCTCGGCCCTGTCAAAATGAGATGAGCGACTTTTTCCCGGTCTAAGCGAAGTCGGGCCCCGCTGAGGCTTTGTTCCGTCCGGCTCAGAAGCGATCCTCCGCTGTTACCCCCTAAAGACGCTTCGAGAGGAGAAGTTAGATGTCCCAGACCGCCACCAGCTCGCCGAAATCCGGTCTAAAGGGCCTCTCGATCGAACGTCGTTTTTCGACCGAGGGAGTCCACCCGTTCGAGGAGGTCGAGTGGGAGATCCGCGACGCGATCATCGGCGATCCCGCGGACCCGGCTTTCGAACAGCTCGGGGTCGAGTTCCCGAAGAGCTGGTCGCAGAACGCGACGAACATCGTCGCCCAGAAGTACTTCCGCGGGCAGCTCGGCAGCCCCGAGCGCGAGTCCTCGGTCAAACAGATGGTCGGCAGGGTCGCGGGAACGATTGCCGGCTGGGGCCGCGACGGCGGCTACTTCGCCTCCGATCTGGACGCCGACGCCTTCGAGATGGAGCTGACCTCGATCCTGCTCAACCAGAAGGCCGCCTTCAACTCGCCGGTCTGGTTCAACGTCGGCTTCGAGGAGACGCCGCAGTGCTCGGCCTGCTTCATCCTCAGCGTCGAGGACACGATGGAGTCGATCCTCGACTGGAACACGAAAGAGGGCAAGATCTTCCGCGGCGGCTCCGGCTCGGGAATCAACCTCTCCAACATCCGCGGCTCGATGGAGCCGCTGCAGAAGGGCGGCACCGCGAGCGGCCCGGTCAGCTTCATGCGCGGCGCCGACGCCTGGGCCGGGACGATCAAGTCCGGCGGCAAGACCCGCCGTGCGGCGAAGATGGTCGTCCTCAACGTCGACCATCCGGACATCGAGCACTTCATCTCCTGCAAGGCGGATGAGGAGGAGAAGGCGGCGGCCCTGCGCGACGCCGGCTTCGACATGTCGATCGACGGCGACGGCTTCACCTCGATCCAGTACCAGAACGCGAACAACTCGGTCCGGGTCACGGACGAGTTCATGGAGGCGGTCGAGGCCGGCGAGGACTGGGACCTGATCGCCCGCAACACCGGCGAGACGACGAAGACGCTGCCGGCGCGGGAGCTGATGAAGAAGATCTCCGATGCCGCCTGGCGCTGCGCCGACCCGGGCGTCCAGTACGACACGATCATCAACCGCTGGCACACCTGTCCCGAGTCGGGGCGGATCAACGCCTCCAACCCCTGCAGCGAGTACATGCACGTCGACGACTCGGCCTGCAACCTCGCCTCGCTCAACCTGATGAAATTCCGCCGCGAGGACGGCAGCTTCGACACCGAGCCGTTCGAGCACGCCGTCGACATCGTCTTCCTCGCCCAGGAGATCGTGGTCGGCTACTCGAGCTACCCGACCGAGGAGATCGGCGCCAACGCCAACTCCTTCCGCCAGCTCGGGCTCGGCTACGCCAACCTCGGCGCGCTGCTGATGTCCGACGGGCTTCCCTACGACTCCGACGCGGGCCGCAACGTCGCCGCCGCGATCACGGCGCTGATGACCGGTCGGGCCTACCGCCAGTCGGCGCTGATCGCCGCCGGCGCAACCGGGCCCTATGACGAGTACGAGAAGAACCGCGACGCCCACAACGGCGTCATGCGCATGCACCGCGATGCCTCCTACGACGTCGACGGGACCGGGATCAAGGGCGAGCTGCTCGAAGCCGCCCAGCGCTCCTGGGACGAAGCGGTCGAGCTCGGCGAGGAGCATGGCTACCGCAACGCCCAGGCGACGGTACTGGCGCCGACCGGGACGATCAGCTTCCTGATGGACTGCGACACGACCGGGATCGAGCCCGACTTCTCACTGGTCAAGTTCAAGGAGCTGGTCGGCGGCGGCCAGATGACGATCGTCAACAAATCCGTACCGATGGCGCTGCGCGCACTCGGCTACGCCGAGCCGCAGGTGGAGCAGATCAACGCCCACATCGCCGAGGAGAGCACGATCATCGGCGCTCCGGGCCTGAGCGAGGAGCATCTCCCCGTCTTCGACGTCGCGGTCGGCGAGAACGCGATCTCGCACACCGGGCACATCGACATGATGTCGGCGACCCAGCCGTTCATCTCGGGCGCGATCTCGAAGACCGTGAACCTGCCGCAGACGGCGTCCGTTGAGGACATCGCCGACGCCTACACGCGCGGCTGGCAGGGCGGCTTGAAGGCGCTGGCGATCTACCGCGACGGCTCGAAGACCGCGCAGGCGCTGCGGACCGACGCGCAGGAGGAGAAGGAGGCCGAGGTCGAGGCCCCCACCCCGGAGCGCAAGCGGATGCCCCGTGAGCGCGAATCGATCACCCACAAGTTCTCGATCGGCGGCCACGAGGGCTACATCACCGCCGGCAAGTACGAGGACGGCTCGGTCGGCGAGATCTTCCTCACCGACATCGGCAAGGAGGGCTCGACGATGCGGGGGCTGATGAACGCCTTCGCGACCTCGATCTCGCTCGGCCTCCAGTACGGCGTCCCGCTCGAAGACTTCGTGCGCAAGTTCAGCTACATGCGCTTCGAGCCGGAGGGGATCACCCAGAACCCGGAGATCCCGTTCGCCAAATCGCTGCCCGACTACATCATGCGCTGGGTCGCCAGCCGCTTCATCGAGGACACCGAGACGCTCGAGGAGCTCGGGATCATGACCCAGGAGGTCCGCGCCAAGCAAGAGGCGGAGACGAGCCAGCTCGGCCTCGGGATCGCGACCGACACCGCCGGTCCCGCCAACGGCGGCAATGGCGGTAACGGCCATTCGAAGCCGATCGCCGCGGCGGGGGCGCTGACCGAAACGCCTCCGGTGAGGCCGGCGAAGATGGTCGGCGGCGATCTCGGCCCCGCCTGCGAGCAGTGCGGCGGAATGATGCAGCGGACGGGGTCCTGCTACACCTGCTCCTCCTGCGGCAACAACACCGGCTGCGGCTGAATCGGTAGGTCGCGGCGCGATTCTGCGCCCGTGACAAACCGCCGTGCGGAGCACTGTCGATTTGTCACGGCCACCGTCTCGCTTGGACCTACCGATTCAGGGGGTTAAAGGCGGGCCGACTGCGGCCGATAACGGTCGCGATGGGCGACGGCAGCGACCAGCAGCTCAGGCAGGCATGCCTCCTGGCGGCGGGGGTCATCTGCGTCGTGGGCCTCGTCCTTCTTGCCTGGGTGCTCGGCGGCGACGCGAGGTCGTGGTCGCATACGAAGCCGCTCCTTGTTGCGATCGTCTTCGCTCTCTTCAGCCTGCCGGCGATGGCCGGCGTGTACCTCGCCAGAGAATGGCCGCGCCTGGCGCTGGTCGGGATCGCCACGACGCTCCTCGCGATCGCCGCCTTTGTTTCGGTCGTCGCGGCCTATTGGCCAGGCGGGGTCCTGGTCGGGGGCGACGACGGGTGGAAGATCGCAGGGATCCTGACCCTCCTCTCGATCGGATCCGGCCAGGTGAGCCTCCTCTTCGGACTCGCCCGTGACGACGACAGCGACGTCGTGCGGCTCGTGCGGCTCGTCGTCGTCGTGCCGATCGCGCTGCTGGTCGGCCTGGCCATTTCGGAGATCTCCTCACCCGGCCCGGACGTCAGCGCCAAGGTGTTCGAGTCCCTCGCCCTCCTGTACTTGGTCGGGATGGCTGTCGTACCGCTGCTGCAGCGCGGCACGCGAATCGACTGATCAGCACGCCCCGAGCCGCCGCAGACGACGCCGGTAGACGCGCATCGAGCGGTGCTTCATGTCGGAATGGGTCTGGCGGCGCAGCGAGGGGACCAGCTCGTGGTGGTAGGGCGAGCTGAGGCTCTCGGCGTGGCCGATCACGCTGTGGATGGCGATGTTGAATCGGCAGCGCAGGTAGCGGGTGAGGCGCAATGAAGCGCGCATCTGGCGGCGGTCGCCGAGGACTTCGGAGTCGGCGAAGCCGGCGTGCTCGATGCCGATCGCGGTCCAGTCGAGGCCGACCGTGTGCCGGCAGCGGGTGCGCAGGTTGACCAGCTCGTAGGTTCGCCCGGAGGTCGAGATCACGAAGTGGGCGCAGACGTTGGGAAGCTCGTGCAGCTCGGGGTCGCGGACATCCGGGGCGAAGGTGTTGTGGACGGCGGCGGCCGAGCGGGTCTCGGAGACGTGCTCGACGATCACCCGCGGACGGCGCAAGCGCCAGGTGCCCTGCCCGTAGTGGCGCCGCGAGTAGGCGGTCATCTGATGCTTGCGCTTCGGCCCGAACGGAATCAGCCAGCGGTGAATGCGGGGCCTGGGGACGGTGCGCGCGACCGGGCCCGGCGCGCCCGAAGAGCCGCTGGGCGGGAGAGCGACGAGCGCGGTTGCCGCGGCGGCGAGCAGGACCATCGACACCGCCGCCCTGCTCCAGGCCCGGCGAGGCCCCGGGGGCAGCTCCTGCTCCATCGAGGCGACGATAGCCTGTCGCCCTCTTGGCAGCGCCTCTCCGCCTCCCCGCGTCGCTCGAGCACCGGCTGCTGAAGCGGCTCTGCGAGCTCTCGCCGCGGGCGCAGCGGCGGATCTTCGGCCCGCCTCCGTCCCTCGACGGCCAGGTGGTCGCCCCCGACATCAACGTCGTCCTCGAGATGGCCAAGCGGGTCGGCGAGGAGACCCTGACCGGGGGGCTGCCGCCGGAAGAGTCGCGGGCCTACGTGCGACGCTCGGCGCTGACGGTCTCCGGGAAGCCGCTGCCGATGGCCGAGGTGCTCGACATCGAGATCCCGGGCCAGATCGGAAACCTGCCGGCCCGCCTCTACGTGCCATTCGGAGCGCCGCCGCCGCCGCGGCCGATGATCGTTCACTTCCACGGCGGCGGCTGGATGGTCGGCGACCTCGAGACCAACGACAGCGCCTGCCGCTTCCTCGCCGCCCACTCCGGCGTCTCGATCCTCTCTCCCACCTACCGCCTCGCCCCCGAGCATCCTTATCCGGCGGCTGTCGAAGACGCGCAGGCGGCCTTTCGCTGGGCCTTCGCCCTGGCTCCGGAGCTGGGCGCCGACCCGGCCCGGATCGCGATCGGAGGGGACTCGGCGGGGGGCAACATGGCCTCCGGCGTCTGCATCGCGATGCGCGACCAGGGAGGCCCACGAGCGGCGATGCAGTCTGCTGATCTACCCGGCGACCGAAGCGATCGAGGAGGCGCCCTCCCGGCGCCTCTTCAATCAGGGGTTCATCCTCACCCAGCACGACATCGACGTCTGCGAACGGGCCTACCTCCCCGACAAAGCGTTGGGCTATGAGCCGCTCGCATCGATCCTGCGGGCGCCCGACCTCTCCGGCCTGCCGCCCGCCTACGTGGCGACCGCGGGCTTCGACCCGTTCCGCGATGAGGGAGAGGCCTACGCGAGCCGGATGCGCGAAGCCGGAGTCCAGGTCGCGGTGCGCCGCCACCCGCGGTTGATCCACACCTTCGCCAACCTGACCGCGGTCTCGCGCTCTGCCCGCACCGCGATGGCCGAGGCCGCCGGGGCCCTGCGCATGGGCCTCGCGGCCTGACCTACTCGTACTGAAGCGCCTCGAGCACGTCGAGGCGCGAGGCGCGCCGCGCGGGCACGATCGCCGAGATCACCCCGGCGAGTGCCGCGAAGATCAGCAGCAGGACGAGGAAGAAGATCGGGTAGCTGAGGGTGAAGCCTTCGTCCTTGAGCGGCTCGGCCATCAGGGTCGCGAAGACAAGGCCGAGGATCATCCCCAGGATCGCGCCGATCAGCGCCGTGACCACCGCCTCGTAGCGGATCATCGTCCGAACCTGGCGCCGTGACATCCCGATCGCGCGCACCATCCCCAGCTCCCTCGTGCGTTCGTGGATCGAGAGGGAAAGGGTGTTCGCGACCCCGAAGAGCGAGATCAGAACGGCGAGCGCGAGCAGGACGAAGACGAGGATGACCAGCCCGTTGATGGCTTCTTCGCGGTCTTCCTTGAGTTCCTGCTGGTCGAGCACTTCGGTTGTCGGGAAGGCGGCCTTCGCCCCCGCGGCGAGCAGCTGCTGAACCTTGGCGGCATCGGCGCCCGGCGCGGTCAGGACGAAGTCCATCTGGTCCTGGGTCTGGCCGAACTCCCGGGCGAGAGCGCGCTGGGTGATCGCCACGCTGCCGAGCACACCGGCCTTGTCGTCGAACTCGCCGGCGACGGTGAACCGCGGCCTGTCACCGGTCTGGGTGAGAAGGCGGAAGGCGTCTCCCAGCTCGAGGCCGTGCGAGGCGGCGAAGGAGTCGGAGACGATCGCCTCGCCGTCCTTCAACCGGCGCAGCGCCCTCGGCCCGGCCTGCTTCCAGTCGATCTGAACCGCCTCTTCGATGTTCGGCGTGGGCGCGGCGACGTTCGCCGTGCCGTCGCCGACCACCTTGGCCTTGGCCGAGCGGATCGTCGCGACCGAGCTGACGCCGGGGACCTTCGCGGCGGCGACCGCGGCACCGGCCGGGATCGGCGAGAAACCGTCGGTGTTCTGGATCACGATCCCGCCCGCGAAGTTTTCGTCGACGACCTTGGCGATCGAACTCTTCAGGCCGGCGGCGAAGACGAGGACGAACGCGACCAGCGCCAGCCCGATCATCAGCGCGGCGGCGGTCACCGCGGTACGGCCGGGGTTGCGCTGCGCGTTCTCGCGGGCGAGGCGCCCGGTCAGGCTGCGGAGCTTCTCCAGCGGCCAGCCCGCGACCGCGGCGAGCGGCGGCACGATGCGGGGGCTGTAGACCGAGAGGGCGATGACGATTGCCAGAGCGCCGGCGCCCGCCTCGCCGGCGGAGGCTCCGGCGCCGCCGCTGCCGAAGAGCCCGTCGAGGACGAGGGCGAGGCCGGCAACTCCGAGCAGCACCGAGAACACCAGGTAGACGACTCTGCGGCGCCGGCTCGGGGGCGGGGTGAAGGCACGCAGCGCGGCGATCGGCGGAACCCTGGTCGAGCGCAGGGCGGGGACCAGCGATGAGAGCACTGTGACCAGGACGCCGACCAGCAGGCAGACGCCGACCGTTCTCGGCTCGAGCACCAGCGAGGTTGTCGGAAGGTCGGCTCCGAGCAGGGCGAAGAGGCCGTGGAGGAGGATCGCGACCCCGAAGCCGGCGACGACCCCGACCAGGGCACCGAGGAGCCCGATCGCGACGGCTTCGATGACCACCGTGGTGAGGATCTGACGGCGCGAGGCCCCGAGCGTGCGCAGCATCCCGAACTCGGTGACGCGCTGGGCGACGGTGATCGAGAAGGTGTTGAAGATCAGGAAGGCGCCGACGAAGACAGCGATGTAGGCGAACACGAGCAGGAAGATCCGCAGGAATCCGAGCGAGTCGCGGATTTCTTCGGTGCCGCGGTCGGCGTTTTCCTGCGCCGTCTCGACCCTGACGGAGTTCGGCATCTCCCGGGCGATCCGCCGTTTCAGGTCGGTCGCCGAAACCCCGTCCTTTGCGGCTATCGAGATCTGGTCGAAGCGCCCCCTCTTGTTGGTGATCGCCTGCGCGACGGGCAGCGTTACCTGCGCGATGCTCGTGCCGCCGAAGGAGGCGCTGCCGAGCTGGGTGAGGCCGACGAGGGTGAAGGTCCGCACGCGGGTCTGGCCGGCGATCTCGAGCCGGTCGCCGACTTCGAGGTCGGCTTCTTCGGCGGCGGCCTTGTCGATCGAGGCCTCGGTCGGGCCGCGCGGCCGGTGCCCGACCACGTAGGTGAGCGACTCGAGGCCATCGGGCTGGGTCGAGGAGATGAATTTGGGAGCGAATTTGGCCCCGATCGCATCCCCCGTCCGCGGGTCGAAGAAGCCGCCGGGGGTGAAGATCGCACCCGAGGCGAGCCGCACTCCAGGCGTCCGCTGGATCCGCGGCAGCACGTCGTCGTTGAAGCTCGGCGTTTCTCCGTTTTCCTGTTCGACCGGGTTCTTGGCGGTGACGACGACGCTGGTCCCCTTCAGCGAATCGCTGAAGATGTCATCGAATGCGGCAAAGATCGTGTCGGTGAGGATGTAGGAGCCGGCGACGAACGCGACACCGATCACCACGGCGACCGTAGTGCTGAGGGCGCGCCGCTTGCGCGCCCAGAGGCTCCTCAGCCCGAGGCTAGTCAACCTGCTTCATCAACTCGATCACGTCCTCCGTCGAGCCGGGCGCGGCGTCGTGGACGACCTGCCCGTCGCGGAGGGTGATGAGCCTGTCGGCGTGGGCGGCAGCGGCGGGATCGTGGGTGACCATGATCACCGTCTGGTCGAAGTCGTCGACCGCGCGACGCAGGAGCTTCAGGACCTCGGCGCTCGCCTTCGAGTCGAGGTTGCCGGTCGGCTCGTCGGCGAAGACGACGGCGGGTTTGGAGACCAGGGCACGGGCAACCGCGACCCGCTGCTGCTGGCCCCCGGAGAGCTCGGAAGGACGGTGGGTGCGGCGGTCCTCGAGGCCGACCGCGGCGACCAGCTGGTCGAGCCACTCACGGTCGGGCTTGCGCCCGGCGATCGAGAGCGGCAGGACCAGGTTCTCCTCGGCCGTGAGCACCGGCAGCAGGTTGAAGAACTGGAAGACGAAGCCGAGCTTGTCGCGGCGCAGCTTGGTCAGCTCCTTGTCGTCGAGGTTCGTGATCTCCTCTCCGTCGAGGAAGACCTTTCCCCCGGTCGGCTTGTCGAGGCCGGCGAGGATGTGCATGAGGGTCGACTTGCCGGACCCCGACGGGCCCATGATCGCGGTGAACCGACGGCCGTCGAAGCCGGTGCTGACGCCGCTCAGGGCGTCGACCGCGGCCTCCCCCGACCCATAGCGCTTGCTCACGTCCTCGGCGACGACCAAGCTCCCGTTTGCGTTCGATACGGGCATGCGCTGCACGGTATCGAGATGGGGCGGCGAGCTGGAGGGCGGTCGGGTCGGCTCAGGAGCCGGACGGGCAGAACGATCGGATCGCATAGAGGATCCCGAAGGAGGGGTCGACCTGGCGACGCTCGAGCTTGGCATCGAATTCATCGCCGGCGAGCGGCACATCGAGGCCGGGGAAGGAGACGGCGAGGTTGCCCGCCCAGCTCGTCAGGCCGCTGCTCGGGTCGCGCAGGAAGGTGCCGCTGCCCGAGAACGGGGGAGGCGGAGTCACGGTGGACGAGCTCAGCGGGCGGTCGAAGGCGAACGAAGCGGCCGGGCCCTCGGTCGAGACGCTGCGCGAGACCGTGACCCTCCCGCAGGCCTGGGTCGAGCTGGCCTCGTATTCGACCGGGGGAATCCCTGGAAACGCTTTCTGGCCGGGGCGGATCGCCGCGGAGAAGCTGAGCGTGTGGTGGGGGGTCACCGCATCCAAGGAGACTTCTTCGACCTTCTTCGGGTGAGACGGGTGGCGCGGGTGATGCCCGTCGGCCGAACAGAAGTAGCGCCCCTGGGTGCTCACCCTGCCTCGCGCCCGGTCGGCGTCGACTTCGGTGTAGCCGTCGTCGCCGCGAAAGCGAATCGTGCCGACGAAGGCGCCCCTCTGAGTCGTGTTCGGGACGCCGTGACACCTACCGAATGGGCTGTTTTCCACCTTGGTCGGCCCGCTGGGTTGGAAGCGAACCGCGATCCGGCCATAGGGGCCGAGGTCTGCCCGGACCAGTTTCGCCGACACCGCGCCGCTCGCCGAGTAGGAGCTGCTGTCGAAGTCGATGACCGACGACTTCATCCGTTTGGAGGCCGTGAGGGTCACGAAGCTCTTGTGTGGCTTCGGAAGCTCAACGGCGAAGAGCGTGATCCCGTAGCCGCCGCTGCCCGGAAGATGGAGCTGGACGAAGCGGGTGGGCAATACCGCGCCCTGCTTGGCGACGGCCGCCGCGGGCAGGGCGGCCAGGATCGCGATCAGGGCCGCCGCCGCAATCGCACCAGTTGCCTTGATCCTCATCCCCCTCCTCCGCCCGGGTCCTCTGCCGAGGCGAAGCATACGTGTCGGGATAGCCTCCCCGGCATGGCGCTGGCGGACCAATACGACGGCCTGCTCGTCGATCTCGACGGCGTGGTCTGGATCGGGCGCGAGCTCGTGCCCGGGTCGGTCGAGGCCTTGAGCGCGCTGATCGAGGGCGGGAAGCCGGTCGTCTTCGTCACCAACAACCCCGGCCGCCACCCGGGTGTTTACGCGGAGCGGCTGCGCGAGGCGGGCGTGCCGGCGGAGGAGCGGCAGATCGTGACCGCAGGGATGGCGACGACGGCGCTCGCGGCCGAGCGGCTCGGCGCCGGCACTTCCGCGTTCGTGATCGGCGCCGATGCCTTCAAGCAGGCCGCCGCCGCGGCCGGCCTGGAAACGCTCGACGGGGAGGCGGGGCGGGGCGTCGACGGCGTCCTGGTCTCCGGCCATCGCGGCTTCGACTACGAGGAGCTGCTGACGGCGACGCTCGCGCTCGAGGGTGGCGCGTCGCTCTTCGCCACCAGCCGCGACCCGACGCTGCCGATGCCTGGAGGCGCCTGGCCGGGTACCGGCTCGATCCTCGCCGCGGTCGAGACCGCCTCCGGGAAGGACGCGGAAATCGGCGGCAAGCCCGAACGCCACCTCTTCGACCTCGCCCGCGGGCGACTCGGCGAGGCGGACCGGGTCGCGATGGTCGGCGACAGGCTCGCCTCCGACATCGAGGGCGGCCGCCGCGCCGGGCTCGAGACCGTCTTCGTCCTCAGCGGCGCCGACACCGAGGAGCAGGCCGAAGCCGAGGACGTGCCACCGGACCACGTGGTCGACGACCTGGCCGCGCTGCTGCAGTGACGGGGGAGGTCGTGGAGCGGCCGGGCCGGGCCTTCGCCGGGGTATTTGCCGTCACCTTCTGCGGGCTGGTCGCGGTCGGCGCCGTCCTGCCGGTCCTCCCCCGCTACGTCCACGGGCCCCTCGACGGCGGCAACATCGCGGTCGGCATCGTGATCGGCTCCTACGCGATCACCGGCCTGCTGCTGCGGCCCATTGCAGGGCGCTTTGCCGACCGCCGCGGCCGCCGCCCGACCGTCCTGGTCGGCTCGCTGCTGGTGGCGCTCTCGGGCTTCGCCTACCTCCTGCCCTTGGGGATCCCCGGGCTGGTCCTCGCCAGGTTGATCCTCGGCGCCGGCGAGGGAACGGTCTTCACCGCTGGCTCGGCCTGGATCGTCGACCTCGCTCCTCCGGACAGGCGGGGAAGGGTGATCGGGCTCTACGGGCTCGCGGTCTGGACCGGGCTGAGCGTCGGGCCGCTGCTCGGCGAGCTGATCAAGCACGCCTCGGGCTACAGCGCGGTCTGGCTGTTCGCCGCCCTGGCGCCCCTGGTCGGCGTCGTGATCGCTTCGCGGCTCCCGGACCCCTACCGGCCCGCGCCCTCCCCCGCCGGCGAGCGCCAGCCGCTGATCGCGCGCGAGGCGGTGCGCCCCGGGGCCGCCCTCGCCCTGGCGTCGGTCGGGTACGCGACCGTCGCCGCCTTCGTCGTCCTCCACCTCGACCAGCGCGGCGTCGGACACGGGGCCACCGCCTTCGGAGCCTTCGCGACGATGGTGGTCCTGACCCGGCTGGTCGCCGGCGACGTCCCCGACCGGGTAGGCCCGACCCGGGTCGCGATCGGCGCCGCGATCGTCGAGGCCGCGGGGCTCGCCGCGATCGGCGTCGCCCACACCCTGCCGGTCGCGCTGCTTGGCTCGCTGGCGATGGGTGCCGCCTTCTCGCTGCTCTACCCGTCGCTCTCGCTGATCGTCGTCGCCAAGATCCCCGAGGACCGGCGCGGCGCGGCGCTCGGCACCTTCACCGCCTTCTTCGACGCCGGCGTCGGCATCGGCGCGCCGCTGGCCGGCGCCGCGGCGGCGCTGAGCGATTACGAGGGCGCTTTCCTGCTCGCCGCGGCGATCGCCCTGGTCTCGGCGGCAACGACGGCGGTCGCAGTCTCCGGCGGCGGTCGCGTCGCCCCGGCCGAAGCCGGCTAGCGCTCGAAGAAGAGCAGCGTCTGGATCCCGCGGCCGATCCTGCCGCGCTTGTCGGAGAGCTCGGACTCGGCGCTGCCGATCCCGGTCTCACGCGGGCGGGTGACCGCGTCGACGAGGATCCACTCCCCCTCCGGCATGCGCTCGAGCGTGACCGTCAGATCGACGTTGATGAAGACGTAGGAGCGCCAGTCGAGGACGGCGCTGATCCCGTTGCCGACGTCGGCGATCACCAGGGTCCGCTGGAGCGGGGTCGGCTCCTCGCCGTCGACCAGAGGTACGCGCTGGCGCATCCACATCTTCGCCGGGCCGGGCTCGAGAAAGCCGCCGTCGAGGGCGCTCCAGTCCATCGCCGTCTGGTACCCCTGACTCTGTTCGGTGGGGAAGAACTCCTTGACCGCACCGCTCTCGGGGCCCGGGGGCGGGTCGCCCAGGTCGGTGGCCTCGGCGGGCAGGTCGAGCGGCGCCCGGCGGATGCGCCAGGCGCGGGCACGGATCAGGTCCTCGCCGTCGGCACCGCGAAGCGTCGCCTCGAGCAGCTGCACACGGCGGCCGGGCCGGACGACTGCCGCCTCGACCGTGACCGGCCCGATCGGGACCGGGCGCAGGATCTCGAAGGTGACGCGGCCGACCTGGAAGTCGGCGGCATCGTCGAGGCGCTCGAGCTGGCGGCCGATCAGGGCCGAGGGAGGCCCGGCGTGCTGATGACCCGGGTCCCAGGGCCCTCGGGTCAGCTCGGTCGCCAGGAAGCCCTCGCCGTCGGGCTGGTAGAACGCCTCCGCCACGGGCGCATCCTATGCCGACGAAACAGTCGTCGAGGGCGCTCAGCCGACGGCGACGGCGTCGCCGAGGTCCTTGCGGACGTGGTGCTCGGGAGCCGGGCGCCGGCCGCAATGCGAGCCGAAGTGCTGAACCCAGACGTGGGCGTCCGGACGTCCCTCGAGGCCGCCGACCCTGAGGCCGATGCCGATCTGCACGTAGCGGCCGAGGATGTTGGCCCGGTGGCCCGGCGAGTGCAGCCAGGCGTTGAAGATCGAGCGGGCGGTTCCGTATTCGCCCGTCCCCCAGGCGATGTTCTCGCCGGCCCGCCAGCAGCTCGCCCGAAGGTAGCCGGCCCGCTGCATCCAATACGTGAAGCTGCGGCCGCAGGCGAAGTGGCTGAAGCTGTCGCAGCGGAGGATGTCTTTCGACTTGCGCCCCGCCGAGCGGTCCAGCTCGTGCTCATCGTCGAGACGCCCGAGGCCGCGGCGCTGACGGGCGAAGTCGGTGAGGCAGCGCATCGCGGTCTCCTGGACGTGGACCGGTGCATCGAGTTCGGTCGCGCCCGGGCAATCGACGACGGGCGCCAGCATCCGTTCGACCGGCGCCGACTGCGCGGCGGGGGCGAACGCCGTCAGGACGAAGGCAAGGAGGGCGAAGGCGATTGTGGCGCGGTAACGCATCACCCTCTGTGTCGCCAATGGCGGCCGGGGCTTTAGCCGTCTCGTTTCATCTTTCGTCCTCCTGGACGGACATACGAGTCGCGTAAGCTGAATACATGAAAAAGATCGAGAAGACAGATCAGGAGTGGCGTGACCAACTCACGCCGGAGCAGTACGAGGTGACCCGAAACGCCGGCACCGAGCGCGCCTTCACGGGTCCGTTCGTGGACGAGAAGTCCAAGGGCATGTACCGCTGTGTCGGCTGCGGCACGGAGCTCTTCTCCTCCGACACGAAGTTCGACTCGGGCACCGGCTGGCCGAGCTTCACCGAGCCCGCAAATCTCGAGCACGTGGAACTGCGCCCCGACAACAGCCTCTTCATGAAACGGACCGAGGTCGTCTGCAAGGCATGCGACGCCCACCTCGGCCACGTCTTCGACGACGGTCCGGCGGAGGCCGGCGGACAGCGCTACTGCATCAACGGCTGTGCCCTCACCCTCGACAAAGAGGAGTGAGGGGCGTCTACATCGTCGCGCCGCCGGCGCCGAGGTAGCTGAAGCGCACGGCTAGCGCGACCGCCTCGGTGCGGGTGTCGACCTCGAGCTTCGCGATCGCGTTGCGGACGTGGGTGTGGACCGTCGCGGGGCTGAGCTGCAGGCGGTCAGCGATCTCTTTGACCCGCAGGCCCTCAGCCAAAAGCTCGAGGATCTGGCGCTCGCGGGGAGATAGGTCTAACAGTTTCTCGACCTCGGACGGCTTGCCGCCGGCGAAGTCGCCACCGAGGAAGGTCCCGCCGCCGGTGACGGCTTTGACCGCGCGGGCGATGTCCTCGGCGGGTGCCGACTTGAGGACGTAGCCGGCGGCGCCGGCGCGGAGCGCGAGCGCGAGCAGGTCGGGCTGGGCGTGGGCGGTGAAGATGATGACCTTGGTCCGCGGGCGGACCTTGAGCACCTCCTTGGTCGCCTCGATGCCGTCGCGCTTGGGCATCTCGACGTCGATGATCAGGACGTCGGGCTCGAGATCTTTGACCACATCGACGACGTCACGGCCGTCACCGGCCTCGCCGACGATTTCGAGAACGTTCGAATTCGCCATCCTCGCCTTGATCGCCTCGCGGACGATCTCGTGGTCGTCGCAGAGCACCACGCGCTTCGCCTCGCGTACCGCCGTGTTCATTCTGTCCCGTTCCGTTTTTGGCTCATCGGCTCGCGATTCTCTCAGGGGCGCCGAACGAATGCAAAATACTGGGTAGTGTGAATCCCCCGTCTCGCTCCTGGCGATTCTCGATCAGGGCGATGATCGTCCGGCCGACGGCGACCGCGGTCCCGTTCAGGGTGTGGACCATCTCGGGCGACTCTCCCTCCCCCGTCCGGTATCGGCAGCCGAGCCGGCGAGCTTGGTAATCGGTCGTGTTCGAGCAGGAGGTCAGCTCGCGATAGCGGTCCTGGCTCGGGATCCAGGCCTCGCAGTCGTACTTCTTCGCGGCCGGCGCGCCGAGGTCGCCGGCGGCGACCGAAACGACTCGGAAGGGGATCTCCAGCTCGCCGAGGATGCGTTCCTCGATCGAGAGCAGCCGCTCGTGCTCGTCGGCGGACGCGGACGGCTCGACGAACGAGAACATCTCGACCTTGTCGAACTGGTGGACGCGGAAGATGCCGCGCGTGTCGCGCCCGGCGGCCCCGGCCTCGCGGCGGAAGCAGGTGGAGATGCCGGCGTAGCGCAGCGGCAGCTCATCGGCGGCGAGGATCTGATCGGCGTGGAGACCGGCCAGCGAGACCTCCGAGGTCCCGACCAGGAAGAGCTCGTCCTTGGGCACCTCGTAGATCTGGTCGCGATCGCCGGGCAGGAAGCCGGTGCCGTAGAGGGCCTCTTCGCGGACCAGCACCGGCGGGATGACCGGCTCGTGTCCCTGCTCGCGGGCCAGCTCGACGACGTAGCGGACGAGAGCGAGCTCGAGCATCACCAGATCGCCCATCAGATACGCGAAGCGGGAGCCTGAGACCTTCGCCGCCGCCTCCATCTCGATCAGCCCCAGCTCGGTGCCGATCTCGAGGTGGTCCCGGGGCTCGAAGTCGAAGCTCGGCCGCTCGCCGACCTCGCGCAGGACCACCGCGTCCTCCTCGGTAAAGCCGTCCGGCGCCTCGGGGTCGGGCAGGTTGGGCAGCGTCGTCGCCACCCTTGCGAGGTCCTCCTCGACCTTCTCGAGCTCGGCTTTCGCCGCCTCGGTCCGCTCCTTCAGCGCCTGTACCTGGGCGACCAGGTCCTCCGCCTCCTCCCCTCGCTGCTTCGCTTCGCCGACCTGCTTGGAGAGCGTCTTGCGCTCGGCCTGAGCACCCTCGATCTCGGGCAGGAGCTCTCGCCGGCGGGCATCGATGGCGAGCAGCTCGTCGACGCGCTCGGCCGCGCCTCGCCGAGCGAGCGCCTGTTTGACCCGCTCAGGGTCGGAGCGGATCAGTTTCAGGTCGAGCATCGCCGCCCGGGCTCAGGGCGAATCGGATTCCCCGGAAGGCCGGGGCGATTCTTCGGCTTCGCCGCCGGCGTACTTGGCGACGAAGCGGGCGACCGCTTCGGCTTCCTTGCCGACGACGATGTTCTGGGGCATGATCGCCCCCGAGAAGCCGCCGTTCTGGATCGCGAAGAGCGCGTCATCGTAGGTCTCGGTTCGTTGGTTGAGGTTCGGGCCCTGAGTTCGCTCACCCCGGTTGCCGCTGCCCTGCGTGCCGGCGGCGCTGAGCGTGTGGCAGCCGGAGCAGTGGGTTGCGAAGAGGACCGCACCGTCATGGTCGGGGTCGTCCTTGGAGACGCTGACCTTTTGTTCCCCGAAGCCGCAGGCGACGAGACCGAACGCCAGGGCGAGGGCCAGAGCTGTGGCGATAGCTGGGCGCACGCGGCGCGCATCATATTGTCTGGACTCGATGGTCGGCTCCCGATCCCCGCAGCAATGACCCCGCCGGACCCCGCGAGCTTCCGCGCGGCGATGGGGATGCTGCCCACCGGGGTGACGATCGTCACCGCTCCCGGGCCCGAGGGACCGGCCGGCGCGACCGCCAACGCGGTCTCCTCTCTGTCGATCGAGCCGATGCTGATGCTCGCCTGCCTCGACCGCGGATCACGCACCCTCCTGGCCGTGCAGGCGGCCAACAGATTCGGCGTCAACGTCCTCCACGCGGGCCAGGAGGAGATCGCCCGCTCGTTCGCGACGAAGGCGCCGGTCGCCGAGAAGTGGGACGGCGTCGGCTGGACCGACCGCGACGGGGTGCCGGCGATCGACGACTCGCTCGTCTTCATCGGCTGCGACCTGCGCGACGTGATCGCCGGCGGCGACCACGTGATCGTCACCGGCGAGGTGACGGCGCTGGAAACGATCACGGGCGACCCGCTTGTCTTCCACGGCGGCGAGTACCGACCACTGGGCGTCGACTGACCGCCAGGTTAAGAATTCTGCGTAACCGGAGGGACCGGGTTACGGTCGATATCTCCAGCCACCAGAAACAGAAGGAGTCAAATATGGGGGCGCAGGAGAACAAGCAAGCGACCGAAGCCGCCTATCGGGCCTTCAGCAGCGGTGACGCTGCCGGCGCGATGGCGAACATGAGCGACTCGGTCGCCTGGACCACGGGCGGCAACAACGCCCTGACCGGTACCTACACCGGCAAGCAGGCTGTCGGCGAGATGTGGGGCCAGCTAGCCAGCAAGCAGTTCAGCACCGCCCCGCACGATTTCGTCGCCGACGGCGACAAGGTCGTGGTCTTGACCACGGTGACGCTCGAGGGCGAGTCCTGGGAGGACGCCGACATCCTCAGCTTCGACGCTGAGGGGATGGTGGTCGCCTTCGAAGCGCTCGGCGACCCGTCGGTCAGCGACCGGGTGTTCGCAAGCTAGGAGGGCACGCCACAGGCCAGCCGGGCTGCCAATCAGCCCGGCGAGGCCGTGTGGCAGACGGCCTCGATGTTGTTGCCGTCGAGGTCGAGGACGAAGGCGCCGTAGTAGCTGGGGTGGTACTGCGGTCGCGGCCCCGGTGCTCCGTTGTCCTCTCCCCCGGCGGCGAGCGCGGCGGTGTGGAAGGCGTCGACGCTGTCGGCCGAACGGGCGCCGAAGGCGACGTGGGCGCCCTTGACCGCGGGGCGGCCGCGCTCGTGGATCCAGAAGTAAGGCTTCGGGCCGTGCTCGGTCTCGCTGCCGAAGCCGACGGCGCCGTCGAACTCCATGATCACGCCGATGCCGAGCGGCTCCAGGGCTGCCTGGTAGAAGGCCCTGCTCAGGGCCACGTCGCCGACCTCGAGTCCCATGTGATCGAGCACGGCGGCGAGCCTATCCCGGCTCGGCGGATCTGGCGAGTGGGAGACTTCGATCGATGGCCGACGAGACCCACTTTCAGGAAGCCGGCTGGTTCACGCGGAACGTCTTCAACCGGATCGTCGCGCTGGCGACCCGTGCGGGCCTCAGCGTCGCCGGCTCGCGGGTGCTCGAAGTGAAGGGGCGCAAGAGCGGCGAGTGGCGCCGAACCCCGGTCAACCTGCTCGAGTTCGAGGGCGGCCGTTATCTGGTCGCCCCGCGCGGCCACACCCAGTGGGTTCGGAACATGCGGGTCAGCGGCGGCGGTCGCCTCGTCCTCGGCCGGGGCGCCGAGGAGTTCAGCGCGACCGAGCTCGCCGACGACGAGAAGCCGTCCCTGCTCCGCGCTTATCTGAAGAAGTGGAAATGGGAGGTCGGGGCCTTCTTCGACGGGGTCGGCCCGGATTCCAGCGACGAGGAGCTACGCCGCATCGCCCCTGACCACCCCGTCTTCCGGATCGCCGCCTAGAAGGCGCCGCTGGTGCCGGCGGCGCGCAGGGCGAGGAAGAGGATCACGCCGCAGCTCGACGGCCATGATCCCCATCTCACGCCGGACGATCGCGAGTGCGACTTCCTGCTGGCCGTCGGGCGGCATCGCCTCGACGTCGATGTCGCGCAGCTCGCGCTCGGCGGCGCCGGTCCGGGCGCCCTCTGCCAGGAAGGAGACGAGCAGCGGCAGGATCCCGTAGAGGTAGTGGAGTTCGTCGTCGGGCTTGTGGCCGCTGAGGACGAGGATGCCCCCGAGCAGCGCCTGGAGGATCACCGAGGCCTGCGCAGCTCGGAGCAGGTACCAGAAGCGCACGGAGCCGCGCTTGCGGAACCAGGCCACCCCTCCGACGACACCGGCGAGGAGGTTGAGGAGGATCAGCGCGCAGCCGACGACGAGGTGCACCTCTGGCACTACCAATCCCTCCTGGAAGGGTCGGAATTCGGCTTACTGATGCGGAAAATCACTATGTAGCAACTTGTCACAAGGGGGGTGTATAACGGAGGTCCCGGTGCTCAAGAGTTACCTCCCGATACTGGTCTTCGCCTTCCTCGGCCTCGGCGTGGGCGGCGCATTGGTGATGCTGAACCACGTAATCGGGCCGAAGCGCTCGCGGGGGATCACCGACGCCGAGAAGCGCCAGGGCCAGGCCTATGAGTCGGGGATCCCGGTCGAGCCCGCCAACAACCTGCGCTTCGGGGTGAGCTTCTACCTGGTGGCGATGCTCTTCATCCTCTTCGACATCGAGGTCGTCTTCCTCTACCCCGTCGGCGTGATCCTGCGGGGCGCCGACTCCGTCTTCGTCCTCGGCGAGCTGGTCACCTTCATCGCCCTGCTGATGATCGCCTTCGTCTACGTCTGGCGCAAGGGGGCCCTGAATTGGAGGTAGAACGGCAGACGATGCGGGACCGCCAGCTGCGCGCACGCGACATGTTGCGCGGCGACCTCGAGGGCGAGGAGCTCCAGCGCCACGTCGAGGAGAAGGTCGTGCTCACCACCTTCGACAAACTGCTCAACTGGGGCCGGGCCAACTCCTGCTTCCCGCTCACCTTCGGCCTCGCCTGTTGCGCGATCGAGGCGCCGATCGCGGTGGTCGGCAGCCCCCGATACGACCTCGCCCGGTTCGGCGCCGAGGCGCTGCGGGCCTCGCCGCGCCAGGCCGACCTGATCATCCTCTCGGGGCGGGTCTCGATCAAAATGGCGCCGGTCGTCCGCCGCCTCTACGACCAGATGCTCGAGCCGAAATGGGCGATCTCGATGGGCGCCTGCTCCTCGAGCGGCGGCATGTTCTCCAACTACGCCGTGGTCCAGGGTGCCGACAAGTTCATGCCGATCGACCTCCACATCCCCGGCTGCCCGCCGCGGCCCGAGGCGGTCCTCTACGGCTTCACCAAGCTGCAGCGCAAGATCATGGGGAACCCCGACCAGGGCTGGCGAGCGCGTTACAAGGCCGCCGGCACCGAGGAGTGGGCCCGCGGCGGCCCGCGCAGCGCGCCGAGCCCGGAGGCGGCGGAGGCCTACGAGGCGGCCCGGGAGCTGATCCGTGCCTGACGCGCCGGGACTGGAGTTGATCCGGGGCGAGATCGAGCAGGACAACCCCGGGGCGGTGCTGGACACGAGCTTCGATCGCGACCAGCCGGCGCTGGTCGTCGACCCCGCCCAGATCCTCGCCGTGCTCGGCTGGCTGCGCGACGCTCCCGGCCAGGGCTACCGCTTCCTCTCGAGCCTGCACGTCGCCGACTATCTGCCGGCGGAGCCGCGCTTCGGAGTCCACTACGAGCTGCTGAATCGCGATCGCGTCGAGCGCATCCGGGTCAAGGCGATGTTGACCGACCCCGATGCCGAGGGCGCGGTATCGGGGGGGCCTGCGGGCGGTGCAGCAGCTCCGTCCTCGACCTCCCCGACCCCACGCCTTCCGCAAATTGCCTCGTGTGTCGAGCTATTTCCGACCGCCGAGTTCCAGGAGCGCGAGGCGTATGACTTCTTCGGCGTCGTCTTCAAGGGCCACCCCGACATGACCCGGATCCTGCTGCCGGACGACTACGTCGGCTGGCCCCAGCGCCGTGACTTCCCGGTCGGCGGCGAGCCCGTCACCTTCACCTACAACGAGCGGCGTTATGGCTGAGCTGACCGAGGAGCTCACCTCCGAGGTGATGACGGTCAACATCGGCCCACACCACCCGGCGACGCACGGGGTGTTGCGGCTGGTGGTCGACCTCGAAGGCGAGGTCGTGCGCGACCTCAAGCCGGTGATCGGCTATGTCCACACCGGGATCGAAAAGTCCTGCGAGGACAAGAGCTACTGGAAGGTCATCCCCTTCGTCGAGCGGATGGACTACGTCTCCTACTTCTTCCAGATGGAGGCCTACTGCGGCGCGGTCGAGCGGTTGATCGACCTCGAGATCCCGCCGCGGGCCAAGTACCTGCGGACGATCTTCCTCGAGCTCAACCGGATCCACTCGCACCTGGTCTGGCTGGGGACGACGGCGCTCGACCTCGGCGCGGTCTCGATGCTCTGGTACTGCTTCCGCGAGCGCGACAAGATCCTCGACCTCTTCGAGATGGCGGCCGGCCAGCGCATGCATACCCGCTACTTCCAGGTCGGCGGAGTGATCGAGGACATCCCGCTCGGGTTCGAGGCGAAGCTGCGCGAGTTCGTCGAGGAAATGCCGACCCGGGTCGGCCAGTACCAGGCGCTGCTCGACCGCAACGAGGTCTTCCTCTCGCGGACCAAGGGCGTCGGCATCGTCTCCCGCGAGCGGCTGCTCGAGCTCGGCGTCACCGGGCCGCTGCTTCGCGCCGCCGGCGAGCCCTGGGACCTGCGCAAGGCCTTCGACTACCTCGCCTACCCCGAGATGGACTTCCAGATCCCGGTCGGGACCGTCGGCGACAACTACGACCGTTACCGCGTCCGGGTCGCCGAGATGGTCGAGTCGACGCGGATCATCGGACAGGCGCTCGATGCGCTGCCCGACGGGCCGTTCATCGCCGACGACCGCAAGTACGTGCTGCCGCCACGCTCGGAGCTCTCGACCTCGATGGAGTCGCTGATCCACCACTTCAAGCTGGTCACCGAGGGTTATCGGGTGGCGCCGGGCGAGGTCTATTACGGGATCGAGAGCCCCCGCGGCGAGCTCGGCTGCTTCGTCCTCGCCGATGGATCGTCGAAGCCGGCGCGCGTCCATTTCCGCGACCCCTCCTTCGTCAACCTGCAGGCCTTCAAGGACATGGCCCAGGACAGCTACATCGCCGACATGATCTGCAGCCTCGGCATGCTCGACCCGATCCTCGGCGGGGTCGATCGATGAGCCCCGAGAACGGCAACGGCGGCCTTCCCGTCGACGAGGCGCTTACCTCGGGCCGCGTCCCCGACCGCTCCCCCGAGCCGGTCCCCGAGCTGCACGAAGTCGGCTGCCCGGACGGGCTCCGCGAGGAGATCGAAGAGCGGATGCGCCGCTACCCGGACCGCAAATCGGCCTCGATCCCGGCGCTCTGGGCGGTGCAGCGCCTCTACGGCTGGTGCACGCCGGATGGCATCCGCCAGGCGGCGGCGGTGATGCGCGTCACCCCGGCCTACCTCGAGTCGGTGGCGAGCTTCTACGACCTTCTCCACACCGACCCGGTCGGCACTCACAAAGTCGCCGTCTGCACCAACATCAGCTGCTGGATGCGCGGCGGCGACGAGCTCCTCGACGCCTTCCAGGCCGCCGCCGAGGGCAAGGACACCGAGGTCTTCGTCACCGGCTTCGAGTGCCTCGGCGCCTGTGACATCGCGCCGATGGCCTCGATCGACGAGCGCTACTTCGGCCCGCTGGAGACGAGCGAGGCGCGGACCGCCGTCGACCAGCTCCTCACCGGCGCCGATGTCCTGCCCGAGAAGGCCCTGGAGCGGCGCCCCCTCGCCGGTGACGTCGACGGAGGGAAGGGCTGATGCCACACCAGCTGGAGACGCGCGTCCTGCTCGAGCACGCCGAGGACCCGAAGCTGCGCACCATCGACGGCTACAAGGGCTACGGCGGCTACTCCTCGATGGAGAGGGCCTACAAGGAGATGGAGGCCGACGAGGTCCTCAAGGAGCTCGAAGAATCGGGACTGCGGGGACGCGGCGGCGCCGGCTTCTCGATGGGCAAAAAGGCCTCCTTCCTTCCCCGCGGGGAAATGGCGAAGTACCTCTGCTGTAACGCCGACGAGTCCGAGCCGGGCGCCTTCAAGGACCGCGAGCTGATGCAGCGCAACCCGCATCAGCTGATCGAGGGAATCGCGATCGCGGCGCTCGCCGCCGACGCCGGCCACGCCTTCATCTTCATCCGCGGCGAGTACGACTCGCAGGCCGACATCCTCGACGCCGCGGTCGCCGAAGCTTACGAGGCCGGGTACGTCGGAGAGGGCATCCTCGGGACCCGTCGCAACCTGGAGCTGGTCGTCCACCGCGGCGCCGGCGCCTACATCTGCGGCGAGGAGACGGCGCTGCTCGACGCGCTCGAGGGCAAGCGCGGCAACCCGCGCCTGAAGCCGCCCTTCCCCGCGGTCCAGGGCCTCTACGGCGGGCCGACGCTGATCAACAACGTCGAGACGCTCTCCAACGTGCCGGGGATCGTCGCCAAGGGCGCCGACTGGTTCAAGGGCTACGGCACCGAACAGTCGCCGGGAACCAAGGTCGTCTCGGTGTCCGGCTGCGTGCAGCGTCCGGGCAACTACGAGGTCGAGCTGGGGATCCCCACCCGCGACCTGATCTACGGCCTCGCCGGCGGTCCTGAGGAGGGACACGAGATCAAAGCGTTCTACCCGGGCGGCTCCTCCTCGCCGGTCCTCAAGGCAGAGGAAGGGATCGACCTTCCCTACAGCTTCGAGGCGATGGCCGAGGCGGGCTCGATGCTCGGCTCCGGCTCGGTGATCGTCGCCGACGACCGCGTGTCCATCCCGCACATGGCGCTGCGCACGGCGCGCTTCTACCACCACGAGTCCTGCGGCAAGTGCACGCCCTGCCGCGAGGGGACCAACTGGACGGTGAAGATGCTCGAACGGATGGTGCGCGGCGAGGCGACGCCGATGGACCTCGACATCGTCTCCTCGGTCCAGGAAAACATCATCGGCCACTGCCTCTGCGTCCTCGGCGACTCGATGGCGATGCCGGTCGGCGCGATGGTCCGCAAGTTCCGCGACGAGTTCGAGGAAGTGATGGCCCGAGCAAGCGACGAAGTCGCGGTTCCGGCGGATCAAGGTGGCCAGGGCGTTGGCGCATCTGCCGGTGGCAGCGGACGCGAAGCGGAGCAGCCACCGGTCTATGGGGCGTCCCTATGAGCGACAAGGCCCAGGTCACCCTGATCATCGACGGCCGTGAGGTGACGGCGAACGAGGGCGAAATGCTCCACGACGCGGCCGCTCACGGCGACGTCGAGATCCCGGTCTTCTGTTACGAGCCGAAGCTCGGCGAGCCGGTCGGCGCCTGCCGGATGTGCCTGGTCGAGGTCGAGGGAATCCCCAAACTGCAGACCTCGTGCTCGACGCCGGTGCGCGACGGGATGGTCGTCCACACCCGCACCGAGCAGGTCAAAGAGGCGCAGAACGCGGTGGTCGAGTTCCTCCTCGTCAACCACCCGCTCGACTGCCCGGTCTGCGACAAAGGCGGCGAATGCCCCCTCCAGGACATCACCATGGGCTGGGGCCCGGGCCGCAGCCGGGTGATCGACGAAAAGCGCCACTTCGAGAAGCCGATCGAGCTCTCGCCGCTGGTCGCGATCGACCGTGAGCGCTGCATCCTCTGCTACCGCTGCGTGCGCTTCAGTCAGGAGGTCGCCGAGGACGAGCAGCTGCAGCTGCTGGAGCGCGGCGACCGCACCTTCGTCGGCACCTTCGACGACCGGCCCTACATCGCGCCGTTCCACGGCAACATCACCGACCTCTGCCCGGTCGGGGCGCTGACCTCCTACACCTACCGCTTCCGCGCCCGCCCCTGGGACATCGAGCAGGCCGGGTCGGTCTGCACGCTCTGCCCGAGCCAGTGCAACGTCGGCTTCACCGTCCGCGACGAGGAGGTCAAACGGGTCGTCTCCCGCGACAACCCCGACATCGACGACGGCTGGCTCTGCGATCGCGGCCGATACGGCTTCGAGATGTTCAACGCCGACGCGCGTGTGCGGGAGCCGCACGGCAAGTCCGGCGCCCTGTCCTGGCCTCAGGCCGTCGAGCGGGCGGCCGCGGGCGTGAAGGCAGCCGGCAGCGCGAGCGCCGCGATCGTCGGCGACGCCTCCAACGAGGAGGGCTACCTGGTCCAGCGCATCATGCGCGAGGGGCTGGGCTCGCCGAACGTCGACTCGCGGGTCTCGCGGGGCCCGGGCCGCGAGCTGCAGACGCGGCTCGCACAGCCCGAGATCTCGGCCAGGGTCCGCGACATCGACGACGCCGGGGCCGTCCTCGTGATCGGCACCGACCCCTTGCACAGCTCGCCGATCCTCGACCTCCGGATCCGCAAGGGCATGCGCCGCAACGGGGTGCAACTGGCCGTCGCCACCGACCGACCGACCGCACTCGACGGCGGCTCGGCCGAGATGGTGCGCTACGCACCTGGAGAGGCCACGAGCTTCCTCACAAGCCTCGCCGACGCCTTGCGCACCCCGACGACCGCCGGTGGGCCCTCCTCCGAACACTCAGCGCCGGAGGCGCGTTCGGAGGAGGGCCCGGCGGCGGTCGCTGAGGTCCTGCACGCAGCCGACAGCGTCGTGGTCGTCTGGGGCGAGCGGATCAACCGCGAGGGCGACGGTGCCGTCGAGGCGCTGCTGGAGCTGGCCGAGGTGCTCGACCTGGCGGGCAAGGACGGCTCGGGGCTGCTCGAAGTGCCGGAGCTCGCCAACGCCCGCGGGCTGCGCGAGGCCGGCTGCCTTCCGGACGCCGGGCCGGGCCTGACCGAGGTCGCTGCCGGCAAGGGCACCGAGGAGATCCGCGCCGGGCTCGAGTCGGGCGAGATCGAGTCCCTGGTCCTCTTCGGCGTCGACCCCCTCCGCGACTTCCCCGACACCGACGCGTGGCGCTCCGCTCTCCAGGCGGCGAAGCACCTTGTCGTCTTCAGCACCTTCGAGAACGCCACGACCGCCGCCGCCGACGTCGTCTTCCCGCTGGAGACCCACGCCGAGAAAGACGGCACGGTCACCCATCCCGAGGGCCGCCTCCAACGCGTCCGTCCTTCAGCCGGCCGCCCCGGCGACATCCGCCCGAATTGGGGCGTGCTGGCCGAGTTGGCCCTTTCGCTCGGCTTGGACACCGGTGTCGACTCCCAGTCGACGGCTTTCGCCGCCCTCGCAGACGCGGCCCCCATCTACTCCGGAATCTCCGACGACGAAATCGGAGGCCGCGGCATCCGCTGGCAGGACCGCCCCGCCGCCTCCCTGCGCCCGAGCGTGGATGAGGCCGCCGGCACCCCCTCCTCACTCGGAGCTCGGCCGGGAGAGGATGGGCAGTCCGCCGACGTCCCAGGGGCCGACTCCGCAAAACGTTCGGAGGGGGTACCGACGTCCTCTTTCAGACTCGGGACGTACAGAGACCTGTGGGTCGGCTCGATCACCGAGTTGAATCCGCCGCTTCGATTCCTGGCCCCCGAGCAGCGGGTTGAGATGGCGGTCTCCGACGTCGAAGCACTTGGGCTCAAAGCTGGTGACGAGGTTCGGGTCGGACAGAACGGTTCGAGCGTCACCGCCAAGGTGGATCCCAAAGAGCGCGTGCAGCGAGGGGTCGTCTTTCTGATCGAGGGCACGAAGGACGGCAACGCGAACGGGCTGTTGAACGGATCGCCGGTGAGCGTCGAGATCACCAAGGCCTCTGAGTGACGCTGCCGATCGCCGATACGCAGTTCGTCGAAGCGACCTGGATCATGGTCCTCAAGTCGCTGGTCATCTTCGCTGTGATCTTCGGGATCGTGCCGGTGATGACCGTCGTCGAGCGCAAGCTGATCGGGCGCTTTCAGCACCGCTACGGCCCCAACCGGGTGGGCCCCTTCGGCCTCCTCCAGCCGCTCGCCGACCTCTTCAAACTGATCAGCAAGCAGGGCTTCCGCCCGGCCAGCGCGGTCCCGGCGCTCTACGTGCTCGGGCCGTTGCTGCCGGTCCTCGCGGCGGTGATGGCGCTGGCGATCATCCCCTTCGGCGACGTCCAGGGCGGTGTCGGCCTATACGGAATCGACGTGCCGATCGGCCTCCTCTACTTCTTCGCGGTCGGCTCGATCGGCTTCTACGGGCTGCTGCTCGGCGGTTGGTCCTCGGGCTCGAAGTACAGCCTGCTGGGCGCGATGCGCGGCGCGGCGCAGCTGATCTCCTACGAGGTCTCGATGGGGCTGGCGCTGCTCGGCGTCGTGATGATGGGCGGCTCGCTCTCGCTGGTCGACATCGTCAGGGCCCAGGGCGAGCTCTGGTACATCGTTCCCCAGTTCGTCGGCTTCCTGATCTTCATGCTCGCCGGCTTCGCCGAGACCAACCGGACCCCGTTCGACATGCCCGAGGCCGACGCCGAATTGGTGCAGGGCTTCATGACCGAGTACGGCGGCATGCGCTTCGGCAGCTTCCTGATGGTCGAATACCTCGAGATCATCGTCGTCTCGGGAGTCGCGGCGGCGATGTTCCTGGGCGGCTGGATGGGGCCGGGGCCGGGCTGGCTCGACCCGATCTGGATGCTGCTCAAGATCTTCGCCCTCGTCTTCATCTTCATCTGGGTGCGGGCGACATTGCCGCGCCTGCGGTATGACCAGCTGATGAGCCTCGGCTGGAAGGTCCTGTTGCCACTGGCGACGCTGAACGTCCTCGTCACCGCGACCCTGGTGGTGGTGACGTGAGCGGCGAGTTCCCCTACCTCAAGGACGAGGACGTGATCCAGGTCCAACGCGGTCCGGACCCGGGCGGCGTCGGCGGCGCCTACCGCGCCTTCGGCGAGACCCTGCGCGGCCTGAAGACGACGATGGCGCGGCTGGTCGAGGGGCCGATGACGATCCAGTATCCCGAGGAGAAGACTCCGGTCTACCCACGCTTCCGTGGCCGCCACAAACTCCACAAATTCGAGGACACCGGGCTCGAGAAGTGCGTCGGCTGCTCGCTCTGCGCCGCCGCCTGCCCCGCCGACTGCATCCGCGTCGTCGCCGCCGAGAACATCCCCGGCGAGCGGGTCTCATCCGGCGAGCGCTACGCCGCCGTCTACGAGATCAACCTCTCGCGCTGCATCTTCTGCGGCTACTGCGAGATCGCCTGTCCCTTCGACGCGATCACGATGGGCCACGACTACGAGATGGCCGACTACGACCGCGAGAACCTGATCTTCACGAAGGAGATGCTGCTCGCCGAGCCGATCGAGCGCACGCCGCTGAAAAGCGAGGGCGAGTAGCCGATGGAAGCGGTCCTCTTCTTCTTCGCGGCGATCGGCGCCCTCGGTGGGGCCATCGGAGTGATCGCGATGCGCAACCCCTTCTACGGCGTGCTGGCGCTGATCGTCCACCTCTTCTCGCTCGCCGTCCTCTTCCTGATGCTGACCTCGGCCTTCGTCGCCGCCGCGCAGGTCGTCGTCTACGCCGGCGCCGTGATGGTCCTCTACGTCTTCGTCGTCGCCTACGTCGGCGGCTCGACCGAGTCCGCCTGGGAGCCGATCCCCGGCCAGCGCATCCTCGGTCCCCTGCTCGGCCTGGCCCTCTTCATCGAGCTCTCCGTCGCCGTTCTCGGCTCGGCCCTCAGCGCCCTGGACACCCACGGGCCCCACGTGAACCCGGGCTTCGGTGACCCCGCCGCCATAGGCCGCCTCCTGCTGGAACGCTTCCTCCTCCCCTTCGAGGCCTCGTCCATCCTGTTGCTCCTCGCCGCCGTTGGCGCAGTCGTCTTGGCGGGCAAACGCGACGGCCCGGGAGGGGACACCGGTACCCCCTCCGAACGTTTTGCGGAGTCGGCCCCTGCCCCTTCCTCGGACGGCCGGACGTCTCCCGGCCGAGCTCCGAGTGAGGAGGGGGTGCCGGTGTCCCCCCACGCAGGCGGTGCGACATGAACATCGAGTGGTACGTGGTCTTGTCATCGCTGCTGTTCGCCATCGGAGCGGTAGGAATCCTGGTGCGCAGGAGCCCCGTCGTCATCCTCCTGTGCCTGGAGTTGATGCTGAACGCCGGGAACCTGGCATTGGTCGCGTTCAGCAGGATGGTCGGCAACCAGCAGGGGCAGGTGTTCGCGATCGTGGTGATGGTCGTCGCCGCCTGCGAGGTCGTCGTCGGGCTCGGCCTGATCGTCGCGATCTTCCGCCGTCGCATCCCGCTCGACGTCGATGAGCTGACGGAGCTGAAGGGATGAGCGCCACCGCCTGGGCCTGGCTGGTCCTGCTGCTCCCGCTGGCCGGCTCGATCGCGATCGGGCTCGGCTTTCGCGTTCTCCCGGCCCGGGTCGCCGGGGCGATCGGCACGCTGGCGATCGGCCTCGCCTTCCTCTGCGGAATCGCCGCGCTGATCAGCCTGCTGGGCGAGGACGCCGACGCCCGCCACCACGCCTCCTCGCTCTGGGACTACGCCAGCGCCGGCGGGCTCGACATCAAGCTCGGCATCTACGTCGACCCGCTCTCGGTGTTCATGGTCCTCGTCGTCACCGGCGTCTCGACCCTGATCCACCTCTACTCGTTCGGCTACATGCAGTCCGACGAAGGCTTCCACCGCTTCTTCAGCTACCTCAACTTCTTCGTCTTCTCGATGCTGCTTCTGGTCCTCGCCGGCAACTTCGTCCTGCTGATCGTCGGCTGGGCCTTCGTCGGCTTCGCCTCCTATGCGCTGATCAGCTTCTGGTACCGGCGGACGACGGCGACGCGGGCGGGGATGAAGGCGTTCGTGATCAACGTCGTCGGCGACATCGGCCTGGTCCTCGCGGCCATCCTCATCTTCCGCGAACTCGGCAGCTTCGAATACACGACCGTCTTCGAGAAGGCGCCGCAGGTCTTCCACACAAACGAGTGGACGGTGACCGCGATCTGCCTGCTGCTCCTGGTCGGTGCCTTCGCCAAGTCGGCGCAGCTGCCGTTCCACACATGGCTCCCGGACGCGATGGAGGGCCCTACCCCGGTCTCCTCGCTGATCCACGCGGCGACGATG
Organism: uncultured Solirubrobacterales bacterium; assembly: GCA_963704505.1. Taxonomy (GTDB): domain Bacteria; phylum Actinomycetota; class Thermoleophilia; order Solirubrobacterales; family 70-9; genus VRUE01. The sequence goes on from OY969912.1 coordinate 282,296, forward strand.
GTCACCGCCGGCGTCTATCTGATCGCCCGTACCCACGTCCTCTTCGTCCTCGCCCCGACCGCCGCCGATGTCGCCGCCTTCGTCGGGTTGGCGACCCTGCTGGTCGCGGGCACGATCGCGCTGGTGATGACCGACCTGAAGCGGGCGATCGCCTACTCGACCATGAGCCAGATCGGCTACATGATCATGGGCGTCTCGATCGGCGCCTACTCGGCGGGCATGTTCCACCTGATGACCCACGCCTTCTTCAAGGCGCTGCTCTTCATGGCCGCCGGTTCGATCATCTCGGCGATGGCGAACAAGCAGAACATCGACGAAATGAGCGGCTTCGGCAAGGCGATGCGGTTCACCTCGATCACCTTCGTCTGCGGCGGCCTGGCGCTCGCCGCCTTCCCGGGCACCTCGGGCTTCTTCTCCAAGGACGAGATCCTCGCCTACGCCCACGCCCGCGGTGGCATGTACGACATCTTCCAGATCCTCGGCTACGTCGGCGCGCTGCTGACCGCGATCTACACCTTCCGGCTGATCTTCCGGGTCCTCCCCGGCAAGCCCTGCAAGGAGGCCCAGGAGCTGATCGACACCGGCCACCTCGCCCATGAGACCCCCCGTAACCCGGCGACCGGCGAGGAGGAGGACACCGGAGTCGGCTTCCCCGGCGCCGAACACCACATCGCCGAGCAGTCCTGGCCGATGCGGACGGCGATGGGCGTGCTCGCCTTCCTGGCGCTCTTCGCCGGCTTGGTCCAGGTGCCGGGGATCGACGCGACGATCACCAACTTCCTCGATCCGGTCTTTGCCGACTCGCCGCTCAGCGCGATCGAGCCTTCGGTCGGCGCCGCCTGGGTCGGCCTGGCGATCGGGGCCGTGATCTCCCTGGCCGGCATCGGCATCGCCTACTGGCTCTACATCGTCTCGCCCGAGGCTCCGGCGGCGCTGATCCGCCGCTTCGGCCCGATCCACACCTTCCTCTACAACAAGTGGTACTTCGACGAGGCGATCGACATCCTCATCGTCAGGCCGGTCCTTGCCATCGGGCGCTTTGCCAACCGCACCTTCGAGCGCCTGGTCGTCGACGGATTGGTCAACGGCACGCGTGAGACCGTAGGCGGCGCCGGCAGCCTGGTCCGCGCCGTCCAGAACGGCTTCGTCCGCAGCTACGCGCTGCTGCTGATCGCCGGCTTCGCCGGCCTCGCCCTCTACTTCCTGATCTCCAGCTCATGATCAACGCGCTGCTCTGGACACCGCTCGCCTTCGGCCTTGTCGGCCTCTTCCTGCCGCGCCGCGCCGCCGGCTGGTGGGCGACGCTGGGGACGGTCGTGACACTCGGCCTCGCGATCTCGATGCTGGCCGGCTTCGACTCGAGCGCCTCGGGGCTGCAGGACACCGTCGACGTCAACTGGATCCCCGGGCTCGGCGTCGACTACAGCCTCGGGATCGACGGCCTCAACGTCTTCCTCGTCATGCTGACCGCGGTGCTGTGGACCGCCGGCACCGCCTTCGCCGCGTTCCGGGAGCAGGACCGCCCGCACCTCTTCTTCCTGATGATGTTGCTCGGCGAGACCGCGACCCTGGGCTCGTTCCTCTCCCAGGACCTGCTGCTCTTCGTCCTCTTCTTCGACCTGATGCTGGTCCCGTTCTACTTCCTCTTCGGCGCCTGGGGGACCGACCGCGAGGACGGCCCGACCGCGGCTGCGGCGACCCTGAAGATGATCGTCTACACGCTGATCGGCTCGCTGCTGATGCTGGTCGCCGCGATCGCGACCGCGATCATCGCCGCCGACGGTGGCCACATCACCTTCTCGATCGCCGAACTCTCGAAGCACCCGCTATCGGAGGGCAGCCAGCGCTGGATCTTCTGGTTCTTCGCGGTCGCCTTCCTGGTCAAGATGCCCGCCTTCCTCCTGCACGGCTGGATGCCGGACGCCTACCGGGCGGCGCCGCTGCCGGCGCTGGCGGTCTTCTCGGGGGTGCTCGCCAAGGTCGGCGCCTACGGCTTCCTGCGGGTCGTGCTGCCGCTCTTCCCCGACGCCACGGTCGAATTCCAGGAGGTGGTGCTGGTCATCGCCCTGGCCTCGATCCTCTACGGCTCGGTGATGGCCTTCACCCAGACCAATGTGCGCCTGATCGCCGGCTACTCCTCGGTCGCCCAGCTCGGTTTCATCACCGCCGGGATCTTCGCCCTGCGGGCCGACGGCGCGGACGGGGCGATCCTGCAGATGGTCAACCACGGCCTGGTCGTCGCCCCCCTCTTCGTGATCGTCGCGATCCTCGCCGAGCGCACGGGCACCGAGGACCTGCGGGAGATGGGCGGGCTCGCAATGAAGGCGCCGGTCCTCGCGGCGCTCTTCCTGATCGTCACCCTGGCGACCCTGGCGATGCCCGGGTCGGCGAACTTCATCGGCGAGTTCTACATCCTCAACGGGCTCTTCAACGCCAAGATCGTCTTCGCCTTCGTCGCGATCACCGGCGTCGCGATGTCGGCCTACTACGCGTTGCGCCTCTACCAGCGGACGATGCACAACCGGCCGCCATCAGTACAGAAGAACGGCCTCTTCTCGCGTGAGATCGGCGTCCGCGACGGTCTCGTGCTGGTGCCTCTGGTCCTCTGCATCATCGGCCTGGCGCTCTACCCGCAGCTGATCCTGAAGCGGACCGACACCTCGGTGAAGCAAACCGTCGCGGCGACCCAGGGAGAACAGCCGGACGCGACGCTGGCCGGGACGGCCAACCTCAACACGATCAAGGCGAAACCGTGAACTTCAATGCGCCCGACATCGACTACGCGGCGCTCTCGCCGGTCATCGCGCTGACCGCCGGGCTCTGCGTCGTCCTGCTCAGCGGCGTCTTCAACCCGGTCAAGCGCGGCGTGCCCGGGCTGACCCTGCTCACCCTCGCGACGACCACCGGCCTGCTGATCTGGCGCTGGAACGAACCGGCCCAGGACCTGATCAGCGGCTCGCTGCGAATCGACGACCTGGCGATCGCCATCTCCCTGATCGTGATGCTGATGGCCGCCGCGACGGTCCTGATCTCGCTGCGCGAGCCGGCGGTCGCCCAGGCGGGCACGGGCGAGTACCACGTGCTCCTGCTCGGCTCGGTGCTCGGCATGGTGCTGCTCACGCAGGCGCAGAACCTGGTCAGCTTCTTCGTCGCGCTGGAGACGCTGTCGATCCCGCTCTACATCCTCTGCGCCACCGACCTGCGCCGCGAGGGCTCGCTCGAGTCGGGCCTCAAGTACCTGATCGTCGGCAGCCTCGGCTCGGCGACCCTGCTCTACGGGATGGCGCTTCTCTACGGCGGGTCGGGCTCGACCGACTTCTCCGGCATCGCCGAGGGGATCGGCCACGGCGGCCTGCTCGACGACCCGCTGGTCCTGATCGGGATCGCGATGGCCGGCGTCGGCCTCGCCTTCAAGACCTCGATCGCGCCCTTCCACCAGTGGACGCCGGACGTCTACCAGGGGGCGCCGACCCCGATCACCAGCTTCATGGCGGTGGCGACGAAGGCCGCCGCCTTCGCGGTCTTCGTGCGCTTCTTCCTCGGGGCCCTGCTCCCCCAGGTCGACGACTGGCAGCCGGCGCTGGCGGCGCTGGCGGCGATCTCGATCGTCGTCGGCAACGTCGGTGCCCTCGGCCAGACCTCGCTGAAACGGATGCTCGGCTACTCGGGGGTCGCCCAGGCGGGCTACATCCTCGGCGGCCTGGTCGTCGCCTCCAGCTCCGGGGTCAGCGCCCTGGTCTTCTACCTGGCCGGCTACGCCTTCATGAACCTCGCCGCCTTCGTCGTGATCGTCGCCCGCGAGCGCGAAACCCCGTACGGCGACGAGATCCGCGCCGTCCAGGGCCTCGGCGCCGAGCGCCCGCTGCTGGCCTGGCCGCTGACCATCTCGATGCTCGGGCTCGCCGGGCTGCCGGCGACGGTCGGCTTCATCGGCAAGCTCTACCTGATCGAGGCGCTGGTCGAGGGCGACTACACCTGGCTCGCCGTCTTCATCGCGGTCGGAACGATGATCTCCCTCGCCTACTACCTGCCGGTCGTCGCGGCGATGTGGATGCGGCCCGGGGGTCGAGCGGCGGTCGACACGGCGCCGGCGATCGCCGGCGCCTCACCCGAGGCCGACCCGATCGACCCCGACGCCGGCCGCCGCATCTACCTCCTGGCCCCCGCGGTGCTCGCCGCCGCGGCCGTCGTCTTCTTCGGGGTCATTCCCCAACCGCTGGTCGAGTTCGCCGAACACGCCGGCAACTCGCTCTTTTAGACGAACGCCGGGAGAGTCGGGCGGATTTCGCCGAAGGTCGAGCCTCCGAAGCACTGGTGAGGGAGCGTCACGGTCCGGTTCAGGTCGCAGCATCGGCGTCTGGTTCAGAACGCACTTTGGTCCGCATACCGGCAAGAAGTGCGTTCACAACATCCGGAGGCCGATGTTCTGCGCCGAAGCAGCGATTAGCGAACGTCACGATCTGATTCTTCGTGAGCGGCGCCGGGTCGCCGATCGCCCCCGCCCCCGGACGCGAGGCGGAGGAGGCGGTGGTTCGTTTGTTTCGGAAGCGGGCGGGGCGGTATATGTTCAGCCGATGAGCGAGCGGGCGAAGGCACTTGACGCGGCGACGATGTGCGAGGCGTTTCAGACGACCGTTGCCGAGTACGGGGATCAGCCGGCGCTGCGGCTCAAGGGGTCCGACTTCGAGATCGACTTCCGCGGGTTCGGGGAGACGGTTCGCAGGCGCGCCGCGGGGCTCGCGGCGCTGGGCGTCGGCCGTGGCGACACGGTCGGGTTCATGCTCACCAACCGTCCTGCCCTGCACCTCACCGACGGCGCCGCGATGCACCTCGGGGCGACGTGCTTCTCGATCTACAACACCTCCTCTCCAGAGCAGATCGAGTACCTGGTCGAGGACGCCGCCAACCGGGTGATCGTCACCGAGGTCCAATTCCTCGAAAGCGTGCTCGCCGCCCGGGATCGGGTGGCGACGCTCGAGCATGTGGTCGTCGTCGACGGCACCGGGAAAATCGAGGGGACGATCACCCTCGACGAGCTCGAGCAGACGGGCGCCGCCGACTTCGACTTCGAGGCCGCCTGGAAGGCGGTCGAGCCGGACGACGTTCTCTGCCTGATCTACACCTCGGGCACGACCGGCCCGCCCAAGGGAGTGCAGCTCACCCACGACAACATGATCAGCCAGTGGCGGCTCGACTACGAGGTGTTCCCGACCAAACCCTGCGGCCGCTCGATCTCCTTCCTGCCCAGCGCCCATGTCGCCGACCGTTGGGCGGCGCTCTACGCGCAGATGGTCCACGGCACCTGCGTCCACTGCTGCCCCGACGTGCGGGAGATGGTCGCCTACTCGATCGAGGTGAGGCCGACGACCTGGGGCGGCGTCCCGCGGATCTGGGAAAAACTGAAGGTCGCGCTGGAGATGGGGATCGAAAACGAGCCCAACTCGCGCAAACAGAAAGACACGGAAGCGGCGATGGCGATCGGCCGGCGCTGGGTGGCCGCCTACGCCACGGGCGACATCCCCGCCGAGCTTCAGGGCGAATGGGACAAGGCCGACGACCTGGTCTTCTCGCGGATCCGCGCGATGCTCGGGCTCGACCAGGTCGAATGGTTCGTCGTCGGCGCGGCGCCCACCCCGCCGGAGGTGATCGAGTTCTTCCTCGGCATCGGCATCGAGATCTGCGAGGTCTGGGGAATGTCGGAGACCACCTCGCCGGCGACGATCAACCCGCCCGGGAGGATCCGGGTGGGGACGGTCGGGCCGCCGATCCCCGGCGTCGAAGTGAAGCTCGCCGACGACGGCGAGGTGATGGTGCGAGGCCCGATCGTGATGAAGGGCTACCGCAACATGCCCGAGAAGACCGCCGAGGCGATGACGGACGACGGCTGGCTGATGAGCGGCGACGTCGGCGAGTTCGACGAGGAGGGCTACCTGAGGATCATCGACCGCAAGAAGGAGCTGATCATCAACGCGGCCGGGAAAAACATGTCGCCGGCCGGAATCGAGGCGAAGCTGAAGGCATCCTCGCCGCTGATCAGCCAAGCGATCGCGATCGGCGACGCGCGGCCCTACAACGTGGCCCTGCTCACCCTCGACCCCGATGCGCTCGCGGCGCGCGGAGCCGGGGTCGATGACCCGGTCATCGTCGGCGAGGTCGCCGGAGCGGTCGCGGCCGCGAACCAGCGGATGAACCGGGTCGAGCAGATCAAGTACCACCGCATCATCGCCGGCGAGTGGGCCCCGGGAGGGGACGAGCTGACGCCGACGCTGAAGCTGAAGCGGCGCCCGATCGAGCGCAAGTACGAGGCCGAGATCGAACAGCTCTATGCGCCGCAGCCCGACTAGCGCGCCATCGGCGTCCTACTGACAGCGGCGGCGATCGGCCTCGGGACAGGGGTCGGCGTCTGGTCTGAGCACCGCTGGCCGAAGGCAGCCGCGCTGGCCGCCCGGCGCTCGCTCGTCCTGATGCTCTACGTGCTCGTGCCGCCGGTGATCTTCTTCAACCTGGCGGCGAGCGACATCGACCTGGCCCACGGCATCGGGCTGGGCCTAGGGCTCCTCGTCGCGGCGCTGACCGCGCTGATCGCCTGGTGGGTGGCGAGCCGGGTTCTCGGCCTCTCGCGACCGCGGACCGGCGCCGTCGTCTGCTCCGTGCTCTGCGTCAACACCGGCTACCTCGGCTACCCGCTGACCGTCGCCCTGCTCGGCCGCGACCAGCTCTCGACCGCCGTCCTCTACGACGCCCTCGTCACCGGCCCGTGCCTGCTGCTCGGCGCGTTCGCGGTCGGCGCGGCGTTCGGCACCCGAGCGGGAGAAAGCCCGCGCCAGCGCCTGCGCGCCTTCTTCACCCGCAACCCGCCCCTCTACGCGGCGATCGCCGGCCTACTGGCGCCCTCGGCGCTGGCGCCGCCGGTGCTGGTCGACATCTCCCAGGCGCTGATCGTCGCGATCCTGCCGCTCGGCTTCTTCGCCGTCGGCGCGACGCTCGCGGAGAACGCCGAGCACGGGGAGCTGCCCTTCCCACCGCCGTTCACACGCCCGGTCGCCCTCGTCACCGTCTCCCGGCTGGCGCTCGCCCCGGCCCTGCTGATGCTGCTCGCCGCCCCGCTGATCGAGCTGCCGGCGGCCTACCGCCTGCTTTCGGCAATGCCCTCCGGGATCAACTCGATGGTCGTCGCCCACGCCTACGGCCTGGACATGGAAATCACCGCCGAGGCCGTGACCTGGACCACGGCGATCGTCGTCGTCACCGCCCTGATCGCGGCCGTGGTCTTCTGAGCCGCGGGACTCTGCGCCTCGGCGCCGCGGGCAGCACCTGGAGACGAGCCCTAAGCTGACGCGGTGATCCAACACGTCGGGATCGAGGTCGCGCCGCCGGACCTGGAGCGCTCGGTCGAGTTCTGGCGGCTGCTCGGCTTCACCCTGGTAGAGCCGCCGACAACGCTCTCCGAGTTCACCTGGCTCGAACGCGAGGGCACCCAGATCCACCTGATGCCGACCGAGTCGCCGACGGTCCCTCCCCGCGCGCATGTCGCCGTCGTCGCCCCGACGTCGTATTTCGACCGGCAGAGCGGGACCGACCGCGAGCTCGAATTCCTCGAGGTCGTCGAGCGGCTCCACGAGGCCGGGTTCGAGGTCGGGCCGGGGCGCGAGCACTGGGGAGTGCCGCGGGCCCACGCGACGGCGCCGGGCGGCCACCAGGTCGAGCTGATGGAGTCGCCGCCGCCCGCCACAGCGGCCTAGTTCGTTCGAGGATCGACCCCGCAGAGGCGCTGCGGCCGGCCGCGCTCGAACTCGCCGGAAACTCCGAGGATCGACGCTTCGGCCTGCGCCGACGGCGCGGCTACGATGCGGCGGTGCGCTACCCGGTCGAGTCATTCACCGCCGAGGAGAGGGAGCTTCTCGCTCCTCACTTCACCAACCTCGAGCGCCCCGTCTTTGGCCTGGTGAACCTGCCGGAGACGGTGAAGGGCGCGCTTTTTGCCCGCTATTCGCGCTATTCCGGCACGGTGCGTCGCCTCTACCTGGAGGAGTTCGCGGCCGACGCGCCGGCCGGGGGCCGACCCTTCGACGACGAGGAGGGGGAGCGGGCGGCGATGCTCTACGAGCGGGTCTTTCTCGGCTACGGCGACGACTCGATCGCGCAGGTCGGCGGCGCCCACATCGCCTGCGAGTGGGTGTCCAACATCCTCACGAAGGTCCTCCAGCGCGGGCGGCTGGCCGCATACCTGGAGCAGTCGACCCGCTACATCCCCTACGACCGGCCGATCGAGGACGGCGGCGGCTACCGCTACTACCGCGACGGGGCGCTCGGCCCGGAGTTCACCACGGCGATGGACGAGATCTTCGCGATCTACTCGTCCCTGCTCGAGGGAGTCGAGGCATGGGCCGCCGAGCGCTGGCCGCGGGGCGAGGGTGAGCCGGCGGGCGCTTGGCAGCGCTCGATCCGCGCCAAGGCCCTCGACCTGGTTCGCGGCCTGCTGCCGGCGGCGACCCTGAGCCACGTCGGCATCTACGCCTCCGGGCAGGCCTACGAGCAGATGATCATGCGCCTGATGGCTTCGCCCCTGCCGGAGGCGCGCGAGTACGGCGGGATGATCCTCGAGGAGCTTCAGCGGGTGATGCCGAGCTTCGTGTCCCGGGTCGACCGGCCCGATCGCGGCGGCGAGTGGGTCTCCTACCTGGAAGGTCGTCGCGAGGCGACCGAGCGCTGGGTCGCGCGCCTCGGGCTCGACCGGCGCGACTCCGGCGACGCGGCGCCCTCGGTCGAGCTGATCCACGTCGACGGCACCGAAGAGGCCCTGCTCGCCTCCTGCCTGTTCGAGTCTGCGCGCACGCAGGAGACCGAGATCCTTGCCCGCATCGACGTCCTCGACCGCGACGAGCGGGCCGAGCTGCTCGGCGCCCTGCTCGGCGAGCGGGCCAACCGGCGCCACCGGCCGGGCCGCGGCTTCGAGGCGCTCCGCTACCGCTTCGAGATCGTCTCGGACTACGGTGCCTTCCGCGACCTGCAGCGCCACCGGATGCTGACCTGCCAATGGCAGCGCCTGGTCCCCGACCTCGGCGCCGGTATCCCCGGCGAGGTCGAGGAAGCCGGCCTCGCCGGCGAGTTCGAACGGGCGCTGGAGATCTCGCGGACCGAGTACGAGCGCCTCGCCGCCGGCGAGCACGCCGAGCAGGCGTCCTACGCGCTCAGCCTCGCCTACCGGATCCGCTACACCCTCGATCTCAACGCCCGCGAGGCGATGCACCTGATCGAGCTTCGCTCGGGCCGCGAGGGCCATCCCACCTACCGTGCCGTGGCGCAGGCGATGCACGAGCGCATAGCCGCGATCCATCCCGCGGTCGCCGGCGCGATGAGCCACGTGGACACCTCACAGGAGCCCCGACTGGAGCGGATCATGAGCGAGATCCGCACCCAGCGGAAGCGGGCGAAGGCCGCGACCGACTAGTCGCGCTGCTTGCGCTTCCGCGGCCGGTCCGCCGACCGCGGCTCGTCCTCCGACGGACCCGGCGGCAGCTGCTCGTCCTCCGCCACTCCGTCCGGCTCCCCTTCGAGTTCCTTCGCCGCCTTGTCGCCCGGAGTCGGCCAGGGCACGGCCTCTCCCGCCGCCCACGCCGGCGGCAGGCCGCCGGGCAGGATTCCGATGAAGAGCAGGCCGAGGTAGAAGAACCAGAGGAAGCCGAGCGGCGTGAACCCGATCAGGACGGCGATCCCTACCGCCATTCCGAGTGAGCCCCAGAAGCGGCTCAGGAGGCCGGTGCGAAGCGACCATAGCCCCGTGTAGAAGAGGGCGATGACCAGCGCCAGCGCGCCGGCGAGACCGGCGAAGGTGCCGATCGTGATCAGGGCGGTGTCCTTGATCGCGTTGGAGGCCTTGTCTTCCTCGTGCTTCTGGGACTCGCAGGCCTGCATCGGGCTCTGGCCGGCCGTGCCTTCGAAGTCTTCGCCGAAGGACTTGCCCTTGTCCTGCCGTTCTTCCCGGCATTCCTTCGCGGCTTCCTTTGCCGTGAGCGTCGATTCGGGGCTTCCGGTGACGTATTTGTCGGCGGCCTGGCCGGTCCCCACCGCGAGCAGGATCGCGGAGACCCCGAGAAGCAGGGGGCCGAGGATGACGATGCCGACGAGCTGGGCGCGCATTTTCGGGCTGCGCCGCAGGGCGGCTTTGAAGAGGAGGTAGAGCGGGCCGATCAGGAGGAAGTAGCCGAGCCCCGAGGAGGCCCCGGCGAGCAGGACCCCGGATGCGCCGTGAGCTTCGCGGAGGCCCTCGAAGTTCGTCGACCCGTTGATGGTCGCCTGCAGGAGGACGAAGCCGAACAATCCGAGCAACGAGCCGATCACGCCCGCGGCTCCGGCTCGCTTGATCCAGGTGCCCTCCCATCCGAGGGCACGCTCGCCGATGCTCGGCATCCTCAGTCGCGCTCGTGGAAGTAGAACTGGGGAAGCGCTCCCTCGATCACGTCCGCGGTCATCCGCTGGGCAACCTCGAGGTTGCCGGTTCGAACCGCGATGTCGTCGAGGGTGACGATGCCGACCAGGTGACCGTCGTCGACGACGGGAAGGCGGCGAACCCGGTGCTGGACCATCAGCGCCGCCGCCTCGTCCAGCTCCATCTCGGGATCGCCGGAGACCAACGGCCGCGAGGAGAGCTCGCCGATCGACGAGTCGGGCGCCGCACCCTCGGCGAACGCCCGCAGGGCAAGGTCGCGGTCGGTCACCATCGCCACCGGCGACTCGCCCCGGTCGACGATGACGACCGAGCCCACGCGCCGATCGCGCATCAGGCGGGCGACCGAAACCGCGTCGGCATCGGGCGTGCTGGTCACCACCCCGGAGGTCATGATCTCGCTGAGCTTCACGGCGCGTACGCTACATCGACCGTGACGACTGGGCGAACAGCAACCTTCGGCGAGGCGCCCCGGACCCCGGTGGTGCCGCTCGAGGCGGGCGCCGGGCCGGAGAACCCCCCATGCCCCGCCTGCGGCGAGCCGCTCTTCGGCTGGATCGACATGCGCCCCGGCCTGGCCGGGCCGGTCAGCCGCTGCGAGAGCTGCGGGCTCGGCGTGGTCGGCGCCCCCGCGTCGGTCGAGGAGGCGCTCGCCGGCCTCGATGCCGATCGCGACGGAGACCGAGACGGCGAGACGATCGCCCTCGCCAACCGGGCTGGGTTCGCGGCCTGGATCGGCGGCGCCGGCTGGGCGGGCCTCGAGCCGAGCTCCCGCTTCCTCTACACCGAGGAGGCGGCGCGAAGGCTGGTCGCCAACCGCGATCAGGTCGTGAGCAGCTCCCGCTGGGCCCCGGGATGGGGGGTGGTGACGATGTGGCAGACGATCCTCAACGGCTTCACCTTCGGCCGCAACATCGCCCTCGCCGCTCTCGGCCACGGCGAGGCAGCCCCGGCCGAGAAGCCCTGGCAGCGACGTCTCGACGGCGTGATCAGCGTCATCGCCGCGATCCCGGCGATGATCTTCGCGGTGCCGATCGAGCTGGTCTCGGCGGTCGTCTTCCGCCGCGGCGCGGCGCTCTCGCTGCGACTCGAACTGCTCTAGCTGAGGCCCTCGCGGGCCTCACGCACCAGCGTCACTGCCTCGGGGAAGAGCACGCGGATCGCGTCACGGACCTGCATCGCCTGCTCGTCGCTGCTGCCGGTCAGCTCGATCTGGCCGATCGAGGCGACGGTCATGTCGACGGCGAGCTTGATCGCGTTGTCGGCCCAGGCGACGCGCTGGGACGACTGCATCTGCTCCGAGAGCTCCTCCATCCGGTTGCGGAACTCGTCCGGGTCGCCGAAGAGGTTGAAAGGGCTTCCCTCCATGGAGGGAATGTAAGCAGAAGGGCGGCGCCGCCCGCGCGCAAATCGTCACCTTCGCCGCGCCAGGCACGCGCCGCGGCCGCCTACTTTCGCGGGATGGACAGCGGCGGGGATCGACAACGAGGCTCGGCGACCGTCGAGCAGGCCGGCCTGGTGACGCTGATCGCGCTGGTCGCGATCGCGGCGATCGCCGCCGTCGCCTCGGGCGGGGACGTCGACTCGGGCAATGTCCTCGCCCGCGCCATCGGCCGCAAGATCACCTGCGCGCCGCGAGTTCCAGACGCCTGCCATCACCATCCGCTCGTGCCCGCCTACGGCTGGCCGCTCGCCCGCCTCGTGCGCGCCCTCGCTCCCGTCCCGGAGGCGCTGCCCGCCCCCGGCGGGCTACCGGTGGCCCCGGTCGACTTCCGCCGCTGCCGCCGCGAATCGTGCGGCTCCCGCTCCCGCCCCACCCTCTTCACCGAGATCGACGATCGCCGTCCGGAGGAGGGGTGGGTGGCGGTCACCTACTGGCTGTACCGGCCGGCGATCGGCTGGCAGAGCATCGTCCGCCGCGCCAGCCAGGCCGATGTAGACGCCGCCTCGGGGACCAGGGTTCTGCTCGAGGACGACCCGGCGCTGGTCCCGCTCGAGACCCTTCCCGGCCGCGACCACTACGCCTTCCCGTCCGCGGAGCGGCCGCCGTGGCAGTGGCGGGTGAGGGGGATCCACGGCGGCTGGTCGAGCTAGCCGGCCGGAGTCAGCGCGCCCCTGCCGCCGTTGCCTTCGGCTTGGCCTTCTCCTCTTCCTGATCCGCCTCGTCCTGCGCCTGTTTGATCAAGCCGCGCCAGTCGGTGGTGCGGAAGACGAGCAGGAGGGCGGCGAAGCCGAGGGCGACCGACCAGGCGGCCATTGCGATCTGGGTCCCCACCGAGAAGGAGAGAACGGCGGTCCGCGAGGGGCCCTTGAGGGTGGCGACGAGCAGTGCCTGCTGAGCGCCGGCGCCGCCGGGGGTGAAGGGAACGATGTTGGCGATCGCCTGCACGCTCATCACGAGCATCACGTTGCCGATCGATCCGCCGAGGCCGAACGCCTCGAGGAAGAACCAGAAGGCCCAAAAACGGCAGAGCCAGCCGATCCCCTGCCAGGCGGCGACCTCGCGCATGTAACGGCGCGGCTGGCGGAGGATCACCACTCCCTGTTTGACCCGGTCCCAGAAGGCACGCACGTGGCGGCCGAGGTAGAAGACGCCGGCCGCGATCGCGAGCAGGACGACGCCGATCGTGATCAGCAGCGTCTTCGGGTGGTCCGCCCAGAACGAGATCTCGAAGGCGGGCAGGTCGGGGATCCTGGGGAGCGGCGGCAGCAGCCCCTGGGTGATCGCGTAGAGGAGGACGAGAATGCCGACCGTGGTGTCGAAGACCGTCTGCACCAGGAAGGAGGAGGTCACCGCCGGGTAGGAGGAGTTCGGAATCTGGCGTTTGACCAGAAAGACCTTGGTGACGTCGCCGGCGTGGGCGGGGATGATCGCGTTGATCCCGGCCCCGGCCAGGTAGGCGGCGGCGAGGCGTGTGAAGGAGATTCGCGCCTCGGGGTAGGCCGCGCGCAGCACATTTCGCCAGGCCCAGGCGCGGGCGAGCTGCATCGCGAGCAGGAAGCCGAGGGCCACGACGAACGCCGTCCAGTCGATGTCGGAGAGATGCCGGAAGAAGGACGCGGCGCTTTCGAAAAAGCGATTGAAGTTGGATGCGAGATCAGCAGGCGGCATCAGAGCTAGACTAGCCCGCTCGTGTCAGAGGCCGAGACCCCCCAGGCCCCCCAGTCCTTGCCCCCCGATCACGCCGACGAGGCGATGTGCGCGCGTGCCCGCGAGCGCTACGCTGCCGACCGAAAAAGCCATCTGCGGCGGCGGCGAAAGAGCCACGCCGAGCTGCCGAACCTGATCATCATCGGCGGCCTCAAGTGCGGCACGACGAGCATCCACCATTACCTCGGCCTCCATCCCGAGGTCCAGATGTCGAAGCCGAAGGAGCTCAACTTCTTCGTCGAGGAGCTCAACTGGGACCTCGGCCTGGACTGGTACGCGAGCCGCTTCGACAGCGCCTTCAAGGTGCGCGGGGAGTCCTCTCCGCACTACACGAACCTGCCCCGCTACACCGGCGTTCCGGAGCGGATCAAGGAGAACTGTCCCGATGCCCGGCTCCTCTACATGGTCCGCGACCCGATCAAGCGCATCCTCTCCCACTGGGTCCACGCGACCGGCGCCGGCTATGAGACGGGCGACCTGGTCGACGTCCTCTCGCGGCCGGACACCCAGTACATGAACCGCTCCAAGTACTGGATGCAGCTGCAGCCGTACCTGCCTCTCTTCGAGCGCGAGCAGATCGAGATCGTCGCCCAGGAGGAACTCCATGCCGACCGCGAGGGAACGATGCGCAAGGCCTTCGCCTTCGCCGGCGTCGACGAGACTTTCACCTCGGAGCAGTTCGACCGCGAGTGGGAGAAGTCGAGCGCCAAGGAAGGCGAGAAATACCAGTTCATGGAGAAGCTGATCAAGCTGCCGGGCTTCCGCTCCTTCGACCGCAATTTCGACCGCCTGCCGGAGCGGATGCGCTGGATGGTCGAGAAGATCGTGCACGACCCCGACAAGCCCTCGGCAGAGAAGCCGAAGCTGCCCGACGACCTCTACGAGACGGTCCGCGCCCGCTTCCGCGAGGACGTCGCCGGCTTGCAGGAGTTCGCCGGACGCGAGTTCCCCGGCTGGCACGACTACTCCTGAATAGGCTGGGCCGCTGATGCGGCGTCTCATCCCCGACCCCGGGCCGACCACGGTCGACGAGCAGCTCGACGGCTACCGCCCCTGGGAGGACGCCCGCGAGGGCAGGCCGTTCGTCGCCGTCAACTTCGCCGCGACGGTCGACGGCCGCGCGACCATCGACGGCGTCTCGGGACCGATCGGCTCGAGCGACGACACCGCGATGCTGGCCGGCCTGAGAACGCGATTCGACGCGATGATGATCGGCGCCGGCACGATGCGCGCCGAGCGCTACGGGCGGATCATCGGCGACCCCGAGAAGCGCGAGAAGCGCGAGCGCCTCGGGCTCCCGGGCGATCCCCTGATGATCCTCGTCAGCGGCCGCCTCGACCTGCCCTGGGACGCCGGCCTCTTCACCGACGGCGGCGGCCGGGTCGTGGTCTTCACCGCCTCCGCCGACGAGGAGCCGCCCGAGACCGCGACCCCGGTGGACGTGGTTCGCCACCGGGGCGGCGTCGACCTCGGCGCGGCCCTGCGCGAACTGCGGGAGGAGCGAGGGGTGCGGGCGGTGCTCTGCGAGGGCGGCCCGCGTCTGCACGCGGAGCTCCAGGCCGGCGCCCTGGTCGACGACCTGTTCCTGACCACCGCCCCGAAGCTGGCCGGTGGCGCCGCGCCGCGGATCGTCGAGGGCGAGCTGCCCGAAGTCGCCGAGCTCGAGTTGAGCTGGTTACTGCATTCCGGCGCCGAGCTGTTCGCGCGCTACAGCCGCTGAGCCGGGCGATGATCTAGCTTTCCTGGCGCCCCCAAGGAGAGGAACCACGCCGTGGACTTCAAGCCCAGCCCCGAGGTCGACGCTCTGCGCGAGCGGATCCTCGACTTCATGGACGACAACCTCTACCCGCAGGAGCGGGAGATCATGGAGGCGCTCGACGATGAGGTCGCGCCCGGCGTCCCCTACCCGAAGATCCTGGTCGAGGCGCGGGAGAAGGCGAAGTCCGAGGGGCTGTGGAACCTGTTCATGCCCGACCAGCGCTACGGGCCCGGCCTCAGCAACTGGGAGTACGGGCTGCTCTGCGAGGAGATGGGTCGCAGCCCCGCCGCGGCACCGATGCTGTTCAACTGCGGTGCCCCGGACACCGGCAACATGGAGATCCTCGCCGAGCACGGCAGCGACGAGCAGAGGGAGCGCTGGCTCGATCCCCTGCTCGAAGGACGAATCCGCTCCTGCTTCTCGATGACCGAGTTCTCCGTCTCAGGCTCAGACCCGACCGGGTTGCAGGCAACCGCCGTCCTCGACGGCGATGAGTGGGTCATCAACGGCCACAAGTGGTTCACCTCGGGTGCAATGGGCGCCGAGCTGGCGATCGCGATGGTCGTCACCGACCCGGACGCGCCTCAGTACACGCGCGCCTCGATGATCTGCGTCCCCACCGACGCGCCGGGCTTCAACCTCGTCCGGCCGATCCCGGTCATGGGTCACGAGAAAGGGCCGGGCCACTGCGAGATCCGTTACGAAGACTGCCGCGTTCCCGCGTCAAACCTGCTCGGCGAACGGGGCTCGGGGTTCACCGTCGCCCAGGACCGCCTCGGCCCGGGCCGCATCCATCACTGCATGCGGGCGATCGGAACCGCGGAGCGGGCGCTGGAGATGATGTGCCGGAGGGCGAACGAGCGCGAAGCGTTCGGCGGCCCGCTGGCCGACAAGCAGTTCGTGCAGGAGTCGATCGCGGCCTCGCGGATGGAAATCGACCAGGCGCGGCTGCTGACAATGTACGCCGCCTGGAAAATGGACACCGAGGGCAAGCGCGCCGCGCGCCAGTCGATCTCGGCGATCAAGGTGATCGCCGCGAACATGGTCATGGAGGTCCTCGACCGCTCGATCCAGGTCCACGGCAGCCTCGGCATGACCGATGACACCCCCCTGGCTTCCCTGTGGCGCTTCAGCCGCATGCTGCGGCTCGCCGACGGCCCGGACGAGGTCCACAAGATGGTCCTCGCCCGGCGCGAGCTGAACCGCTGGGCGAAGCGGGCAGAGGCCGAGGAGAGCGGCGACCTGAGCAGCAAGCACGCGCCGCGGGCGATCTGAGCTAGGCGCCGGGCTGAGCCGGCGCTGCCGGGCCTACTTCGTGCCGAGCACGTCGACGCCGCCGAAGGTGGCGGTTGCGCCGCCGGTGCTGCCGACTTCACAACCGACGGTGAGGACCAAGGAAAGCGTGTGCGTCGTCGCTATGCCCGGCTCGAATTGCGTCGCGCCCTGGGCCTGGAAGGGCCCGAGCTGGATCCGGCGGCTGACGGCGCCGCCTTTGTCCTGGTCGTTGTAGATGCCGTCGGCGACGATCTGGGAGGGGTCGATTTCCGGAGAGGCCGGATTGGGAGAGTCAAGGAGAACGGCCGCTTCGACCGCGCGCGGCGGTTCGCAGCCGGCGGAGAGGATCACGTCGACGGCGCCGGCGAAGCTGTTGACTTCGTTCGCCGCCTGCGTGTAGACCGCTTCGGAGAGCGGATAGGAGATCGGTTTGTTGTCGAACGCCCGGGCCAGGCTTCCCCGCGAGCGATGCACGACCCTGCCGAAGGGCATGCCGGCGACTTCGAGGTCCTCGGCGGTCACCGAGCCGGCGGCGATTTTTTCGGTTTCGATCGCGCCGTTCTTGATCTTGGCGTTGGAGACCGCGTTCTTCTTGATCTTGCGGGTGGTGATCGCGTTGGCCTTGATTTTGGCCGTGGTCACCGCGTTGGACTTGAGCTGGGGCGCGCCGACGCTGCGCTTGGAGACCTTCGCGGCGATCGCCGCGCCCCCGGCGAGGACCAGGAAGAGGGCGAGCGTCGAGACCACGTTTGCGTAGGTCAGGCGCGCGAGGATCGTGCGTATGCCGGGTGCCACGAACCCACCTTTGCAAGCGCGCCGGAGGGCGTCAAGCCCGAACGCTCAACCGCTGGACGACTCGGCAGCGGCGGCCGCCTCGGCGAGTCGTTCGACGATCCGGGCGAAGTATTGGACGCCCTCGTCGACCTTGCCGTAGCCGCCCGCCGTGTAGCGGGCGTAAACGCCCTCGAGAATGATCGCCAACTTCCAGTAGCCGAGCGCGATGTAGAAGTCGATCTGGGAGAGGTCGCGGCCCGACGCCTCGGCGTAGCGGCTGCGCAGGTAAGCGCGGTCGGGAAAGCCCGGGGCGAGGTTGGCGGGCTGGCCGAGCGAGTGGTCCTCCTCGCCGGGCTGCGCCCAGTAGACGAGCAGCAGGCCGACGTCGGCGAGCGGGTCGCCGAGCGTGCAGAGCTCCCAGTCGACCACCGCGGCGACCTCCCCTTCGGGGGTGAGGATCATGTTGTCGAGCCGGTAGTCGCCGTGGACGATCGTCGCCGGGCCCTGGTCGGGAATGCGGGCCGAGAGCCGCTCGTGGACCTCGTCGATAGCCGGCAGCTCCCGGGTCTTGGACTTCTCCCATTGGCCCTGCCAGCGCCGCAGCTGCCTGGCCACGTAGTCCTCCTTGCGGCCCAGCTCGCCGAGGCCGGCGGCGTCGGGGTCGACGGCGTGGATCTCGACCAGGGTGTCGACGACGCGATCGGCGATCGCGTGCCGATCGGACTCGTCGGGGAAGGCCTCGGCCTCGGCCAGTCCGCGCAGGATCGGGCCCTCGACGAAGCCCATCACGTAGAAGGGGGCGCCGTTGACGCTGTCGTCCTCGCAGAGGCCGATGACCGGGGCGACCGGCACGGGCGTGGCGGCGAGCGCCGAGACGACACGGTGCTCGCGGGCCATGTCGTGAGCGGAGCCGAGCCTCTTCCCGAGCGGGGGACGGCGCAGCGCCCAGCGCCTTCCGCCCGAGTCGGTGACCCCGTAGGTCAGGTTGGAGTGGCCGCCCGCGATCCGCTCGAAGCTGAGCGGAGGCTCGGCGCCGGGGACGTTCTCCACGAACCAGCGCTCGACCCCCGCGGCGTCGATGCCGTCCGGGCTGCCTGTAGCCTCATCGTCCATAGCTCGGCAAGCATATGCACGACGAGGTGGGAGGCGGTTGAGCCCGTCGTTGGCGAACCGGCTGACGATCGGTTTCGCGATCGCCTTTGCGGTCC
Organism: uncultured Solirubrobacterales bacterium; assembly: GCA_963704505.1. GTDB lineage: Bacteria > Actinomycetota > Thermoleophilia > Solirubrobacterales > 70-9 > VRUE01. Next base: position 300,910 of record OY969912.1, read on the forward strand.
TCACCGGCCTGGCGGTGATCGGGGTCGCGCGTTTCCTCCAGCAGCGGCAGGACTACGAGAACGCGATCTCCCGCTCCTACCAGGTCGAGATCGCCGCTCGAAACAGGCTCGCGAAGGGACGGCACGAGACCGCTTCGCGCTCCGCGATCGCCGCCGAGCAGGCACGACGCGAATCCCTCCAGAACGACATCGACGGCCAGACCCGGGACACCGCCCTGCTCGTCGGCGCCGGCCTGATCGCCGGCCTGACCGGCGCGGCGCTCCTCTTCAGCGGCCTGATCGCGACGATGCGGCGGCCGCTCGAGGAGCTGGTCGACGCCTCCGGCCGTCTCGCCTCGGGAGACCTCGCGGCCAGGGTCAAGGTCGGCGGCCTGTCGGAGACGGCGACGCTCGGCTCGGCCTTCAACGAAATGGCCGGCGAGCTGCAGCAACGGGCCGGCGAGCGGGACCGCCTCGACCGGCTCAAAGACGAGTTCGTCCTCACCGCCTCGCACGAGCTGCGCAGCCCGCTGACCTCGGTCCAGGGGTTTGCCGAGCTGTTGATGCTCGAGCGCGAGCGGCTCAGCTCCACGCAGGCGGAAACGGTCGAGATCATCCTCGACAACACCCGCCACCTGGTCCGCCTGCTCAACGACCTGCTCGACCTCGCCCGCTCGGACGCCGGGCGACTGACCCTGCGGCCGACGACGATCGAGCCCGGCGCCCTGGTCGAGGACGCCGTGAAAACGATCCGCGGGCAGACCGAGGCGTCCGGCCAGACGCTGAGCGTCGAGGTCGAGCCGGGCCTGCCGACGCTCGAGGCGGATCCCGACAGGATCCGCCAAGTTCTGGTGAATCTGCTTACCAATGCTCATGAGTACTGTCCCGAACGAGCGTCGATCCGGGTTGGGGCAAAACGGGTAGGGGACGAGGTGGAGATCAACGTGAGCGACGACGGACCCGGCATAGAGGCGGTGCAACTCGAACACATCTTCGACCGCTTCACGCGTGGCGAAGCCGGCCTGACGCAGCGCGTCGGCGGGACCGGCCTCGGCCTGGCGATCTCCAAATCCCTTGTCGAGCTTCACGGCGGCACGATCAGCGCCGAGTCGACGGCCGGCGAGGGCGCGACCTTCCGCTTGCGACTACCGGCGGGGGTGGCGTCATGACCAAGCTGCTCGTCGCCGACGACTCGGAGACGATCCTCCTGCTGATGCGCACCCGGCTCGAGATGGAGGGCTACGACGTCGAGACCGCCAGCGACGGCCAGGAGGTCATGGACGCGGTCCACGGCGAGGGCTCCGACCCCCACGACCTCCTGCTGCTCGACGCGATGATGCCGGGCAAATCGGGAGTCGAAGCGCTGCGCGAGCTGCGTGCAGAGGGCGTCGAGACCCCCGCCCTCATCGTCAGCGCCCACCAGGACGCCGGCGACGCCGACGCGCCGACCGAGCTCGAGGTGAGCGGGTACATCACCAAGCCGATCGACTTCGACCGGCTCTTCAGCGAAATCGCCGAGTTGACTGCCTCGTAAGGGGTCGGGCACCCCTTCTTAAAACCCGCCCCCTTCGGGGGCTCAAGTGTTTTCAGAAGGGGCACCCGACCCCCCCACCACGCCGCGCGCAGGGATTTCGCTGAAGAGCCGGTCGTCGATTTAGCGGCCGCCACAGAGCTGAGACTCACTACGAAGGCAGAAATCCGCCTCGGGGTCGGCGCGAAGTTCGCTGCGCCGAGGCGGGATGAGTGCGGCGGTGGGGTGACCCTCCGACTAACACTTGAGCCCCCGGAGGGGGCGGGTTAGGCGGGGGGTCACCCCACCGCCCTACCCAACTAAGACTTGGCGATCTCCAGGCGGATTTCTTTGCCCTTGAGCTTGGTCCCATCGAGGAACTCGACGGTCTGCTCGGCTTTGTCGGGGTCGACCTCGACGAAGGAGAATCGGTGCAGGACTCGGACGTCGTGGACCTCGTCCTCGGTGAGGACGGCGCCCTCGCGCAGCGCCCAGCGCAGGTCCTCCTCCTCGATCCCGCTGCGTTCGCCGCGATTGACGAAAAGCTTGGTGGTCTTGCCGTTGCCTTCGGACTCGGGCGCTCCGCTTTCATCGGAAGCCTCGCTGTCCTCAGGAGCCTCGCTTTCCTCCGATGCCGGGTCGACGGGCGTCCGCGCATCCTCGGCAGGCTCGGCCGCCTGGGCGTCCGCGTCGGAGTCCGGCTCCGGCTTCTTCTCCGGCTCTGCCTCGGGCTCGGGACGATCGCGTTTGCGCTCTCGGCGTCGAGGACGCGGCGCGTGCTCGAGCCGCTCCTCCGGGCTCTCCCACTCGCCGATCGAGGTCTTGACGTCGCGCTCGATGCGATCGATCTCCTCGCGCTGGGCGGGAGTGACGAAGGTGATCGCGCGGCCTGTTCTGCCGACCCGGCCGGTCCTGCCGATGCGGTGCACGTAGACCTCCGAGGAGGCCGGGACGTCGAAGTTGATGACGTGGGTGACGTGTTCGATGTCGAGGCCGCGGGCGGCGATGTCGGTGGCCACCAGCAGGCGCACGCGGTGGTCCTTGAAGGCGATCATCACGCCGTCGCGGACGCCCTGGCTGAGGTCGCCGTGCAGCGCCTTGACGTCGAGGCCTTTGTCCTTGAGGGTCCGCTCCAGCTTGGAGGCGCCGATTTTCGTCCTCGTGAAGATGATCGCCTGCTCGGGTTCCTCGGTCTTCAGCAGCTCGACCAGCCTGGCGGCCTTGTCTTTGGCCGAGACCTCGACGAAGGCCTGGGCGATCGCGTCGACCGTGAGGGTTTTCGGGGTGATGCTGATCGTCGTCGGGTCATACATGTAGCCCTCGGCCAGGCGCTTGATCGGTGGTGGCATCGTCGCCGAGAAGAGAGCCGTCTGGCGGCCGCTGGGGCACATGCGAAGGATCTTCTCGACGTCCTCGATGAAGCCGAGGTCGAGCATCTCGTCGGCCTCGTCCAGGACGACGTAGCGGGCCGCCGTGAGGACCAGCGAGCGCCGTGACATCAGGTCCATCATGCGGCCGACGGTGGCGACGACCACGTGGGCGCCGGCCCGCAGCTGGGCCTGCTGGGATTTGATCGGGGCGCCGCCGAAGACGGCGACGATCTCGATGTCGAGGTGCTCGGCGTAGGCGCGGAGCGCCTGGGTCACCTGGATGCAGAGCTCGCGGGTCGGCGTGAGGACAACCGCCTGCACCTCTTCGTTGGCAGGGTCGAGGTACTGAAGCAGCGGCAGCCCGAACGCGGCGGTCTTGCCGGTGCCGGTCTGAGCCTGCCCGATCACGTCGTGGCCGTCGAGCAGCTCGGGGATCGCCTGTTCCTGGATCGGCGTCGGTTCGTCGAAGCCGAGCTCGTCGATCGCCTGCTGGATGGCAGGCGCCAGCCCGAGGTCCTTGAAGGCGATCTTCTCGCCACCCGTTTCGTCGGTGCTCATCGGCTCGGGTCCAGCAGAAGCTTGCCGGTCGTGCGCCGGGCGATGATGTCTTCGTGGGCACGGGCTGCCTCGGAAAGCGGGTAGACGTCGCCGACGGTGACCTCGAGCTCGCCCGCGGCGACCCCGCCGAGCAGCTCGCCGATCATCGGCGCAACCAGGTCGCGCCGGGCGAGCAGATGGACGAGCCAGAAGCCGATCACCGACTTGGAGCCGCGCAGCAGTGCCGCCGTCGAGACGTCGCGCTGTTCGCGGGAGGCGATGCCGAAGACGACCATGCGACCGAGCGGCGCAAGGATGCCGAGCTCGGCGTCGAAGGCGTCGCCGCCGCTCATGTGGAGGACGGCGTCGACCCGCTCGCCGCCGTTGGCCTCGCGGATCGCCGCGCCGAGGTCATCGCTGCGCGAGTCGACGGTCGCGTCGGCTCCGAGGCTGGTGCAAAGGCTGCGCTTCTCCTCGCTGGAGGCAAGGGCGATCACCTTGGCGCCGGCGCGTTTGGCGATCTGGACCGAGAGCGACCCGGTGCCACCGGCGGCGGCCTCGATCACGATGGTCTCCCCCTCGGCGATCCTGGCGCAGGTGCGGACCAGGGCGATCGCGGTCAGCCCCTGGAGGAGGAGCGCCGCGGCCTGGTCGTCGGAGACCTCGTCGGGCAGCGGAATCAGCATCGCCTCGTTGACGACGGCCTTCTCGGCGTAGGCGCCGCTGCCGACGATCGCCGCGACGCGGCGGCCGTCGGGCGTGCGCCCTGAGACCTCGGCCCCCGGAATCAACGGCAGCGACTGCTCGGCGAGGTAGTCGTTGCGGGTGGCGTGGGTGTCGGCGAAGTTGATGCCGGCGCGGGCGACGTCGATCAGGACCTCGCCCTCGGCGGGCGTCGGGTCGGGGAGCTCGACGTGCGCGAGAACCTCAGGGCCGCCGAACTCCTCTATCTGAATCGCCTTCATCGGCCGCGGAGTTTCGCAGGGCAGGCGCTACGCTGCCGTCCGCATGCCCCTGACAGTGGTCGGATCGATCGCCTTTGACGCCGTCAAGACCCCCTTCGGGGAGCGCGACCGCATGCTCGGAGGCGCCGCGGTTCACTTCTCGCTGGCAGCCAGCTTCTTCACCGAGGTTCGGCCGGTCGGCCCGGTCGGCGATGACTTCGGCGACGAGCAGTTCGCGGTGCTGGAAGGCCGCGGCGTCAGCGTCGAGGACATCGAGAGGGTCCCTGGAGGCGAGAGCTTCTTCTGGCGGGGCCACTACGACTTCGACCTCAACGTCGCCCACACCGACGACACCCAGCTCGGGGTCTTCGCCGAGTTCGCCCCGAAGCTCTCCGATGCCTCGCGGGCGGCCGACACGCTCTTCCTCGCCAACATCCAGCCGGACCTGCAGCGTCAGGTCCGCGCCCAGTGCGAGGCCGCCCGCTTCTGCGGCCTCGACTCGATGAACCTCTGGATCGAAACGGCGCGCGATTCGCTCACGGCGGCGATCGCCGAGGTCGACTGCCTTGTCGTCAACGACGCCGAGATCCGCCAGCTCACGGGCGAATCGAACCTGGCCCGGGCGGCCCGCGCCGTGATGGACATGGGTCCGCGAGCGGTGGTCGCCAAGCAGGGCGAGTACGGCGCCGCACTGTTCACCGAGAACGGCTTCTTCGCGCTGCCCGGGTTCCCGCTCGAGGACGTCAGGGACCCGACCGGCGCCGGCGACAGCTTCGCCGGCGGCTTCCTCGGATACATCGACGGGCACGACGGCGAGATCGACGACGCCTGCCTGCGGCGGGCGATGGGCTACGGAACCGTGCTCGCGTCCTTCAACGTCGAGGAGTTCGGCACCGAGCGGGTCGCGAGGCTGACCCGCGACGAGATCGACGGTCGCTTCGAGAAGCTGCGCGAGATGACCCAGTTCGAGGCGCAGCCGGCCACGGCCGAATAAGCGCCCGAGGCCTCATCGTGCGGCCTGGCCAGCACGGCCAAGCTGCGATACTGACCTCTCACGAGATCGAGGCGAAGGAGGGGTGATGGGGACCGAGGAGCAGACCGACACCGCGACCACCGATGGCGGGGTCGCCACCGGCGCCGACTCCCTTTCTGTAACCGACAACCGCACCGGCAGGACGTATGACCTGCCGATCACCGACAACACGATCCGCGGCATCGACCTGCGTCAGATCAAGGTCGATGAGGACGAATTCGGGATGCTCTCCTACGACCCGGCCTTCACCAACACCGCGTCGTGCCGCTCGGCGATCACCTTCATCGACGGCGACAAAGGGATCCTCGAACACCGCGGCTACTCGATCGAGCAGCTCTGCGAACGCTCGACCTTCCTCGAGGTCGCCTACCTGCTGATCTTCGGCGAGCTTCCGACGGCTCCCCAGCTCGAGCGCTGGACCTTCGACATCACCCACCACACCTACGTCCACGAGGACCTCAAGCACCTGTTCGAGGGCTTCCGCTACGACGCGCACCCGATGGGGATGCTGCTCGCGGGGGCCGGGGCGCTCTCCACCTTCTACCCGGACGCGAAGCAGACCGAAGACCCCGAAGAGCGCTACATGTCGGCGGTCCGGCTGATCGCCAAGATCCCGACGCTCGCCGCCTTCTCGTACCGCCACAACATGGGCTTCCCGTACGCGTACCCGGACAACGACCTGAACTTCTCCGAGAACTTCCTCTCGATGATGTTCAAAAAAACGGAAGCGAAACACGTCCCGAAGGAAGCGCTCTCGAAGGCCCTGGACGTCCTCTTCATCCTCCACGCCGACCACGAACAGAACTGCTCGACCAACGCGGTCCGCGGGGTCGGCTCCTCCGACGTCGATCCCTACTCGGCGGTCGCCGCCGGGATCGCCGCCCTCTACGGGCCGCTTCACGGCGGTGCCAACGAGGCGGTGCTGCGCATGCTGCGGCGGATCGAGCGGCCGGAGAACATCCCCGATTTCCTCGCCCGGGTGAAGGAGCGCGAGGAGAAACTGATGGGCTTCGGCCACCGGGTCTACAAGAACTACGACCCGCGGGCGAAAATCATCCAGCAGCACATGGACGAGGTCTTCGAGGCGACCGAGTACAACTCCCTCGTCGAGATCGCCAGGGAGCTGGAGAAACAGGCGCTGGCCGACGACTTCTTCACCTCGCGCAAGCTGTACCCGAACGTCGACTTCTACTCGGGGATCATCTACGAGGCGCTCGAGATCCCGACCAACATGTTCACGGTCATCTTCGCCATCCCCCGCACCGCCGGCTGGATCGCGCAATGGATGGAGATGAAGGACGACCCGGAGCAGAAAATCGCCCGCCCGCGCCAGGTCTACACCGGCGCCCGGGAGCGCGAGTACGTCGCGATCGACGACCGCGACGGCCCCGAGAAAATCATCGGGCCGCCGGCGAAACGGCCGAAACGGCCGCGTCGCGGGGCGTAGTCGTCGGGAGGGTCAGGTGCCCCTCCTCTCTCAACTTTTCCGGTGAAGACGCCCGGCTGGCCGAGATCGGAAAGCCGAAAAAGTACAAGCCGTTCGGAGGGGCACCTGACCCTCCCCACCGTCGTCACCGCCGCCGCCCGAAGGAGCAGATCTGGACGGTTTCCGATGCTGTGCTCGAGCGGAGATTGGGCCGCCTGAGCGTCGGCAGCGATCGCGGGGTCCGGCGCCCGAAGAAGCGCGAAGGGCCAGGAGGGTACCCCCACGACACCGCCAGGACCCGCGGGCAGGCGCCCCAGGATCGGGTCTGGAATTACCCTGAGGCCGTGTCCCGTTGGAAGCTCACCGTCAGGCATGGGTCGGACGTCGACCATGCCTCGTTCGACGACCTCGACCAGGCGGTGGCGGCGATGCGGGAGCGGGCTCTTGCGATTCGGGCGGAGGGGCCGGTCGAAAAAACGGGCGGCTTCAAGGACTACGAGCCGCGCGATCAGGTCCATGCCCGGCTGCAGCTCACCGGGAGGGGGCTGGTGAAGAGGCCGGTGGCCGGCGTCGACGTCCGCGGCAACGGCGAGTTCGTCCCCTACCGGGGCGGGATCCGGCGCGAGGAGCTCGACCCGAGCAACCACGACACGCCGTTCGACCTGGTCCGCGAGACTCTGGGCTGATGGCCGACACCGAGACCGAGATCCCCAAGGGCAGCTACGCCGCCGGGCGCCGCGTGAAACTGCCCGCCGGCGCCGGGGCGCCCTACGTCGTCTTCGTCAACGGGGTCGAGCAGAAGCAGGGATCCGACTACGAGATCCGCGGCAGGGAGATCGCCTTCAGCCGCGACATCATCAAGGAGAAGGTCGGCGTCGGCCGCTGGCTGGCGATGTACCTGGGGCTGTTCGGGACCTATCGCAAGGACGAGACGATCGACCTTCAGTTCGTCCGCGAGGGCAAGACCGAGCTGGTCTCCGATCTTCCGGTCGAGGCGGACTGAAGATGCAGGTCGGCTTCCTGCTGCTCGCCGATCACAGCGAGGCGGTCAACGGCAAGCTCTACATGGTGGGCGGCGGCTGGAACGTCCTGCGGATGCCGGAGCTGCCGCTCGAGTGGGGCTTCCACATCGCCCTCGGGCTCGACGTCGGCTGGGACGAGACCAACACCAACCACGAGATCCAGGTCGAGCTCCACGACCCCGACGGCAACGAGCTCGGCGAGGGTCTGACCGCCGAGTTCGAGGCCGGGCGCCCGCCCGGGATGCCGCCCGGACAAGAGCAGCGCCTGGTGATCTCGATCGCAACCCGGGTCGAGTTCGAGACCTCCGGCCCACACGCCGCTGTGGTCAACGCCGATGGTGAGGAGATCGGCCGGGCGCGGTTCTACGTCGCCGTCGACGGCACACCGGCGGATCCCGAAGAGCCCTGACCGCAGGGCGTCGGCTCAGTTGAAGACGTAGAGCAGCAGGAACGCGATCACGACGAAGCTGGCGCCGCCGGCGATCATGCCCTTGTCTTCGGCGACGATCGCCGAGGTCGAGCGCTCATCCGAGCGGTCATAGATCAGGTACAGGTAGCGGAAGATGCAGTAGAGGACGGGCGGAATCGTCAGCATCATCTGGCTGCCGATCAACGGCGAGTTGACCGTGTAGATCGCGTAGCTGATCACGGTCCCGGTGGTGACCAGGGAGACCATCTGGTCGAGGAAGGGAAGCGAGTAGTGCTCGAGCACCGGGCGGGTGCTCGTCCCCTGGTGGAGCTCGGAGACCGCCTCCTGGCGGCGCTTGGTGAAGCCGAGGAACATCGCGATCATCCCGGTGCAGAGGATCAGCCACTCGGAGGCGTGCGCGTCGACGGCGCTGGCGCCGGCGGCGACGCGAAGGATGAAGAGGCCGGCCAGCGTCATCACGTCGATGATCACGATCTGCTTGAGGCCGACGCTGTAGGCGATCTGGGCGATGCCGTAGCCGATCACCATCAGGCCGACCTGCCAGTTGACCGTGGCGAAGGCGAGCGCGATGGCGATCGCGGCGAGGACCGGCGGGATCAGCTTCGCGGTGCTGACCGAGAGCTCACCGGCGGCGAGCGGCCGGTAGCGCTTGGTCGGGTGCTTGCGATCGAGCTCGACGTCGAGCAGGTCGTTGACGTAGTAACCGGCGCTGGAGACCAGGCAGAAGGCGATGAAGGTGAGCACCGCCTCGAGCACCTCGTGGGGCTGGTTGAACTTGCCGGAGAACAGCAGCCCGGCGAAGACGAAGAAGTTTTTTATCCACTCTTTCGGCCTGCCGGTCTTGATCGCCGCCCGCAGAGGGGAGCGGCGCGGGACGACCGGCTCGCTCAGGTCGGGCTGGGCGGCGGCGTCCGCGGGCACGGTCGGCTGTTCAGAGGTGATCGTTTCCACGATTGAAAGGGGGGCGTCAGGGTAGCGCTCAGACCGGCAAACGAATCGTGAAACGGGCGCCGCGGGCGGGAAGGTTCTCAACCTCGACCGTCCCCCCCATCGCTTCGGTCAGCTCGCGGACGATCGCCAGGCCGAGCCCGGCGCCGTCCGGGGAGCCGCCGCCGACGCTCGCCCGGAGGTGAAATCGCTCGAAGGCCCGATCGATCTGCTCGGGCGGTATCCCGGGTCCCTGGTCGGAGACGCGCAGCTCTCCGGGCGAGGCCTCGAGCGTGACATCGCCGCCGGCCGGGCTGAGTCGGATCGCGTTCTCGAGCAGGTTGGAGACGACCTGCAGGGTGCGCCCGTGGTCGGCTCTCACCTCCGCGGTCCCGTCGACCCGAACGGCGACGCCGGCCGCGGCGGCCTGGGGCCGCAGCCGCTCCTCCGCCTCGCGGGCGACGGCGGCCAGCTCGACCGGCTCCCGCTCGATCTCGATCACTCCCTGGCGCAGCCGGGCCAGGGCCAGCAGGTCGCCGACCAGGCGCTCGAGCCGGGCGGCCTCGCGGCCGACCACGGCGGCGGCCTCCCGCGGCTCGATCGTGCCGTCTTCGATCCCCTCGGCGTAGCCGCGAATCGAAGTCAGCGGCGTGCGCAGGTCGTGGGAGACGGAGAGCAGCACGGCGCGCTCCGCGTCGCGGGCCAGAGAGAGCTGCTCGGACATGCCGTTGAACGCCACCGCGAGCTCGTCGAGCTCCTGGGTTCCCTCCAGTGGGACGGGGTCGGGATGGCGGCCGGCGGCGACCTCGCCGGCGGCGTCGGAGAGACGACGCAGTGGCTGGGTGAGGCGCCTGGTCAGGAGCGCCGCGAGCAGGGCCGCGAGCAGGGCCGCCACGCCCCCTGCGATCAGCAGCGCCGAAAGGTAGCGGTCGAAATCTCCACCGGAGACGACGTCGGGTCGGGTGACGAGAACGACCGTTCCGCCGCTGTTGCGGGCGGCGAAGATCGAGTCGTGGCCTTCGATTTCCGCGGTTCCGTCGACCGACCCGCCGCGGCGCAGCTCCGCCGCTGCCGCCGGCGGCAGCAGGCGGGCAGCCTGGGCCGGGGTCAGGAGCTGCACGGGCTGAGGCTGCTCGGCGCCGGCGCCCGGACCGCCCGGCGGAGAGCCCACCGGAGCGGAATCGGGGGGCGGCCGGCCGGCGAGAGGCTGTCCGGCGGGCACGGGCAGGCGGCCGACCTGCGTGGCGAAGGTGTTGGCCTGGCGCTCGACGTCGCGGCGGATCGTCTCGCGGACCGCGTCGCGGGTGAGGACGATGCCGAGCGCCAGGGAGGCCCCGACGGCGACCAGCACGGCGCCGAGGATCGCCACGAAGACCCGCGCCCGCAGCGACCTCATCCGGCACTCGCCTTGTATCCGGCGCCGCGCACGGTCTCGATCAACTCGGGCCTGTCGAGCTTGGACCTCAGCTGGCCGACGTGAACGTCGACGGTGCGGGTCCCTCCGGCGAAGCCCCCGCCCCAGACCATCTCCAGCAATCGGTCGCGGCTGAGCACGACCCCCGGGTTCGAGAGGAGCGCCGCCAGCAGGTCGAACTCGCGCGCGGTCAGATCGACCTGAGACCCGGAGACCGTCACCGTGCGGGCGGCCGGGTCGAGCTCGACGCCGCCCAGCGTCAGCGGTCCCTCACCGGGGCTGCCGGTGGCGGCGGCGCGCCGCAGGATCGCCTTCACCCGGGCGACCAGCTCACGCGGGGAGAACGGCTTGGTCAGGTAGTCGTCGGCGCCGGCTTCGAGGCCGGCGACGCGGTCAACCTCGTCGTCGCGGGCACTGAGCATCAGGATCGGCACAGCCGTCCTGGCGCGGAGCCGGCGGCAGACCTCGAAGCCGTCGAGCTCACCGGGCAGCCCGATGTCGAGGACGACAAGGCGCACCTGATGGCGCCCGACCTCCTCGAGCGCACCCTCGCCGTCGCGGGCCCAGACGACGCCGAACCCGTCGCGCCGCAGATAGGCGCGAACGAGGTCGGCGATCGCCTGCTCGTCCTCGACGACGAGGATGGCTCCCTTCATCCGGCTAGCTTCCCATCTGCGCTCCCTGCGGCGGGGGCGGCGGGGCGGCGTTCAACTTCGGCGCGTCGCCCTTGAAGTCGCCTTTCGGGGGCAGGTCGCCTTTCTTCGGCATCACGATCACCGATTTCGCCGCGCCTCCCTCCGGGCCGCTGACCGTCACCTGGTCACCGGTGGCGAGGTCGTCGACGCCGGATTCACCGCCGGGACCGGCGAAGACAGTCGTGTTGCCGTTCAGCGGAACGGTCACTTCATTTCCGTCGTTCTCGCTGACGGTGATCGAGGTCGAGTCGACGGAGACGATCTCGCCCTGGTCGAGCCGGATCGTTTCCTCTTCGCCTTCCTTCGTCTTCACGTGGAGCTCGCCGTAGGTGAGGCCGCCGACCATCGGGCCGATCATCGGCGGCGGCATCCGCTTACCGGTCTTGCCCGGTGCTTCGGTGCCCTGCTGCGAGCCTTCGCCGGCGCCGGAGCTGCCGTTGTCCTGCGCGGCCGCCACGCCGCCGACGACCAGCGCCGAGGCGACGCCGATCGTGGCTATCGAGCGAGCCCTGAATCGGGTTGAGTCGAACATCGTCCACCTCCATGTCGATTGGAACAGCCGCTTGCATCGTGGAGGCGGCACATATGGGGCCTGTCATGGCCTTGTAAGGGCTCTGTAAGGCCGCTCAGGGGTCGATCAGGACACCGGGGTTGAGCATCCCCGACGGGTCCAACTCGGCCTTGGCCGCACGCAGGGCGGCGGCGAAGGGGGCCGGACGCTGGCGGTCATACCAGGGCCGGTGATCGCGGCCGACCGCGTGGTGGTGGGTGATCGTTCCACCGGCTCCGGTGAGCGCCTCGGCGGCGGCGACCTTGATCTCATCCCACTGCTCGACCTCACCGCCGCGGCGGGCTGGCGCCAGCACCGTGAAGTAGGGGGCCGGGCCGTCCGGGTAGACGTGGGTGAAGCGGCAGCTGACCCGCGGCGCCCCCGGCCCCTCCGCCGGCGCGTCGCAGACCTCGGCGACCGCGGCCCTCGTCGCCTCCATCGTCTCGGCGTGGAAGTCCTCGAAGCGATCCCAGGTGATCGCCGACTCGAAGGTCTCCGAGAGGACGCCGCAGGCGACGAACGTGTCGCGCAGGTATGGGGCGAGGAGGAAGGCGGAACGCCAGGAATTGACCGACGACTGCTCCGCTTCGCCATAAACCCGGGACTGCTCAGCTTCGCTTCCGCTGCCCCGGGTAGATGCGCGAACGCCCTGGCCACCTTCTGCCCCGCGGTCCGCGACCAAGTCGCTAGTTCCAGCGGGCGTGTCTTTCGCCGAGCGAGCCGCGACTTCGTCGCTAGTACGGACGGCTCCGCCGTGTTCCTTGGCGATTTCTAGGGCGATCTGCATCGGGTCGCCTACCGGGTGGTGGGGGGACTCGAAGCCGAGCAGCAGGAGGTTCTTCTCGCCGCTGCCGGCTCCGGTCGTGCCGGCCTCTAGCGCGTCGAGAAGGCGGCAGTTGGCCGGGTGGAGGCCCGACTGGGAGATCGCTCGAACCGCTCCGGCGGCGGCGATGAAGTCGTCGAACTCGACCCCGGCCGAGAGCTTGAAGCGGGGACGCGGCCGCACCCGGACCCAGGCGTCGGCGACCACCCCCAGGATCCCCTCCGAGCCGAGCATCAGCCGGTCCGGCGAAGGGCCCGCGCCCGAGCCCGGCAGCCGCCGGCTCTCCCAGGTTCCCCGCGGGGTGATCGCCCGCACCGACTCGACCAGGTCGTCGATGTGGGTATAGACGGTCGCGAAGTGGCCCCCGGCGCGGGTCGCGACCCACCCCCCCAGGGTCGAGTACTCGAAGGATTGGGGGAAGTGGCGCAGGGTGAGGCCGTGCTCGCGCAGCTGGTCCTCGAGGACGGGGCCGGTGGCCCCGGCCTGGATGCGAGCTGCCAGTGACTCGGCGTCGACCTCCAGGACGCGGTCGAGCCGGCGCAGATCGAGGGAGACGACCGGCCGGTCGCCGAGCGGTGCCTCGACTCCGCCGACCACGCTGGTCCCGCCGCCGAACGGGACGACGGCGGCCCCCTCGGCCTCGGCCCAGCTCAGGACCGTCTCGATCTCGGACTCGTCCTTCGGAAGGGCGACCAGGTCGGGGGGGTTCTCGAATTCGCCCCGGAAGCCCCGAACCACGTCGCGGTAGGCCTTGCCGAGCGCGTGGCAGGCGCGCTCGTGCCGATCGTCGCCGAACAGGTCGCCGAGCCCGCTCGGCGGTTTCAGGCGCGGCTTGCGCAGCTCGACCTCGTCCAGCGGGACCGGGCTCTCCGGCGCCTCGCCGAACCCGAGCCGCTCCCTGATCGCCCCGGCGGCCTCATCCATCTGCACCCGGGTCGGGACCTGGTCCTCATACCCCCAACCCCAATGCTTCTTCCTGCGCTCGGCGGTCACGGAAGCTGGCTCACCGAGTCACACGTCTTGAGAACGCCGCTCACGGGAGGGCGTGGGGTGCCGCTGCGCTGGACACTTGAGCGGGCGCAGCCCGCGGGTCCGGCGGAGCGGTGCACCGCGCCCTACCAATGAACCCCTTTCATGAGGTGGGCGAAGGCGAGCGCCTCGGTACTGGGCGCCTTGTCCGGCGCCTCGGCGCCGCCCTTGCCTTTCGCCGCCTGCGACTCGGGGAAGAGGCCGTAGGCCGTGTTGAGGATTTTGTCGCTCGCCTTCGGCGCCACCGCGTAGAGCAGCTCGCCGAAGGTGCCGAGGCGGGTCGCCACCTTCTTCGGCTGGTTGACCATCGCGCCGGCGATCATCTCGGCGGCCTCCTCGGGCGTGATCGCCGGGAAGACGTCGTACATCCGGGTCGGGGCGATCATCGGGGTGCGGACCAGCGGCATATGGATCGTGGTCAGGTGGATGCCGTCGTTGACGACCTCCGAGGCGATCACGCGGCTGAACGCGTCGAGCGCCGCCTTCGAAGCGACGTAGGCGGAGAAGCGCGGCGGGTTGGTCTGGGTGCCGATCGAGCTGATGTTGATGATGTGGCCCTGTTTGCGGGCGACCATCGCCGGCATCAGCGCCAGGATCAGCCTGACCGAGCCGAAGTAGTTGACCTGCATGGTCCGCTCGTAATCGTGGAAGCGGTCGTAGGCGAGCTTCACCGAGCGGCGGATCGAGCGACCGGCGTTGTTGACGAGGATGTCGACGTGGCCGTGGTAGGTGAGGACCTCGTCGGCCATCCGCTCGACGTCCTCGACGTCCGACATGTCGCAGCTATGGATGTGGGCGACGCCGCCGGCCCGTTCGATCTCTGTCTTCGTCTCCTCGAGCTTCTCGACGGTGCGGGCGACGAGCAGCACCGTGGCGCCGGCGTCCGCGCACTTGACCGCGGTCGCCCGGCCGATCCCCGAGGAGGCACCGGTTACCAGGACGATCTTGCCGCGCACGGCGCCGGAGAGCGAGCGGTCGGTGAACAGGCCCGGGTCGAGGTTGCGCTCCCAGTAGTCCCAGATGCGGTCCGCGTAGGACTCGAGCGGCGGCACCTCGATGCCGCTCCCTTCGAGCGCGGCCTGGGTGTTGGTCGAGTCGAAGTGGGTCGGGTAGTTGATGTAGTTGAGGACGCCGGCCGGGATCCCGACCTCGCCGAGCGCCATTTTCGCCACCCGCTTTGCCGGCGGGAACAGCCTCAGGCCGGTCCGGACGAGGTTCGCGGCCGGCTCGGTGATGCTCGAGTCGACCCGGTAGACCGACTGTGGGGCGTCGGCCTCGCGGGCGAAGAGGTTGAGCAGCTCACCCGCCGTCTTCGGGTTGGGGTCGGTGAGGCTGAAGGCCTGGCCGTCGAGATTGGGCAGGTGGGCGATGTGGTCGATCGCGGAGGCGACGAAATCGACCGGGACGATGTTGATCTCGCCGCCTTCGACGCCGACCGTCGGCAGCCAGGACGGCAGCGCCCGGCGGGCCTGCTGAAGCAGCTTGAACATGTAGTACGGACCGTCGACCTTGTCGATCTCCCCCGTCCGAGAGTCGCCGACCACTATTCCCGGCCGGTAGACGCGCCAGGGCCGCGACGATTCCTGCCGGACGACGCGCTCGGACTCGTGCTTGGTGCGGAAGTAGGGATGGGTGTCGAGCTTCTCCGCCTCGTCGAACATCTCCTCGGTCCAGGTGCCGCGGTAGAGGCCCGCGGCGGCGATCGAGCTGACCTGGTGGAAGCAGCCGGCCTCGATCGCCCCCGAGAGTTCAACCGCGTGGCGGGTGCCCTCGACGTTGGCGACCTCCTGCGACTCGGCGTCGGCGCTCATGTCGTAGATGGCGGCAAGGTGGAAGAAGTGGTCGACCGATCCGCGCAGGCTGATCAGGTCCTCCTCGGAGATGCCGAGCCCCGCCTGCGAGAGGTCGCCGGCGATCGGGACGACCCGGGCCCCATCGGCTCCCCAGGCCGTTCTCAGCTCCTCCAGGCGCCCCCTCGAGCCGGCTCTGACGAGGGCGTAAACGGTGCCCTCGCGCTGCAGGAGACGGCTGACCAGGTTGCGACCGATGAATCCCGTCGCGCCAGTGACGAAGTAGTTCACCCTTCTTTCATACACTCATTCGAGAGATGGCGCAAACGACGACAGTGCAGATCCCGATGCCCGAAATGGGCGAGTCGGTGACCGAGGGCATCGTTCTCGAGTGGCACGTCTCGGAGGGCGATTTCGTCAACGAGGGCGACACGGTCGTCGAGGTCTCGACCGACAAGGTCGACGCCGAGGTCCCGGCTCCCATGGATGGGGTCATCACCAAACTGCTCGTCTCGGTGGACGATGAGGTGCCGGTGGGGTCGCCTATGGCGGAGATGGAAGCGGGCGATTCCGACGAGGGATCAGACGGTGGGGCCGCGGGTCCTGTCGCCGAGGAGAGCACGTCGTCCTCGCAAGCTGCGGGCGACGTCCCCTCCTCGACACCACCCACGGCAGACACCGCCAAAACCGCCGACGGGACAAGCGGCTCCGAGACCGCCCGGGCCACGCCGGTGGCTCGTCGCGTCGCGGCAGAGCTGGGCGTTGACCTCGGTGCCCTCGCCGGGAGCGGCCCAGGGTCCAAGGTGACCAAGGACGATGTGATCGCTGCGGCCAATGGAGGCGGCAATGGCGCAGCACCGGCTCGGGTCGGGGAGGAGAAAGCTCTGCGGGGGGCGGCGGCGATGCTGGCGCAGGCCATGGACGAGAGCCGCGAGGTGCCGACGGCGACCTCGTTCAGGACGATCGCGGTCGACACGCTCGACGCCAAGCGCAAAGCGCTCAACGGCGTCCTCAACGAGCGCGGGATGAAGGTCTCCTTCACCCACATCGTCGCCTGGGCGATCGCACAGGCGACCAAGGACTTCCCGGTGATGGTTCGCACCTTCGAGGAGCGCGACGGCAAACCGGTGGCGATCGAGAACGGGCCGGTCAACCTCGGGATCGCCGTCGACGTAGAGCGCAAAGGCGCGCACAGCCTGATGGTGCCGGCGATCAAGGGCTCCGACGGCCTCGACTTCTCCGCCTTCCACACCTACTACGAGGACCTGATCAAGAAGACGCGGGAGAACAAGCTCACCGCCGACGACTTCCAGGGCACGAACATCTCGCTCACGAACCCCGGCGGGATCGGCACGGTCGCCTCCGTGCCGCGCCTGCTGAAAGGTCAGAGCGCGATCATCGCGACCGGCTCGATCGCCTACCCGCCGGAGTGGGCGCACGCCGCCCCCGAGCGCCTGCGCCAGCTCGGCGTCTCGAAGGTGATGACGCTCACCTCCACGTACGACCATCGGGTGATCCAGGGGGCCGAGTCGGGTGCCTTCCTGCGGCGGATCGAGCAGCTCCTCCAGGGCGAGGACGAGTTCTACGAGAAGATCGCCGCCGACCTCGGGGTCGAGCCGGCACCGATCAAGGCCGCGCACGCGGCGGCCGCGTCCGCCCCGCCCCTCGGTGCCCCGGCGCCGGCGACCAGCCCGGCGCAGCCCGACGAGGAGCTACTGCAGGCGGTCCAGGCCGCGACCTCGCTGCTCAAGGGCTACCGCACCCACGGCCACCTCGCCGCCCGCCTCGACCCGCTCGGCCGCGAGCCGCAGGGCGACCCCTCGCTCCAACCCGAGAGCCTCAACCTGACCCCGGAGCTGATGGCCCGCGTGCCCGCATCGATCCTGCGGATCGGCGTTCCGGGCGAGACCCTCCTCGAAGCGCTGCCGAGGATGCGCGAGGCCTACTGCGGCACGATCGCCTACCAGTTCGAGCACCTCTCCTCACACCAGCAGCGCACCTGGCTGCGGGAGATGGTCGAGACCGGCGCCCACCGCCAGCCACTCGAGCAGGAGGAGAAACGGCGCCTCCTGCACAGGCTGATCGACGTCTTCGAGTTCGAGCGCTTCGTCGAGAAGGCCTACCTGGGCCAGAAGATCTTCACGATCGAGGGCCTCGACGCCGTCGTCCCGATGCTCGACGAGGTGGTCACCCTCGCCCATCGCAACGGCGCCGAGGAGGTCGTCTTCGGCATGGCGCACCGCGGGCGTCTCGCGGTGCTCGCCCACAACCTCGGCCGCTCGGTCGAGTCGATCCTCGCCGAGTTCGAGGGCTCCAAGCAGATCGAGGCGGTCAAGGCCGTCGCCGCGATCCCGCACGGCGGTACCGGCGACGTCAAGTACCACTACGGCCACCAGGGCATCTACGAGACGAGCGAGGGCGAGAAGATCGCGGTCCGCCTCTACCCGAACCCGAGCCACCTCGAGTTCGTCAACCCGGTCGTCGAGGGTGCCACGCGCTTCATCCAGTCCGACTTCGAGGGGCCGAGCATCGCCCACGAGCCGAAGCGCGCGATCCCCGTCCTCCTGCACGGCGACGCCGCCTTCCCCGGCCAGGGCGTGGTCGCCGAGACGCTCAACCTGCGGGCGCTGCGGGGCTACACGACGGGCGGAACGATCCATGTCATCCAGAACAACCAGGTCGGCTTCACCACCGACCCCCAGGACGCCCGCTCGACCCCGTACGCCGCCGACATGGCGAAGGGCTTCAATGTGCCGATCATCCACGTCAACGCCGACGACGTCGAGGCCTGTTCCTCGGCGATCCGGCTGGCGATGGCGTTCCGCGACCGCTGGGAACGCGACATCGTCATCGACGTGATCGGCTACCGGCGCTACGGCCATAACGAGACCGACGAGCCGGCCTACACCCAGCCTCTGATCGCGGCGAAGATCAAGGCGCACAAGCCGGTCTCCGAGCTCTATGCCGACAGGCTGGTCGACGAGGGCGTGATCTCACGCGAGGAAGTCGACGCGACCTCCAAGGCGCGCCACGACGAGATGTCGGCGGCGCTCAAGGACCTGCGCCGCAAGATGGAGCTGGGCGAGTACGAGGACCCGACGGTCACCACCTCGGCGACCGGCGAACTCGACCGCAGCGCCAGCCCGCCGGTCGACACCGCGGTTCCGATCGAGAAGCTGCGCTCCCTCAACGAGGCGCTGATCCGGGTCCCCGAGAGCTTCACCATCCACCGCAAGCTGCGCAAACCACTGGGCAAGCGCATCGACACCCTGGAGAACGGCGGGATCGAATTCGGCCACGCCGAGGGCCTCGCCTTCGCCTCGCTGCTCACCGAAGGGGTCCACATCCGCCTCACCGGCCAGGACACCGAGCGCGGCACCTTCTCCCACCGCCACCTCGTCCTCCACGACGAGAACACCGGCCTCGAGTACACGCCGATGCAGAACCTCGAAGACGCCAGCGCCCCGTTCGAGCTCTACAACAGCCCGCTCTCCGAGGCCGCCTGCCTCGGCTTCGAGTACGGCTACTCGGCGGCGACCCCGAACGCACTGATCCTCTGGGAGGCCCAGTACGGCGACTTCGCCAACGCCGGCCAGGTGATCATCGACAGCTTCATCGCCTCGGGGGAGGCGAAGTGGGGGCAGACCAGCCGCCTGACGCTCCTCCTGCCGCACGGCTACGAGGGCTCCGGCCCCGAGCACTCGAGCGCCCGCATCGAGCGCTTCCTGGCGCTCGCGGCGGAGGGAAACATCCGGATCGCCAACCCGACCACGGCGGCCCAGTACTTCCACCTCCTCCGCCGCCAGGCGCTGATCCGCAAGCCACGACCGCTCGTCGTATTCACCCCGAAGGGCCTGCTGCGGCTGGGCCGCGCGGCGGCGACGCCCGACGAGCTCACCAACGGCGAGTTCAGGTTCACCCTCGACGACCCGACCGCGGCCGATCGGCGCGAGAAGGTCGAGCGCCTGGTGCTCTGCACGGGCAAGGTCTACTTCGACATGGACACCAGCGAGAAACGGGAGTCGGCGGAGAACGTCGCGATCGCGCGCGTCGAGCTGATCTACCCGTTCGCCAAGCAGCAGCTGACCGAGCTGATCGCCTCCTACCCCAACCTCAAAGAGGTCGTCTGGGTCCAGGAGGAGCCGCGCAACATGGGCTGCTGGAAGGTGATGGGCCGGCGCCTGCCGGACCTGCTGCCGGAGGGCGTCACCCTCGACTACGTCGGCCGCCCGACCCGTGCCAGCCCCGGCGAGGGCTACTCGATCGCCCATGCTCGCGAGCAGGAACGCATCGTCCTCACGGCTTTGACCGCCGGCGCTTAGGGCCCGGCGCGCGGGGCCTGACACGGCCCCGAGCCACCCGCGCGACAGGCCACCAGGGGAGACGGTCAAGGCCGCTGAGCCGAGGAGCTGATCGGACGTTCGCTGGTCGCTTATATGAACGCACTTCTTGCCGGTATGCGGGAGCAACTGCGTTCACGTCAACCGCCGCCGCCTCCGATCCTCTAGCTCGTGACCCCGGGACGCCCGTCCGCGGGTGGCGTAGGGGTGGCGTGGTCTTCGCCTGCCCGGAGGCTGCGGAGGGCAAGATCTCGACCCTGTGGGCGCGATGTCCCGGCGCCCGGAGCAGCGTGCAGGGCCAGAAGGCCAGGCCACCCCGACGACAGGACCCGCGGCCGGGCGGCCGGGCCCGGGTATCTTGGAATCACCGTGACCTCGCTGAAAAAGCCCGTCCCCGGCCACCTCTTCGTCTGGGTGAAGCGCCTCTCGTGGATCGAGCTGGCGATCTTCAGTGGGTTGATCCTGTTCTGGATCCTGCCCGGCTTCGAAACCGAGACGATGCTGTTCGGGTGGGCGCACGGGCTCGGCTTCATCGGCCTTTGCATCGTCATCTGGATCGCGTGTGTGCGCAGGGAGGCGCCCTACACACTCCTCGCGGCGACCCTCACACCGGTGGGCCCGGTGGGGAGTGTGATCGGCATCGAACTGATCGAGCGCAAGGGTTGGGGCATCGCATCCCGGCCCGAAAGCTTCGCCGAAACCCCGTAATACGCTCAAATTGCCTTGACCCGACCGCGATTACGCGGTATAGCTAACTGGTGACTGTTCCTCTGGGCAGTCCCGCCTAGGGGAGCGGCCGCGTCGGCATCCCTCCCTGGCTACCGACGCGCTGGTGCAGTGAGGGTCGCGCGGACCCCCCTGCCTCCCGCGGCCCCGCTGCACCCATTCTTTTTTGCGGGCCTGGGAGGCTCAGTCCCTGAGGTTACGAAGGACCGTCTGAAGGATGCCGCCGTTGCGGAAGTAGGTGACCTCGTTCGGGGTGTCGAGCCTGACCGTCGCCTCGAACTCGATCGGGTCGGCGCCATCGCGCACGGCGCTCACCCCCACGGTCGAGGCCTCGCCGTCCTGAAGGTCGCCGATGTCGATCGTGTGCTCACCGGTGAGGCCGAGCGACTCGATCGTCTCTCCCTCGGGGAACTGCAAGGGCAGCACACCCATGCCGATCAGGTTCGAACGGTGGATGCGCTCGAAGCTCTCGGCGATCACCGCACGCACGCCGAGCTCCTTCGTGCCCTTCGCCGCCCAGTCGCGCGAAGAGCCGGACCCGTACTCCTTGCCGGCGAGCACGACCAGTGGGACGCCTTCGTCGGCGTATTTCATCGCCGCGTCGAAGATCGGCAATTCGGCATCCCCGTCGGGGTAGTGGCGGGTGAAACCACCGCGCCTCTCGACCAACAGGTTCTGGAGCCTGATGTTCGCGAAGGTTCCGCGGATCATCACCTCGTGGTTGCCGCGCCGCGATCCGTACGAGTTGAATTCGCCCGGCTCCACACCGTTCTCGATCAGCCACCTGCCGGCCGGGCTGTCTTTCTTGATCGCGCCCGCGGGCGAGATGTGATCGGTGGTGATCGAGTCGCCGAGCAAGGCCAGCACGCGGGCCGAGCCGATCGGCTCGATCCCGGGGGCCTCGGCCGGCATCCCTTCGAAGAAGGACGGGCGGCGGACGTAGGTGGAGTCGGGCCAGGTGTAGCGATCGCCCTCCGGCACCTCGACCGCCTTCCAGGTGTCGTCGCCCTCCATCACGCCGCCGTAGTTGCGGGTGAACATCTCCGAGGCGATCGAGCGACCGACGACCTCCTTGATCTCGGCCGGGTCGGGCCAGATGTCCTTCAGGTACACCGGCTCGCCGTCGCTGCCTTGGCCCAGCGGCTCGGTGGTCAGGTCGAGGTCCATGCGGCCGGCGAGCGCGTAGGCGACGACCAGCGGCGGGCTCGCCAGGTAGTTCGCCTTCACGTCCTGGTTGATCCGCCCCTCGAAGTTTCGGTTGCCGGAGAGCACCGCGCATACCGCCAGGTCCTTCTCCTCGACCGCCGCGGAGATCTCCGGCGGCAGGGGACCCGAGTTGCCGATGCAGGTGGTGCAGCCGTAGCCGACGAGATTGAACTGGAGCCGGTCGAGGTACTCGGTGAGGCCGGCTTTATCGAGGTAGTCGGTGACCACGGTCGAGCCGGGAGCAAGCGAGGTCTTGACCCAGGGCTGGCGCGAGAGGCCGCGTTCGAGCGCGTTGCGGGCCAGCAGGCCGGCGCCGACCATCACCGAGGGGTTGGAGGTGTTGGTGCAGCTGGTGATCGCCGCGATGACGACGCGGCCGTGGTCGAGTTCGACCTCGGTTCCGTCCTCGAGCGTGACCGTGGTCGCGTCATCGCTGACCCTCGAGGCGAGCGCGGTGGCGCGGGCGCTGACCGCGGGCCGCGGTTTGCCGCGATCGTCGTCATGGTCCTCGGCCGGCGGGTCAGAGGCCGGGAACGACTCGTACATCGCCTCGTCGCGATCGTTGCCGAGTTCCTCGCCCGCCTCCGGGTCGAACTCCTCCATCGCCTCGAGGAAGGCCTCCTTGGCGTCGGCGAGCGGCACCCTGTCCTGAGGGCGCTTCGGCCCGGCGATGCTCGGGGTGACATCGCCGAGGTCGAGCTCGAGGGTCTCGGAGAACTCCGGGTCGGGGGAGTCCTCGGTGACGAACAGCCCCTGCTCGCGCGCGTAGGCGTCGACCAGCTCGAGCGTCTCGGTCGGGCGGCCGGTCAGCTCCAGGTAACGGATTGTCTCGGCGTCGATCGGGAAGATCGCGCAGGTCGACCCGAACTCGGGCGACATATTGCCGAGCGTCGCCCGGTCGGCGAGGCCGAGCTTCGCCAGCCCGGGCCCGTAGAACTCGACGAACTTGGAAACGACGCCGCGCTCGCGGAGCATCTCGGTGACGGTCAGGACGAGATCGGTCGCGGTCGAGCCGGCCGGCAGCTCGCCCTCGAGCCGGAAGCCGACGACCTGCGGCAGCAGCATCGAGACCGGCTGGCCGAGCATCGCCGCCTCGGCCTCGATCCCGCCCACACCCCAACCGAGCACGCCGAGGCCGTTGACCATCGTCGTGTGCGAGTCGGTGCCGACCAGGGTGTCCGGGTAGGCCTGGAGGACGCCGTCGCGCTCACGGCTGTAGATGACCTGGGCGATGTGCTCGAGGTTGACCTGGTGGCAGATGCCGGTCGCCGGCGGCACGACGCTGAAGTTGTCGAAGGCCTCGCGGCCCCACTTGAGGAACTGGTAGCGCTCGAGGTTGCGCTCGAACTCGCGCTCGGCGTTGACGGCGAAGGCGCGGTCGTTGCCGAAGGCGTCGACCTGGACCGAGTGGTCGATGACGAGGTCGACGTCGACCAGCGGGTTGATCTTCTCCGGGTCGCCGCCCAATTCGGCGGCCATCGCGTCGCGCATCGCGGCGAGGTCGACGACGGCGGGGACGCCGGTGAAGTCCTGCATGAGGACGCGGGCCGGCTGGTAGGGAATCTCGGCGCTGGGCTCCGCCGCCGGGTCCCAGGATGCGATCGCCTCGACGTCGGAGCCGCTGACCGAGACGCCGTCCTCGAGGCGCAGGACGTTCTCGAGCAGAACCTTGATCGAGTAGGGAAGCCGGGAGACACCGAAGCGGTCGGCGAGCGCGTCGAGCCGGAAGATCTCGTAGGAGCGTCCGCTGACCTCGAGCGTGGAACGGGCGCCGAATGAGTCGTTGCTCATCAGCCGATTCTACGTTCGCGCGAGGTTCGGCACCTGCTCCGGTCGCCCGGAGTCAACGCTTCTGCGGTGCGTTGCGCGCGTGGCCCTCGGAAACCGCCTTGGCCGCCTTCTGTCCCGTGGACCCGCTCTGGATGCGAACCGACAGGTCCGGAGTCGCCACCGCAAGTTGAGACATCACCCGCACATGCAGCGGCGCGACGACCACCTCGGTCTTATCCCGCTCGATCGCCCTGAGCACCGCAGCCGAGACCTGGGCGGGGCTCGAAGTGCCGGTCCCCGGCGGCACAGAGGCCCCTGTGTCCGCGAACATCCCGGCCTCGCGGACGAAGCCCGGCGAGACGAGCGAGACGCCGACGCCCTTGGGCTTCAGGTCCATCCGCAGGCCGAGGGAGAAGCCGCGCAGGCCGAACTTGGTCGCGTTGTAGATCGAGCTCTGCGGGCTGGCCGCCTTGCCGGAAACGGAGGCGATGAAGACGAGCTGCCCGGAGCCGCGATCGACCATCGCCGGGTAGAGCGCACGGGCGAGCAGCATCGGCGCCTCAAGGTTGACGCGCAGGGCACGGGCCAGCTCCTCGGCGCTGAACTCGTCGAGGGAGCCGGACCCCGGCAGGCCGGCGTTGGCGACGAGGATGTCGACCCCTGCGGCCTCGGCTGCCAGCCGCTCCGCCGCTCCGATGTCGGCGAGGTCGGCGGGGAGGACTCTGTGCCCATCACCCGGCAGGGAGGCCGCCAGCGCCTCCAGCGCCTCCTGCTTGCGGGCGCTGAGCAGTACCGACGCCCCGCGGGCGGCGAGAGCCTCCGCGATCGCCCGTCCCAAACCTCCTGTGGCGCCGGTCAGTAGAGCTGTGCGTCCGGCAAGTTCCATCCCACGGCGCAAGCTACCAGCGGACCGGTCGACAGGAACGTTGGATGAGAGGAAACGAGCTGCCAAGTGCGAAAGGCCACAAAATGTTTGCTTTTTGTGAGCAAGCGACCAGGCGATCGTCTACACTGCCGCCGTTCCATACAACCGAAACGCCTAATCCCGAGCGCCCATGGCGCGGTGGGAGCGGGGGAACCACGTTTTCGGGGCTAACTCACCTCTCTCAGGTGGGGGCGCAGGCTCCTTTCGCGCCAGCCCGACAGCTAACCCCGTAGGCCGACCAAGGAGATCGGTTTGCTTTCGAACACCAATAAGCTCAAGGCGGGTCTAGCGGCCGCCACAGCCCTGACCGCCGTGGCGTTGGCCGTGCCGGTGGGTGCTTCCGCTAACTGCGGCGGCGGAGGAATCACGCCTGCCGAAGTAGACATCTGCACGCCGACGCCGAATGCGCGGCTGCTCCAGAACGGCATGCTCGTCCCGCCGAAGTCGGCACCACCTCGGGTCAAGGCAGTGATCGCCGCCGCCAACCGGATCCGCACCAAGCCGTACATCTACGGCGGCGGCCACGGCAAATGGTGGGATCGCGGCTACGACTGCTCGGGCTCGGTCAGCTACGCGCTGCACGGAGGCGAATTCCTCGAAAGCCCTCTCCCGTCCGGACCGATGGAGAGTTGGGGCGCCGCCGGCGAAGGTCGCTGGATAACGGTCTGGGCCAACTCCGGGCACGCCTACGCCGAAATCGCCGGGTACCGCTGGGACACCTCTGGTGACTCCTCGGGCACCGGCCCCCGCTGGCACGAAGACCTTCTCGATAACGAAGGCTTCGTCGCGCGTCACCCACTCGGCTACTAGCCACTTCCCTTGATCCCCCTCCCAGGCTGAGGACATACTCCGCCCCGTCCAACCGGGCGGGGCGGGTTTGTCCTTGCTTTCCTGACCCCCTCGGATAAGTTTCGGGAGGTAGTCACTCCACCTCCCGACATCCGGCTGGCCGGCCTCACCAAGCGATACGGCGATGTGGCCGCTGTCGCCGGGATCGACCTGGAGATACAGCGGGGCGAGTTCTTCACGATGCTCGGCCCCTCGGGCTCGGGCAAGACGACGACGCTGCGGATGATCGCCGGGTTCGAGGACCCGAGCAGCGGCACGATCGAACTCGCCGGCGAGGACGTGAGCGGCGTCCCCCCCTTCGACCGCGCGGTCAACACGGTCTTCCAGGACTACGCCCTCTTCCCCCATATGACGGTCGGCGACAACGTCGCCTACGGGATGCGCGTCGCCGGTGTCTCCAAGGAGGAACGGGCGAGCAGGCGCGACGACGCGCTCGAGATGGTCCGCCTGCCCGGCTACACGGACCGCAAGCCGGCCGAGCTCTCCGGCGGCCAACGGCAGCGGGTTGCCCTCGCCCGCGCGATCGTCAACAGGCCCAAGGTCCTGCTCCTCGACGAGCCGCTCGGCGCGCTCGACCTGAAGCTGCGTGAGCAGATGCAGGCCGAGCTGAAGACGATCCAGTCGGACGTCGGCATCACCTTCGTCTACGTCACCCACGATCAGGACGAGGCGCTGACCATGAGCGACCGGATCGCGGTCTTCAACGACGGGCTGATCGAACAGGTGAGCGCCCCGCAGGAGCTCTACGAGAAGCCCGAAACGGCCTTCGTCGCCGGCTTCGTCGGTGTCTCCAACCTGGTCGAGCGCGACGGCGCCCGGTTCACGGTCCGGCCCGAGAAGATCAGCTTCCTTGAAGCCGGCGCCACACCCGATGGCATGACCGTCGAACGGGGGCGCGTCGTCGACGTCGCCTACGCCGGGTCGGTCACTCGCTATACGGTCAAGCTCGACGTGGGCGGAGAGCTTCAGCTGATCCGTCAAAACACGGAAGGCGCGGGGGAACACCCCGCGCCCGACGAGGGGCAAGAGGCTGTCGTCGGCTGGCGCCCGGAGAACACGGTCGCCGTCCGAGAGAAGTCAAACAACGAGGAGGAGAAACCGTGAGCAAGGAATCACACCCTGCACGCACGGCCTGGCTGATCATCACTGGGCTTCTGGCGGTGATGCTGCTGCTGCTGGCCGGCTGCGGCTCCAGCAGCGACGACAGCGGCGGAGGCGGCGAAGAACTGCAGAAGC
The DNA here is from genome assembly GCA_963704505.1 of uncultured Solirubrobacterales bacterium. Lineage (GTDB taxonomy): Bacteria > Actinomycetota > Thermoleophilia > Solirubrobacterales > 70-9 > VRUE01. The sequence continues at coordinate 327,441 of OY969912.1, forward strand.
TGGGCAAGGGCGAGGGCCAGGTCAACCTGATCTCCTGGGCCGGCTACGTCGAACCGGCGTGGGCGAAGCCGTTCGAACAGCAGACCGGCTGCAAGGTGAGCGACAAGATCGCCGGGACCTCCGACGAAATGGTCGAGCTGATGCGCACCGGCGAATACGACGGCGTCTCGGCCTCGGGCAACGCGACCGCCCGCCTGGTCGAAGGTGGAGACGTATCCCCGGTCAACGTCAGCCTGGTCCCCAACTACAAGACGATCTTCCCGGACATCAAGGACCAGCCCTACAACACGTTCGACGGCAAGCCGTACGGGATCCCGCACGGTCGTGGCGCCAACCTGTTGATGTGGAACACGAATGAGGTGAAGCCGGCTCCGCGGTCGTGGAGCGTGATCCTCGATCCCAAGGAAGCCGCCAAGTACAAGGGCAAGATCAGCGCCTACGACGACCCGATCTACATCGCCGACGCGGCCGTGTACCTGAAGGCGCACGAACCGAAGCTGGGGATCGAAAACCCCTACGAGCTCAACGAAGAACAGTTCGAAGCGGCGACCAACCTGCTGAAGGAACAGCAGCCGCTGGTCGGCGAATACTGGTCGGACGCGGCGAAGCAGATCTCCGCATTCGCCAACGGCGACAGCGTCGTCGGCACCACCTGGCAGTACCAGTTCTTCGAACTGGAAGGCGCGGGCAAGCCGGTCGCGGCGAGCCCGGCGAGCCAGGGCTTCCTGCCCGAAGAGGGTGCCACCGGCTGGTCGGACACCTGGATGATCAGCTCGCAGGCGAAGCACCCGAATTGCATGTACGAGTGGATGAACTACATCGTCTCGCCGAAAGCGAACGCCGAAGTCGCCGAATTCTTCGGCGAGGCGCCCGCCCAGAGCCTGGCGTGCAAGGAAACGGCGGAAGCCGATTTCTGCTCGAAGTACCACGCCGAAGACCCGTCATTCTGGAAGCGGGTCTACTACTGGGAAACGCCGCTCGCCGACTGCGGCAACGGCGAAGAAGATTGCATGGACTACAACGACTGGGTCCAGGCCTGGACCTCGATCAAGGGGTAGTTCGGCGCCTGTGAGCAATGGCGTCTGAGGCGGTCGTGGAGAGGAGGTCGGTGGGCCGCAGGCTCGCCGGCCTCCTCCACGGCCGTCCCCGCCTACAGATAGGAGCGCTGCTGGCCGGCCCCGTCGGCTGGTTGGTGATCGGCTACCTCGGCTCGCTCGTGGTGCTGCTGATCGCCGCCTTCTGGTCGGTCAACCCGGTCAGCGGGGAGCTCGAACAGGCCTTCACCTTCGAAAACATCGAAACGCTCTTCAACGAACCCGTCTACAAGGACATCGTCTGGCGGACGGTTTCGATCGCGGCGCTGGTGACGATCACCGACGCGATCATCGCCTTCCCGATCGCCTTCTACATGGCCAAGGTGGCGAACCGTCGCGGCAAGGCCGTCCTCGTCGTCGCCGTCCTCCTGCCGCTCTGGTCGAGCTACCTGGTCAAGGTCCTCTCCTGGCGCACGATGCTCTCCAGCGGCGGGATCATCGACTGGGCGCTGGAACCGTTCGGGCTCAGCGGCCCGGGATTCGGCAACACCGCGGTCTGGCTGGTGATGAGCTACCTCTGGCTGCCGTACATGATCCTGCCGATCTACGCCGGGCTCGAGCGGATCCCCAACTCGCTGATCAGCGCCTCGGAGGACCTCGGCGCCAAGCCCTTCACGACCTTCCGGCGGGTGATCCTGCCGCTCGCCTTCCCCGCCGTCGTCGCCGGCTCGATCTTCACCTTCGCCCTCACCCTCGGCGACTACATCACGCCGCGCCTGGTCTCCAACAACCAGTTCATCGGCAACGTGATCTTCAACAACATCTCCAACAACCTGCCGCTCGCATCCGCCCTCGCCCTCGTCCCGATCGTCGTGATGATCGCCTACCTGATGGTCGCCCGGAAGCTGGGCGCCTTCGAGCACATCTAGGCCATGAGGCTCTCGAGAGGATCAGCTGCCCTGCTGCGCGTCGCCGTCGGATTCGGCCTCGCCTTCATCTACATCCCGCTGGTGGTGCTCGCGGTGTATGCCTTCAACGCCAGCAACATCCTCGAATGGCCGCCTCCCGGCCTCACCCTCGACTGGTTCCCGAAGGCGATTCACGAAGAATTCGCCCGCGAGGCGTTCGTGACCTCGCTGAAGGCCGGGATCGCCGCCACCGCGATCGCCATAGTCCTCGGCACCCTCGCCTCGCTCGCGGTCGCCCGCCACCGCTTCTTCGGCCGCGAGACGATCTCGTTCCTGGTGATCCTGCCGATCGCGCTGCCGGGAATCGTGACCGGCGTCGCGCTCAGCAACACCTTCACCCAGGTGCTCGGCATCGACCTCAGCCTCTTCACCGTGATCGTCGGCCACGCGACCTTCTGCATCGTCGTCGTCTACAACAACGTGATCGCCCGCCTGCGCCGCATGTCGGGGTCCCTCGAGGAGGCCTCTGCGGACCTCGGCGCCGACACCTGGCAGACCTTCCGCCTGGTCACGCTTCCCAACCTGCGCTCGGCCCTGGGAGCCGGGGCTCTGCTCGCCTTCGCGCTCTCCTTCGACGAGATCATCGTCACCACTTTTACGATCGGCGCCGGCGAAGAAACCCTGCCGATCTGGATCTTCCGCAACCTCTTCCGCCCCCAGCAGCTGCCGATCGTCAACGCGGTCGCCGTGATCGTCGTCCTGCTGTCGATCATCCCCGTCTACCTGGCCCACCGCCTGACCCGCGAGGTGGGTGGCGCCACCGGCGGCCGCGGGGCAGCCGGGCCGGCCGAGATCGCCGAGACCACCGCCGCTCCCTGAGCGGCCCGCTGCACGCCCTGTCCCGAATTCGGCCGGCGGCTCAACTCCAAGCGCTCCCCGGCCGATGAAAAACGGCGATGAGAATGCGCTCGCCCCAAGCCGTCGCGGCAACGGTTGCCCTGTGCGCCGTGCTGGTCGTCGCGATCATGGCCGCCGGCGCCGCCTCGGCGGCGCCTCCCGCGCATCGGGACGGGGCCCAGGCATCGGTCGTCGGGGGCTCGCCCGCCGAGCCCGGGCGCTTTCCCTTCATGGCCTTCATCGTCGCCTTCAGAGGCAAGGACAGCCTCGCTTGCAGCGGCACCGTCGTCGCCCCCTCGGTCGTCCTAACCGCCGCGCACTGCGCGGCGAACACGAGCACCGGCGAGACCAACTCGCCCGAAGGCTATTTCGTCGCCACCGGCGCCGTTGACGTCCAATCGCCGGAAGCCCAGATCAGTGCGGTCACCAGGATCATCTCCTACCCCCACTTCTCCCTCCTCGCCCCGGTCAACGGTTACGGAGACGCCGCCCTGCTGCAGCTGGCGACGCCGACCACGGCGCCCCCGGTTCCGATCGCAACGCGCTCCGACTCGCGGCGCCTGCGCCCGGGAACCCACGCCTTCTTCGCCGGCTGGGGCGAAACGAAATACGGCAGCGGCGGCACGCCGGCCCTGCTCTGGGCCCGCACGGTGGTCGAGGGCATCCATTGCGAAGGCCTGCGCGGGCGCCTCTGCGCGATCGACTTCCCCAAGGCGGCGACCTCCACCTGTCACGGCGACTCGGGCGGCCCGCTGCTCGCCGCCGACAACAGCGGCCGCGGGCTGATCGAGATCGCGATCACCTCCGCCGGCTTCGGCAAATGCACCCCCCGCCGCCCACAGCTCTTCCAGCGCACCGACGTCATCTCCCACTGGCTCCGAGTCCACATCCGCAAGCTCCAGAGCACCGCCGGCACGACCACCCCCGCAGTGCCCACCGCGGCCCCGGCTTCGCCATAAACCGCCATCTCCTCAGCTTCGCCATAAACCGCCATCTCCTCAGCTTCGCCATAAACCACCTCCTCCTCCGCTTCGCGTCCGGGGCGGTGGCAATCGGCGACTGAGCGCCGCTCGCAGAGAGTCAGATCGTGATGCTCGCTAAACGGTTCTCCAGAGGGTGGACCCTCGGCCGCCTGATGTTCAGGTCGTACACCACCCCGCTATGCGGGAAAGCTGCGACCTGAACCGGTGCTCCGGGCCGAATGCCGCTTCAGACTTGACGCCCGGAGGGTCGGCTGGCGCTCCGAACGCTTGTACTTCTGGGGCGGGCGGCCCACTGGCAGCCCCCCACTCTCCACCCCAGCAAGTTGAGTGAGGAGGGGCAGCCGACCCTCCGACCGCCTGGACCTAAAGCGGGATGTTCCCGTGCTTGCGCTTCGGCTGCGCGACCCGCTTGCTCTGCAGCATCCGCAGCGCACGGACCAGCTTCGGCCGGGTCTGGCGCGGCTCGATCACGTCGTCGATGTAGCCACGCTCGGCGGCCGAGTACGGATTGGCGAAGTGGGCTTTGTAGTCGTCGATCAGCTTCTGGCGGCGCTCGTCGGGCGTCGGCGAGGTGGCGATGTCTTTGCGGTAGATGATGTTGACCGCGCCCTCGGGGCCCATCACGGCGATCTCGGCGGTCGGCCAGGCGACGTTGTAGTCGGCCAGCATGTGCTTCGAGTTCATCACGTCGTAGGCGCCGCCGTAGGCCTTGCGGGTGACGACCGTGAGCTTCGGCACGGTCGCCTCGGTGAAGGCGTAGAGGAGCTTGGCGCCGTGGCGGATGATCCCGTTCCACTCCTGATCGGTCCCGGGCAGGAAGCCGGGGACGTCGGTGAAGGTGATGATCGGGACGTTGTAGGCGTCGCAGGTGCGGACGAAGCGCGCTGCCTTCTCGGAGGCCTCGATGTCGAGCACGCCCGCCAGGTAGGCCGGCTGGTTGCCGACGATCCCGACCGGGAAGCCGTCGAGGCGCGAGAAGCCGCAGATGATGTTCTTGGCGAAATGCTCGTGCACCTCGAAGAACTCCTCGTCGTCGACGATGCGTGAGACGACGTCGCGCATGTCGTAGGGCTTCGAGGGGTCATCGGGGACGATCGTGTCGAGCTCGTCGTCTTCGCGCTCGGGATCGTCCTCCGGCTCGAAACGGGGCGGCTGCTCGAGGTTGTTCGAGGGCAGGAAGCTGAGCAGGTGCCGCGCGTCCTCGAGGCAGCTCTCCTCGTCCTCGGAGGCGAAGTGGGCGACGCCCGACTTGGTGTTGTGGCTCATCGCGCCGCCGAGCTCCTCGAACTCGACCTCCTCGCCGGTCACGGTTTTGATCACTTCGGGGCCGGTGATGAACATGTGGGAGGTCTCTTTGACCATGAAGATGAAGTCGGTCATCGCCGGCGAGTAGACGGCGCCCCCGGCGCACGGGCCCATGATCAGGCTGATCTGGGGGATCACCCCCGAGCACTGGACGTTGCGGACGAAGACGTCCCCGTAGGCGCCGAGGCTGACCACGCCCTCCTGGATGCGGGCTCCGCCGGAGTCGTTGATCCCGACCACCGGCGCCCCGACCTGCGCGGCGAGGTCCATCACCTTGCACATCTTCTCCGCCATCACCTCGCCGAGGCTGCCGCCGAAGACGGTGAAGTCCTGTGAGAAGACGAAGACCGTGCGGCCTTCGATCGTGCCGTGGCCGGTGACCACCGCGTCGCCCCAGGGCCGCCGCTTCTGCATCTCGAAGTCGTAGGTGCGGTGCCGCACGAAGGTGTCGAGCTCCTCGAAGGACCCGGGGTCGAGCAGCTTCTCGACCCGCTCGCGGGCGGTCATCTTGCCCTTCGCGTGCTGTTTCTCGACCGACTCCTCGGAGGCCGAGTTGATCGCGGCCTCGCGCAGCTCGCGCAGGTAGGCGAGCTTCTCGTCGTGGGTTTCGGGGTTTCTCTCGCGCATCAGCCGCGGGAGTCTATTTGCGCCGCGCCGCACTTGCCCTCAAACGCGAAGAGGGCCCGCTCTCGCGGACCCTCCAAGGCCTCCCAGGCTTTGACGCGCGGCGCCTAGATTTCGGCGCAGATCGCGAAGGCTGTGACTGACCAGGGTTCGGTCTCCGCTGCAACCTCGCGGGCACCGACGTACCAGCCGGTCCGCTTTCCTTCGGGGTTGAGCGACGGACCGGACTCCGAGACGACGACGTTGACTTTGGCGCCGTTGATGCGGGCGCCGCCACCGGTGACCTCCTTGCCGGGCGGGCAGGCTGCGGTCACTTCCTTGGCGTCGGTGGGGTTCGATTCGCTGTCTTTGGTTTCGTAGGAGATGTTCTTGATCAGCTGCGCGTAGAAGCCGGCGGCGATTTTTTCGGCGGTGATCGATTCTTTGGCGAGCTTGCCGGTCTCGACCGCGTTGGCGCCGAGCTTGTCCTTGCCGACCGCGCTGTTCGCGAGTTTGGCTTCGGTGACGCTCAGGTCCTTGATCTTCGCCGAGGTGACGACGCTGCCGCCGAGGTTGTTCGAGCGCACCGCGGCTTCGGAGAGCTTGGCGTTGCCGACCGCGCCGTTGGCGATCTTCGAGCCGATCACCGCGCCGTTGACGAGCTTGGCGGCGTTGACGCTGGCGTTCTTCAGTTTGGCCGTCGTCACCGCGCCGTTGGCGATGTTCTTGGTCTTGACCGAGTTCTTCGCCAGGCCGGCCGCGTAGGCGGCGCCACTCAGGGCGACGAACAGGGCGATGCAGGAGATGACGGTCGACGGGGTCAGATGCTTCTTAAGACGATCCACGGTTTCGGTGCTCGCTTTCCGCGCCGCTCAGGCGCTGGTGAATGGCCGCTTCTGCGGCTCTGCCAGGTGATCGAGGATCGCTTCCAGGTCGCGTTCGCTGAGGCCGAGGTCCTCCTCGGCCTGAATCGCGACGCGGGTGCCGAAACCCTTCTCCGCCATCGTGATCCGCACCCCGTCGAGGGGCTTGATCAACTCGGACAGCTCGGGCTCGGACTTCATCAGGGTGCGCGATGCCTCGACCATTGCGACGAAGTTCCACCGGCGCGACGCCGTTCCTTCCGCCTCAGCGGGCTGGCCGAGCTCTTGCAGGCCTAGAAGAAAGCGCCGCCGCGGTACTCGCCGAAAACGTCGCGCATCGCCCCGCAGACCTCGCCGATCGAGGCGTCGGCGGCGAGCGCAGCGCGGATCGGGTGCATCAGGTTGCCCTCGCCGCGGGCGACGTCGCGCAGCGCGTCGAGCTTCTCGCCGACCGCGGCCTGGTCGCGGGACTTCTTGAAGGTTTTGAGCCGGGCGAGTTGGCGCTGCTCGGCCTCGGGGTCGACGCGCAGGATGTCGACGTCGTCGACCTCCTCGGTGACGTATTTGTTGACGCCGACGATGATGTCCTGACCGCTGCGGTACCGCTCGTGGTAGGAGTGGGCGGACTCCTCGATCTCCCGCTGCATGAACTCGAGCGCCTCGACCGAGCCGCCGAGGTCCTCGACCTTCTCCATCAGCTCGAGGGCGCGTTCTTCGATCTCGTCGGTCAGCGACTCGACGAAGTAGGAGCCGGCGAAGGGGTCGACGGTCTCGGCGACGCCGGACTCGTGGGCGAGCACCTGCTGGGTGCGCAGGGCGATCCGCGCCGAGCGCTCGGTGGGCAGCGCCAGGGCCTCGTCGAAGCCGTTGGTGTGCAGGCTCTGGGTGCCACCGGCGACCGCGGCGAAGCCCTGCAGGGCGACGCGGATGATGTTGACCTCAGGCTGCTGGGCCTGGAGCGTCACGCCGCCGGTCTGCGTATGGAAGCGGATTTTCATCGAGCTCGGGTTCTCGGCCCCGAAGCGCTCTTTGACCAGTTTCGCCCACATCCGCCGCACCGCCCTGAACTTGGCGACCTCCTGGAAGACGTTGTTGTGGCCGTTGAAGAAGAAGGCCAGGCGCGGCGCGAACTCGTCGATCTTCATCCCACGCTCGAGCGCGCCCTCGACGTAGGCGATCGCGTTGGAGAGGGTGAAGGCGACCTCCTGGACAGCCGAGCAGCCCTTCTCCCGGATGTGGTAGCCGGAGATCGAGATCGTGTTCCATTTCGGCACGTTCTGGTGGCAGTACTCGAAGAGGTCGGTGGTCAGCCGCATCGTCGGCTCGGGCGGGTAGATGTAGTTGCCGCGCGCCATGTACTCCTTGAGCACGTCGTTCTGGACCGTGCCGCGCAGCTTCTCGGAGGGGACGCCCTGTTCCTCGCCGACCAGCTCATAGAGCAGCAGGAGGATTCCCGCCGGAGCGTTGATCGTCATCGAGGTGGAGACCGAGTCGAGCGGGATCTGGTCGAAGCAGATCCGCATGTCCTCGATCGTGTCGATCGGGACCCCGGTCCTGCCGACCTCGCCCTCGCAGAGCGGGTCGTCGGAGTCACGGCCGAGCTGCGTCGGTAGGTCAAAGGCCATCGAGAGCCCGGTCGAACCGTGCTCGATCAGGTACCGGTAGCGCTCGTTCGTGTCTTCCGGGGTCGCAAAGCCCGCGTACTGGCGCATGGTCCAGAGGCGATCGCGGTACATGCCGTCGTGGATGCCGCGTGTGAACGGCGGCTCACCCGGCTCGCCGAGGCGCTCCTCGAGGCCGGGAGCGACATCGCTCTCGTCGTAGAGGCGGTCGATTTCGATCCCCGAGTCGGTGAAGACGCGGGGATCGTCCGGGCCGACGATCGGCGCGATCGAGCGGTGGGACTCGTCGTCGAGAGGGGTGCTCATGGTCGGCGGGAGGATATTGGGGCGGGCTAGGCGGCGCCTGCGAGCCGTTCGCGCCAGCGTTGGAGGATGTCCCCCACCGTCCGCTGGAGGAGAATTCCCGGCTCCCAGCCGATCGTCTCGCGGAGCAGGGTCGGGTCGCCGAAGACCAGTGCCTGGTCGGTGGGCCTGCGCAGCTCCTCGTCGACGACGGTCGATACCTCCAGCGGCGTCTCCTTCGCCATCGCTTCGATCAGATCCCGCAGGGAGTGCGGGCGCCCTGAGCAGAGGTTGAAGACCCCGGTCAGGCGTTCGGCGGAGACCCGGGCGAAGGCCCGTGCCGTGTCCCGCACGTCGGTGAAATCGCGGCGGGCGTCGATGTTGCCGACCCGGAGCTCCGCAGAGGGTGCGCCCTCGAGCTCGGCGGCGACGATTTGCCTGGCGAAGCCCGAGGCGGCGAAGCGCTCGGCCTGTCCTGGCCCGATCTGGTTGAAGAGGCGGACGACGGCGATCTGCAGCCCATGCGTTCGCGCGTATTGCCCGGCGAGCACTTCCATCGCCTGTTTGCTCACGCCGTAGGGATTGACCGGGGCCGGCGGCCGGTCCTCGCGGAAGGGCAGGTCGCCCGGGTCGGCGGGCTCGCCGTACACCTCGCCGGATGAGACGCAGGTGAGATGGGTCCCGGGACGGTGCTCGGCGACGGCCTCCAGCAGGTTGAGAGCGCCGAGCGCGTTCGCGTCGAAGGCGGCCGCCGGATCGCGCCAGCTGGCCGCCACAGAGGCGGAGCCGGCCAGGTTGAGGATCGTGTCCGGCGCCGCGGCCTCTAGGCAGGCCACGATCGATTCGGGCTCGAGCAGGTCGCAGGCGATTTCTCCGGGCCCGGGGTGGCGGCCGGCGCCGAGCGCGACGAGGCCGGCCGAGGCGGCCGCTTCGAGGACGTGGGAGCCGACGAAACCGCTGGAACCGAGCACAAGCAGGCGGGACTCGGCGGGTCCGTGAACCGGAACAAAGGGGGCCGGGGTGGGTTGTGATTGGTGCATGCCGGGAATAACCTTGGCAGCAATCGATGTGCCGTAAGTCGCCAATCGGGGCAGCAGGGGGCGGCACCAACGGGAAGGATCCGAATGAAAGATGTGACCCGGCCAGTTAAAGGCAGGGGAACGATGTCGACGGCGGTGGCCTTTGCGGCCGCCCTGATCGGATGCGTTGCCCTCGCCGCAATGGCTTCAGCAGCAAGCAATCCGGTAGCAGCCGGAAGCACGACCGCGATCACCCTCAACAAGGGCTTCAACAACAAGCTCAAGAAGAGCGGCGTGAAGGTCCTCAAGGTGAGCCCGGCGACGATCAAGGGCACCGTGGTGACGATGCCGGTCGGCGAAGGTTCGCTCGACCCGACCAACGGTCAGGGCACGCTCACCAACGAAGGCGGCATCAAGTTCAAGGCCGGATCGAAGTCGGCCGTGGTCAAGGCCCTCGTGCTGGACACGACCTCGAGCTCTCTCACCGGCAACGTCGCCGGCAAGAAGATGAAGTTCGCCTCGGTCAGCGGGATCAGCTCCGTCCGCAACGGTTTCGGCGCCAACGTCACGATCAAGTCGCTGAAGCTGACCGGTGGAGCAGCCACCCAGCTGAACAAGAAGCTGGGCTTCACGGGCAAGCCCAAGAAGAAGAAGAACAAGCGCGCGCAGGTGAGCAAGAAGAAGAGCTCCGCACAGCCGTTCAAGGGCGGCGCGGTTCTCGGCTCATCGGTGGCGACGACGCAGCCGAGCAAGGTCTCCCTGCTGCCTGGCGGCAGCGCGACCCTCGCCACCAACCCGTCGACGCTCGGCAAACTCGCCGAAGCCGAAGTCAGCATCGTCCCGACCGGCGGCACGACGGAAACCAGCAAAGACCCGTCGCCCGTCTACACGTTCCCGATCAGCGGGGGCAACATCAGCCCGTCACTGACCTCGGGCGTCGTCGAAACGAGCGGTGGGGTCAAGCTGACCCAGAAACTCCAGACCGGTGCCACCACCTATCTGGAAACTGAAATCACCCTCGAAAAAATCGATGTCGACCTCGCCGCGAAGACGCTCACGGCAGAAGTCATCGCCAAATCCAACGCGTCGAAAGCGCTCGACCTGGGCAACCTGGGCCGCGCCTCGATCGCAGACGTCAATGTCACCGGCGCCGCGATCACGGTCGACCCGCTCGCCCGGACGATCAGCGTCCAGAACGCCGCGGCCACGCTTCAGCCGGTCTCGGCCGAAGTGCTCAACGGGTTCGTACAGGTCTACGCGGCCTACTACGCGCAGGCTGCCCAGGGCCCGCCGCTGTTCAAAACCGAAGAAGAAGCCAAAAAAGAAGCTGCCGAATTTGCGGCGGCCAACGCGATCACCACCGGCGCGCCGCTGGGGATCGTCTCCTTCTCGACGACCACTCAGTAGTCGAGGGGCAGAGGAGCAACGGAAAGGGCGGCCTGCGGGCCGCCCTTTTTCGTGGGCGCGAAGAGAGTCAGTCGCCGGCGCCGACGAGGCGCTCGACGCCGGTCTCGTCGATCGTGCGGCGGAGGCCGTCGCGCAGGGCGATCTTCGGCTCCCAGCCCAGCAGGTCTCGGGCTTTGCCGATGTCGGGGCGCCGCTGCTGCGGGTCGTCGACCGGCAGTGCCTCGAAGACGATCTCCGAGCGCGAGTCGGTGACCTCGATCACGGTCTTCGCCAGTTCGAGCAGGGTGAACTCATCGGGGTTGCCGATGTTGACCGGCGAGTGCGCGTCGGACTCGGCGAGGGAGACGATGCCGCGGATCAGATCCTCGACGTAACAGAAGCTGCGGGTCTGGTCGCCCTCGCCGAACACGGTGAGGGGGCGATCCTGGAGTGCCTGGCGCAGGAAGGTCGGGATCGCCCGCCCGTCGTGCGGCCTCATCCGCGGGCCGTAGGTGTTGAAGATGCGGACGATCGAAGTGTCGAGGCCCTGCTGGCGGTGGTAGGCCATGGTCAGCGCCTCGGCGTAGCGCTTCGCCTCGTCGTAGACGCCGCGCGGGCCGATCGGGTTGACGTGGCCCCAGTAGTCCTCGGTCTGAGGGTGGACCTGGGGGTCGCCGTAGACCTCGCTGGTCGAGGCGATCAGGAAGCGTGCGCGCTTGAACTTGGCAAGCCCCAGCATGTGGTGGGTGCCGTAGGACCCGACCTTGAGCGTGTGAAGGGGAAGCCGCAGGTAGTCGATCGGGCTCGCCGGCGAGGCGAGGTGGTAGACGAAGTCGACCTCCCCCTCGACGTCGACGTACTCGGTGATGTCGATGTTGCGGAACTCGAACTCCGGATCGCGGATGTGTTCGATGTTCTGCAGCGACCCGGTCTCGAGGTTGTCGATGCAGATCACCCGATGCCCCTGCGAGAGCAGGTGCTCGCAGAGGTGGGATCCGAGGAAGCCGGCGCCGCCGGTGACCACGCAGGTGCTCATCGGAACAGCCTACCTGCGTCCCCGAGGTCGGCGGGGCCTAGCGGGTTCGGCGCCGCCGGGCCTTCTTCTTCTTGCAGCTCGTCCCGACCTTCACCGTCTGGGAGGTGAGCTTACGATTCTGCCCTTCGAAGGCGACCTGAACGGAGGGCGTGCGTGCACAGAGGCTTCGCGTGTTCGCCAGGTAGCCGTGTTTGCCGCCGAAGATCTTCAGGTGGAAGTCGCCGATCGGCGCGTCCGGGATCACCGGAACGGCTGTCGCAAGCCGGCCGCCGGCCACGGTCTTGGTTTCGGCCCGGGGCAGCAGGTCGACCTGGCCGTCGAGGACGAAGGCCAGTTTGGGCAGCCCGCCCGATCCCGACACGGCGTAGACGGGCCCGGTGAGGGGCTGGTCGAGCAGCGGGGTCTTGGTCGAGGCACTCCCGATCGATTGCTTGCCGGCGCACTTCGTCGCCGCGAGTTCTTTCTCGGAGCAGATGTTGCCCAGATGCGCCTGGTCGATCTCGAAGGCGTTGGGAAGCGTGACGACGAGCGACTTGAGGTTGGCGTCCCCGGACCTGGTGCGGAGGTCGAATTCGAGCGTCGGGTTCTTCGACCGCGTCGCTCCGCCCTTCTGCTTCACGGACATCCTCGGCTTGAAGGGAAGCGTCGCGCAGTTGATCACCTGGAACGGCGATGAGAAGGCCACCGAAGCGCCTTCGTCGCCGATCCCGTGCGAGACGACCGAGAACGGATCGCAGTTGGTCGGGTTGATGGTGAAGTTGGGCCGGTCGATGTTGACCTGGATCGAGCGCATCCGGATCGGGACGCCGCCGATGATCGACGGCACGGTGTCGGAGGCGGCGAAGACGTGGGCGTCGGTCGGGTCGACGTGGAGGGCGACGCGGACGACGACGACTCCGTAGTCATAGGGCCCCGCCAGTGCCGGTGTGATCGCCGCCAGGCTCAGGGGCGCGCCCTTGAAGGGGCCTGAGAGGTATATCTTCCCGACCGCGTTGAAGGGGTGGTCGCCGGGGCCCGCCGCGACGTTCGAGGTACCGATCTGCGAAGCGGCGGGGCAGCTCGCGCTCTGCTGCTCGGCGCGCCCGGAGTTGGCGGCGGCGGCCAGGATCGCGCTTTCAGGGCAGTAGGGGATTCCGCGCAGCGAGCCGGTGAAGCCGGGCGGCAGGGCGAAGTCGAGGTCGCCGAGATTCTGGTCGCCGTCGTCACGGTCCAGCTTCAGGTGGAAGTCGCTGAAGACGCCGGCGCCAGGGTTGGAGGTACCGGCGGCCAGACGGGGGTGGAAGGGGCGATTCTGCTGCGGGCAGGGGCCGCCGTGCGGGCCCGTTTTGACGCTCAGCTGACTGGTGGCCGACTGCGGCGCGAGGGTGTTGTTCCAGGGAACGATGTTGGCCTGCACCGCGTAGACGGTGCAGTGGCTGGCCGTCGCGATCAGGCCGCGATCCGAGGCAAAGAGATGGAGGGCGAATTCCTTGAAGGGAACCTGTGGCAGCGAGGCCACCTCCAACGTCAGCTGCCCCGTCTTCGGATCGGGCTGGAACTGGGCGGCGATCTTCGCCGAGAGGCCGAAGCCGCGGAAGATCATGAAGACCCGATACTGGTTGCCCGGCTGCGGTTCGCCGATGTAGAGGGAGCCCTTGAGCGGCCCGTCCAGCGCCGGCGTGATCACTTCGACCGTGCCCACCTTCGAGTTGTCCGGGCAGTTGCTGGGCGCCTCGGAGCCGAAGCCGGCCTGCGCGTCCGAGCAGGACGTCTGGCCGTCGGCGGCGTCGGGGTTGATCGAGAAGCCTTCGGGGAGGACCAGGCGCGCCGAGCGAATCGACGAGGGGGTCGGGGCCGCGGAGAGGAACTGGTCCGCCCCCAATGAGATGTCCAGGCCGCTGGCCGAGTCCGCGTCGTTGTCGGTCAGGGCCGTTTTCATGAACGGGTCGAACCGCTGTCGCTCGCAGCCGTCTGTCGGCGGCAGCGTGGCTTCTTTGCTCGACGTGCGGTCGGGGTCCTGGTAGGTGCGCACGGAGATCTTCACGGGCAGCGGCTCGCCGGTGCAGAGGCTGGGGTTATCCACGTACGGGAGGACCGACTCCCCGGCTTCCGGGAACGGAGGTCCTTCGATGCATCTTTCGGTGACGGTGAGCACACCCGTGCACTGAGACGGGTTCCCAGGGGTCCCCGCGTGAAAGCGTTCGGTGTTGTGGCCGATCTCTGCGGGGGTGCCCCAGATGTCGAGTTTGACCCCCGCCAAGGGAACCTGCTGGCTGATGTCGCTGACCGTGAAGTTGAGCCCGTAATCGGAGCCGGTCCGCACGGTCACGGGGATCTCGATCGGGATGTTGATCGCGGGCACGTCGAAGCCGAACAGCGCCGTCTGGTCTGACGTTGCCGGCTCGAGGTTGTAGACCGGAGCCACTCCCATCACGTGTTCCGGGTCGCCCCCATAGAAGGCCTTGACCGCGACGGTCCCCAGCTGGGCCCCCGGAGCGCATTCGCTCAGCGCGAAGTCGGAGGGGAGGCATTTCTTGATCGCGCCGGGGTTGCCGAAGATGCCTTCGGGCGTCTGCACCTGGATGTCGCGGGGCACCTCGGAGCCACCGGGTTCGGCGAGGGCGAAATTCATGTGGATGTCCGGATGGTCGCCGGCGTGGCTGGTGGAGAGGCTGACGCTGAAGCTCGAGATCTCCTCTGTGGCGCCCGCGCGAGGGACGATGACTGCCATCGAGAGGATGATCACCGCGGCAAGCGCCAGGAGGACGCGCGCCCTAACCATGGTGCGTCACCTTCCCGCCGTGGCGCTTGTGCTTCTTCGGGTGCTTGTGATGGCGCTTTACGCACTTGCCGTGGCGCTCGACCTTTCCCTTGGGGCAGCCCTTGGCGCTCTGGTCGTCGTTCGGAGGCTGCGGCTCCCCGGTCCCTTCGATCGTGTTGATCGACGGCGGCGGCGCCTGCTGGGTGCCCGGACCGTGGCACTCGTCTGAGGCGACGCATTCGCGGGGCGGCGGGTTGTAGAGGAAACCGCCGCCTTCGCGGGCGTCGTAGACCTTCATCGCGCCTCCGTTTTCGTCCTGCGGGGCGAGGCTCTCTCGCGTATAGAAGAAGGCATCCTTGCCGTCGGCCGAGGCGGTCAGCAACGCAGAGCCGTCGGTGTCGAGGCCCGTGCTGATCAGCCCGGTCTGGCCTTCGTCCCATTCGTAGGCGTCCTCGAGCTCGTTGGTGTCGCGCAGGACCATCTGCTCCGCCGAGGTGAAGATGACCCGCCCGTCGTCGACGAGGTTGAGGCCGCCCTTGGTCAAGAAAGTGTCGGTCGCCGGGGCGCCGTTCGAGGGAAGGCAGGAGGCGCACTTCAGGGAGCCGCCGAGCTCGCCGCGATAGATCTCGACGTGACCCGCGGTCGTGTCAGCGGTGAGGCGGACAGCCGAGGAGAAGGCCGAGAAGATCCCGTCGGGAGTGGTCTGGAAGTCGGCGGTTTCGCGTCGGGCCGGATCGCTGACCGCGTCCCGGACCATCGGGTTGCCGGGCTCGAGCGTGGCGACGAAGACCGGGGCTTTGCCGGGTTCCGCGGCGTATAGGTTGGGCTGGTTGGCGACACCACCCGCCGTGAGGAGCTCGGGGCTGAGGAAGTAGGCCGTCCCGCTGTCCGTGGCCACACCACCGCCGCCGCCGATCGCGACGACACCGCAGGTCGCCGCCGAGGCGGAGCCGGGCTCGTTCCAGTGGTTGCCTTCGGAGTTGGGGTCGGGGTCGCAGCCGTCGTCGTCACCGTTCGCGCCTTCGCCGGTCGACACCCTCGTCACCGTCGCCCCTGCGGGCGTCACCGCGGCGCGGTAGAGGTCGGCGCTGGTGTCACCGTCTTCCGTGACCGGGTCGGAGGTAGTGAAGTAGACCTGGCTTCCGTCGGCGCTCATCCCCGCGTAGTGCGCGCCCCCGGCCGGATCGGCGATCAGGACCGATTTCGGGTTGCCGTCGACGTGCATGTAGAGGTCGTAGGTCGGGTCGCCGCCGCCGTCGGAGCCCACCTTGTTGCCGATCAGGACCCGCGAGCCATCGCCGGAGATGTCGAGCTCGGCTATTTCGGGGCCGGGCATCGTTTCGCCGTCGGGCAGGGTCGAGACGGTTTGGGTCGTGCCCGAGGTTAGGTCGCGCTCGTAGTAGCTGAGGCTGCCTTGGTTGCCTTTCGGGTCGAACCTGGCAGTCGAGCCGAAGACGAAATGCCTGCCGTCGGCAGAGAAGCTCTTGATGACCACTCCGGCGGGGTCGGCTGCCGGGTTTTCCGACCCTGCCATCCCCTTCACGACTTCGCCGTCGGAGAGTCGCAGTGGGATGTTGACCGAGCCGTCCGAGAAGCACGGGTCGCAGATCTCCGGGCCGCCGAACGCAAAGGCGCTGAGTCCCTGGTCGGCTTCGAGAAGTGTCGATGAGAATGGTTTGGCCGATTCGGTTCCGTTGGCCTGAAGCCCGACGTACCGGGTCGTCCACCCGCCTGGGCCGCGGGTGGCGAGGTAGGGGTCGCCATCGCGGTTGGTCGGGTTCCCGCTTCCCGGGACCGCCCCGTAGCTGATCGTGTACAGGACCTTTCCCTCGGCGTTCGGGAACCCGGGCAGCGGATGCAGTCCCGCGACCAGATTCGACTCGACGTCGTACCCGTTCGTGTTCGCAGCCGAGACGAGCTCATAGGCGCGGCAGCGCCGGGTCGCGGCAGCGCGGGTCTGCTTCCGCACCAGGCTGTTGGTGCACTCTTCGGCCCCGGATTCGGGGACGAACGTGATGAAGGAGGAGTCTTCCCCGATGAAGGTGCCGAGCGAGTTGGTCGCGACGAGCCTGAAGTGGTAGGTGTCTCCGGGGACCAGCCCTTCGAAGTTGTAGTGCACGTCAAGCGGGGTCACGCCTTCGCCCAGGGAGACAGGATCGCTCTGGGCACAGACGGCCACAGAGCAGTCTTCGGGCCCGTACTCCCAGTGATAGGTCGTCGCCCGTGCCGCCGGGTTGATGGTCGCCGCCAGAACCGCCGTGTCGGTGTTGATTTCGGTTGCCCGATCTCCGACGACGATCGGGGCCTCGCCGAGGCGGACCGACTGGTCGACGCCGCGGGATGTGCCGCGGGCATTGACGGCGACGAGCCGGTAGTGGACGGTCGACCCCGCGACCAAACCGGACAGCGGCGCGCTGACCGTTTTCACACCGGGCGGGGCGCCTTCGTCGACACCTGGGGGCGGGGCCGGCGCGAATTCGCCATAGCTTGCAGTCGCGCCCCACTGGAAGTAGTAGTGGGTGGACAGGCCTTCGGATTCGAAGCTGCCGTTGAGGGTGAGGCCGGTCAGGCGCAGATTCGTCGCCGGCAGGGTGGTGACCGCCCCGACGGCCGGGTGACTGTGGAAGGTGAGCGTTTTCCCGAACGTCGTCCCCGTTTCGTTTTTGGCGACGAGGCGGTAGCTGTAGAGCTTGCCGTCTGCCGCTTCGCTCGGTTCGAGGCCGCTGACGGTCACGCTCACCCCGGCGGTGCCCGGGGCACTGCCCTGATCGGCTCCCGGCGGGACCGGCAGAGGGGCGCTCTCGGTCAGTTCTTCGCCGGGCCCGTATTCGAACCAGTAGTGCGTGTCGAGGTTGTCCGGATCGAAGGATCCGTGCAGGGTCGCTTCGGTCGGCGTGATGCCGGTGGCCGCGCCGGTCGTGGTTCCTTTCACCGCGCCGAAGGTTTCGAATTTGAGGCTGCCGGCGAACGCCGAGCCGTTGGCGTTGGTGACCCGGAGGCGAAATTCGTATTCGGTCTGCGATTCGAGCACCCCGCTGGCGACCGCGCTGACCGCCGTTTCGGAGTTGCCGGCGAAGACGTTCCCCTGGGTGCAGGCGACGCTGTTCGCGGCGGAGAACGCTTCCCCGGCCTTCGTGTATTCGAAGCGGCAGTCGGTGGTCGTGATCCCTTCCGGGTTGAGCTTGCCGTGGAAGGTCGCGCCTTTCCGTTCGATTTCGGTCGCAGCTTCAGTGGTGGCGCTGGCGACTTCCACCGGGCCCGAAGAGGTGAACTTCTGCGCCGATGCCGGGGAGCCGTTGTCGATCACGTAGACGGCGTGGGTGTTCGCGTCGACCGCGACGTCGTTTGACTGCGTGAAGCTGCCGAAGCTCTCGACGAATTCGCCGGCGGCGTCGTAGTGGTTGATCGTGGTCTGGGTGTCCACGTAGATGTCGCCGGTGGCGCGGTCGACGGCGACGCTCTTCGCCTGGGGAGAGGCGTCGATCTGCCCCAGGAGTTCTCCGTTCGGCGCGTATTTGCTGATCGGTCCCCCGGCGGCGTACTGGGGCGGCAGGTAGAAGTTCCCCTGGGAGTCCATTTCGAATCCGCAGAAGAAATAGGCGCCTTCCGGGTTGATTTTCACGCCGGTTGGGGTGCCGTCGGGATTGAATTTGAAGATCCCCTGGTTGAAGCCCTCTCGCCAGATGTTCCCGCTCGAGTCGACCGCGACGCCGCAGGTGTCTTCGCCCGCCGCCACCGGGAAGCCGGCGGCCTCGGCGCCACTCGGTTCGTATCCGTGCATCGGCTGCGCCTCGGGGAACGCGTAGATCCTTCCCTGGGTGGCGCCGCCGGAGTTGTCGACTGCCAGTCCGCTCGCGCTGCCGCCTCCGATCCCGGGCAGGACGGTCGTCGAGCCGAGAGCGCTGAAAGGTTGTGAGACGCCACCGGAGTCGAACTTGTAGAGCGCGCTTCCCGCGCCGACGTAGACGGTCCCCGTCGCTTTGTCGACGTCGACTTTTTCGAGGTCCGGCGAGAAGGCGGGAGCACCGTTGGCATCGCCGCCGTTGAACGAGGTCGCGAAGCTATGCAGTTCGACCGTTTTGGCTCCGGCACTTGCGACGAAGGCGAACAGCGACGCGACGGCGGCGAGGAGGATCAGCAGTCGGACTCGCATCGCCTACCCCCTCCCCCCGCGCTTCACGGCCCGCTTGTGGCGCGCCTTTGACCCGCAGCCGACCTGCAGCTTCGGCTTCGAATTGACCACGGCCGCGTTCTGGCCGGTCATCTTCACTTCTGCCCGTTTCGGCTTGCCGCAGAGGCTCCGGCTGTTCTGGAGCAGACCCTTGGCGCCGCCGAGGAGGTCCAGTTTGAAGCTCGTCACCGGGGCGTCGGGAACGCCTTCGAAGGTGGTTCGCAGGGCGCCGCCGTTGACGGTGTCGACCCTGCCGGCGAGCTCGATGTCGATCTGGCCGCGGAGGTCGGCGACGATGTCGGGGAGCTTGTGGGCCGGGTTGACGCGCAGGTAGACGTTGCCGCTCAGTGGCTTGTCGAGCAGCGGCGTGACCGCTTCCGCGGTGCCGATCAGCGAGCTCTCCGGACAGGTGCCGCCGGCGAACTGAGGCCGGGTGCAGGGCGTGCCGATGTGGCTGTTGTCGAGCAGCTCGCCCTTCGGCAGTGCAGTCGTGACGCGGCTGATGTTCGCTTCGCCCGGGTTGGCGCTCACGGTGGCGTGGATCGCCGGGTGGCCGCGGCGGTTGACGCCGCCGGTCAGGCGCAGGTTGAGCTTCGGGCCAAACGCCAGGTTCGCGCAATTGCCGACCTGAAAGTGGGGGGCGAGCGCGGCAGTCGCTCCTTCGTCGCCGGTGACGGTCGCGTTGCTCGTGAGCGGTTCGCAGTTGGTCGGGTTGAGCGCGAAGTCGGGCCGGTCGAGGTCGATCCGGATGCTGCGCATCCGCAGCGGAATCCCTTCGAGGATCTGCGGAAGCGGGTCGGTCACAGCGGTCACCCGGGCGGTCGCGGGGTCGACCTTGAGCGCAGCGCGAACGACCACATTGCCGAGGTCGTAGGGGCCGGAGACGGCGGGGACGACCGTGGCCAGGCTCAGCGGGGCGCCCTTGTATGGACCGGCCAGGTAGACCGTCCCTTCCGTGTAGAGAGGATGGGTGCCCGCGCCGGTGCCGATCGTCGCCGTCCCGAGCTTGCTCGACGTCGGGCAGGAGGGACTGGCCAACTCCGCCAGCCCCGTGACGCCGCCCCCGGCAAGGTTGGCGAGGGTGGGATCGGGGCAGTACGGGATCCCCTTCAGGGTGCCCGAGAAGCCGGGCGGGGTCGCCAACGTCAGCCCGGTCAGGTTCTGTTCGCCATCGGTACGGATCAGGTCGATTCGGAACGGTGCGTGTCGCCCGGCGGTCGGGTTGGCGCTGCCGGCGCCGAGGCTCGGGGAGAACGGACGCGGCCCATTGGGACAGGCCGACCCGCCCGGGCCCGTGTTGACGTTGAAGAAGCTGGTCGAAGTCTGGTCGGGCAGCGCGTTGTCCCAGGGTTCGAACTCGGCGACGACGGGATAGCTGCCGCACTGGGTCGGCGTCGCCAGCAGCCCTCGTTCAGAGCCGAAGAAGTGCATGTTGAAGTCGGTGAGGGGCGACTGCGGCAGGTCTTTGAAAGAGACGACGATCTGGCCGCTGTCCGAATCGGCGTGGACAGAGGCGCCGAACTTGACGTGGGTTCCGAACCCGTCCGCGGCGAGGATCAGGCGGTACGGTTCGCCCGGCTTCGGCTCCCCCAGGTAGATCGCACCCGGGATCGGCCCCGGCAGGGCGGAGCTGTCGAGTGAGAGCACACCGACTTTGGAGAATTCCGGGCAGGTCGCCGGCCCGAGGGTCCCGATGCCGGTTTCGTCGTCGGCGCAGGACGTCTTACCGTCGGCCGCATTGGGATTGATCGAGACGCCCTTCGGCAGTTCCACCCTGGCGCCGCGGATCTCCGATGGCGAAGGTGTCGTCGGGTTCGAGATCTGCGGCACCTGGAGGTCGGCGTCCAACCCGGATGGCGCATCGCCTTCTTCAGTGGTCGGCTTGACCGTGAGGCTGGGGTTGAAGGCGAGCTGCGAGCAGCCTGTGGTGGCCGGCCACGGATTCGAGGCGTGGTCACTGGTGCGATCGTAAAATTCGACGTCGATGCTCGTTTCGAGCTCGACCCCGCAGGTGGTCGGATTAGACATGAAGGGTTCCGGAGCGATACCGGCGGACGCACCCCCGGATGTGCAGCTTTCAGGCTGACAATCACGCAGCACCGGCGGTTTGAAGCGCCAGTAGTCGTGAACCGGGTCGGCTGGGACCCCCCAGAGTTCGATCAGCAGGTTGTGGACCGAGAAGGCGTGGAAGATCGTCGAGCTGACCGAGTCGAGGCCATAGTCGCCGTCGGTGCGGGAGGAGATTTCGATGTACTGCTGGGTGCCCGATTCCTGGAAGTAGAAGGCCAGCAGCCCGGGCTGCCCCGGTTTCGTCTCCAGGTTGTAGAGCGGCGCGCGCCCGAAGCTGAAGAACGCATAGACGCCGGCGATTCCGACCTGGGAGGCCGGAGGGCATTCGCCCTGGCTGAACGCGACCAGCGAGCAGGTGGGAATCGCGTGCGGATTCCCGATCACGCCCGCCGGGAGGTGGGTTGAAACCTTGCGCGGATCGTGGATGCCTTCGAAGTTCGCGCCGCTGGAGAATTCCATTGCCAGCTTCACGTTCGGATGGCCGCCGGCCTGGGTGCTGCTGGTCGACGTTTCGAACAGTTCGATTTTGGGTTCGACTTCGGCCATCGCCACCGCGGGAATCAGCGCGGCGAGAAGCGCGGCGGTCAAGAAGAAGAGAGGCGCGAGGCGCTTCATCGGTTGCCCCCATGGCGGCGGTGGCCCCGGTGCTTCTTGGCACCGTGCTTCTTCTTGTGCTTCTTGGCCTTGTGCTTCTTGTGGCCGGGCGTCGTCCCCAGGGCGTTGCCACCCGTCGTCGGCGAGCCGGTGCCCACCTGGTAGGGCACCGGGTTCGAAGAGCCGGCGCCGTGGCACTCGTCGGCCGCCACGCATGGAGCCGGGTTCTCGGCGACTGCGAAGCCACCGTTCGTGCGGGCGTCGTAGATCTTGGCGAAATGGCCGTTCGAGTCCTGCGGGACCATCGTGTCGGTGGTCGAGAAGAAGACGTCCTGGCCGTTGGAGCTGACCGATTCCAGGCCGAGAGGCTCAGCGGTGAACGAGGCGGCGCCGCCAGGCGCTTTGCCGTTCGAGCTGGTCCCGGTGGAGATCAGCTGCGGCCGCCCCTGCGTGTACTCGTAGACATCAGGGATCGAGTACGGATCGGCGTCCGCCGGCACCAGCGGGTCGGAGGTGGAGAAGAAGAGACGCCCGTCGTCGGACATGAAGGGCCCGTTGAGGCTCGCTTCGACGTCAACGGTCGGCGGCTGCCCGGTCGGCAGGCAGGAAACGCAATTGAGGACTTCGCCGGCCGCGCTGTAGGAGTACATCTCCTCGAAGCCTTCGTTTTCGTATCCGGTTATTCGCGCCCTGGTCAGGAAGCCGGCCTGCGCTCCGTCCGGAGAGATCTGGATCCGGTCGATCGTCTGGGCGCCGCCGACGGTCGTGACGTAGTGGATCTCGCCTTCGTTTGCGACGTAGAGGTTTTTTCCGTTGCGCGGAGCCGATCCGGCGAGGGATTCCGGTGAGAAGAAGAAGACGGCACCGGTTTCGCTCGAGAATTTGCTGTCGGTCCCGCCGAAGACGATGTCCTGGTTTTCCATTTCGCCATAGGGCGATTCGCCGGGTCGGTTGCCGTACCCGCTGCGATCGCCGGCTTCTGTTTCGAGCAGCTCGACCGAGCATCTTTCGGTCCACGACGCTTTGCACGCGTCTCCGGAGCCGGTGCTTCCGTTCTGGGAGACGAGGGTCAGCGACGGTTCCCCGTTCGGCCCCCCTTTCTCGTGCCACATGTAGATGTCGGCGCTCGTGTCGGAGTCTTCCGGCAGGAGGGACTGCTTCGTGAGGAAGAGGAGCCTCGAGCCGTCGTTCGTCATCCCGATGAACTTCGAGGGGGCCGGTTCGCCAGGATTGCCGCTCTCCCCGATTTCATAGAGGAGGACGTCGTTGACCCGCATGTAGATCCGGCTCATGCCTTCCGGCGCGTGCGTCTCCATGACGATGTGGGAGCCATCCCGCGAGATACCGGTCGGCGGGAAGGTGATGAATTGGTACTGGCCCTCGTCATAACCGGGGATCGGCTCGCCGCTGTTCAGGGTCGAGATCAGTTTCACCGAGCCGGTTGCGAGATCGTTGTCGTAGGCCGAGCCCGGTGAAGCGGTCTGGCCGCCTTCGGCAAAGACCGCTTCTCGCGAGGAGAAGGCGACATGGCGGAGATCGGGCGAGGCACGAACCTCGCCGCGGAACCGTTCCCCGCCTTGCACCGATTCCCAGTTGGTCGGGACGGGACCGAGTTTTTTGCCGTCCAGGTCAAACAGGAAGGCGCTGTTCCGCGGGCGTTCGTCTTCACCGGCGAACGGGTTGTTGAGGAAATGGTCGACGCACCTGTCGAGGGTGTACGAACAGACCTTCCCGGCCTCGCCATAGGCTTCGTGACCCTGGAGGCCCGAGTAGGTCGTCTCCCACCCCTGGTTGGTTCGGGTCGAGATGTACTGGTCCAAACCCGAGTTGGGAGCGTCGAGGGAGCCGAGTGCTCCGAGACCCACGTAGTAGGAAAACCGCGACGGGCCGTTGGCAAGCCCGGTGTTCTGGATTTCACGCGATACCGCGCTCCGCTCATATTGCGGGAACCCGCTCCACCCCTGCACCAGGGCCTCGCTTCCCGGATAGATCTGCGCGCCTTCGACGTTTTCGGGCGAAACGAGCTCGTAGGCGCGGCAGTCCGGCAGATAGGCGCTCTTCATCTGTTGCCGCACGTGTTCGTTAGGGCAGGGTTCCGGGAGGAAGTTGAAGGTGGTGTCGTCGCTGTAGGAGGTACCCCAGACACTCGTGGCCGCCAGACGGAAGTGGTAGACGCGCCCGGCTTCGAGACCCTCGACGTGCTGGCTGACTTCGGTGTTCCCCTGGCCCCCGCCGGCGTCGCCGGGCGCCGCCGGGACGACGTTCCCATAGCCGGTCGTCGGCCCGTATTCGAACCTGTAGGTCGTCGGGTAGCCGCCCGGGTCGACCTGTCCCTTCAGGTCCGCTTCCTCGCTGAGGACCTTCTCCGCGTGGACCCCGGAGATCACCGGCGGGCCTCCGGTCCGGAAGGTCCGTACGGGCCCTTCCGTGGTGCCCGTCGAGTTGGTGGCTACCAGTCTGTACTGGTATTCCCGCCCCGGCCCGAGATTCGCGATCGGGACGGAGACGGGCTGCACGCCACCGCTCGTGATCGGCGGGGACTCTTCCGTTTCGTCGGTCGGATCGCCGGCGAGCCCGTACACGAAGTGGTACGTAGTCGAGAGACCGTCCGGGTTGAGGGACCCGTTGAACGTCGCTGAACTGTTGGTCACATCGGTCGGCGCTTCGGTGTGCACGTTGAGCACCGCGAACGTAGTGAAGCTGCGATCGATGCCGTACGCAGTCCCTTCGGCGTTGGTGGCAACGAAGGCGTAGTGGTATTCCTGGCCGATTTCCAGCCCGGACACGTGGGCCGTGACGGGCGTGTCCGCGTCGAGGGGCGTGCCTGAAGGGTCTGGGTCGCAGGGCGCGCTCTGGCCGTATTCGACGGTCGGGCCGTAGACGACTTCGCAGCCGGTGATCGGCGGTCCGCCGGCGAGTTCGAGGGAGGCCCTGAGGGTCGCGTCGGTGTGCCCGGCGTCATCGATCGCCGCGAGCGGGTCGCGGACGGTCGGAAGCGGCGCCCCTCGGGTGAATTTGGACACGCCGTGCGGCCCCGCCGCGGCGTAGACCGTTCCTTCCGGGCCGACGGCGATCCCCTGGACCGTGCCTTCTTCGCCGAAGGGAGTGGTGGGCCCGATGTTCGCGTTGCTTCCGATCGGGGCGGCGATCTGATGTGAGTGTTCCGCTTCGGTGCCGCGACTGAACTGAACGATTTCGCGGGTGATCGAAGAGATCGGCTGCCGTTCGACGAAAAGGGAGTCGTCAGAGCGATCGACGGCGAGCGACTTTCCCTGAAGCGCTTCCGCGTAGCCGAACTGGCGCAATGGCGCGTCGACCAGCTTCGAGAGCTTGGCGACCTTGTGTTTGCCGAAGGAGAATTCCGATTCCTGTTCCGGCGCCAGGAACTGGTCGGCTTCCCATCGTGAGATCGACGGGGACGGGAAGCCGGGCACAGCCGTTCCGATCCCCCAGAAGGCGCCGGTCGAATCCACCGCCAGGTCTTCGGTGGCGGGAGCCACGTCGATCGAGTTGGTGTCGGCGGCGTAGAGCTGTCCGTCCACGGTCAGCGAGACATCGCGCCGATCGACTTTGAAGCCGCTGCCGTAGTAGAAGTCCCCTTCGGGCCCGGTGCCCATCCCGCCGATGCCGAAGTTGCCCGCGGGTTCCAGGGAGGACACGTACCTCCCGTTCGGTTCGAACACCTCGATCCGGAACCCTTGGCTGACGAACATGTAGCCCGCCGCCGGGCCGGTCGTGCCGACGGTGAGTTTGCCGTAGGCATCGAAAGTCTGGCCGTATTCTTCGATGTAGCCCTGGGAGAACCCGACCCCATCGGGATTTTCGATGATCGCGTTCCCCGAGAGATACGGGACTTTTGCCGTGAACGGAACCGGGTTTCCGTCTTTGTCGAATTTCTTCACCACCGCGCCGCCGCCGAAGAAGGGGCGGCCGCCGCAGAGGACGTAGACATTTCCCTGCGCGTCGACGTCGAGGTCATGGACGGCGCAGGCGCTGGGGTAGGCCGGGTCCTGGCCGGTGTCGAGCGTTCCGGTGAAGTGGTGCGAAGCGGTGGCTCCGGCCAGGGACGGGGCACAGAGCGCGGCAAGAGCGGCCATCGCGATGGCGACGAGGAACCCACGGCGGGCTCCTCCCCTGCGGGCCACCTTGCTCATGCAATCTCCGTTTCGCGACGCCAGATCGGCTGCGACGTTCCCAAAGTCGTTTCTCTTTCCCTGTAACCGGCCGGCCGCCTCATCGACGGCCGCCCCCTGTGAAGTCTCGTCCGCGACCGGGCGAGCGCTTTCTTCCTTCCCCGCTCCCTCGCGGGATCGGAACTGTAGAGACAAATGCATATTGCTGTCAAGCATCTGGCGATACGCTGTCGTTTACAGGCGCTATTTTTGGCTTATCCATGGGTGCAACGGGAGTTGACAAGACGATTTCCATAGAACGGCTGCCTTCCCAGGGCGGCGGCGACCGTCGCGGCTCAGAAACGCCGAGGGAGTCGGTGCCGGCGGTCGGGACACCCTGGGGAGACTCGGGCTCGCTGCGCGACCGCCAGCTGCGGCCGGTGCGAGGGACGCCGTCGGAGGAGGTGAGCCGGAACCAGCGCGAGCGCCTCTTCGCAGCGACGGTCGCCTGCGTCTCCGATCGAGGCTTCGCGGCGACCACGGTCGAGGACCTGATCGAGCTCTCGGGCGTCTCGCGCCGGTCTTTCTATGACTGCTTCGGGGACAAAGCCGGCTGCCTGCGAGCGACGATCGACGAGCTCGTGGCGCTCGCCCTGCGGCGCGTGGAGGCAGGGGGCGAAGGCGACGGGCCGCAGGCCGAATCGTTGCGCCGCTACAAGATGCTCGCCGGCCTGGCCGCCTCACAGCCGGCGGCGACCAAGGTCTGCCTGAACGACGCCTTCGCCGCCGGGCCCGAGGCGGTCGAGCCGCTGAACTCGGCGATTCGCGGATATGAAGAGCTCTTCCGCCGCAGCTGCGAGGCCTCCGCGGACCGCGCCGGCATGCCGGATGGCGTGATCAGCGGCCGGGTCGGCGGGGTGCTCGAAATCATCAGGGCCAGGTTGAGGTCGGGAACCGAGGAGGAGCTGGCCGGCCTGGGCCCGGACATCGTCGCCCTGACGATGTCCGACCGACCGCCACCGCAGCCGTTGAAGCTCTCCTCGCGCCCACCGAAGCCGAGGCCGGAAAGCCTCGACGCTGCCGATCACTCCGAGCGCGCGATCCGCGCCTTCGCCCTGCTCGCCGACGAACGCGGCTATCCAAACGTCAAGATCGACGACGTCGTGCGGCTCGCGTCGATGTCGACGACGACCTTCTACGCGAACTTCTCCGGCAAGGAAGACCTGATGGCGGCGGCGATCGACAGCGCCTGCGCGCAGGCGCTCGCCGCCGTCCTTCCCGCCTTCAGCCGCCATGAGTCCTGGCCCGACGCGGTCCGCGCCGGCTTCGGCGCGCTGCTCAACTTCCTCGCCTCGCGACCGGGACTGGCGCGACTGGTCACGGTCGAGGTCTACGCGGCGGGCGACGCTGCGATCGAGCGGCGCGCGGCGGCGATCGCGCCGCTCGGGGTCCTGCTCGAGAACAACACGACCGCGTGGGCAGCGATGCCTTCGATCGTCTTCGAGGTGATCGCCGGTGGCGTCGCTCATCTCCTCCACGACACGGTCAGCCGCAGCGGCTCGGAGGCTCTGCCGGGGCTGGCGCCGCTCTGCACCTACCTGACTCTGATCCCGTTCCTCGGGCCCGAGGACGCCTGCAAGGCAGCCAACGGCGACGGTGGCGGCCGGACGGACGCCGCGCCGAGCCACGCGCTGCGGGCGTTCCCCGTCTCTCCCACCGGCGCGATCGGGCTCGCCGAGCCGATGCGGTTCGGGCCATGGCTGGCGATGTGGATGGCGAGCAGCCGGCCATCGACGGTGGCCGAGATCGCGGCCGAGGTGAATGAGGAGGAGGCCGAGGTCGCCGCCTACGTCAAGCAGCTGGAGGCGACCGGGGTGCTGGAGGAGGTGGGGATGCGCGACGGCGAGCGCCTCTACAGCGGCCCTGGCACATCGAACCCGCTGCACATCGTCAGTGAGCGGCAGATGGCGGCCATGGACCTCGATGAACGAAACGCGCTGGTCGGTCGCATCTGGCAGCAGGTTCGTGCCGAGCTCGACCGCGCCGAGGAGCAGGGTGGCTTCGGCAGGCGCCCCGACTTCGTCCTGCTCAGGACGCCGATGCGGGTGGATGACCTGGGCTACCGGGAAATGACCCGGCTGCACGAGGCGACCCTCACGGCCGGGCTCGAGATCGCCGAGCGCAACAAGAAGCGCCTGGCCGAGTCGGGCGAGCCGGGAGTCGAGGTGCGGAGCATTCAGGCGTTTTTCGACCCGCCGGAGCAGGAGGGCGGCGACTGACCAACAGTCCCTTTTCTGTGCAATTTCCGCCCTTTCTCCCCAATCCGATCTCCGTTTGGGGGAGATGAGGACCTCGTTTTCAGATAGATGCCGCATGTAATTTGCTCAGCCCGAGCAAACCGATTCAACGAGGTGCATCAAATGAGCGGCGGCGGAGATCGACAACTTGCGGACGCGGCGCGCAAGCGCGTGGCGGTGGAAATGGTCGCCAAGCACGAGCGCACCCTGCGCCGCACCGCGCGTCGCTACTCGATCTGCACCGAGGACGCCGAGGACGCATTCCAGCGGGCGCTGGAGATCCTCCTGCTCAAATCGCCGCCCGGGGAGGCCCGCGAACTGATCCGCTGGATGCAGACGGTGACCAAGCACGAGGCGCTTGCGGTGCGGCGGGCGCGGGAGCGCGGTCTCACCCCGGCGCCGCTGGCCGCCATCGACAACGACGACTGGTTGGAGCTCTTTCCCTCCCAGGCGCCTGGGCCCGCCGAGCGGGTCGAGCGGCGCGAGTCGATAGCGCGCAGCCGTGAGGCCCTCCAGGCCCTGAAGCCGGCGGAGCTTCGCGCCCTGACCCTGCTCGCCGAGGGCTACTCCTACGTCGAGATCGGCGAGATCACCGGGTTCAGCAGGACCAAAGTGAACCGCTGCCTGGCCGAGGGGCGCGAGGCCTACCGCTCGCTCACCGCGCGCAGCGAGAGCGGCGAGCGCTGCGTCGAGCTGCGGCCCGCGATCTCGGCCTTCTGCGACGCCGAGGCGACCCAGGAGCAGATCGCCGCGGTCCGCGAGCACCTCCGGGCCTGCGCCCACTGCCGCGCCGCGATGCGCTCCTACCGCGCCGCGCCGAGGGCGATCGCCGCGCTGCTGCCGGCGCCGTTCGCCCTCCGCACCCTGTTCGAGCGGGCCCATGACGCCGTCTCCGGCCTGGGAGCAAAGATCTCAGGGCAGCGCCTCGGCGCCGAATCCGCGCTCAGCCAGGTGGCCGCGTCGGGAGGCGGGCGGGGGCCGGGGATGACGGCGCTGGCCAAGGTCCTGGCGATCTGCGCCGGCACAGCGGGCGGCGCCGCGGCCTGCGTCACCGCGGGAGTCGTCCCGCCTGCCCTCGACCCGACCGCCGGCCAGGAGGCGAAGCCGCCCGTCGTCAGGGTGGTGAAACCGCTGCGCCCACAGGCGGCGGAGCCCGAACCCGCGTCCTCGCCGCCGGAAGCCGTGGTCGAACCCGAGCCGACGCCCGAAGACGAGCCGCCTGCCGAATCCGTGCCAGAAGCCGCCGCGGTCGAGGCCGCCGTCGAATCCGAACCGAGCGCCGCGACGCCCGCCGTCACTCCCCAACCGGAGACGCCGAGCGCGCCCGTTCGCGCGGCGACACCCGAAGCGGCCGGGGAGTTCGGCCCGTGAGGCTGCGCTTCGCGGTCCCGATCGCGACGCTCGCGGCTCTTCTGCTGCTCAGCGGACGGGCCCTGGCGGTGCCGCCCCCTCCGGAACAGTTGGAACCGCGGCAGGGGAGCGGCTGGCAGCCCGACCGGAGCTTCGGCCTCAAATGGCGGAACCCGAGCGCCACGGGCACGCCGATCGCCGCCGTCCATTTCCTAGTGCGGGACCCCCAGGGCGCGGTGACGATCGGCCCGAAACGGATCGACTGGGCCGCCGAGCGGGCAGATGGCCTGCACCTGAACGGCAGCAGCGGCGCCTACACCGCCGACGTGTGGCTGGAGGACACCGGTGGCGCCCAGGGCCCGGCGGCGACAACCGTCCTGCGCTTCGACGACACCGCGCCCGGCCCCTCCGCGCCGCTCGAGGGGAGCGGCTGGATCGGCAGGGCAGAGCTTCCTTACGCGATCCGCCTCGGCCATCCGCCGGCAGCCCCGGCGGCGGCCGGGATCCGTGGCTACGCGGTCTCAATCGACCGCGGCCCCGAGTCCTCGCCCTGCCTCGCCGCCGATCGCTGCACCGACGCCGAGACCGATCTCCGCGGCGGGGTCGACGACGACACCCTGATCGTCGACGAACTGCCCGAGGGCGTGTCGTTCGTCCATGCGGTCGCCGTTTCCGGCGCCGGTCTGCGGTCGGCGAGCGTCGGCCACGCCCGCCTGAGGGTCGACCGGACCGACCCACGGACCGAGCTGGTCGGCCTCGCCGACGGCTGGGTGAACCACACCGTCGTTCTGCGGGCCAACGCCGAGGATTCGGGCTCGGGGATGTCGACCGGCGCCGGCGGCGCTCCCTTCACCGCGATCCAGGTCGACGCCGAACCGCCGTCGACTGTGCCCGGGGACTCGGCCGGCGCGGCGGTGTTCGCGGGCGGGGCCCACACGATCACCTTCTACGCCCGCGACGCGGCCGGCAACGTCGACGATGGCCGAATGGCCAACGGCCATCGCAACCCGCCACCGTCGAGCGCCGTGGTCCGCATCGATCGCCAGGCGCCGCTGGTCCGCTTCGTCGGCTCCGCCGGCCCGTCGGATCCGGACCTGATCGAGGCCCGGGTCAGCGACGCTCTCTCCGGCCCGAGCCAGAGCCGCGGCTCGATCGAGGTCCGCTCGCGCGGGAGCGGACTGCCCTTCATGCCGCTGCCGACGATCGCGCAGGGCGAGACCCTGCGGGCCCGCTGGAACTCGGACGACTGTCTGCCCGGCGAGTACGAGTTCCGCGCGACCGGCTTCGACCTGGCCGGGAACTCGACCACGGACAGCCGCCGGGGCAACGGGTCTCAGATGACCCTGCCGGCCCCGCTGAAGGTGTCGGCGACCGTCATCGCGACGATCGCCGGGGAAGATGCCGCGGTCCTTCCCCGCGGCAACGGCAGCGTCCTTGAGGGCCGACTCGAGCTCGCCTCCGGAGCCCCCGCGGCCGGTCTGCCGGTCACGATCGGGGAGCGCTTCGCAGCGGGCTCGCCGCTGGGCGAACGCAGCACGACGGTCCGCACCGACGCGAGCGGCGCCTTCTCGACGCCACTCGAGCCGGGACCGAGCCGCGTCGTCGTCGCCCGCTTCGACGGCACCCACGCATACGGCCGCGCGGCGAGCCTGCCGCTGCGGCTGGCGGTCCGCGGCGAGGTGGTGATGTCGGCCTCGCGGCGAGTCGCGGTCGTCGGCGGACGGCCGGTCGTCTTCAGGGGCCGGGTCGGCGCGACGCCGGGCGAGATTCCCGACGACGGGGTCGCCGTGCAGCTCCAGTTCCGGCTGCCCGGCCTGCCGTGGACGGAATTCCGCACGGCCCGGACCGACGGGCGCGGGCGCTTCCACTACGCCTATCGCTTCAGCGACAACGACAGTCGCGGGGTCCGCTTCGGCTTCCGTGCCTACGCCCCGACGCAAAGCGACTGGCCGTATGAGCCCGGGGGCTCGCGGCCAGTCGCGGTGCGCGGTGCTTGAAGGGCGCTGCTAGCGGAGCGCGGCGATCTGGTCGGTGACCTGATCGACGATGTCCTGGGCGCGCGACGTCTGCTCGTCGATCGCCTTGCGGACGCGCAGCTCGACCTCGCTGCGGTTCTTTTTCAGCGTCGTCTCGACCGTGCGCTGGCGTTTGCGGGCCTCGCGCTCAACTTTGGTGCGGGTCCGTTTGGCCTCGGTCGTCGCTTTGCGGCGGGCGGTGGAGCCACGGCGCTCGGTCCTCTTGAGGGTGCGGCGCAGCTCGTTGCGGTAGGCCTTCAGCTTGCGCTCGGCGGTGTCGCGGCCGGTGAAGGGCTCGACCAGGTCGGTGACGCGATCGGTGACGCTGAGAACGGCGCCGACCGGGATGTCGACGGCGGTCTCGGCGACGACGCGCGCCTGGTTTTTCTCCGCTTTGGCGGCCTGCTTGACGCCTGATTTGACCTGCTTGGCGCCGGTTTTGGCTTTCGTCGCGCCGGCCTTGGCCGAGGCGCCGTTGCTGCTGGTTTTCTGCGTTGCCATAAGGGGGTGATCCTCTCGATTCTTGGGTGTCCTGCCGGAAAGTCCGCGAGTGTAGCGAACATATGTTCTTTACGAACACACGTTTGTAAACCGCTTTCCGGAAAGGGTTACTGGGCGGCTTCGAGCAATTCGCGGCCCTGCTGCCCGGCGGCGCCGAGAATCGGGTAGCGGGCGTCGAGGCCGAGGTCGGCCCCGTCGAGGCCGAGGTCGCCGAAGGAGATGGTTCCGCCCGCCTCGCGCACGATCAGCTGGGCGGCGGCGGCGTCGACCGATCGGCACGGGCGCAGGGAGAGCATCCCGTCGAAGCGCCCGGCGGCCAGGTAGCAGGCGGTTATCGCGATCGAGCCGACGACGCGCAGCCGGTAGACCTTCCCCGCAAGCGCCTCGAGGACGGGCAGGGACCACTCGGGCTCGGCCGACTCCACCCCGAGCAGTTCGAGCTTCCCGGCGTCGGGGCCGACTTTGATCCGCTCGTCGTCGAGCCAGGCACCCTCCCCCCGGCGGCCGACGAACTCCTCGCCGGCGCCGAAGTCGTAGACGTAGCCGAACTCGACGTCCGCCATCGAGGGGCCGGTGGCGACCGCGATGCTGAGGCTGTGCGAGGGCAGTGTGCGGCGTGCATTGAGGGAGCCGTCGATCGGGTCGATCACCACCCGCGCGTCGCCGCCCTCGCCGAAGGAGACCTGGCCGCGCTCCTCGGAGATCGCGGTGAAGGAGGCGCCCTCGGAGGCGAGCTTCTCGAGCTCCTCGAAGACGATGTCCTCGCAGCGGCGGTCGATCACGAGGGTGTGATCTCCGCCCTCGCCCACCCCCTCGTACTCGGTGCGCGCGTCGATCCCCTTGACCTCGTCGAAGACGCCTCGCTGCGCATCGACGATTCGGCGGCAGATTCCCTGCCAGTCTGCGGAAAAAACGTCCATCTCCCGGACTCTATGGCGCGCTAGCGTTGAACGATGGATCTGACGCCGCCACAGCAGCGCGCGGTCGCCTGGGACGAGGGGGCCCTCCTGCTCACCGGGGCGGCCGGCTCGGGCAAGACCGAGGTCCTCGCCAGGCGCCTGGCGCGGCTCGCCGCGGAGGGCGAGGGCCCGCAGCGGGTCCTGGTCCTGGCCAGCACCAGGGCTGGCGCCGGGCGCCTTCGCCGCCGCGCCGAGGCCCTGCTCGACGGCGCCTATGAGGAGCTCTGGGTCGGGACCTGGGAGGAGATCGCCGAGCGCCTGCTGCGCGACGACCTGACCGCGGCCGCCGGCCTCGACCCCTTCTTCGGCGTCCTCGGCCCGGCCGAGCGGCTTGCCCTGCTGCTCGACCGGATCGACGAGCTGCCGCTGCGAAGCCATGCAATCCGCGGGAACCCCGCCGGCCTGCTCGCCAGGCTGCTCGAGCGGATCGACTGCCTCAAGGCCGGCGCCGACGGCGCCGAGCCCGAGCTCGCCGAGCTGGCGGCCGCCCACGACCGCATCCTCGCCGCGGCGGGGAGCATCGACACCGGTGACCTCTTCCTGATCCTCAACCGCCTGGTCAGCGAGGACGCCTCGGTCCGCGAGGCGCTGGCGGCGCGCTTCGACCACGTGATGGTCGACGAGCTCGAGGAGACGATCCCCGCCCAGCGAGCGATCCTCGCCGGGCTGGCGCCGGCGATCCCGAACCACCTCTACGCGGTCGAGCGCGGCGAGACCGCGTGGTTCGACCAGGTTCACCCCGAGGGCGATGAGATCGCGCTCGAACAGCCGTTCCGCGAGGCGCTGCTGCGCTTCTGGAGGTGCACCAACGAGCGGGCGCAGGCGCAGGCGGTAGCCCGCGATGCCGAGCATTTGCTGGCCACGGGGACCTCGCCGGAAGAGATCTGCGTGCTGATCGAGGACGCCGGCGCCAACGGCGGGCCCGTCTCGGCGGCGATGGAGGAGCGCGGCATCCCCTTCCACCTCGCCGGGCCGGCGGCGCTCTTCCAGCGGCCGGAGGTGCGCGACGCGATCGCCTGGCTGCGGGTCCTCGCCGACCCCGGCGACTCGGCCGCCGCGGCGCGGGCGTTGACCCGGCCGCCGATCGAGCTGCGCTCCGCCGACCTGGCGCGGCTGACGACGATCGCCCGGCGCCGCAAGCTCGACATGGTCTCCGCCTGCGAGGCGGCGATGGAGAGCCCGCAGATCCCGCCCGAGGCGCGCGAGCGGATCCAGTCCTTCATCAAGCTCTACGGCGAAGCCTCCTCGGTGATGGAGGAGCGCCGCGCCGACGTCTTCGTGCGGCGGCTGATCGAGCGGGTCGGGCTGCGGCGCCAGCGCCTCTTCGCCGCCCAGCCGGAGGTCGCCGAGCGCCTGCTCGGGCTCTCGCGCCTGGCCGAGCTTGCCTCGGCCTGGGCGCGCCGCGAGCCGCACGGCTCGACCAGGGACTTCGTCCGACACCTGAGCGCCGTCGCCGAGGCCGGCGTCGAGCCGATCGGTGGCGAGGAGCCGCCCGCCCCGGGGGCGGTGGTCGGCCTCGACCGCCTGGCCGCCAAGGGGCGCGAGTACGCGCACGTCTTCGTCGTCGGCCTCGAGAGCGGCGCCGGCGCCGAGCGCATCGGCCGGCCGGCGAGGACCGGCATCGTCCTTTCCCGGGTCGAGCGCGGCGACGAGGGCGAGCAGCGTCCGTCCGCCTTCTACGAGCAGGCCCTGCTCGCGCTCGACGGCGAGGAGGAGGAGCACGCCGAGGAGCTCTTCGGGCCGGCCGAGGGGCTGCACGCGACCTATCGCAAGCTCAGGGAGGAGGTGCTCGAGGCGTCCTGGCGCGCCGGCCGCGAGCTCTCCGAGCCGCGGCTCGACACCGCGATCGACGTCAACCGCGCGATCGCCCGCTACCTCGAGTTGTTGAAGCTGGCGGCGCTCGCCCAGCGCCCCGGGGACGAGGCGACCGCCGAGGCGATCGAGGCGGTCAACGGCCTCCTGCGCCAGGTGGCGACTCCGGAGCAGCAGGCTGAGCTCGACGCCTCGGCGATCGACTCCTACCTGCTCGACTCCGAGCGCGACCGCGACAGCCGCAGGCGCCTGATCGCGGCCCGCCACGAGCCCTCGCTGGAGGCGTTCCTGCCGCGGCGAGGGGACGGCGGCCTCAGTCTCTCGGCCTCCGACGTCGACCTCTACCTGACCTGCCCGCTGAAGTACAAGTTCGCCCGCGTCTTCGGCATCCCCCAGGAGCCGACCATCAACCAGCGCTTCGGGATCCTCATCCACAACGTCCTCGAACGCTTCCACCGCGACGAGCTGCAGCCGGGCGAAGACGGGCTGCAGCGGCTCAACGACCTGCTCGAGGCGGGCTGGCGACGCTCCGGGTTCGGCACCAGCGACG
Organism: uncultured Solirubrobacterales bacterium; assembly: GCA_963704505.1. Classification (GTDB taxonomy): domain Bacteria; phylum Actinomycetota; class Thermoleophilia; order Solirubrobacterales; family 70-9; genus VRUE01. The sequence continues at coordinate 362,550 of OY969912.1, forward strand.
ACGAGCTCCAGTACCGCGACCGAGCCCGCCAGGCGATGCGCCTCTACTGGGACCGCGAGCGCGAATCGGAGGGTGAGCCGGTCTGGCTCGAGCGCAAGTTCGACTTCAAGATCGGACCCCACCACGTGCGCGGCAGGGTCGACCGCGTCGACCGCCTACCGGGCGGCGAGCACGAGTTGATCGACTACAAGACCGGCGAGCGCAAGAGCGAGGCCCAGCTCGAGAGCGATTTACAGCTGGCCCTCTACCGGCTTGCCGCGCGCGAGGCCTGGGAACTCGACACGCCGATGTCGGGCAGCTACTACTACGTGCTCGACGGCGACAAGGTCGCGGCGCCGACCAAGCCCGACGACGCCGAGCGGGTCGAGCGCACGGTCCTCCAGGTCGCCGAGGGGGCGTTGAGCCAGGACTTCGAGCCGCGCCCCTCGCCGCGGGTCTGCAGCTGGTGCGACTACCGGCTGATCTGCCCGGCCGCCGAGACCTGAGCCGGGCTACTCGCCCTGCTGGCGCAGGAAGTGCTGGAACTCGCGGGCGATCATGTCGGCGGAGGGAAGCTCGGTGCCCTCGTCGCTGAGCTGCTCGACCTGTTCGGCCTCGATCCGATCGACCAGGTCCTTGATCTCCGGGTTGGCGGCGACGGCGCGGCCGATCTGCTCCTCATAGCCCTCGGACTCCAGCTCGAGCTCGGAGGCGTCAACGGGGATCCCGGTCAGGCCCTCGAGGCGGCGAAGCAGGGCCAGCGCCGCCTTCGGGTTGGGGACGGCCGCGACGTAATGGGGGACAGCGGCCCAGAGCGAGGCCGAGGTCATGCCGAGCTGGCGACAGCAGTCGTGGACGACGCCGACGATCCCGGTCGGGCCCTCGTAGTTCGAGCGTTCCAGGTCGAGCTCCTCGACCAGCTCCTCGCTCGAGGCGAGGCCGGTGATCGGCACCGGGAGGGTGTGGGAGACCTCGGCGATCAGCGCCCCCATCGTCACCACCATCTCGGCTCCGAGGGCGTCGGCGGTTGTCGCGATCGCCTCGGAGAAGGTCCGCCATCGCAGGTTGGGCTCGGTGCCGTCGAGGAGGACGAGGTCACGGTCCGCGGACGGCACGCGGGCGGCGTAGATGTTGTTCTGGGGCCACTCGATGTGCCGCGCCTGCCCCTCGCTGAGGGTGATCGTCGGCCGCGTGGTCTGGAAGTCGAAGAACTCCTCGGGGTCGACCTGGGCGATCAGCTCGGCGTCGAGCGACTCGGCGGCGGCGCCCAGCGCGCGCGAGGCTGCGGCCGCCGCGTCGTTCCAGCCGCGGAACGAGCAGACGAGGACCGGTGAGCGAAGCTGCGGGATATCGCCCTCCCAGGTCAGTGCGTCCATTGATTCAGGGTACCGTCAGCGCCCTCCGGGCCAGCCGGTAGGCGAAGAACAGGGCGACGGCGGCGAATGACAGTTCCAGCGCGCGTTGGGAGACGTTGTTGGAGACGACCACGCCGATCAGGACGCCGAGCGGCGAGAGCGCGCCGATCACGAGGGCCGCGCGCAGGTCGACGTTGCCGTAACCGTGCTGTCGGTACGCCCCTACCGCGGCGACGATCACGATCACCAGCAGCGAGGTCGACTCGCCCTCGACCTGGCTCAGGCCGAGGAAGATCGTCAGCGCCGGTACGAAGAGGACGCCGCCGCCGACCCCGACCAGGCCCCCGGCCAGTCCGCCCGCGAGCGCCAGGAGTATCGCCAGCACTATCTCCATCAATGTTCGCGCTCCGCTCGCGGCGCAAAGAACAAGGGATGGATGCTTGCTCGCTCCGCGCTCATGGGACGATCAACTCGATCGCGATCGCGACCAGCAGCAGGGCGAAGAGCCCCGAGACCGCGCGCTGCGAGATCCGCTGCTGCAGGGCGGTGCCGAGGACCACACCGAGAACCGCCGGGACCGAGAGCCAGAGCCCGGTGCCGAGGTGGACATTGCCGTAGAGCGCACCCTGCGCGAGGGCCCCGAGCAACCCGATCAGGACGATCGCGGCGAGGCTGGTGCCGGTCGCGAGCCGCTCGCCGAAGCCGAACCAGAGGATCAGGAGCGGGACGATCACGGTTCCCCCGCCGACCCCGAAAAGCCCGCTGAAGGCGCCTGCCGCCGTGCCGATCGCCGCCAGCTTCAGAGTGCGGTCGGCAACCATGTGGCGCGATACTAGATTCTTGGCTCCGCTCGACGCCCTCCGTGCCGACCCGCCGCGGGCGGCGATCCTCACCGACATCGACGGGACGCTGGCGCCGATCGTCGAGCGGCCCGACGAGGCCGCCGTCCCGGCCCGTGCCTCCCGGCTGCTCGAACGTCTGGGCGAGCACTTCGGCCTGGTCGGCTGTGTCTCCGGGCGTCGCGCGGTCGAAGCCCGACGCCTGGTCGGCGTCGACTCGATCGCCTACGCCGGCAACCACGGGCTCGAGCTGCTGCTGCCCGGCGACGAGGAGCCACGCCTCGACGCCTCGCTCGAGGGCCGCGAGAGAAGCGCCGCGGAATTCGTCGCCGAGCTGGATCGAGACGAGCTCCGCCGCCTCGGGCTGAGAGGCGAGGACAAGGGCCCGATCCAGGCGCTGCACTGGCGCGGCGCGGACGACGAGCGCGCCGCCGAGGCGCGAGCCCACGAGCTCGCCGCCGATGCCGGCCGCGCCGGGCTCGAGCCCCACTGGGGGCGCAAGGTGCTCGAGATTCGTCCGGTCGGCGGCGGCGGCAAGGGAGCTGCGGTTGCCGCCCTGCTCAGCGCGGACGGCTTCACGCTCGCCACATACGCCGGCGATGACCGCACCGACCTCGACGCCTTCCGCCGCCTGCGCGAGCTGCGCGAGGACGGCGAGCTCGAGGCGGCGATCTGCGTCGGCGTCGCCTCGCCGGAGGCGCCGCCCGAGCTTGCCGAAGAGTCCGACCTGCGCGTCGACGGTCCCGACGGCTGGCTCGAGCTGCTCGAGACGCTGGAGGACTAGCGGTGCCCTACACCGACCTGCTTCGGGTTTCGGTCTTCCTCACCGCCGGCGAGGCGACCGTGCTGGGAGCGATCGCCGCGCTCTCGGTGGCGCCCGATGCCGGCCTCTCGATCCTGATCGTCACCGCCGCATGGTGGTCGGTGGCGATGATCCTCGGCCTCTGGCTGGGTCGCCCCGACCGAGCGGCCGACGGCGTCCGCGAGGCCCTGGCGAACGCGCGCACGGCGACCAGCCTTCCGCCCGACACGCCGACCAGGATCGCCCTGATCCGCCTCTGGCCGATCGGCGTCACCGCCCTGGCCGCCGGGGTGCTCGGCATCTTCTTCCCCGGAGTCGCGATCGTCGGCGCCGGCTACGCGCTCCTGGTGTCCCTTGCCTGGCACTCCCACGAGGCCGCGGTCCTCGGCGTCGAGCACCGCGACGGGACGAAATTCTATGTAGTCCCCAACAGCGCCCTGAAGCCGGTCCAGCTCGTCCGGACCCCGGGGTTGATGACGGATCCGACCACGCTCAGGTAACGGCTACTTGCGCAGCTTCTTGAACTCGGTCCAGCTGCGCGTGTTGGCGACCTCGTCCTTGGTCATCCAGGCGCGGCGGGCGGTGGCGACGCCGTACTGCATGTTGTCGAGCGTCTCGATCCTGTGGGCGTCGGTGTTGATGATGATCCGGGCGCCCGCTTCGAGGGCGAGGCGCGCGTGGCGCTCGGAGAGGTCGCGGCGGTTCGGGTTGGCGTTGATCTCGAGCATCGTCCCGGTACGGGCCGCGGCCTCGGCGATCGCCTCGACGTCGATGTCATAGGGCTCCCGACGGCCGATCAGGCGTCCGCTCAGGTGGCCGATGCAATCGACATCGGGATTCTCGATCGCGGCGAGGACGCGCTTGGTCATCTCCTCCCCGCCGATCGCGAAGGAAGTGTGGACGCTGGCGACCACCCAGTCGAGGGCGGCGACCAGGTCATCGGGGTAGTCGAGTGAGCCGTCGAGCCCGATGTTGATCTCCGAGCCGGAGAGCAGGCGGAAGCCGCGTTTGCCCTTGTTCCACGCCCGCACCTCCTCGATCCGCTCCCAGAGCCGCTCGGGGGTGACGTGGTCGCCGAAGCCGTGGCTGGCGGAGTGGTCGGTGATCGCGAAGTAGGCATAGCCGCGGGCGCGCGCCGCCTCGGCCATCTCCTCGAGCGTGTTGTGGCCGTCGGAGAGCGTCGTGTGCGAGTGCAGGTCGCCGCGGATGTCGTCGACGGCGACCAGCTCCGGCAGCTCGCCCTGGCGGGCTGCCTTCAACTCTCCCCTCCCCTCGCGCAGCTCGGGCTCGATGTAGGAGTAGCCGAGGCGCTCGTAGACCCGCTCCTCGGTCGCGCACAGCTCGGTCTCGCCCCCCTCGACCTCGGTGATGCCGTGCTCGGAGACCGAGAGGCCTTGGCCGACCGCGTCCTCGCGCAGCGCCACGTTGTGGTCCTTGGAGCCGGTGAAGTGCTGGAGCAGGTTGCCGAACGCCTGCGGCGCGACGATCCGCAGGTCGACGCCGATGCCGTTGTGGGTCTGGGCCCGGACGCCATTGGGGCCCGGGTTGCCCGCCGAGGCGATCAGCGAGTGGGAGACCAGGTGCTCGGCGAGCGCGGTCGGCTCCTCGGCGGTCGCGATGATGTCGATGTCCTTGCAGGTCTCGGCCCAGCGCCGCACCGAGCCCGCAACCTCGACCTGCCGTGCGGCCGGGTGCTCGCGCAGCGCCTGCGCCAGCGCCTCGGCCACCGGGCGCGCCTTGGAGAGCAGCACCCGCCCCCGCGAGAGGTCGTCGGGGTCCTTGAGGCCGGCGAGTCGGGCGAGGACGTTCTCCTCGACCTTCGGGCCGAGGCCTTTGAGCCCGCGGATGCGCTCGCCCTGGGCGGCCTCCTTGAGGTCCTCGAGGGAGACGACGCCGAGCTCTTCGAAGAGGCGGCGGGCGGTTTTGGCGCCCAGCCCCGGGACCCGGGTGACTTCGATCAGGCTGGGAGGGAACTTGGCTTTGAGCTTCTCGGCGGCCGGGATCTCACCGGTCCCGATCAGCGCGTCGATCTTTTCGGCGAGCGTCTTGCCGACCCCCGGGATCTCGGCGGCCCGCCCCTGAGCGGCGAGATCGGCGACCGAGACAGGGCTCTCGCGGATCGCCTGGGCGGCGCCCGAATAGGCAAGGACCCGGTATTTGACGGCGCCGTCCAGCTCGTTGAGGACGGCGAGCTCGTCGAATGCGTCGGCGATCTCCGCGTTGGTCATCGAGTGCAACTTAAGGCCTGGCGCAGCTTGCCTCACTACCATCGCGCACCCGATGGCCGAGCCCTGGCTGATCCTGCCGACCTTCAACGAGGCCGACAACATCGACCCCTTCGTCAGGGCGGTCCGCGAGAAGCTGCCCGCGGCGGCGCGGGTGCTGATCGTCGACGACAGCTCGCCCGACGGCACCGGCGAGATCGCCGAGCGGCTGGCGGCGGAGCTCGACCGCGTCTCGGTCCTCCACAGGCCGCGCAAGGAAGGCCTCGGTCCCGCCTACATCGCCGGCTTCCGCGAGGCCCTGGCGGGGGGCGCCACTCTGATCCTCGAGATGGACTCCGACTTCTCCCACGAACCCGCCTACCTGCCCCGCCTGCTCGAGGCGATCGACCGAGCCGACCTCGTGATCGGCTCCCGCTACGTCGACGGCGGCGGTGTCGGCGACTGGGGCGTGGTGCGGAGGGCGATCAGCCGCGGCGGCAGCGCCTACGCCCGGATCGTCCTCGGGGTCGACGTCAAGGACCTGACCGGCGGCTTCAAATGCTTCCGCCGGGAGGTGCTCGAGGCGATCGACCTCGACAGCGTGCAGGCGCGCGGCTACGCCTTCCAGGTCGAGCTGACCTATCGCGCGCTCGAGCTCGGCTTCCGGGTGGTCGAGGTGCCGATCGTCTTCCGCGACCGGCGCGTCGGGGCGTCGAAGATGAGCCGGGCGATCGTCGCCGAGGCGATCTGGCGGGTCCCCCTGCTGCGTTTGCGTGGCCTTGGACGTGAATCTCCGGGCCCTTCCCGGGCCAGGCGATAGGGTCTGAAAGGCGTTGAAACTAGGGCGCTATACTTTTTGAAGTATTGAGCGACGAACCTCGACCTTCAGGAGAGCGATTCTTGTGACAGGCAAACTCGAAGATGTGACCGACGCCACCTTCAAGTCCGACGTTCTCGAGGCCGAGGGCCCCGTCCTCGTCGACTTCTGGGCCCCCTGGTGCGGCCCGTGCCGGGTCGTCCATCCGGTCCTCGAGGAGATCGACTCCGAGCGCGAGGACCTTCGGATCCTCAGCCTCAACGTCGACGAGAACCAGCAGACCGCCGCCGAGTACGAAGTCCTCTCGATTCCGACGATGCTCCTCTTCAAGGACGGGGCGATCGCGAAGAAAGTCGTCGGCGCGATGCCGAAGCGGCGCCTCGAGGCCGAGCTCGAGCCGGCCCTCGCCTAGGGCCCGGGCGGATGCCTTTCGTCCAGGTCCATTGGTACGAGGGCCGGACCCCCGAGCAGAAGGCGGAGATCGCCAAGCGGATCGAAGCGGCGCTGGTCGAGGTGGCCGGCGTCGCCCCCGATCACTGTTGGGTGAAGTTCTCCGACTCGGCCAAAACCGACTTCATCATCGGCGAGGCCCCGCCGTCTAGCTGAGGCCGGCGCGCTTCAGTTCGCGCCCGATCCCGGGCGCCAGGGTGCGGGCGAAGGTGGCGGTGAGGTGGCTTTTGTCCCTGTACACGAGGGCGTTGCCGATCACCGCGCGGCAGAGTTCCTGGGGGCAGATCTCCGGGTCGATGTCGATCAGCTTGGTGTCCGGTGCCTCCCGCGCCGCCCGGGCGTCGAATTCGAGGTCACGATCGTGAACGCGCGGGAAGGCGCACGACTCCAGGTGCTGGAGGTCTTCCGAGACGCAGCCGGGCACGTCGCTGGCGGAGGCGGGGGTGTCCTTGATCACGACCGTCCTCAGGCCGGCGTCGTGGATGCGGCGCAGGGTCGATAGGTACCCGGCCTGCAGCGCCGCGGCGCCGGCTTCCCCACTCAGTTCTTCGCCTTCGGGGCCGTAGGGCGTGTAGACCGTGTCGCCGCTCATGATCACGGTCGCGGTCTTCGGGTTGCCCATTTCGATCCGCCGCAGGGACTCTTCGCGCCAGGCGTCGCATTGGGAGTACTCGCGGTCGGCGACCATGCTGCGGATCTTCACTTCACCAGGGGTGCATTCCGCCTTGGTCAGGGTGATCAACCGCCAGTGGTGGTGGTTCGCGAGCTCTTCGAGCGCGGGGAAATACTGCATCGCGTGGGAGTCGCCGAAGAGAATCACCGTGTGCTTCCCCTCGGGGTCGCCGTAGAGGCAGCGATTTGAGTTCGTGCCGTCGATGCCGACCAGACAGCCGTCGTAGTAGGCACGGGAGCGGTCGGCGCTGGCGCGCAGCGGGTTGGGGCGGACGGCCTTGGCGCTCTGCTGAGGCTCGGGCTGTTCGGCAAGCGCGGCGGCTCCCTTGACCTGGGCCAGCGGCGCCGTCTGCAGCTGCGGCTGGGCGGCGGTCAGAAGGACGCCGGCACCGATCCCGATCGCCATGCAGGCGGCGCCGACCGCGAGGGCGCGGTTGGGGCGCAGGGCGAGCACCCGGGAGAGGCGGATCGGGTCCTCGACCCAGACGTGGGAGAGGACCGAGGGCACCCAGGACACGGCGACCACCGCAAGGCCGGCGGCGACCGAGAGCGGGCCCCAGATCGCCGCGGCGAAGATCAGCGCCGGCCAGTGCCAGAGGTACCAGGAGTAGGAGATGCGGCCGACGTGGCGGACCGGGCGCAGCGAGAGGAGCCAAGCCGGCGCCCCGACGGCCTGGGCGTAGATCGAGGAGCCGGCGAAGATCAGGCAGGCGGTTCCGAGCGTCGGCAGCAGCGCGGCGACCCCGGGAAACGGGGTGGCGGCATTGAAGGCGATCGCCGAGTAGACGATCGCGGCCAGGCCCACCCAGCCGATCGCGGCCGCCAGCGCTCGATGGACACGAACCGCGCCGAGCAGGGCGAGGGCCCCGCCGAGGGCGAGCTCCCAGCCGCGCCCGAAGGTCGAGAAGTAGGCCGCGGCCGGCTGCGCGTCGGTGAGGTGAATGCCGAGCGCGAGGGAGCCCAGCCCGACCAGCGCCAGGGCGCCCCACAGCGCCGGGCGGATCGAGTAGCCGCGGCGGCGCGAGAACCAGGTGACGCCGAGCAGCAGGGCGGGCCAGACGAGGTAGAACTGCTCCTCGATCGCCAGCGACCAGAGGTGAAGGACCGGGCTCGGTTCGGCGTCCTGGGCGAAGTAGTCGACCGACTGTGCGGCGAAGTGCCAGTTGGCGGTGTAGGTCGCCGAGCTGATGATGTCGCCGGCGACTTCGACGCATCGAACCGGGGAGAGGATCAGCAGCGAGGCGATGCCGACCGCGGCGAGCAGGACCGCCGAGAGCGGCAACAGGCGGCGGGCGCGGCGGGCGTAGAAGTTGCGGATCGAGATGCCGCCGGTGCGGTCGAGCTCGCCGAGCAGGAGCCGGGTGATGAGGAAGCCGGAGATGACGAAGAACACGTCGACGCCGACATAGCCGCCGGCGAGGAAGGGGACCCCGGCGTGGCAGAGGAGGACGGCGACGATCGCGATCGCACGCATGCCCTCGATGTCCGGGCGGAAGCCGCGCTCCTTTGAGGGCATTCTTGAGTCCATCGGTCAACTTTAGAGAATACCCGCTTGCGCGGGGAGTCTGCGAGGCCCTTTCAGTGGGTCAGCCGGGCGAGCCACCGGAAGGCCCGGACGAGGATCCTGGGCCTGGTGCGCTCCGTGTGGTGCCCACCTGGAACTACCCATAGGTGGACACGCTTGAACTTTTCAGAGTAGACCCTGTTCATCGCCGGAGGGACGACCCGGTCTTCGCGACCCTGGACGACCAGCAGGAAATTCTTCGCGGGACGGCGCAGCGGCGAGAGGTCCCGGCGCTGTTCGGTCGTGAGCCCGATCTGCGCGTAGTAGTCGGGGCCGTAGACGCCGAGCGGCCATTCCCAGCTGAGCAGATCGGAGATCGGTGCCTTGGCGACGGCCGCGGTGACCAGGCCTTCGCCGGAGAGCAGGGCGGCGAGGGTGCCGCCCGCCGAGGTGCCGTAGGCGTAGACCGCGGAGCCGAACCTGGCGCGCAGGCGCAGCGCTTCGGCGCGGGCGGCCTCCAGCGCGGCCGGCATGTCGCCGAGCGGATATTCGAGGTAGTGGGGTTCGAAGCCGGCCTCCCTGGCACGCGCTTCGGTGAGCGGCTGGAAGGTCGGGTCCTCATAGAGGAAGGAGCCGCCGTGAATCAGCAGCAGCTGCGGCGTCACCGACCCGGCGCCGCCGAGGCCGCCGGGTGCCGCGGCCTGGGCCGAGGCGGGCGCGAGCAGCGCCAGGGCCAGCAACGCAAGTGCCGGCCAGGAGCGCGGGGCGGCGGGAGTCAGGCGGCGGCCCGCTTGACGGCGATCGTCAGCTCGCGGCCGTCGATCTTCGCGGCCGCGCCGTCGACCGCGTCATAGGCGACCGTGGTCGCCAGGACCTCGCCACTCAGGTAGGAGTGGTGCTCGCGGGCGGCCTCGACCAGGTCGCCGTCGCCGCCGAGGCCGAGCTCGATCCGGTCGGTGATGTCGAGGCCCGCCGCCTTGCGCGCGTTCTGCACGGCGTGGACGATCTCGCGGGCGAGGCCCTCGCGGCGCAACTCGTCGTCGAGCTCGAGCTGCAAGGCGACCGCGTGGCCGGCCTCCGCCTCGACCTCATAGCCGTCGAGCGGCTGCAGGGCGAGGGTGAGGTCCTCGGGGGCGAGGACATGCTCGTCGCCGTCGACGCTGATCCCCACCTCGCCGCCGTCGGCCATCACTTCGGCGACGTGGCCGGCGTCGAGGGCGGCGACCGCGGCTGCCACCTGCGGCATGCCCTTGCCGAAGCGCGGGCCGAGCGAGCGGTAGTTGGGCTTCACCTCGTAGGTGACCAGCTCCGACTCGTCGCTGACGAAGTCGAGCTCCTTGACGTTCAGCTCGGCGGTGACCAGTGGCGCGCTGGCCTCGATCGCCCGGCGCTCCTCGTCGCTGGCGACGATCACCGCGCGGCGCAGGGGCTGGCGGACCTTCGCCTTCGCCTGGGCCCGCGCCGCGCGACCGAGCTCGACCGTGAGCCGGACCGCCGCCATCGAGCGCTCCAGCTCGGGGTCGGCGAGCGCTGCGTCCGGCTCCGGGAAGTCGCGCAGGTGGACGGAGTCGGGCTGGTCGCCAAGCTCCTCTCCCTCGCCGCCGGCGAGGTTGATGTGGATCTCGTCGGCGAGGAAGGGGACAAAGGGCGCGAGCAGGGCCGCGGTCTCCAGCAGGCAGTGGCGCAGCGTCGCGAAGGCGGCGCGGTCGCCTTCCCAGAAGCGGCGGCGCGAGAGCCGCACGTACCAATTGGACAGCTCCTCGACGTACTCGGCGATCGCCCGGCCGGCGGTCGTGCAGTCGAAGTCGTCCATGCGCTCGGTGACCGTCTCGATCGTCGCCTGAAGGCGCGACAGCGCCCACTTGTCGAGATCGTTCTCGGGGGCGACCGGGTCCGGGAAGTCGGCGGGCCCGAGATTCTCGGCGTTGGCGTAGAGGACCCAGAAGGAGTACGTGTTCCAGAGCGTGAGCAGGAACTGGCGGACCGCCTCACCCACCGTCTCGACCGAGAATCGGTAGCCGGCCCAGGGCTGCTGGGTCGCCAGGTAGTACCAGCGGAAGGCGTCGGCGCCGTGAGTGGAGAGGACTTCCCAGGGGTCGACGACGTTGCCGCGGCTCTTCGACATCTTCTGCCCCTCCGGGTCGAGGATCAGCCCCAGGCAGACGCAGTTGCGGAAGCTCGAGGTGTCGAAGAGCAGGGTCGACTCGGCGAGCAGGGTGTAGAACCAGCCGCGGGTCTGGTCCTGCGCCTCGCAGATGTAGTCGGCCGGGAAGCGTTCCTCGAAGAGCTCCTTGTTCTCGAAGGGGTAGTGGAACTGCGCGAACGGCATCGCGCCGCTGTCGTACCAGGTGTCGATCACCGAGTCGACGCGGCGCATCTCACCGCCGCACTTCCCGCAGTCGATGACCACCTCGTCGATGTAGGGACGGTGAAGGTCCTCGGGGACCTCCCCCCTCGCCCGCTCGCGCAGCTCGGCGACCGAGCCCATGCACTCGACCTCGCCGCAGCCGGGGTCGGCGCAGCGCCAGACCGGCAGCGGCGTGCCCCAGTAACGGTCGCGCGAGAGCGCCCAGTCGACATTGCCCTCGAGCCATTTGCCGAAGCGCCCGTGCTTGACGTGCTCGGGATGCCAGCCGATCTCCTCGTTGTTGGCGAGCATCCGCTCCTTGACCTCGGAGGTGCGCAAGTACCAGCTCGAGGTCGCGTAGTAGAGGAGCGGGGTGCCGCAGCGCCAGCAGTGGGGGTAGGCGTGCTCATAGACCTGCTCGCGGAAGAGGAGGCCGCGGCGCTCGAGGAACTCGATCAGCTCCCGCGTCACCTCGGGGTCCTTCACGAACTTCCCCTCGAAGCCGCCCACGCGATCGTCGAAGGTGCCGTCGGGGCGGACCGGGTTGTAGAGGGTCTGGCGCCGGGTCGGGTCGAAGATCCCGTTCGCCGCGGCGACCGCGTAATCGTCCTCGCCGAAGGCGGGGGCGATGTGGACGAGGCCGGTGCCGTCCTCGGTGGTGACGAAGTCGCCGGCGAGGACGGGGAAGCCGCCGCGCTCGCGGTCGGCGAGGTCGAAGACCGGGCCCTCGTAGAAGCGGCCGACCAGCGCGCTGCCCTCGAGTTCCTCGACCACCTCGGCCTCCTCGCCGAGCACCCGCTCGACCAGCGCCTTGGCGACGATCAGCGTCTCGTCGCCGAGCCGCGCCCTGACGTAGGTGACGTCGGGGGCGACCGCGACCGCTTGGTTACCGGGCAGCGTCCAGGGGGTCGTCGTCCAGACCAGAAGCGACTCGCCGTCCTCGCCGAGCAGCGGGAAGCGCACGTATATCGAGGGATCCTCGACGTCTTTGTATCCCTGTGCCACCTCGTGTGAGGAGAGCGGCGTGCCGTCGCGCGGGCAGTAGGGGACGACCTTGTGTCCCTCGTAGAGGCGGTCCGCCTCCCAGTGTCTTTTCAACGACCACCAGACCGACTCGATGTAGTCGTCGTCGAGGGTGACGTAGGCGTCGTCGAGGTCGATCCAGAAGCCGATCCGCTCGGTCAGCTTGTTCCACTCGTCGACGTACTCGAAGACCGACGCCCGGCAGCGGGCGTTGAACTCGGCGATTCCGTAATCCTCGATCTCCTGCTTGGAGGAGATGCCGAGCTGTTTTTCGACCTCGAGCTCGACCGGCAGCCCGTGGCAGTCCCAGCCCGCCTTGCGTGGGACCCGGTAGCCGCGCATCGTGCGGTACCGCGGGTAGATGTCCTTGAAGACCCGCGAGAGGACGTGGTGGGAGCCGGGCCTTCCGTTCGCGGTCGGCGGGCCCTCGTAGAAGCTCCAGACCTCGGCGTCCTCGCGGGCGGCCAGCGAGCGCGCGAAGACGTCCCGCTCGCTCCAGCGCTCGAGCATCCGCTCCTCGAGCAGCGGGAAGTCCTGTTTGGGGTCGACGGGGCTGAAGCCGGGCATGGACAGCGGATTCTAGGAGCGGGCGCTCACCAGACGAGCACGAAGTCATCCGGGTCGCCCGGGTTCGCGTAGGCGGGAAGGACCAATCCCGCCTCCATGCGATGGGCAGCGAAGACCGGCATGACCTCGCGGCGCGTCACCCGGCGGGTGTCGCCGCCCGGCATCTCCAGCTCCAGATCGAGCTTCATCACCGGCATCTCGTTCACTTCGGCGTGGCTGGAGACGTCGAGCACCGTGGCCCGCCCGCGAATGCCGTTGGCGAAGACCCAGTCCTGGTGCGCAGCCTTCCCCTCCTGCCGCTTCGCATAGAGCCAGAGGCCGCCCGCGACGAGGACCCAGATCACTCCGATCGAGGCGAGGATGCCGGCTGCCTCCCCGTCGACGCCGAGCAGGATCGGGCCGACCGCCAAGGCCAGCCCGGCGATTCCGAAGAAGCCGATCAGGCCGATCCCGGTCCGGTTCAGCTGCACGGCACTCCTCTCACTCCTCGCACTCCCCGCGGATCCGCTCGGCGACATGGGCGGTGGCTTTGCAGAGGCCCTCGAGCGATGCCGCGTCGAGCTCCTCCTGCTCGACGCTGCCGAGCAGGGCGCCGTAGGCGAGCTCGAAGGAGAAGTCACCGGGGGGCTCGCTGGAGAGCCAGTCGACGAAGCTCGGCGAGAACAGCCGGCGCAGCCAGGTGGGATCCTGGAAGGGGCTGGTGCTGACCGCGTAGCGCTCGTTCAGGGCGACGCTCTCGGTCCACAGCTTCGAGTGGCGCGCTTCGAAGCCGTAGAACTCGTCGTCGCGGGTCACCCTGCCCTGCCGGACGCAGAAGAGGCGGGGGACGAAGCCGGTCGAGACCGGGACCTGGGCGAGGGCGACACTGAAGTGAAAGGTCTTGTTGCGCTTGTAGGAGAGGGCGCCGACGATGCCATCGACGTCCTCTGAGAGCCGCCCCCGGGCGGCGGGCGCAAGTTGACAGTGCTTCGACTCGACCAATAACGGGGTCAGTGGGCCGGCCGCGAAGCCCTCGAGCGGCTCGAGGCCGTGCTCGGCGGCGAAGGACGAGAAGGTCGCGTCGAGGTCGGCGATCCGGGCAGCCTACGGCGCCAGGTGGAGGTACCCTGGCCGCTTGGCCGACTACAGCCTCAACGGAAAAGTGGCGTTGGTGACCGGCGCCGCCAGGGGGATCGGCTACGAGACCGCTCGCCAGATGCACATGCGCGGCGCCTCGGTGGCGGTCGTCGACCTGAGCGCCGACGATGCCCGTGAGGCAGCAGAGCGGATCGGCACACGGGCGATCGGGATCGTCGGCGACGTCACCGACGACGGCGCGATGATGGCCGCCGTCGCCGAGGCGGTGGAGCGCTTCGGCGGGCTCGACATCGTCGTCCCCAACGCCGGCATCGCCCAGAAGCAGTTCGCGACCATGCGGGGGATCTCCGGCGAGGAGTGGGAGCGCGTCTTCGAGATCGACCTGCTCGGCGTCTTCCGGACCGTTCGTGCCGCTCTCCCCCAGATCGTCGAGCGCCGCGGCCAGGTGGTCCTGATCTCCTCGATCTACGCCTTCGCCAACGGCTTCGGCAACTCGCCCTACGCGGTGGCCAAGCCCGGGGTCGAGGCGATGGGCCGGGCGCTGCGGGTCGAGCTCGCACCCCACGGCGCCAGCGCCACGGTCGCCTATTTCGGCTGGGTCGACACGCAGCTCGTCCAGAACGCCTTCGACCAGGAAGCCGGCGCGCGGATCAAAGAGCTCTCGCCTGACTTCCTGCTCAAGCGGATCACCCCGGAAGAAGCGGCCGCCGGTCTTGTCCGTGCCGTGGAGGAACGTGCTCCGCGGGTCTTCGTCCCGAAGTGGTGGCGCTACTACTCAGCCCTCCGAGGACTGATCAACCCGCTCCTCGACCGGCGCATGGAGCGCGACGAGAAAACCGCGGCGCTGATCCGCGACATCGACGCCCAGACGGTCGACGCAGAGCGCGTCGCCGACTCGGACTAAGCGCTGGCCGGGCGCGTCTGGCGCTCGAGCAGCCGGATCACCGACTCGTACTCCGCACCCGTCGCGCGGCCGAGGCCGATCTCACAGGTGCGGTTGCTGGAGATGCGGGCGTCGAAGTCCTTGCCGGCCAGCTCTTCTGCCTGAGGGGCGGTCGCCGAGTCGGTCAGCTCCGGGTGGGTGATGCCGCGGTCGCCGGCGAAGCCGCAGCAGGTGGAGGAGGGGGCGACCTCGACCTCCTCGGCGAGTGCACGGGCGAGGGTGCGCAGGCGCGGAGCGAGGCCCATGTGGCGGGTCGCGCAGGTCGGGTGCACGGTGGCCGAGCCGACCCGTTCGCCGATCTCGAGCTTCGACAGCAGGTGGTCGTGGGCCCAGGCGACCGAGTCGAGGATCTCGAGCTTGGCCAGCCGCTCGGCGTTCTCCTCGCTCAACACTCCCTGGGCTGGGCCGGCGATCGCCTGGGTGCAGGAGGCGGCGTCGATCACCACCGGCAGCTTGCCCTCCTCGCTCCAGCGCCAGAGGCGGGCGACCATCTCGTTCGCCTTGTGGGAGCCGGCGGCGGCAAAGCCCTTCGAGCTCCAGGGCAGCCCGCAGCAGCTGCCCGGTGAGTCATCGGGGATCCAGACCGGCAGGCCGGCACGGCGCGAGACCTCGACCAGCGCCTCGGTCGGCGACCCGGCGAAGATCCGGCTGGTGCAGGAGGGGACGTAGACGGCGGCGGCTCCCTCGCGAGGGGTGCCCGGGGCCGGGTCGGCGGGCCCCGGCAGGCCGCGCCCGCGCCTGGTCAACCGCGCCAGCGGGCCGCCGAAGCGCAGGCCGACGCGCGAGGCCCCTTCGACCGTCCGCCATCGCTTTGCCGCTCCGAGGGCGATGCTCTCCGCCCGCGGGGTGTGCAGCTCGCCGCGCAGCTCCTTGACCATGGCGCCGGTGTCGATTCCCACCGGGCAGGCGAGCTGGCAGGAGCCGTCGGCGGCGCAGGTCTCGAGCGAGTCGTACTCGTACTCCTCGAGCAGCGCACGCTGCACCGGAGAGCCCTGCGGCTGGCGGGCCATCTCCCGCCGCAGGACGATCCGCTGGCGCGGCGTGGTGGTCAGGTGGCGGCTCGGGCAGACCGGCTCGCAGAACCCGCACTCCACGCATGCCGTCGCCGACTCCTCGATCGCCGGGGTCGTCTTCAGGTCGCGCAGGTGGACGCCCGGGTCACGGTTGAGGACGACACCGGGAGAAAGGACGTTGTCCGGGTCGGCGAGCTTCTTCACCCGCCACATCAACTCGGTCGCCTTCCCGCCCCACTCGCGCTCTACATAAGGAGCCATGTTGAGCCCGGTCCCGTGCTCTGCCTTCAGCGAGCCGTCGTACTTGCCGACGATCAACTCGACCAACTTCGCCATGAAGGCCTCGTAGCGCTCGAGGTCCTCCTGTTTGGCGAAGTCAGGGGTGAGCATGAAGTGGAGGTTGCCGGCGGAGGCGTGGCCGGCGACGCCGGCCAGGAACCCATGCTCGGCGAGCAGGGCCTGGAGGTCACGGGCGCCCTCGGCGATCCGCTCCGGCGGCACGCAGACGTCCTCGACGATCAGCGAGGTGCCCGGCAGCCGCAGCTTGCCGATCAGCCCGTGCAGCCCCTCGCGCACCCGCCAGGAGAGCTCGATCCGCTCGGGATCGCGGGTGAAGTCGATCGGCCGGATCGTCTCGCGGGCGGCGAAGATCCCTTCGGCCCGGCCGACCAGGTCGTCGAGCTCCGCCGGGGTCTCGGCGCCGAACTCGACAAGGAGGACCGCCGACTCGGGCGGCAGCTCTTTCCACTCCTCGGGGGCGCCGACCATGTTCCAGGCGGCGGTGATCAGCGCCGGGGCGACCATCAGCTCGACCGCGCCGGCGCCGGCGTCGATCAGCTCGCGGACCGGGGCGATCGCCTGGTCGATGTCGGGGAAGTGGACCCAGGCGGTGGTCGTCACCTCGGGCAGCGGCACCGTCTCGAAGACCGCCTCGGCGACGAAGGCGAGGGTTCCCTCCGAGCCGACGACGAGGCGGCGGAAGATCTCCAGCGGCTCGTCGGCATCGAGGAAGGCGCAGAGCCGATAGCCGGTCGTGTTCTTGATCGCGAACTTCGCACGGATGCGGGCGCTGAGCTCCTCGTCGGCCCGGATCTCGTCGCGGATCGCGGCCAGCCCCGCGGCCAGCTCCGGCTCCTCGGCCTCGAAGCGTGCCGCGGCGCCCTCCTCGGCGGTGTCGATCCTCGTCCCCGAGGGCAGGACCAGGGTCATCGAGCGCACGGTCGAGTAGGAGTCCTTGGTCGTCCCGCAGCGCATCCCGCCGGAGTTGTTGGCGACCACGCCGCCGACCGTCGCGATGTCGGTGCTGGCCGGATCGGGGCCGAGCTTGCGTCCGTGCGGGGCGAGGACCCGGTTGGCATGGCCGAGCACCGTTCCCGGCTTGACCCGAGCCAGGGCGCCGTCCTCCTCGACCGCGACCCCGCCGAAGTGGCGGCGGACGTCGACGAGGATGCCGTCGCTCTGCCCCTGGCCATTGAGGCTGGTGCCGCCGGCGCGGAAGGTGACGGGGATCCCGCTGCGGCGGCCGAAGGCGAGGACCTTGGCGACGTCCTCGGCGTCGTGGGCCATCACGACGACCTGCGGGAAGCGCCGGTACGGGCTCGCGTCGGAGGCGTAGCGGACGATGTCGCTCACCCTGCCCAGGACCCGATCGGCGCCGAGCAGCGCCTCGAGCTCATCGCGCAAGGCCGCCGGGGTGCCGCCGGCGAGCTCGTCCGGGGCGCGGTCGGCAGCCGCCTCCGCCCCCCTGGGGGCGAGCGTCGCGACGTTCCGCTCGAGCAGGGCCATCGGCCTAGAAGAGGGACATGCCCGGTGCCACGGGGACTTCGACCAGCTCCGGCCGCGAGGAGGAGAGCGCCGAGGCGAGCGCCTCGCGGACCGCGTCGCGGTCACCCGCGACCGTGGTCGAGACGCCGTAGCCGCCGGCGACCGCGGCGACGTCGAGCTCGGGAAGGTCGAGGCCCGGGGCGCCGTTCACCTGCTCGACTTCGGCGAACCACTTGAGGATCGCGTACTCGGAGTTGCGCAGGACGAGGAAGGTGACCGGGACGTCGTAGGCGACGGCGCTCCAGAAGGCGCTGACCGCGTACTGGACCGAGCCCTCACCGATCACGCAGACGACCGGGCGGTCGGGCTCGGCGAGCTGCACGCCGACCGAAGCCGCCAGGCCGAAGCCGAGGCCCCCGCCGGCGCTGAAGTAGTAGCTGCCCGGCCGCGAGATCCGCAGCTGGTTGCGCAGCGCCAGGGTGCTCGAGGGGGACTCGAGGACGACGATCGCGTCGTCGGGCATGACCTCGGCGAGCGCCGTGTGGACGGTCGAGGAGTTGATCGGGTCCGAGGGCGGGATTTCCTGGGGGCCGGGGTTCGGCTCGGGGGCCGGCCGCGATGACTCGGGCACCTGCTCGAGCAGGGCGGCGAGGGTCAGGGCGACGTCGGCGACGATCGCGTCGCCCATCGGCGCCCGTGCCGCCTCGTCGGGATCGCTGGTGATCGCAACCAGCTCGGCACCCTCGGGGAGCAGGGGGCCGGCGATGTGGGGGTAGTAGGGGAAGACCGAGCTGCCGGCGACGAGGATCAGGTCGTGGCCCTCGAGGGTCTGGCCGACCGGCCCGATCGCCGGGGGCAGCACGCCGCGGAAGTTGGGGTGGCCCTCGGGAAAGCCGAGCCGGGCGCCGCCGGTCGCGGGGCTTGCCCAGACCGGCAGCCGCTGGCGCTCGGCGAGGGCGATCGCCGTGTCCCAGCCGCCGCTCGCGTCGATGTCGGGGCCGGCGACGAAGACCGGGTTGGCGGCGGCCTCGAGCCGCTCGGCAAGGGCGCGTACCCGCTCGGGGTCGGCGACGGCGCGGCCGCCGACCTTGCGGCCGACCGCGTGGCGGGCATCGTCGGCGTCGACCTCGGCGTACCAGTCGTCCATCGGCAGCGAGACGAAGACCGGGCCGCGCGGGGGCAGCGAGGCGAGGTGGGCGCCGTGGGCGAGGGCCAAGGGCACGTCCTCGGCACGGGCCGGCTCGTATGACCACTTGACCAGGGGGTGGGGCATGCGGATCGCGTCGCGATTGGTCAAATTCGCCTGCAGGGTTATCTGGGCGCGGGCCTGCTGGCCGGCGGTGACCAGCACCGGCGAGTGGTTGGCCTGGGCGTTGAAGATCGCGCCCATCGCGTTGCCGACGCCCGGCGCCGTGTGAAGGTTGGCGATCGTGGTCTTGCCGGAGGCCTGCGCGTAGCCGTCGGCCATGCCCACCACCACGGCCTCCTGAAGCCCCAGCACGTAGCGGAAATCGCCGGGGAAATCGGCGAGCATCGGGAGCTCGGTCGAGCCGGGGTTGCCGAACATCGTCGTCATCCCCTGTTTGCGGAAGAGGTCGAAGCTCGCTTCGCGCACCGTGGGCATCGGGCGCACCTTACCTTCGAGGGTTCAAGGGGGCTCAAACGCGGTCGATAACCCGGTCATGTCCTATGCCCGGCGCGCAAACCTCGAGTCGATCCTCGCCCTTGTCCTGCTGGCGGTGGGGATCTGGGCCGCGACCCGCGCGAGCGCTGTTCCGGCGGGCACGACGATCATCCGCTCGCCCGGCAAGATCGTCGCGATTCCGGCCTCGATCCCGCACGAAGCGGGCGACATGGTCGACCGCCGCATCCTTCCCGACCTGCGCTGGATCGCCGCCCACTACCCGATCTATGTCACCGACGGCTACTCGGGCCCACTCCCGGACGGCAGCCACGTCGGCTGCGACCGCTGCCACACGCGCAACTCCGACCACTACCTCGGCCTCGCGGTCGACCTGGTTCCGGTCGGCGGCGGCACCAAATGCGACGCCTCCTGGGCGCCGATCACGCGGCTCGCCCAGCTCGCCGAGCCGGTCCAGAACCAGCCCGTCCCCCCCTTCCGCTGGGTCGGCTACAACGGCGATGCCGGGCACGGCTGCGGCAACCACCTGCATCTCTCCTGGAACCACGCCCCGGCGGCCGAATACACGCTCGCCGAATGGGTCGAAGTGTTCGCCGCCGGCAGCGGGCCGGCGGCACCGGCGCCGAGCCCGGGCACCCCGCGGGCGGCGAAACACAAGCGGGCTCCCTCGGGTGGCGTCTCGCAGGTCCGCTTCGGCGGCGTCTCCCCGCGCGACTGAGCGACGGGCCGACCTCGATAGCGTGGGCGCCGATGCCGCGCCCGCGAACACTCGCCTGCGCCGCCCTCGCGGCGACCGCGGTCGCGATCGCCGGATGCGGAGGGACGACCAGCGAGAGCGCGACTCCGATCGCCTGCCTGAACGGCTCGGCCGCCTACCTGCGAGCGCTCGAAAGCGCCCCCGGCCCGGTCGAGATAGCGGGCCGGACGCCGATCAGCGACTGCCTGGCCGAGAACCAGGAGGCGGGCGACCTCGCCACGGTCGGCACCGCCCTCGTCGGGGCCGCCACGCGGCTGAACTCGGAAGCCCGGGCCGACCCCGGCGGCCCGGCGAACATCGAGCTCGGCTATCTGGTCGGAGCGGTCGAAAAGGGCGCTGAAGGGACCCAGGGCATCCACGCCGACCTGGTCCGTCGACTTACCGCGGCCGCCGCCTACAGCCCGGGCGGCGAGTCGCAGCCGGCGACCTTCCTCGAGGCCTACAAAGAAGGCATGGCGAGCGGAAAAGCCCACGGCTGAGTCGTATCCCCGTCCGTTGGCTCAGGAAGGATGCTGTTTCCAGCCGATTCAGGTTCGGCACTCACCTCGTCCCCTCTGAATGGAGCCACGCCCGATGAAGGTCCGTTCCGCCGTTTTTCTCGCAGCAGCCCTCGCCTGTTTCCTCAGCCTCGCCGGCAGCGCCTTGGCCGTGGCACCCGGGAACGACAACTTCGCCGGCGCAACAGCCCTGCCGTTCGGGACTCTGGCCAAAGGGACGAACGTGGAAGCGACAGCCCAGGGCGGCGCGGGTGAGGGCACGCACGGAGGAGTCGCCGCCAGCCACTCGGTCTGGCTCAACTTCACGCCGGAACACTCCGGGCCGGCCCAGGTCTCGATCTATGCCCCAGGCTTCACACCGGTCGCCACCGTGTACACCGGAACGACCCTGGCGGGCCTGACCAAAGTTGTCGACAGCAGCGAAGTCGAAACCAAGGAAGCAGAATTCGAAGGCGTGGTCGAAAAGTATTTCGACCTCGACTTCAATGTGGTCGGCGGCCAGAAATACAGCGTCGCCATCGACACCGGCAACGGCGCCACCGGCAGTTTCGAAATCGCCGCCAGTGAACCCTTCGCGGCCACCAACGACGATTTTGCCGACGCCGAAGCCGTGGCCGGAAACTCCAGCGTTCCGGGCACGACAACCGAAACGACCGCCGAGACCGGCGAGCCGACACACGGGGGCCTCGCCGCAAGCCACTCGGTCTGGTTCGCGTACACGGCGGCGACCGCGGAAAGGACGATTCTCGGCGTGCAGACGGAAGGATTCAAACCGTCCGTCACCGTATACACGGGGTCGAGCCTCGGCGGCCTCACCAAGGTCGTCGACGGCGTTGAATTCGTTCAATACATCGAACCGGAACCGGGGTACGAGTACCTCGAAGTCGCCTTCGACGCGACCGCCGGCCAGAAATTCAAGATCGCCGTCGACACGAGAAACGGCTCAACCGGCGAATTCGACCTCAACATCAACACGATCGAGGTCGAACCTAACGACGCCTTCGCGGCACCGGTGACGCTCAGCGGCGACACCGCCCACGCGGCAGGCAACACCGGCATTGCGACGACGGAGGCGAACGAGCCCGGACACTCGGGCTTTGGGCCCTACGGGTCGCTCTGGTTCAGCTGGACCGCGGGGTCCAACGGGTCGACGGAGATCGACACCGCGGGAAGCCCCTCCGACACCCGCCTCGGGGTCTACACCGGTTCGAGCCTGACCTCGTTGGTCCCGGTCGCGGAAAGCGATGACGTATCGATGGCGGACAAGACCAGTGCGGTGACGTTCGACGCGACCTCCGGCACGACCTACAGGATCGTGGTCGACAACGGCCGCAGCGCGCCCGAACCATGGGGGCCCTTCACGCTCTCGCTCTCGCACACGCCGGCCGCCCCTCAGTCGGGAGGCGCGGGCGGAAGCGGAGGCAAAGCCGCCGCGGTCAGCGTCGACACCGCCGTCAAGGCCCCGAAGAGCATCAAGCTCAAGGGGAAGGCGAAGAAGGCCAAGGTGACGCTGAAGCTGAGCAGTGCCGCCGCCGGTGCGACCTTCGAATGCAGCGTCGACCACGGCAGCTTCAAGGCCTGCCCGGCGACGTTCGCGGTCTCGCTGAAGAAGGGCAAGCACACGATCGAGGTGCGGGCCAAAGCGTCTGACGGCAGCGTCGACGCAACTCCGGCCACGGCGGCGGTGACGGTCAAGGCCGCGCCGAAGCCGAAGCACAAGAAGAACGGCTGAGGCCGGCGGTCGCCGGGGGCGGCCACTGAATACGCTTCCTGGCACACGACTTCGATGGAGGCACGAACCTTGACCGAGCAGCTCTGGGGTGGCGAGACCACCAAGGCCGTAGACAACTTCCCGGTGTCCGGAGAGCGGGTTCCGGTTCCGGTCATCCGCTGGCTGGGCCGGATCAAGGGCGCCGCCGCCGAGGCGAACGGCGAGCTCGGGCTGCTCGATTCCGACCTGGCGGCGCGGATCGCCGACGCCGGCCGCGAGATCGCCGACGGCAGGCACGACGACCAGTTCCCGATCGACGTCTTCCAGACCGGCTCGGGCACCTCCTCGAACATGAACGCCAATGAGGTGATCGCCAACCTCGCCGGCGATGGCGCCCACGCCAACGACCACGTGAACATGGGCCAGTCCTCCAACGATGTCTTCCCCTCCGCCGTGCACCTGGCGGCGCTCGGCGAGGTCACCCACGACCTGCTGCCGGCGATGGGCGGGCTCGAGTCCGCCCTCGGGGCCAAGGCGAGCCAGTTCGCCGACGTCGTCAAGGCCGGCCGCACCCACCTGATGGACGCCGTGCCGGTCACCCTCGGCCAGGAGTTCGGTGGCTACGCCGCCCAGGTGCGGCTCGGCATCCAGCGGGTCGAGGCGACCCTGCGCCGGGTCGGACAGATCCCACTCGGCGGCACCGCGACCGGGACCGGCCTCAACACCCACCCCGAGTTCGCCGCCAAGGTCCGTGAGAAGCTCGCCGCCGACACCGGCCTGGCGATCTCCGAGCCGCTCGATCCCTTCGAGGCGCAGGGCAACCGCGATGCGCTGGTCGAGCTCTCGGGCGCGCTCAAGGTCTACGCCGTCTCCCTCAACAAGATCGCCAACGACCTGGCGCTGATGGGCTCCGGCCCGCGGGCCGGGCTCGCCGAGCTGCGCCTGCCCGAGCTGCAGAAGGGCTCCTCGATCATGCCCGGCAAGGTCAACCCGGTGATGCCGGAGGTGACGATCCAGGTCGCCGCCCAGGTGATCGGCAACGACGGCGCGATCACCGTCGCCGGCAGCCAGGGCCAGTTCGAGCTCAACGTCCGGGTGCCGCTGATCGCCCGCAACCTGCTCGACTCGATCAAGCTGCTCGCCTCCGCCTCGCGCCTGCTCAACGAGAAATGCATCGCCGGCCTCGAGGCCAACGAGGAGATGGCCGAGCGCCACGCCGAGGCCACCCTGGCGACGGCAACCGCGCTCAACCCCCACATCGGCTACGACCGCGCCGCCGACATCGTCAAGGCTGCGGCCGAGTCGGGCCGCTCCCTGCGCGAGGTCGCGCTCGAGCAGGGCGTCGAGCCCTCCGTGCTCGAGGAGGCCCTCGACCACAGGAAGATGGCCCGCCCACATAACCGGTGACTGCTCCGCTTCGCGTCCGCTGTCACCGGCAGATGCGCGTACGCCCAGGCCACCTTGGGCCGCCTGGGCCGCGACTTCGTCGCTAGTACAGACGGGTCTTGCCGGCTCTGCTTGCTGGCTCTCCTGCACCTCGGGCCGGCCAACTCGACCTGGGGCGTTCGCTCAACCCTGGAGCGTGATGAAGCGCTCCTCGGTCAGCTCGTAGACGGCGTAGGCGGGGCCCTCGCGGGTGTTGCCGGAGTCCTTGACGCCGCCGTAGGGCTGCTGGTCGGCGCGGAAAGTCGGCACCTCGTTGATCAGGACGCCGCCGAACTCGAGGGTCTCGGCCGCCTTCAGGCCGTTGCCCATGTCACGGGTGAAGACGCCCGCCTGGAGGCCGAACTTGGAGTCGTTAGCCATCGCCAGCGCCTCGTCGAAGTCGGAGAAGGTGTCGACGGTGGCGACCGGGCCGAAGATCTCCTCGCACCAGACCTTCGAGTCGCGCGGGGGTGAGCCGAGCAGGGTTGGCGCCAGGCAGCGACCCTCGTCTACCAACTCTCCGCCGGTCAGCAGCTCGGCGCCGGCGGCGACCGCCTCGTCGATCCACTCCTTGACCCGCTCGCGGTCGCCGGAGGTGATCAGCGGCCCGACGTCGGTCTCATTGTCGAAGGGGTCGCCGACCTTGAGCTTCTCGACGTTGGCGACGAGCCGGGCGGTGAAGTCGTCGGCGACGGCCTCGTGGACGAGGATGCGCTGGATCGATATGCAGCTCTGGCCGGCGTGCGAGAAGGCGTGGATCTGGGCTTTGTCGGCAGCCTGCTCCCAGTCGCCGTCCTCGTTGACGATCAACGGCGCGTTCGAGCCGAGCTCGAGGTTGACCTTCTTGTGGGGGACCTTGCTGCGGATGCCCCAGCCGACGCCCGCCGAGCCGGTGAAGGTGATCGCCTTTGTCAGCTCGTGCTCGACTATCGAGTTTCCGACCTCCGAGCCGGGGCCGGGGATGACGCTGAGCCAGCCGTCGGGGAGGCCCGCCTCGACCAGGATCTCGGCGAGCTTCAGCGCCGAGATCGGGGTCTGGCCGGCCGGCTTGAGGACTATCGAGTTGCCGGCGGCGATCGCCGGGCCGAGCTTGTGGGCAACGAGGTTGAGGGGAAAGTTGAAGGGGCTGATCGCGCCGACGACGCCGTAGGGGACGCGGAGCATCACGCCGAGCTTGCCGACGCCGGCGGGCGAGGCCTCCATCGGCACCGTGCCGCCGGTCAGCTTGCGCGCCTCGACCGCGGAAAAGGAGAGGGTGTCGACGCAGCGCGTCGCCTCGACGGTCGCCGTCTTCAGCGGCTTCCCCGCCTCGGCGGAGATCGCCAGAGCCAGGTCGTCGATCCGCTCGCCGACCAGCTCGGCGGCGCGATCGAGGACCTCGGCGCGCGCGTGCTGGGGGAAGTCGGCCGACTCGAAAGCGTCGTGGGCGGCCCTCACCGCGCGGTCGACGAGCGCCGAGTCGCCCTGGGCGACCCTGCCGACGGGCCTGCCGTCGTATGGGCTCGCGACCTCGTCCCACTCCCCGGTCTCGATCCACTCGCCCGCTGCGAGGAGCTTGTGGTCGGTCGCCTCGACTGTCTCCGTGGCCATTCTCGTCTCCTCTCGGTTGGCTTGTCCCAGCCTAGAGCAGGCAGCTACTCGCCCATGCCGAATGTGTTCCCCGAAAGATGCGCTTTCGGCTTGCGACAACGCTTTTCTTCTTCCTCCTGGCGCCCGGCGCCCAGGCCGGCGTCTCCTGGGTGGTCCACGGCCACGGCTTCGGCCACGGCGTCGGCATGAGCCAATACGGCGCCTACGGCTACGCCAAGCACGGCAAGGGCTACCGATTCATCCTCTCCCACTACTACTCCGGCACCCAGATCGGGACGCTGGCGAGGTCGCGGGTCGTCCGCGTCCTGGTCGGCATCGAGCCCGGCGACGTCGGGTTCAGCGGCGCGACCAGCGCCTGCGGCCAGACCCTCGCCCCCAACCTCTCCTACTCGGCCCAAAGATCCGGGTCGGCGGTGACTCTGCGGGGCCCCAGCGGGCGCCGGCTCGCCGCCTGCGGCCGGAAACTGCGGGCGGCCGGGAACGGCGCGATCCGCATCGCCGGGATCGGCTCATACCGGGGCGCGCTCGAGGTAGTTCCCACCGACTCGGACACCGGCTCGCTGAATGCGATCAACGCCCTGACCGTCGACCAGTACGTGAAAGGCGTGATCCCGAACGAGTCTCCCGCCTCCTGGCCGCAGGCGGCCCTCCGCGCCCAGGCGGTCGCCTCGCGCTCCTACGCGCTGACCGTGCAGGTCAGCGGCAACGGCTTTGACCTCTATGACACCACCAGCAGCCAGGTCTACAACGGCCTGGAAAGCGAGACCGAAGCGACGAACCTCGCCGCCGACGCGACCCGGGGCCAGGTCGTCACCTACGTGGGCAAGATCGCCGAGACCTACTTCTCGGCCTGCTCGGGAGGCCACACCGAGAGCGTCCAGAACGTCTTCTTCGGCCCGGCGATCCCTTACCTGACCGGCGTTCCCGACCCCTACGATTACTACTGCCCGCTGCACACCTGGACCCTGCGCTTCAGCGGGCCGGAAATCAGCGCGAAGCTCGGCGCCTACCTCGACGGCCGCCTCAAGCGGGTGGTGGTCACCAAGCGGGGGATCTCTCCGCGGATCATCTCGGCACGGCTCTACGGGACCGGCGGCGTGACCACCGCAAGCGGCGAAGAGCTGGCCTCGGCCCTCGGCGGCTACGACCGCTGGATGACCTTCCAGAAGATCGTCGGCGGCCAGAGAGTGGAGGCCGTGCACGCCGAATCCGGTGGCGCCGATGCCGGCCAGCCGGGCGGCGCAGGCGTCGAACGGGGCTTCCGGGACTAACGGCCGGGAACGGCGAGGCGCGCGAGCACCGATCGGTGGTCGCTGCCGGGCAGGTCTTCGACCTGGTAGCCGACGACCGCGAGGCGGCTGTCGGCGAGCACGTGATCGATCGTCACCGGCAGCGGGAAGACGCGGCCCCGCGGCCAGGTCGGTTCGAGACCGTCGCCGCTTACCGCGGCGGCATCGCGGTAACCGCCGTCGATCACGTCGCGGAGCTGTGAGAAGTCGAGGGTCGAGTTGAAGTCGCCGGCCAGCACCCAGGGCGCCGCGGGCGGGCCCGTCGCCGGCAGGCTCTCGAGGCCGAGCCGCCAGAGCAGTGCCCGACTCGGGGTCGGCTGGGCTGTGTGGACGTTGACGAAGCGGACCGTCCCGGCACCCGGAACTTCGACGGCGGCCCTCGGCATGCGCAGGACGAAGGCGCGCGGCGCGCGCAGGGGGTGCGCGGGCAATCGCGAGAAGATGCCGCCACCGCTGGACTGCGGCGCGAGCGAGAGGATCGCGTAGGGAAGGATCTTCAGCAGGCCGTCCGCTTTCAGCTCATGGGTGAAATGAGGGGTCAGCTCCTGTACGCAGAGGACGTCGGGGCGCAGTCGCCGCACCATCCGGACCAGGGCAGCCGGGTCGGCGTGGCCGAGATGGATGTTGGAGGAGAGCACGCGCAGTTCCGTCGCCCCCTTGGGGATCGCTTCCGGGCTGCCGATCGCCCGTGGCAGGACCACTGCGAAGAGGGCGACCGTCGCGACCAGGGCGAGGAGGGACGCGGCCCAGTTCTCGAGCGCGACGGCGATCCCGGTGACGACCAGGGCGATCAGCGCGACATAGGGCGTGTAGGCGATCAGCGGCACCAAGGGCGCTTCGCGGTCGAGCCCGAAGACCCTGATCGCAGTCCAGATCGCGACGGGGACGACCGCCGCCCAGATCAGCCAGTGGCGGCTCGCACCGAGACGCTCCACCCTGGCTCAGCCGTCCGGGAAGGGCTGGATCGGGATCCCGTGGTCGGTCTCCCGCATCCCGCACTCGTAGGCGGCACCGGCGGACAGCGAAAGGGTCCGGGCGGGCAGCGCCGGCCGTTCGACCGTCAGCTCGAGGTCGGCGACGGAACAGTTGACGGTGTTGTGCTCGGGTCCGGCGGGGTCGGCGTAGACCCAGCCGACGAACTGCTCGCGCGGGGCGGAGACGCGGCCGCGGACGACGATGTCGTCCCCCGGGAGGACGAAATCGCAGGCGGTGGGCGTCTCGGCGATCGAGGCCCCGCGGATGCGGTCGAGGCCGCCGAGGCGATGCTCCACGCCGTCGAGCCGGAGCATCCCGGAGGGGATCCAGGGGGTGGTCCAGGGCCCGACCTTGACCCGCGCGGCGCCGGCGTCGAAGTAGGCGCCGGGCTCATCCCCGAAGCCGGTTCCCTCGAGCCAGACCCAGCGCTCGGCGTGCTCGCTGCCCCAGTTGTGGCCGATCATCCCCGACCAGCCGGAGAGCTCGATCGTCTCGTCTTCGTCGATTTCGAGGCGGCCGTCGAAACGGGCGAGCGGGGCGGGGGCGATGAACTTCGTTTTCGGCAGCGGCGCCTCGTAGAGCCAGTCGGCCGGCAGGTACTTGCATGGCCCGGCCTCGGGAGTGAAGGTCAGCGACCAACCGGCGGCGAGCGCCTCGGTGTCGACAGAGCCCTCGGCCTGTCCCGGCCCGATGATCGCGTCGGCGACCTGGATCCATGAGCCGCTCGGGGTCGAGAGGCCGGCTGCGGGGACGGTGACCTTGGTCGCCCGCGGCCGCTCGGCGCGGCGGTCGAAGAAGACGAACCAGATCGAGGCGTTGGGCTCGGCGCCCGGGCGCTTGTGGACGGTGTGCCGGATCCAGACGCAGCGGCCGCCGCCCGGCTCGCAGGCCTTGAGGTAGAAGCTCTCGTAGTGCCCGCGCTTGGCGGCGACCTTCTGGAATCGAGCCGCTTCATCCATGGGTCACAAACTACCCCGCCACGGTCCTTGATTCAGACCTTGATCGTGATCACGTCGCCGTCTGCGACGACGTAGTCGCGCCCCTCGATCCGCAGAAGGCCCTTGTCGCGGGCGGCGACGTAGCCGCCCTGCTCGACCAGGTCGCTCCAGCCGATCACCTCGGCTTTGATGAATTCGTCCTGGATCTCGGTGTGGATCGTCGCCGCCGACTCCCAGGCGGTCGAGCCGCGCGGAAGCGGACGGGCCACCGCTTCCTTGTCCTCGCCCGCGGTGAAGAACGTGATCAGGTCGAGCAGGTCGTAGGCGGCGCGGACCAGGCGGCTGAGGCCGGACCCCTCGACCCCGTATGACTCGCGCATTTCCTCGGCCTCGGCCGGGTCGAGCTCGGCCAGCTCGCCCTCGATCCTGGCGCTGACCGCGACCACTCCGGCGCCGACCGCCTCGGCGTGGGCGGCGACCTCGGCCGGCGGCTCGGCGTCGCCCTCGTCGACGTTGGCGACATAGAGGATCGGCTTCGAGGTGAGCGCGTTGAGGGCGGCCGGGCCGTGGGCCGCGGCGTCGGGCACGGGCACCGAGCGGGCCGGTTTGCCTTCGGCGAGCGCGGCGACCACCTTCTCCAGCCAGTCGCGCTCGGCGATCGCCTCGGCCTCCCCTGTCTTCGCACCCTTGGCGACCCGGTGCAGCCGTCGCTCGGCCTGGTCGTAGTCGGAGAGCACCAGCTCGGTCTCGATCGTCTCGATGTCGGCGAGCGGGTCGACGCGTCCGTCGGGATGGGGCACGCCGGAGTCGAGGCCGTGGCAGCGGACCACGTGGCAGATCGCGTCGGTCTCCCGGATCGAGGCGAGGAACTGGTTGCCGAGGCCCTCACCCTCGGAGGCGCCCTTGACCAGGCCGGCAATGTCGTGGAAGGAGATCGTCGCCGGAACCAGCTCGGAGCTGCGGACCGTCTCGCCGATCTCGGCGAGCCGCTCGTCGGGAACCTCGGCGATCGCGACGTTGGGCTCGATCGTCGTGAATGGGTAGTCGCCGGTCTGCGCCCCGCCCTTGGTCAGCGCGTTGAAGAGGGTCGACTTCCCGGCGTTCGGCAGCCCGACGATCCCGACCTTCATGAGGCGCCGCCTCCCCTGCTCATATGGAGAGTGGGACGAGCAGGCCGAGGGCGATGCCGAAAGCAGCTCCGGCGAGGACGTCTGAGGGGTAGTGCATGCCCAGGTAGGGGCGGCCGATCGAGAGGGCAAGGGCGAGGATGAAGGCAAGGGCCGCGAGCGAGTCGACCCGGGTCATCGCCGTCGCCACCGCGAACGACGAGGTCGCGTGGGCGGAGGGGAAGCTGAGTGAGCTGGGGGCCCCGCCGAGTGGCGGCAGGCCCTCGAGAGCGGGACGCGGTCGTTTGACGATCACCTTGATCACGTAGTTGAGGCCGATCGCGATCGGCCCGAGCACGGCGCAGATCAGCCACGCTTCGCGGTTGCCCGGGTCGGCGATCGCGAGCACGACGTTGAGCCCGAACCAGATCGCGCTGTTGTTGCCGGCCTTGCCGAGCAGGCGCATCGCCTCCTCGAGGGCGGGCGTGTGGCCACGGGTGCGCATCGCGCGCAGAATCTGGAGGTCGACCTCTTTCACGGCTGGAGCAGGATAATCGGGGGAGGTGCACTCGGTCCCCGGCTACACCCACGTTCCCGGCAACCACTGCGGCTCGACGGCCCTCCGCAACCTGCTCGCCTTCCACGGCGTGGAGATCTCCGAGGCGATGGCCTTCGGCCTCGGCGCCGGGCCGGGCCTCTACTACGTCGCCTCCGAGGAGATGTCGCCGACGCGCTGGTTCAACGGGCGCACCGCGAAGCTCGAGGAGAACTTCCGGCGGCTGACCGGCGCCGCGCTCGAGCTCACCGTCTTCGACGAGCCCGACGGGGCCGCCTGGGAAGCGGCGAGGGCCGGAATCGACAGCGGGGTGCCGTCGCTGATCCTCACCGACATCTACCACCTCGACCACTACGGCAACTCCGCCCACTTTCCCGGGCACGCGGTCGTCCTGGTCGGCTATGACGACGAGCAGGCCTACCTGTCGGACACCGCCTTCGAGGAGCTGCAGACAACCCGGCTCGACAACCTCGAACGGGCGCGGCACGGAACCCACCCGGCGTTCCCGCTCGAAGGCCACATGTTCACGGTCAGGGGAGCGGTCGAGGCCGACGATCTGCGGGAAGCGATCCCGGCGGCGATCGATTGGGCGGCGCAGGAAATGGTCGAGCCGGCCTTCGGCGAGTTCGCCGGCCTTCCCGCCGTCCGCCGCCTCGCCGACGAGGCGGGCTCATGGCCCGAGGTCGCCGAGGACTGGAAGTGGTGCGCACGCTTCGGCCACCAGGTGATCGAGCGACGCGGCACCGGAGGCGGCGCCTTCCGTCTGATGTATTCGCGCTTCCTCGAGGAGGCCGGGCGGCCGCAGGCGCCGCTCGCCGCGGAGGCGGCGGCGCGCTGGACCGAGCTGGCCGGAGCGTTCCGCGCGGCCAGCGAGCAGGATCAGCCTGAGGTCGCGAGCTGGCGCGCCGTCGACGGCGCGGCTCGGGCGGTCGCCGAGGCCGAGGAGCGCCTCTGGACCTCGCTCGCCTCTTAGCCCCTCAGGTTTCCCACGTCATGCATGGCAAAGGTGACGGGCCGGCGTCTCTAGGCTGAGCGGATGGCCGAGGGCGACACGATCGTTCGCGCCGCGGCGCGGATCGAAGCGGCGATCGGCGGAGACCGGGTGTCGGTCAGCGCCCCCAACCCGCGTGGGCGCGCCGCCCAGGTCGAGCGGCTCGACGGGATGACGCTGAACCGGGTCGAGACCACCGGCAAGAACCTGCTTTTCGACTTCGGCGACCTCGCCCTGCACAGCCACCTCGGCATGAACGGATCCTGGCGCACCTACCCGGCCGGCGGTCGCTGGAACACGCCGCGCCGCTCGGCCTGGGTCGCCCTGCGCGGCGATCGCGGCGAAGCGGTCCAGTTCGGCGGCCCCACCCTGCGGGTGGCCGGCGTCAAGGCAATCCGCCGCGAGCTCGCCCGGCTCGGCCCCGACATCCTCGCCCCCGACCTGGCGCTCTCCGACGCCGTCGCCTCCGTCGGCCGCGCCGCCGACCGCGAGCTCGGCGACGCTCTGCTCGACCAGGCGCTGGTCGCCGGCATCGGCAACATCTTCAAGAGCGAGGCCTGCTTTGCCGCCCGGGGCGACCCATGGCGAAGAGTGGGTGACCTGAGCAGGGACGAGCTGGACGCCGTCCTCACCGCCGCCCGCGATCTGATGCGGGAGTCGGTCGCCAGCGGCCGTCCCTCCCGCGCCGTCTACAAGCGCCCCGGCCAGCCCTGTCAGATTTGCGGCACGGCGATCCGGAGCCGCGGCCAGGGCGACGCCAACCGCACCACCTACTGGTGTCCTTCCTGCCAGGCTGGGTAGTCCCGAGCAATGCCCGCCTGGATCGCAAAAGTCGCCGCCAAGTCCGTCTGGAAGCGGATCCCCTGGAAAATGGTCTGGGCGGTTTCGCTCTGGCTGGTCGAGAAGGGCAAAGACCGCATGCAGGCCAACCTGACCAAGCGGGAACGAGAAGAACTCGTCCATCTGGTGCTGAAGTCGAAGGGGCGGCCCGGCAACCTCGCGCAGCGCGAACGCACGCGGATCAAGAACATCGCCGGCAAGGCGATCCGCGGCTAGCCGCCGCGCCCGTGCTTCAGTCGGAGCCGAGGCCGAAGCCGACGTTGCCGGCGCCGGAGTTGACCCGCAGAAAGGCGACCTTCTCGAGGTAGACGGTGAGTGTCCCGTCCGCCGTGCGGACATCGGACCAGCCGCCCTTCTCGAGCTGCTTTCGCAGGTCCTTGAGCTCGCTCTCGTCGAGTCGAACGGCGACCACCTGGCCGCCTTCGAAGCCGATCTCCACGGTCTGCACGTTCGCCATCAATGTCCTCCCACAGGTTCGACGATCTCGGTCAGCACGCCGCCGGTGGAGCGCGGGTGCAAGAAGGCGACGCGGCTGCCGCGGATGCCGACCCTGGCCTCCTTGTCGATCAACTCGAGGCCCTCCTCGGTGAGCAGCTCCAGGGTCGCGTCGATGTCGCGGACCGCGTAGGCGACATGGTGCAGGCCGGGGCCCTTGCGCTCGAGGAACTTGCCGACCGCGGTCTCCGGGCCGAGCGGCCGCAGAAGCTCGACGTGGCCCTCGCCGACATCGAGCAAGACCGCCTCGACACCCTGGTCCTCGACCGTCTCACGGTGCGCGACGGGCATCTCGAAGCCGGCGCCGTAAAGCTCGATCGCCGCCTCGATGTCGTCGACGGCAACGCCGATGTGGTCGATCCTTCCGAACATGGGCGCGAAGTCTATGCGCCCTCGACACGCAGGATCTCGGCGAGTGCCGCGATCCCGACCTCGAGCTGCTCGGCGGTCGGCTCCTTGGTCGCCCAGTGGCGCTGGATCTCCCGCCCCGGGGCATGGAAGGCCTCGGCGAGGGGGTCGCCGTGATGGCGATCGCTCCAGGCGAACATCTCGACCGCGAGCGAGGCGCCGCCGAGCCCGACCGCCGCCCGGGAGATCGGCCCCGGTTCCTCGATCGCCCGCTCGAGCAGGACCGTGCCGCCGACCGAGAGCAACATCATCGGGGCGATCAGGTTCGACCCGCAGCGATCGTGCTCTTTGGGCACCGTCGCCGGGTCGTCGACCCCCTGCTCGTAGGCGGCGATCGCCTTGTGCTCGACGCCGTGGTAGGCGGCGAGGTCGCGATCGGCGAGGGCCGCCAGCGCCGGAACGGTGCCGATCGCCTGGACCACACCCTCGCGCAAGGCCGAGCTGCGCAGGCGCTTGCGAAGCATCGAAGTGACGAGCAGGGACGCGCCGACGGCGGCGATCACACGGGTGTCCTCGAAGGGGAGCCTGGCGTGGCGCATCCGGCGACGCACGAGCGGCAGCACGGCCATCGCCTCGGCCAATTTGAGCGGCCCTCGCAGGCCGGGCAGGCGAGCCGCCAGTTTCGGCGCCAGCTCGGGCTTGCGCTCGGAGCCGACCTCGATCTCGCCATCGGGGCCGCGCACCGCGGCCGCCCAGTGGGTGGGGCCATGAATCAGCAGCCCGTTACGGAGCGCCATGCCGCCGAGTCGCAGCTTCTCGTCCGTTGCCGCCACGAGTTCCACGATAGGCGATCGCCCTCACCGCTAATCCCACAAAGCTCGACGACCGCGGTCAGCGCGGTCGTCGAGTTCCCCCCGATCCCTATTTAGTTCCGGCCGGAGGCCCCCAGTCCAGGCCTCCGGCCGGTGTGTCGGCTCTCCCTGGCTCTAGCTTGGAAAGCCGATCACCAAAACACGGGTTGATCGAGGAAGTTGCGCTCCCGTTAATTTCCTTCGAGTTTCTTTCTGAGCGCCTCGAGCCGCCGCCCCAGGTCAGCCTCGAACCCGCGGTCCGTCGGCCGATAGAAGCGGGTGCCCTCGAGCTCGGGCGGCAGCAGCTCCTGATCGCCGACGCCGCCCGGCTCGTCATGCGGGTAGCGGTAGCCCTTGCCGCGGCCCAGATCGCCGGCACCCGGGTAGTGGGCATCGCGGAGATGGTCCGGCGGCGTCTTGGCGCCGTGCTCGCGGACCTCCGCCCGGGCCGCGTTCAGGCCCTTGTAAGAAGCGTTCGACTTCGGCGCCAGGGCCAGGTAGACACAGGCCTGGGCGAGGTTGAGGGCGCACTCGGGCAGGCCCACCCGGTCGACGGCGCGGGCCGCGGCATCGGCAATCAGGAGAGCCTGCGGGTCGGCGTTGCCGACGTCCTCCGAGGCGAGGATCACCATCCGGCGGGCGATGAAGCGGGGGTCCTCGCCGCCCTCCAACATCGCCGCAAGGTAGTAGAGAGACGCATCCACGTCGGAGCCCCGGGTCGCCTTGATCCAGGCCGAGATGAAGTCGTAGTGACGGTCGCCGGAGCGGTCGTATTCGACCGCCTTGCGCTGCAGCGCGTCCTCGGCGGCGGCGAGGTCGACGGTCCCCCCGTTCGCCCGCTCCGCCGCCCGCTCGAGCGCCGAGAGCGCGACGCGGGCGTCACCCCCCGAGCGGCGGGCCAGCATCTCCAGCGCCGTGTCATCGACCGCCGGCGGGTCGGCGACCCCGCGCTCGGGATCGCTCAGCGCCCGCCGCAGCAGGTCGGCGACGATCTCCGGCCCGAGCGGGCGCAGCTCGTAGATCTGGCAGCGTGAGAGCAGCGCCGAGTTGACCTCGAAATAGGGGTTCTCGGTGGTCGCGCCGATCAGCGTCAGCAGCCCTTCCTCGACCGCCGGCAGCAGCGCGTCCTGCTGAGCCTTGTTGAAGCGGTGGATCTCGTCGAGGAAGAGGACGGTCGCGCGCCCGCTCTGGCGACGCTCTTCGGCGCGTTTGATCACCGCGCGGATCTCGGGCCTGCCGGCGTTGACCGCCGACTCTTCCTCGAAGGCGGCGCCGTCGGCGCCGGCAGCGGCGATCCGGGCCAGGGTCGTCTTGCCCGAGCCGGGCGGCCCGTAGAGGATCGCGCTGTGCGGATGGCCGCTCTCGATCGCGCTGCGCAGCGCCGACCCCTCGCCGAGCACATGCTCCTGCCCGACCACCTCGTCCAACCCCCGCGGCCGCATCCTGACCGCCAGCGGAGCATCTCCAGCTGGGGACAAAGAGGGCCCCGACGCGGCGTCATCGGGCGTGTTGAACAGTTGGTCGGCCATCGGGGCTGAGTATGAGGGCATCGGGCAAGTCTCGGCGGAGCCTCCCCGCTGCTGCTCAGACGGGACTTGCCCGATGCCCCCCGACCCCCCTTAGAATCGACCCATGTCCACCACCGAAGCGCGCCCCGCGGCGTCCACGCTCGAGTCGTTCAACCCCGCCACCGGAGAGCTGGTCGGTTCGGTCGCGACGATCACCCCCGAACAGGTGCAGGGGGTCGTCGACGACGTCGCCCGCATCCAGCCCGCCTGGGCGGAGCTGGGCCTCGACGACCGCGCCCGCTACATGCGCCGGGCAGCCGACGCGCTCCTCGACGACATCGACGAGCTCGCCGAACTGCTGGTCAACGAGCAGGGCAAGCCGCGCGCCGAGGCCTACACGATGGAGCTGCTGCCGACGGTCGACGCCCTGCATTGGTGCGCGAAGGCCGGCCCCAAGATCCTCGCCGACGAGAAGGTGCGGATGTCACAGGCCTTCCTGGCCAGCAAGAAAAGCCGCTTCACCTACGAGCCACTCGGCGTGGTCGGGGTGATCGCGCCCTGGAACTACCCGTGGTCGATCCCCTTCGGTGAGGTGGCGATCGCGCTGATGGCCGGCAACGGCGTGGTCCTCAAGCCGGCCAGCCTGACGCCGCTGCTCGGCGAGGCGATCCGCCGCGTCTTCGAGAAGGGCGGCCTGCCGGAGGGCCTGGTCCGGGTCGTCCACGGCGGCGGCGCCGTCGGCGACGCGCTCGCCAAATCGAGCGCCGCCAAGATCTTCTTCACCGGTTCGGTGGAGGTCGGCCGCAAGGTGGGCGAGGTTTGCGCCCAGCGCCTCAAGGGCTCGGTGCTCGAGCTCGGCGGCAAGGACCCGATGATCGTCTGCGCCGACGCCGACCTCGACAACGCGATCTCGGG
Organism: uncultured Solirubrobacterales bacterium; assembly: GCA_963704505.1. Classification (GTDB taxonomy): domain Bacteria; phylum Actinomycetota; class Thermoleophilia; order Solirubrobacterales; family 70-9; genus VRUE01. The sequence goes on from OY969912.1 coordinate 398,340, forward strand.
AGCCGTCTGGGGCGGCTTCGCCAACGCCGGCCAGACCTGCTCCGGGATCGAGCGCGTCTACGTCGTCAGGGAGGTCGCCGACCGCTTCATCGAGGGCGTCGCCCGCAAGGCCGAGGCACTGCGCCTCGGAGACCCGATCCAGTGGGAGACCGAGATCGGGCCGATGACTTCCGGCGGCCAGTACGACATCGTCGTCGACCTGATCGAGGACGCCGTCGCCTCCGGCGCCACCAAGCTCTGCGGCGGCCCGACCGAGGTCCCGGGCCTGAGCGGCAAGTTCGTCGCGCCGACCGTTCTCACGGGGGTCACCCACGAGACGCGGATCATGCGCGATGAGGTCTTCGGCCCGGTCCTGCCGATCGTCGTCGTCGACACCGAGCAGGAGGCGATCGAGCTCGCCAACGACTCCGAGTTCGGCCTCGGCGCCTCGGTCTGGACCAAGGATCGCCAGAAGGGCGTGCGGATCGCCCGCCGGATCGAGTCGGGGATGGTCTGGGTCAACGACCACTCCTTCAGCCACGGGGCCTGCCAGTGCTCGTGGGGCGGGGTCAAGGACTCGGGAGTCGGCCGCTCGCACTCGAAATTCGGCTTCTACGAGTGCGTCAACGTGAAGATGAACTCCTGGGAGCCGGGGCTGACCCGTGACTTCTGGTGGCATCCCTACGACGCCACCCTGGGTGAGGCGGTCCGGGCCTCGGCGAAGATCCTCTACGGCCGGGGATCGACGAGGACCAAGGCGCTTCGCGAGGGCGCCGGCCCGCTGCTCAAGGTCGGCATGCGGACGCTGCGCAAGCGCGGCTGATCAAGCCGGGCGGCGCTCGGGCCGCTTGCTGAGGAAGACCAGCTCGAAGCCCGGCCCCTCCATCCGTTCGTACTCGCTGTAGCCGAGGGCGCGGTAGAGCGCCTGGTTCTCGGTCATCTTCACGTGGGTGAAGAGGCGCACCTCCTCGAGCCCCGCGTCGAGCGCCCGGGTCTCGGCGAAGTCGAGCAGGGCGCGGCCGATTCCCTCGCCCTGGCGGTCGGGGTCGACTGCGAGGTTCTCGAGCAGAAGGCGGTTCGGCTCCGGGATCAGCACCAGAAGGCCGGCGACGGAGCCGTCCTCGTCGAAGACGAACACATCGCAGTCGCGGACTTTCTCGGCGTAGTCATGGTGCATCGGGCCAGGCGGGCCGCCGATCCGCTCGACGTAGACGCCGTATGCCCGCTCGACGATCGACTCGATCGCGACGACGTCGGAGGCCGCCGCGGGTCTGATCCTCAGAGGAGCCACGGCGTCCCCGCTCAGAACCTGTCGGTGCCGCGGGCGTAGATCAGGGTCCCCAGCGCGGCGACGAGGATGACCATCATCACCAGCGACACGGCGAGCGACTTGACGACGAGGCCGATCAGGCCGGCGACGAAGACGACGACCGCGCAGGCCTTGACCCACCACGGCGTCGAGGACTTGAAGATCACGGCCGCGAATCTAGCCGCTGAAGCGGTTTCACCCCTCTACGTTCACAATCACCCATCGTGGAGCCCGGCACGGCGACAGAAGAACCGGCGCTCAGCCTTACCGGCCTGCGCCGCGACTACGGCGAACGGACCGCGCTCGAAGGGGTCTCGGTCGAGCTGGCGGCGGGCGAGTCGATGGTCGTCCTCGGGCCCAACGGGGCGGGAAAGACGACCCTCCTCCGGGTGCTGGCGACGCTGCTCCGGCCGACCGCGGGCGGGGTGCGGATCCTCGGCTGCGAGCTGCCCGGCGAGGCCTGGCGGCTCCGAGGCCAGATCGGCTACCTCGGCCATGAGCCGCTCCTCTACCGCGACCTCAGCGGCCGCGAGAACCTGCGCTTTCACGCCCGCCTGCATGGGATCGAGGGCGAGCCCGCCGAGGCGCGGATCGAGGAGCTGCTCGTCGCGGTCGGCATGGAGCGCCGCGCCGACGAGCGGGTGGTCGAGCTTTCGGCCGGGATGCGCCAGCGCCTGGCGATCTGCCGCTGCGTCCTCCACGAGCCGCGGCTGCTTCTGCTCGACGAGCCGGACTCGAACCTCGACAGCGGCGGCCGCGAGCTCGCCCACGCCCTGATCGGGCCTGGCGGCGGGCGAACCAGGGTCGTCGTCACCCACGACCCCGAGCGCCACCTGCCCGGGGCCGACAGGACGCTCGAGCTCAGCATCGGGGCGGTGGCCCGATGACCTCGTCGCGATCCGCCTTCAGGGCGATCCTGGCCAAGGACCTGCGGGCCGAGCTGCGCACCCTGCAGTCGGTGCCGGCGATGGTGCTCTTCTCGGTCACCGCCTTCGTCATCTTCCGCTTCGCGCTTGACCGCACCACCCTGCACGGCGACCTCGCCGCCGGCGTGCTGCTGACGACCCTGCTCTTCGCCGCGGTGCTCGGCATCAACCGCCTCTTCGTCGCCGAGCGCGAGGAGGGCGGCTTCGACGCGATCCGCCTGGCGCCGATCGACCGCACGGTCCTCTTCACGGCGAAGGCGGCGGCGCTGCTCGTCCTGCTCGTCGTCCTCGAGGCGATCGCGGTCCCCGTCTTCGGCCTCTTCTTCCTCGACTCAGCCGCAGCCCTGCCGCCGCTGGCCGGGGTCCTGCTGCTGCTCGACGTCGGCCTGGCGGCGACCGGCACCCTGATCTCCTCGATGGCGGTCAACTCCCGTGCCCGCGACCTGCTCGTCCCGCTCGTCCTCCTGCCGCTGGTCGTGCCGCTGATGATCCCGGCCGCCGAGGCCGCTTCGGGACTGCTCGAGCTGGGTGGGCCGCACTACCCGGACCGCTTCGGAATCTGGCTGATTGCGCTCGGCCTATACGATTTGGTGTTCCTCCTGGTCGGATACGCGGTCTTCGACTTCCTCCTGGAGGACTGAGCATTCCCGGCAGCGGACCGCGACCAGCCCCATGTACGGAAAAGGCCTGAGACCCCTCTCGATAGCGACCGTCGTGGCGATCGCCGCGGGCCTCAGCCTGGTCTTCTTCTATGCGCCGCTCGACGCCGACCAGGGATTCATCCAGAAGATCTTCTACCTGCACGTGCCGTTGGCGATCACGGCGCTGATCGGTTTCATCGTCGGCGGCGTCTTTGCCGTCGCCCACCTGCGCACCGGCGACCGCAAGTGGGATGCCTACTCCTACGTCTCGATCCACATGTCGGTGATCTTCGGCGTGGCCGTGCTGATCACCGGCTCGATCTGGGCGAAGGCCTCGTGGGGGCACTGGTGGGTCTGGGACGAGCCGACCCTGGTCAGCTTCCTGATCGTCTTCCTCCTCTACGCGACCTACTACCCCTTCCGCTACGCGATCGAAGACCGCGATCAGCAGGCCCGCTACGCCTCCGTCTTCGCCGTCACCGCCGGCGCTTTCGTACCGCTCAACTTCATGGCGGTGCGGATGGCCCAGAGCCTCGTCCACCCACGCGTCTTCGCGACCACCAACGGCGGCCTGCCCGGCTCGATGATGCTGACCTTCCTCGTCTGCCTGGCGTCGGTCGCCCTGCTCTGGGTGACGCTGGTCAAGTTCGAGCTGACCGCGAAGAGTGCCTCCGGCCAGGTCAAGCGCCTGCGCCGCGCGATCGACGCCCCCCCGGCCGGCTCCGGCAGCTCCCGGGTCGCCCCGGAGGTGAGCTAGGTGCTGCCGTTCGCCACACCGGCCCTCCCCCTCGACGAGGCGGGCAAGTACGTGGCCGGCGCCTACGTCGTCTTCCTGATCCTGATCCTCGTCTACGTCTCGATCATGGCCGCCAAACTGCAGAGGATCGAGAAAGAACTGAGGGAGCTGGCCGGCTTCGCCGAGACACGCGCCAGCGCTGGCGGCGCAGCCGCGGTTCAGGCGGCCCAAGGTGGCCAGGGCGCCGGCGCATCTGCCGACGGCAGCGGAAGCGCAGCTGAGCAGCCGTCGGTTGGTTCGGAGTCGTCGGTTGGTTCCCATGAGTGAGCTGCTGGCGCTCGGCGTCTCCCACAAGACCGCGCCGCTCGACCTGCGCGAGCGGCTCTCGCTGACCGAGGGCAGCGCCGTCGGCGCCCTGCGCGAGCTGACCACCTCGGACGGCATCCACGAGGCGGCGGCGATCTCGACCTGCAACCGGACCGAGCTCTACCTGGTCGTCTCCGACACGGTCGAGGCCGAGTCGACCGCGCTCGGCGTCCTCACCCGCCAGGCGGACATCCCCCCCACCGAGCTGCTCGGCCACCTCTACTCGCGCCGCGGCGTCGCCGCCGCACACCACCTCTTCAGCGTCACCGCCGGCCTCGACTCGATGATCGTCGGCGAGGCCGAGATCCAGGGGCAGGTCAAACGCGCCTACGAGCTGGCCCTGGTCGAGAGCGCCACCGGGCCGATCCTCAACCGGCTCTTCCGCGGCGCCCTCGCCGCCGGAGGCCGGGTCCGGGAGGAGACGCAGGTCGGCGAAAAAGGCCTCTCGATCCCCTCGGTGGCGGTCGAGCTCGCCCGCCGCGCCCTCGGAGAGCTCGGCGACCGCCGCGTCCTCGTCGTCGGCGCCGGCGAGACCGCCGAGCTCGTCGCCCGGGCATTGGTCGCCCGTGGAGTCTCCACCGTCTTCGTCGCCAACCGCCACTACGACCGCGCGATCGGGCTGGCGGAGCGCTTCAGCGGCGAGGCCGTCCGCTTCGAGGAGCTGCCGGCGCAGCTCGGCGCGGCGGACATGATCGTCACCGCGACCAACTCCCCGCACCACATCGTCGAGCGCGACGAGCTCGCGCAGGTGATGGCGACGCGCGAGGGGCGGCCGCTGCTGTTGATCGACATCGCCGTGCCGCGCGACATCGAGCCCGCCTGCCGCGAGATTCCCGGGGTCAGCCTTCACGACATCGACGACGTCCAGCAGATCGCCGAGCGCAACGCCAGCGGCCGCGAAGCCGAGGCGAAGCGGGCTGAGCCGATCATCGCCGCCGAGCTGGGGCGCTTCGAGCGCTGGCTCGCATCGCTCGAAGTCGTGCCGACGATCGCCGCGATGCGCGAGCGCGGCGACGAGATCGTGCGCCGCGTCCTCGCCGAGAACGACGGCCGCTGGGAGAGCCTCTCCGAGGCCGACCGAGAGCGGCTCACGGCGATGGCCAACGCAATCGCCTCCCGCCTCCTGCACGAGCCGACCCTGCGAATGAGGCGCTCGGCCGGAAGCGACGACGCATACCTCTACGTCAGCGCCCTGCGCGAGCTCTTCGGGCTCGACGTCGATACGGAGCCGGAGGGCGATGAAGCCGGCAAAGTGACGGAGCTCCGGACCTATCCCGGTAGGGGTTCCACTTAACTTTTTCGGTGGAGCGGAAACGCCCATCCGAGATTGAATCGCCGAAGAAGTACAAGACGTTTCACCCCTACCGGGGTAGGTCCAATGATTCGAATCGCGACCCGCAACAGCACATTGGCCAAAGCTCAATCCGGGCAGGTCGCGGCGATGCTGGGTGGGGCGGAACTGGTCGAGGTCTCCTCCGATGGCGAGAAGGGCGACAAGGGGCGCTTCGTCCGTGGGGTCGAGCGGGCGCTGCTCGAGGGGGAGGCGGACGTCGGCGTGCACTCGGCCAAGGACGTTCCGGCGGAGCTCACCGAGGGGCTGCTGCTCGCCTCGGTGCCGCCGCGCGAGGACCCCGCCGACGCCTGGATCGGCGCCGGGTCCTCGATCGAGGATGTGCCCGAGGGCGCCACGGTCGGGACCGCGAGCCTGCGGCGGCGGGCCCAGCTGCTCGCCGCCCGCCCAGACCTCTCGGTGACCGAGCTGCACGGCAACGTCGACACGCGGCTGCGAAAGCTCGAGGAGGGCGGCCTCGATGCGATCGTGCTCGCCGTCGCCGGCCTGCGGCGGCTCGGACGCGAGGCGGAGGTCTCCTTTCCGCTGGCGGGCGAGACGATGACCCCGGCCGCCGGCCAGGGGTCGCTGCTGATCCAGGTCCGCGACGGCGACGACGCCTCGCTGGCCGCGGTCGAGGCGCTCAGCGACCTGCCGGCCCTGCGCGAGCTGACCGCCGAGCGGATCGTCGTCTCCCTGCTCGGCGCCACCTGCAACAGCCCGCTCGGGGTCCACGGTCGGATCGAGCCGGGGGCGGGGCGTATGGAGATCGATGCCTTCGTCGGCCTGCCCGACGGCAGCGAGTGGGTGCGCGACCGGATCGAGGGCGACGCGAGCGAGCCGGCCCTGCTCGGGGCCGAACTCGCCCAGCGGTTGATCGGCGCCGGAGCCCGCGAGATCCTCGACCGGGCCGAGGGGACGTCGTGAAGATCCTGCCGGGCGTCGTCTACCTGGTCGGCGCCGGACCCGGCGACCCGGGCCTGATGACGGCGCGCTCATTGGATCTGATCGCCGCCGCCGACGTGATCTTCCACGACCGCCTGATCCCCCCCGGCGCCCTCGACGGCGCCCGCGAGGACGCCGAGCTCGTCTATGTCGGCAAGGCGCCGGGCCGGCCTTCGGTCGCCCAGGAGGAGATCGGCGAGCGGATGGTCGCCGCCGCCGTGGCCGGCAAGAGCGTCGTGCGGTTGAAGGGCGGCGACCCCTTCGTCTTCGGGCGTGGCGGCGAGGAGGGAGAAGCGCTGCGCGCTGCCGGAGTCGCCTTCCAGGTCGTCCCGGGGGTTACCGCGGGGGTCGCCGCATCCGCCTACGCCGGGATCCCCGTCACCCACCGCGACGACGCCTCCGCCGTCGCCTTCGTCACCGGCCATGAGGACCCTGAGAAGGACGACTCGGCACTCGACTGGGACGCCCTCGCCCGTTTCCCGGGGACGCTCGCCTTCTACATGGGCGTCAAGAACGTGGGCCGCAACGCGGCCGCGCTGATCGCCGGCGGGCGGAATCCGGATGAGCCGGCGGCGGCGATCGAGCGGGGGACGATGGGGGGACAGCGGACCGTCGTCGCGACGCTCGGCACGCTCGCCGAGGCGGTCGAGCGCGAGGCGGTCGGCGCGCCCGCCCTGATCGTCATCGGCGAGGTCGTCTCCCGCCGCGAGCAGCTCGCCTGGATCGAGCGCCGTCCGCTGCATGGCAGGCGGGTCGTCGTCACCCGCGCCCGCGCCCAGGCCAGCGGCCTGGCCGAGACGCTCCGCGGCCTCGGCGCCGAGGTGGTCGAGCTGCCGGCGATCAGGATCGAGCCGCGCCTCGACAGCGACGAGGTGCGGGCCGCCGTCGACGCGATCTCCAACTACGCGCTCGTCTGCCTGACCAGCCCCAACGGCGTCCGGCTGCTCTTCGAGGCGCTGCACGAGGCGAACCTGGACGCCCGCGCCCTCGCCAACGCGACCGTCGCGGCGATCGGGCCGGGGACCGCGAGGGCGCTGGCCGGCCGCGGGATCGATGCCGACATCGTCCCCGAGCGCTTCGTCGCCGAGGCTCTGGTCGAGGCCTTGGAGCCGGTCGAGGTCGAGGGACGACCGGTGCTGGTCGCCCGCGCCGCCGAGGCGCGCGACGTCCTCCCCGACGCGCTGCGCGGGCGCGGCGCCGAGGTCGACGTCGTCGCCCTCTATGAGACCGTCCGCGAGGAGCCGGGCGCCGATGCGGTCGAGGCCGCGGCCGGCGCCGACTACGTCACCTTCACCTCGTCCTCGACCGTGACCAACCTGCTCGCCGCGCTCGGCGAGCGTTTCCCGCCCGGTGCCCGGATCGTCTCGATCGGCCCCGTCACCAGCGAGGCGGCGCGCGCCGCCGGCCTCGAGGTCGCGGTCGAAGCCGACCGCCACGACGTCGGCGGCCTGATCGACGCCCTGCTCGAGGACGCCCGCCCTTGAGGTCGCAGTTGGTCCCGGTATGCGGGTAGAAGGGCGGCCTCAACCGGGGTTTGGAGCTCCACACCGACACTTCCGCCTGACCGACTCGACCAACAGCCGCGCCCGTGAGCTGGCGGCGGCCGGGGCGCCGGGCGGGACGGTCGTCACCGCCGGCGAGCAGAGCGAGGGGCGGGGACGCCAGGGACGCACCTGGACCGCACCGGCGGACGGGGCGCTGCTCTACTCGGCGATCCTCCGGCCGCTCGACGAGCGCCACCTGCTGCTGCCGCTGGCTGCGCCGCTCGCGGTCTGCGACGCGGCCGAGAGGCTCGGCGACGGCGTCGCCTGCCGGATCAAGTGGCCCAACGACGTCTGGCTCGACGAGCGCAAGGTCGCCGGGGTGCTGATCGAGGCCAGGCCCCAGGACGGCTGGGCGGTGATCGGCGTCGGCCTCAACCTGGCGATCGCCGCGCACGAGTTCCCACCGGAGCTGCGCGAGACCGCGACCTCATTGGCGCTCGACAAGTCAGACGGAGCGGCCGATGACCTGCCTGCCGCCGGACATCCGCGCCGCATCCGCGAAGCCGCCCGGGCGGCGCTCGACGACGCCCTGGGCCGCTGGGTGGACGCCGAGGAGGAGGAGATCCTCGACGGGTGGCGCGAGCGCGACGCCCTGCGTGGACGGGAGATCGCCTGGGACGACGGCTCAGGCGTCGCCGACGGCGTCGACGACCGGGGTTGCCTCGTCGTCGTCACCCCTGGCGGGGAGCGAGTCGCCCTCGGGGCCGGCGAGGTCCACCTGCGGCTCTGAGCCCTCGTCCTTCGAGGCCCGGTCCTTCGCCTTCTCGGGCGCGTCGCCGTTACGGCTGCGCCGTTTGCGTTTCCTGCCTGATTTGGCGCCGCCGTTCTCACCGCTCGCGCCCTCGCCGCCGCCTTTGCGTTTGCGGTTGTTCCGTTTGCGGCGGCGTTTGCCGCCTTTGGGGAAGTTGCGCAGCAGCTCGCGGGCGATCGCCGACGGTTTCCGTGCCATCCGCATGCGGGCGCCGCGCAGCACCTCTTCGCCCTCCGGCGTGTGGGAGATCGAGGCGGCGAGCAGGGCGACTGCCAGGCGACGGTCCTGTTTGCGGGCGGCGTGGACCAGGCGTCGGGCATTGCGGCCGTGGGCGCGCCCGGAGGAATTGACCAGCAGGCCGAGCAGGCGCTTGGTCTCCGGCCAGCGCTGCACCGCATACTCTTCGTGCAGCTCGCGGGTGAAGGAGGCGAGGCGCCAGACCCAGGCCTGCGCCTGGTCGCGGCGGCCGATTTTCTTGTCGACCAGCGCCTGCAGCAGGGTCTTGGTCCCGGCCCGCTTGTCGTCGCGGCTCCAGGTGCCGACGATTTCGATCGCGTCGTCGAAGGCCTCGGGATCGCGCAGGTCGGCGATCTCGGTCAGCGCTTTCAGCCGCAGCTGCGAGTTGCGGTTGCGCTGCACGCAGGTGAGCAGGAAACGGCGGCGCAGCTCTTTGGTCTGCTCGCCCTGGAGCATCGCCCGTGCCCGGCGCCAGCCCTGCGGGTTGACGCGGGCCCCGGCCAGCGCGGCCCAGGCGTGCTGCTCCGGGTAGTCGAGGTTCTCGACGGCGATCCGCCAGATCTCCCGTTCGAGCACTCCCATGCGGTTCTCCTCCACATCGGAGACCGGGACGATGCGACGCTCGACCCGGACCCGGCGCCCGCGCGAGCGGCGCACCGGCCCGACCACGATCGCGCCGCCGCGGTAGACCTCGCGGTCGAGCAGGCTATGGAGGGTGACGATGGTCTCGTCGTGGGTCGTCGCCGGGTGGACGAAGTCGATGACCAGGCCCGCCTCCTTGCCCGGCGCCCGGCGGGTGACGCGGCCGACGCGTTGCTGGTAGATGCGGCGCGAGGCGGTCGGGGCAAGGTGCATGCAGATCGTCGCCCGCGGGCTGTTCCAGCCCTCGGCGAGCAGCATCGCGTTGCAGAGCACATCGACCTCGCCGCGCTCGAAGGCGGCGAGGATCTCGGCCAGCTCGCGCTTCGGGGTTTCGCCGGAGACCGCGCGGGCGACGATGCCCGCGTCCTGGAGGGCTTTGGCGACGTTCTTGGCGTGCTCGACGCCGGCCGTATAGAGGACGCCCGGCACCCCGTTGAAGCGGGTCTTGTAGAGGTCGGCGATAGCGACGTTGAAGGGCGCCTGGTCGAGCAGGGCGGCGAGCTCCTCCTGGTCGAAGTCCTGGTCCACCTCGCCTTTTCGCAGCGGCACCTTGGCGATCGTCCGCACCCCGGGGCCGGGTGGGATCCGCATGCAGCGCAGCGGCGAGATCACGCCGCGCCGCGCAGCCTGGGCGAGGTCGAAGCGCGAGGTCTGGGTCGGGAAGAGGTCCGCGACATGGCGGGCGATCAGCGCGCCGGTGGCGGTCATGCCGATGAAGACGGGCCCCGGCCAGGCCCGGATGCAGGCGCTGGTTTTCTCGCCGAGGGCGGTGTGGGCCTCGTCGCAGATCACGATCGAGTAGGCGTCGGAGACTTTCTTGTGGTTGCGGACGAACCATTGGTACGTCTCGACCGTGACCGGGCCGTCGGGGTCGTCGCGGTCGCCGAGCAGCGGCGGGCGCAGGCGCTCCTTGTAGCCGCGGTCGGAGATCTCGCCGATGAACTGGTCGACGAGGTTGCGGCGGTGGGTCAGGATCAGGACGCCGCCGGTGCGGGAGGCCTCGATGAATCCGACCGCGGCGACCGTCTTGCCGGCGCCCGTCGCGTGCTCGAACCAGAAGCGGCGCTCGGCGCCGGGGTCCTCGGGGGCGACCTCGACCGCTTCCTCGCCGTCGGTCTGGGTGATGCCCTCCTCCCAGTCCTGGGGCTCCTCGTCCGCGGCTAGCTCCTCGTCCTCGGCCTCCTCGGGCTCCTCGTCCTCCTCGTCGCCCTCGTCGCCCTCGTCGTCCTCATCTGAGTCTTCGTCGTCAGCCGCCTCGGAATCCTCGTCGTCCTCGGAGTCCTCCTCGTCCTCGTCTTCGGAGTCCTCGTCGGAGTCGTCGTCTCCCTCGTCGTCGTCTTCGTCGCTCACCTCGGCCTCGTCCTCGATCTCCTCGGCGTCGTCGGCCGACTCGTCGTCGTCGACCTCGTCCTCCTCATCGGACGCGACCCCGTTCTGGGCGGCGACCTGCTGCTCGGCCATCAGCTCGGTCAGCGTGCCCGAGAGCGCGTCGACCTGATGCGGGTTGAGTTCGGCGCCGTCGCGGAGCTTCGGCGGTTCGTCGGCGAGCAGGCGCTCCAGCCCGAGCAGCAGCGAGAAATCGCGGCGCCACTGGATCGAGGGGTTCTCGGCGCCCTCGTCGACCTCCTTGAGGGCGAGGTCGAGGGCGCGGCGGCGGGCGGTGCCATCGGCGAGCGCCTCGGGGCCCTCTCCGTCGAGCAGGAAGGGCTCGCGGGCGAACGCAGCCGCGCGCTCGATATCGGCGCTGGAGGGAAAAGCCGCTCCCGCGGCAACTTCGCTGGTCTTGGCCATTGAGGCTTCTGGTTCCGGCCCCGACGCGCGCTAACTGGACGCCCGACTGGGGCAACGTGGGACGAGGATGCCGACTAACGACTACTTGTCCCGGCGATCTAAGGGGCCCGCCCTAACCAAGCACAGCGTTAAGGACGGACATAACGTTCTACGTATTGTAATCACGCAGATGACGACAGTGCTCCGACAGCGGGGGATTGCACTTGCCGTGGCCCTGATCGCCCTTGCCCTGGCGGGCTGCGGCAGCTCGACCGAAGGCGGCGACTATGGCGGCGGGCACCCCGACTACAAGAAGGCTCTTGCCGGCTCTCCGCCGCCCCTCGCGGCCCTCCACAAGCAGGCCGACAAGCTGCTTCCTGGCGGCAACGACGCGCTCGAACAGCGGATCGCCTCGCTGCACGGCTTTCCGGTCGTCGTCAACTTCTGGGCCTCGTGGTGCGGACCGTGCCGTTTTGAGTTCCCGACCCTGCAGAAGCTCTCGGCCGCCTACGGCAAGAAGGTCGCCTTCCTCGGGGTCAACACGCTCGACACGGACGACGCCGCCAGCTCCTTCCTCGAAGAGGCGCCCCTCTCTTACCCCAGCTACACCGACCCCGATGGGGACATCAAAGAAGAGGTCGGCGCGCTCGGGATTCCCGACACCGCCTACTACGGCCGCTCCGGAGAACTCTGTTACCTCAAGCAGGGCCCCTACCCGAAGCAGGCCGAACTGGCCGCCGACGTGAAGCGATTCGCGCTCGGCGACGAATGCGAAAGCGCATAATCGGGACATGGACGCCTATGTAGTCGTCGCGGTGATCGGCGTCGCCCTCCTGCTCGCCGAGATCCTGCTGCCGACCGGCGGGATCCTCGCCGCGCTCGGGGTAGCGGGCCTGATCGCCGGCGGCGTCCTGGCGCTGACCGCCGACTCGGGCTCGACCGCCACCGACATCGCCGGGCCGGCTTTGATCGCGGTCGGCGTGCTCTCCGGCATCACCTTCTACGTGGTCGCGCGCAAGGTCTACTCCGCCCAGACCGAGACGCCGATCGGCTCCGGCAGCGAGACGCTGATCGGCGCCGAGGCGCAGGTGCGGACCGCGGTCGACCCCGAGGGGCAGGTCTGGGCCGACGGAACGCTCTGGAACGCGCGCCTCGCCGACCGGGCCGCCCCGGCACGCCCAGGGGATAGAGTCGTGATCGAGGCGATCGAGGGTCTGACGCTCGTAGTCAGGCCCGGGCCGCCCGCCGCTCACCCAGCCGAAGAAGGAGCAAGCTGATGGTCGCTCTCGGAGTGCTCGTTGTAGTCGTGATCTTCGCGCTGATCGTGATCGGCTCCTCGGTGCGGGTCCTGCGCGAGTACGAACGCGGCGTGATCTTCCGCCTCGGGCGGCTGATCGCCCAGAAGGGCCCCGGGCTGATCCTGCTGATCCCCTTCATCGACCGGATGGTCAAGGTCGACCTGAGGACGGTGACGCTGAACATCCCGCCGCAGGAGGTGATCACCCGCGACAACGTCCCCGCCGGCGTCAATGCGGTCGCCTACTTCCGCGTGATCGACCCGCGCAAAGCGATCACCGAGGTCGAAAACTTCCTGCTCGCCACCTCGCAGATCTCGCAGACGGCGCTGCGCTCGGTGCTCGGCAAGGCCGAGTTCGACCAGCTCCTCTCCGAGCGCGAGCGGCTCAACGAGGAGCTCCAGAAGATCATCGACGAGTCGACCGAGCCCTGGGGCGTGAAGGTGACCGCGGTCGAGATCAAGGACGTCGAGATCCCCGAACAGATGCAGCGCGCGATCGCCCGCCAGGCCGAGGCCGAGCGCGAGCGGCGGGCGAAGATCATCAACTCCGAGGGCGAGTACCAGGCTGCGCAGAAGCTCACCGACGCCGCCGACATCATCAGCACCAACCCCGCCTCGCTGCAGCTGCGCTACCTGCAGACGCTGCTCGAAATCGGCAGCAACCAGAACACCACCGTCGTCTTCCCGCTGCCGATGGACGTCCTCGAGCCCTTCATCGGCCGCTCCGACCACAAAACCGGGGGCAGCAAAGCCAAAGTGCCGAAACCCCCGGCCCCGCCGGAGCCGCCGCCGCCCGACGATCTGCCGCCCTCCCGGTCCTGAGCCCCGCCACCGCACCAGAGATCCGCATCGACCAGCTCTCTGGGCTGCGGACGATCCTCGCCCCGGGTCGGGCCGAGCGCCCCGACCAATTCGGCAAGGTGGACGCCGGGCGCGGGACCAAGGCCGACACCTGCCCGTTCTGCGAGGGGCGCGAGGAGAAAACGCCGCCGGAGCTCTACGCGAGCGGCCGCCCGGAGGGTGCCGCCCCTGACACGCCGGGCTGGACCACGCGGGTCGTGCCCAACCTCTACCCGGCGCTGGGCGGTCCTGAGGGTGGCCCCGGGTCGGACCAGGGCCAGGCGGCCGAGGCGGGCTCCTTCGGCAGCGGCGGCGACCCGCTGCTGGCCTCGCGGCGGGCGGGCGAGCCCGACCTCTTCGCTTCGCGTCCGGCGACCGGCGCCCACGAGGTGCTGATCAACTCGCCCGAGCACCTCACCGCGATGGCGGAGCTCGACGACACCCGGTTCGCCGCGGCGATCGCGACCTGGCGGGAGCGGATGCGCGCCCACGCCGATGCCTCCTACACGCAGCTGATCGTCAACGAGGGCGGCGGCGCCGGGGCCTCGCTCGAGCACACCCACGCCCAGCTCTACGCGCTGCCCTTCGTCCCCGCCGCGGTCGCCCGCGAGCGCGAGCGGGCCGGTGCCTACCGCGAACGGACCGCGGGCGGCGGGCTGCTCAGCGACATCCTGGTCGAGGAGGTGCGGCGCAAATCGCGCCTGGTCGCGATCGACGACGAGGCGGCGCTGATCTGTCCCTGGGCCTCGCGCTCGCCCTTCGAGCTGCGGATCGTTCCCAGGGCGGCGGAGGCAAGCTTCGCCGACGACGAGCGGGGGACGGCGATGATCGCCACCGCCCTGCGCTTGCTCGCCGCCCGCTTCGGCGGCTCGCCGGAGCTCAACCTCTGGGTGCGGACCGCGCCGAGGGGCGACGCCGGCGGGTTCCATTGGCACGTCGACATCGCCCCCCGCACCTCGATCAAGGCGGGCTTCGAGCTCGGTACCGGGATCGACATCAACATCTACCCCCCGGAGCGGGCGGCCGCCGACCTGCGTGAGGCCGCGTAGGGCGAATAGGGTGGCCCGGTGACGCCGAACCCCCGACCGATCCCCCACTTCATCGCCGACAGCAGCCAGGAGGGGATCCCCAGCGGCCGCTTCGCCGAACAGCTCGGCGGCGCCTTCCGCGATGCCTGCGACCAGCACAAGGAGCTGCCCGAGGGCACCGATGCCTCGGGCGAGCTCGATTGGTTCCCGGAGCGCACCTGGGGCGGCCGCGTCTGGGTCCCCTGCAGCACCCGGGCCGAGGGCGCCGAGGGCGAGCTCGAGCTCTTCGGCCACGTCTCCTACGTCCAGCCCGAGGGCGGCGAGCCCGGCGACCTGCAGGCGAAGGCCGACTTCACCGACGTGCTCGCCGAGGAGAACCCGGACTGGAAAATCGACCTCAACGACGACGTGATCGGCCGCTGGCGCGGCGAGAACGGCCGCGCCGGAGCCGTCACCCTCGTCTGGGGTCGCCCCCTCCTCCAGGGCCCTGTCGCCGCGACCGCCGAGCTCGACGGCGAGACCGTCGACCAGGAAGTGGTCACCAACGGCCGCTTCTCCCTACTTGCCCTCGATGCCCTGGAGGGCTACGGGGACGACATCTTCATGCAGGTCAAGCTCTGGAGCCGCCGCGCCCAGGAGCTGGCCTCCGAGAGCCTCTACGACTAAGGCCGCAGCTACGCTTCGGGCACCGGCCCCGGTAGCTCAGCTGGATAGAGCGACTCCCTCCTAAGGAGTAGGCCACAGGTTCGAATCCTGTTCGGGGCGTAGGCTCGAGCGCCCCGAGGCAGCAGCACTCGGCGTTGTCGATCATGTCCGACGGGCAAAGTTGGCACTCATCGAGCCCGCTTTCGATGGCAAGCTTGCCGGCGTGACTCGCATCGCCAAATCGTTCGCCGTGCTGTCGACGGTCGCGCTCCTCGCGGCGGCCGGCGCCGCCGGCTCCGCCGCAGACGACTCGGGCAGCCGCATCCTGGCCAGCGGGGACGGCATCGACCTGTTGAATCCGGTCAACGGGCGAGTGCGGAAGGTCGCCGCCGACGGGGGCGAACCCGCCTTCGTCCCGGGGCACCGTGCCTTCGCCTACATCAGAGAGGGCGGGGCGCGCGGCGGGTTCACCCTCTACTCGGTCTTCGTCAAGTCGTTAAGGGACCACCGGACCGCCGCCCCGGGGCGACGGCTCTTCGATTGGAAGGACTTCTTCGTGCGTGAGGTCGACGTGTCGCCCAACGGGCGTCTGATCTTCGCCGCCACCCCGGGACCCGGGCCAAAGAGAGGCCGACTCGACATCTACTCCTCGAACCTGGCGGGCCAAGATGTCCGCAGGCTCACCCGGACTCCGGACTTCGAGAACGACCCGGTCGTCTCGCCCGACGGGCGTCTGATCGCCTACGCCCGCAAGGTCGGTGGACGCGCTCAGATCTTCGTCATGCGCATCGACGGCAGTCATCAGCGGCAGCTGACAAAGGACGGGCGACGCGATCGGCTTCCGTCCTGGTCGCCCGACGGCCGACGGCTCGTCTTCATCGCTCAGCCGGCCGCGGGGGACAACGTCTTCGGCCGTCGTGACCTACGCACGGTCACCACGGGTGGTGTCGAGCGCCGGTTGACCGGGATCGAGAGCGGCGACGTCAGCGATCCGGTCTACTCGCCCAGCGGACGCTCGATCGCCTTTCTACGGCACGAAAGTGTTTGGCTCATGAGCGCCCGGGGCCGCCAGAAGCGTTTGCTGCACCACGTCCGCGGTCTCGTCGGCTACGAAGGCGGCATCGACTGGGGAAACGATGGTCGATGAAAAAGACCGGGACGCCGCTGAGCCGGTAACCCGCGGCTTCTCTAGAGCAACCCGCGCTTCGCGGCCTCCGCCACGGCCGCCGCGCGGGTCGGCAGCCCGAGCTTTGTTCGGACATTGGCGACGTGGCGATGAACGGTGTGAGGGCTGAGCACGAGGCGATCGGCAATCTCGCTGTCGGATAACCCGCGGGCGACCAGTCCGAGTACCTCGGTCTCCCGCCTGGTCAGATCGCCCGGCTCCGGATCTGTCCGCTCGTTCTCGCTCGGCGGGAGGGAAACCGAGTCCGCGGAGGGGGAGGCCCGCTCGTCCGCCTCGACCCCGAGGGCCTCGAGGGTGACCCCCAAAAGCTGTCCGGTGTCGCCGAGCCACGGGTAGTGAGCGTCGCCGTCGAGGGCGACGAAGGTGGCGCCGGGAAGCGCCGCCGCGAGCTGACGGCCGCGTTCGCAGGGAATCGCGCGATCGGCGCGACGATGGATGACCACCGCTCCGTCGCCCACCCGGTCAAGACGATCGGCGACGTCGAAGCGGTAGACGGCTTCCAGGGAGCCGGCTGCCCTCTCGGCGCTCGCCGCCCGGCGCTGAAACTCGACGAACTCCTCCCGCTCCTCGGCGCTTGCGCTCGGCATGAAGACGTCGGCGAGGGCGCGTGATCCGAGGCCCCAGTGCTCGCTGATCAATCCGACGACCGCCTTCCTCGAGCGGGCGTCGGCGATCTCCGCCCCGGAGGCATAGCCGCCGTAGAGCACCATCCGGTCCACCGACTGCGGGTGGGTCACGGCAAAGGCGAGGGCGACCGGCACCCCGGAGGAACCGGCGAAGATGTCCACCGGCCCGCTGGCAGCGGCCTCGACCACGGCGGCAAGAGCTGCCGCTTCGGCATCGACGTCGCCGCCCGGCAGGCTGCCGTCGGCCGACAGCCCGGTGCCGGGCGGGTCGTAGCGGATCACCGTGCGGTGGCGTCCCAGGGTCTCGACGAAGGCGCGAAAGCGAGGGTCGCGCCAGTTGAGCTCGAGATGGCTCATCCACCAGCCCGAGAAGACGAGCGGTGGGCCGGCTCCGCAAATGGCCCAGGCGATTCGTCGGCCTCCCTCGGCGGTGAAGCGGATCGCCTGCTCTTCCACAGGCAGAGCCTAAAGCGGAAATGGCCGGAACCGGCCAGCGAGATGGCCCGAACAGGCGAAGCGGCGGGCGGTGAACGGCGATGAAATGGGTGCCATGCCAATCACCGAAGCTCCACCCCAGCCGCCCGTCGATGTGATCGAAAGCCGCCTCGGCGCAGCCCTCTACAACCCGTTCACCTGGGCAGGTGAGAAGCTCGGCATGGCGGCGCGGAGAAAGAGCCTGCTGGCCGGCGCCCGGGGCGCGGTCTTGGAGATCGGCGCGGGCACCGGGCACAACCTCCCCCACTATCCGGACGGCCTGGAGGATCTGGTCCTCGCCGAGCCGGGGCTCAGGCTCGGCAGCCAGATCGACCTCGGCAGCGCCCCGGCCGGAGTGCCCGCGCGGCTCGAGCGGGCGCCCGCGGAGGCCCTGCCCTACGAGGACGGGAGCTTCGACACCGTCGTCTCGACCCTCGTCCTCTGCACGGTCACCGATCCGCAGCGGGCGGTGTCCGAGATCGCAAGGGTGCTGCGACCGGGAGGCCGCCTCCTCTTCCTCGAGCACGTGCACGCCGATCCCGGCTGGCGCAGGACCTTGCAGCGGCGCTCGGTCGGAGCCTGGGCGGCCTTTGCCGACGGCTGCCAGTGCGACCGGGAGACCCTGGAGACGATCGAGGCTCAGATGGAGGTCGAGTCGGTCGAGCGCGGCAGCTGGCGGGGAATGCCGGCGATCGTCAAGCCGCTGGTCTGGGGAAGCGCCACCGCGCGGGCTTGAGCCTTCAGGTCGAGGGTCCCGCCGGGGAGAGAATCTGAAAGCGGTCCTTGGCCGGACTCGGGTCGACGTTTCCCGCTGCATCGATCGCCCGCACCCTGAAGGTGTGCTTGCCCGGCTTCAGGTGTTCGAGCTTGAGCGGGGAGCGGCAGGGCCTGAACTTTTTCTTGTCGAGGCTGCATTGGTACCCGGCCCCGGGCTCGCCGGCGAACCTGTAGGTGACCGCGGCGCCCATCACCTTGTTCGGCGGGCGTTTGGTGATCCGGGTGTCGGGAGCCGTTTTGTCGGGGGCGGCAGTCGGAATCCGGGGCGCCGGGGGCGAGGGCACGAAGAAGTTCACCACCGTCCCCTGCCTGTGCTCCGACCCCACGTCGTCATCGGGGGCACCGACGAGAAGTTCGTCCCCGGCGATCGCCACCGCGCTGCCGAAATGGTCTTCGCCCGCGCCCTGGGCGTCGGTCAGCTTGGCGGTCTCGGTGCGACCGGCCGAGCCGGCAGCGTCGAAGACGTAGGCGTAACCCTGTTCGACGTCGGCCCCGACGTCGCCGGATGACACGCCGACGAGGATCTGGCTGTTGTCGATTGCCACCGAGCTACCCAGAAAGCTTTCGGGGGTCCCGTCGGATGCGGTCAGCTTGGCGGTCTCGGTGCGGTTACCCGACCCGCCCGCGGTGAAGGTGTAGGCGGCGCCGGCGCTCTCCATGGATCCGGGGTCGGCCTCCGGGGCGGTGACGACGATCTGCTCGGCGTCGATCGCCACGGCACCGCCGAACTCATCGTCTTCAGCGCCGTCGGAGGAGGTCAGCTCCGCGCTCTCGGTGCGAGCCGACCCGCCGCCGGGGGTGAACGTGTATGCGGCGCCCTGGAAATGATGACCTTCCACTTCGTGCAGGGCCGCCCCGACGACGATCTCGTCGGCGGAGCTCGCCAGCGCCCACCCGAATTCGTCCCCTTCAGCGCCGTCTGAAGCGATCAGCTTCGCGGTCTCGTTGCGGGCGGTCCCACCGGAGGCGGCGAAGGTGTAGGCGGCGCCCTGTTTGACGTGACCGGCGACTTTCGCGTTCGGCGCGCCCACGACAACCTGACCGCCCGCAACGGCCACACCGGAGCCCAGTAGGTCCTGGGCTTCGCCTCCGGAAGCGGTCAGCTTCGCGGTCTCGGTGCGACTGGCGGCGCCGTGCGCAGCAAAGGTGTAGACGGAGCCCTGGTTGGCGTTGGGTCCGATGTCGTCCCTTGGGGCGCCGACGGCGACCTCTTCTCCATCGATCGCCACCGCGGTTCCGAACTGGTCGCCGATCGAGCCGTCGGAGGCGGTCAGCTCCGCGACCTGCGTCCACCCCGCGGCCGAGTGTTCGAAGACGTAAGCCGCCCCGTCGAACCCGGCGGCGCCGGGCGCGCCGACCACAGTGAGGTTGCCGGAGACCGCGAGGGACCGGCCGAAGAGTCCTTCGTGCGTGCCGTCGCTGCTGACGATCTGCCGTTGGTCAAGCGCCGAGGCCGAGGCCGGAAGGATCGCCGTTGACGCGATCACGATCGCCAAGATCGGGAGTCTCCGGCACCCACCCCTCGGATGGCCTCCCTTTCGACTCGGTCCCCAAAGCATCGTCGGCGCCGAAACTAGACGAACCGGAAAAGGCGATCAAGGTGCCCGACGAATGTTCACCAGGTCGGCTTTCGCACGGTGAATCGCTTCACCGCCGCCGGCCCCCGAAGCCCGGTCGGCCCGATCGCGCGGACACGCAAGAGATGCTGCCCGTGACCGGTCCAGTAACGCAGGGGTGAGTGACAGGGGCGGTAGGGGCCGCGGTCGCGCTTGCACTCGAAGCCCCGGGTCTTCGTCGGTGAGTAGAAGTGGAAGCGGGCGCGGATTCGGCGGCGGCGGGTGATTGCCCCTTTGTAGAAGTGCTCGGCGAAGACGAGGATCGTGTGGGGGCGCAGGCGGACCCGGCCGCCGCGGTGTCCTGGTGGGTCGGTGTTCACCGCGAACGGGTCGGTGGCGGTGAAGATGCGGCCGTCGATGCCGACCAGGGCGCACAGCGTGACCGAGGCACAGGAGGCTCCGAAGAGAGCGTTTCGCGGTGGCTGGAATTCTCTTTCTTCGGTGGGTTCGAAGGGGACCAGGTTTTCGAAGTGCCAGGAGCCGGAGCCCCCGACCGGATCGGTGGAGGTGAGGACGCTGCCGTTGTCGTCGACCGCAACGCAGCGAGTCGCGGTCGGGCAGGAGACGCCGGTGATCTGGACCGAGCCGCCCCCGTCCGCCTCGCTCCACCCTCCGCGGCCCCCGGCGGGGTCGGTCGAGGTGATCATGTTGCCCGTCAGGTTGCCGGTGGCGCAGAGCAGTGTCGAGACGCAAGAGACGCCTTCGAGGTCGCCCGGGCCGCCGGGCGTCCCGATGTCCGTCCAGGCCGAAACGCCTCCGGTCGGGTTGGTCGAGACGAACACCCGGCCCCCGCGGGCGACGGCGACGCAGAGCGACGGCGTGCCGCAGGAGACGCCGCGGAAATCGATCGCGCTGCTGATCTGGATCGACTGCCATTTGCCCGAGGTCGGGTCGGTCGAGGTGAGCACCTTGCCGCCGTTGGAGTTGTTCGACCCACCGGAGACCGCGACGCAGAGGGTAGGCGAGGGACAGGAGACGCCGATCAGATGAGTGCCGCCCCCGCCTTCGTTGATGTCGCCGACCGACCAGGACCGCGGGCCGCCGGTCGGATCGGTCGAGACGTAGACGGAGCCTTCGTAGCCGACCGCGACGCAGAGGCTCACGCCCGCGCAGGAGACGGCGTTGAGCGACCCGCGGGGGGAGGAGCAGAACGCCACCGATTCGCCCCTTTCCAGGCAGCCCGGGCTCGGTTCGTCGTAGGTGGGGTTGACCACATGCCATTTGGCCGCGCTGCCGGTCGGCGTCTGCGAGAAGGCCACGGTGTTGAGGCCGCCGACGGCGACGCAGAGGGCCTCGGTGGGGCAGGAGACACCGGACAGCGGCGGGCCGAACTCATCGCCGGCGGGCGGAGGCAGCCGGCGGGGCGTCCAGTTCGAGGCGGCGGCGGCCGCTGCCGGAACGACGAGAGCCGCGAGCACGACGATGGCCCATAAGGAACCGAGGCGCATCAATCTCGTGGGGAGAGCGTGCTTGATGGGTCGAACCCTAGCCGCGCCGAGCGCCGCGGCTCAGCCGCCGCTCGGGACGTCGTCGGCACCCCTCCAGCCACCCGGGGGAGGCCGGAGGATCGATTCATGGGTGGGCTGGTAGGGGACCGGCCGGCAGGGGTCGACCGGGCCTTCGGCGATGTCGAACTTCGCTTCGAAGCCGCCTTCGGGGTCGCCGTCATAGGGGACGGGAGTTCCGGAGAGGACCACACTCTGGCCGGGGCCGAAGGCCTCGGGGTCGAGGTTGAGGTTGGGGACCGTCTCGCGCATCTCTTCTTCGGAGATTTCGCCGCGCAGGCGCTTGCCGGAGGCTTCGCGCCATTCCTGGGTGTCACCCACTCCGAAGGTCATCAGGTTGGGGCCGGGGCCTTCCATGCTCATGCCACCCAGGGTTCCACCTCCGGGCAGGCTGACGGTGGAGGGTGTGTAGTGAGGTTCGCGGCAGGCCATCCCGATCGGCAACCACGTCACCTGGGCTGGGATCCCGGCGCTCTCCAGCGTTTCTTCGAGGGCGGCGGCTTCCTTGAGGCTGTAGATCCTGATCGTCGACCCGCCGCCGTCCTGCGGTTCGACGGCGAAGGCCTTGGAGCTGCTGTCGCCGCCGGCATTGATGGCAAGCGCCGTGGCGACGAGCGCCAGGGCAATTCCACCGCCGAGCGCCAGGCGCGGACCACGCCGGCGCCAGGCCGGCACGGCGGTCGGAGGTTCCTCCCCCTCGAGGCGCGCCGCCTCGGCGCCGCGGTCGGCGACGACCGCCTTCAGTCGGGCGAGGAGTCGCTCCTCGAAGTCGTTGCCCGGACGCTGCCCACTCACGATTGATCCTCCTCGGTCGGGTTGCTTCCTGCCGCCGCGTCGAGCTCGGTGCGGAGCTTGCGGCGGGCGCGATGAAGTCGAACGCGGGCGGTCACCGGTCGCACGGCGGCCGCGCAGGCCGCCTCCTCGAGGCTGAGTTCGTCGAGCGCGACCAGCTCGAGGACCGCTCGCTCGCCCTTCGGCAGGCGATCCATGGCGGCGTAGAGCTCACGGGAGCGGGCGGCGGCATCGATTCGCGCGTCGAGCCGCGCCGCGTCGTCCTCGTCGAGCAGGGCGCTGCCGCGCAGCCGCTCCTCCCCCGCCCTCTGGCGACCGAGCCGCCGGCCGTCGTTGGCGACCACGACGCGGGCGATCCCGAAGAGCCACGCCCTCGGCGTGCCCAGCCGCGGCCGGTAGCGGCGGGCGGAGTCGATCGCGGCGAGGAAGATCTCAGCGGTCAGGTCGGCGGCACGCTCGCGATCGCCGACCCGGCGCACGACGAAGCGCTCCACCCGCTCGAAGTGCTCTCTGTAGAAGACGTCGAAGATGTCGGCGTCGATGCCGATCAGGGGGAGTTGCTCCGGGCCCACGCCGCGCTCACGGGCGGCGACGACGCTCAGCCGGCGCCGGAGTGCACTGGGTGGATTTGGAAAGGCGGGCTGCGTCTCCATAACCGTTATTGGTCACGACGGCGAAAAGCGTTACAAGACGTCTCTACCCCCTGCGGTAGTCTCGACGCGACCCTCGTCCGAGCGGTTCACGCCTGTACCAACGAAAGCGTGATGTGACACACGCAGTCAGGCTCGTCCGATTTACGTTGGCCCTCACGCCTGTCGTGATGGCGCTCGCGGCGGCCACGCCCGCAATGGGGACCGGCCCGGGTGGCTGGGATCACCTCGGCATCGGAACCAACTCGGGTGGCGCCGCACTCGACGGCCGCGTCGACGCGCTCTCTGCTGTCGCGCACTACGGCTCCATCCCGGATTCGGTCTACGCCGGTGGCGTGTTCACAAACGCGGGTGGCGGCGGGTCCACCGCGTCGATCGCTCGCTGGGACGGAACCAACTGGAACTCGATAGGAGCTCCGCCGCTCAACGGTGGGGTCGACGCGATTGCCGTCGATCGCACCACCGGCAAGGTGTACGTCGGAGGGGTGTTCACCAACGCCGGCGGAAACAGCGCAGCGGACTTCGTCGCGGCCTGGGACGGAACCAACTGGGAGTCGGTCTGCTCCCCGGTCACCGCCAGCGTCCTGGCGCTCAAGATCATCGGGCGCACCATTTACATCGGCGGCACTTTCGCGGACGGCGCGGGCCTTGCATCAGCGGACAAGCTCGTCCGGTGCGATCTCGACACCGGAACCCCCTCGTCGACGGTGCCTGACGCCACCGACGAGATCAACGGGTCGATCTACGCGCTGACCGCGGATTCCGCGGGCCGGCTGTTCGCCGCGGGGAGTTTCATCAACATCGACGGCATCACGAACGCAAACCACGTCGCGATGTTCGACGGCACCTGGCACGCGATGCAGGCGGGGGCGGTCGATGACATCACCCGCAGCATCGCTTCGGACGGGACCAACGTCTACATCGGCAGCGACTCCGTGGACATCGCCGGCATCGCGCAGGCCGACCACGTCGCCAGATGGAACGGCAGCGCCTGGAGCGCGCTGGGATCAAACACAGCCGGGGACGACGGGTTCCTCCCGGCGACCGCATTCATCAACGGTCTGGTCGCCTCCGGCTCGAATGTGTTCGCGACAGGCTCCTTCCAGAACGCCGGCGGCCACCCGACCGCCGACGAGATCGTCGGGTTCAACGGCGTCAGCTGGTCGCCGATGGGGTCCAACGGGGCCGGCAACGGACCGCTGCCCGGGCCCGGAAACGCGGTGACGGTATTCGGTGGTCAGGTCATCGTGGGCGGCAATTTCACGACCGCGGGAGGCGACGGGAGGGCTAGCTACATCGCCCGCTTCCCGGGCGCCGCCCACCCTCTGACGGCGGTGATCCACCTCGGCAACGGCGGTTTTCATCCCTTCGTAGGGTCGACGGCCTCTTTCGACGGCAGCGCCAGCGACGGCGACGCGCCGATCGTCAGCTACCGCTGGAGCTTCAACGACGGCTCGGCGGACGCCACCGGGCCGAAGATCGACCATCTGCTTACCAAACAGGGACCGAACACCGTCACCCTGACCGTCACCGACAGCCTCGGGCACACCGCGCAGTCCACAGACGACTTCTTCATCGCCGGTGAATACCCACATGCGCGGTTCTCCTTCTCCCCCACCAAGATCTTCGCCGGGGAACCGGTCTCCTTCGACGCGAGCGCGTCCAGCGACTCAGACGGGACGATCATTTCTTACGACTGGCAGTGGGGCGACGGCACCGCAGACGACTACACCGCCAAGAAGACCCACACCTTCGCCGCGCCGGGCGAGTACCAGGTCGTCATGTTCGTGCACGACAACAACACCCAAGCCGGCGCCGCCATCCGCAACGTCACGGTACTCCCGCTGGTGGTACCGGTCATCAGCCACGCGGCGGTTACCAACGCGACCTTCCGCGTCGCCCAGGGTGCCACCGCGAGCAGGGCACCGGTTGGCACGAAGTTCAAGTTCACACTCGCGGCGCCGGCCAAGGTCACGGTCGCGATCTCCAGCCACACCCGCCCTCGGCAGGTCGGCAAGCTGACCCGCTCGAACCTGGGCGCCGGCGCCAACACGATCGCCTTCGGCGGGCGGATCGGCAAGCGCGCGCTGGAGCCCGGCAAGTACACGGCGACGCTGACGGCGAAGAACAAGAAGGGCAAGGCGAAGCCGGTCACCGTGGGCTTCACGGTCGTCAGGTAGCTCGCGCCGGGGCATCACGGCGGCTAGCGTTGCGGACTTGAGACGCAGCCCCTCCTACTTCACCGTCGCCGGCATTCGTCTCGACCTGGAGATGACCAGGCTGCGGGCGTTGACAGCCTTCGCCGACGGGCCGCTGGCCTCACGCGAGCCCGAGCTCAAGGTGCGGCGGGCGCGCAGGCGACCCAACCGACTCGGCTTCGCGGTGCCGAGCCAGTTTCGCCTCTCGGTGACGGCTTACCCCGGGATCCGCGTCGGGGACGTGCTGGAGACCCTGACCCACGAGCTCGCCCACCTGCACGTCGGCAGGGCGAAGGAAGCGCACGCCTGGCACGGCAGGACCTTCAAGGCGGTGCTCGCCAGGGCGATGTCAGAGGGCTACGGGATCGGAGGGCCGAGCCCGCGATCCACCATCCACGGCGTCTACGCCGAGGCGCTCGAGGCGAACCACCTGCCCAGCGCCTCCAGACCCTGACGCTGGGTCTCGCCGCCGCCGAGGCCGCCGAGCGGGCCCTCGGCCCGCATCATCATCAGCTTCAGCTTCTCGCCGTCGGTGGTGCGAATCCTCAGGGTGACGCTGACCTTGTCCATGACGATCGCCTCGAGCTCCATCCAGCCGCCGCCGCCGCCTTCGATCTTGGCCTTGGCGATCCGCTCGGGGGTTAGCGAGAGCGGCTCCCCCGACGGCTCGAACTTGCGGTCCAGGCCCTGGATCACGAGGCGCGCGTCGGCTACCGCGATCGCGACCATGCGACCCTTGAACGTGCTCTGCTGGGTGGCGACGCAACAGCCGCGCAGCTCCTCTTCGGGGTCGAGCAGGGCGCGCGCGACCGGCTCCAGCTTCTCCCCAAGATCAGCCATGAGCGCATGGTATTGCGGACAGGTCCGGCCTCACGTCCGCAGGACCCGCGCCATCTGCATGTAGGCGACCTTCTCGGGCGTGGCGCGCGCGACCGCGTCGCGGATCCGCGAGACCGCGGGGCTGGAGGTCTGCAGGAGCCGTCCGGCGAGGCGGGATTCCCTGACGATCCGCTCGGCGCGGCGCTTGCGCGCCCGTTCGAGCGCCCTGAACGCGTCATCCGGCGGCAGCTCCCTCAACAGGGGGGCGAGCGCGGCGACGTCCTCGAGCGCCTGCGCCGCGCCCTGGCCGAGGTTCGGCGTCGTCGCGTGCGCCGCATCGCCGATCAGGCCGATCTCGCCCCGATGCCATCTCGGCAGCGGCGGCAGGTCTTGGAGTGGCAGGTAGCTCCGCTCGCCCGCCGGAGTCGCGGCGAGGACGTCGGCGATCGGCCGGTGCCAGCCGGCGAACACTTCCGCCAGGTCCTCACGGCCGTCCCCGTCGTCGAGAGCGGCGAACCAGTAGGTCCGCCCGCCCTTCATCGGGACCATGCCGAAGCGCCTGCCGCGGCCGGCCGCCTCGGTGGCGCGCCGCGGCGTCTCGGCCCCGGTCTCGGCGACGCCGCGCCAGACGCCGTAGCCGGCGGCCCTCGGCACGACCCCGGCGGCGACCGCGCCCCGGACTGCCGAACCGACCCCGTCGGCGCCGACGATCAACTCGGCCTCGAGCCGCTCGCCCGCCGCGTGAAGGCGGCCGCCGGCGAGCCCTACCGGCATGTCGAAAAGAACCTCCGCCTCGACCCGTGCGCGCAGGGCGGCGAGCAACTCTCCCCGGTGGGTGCTGACCAGATCGCCGAAGTTCCTTCGAATCCGCTCGAGGGGGACCCTCGACACCAGTTCCCCCGCGGGCGTCACGATCACCGCCTCCTCGACCACGGCGGTCGCCTCCTCGACCGCATCTCCGAGGCCGATTTCCCGCAACGCCCGGACCGCGTTGGGCATCAGCGTCAATCCGGCGCCTTCGGTCCGCAGGGCGGGATCGCGCTCCAGCACGCGCACCTCGTAGCCGGCCCGGGCGAGCGCGTGGGCCACGGAGAGCCCCGCGATTCCAGCACCGACAACCAGCGCCCGCCGCTCCACGGCGCCAGCGTAACAACGGGGTGCCATTCGTCGAATGCGCGCCTGGAGTCGCTACGGTGATCGGCGTGGGCGGCGCCGACGTAAGAGGACTGCATGTATAGAGGCGCCCGCGAGCCGATCGACGGACAGCACGACGTGGTGATCTGCGGCGCCAGCTTCGCCGGCCTCGCCGCCGCGCGCGAGCTGAGCGGCTCAGGTGCCGACGTCCTTCTCCTCGACCGCTACGAGATCGGCGAAAGGGCAACCTCGGCCTGCGGCATCCCGACCGACTGGCTGAGGGCACTGGGCATGCTCGAGGAGCTCGAGCTGCAGCGTTTCGGCGAGCTCGTCGTCCACACACCGGGCGCGACCACGGTCCTCGACCTCCCCTACACCTTCTCGACCTTCAACTACCACGATATGTGCGAGCTGCTCCGGCGCGAGTGTGACGCGACCTTCGAGATCGCCACGGTCACCGGCCGCGGCGAGGACGGCGACGGCGAGATCACCGTCGAGACCGACCGCGGCGCGGTCTCGGCGCCGCTGGTCGTCGACGCTCTCGGTTGGCGGCGCATCCTCTCCCGGGGCGACGGCTTCCAGCCGCTCGACGCGCCGCTGACCCGGGCGCTCGAGGTCCACCCCGCCGGGAACAGCGACGCGCTCGAGGTCTGGGTCGACCGCCGCTACATCCCGGCCGGCTACGGCTGGTCCTTCCCTGCCGCCGAGGAGCAGCGGATCGGCGTCTGCTCATACGACCCGCCGGATCACGTCCGCCAGGGGACCGAGCGGCTCGCCGCCGACCTCGGCCGCGAGCAGGTCCGCTACCAGGGCAACTGGATCCCGCACAAGCTGCGGGACGCCACGGAGGGCGACGTCTTCTTCGCCGGCGACTCCGCCGGGCAGTGCCTGCCGCTGACCGCCGAGGGGATCCGGACCGCTCTGTACTTCGGGATCGGCCTCGGGCGGGAGCTGCGAGCCGTGTTCGAGGGCCGCCGCACCCGCGGCGAGGCGCTCGCCGCCTACGACGAGCTGAACCGCTCACACCGCAGGGGCTTCGGCATCCTCCTCTTCGTGCAGCGGCTGATCCCGAAGATCCCGCCGTTCCTGCTGGCACCGGCGTTCCGCATCTACAAGACCCAGCGGCTGATCGACCTCACCTTCAACGCCTACCTCGGCGTCGCCCCGCCGGATTTCGCCGCCGCGCCTGCCGATCGCGCCGCCGACGGCCGTAAGACCCTCGTCTAACCGGACACGTCCTCAGCCGGCGGCGGCAAGCGGCATCTGGATCCGGACCTCGGTCCCGGCGCCGCGGGCGCTGGTCAGGGCGAAGCGCCAGGAGAGCGCGCCGATCATCGGCAGGCCAAGGCAGAGGCGGGGGCTATCGATCGCGTCGATCGGCCCGAACCCGGCGCCGAAGTCCCGCACGATCGCCAGGACCCCTTTGCCGACACCGCGGAGCTCGAGCTCGATCGGCCCGGGCCTGCTCTGCTCGTAGGCGTGCAGGACGACGTTGGCGCAGGCCTCCGAGACCGCTGCCTTGAGGTCGCCGACCGCACGCCGATCCATGCCCAACTCGGCTGCCTCGGCGGCGACGGCCGCCCGGATCAGCGCCAAGCTGGCCGCCTCGGCCGGGAGCTCCAGCTGAAGCGATTTCCGCTCTGTCGCGAGGCGCTCGCTCATCTCTGGCCTTTCTACCCCCGGGTGCCTGGGGAAAACGAGCAGCCGCCGCGCCACGGCAGAGGGAGGGCCGAGCGAGACAGGGACCCCTACCCTCCACGGCCGCGAACGCCGCCATGGTGCCGATGAACCGCGCCGAGGCGAGTCGCTCTTTCCGCTTGGCAGAGCCGCATGCTGGGTCCCGGCGGGCCCCTGTCTTAAGAAACGACGACGTGTCCGACCACGCGATTCTCGGCGGCATTAACCAATATCGTCCGTGGCACTGATGGTCGCCACACCCTGGGGAGACTCCGACAGCCTGCGCGAGCGAAAGCTGCAGCCCGTCCGCGGCGCCTCCCCGGAGGAGGTCTCGAGAATCCAGCGGGAACGCCTATTCGCGGCGATGGTCGCCTGCGTATCGGAGCGTGGATACGGCGCCACGGCCGTCTCCGACCTGCTGTCCCTGTCCGGCGTATCGAGCCGCTCCTTCTACGGGTACTTCCCCGACAAGGGCGCCTGCCTGAAGGCGACGGTCGAGGCGATCCTCTCGCTGGCTCAGATCGAGGACCCCGATCCCGACGGCACCGAGACGCTCGAAGCCTGGGCGAGGAGCCGGCTCGGAACACTCGGCGCCGCGGTAATCGCCCAGCCCGCCGCCGCCAAGCTCTGCCTGATCGAGGCTTTCGCCGACCCGCAGGGAGTTGAGCCGATCACCGCGGCGCTGGAAGCGGTCGAACGAGATCTGCGGCGACACCGACACGACCCGGAGGAGGCGGAGCTGCCGCCGAAGATGATCACCGCGCGGGTCGGCGGGCTGGTGGAAGTGGCACGCAGCCGCCTGCGCAGGGGCGCGGTGGAGGAGCTGCCGGCACTAACCGACGGATTCGTCGCGCTCCTGCTCGCCGACCAGGCCCCTCCCGAGCCCCTGCGCATGACGACCCGGCCGATGAAGGGGGAGCCGGAAAGCCTGGGGTCGGCCGGCCACGCCGAGCGCGCGGTACGCGCCTTCTCGATCCTCGTCGCCGAGCAGGGCTATTTCGAGACCACCGTCGATGACGTGTTGAAGAAGGCCTCGATGTCGCCGACCACCTTCTACGCCAACTTCAGCGGCAAAGACGACCTGATGGCCTCGGCGATCGACGGTGCCTGCGCCCAGATCGTCGCCGCCGCGATGCCGGCCTTCGCGAGGCACTCCGACTGGCCGTCGGCGATCCGGGCCAGCTACGGCGCGCTGCTCAGCTTCCTCGCCTCGCGGCCGGCACTCGCGCACCTGATCGCGGTCGACGTCTACGCTGCCGGGGAGCAGGCGATCGAACGCCGCTTCGCGGGCCTCCGCCCACTGGCTCCGCTGTTCGAAAACAGCGCGCCCTGGTGGCGGCCGCCGCTCTTCTTCGAGGCGACGGCCGGAGCGATCCTCCACCTGGCCTACACCGAGGTGCGTGATTCCGGGCCGGACTCGCTGCCCGCTCTGGCGCCGCTCTGCACCTACCTCTCCCTCGCCCCGTTCATCGGCGCCGAGGCGGCCTGCGTCGCCGCCAACGGAACCGGCGGCGGTCGGGCGGCCCCGGTCGCCGAGGCGGCGGTTCCCTTCCGCATGACGATGAGAGCGACGGTCTCCGAAGCCTTGGTCTTCATCGCCGACAACGAGGCCAGCCCACAGGAGGTCGCGGTCGAGGTCGGCGAAGACGTCGAGGTGGTGCGCGGGTACCTGACCGACCTGGCCGAGGTCGGAGCCCTGGAGACGGTCGAAGAAAACGACGCGGGCGAACCCGTCTATCGGTCGAACCGGGACCTGAACTACCTCCTGGTCCTCACCGCGCAGCAGATGAAGATGATGCCGACGCAGGACCGTGATGACGTCTCGAGGCAGATCTGGCGCCTTGCCTCACGGGACGTCGAGGAGGCACTGGAGAGCGGGACGTTCAACGCCCGGGCCGAGCACGTCCTGACCCGGTCGCCCGTGCAGCTCGACGAGCTGGGCTGGAGTGAACTGACGAGGCTCCACGAACAGATCCTTCACGCCACCTTCGAGATCCAGGCCCGTGCGAAAAAGCGGCTCGACGAAACGGGTGAGCGGGCGATCCCCGGGCGCAGCCTGCAGCTCTTCTTCGAGATGCCCGTCGAGGACGACTGAGCCTCCGGCAGGCGCGAGCACTTCTGCTCAGCCGGCCGCGGTGAGCAGGACGACGCCCACGCAGGCGAGCGCAGCACCGGCGAGCTGGATCCTTCCCGGGCGCTCGCGGAGTACGACGGCGCCCAGCGCGATCGTCATCACCGGATAGAGCGAGGAGAGGACGGCGACGACGCTGAGCGCGCCGCCGCGGGTGGCGCTGGCATAGGCGGTGTCGGCGCCGACGTCGCAGATGCCGACCGCGGCGATCGTCGCCCACGCCGCGGGGGCAAGCCGCCTCCAGGGGCTCCGCCTCGAGCGGTCGAGGGCTCCGCGCAAGGCGTAGACGGCCGCCATGCCGAGCACGACCGCCATGCCGCCGACGCGGACCAGGCCGATCGTCCACCAGACGTCCGCCTTGCTCGAGGCATCGATCAGGAGGAGGATCGCGCCGGCGCCGGCCGCGGCAGCGGCGGCGAGGCCGGCGGTGACCAGCGCCTCGCGGCCCGGGCTCGAGTCGTCGGTGGCCCAGGAGGCACCGGCCGAGCCGGCGAGCGCGCAGGCCAGGCCGGCCGCGATCGTCATGTCGACCGGATCGCCGCCGAGGATGCCGACCGCGACCGGCAGCGCCGCCCCGAGTGCGGCAATCGGCGCGATCACGACGACCGGCCCGCGGCGCAGGGCGAAGTAGATGAGGCCGAGCTCGGCGACGGCGAGGACCCCGGCGGCGAGGCCGAGCAGGAGGCGCTCGTCCTCGGGCGCCGCGACACCGTGGACGAGGAAGGCGGGGGCAAAGAAGAGCAGTCCGGCGAGCTGCGACCCGGCGAGGACCAGCGCCAGCGGTGCGCGGCGAGAGGCGAACCCGCCGAGGAAGTCCGAGGTCCCCCAGGAGACGCTGGCGAGCAGTGCCAGGAGCGCCGCCCCGGTCATGCTTGCACCGGCAAACACGGGTTCATCGGTGCAGCGTACCAGCAAAAACGCTTTCGCTGGTACCATCGTCGGATGAACCTCGCGGAGCTCGAGCTGAACTCGGGGAGCCTCGCTCTCGACTTCGTCAACACTGTCGAGGACCGGCTCGAGGCCGAGCCCAAGGACTTCCTCGGGTCCGCGGCGGACCTCGCCGAGTGGGGGCGGAAGGCCGGAGTGCTCAGTGGGTCCGGCAGGTCAAAGCCGGGCGGCGGCACTGCTGAGCTGCGGAAGGCGGTCGGGCTGCGCGGGCATCTGGCCTCGCTCCTCGACGCCGTCCTCGACGGCCGCCGGCCCCGGCGGGGAGACCTCGACGCGCTCGCCGCCGCCGAGGCCCAGGCCGTCGGGGCGGCGAGCCTCGAGCAGGGGTCCGACGGGCGCCTGCACCGTCACCTCGACCCGACGGCGCCGGCAAGCGTTCGGCACGCGGTCGCCCTCAGCGCCGGCGAGCTGCTCTCCGGGCCCGACGCCGAGCGCATCGGTCGCTGCGCGGGCCCCGGGTGCGGCTGGTTCTTCCTCGACACGACCAAGCGCGGCAACCGTCGCTGGTGCTCGATGGCCGAGTGCGGCCAGGAGGCGAAGTCCGCCAATCGCCGCGCCGCGCGGCGCGGCGCCTAGCCCCGGGCGCGCCGGTAGCGCGTGTAGACGACGCGCGAGGCGAAGGAACGGGTCTCGACCAGCTCGAGCTCGATCCGCCCTCGGAGCGGCGGGAAGAAGGGCCTACCCTCGCCGAGCAGCACGGGGCTGGTGAAGAGCCGGTACTCGTCGACGAGGTCATGCTCGACCAGGGTCGAGGCCAGCCCGGCTCCGCCGACCGCCAGGCTCTTCCCCGGTTCGGCCTTGAGCCTTTCGACTTCGGCGACCGGGTCGCCGGCGGCGAGGGACGCATTGCCCTCGAC
Source organism: uncultured Solirubrobacterales bacterium (assembly GCA_963704505.1). Lineage (GTDB taxonomy): Bacteria > Actinomycetota > Thermoleophilia > Solirubrobacterales > 70-9 > VRUE01. The sequence continues at coordinate 430,716 of OY969912.1, forward strand.
CTCCGTCAGCGTGGTCGAGAAGACCAGCTTCGGGGCCGGCTTCCAGATGCGGGCGAACTCGCGCTCGACCTCGGTCCTCTCCGGGTCCTCCTCGGCCGTCTCCCAGAAGACCATCGTCTCGTAGAGGCGGCGGCCGTAGAGGTGGACCCCGATCTCGCGGGCCTGGTCGTTGTGGAAGCGGTGGAGCTCCTCGTCGGGCACGGTCCAGTCGATCTCGCCGGCCGGCCCCGAGATGAAGCCGTCGAGCGAGACCCCCATCGAGTAGACGAGCTCCCTCACCGTGCCCTCAGCATCAGGAGGGCGATCAGCGTGGTCGCGTCGCGAATCTCGGGAAGCAGGGCGTCGATCTCGCCCAGCGGCAGGCGCACGATCTCGATTTCCTCGTCCTCATCGGGCTCCGAGCGGCTCTCGGAGAGGCCGGTGGCCTCGAAGATCGTCACCACCTCATCGACGTAGCCCGGGCTCGGGTAGACGACCTGCAGCTCGTCCCAGGCCTCGGCGCGCAGGCCGGCCTCCTCGCTCAGCTCCCGCTGCGCGCAGGCGAGCTCTCCCTCCCCCTCCACGTCGAGGGTCCCGGCGGGGATCTCCAGCAGGCCGTCCTCGGCGACCGCCTCGCGCGGCTGGCGGACCAGGTAGACGACCTCATCGTCGTGGGCGAGGATCGCGACCGAGCCGGGGTGTTCGACGACGTCGCGCCGGACCTCGGTGCCCCCGGCGCGGCGAAAGCGCGCCCGGGTGACCTTCACATGGGTTCCCGTCACCAGGGTCTCGGCGTCGATTCGCTCCACGGGTGGATTAAAGCCAAAGCGGACCGGGGAGTAGCTTTTCGGCATGGCCAAAGCACTTGATGGAACAGTCGCGCTCGTCACCGGCGCCAGCAGCGGGATCGGCGAGGCAACCGCGAGGGCGCTCGCCGCCGAGGGCGCGAAGGTGGCCCTCGCCGCGCGACGGCTGGAGCGGCTGGAGCGCCTCGCCGAGGAGATCGGCGGCGGCGGCACTACCGCGCTGGCGATCGAGGCCGACGTGACCGAGCAGGCAAAGGCAGTCGAGGCGGTCGACCGCACCGTCGACGAGCTCGGCCGGCTGGACATCGTCGTCAACAACGCCGGGGTGATGCTGCTCGGGCCGATCGAGGACGCGCCGACCGACGAATGGGATCGGATGATCGACCTCAACCTCAAGGGCCTCCTCTACACGACGCACGCCGCGGTGCCGCACCTGCTCGCCGCCGCCGAAGGCCCCGGTCGGGGCTGCGCCGACCTGGTCAACATCAGCTCCGTCGCCGGCCGCGTCGCCCGCTCGGGCTCCGGTGTCTACAACCTCACCAAGCACGGGGTCGGCGCCTTCAGCGATTCATTCCGCCAGGAGTTCGCGGAGCGCAGGGTGCGCTCGACGCTGATCGAGCCCGGCGCCGTATCGACCGAGCTGACCGACCATCTGCGTGACGGCGTCCGCGAGCAGGTCATGGATCGCATCGGCAAGATCGAGAAACTCGAGTCGGCGGACATCGCCGACGCGATCGCCTTCGCGGTCACGCGCCCCGCTCACGTCTGCCTCAACGAGGTTCTGATCAGGCCCACCGAACAGGTCGGCTGAGCCGCCCTCGGCCGGCAGCCGCGGAGGCAGAACCCGCCGGACGGCGACATCGAATACGGTGACGGTGATGGTCTTTGACTTCAGGTACAAAGCGCCCGACGGCAAATGGCGCTCGAGCGGCCACCGCAAGGGCGTAACTCGGGACGAGGCCTTCGCCTCGCTCGAGCAGAAGGAGGGTCCCCTCCCTCCGGGCCGGTACATGTCGCGTCCCCGCGGCAGCCGGACCAAAAACTGGGATCTCTTCACCCGCCCCTAGCCCGGCGGCGGTAGATGGATCCAGACCGCATTCATACGCGGTTCCTCGCCTGCTCCAACACTGCCTGCCGACAGCATTGGCATGCGCGCCCTCTCCGCAGTGGTCCTCGCCGCAGCCCTGCCCCTGCTGCTCCTGACCGACGCCGGTAGCGCCGCCGCGGGCGGGCCCTCATACGCTCGCAAGGGGGTCGTCCATGCCTGCGTCGACTCGCAGGGCGCCCACAGAGGGGCGCTGCGACTGGTCAAGGGCCGGCGCTGCCACCGCGGCGAGCGACGCTTCAGCTGGATCGTGACCCCACTGCCCGGATCGCCGGGGCAGACCGGCTCACAGGGCCAGCAGGGCTTGCCCGGCGCCGCAGGGACACCAGGTTCTCCCGGAGACACGGGGGCGGGCGGCTCTGAGGGCCCCGAAGGCCCGGCCGGCCAGAATGGCCCGCCGGGTGCCGAAGGACAGCCCGGCAAAGCGGGCGCGGAAGGAAAACAGGGAGCCCAGGGGGAGCAGGGCATCCAAGGAAAACCGGGGGCCGAAGGGCCACCCGGGCCGATCGACGAAGCCTTGAAAAACCTGCTCGAAGCTCAGGGAAAAGCGATCGAAGGGCTGACCAAACAGCTCGAATCGGTGACGGCGACGCTGAACGGCCGCGTCGACTCGCTGGAAGGCACCCTCGGCAAACGAGTTGATTCGCTGGAAGGAACCGTCGAAGGTCTGGACGAAACCCTGAATGGCCGCGTCGACTCGCTCGAAGCCGGCCTGGCCGGCTTCGAAGGGAAACTGAACACCCGGGTCGACTCGCTGGAAACCAACCTGGATGAACGGGTCGACTCGCTCGAAGGCAGCCTGACCGGCGTCGAAGGGAAACTCAACACGCGGGTCGACTCGCTCGAAGGCACGCTCGGCGGGGTCGTCAAAGAAACGACGAAACTCGCGGGCCTGACCGGCGCCGAACTGAATACCGCGGTCAAAACCGCCGCCGGGACCCTGCCGAAAGTCGAAGAACTGTGCACCCAGGCGTCGCTGCTGACGAATCAGTCGAACCTGCAGCTCTCGGCCCTGGGCGGTCTCAAACTGGCCGGCCTGATCCCGCTCGAACTGAAACTGACGATTCCTGCGCTGCCCTCGGCGCTGGGCTCCTTCGCCTGCAAATAGAGCCGGCGAAATAGCATCCGGGGATGCCCCGCCGGATGCTCTCGATAGTCCACCAGCCCGACGCCGGGCCCGGGGTCTTCGCCGAGGCGATCGCCGGCGCCGGCTGGCAGATGGACACCTGGAGCGTCGCCGAGGAGCCCGATCCGCCCGCCGAGCCGCTCGGCTACGAGGCGGTCCTCTGCCTCGGCGGGGCGGCGCACCCCGACGAGGACAGTGCCCGGCCCTACCTCGCGGTCGAGCGGGAGGTACTGCGCCGCCTGATCGAGGCCGAGGTCCCGCTGCTCGGCGTCTGTCTCGGCGCCCAGCTCCTGACCCTGGCCGCGGGCGGCTCCGTCCGGCGCATGCCTCGTCCCGAGATCGGCTGGGAGCCGGTGACGCTGACGCCCGGCGGCGAGGGCGACCCCGTCCTGGCGCCGCTGGCGCCCTCCTTCGAGGCCTTCGAGTGGCACAGCTACGAGTGCGTCCCCCCGCCCGCCGCGGAGACCCTGGCCGACAGCGGTGCCGGCTGCGCTCAGGCCTTCTCGATCGGCCGCGCGCACGCGATCCAGTTCCACGCCGAGGTCTCCGCCGCCGATGCCCGGCACTGGATCGAGGACTACCGCTCCGACCCGGACGCGGTGGCGATCGGGCTCGACGCCGAGGCCCTGCGCGAGGAGACCGCGGCGAAGATCGGCTCCTTCAACGAGCTCGGGCGTGAGCTCTGCGGGCGCTGGCTGGAACTGGCGGCTTAGTCGACCTGGCCGGGGGTCACGTAGGCGCCGGAGATGCCGCCGTCGACCTGGAAGGCGGTGGCGGTGACGAAGCTCGAGTCGTCGCTGGCGAGGAAGAGAGCCGCCTTGGCGATCTCCTCGACCTCGCCGAAGCGCCCCATCGGGATGTGGACCAGGCGCTTCGCGGCGCGTTCGGGGTCCTTGGCGAAGAGCTCCTCGAGCAGCGGCGTGTTGACCGGCCCCGGGCAGAGGGCGTTGACCCGCACGCCGCGGTCGGCGAACTCGACCCCGAGCTCCCGCGAGAGCGCCAGCACCGCCCCCTTCGAGGCGGTGTAGGAGACCTGCGAGACCGCGGCGCCCATCAGCGCGACGAACGAGGCGACGTTGATCACCGAGCCCCCGCCGGTGTCCAGCAGATGCGGGATCCCGTGTTTGCAGCAGAAGAAGACGCCACGCAGGTTGACGTCCTGGACCCTCTGCCAGGACTCGAGCGAGGTCTCGAGGATCGAGCTGTCGTCGGGGGGGTTGATCCCGGCGTTGTTCATCAACACGTCGATGCCGCCGAACTGCCCACGGATCTGAGTGAATGCCTCGCGCACCTGCTCCTCGTTGGAGACATCGGCGCGGATCGTCAGCTCACTCGCCGAGCCGCTCTGATCGAGGTCGATGCCGATCACCCGCGCCCCGTGCTCGGCGAAGAGCCGCGCGCACTCCGCGCCGATCCCGCTGGCGCTGCCGGTGATCACACACACCTTTCCCTCCAGCCTTCCAGCCATCAACCCTCCGTTGCGTAGTAGACGTTCTTGACGTCGGTGTAGTGCTCGAGCGCGTCGGGCCCCAGCTCCCGACCCACCCCCGACTGCTTGAAACCGCCGAACGGCGTCGAGACCCTCACGGAGGTGTTCGAGTTGATCGAGATCACGCCGGTGTCCAGCGCCCTCGCCACCCGCAGGGCCCGGGCGCCGTCGCCTGTCCAGACCGAACCCGAGAGGCCGTAGATCGTGTCGTTGGCAAGTGCGACCGCCTCGCGCTCACCCTCGAACGGGATGACGCAGACGACCGGCCCGAAAATCTCCTCACGGGCCGCGCGGTCGCCGCTGTCGACAGGTGAGAGCACGGTCGGCGGGAACCAGTAGCCGGGACCCTCGGGGGCGCTGCCGCGAATCGCCATCGGGGCGCCGTCGGGCACGAATGAGGAGACGGCGTCGCGCTGGCCGGCCGAGATCAACGGGCCCATCTCGGTCTGCTCGTCCAGCGGGTCGCCGACCCGGATGCCCTCGACCGCCGGCGCCAGGGCGGCCAGGAAATCCTCCAGGGCGGGGCGCTCGACCAGGATCCGCGAGCGGGCGCAACAGTCCTGGCCGGCGTTGCCGAAGACCGCCATCGGCGCCGCCGCGGCGGCCGCATCGATGTCGGCGTCGGCGAAGACGACGTTGGCCGACTTGCCGCCGAGCTCGAGCGTCACCCGCTTGATCGTCTGGGCGGCGCCGGCGGCGATGCCGCGGCCGACCTCGGTCGAGCCGGTGAACGCGATCTTGGCGATGTCGGGATGCTCGACCATGCGTGCGCCGCAGACACTGCCCGGCCCGGCGACGACATTTAGAACGCCCTCGGCGAGGCCGGCCGAGTGGCCGATCTTCCCCAGCTCGACGGCGGTCAGCGGGGTCAACTCGGCGGGCTTGAGGACGATCGTGTTGCCCGCCGCGAGCGCCGGCGCGACCTTCCACGAGGCGATCGTCAGCGGGAAGTTCCAGGGCACGATCAGGCCGACGACCCCGAGCGGCTCACGGAAGGTCATGTCGACGCCCCCGGCGACCGGGATCGTCTGGCCGAGCAGCCGCTCCGGTGCGCCGGCGTAGTAGCGGAAGGTCTCGACCACCATCCCGATCTCTCCGCGCGCGTCGCCGATCGGCTTGCCCGCATTGCGTGCCTCGAGCAGCGCGAGGTCCTCCTGGCGCTGCTCGAGCGCGTCGGCGAGATCGCGCATCTGCGCCGCACGGGCAGCGGGCGCCAGCGCCCGCCAGGCCGGGAAGGCCGCCTTCGCCCGCGAAACCGCGGCGTCGACCTCCTCGGCCCCGGCCCTCGGCAACTCCGCCATCACCTGCTCGGTCGCCGGCTCGATCACCTCGATCGCGCTCATGGCTCTCCCCGGTGCGGCGACTTACTCGTCTCCTGGCCGACAAAGTCGCCGCGCTGGGCGGCGGCGTTCACGAGAGACGCGATGATCGGGCTGTCGAGGTCCTCCTCCGGGTGCCAGATGACGCCCAGCGCGTAGCCGCGGTCAGGAAGCTCGATCGCCTCGACGATCTCGTCGTCGACCGACCAGCCGCTCACCTCCAGCCCCTCGCCGACCCGGTCGACGCCCTGGTGGTGGTGCGACATGACCAGCAGCCCCTCGGTGCCAGCCGCCCGGCAGGCCAGGGTCTCCGCTGTGAGCCGCACCCTGTGGCTGCCGAAGGTGCCGGCGACGCTGCGGTGCAGCTCGTTGCTCACCGACTCCGGCAGGTGCTGGTCGAGGGTGCCGCCCCTCGCGACGTTGAGGATCTGCATGCCGCGGCAGATGCCGAGCAGCGGCATGTCACGCTCGATCGCGCGGCGGGCGAGGGCGAGCTCAAAACGATCGCGCTCGGGCCAGGTCCCCTTGGTCTCCGGGTGGGGCTCGGCTCCGTAGCCGGCCGGGTCGAGGTCGGCGCCACCGGCAAGCAGCAGCGCGTCGACCCGGTCGAGCAGGACATCGGGGTCCTCGACGGCGGCCTCATCCGGGGGGAGGACGATCGCCAGGCCGCCCGCCCGCTGCACAGCGCCCACGTAGTTTCGCGGCGCCAGGGTCACCTCATAGGAGTCCCAGACACCCCAGCTGACGCGCTCGATCGCCGCGCAGATGCCGACCACGGGCCCGGCGCTCATCAAGATTCGCGCTTCACTCGATCGCGCCAATCACGACCGGCGGCCTCGCTCACTCGTTCCGCGCTCACAGCCGCTCGAAGCCCCGGAAGCGCTCCCAGTCGGTGACCGCCGACTCGAAGGCCTCGATCTCCACCCTCGCCCGATTGAGGTAGTGCTCGACCACCTCCTCGCCAAGAGCCTCCTTGGCCAGAGCCGAGGCGGCGAAGGCGCCGCGCGCGTCGTAGATGTTGCGGGGCACGCGCGGCTTGTCGGATTTGTAGGCGTCGCCCTCGAAGGCCGGCTCCAGCTCGAGCCCCTCGTCGATCCCGTGCAGGCCGGCGGCGATCATCGCGCTCAGCGCCAGGTAGGGATTGACGTCGGCGCCGGGCAGGCGGTTCTCGACCCGCAGGCTCTCGCCCTCGCCGACGACCCGCAGGGAACATGTCCGGTTGTCCCGTCCCCAGGCGATCGCGGTCGGCGCGAAGGAGCCCAGGGCGAAGCGTTTGTAGGAGTTGACGTGGGGGGCGTAGAGCAGAGTCAGCTCCTCCATCGCCGCCAGCTGGCCGGCGACGAAGCTGTCGAACATCCCCTGGTCGGCGCCGAAGGCGTTGGAGCCGTCTTCCTTGGCGAGCGAGCAGTGGATGTGGCACGAGTTCCCCTCGCGCTCGTTGAACTTCGCCATGAAGGTGATCGCGCACTCCTCCTGGGCGGCGATCTCCTTGGCGCCGTTCTTGTAGATCGCGTGATCGTCGGCGGTCTTCAGGGCCTCGCCGTAGCGGAAGTTGATCTCGTGCTGGCCGAGGTTGCACTCGCCCTTGGAGTTCTCCACCCTCATCCCCGAGGCTTCCATCTCGTTGCGGATCCGGCGGATCAGCGGCTCGACCCGGGCGGTGCCGAGCAGCGAGTAGTCGATGTTGTAGAGGTTGGCCGGCTCGAGATCGTGGAAGCCCTTGCGCCAGGCGTCCTCGTAGGTGTCGCGGAAGACGATGAACTCGAGCTCGGTGCCGGCGTTGGCGATCAGGCCGCGCTCGGCGAGCCGGGCCAGCTGCCGGCGGAGGATCTGGCGAGGCGAGGCGACCACCTCGCTGCCGTCGGCCCACTGGAGGTCGGCCATGACCAGCGCCGTCCCCTCGAGCCATGGGACCGGGCGCAGCGAATCGAGGTCGGGGACCATCTCGAAGTCCCCGTAGCCCTTGTCCCACGACGACATCGCGTATCCGCCCACGGTTTCCATGTCGACGTCGACGGCGAGCAGGTAGTTGCAGCCCTCGGCGCCATGCTCGAGCACGTCAGCGAGAAAGTGGTTGGCGGTCAGCCGCTTGCCCTGCAGGCGGCCCTCCATGTCGGCGATCGCCAGCAGCACGGTGTCGATCGAGCCTTCCTCGACCGCCTTCTTGAGCTCCTCTACCGTCACCCGAAAGACGTTACGCGGTTGCGCATGTCCGGCGGTCCCGCGGCGCTCAGGGGGCGCCCGGCCCGACCTCCGGCTCGGGGCCGATCTCTTTGGCGAGGTCGGTCTCCCTGACCTGCCCGGTGAAGTGCTTGCGGGCGGTGGTCATCCAGCCGATCCAGGCGAGCAGGATCACGACGCCCACCGTCAAGGGTGCGTAGTTGAACGCCTCCCAGTTGAATTCGTCGTTCCACGGCACCGCTTCCGGGGTGAAGGGGAGGCAGAAGATGATCGTGATCAACGCCACCCAGAAGGTCGCGAAGCTGTTCATCCACCGGTACTTCTTCCCGTTGTTCCACGGTCCCACCGGGAAGTCGTTGCCTTTGCGCCAGCGCAGGTAGATCGGGATCGCGTAGGCGATGTAGAGGCCGATCACGGCGATCGAGACGACCGCGAAGAAGGCGAACGGAACCGCTTCGCCGTTGCCCTTGCCCTTCAGGGCAGGCAGGGTGATGATCAGCGCCGCGACCGCCATCACCAGCACGGCGTAGGTGGGCACCCGCTCCGAGTTGACGGTCGAGATTTTGGTCGAGATGCGTTTCCCGAACCCACGGTCGCGCGAAAATGCGTAACACATGCGCGAGGCGCTGGTCAGACAGGCGCCGCCGCAGAACAGCTGGCCGACGACCGAGATGATCAAGACGAACTTGCCCCAGCCGGATCCCAGAGCTTCGACCAGCAGCGTCGGCGCAAACCCGAACGCTTCGTTCGCCCCGTCGACGTTGGTGACCGAGAAGGTGATCGCCAGCAGCACGACCCAGCCGATAACCGCCGAATAGAAGATCGACCTCCAGACCCCCTTCGCCGCGGCCGTCGACGCACCGTGGGTCTCCTCGGAGATGTGAGCGGAGGCATCGAAGCCGGTGATCGTGTACTGGGTCAAGAGGAAGCCGAGCGGCAGCACGTAGAACCAGAACATGTCCCCGCCGAAGCCGCTGTTGTTGATTCGGTGGCCGAAGACGAAGCTGAAGCTCTGGTGCCCGTCGGGAACGAAGATCAGGACCAGGACGATCGCGGCGACGCCGATCACGTGCCACCAGACCGAGACGCTGTTGACCAGGGAGAGCATGTGCGTTCGTCTCACGTTGATGATCGTGTGGAGAATCAAAATCAGCGCGAACAGCAGGAAGGTCTCGCCAAGGACGTGAACTTCGTCGCCGAAGTTGATCCCGAAGATCGTCACTTCGTAGAGGCCGAGGACGACGTTGAGGAAAGTCGCGCAGGCGTAGTCGACCGAGGCGAGGACGGCGACCAGGCCGATCAGGTTGAACCAGCCCGTGAACCAGGCCCAGACCGGCCCGCCGAGCCGTCCCGCCCACCAGTAGATGCCGCCGGCGGTCGGATAGGCGGAGACCAGCTCCGACATGCAGAAGCCGATGATCAGGATCGGGATCGAGATCAGCGGCCAGCCGATCGAGATCGCGATCGGGCCGCCGTTATTCCACGCCTGGCCGTAGGTCGTGAAGCACCCGGCCAGGATCGAGATGATCGTGAACGAGATCGCGAAGTTGGAGAAGCCGCTCCACGCTCGGTTCAGCGACTGTTTGTAGCCAAGTTCCGCAAGGCGCTGTTCGTCGCTGTCTCCTGGCGTGGTGACGCTGCTCTCCATCCGGTTAACCCTCCTGTGGTCGAGCTTGCGATAAAAGGTGTGCCGAACACACCTAAGTAACCCGGCCCGAGCCTAAGAGCCGGGTCGACCCCGTGTCAATGCCCAACTGAAGAAATTCCGAGCGCACGACTTGGCCTCATTGGCAGAAGCGGTGGCGCAGCTCTCCGAGATGCTCGGCGAGTTGGACGGCGAGCCGGTCGCGCTCGAGGGCGGAATCACCAATCGGAACTACCGTGCGCGCTTCGGCGACGAGGACCTCGTCATCCGCCTGCCGGGCAAGGACACCGACCAGCTCGGCGTCGACCGCGCCGCCGAGCGCGACGCGACCGAGGCCGCCGCGGCGGCCGGTGTCGGGCCGGAGGTGGTGGCCCTGCTCGAGGACCCGCTGTGCCTCGTCACCCGCTTCATCGTCGGCGAGCCGGTGAGCGCCGATCAGCTCCACGACCCGACGCTGCTGGCCGAGGTCGCCGAAGCACTTCGCCGCGTCCACGAGGCGGGCGCGGTGAGCGGCGGCTTCTCGCCCTTCCGCGTCGTCGAGGACTACGCCGGGCGCGCCGTCGGGCGCGGCGGCTCGCTGCCAGGCGACTACGACTGGGCGCGGGAGGTCGCGGCGGGTATCGAGGCTGAGCTGATCGGGCCCGAGCACGAGCCGGTCCTCTGCCACGACGACCTTCTCTCCGCCAACTTCCTGCGCACGGCCGAGGGGATCCGGATCGTCGACTGGGAGTACGCCGGGATGGGCGACCGCTACTTCGACCTCGGCAACCTCGCGGTCAACAACGGCCTCGACGCCGAGGACGAGGTCGTCCTGCTCGAGTCGTACTTCGGCGAAGCGGCGACCCCGGAGCGGCTCAGGGGCCTGCACCTGATGCGCTTCATGTCCGACTTCCGCGAGGCGATGTGGGGGGTTCTCCAGGGGACCCTCTCCGACCTCGACTTCGACTTCGCCTCCTACGCCGACGAGCACTTCGAGCGCATGCGCAGGACGGCGGGGGAGGTCGGCCTTGCCTCGGGCTGAGCTCCCCGGGTCGGCCCGCTGCGTGATCGTCGGCGGCGGCGTCGGCGGCACCTCGCTCGCCTACCACCTGGCGGAGCTGGGCTGGGAGGACGTGGTCCTGCTGGAGCGCTCGCAGCTGACCTCGGGGTCGACGTTCCACTCTGCGGGGCTGGTCGGCCAGCTTCGCGGCTCGGTCTCGCTGACCAAGATGATGATGCACTCGGTCGACCTGTACCGCAGGCTCAAGGACGAGTCCGAGTTCGACCCGGGCTGGGTCGAGTGCGGGGGCATCCGCCTTGCCTCCAGCGAGGAGCGACTCGAGGAGCTGCGCCGCCAGGCGGGGTGGGCGAAGACCTTCGGCCTTCCGCTCGAGCTGATCTCGGCCGAGGAGGCGAAGGAGATGTTCCCGCTGATGTCGACCGAGGGGGTGCTCGGCGCCGCCTGGCTGCCGACCGACGGCTACATCGACCCCTCGCAGCTGACCTTCGCGCTGGCCGACGGAGCCCGCCGCGGCGGATGCCGCACGTTCACCGAGACGCGGGTGACCGCGATCGACGTGCGCGATGGCCGCGTGCGCGGGGTGCGCACCGACCGCGGTGACGTCGAGGCCGAAGTCGTCGTCGACGCCGGCGGCATGTTCGCGGCGGAGATCGGCCGGATGGCGGGCGTTCGGGTGCCGGTGATCCCGATGTCGCATCAATACCTGGTCACCCAGCCCTTCCGCGAGCGCGGCGGCGAGCACCTCCCCACCCTGCGCGACCCCGACCTGCTCGTCTACTACCGCGAGGAGGGCGGTGGGCTGATCATGGGCGGCTACGAGCGCCAGAGCAAGCCGGCCTTCATGCCCGATGGGGCGGGCGGCCTCGACGCGATCCCCCCCGACTTCAACGGCCGCCTGCTCGAAGAGGAGTGGGACCGCTTCGAGGAGATCACCGAGAACTCGAAGCGCCGGGTGCCGGTCATGGACGAGATCACCGTGACCAAGCTGATCAACGGGCCGGAGGCGTTCACGCCCGACAACGAGTTCTGCCTGGGCGAGACGGAGGTCGCCGGCTTCTTCGTCTGCGCCGGCTTCTGTGCCCACGGGCTGGCCGGTGCGGGCGGCATCGGCAAGGTGATGGCGGAGTGGATCGCCGAGGGCGAGCCGAGCCTCGATCTCTGGGAGATGGACGTGCGCCGATTCGGCGCCCAATACCGCTCCCCCTCTTACACGCACGCGCGGATCAAGGAGACCTACGAGACCTATTACGACATCCGCTATCCGAACCACGAGCGCCAGGCGGGCCGTCCCCTGCGGGTCTCGCCGGTCAACGCCTGGCATCGGGAGCACGGCGCGGCCTTCGGCGAGAAGTCCGGCTGGGAGCGGGTCAACTGGTACGAGCCCAACGCCGGCGGCGGCGATCAGGGGCTGCGACCACGCGGCTGGGCGGGCCAGCACTGGTCGCCGGCGATCGGCGCCGAGCATCGCGCGACCAGGGAGGCGGTTGCCATCTTCGATGAGAGCTCCTTCGCCAAGCTCGAGATCGAGGGCGCCGGAGCCGCGGCCTTCCTCGAAGGCCTCTGCGACAACCGCGTCGCCCGCGACATCGGCCAGATCACCTACACGCAGATGCTCAACGGCCGCGGTGGGATCGAGTGCGACTTCACCGTCGCCAGGCTCGCCGAAGATCGCTTCTCGATAGTCACCGGCACCGCCTTCGGCAACCACGACCGCGAGTGGATGCGCCGCCACCTCCCCGCCGAGGGAGGCGTCCAGATCAACGACGTCACCTCCCAGAGGGCCTGCTTCGGCATCTGGGGACCGCGGGCGCGAGACGTCCTCGCGCGGCTCACCCCTGACGATCTCGGCGACGAGGCCTTCCCGTACATGAGCGTTCGCGAGATCACCGTCGGCGACGTTCCTGTGCGGGCGCTGCGGGTCACCTACGTCGGCGAGCTCGGCTGGGAGCTCTACTGCCCGACCGAGTACGGACTCGGCCTCTGGCGGGCGATCTGGCGGGCGGGCGAGGAGGACGGCATCGTCGCCGGCGGCTACCGCGCGATCGACTCGATGCGGCTGGAGAAGGGCTACCGGGTCTGGGGCGCCGACATCACCCCGGATGAGACCCCTTACGAGGGCGGCCTCGGCTTCTGCGTCAAGCTCGACAAGGAGGGCGGCTTCATCGGCCGCGAGGCGCTCGCCCGGGCGAAGGAGGAGGGCCCGCGCACGCGGCTGCGGTGCCTGATTCTCGAGGACCCGCTATCGATCGCGCTCGGCAACGAGCCGGTCCGCGTCGGCGGCGAGATCGTCGGCCGGGTGACCACCGGCGGCTACGGCTACACCGTCGGCCGCTCGATCGCCTACGCCTACCTGCCGCCGGAGCTGGGAGCCGAGGCGGGGAGCGATGTGGCGGTTGAGATCTTCGGCCGCTGGGTGCCGGGCGAGGTCGCCTCCGAGCCTCTATTCGACGCCAAGGGCGAGCGAATCCGCGGCTGAGCCGGGAGCAGCCCGGCGAGGATGTGCTCGGTGCCCTCGATGTGGTCGCGGATCACCCGCACGGCGCCGACCCCGTCCCCCCTGCGCAGCACCCCGACCAGATCGCTGTGCTGGTCGTTGGAGCGCAGCAGGACTTCCTCGGGATGGGGAATCAGCGTAATCAGCCCGGTCATCTGCCCCTGGACCTCGGTCATCGCATCGATCAGCCGTGGCGAATGGGCGGCCTCGGCGAGGCCGATGTGGAAGCGGATGTCGGTGCGCCGGTAGCTCTCGAAGTCGCCGGCCTCCGAGGCCATCTTGGCGACCAGCTGCTCGAGCCGGGCCAACTGCGGCGGCTCGGCGCGCTCGGCGGCGAGCAGGGCCGCCCCGCACTCGATCGCGACCCGGTAGTCGAGCACCGCCCAGGCGCGGTCGCCGAGCAGGTCGCCGTCGTCGACCTCGGCCAACGGCGGCTGGTCGGAGACGAAAGTGCCGCCGCCCCTGCCGCGCTGGCTGACCAGGTGGCCGCTCTGGACCAGCGTGGTCAGCGCCTGGCGCAAGGTCGAGCGCGAGATGCCCAGCTCGCCGGCCAGCTCGCGCTCAGACGGCAGGCGACTGCCCGCCGAGAGCAGCCCGAGGCGGATCGCGGTGCCGAGCCTCTCGACCGTCTCCTCGAAAGTGCTGGGTGGCCGCACCGGCCGGAACACGGCCGCCAGCGCGGCGTCGCGTTGCATCGTCCTACCGTAACGGGGAACGGCGACCGCGCCCGTCCTGCAGGCGCGGCCGCTTCCCTCGAACCCCGTCTAGCCCTTCGGCGTGCAGGGCTTGCTGAACGTGCCTTTGAGCTTCGAGCCGCTGGTGAAGGCGATTTCACCATCGACGAAGAGACTGCCGGTCGGGCAGTTGGCGACGAGCAGGCTCTGCTTCTTGCCCTTGACCGTGAACTTTTTCGTGATCGAGGCTTTGAAGCCGGTCACCGAACCCGAGCCGCTGGTGATCGTCGGGACTTTGATGAACGCGTTGGTGCCGTATTTGCCGCCCGTCTTTTTGATCGCCACCGGGACGACGAAGGTCGTCGCGGCCGGGACTTTCGCGTAGACGTGGAGGATCAGCGACGGGTTGCCGCCCTTGGGCGGGCCGTTGAAGATCAGCAGCGGACCGCTGGCGCCGAACGGCGGCTGTTCCGGGAAGGCGATGTCAGCGGTGACCTTGCCGGTTCCGACGAGCGCGTCGCCGCAGACTTTCTTCGCCTGCGAGGTGAGCGTGCTCTCGAGCTGGCCCGTGGTGCAGGTGGGCAGGCCCTTGGCGTTGATCGCGCCGGCCTTGTCGAAGTCGAGCGAGATCGTTTTCGCCGCCGAGATGTGGCTGCCGTCGGTCGTTTTCAGCTTGCCTTCCAGGGTCAGCGAGATCGGCGTCCCGGGTCCCTTCTTGGCGAGCGCCTTCGGCGAGAAGCCGCCGTCGAATTCAACTTCGATGGTGCCGCTCTTGACCGTGATGCCCGAAGCACTGGCGACCATTACCGCCATGGCCGCGACGGCGACCGCCGCGATGCTCAGGAACTTGAACCTATGACTGCGAACTCGACTCAACATTCTCCTTCTCCCTTTTTGGCTTTAAGTCCGTGCTCGCGGGTTACTTACCCGCGAGTTCCCTTCTCAATTGCAACGACAGCTGGTATACGCACCCCTGGTAACCGGGAAGACCCTGAAGCTGGGGCAGCGACCGTTCGTAGACGCCCGCCGCGAGCTGCCCGGCGGCGAAGTCCGAGCTGTGCGTCGCTTGCTTTTCGTAGTGGGCGATTTCGCCGAGCATCTTGCGTTGGGCGGTGGTGAACTTCGTCTTCGCTTCGGCCGCCGACACGAACTGGTTCAGTACCTCGGTTGGAGTCTTCCCCTTGCAGGCGGCTTCGCCGGCCGCAATCCACTTCTTCGCCTGGGGGGGCGCGCCTTCGCTCGGCACCGGCTTCGGGAACTGCGCCGCGATCACCTTCGTGACCGGGGCATCGGCCGGCAACGGCTTCTGCGCGGACGAGCCCGAGGAGCTCGACGTCTGGGCCGTCCCGGCTCCCTCGGTTCCGGAATCACCGCCACAGCCGGCGAAAGCCAGTGCAGCAACCGAGCTCAGAGCCACCACGACCCAGACCGTCCTCATCGAATGCCTGTCGGCTACCTATCCCCTGGCCTTGCAGTCCCGGTTGAGGACGCTCGACACGCTGGTCCCGTCTTCGAACGAGTAGGTCGATTTCGCGAACTTGAAGCTGGCGATGTTGACGCCCTTCGGCAGCGGGCACGACGCTTCGACGTAGCTTCGCTTTTCCCCCTTGATGCTGTAGTTGCGCTTCAGCGAGAGGTCGAACGCCGAGATGTAGCCGGAGCCGCTGGCGATCTGCGGGACGTCGGCGACCAGCGAGGTTCCGAAGGTGCCGCCCGTCTGTTTGATCACGAAAATGATCACGTAGGTGATCGAAAGCGTCCCCTGGGAGGTGACGTGGGCGAAGATCGCCGGCTTTCCCTTGTAGCGGCCGTTGAAGGCGAGCAGAGGACCGTTCGTCGAGAACGTTTCCTGCCCCGGCAGGCCGACGCGGGAGGTCACGTTGCCGTGGCCGACTTCGGAGTCGCCGCAGGCCTTTTTGGCAGCGGCAGCCGAGGCGTTGGTCAGCTTGCCCAGCGAGCACAGCGGCAGGCCCTTGCTGTTGATCACGCCGTGGCCGTTGATGTCGAGTTTGATTTTCGTCAGCCGCGGCGGGGGCTGGTGATCTTTGGTCTTGATCTTCGCCCCCATCTGGACCCCGACCGGGGCCAGGCTCGTCCGCGGCAACGTCACCGGGGCGATGCTGCCGTGGAAGGAGATGACGATGTTGCCCGAGGCCGCCTGCTCGGCGCTGGCGATGCCGGCGCCGAGAGCGACCACGGACAGGGCCGCTGCCAGGGCCGCGATGGCCCCCTTATGTGCGATCAGCTTCCTCATCTCAGCTGTATTTCGAGGGGTCGATCTTGCAGTACTTGAAGCTGTAGGAGAAGACCAGGGCGTTCGTCGCGTCAGCGTTGTGCGAGAGCTTCACGCTGAGCGAGGAAGCCGAGCCTTTCTGCCCGCTCTTCAGCTTCGTGGCGATCGTCTTCATCAGGCTGACCTCGCCCTTGATGCCGCTGAGCCACTTGGTGATCGTGGTGGCGTCATCGGAGGGGGCCGGAACCGCGGCCAGTTTCTTCTGGGTTTCTTCGAGAGCCTTGGCGGCCTTCGTGAAGTTGGTCGAGGCCTGCTTCAGCTTGTCGGCCTTGACCAGCCCGCGAACCGGCTTCAAGTACTGATCGGACTTGGACTGGTTCGCCTTGCAGATCGGTTCAACTTCTACTTTGTACGTTTCCTTGGTCTGTTCCGCGGCCACCGCCATCGAGGCGAAGATCAGCATCGCGGCCACAGTTGCAAGTGCAATTCTCATCGGGTTCCTCCTGGAAGCTTTCATCATCGAACCAGCTTGTAGGCGCAGATGTACTGGGTCGGGCTTTCGACCGGCAGTTCCTGCATTTTCCCGCCGCCGTCGACCACGATCGTTTTGTAGGCGAAGTTGTCGGCGTAGTAGTCGTCGCTGACCGCGAATTCAGGCGGCGTGCCTTCACCGAGGTTGATCACGGTGCGGATCGAGTACAGCTCCATCGGGGTCGGCAGGTAGCCGCCCTTCGCCGCGCACTGTGTCGCGGCGACTTTGACGCCGCCGACCGCGGGGTTCAGGGAGACGTCGTAACACGTGCCCCTGATCAGGGTCGTGCTGGCCGGGCAGGTCGCGCCGTGGTTTTCGGAGCCGACGGTGGTCGCGTTGCCGGCGTTGGTGGCGTTCGTCGCCGAGGGCACAACACCGAGGGAGCCGATGTTGATGTCGTCCCCGGTCAGGGTGTTCTGGGCGACCTTGGCGCCGGTGACCGCGTTGTTCGCGATCTTCCCGGTCGTCACAGCACCGTTCTTGATCTGCTTGGTCCCGACGCTGTTCTTGTCGAGGACCTTCTTGGCCGCGACAGCGCTTCCGCTCAATGACACGATCAACGCGACGATCGCGATTATCAGCGCCGGTGAGGGTCGCCCGATCCTTGAATCCATCTCCTGAGTCCTCCCGTTTGGTTCGAAGTCCCTAATCCCACTGCCTAAACACGCCTGCACACGCCAAGCTGCGGTCACGCAGGCTACACAAATTTTGGCCCTAGTCGCAAACTTGACGAACTTCTGGAACGGGGCCTGCGCTTCCTCACCGCGGGGTGCCTCGGGCCGTGCCGTTCAACCGCCGAGAGCGTCGCGCAGGCTCGCAACCTCGCCGCGAAGCGCGGTGAGATCGGCCTCGAGGCGCTTCACCCTGGCGCCGATCGAGCCCTCGGGCGGAACCGGCTCGCCCTCGCCGGCATCCCCGTTCGACTCCACGGAGGCACCATCTGACACCGATCCAGGCGCTTCCCGCGAGGCCTCGGCCCCTTCGCCGAGAAGCTGCTCGAATCGCTCCTCCTTCTGCCCCGGCCGGCGCGGGTGACGGGCGACGTGTCCGGCGTCGACCAGGCCCTCCAGGGTGGCCTGGACCGCCGCCAGATCCGTAAACGGGTACATCCTCGCGGTCCGCTGCTTCAGCTCGCCAGGGGTCTGGGGACCGCGCAGCATCAGCACCGCGAGCACCGAGAGCGCCGGCTCGTCGAGGTCGAGCGCGCGGTCGAGCAGATGCCGGTACTTCCTCGCCCGCCCGCCCGGGCCGCTCGCCAGGCGGGTCCAACCGCGCAGAGCCAGGTGGCGCAGCGCGTCGACGACGGTCGCCTCGTCGTAGTCGACGACCGGGTCTCGATTGGTCGACTGGTTACAGGCGACCCGCAGCGCATTGAGCGAAAGCGGGTAGACGTCCGGAGTCGTCCGCTGCTTCTCGATCAGGCAGCCGACGACGCGGATCTCGACCTCATCCGCGATCTGGCCGCTCCGGGTAGAGCTCGTCGATCGTGACCAGTGCCCTGAAGGGCGCCTCGGCAGCGGCTTCGATCCGCTCGCCGCCGCCGGCCAGCCGATCGACGACGCCGAGAACCGCGGCGATCTCGAGGCCCTGCTCACGGACCAGCTCGATCGCGTCGGCGGTCGAGCCGCCGGTGGTCACCGTGTCCTCGACCACGAGGCACCTGGTGCCGGCCTCGACCGGCCCCTCGACCCAGCGCTGCAGTCCGTGCTCCTTGCGCTCCTTGCGCACGAAGAAGCCGACCAGCCCGGACCCCGCCGGAACCGCGATCGCCGCGCAGGCGAGCGGGATCGCCGCCATCACCGGGCCGCCGACCGCGCTGGCGCCGGCCTCGGTCGCGGCCGCGGCGATCAGCTCCCCGGCGGCGAGGAAGCCGGCGGGGCGCAGCAGCGCGCGGCGCGCGTCCACGTAGTACTCGGCCTTCGCGCCACTCGAGAGCGTCACCTCGCCGATCACCAGCGAGTGCTCGCGCAGCTCGTTGAGGAGGGTGCCTTTCGCGGTCCCCAGGTCGCTCATCGACGGGATCCTAAGCCAGCCTTTCCGATACCCGCGCCAGCCAGGCCGAGAGGAGGCAGCCGAAGGCCAGCAGAGCGGTGTCCGTCCAGCCGCGGGCCTCGCTCTTCGCCTCGTCGCTGTCGAATGCGTGGTTGACCGCGTGGACGCCGTACCAGAGGGCGCCGAGCCAGAGCAGGGGCGCTCGCCAGGCGGGCCGGATCACGGCGATCCCGACCGCCACCCCGAAGGCGAGCGTGAAAGCGCCGACGTCGCCGACGTAGTGGGCGTTCTCCAGCCCGTAGTGGCCGATCTGGTTGAAGTAGGTGTCCGGCGCGAGCAGGGCGATGGAGCCGGTGACGATGTGGAACGCGGCGACGAACGCGAGGATCGCCCGCAGCGCCCGCTCGCCGATCATCCCTCGACCGTCCTCAGAAGACGAAGATCGGCTCGCCGTATTTCAGCTGTTCGTAGATCCGCGGCTGGTCGGCGATGAAGGTGCGGACGCAGCCGTGGCTGGCCGCGTAGTTGGGCACTTCGGCGTAGCCGTGGACGGCGTAGCCGTTGTGCCAATAGAACGAGTAGTACATCCCCTCGGAGTTGTATCCCGGTTCCTGCCGGTAGAAGGTGAACTGGCCGGTGATCGTCGGGGTCGAGGGCTTGCCGGTCGAGACCGGGTAGATCGCGTAGGGCTTGTCTCCCTTGGTCAGCACCAGGACCTGCTTGGAGAGCGGGACCTCGGCGTGGTCGCCGGCGTCGGGATGGCGGACCTTGTAGCCGCCCTGCCCGGAGAAGACCAGCTTGACCAGGCCCTGGCCGGCGTGATCGTTGCGGGACATGCCGTTCACTTTGCGATAGGCGAGCACCTCGCGGCCGGTCCTGCCGTTGAAGCAGGGGCCGCCGCCGGAGACGTAGCCCATCTTCGCCATCTCCTGTTTGAAGGCCTTGACCACCGGCCCGCACTTGCCCTGGGGGATCGCGGGGAAGCTGACCCGCCAACTCTTGCGGACGCTCGTGTCGCCGCGGGTCGAGGCGGTCGCCTTGAGGTGGGCGCCGGCCGCGTACTTGCCGGCCTCTTCGATCCGGATCTTCGTCCTGAAGCTGCCGCCGTCGACCTTGACCGTCTTCGTGTCGACCCGTTTGCCGTTCAGATAGAAGGCGACTTCCACGCGCTGGCCGGCGACGTAGGGAGTGACCGAGCCGGTCACCGGCACCGTGCTCATGATCGGCGCCTTGCCGCCGTGCAGGTGGCCGACGTCGATCTTCACGGTCGCGTCTTCGGGGCCCTTCGGCTGCGGCGCCTTCTGGGCGCCGAGCGCGGCGGCCGGGGCGAGGAGCGACAGGGCGGCGACGGGGACGAGTAAAGAGGCTCTTTTCACCGGCGGAATCCTACTGACCGAGCAGGGCGACGGAATTGTTCAGGACGTGGAGGAGGATGCCCGGAACGATCGACCCGGTCCTCTCGTAGAGCAGGGCCAGGATGAAGCCGAAGATGATCAGTGGAGGCACGGCCTCGATTCCGGTCAGCGCGTGCAGGGCGCCGAAGACGAGGCCGCTGATCAACGCGGCGACGACCCGTGGCAGGCGCTCGCGCATGCCACCGAAGAGCATGCCCCGGAAACAGGTCTCCTCGCAGATCGGCGCCATCACCGCGATCAGCAGGATCTGGATCGGCAGCGGGCCGAGCTCGTCGGCGATGTCGTCCTGGTGCGGTTCTCCGATGATCGCGATGTAGAGGGCGGCGAAGAGCAGGTAGGCGCCGACCGCGGCCGCCATCCACTTCAGCGCCGAGGGGCTGAAGCGGCGCAGGCCGAGCCGCCGGGCCGCCTGCCTCGGGGACGCCCCCCGGGTGGCGGCGATCGCGAAGGGAACCAGCAGGAAGGCGAGCTCCTGGGCGAACTGGACGACGATGTTTGCCCAGGGGCTGAGTTCGCCGCCGCTCGGGGGGTTGTCGATGAGCGCGACCGGGACGGCGATGACCCCGGCTCCGACCAGGGCCAGCAGGACCCCGGCGAGCGCGGCCCACGGCCCCCAGTTGGAATAGGGGAAGGCCCGTCGCTCCGGTGCCCGGCCGGCCGCGGTTTCGGCAGGTAGGTTTGCCTCCATGTCGCCGGCAGTCTCACAGGTATCGCGCTCGACCAAGACCCGTCTGCGCTTCCTGCGCCGGCTCGCCGTGCTGGTCGTCTTCGTCGTCGTCGCGGCGATCGTCGTCGCCCAGTTCACCGAACTTCAGAAGCTGGCCACCGGCGTCCTCGCGTCGACCGCGGTGATCGCCGCGATCATCGGCTTCGCCGCCCAGCACACGATCGCGAACATGGTCGCCGGGGTGCAGCTGGCGGTCGCCCAGCCGATCAAAATCGGCGACCGGATCGAGTTCGAAGAAGTCGCCGGGCGGGTCGCCGACATCACCCTCTCCTATACATATGTCGAGCCCGGAGACGGCAGCTCGGTGGTCATCCCCAACCAGCTTCTCGTCGAAGGGATAGTCCACAACCGCTCTACAGAGGACACGCAGGCCTGAGGCTCGGCACTATGTACGCATGACCCAGCGGAGCCGCCGACGTCATCGCAGCCGTGGCGACCTGAGGGGCAGGCTGATCTTCGTCGCCGTGGCGGTCGTGGCGCTGGTCGCGGTCCTCGGGATCGGCGTCACCTCCTGGGTGCTGAAGGTCGCCGCCGACGCTCCCCCGCTCTCCTCCTGCAAGCCGATCGACAAGGGCGGCAACTCGACCCTGTTCGCCGCCGACGGAACCAAGCTCGGGGTCATCGCCTCCGACGAGGCCCGCACGCCGGTCGCGATCAAACGCGTGCCCAAGGACCTGCAGCTGGCGACGGTCGCGATCGAGGACCAGCGCTTCTACCAGCACGGCGGCGTCGACTTCGAGGGCATCGTGCGCGCTGCGTCGAAGGACATTCAGGCGGGAGCGGCGGTCGAGGGCGGGTCGACGATCACCCAGCAGCTCGTTCGCAACCTCTGCATCTCCGACCCCGAGCAGAATTTCGAACGGAAGATCGTCGAGGCGAAGCTGGCGGAAGAGTATTCCGAACGCCACAGCAAGCGGCAGATCCTCAGCCAGTACCTCAACACCGCCTCCTACGGGACGGTCGAGGGCAGCACCGCGGTCGGCGTCCAGGCCGCCTCGAAGATCTACTTCTCGCGCCCGGTATCGAAGCTCGACCTCGCCCGCTCGGCCCTGCTTGCCGGGCTGCCGCAGGCGCCGACCGAATACAACCCGATCCTCAATGCCGCCGGCGCCCGCGAGCGCCGCAACGAGGTGCTGGCGAAGATGGCCGAACAGGGCTACATCTCCGCCGCGGAAGCGCGCGCCGCCGAGGCCCGCGGGCTCGGCCTCGATGTCTCCGAGGGCTTCTTCGAACATGACCAGCCCTACTTCTTCGATTACGTCGAGGACAAGCTGATCGCCGCGTATGGGGTCAACACCGTCCGCCAGGGCGGGCTCGACGTCTACACGACGATCGACCCGGGGCTGCAGGAAGTCGGCCTCGAGGCGCTGCGGTCGACCCTCCCGTACTCGACCGACCCCTCATCGGCGTTCGTCTCGATCGACCCGCGCAACGGCGAGATCCGCGCGATGGTCTCGAGCTCCAACTACGAAGACAGCCAGTTCAACCTGGCGGCGCAGGGTCACCGCCAGCCCGGCTCGACCTTCAAGACCTTCGTCCTGACCACGGCGCTGAAGCAGGGGATCGATCCCTACTCGACCTACTACGTCTCGAAACCGCTGGACCTCGACCTGCCCCGGTGGGGCCACTGGGAAGTCCACACGGCCGACGAAGGCTATCTCGGCTCGGTCAACCTCCAGCAGGCGACGGTCGCCTCCGACAACACCGTCTTCGCCCAGCTCGACCTCGACGTCGGCCCGGAGCACGTCGCCGCGACGGCGAAATCGATGGGCATCACCAGCCCATTGGACGGGATCCCGGCCGAGGGCATCGGCGGCCTGCGGATCGGCGTCTCGCCACTGGAGATGTCGGACGCCTACGCGACCCTGGCCTCGGGGGGGATCCACCGTGACCCGATCGCGATCCGTCGGGTCGTCTTCCCCGGCGGCAAGGTCGACAAGCCGGAGAGGCCGCATCCCGAACGGGTCGTCTCCGAAGCGGTCGCCTACCAGGTGACCCGCCTGCTCCACGACAACATCACCGAAGGGACCGGCACCGCGGCCTACACCGGCTGCGAAGGTCAAGCCGGGAAGACAGGGACCACGGACGGGCTCACCGACGCCTGGTTCGCGGGCTTCCAGCCGAACCTCTCGACCGTGGTCTGGGTCGGCTACCCGCAGTCGAACGAGATCGAAATGACCAGCGTCCATGGGATCGAGGTCTTCGGCGGCACCTTCCCGGCCGAAATCTGGCACCAGGTGTACGAAAACGCCGGCGTCCCCTGCGAGGACTTCACCGAACCGGAAGAACAGATCCAGTGGGCGCCGTTCTACGGCGAGTTCACGGCGTCGGGCCCGACCGACAACTCGATCTCCAAATCCCAGCAGGGCGAAGAAGGGACGCTCCCCGGGCAAGACATGGTCGGCGGCTATAACCCCAACGCCTACGCGCCGGGGGTGGGCCAGGAACCGTACGTCCCACCCTCGCCGCCGCCGGCGCCATCGCCGCCGACGGGCGGGGGCGGAGCCGCGGGCGGGATCGGCGCCGGGCAGGAAAGCGGCGGGGGCGGCTAGCTGAGCCTCTCTCCCGGGGCGGCCCTCGCCCTCATATGGGCCGGGTTCGCCGCCTACCTCGCGGTCCTCGCGGTCGCGCCGCGGATCGGCCGCCGACGGGTCTGGGCCGCGATCATCGTCCTGGTCGCGGTCTTCGCGCTGACCCCGCCGCTGCTCTCCCACGACGTCTACAGCTACATCGACTACGCCCGGCTGGGGGCGGTCCACGGCCTCGACCCCTACCTGGCCAAGCCCGGTGCGGTCCCGGGCGACCCGGTGTTCCGGAGCGTCGACTGGACGGGCGTGACCAGCGCCTACGGTCCGCTCTTCACCCTGGCCACCTACGCGCTCGGCACCAGCTCGATCGGCACCTCGATCTTCGTCCTCAAGGCGGTCGGGGCGTTGGCGGTGCTGGCGCTGGTCGCCGTGGTCGCGCGAATCGCGCCGGCGCGCGGAATCGACCCCGTCTTCGCCGCAGCCTTCGTCGGCCTCAACCCACTGCTGCTCGTGCACGTCGTCGGCGGCCCCCACAACGACGGTCTCTCGATGCTGGTGGCGATGATCGGCGTCGCCGCGGTCCTCGGGGGAATCGAGGCAAGCGGCGGGGCCTCGTTCGTCCTCGCCGCCGGGATCAAGGCCTCCGGCGCCTTCTTCGCGCCCTTCGCCCTGATCGGCTCCGCCCGCCGCGGCCGCTTTCTGCTCGGTGCCCTCGCCGCCGCCGCCCTGGTGGCGCTGGTGGCCTGGCCCGCCTTCCACCTGCACTGGCTCGAGTCGCTCGACGTCGCCGGCGGCAACCTCGGCAAGACCAGCCACATGAGCGCTCCGGTCACTGTCGCCCGGCTCACCGGCCTCGACCGCTCGGTCGTCCAGGACGCTGCGCTCTACCTCTACGTCGCCGCCTTCGCCTACCTGCTGATCTGGACCTGGAGGGGAGGCGACTGGATCCGCGCCTCCGCCTGGGCCGGCGCCGGCCTGCTGCTCGCCACCACGTGGCTTCTCCCCTGGTACCTGATCTGGGTGCTGCCGCTCGCCGCGCTCTCCCGCGATCGACAGGTCCAGTTCCTCACCCTGGCCCTCACCGCCTTCCAGCTGAGCACGCGGCTGCCGCTATGAGGGCGGGCGTCAGCGCAGGCCGACGATCAGCCCGGCCAGGGTGAGGAACCCCGTGATCATCGTCATCTGCATGCGTTGGAAGCGGGTCTCGAGCACCTCGAATCGCCGTTCGAATCCCTCAAAACGGCCCTCCATCGCGTCGAAACGCCGGTCGGGTGCTCAGGTCGTCCAGCCGCTCATCGGCCGACTTTTCCCTCATCAGCTCCATCTCGCCCGAGCCTACGGCGCAATGTGTTGTCTGAGCGTCATGAAAGTGAAAATCTCAGGCGACCGACTCTCGATGCTCGGCGATGTCGGCGAGCTGATCGTCGACCCAGTCACCCGGGTTGCGCGAGAAGATGATCCGCTTCAGCCCCTCCGACCAATCGTGCTTCTGCTCGGGGTCCATGGTCAGCGCGCGATAGATCGCGTCCGCCTGCTCCTGGATGTCGAAAGGATTGACCGAGAGCACGTAGTCCCAGAGCTCGTGGTGGGAGCCGGTGTTCTCGGAAAGCATCAGCACGCCGTCGCGGGTGTTCACCGCCGGCGCCTCCTTGGCAACCAGGTTCATGCCATCGAAGATCGAGTTGACCATCAGCAGGTCGAAGTGCTTGTAGCGGGCGACGGCGTCGTGGAAGTTCTCGTAGATCTTCAGGTCGATCGGCATCCAGTCCGTCGTCCCGTGGCGGTGGTTGACGACCGCGACCAGAGCCTCGATCCGCTCCAGGTACTCCGCGTACTCGGGGACGTCCTGGCGCGAGGGCTGCAGGTGGGCGATGAAGGTGACCTGCTCGCGGAACTCCGGATGCTGGGTCAGGAAGGTGTCGAAAGCGGTGAAGCCGCGCAGGACGTTCTTCGAGAGGTCGGCGCGATCGACGCGGATGATGAGGTGCCGCCGCCGGCGCTCGAGAACCTCGCGCTCGGCCGCGGCCACCTCGGCCGACTCGGCGGCACGGCGCAGGCGCTCGGCATCGATCCCCAGCGGATAGGCGCGGGCAAGGGTCCGGTGGCCGTCCTCACCGGTGACGGTGCAGGTCTCGTAGTCGACGTCGGCGCCGAGCAGTTCGTCGCAGCAGCGGATGAAGTTGATGCAGTAGGCCTGGGTATGGAAGCCGATGATGTCGTTGGCGAGCATGCCGTGGAAGATCGCTTCGCGGATCCTCCCGGGCAGCACCCTCCAGCTGTCCGGCTGTGACCAGGGAATGTGGACGAAGTGGTGGAGGAAGGCGTCGGGGCGAGCGTCCCGGATCATGCGCGGGGCGGTGTAGAGGTGGTAGTCGTGGAGCATCACGAGCGGCCGGTCCTGACCCTCGATCTGGCTGAGCACCGCGGCGGCGATGTCGCCGTTGACCGCCTGGTATCCGAGGTCCCAGGCGTCGAGCTCCTCCTGGCGGATGTCCGGGGCGTTGGAGAGGTCCCAGAGGTAGTGCTGGATGAACCAGAGGATCGGGTTGGCGATCACGTTGTAGAAGCGGTCGTAGGCCTGCGGGTCGCTGCCGACCATCAGCACCCGGTAGTCGATGCCGTCGATCGAGAGCTCGACCGGCCCGCCACGCTCCTCGGAGACGGCCACGTCCTCGTCGGTCATCGCCGAGGCGATCCAGAGCGCGTCCCTATGTGACACCAGGCCGGAGAGCGCCGTGACCAGACCGCCGCCCCCGCGGCGCACCACGCGCTCTCCCCCCTCGCTCTTCTCGAACTGCGCCGGGCCGCGGTTGGAGACGATGATCAGGGGATCCGAGTCGGCCACCCGCTCAGCCTACCCGGCCGTGTTGGGCGCTACTCGTCGAGCTCTTTGAACAACTTGAGCCAGTCGCGCAGAAGCCGCGGCGAGAGGAAGTGCTGCCTCGCGTGCTCCTTGCCGGCGCGGCCGAGGCGCTTCCCCAGTTCGGGGTCGCGGAGGATCTCGAGGCAGCGCCGCGCGCACTCCTCGGGGGAGTCGACCAGGTAGCCGGAGACCCCGTCCTCGATCTGCAGCGGGATGCCGCCGACGTTGCCGCCGATCGTCGGGCGCCCCTTCCAGAGCGCCTCGGTGACGGTCAGGCCGAAGCCCTCGCGGATCGACTTCTGCAGGCATACGTCGGACTGCGACTGGAACGCGTTGACCTCGATCGCGCCGACGTTGTTGAGGTTGTTGAGGATCTTGATGTCGGGGTCGCCGTCGGCGTATTCGAAGGTCTTCTGGAAGAAGTCCCAGCCCTCCGGGTCATCGGTCGCCATCGAGCCGACCAGCGCGAGCTGCGCCTCGGGCACCTCCTTGGTGACCTCGCGGTAGGCGTCGATCACGCCCATCGGGTCCTTCCACGGGTCGAAGCGGGAGACCTGGGTGATCAGCGGCCGGTCGACGTCGATCCCGAACTGGTTGCAGACGAAGGCGGCGTCGTCGGGCGAGAAGGCCATGTTCTTCGGCGAGAGCGGATCGATCGCCGGCGGGATGATCTGGATGCCGGCGTGGTCGCGCATGCCGACCGGGACGTAGGTCGGCAGGTGCCAGACGGTCGCGTCGTACTCCTCGATCAGCGGCTGCAGGCGGGCGATCGGCGCCGGGTTCGGCTCGGAGAGGTCGATGTGGCAGCGCCAGATCCAGTTGCGGGCCTTGGCAAGCGCGCCGCGGCGCAGGCCGATCGGCTGCGGGTCGTGGACGATGATCGTGTCCCACTCGCCTTCCAGGCCCTCGGCGTTGATCTCGTTGATTTCGTCGAACACGGCCCACTGCTCGTCGCTGAGGGATTCGTCGGCCCCCTGGAGCGAGTTGTGGAGGAGCTTGGTCGCGTTGAAGAACTCCTCCTTGCCGAAGATCACGTGCCAGTGGGCGTCGATGCCGGCGTCCCGCATCAGGGGCACGATCGTGTAGAGGATCTCCGAGACACCGCCGCCGAAGGCGGTCGCGCTGACGTGCAGGACGCGCTGTCCCTCGAGCTTCTCGGCGAGCTCGCGGATCTCCTCGATCAGCGGTTTGCCGGCGATGTGCGTGTAGTCGGCGAGGGACTTCTGGCCGAGTGAGACTTCCTGAAGCATCCGGGAGTTCTACACACCCGGGCGGTTAGAGGCCCTCCTCGCCCTTTCGGCTATTCCCCGGAGGGGCTCGCCGGGCGCTCGCCGAGCGTGACCTGGACCTTTTCGACGCTGCCGTCGTGAAGGATTTCGACGGTCACCTCTTCACCCGGCTTGAGCGTCGCAATGTCCCGCGCCAGGTCTTCCGGGCGCAGCACCTTGTGGCCGTCGACCGAGAGGATCACGTCGCCTCCCGTTTTCACCGGCAGGCCCTGGAAGTGGATCGTCTTGTCGCCGCCCTGCAGCCCCGCCTTGTCGCCGGGCCCGCCGGGGACGACTTCGGCGAGCAGGCCGCCGTGGTCGCTGGGCAGCCCGAGCTTCTCGGCGAGCTGCGGGTAGAGCGCCTGGGTCGAGACCCCGATGTACGCGTATTCGGCCTTGCCGTTTTCGGCGAGCTCGGCGATCGAGCGCTTCACCGCGGAGACCGGGATCGCGAAGCCGACCCCGGACGCGGTGCCGCTTTCGGTCTCGATCTGCTGGTTGATGCCGAGCACTTCGGCGTCGCCGTTGAGCAGAGGCCCGCCGGAGTTGCCGGGGTTGATCGAGGCATCGGTCTGGATCGCGCCCTCGATCTGGAACTGGGTGAGCGATTTGACCGAGCGATCGGTGGCGGAGATGATCCCGACCGAGAGTGAGTGCTGCTGGCCGAAGGGGCTGCCGATCGCCGCCACCGGCTGGCCCGGGACGAGGTCTGCATCGGTGCCCAGCTTCAGCGGGTTCAGGTCGAGGCCGGTGGGATCGACTTCAAGGAGGGCGACGTCGGCGAACGGGTCGAAGCCGAGGATCTTGGCCGGGACGACGTTGCGGTCCGGGAACTCGATGTAGACCGCCTTCGCCTCCTTGCGTTCGCCGTCGGCCCCCGATTCGTCGGTGACGACGTGGGCGTTGGTGACGATGCGGCCGTTCTTGTCGAGGACGATGCCGGAGCCCTCGGCGGCTCCTTCGTCGAGAATCGAGCGGATCGTGACCACGCCCGGGGCGGCCTCCCTGTAGACGTCGGCGGCGTCGAAGCCGTTTTCGGAGGACTCGACGATCACCCGCTGCACCTTCGCTTCCGGGGTCGCCGCTTCGATCGTGGTCGTGTCGCCGTCGCCGCTGCCGGGCCCGACCCCACCGCCGCCGCAGCCGGCAACGAGGAGCGCCGGCGCCAGCAGCGCCGCCGCGAGGGCTTTGCGCGGCGTCACGCCCTGGCCTCGCGGGCGACCGGGACGCGGGCGATCGAGTGGATCTCGGCCGGGGGAAGGTCGAGGGTGAAGACGGTGAAGCGCTTGTTCGAGGTGATCGAGATGCGCCCCCGCATGCGCTGGGCCAGCTCCCGGGCGATCGCCAGCCCGAGGCCCGAGCCGCCGCCCTCCTCCGCCGTGTAGAAGCGCTCGAAGACGCGGCCCTGAACCCGCTGCGGGATGCCGGGCCCTTCATCGGACACGGTCAGCTCGACGCGGCGATTCACGGAGTTCGCGGTCACGGTCACCTTGGTTCCCTCTGGGGTGTGGGTGAGGGCATTGTCGAGCAGGATACGGGTGATCTGCCGCACCCGGTCGGGGTCGGCGCTGGCGATCACCGGATGGCTGGGTCGCCGCAGCTCGAGCCGCGAGCCGTGGACGTCGGCGCGCGGGCCGAACTCCCTGGCGACGTCGCGGGCGAGATTGCCGAGGTCGACGCTGTCGGTGCGGACGATGAGCGCCCCGGCGTCGAGCTGGGAGAGGTCGAGCAGGTCGGTGGTCAACTTGGTCAGCCTGACTATCTGTTCGCGCATCGTGCGAACGAACTCCTCGCGCTCCTCGGGGCTGGGGTCCTCTTCTTCGAGCAGCTCGACGAAGCCGCCGAGGCTGAAGATCGGCGTGCGCAGCTCGTGCGAGGCGTTGGCGATGAACTGTTTGCGGGCGCCGTCGAGCTCGGCCAGGCGACGCTGCATTTCGTTGAAGGTGCGGGCGAGGCGCGCCAGCTGGCCGGTCGAGTCGACCGGAATACGGCTGCCGAAGTCTCCGTCGGCGATCTTGCGCGCCGCCTCCTCCAGGCGGGCGATACGGCGGCCGACGAGCTGCGCGTTGTAGTACCCGATCGCGAAGGCGACGATCAGCCCGAACAGCCCGCCGATCACGATCGAGTGGGCGGCGCCGGAGTCCCCCTCGACGACGACCGCCCAGATGTAGATCGCCACCGCGGTCGTCGCCGCCGCGGCGAGCGAGACCAGGGTCAGGCGGCCGCCGAAGTGGGCCGCGCGGAGTCCTTTCATTCGTTGAAGCGGTAGCCGACCCCGCGCACCGTGAACAGGAACTCGGGCTGTTTGGGGTCGGCCTCGAGCTTCTCGCGCAGATGACGGATGTGAACGTCGACGGTGCGCGGGTCGCGGTACTCGGAATCTCCCCAGACATGCTCGAGCAGCGTCTCGCGGCTGAGCACGCGCCCGGGCGAGCGGGCCAGGGCCCCGAGGATCTCGAACTCGACGTAGGTGAGCTTGGCCTCCTCGTCGCGCAGGGTGACGAGGCGGCGCCCGAAGTCGATCTTCAGGTCGCCTCTCTCTATCGACTCCTCGGAGGGCGCGGCGCCGAGCATCCGCGACCGGCGCAGGGCGGCCTTGACGCGGCTGCGGAACTCGCGCATCGAGAACGGCTTGGTGATGTAGTCGTCGGCGCCGACCTCGAGCCCGGCGACCTTGTCCGTCTCGCTGCCTTTCGCGGTCAGCATGATGATCGGCACCTGGCTGCGCGAGCGCAGCTGGCGGCAGACCTCGACCCCGTCCAGCTTGGGAAGCATCAGGTCGAGGACGACGAGATCGAAGCGGGCTTCCTCGAAGCGCTCGAGGGCTTCGTTGCCGTCGTGGGCGCTGGTCACGTGGTAGCCGTCCTTGCGCAGGGGATAGCTGAGCAAGGTCTGAATCGACTGCTCGTCGTCCACAAGGAGTATGCGTGCCGACCCATTGGCCACGGAAAGAAGGTTAGTGGCGTGCGGGTGACGAACGACAGAGGCGCAATTTGCTCGATTGGTCAGATTCATTTGGACAAATGTGCTACTACCCGATACTCATGATCGGGAGGGCCTGGGCCGATAGGAGACCCATGCAGTCGGAGCAGCTGAAGAACCTCGTCGAGTCCGGTACTTACAGGCCGAAGCCGGCCCTGATCGCCGAAGCGATGTTGCGGCGCCGCGGAGTCCGCGAGCTGCTCGTGATCGAGCCCAACTCGGTCACCGCAGCTGTTCGTAACCGCCGGGGGCCAGCGCCCGGCCACCAGGCAGCCTGATCTCGACACCAGCCCCGTCGACCACCTCGCCGACGCGGGCGAGCGGGACCCCTGCCTGGGTCGCCAGCTCGTCCAGGTCAAGGCCGGCGGCGGGTATCGCGGCCAGCAACTCGTAATCCTCTCCCGCGGACACCGCGAGGCGCAAGGAATCGCCTTCTGCCGCCTCGGCCACGTCGGCGACACCGTCGGCGATCGGCAGTGAGGCCGCCTCGATCCGCAGTCCGACACCGCTGCTCCGGGCCAGGTGCCCGGCATCCCCTCCGAGACCGTCGCTCAGGTCGATCATCGCCGTCGCGCCGGCGGCCGCCAAGGCTCGCCCGGCCGCCAGCCGGGGGGTCGGCTCGAGCTGGCGCGCGAGGAGGGCCTCGGCGGTCGCCGAGGCAATCCCCCGGCCGGCATCCGGCCGCTCCAGCAGAAGCAGGCCGGCACCGGCGCCGCCGAGCTCGCCGGTGAGGACCAGCGCATCGCCCGGGCGGGCGCCGGCCCGCGAGACGAAGTCCTCGGCTGCCTCGGCGTGGCCGACCACCGTGACCGAGATGAAGAGGCAGGGAGAGCGCACCACATCGCCCCCGGCGAGGGTCGTGCCGGTGGCCTCGGCGACCTCGACGATGCCGTCCGCGAGCTCCAGGCAGCCCGCCTCGTCCAGGTCCTCGGGGACGCCGATGGCGGCGTAGGCCTCACCCGCCTGCGCCCCCATCGCGGCGAGGTCGGAGAGCGCCGTCGCCAGGGCCTTGGCGCCGACCTGGCGGGGCGAGGTCCGCGGGCCGCGGCGGAAGTGCACGCCCTCGACCACCGCGTCGACCGAGGTGGCGGTCGCCCCGCCCGGCGCGGTGACAGCGGCGTCGTCGCCGGAGCCGAGGATCACGCGCGGGCCGGGAGGCGCGAGCCTCCCTCGAATTTTCTCCAGCAGCTGGAACTCGCCCATCGCTCCTTCTCCTTCGCGGCGGACCATTGTCACTCCTATTCCCCCACTAAGGTGCGGTCCTCGTGGACGGCAGGCCCCCACTCCTGCACCGACTAGGCGAGGCTGGTGCCCGGGTCGGAACCCGGCCGCCGCGCAGCAAGCGCGTGCGCGTCGCGATCCAGGTCGGGATCGCCCTGCTGATCTTCGGCTTCCTCGTCATCACGGTCATCGACCAGTGGGCCGAGATCAAGGACAAGGGCGTCCATTTCCACGTCGTCTGGCTGATCCCGGCCTTCATCGTCCTCCCCTTCTATTACGCCTTCAGCGCCCTCGGCTGGGATCTGATCCTGCGCTTCCTCGGCTACCGGATCGGCGTCGGCCGCGCCCAGGTCGCCTGGGGCCAGCCGCTGCTCGCCCGCTTTGTCCCCGGCAGCGTCCTCTACATCCTCGGCAGGGTCCTGCTTTCGGAGAAAACCGGCGTACCGCGGCGGATCACGGTGGCCAGCATCGTCTACGAACAGGCGCTGACCGCGACCTCGGCGATCGTCTTCGCCGCCTACTTCTTCATCACCCACCCCGACCTCGAAGGCCAGCCCCTGCGCTGGGCGATCCTGCTGCTGATCCCGCTGGCGTTCGTCGTCCTCCACCCGCGCGTCTTCGGGCCGCTCGCCGACCGGGTGCTGAAGGCCTTCGGCCGGGAGCCGCTCCCCGTGGTGATCTCGATGCGCGGCGTCCTCATCCTGGTCGCCTTCTTCCTCCTCAACTGGGGGGTGATCTCGGTGGGGATCTACTGCGTCGCCCGCTCGGTCAGCTCGGTCTCGAGCGACGACCTGCTGACGATCGGCGCCGCCCAGGCGATGGGGTACGTCGCGGCGCTGGCGACGCTCGTCGCCCCGGCCGGGCTCGGGGTCCGCGACGCGGTCTTCGCCTGGGCGGTGAAGAGCGTCGTCCCCGGCGGCAGCTTTGCCGTCGCCAGCCTGATCGCGATCGTCGTCCGCGGCGTGCAGACCGCGGTCGAAGTCATCTACGTCGGCGTCGTCACCGCGCTCGGCCGCCGGCAGGGCTGGAGCATCCACACCGGCGTCCTCCACGCCTCGCCGGAGGAGGAAGCAGCCGGCGACGAGCGGGGGGAGACCCCGGCGCCTAGGCCTTAGCCCCCTGTGCGAGGGCTGAAAGTTCGCTGGTCGGGACTGGCGCGGGCGGGTGGGCTCGCGCTCGCCGCGCTGCTCGCCCTGGTGCTCCTGCCGACGTTGCTGCGCCCGCCTTCACCGCCGCCCCTGGCGGCCGACATCGGCCTGCCCCGGCCGGCTCCCTGCGGCGCCGGCCGCGGGTGCGACCGGGCGCACCCGACGGTGGACGGGCGGGCGCGGGTCTGGCCGGCGCGGGCGCTGGCCCCTCCCCGCCCGCCTGCCCGACGACTGGAACCCGGCCACCGATCCCGGCGGCGGAGAACCGCCCCGAAGCAGCAGAGGGAGCAGGTGGCCGCCGCTGCCCCGGAGGTCGAAGTGCCCTCCGCGGTGCCGCCATCGCCGCCGCCGGGCCCCACCGTTCCGCCCCCGCCGCCCGCCTCCGCCCCGGCACCGCCGGGGGACGGCTCCGAGGAGTTCGCCCCGCATTGAGCGATGGCGATGGCCTATAGTCACGAACCGTTTTGGCAGCAGCACGCGAATATGAGCTGGTCCTGATGCTGGACCCTGGCCGCGACGCCCCGGCGCGCGACTCCCTGGCCCAAGAGGCGAAGGGAATGATCGAGGCCGGCGGGACCCTCAAACACGAGAACGATTGGGGCCTTCGCAAGATGGCCTACGAGATCAATCGCCAGAACGAGGCGGACTACCGCTGGTTCCGATTCGAGGCTCCTTCAGAGCTGCTCGAGACGCTCGACCACAACCTGAAGATCGCCGACGGCGTCATGCGCTTCCGCGTCTTCAAAGTCGACCCCGACGCCCCGGTGCTGGTGCCACCGACCGTCGCCGCCCCGGCCCCCGGCCGCGACCGAGACCGAGGCGAGCGCGGCGAGCGCGAGCGTCCCGCGCCGGCTTCCCCCGCTCCTCCCGCTACCCCCGCCGCCGAGACTCCCCCGGCTGCCGAGGCTCCCCCCGCTGCCGATGCAGCTCCGGCGGAGCCCGCCGAGGAGACCGAGGCACCGGCGGCCGCGGAGGCCCCGGCCGCCACAGAGGAGCCGACACCGGCCCCAGAGGCCGCCGAGGCCGATGCCGGCGAGGACTCGCCGGCCGATTCCGCCGAGTAGCGCCGCTCTTTGCGGCATTTCCTCCCGGCAGGGGGAGGGCAGCGCCGATCGCGCTCTTAGACTGGGGTCCGATAAGCGACTTTGAGGAGTGAGAGCCGTGGCGGCTTCGAATGTGAACGTAGTAGTGATCACCGGGAACCTGACCCGCGACCCCGAGCTGCGCAGCACCGGGGGAGGAACATCGATCTGCAAGCTGAGGGTGGCTGTCAACAGCCGCCGCAAAGACGGGCAGACCGGAGAATGGGTCGACAAGCCCAATTACTTCGACGTCACCGTCTGGGGAGCGCAGGGCGAGAACTGCGCCAACTACCTCTCCAAGGGCCGCCCGGTGGCGGTCGAGGGGCGCCTCGACTGGCGCGAGTGGGAGGCCAAAGACGGCGGCGGCAAACGCCAGAGCGTCGAGATCATCGCCAACTCGGTCCAGTTCCTCGGCTCCCGCGACGGGTCCGGCGGTGGCCAGAGCGGCGGCGACGGTGGCTTTGCTCCGAGCACCGATGTCCCCGCCGACACCTCGGACTTCGAGGGTGCCGCGGTGGGCGGCGGCGGCAGCGACGACGACATCCCGTTCTGAGCGCCTGAAGTAGGGGGGCGGGGCCTGGGCCGGGCGATCTGTAGGATCCCCGGCCGGCAAT
This sequence comes from uncultured Solirubrobacterales bacterium, assembly GCA_963704505.1. Classification (GTDB taxonomy): domain Bacteria; phylum Actinomycetota; class Thermoleophilia; order Solirubrobacterales; family 70-9; genus VRUE01. The sequence goes on from OY969912.1 coordinate 465,139, forward strand.
GCCTCGCACCAAAGAGACAAGTGGATCGCAGTCGGCACGCCGTGGGCGTCGCCCCGCGGATCGGATGCGCCCGCGCAAGTACACGCGGATCAATTCCGAGGAAGTCGACTACAAGGACCTCAACCTCCTGCGCCGGTTCCTCTCGGACAAGGGCAAGACCCGCGGACGGCGGGTGACCGGCCTCTCCCGCAAGCACCAGCGGCAGCTCTCGATCGCGGTCAAGCGGGCTCGAGAGATCGCGCTTCTCCCCTACGTCGGAGAGAGGTAGGCCGGAGATGGCCCAGGCGGTTCTGCTCGAGGACGTCGAGAAGCTCGGCCACCGCGGCGACCCGATCGATGTCGCGCCCGGCTACCTTCGCAACTACTTGATTCCCCGGAAGCTGGCGATGCCGGCGACCGACTCCGCCCTCGAGGAGGCCCAGCGCCGCCGCGCCGCCACCGAGAAAGCCGAAGCCGAGCGCAACGCCCGCGAAGCCGAGGCAGCCTCGCTGCTTTCGAAGACTGTCTTGACGATCTACCAGCGCGCGGGCGAGGACGGCAAGCTCTTCGGCTCGGTCGGGCCGAAGGAGATCGTCGACGCGATCCGCGACGCCCGCGACGTCCGCATCGACAAACGTAAGGTGCGACTCGAGGACCCGATCCGCGAGATCGGCACCCACATGGTCGAGATCGAGCTCGCCGACGGCGCCGTCGCCTCGGTGAAGACGATCGTCACCGAGGAGAAGTAACGGTCCTCAGACGGCGGGTGCGAACGGACCGTGCGACGGTCGCGCTCGCCGCGGTCGCGCTCGCGGGTGCCGGCACGGTGCTGGTCGGGCAGTTCGGCCGCATGCTCCGCCGCCGCTCGCACCAGGAGGGCCAGCACGAGGGCCTGGTCGAGGCGGCGCCCGCCGCGGCGATCGACACCGTCGGCGTCGCCGTCAGCGGCTACGAGCTGGCGCCGCGCAGCGAAGCCGTCCTCTTCAACCTGCTCGCCGGCTTCCTCGGTGCCTTTGCCGTCGTCCGCGTCTCGACCTGGGGGATTCGCGAGGGCTGGGGCCCGTTCCGCAACGTCAAGCTCGGCGACCGCCACATCCACCACTTCGTTCCGGGGATCGTCCTCGCCTTCGGCTCCGGGGTGGCGGCGATGGTCGCCGACGACGAGGCGCTCGAGCAGAAGCTCGCCGTGCCGATGGGCGTCGGCATCGGGCTCACCTTCGACGAGGCCGCCCTGCTGCTCGACCTGCGCGATGTCTACTGGACGAAGCGGGGGCTGCTCAGCGTTCAGCTCAGCCTCGGAGCGACCGCGATCCTCAGCATCGCGATCCTGACCGGGAGGATGCTGCGCCGCGGCGAGCGGCGCCAGGAGGCGGAGGGGCTCATACCTCCGCCGACGACGGCCTGATCTTTTCCCCCTAGTTGCAGGGTGACCGGCGTTGCCGGTGGGCGGGTTTTGGTTTGCTTGGTCGAGGGCGGGATTCCGCCGCCGGGGAGCCTTAACTAGACACCGATGCCGCAGCCGCCGACAACCCACGTCCCGCCGCAGAACATCGAGGCGGAGGAATCGGTCCTCGGGGCGATGCTGGTCGCCGAGCCGACCCTGACCAGGGTCATCGACGAGGTCAAGCTCAACGCCGAGGACTTCTACCTCGAGAAGCACGCGTCGATCTTCCGTTGCGTCCACGACCTCTACGCGGCATCGAAACCGGTCGACGAGCTCAGCGTCACCGAGGCCCTGGTCCAGCGAAACGCGATCGAGGATGCGGGCGGGCGCCACTACGTCTCCGAGCTGGCCGCGAAGGTGCCGGCCGCCGGCAACGCCAAGCACTACGCCGAAATCGTCCAGCAGAACTCGCTGCTGCGCCGGCTGCTCGGCGCCGGCCAGGAGATCCAGGGCTGGGTGCACGAGCGCGACGGCGAACCCCGCGAGCTCTCCGAGCGGGCCGAGAAGCTGCTCTTCGACGTCGCCCACAAAGAGCAGGCGAGCGACTTTCGGCTGCTCGGCGAGATCCTCCACGACGAGATCGACCGGCTCGAGAAGCTCTCCACCGGCGAGCTCGAACTGACCGGAACCCCGTCGGGCTTCCGCGACATCGACGCGATCACCGGCGGCTTTCAGCCGGGCAACCTGATCATCGTCGCCGCCCGCCCGGCGATGGGGAAGAGCGCCCTGGTCGCCAACATCGCCGAAAACGTGACGATGAAACACGAAATGCCGGTCGCCTTCTTCTCGCTGGAGATGTCGGAGGTCGAGCTCGCCCAGCGCTTCATCGCCTGCCGCGCGCGGATCTCCGGAGACAAACTGCGCAAGGGCCAGGTATCCCAGAAGGACTGGCCCAAGGTCGTGCGGGCCTGCAACGAGCTCGAGCAGGCGCCACTCTGGTTCGACGACTCCTCCGACCTCGGCATCCTCGACCTGCGGGCGAAGGCACGGCGGCTGCACGCGATGGCGCAGGATCGCGGCGGCCTGGGTCTGATCATCGTCGACTACATCCAGCTGATGAGGGCCGAGGACCATCGCGCCAGCCGCGTCGAGGCCGTCGGCCAGATGAGCCGCGGCCTCAAGATCCTCGCCCGTGAGCTCGAGGTGCCGGTGCTGGCGATCTCGCAGCTCTCACGCGCCCCCGAGCAGCGCACGCCGCCGAAACCGATGCTCTCCGACCTGCGCGAGTCCGGCAACCTCGAGCAGGACGCCGACCTCGTCGCCTTCCTCTTTCGCGAGGACTACTACCGCGACAACGACGAGGAGCCCGACGGCCTCGCCGACGTGATCATCGCCAAGCACAGGAACGGCCCGATCGGGTCGCGCTCGCTGGTCTTCCTCGACCGTTTCCCGAAATTTGCCGACCACTCGGGGCGCCAGGAACCGGTTGGCCAGACTGCCGGCGAGGGCGCGCCGCTCGAGGACGCCGCCGCCGCGGGACCTGACTTCTGATGGCCATTCCCCGCAGCGAGCCCTTCAGCCAGGCTGCCTGCCCGCTGGGGGTCTGCGACGGCTCCGGTTGGATCCTCGGCCCCGAGGACGTGGCGCGCCCCTGTGAGTGCCGCGCACCGCGCCTGAAGAAGGGGCGGAGCCGCGGCGTCGCCTCGGTGATCCCGCCGCGCTATCGCGGCGTCTCCTTCGACCGCCCGCCGGTCAGCGACATGACCCGCGACCTCGAGGCAAAAGCCGGCGTCGCCAAGGTCCGCGAGTTCGTCGACGATCTCGATGGGCGGGTCGATCAGGGCCGCGGCCTCTGGCTCTTCGGCGACACCGGGACCGGCAAGACAACCCTGGCGATGCTGATCTCGAAGGCGGCGCTGGAATCCGGCCGCTCGGTCGCGATCTACTCGCTGCCGAAGCTGCTGGCGAGGATCAGGCAGACCTACGACTCAGAACCCGGTGAGGACTCCTACCTGGCCTTCTTCGAGCGGCTGACCTCGGTCGACCTCCTGCACATCGACGACCTCGGTGCCGAGAAGCGCTCCGACTGGGTCCTCGAGCAGCTCTACGCGCTGATCAACGAGCGCTACGAGGCCCAGCGCTCGATGCTGATCACCACCAACCTCCCCCACGAGCAGCTGGAGGAGCAGATCGGCGCCCGCACGGTCTCCCGGTTGACCCAGATGTGCGACGAGGTGCCGCTCTTCGGCGCCGACCGGCGCTTCGGCAAGGCCGCGTAGTCGTCACAATCCTTGCCTTATGCCAGGACTGGTAATAGTCGGCGCCCAGTGGGGCGACGAGGGCAAGGGCAAGGTCACCGACCTGCTTGCCGAGGGCACCGACGTCATCGTCCGCTTCCAGGGCGGCAACAACGCCGGCCACACGATCGTCCGCGACGGTGAGAAGTTCAAGTTCCACCTGATCCCTTCCGGGATCCTGCACTCGGACACGATCTGCGTGATCGGCAACGGGGTCGTCCTCGACCCGCGCATCCTGCTCGAGGAGATCGACGGGCTGAAGCGCCGCGGGGTCGACGTGAGCAACCTGCGGATCTCGGCCAACGCGCACCTGATCATGCCCTACCACGTGCTCCTCGACACGGCCGGCGAGCTGAAGCTCGGCAAGCTCTCCCTGGGCACGACCCGCCGCGGGATCGGCCCCTGCTACGCGGACAAGGCGCTGCGCCTCGGGATCCGCGTCCAGGACCTGCTCGACGAGAAGATCCTGCGGGCCAAGATGCGGACCGCGCTGGAGCCCAAGCAGCAGCCGCTGCGCGAACTCTCCGTGCGGCGGCGCAAGCTGCGCAAGGAGGCCGGCGAGAGCGAACGGGAGAGCCTCGAGGAGGCGATCGAGGACCCGCGGCTGGACCTCCACACGATGGTCGAGGAACACGTCAGCTACGGCCACAGGCTTGAGCCCCACATCGCCGACACGGCCCGGCTCTGCTGGGACGCCCTCGACAACGGGCGCAGCGTCCTCTTCGAGGGGGCCCAGGCGACCCTGCTCGACCTCGACCACGGCACCTATCCGTTCGTCACCTCTTCGAACCCGATCGCCGGAGCGGCGACGATAGGCGCCGGCGTCGGGCCGACCGACATCGACGAAGTCTGGGGCGTCGCCAAGGCCTATGCGACCAGGGTCGGCGCCGGTCCCTTCCCGACCGAGCTCTACGACGAGGTCGGCCGCCGGCTGGTCGAGAAGGGGCACGAGTTCGGGACGACGACGGGCCGCGAACGCCGCTGCGGCTGGCTCGACCTGGTCGCCCTGCGCTACGCCGTCAGGCTCAACGGAATGTCGGCGCTGACGATCACCAAGCTCGACGTGCTCAGCGGGATCCACCCCCTGAAGGTCGCGGTCCGCTACCGCTCCAAGGAGGGAGCCGTCTTCGACCGCTTCCCCTACCACCAGTCGATCCTGCACTCGGCCCGGCCCGAGTACGAGGAGCTGGCCGGCTTCGACGCCGATATCGAGAACGTCCGCACCGAGGCCGAGCTGCCGCCCGAGGCGCGCGCCTACCTCGACTACATCGCCGAGTTCGTCGGGGTGCCGATCCGCCTGGTCGGCGTCGGCCCCGATCGCGATCAGGTCGTCTGGATCGGCGAGCAGCCGAGCCTGCTGGCTGCCTGAGCCCTGCCCCGACCGGGAAGCTCTACGGGGTGATCGGCGTCGGCCCGAGCGAGGTCAGTTTCCAGACCCCGTTTTCGAGAGTCATCGGGTAGGCATAGCCTTTGCCGTCCTGTCCGCGGTAGATCGCGAAGGCGGTGTCGCCTTCGATCCTGAACGCGGCGACGCCTCCCTTGGGCGCGGTCGGCGTCTGCGTGCTCTGGGTGCCGACGTTCAGTTTGCTCATCAGCGCGGCGCAGCTGAGGCCTTTCAACTGCGGCTGCGATTTGCTCAGCATCTGCAGCTGTTCGACGTTTTTCTTCGAGAGGTATTTGGTGCAGACGACGGTCCAGCTGCCACCGGCGAGGGCCTTGTTGAGGGCGACGATCGTTTCGTTCGCTTCTTCACGGTCCTTTTCGTCGCCTTCGTCGCCGTAGGTCTGGATGCTGTTATCGCCACCCGGGACGGAGAAGGCGGCGCTTCGTTCACCCTTCTTCGGGGTTACGTGGGCCGCCTTTTCTTCAGGGGTTTCTTCGACGGCTTCGGCGGGCTCGGTGCTGGTCTGCTCACCGCCGGAGCTGGTCGTTTCCTGCTGGGCCACCGTCGGCTCCGAGCTTTCGCCCGAGGCGGTGGAGGAGGTCGAGTCGCTGCCGCCGCAGGCGGAGAGGATCAGCGCGCAGAGCGCAGCAAGGATCGCGGCAACGACGGCTGTTCGAGCACCCCCCATGGCTGCGCGGATTTTAGCGGCTGGAGAGCGCCGGGCGGAGAACGAGGAAGGGCGGCCCCGAGGAGCCGCCCTTCCCAATCCCCTGACTCGTCCTGAGCTCTCAAAGGCTCAGGCGCGAGCGGTCAGCCAGTCGGCGTGCAGGGACGGGTGACGGCGCCTTTGGCCTTGTCCCCGTTGTCGAACACCGCTTCGCCCTGAGCGAAGAGCTTGCCGGTCGGGCATTTCGCCAGCAGGTAGCTCTTCTTCTTGCCCTTGTACGTATATTTTTTGTTCAGCGTCAGGTTGAACGAGGTCACCGAACCGGCGCCTCCGGCGATTTTCGGAATCGTCGCGACCGATTTCAGGCCGTACTTGCCGTTGTGGACCTTGGTGATCTGAACCGAGGTGACGATCGCCGCGGCGACAGGGCTGCTCAGGTACGCGTGGATGAACAGCGTGGTCTTGCCGCCCTTCACGCCACCGTTGAAGGCGACGAGCTGGCTCTTGATCGGGATCGGTTTCGATTCCGGGAAGAGCACTTCGACTTCGGTGGTGCCGGTTCCGACGATCGAGTCGGGACAGGCCTTTTTCGCGTCGGTGGTCGTCCGCGCTTCCAGGGCGCCCTGGGTGCAGGTCGGGTAGCCGACCGCGTCGACGCTGCCGTTCTTGTCAGTTTCGACGTTGAACTGAGTCAGCGCCGGAACGTGCGTGCCGTCCACGGTCTGGATTTTGGCGGACACGTTGAGGCCGATTCCGGCCAACGTGCTCTTCGGCAGCTTCGCCGGAGTGATTCCACCATTGAAGGTCAATTTGAGGTTCCCAACCTGGACGACGGTCGGCTTGGCGGCTCCGGCAATGCCGGCGCAGACCAAGGCGAGGACCGCTCCCAGGGCGAGTGTCCATTTCAAACGCTTGCGCATTTACTTATATCTCTCCTTTTGCGGCCCGGTCATAGGTGCCCGGCCATTTGACTGCGTCAACTCTGTCCCGTAGGCGCCAACCTACCAAGAATTGCTATCTCGTAAACACCGCCGCTTCCTCAAAGGAGCGGCTTAACACGGGCTATTCGCCCTGTTCGAAGGTGTGCTGGTAGGTCGTCGGGGGGCCGCTGCCGAAGATCGGTTCGAAGGGCGCCTGCTGGGTGCAGCCCGGTGCCGGCAGGGTCGCCGTGCTGTTCTGGCCGCCGAGCGCGAATTCTTTCAGGCGTTCGAATAGCTGCTGCGCGTTTTTTTCGGTTTTTTCCGGGGTGTCGCCTTTGACGCGTTCATAGAAGGCCGGGTTTTTCGGCGTTTCCGGGTCGAGTTCGACGGAGACGCCGGAGCTGCACTGGCGGGTGTCGAAGCTGGGCAGGCCGGAGGCGAGCTGCTTGTAGATCTGCGCCGGGCTGTAGGCGTTGTTGCGATTGCTCGAGAGGCGGTTCGAGTAGGTCGCCAGCGATTCCGGCACCAGCGGCCCGATCACCCTGAGGTAGTGGAGCTGGTCGCCGGCGGTGCTGAGGTGGACCGCGTTGGTCGCCGCGGCGACGTTGCCCATCGCCGCGGTGATCTCGTGTTTGTAGAGATCGAGGCCGGTGAGGATCGGCGTCAGGTTCCGCGCGAACGGATCGACGGCGCGCAGGAGCGGTGGGAAGGAGTCGCGGAAGAGCCTGCGCAGCGCCGGGAAGCCGCTGGTCGAGCGGTTGATCACGGTCGCGAAGCCTTCGAAGAAGCCCTGCGCTTCCGGCGCCAGCTTGGCGAAGGCGATCAGGGTCGGCGAGAGCTGTTCGGCGGCGGGGACGAGCTGGCGCATCAGCGGGTCGGTGTTGAGCGAGAATTCGCGCAGCCGCTCGAGGGTCAGGCGCGACTCGTCCTCGAAGGTCGGGAAGGCGCGGAACAGCGCTTCCAGGTCGCGGTCGCGCGCCGCCGTGGTGTGGAAGACGTCGTTCGACTTCTGGATCAGCTCGGCGAGCTGGCCTTCGCGGCCGTGGAACGCATCCAGGGCGACGGCGCCGTTGCTGAAGAGCTGGTGGACCGCGGCGTCCTGGGTGTCGAGGACGCGGAAGAGTTTGTCGAATTCGGTGAAGGTGGTGTCGAGTTCGCCGATCCCCGCGGAGAAGCCCTGGCCTTGGCCTTGTATCGCGATCGCGGCGTTCTGCATCCATTCCTGGAAAGCGGCGCGGGTCTTCGGGTCGAAGGTCTGGAAGATCTCGTCGATCTGCACCGATTCGGCGACGTTCGCGGCGGGCAGCTCATCGCCGTCATGGAGCTTGGGGCCGTGGCGGTTGCCGGGCGTCAATTCGACGTAGGTCTCGGCGAGCAGGGTCTTCGTGCGGAGGATCGCCCGGGTGTCCTTGGGGATCGGCGCGTACTTGTCGTCGATGTCGACCGTCGCGATCGCCAGCTTGCCGGGGTCGCGTTCGATGTTCTGGACTTTGCCGATGTTGACGCCGGAGATCCGCACGTCCGATTGCTGGGCGAGCTGCGCGGCCTCGTCGAAGGGGATCTTGATCTCGTAGGACTTCGCTTTGAACGGCGTCGGGCCGCCGAAGGTGATCCAGAGGAAGAGCAGGATGCCGAAGCAGGACAGGGCGAAGCCGGTGATCACCAGGAGCTGGGTCGTGCTCGGGGCCTTCTTGCTCATTCGGGACCACACCCCTGCAGGCCTTCGGTGCCTTTGATCGCCGGCAGCTGATTGGGGCGCGGCAGCGGGATCGACTGGACGATGGTTTTGACCTGAGGCAGCAGCGCCGCGGCGCCGTAGGCCAGGTTGGCGCCGTTGCAGGTGTTGAGGATGATGCCCCTCTGGACCGGGCCGGCGGCATCGGAGAGGTTGTAGGTGGCGTTGAGGTCGTGGTTCAGCCAGGGCAGGTAGAAGAGGTAGCTCTGCTGCGCGCCTTTCGGCTTGTAGGCGAGCACGTTGAAGAGCGAGTTGAAGCCGCCGAGGGTGTTGCCGAACCCGGCGGTCGTCTTCTTCAGCGGGCCCGCGGCTTCCTTGGTGTGGGTGAGGACCGGGCGGATCTTCCTGGTGAAGGGCCGCAGCTGGTCACGGATCGGCGCCTTCGTCTGCGCGAAGAAGCGCTCGGTCGCCTTGAACGCCGGGCCCAGCGCTTCGGCCTGCGGGATCAGCTTGATCAGAGCCGGGCGGGAGGCGACCGAGAGCGTGTTGGAGCTGGCCAGGCCGGCGTTGACGGCGGTCAGGGTCGCCGGGAACTCGACCAGCGATTCCTGGATCGCCTGCTGCTCATTGGCGAAGTTGCCGAGGGCGGCGTTGGAGCCGGTGACGAAGCGTTCGATCTCGGTGCCGCGGCGGCCGAGTTCCTCGGTCAGCGAGCCGAAGTCGTGGATCACGCGGGAGAGCGCCACGCGGCGCTGGGCGACGGCTTCGTTGATGTCGGCAACGTAGTGGACGAAGGGCTGAAAGCGCCGGAACACGCCGCCCAGCTGCCGGCCGCGGCCGCCGATGCCTTCGGCACCGCCGGCGAGCAGCAGCTGGATGTACTGGCGGGTGTCGGCGTCAAGGGTGGCGAGGAAGGCGTCGAGGTTGGTGTTCGACTTGGTCTGCGCGAGCGGGATGTTGTCGCCGCCCTCGAGATGCCCCTTGGCGGTACCCGGGGTGATCTCGACGACCATGTCGTTCAGGTTCGTTTTCGGGCGCAGCAGGAGTTCCGCATCGGAATGGATCAGCGGCATGTATTCCGGCTCGATGTCCATGCCGACGACGGCATGGCCGTCTTCGAGGGCGACCGAGGTGATCTTGCCGACCTGGATGCCGGCGATCACAACCGCCTGTCCCTGGCCGGGGGCGACAGCCTGGGCGGTCTCGAACTCACCGGTGATGTGGGTGAATTCTTCGCCGACGAAGGGCGCCCATGCCGGCAGCGAGGCTTTCTGGTTGGTGAAGATGAAGAGCGTCATCGCGATTCCGGCGACGACCAGCACGATGATCGCCAGCGTGTCCTTGCTGCGCCCACGGGACTGCCGCGAAAGCGAGGTGCGGAAATGCTTCCAGCGGCCGACGCCCGGCTCGCGGTTACTCATGGCGACACCGCCGTCAGCGCCGGGGCGCCCGGCTGGCCGAGCCCGGCGTTCACGTCAGGCGCCGGGTTGGAGTCGCAGCGGACTTCGGGCTTCTTCGGCGGGCGGCCGCCGAGCTGGGGCTGGGTGCCTTCGCCGGCCGAGGCGCTGAAGGTGTAGCCGATTTTGTCGGTGGAGAGGTTGCCGTTGGGGTTGGCGACCTGGCCGAGCACGCCGCCGCCGCCCGGCTGGACCCGGATGTAGGGGCCGTTGCCGTCGAAGTTCTGGCTCTGGCCGGCGAAGTTGGTCAGCGTGTAGAAGAACTCGCGGTAGTTGGGGCCGCCGGTGCTGAAGCGGTCGGCGATCGTCTGGTTCCCGGTCGGGATCAGCACCTGCGATGCGCAGAGGCTGAGGCGGTTGAGCTGCGGGATCGCGTTGGCCTTGCCTTCGCGGGCGGCGCCGGCGAGGCCCGGGGTCGCTTCGGCGAGCAGCTTGGCGATGCCGCCGCCCTCCTTGCCCGAGACGAGCGGGCGGGCCTGGGCCAGCCACGGTTTCGCCGCGGAGATAAGGCCTGGCAGTTCGGCGACGGCCGGGCGCAGGGCGATCGCGTAGGCGCGCAGCGGCGGCAGCGCCTTGTTGAGGTTGACCAGCGACGTGTGCGCGGTCTGCAGGGTCGGCCCGAACTGATGGATCGTCTGCGCCAGGTTGTCGGACTGCGAGGCGAGCGCGCCGGTGAACACCTCGAAGTTCTCGATCAGGCTCTGCAGGTCGGATTCGTGGCGGGCGAAGGCGGCGAACGTTCGGCTGGTGCCGGAGATCAGCCGCGAGAGGTCGCCGGGGCTGGTGCCGAGGAAGGCGTTCGACACCTGGGCGCTGAAGCGGCCGGCCGGCCCGCCGTATTTGAAGATGTTGTTGATCGCTTCGCCACCGGTCAGGCCCTGCACTTCGGGCAGCTGCGTCGCATCCTCGGCGGCTGTCGGCTTTTCGTTGAGCGCCTTGCCGAAGCCTTCCAGCAGCCCCGCGAGGTTGGCCCTCACCGGCGACTGCAGCGCGGTGAGGATCTCGTCGAGCTGCACCGCGGTCGAGGTGTGGGTGACCGGGATCGTGTCGCCGCTGTCCATCTCCGGCGCGCTGGGGCTGCCCGGGCTCAGTTCGATGAAGAAGTTCCCCTCGAGGAAGATCCTCGGTTTGATCTCGGCGAAGGCGTCCTCGTGGATCGGCCTCCCCGCTTCGGAGACGGTGAAGGTGACCTCGGTGTTGTCGCCGTCGCGGCCCACCGAGATGACTTTGCCGACTTCGACGCCGGCGATCCGCACCGGCGAGTTTTTCGAGATGTTGGCGCCGTTGGAGAAGGCCGCCTTGACCTCATACCCGTAACTGGTGAAGGGCACGTGCTTGGTGAAGGCGATGTAGGGGCCGATCGTGACGACGAGCAGGAAGACGATCGCGATCGTCGCGTTGCCCGGACGCCAGCCGCGCTTTGGCTGTTTGCCTTTCTTCTTCGTGCGGGCCACTACTTCTTGCCTTCCTGACTCAGCTGACCGAACGTAGTCAGGCCCGAGTTCCCCGGGGCGTTGCCGATCACCGTCTTGCCGACCACGTACTTCTCGTTGCCGGCCTCACACTCTTCGGGCTTCTGGCCCGGGGATGCGGTGTTCGGGTACGGGTTGTAGTGAAGGTGGTTGAGGGAGGACTGGTCGCCGCCGCCGTTGGCCGGGGCCGAGGCCGAGGCGCCCTCGTTGTTGGGGCCGCGCGGAGGCTGCAGCGCGGTGGCGCCCGCCCAGAACGCCTGGCCGTTGTTTTCGCTGAAGACGCTGGCGAGGTTTTCGAAGTCGAGCGTCAGGTAGTTGCAGGTGACCTGCGCCGGAGCGATGAACTTGATCGCCGGGTCCAGTTTTTCGTTGACGTTGATCAGCAGTTCGAGCCCGTTGAACACGCCCGGCGCTTCCTGGAAGGCGAGCAGCGCGTCGGCGGTCGGCTCGAGCTGGGCGTTGAAGACCGGCGATTCGCGCAGCACCGGGATGCCCGCGACCTCGGCCGCGTCAAGGGTGGGCGAGGTCTCGGCGAGAGCCTTGGCGCCCGGTTTGAAGGCGACGAAGAAGCGTTCGGAGTCTTCAAGGAAGGGGTTGATCACCGGCAGGTCGGAGATCGCAGCGTCGAGGGTCGCCGGGCCTTTCGAGATCGTTTCCTGGATGTAGGGCCGGGAGACCCGGGCGAAAGCGGCGAAGGTCTGGTCGAGGGCGACGAAGAGCGTGCCGTTCACCTCGGCGACCGGCGCGACCGTCGCGTTGAGGGCCTCGAGCGCCTTGAAGAAGCCGCTGAAGTCGGTCGAGGGGGCGACCAGGTTGCGCAGCGGGGCGCCCGCCGATTCGGCAAGTTCGCGCAGGGACCCGAAGGCTTCGTTCAGCTGCGGGCCGCGTCCGGCGAGCGCATCGCCGAAGCCCGCCTCGTTCTGGCGGATCGCGTAGCGCGTCTTTTCATCGAAGATGTTGAAGAACTGGTCGATGTCGACCGATTCGGGACGGGCGGCGCTGAGCGGCATCGTTTCGCCGGCCTTGAACCCTTCGGATGAGTCGCCCGGAACGAGCTGCACGTACTTGAGGCCGAGCGGGGACTTCGGGCGGATGATCAAGGTCGAGTTCTTCGGCACCGGGTCGGCGCTCTTGTCGAGGCTGAGGCTGAGTTTGGCGGCGATCTGGCCGTTCTTGTGCTGGATCGGGACGACCGCCTTGACGACGCCGACCCGGGCGCCGCCGATCCTCACCTCGTTGCCTTTGACCAGGGCCTGGGCGTTGGGGACCTCGGCCTTGATGTTGTAGGTGGAGACGAACGGCAGCCCGTTGTTGGCGTTGTAGGCGAGGAAGACCGCGACCAGGATGACGAGCACGGTGACCGCCCCGACGAGGACCGGGTTGCTGGCGATTCCCTGGATTCCGCGACGGTCTTTCATGGCCCGAGGAGGTAGTTGAGGAGGGCACGTTGCGGCGCTGTCGCCCTGACGCTGGCGCCTTCCGCTTCGGCTCCGGCTTCTTCTTCGACCGCGGCGCCTTCCGCTTCTTCGGCTTCAAGCCCTTCGCTCTGGCCGAGCTGAGGCGTCGTCCCCGCCGGGGCGGCGCCGTTCAGGTAGGTGCTCGGGCCCGTGGTCGTCGCGCCGATCGCGCCGGTCCGTTCGGCGAGCCTTTCCTGGACCTGCCTGAGCACCTCGGAGGTCGACGAAGAGGACGCTTCGCGGGTGCCGAAGTTGGCGCCGCAGCCGGAGCTGGTCACGGCGACGTATTCGAGGCAGTTGCTGAGCGTGACCAGGCTGCGGATCAGGTGGCCGTAGCGGTCGAATTCGTTGAGGGCGCCGGTGCTGTTGTAGATCAGGTCGGCGAGGTCGTTGAAGCCCTTCGTCTTCTTGGTGTTGACGAGGAAGGCGGCCAGCTTCGTCGTCGGGCTGACGCCGCTCTTGGCGAGGTTGCGGGCCTTCTTGACGATCGGGTCGGCGGCGGCGAACTTCGGGCCGGAGGCTTCGCCGGCGTTGCCGAGCGACTTCAGGGCGATCGTCGAGGCGGCTGTGAAGGGCGCCAGGTGGCGGGTCGCTTCGGTCAGCGCCGGGGTCGCCTGGTCGAGATCGGTGACGACCGGAGTGGCCGCGTCCGAGAAGCCCTTGAGGTGGGTCATGGTGGTGCGGAACTCACGCAGGAACTGGGGGAACTTCCGCAGCGACGCTTCCAGGTCGGCGCCCCGCTCCCCGGTCGCCTCCCCCGCAGCGCCGGCGTTGGAGAGGAAGCCCGCGACATGGACCTTCTCGCGGGCGAGCGGGTTGACTACCTGCTCGGAGTCGGAGGCGAGCTGGGCGAGTTCGTCGCGCTGTTCGTGGAGGATTTCCAGCACCCGATCGGCGTCGCGCAGGTCCGGGTTGGCGCGCTTCACCGCCGCCGCGATGTCATCCCCGCGGCCGGTGAGGGCGGCGCCGAGTTCGTTGAAGATGAGGCGGAACCGCTGCGCGTAGGGAAGCGTCTGGATGTCGTTGATCAGGTCCGGGTCGACGCTGCTGCTGTTGTTCTCCAACGGCAGCAGGCGCTGGCCGGCGCCGGGCTGGCCGGAGGGGATCTTGCGAAGCGGCGGCGGCAGCGGCGAGCCGGGCGCGCGGGGCAGGGTCGGGCGGCAGTCGACGTACTTCTCGCCGATCAGCGATTGCGGGCGGATCAGGCAGGTCGCGTCGCGTCGGAAGTCCTGGAAGCCGGGGTCGCTGATTTCCATCGCGATCACCGCCTTGCCGGGGATCTTTTCCGGCCCGTGTTCGTAGCTGTCGATCTCACCCGGGCGGGTGACGTCGACGGACTGGACTTCGCCGACGTTGGCACCCGCCACCCGGACCTGCTCACCGGGGACCATGAAGGAGCCATTGTCGAAGATCGCACGCACGACGTAGCCTTCGTCTTCGTCGCTGGAGGAGATCAGCACCACGGCGACGACCGCGGCGACGATCAGCAGTGCAGCTATCAGTCCCTTGCGGTTTTTCATGGGCCGGGGGGCGCGTCGCCCGGGTTGCACATCGATGTGGTGACGCCCGAGCCGTTGAACGGCGGTTCGACGAATGGGTTGGAGCCGTCCGACGCCGATTGCGTCGCCCCGCCCGGGCAGCGGCGCGTGACGCCGGCGGAGCCGCCGAAGACTTCGTACTGGTTTTTCTGTTCGATCGGTTCGAGTTTGCCGCCGGCGTCGTTGAAGAGGTTGAGGTTGGAGAAGGCGAGGCGGGCGTAGTGGCCGTTGCCGTCGTAGTAGCCGGTGACCTGGCCGAGCTTGGCGAAGCCGTTGAAGATGTCCGGCGTGTAGGCGCGGGCGAAGTTGAGGTTGGGCTGGAAGTCGGCGATCGCGTCTTCGGCGTTCGGGAACGCGGTCGAGGCCCGTTCCTGCACGGCCGGAAGGTCGCCGAGCAGTTCGGCGGCGTCGTTGGCGTTGCCGGGCCTGGCGACGCTGAGCCGCAGGTTCTTGAAGACCGGCACGGCTTTCTGGACGACCGGGCGCAGTTCGGCGAGGAAGGGCGCCAGGTTCTTGGTCGCGGGCTTCGCCGTTTCGACCAGGGGATCGAGGTCGTCAAGCGCGGCGCGGAGGTTCACGAAGGTCGTGTTGGCCTGGCGGAAGACCGGGGGCAGGCGCCGCAGGGTCTGGTCGAAGGCGACGTTCTGGCTGGCGATCGAGCCGAAGGCCTGACTGGCGTTGGAGATCGCGGAGGTGAGCTGGTCGCTGCGCCCGGCGACGACGGTCGCCAGCTTCGAGGAGCTGACGATGAAGCGTTCGAAGAGGCGTTCGTCGGCGTTCAGTTCGCCGACGAAGGCATTCGTGCGGTTGAGACCTGGACCGAAGTACTTGTAGGCCTGGTTGGCCTCGGGGCCGCGGCCGACGTAGCTGGAGGCGCTGCCCTGGATGAAGTTGGCGAGCCCTTTGCGCACGCCGGGGGTGAAGGAGTTGAAGAACTCGTCGAGGTCGGCCGGCGTCGTCGTCGATTCCAGCCCCAGGGTCGAGCCGTTGTCGAGCGCCGGTTCGTCGTTGGGCCCGGGGCTGATCGAGACGTAGTGGTTGGCCACGCCTGAGAGCGAGGTCGCCCGGATCACCGCGGTCGTCCCCTCGTGCAGCTCCTGTTCGCTGGTGATCTTCACTTCGGCGAGGTTGTTCTCGGTCAGCTCGATGCTTTCGACCGAGCCGACAGGCTGGCCGCCGATCAGGACCTGGTTGTCGGGAACGAGCTGGCTGGCGTTCTGGAAGAGGAGGTTGTACTGGTGCCCGCCGCCGCCGCCGAAGAGGATGAATCCGAGGACGATCACGATCACCGCCAGGGCAGCGATCGCCGCCGCGCGCGCGGGCGTAACCCCCCGACCTTTCGCCGGGCCTCTCTCCTCGCCTCTCGCATTAGCAGCCACGGGTCAGTGCTTGCGGCTCCCCCAGCCTCCGAAATCCAAGGGAACGGCGGGCGAATCGTATCCAAGCCATCCCCCTGCAAGCGTCGCCTGAGCGGGGACTTAACTGGAATTCAACGCGCTACTCTGGGCGTGCAGCGTGGTTAAAGCAACCGGGAGGCGCTTGACCCGACAGGAAAGAGGAGTCGAGCCCTATGCGTAAACGTCTTACTTTTGCCCTTCTCGGCGCGGTTATCGCGGCGATTCTGGCCGCCGGCACAGCGTCGGCGGTCCTCAATGCGCCGAACGGGAACGTCCAGGATGCGGTCATCCAGGCGAAGCCCAGCAAGCTCGGCAAAAAGATCGCGACGCCGATCACCCTGGACGTCCTTCTCACCACCGGCAGCACCACAAACCCCTTTGGAAAGCCGGTTCCGGTGACTCAGGCGATCATCGACTTCGACAAGAACACGGCGATCTTCGCGAAGGGCTACCCGACCTGCGAACAGGGACAGCTGGAATCGGTCTCCACCGAAGTCGGCCTCGAAGCCTGCAAAAAAGCCCAGATCGGCGGCGGCGAAGCGACCGTGTTGCTGCCGTCCGCGAAAGGCGTGCAGGCAGAGAAGACGATCGTCACCGCCTACAACGGGGCGCCCCAGGGCTCCAACCCGGTCGTCCTGCTCCAGGTTTACGGCCAGGCACCGATTCAGACCACCCAGGTCCTGGTCGGCGTCGTCTCCAGGTACGAAAAGGAAGGCTACGGCCCGCGGTTGACCGTCGCCGTTCCCCCGCTCGCCGGTGGCGAAGGGGCGTTGACCGAATTCCACGCGACGATTTTCAAAAAGTTCGCCTACAAGGGCGAACAGCGCAGCTACGTCAGCGCCAAATGCCCGAACACAAAGAAACTGAAGGCTCGGGCCCAGCTGATTTACCGCGACGGCGAATCTCTGACCCCGGAAGTCACGCAGAAGTGCTCGCAGAAGCCGGAACCCAAGAAGAAGAAGGGCAAGAAGTAGGGCTCAGACGTTGAGCCGCGGCAGGATGCGGTCGAGCCAGCGCGGCAGCCACCAGACGCGATCGCCGATCAGCAGCATCAGCGCCGGCAGCAGGACGATGCGAACGACGGTGGCGTCGAGCAGGACCGCGACGGTGAGCCCGATTCCCAGCTGGCTCACCGTCGCGATCTGAGCCCCTGAGAAGACGACGAAGACGGCCATCATGATCGCCGCGGCGCCGGTGATCACGCGGGCCGTCTTCTCCAGCCCGAACATGATCGCGGCGCGATTGTCCCCCTCGCGGTCGTAGTGCTCGCGCATGCGGACCAGAAGGAAGACCGCGTAGTCGATCGAGAGCCCGAAGACGATCCCGAAGATCATCGTCGCGCCGACCGAGTCGACGTAGGTGTGGCCGCCGAGGGGCCAGCCGTCGGGGACGTGGAGCAGCAGGGTGAGGATCCCGAAGGCGACGCCGACCGTCGCCAGGTTGAGGCCCACCGCGATCGCCGCCAGGGGCAGCGACCTGAGGATGAGGACGAGGACGAGGAACGTCGCCAGGGTGATCGCCGCAACCACGATCGGGATCTTCTCCCTGGTCACGCGGCTGTAGTCGTTGAGCACCGCGGGGCCGCCGCCGACCCCGGTCGTCACCCCCGCTTCGCGGCCGAGCGCCGCGGCGTCGCCGTCGAGGCGCTTGTTGAAGTCGATCGAGCCCGGCGAGTTGAGCGCGAAGCGGGAGAAGACGAGCAGCGTCGCCGCCTGCCCGGAGTGTTCGAGGTCGATGCCTTCGGCGGCGCGGGCGCGCAGCGGTGGGGCGGCGCCGTCGAGGGCCGAGAGCACGAAATAGCCGGAGTCGAAGAGCCCGGGGGCGCGGCGGCGCAAGGTCTGGGCGCGACGTTCGAGCCGGTCGCCGCCGGCGATCACGCGCACGCTCGCCCGTCGCAGGCCTGCCTGCAGGGGGTAGGAGCGCCGGTAGCCCTCGGCGAGGGCCACCTGGAGCGCTTCGGTTCCGCCGGTCAGACGGGCGATGCCGGCGGCGAGCGCGGTGGCGCCGGCGCCCAGCCGTTCGATCCCGCCGCCGACCGGTGAGACGCCTTCGACCAGCCGTTCCGATTCCCGCGCCAGCCGCTTGTCGGCGCGCAGGATGCGCTGGCCGGCTTCGGCGATTTTGGCGGCGCCGTTGCTGAGGCGCCTGAGGCTCTGGATGCTCGAGACCAGGAAGGAGGTGACCTGCTCGCTTTCGCCGGCGTCTTCGTCGAGCCGCGCCTGCAGGGTCGCCAGTTCGCCGGGCAGTCCGTTGTATTCGGGGGCGTACGGTTGGCCGGTCGCCGGGTCGGTCCCGCTGACCGCGGCCAGTGCCTGCCTGACGGCCGCCTGCGCGGCGGCGTAGTTCGGGTCTCCCTTGCCGACGGTCATGCCTTCCAGCTGCTGGAGCGCGGTTCGCAGCTGTTCGGTCGCGGCCGCGGCCGGAGCCTGGAGACGGGGCAGGGTCACGTGCGATTCCTGGTTCAGCGATTTCTGCACCGTCCGCGAGCGGCGCAGGGCGTTACGGCGCAGGACGGGGATCAGTTCGTGCAGCCCGACCTTGAGCTGGATGTTGGCCAGGACCAGGCGTTCCTGGGCTTCGGCGAGCCGGCTCGTGCCTTTTTCAAATGCTTCAAGAGCGCTGATCAGACGGCGGGTCCCGCCGCTCGCGCGTCCGAGGCCGCGGGCCAGGGCCCGGGCGCCGTCCTCCGCCTTGCCGGAGCCGTCGGCGAGCAGTTCGGCGCCGTCGGCAGCTTCGGAGATGCCGCCGCGGACCTGGCCGACCCCGGCGGTCGCGCGGGCCAGGCTGCGGCCGACCCTGGAGACGTTGGCGAGCGGCCCTTTTCCCGGTTCGGCCAGAAGTTCCTTGCCCTGTTCGCGCAGCGGCCCGACCGACTGCGAGACACGAGCCGGGCCGACCACCGCCTGCACCCCCGGCAGCTTCGAGATCCGCCGCTGCCACCGGCTCAGCGCTTCGAGCTTCTCGGGGTCGGTGATCGGCCCTTCGTTGGTGGCTGCGACGACGACGAAGGGAGATTCAAAGCCGGCGCCGACCGAACGGGCGATCAGTTCGCTGTCCTGGCGGGCCGGGTCGTCCTTGCTCAGCTGGTCAGGGCTCGGGGGGCCGGTCTTCAGCCCGAGGGCGGGCAGCGCGAGGGCCAGGACCACGGCGCCGATCGCGATCGCCACGGCGGCCGGCCTCTTCAGCGCCGCCGTGACGAAGGCCATCAGCCCGGTTTCCGCTCCGGCCGGAGGGCCGCCGAACCGCCAGCGGTCGACCCGCGACCCGAGCAGGGTGAGCACGGCCGGCCCGGCGATCGTCGCGACGAGGACGCTGAGCACGACGACGAGGGCGACGGTCGCCGCCAGCGAGGCGAGCAGCGAGCCGGGGACGATGAAGAAGGCGACGAGCATCGAAAGCAGCAGGGTGCTGCCGGCGAACGCCGTCGTGCGGCCGGCGGTCCGTCGCGTCTTCGCCGCAGCCTCCAGCGGCTCGCCGCCCTTCGCCATCTCCTCGCGGAAGCGGGAGACCATCAGCAGCGCATAGTCGACGCCGAGCGCGAGCCCCATCATCGTGCAGACGGTCAGGGCGAAGGCGTCGATGTCGAACCAGCCGGCGAGGATGTACAGCAGGCCGCGCGAGGCGGCGACGGTCGCGGCGCCGAACACGAGTGGGATCGCCGCCGCCACCGGAGAGCGGAAGACGAGCAGGAGGACGATCAGCAGAACCGGCAGTGCGATCAGCTCGCTGCGCTCGGCGGCCGAGATCGAGCGGTCCTGGATCTCCCGCGAAAGCGTCGCGTAACTCGTCTGCGTCGCCCGCACCGGAGGGTGCACGTTCTCCGCGAGCACTTGGTTCAGCTCGTCGACCGAGTCGTTGACCGCCTTCGCCAGGTCGACGTGGAAGTCGGCGACGATCAGCGCCTTGCGCGGGCCCGGCCGCAGCGGGCCGACCGTGCCGCGGTCCCAGGGCGAGAGGGTCGTCACCGCCGGGTCTGCGGCGCGCAGGGCGCGGACCAACTCCGGGCCCTGGCGGTCGATTGCCGCCGCGGGGCCGCGCAGCAGGATCGCGAACGGAGCCGAGTCGCCGAAGTGCTCGGTCAAAACCTTCGTCGCCCGCGACGAGTTGGTGCCCGGGATATCGAGGGAGGTGGGGCTGAGCTTGCCGTCGACCCCGCTGCCGAGCACGGTGAGGGCGATCAGAACCCCGGCGACGATCGCCAGGACCAGGCGCGGGTGGCCGAGCACGCCCCCTCTCCTCCTCAAGGACACCGTGGTAGTTTGGCGCTCCAGGTCACCGTAGTAACCGAACGACGCGGGAAGGCTCTGTTAAGGGCGCGGCGGGATGATCGGGGGCGCTACTTCTCGGGGGGAAGGATTGTTTGTATGAGGATGGCCCGTTCCAGATACCTGCGCTCCGCATTGCTGCTGGCCTGCGTCGCCTGTCTGACCGTCGCCGGCCAGGTCAGCGCCAGCGCCGCCCTGGTCAAGGTGGGAGACCTCGTCCTCAAGGCCGACGGAGCCTTCAAGCCTTCGAAGCTGCCCCGCCACCGCTACGAACCGATCGACATCTTCGGCCACGTCGATGTCCACTCGACCAACGGCGGGCCGCCCACCCAGCTCCAGGAAGCGGTGATCGACTTCGACCACAACGGCAAGCTCGAAACCAACGGCCTGCCGATCTGCCCGCTGTCGAGGATCGAACACGCGAGCACCGCCGGCGCGCGGCGCAAGTGCAAAGGCGCGATCGTCGGGATGGGAACGGTCGGGGCGATGTACAACGTGCTCGGGATCGAGATCGAAGTCAACATCCCGGCAACCCTCTTCAACGCGCCGCCGCAGAACGGCGACCCGACAGTGATCGGCCACCTGCACACGACCCTGCCCACCGACACCACCTACACGGTCGTGATCCCGCTTGAACGGCGCCAGGGTGCCTTCGGCTACCGCGCCCAGGTCGACGTTCCGCAGATCGCCGGCGGCGGCATCTTCACCCACATCGACGGCAAGATCGGCGCGCGCTACTTCAGGCACGGACACGAACTCAGCTACGTCAACGGGCGCTGCCCGAGCGGCGTGCTCCGGCTCCACGGCCACTTCCTCTTCGGCGACGGCACGATCATCGACGGGCAGGTCGAAAAACCCTGCTACCCCGAGGGCCTCTAGAGCAGCTCGGTCAGGCGCCGCGCGGCCCGGGCGGCACCGTCGGTCTCGACAGCCAGGTAGTCGACCTCGCGCCCGATCTCCTCGGCGATCGCCGCCGCGATCCGCTCCGGGGGAGAGTCGTCGAAGTCCATACGACGACCGGCGCCGTAGCGTTCGAGCCGGTGGCGGACGTGGAAGTTCTGCTCGAAGTGGTGACGCAGGGGGAAGTACAGGAAGGGGCGCTTCTGCGCCGTCAGCTCCATCGATGTGGTCAGGCCACCCTGCACCACGGCGAGGTCGCAGGCGGCCAGGTGCCGATAGAGGTTGTGGACGTAGGGGACGACCTCGAGCCCGGCATGGGTCGGCAGCGAGGCCGGGTCGATGCGGGGCCCGGCGACGACGATCATCCGCAGGGCGGGAACGGCTTCCTTCGCGGCGGGGAAGGAAGCGATCACGCGACGCAGCAGATCGCCCCCGACGCCAGAGCCACCGACCGTGACGATGCAGACCCTCTCGTCATCGCCGTAGCCGAGCTCAGCCCGCAGCCTGGTGCGATCGCTCAGGTCGGCGGGGTCGAAGCCGGTGACGTAGCCGGTGAAGTCGAAGTGCCGCTCGGTCCAGTCGCGGATCATCGGCAGCTGCGGCCCGAGCCGCTCCGGAACGATGTCTTCGGGGTTGCCGACGAACAGCGCCATGTCACGGACCTCGGGATGGTGGTCGATGTGATCGACCATGTCGGCGTTGTAGTCGGCGGTCACCTCCCCCTCCCTCTCCCCGCCGTCCTCCATCGGCAGGAAGCCGACGAAGTCGGTGAGCCAGGCGAAGGGAACTTTCTTCTCACTCGGGTTCTCGTGCAGGTAGTAGTCGAGCTCCCAGGCCTCGTCGCCGATCCAGAGGTCGTAACGCTCGTCCCGCACGACGTCGTGGAAGAGGAAAAAGTTGGCGGCGAGGATCTCGTCCATGCGGCGCAGAGCCTGGAAGCAGTGCAGGTCGTGCTCGGCGGACTCCGACTCGATGTGGCGAGACTCATTCGCGAGGTGAGAGCTGGCCGGGTGGATCCGCTCGCCCTCGGCCTCCAGCACTCGGGTGACCGGGTCCTGGGCGAGCCAGTCGATCTGCAGGTCCGGTTCCAGCCGTCGCATCTCCCGCGCGATCGCGACGTCGCGCTGGGCGTGGCCGAGCCCGATCGGCGACGAGATATAGAGAGCCCGCGGACGACCGTCGGGTCGGTAGACGGTGGGGTCTCGCGGCGTCCGCTGCCGGCCCAGCACGTCCTCGGCGAAGTCCCGCAGCGCCAGGTTGACCTGGACCGGCTTGCGCGCGTGCGGGAAATGGCCTGCCCCGGGGACCTCCTCCAGCGACCCACCGCTGAGCCGGGCGAGCGCCCGGCCGTCGCGGGCCGGTGTGATCTTGTCGCGCGTGCCCTGAATCACCAGCACCGGGCACTCGACCCCCTCCGCGAGCTCGCGCAACTCACCGCGATCGACGTGAAGGCGGTCCATGGCCGTCGCGGCCAGGGTCCCCGGATCGGTGTCGTGGGCCCATTCCACCCCGTCCTCGATTCCCTTGGTCGAGTGGGACTCGGAAAAGCAGCGCGAGATGAACCACTCGGCGAACTCGGGGTACTCGCCCTGCCAGCGACCCGGGTTCAGATGACCCCACCAGCGGTACGGCATGTGTTTGTAGAGGGAGCGCGTGAAGGGCAGGCTGCCTGAGCAGCACCGACCACTGGGACGGCGTGTACGGGAAGAGCGGGCCGATGAAGACCGCCCCGGCGACCCGCTCGGGCGCGAGCGCGGCCAGGTCAAGCAGGTACTGGGCGCCCTTGGAGAGCCCCGCCATCACCGCCCTCTCGGTCCCGCTCGCGTCCATCACGGCGAGGCAATCACGGGCGAACTCGGCAGGCGCATAGCGGCGCGGGTCGCGGCAGCGGTCCGATCGGCCGTTACCGAGCCCGTCCATGACCAACACCCGGAAATGACGGGCGAAGTACGGGATTTGCATCTTCCAGTGGCGCGAGTGGACCAGCGACCAGGTCGGGAGCAGAAAGACGGTCTCCTCCCCCTGTCCGTAGACCTCGTAGAAGAGACGCCGGCCGTCGCGCTCGGCGAAGCCTTCGGCGCCGGGGTATACGGCACGGCTCTGCTCGCCGTCACGGCCGGTCGGAGTCGCCTCCGCGGCGGCCCGGTGCTCGGCGACACTCATGGCCTTCCCTCCTCTAGGGAGGCGAGCCAGCCGTCGATCGCTGCGAGCAGCTCGCCGTGCCCGCGGTCGAAGCCGAGCAGACGCTCCTGGAGCAGGCCTTTGTTGAACTGCATGACCAAGGTCGCCCAGGCCTCGGCCGAGAACCGAGCTTCGTCGAGCCCGTACTCGTCGATCGCCTGGGAGAGAGCGTCGCGGAGCAGCGAGCGCCAGCGGTCGTTGACCCCGTGCAGGCGGTCCCGCATCTCCGGCTTGTTGATCGCCAGCGCTTCGAGCTCGGCCCAGACCTTCGGGTAGCCGGCCGCGAGGTCCTCGTCGATGAAGCCGACCGCCGTCCGCCACTTCTCGATGAAGGGAGCGTCGGTCCCGTACATGGCCCGCTGGCGATCGAGAACCCGGCTCGTGAACCTCTCCAGCGTCTGCAAAAGGAGCTCGTCCACAGAGCCGAAGTAGTAGTGGACCAGCCCGTGGTTCTGGCCCGCCTCCGCGGCCAGCTGCCGGGTTGAGATGCCGGCGGTGCCCTCCCTGACGAGGAGGCGCTCGGCGGCGTCGAGAAAGGCGGCGACGTTTGCCTCGCGGATCGAGGGTTGGGCGGCGTCGATCGCCGGATCTGCTGTCTTGGCTGACTTAGTCATACGACTAAGTCGAGTATCTAAGCACTCCCCCGGGTTCGTGTCAACCCGAGCGTCGGCCGAGCGTCCGCGGCGGCGGACCGAGGCCTCGCGGCCCCACCTATAATCCGGAATCCCGGGCCGTTAGCTCAGTTGGTAGAGCAGGAGACTCTTAATCTCAAGGTCGTTGGTTCGATCCCAACACGGCCCACTCGGACCGCTCCCTCGGCTCAGATCTCGTAGAAGAGGGCGCTCGCGGCGAGCGCCGCGAAGGCGGCGATGATCAGGACCAGCGAGAGCTCCGAGTAGACGAGCTTGCGGATGTAGCGGCGGCGCGCTTCCTCGACGTGGGCGTCGCTCCAACGGCGCCCGGGCTGCCCGAGCGTGACGAAGGCGATGCTGGTCAGCGAGGCCCAGACCGAGGCGGCAGCCAGAAAGGCCGAGGAGATGATCCAGAACTTCGGCAGTTCGCTTTGGGTGACGAGGATCGCGGTGAAGGCAGCGACGAACCCGGCGGTCGAGACCAGCGAGGTCGAGCGCCGGTCGACCGATTCGGCGACCTGGTGGATTTCCCCGGCGACCTTCTCGCAGGCCCGTTCCCGCCCCTCGCCTTGGTGCGGCTGGATCGCAGCGCTGATGTCATCGGCGCTGACCGCAAGGCGGCGTTCGATCCCACCGCGGGTGACGACCCTGGAAAGCATGGGTATGGATTCGACCTGCGGGGCCGAAGCCCTATCTGACCCGGCAGCTCCGGGTCAGCGTCTGACTGAGGCTGCTCGCTTCCTCGAAGAAGAAGGTGCCGCGCGCGAGCTTGAAGGGGGCTCGGGAAACCCCGGACGGGGTCGGGCACGATGCCGAAAGGAAGAAGTGCTTCCGGCCCTGGGCGAAATAGGTGCGGCCGAGGGTGAGCGAGAGGCCGGTCACGTATCCGGTGTGGGAGATCGCGTCGGGCAGGGCGGCGGTGAGGGTGACCCCGAACGTCCCCTTCGACCGCGAGATGACGAAGGGGATCGTGTAGGAGGTCGGGCCGGGGAGCGTGCCGTAGACATGGGCGAGGATCGCGGGACGGCCGTGGAACTCGCCATTGAAGGCGTAGACCTTCCCGTGGGATGGGAACGGATAGGCCGCTTCGTCGATGTTTTCGTAGGCGACGTCGGCGTCGAATCGACCGTGACCGACCAGAGACGATTCGCAAGCCTCCAGCGCGGCGCCGTTGGTAGCCGGCTGGATCTCTTCCAGCGGGCACTTCGGCAGGCCGTTCAGGTCGAGGTGGCCGTAGCGGTTGATGCCGATCGCCATTCGGCTCAGTTTCGGCGGCGGGGCGGTGGTGGTCGAAGTGATCTTGGCGCCGACCGTGGCCTGCACCGGGGCGAGCTTCGTGCGCGGCAACGCCGACGGCGAGAGCTTGCCCTGAAAGGCGACCTTCAGGTTTCCGGATTGGGCGGTCTCGGCTTGGGCGACCGCGCCGGCGCCGAGCAGCGAGAGGACGAGAAGGAGCGCGCCGGTCCGCGCCGGTCTCAACCCGCGCTCAACCGCGTGCCTTGCAGCTGCGGTTGAGCGTCGAGACGACTTTCTGACCGCCTTCGAATGAGAGTGAGGCTTTGGCGAACGGGAAGCCCGCGACCTTGACGCCCTTCGGCGCCGGACACGAGGCGGAGATGTAGGAGCGCTGCTTGCCCTTCGACTTGAAGGTTTTCGAGAGGTTCAGCGAGATCCCGGTGATGTAGCCGCCCGAGCTCGTGTGCGGGAGCGACACCGTCAGGTTCGTCCCGAAGGTGCCCTTCGCGCGGGTGACGAGGAAGCCCAGCGTGAACGAGGTCGGGGCCGGCCGCACGCCGTACACGTGGGCGAGGATCGCCGGCTTGCCGTTGATCACACCGTTGAAGGCGTAGAGCTTGCCGCTCGAGGGGAACGGCGAGCGGCCGGAGAGCGGCACGTTGGCGGTGAAGGTTCCTTCGCCGACCAGAGACTTGCGGCAGACGGCGAGCGCGTCGGGTGTCGTCGCCGGCTGGATGTCCTTGAGCTCGCAGACGGGCAGGCCGGTCGGGTCGATGACGCCGTAGCGGTTGATTGAGATCTGCATCTTCTGCAGCTGGGGGGCGGGTTTGGCCTTGTCGGCCGAAGAGATCTTGGCGCCGACCGAGACCTTTACCGGGGCGAGGCCCTTGCGCGGCAAGGTGGTGGGCGTGAGCTGGCCTTCGAAACTGACCCTGATGGTGCCCTTCTGGACGACCTCGGCGTTGGCGGCGGCGCCCAGCGCGAGAACGCCGAAGACGATCCCCAAGGTGATGGTCCTGATTCGCTTCTTGCTCAACGCTTCCCCCTGATTCGCTTGAAGGTGACATTCCTCGATACGGCGGTGCTTTCGGCAGCGTAGCTGGGCCTGAAAGAGATCGACACCGGCAGCACCAGTCGGCCGGTTTTGCTCCCCGCGAGAGCATCCCGGCCGCGGCGGTTGAGGCGCAAGCGCAGTGTCGTTTGTCCGGCCTCACCCATGCTTGCGTGTGCGTGCCTGAGGCGGGTGGCCGTCGCTGTGATCGTTCCCGGGCCGGAGACCGTCGCCGGCAGCGCGATGGTCGAGCCACGAGCGCTCGCGCGGCCGAGCGAGAGGGTGGCGGGCGCGGCCCCCGGGGCCGGAGGGCCCGCCGATGCGGCGGCGCTCTTCAGGCTGCTGCCGCCAACCGGCGCGAGAGGAGCCGGCGCGGGAACGAATTCGGCGGTCACAGACAAGTTCGTGTCTTCCAATTCGACTTCGCACGGGTCGGTTCCCGTGCATCCGGCGGATCCCGACCATCCGGCGAAGGCCGAGCCCACTTTCGGCGTCGCCGTCAGGGTGACGACCGCGCCCCTGTTGAATTCCCCTTCGCAGGCCCCCGGGCATGAAATCCCGGCAGGACTACTTTTCACCGTGCCCTGGCCCGCTCCGGTCAGCGTCGCGTCGATCGCGATCCCCGGCTGCCCGGGACCGAACTGGAGCAGGGCACCGAGTTCGAAGTCTCGCGGGCCTTTGTCCGGCGGCAGGGCGAAGCTCGAGCCGTTACCCGTGGTGACGAGGATTTCGCTTTTGCCGAGGCCTTTGTTTTCGTCGATCGCAATCCCAAGCGGTTCGCCGTCGATGAAGGGCCGCGGGTTGCCTTCTACGCTGCGTTCGAGCTGCCCGCGGTAGACGCCTTCGCCGTTGAACTCGTCGACGACCGCGACCGGGTGTTCGAAGCCGGGCTGGGTGTTGTCGACGACGAAGAGGTGGTCGACACCCTGGTCGATCGCGAGGCTCGCGTCGATGAGCGAGACGAAGCGCCCCTGCGGCGTCCCGGCACCGTCGAGCGTGACCGCCGGGACGTTGGGGTTGCTCGCCGGTTCGTAGCCTTTGACCAGATTGTCGGCGGCGTCGGCGGCATAGACATTGCCGGTCGTCTTCGAATAGGCGACGCCGTAGCCTTCTTGGAGCGAGCCGACGCCGATCAGGGCGCTCGGCGCATCCCCTTCTTCGACCGGGGCGCTGTATTTCGCGATCCGGTCGAGTTTGTCGACGTAGACGTCGCCGGTCGTCTTGTCCACGGTGACACCGGTCACCGGGCCCGGGTCGATCACTTCGGTCCGGTAGACGAGTTCCTGTTCGAAGGGGCCGGGCGGGGGATAGATGTTGGGTTCGTACTTGACCAGGGCGCCGTGCCAGGAGTCGACGAAGAGGTTCCCTTCTTTGTCGATCGCGATCCCGCAGGGGCCGTTGTCGGGATCGGCTTTGATCAGGGATTTCACGGGAAATTCAATCGCCCCGCCGGTTTTGGTGATCGAGGGGCCGCGGATGTTCTCCCGGTAGTAGTCGGAGACGTAGATCTCGCCGATCGAACCGATGGTCACGCCGCAGGGGTCTTCGAGTTCGGGGGTGGCCACTTCGCCCGCTTTCGGCGGTTCCTGTCGCGGCTTCAGACCGCCGAGGAGCACTTTTTGGAAGGGGTGGTTGGGGACGTCCGCCTGTGCGGTCGAGCTCAGGGCGAGTGCCAGCATGAACGCGGCAAGGACGCCCGCGATCCGACCTACCGCCTTCGCTCTCACCATCGGGGCACTCATCGGTGGCCTCCCTTCTTCTGGGCGTTGCCCTTCTTCTTGCCGCACTTGGTCTGCAGGCGGACCCGCAGCGCCTCGGTGGCGTTGTCCTGACCGATGAATTTCGCCGTCGCCACCTGGGGGTTCGCGCAGATGTCGGTCGCGTTGGCGATGATGCCCCTGTCGCCGCCGCGCAGCGACATCGTGAACTTGGTCACCGGGGCGTCGGGAAGGACGTCGAAGCGCGCCCGCAGGCCGCCTTTCCGGGAGTCGATTTTGCCGAGCACGTCGATTTCGACACCCCGCCCGGAGAGATCGGCGACGAGGTCGGGCAGCGCCCGTTCATTGCCGTTCGCCCGCAGGTACACCGGGCCGCTCAGTGGCTCGTCGAGGAGCGGCGAGACTCCCGTGGCGAACCCGTATTCGGAGCCTTTCGGGCAGTTGTGGGCGCCGTACTGCTTCAGGGTGCAGATCGTTTCGATGTTTTCCTGTGCGAGGAAGATCTTCGGCGGCAGGGTGACCGTCGCCTGGCCGAGGTTGGCGTCGCCCGGGCGCGGCGTGACGACCGCCCGCAGGGTCGGGTGGTCGCCACGCTCGTGCCCACCCTTGAGGGTGAGACTGAGCTTGGGACCGAAGCCCAGGCCCGAGCAATTGGAAACTTGGAAGGCGGAGTTGGCGGCGGCGGTCGAATCGTCGCTGGGATCTGAGAACCGTTCGCCGGCGCCGGTCAGAGTCGAGGTCACCTGGAAGGGGTCGCAGGAGGTCGGGTTGACCATGAACTTGGCCCGGTCGATGTAGACGCGGATGTCGCGGAGGCGCAGCGGGAAGCCGCTGAGGATGTGGGGGATCGGGTCCGACCCGATCGAGTCGATTGAGACCTGCGCGGTCTGGCGGTCGATCCTGATCGCCGATCGGATGACCACGGTTCCGAGATCGAACGGCCCGACCTTTGCCGAATCGATCGCGACCACCGAGATCGGCGAGCCGTGGTAGGGGCCGGCGAGGTAGAGCGTTCCCGGCGCATAGGACAGGGTCGAGCCGACGCCGTAGCCGGTGTAGGTGTGGCCGATCAAGCTCGTTGCCGGGCAGGAGGGAGTGGTCGCCGATTCGGCGCCGGTCTGATGTTTGGCTGCCTCGATGTCCGCCTCCGGGCAGAACGGGATGCCGGCGACTTTGCCGAGCAGACCGGGCGGCAGTGAGGCCGAGTAGGAGGTGATCTCCTGCTCGGGGTCGGTGCGGGTCAGGTGCAGGTAGAAGGGCGAGTAGGCCGACGCGTTCGCGTTCGCGGTGCCGGCGCTTGCGCCCGGTGCGAATGGCGGCAGCCCTTTCGGACAGGGGCCGCCGCCGACGCCCGCCGAGAGGGTGAAGGGCGAAGACTCGTGGATGACGAAGTTCGGGTCGCGCCAGGGGGTCGCTTCGAATTCGCTCCGGTAGACGCCGCAGGTGGAGGGGGTCGCGAGCGGACTGCGCTGGCCTTCGCGGAAGTGGACGTTGAAGTGCGAGTAGGGCAGCTGCGGCAGGTCGTCGAAGATCGCCGTCAGCTGACCGGTCGCCGGGTCGGAGTCGACTTTTCCGGCGACCTTGATCATGATTCCCCGCTCCGGCGCCTTGGCGATCATGTAGAGGGCGAGCAGCGTCCCGAACGGGTTTTCCCGCGGGGTCGCGAAGAACATCCCACCTTCGATCTGGCCTTCGGTGATCGGGCTGTCGACCGTGATCTCCCCGACTTTCGAATCGTTCGGGCAACCGGCGCCGGGCGCCGAGGTGACCGTCTCTGCGGCGAACTGCGCCGGCGAGCAGACGCCGAGGCCGGAACCGACCGAGGGGTTTACGGACATCCCCGCTGGCAGTCGCAGCACGGCTTTTTTGACCTGGGAGGAAGCCTGGGCATCGGGGTTTTCCAGCGGGTCGCTGTTGCCATCGAGGGTGAAGTCGTACCCGGTCGGTGAGGTCGTCCGGTTGGTCGAGAGGATCCCCCGCGGGATCGGGTTGAAGGTCAGCGCGCCGCACCCGGTGATCGCTTCGTCGACGCTGCCGGTCGAGGTCGCTTCGACGGGGTCGGACGACTGCCAGGAGGTGGCGGTCAGGCGGTACGAGAGCGAGCCTTCACAGGAAGTGGGAAGCGTCAAGTAGGCCTTCGTTTCGTGCGGCGGGGAGAGCTCGGACACCGGGCATTTGGCGTAGCCGAGACCAGGTCGCACCTCGTTCAAGCAGTTACCGCGCTGGGCGCTGTGTGAAATCGCCCAGGGGGTTCCCCAGATCACGAAGCGGAAGCCGGTCACGTTGAGCTGCTGGGAGAAGTTGGTCAGGTCGAGGGTGACGCCGTATTCGCGGTTCGCTTCGCGGATGTGGGGGGCGACCGTCACCGGGACGCCGTAGGGCGCGAAGCCGAAGCGGGAGGGCTGGCCCTCGGGCGGGTCGAGGTTGAAGACGCCGAACGTCCTGGCTTCGCCGCCATTGTTCGAGCTCTTCACGGTCACGATGCCGATCTGGGTGAGCGCCGAGCAGCTCTCCCCCGACTCGCTGGCTTCGAACGGGGATGAACGCGGGGTCGAGAACTCGTCGGCGCGACAGTGGGGAATCGCGGTCGGGTTTTCGATCATTCCGGCGGGCAGGTCCAGGTGTGCGTCCTTGAGGTCGCCGTCGGAGAACTGGCCGGCTTTGTTGAGGTTGATTTCGGTGATCAGCGAATAAGGGTGCGACCCGGCGAGGGTGTCCGGTGCCCTGCCGCCTTCGGCGGTGGCGGTGACGTTGAAGCCTTCGGCGCCGGGTAGGAACCCGAAGCTCGCCTGGGCGGCGGGAGCCAGCAGCAGTGCCGCGGCGACGGCCAGCGCCGCCGCCAGCGAGGCACCGATCGATCCCCTGGCGCTCATCGGTGCCCGCCCTTCTTGGTGTGCCGCTTCGGCTTCACGCACTTGCCGAACTTCTTGACCTTCGGCTTCTTGCAGTGGAGCGGCTTTTTCGGCGGGACGGGCGGCAGGTTCCCCGAGGCGCGGGTGCGCTGGGTGCCAGGTGTCGGGTCTGCCGGTTCGGGCGGCAGCGGCTGGCAGGCGTCGCCGAAGCAGGGGATCGGCTTCTCCGGGACCGGGAAGCCGCCGCCGACGCGCGCGTCGTATACGTCGGCGGCTCCTGGGTCGGAGGGGACGAGCGAGCCGTCGGTGAGGAAGTACGCGTCGGTGCCGTCGGTTGAGGCGTCGAGGAAGGTTGCGCCGTTGGTCGCGCGCCCATTCGAGATCAGGGAGACGCAGCCGTCCGGGTTGGCGCATTCGCCGGCGCCCTGGGCCTCCCACTGGTACGTGTCGACGTCGCCGTTGCTGTCCTGCGAGACGAGCTGATCCGAGCTGTCGAAGAAGAGGTGCTTGCCGTCGGCCGAGAGGACGCGCGGCTTGTAGGAGTGGGGCAGGTTAAGTCCGGTGCCGTTGAAGCTGGCGCCGGGCACGTTCGAGCCGCCGGTCGGTCGTTCGCCCGACGGAGTGCAGGAAGCGCAGAGCAGAGTGCCCTGACCGGCGCCCTCGGGCGCGGTGTAGAGATACACCTCGGCGAAGCCCCTGTTGTCGAAGATCGTCAATTCCTGCGAGGAGACGAAGACGAGGCGGTGGCCGTCGCCGCTGACCCGCGCCGTCCCGGTCGTCGGCGGGTAGTTGGACGTGTCGGCGGCGACGGCGACCGGTGTCACCGTCCCTTCGTGCCAAAGCTCGACCCCGGCCCCGTCCGCGTAATAGAGGTAGGCGCCGTCGTCGGATGCGCCGAGCACGCCGAGCACGCCGCCGCCGGGGGTCAGATCGGTGGCGGCGGCACCGGCCTGGGAACGGTAGATGTGTCCGCCTTTGCTGAAGAAGGCGACCGAGCCGTCAAGGCTCGCGGTCTGGAAGGTGCCGCCTCCCCCCTGCGCCAGATCCACCTGTTTGACCTGGGTCCCTTCACGCAGATAGAGATTTGAGCCATTCGTCCAATAGACGCGGGACCCGTCGGTCGAGACCGCCCGGCTCTGGGCGGCGAGGCTGGCGCCCGGGGTCTGGTTGACCAATTCCAGAGCTGTGCCGGTCTTCTCGTAGAGGTTCTGTTTGGCGGGATCGCATTCGCCGCCAACGCCGGCGACTTCGGTCGCGCCCACGGTCAGCGCTGCGCAGGTCGAGAAGATCATGTGGGAGAGGTCCGGCGTCGCGCCCGCGAACGCGAGTTCGAACTTGGACGCTCCGAGTTTGAGGAGGCTGAGGTCGGTGCTGGACAGGGCGGCGAGGAATCCACCCGCGGCGTTTCGCAGGTAGTAGTTGCGGAAGCCGGCGGGGGCCCCGGAGCCCGCCAAGGGCGCGTTTTCGACAGGGCAGTCGCTCGAGGTCGAGACACGGCAGCGGCGCCCGTTGCTGAGCACGGCGCCGCCGAGATCGGTGGAAAAGATCTGGAAGGGCACGCCACTCGTCGGTGTGTCCGGGTAGGTGCCGGAAAGGCCGGGGGTGGTGATGTTTTGCGTGCTCCAGGCAGCGTCGCCCCTGGTCGACATGTACTGGTTCGCCCCGGGCGCGCCGATCGGCGTGCCGAAGGACGAGGAAGAGGTGTAGGTGATGGCGCCACCCCCCGCGGCGGCCTGAATCGAGCCGCCGCCGAAGTTGCCGCCGAAGCTCTGGATCTCGCCACCGTTCTTGTCGACCGGTGAGACCATCTCCCAGCCGCGACCGTCGGGGAGGGAGAAGGGCTGCGGGGGAGCGTCGGTCATCAGCGGACGAGTGGGCCCGATCGCTTCCCCTTCGGTGTTCTTGGCGACGATCCGGAATCGGTAGGAGGTCGCGGCCGTCAGTGCGCCGGGGTGCTGGACGACGGCTTCCGGTTTTTCGGCGGCGGCGATGCTCGCTTCGGTGCCGCTGGGAAGTTTGGTCGCGTCGTTGAAGCCGTTCGCTTTGAATTCCGCCTCGGTGACGTATTCGAAGCGGTAAGTGGTCGCCAGGTTGCCGGTGTCGACTTCGGCGCGCAGGTTGGCGCCGGTGGTCGCGACCGACGTGACCCAGGTGGCGACGATCATCGGCGGTTCAGGCGGGGGCGGCGGTTCGTCGGCGTGCGCGATCGATGCCCCGAAGGCCATCGTCACAGCGAGCACGGTCAGGTGTGTCAGCTTGCGCACCGTCGTCTCCCGCTCAGCGCCCTGCGCCGTGCTTCTGGGCCTTGCTCTTGTTCCGGCCCTTCTTGCTCTTCTTCTTGACGTTCTTGCAGCTGTTCTTGAGCACCGGAGACTGGTCGAAAGTCTTGGTGTTCTGGCCATCGATCAGCGCGCTCGCTTTGTATTCGTGCGCACAGAGATCGGCGCTGTTTTCGAGCAGGCCCTTCTTGCCGCCGGCCAGTTCGAGGACGAATTTCGAGACCGGTGCGTCAGGGACGTCTTCGAACGTGGTCCGCAGGCCGCCGGCTTTGGTGGTGTCGATGCTGCCGTCGAGGACGACGTGGATCTGGCCGCGGAGATCGGCGACGAGGTCCGGCAGGCGATTGGCACTTCGTAGGTAGACCGGGCCTTCGATCGGGTTGTCGAGCAGCGGCGTGTAGGCGCGAGCGAAGCCGTAGACCGATTCCGGGGGACAGGCCGAGGCGGCGAACTGAACCCTGGTGCAGACGGTCTTGATGTGCGAGTTGTCGAGGAACTCGGATTTGGGCAGCGAGACCGCGACGCGGGAGATGTTGGCGTCGCCGTCGCGAGCCGTGAGGAAGGCTTTCAGTGCCGGGTGACCGGTGCGCTTGGTGCCACCCTTGAGGCTGAGGGCGAGCTTCGGCTTGAATCCGAGCTTGCCGCAGTCACCGACCTGGAAGGTGTTGCTGACCGGGGCGGCCTGGCCCGACAACGTGGTCAGGGTTCCGGTCACCGAGAGGGGGTTGCAGCTGGTCGGGTTGCGGGTGAAGGAGTCGCGATCCAGGTTGACCAGGATCGAGCGGATCGAGAGCGGCACCCCTTCGAGGATCGTCGGGAAGGGGTCGGAGACGGCGCGGACCTGGGT
This sequence comes from uncultured Solirubrobacterales bacterium, assembly GCA_963704505.1. Taxonomy (GTDB): domain Bacteria; phylum Actinomycetota; class Thermoleophilia; order Solirubrobacterales; family 70-9; genus VRUE01. The sequence continues at coordinate 498,727 of OY969912.1, forward strand.
GGTCACGGGGTCGATGTAGAGCGCGTTGCGCACGACGACGTCGCCGACGTCGAAGGGCCCGGCGATCGCCGGCGTGACGACGGCGAGGCTGAGGGGGGCTCCCTTGTACGGGCCGGCGAGATAGGCGCTGCCGTCGACGCGGATCGGGGTCGGGCCGGCGCCGGCGGAGACGGCGACGGTGCCGACCTTCGAGGAGGCCGGGCAGCTCGGGTCGGCCAGCTCCTGGTGCCCGGTCTTGCCGGCGGCGACCGCGAGGGCGGCGTCCGAGCAGTACTGAACTCCGGCGAGCCTGGCGAGCAGCCCCTTGGGCAGAGTGGCGTCCACCCCGGTCAGCAGCTGAGTGCCGTCTTCGCGCGAGAGCTTCAGCGTGAACGGCGAGTAGATGCCCGCCGTCGGTTCGAAGGTGCCCGCTTCGAAGCTGGGCTTATTCGGCGCCGAAGCTTCGTCTTTGGCGCATGGACCGCCACCCGCCCCGCGGGTGATCGTGTAGGAGTCTTTCGGGTGCAGAACGGGCCCGTCCGGTGCGGTCCAGGGAGTCATGTCCGCCGCCACCTGGTAGCTGCCGCAGGCGATCCCGGTCTTCAACGGCGCGGTTGAGCCCTTGAAGAATTCGAGCCGCAGATCTTCGAAGGGCAGCTGTGGGTTTTCTTCGAAGGTGGTCGTCGAGCTGCCCGGTCTTCGGGTCGGCTTCGATCAAGCCCGGCAGCTTCAGGACGATTCCCGATTCCTGATCGTCGACGCCGAGGTAGATGGCGAGCAGCGAGCCGAACGGGTTCTGCTTCTGGCTCGCCAGGTAGATCGAGCCGATCAGAGGGTGATCGAGGGTCGGCGTGTCGATCCTCACCGTTCCGATCTTCGAGGCGTCCGGGCAGGTCGCCGCCGCTTCCGTGAACTGCGGCGCCCCGGTGCGGATTCCGGTCTCGGTCGACACTTCCAGAGGGTGCCCGGGGGTCTGCGGGTCGACGGCGATCGCGACACCGGCGCCCGGGCCCGTCAGTGCCGAGCTGCTGGTGAAGGTCGGCGAGGCGCCGGCCAGCTGCCGTGAGAAGAGGAGTTGGAATGAATGGGTCGAGCCGACGGTCCCCATGTCGGTGACGGTCACGTTGTTGGGACCGATCGACGGCATCGCCTGCAGCCCTTCTTCGAGTTCCGCGGCGGTCGTCGTGTAAGGCAGGGCCGTGTTGAGCTGAACGTTGTCGCGTTTTTCGATGGTCCCCTGGTTGAGGATCATGATGTTCCCGAAGGCGATGCTGATCACCGTTCCCGGCGCGATCCCGGGGCCTTCGACGGCTTCTCCCGGCTTCGGGTTCCTGGTCGGGTTCACCGCCTGGAGGAAGGTCGACCCCAGTTCGAAGCTGGCTTCGAACTCGGCCGCGGTGGATGAGCCGCCGGTTTGCAGGTTGTAGGCGCCGCCGGTGCCGGTGACTTCAAGGGTCTCGCTGCGGTTGTCGGTGATTTCTCCGGTCAGCTCGGGCACGTCTTTTCCGGCCAGGTCACCGTTGAAGACCACGATCCAGCCGCCATTGCCGCCTTCGACGCTGATGTTCCCGGCGAGGCCGGGCAGGGTTTCGAGCGCAGCCGTGACTTCGGCGACGTCGGCGATCGAGGAGACCGGGGCCGTCGTCTCACCCCCACGGCTGACCGTGAACGAGGCGGTCCCGGGTCGCGGGTACCGCAGGATCTGGTGCTCGCCGCGCAGCCCGAGGTAGCCGATCTGTTCCGGCGTGCAGGCCCCCAGGCCGTTGGCCGCCGCCGAATTGATCGTCAGGTCTGACGGCAGCGAGACCTTCGCCTCGCGCAGGAGCGCCTCGGCGGTTCCGTCAGGGTCTTCGTTCTGGGGCAGGTTCAGGTGGAATTCGAGCCCGGTCGGCGAGTCGGCCAGGTTCGTCGTCGGCTTGACTTCCAGCGTCGGGCTGAAGTCGACCTGGTTGCAGTCGGTCATCGCCGGCGCTTCGCCTGGAGGGGCGACCAGAGGGGTGTGCGGAAACTGCCAGGTGTTGATCGCCAGGCCGGTGTTGATCGGGCCTTCGCAGGAGGTGGGATTCGAGAGCAGCGGCAGGCGGGGCTCCGAGCTGGGGCCACCGCGGGCGGCATCGTGGGAGGAGTCCGCCGGGACCCCCCACAGGGCGAACTTGTTGAGCCACACCGGCGCCGTGTCGCTGATGTTGTGAATTGTCGCCGTGACGCCGTAGTCGTTCCCGGTCCGCACATGGAAGTCGACGTGGACGCGGGGCGCGACGACGACGAAAGCGAACTGCACCGGCATGCCCGGCGGCGGCTTCATGTTGTAGATCGGGCTGACCACCGTCGACCTAAAGACGAGTTGGAGTTCGGTGGTCGCCATGCCCACCTGCGAGTTCGGCGGACAGCCGACCGCGGTCTCGAGTTCGCGCTCGAGGCAGTGGGGGAGCGCCTCCGGGTTGCCGACGGAGCCGGGGGGCAGGTCGACGATCACGTCTTTGAGGCTTTCGGTCGGCAACAGCGATTTGCTTTCGGGGTTGACCGACTGGTTGAGCCGGAAATCCTGGGTCAGTTCGTAGGGTCGGCCCCCCGCGGCCGTCGACGGAGTTCCATCCTGATTCGTCCCGATCGAGGTGAAGTGGAGGAATTCCCCTTCCCGGGCCTGCGCCCCCGAGCAGATGCCGAGCAACGCGACGACGAGCATCGGCAGGATCAGCCGCCGGGCGCTCATTTGCCTCCACCCTTCTTCTTCGCAGCAGTGAACTTGAGTGCTACCTCGTCGCGTGAGGTGTCACCGGCGCCCGAGGTGAAGATGATCTCGGCCCTGGTGTTAAATACGCCCTTCTTCAGTCGCCGCTTGTTCTTGGCCGGCGTCAGGGTGAGAGTGAAGGTCTCCGAGCCGGCCTTGCTCAGAGGTTTCTTGATCGTCTTCAGACCCTTGCCCGAGATCGTCAGGTCGCCGGCGTCGGGGACGATGACCCGCAGGTGGGCGGTCTTACCCCGCGTCGCTTTCGCCTCGGAGACTGCAACCCTGACTGTCGCCGAGAAGCTGGCGCTCCCGGGGCTGGGAGTCTTGGCCGGCGGAGTCGGCGCCGTGCGGCAGTTTTCCCCCTGGCATAGGAGTGGCTGGTCGGGGAGCAGTTCACCGTTGACCTTGGCGTCATAGAGCCCCATCACTTCGCCCTGGCCCTCGGGCGTGAGTTCGCCGAAGGTCTGGATGAAGACGTCGTCGCCGGAGGCGCTGGCCCCGTAGAGGTGTGCTGTCCGTTCCGAGTTCGGCGGGGAGATCAGTTTCAGTTCCCCTTCGGTGTACTCGAAGACGTTCGAGAGGCCGTTCGACGCTTCCGGAAGCAGGGCGTCGCTGCTTTCGAAGAACGCCCGCTTGCCGTCGTCGCTTATCGCCCGTGCGTTGCCGTAGGTCAGAGCGACGCCGCTGGTCGGCCGGGAGCCGTCGGGGCGACAGGTGATGCACTCCAGCGGCCCCTTGTAGGTGTATTTGTAGAGCATCTGCTGGGGTTCACCCGTGATCGGGTTGGTGTTGTCATACGCGGTCTGGCTCGTCGAGGAGGCGAAGACGATGTGGAGCGCGTTCGGCGGTGTGTAGACAGCCCAGCCGGTTTCGAAGCTGCCGGAAGGCTTTTCGGCGACGTAGTCGATTTCGTCGTTGTGCCAGACGTAGAGGTTTTCGACGCCCTTTTTCCCGCCGGGCGCGAGGACGCCGCGTGCGGTGAAGTAGATGTAGTGGTAGTTGAGGTCGTGCCCGACGACGGCCATGAAGTTGGCGCCCGTGTCTTTGTCGATCGGGTTGTCGTCGACGGTCAGGTCTTTGAGTTTTCCGGTCCCGAAGTCGTATCGGTAGAGGTCTGCGCCGGCATCGTTTTCGCCGGTGTTCGCGTCATCGGTGAGCTCCGAGGACGATTTGAAGAAGAAGGCGCTGCCGTCGTCGGCCATCCCCGCCGCTCTCATCCCGTTGGTCGTTCCGGCGGGGTCGTCCGTTTCGCGCTGCGATTTTGAGACTTCGATCGTGCTCTGCGCGTTTACGCGGACGTACAGGCCGGGGTAATTGTTGGCGACGAATCCGACCAGGCTGCCGTCGCCGGACATCATTCCGCCTTTGCCGTTCATCGGGCTGGGGATCTTCGCTCCGGCGGGGGCCGGAGTGGTTTCGCCCGGGAGATAGCCGACCAGTCTGAGATCCCCATCGGTCCACTCGTAGGCGTTTTCGCTGCCGACCGGGTCTTCGGTGAGCTGTTTGTGGTCGGGGGAGTAATAGATGTGGCTGAAGTCACGGGACGCGACGCAGCAGTTGGGACCGACCGAGTAGATGTTCCCCGTCGTCGTGATCGGGACAAAGGTCCCGTCGGCCCGGTGGACGTAGTAATTGACCCCCCCCTCAGGCGAGCTCGGCCCGCTCAGTTTCTGCCGCGAGGTGACTACCCATTCTCTGAAGTCTTCGGAGACGGCGAAGCCGACCGCGCCGATGTTGCCGTACTGCTGGACCTGTTCGGTGATCGGCGGATTGAGCCCGACCGTGTGCCAACCGCTGCCGGGAGGGCCCTTGCGACGCGAGACCGCGAAGTTGAACAGGGCTTCGCTGCTGCCGGCGTTGAGCGGGGCGTCGAGCGCCAGCCACTGGATCGCGCTGCCGTCGGGGACGACTTCGATACCGGCCTCGAGAGCTGCGTAGTTGGTTTCCGGTGAGGCGAATTCGTAGGCGCGGCAGTCGGGGAGATTTGCCGCCGGACCGATCCGCGATCGTTCGTTCGGGCAGCTCGTCGGCGGCGGGACCGCCGGGGCCAGCGTCCTGAAGCTCTTGTCGTCGCCTTTGACGACCTGTTTGGTCACCGTGTTCGTCGCGACGATCCGGTAGTGGTATTCCGTTTCCGGCGCCAGGCCGGTGATCGGCTTGGTGACGATGTGGGTCGCTTCGTCGACTGATTCGAGCGGTTCCGGGGCGGCGGGCTGCAGGTTCCCGTAGCTGTCGGTGAAGCCCCATTCGAACTGATAGCTGAGCGGCGCGTTTTCGGGGCTGACCCGGCCGCCGAGGAGCGCCGACGTGGGGAGAATGTGGCCGGCGGCCATCGTTTCGGTTTTCGGCACCGAGCCCGAGGTGAATACGCCGGCGACTTTGTGCGCCTTGCCGCCGGAGTTCTTGGCACTGAGCTGAACGTGGTAGATGGTGTTGGGCTGCAGTTCGGTCAGCTGGGCGGTGACCGGCGTCTGGCCTGGAGTCGTGATCCGTTCGGTGCTGCATGCGAGCGGCGTCGACTGTTCGAAGCCTTCCGGGTGACCGTCGGTGACCGTGCCCCCGAACGCCTGCGGCCCTTCTTCGGGTGTCAGCGTCAGGTTGGTGCCGTCGACGCCGATGCCCTGGACATTCGTGTTGGCTTTCGGTCCGACGAAGTTGACCGTGTAGGGGAAGGCGCCCGTGGAGTTCCCGGGCCCACCGGTCACGTTGACCGCGCCGGCGCCGATGAACGGAAGGCTTTCGAGGGCGGCCTGGACCTGGGCTTTTGGAGCGTTGAACGGGAGCGGCCCGGTCGTCTGCGGCGTGGACCCGATCCGTTTCGAATAGCTCAACGTGAACGTGCCGCCCGATGCCTTCACCGTGAGCCTTTGTTTCTCGCTGCGCGGCTGGTACTGGGCGTCGGTCATGTATTCGAACTGACAGCGCGCGTCGAACGCCTGGTCCGGGTTGGACGAGGTGCGTTCGATCACGCCGGACAGGTCGGCGGATTTGTTGGTGACGTTCGTGATCGCCGCCGAGATGACTTCGGGCGGCGCGACCGGGAGGGTTTTGAAGCTTTCGTACGGCCCCGGGGAGTACACGCCGGGGAAGCAGCATTCGGTTTTGACGGCAGCCAGTCGGTAGTAGTAGGTCGTGTTCGCTTCGAGTTCGATCCCGAACGGCAGGTCGAAGTATTCGTATTCGCCGATCAGTTTTTCCGAGACATCCTGCGGCCCTCCGGCGGGTACCGAGGGCCCGATGTACCCAGGGCCATAGAACCAGGGCCCTTCCGCCGGATCGGTCGTGTACTGGAACCAGTAATAGGTTTCCTCGGGCCCTGGATCGACGATGCCGTGGACGACGGCGGAGTTGTAAAGGACTTCGGTCGCCGGTTTGGTCGAGACGATCGGGTCGGCGCTCGCGGGGGCGACGATCACGGCGAGGGCGAGGGCGGCACCGCCAAGGGCGAGCAGCAGACGGCCGCGACGCCCAGTAGGCAAAGTTTTACGATCCGGCGCGGCGTTGTTCCCTGTCCTCATTCCCAAACCAACCCTGTCTCTTGTCTGGAGCGGCTATTCCCGATGACCGCAACGGGCTGCTGCCCCTACCTGGGCGGCCGATCCCCCTGCTTGTCTCCCGGACAACGCGACTTCCCTTTCGCGTGGTGCCGGTTATACACCATCTAATCTGGATGATGCAACCGATAACATGATTTGATGTCGAGGTCGATGCCAGCTATGCCGAAACTGAACCCACCGTCCTACATCGTCCTCGGCCTTCTGGCGGCGGCAGGCGAGGCGACGCCGTACGACCTGAAGAACATGGTCGCCGGCAGCGTCGGGCACTTCTGGACCGTGCCCCACGCCCAGATCTATAACGAGACCACGCGCCTCGAGGAAGCCGGCCTGCTCAGCGAAGAGCGCGAGGACGGGGGCAGGCGCCGGCGCTTTTTCAAGCTGACCGCGGACGGCCGCCGGGTCCTCCAGGAATGGCTCGACGCACCGACCGGCGAACTGTTCGAGCTGCGCGACCTGGGCCTACTGAAGATCTACTTCGGCGCCGAGCCGAAGCCGTTCGCGGAGCTCAGGCTGCCGATCCACGAACGGAAGCTGAGCGAACACGAAGAGCGAATCCGGGTGTTCGGGGACGAAATACCCGCCGGCGTGAGGCTGGCGATCGAAGCCGGGATCGGCCACGAGCGCGAGTGGGTCCGCTACTGGTCGGCGCTCGCCGCGGGCGAGGAGCAGCCGACGGCGCTAGGGGCTGAGCGAGGTCCCGCCGCCGCCGAGACCGCCTAGCGGGTTTTCCAGCGTTTCCTTGCCTTTGCCCTTTTCGGCTTTTTCGGCGGCCTTCTTGCTTTTCTGCAGTTCCTTGCCCTGTTTGCGATAGGCATCGAGCTGCTGGGACAGACTGCTTCTTCTGTTCTTTCGAACTGGCGGCTGCTTCGGCTTCCTGACCGGCCTTGTCGCCGGCGGTGAAGTTGCCGCCGAGCAGCTCGAAGAGGGCGAGCTGGCTGAGGGTGCCGATATTGGGCTGGGCTTCGGCGGCGAGCCGCTGCGCCGCTGCCGCTTCGTCGAGATATTCGAAGGCTTCCGGGTAGCCGGTCGAGTTCTGGGCGAGGATGAAGGCGCCGGTGGCGACCTGGTTCGCCGCCGAGGGGCTGGCTTCGCCTTTTTTCACCTGCTTCACGTATTGCGCCCAGGTGTCGGCCGCTTTTTCGAACTGGGCGCGGCCTTCGGGGGTGACTTCGGTGAGGCCCGTGGTCGGGTCGACCCGAGCGGTCGCTTTGCCGGCGTTCAGCTGGGCCCGGGTCAGCTGGACGAGCATGTCCGGGTTTTCCGGATCCTTCTTGAGGCGGTGTTCGAGCCTTTCCGACTGTTCTTCGAAGAGGGCGGCGCTGTTCGAGACGGTGTCGCTGGCGCCGACCAGCGCGCCGATGTTCACCGGGCCGACGACGAGGAAGAGGCTCGCGCCCATGAGCACGGCGAGGATCGCGTAAACGAAACGGACGACGTGTTTCCGTTTACCGCGAATGTCGAACAGCATTCGGCGCTCGCCGCCCTGTGCCATCGGTCCTCTACGGCTCCTGAGTCGAAGGTTTGGCCACTCCACCCGCGGCAGCCGGCTCGCCGAAGGCGCGGGCCAGCAAGATACTCAACTCGTAGAGAACGAGCAGGGGGACCATCTCGATCAGCATCGAGACAGGGTCGACGCCGGGCAGCGCGGCGGCGATCACCGCGATGGCCAGATACGCGTAGCGGCGGTTCTTTCGGAGCTGGCTGACCTTGACGATTCCCAGGCGGGTGACCGCGAGGATCGCCATCGGCAGCTCGAAGACGATTCCGCCCGCCAGCATCGTCGTCGAGAAGAAGCTGTAGTAGTCACGCGCCCTGACCTGGACGTTGAATTGGCTGTCGTTGAAGTTGAGCAGGAACTTGACCGCTGCCGGCATGACGACGAAGTAGGAGAAGGCGACCCCGATCAGGAAGAGGAACGGCGCCATCAGCATGATCGGCAGGATCACCTTCTTCTCTCGATCGCTGAAGGCCGGCAGCACGTAGGCGTAGAGCTGGTAGATCAGGATCGGCATCGCCAAGATCAGCGCCCCGTAGGTCGAGACCGTCAGGGTGGTCGTGAACGGCTCGCTGACCCCGAACGTGATCAGCTTCTTGTGCCCCTCGGGAAGCGGGTGGCCGGCGATTTCGAGGAGGAGGTGGTTCTGCCAGAAGCAGAGCGCGAGCGCGACCCCGAAGACGACGAGGCAGACGACGATCCGGCTGCGCAGCTCGTCGAGGTGCTCGACCAGCGTCAGCTCGTCCTCGTGGGACACCGCCCTGACACGGCGGGCCATCCTGCTCCTCAGGTGCGGTCGTGGACCGCGGGCTCGTCCTCGGCCGCCTTGACGGCGTCCGGCGGTGCGGTCGGAGGCGAGGCGATCTCGGCTTTGGTGGTCGCCGCGGGCTCCTCGTCGTCATCGTCGTCGTGCTCGCCGGTGACCGAGCCTTTGAACTCACGGATACCGCGACCGAGGCTCTTGCCCAGCTCGGGGAGCCGTTTTGGTCCGAAGACGATCAGCGCGATGATCAGCACGATCGCCAGCTCGAGGGGTCCTACATTCGGCATCTGGACCATGGTAACGGCAGCCGCTCGCGATTGGACCGGGCTCGGCCGAATGGGCGTTTGTACCCGTTACTGGGGATTTTTCGATTCCTGCCGAAAAAGTGCGAATTGATTCGTAGTTTCGCGGGTTTGAGAATTCATCATGGACAGCACGAGCCACACCAAGACGACAACCAAGCTGGGCCTCCACCTCTGTGAGAAGTGCGGCTCGGGCCTGGTGCAGCCGACCCGCTGGGAACAGGCGGGCGATCGTGGGCACTGGCGGCTATGGCGTCGCTGCCCCGAGTGCGAGTGGACCTGTGACGCGGTCCACGGCGAGCGGGAAATCGACGCTTACGACGAGGAGCTCGACTCGGGAACCCAGAAGCTGAGCGGCGACCTCCGCCAGATCGAGCACGAGAACATGCAGCACATCGTCGAGTCCTTCACTGCGGCCCTCGCCGCGGACCTGCTGACCGCCGACGACTTCCGCTAGCCGTAGCGCTGAACGACGCCGTCGGCGACGAGCTCGAGCAGCCGGCGCTGCTCCGGCTGCAGCCCGGCGCCGTCGAGGCCCCGTTTCGCCGCGGTGACGAGCTCCTCGGCCCGGGCGCGGACCACATCGAGGGCCCCGGTCGCCGCGATCTCATCGCAGACCTCGACCGCGGACGCCGGGTCGAGGCCGCGCAGGTCGAGCTCGAGCAGCCGCGGCGACTCACGCGCGGCGAGGATCAGGGGCAGGTTGACGGTGCCGTCGAGGAGGTCGGTTCCGCGCGCCTTCCCCGTCCGCTCAGGCGGCCCGGAGACGTCGAGGACATCGTCGAGCAGCTGAAAGGCGAGGCCGACCGAGGCGCCGAACTCTGCGATCTGCCCGGCGGTGTGGCCGCCGGCCTCGGCGCCGAGGCGCACCGCGCATTCGAAGAGCGCCGCGGTCTTCAGCCGGCAGCGCTCGAGATAGCGCTGCTCGGTGATCGCCATGTCGAAGGCGTCCTGGCGCTGGGTGAGCTCGCCCCGCGCGAGCGCCACCGAGGCGTCGGCGAGAAGCTCGACCGAGCGGGCGTCCCCGGCCGCCGCGAGGACGGCAAAGGCGCGCGAGAAGAGCAGGTCACCGGTCCCGACCGCCAGCTCACGGCCGGCGCTGGCGACGACGGTGGGGAGGCCGCGGCGCAGTGGCGCCGCATCGAGGATGTCGTCGTGGACCAGCGTCGCCATGTGGACGAGCTCCACCGCCGCGGCTGCCCGGACCGACCGCGAAGCGCCATCCGGCCCGGCGCAGAGCAGGACGAGCAGCGGCCGCATCCGCTTGCCCCCGGCGGCAAGGGTCGACCCCGCGGCATCGCCGAGCGGCTCGCCGTGCCCGGTGATCTGACCGCGCAGCAGGTCCTCGACCTCGCCGAGCCTGGCGGGAAGCCAGGTGCTCGACGCGTCGAGCACCGCGGTTACGGGCGGTGGTACGGCCGAGCGCCGGGTCACCCGGCGGCGGCGCTGTGAATCGCGATGATCCCGCCGGCCAGGACCGTCCAGCGGATCTCCTCGAGACCGGCTGATTGCATGCGCTCGGCGAGCCGCTGCGGGCTGGGGAAGCCGCGCACCGATTCGGGCAGGTACGAGTAGGCCTCCGAGTCGGGGGTCAGCCGGCCGAGGATCGGGACGATCCGGTCGAACCAGAGCGAATAGAAAGTCGAGAGCGGCGGCCGGGTCGGCTGGGTGATCTCGAGGATGACCATCTTTCCCCCCGGCCTCAGCACCCGGGCCATCTCGGCGATGCCCCGGTCGAGGTCGGCGAGGTTGCGGACGCCGAAGCCGACCGTGACCGCGTCGAAGCTGCCCGCGTCATAGGGGAGCTGCAGGGCGTCCGCCCACTCGAAGCGGACCCCGGCGGCGCCGGTGGAGGAGGCCTTCTCACGCGCGAGGTCGAGCATCGGCTCGGAGAAATCGCAGCCGACGACGTGGCCGTCGGGCGAGACCCGGCGGGCGAGCTCGAGGGTCAGGTCACCGGTGCCGCAGCAGACGTCAAGCGCCGCGTCGCCGGGGCGCAGCCCGGCGCGGTCCGCGGCCCGCTCGCGCCAGCGATGGTGCAGCCCGGCCGTCATCACCGAGTTGAGCGCGTCGTAGCGACCGGCGATCCGATCGAACATGCGGTTGACCTGCCCCGCGAACTGGGCGGAGTCCCTGGAGGGCTTGGTCGTCCCGGCCATCGGGGACCAGGCTAGTCGAGTGAGGAGAGGAAGTCCGCCAGCTCGTTGAGCTTTTTCGGCGGCAGGTCGCGGAAGGAGGGCATGATCCCAGGGCCGATTTCGACCGAGCGGATGATCGCGGCGCGCGGAATTCGGCTGGCGATGTGGGTCAATTCCGGGCCGGGCCCGTTGTTGCCGTTCTCACCCAGCTTGTGGCAGGCCAGGCAGCCGGAGCCGGCGACGACCTCCTTGCCGGCCTCGTATCTGGCAGGGACCTTCATGTCGATCTCGGTCGGCGAACCCCCGGTCGCTCCCAGGTAGGTGAGGTAGGCCATCGCCGCGATCGTCAGGCATCCGGCGGTCGTTGCGATCGGCCGGCGACCGGGGTGGCGCTCCGGCCCGCGGTCATAGAAAGGCAATAGGAGCAGGAGGACCATGCACACGGTCGGCACGCCGATCGTCGCGATCGGGACCAGCTCCGGCGGCTTGATCACGCGCAGGAGCTCGAAGAGGAAGAAGAAGTACCACTCGGGGCGCGGCACGTAACTGGTCGTCGTCGGGTCGGCCTTCGGGCCCTGCTCGGCGCCGAGGATGATCGACATCGCGATGATCACGGCGACGACGATCAGCGCCATCACCGAGTCCTTCATCACCGCGTAGGGGAAGAACGGCTTGCCCTTCTTCTTGAGGAGTTCGTACTCCTCGAGATATGCCTGCTTGTCGGCTGGCTTCATGCCGGCGCCGCTCCGTTGCCGGGCGAAGCCCCGTTGCCGCCCGTGCCCGCCTCGAGCTGGGCGACCGGCTCGGCGACTTTCGGTTTGTCGGCGTGGATCCAGGGCGGCGCGGTCGTGCCGAGCTTGACCACGAGGTACATGTGAGCACCGATCAGGGCGATGATCGCCCCCGGCAGCAGCAGCATGTGGATCGCGTAGAAGCGCGAGAGGGTCGTTGCCCCGAGCTCGGGGCCTGCCCGGAGGAAGTCGCTCAGGTACGGGCCGATGATCGGGCCGGTTCCGTTGATGTTGATGCCGACGACCGAGGCCCAGAAGGAGCGCTGGTCGAAGGGCAGCAGATAGCCGGTGAAGGACATCGTCATGGTCAGGATCAGGAGGACGACGCCGATCACCCAGTTGAGCTCGCGGGGGTACTTGTAGGCGCCGAAGAAGAAGGTCCGTCCCATGTGGACGAAGATCAGGATCACCATCACGCTCGAGCCCCACTTGTGCATGCCGTGGACGAGCGCGCCGAGCGGGACGTCGTTGTTGATGTGCGCGATCGAGTGGTAGGCCTGGGTGGTGGAGGGCGTGTAGAACATCGCCAGGAAGACGCCGGTCGTCGCCTGGACGATGAAGGCGAAGAGAGTCGCCGAGCCGAGCGTGTAGAACCAATTGGTCCCCTTCGGCACCTTGCGGAAGAGCATCCCGGTGAGGAACCCTGAGGCGGCGGTCCGCTGGTCGATCCACGCCAGGGCGTCGATCGGCGCCTCTTTCGCCTGGTCGGCGAGGCGCGCCGCGTCACCCGGCCGCTCGGGAGGAGCGGTCTTCAGGTCCGACGGGGCGGCGCTCTTACCGTGGCCGTTGCCCTCGCCGGGCTTCGCCGGTTTGCGCAGCGGCGCCGGGATCAGCGAATCAAGTTTGTCGAGTTTGCTCATGGCGGCGGGAAGGTGGACGGACGCGGCGGGTAGAGGAATTCCCAGATGCCGCCGGTGAACTCTCCCGGATCACGGGCGCGGACGGGTTCCAGGTGCGAGGTGACGCTGTAGCGGGGGCCGAGCTCGACCTGGCCGTCGCGCACCCGGGTCTGGAATTGGTCCAGCGGGCGCACCGGCGGGCCGCCGATCCGCTTGCCCTGGAAGTCGTAGACGCCGCCGTGGCATGGGCAGATGAAGTTGCCGGCGGCCTCGACGAAGCGGACCGGGCAGCCGAGGTGGGCGCAGCGGTTGGAGACGGCGACGTAGGTCTTCGGGTCCTCTTCGAGTTCCTTGGAGCCCCTGCGCACGTAGGCGGTCGTCTTGCCGGCGTCGCCGATCCCCTCGGTTTCGGTGAAGACGACCTGGCGGTAGGTGTCTTCGACGAAATCGCCGACCGGGCCGACCGCCTCCCAGCGCTCCTTGCCGCGGTGGAAGATCGGGGCGATCGCGAAGCCGACCGCGGGAAGGACGATGGCGGCCCCGGCGATTCCCCCGATGGCCTGCGCACCGATCGTGAAAGCGTGACGGCGAGTCATTGACTCGCCCTCGAAATAGCCGGGTGGTTTGGGCTTCTCCCGCTCCGTCTGGGCGGGGGCCTGCGCCCCGTTCTTCTTGTCCGCGTCGTCTGCCACAGCTCTCGAATTCGGAATCGCGAAGTCTATTGACTCGGGCGCCCGTGGTCCCCCATGCCCACGACCGCCTCGCGCCAGAGGGCGGGGATCTCGTCCTCGCGGCCCTCCGAGTGGCTGCGGGCGCAGGCGCTGATCAGGTCCGCCAGCGTGAGCAGGGCCTCGCAGTCGCCCGACGCCGCGAGGCGCTGAATGCCCAGCGCATACAGGTAATCCCCGGCGAGGACGGCGAGGTCGGCGTCCCCGCCGTCGAGCAGGCGGGGCTTCCCGTAATGGAGCAGGTAGCCCTCGCGGACCGCCTCGATCACCGGCTCGTAGTGCTCGGACGCGCCCGACTCCCAATCGCCGACCGGTTCCACGACGTGCTCGGAGATCGGCGTGCCCTCATCGCGCAGCCGCTCGCCGAGCTCGCGCAGGGAGGCGGAGGGCACGCCGCTCACGCGAGCGCCTCCTCGAGCGATTCCGCCGCCGCCTCGAGGGTCCGGTCGATCGTCTCCTCGTCGTGGGCCAGTGAGACGAACCAGGCCTCGAACTGCGAGGGCGGTGGATAGACCCCGCGCTCCAGCAACTCCCGGCAAAAGCGCGCGTGCGCCTCGAGGTCGCAGGCCGAGGCCATGGCGAAGTCGAGCGGCGGCTCGGGGTTGAAGAAGAGGGTGACAAGCCCCGGCGCCGAGGCGACCGAGAGCCCTCGTTCCTCGGCGAGGGCGACGAAGCCGGCCTCGAGGCGGTCGGTCAGCTCCGCCAGCCGCTCGTAGGCCGGGGCGTCGAGGCGCCGCAGGGTCGCCATTCCGGCGGCGACCGCGAGGGGGTTCCCCGAGAGGGTTCCCGCCTGGTAGACGTCGCCGGCCGGGGCGACCGCCTCGAGCGCCTCACGCGGGCCGCCGAATGCCGCTGCCGGCAGGCCACCGCCGAGCACCTTGCCGAGCACGGTCAGGTCGGGTTCGATCCCGTAGAGCTCCTGGGCGCCACCGCGGGAGACCCGGAAGCCGGTGATCACCTCGTCGAAGACCAGCATCGCCCCGGCGGCGCGGGTCGACTCCCGGAGCAGCTCGAGGAAGCCGTCCTCGGGCGGGACGACCCCCATGTTGGCGGCGATCGGCTCGACCAGGAGGGCGGCGACGTCGTGCTCGGCGAGCGCCTCCTCGACCGCGGCCGGGTCGTTCCAGGGGACGACGACGGTGCCGGCAGCCTGGGCGGCGGTGACGCCGGGGCTGGCGGGGATGCCGAGCGTCGCCAGGCCGGAGCCTCCCTCGGCGAGCAGCCCGTCGGAGTGGCCGTGGTAGGCGCCGGAGAACTTGACCACCACCTCGCGCCCGGTCAGCGCCCTGGCGAGGCGTACCGCGCTCATCGCCGCCTCGGTCCCGGAGGAGGTCATCCGCAGCATCTCGACCGACGGGATCCGCGCGACGACCTCCTCGGCGAGCTCGACCTCGGCGGCGGTCGCCGCGCCGTAACTCGTGCCGCGGGCGGCGGCCTCCTCGACCGCGGCGACTACCCCGGGCTCGGCGTGCCCGAGGATCAGCGGCCCCCAGGAGCAGACCCAGTCGATGTAGCGGTTGCCGTCGACGTCGACCAGCTCACAGCCCTCGCCCCGCTCGATGAAGATCGGCTCCCGCCCGATCGACCCCATCGCCCGCACCGGAGAGTTGACCCCCCCGGGCATGACCCGCTGCGCACGAAGGTACAACTCGGACGACCGCTGAAACTTGGAAGACACGAGCGCTAGGCGAGGACCGCGGTAGGGGTTGAACGTCTTGTACTTTTTCGTCGCGCGCGCGAGGCGACAGCAGCCGGGGTTCCACCGAAAAAGCTAAGTGAAACCCCTACCGCGGTCCTCACCCCGCGTGCGCCTCTTCCCACTCCCGGTATTCGTCGGTGAAGTAGCGGAGCCGGATCTTCTTGTACTCCGTGGAGGAGTACAGAGTCGCGCGGCCGTCGGGGCCGATCCCGCACTCCTCGGCAATCGAGTCGAGGATCGCGTCGCACTCCTCCTTCGAGCGGCCGTGGGCCATGGTGAAGACGCTGTAGGGCCAGTCGGCGTAGGTGGGCCGCTGGTAGCAGTGCGAGATGCCGCGGAATGAGGCCATCTGCCGGCCGGTCTCCATGATCTCTGCCTCCGGGACCTTCCAGACGCCCATGCCGTTGGCGGAGAAACCGGCCCGGCGATGGAAGAGGATCGCCGCGACGCGACGCAGGATCTTGCGGTCGATCATCCCGCGCAGGTGCTCGAGCAGCTCGGGGGTCGACATCCCGACCTCTTCGGCGGCCGCGTCGTAGGGGCGTTCGGTCGCCTCCATCGGCCCCTGCAGGGCACGGATGACGGCGATGTCACGGTCGTCGTAGGGCTGGGCGTCGAGCTCGCGAGGGGGCGAGGCGTCGACGGCCGAGGAGAGCTCCTTGGTGCCCTTCTCCATCTCCAGGTTCATGTTGATCTTGAACAGGGTCAGGGTCGGCAGCTGGCGCATCGACTCGGCGCCGGCATCGCCCATCAGAACGTCGAGGGTCCCGGCCAGTCCGAGCTCGGAGTCGGGTGGCGTCGCGATCGTGAACCAGAGGTTGAAGTCGTGGGTCCGCAGGTAGTTGTGGGAGACGCCGGGGTGCGCGTTGACCACGGCGGCCGCCCGCTGCGGATTCTCCGAGTCGACTTTCGCCGCCACCAGCATCGACTCGTAGCCCAGCGCACGGGTGTCGAAGATCGGCGTGATCTCGCGGATGATCCGCTCGTCGAGCAGGCGGCGGGTGCGGGTGAGGACATCGTCGAGCTCCATCTCCGCCTCCGAGGCGATCAGCGCAAAGGGCTCCGCGTCGAGCGGGAAGCTCGACTGCAGCAGGTTCATCAGCCGCTTGTCGGTCTCGTCGAGCGGGATCGCCGCGCCGTCCTTGCGGCTGCGCGCCTTCGACTGCGGGAGCTTCGCGGCGCCCGCTCCTACTGAAGCCATCCTGCCGCCTCCTTCGCGTAGTAGGTGACGATCGCGTCGGCGCCGGCTCGGCGGATCGAGGTGAGGGTCTCCAGGACCGCCGCGCGCTCGTCGATCCAGCCGTTGGCGGCGGCGGCCTTCAGCATCGAGTACTCGCCGGAGACGTGGTAGGCGGCGAGCGGGGCCCGGGTCGCGTCCTTGACCTGGCGCACGACGTCCAGATATGGGGTGGCGGGCTTGACCATCAGCATGTCGGCGCCCTCCTCAAGATCGAGTTCGGCCTCGCGCACCGCTTCGGCGGCGTTGGCCGGGTCCATCTGGTATCCGCGGCGGTCGCCGAACTCGGGGGTCGAGCCGGCCGCCTCGCGGAAGGGACCGTAGAAGGCGGAGGAGTACTTGGCGCTGTAGGCGAGGATCGAGACGGTGGAGTGGCCCTCCTCGTCGAGCTGGTGGCGGATCGTGCCGACCCGGCCGTCCATCATGTCGCTGGGCGCGACGACGTCGGCCCCCGCCTCGGCATGGGAGATCGCGGTTTTCGCGAGCAGCTCGACCGTGATGTCGTTGTCGACCTCGCCGTCGCGGATGAAACCGCAGTGGCCGTGCGAGGTGTACTCGCAGAGACACACGTCGGTGATCACCGTGAGGTCGGGGTGGGCCTCCTTCAGGGCCCGCACCGCCATCTGGACGACGCCCTCGTCGTCGTAGGCGCCGGTGCCGGTCTCGTCCTTGGTCGAGGGAATGCCGAAGAGGAGGACCGCGCCGACCCCGAGCGTCGCCAGCTCGGTCGCCTCGGCGACCAGCTCCGAGATCGAGAACCGCTCGACCCCCGGCATCGCGTCGATCTCCTCGCGCACTCCCTCGCCGGCGACGACGAAGGCGGGCTGGATCAGCTGCGAAGCCGAGAGCGAGGTCTCGCGCACGAGGCCGCGCAGGGCCTCGGTGCGTCGCAGGCGTCGCATGCGTGTTGCCGGGAAGGGCATCACGACGATTCTAGGCCGAGTAGCTTTTCGCCGATGGAGGCCCCGGCGACAGCGGCGCTCGAGGCGCGAGCGTTGGTGAAGAATTTCGGGGAGCGCGAGGCCCTGCGGGGCGTCGGCTTCAGCGTCGCCCCGGGCGAGCTGCTGGCCGTGATCGGGCCCAACGGCGCCGGCAAGACCACGCTGCTCTCGATCCTCGCCGGCGTCACCCGGCCCGACGGGGGCGAGGTCTCGCTGCCGGCGGGCGATGTCGGCTGGGTTCCCCAGCAGGCCGCCCTCTACCGCCGGCTCACGGTGGAGGAGAACCTGCTGCTCTTCGCCCGCCTGGAGGGGCATCCGGAGCCGCGGTCCTCGGTCGAGGAGATGCTCGAGCTGACCGGGCTGGACGGGCGGCGGGGCGACGCGGTCGCCCGACTCTCCGGCGGCAACCAGCAGCGGATCAACATCGCGATCGGCCTCCTCTCCAAGCCGCTCGTGCTGCTGCTCGACGAGCCCAGCGTCGGCCTCGATCCGCGGCAGCGGGCACGGCTCTGGGAGTTCGTCGCCGGCCTCGCCGCTGAGCGCGGGACGACAGTCATCTTCACCACGCACGACATCCAGGAGGCAGAGCGCTACGGCGGCCGCCTGCTGGTCCTCGCCGACGGCGAGAGCCTCTTCGACGGCTCACCGGAGCAGCTGCGCGAGGTCGTGCGCAGCGAGGCACCCGGGGCGGCGAACCGCGACTTCGAGACCGCCTTCGTCGCCTTCCTGCAGTACCGGGGGCATTAGGTCGGTGCGCTGGCTGCTGCTCAAGGACCTGCAGATCCTGCGGCGTTCGCCGCTGCAGGCGGTGCTGCTGGTCGCCTACCCGATCCTGATCGCGGTGCTGGTCGGGTTGGCGATATCCCCCGACTCGAGCAAGCCGAGGATCGCCTTCCTGAATGAAATCCCCAGCGAAAGCCGGGTCACGGTCGGCGGCGCGCAGCTGCCGGCGATCGGGGTCGAAGGGAGAATCTGCCGGCGGGTCGAGTGCGTCCGTGTGAAGGACCGCGCCGAAGCCGAAGACGAGGTCGGCTCCGGCGACGCGCTCGCGGCTCTGATCCTGCCCGCCGACCTGGTCGACCAGATCAACTCGCTCTCGACCCTGACCCCCGGCTCGCCGAAGGTCGAAGTCCTGGTCAACGAGGAGAACCCCCTGAAGGCGCAGGCGGTCGACGATCGGGTCAGCGCGCTGCTGGCCCAGGCCAACCTGCTCGTCGCCCGGCGGATCGCCGGCGAAGGAAGCAAATTCCTCGACCTCCTGATCAAGGGAGGCGAATACTCGGTCGTCGGTCAGTCGATCGAAATCCTCGGCCTCGAAAACACCGCCAGGATCCTCACCGCGATCCGCCCCTCCCTGCCCGACGGCCCCCTGCGCGACTCGCTCGACCGGGTGATTCGCTTCGCCGCCCTGTCCGGTGAAAACCTCGACGTCGCCAAGCCGCTTCTCGACCGGCTAGCCCAGCCGATCGAGGTCGAAAAGCAGGTGCTGGACGGGTCCTCGCCGCCGCTCGACGTCTTCGCGATCGCGGTCGCCGCAACCCTGACGCTGGCCTTCGTCACCGTCCTCCTGGTCGCCGGCTCGCTGGCGCTCGAGCGGGAGGAGAACGCCTTCCCCCGGCTGACCCGCAGCCTCGTCTCCCCCACCGCTCTGCTCGGTGAGAAGGTGGTCCTCGGAGTCGGAGTCGGCCTGCTGGTGACGCTCCTGATGCTCGCCGGGCTGCAGGTGTTCGTCCCCCTGCACTGGAGCCGGGCCGGCCTCTGGCTGCTGGCGATCCTCTTCGGGGGCGCTGCCCTCGGAGCGGCGGGCGCGGCCCTCGGAGCGGCGGCGCGAGAGGTCCGCGCGGTGTCGCTGCTCGCCTTCATGGTGACCCTGCCGATCGCCTTCCTCTCGCTGGTCCCCTCCGGGGCGGTCGGCGAGGGCCTCTACGACGCGATCAAAATCGTCGTCGCCCTCTTCCCCTTCAAGCCGGCACTCGACGCGATGAGCGCGGCGCTCGACCCGGCGGGCGGAGGGATCGGCGGGCCGCTGGCGCACCTGGCGATTCTCGCGGTCGCCTACGGGTTGATCGCCCGGCTCTCCCTGCGCAGGTTCGCGGCCGTCTAAGGTCAGCGCATGAGGGTCCTCTTCATCGGCGACGTCGTCGGCGGCGCCGGGCGGCGGGGACTGGCAGCCGCGATGCCAGGGCTGCGGGAACGTCACTCCCCGGACCTCGTGATCGTCAACGGCGAGAACTCCGCCGGTGGGGTCGGCATCACCGAGAAGACCGCGAGGTCGATCTTCGAGGCGGGGGTCGACGTGATCACCACCGGCAACCACGTCTACCGTCACCGCGAGGTCTACGCGTACCTCGACAACACCGACCGCGTCATCCGTCCCGCCAACTACGGACACTCCAACCCCGGGCGCGGCCACACCGTCGTCGAGGCGGGCGGCATGCGAGTCGGGGTGATCAACCTCAGCGGCGCCGTCGGCCTCCAGGTCGCGCGGCTGCCGTTCCACGAGGTCGACGCGATCCTCGAGCGGATCGAGGCCGACTGCATCGTCGTCGACTTCCACGCAGAGGTGACCAGCGAGAAGGTCGCGATGGGCTGGTATCTCGACGGCCGGGTGGCGGCCGTCCTCGGCACCCACACGCATGTGCCGACCGCCGACGCGCGGGTGCTGCCCGAGGGGACCGCCTTCATCACCGACGTCGGCATGACCGGCTCGCGCACGAGCGTTCTCGGCGTCAAACCCGAGCAGGCAGTGCAGGCCCTGGTCAGGCAGATGCCGGTCCGCTTCGAGACCGCGGAGGAGGACGTCTGGGTCATGGGCGCGCTGGTCGAGGTCAACCCGGACGGGCGGGCTGGCTCGATCGAGCAGGTGATGGTCCCCGCTCCGTAGCGGTGGCCATCGCCACCAGCAGCAAGGGGTAGAACCAGACGATGTACAGGTAGAACCAGTGCTGGGCGGTGAGCTGAATGCCGATGATCAGCGCGGCGCCGAGGGCGGCGACCTGGGTCAGGGTCTTGTCCCGGGGACGGAAGGCGAGGGCAAGCGAGGCGAGGCCGACGGCGGCGAGGATCGTCAGCCGCAGCGGCTCGAGCCCGACCTGGCCCCAGATGCTGAAGGGGGAGTCACGGTCGGCCTGGTAGGTGATCGTGCGTTCGTAGAACGTGTGCAGGCCGGGGTTGATGGCGGGCCAGGCCATGACGACGATCGTCACCAGGGTGAAGCCGAGGATGAACTTCAAGAGTGATCGGGAGGGCGCGGTGTCAGCACCCTCGGGACGAAGCTCCCCTTCGACCCGTGGCTTGTACGTGAGCAGCATCGGGACGAGTAGGGCGGGGACGAACTTCGCGAAGGTGGCGAGGGCCGCCATCGACCCGCGGAGCATCGGTCTGGAGAGAGCCAGGAGGACGGCGATCAGGAAGACCGAGACCAGGGCATCGTTGGAGTTCGACTCGAGGACGTAGGCGGTGTAGGGGTAGGCGGCCCAGCCGAAGGCGAGGGTGGCCGCCAGCTTGCGGCCTTCGGGGCCGGGCCGGATCCGATAGCCGAGCAGGATCAGCAGGCCGAAGGCGACGACGTCGAAGGCGACCGAGGCGCCGTGGGCAGCGGGCAGGTCATCCCACGAGCCCGACCAGGGCCAGATCCGCTCGAAGGGGACGTAGGCGTAGTAGTTGACCGGGCCGTAGGTGTCGCCCTGGGAGATGTCTTCGGGGAAGTTGTCGTAGATCGGTTCGCCGTGGGCGATGCGGTCGGCGCCGACGACGCCGGCGTAGCCGACGTCGATCGCGCCGGAATCGGCCATGTTGAGCCCGATCCGCAGGCCCATCAGGAAGAGCGCCGCGACGATCAGCCAGCTCGCCCGCCAGACCGGCCGGATCCCTGACCCGAAGCCGCGCACCCCGATCCAGGCGCAGCGGACGAGCAGGTAGGTCAGCAACGGGTACACCAACGGCACCGAGACGCCGATCTCGGCCCGGTTGAAGAAGAAGTGCGAGACGCCGAAGCCGAGCAGGACGAGCAGGTCGAGGTTGGCGGCCCGCCGCAGTCGCCGCCAGTCGACGAGCCCGATCAGGAAGAGAGCGCAGATCGGCAGGAAGACGTATGGGGCGTTGAGCTTGTGGCCGAAGGCGCCCGAGTACCCGCGCGCCATCTTCCAGGTCACCTGGTACCCGGTCCAGGACTCGCGGACCATGCCGGTCGCCGGGTCGACGAGCGCCAGCGCGACCTCGTCGCCGTCGGCGAAGTAGGCCACCTCCCAGTTGCCGTCGACGAAGTGGGCGCTGGAGCTGAGTCCGTGGTTCTCGCGGCGCTCTTCGACGACCTTGGAGTCGCGGTCGGCGGCGCGGGTCGCCTGCGCCTCGCTGATCCGAGACGGGCTCGGGTCGGCGGCCGCATGAGCCGGCGTTGCCGCCACCAGCACCGCGGCCGCGAGGGCGGCGGCGCGGCCCCTCACGCGCCGAAGTGGTCGAGGACGACCGGGGCGATATCGCGAAGCGCCCACTGCGCCCGCTCGTCGGCTGATTCGGGACCGCAGCCGACGAAGAGAAGAGGGCCGAGGCTGTCGCCGCGGTGCAGGGCGCCGTGGCTGCCGCCGCCGGCGTGGCTGACACCCCCCAGTCGAGCGCCTCATAGCCGGTCAGCAGCGAGACGACGAAGTCGCCGGCGTGAGGCGAGGTGAGGGCGGCGTGGAGCCGGGCCAGAGGGTCCGGATATTCCTCCGATGTGAGCACGCCGTCCTCGATCGTCGCCTCGATCGCGGCGAGGTCGCCGCGAAGCTCCCAGCTGCCCCCGCGCAGGTCGGCAACCTTTTCGCCGGGCTTGAACCAGAGCCGGCTTCCGCGCCGCTCGACGACCGCCTCCTCCCCTTCCATCCAACAGACCAGGTCGGTGCCTTCGATCTCGACCAGCCGCTCCCTGACCCGGTCGCGATCGGCCCGTTCACCCTCGCCGTCGAGCAGGTAGACATGGGCGGCGCGGCCGGTCGGGCTGACCGCGAGCTGGGCCAGCTCCGGGCGATCGTCGGAGGGCGCCAGGACCGACCAGTGCCGGGCGAGGAGGTCGGCCAGCGGCAGGCCTCGGTGAACGTCGGTCTGCGCGTGGTCGGCGACCAGGATCAGCGCGTGCCGCTCGAGGAAGCTGTCGATGCCGCCCCCCGCCTCGACCAGCGTCGTCATGCACTCGTCGGCGCGGGCGATCGACTCGACCGTCGCTTCCGGCCCGTGGCGGTGCGAGTAGTTGTCGTTGTCGGCGAGCGAGAAGAGCATGAAGTCGAACGCGTCGTCGCGGACCAGCTCGGCAGCGCAGCAGGCCGAGTACGGGTCGCGGCCGCCGGGGATCGAGGTCGACTTGCAGGGAACCTCGCGGCTCGCGTAGAGGTCGCCGTAGAAGAGCTCCTTCGGGCCGTACGTGTGGTGGCGAAACTTCAGCCTGCTGACGTCGACCGCGCGGCCGAGCAGCCCGTCGAGCGAGACCTGATGGCGGTGGCGGCCGCGGTAGATCAGGAACGGCGTGCAGGCGGTGCGGGCGCCGGCGTCGTCGAGGCTCTCGAACAGGGTGTCGACATCGGGGTTTAGGTGGGCCAGGTTCATGTTGTAGACGAGGTCGTAGAGGGCACGGAAGACGCCGACGGCTCGGGTCGCGTCGAGCGAGGAGCCGTACTCGACATAGCGCCGCTCGAGTCGGTGAAACCAGTTCATGCCGCTGATCCAGTGCTGGTCGCCTCCGGTCCCCGTGACGATCTCGGCGCAGGCGACCGGGGTCACCGAGGGGAAGCTCGAGACGCAGTCGGGAATCAGGACCCCGCGGTCCAGCAGCGAGCCGAGGGTCGGCGCGCGCCCCTCCTCGACCGCACGCAGGAGCATGTCCGTTCGTAGCGAGTCGACGTAGGTGAGGACGAGCTTCTTCGCGTCAGGCATGGCCCGACGAATGATCCTTGACCGCGCCCGCCGGCTAGCGCAGCACGCGCAGGCCGGCGTGTTTGCGCTGCGAGCGGCGGTGGCGGGAAATGCCGAGCCAGGCCAGCGCGAGAACGACGAGGACGATCGCCGGCGGCAGGAAGAAGGCGAGGACGGCGACGAATAGCGCGGCGAGGGCGACGAAGAAGCCGATCGCGCCGCCTCGGCTTCCCTCTCTGCGGCCGGCGCCGGAGACCAGGTCGCTGATCACGATGCAGGCCCCGACGGCGCCGATCAGGGAAATCAAAGCGGAGACCGGGCCGTCGATCAGGAATCCGGCGATCAAGCCGATCACGGCCGCGAGGATCGTCATCCGGCCGCGGGCCGACCCGTGCGTTCCGGTGGTCCCGGCGAGCATCCCGATCGCGATGCCGACACCAAGCTCTTTGAGAATGTCCACGTGCGAAAACCTAACCGGCCGGGCACGCCGACGTCGATCCGCCACACTTGTCGACGATGGCGGACACCCCGCAGCAGCACAGGCGGCGCGGCCGTACGCGCGCCCCGGACATGGAGCGCTACGCCGGGCTGTTCTCCGCGCGGACCGCGGTCATGCGCTCATCGGCGATGCGCGACCTGATGGCGGTGACCGCGAGGCCCGAGGTGATCTCGCTCGCCGGCGGCCTGCCCGACACTTCGACCTTCCCGCCGAAGAGCTTCGCCGCGCAGATGACGAGGATCGCCCAGGAGTCCGCCGCCGAGGCGCTCCAATACGGGCCGACGGAGGGCTTCGAGGAGACCGTCGACTGCATCCTCCAGGTGATGGGCGCCGAGGGAATGCTCCCCGACCCCGAGGACGTGATCGTCACCACCGGCGGCCAGCAGGCGATCGACCTCGTCTGCAAGACGTTGATCGATCCCGGTGACGTCGTCATCTGCGAGGCGCCGACGTATCCGGGGGCGGTCCCGGTTTTCTGCAGCTACCAGGCCGAGGTGGTCCAGGTCGACTGCGACGAGGACGGCATGCGGATCGATGAGCTCGAATCGGTGCTGGCAAGACTCGACGGCGAGGGCCGCCGGCCGAAATTCGTCTACTCGGTGCCCAGCTTCCAGAACCCCGCCGGGGTCTCGATGTCGTTCGAGCGGCGGCGGCGGCTGGTCGAGCTCGCGCGCCACCGCGAGATGCTGGTGATCGAGGACAACCCCTACGGCCTGCTTCGTTTCGGCGGCGAACCGCTGCCGCCGCTGCACCAGCTCGACGGCGGCGACTTCGTCATCTACATCGGCACCTTCTCGAAGATCCTCTCGCCCGGGATACGCCTCGGCTGGGCGGTGGCGCCGCCGCCGGTGATGGAGAAGATCGTCCTCGGCAAGCAGGCCGCCGACCTCTGCACTTCGACCCTGACCCAATTCTTCGTCCGGGAGTACTTCGCCGAAGGGCGCTGGCTGGAGTACGTCGAATCGCTGTCGCGGCTGTACCGGCAGCGGCGCGACGTGATGGTCGCGGCACTCGCCGACCACTTCCCGCCGCAGGCGACCTGGACCGAACCGGACGGCGGCATGTTCATCTGGGCGACGCTCCCCGAGTACATCGACACGACCGATCTGCTGGCGCGGGCGCTGCGCGACGACGTCGCCTTCGTCCCTGGCCAGGCCGCCTATGTCGCCGAAGGCCGCGGGCGAAACTCGATGCGGCTCAATTTCTCCGGGGTCGGCGACGACGACATCCGCGAGGGGATCCGACGGATCGGCCATGTCGTCGGCGAGCAGGTCGAGCTCTACGGCACCCTCACCGGGGAACACCAGGCGGTGCCGACGCCGGAGGAGAAACCGGTGACGAAGAAGGAGGAGGGCGCCGAGAACGTGCTGCCCTTCCGCAAGGCGGGCGAGGGCAGCTGACCCTCGCCCGACGGGTGCCTCAGTCGCCCCCCGAGGCGAAGTCGTCGGGGTTGACCTCGTCGAGGAACTCTTTGAATTTGTCGACAACCTCCTCGGTGTCCTCGACCTCGTGCTCGAACTCGATCGCGGACTCCTCGATCACGTCCTCGGCGGCGAAGATCGGGGCCGAGACCCGGACCGCGAGGGCGAGGGCGTCGGACGGACGCGAATCGATCTCCATCTCGGAGCCGTTCACCGAGATCGTGATCGAGGCGTAGAAGGTGTTGTCGCGCAGCTCGGTGACCGAGACGCGCTCGCATTTGGCGTCGAGCTGGTCGAGCACGTCGGAGAGGAGGTCATGGGTCATCGGCCTCGGCGTCGACGCTCCCTGAAGCTTCATCAGGATCGCGGCAGCCTCCGGGTGGCCGATCCAGATCGGTAGGAATTTGTTGCCGTCGACCGTCTTCAACAAGACAATCGGCTGCTTGCCGACCATGTCGAAGCTGACGCCATAGATCTGCATTTGCTGCAAGTGGGCGATCCTGGATTCGAACCAGGGACCTCGTCCTTATCAGAGACGCGCTCTAACCAACTGAGCTAATCGCCCGCAGTTTCGCGGCGATGATAACGGCGGGAGCGCCCCGCCCGGCGGCCTGCTGTCAGGCGCCGCGGCGCGGCTTCAGCCGGCCGGCGAGCTCGAGGGCCTGCTCGAGGTCGTCGAAGCGGATCTCCACGGCGACCTCCTCCCCCTTGCGCGAGCGGACCTTGACCTCTTGCCCCAAGGCAGCCTCGAACCTGTCGGCCGCGTCGCGAAGCGCCGCCCGCTCCTCCGGGTCGAGCCCCCGCGACCCTCCCGGTTTCTTTGGCTGGCTGGCCAGCTTGGCGCGATTCTCGGTCTCGCGGACCGACCATCCGCCCCGCACGGCGTCGCGGGCGAGGCGGCGGCGGACGTCGTTCCCGGAGGCGGAGAGCAGGGCGCGGCCGTGGCCCTCGCTGAGCTTGCCGGCCTCGAGCATCTCGATCGTCTCGTCGGGGAGGTCGAGCAGCCGGATCAGATTCGAGATCGCCGGGCGACTGCGGCCGACACGGCGGGCGAGCTCCTCCTTGGACACATCGAGCTCCTCGACCAGGGCCGCGCAGGCGCGCGCCTCCTCGACCGGGTTGAGGTCCTCGCGAACCATGTTCTCGATCAGTGCGACCTGGAGCCGCTCGGCCTGCTCTGAGTCGCGGATGACCGCAGGCACCTTCTCGAGGCCCGCCTGCTGGGCCGCGCGCCAGCGACGCTCGCCAGCGACCAACTCGTAGCTGCCGTCGTGCAGGGGACGGACGAGGAGCGGCTGGACGACGCCGCTGACCTCGATCGAGGCGGCCAGGGAGGCCAGTGCCTTGGGGTCGAAGCGGGTGCGCGGCTGGTTCGGATTGGGCTTGACCAGCTCGACCGGGAGGTCGCGAAGCTCGCCCGCGTCGGCCGCCGCCGATTCCGGCAGAATCGCCGCAAGCCCGCGTCCCATGCCGGTTCTAGCCACGAGCGACGAGCTCCTCGGCGAGCGCGCGGTAGGCGGTAGAAGCCCGCGAGGAGGGAGAATGCTCGGTCACCGGCAGACCATAGCTCGGCGCCTCGGCAACGCGGACGCTGCGCGGAATGACGGTGTCGAAGACCATCTCCGGGAAATGCTCGCGCAGCTCGCGCTCGACGTCCTGGGCGAGCCGGGTGCGCTCGTCGTGCATCGTGATCAGCAGCCCCGACACGTGGAGCGCCGGGTTCATCTCGCGTCGGATCATCCCCAGGGTGTCGAGGAACTGGACGAGGCCCTCGAGCGCCAGGTACTCGGCCTGGACCGGGACGATCACCCGGTCGGCGGCGACCAGCGCGTTGACGCTGACCGGGCCGAGGCTCGGTGGGCAGTCGAGGACGGTGACGGCGAAGCGCTCGCGGACCGGGCCGAGGCTCTCCCGCAGCCGTGCCTCGGATCGCTCTTCCATCCGCGGCAGCTCGATCGCGGCGCCGGCGAGGTCGCGGCTCGCGGGGACCAGCCAGAGATTGTCGGGGCCCGCCGGGCGAGCCGCCTCGGCGACCGACACCTCCCCGACCAAGCATTCGTAGGAAGAGGGGCGCATGTCCCGGTCGGCGCCGAGCGCCACGGTCGCGTTGCACTGGGGATCGAGATCGACGAGCAGGGTCTGGGCACCCGTCGCGGCGACGCAGGCGGCGACGTTGACCGCGGTCGTCGTCTTGCCGACGCCGCCCTTCTGGTTCGCGATCGCGTAGACGACACCCATCGCCGTGAGCCTAGCTGCCCCGTGGTCGCTTCTTCGCCATCCCCGCGCGGCGGGGAAGCCCGGCCGGGGTCTCGCCGCGCTTGTGGATGACGTGCAGGTGGCGATGGCGGCTGCCGGCGAAGGGGCCGACGGCGAGAATCCGCTCCGGGCTCATCGCCAGCTCGACGGCCGCGCGATCCAGCTCGGCCTCCTCCTCGGCGTCTCGTTTGCCCTTCCAGGCGACCAACACGCCGCCATCGGCGAGCAGCGGCGAGGCGAGCTCGGCCAAGGTCGAGAGTCGGCCCACGGCGCGGGCGGTGACGGCTTCGTAGGCCTCGCGGCCCTCCGCCGCCGCGAGCTCCTCGGAGCGCTCGTTGAGGATCCGGACATTTTCGATCGACGCCGCCCGTGAGGCGATCCGCATGAACTCGCACTTGCGCCCCACGGACTCGACCAGATCGACCCGGGCTTCCGGCCTGGCGGCGGCGAGGACCAAGCCCGGAAAACCAGCTCCAGAGCCAATATCGGCGATCTCGCGAGCGTTGGCGAGTTCCTCGACCTCGAGCCCGCTGAGGCTGTCCTCCACGTGCACCTTCCAGGCCCGCTCGCCCTCGGTGACCGAGCTGACCGAGGCCCGCTCCTCGGCGAGCAGGGCGAGGACCGTCTCCAGCGCCGCGCGGGCCCCGCCGGGAAGGGCGTCGGAGAGGCGCTCGCTCACTGGCGCGGAGGAGGCGTCACTCAGAGACGAGCGGGGCGACGACGACGCAGCGATGCGGCTCGTCGCCTTCGCTGTAGGTCTCGACCCCGGCGCGCTCTTTGAGGTGCTCGTGGACGACCCGGCGCTCTTGAGCGCTCATCTCATCCATCTCGACGGTGCGGCTGCCGTCCAGGGCGCGCTCGGCGGCCCGGTCGGCGCGGGCGACGAGGATCTCGCGGCGTCGCTCGCGATAGCCGGCGGCGTCGATCACGACCCGCTTGCGCTCCCGCAGGCCGCGGAAGGCGGCCTGGTAACAGAGCAGCTGCAGGGCGTCGATCGTCTGCCCTCGTTTGCCGATCAGCAGCCCGTAGTCCTCGTCGCCGACGACCTCGGCTTCGATCCGCTCGTCGGTCTCGCGGGTCTCGACGACCCCCTCGAGGTCGAGCTCGTCCAGAACCCCCTCGACCAACTCGCGCACCCGCTCGACCGGCTGCTCCGGCCACTCCCCAGTCTCTGCAGTCATAGAGGGGAGCCTAATGAACCACCGCCTCCTCCGCTTCGCGTCCGGGGGCGGTGGCAATCGGCGACTGGGCGCTGCTGACGCTCGAAGCGACGGTTGCCGATTCCGCGGGCCCGAACCTCCGAGCGATTCACGCCCACCTGCTGAGAACCGGCGCGCGTAGCGATTGAGCGGGGCGGGGACCTAGCGCCGCTTCTTCTTTTTCCTCGGTGGAGGCGGCGGCGGTTTGGCCGCTTTGAGCGCGACGGCGCCGTCGGGGGTCGCCAGGTGGGGCGGCGGGATGATCTTTTTGATCGCGTACTGCTGGCCGATCGTCCAGACGTTGGTGGTGATCCAGTAGAGGACCAGGCCGGCCGGGAAGCTGATCACGAAGGGGACGAAGATGAAGGGCAGCACCATCATCATCGTCCGCTGGCTTTTGTCGGCGCTCAGGGCCATGACCATGCCGGAGATCAGCTGGGTGCCCACGTAGAGGACGAGGAGCACGATCAATTCGGCGCCGTGAGCGGCCGAGGTGAGGTCCTTGATGAAGAGGAACGACGCTTCGCTGCCGCATTCGCCGGCCTTGCAGCCGATGTCGGCGGGGAGCTCGTGGCGGAGGACCGAGAAGAGGG
Source organism: uncultured Solirubrobacterales bacterium (assembly GCA_963704505.1). Lineage (GTDB taxonomy): Bacteria > Actinomycetota > Thermoleophilia > Solirubrobacterales > 70-9 > VRUE01. The sequence continues at coordinate 527,781 of OY969912.1, forward strand.
TGAAGAAGACGGGGAGCTGCGCCAGGAGCGGTACGCAGGATGCGAAGGGGTTGACTTTGTTCTCTTTGTAGAACGCCATCATCTCCTGTTGCTGGCGCTGTTTGTCGTTTTTGAACTTCTCTTTGATCTCCTGGAGCTGTGGCTGCAGCGCCTGCATGGCGCGCATGCCTTTCAGCTGTTTGTAGGTGAGCGGGATCAGCAGCGCCCGGGTCAGGATCGTGAGAGCGATGATCGACATCCCCCAGCTCAGGCCGGCGCTGTCGTGGAAGAACTGGAGGACCGAGTTGCAGACGTCGATCAGCGGCTGCAGGATGTTGGCCATCGGGATCACGAGTGGGCCTCACCGTGGTACGTCGAAGGGTCGACCGGGCCGGTCCTCAGCGTGAACCGCTCCGGAACGGGGTCAAAGCCACCGTGGCTGAAGGGGTTGCAGCGGAGCAGGCGCCAGGTTCCCAGCACAACGCCGCGGGCGGCGCCAAACCGTTCGATCGCCTCGGATGTGTAGGCCGAGCAGGTCGGCTCGTAGCGGCAGCGGCGGGGGCGGGCCGACGAAAAAACCCGGCGGTAGGCGCTTATCGCGCCGAGCAGGAGGCGTTTCACGTGGAACGCCCTCCCGGCACCGAGGCGGCTAGCGCCTCCTCGAGGCTGGTCGTGACCCCGGTTGTTCCCTCGCGCTCGATCAACTCGGCGAGCTCGGGACGAGCGACGATGACGAAATCGTAGCCGGCCGGCAACCGCTCGGCGAGCTCCCAGAACGCCTCCCGCAGGACCCGCTTGGCGCGGTTGCGCTCGACCGCGTTGCCGAGCTTGCGGCTGGCGGAGACTCCAAGGCGGACGTCGGCGGTGTCCTCCTCCTTGCGGGGGAAGCTGTAGAGAACGAGGTAACGCGTCGCGTTGGAGGAGCCGTCGCGATACACCCGGTCGAACTCACCACTGCGCGACAGACGGCGGCGACGTCCCTTGGACGCCGCCACTAGACCGTCAGGCGCTTGCGGCCTTTGCGACGCCGGCGGCTGAGGATCGCGCGGCCTCCACGCGTGCTCATCCGCGCCCGGAATCCGTGGGTCTTGGCCCTCTTACGCTTCTTCGGCTGATAGGTGCGCTTCATTGGGCGTCGCAGTATACGGACGACCCCCGAAAACTTTTGTTCGGGATTTGCGACGGCGGTCGGAATGCTGCTCGGGGCCGCCGCTATGGTCGCCGGCGGGTGGCAGAAGACGAGAACCGACAGCAGCTCGATGCGCTCTGGCGTGAGGTCCAGGAGAGGCTGCGGGCATCCGTTCCCGATTCGACCTTCGACCTCTGGCTGCAGCCGCTGAAGGTTCTCGGCGCCCGCGGCGGGACCCTCCACCTCTCCGCTCCCGAGGGGATCCGCGCCTGGGTCGAGCGCCGCTACCGATCCCTGATCGACGAAGCGCTGGAGGCAGTCGGGAGCACCCTCTCCGAAGTCAGCTTCGCAACCCCCGACTCCGCTGAGGGCGCGGGAGAGACCGGCGCAGAGGAGCTCAACCCCAACTACAGCTTCGATCGCTTCGTGATCGGCGAGGGCAATCGCTTCGCCCACGCGGCGGCGCTGGCCGCGGCGGAGGCGCCGTCCGAGGCCTACAACCCGCTCTTCCTACACGGCCCCCCGGGGCTCGGAAAGACCCACCTGCTGGTCGCGATCGCCAACTACCTGCGCGACTACGCCCCCGAGCTGAGCGTCCGCTACACGACCGCCGAGTCCTTCACCAACGAGTTCGTCGACAGCCTCAGGGCGAGTGGGATCGAGGCGTTCAAGCGCCGCTACCGCGACCTCGACGTGCTGCTCGTCGATGACGTCCAGTTCCTCGAGGGCAAGCGCAACACCGAAGAGGAGTTCTTCCACACCTTCAACGCCCTATATGAGGGCGGCAGCCAGCTCGTCCTCTCGGCCGACCGGATCCCGAGCCAGCTCTCGACCCTTGCCGAGCGCCTCCGCGATCGCTTCGAGTGGGGGCTGACGGTCCCGGTCGAGCCGCCCAACCTCGCCACCAGGGTGACCGTCCTGCGGCGCCTGATCCGCGAGGCCGGCATCCCCGACGGCGAGGGCGACGCGCTGCTCGAGCTCGCCGGCCGGATCAACGCCAACGTCCGCCAATTGCACGGCGCCCTGACCCGGGTCATTGCCCATGCCTCGCTCACCGCCCGGCCCCTCGACTCGAAGCTGATCGCCGAGCTGATCCCGAGGTCTGGCCCGGTCCGCGCAGAGACGAGCGTCGAGGAGATTCAGGAGCGGGTCGCCGGCTCCTTCGGGATCTCGCGGGCAGAGCTGGTCGGCTCCAGCCGCGCCGCTGCGCCGCTGCGCGCCCGTCAGGTCGCGATCCTCTTCACCCGCGAGCTGACCGGGCTCTCCCTCCCCCAGATCGGCCATCTCTACGGCGGCCGGGATCACTCGACCGTGATCAACGCCCTGAAGAGGATCGAGATCGGCATCGCCGAGGACCCGAGCCTCGCTCGACGCGTCGACGAGCTGCGCGCCGAGATCAACAACCACCCGCAGAACTCTGGCTGACGGCCGATGGCACTGCAAGAATCCACCGGCTTCCACATCTCTCTCCACAGCCCGTACGCCGCTCTGCGTTCGGCGTTCGACGCCTCCTGCAACGATCTCCACAACCACTAAGCCAACTCTAGAAAGCCATCACCAGTTGAAGCTGACCACCAAACGAGAAGAGCTCGTCTCCAAGCTGTCCGTTGTATCCCGGGCCGTTTCAACCCGCGCCGCCACGCAGGCGCTCTCCGGAATCCTGCTCACGGTCGACGACACCGGCACGGTGAGCCTCGCCGCGACGGACCTGGAGTTGGGGCTGCACACGACCCTCGACGCCGAGGCCGACGGCCCCGGGTCGGTCCTGCTCCCCGGCCGCCTGCTTGCCGAGCTGTCGCGCTCGCTCGGCGACGAGACGGTGCAGATCGAGTTGCGCGAGGCCGAGCGCGACGTCGAGATCCGCAGCGGCGGCTCGAGCTTCCACCTGCGGGTGCTGCCCGCCGAAGACTTCCCCAAGTTTCCCGACCAGCAGGATGAGCCGTTGAAGATCCCGGCCGCGGCGCTCGCCGAGACCGCCGAGGTCGTCGCCCGCGCCGCTTCGCGCGACGACATGCGCCCTGTGCTCACCGGAGTCCTGGTCAGCGCCGCCGGCGAGGAGATGACGATGGTCGCCACCGACTCCTACCGGCTGGCTGTGAAAAAGGCGAAGCTGGAGCCGGCGCTGGGCGGCGAGCTCGAGGCAAACATCCCGGCCCGCGCCCTGCGCGAGCTCGGTCGGATCGTCTCGGCCGAGACGATCCCCACGGTCGAGGTCAGCCTGCTGCCCAATCAGGCCGTATTCAAGGCAGGGGCGATCGTCCTCAATACGAGGCTGATCGACGGGCAATTCCCCAACTTTCGACAACTCCTGCCGGAGTCCTACGACCACGACGTGCGACTTCCGCGGGCGGAGTTCCTCGAGGTCACCCGCAGGGTCAGCCAGCTCGCCCAGCGCAACGCCCCGCTGCGGCTCTCGTTCTCTCCCGGAGAGCTCACCGTCGCCGCCTCGACGCCGGACGTCGGGGACGCCGAGGAGACGATGCCCGCCGCCTTCGAGGGGGAGACGTTGGAGATCGGCTTCAACCCCGAGTTCCTCAAGGAGGGGATCGAGAGCGTCGAGGGCGACGAGGTGATGCTGCGCCTGATCTCGCCGCTGCGCCCCGGGCTGCTGCAGCCGGTCGACAACGAAGACTTCCGCTACCTGGTGATGCCCATCCGCCTCAACGTCTGAGCCCGCGTGAGGGTCGCCGCCGCGGAAGCCGCCCCGCTCCGCAGTCTCGAGCGGCTGCGGGTCGACCTCGACGCCGGCATCGTCAGCCTGATCGGTCCCAACGGCTCGGGTAAGACGAACTTCCTCGAGGCCGTCTACTTCGCCCTCACCGGCCGCTCGTTCCGCGCCGGCGACCGGCGCGACCTGATTCCCTTCGGAGCGCCGCTGGCCCGCGTCGAGGCGCTCGTCGTGGGGGAGGACGGGATCGAGCACACGCTGCTCGCCTCGGTGAGCCGCACCGACGGCCGCCGCCACCTGCTCGACGGCAACCCGGCGGACCCGACGACGATCGCCCGCCACCGGCCACCGGTCGCCGTCTTCTCCCCCGACCGCCTCGCCCTGGTCAAGGGCCCGCCATCCGAGCGACGGGCGCACCTCGACGGGTTCGTCACCGCCCGCTGGCCGTCGCGCGGAGAGCTTCGCCGCCGCTATGGGCAGGCGCTGGCGCAGCGCAATGCGCTCCTCGCCCGTCTCGCTGCCCAGGGGGGAAGCGGCGAGCAGCTCGACGCCTGGGACGCCTCGATGGCGAGCGCTGCCGAGGAGCTCACCGCCGCAAGGGACGAGGCGATCACCGAGCTCGCCGACCCGTTCGCCGCCGCTGCCGAGGAGCTCGGCCTCGGCGTCGGCTCCTCGATCGAATATGCCCCGCGCGCCGCCCGCACCGCCGAGGAGATCCGCGAGGGGTTGGCCGAGCGGCGGCAGGCCGACCTGCGCCTGGGCCGCAGCACCTGGGGGCCGCACCTCGACGAGGTGAAGCTCTCGGCCGCCGGCCGGGGCCTGCGGCGCTTCGGCTCCCAGGGCGAACAGAGGGCGGCGCTTCTGGCTCTGATCTTCGCCGAGCGCGAGGTACTGATGAACGCCCGCGGCGTCACCCCGCTGCTGCTCCTGGACGACGTGATGAGCGAGCTCGACCCGGAGCGCCGCGACGTCTTGGTCGCGCGGCTCGCCCGCGGCGGCCAGGTGCTGATCAGCGCGGCGGGGGAGGAGTCGGTCCCCGCCCGGGCCCGGCAGGCCGTCGTCCCGATGCCACCACCGCGCGCCGAGCATCTGGTCGAGGCGGCATGAGGGAGGAACTCGTATGAGCCACCGTCGCGCGCCCCGTCCGGCGGCCGACGCGCTCCGGACTGCACTCGAGCTGGCAGCCCCCAAAACCCCGTTGGCCTCGGTCCAGACGGACTGGGCGGAGGCGGTCGGCGAGCGCGTCGCGGCGGTGACCACGCCGCTTTCGGAACGCGACGGGACGCTGACCGTCGAGTGCTCGGACCCGGTCTGGGCGGAGGAGCTCGAACTGATGCAGGAGCAGTTGCTCGCACGTCTCGGGGAGCGCCTTGGCGAGGCCGCGCCGCGCCGCCTCCGCTTCCGCGCAGGAAATACTTGACAACCCCGATTATTTATCCGGGATTTGCAGGGGTTTTGTGACGATAGGAGGGCCGTTCAGGGGGGCGGAACTGGTATTCTTTATGTCAACCTGTTTCGACCCCGACCCCAAGCCATTTCGCGGCTCCGGGCGTTGGGGTTTTCTATGAGTACCGGAAGGGATTAGTTGGCTGACAAGAGCAAGAGCGGCGGTGGCAGCAAGAACAAAACGGAGGGCTCGTACGGAGCCGAGGACATCACCGTCCTCGAGGGCCTGGAAGCGGTTCGCAAGCGGCCCGGGATGTACATCGGCTCGACCGGCCCGCGCGGGCTCCATCACCTCGTCTACGAGGTCGTGGACAACTCGGTCGACGAGGCGATTGCCGGCTATTGCGACAGCGTCCGCGTCATCCTCCACCCGGACAACAGCTGCTCGGTCATCGACAACGGCCGCGGCATCCCGGTAGGCGAACTGAAAAAAGAGAAACGGCCCGCGGCCGAGGTCGTGCTGACGACTCTGCACGCCGGCGGCAAGTTCGGGGACGGGGGCGGCTACAAAGTCTCCGGCGGCCTGCACGGGGTCGGCATCTCGGTGGTCAACGCCCTCTCCGAGCGGCTGCATCTCGAAATCAGCACCGACGGATACGTCTGGACGCAGGACTACGAGCGCGGCAAGCCGAAGGCCGACCTGAGCAAAGGGGCAGCCACGGAGGAGACCGGAACCTCGATCACCTTCCTCCCCGACGACGTGATTTTCCTCGACGAGGTCGAGTTCGACTACTCGACCCTCGCCGAGCGCCTGCGCGAGACCGCCTTCCTCACCCGCGGCCTGAAGATCGAGCTGATCGACGAGCGCGGTGCGGGGGAGAGCGACACCTTCCACTACGAAGGCGGCCTGATCGACTTCGTCGCCCACCTGAACGAGAACAAGGACCCGCTCCACAAGAAGACCGTCTTCTTCGAGAACGAGACGGACGACGGCCAGGTCGAGGTCGCGATGCAGTGGAACTCGTCCTACCAGGAGTCGGTCTTCACCTTCGCCAACAACATCAACACCCATGAGGGCGGCTCCCACCTCTCCGGCTTCCGCTCGGCTTTGACCCGGACCCTGAACGCCTACGCGCGCAGCAAAGGTCTGCTCAAAGAGAAAGACGACAACCTGACCGGGGACGACGTCCGCGAGGGCTTGACCGCGGTGATCTCGGTCAAGCTGCAGGACCCCCAGTTCGAGGGCCAGACCAAGACAAAACTCGGCAACCCGCTGATCGAGGGCCTGGTCAAAGAGACCGTCAACCGCAAGCTCGGAGAGTTCTTCGAGGAGAACCCGAGCGAGGCCCGCCGCATCGTCGGCAAGTCGGTCGACGCCGCCCGCGCCCGTCAGGCGGCTCGCAAAGCACGCGACCTGACCCGACGCAAGTCGGCGCTCGAGAACTCGACCCTGCCCGGCAAGCTCGCCGACTGCACGGTCCGCGACCCCGCCCTGACCGAGCTCTTCATCGTCGAGGGCGACTCGGCCGGCGGCTCGGCCAAGCAGGGCCGCGACCGCAACACGCAGGCCGTCCTGCCCCTGCGCGGCAAGATCATCAACGTCGAGAAGGCGCGGATCGACAAGGTCCTCTCGAACAACGAGATCCAGGCGCTGATCACGGCGGTCGGCACCGGTGTCCGTGAGGAGTTTTCGATCGATGACGCCAGGTACCACAAAATCGTCCTGATGACGGACGCCGACGTCGACGGCGCGCACATCCGAACCCTGGTCCTGACCTTCCTCTACCGGGAGATGCGCCAGCTGATCGAGGCGGGGTTCGTCTACATCGCCAAGCCGCCGCTCTACAAAATCACCAACGGCAAACAGGAGACCTACATCGAGCGCGAGTCCGAGCTCGAAGAGCTGCTGCTGCGCGACAAGCTCGAGCAGCTGGAACTGATCGACGGAACCGGCGAGAAACACAACATGACCACGGCCCGCTGGCAGCGGTTCAATCGCCGCCTCAAGGAGCACGAGGGGTGGTCGGAGTCGCTGCAGGCCGAGGTGGGCCACGAAATGGTCCGCTTCCTCGGCGAGTCGCAGGTCCTCGACCGGGGGATCACGACGGTCGCCGGGCTGAAGACGCTGCTCGAGGACGGCGACTCCCCGGACCGCTCCTTCGAGACCGAGCTCCTTTCCGAGTCCGAGGGCAGGATCGTGGTGAAGGCGATCCACCGCCGCGACGGCCTCGCTCGGACCTTCGACTTCTCGCCGGCGATGTTCGAGTCGCAGGACTACCGGCGCCTGGTCGAGTCCCACACCGAGCTGCTGAAGCAGGTGGGCCACCCGCCGTTCGAGCTCGGTCTCGGCGACAAACACCGCGAGGCCGATTCCTTCGCGGAGCTGCGCTTCATGGTCCTCGAGCTCGCCAGGCTCGGGGTCAAAATGCAGCGCTTCAAGGGTCTCGGCGAGATGAACCCCGAACAGCTCCGCACGACCACGATGGACCCGGCGAGCCGGATGCTCGAGCGGGTCAGGGTCGATGACGCCGCGCTCGCCGAGCGGGTCTTCACCGACCTGATGGGGGACAAGGTCGAGCCTCGCAAGGACTTCATCGAGAAACACGCCAAAGAAGTCAGGTTCCTCGATGTCTGAGAAGGCGGTGATCTAGATGGAGGGCGGTGGCCTGGAGGCGCTGACCGGGAGGATCGAGGAGCGCGATCTGACCAACGAGATGCGGTCGTCGTATCTCGATTACGCGATGAGCGTGATCGTCGGCCGGGCGCTACCCGATGTGCGCGACGGCCTCAAGCCGGTCCATCGCCGGGTCCTCTACGCGATGCACGACCTCGGGCTGCAGCCGAACCGGCCCTACCGAAAGTCGGCGACGATCGTCGGCGAGGTGATGGGGAAATACCACCCGCACGGCGACTCGGCGATCTACGACACGCTGGCACGGATGGCGCAGGACTTCTCACTGCGCTACATGCTCGTCGACGGTCAGGGCAACTTCGGCTCGATCGACGATGACCCCCCGGCGGCGATGCGCTACACCGAGGCCCGTCTGGCCCGGCTCTCGACCGAGCTGTTGCGCGACATCGACTCCGACACGGTCGACTTCCGGCCCAACTTCGACGAGCGCGAGCGCGAGCCGACGGTGCTGCCGGCGCGCTTCCCGAACCTTCTCGTAAACGGCTCCTCGGGCATCGCGGTCGGCATGGCCACCAACATCCCGCCCCACAACCTGCGCGAGACGACCGGGGCGGTCAAGGCGTTCCTCGATAACCCCGACATCGACCTCGAAGGGCTGATGGAGCACATCAAGGGCCCGGACTTCCCCGGTGGCGGAATGATGAGCGCCGAAGGGATCCGGGACGCCTACGCGTCGGGCCGCGCCTCGGTGAGGATCCGGGCCCGGGCCCACGTCGAGCCGATCAAAGGCGGCCGCGACGCGATCATCGTCACCGAGCTGCCGTTCATGGTCAAGAAGGGCGGCGACGGTGGCCTGATCACGAAGATCGCCGAGCTCGTCCGCGAGAAAAAAATCACCGGGATCTCCGACCTCCGCGACGAGACCGACCGCTCGGGGATGCGGCTCGTGATCGAGACGAAGCGCGGCGGCGACCCGCCCGAGGTCGTGCTCAACCAGCTCTACAAACGGACTCCGATGCAGAACACCTTCGGAATCAACATGGTCGCCCTGGTCGACGGGGTGCCGCGCACCCTGGGCCTGAAGGAGATGATCGAGCACTACGTCTCGCACCAGCGCGAGGTGGTGATCCGCCGCACCCAGTTCGAGCTGCGCCAGGCCGAGGCCCGCGCTCACATTCTCGAGGGGCTGCTGATCGCCCTCGACAATCTCGACGCCGTGATCGCCCTGATCCGCGGCTCGAGCGACAGCGACACCGCCCGCGCCGGATTGATCGAGAGCTTCGAGCTCTCCACCGAGCAGGCGCAGGCGATCCTCGACATGCGCCTCTCGAGGCTGACCGCGCTCGAGGCCGACAAAGTCCGCGACGAGCACAAAGACCTGATGGAGCGAATCGGCGAGCTGCGCGAGATCCTCGGAGACCCGAAGCAGGTCGATGCGCTGATCGGCGAAGAGCTCGACGAAGTAAACGAGCGCTATGGGGACGAGCGCCGCACCGAAGTGACCCACTTCGAGGGCGACATGAACATCGAGGACATGATCGCCGACCAGCAGATGGTGATCTCGATCACCCACTCGGGCTACGCGAAGCGCCTGCCTCTCGCCACCTACCGCCAGCAGCACCGGGGCGGCCGCGGGATCATGGGGATGGACCTCAAAGAGGACGACTACATCGAGCACCTCCACATCTGCTCGACCCATGACTTCCTCCTCTTCTTCACCAACCGAGGCAAGGTCTACCGGCTCAAGGTCTACGAGCTGCCGGAGGGGTCACGGACGTCGAAAGGGCGCGCCCTGGTCAACGTGCTGCCGTTGCGAGACGGCGAGAAGGTGACCGCCGTGATCCCCACCCGCGATTTCTCCGAGAACAAGTACCTGGTCTTCGCCACCGCCAAAGGGATGGTCAAGAAAACCGAGTTCACGGCCTACAACACGCCGATCCGCGCCGACGGGATCATCGCGATCAAGATCCGCGACGGCGACGAGCTGGTGCAGGTCCGGCTGACCTCCGGCGACGACGACATCCTCCTCGTCTCCAAGTCGGGCCACGCCTCCCGCTTCTCGGAGTCGAAAGTGCGATCGATGGGCCGCGACACCAGCGGTGTCAAAGGGATGAACGTCTCGGCGAAAGTGAATGGCGTCGCCAACCGGGTCCTGGCGATGGATATCGCCCGCGACGACTCCGAGCTCTTCGTCGTCACCGAAAACGGCTACGGGAAGAGGACCCAGGTCTCCGAGTACCCGGTCAAGGGCCGCGGCACAAAAGGGGTGCTGACGGCGAAGCTGACCGCGAAGAAGGGCGGCCTCGCCGGCGCCCTGATCGTCCGTGAGCACCAGGACCTGCTCTTCATCTCCCTGAACGGAATGGTCCAGCGGACCAGGGCCGGCGGCATCTCCCAGATGGGCCGCCCGACCCAAGGGGTGAAAGTCATGAACATGAAGGAGGACGACATCGTCTCCGCCGTCGCCCTCGTCGTCGACGACGGCACCGACAGCGATAGCGATGCCGACATCGAGGCCACCGACCCGCTGCCGGTCACCGACGCCGCGGATGACGCCACCGAAACCGATCCCGCTGCCGCCGACGCCACCTCATCCCCCGACCCTGAGCAGGAGTAACCGCCCTCTACGCTGCCGCTGGTAAGTACTGCTGCCAGGCGAGCGGGATCTTCGGGCTGGCGACCTGGATGAAGACGGTCGGCCCCGGAGCCTTGGGGCTGTTCTTGGGGTGCATCTGAATCTCGCGCGGCAGACGGTTGCCCTTACGTCGGTTGCAGGAGGCGCAGGCGGCGACGATGTTCTCCCAGACCGATTTGCCGCCGCGGCTGCGGGGGATCACGTGGTCGACAGTCAGCCCCGCTTTGCGTGAGCCGCAGTACTGGCAGGTCCAGGAATCGCGGGCCAGGACGGCACGGCGGGTGATCTTGCGACGGTGCGCCTCGCGCGGGATCCGCACGTAGCTGACCAGGCGGATCACGTCGGGACGCTCCATGGTCATCCGCTCGGAGTGGAGTGCCCCGCCGCCGCGCTCGAGCAGCTCGGCCTTCTCCTTCAGCAGCAGCACGGCGGCTCGTCTCAGGGTGCAGACGTTGATCGGCTCATACGTTGCGTTGAGGACCAGTACCCGTGCCATGGTGAGTGGAAATTGTACGGGCGTGGGGGGGCGGGTCCGGCACCCCACTCCAAAACGAGCCGCCAGGAGGCGGCTCTTGAGTGTTTCGAAGAGGGGCACCGGACCCGCCCCTGCGAAGCCGCGGGAATCCCCACTCCCGACCGCGGGAGCAGGTTTGGGCGACGGGGGGTCTAGGTGATCGGGTAGGAGCCGAGCACACGCACTGATTCAGCCTTCTCTCGTAGCGCCTTGACTCCTCCGGCTACAGAGTCGTCGGTGAGGGCACCCTCGAGGTCGCAGAAGAACATGTAGCGGCCCAGGCCCTGGCGCATCGGGCGCGACTCGATGCGGCTCAGGTTGACCCCGCGGCTGGAGAACTCGCGCAGTGCGTCGACCAGGGCGCCGGGGTGGTCCTCGCCGAGCTCCGAGAAGACCAGCGACGTCTTCCAGTTCCCGCCGCCCGTCCCCGGGTCGGAACCGGTCGGTGCGATCCAGACGAAGCGGGTGACGTTGGTGGCCTCGTCCTCGATCCCCTCCCTGAGGATCGTGCAGTCGTAGAGCTGCGCCGCCGCCCGCGAGCCGATCGCCGCCCGCGGGCCCTCAGCCTCCGAGACGATCCGCACCGCCTCGGCGGTGCTGCTGACGCCGCGGGCGAGCGCCTGTGGGAGCTCCTCGCGCAGGAACCGGGCGCACTGGGCGAGCGGCTGGGGGTGGGAGAGCACCTCCTCGATCTCGGACAGCTCCAGCTGCCCGCCGGCGATCAGGTGGGCGCGCACCACGTAGTCGTGCTCGCCGACGATCGCCACGTCCTCGACGTCGAAGGCGAGCGCATCGAGGGTCGCTCGGACCGAGCCCTCGATCGAGTTCTCGAAGGGCACCAGGGCACGGTCTGCCTCGCCGCGCTCGACCGCGACGATCGCATCGTGGATGGTCGCCATTCGCATCGGCACGTGGCCGCCGCCGGGAAGCGCCTCGCTCAGCGCGTCCTCGGTGAAGGTGCCCGCCGGTCCCAGGTAGGCGATCTTCATCAGCCCGCCCCCGCCTATTCGAACGCGACGGTGTAGCTGGCTTCGTTGTTTTCGGTGATTTCCTCGCCCGGAACAGCCTGGACCTTCACTTCGATGGTCACTTCCCCGTTGGGCGCCGGAACCAAGGGGATCGCGACGGATTCGGTTTCTCCGGCAGGAATCGCGCTGATCGTCCCTTCGGTGCCGCTGCCACCGCTGACGCTGACCGAGACCGTGATCCCGTTCTCGGTCGATTCGCCCTGGTTCTGGACGGAGACTTCGATTTCGGGGGATTCGCCTTCCAGCGGGACGCCGGTCGGCGCTTCTTCTGAGAGTTCGGTCCCGTTGATGCTGGTCCCGGTCAGTTCGAGCCCGTGGACGCCTTCGACTTCGCCTTCGCTGGCGCCGTTGACCGAGGCGAGCGCCGAGCTCACCGTCGATTCGTCGAGCCACTTCGTCCCTTCGGGCAGGAAGACGCTGTCGGGGAGGTCGTCGCCTTCGATCCCGTTGTCTTTGAGGACCCGGTTGATTTCCGGCTCGGTGACGGTCGAGTAGACGACGTCGGCGGCGAGCAGCTTCTCCATTTGCGCCGAGATTGCCGTCGTCGCTTTCTCCGAGCCGACGTCTCCGAGCGCGGTGCTCATGTCTTCGGCGATCGTCGCCATCGCGCCGGCGCGCAGTTCGTAGACGAGTTCGAGCGCGTCCTGCGCGTGCCCCATCTCACCGGGAGCGCTCAGCCCTTCGACTCGGCTCAGGTAGTTCTGGGTCGCCGAGCGGTCGGCGTTGACCTCGGCGACGAACTCGGTCACCGAGAGTTCGCCCGGTTCGCCCAGCTTGCCGAAGAAGCCCTTGCTGGTCGCGTCGGTCTCCTGGACGATCTGGGTGACGTTGCGGGCGTAGTCGCTCAGCGCCCTGCTCTTGCGGGCGTCGAGGCAGCCCTTGACGCCGATCACGACGAGGACCAGGACGAGCAGCCCGGCGCCGAGCGCAAGCGCACGCCGCAGAACGATCTGCTGGCGCTGCGGGCGGCGGGGCGACCTGCGTTTGCGCGCAGGCCTGGATGCGGCGGACTCCTCCAGGGTTCGGCTCTCCAAGCTGATTGGACTGGCCGGAGAGTATGAACTCTGGCGGCGGGTTGTCCGCAGGATGCCGCCGACGCACGCCGAATTCCAAAGTGCATTGGTCGGCTCACTTGTTTTAAACCGCTTTCTGATCGAGCGCCGCATAGGCAGCGGCGGCTTCGGCACGGTCTACGAGGCCTGGGACGGCCGCCTCGAGCGGCCGGTCGCGGTCAAGGCGATCGACTCGGCCGGCACCGGCCGGGGCAGCGGCCGCGTCCTGCGTGAGGCGCAGGCGGCGGCGCGGCTTAACCACCCCGGCATCGTCACGCTTTATGAGATGGGCGAGGAGGACGGCAGCGCCCTGCTCGTCACCGAGTTGGTCGAGGGCGACACCCTCGACACGCTGAGTCGCGACGGCGTCCTCAGCGACCGCGAGATCGGCGAGATCGGCGCCGATCTCTGCGAGGCGCTCGACCATGCCCACTCGCGCTCGGTCGTCCACCGCGACATCAAGCCGCAGAACGTCCTCGTCACCGAGGAGGGGGAGCCGCACGCGAAGCTGATGGACTTCGGCGTCGCCCGGGTCACCGACGCGGCCGGCCTGACCGCCCCCGGCGACGTCGTCGGAACCCTCGCCTACATGGCTCCCGAGCAGGCCGAGGGCCGCGACGCCGGCCCCGAGGCCGACGTCTACTCACTGGCCTTGACTCTCTACGAGTGCTGGTCCGGGGAGAACCCCAACCGCCGCTCCACCCCGGCGGCGACGGCGCGGGCGATCGGCGGCCGGGCGACCTCCCTGCGGCGCCTGCGACCGGACCTGCCGCGGGACCTGACCGCGACCATCGACGAGTGCCTGCACCCCAGGCCGCCGCACCGCCCCGACCTCGAGCGGCTGGGCGGCGCGATCGAGGACTCCCTCGGCGAGCTGGCCGATGACCCGGCCGCCCACTCGCACCCGCATCTGGCGCGCCTGGCGGTTGCCGCTACGGCCGCCGCCCTCGGGGTCTGGCTCGTCGCCGGGCACGGAATCGCACTACCTTGACCTTCGGCCCGACCATCTAGGATTTCAGCGGTTTCCGGAGCCTCCGGGGACGATCGCCCTTCGCGGCATAAGGAGCCAGCAGATCAGCGTTCTACGCAATCTCGAGAGTCGCATCGAAGGCCTGGTCGAGGGGGTGTTCAGCCGCGCCTTCAGCTCCGAGGTGCAGCCGGTCGAACTCGCCCGCAAGCTGGCCAAGGAGATGGACTCCCACAAGACCGCCGGGGTCTCGCGGGTCTACGTCCCCAACGAGTACACGGTCTTCCTCTCCAAACAGGACCGGGTGAAGCTCGAAGGTTACGAGCGCTCGCTCGAGCAGGAGCTCTCCGGCTATCTCCTCGACCACGCCCGGCGGCGGAACTACGACCTGCTGACCCGCCCCGCGGTCGAGTTCAAGACCGACGAGCGCCTGCGCCTCGGTGAGTTCGGCATCCAGACCCGGCTGGTCAAGCCACCGGCCCACGAGGGGGAGCAGCCGAGCCAGGGCGGCGAGGGCCACACGATGGTCTACTCGGCCGTGAAGGAGAAGCCGCAGGAGGAGGAGCGCCCGTCTCCCCGCCGGGCGGAGGTCAGCACCCGCGCAATCGTCTCACTCGAGGATCGGCGCTACGCGCTGGACGGGCCGCGGGCGACGATCGGCCGCTCGAAGGAGGTCGAGTGTGTGCTCCGCGACCCGAACGTTTCCCGGCGGCACGCCGAGCTCCGCCGCTCCGCCTCCGGCGACTGGACGATCGTCGACCTGGGCTCGACCAACGGCGTCAAGATCAACGGCCGACGCGTCGCCTCCGGCCGGCTCAGCCCCGGTGACCAGGTCACCGTCGGGTCCACGACCTTCACCTTCGACATCGAGCAATAGCGAGCCGGGCCGTGGACTACGACCCGATCTCCGTGGCGCTGAAGTTCGGCTTCCTGGTCGTCCTCTACCTCTTCCTGCTCTGGATCGCCCGTTCGGCCCTGAAGGACCTGCGCCGGACGGTCGCCCCGGCGCCCGACGCGACCGGCTTCCACCAGGCCCCGGCCTTCGGCGCCGCGGGGCGGGGCGGGGGAGCCGATTCCTGGCTGATCGCCGAGCGCGGCGGCGGTCTCGAACAGGGAGAGAGGTTCGACCTGATCGGCGGCCTTTCGGTGGGCCGCTCCAAGGACGCCGACGTGCAGATCGAGGATCGCTATGCCTCCGGCGTCCACGCGAGGGTCTTCAATCGCGAGGGCCGCACCTTCGTCGAGGACATGAACTCAACCAACGGGACACTTCTAAACGACGCCACCCTGAAGGGCGAGGCCGAGCTGATCGACGGCGACGTGATCCGGATCGGCGATACCGAGTTCAGGTTCGAGACGGGGTCCTGACGGTGCCCGGCGCGAGGCCTCTCTGATGCTGCGGGTCGAGGAAAAATCGTCGCGCAGCGACACCGGCCGCCAGCGCAGCGCCAACGAGGACTCCTTCTTCGTGCGCTCTCCGATTTTCGTCGTCGCCGACGGGATGGGCGGCGCCCAGGCCGGGGAGGTCGCATCGAAGGCCGCCGCCGATGCCTTCGACCGCGACCTGCCCGAAGGTTCGCCCGAGGCCTTCCTCCGCTCGACGATCGAGGAGGCGAATCGAGAGATCCACGAGCTCGCCCGTGAGGACCCGTCGAAGGCGGGGATGGGGACGACGATCACCGCGGTCGTCGTCGACGCCGCTCACGACGAGGTCGCGATCGGGCATGTCGGCGACAGCCGCGCCTATCGCCTGCGCGCCGGCAAGCTCGATCGCCTGACCAGGGACCACTCGCTGGTCGAGGAGCTGCGTCGCAAAGGCCAGCTCACCGACGCCCAGGCCGAGGAACACCCACAGCGCTCGATCATCACCCGGGCGCTGGGCCCCGAGCCGGAGGTCGAGGTCGACGTGCAGACGGTTGCGGCGAAGCCCGGCGACCTCTTCTTGATCTGCTCGGACGGCCTGACGACGATGCTCGGCGAGCAGCAGATCGAAAAAATCCTGGCGGGCGCCACCTCGATGGACGCCGCGACCCGGGCGCTGGTCGACGAGGCCAACCGCGCCGGCGGCCGCGACAACATCACCGCGCTCACCTTCCGCCTCGAAGACGCCGCCGCGCCGGCGGGCGGCTCGGCTGAAGACGCGACCCTGATCGGCTCGACCGCCGAGGAGGCCGGCCTGACCACGACCGAGGTTCGCCGCCGCGCCGCCGCCGACGCCGCCCGACGCCGCCGTGACGAGCAGACGACGAAGCCGAAGCGCCGTCGCCTGCGGACCGCGGTGAAGGTGCTGGCGGGCGTCCTCGTCCTCGCCGCGATCGCCTTCGGCGCCTGGTATGGCAATCGCCAGGTCTGGTTCCTCGGCACCGACGACGGCGGCCGGGTCGCGCTCTACCGCGGCCTCCCCTACGAGCTTCCCTTCGGCGTCTCCCTCTACGACGAGCATTACGCCGCCCCGGTGCAGACCGGCTCGCTGCCGAGCCGGCGCCGGGACGCGGTCACCGGACACGACCTCCGCTCGCGCTCGGATGCGGTCTCGTTGCTCGAAGAAATCGAAGAGAGCCAGGGGATACCGCGGTGATCTCGGCCAGGAACCGGGAGCTCGGTGCTCTGGTCCCGGTCGCGCTCCTGCTGACGGCCGGCTTCGCCGCGGTCTTCGCCCAGGAAACGAACGGGGCGGGGAACCAGGGGCCGGGGAACCTCAGCCTGATCTACGGCGCCTATTTCCTCGCCGTCTGCCTGGCGACCCACATCTACCTGAGGATCAGGCTCCCGAACGCCGATCCGTACCTGTTCCCGCTGGTCGCGCTGCTCACCGCGATCGGGCTGGTCATGGTCTACCGGATCGATGAGAGCCTCGCTCGGGACCAGGCCAACTGGTTCGTCTTCGGGCTGGTCCTCTTCGCCCTGACGATCCATTTCCTGCGCGATTACCACGTGCTCGAGCGCTACCGGTACACGATCGCCGCGGTCGGGCTCCTCCTCCTCCTGGCGCCGCGGCTGCCGGGCATCGGGCAGCAGGTAAACGGCGCCTACCTCGGCGTCAAGATCGGCCCGCTCGCCTTCCAGCCCGCCGAGTTCTCGAAGATCTGCATCGTCGTCTTCCTCGCCAGTTACCTGCGTGAGAACCGCGAGGTCCTGATCGTCGGCGCGAGGAGGGTCCTCGGGGTCACCCTGCCGCCGCTCAAGCACCTCGGGCCGCTGCTTGTCGTCTGGGGCGCGTCGATGTTCATGCTCGTCTTCATCCGCGACCTGGGCAGCTCGCTGATGTTCTTCGCCGCCTTCCTCGCGCTCCTCTACGTGGCGACCGGCCGCTTCTCGTTCGTCGTGATCGGAATGGCGATGTTCGTCCTCGGCGCCTGGTTCTTCTCCTCGCACGTCCCCCACGTTCACGAGCGGGTCGCGATCTGGCTCGACCCCTACCACGACCCCACGACCGGCCACTACGACCCGGGGGGCAGCGGTTACCAGATCCTGCAGTCGATCTTCGCCCAGGCCGACGGTGGGCTGTTCGGGAAAGGCTTCGCCCAAGGGCTGATCACGATTCCCGGCACCGATGACGCCCTGCTGCCCGCGGCGCAGACCGACACGATCTACTCGCTGATCGTCAACGAGCTCGGCCTCTTCGGCGCTTGCGGCCTGATCGGCGTCTACCTGATGGTCACCGCCCGCGGCTTCAAGATCGCACTGCTCGCCGACGACGGCTTCTCGAAGCTGCTCGCGACCGGGCTGACCGCGGTCTTCGCGATCCAGGCATTCGTCATCGTCGGCGGCGTCACCCGGGTGATCCCGCTGACCGGCGTCACCCTGCCCTTCGTCAGCTACGGCGGCAGCTCGATCGTCGCCAACTTCGTCCTTCTCGCGCTGCTCCTGCTGGTCTCCGACCGCGCCCGCCGCGACGCCGCCGGGTCGGAGGAGCCGAGATGAACAAGCAAATCGTCAAGCTCTTCGCCTTCATCGTCGTCCTCTTCGGCGTCCTGATCGGCTTCACGTCGTACTGGTCGGTCTTCGACGCCAAGGCGCTGAAGGAAAAAGACGCCAACAAGCGCCCCCTGCTCGAGCAGCAGCAGATCCGCCGCGGCAAAATCCTCGCCGCCGACGGCAGCGTGATCGCGCGCTCGGTGCCGAAGGGCCACGGTGCCTCGCTGCGGTTCGTACGCCGCTACCCCGAGGGCAGGCTCTTCGGCCACCCGATCGGCTACAGCTTCGTCCAGCAGGGAGATTCGGAGTTCGAGCAGTTCCACAACGACCAGCTGGTCGGCGAAGAATCCGAATTCGGGTCGATCCTCGACGAGCTCCGCGGCAAGCGCCAGGAAGGCAACGACATCGTCACCAACATCGACCCGGCGGCCCAGGAAGCCGCGCTGAGCGGCCTCGAAACCGAAGGCTTCGGCGCCGTGGTCGCGATCGAACCGAGCACCGGCGAGGTCAAGGTGCTCGCCTCCAACGCGCCGTATGACCCGAACCGGGTCCCCTACGAACTGACGAAGCTGAACGAAAACGAATTCGAAGCGCCGCTGGTCGACCGCGGCACCCAGTCGCGCTACCCGCCGGGCTCGACCTTCAAGGTGGTGACCGCCGCCGCGGCGCTCGACAGCGGCACGATCACACCGGAGACGGCGATCGACGCCCCCGGCTCGCTCGAAGTCGAAGGGCAACCGCTCGAAAACGACTTCGGCACCTCCTACTCGGGGCTCACCCTGGACGGGGCGCTGACCAACTCGGTCAACACATGGTTCGCCCAGGTCGGCGAAAGGGTCGGCGAGGACACCCTGTTCGAATACATGGAACGGTTCGGCTTCAACAGCAAGCCGGCGATCGACCTGCCCTCCGACCAGCTGACGACCAGCGGCATCGTCGACCTCGAAACCGGCGACGTCCTGACCAAGGAAGACCCGATCGACATCGCCCGCGTAGCGATCGGCCAGGAGCGTCTGCTGGCGACGCCGCTGCAGATGGCCGAGGTCGCTGCCGCCGTCGCCAACGGCGGCAAGCTGATGAAGCCGCAGATCTGGAACCGGGTCGTCGACCCCGACGGGCGCGTGATCGAAAAGCTTGACCCGGCCGAATACGGCCAGCCGATCAGCGGCGAGACGGCCGCCGAGCTGACCACCGCGATGGAAGGCGTGGTCAGCGCCGGAACCGGCACCAACGCGGCGATCCCGGGGGTTCCGGTGGCGGGCAAGACGGGGACCGCGGAAACCCCCGGCAACGAAAGCTGTGGCGGCGGCGAAGCCGAGAACCAGGCCTGGTTCATGGGCTTCGTGCCCGCCGACGAACCGAAGATCGCGATCGCGGCGAGCGTCGAGTGCACCGAACGCTTCGGCAACGACGCCGCCGCACCGATTTTCCGCTCGGTAGCCGAAACGATCCTCAACGAGGAATGATCAGACGATGAACGAAGGAGCGGTGCGTGGCTGAGCTGAGCGAGGGGAGCGTCGTTGACGGGCGCTACGAGGTGGTCCGCAAAATCGGCTCGGGCGGGATGGCCGACGTCTGGCTCGCCGAGGACACGCATCTTCAGCGCCAGGTCGCGCTCAAGGTCCTGCACACCCGCTTCGCCCAGGACAAGGAGTTCGTCGAGCGATTCCGCCGCGAGGCCGAGTCGGCGGCGCGCCTCAACCACCCCAACATCGTCTCCGTGTATGACCGCGGCGACGTCGAGGGCACCTACTACATCGCGATGCAGTACCTCCAGGGGCGAACGCTCAAGGAGCTGATCGATATCCCGCTGAGCTCCGAGCAGGCGGTCTACCTCGTCCGCCAGGTCCTCGAGGGCGCCCGCTTCGCCCACCGCAACGGCGTCGTCCACCGCGACCTGAAGCCGCAGAACGTGATCGTCGACGACGATGGCAAGGCCGTCGTCACCGATTTCGGCATCGCCCGTGCCGGGGTCTCGGAGATCACCCAGACCGGTTCGGTGATGGGGACCCCTCACTACCTCTCGCCGGAGCAGGCCCAGGGCGAAGACGTGACTCCGGTCTCCGACCTCTACTCGATCGGGGTGATGCTCTACGAGGCGCTCGCCGGCCGCGTGCCCTTCGAAGGGGAAAGCGCCGTCGCCGTGGCGATGAAACAGGTGTCGCAGGCGCCGCAGCGGCCCAGCTCGATCAAACCGGGGATCTCTCCGGCCCTCGACTCGGTGGTCATGCGCGCCCTGGAGAAGAGCCCGGGCGACCGCTTCCAGACCGCCGACGCCTTCATCGCCGCCCTCGACGCGGCGATCAAGAGCGGCGACGAGGTCGGCGGCGGGACCGCCGCTTTCGCACCCCTGCCGCCGGCGGTCACCGACCCCGAGGCGGCGGAGATGGACGAGCTCGAAGAGGAGGAACGCCGAAGGCGCCGTTGGAAATGGATCGCCGCCGCGGTCGCCGTGCTGCTGATCGCCCTGCTGATCCTCGACCTCACCCGGGACACCTCGACCGGCGTGCCGAAGGTGACGGGCAACGAGCTGAACGTCGCGATCGCGCTGCTCCAGCAGGATGGCTTCGACGTCGGCGAGGTGAAGCGGGTCGAGCGCGAAGCGGAGCCGAACACCGTCCTCGAGCAGGACCCCTCGCCCTCGCCACCGGGAGACAAGGCGTCGCTCGACTGCTCGTTCCTCAACTTCTTCTGCTCGAAGCCCAAGGTCGACCTCACGGTCAGCTCCGGTCCGGGTCAGGGCACGGTTCCGGGAGTCGGGGGCCTGACCCAGTCCGAAGCCACCTCGAGGCTCGAAAAGGCCGGCTTCCAGACCTCGGTCGAACGAGTCAACTCGACCTCCGTGGAAGAGGGCCTGGTGATCCATGCGACGCCCTCCGGCGGGTCCACCGCGACCAACGGCTCGACCGTCGCGCTGACCGTCTCGGCCGGCCCGAAGCTGGCGAAGGTCCCTGTCGTGGCCGGCGCGCAGCGCTCGGTCGCCGTGCAGCGGATCCGCGGCCGCGGCCTGGTCCCCGACATCGAAGAAGAGGAAAGCTCGGCTCCCCAGGGACAGGTCACCCGCCAGTCCCCCAGCGCCGGCTCGCAGGTCCCGCCGGGCTCGGGCGTGACGATCGGGGTCAGCTCGGGCGAAGCGCAGGACACCGTGCCGAACGTGATCGGGAAGCTGCGCTCGACCGCGGTGACGAAGCTGCGCGAAGCGGGGCTCGAACCGACCGTCGAAGAAGAAGAAACCGATGTGCCCGCGAAGGTCGGCAAGGTGATCGATCAGTCGCTGTCGCCGGGAACCGAAGTCGCGCCGGGAACGCCGATCACGATCTTCGTCGGCAAGACGGCGACCGGCGCAGTCACCGAAGAAGAAGAATGAGCCTCGCTTAGTCGAGCAGCTCGATGTCGCTGATCTCGACCTGGAAGCGGCCTTCCTGGTCGCGCGCTTCCGATGCCTTGTTGAACCAGAGTAGGAAGTAGCGCGCCGGCTTCTGCAGGTCGAGGTCGATCTCGGTCGTCGAGGAAGCGCCGACCACCTCGCCGACCGGTTCACCCCAGCCTTCGAGGTCTTCGGGCGGCCCCGAGTCGACCGCGAACACCTCGGCGTCCCAACCGGGAGTCGGGGTCTGGACGATCATCTTCTTCGCCTTCGCCGGGGACTCGGCGGTCACGTAGATGCCGACCCCGGGGTCGGGCCCGCTCTTGGTGCCGGCGAAGGTTTCGCTGTCGTAGTGCTCGGTTTCCCAGGCGGTCCCGGTCGGGTTCCCGTCGACCGCGAGCTTCACCTTGCTGCCGACCTCCTGCCCGTCGCCCTCCGGGTCGTAGTCGGTCGCCGAGCTGATCTGGACGGTTCCGCCCTTGCCCTTGTTGGCGCCGCCGCCGCCGATCCCGGTCCCGTTGATCAACCAGGTCGCGAGCAGTGCACCGCCGCCGACGATCGCGAGGGTCAGGATCGCCGCCCACGACCATCTGCCCCGAGGCGAGAGTGTGCGCTTCGGCGCCGGAACCGCGTCGAGCACGCTGGTCGCCTCGCCGGTGGTCGAGCCCGCCCGCGCCGCCTCGACCTCGAGCGCGGTCTCGAGGTCGTCGATCATCTCGCCGACGTTCTGGTAGCGCTCGTCGGGGTCCTTGGCGGTCGAGCGCTCGACCACGAGCGCGACCGCCGCCGAGACCTCGGGGCGGCGACGCTGGACATCGGGCAGGTCCTCGTTGACGTGTTTCATCGCGACGCCGACCTGGCTGTCGGCGTGGAAGGGGACCTGGCCGACGAGCATCTCGTAGAGCACGACGCCGAGCGAGTAGATGTCCGAGCGTGGGTCGACGCCATGGCCCATGGCCTGCTCGGGGGCGACGTAGTCGGTCGTCCCCAGCACGCGCCCCGTGGCGGTCATGCCGTCCTGTTCGAGCTGGCGGGAGATGCCGAAGTCTGTGAGTTTGGCTCGCCCCTCGTCGTCGATCAGGACGTTCTGGGGCTTGATGTCGCGGTGGACGAGGTTGCGCCCGTGGGCGATGGTCAGCCCCCGCCCGATCTCGATCGCGTAGGCGATCGACTCCTGGATGTCGAGCGCGCCAACCCGTGAGATGCGCTGCTTCAGGGTCTCGCCTTCGACGTACTCGAAGACGATGTAGGGATACCCGTGGTCCTCGCCGGCGTCGATCACCGAGACCACGTTCGGGTGCGAGATCTTCGCCACCGCCCGCGCCTCCTGGCGGAAGCGCTCGATCTGGTCGGGCTGCTCGGACATCTCCCGATGCATGACCTTGACCGCCACCGGCCGGTCGAGGGTCTCGTCGCGGGCGAGGTAGACGGTCGACATGCCGCCGCTGCCGAGCTTCGCCTCAAGTTTGTACCGGCCCGAGAGAACCGTGCCGATCATGCGCGCGCTGGTCGAGTGAGCATCCATTTCAGGTTCTTGGTGGGTGGGTGGCCGACGGCCACCCTTGAGGGTATTGGGGTCGGGAGTGTCCGTCGAGGGATTCGGCGCGGCGCGGGGGAGTCCCGCTCAGCGGCGCACGATCTCGCCCGCGCCGTCGACGACCCGGCCGATCCGGCCGGAGCCGGGGTGGTGGGCGCGGAGCAAGTCGAGCGCGGTGTCCTCGTCGGCTGCCGGCACGACGACGCAGAAGCCGCAGCCCATGTTGAAGACATCGTGCATCTCGTCGTCGGAAACCCCGCCGCGCTCCTGGATCAGCCCGAAGACGGCAGGCGCCGGCAGCGCCGCGTCGATTTCGTAGGAGACGCCGGGCGCGGCCAGCCGCAGCAGGTTTCCCAGCCCCCCGGAGGTGATGTGGGCGAGGCCGGAGACGGCGACCTCGGAGCGCAGCAGCTCGAGCACCGGCTTCACGTAGATCCGGGTCGGCTCGAGCAGCTCGTCGCCGAGCGCCCGTCCCAGTCGCCCCTCCGGGTCCTCGTCGAGGGGAAGCCCCTCGAGCGCGGCGCGGGCCAGGGTGTAGCCATTGGAATGAATGCCCGAAGACGGCAGCCCGATCACGGAGTCGCCGGCCGATACGGCCGAGCCGTCGACGATCTCGGCGATGGCGACGGTCCCGAAGCAGGCACCGGAGAGGTCGACGCTGCTGACCAGCGAGCCGAGCTGGGCGAGCTCGCCGCCGGGGATCTCGACGCCGGCCTGCTCGGCCCCGCGGGCGAGCCCGAGGCCGATCCTCTCGCAGACCTCCGGGTCGGCGGTGGGCACCGCGATGTAGTCCAGCATCGCCAATGGCTCGGCCCCGACGCAGATCACATCGTTGACGTTCATCGCCACGCAGTCGATGCCGACGGTGTCGAACCGGCCGAGCTGCTCGGCGACCAGCAGCTTGGTGCCGACGCCGTCGGTGGAGAGCGCGATCCCGGTGCTCTCGTCGAGCTTGATCACGCTCGCGTAGTGGCCGGGGAGGGGCACCTGCCGCGAGGGGCGGCCGAGCTCGATCCCGCTCAGTGCCCGGACCAGGCCGGCGACCGCCGAGTCGGCGGCACCCTGGTCGACGCCGCTCTCGGCGTAGGCGTCACTCACTTCGGGCCCCGACGTTCTCAAGTGACCGCCCCGGCCTCGAACTACTGGAAGTCACCGCGTCGATCATTTTCCTCACCGGCGCAGCTTCGCAAGAACCGCGGCGGCGAGGCCGGCCCGGTAGGCGGCGTAGGGCCAGAGCGCGCGGTCGCGCTCGACCAGGCCGATCAGCCGCTGCGAGGCGAGGGTCGAGACGAATGAGGCGGCGACGCCGATCGCCATCGAGCGGCGCATCGAGGGGGAGGTGCCGCGGCGCAGCAGCCGGGTCCCCTTGAGGGCGGTGGCGCCGACGATGATCGGCAGCGCGATCGTCCTCGAGAGCAGGTTCGCCTGGTCACGCGAGAAGCGCCGCGAGCGAGCAGCCGCGAGGGTGATCCCGTTGCGGGAGACGCCGGGAGCCAGGGCCGTCGCCTGAGCGAGGCCGAGCGCCAGGCCGTCGACGGCCCCCGCCTCGCCCCGTCCCCGGTCCTGGGGGAAGCGGTCGGCCATGAGCATCGCCGCCGCCCCCGCGAGCAGGCCGAACGCGGTGGCGCGAGGCCCGCCCAGGCGCTGCTCGATCGGCCGCTCGAGCTTGTATCCGACCAGCGCCGCGGGGAGGAAGGAGAGGGCGAGCACCGCCGCCCCGCGCAGGTCGAACTCGCGCAGCTCTTCGGCGATCAACCGGCGCTGGCCGACGATCAGGGCCGCCGCGGCGCCGGCGTGGAGCGCGACCTCGAAGCTCTTGCGCAGCTCTGGGTCGACCTCGTCCCAGTCCCAGCCCGCCAGCCAGGGGACGAGGACGATGTGGGCGGAGCTCGAGATCGGCAGCAGCTCCGCCGGGCCCTGGACCACGCCCAGGGCGAGCGCCCGGCGCGCCGGGATGCTCACGTCTCGTTGGTCGCCTCGGCCCCCGGGCCGCCCGCGCGGCGCCGGCGGATCACCAGATAGACGATCCCGGCGACGATCGCGACGAGGATGACGTAGTCCAGGTAGCCGAGCCGATGACGCCATTCCTCCCAGTTGTCGCCGACGCTGCGCCCGATCAGGGCCAGGGCCAGGACCCAGGGCAGGGATCCGGCGAGGGTGAAGACCGAGAAGCGCCAGAACGGCATTTTCGCCACCCCTGCGGGCAGCGAGATGAAGGTCCGGATGATCGGCAGCATCCGCGAGAAGAAGACGGTCGCGCTGCCCCAGCGCGAAAACCAGTCATCGGCCCATTTCAGGTGCTTGGGGCTGATGTGGATCAGCTTGTTCTTTTCGAGCAGGT
This sequence comes from uncultured Solirubrobacterales bacterium, assembly GCA_963704505.1. Classification (GTDB taxonomy): domain Bacteria; phylum Actinomycetota; class Thermoleophilia; order Solirubrobacterales; family 70-9; genus VRUE01. The sequence continues at coordinate 552,934 of OY969912.1, forward strand.
CGAGCCGCCCGTAATAGCCGACCGCGTAGGCGATCCAGGAGCCGACGAGGTTGCCGAGCACCCCCGCGGCGACGATCCCGACGAGGGTCAGTTCGCCTTTGGAGACCGCGAAGCCGGAGAAGAGCATGATCGCCTCGGAGGGGATCGGAATGCAGGCCGACTCGAGCACCATCAGCAGGAAGACGGCGGCGACGCCGGCCGAGCCGATGAAGTCGGTGGCGGCGTTGACGACCGGGTCGAGGATCTTGTCGCTGAGGGTGGCGAGGAGGAGGAAGGGCACGATGAAGCGGAGATTGTAGGCCGGTGGCCGAACACCAACTAAACTGAGGCCGTCCCATGCGCCGGTTGAACCACCCCGTCTACCGCAACCGGGTGCTCCAGATCCTCGCCGATGCGGCTCTGGTCGCGCTCGCCTTCTACCTGGCGTTCCGCCTGCGCTTCCTCGATCAGGATGGGCTGCCACACCGCTACGAAGTCCTCTTCGCCCAGGCCGTCGGCTTCGTCATCGTCGGCAAGATCGTCGTCTTCGCGGCCCACGGGATGTACCAGAAGTGGTGGCGCTACGTAAGCGGCCGCGACTTCGTGATGATCGTCCGCGCCGTCGCCGTCGCCAGCGCGATCCTGGTCGTCGCCTTCACCGTCCTGCGGCCCTTCGCCCACAACATCCCGCGCTCGGTCGCGGTGATGGACTTCATCCTCACCCTGCTGCTCGTCGCCGGCGCCCGACTCGCAGTGCGGCTGATCGTCGAGCGGCCGTCGAAGGGCGAACGCCTGCCCAAGCACGAGGTGCTGATCATCGGCGCCGGATCCGGCGGCCAGATGGTCGTTCGCGAGCTGCAGCTGAACCCCCGCCTCGGGGCCACGGCACTCGGCTTCGTCGACGACGACCCGCGTAAGCGGGGGATGCGGATGTCCGGCGGCCTGAAGGTGCTCGGCTCGACCGACGAGATCGAGGACATCCTCGACGAGACCGAGCCCGACGAGGTGGTGATCGCGATCCCTTCGGCCCCCGGGACCCTGCGCGCCAAGGTCGTCGCCGCCTGCCGCGAGCGGGAGATCGGCGTGCGGACCCTGCCGACCGTCTTCGAGCTGCTCCGGGGCGGGGTCCAGCTCAACAAACAGCTGCGCGAGGTGCGGGTCGAGGACGTCCTCGGCCGCGACCCGATCGTCCGCGAGCTGGACCGCGTCGGCGCCTACCTGCGCGACCGCATCGTCCTCGTCACCGGGGCCGGCGGCTCGATCGGCTCCGAGCTCTGCCGGCAGATCGCCCAGGTCAAACCGAGGCTGCTGGTGATGCTCGACCACGCCGAGGACAACCTCTTCCAGATCGACCGCGAGATGGTCGAGGAGCGGCATTTCTCCAACGCCGAGTCGGTGCTCGCCGACTGCAAGGAGCCGCACCGGATGCTCGAGGTGATGCAGCGCTTCAAACCGACCGTCGTCTTCCACGCGGCCGCCTACAAGCACGTGCCGCTGATGGAGGCCAACCCGCTCGAGGCGGTCCGCAACAACGCGATCGCGACCCGGATCACGGCGGAAACCGCGGCCGCCTCGAAGGTCGAGCGCTTCGTGCTGATCTCGACCGACAAGGCGGTCAACCCGAAGACCGTGATGGGCGCCTCGAAGGCGATGGCCGAGTGGATCGTCGAGTCGGCCGGCGAGAAACATCCCGAGACCCGCTTCCTCAGCGTCAGGTTCGGCAACGTGCTCGCCTCATCCGGCAGCGTCGTACCGATCTTCCGCCGCCAGATCGAGCGGGGCGGGCCGATCACCGTCACCCATCCCGACATGACCCGGTATTTCATGACGATTCCCGAGGCGGTGCAGTTGGTGATCCGGGCCGGCGACATCGGCGCCGGAAAGGGCGAGGTCTTCGTCCTCGACATGGGCGAGCCGGTGAAGATCCTCGACCTGGCCCAGAACATGATCCGGCTGGCGGGCTACGAGCCCGAGACCGACATCGCCATCGAGTTCACCCAGCCGCGTCCGGGGGAGAAGCTGCACGAGGAGCTCTTCGGCCGGGGGGAGATCGTCCAGCCGACCGCGGCGCGTCGGATTCATCGGGCGATCCGAGAGGAGCCGTTCGACCCCGAGTGGGTCGAGAGCACTCTGAACTCGCTCGAGCACCTGGTCATGGCCGGAGACGAGGCGAATCTGGCCGAGCGGGTCGTGCAGATGATCACGGCACCCGGCGGTGACGCGGCGACAGTCGTCCCCGACGAGTAGCCTCGCAGCGACTTTGCGGCACGTCCTGATGGAAATCGGTTCCTATGCCGGCCTGGCCTCGTTCTTCGGCTTGGCCGTTTTGGCCCTGCTCTCATTCGCCCAGGGCCGTGACCTGCGGCGCCTCCGCGACTGGGCGGGCTCGGCGCCGGAGCGCGACGCGGAGCGCAAGGAGAGCACCTCCGAAGCCGCTGCGCAGCGCGCCGAGGAGATGCGCCAGCTCGAGGAGCAACGGACCGCCGAGCAGGACGCTGCCGACCTGCGCGAGACCCGCCGCGAGCGGCGCGAGGCAGGCCAGCCGGAACTGACCCGCGGCGAGCGCATTCAGGCGCGCTTCTCCGGCGGCCGCTCACGCTTCGCCGAGCCCGGCGTACTGGTCGGGATCTTCCTGGTCGTCGTCCTGATCGGCGGCGGCGTCGCCTACGCGGTGACCCGTGGCGGTGACGACAGCACCGGTGGCGGTGGCGGAAACGGCGCCGCCAAGAAGAGCGCCGCGGCCGAGAAGCCGGCGGAAACCGAAGTCGCCGTTCTCAACGGCACCGCGGTCGAAGGGCTGGCCGGCAGCTTCGGCGACAAGGTCGAGACCAACGGCTACGACCTCGGCGTGATCACCAACACCAGCTCCGCCTTCGAAAGCAGCGTCGTCATGTTCAGGACGGGCCACGGGGGAGAGGCGCACCGGGTGGCCGACCTGCTGGAAATACCGCAGGTGAAAGAGATGACGGAGGAAGTCGTCTCCGTCGCCGAAGGTGCGCCGATCGCGGTGGTCATCGGCGAGGACAATGCCTCGTCGGCGGGTTAGCCTCGCCGGCGTCGTCTTCGCCCTACTCGTCCTCGCAACGCTTGCCGCCTTCGCCTGGTCGCAGCGGCTGAAGCGCGACCCGCTGGTCCTCGACCGGGTCACCTTCGTCTCCGTTCCCCGCGTCCACCCTCACGCGCCGCCCGCCCGCGGCTTCACCCCGAACGGGGACTGCCGCTTCGACAGGGTTCGGATCCGCTTCCGCGTCACCCAGTCCGACCACGCGGTGGTGCAGGTCGTCAAGCCCGGCGGCAAGGTGATCGTCACCCTCGCCCGCGACCAGTTCCTCAAGCGCTACCACTTCTTCACCTACTACTGGAACGGCCGTGGGCGGGGGCGCGGACACCCGATCGCGCCGCCGGGCCGCTACAAGCTGCGGGTCAAGCTGCTCGGCCAGGAACGCGTGCTGGTCCCGCCGGGGACGATCCGCCTGCACGGCTCGGCCCGGCGGCAGGCCGGGGCTTGCGCCGCGCGCGAGAGGCGGAGTCGGCCTTGAGCGACTTCCTCGCGGGAGCCGGCATCCTGATCGCCGCCGCGGCCGCGGCGATGGCGATCCTCCTTCCCCGGGGGAGGCTCCGCTCGACCGCGATGCTGGTCGCCCTCGCCCTCTTCCCGGCGCTGATCCTCGGCGACCAATGGCACTCCACCGCGATCGCCGACCTCCGCGACCACACGACCCGCCTCGCCGCGCTCGCCGTCCTGGCCCTGGCCGCCTCCGTAGCCCTCGCCCTCGCCTTCCGCCGCTGGCCGGTCCTCCTCCCCCTCGCGATCGTCGCCGCGCTCCCTTTCCGCGTCCCTTTGCACTCGGGCGGCGACACAGCGAACCTGCTCGTACCGCTGTACCTGGTGATCGCCGGTGGAGTGCTTTCGACAGCTTTGGACTCTTTGCTGTCCAGTCGTTTCCTCTCTTCGGGGGGTGGCGCGGGATCGGGGGGGCCGAGAACGGACGCGAAGCGCCCGCCCGCAGGCCCCCCCGGTCCCGTGACGGGCCCCGCCGACCAGGCGATCAAGTGGCTGCCGAGAGTCCTGGCAGCCATCGTCGTCCTCTACGCCCTCCAGACCCTGTACTCCGCCGACTTCTCCAAAGGCCTGCAAGACGTCTGCTTCTTCTTCGTCCCCTTCGCCCTCGTCTACGCCCTTCTGAGGGATGTGACCTGGGACCGCCGCCTGCTCACCCTGGGGCTCTGGGTCGTCGCGATCGAGGCGGTCGCCTTCGTCTTGGTCGGCTCGGTCGAGTACCTGACCCGGGAGCTCTTCTGGAACGACCAGGTGATCCGCTCGAACGAATTCCACACCTACTTCCGGGTCAACTCGGTCTTCTGGGACCCCAACGTCTACGGCCGCTACCTGGCACTGGTCATCGTCGTCTCGATGGCGGCGCTGATGTGGGCGCGGGAACGGCGCGCCCAGGCGCTGCTGGCGGTCTTGGTCGCGGCGCTCTGGATCGGCCTCGCGCCGACCTTCTCGCAGTCCAGCTTCGCGGCGATGCTGGCCGGCTTGGCGGTGCTCGCCGCGCTGCGCTGGAGCCTGCGCTGGACGGCGATCGCCGTCGCCGCCGCGCTCGTCGGTGGAGTCCTCGTCGTCACCCTTGTCGGCGGCTCCGACAAGCTCAACTTCTCCAGGATCAACATCGACACCAGCGGCCGCGCGAACCTGGTCTCCGGCGGCGTCCACCTCTTCACCCAGCGCCCGGTCTACGGCTACGGCTCGGGCTCGTTCCCGCGCGCCTACCGCGAGCACGTCGAGACGCACGAAGTCCCCGTCTCGGTCTCCCACACGGAGCCGATAACGATCGCCGCCGAGCAGGGGGTGGTGGGCCTCGCCGCCTACGCTGCGCTGCTGGTCACGGCCCTGTGGGTCATGGGTGCATCAGCCCTGTCCGCATCTGCGGTGGGTGGCGTGGGGGGAGGGGGGCCGAGAACGGAGGCGCAGCCCCCACCCGCAGGCCCCCCTCCGACCGCGACGGGCCCCGCCGCCCCTGCGGCCGTCCTGGCCGCGTTCATAGCGCTCCTGGTCCACACCATGGCTTATGCAGGGTTCTATGAGGACCCCATAACTTGGGTGCTACTCGCGGTGGGGGTATCTCTGGCCGCCCCGGTCCGCGACCCGGCGTAGGGTCGGGCCGTGTCGGGATATCTGCGCCGGCTGGCGACGACAGGGGCTGCCTATACGGCGGCGAGCGTGATCTCGAAGCTGATCGCCGTCGCCCTGCTGCCGCTCTACACGCACTACCTCACGCCGGCCGACTACGGCGCCGCCGAGGTCATGTTCGCCGCGGTCGTCGCCGCCAGCATCGTCGTCCGCTTCGGGACGGTCGAGGCGCTCCTGCGCTTCTACTACAAGGACGACGAGGATCCGGCGCGGGTCGTTTCGACCTCATTCGCCGCCCTCTTCTGGCTGGCGACCGCCGCCGCGCTGGTCGCACTGCCCTTCGCCGCCCCGATCTCCGAAGCGCTTCTCGACCGGCCGGCGCCCGAGCTCGCGCGGATCGCGATCGGCGGCCTCTGGGTCCTCACGCTCTACGAGTACCTGCTGACCCTGTTCCGGCTCGAGGAGCGCGCCCGCGCATATTTCGTGACGACGATCCTCAACGTGATCGTGGCGATCGGGCTCACGGTCATCCTCGTCGTCGGCGCCGGCGAGGGCGCCCGCGGGCTGCTGATCGGCAGTTACGCCAGCGGCGGCCTCTTCGTCGTCGGCCTGATCTTCGTCCATCGCCGCCGGCTTTCGCTTCTGTTCGACCGGCAGCTGCTGCGCCGCCTGATGCGCTTCGGCCTGCCGACGATGCCCGCCGAGCTTTCCCTCTACCTGCTCAACTTCGTCGACCGGATCATCATCGTCCGCTCGGCGGGGTTGGCCGAGGCCGGCCTCTACTCGCTGGCGGTCAAGTTCGCCCAGGGGGTCAACGTCCTCGTCCGCGGCTTTCAGCTCGCCTGGCCGCCGCTCGCCTATTCGATCCGCGATGACGACGAGGCGAGGGTCGCCTACGCCGCGATCGTCTCCTGGTTCGTCGCCGTCTGCGCCGCCGTGGTCGCCGGGATGTGGCTGTTCTCGCGCTGGTTCGCCCGGATCCTCGCGGCTCCCGAGTTCTTCGACTCCTACGAAGCCGTCGGCCTGATCGCGACCGCCGTCACCCTTTACGCGCTCTACATGGTGCTGGTCGTGATCCTCGGCAGGACCGGGCGCACCGAGTTCAACTTCCCGGCGACGATCGCCGCCCTGGTCGCCAACGTCGCCCTCAACCTGGCCCTGGTCCCCTCGCTCGGGATCGTCGGCGCCGGGCTGGCCCTGGTCGCCTCCTACATCATCGTCGTCGCGCTCATGTACGTCTTCACGCAGCGCCTCTTCCCGGTCCCCTACGAGTGGGGGCGCCTGGCGCGGATCGTCCTCGTCACCACCGCGATCGTCCTCGCCGGCGAACTGTTGGTCGCCACCGAAGGAGCCGGCGCGCTGGCGCTGCGCGTCGGTCTCTGGCTTGCCTACCTGCCGCTGCTCTTCCTCAGCGGCTTCTTCACCGCCGAGGAGCGCGGCTGGCTGGCATTGCTGGTCACCGAACCGGGTGAGGTGGCGGCCAGGCTGAGGGAGACCGCGGCCCGTCCCGCCGCAGTCGAGGGCGAGGTGCCCGAGACTTACGAGGTCGAGCTGCTCGACGACGACGCGCGGCCGTGAGCCGCAGCGCGGTCGCGGATGCTCTCGCCGCGGCCGGGGTGGAGGGCCTGCCGCGCATGAGCCCAGTAGACCCCGGCTGAGTGGCGGGGCAGAATCGCCGCCGCCATCGCCCGTAGCGAGTAGGACCAGACGGTCAGGGCCCGCACCGCCAATGCCGCGCCCCGGGTGTGGTGCTTACGTATGTAGAGCTCGCGGTTGCGGTGGAATTCGACGATCCGCGGCAGTCCGGCGGAGAGGTCATTGGTGAGCTGGTCGTGGTGGACGGCGCGGGCGGCTGGGACGAACAGCGAGGGCCGGCCGGCCTCGGCGAGGCGCTTCTGGAAGTCGCACTCGTCGTAGTAGACGAAGAAGTCGGGATCCAGGTAGCCGACCTCGGCGGCGGCCTCGCGGCGGACCAGAAGCGCGCTCGACTGCGCCCAATCGACCCGCCGGGTCACCGGGCCGCCGCTCTGCACCGTGTAGACGCGCTGCAGGAAGACCGCAGCGGCCAGCGCTGTGTCGACCCCTGGGAAGCGCCAGGCGCAGTGGACCGGGCGACCCTCCGGGTCGAGCAGTTGGGCGCCTGCCGCGCCCGCCCGCGGATCCGCGTCGAGCGCCTCGATCAGCGCCGCCGCGGCGCCCTCGCGCAACTCGGAGTCCTCGTTGAGGAGAAGGCAGTAGCGCCCGCCCGCCTCCCTGAGCAGGGTCGAGTCGTTCTCGGCCTTGCCGGTACGCCGCTCCAGGGCAATCAGTCGAATATCGCGGCCGAGGGCGCGTACGGCGTCCGCCGAGCCGTCATCGGAGGCGTTGTCGATGACCAGGACCTCGCGCTCGACCCCCGCCGGATGGGTGCGCTCGATCGACTCAAGGCAGACGAGCAGGTCCTCGCGGCCGTTCGTGTTCACGACGCAGTAGGAGAGCGTGGGGGCCACGGGCGCACGATAATCGGCCGGGATGCGCGCAAAGCTCGTCGACCCGTCGGCCTTCACGCCGCCATATGACCGCGCGCTCGCGGCCGGGCTGGCGCGGGCGGGCGCCGAGGTCGAGCTGCTCACCAGCCGATTTCCGTACGGCCCGGTCCCCGAGCCCGAGGGCTACCGGGTCGAGGAGCTCTTCTACCGGCGGGCGACCGCCGGCGATCGTGGCGACCGCGCGCGGCAGGCGGTGAAGCTCGCCGAGCACCTCCCGGACATGCTGCGCCTGCGCGGCGCGCTGGACGATGCCGACGTCGTCCACTACCAATGGCTGACGCTGCCGTCGGTCGATGCCCGGCTGCTGCCGCCGACCCGTCCGCGCCTGCTTACGGCCCACTACGTCCTGCCCCCGACCCCGTCCCGCCGCCGGCTGGCTGCCGCCCGCGCCTCGTTCGGCGCGATGGATGCGGTCATCGCCCATTCCGAGCGTGGCGCGGAGCGTCTGCGCGAGCTCGTCGGCGTGCCGGGCGAGCGGGTCAGGGTCATCCCGCACGGAGCCTTCGACTACCTGACCCGACTGCCGCGGGAGAAACCGCTGCCGCCCGAGCTCGAGGGGGCGGAGGGGCCCGTCGTCCTCTTCTTCGGCCTGCTCCGCCCCTACAAGGGCGTCGACGTTCTGCTGCGCGCCTTCGCCCGGTTGAAGGGCGCCGAGCTCTGGATCGTCGGCAACCCGAGAATGGATGTCGAGCCCCTTCGCCGCCTGGCCGCCGAGGCGCCCGGAAGGGTCCGTTTCCTCACCCGCTTCGTCGAGGACGCCGAGATCCCGGCGATCATGAGGCGTGCCGACATCCTCGCCCTTCCCTACCGCGACATCGAGCAGTCCGGTGTGCTCTACGCGGGCCTCGCCTTCGGCAAGCCGATGGTGCTGAGCGCGGTCGGTGCCTTCCCCGAGGTGGCCGAGGGCGGGGTCGCCCGCCTCGTGCCTCCCGGCGACCCCGCGGCCCTCTCCACTGCACTGCGCGAGCTGGTCGAGGACGAGGGGGCCCGCGCCGAGCTGGCCGCGGCCGCCGGCGAGGCCGCCCGGGGCCGCTACTCCTGGGACGCCGTCGCGATCGAGACCCTGGCCCTCTACGAGGAGCTGCTCGCCCGATGATCGTCGTCGCGATCCTCTTCTGGCTGAGCGCCGCCCTGATCCTCTACACCCACCTCGGCTACCCGCTTGTCCTCCTGGCGCTTACCCGGTTCAAGGTTGGCCGCCGGAAGCGGACGCGGGAGCGAGCGGACATGACTTCCAGTCATGTGAGTGTGAGCGAGCGGGAGCAGAGCATTCCGGCGGTGTCATTGATCGTCGCCGCCTACGACGAGGAGGACGTGATCGCGGCGAAGGTGGCCAACGCGCTCGCCCTCGACTACCCGCGTGATCGGCTCGAGCTGATCGTCGCCTCCGACGGCTCGGCCGACGCCACCGTGGCGAAGGCACGGGCCGCCGGGGCAGACCTGGTGCTGGACCTTCCCCGCGGCGGCAAGGTCGCCGCCCAGGACGCCGCCGCGTCGGCCGCGTCGGGAGAGATCCTCGCCTTCTCCGACGCCAACAGCGCCTGGCAGGCGGACGCGCTGGCGCAGCTGGTCGACCGCTTCGAGGACCCAGAGGTCGCCTACGTCTGCGGCCAGGTCCGCTTCACCGACCCGGAGGGAGGCAACCTCGAGGGCGCCTACTGGCGCTACGAGATGGCGGTCCGCGGGATGGAGTCCTCGCTGGCCGGGGTGACCGCCGGGAACGGCGCGATCTACGCCGTGCGCGCCGGCGCCTACTCGCCGCTGCCGCCGTCGGGCAGCCACGACCTCTCCTTCCCGTTCGCCTTCGCCAAGCGGGGCCTGCGCTCCCTCTACGCGCCGGACGCCCGCGCCGAGGAGAAGATGGTGCCGACCCTCGAGGGCGAGTTCGCCCGCAAACGGCGGATGATGGTCGGCATCTGGGACATCGTCGTCGGCGAGGGGATGCTCAGCCCGCGCGGCTACCCGCCGCTCTACGCCTTCGAGATCGCCTCACACAGGCTGCTCCGCTACCTGACCCCGGTGCTGCACGCCATTGCCCTGCTCGCCAACCTGGCGCTGCTCGGGCGCGGCTGGGTCTACGAGGCGACGCTCGCCGCCCAGTTGCTGCTGGTCGCCGCGGCGCTGCTCGGCAGGGTGGTGCCGCTGGCACCCCTTCGCTTCGCCCGCTACTACCTCTCGACCACCGCCTCGATCGCGGCCGGCCTCTGGGACCGGGGGCGCCGCGGCTCACCCGGCACCTGGGAGAAGGCGGAGGGGACGCGATGAGAGGGGACGGTCGCTGAATGCCGCGCACATTCGACAACGCGATCGCGGCCATCGCCCTGGTCCTGCTTTCGCCGATCCTGCTCGCGGCGGCGGTCGCGATCAAGGTCGGCAGCCGCGGCCCCGTCTTCTACCGCCAGCCGCGGGTAGGCCTCGGCGGGCGTGAGTTCGAGATGTTGAAGCTGCGCACCATGGTCGTCGGCTCCGACCCGGTCGGGATCGGCACCGCGGTGACCCGCGGTGACCCGCGCGTGACCGCCGCCGGCCGGGTTCTGCGCCGCACCTCCCTCGACGAGATCCCGAACCTGGTCAACGTCCTGCGCGGGCAGATGGCGATCGTCGGGCCGCGCCCGACGATCCCGGCGCAGGTCGACGGCTACACGGCGCGGCAGCGTCACCGCCACGATGTCCTGCCGGGGATCACCGGTTGGGCACAGGTGCAGGGGCGCGCCGGGATCCCCTGGGAGGAGCGGATCGAGCTCGACCTCTGGTACGTCGAGCACCGCTCGGCCGCGCTCGACGGGCGGATCCTCCTGAAGACCACCTGGCTCCTGGTCAGCGGCCATGGCCTGGCGCCGGATTAGGGTAGGGCGGTGGCGACGATCCAGATCACCTACGTCGGCGGCCCCACGGCGCTGCTCGAGATCGGCGGCCTCAGGCTGCTGACCGACCCGACCTTCGAGGCACCGGGCCGCCGCTACCACTTCGGTTGGGGGGCGACCTCGCGCAAGCTCGACGGGCCGGCGGCGACCCCCGAGCAGCTCGGCCGCATCGACGCCGTCCTGCTCAGCCACGACCACCACGCCGACAACCTCGACGACGCCGGCCTCGCCCTGCTGCCGACCGCCGGCCGGGTGCTGACGACGCCCTCGGCCGAGGGGCGCCTCGGCGGCAACGCGACCGGGCTGGCGCCGTGGAGCTCGACCACGCTGGCGCTGCCCGAGGGCGGCGAGCTGAAGGTCACGGCGACGCCCGCCCGCCACGGACCACCGCTGAGCCGGCCGATCGTCGGCGAGGTGATCGGATTCCTGCTCGAGTGGGAGGGCCAACGCGACGGCGCCTTCTGGATCAGCGGCGACACGGTCTACTTCGACGGCGTGGCGGAGGTGGGCAGGCGCTTCGACGTCGGCTCGGCGCTGCTCCATCTGGGCGGGGTCAAATTCCCCGTCACCGGCCCGGCCCGGTACACGATGAACGCGGCCGAGGCAGTCCGCGTCGCCGCCGAGTTTCAGCTCGAGACGATCGTGCCGATCCACTACGAGGGCTGGAAGCATTTCCGCCAGGGCAGGGCCGAGGTCGAGCGTGCCTTCGGCGAGGCGGGGATCGAGGACCGGGTCCGCTGGCTGACCCCGGCCGCGCCGGTCAGCGTCGAGGTCTGAGGTGGGGGAGGCGCCGCTGGTCAGCCTGCGGGCGTTCGAGCCGGCCGACGCGGCCGCCGTCCACCGCTGGTTCAACAACCGCACGGCGACCAGGACCCTGGTCGCGCAGCGCCAGAGCTTCTCGACCGAGGACGCCGCCCGCTGGGTCACCCGGGCGATGGAGGCCGGCGAGGACCGCAAGTACGCGATCCTCGTCGAGGGCCACGAGGAGCCGGTCGGCTTCACCGCCCTCTACGGGTTGGATCGCGAGAGCGGCCCCGAGCTCGGGGCGCTGATCGGGGACGAAGCGCGGCGCGGCGGGATCGGCCGCCGTGCCGAGGCGCTGACCATCGCCAGGGCCTTCGACGAGCTTGGGGCCGAGCGGGTCTACGGCGAGATCCCCGCCTTCAACGAAGCGGCCAAGCGAACGGTCCTCAGCCTCGGCTGGCACCACGTCGAGACCCTGCCCGACCACGACGAGCGCGACGGCGAGCGCTTCGACCTGGAGATCTGGGCGGTCCTCCCCGAGGATTTCCGGGCCGCCGCCGCGGACCTGCTTTGAGCGCGACCGCCGAGCTGATCAAGGACCGTGGCCGCGCCGCCACGGCCGCCGACTTCTTCCGTTCGAGCGAGTTCCTCGCCGCCGAGGGGGTCACCCACACACTGCGGATCGTCAGTCAGGGGGTCGAGATGTTCGCGCCCCTCGTCGTCCGCAAGATCGGCGATCGGCCCGGCCGCGACGCGACCTCGCCCTACGGCTACCCCGGCTTCAGCTCGAAGATGAGGAGCGCGATCGATCCGGCCGACGTCGATTTCTCGGGCACCGGGCTGGTCAGCGCGTTCCTCCGCCACTCGCTGGTCGAGCCGCCTCCGCTCGCCGGGGCTCGGGAGCGCAACGTCGTCCAGATCGCCGACCCGGACCTGCCGGGCAAGAGCCGGATGAGCGACCGCCAGCAGATCCGCAAGAACCTCAAGCGCGGCTACGAGCTGCGCCTCGTGCCCGGGCCGAACGCGAGCGCCGCCGACCGGGCCGGCTTCCTCGCCGCCTACGAGCAGACGATGCGCCGCACCGGCGCCGCCGAGCGCTACTTCTTCGGCGCCGCCTACTTCGACCGGATCTTCGCCGCCCCGTCGACCTGGCTGGCCATGGCGATGTCGCCGGAGGGGACCGTCGCCGCCGCCTCGATCGCCGTCCGCAGCGACGGCTTCCTCCACTACTACCTGAGCGGCAGCGCCGACTCCCATTTGCGCGACTCGCCGATGAAGAACGTCGTCGCGACCCTGGTCGAGCACTCCGCCGGCCTTGGCCTGCCGCTCAACCTCGGCGGCGGCATCGCCCGCGGCGACCGCCTCGAGGAGTTCAAGCGCGGCTTCGCCAATCGCGAGCAGGCCTGGCGCACCTCGGAGCTGGTCTGCGACGCATCTGCCTACGCACGGCTCTCAGCCGATCGCGGGGACGCCGGCGGGTACTTCCCCGCCTACCGGGCTCCGGCCTAGCTCGAGGGGTTGGCCGGCGTCGGGCCGGTGAAGGTGAAGGCCCGCGGGTCCTCGCCGCCGTACTTGCCCCAGGTCTGCTTACCGAAGGCTGCGATCGCGTCGAGGGTCGCCTGGCCTTTGTACTGCTTGCAGCCGAGCAGGTTGGTCCAGGTGGTGGCGGCGACGGCGTAGGGCATTTCTTCGTTGGGGAAGAGCAGCGTCGCCGCGTACATCGTTTCGTAGAGGCCCTTCAGCGCCAGCTGGTCCTGTTCGGGAAGGTCGGGCGCGTACTGGATCTCCATGCGGCCGTGCTCGAGCGAGTGGACGAAGTCGATCGGCAGCGGCATTTCCTTGTAGGCGCCGTCGGCCTGCATGTAGGGAGGTTCGACGTGGCTGCCGGAGGTCGGCGGGTTGGTCTTGTAGTCGGGCGCTTCGGAGCCCTGGGGGATGTGGGTGTGGCCCTCGTCCTTGAGTTTGAGGCGCAGGACGCAGCCCGCCTGCTTTGCCGCCTGCTGCAGGTCGGTCGTCTTCGCCCCGGCGAACTCGGTGCCGGTGCGGTTGTCGGGCTGGACGTCGTTGGTCGACCCGCTCGAGTTGTCGATATGGGCAGAGCCCTCGTCGCTGCCGCCGCCCGAGGAGGCGATCGCGACGACGATCCCGGCGACCACGAGGAGCCCGATCAGCCCGGCGGCACCGTAGCCGAGCATCAGCCGTTTGCGCTCCGAGGAGGTGTGGGTCTTTTCCTGGGCCTCGCGTGCTTCGCGCAGCCGCTCTCTCTCTTCTTCCCTGCGGTTCGCCATGCGGAAGCGGCAGTCTAGTCGGCGCCGGCCAGGGCGTCACCCTGAACGGCGGACCTCTCCCAGGGGCGGGCGGCGCGCAGGGCGGCGAGAACCGCCCGGGTCGCCGGTGCCCGGTTGAGCGCGTAGAAGTGGATGCCGGGCGCGCCGCGGTCGAGCAGCTCGGCGCACTGCTGCGCCGCGAAGGCGATGCCGAGCTCGAACTCGGCCCGCTCGTCGCCGCCCGCCGAGGCGAAGGCCTCCGCGAGGTGAGGGGGGATCGAGGCGTCGCAGAGGTCGCAGATGCGCCTCGTCTGGGCGAAGGTCGCCACCGGGATCACGCCGGCGATGATCGGCACGTCGATCCCATGGTCGCGCGCCGCCTCGACGAAGTCGAAGTAGACGGCGTTGTCGAAGAAGAGCTGGGTGATCAGGAATGAGGCGCCGGCATCGACCTTGGTCTTCAGGTACCTGAGGTCGGTCTCCAGGTCGGGCGCCTCAGGGTGGACCTCGGGGAAGCAGGCGCCGCCGATCGTGAAGTCCCAGCCCGTGCCGATGAACTCGGCCAGGTCGGCGGCGCTGCCCAGCCCGCCCTCCGGCTGGACGAAGTTCTCTTCACCCTTGGGCGGGTCGCCGCGCAGGGCGAAGATGTTCTCGATCCCGGCCTCGGCGATGCGGTCGATCGTCGTCGTCAGGCCCTCGCGGGTCTCACCGACGCAGCTCAGGTGAGCCATCGTCTCGAGGCCGATCTCGTCCCTGAGCGCCCGGGTGATCTCGACCGTCCCGTCCCGGGTGCCGCCCCCGGCCCCGTAGGTGACCGAGACGAAGTCGGGCTCCATCTCCTTCAACGAGCGGGCGGTCGCGAAGAGCTGCTCGGTCGCCTCCTCGCTCTTGGGCGGGAAGAACTCGACCGAGAAGGTCGGCCGCCGCGAGGCGATGATCTCGTCGATGCGCATCGAGGGAGGGTAGCCGCCGGCCGCGCCGGTGGCGGCTCAGGCGGAGACGTCGGGGTTCTTCCCGTCGACCCGTTCCTGGAAGAACGTCTGGATGTCCTCGAGGTGCTTCCCTTTCGTCTCCGGCACCATCTTCCAGCAGAAGATCAGCGTCAGGATGCCGATTGCGCCGTAGAACCAGAAGGCGCCCGAGCGACCCAGCGCTTCGATCAACAGCAGGAAGGTGAGCGAGACGATGAAGTTGAAGGTCCAGTTCGCCATCGTCCCCAGGCCGGCCGCCTTGCTGCGCACGCCGAGTGGGTAGATCTCCGCGTTGAGCAGCCAGAAGATCGGCCCGAGGCTGATCGCGAAGGAAGCGACGTAGACCATCAGGCTGGCGATCGCGATCACCGAGGAGAGAGTGCTGCCGCCGCCGCCGATGAAGGCGGCGCCGAGGGCGAAGAGGGAGATCACCATCCCGGAGACGCCGATCATCAGCAACGTCCTGCGCCCGGCCTTGTCGAGCAGTCGCAGCGCCAGCACGGTGAAGGCGACGTTGATCACGCCGACCCCGACCGCGGCGAGGATCGAGCCGGCCGATGAATCGACCCCGGTGAATTCGACGATCGTCGGCGCGTAGTAGATGACCGTGTTGATCCCGGTCACCTGCTGCAGGATCGCCAGCCCGATCCCGATCACCAGCGCCGCTTTGACGACCGGCTCGAGCAGCTCGCTCCAGGCCCCCGGTTTCTCGTCGATGCTGTCCTTGATCTCCTCGATCTCGCGGTCGATCGTGTCGGGGTCGTCGACGCGGATCTTTGCCAGCGTCGCGCGAGCGGCGAAGTCGTCGCCGCTCATCACCAGCCAGCGCGGGCTCTGCGGCATCCTCAGCATGCCGAAGGCGAGCGCCAGGGCCGGCACGCAGCCGAGGCCGAGCATCCAACGCCAGGCTTCGGAGTGATCGAAGGCGAGCCCGACCAAATAGGCGACGAGGATGCCGATCGTCACCGCGAGCTGGAAGAAGCTGACCAGGCGCCCACGACTCTCCGGGGGCGCGACCTCGGAGATGTAGACGGGGGCGGCGGCCGAGGCGAGGCCGATCGCGACGCCGATCACGATCCGGGCGCCGACCAGGACCTCGACCCCGGGGGCCGCGGCGCTGATCAGGGCGCCGACGATGAAGACGCCGGCGGCGGCGAGGATCATCACCCGCCGTCCGTACTTGTCGGCCGCCGGGCCGGCGTAGGCGGCGCCGAAGACGGCGCCGATCGGAACCGCGGCGACGACCAGGCCCTGGGCAAAGCTGCCGAGGCCGAAGTCGGTCTTGATGAAGAGCAGTGCCCCGGCGATGACGCCGGTGTCGTAGCCGAAGAGCAGGCCGCCGAGCCCGGCGATCGCCGCGGTCAGCACGACGTTCCGCCGCGCCCTCCTCCGAGACGCCTCGAGCCCCTCACTCATCCTGGGCGACGGTATCCGCGACCACGGACGGCGTCAATCGAGGGTCGATCGGCGGCAAAACCGGCGCGATTCTCCGGAGTTTGCGGGGTCGTCCTCGACGGCCCCCTTGCGTTCCCGGAGGGGGCCGCGCTAAGTTCGCTTTGCGACTGGGAGAGAGAGGCCCCACTTAGCCAAGTGGGACACCATCTCGAAGGTGGCGCGAAGAGCTTCTACGCACGAAGGCTACGTGCGAGGCAGGCTACGAGCGTCGCCCCCGGTCGTTTTTTGTGCCGAAAGCGGGGCACGAAGCCGTGTCCGAGGGAGGCCCTAGCTTTGCCCCAGGCTGTGGAGCGCCTGCCCTCCCATAGCCGCGCGCCGGGGCGCACCCGGGAGCATGGCGTCGCGAGCGAAGCCCGGAGGGACGCACGCGACTAGCCCGCCCGCTCCCGCTCTGCCAGGATGCCGATTCGAATGAGTGATGAGCTTCGCTACGAGCGGCAGGGCCCGACGGCCGTGGTCACGATCGACCGGCCGCAACGACGCAACGCCGTCGATGCCGCGACCGCAGCGCTCTTTCGCCAGGCGCTGGCCGATTTCGAGGCCGACGAGGAGGCCCGCGTCCTGGTCCTCACCGGCGCCGGCGGCGAGGCCTTCTGCGCAGGCGCCGACCTGAAGGCGATGAACCTCGACGTCGCGCACCCGGACGGGCCGATGGGCCCGACCCGGCTGACGCCATCGAAGCCGGCGATCGCCGCAATCGAGGGCTGGTGCCTCGCCGGCGGGGTCGAGCTCGCGCTCTGGTGCGACATGCGGATCGCGACCGCCGACTCCACCTTCGGGCTCTTCGAGCGCCGCTGGGGTGTCCCCCTGATCGACGGCGGCACCCAACGGCTGCCCCGCGTGATCGGGATGGGCCGGGCGCTCGAGCTGATCCTCACCGGCAGGCCGGTCCCGGCCGAGGAGGCGCACCGGATCGGGCTGGTCAACGAGGTGGTCGAGCCCGGCCGGCACCTGGAGCGGGCGCTCGAGCTCGCCGGGCAGGTCGCCGGGTTCCCGCAGGAGACGATGCTCGCCGACCGCCGCGGCGCGATCGAGGGCTTCGGGTTGCCGCTCGAGGAGGGGCTGGCGCTCGAGTCCCGTCTCGGCAACGAGGTTCTCGAGGTCGCGGTCCAAGGCGCCGCCCGCTTCGCCGGCGGCGAGGGCCGCCACGGGGAGTTCTCATGACCAAGGTCGGGATCGTCGGCCTCGGCTACGTCGGGCTGCCCCTCGGGGTCGCCTTCGCGGAAGCCGGCAACGAGGTCGTCGGCCTCGACACGAACCCGGCGCGGGTCGACTCCCTGAACGCCGGCCACAGCCACATCGAGGACGTCCCCGACTCGGTCCTCGCGCCGATCTCCGAGCGGCTGCGGGCGACCTCGCGGCCGGCCGACCTGACCTCGTGCGACGCGATCGTGATCTGCGTTCCCACCCCGCTGACCAGCTCACGCGAGCCCGACCTCGCCTATCTCGTCGACGCGGCCGCGTCGATCGCCGGGATCCTCCAGCCCGGGCAGCTGATCGTGCTCGAGTCGACCACCTACCCGGGGACCACCCGCGAGGTCCTGCTGCCGGCACTGGAGGCCTCGGGCCTCGCCGCCGGCGAGGACTTCCACATCGCTTTCTCCCCCGAGCGGATTGACCCGGGCCGCACCGATTACACCGTCCGCACCACCCCGAAGCTGGTCGGCGGCCTGACCCCGGCCTGCACCGAGCGCGCCCGCGAGCTCTACGAGACGATCTGCGACGAGGTAGTAGTCCTCTCGACCATGGAGGGGGCGGAGCTCTCGAAGCTGCTCGAGAACATCTTCCGCTCGGTCAACATCGCCTTCGTCAATGAGCTCGCGCAGCTCTGCGGCCGCCTCGACATCGACGTCTGGGAGGTGATCGACGCCGCCTCGACCAAGCCCTTCGGCTTCATGCGCTTCGAGCCGGGCCCGGGGATGGGCGGCCACTGCCTGCCCGTCGACCCCTTCTACCTCGCCTTCAAAGCGCGTGAGCTCGACTTCTACCCAGAGTTCATCGAGCTCGCCGGCAAGGTCAACCAGGCGCAGCCCGCCTACTGCGTCGAGCGGATCGAGCGGGCTCTCAACGACGCCGGCAAACCGGTCAACGGCTCCAAGGTCCTGCTCCTCGGGGTCAGCTACAAGGGCGGGGTCGGTGACATCCGCGAGTCGCCGGCGCTGAAAATCGCCAAGCTGCTGCGAGACCTCGGCGCCGAGGTCTCCTACCACGATCCCCACGTGCCGGAGGTGGCCGAGCTCGACCTCTCCTCGACCGCGCTTGACGAGGGGCTGGCGGCTGCGGACGTCGCCGCGATCGTCACCTCGCACCCGCAGTTCGACTACGAGCAGATCGTCGCCGACGCGGCGCTGGTCTTCGATTTCCGCGGCGTCACCCGCGACATCGATGCCGACAACCTCGTTCGCCTCTAGACATTTCCCTTCTCGTTCCTGCGCGTCTTTCGCGCGAAATGTCCTGCGACAATACGTTTCATGTTCGGCCGCCACGAGAGCCTCCGGGACCTGATCCGTAACCAGCACGAGGAGGTCATGCGCTACCTCGATGAGAGTCGCGAGTTCAACCGCGAGATCCTGCTCCGCA
Organism: uncultured Solirubrobacterales bacterium; assembly: GCA_963704505.1. Lineage (GTDB taxonomy): Bacteria > Actinomycetota > Thermoleophilia > Solirubrobacterales > 70-9 > VRUE01. The sequence goes on from OY969912.1 coordinate 571,456, forward strand.
ACGAAAAGGTCTATACGGCGGTGATCGCCGAGATGGAGAAGCAGGGCGAGCGGATCGAGAGGGGCAGCGCCCAGCTGGAGGCGAACACGAAGGCCGTGCTCAGCGTCCTCGACCGGCTCGCCTGACCGGGTCCCCCCTCTCATCCCCCGTCCCGATTTGACAACCGCCGCTTCTATATACGAACATACGTTCGTATGGAAGTCACCTGTGTCCTGAGCCCCGATTCCGAGCTGCGCGCGGTCGGCGAAGCTCGCAAGCTCCCCCGCGAGGACGTCTGGGAGGACGAGCTGCGGAGCCTCGAGGGGATCGGCGCAGCGCTTGAGTCGGAGCGGCCGGGGGAGGCGTTCTTCGCCCTCGGCGGCCTGCGCGGCCTATACGGAGGGGGGCGGGAAGGGGTGCTCGGCGCGGCGTCGGCAGCGCTGTCCGTCCCGGCCCGCCTCGGCGTCGCCCCGACCCGCTTCGCCGCCTTCGCCGCGGCGCGCGGCGATGCCGGGGTCGTCCAGCCGCGGCGGCTGCGCGAGTTCCTCGACCCGCTGCCGGTCGCGGTCCTCGTCCCCCGCCTCGGCCTCGGCGAGCGCGACGGGGCCGACCTGGTCGAGACCCTGAAGCGGCTCGGGATCGGCACGCTGGGCGCCCTCGCGATCCTCGCCCCGGCCAAGGTCGCCGACCGCTTCGGCCCCGCCGGCCTCGGGGCCCTGCGCCTCGCCCGCGGCGAGGAGCCGCCGCTGCGCACCCGCCGCCCCCACGAGGACCTCGCCGCCGAGCTCGAGCTTCCCGAAGGGACCGCCGGCGACCGGCTCGAGCGGGCGCTCGAGCTGCTGATCGACCGCTTTCTGGCGGCGCCGCAGCGCAAGGGCCGGACCGTCCTCGCCCTGCGCCTCGGCGCGCTGCTCTCCGAGGGCGGCAGCTGGAGCGCCGAGCAGGGGATCGGCCGCCCGACCGCCTCGGCACGGGTGCTGCGCACCGTGCTCCTTCCCCGGCTCGAGGGCCTGCCGGCGCCGGCGGTCTCGCTGCGGCTGCGGGCGATCTCGCTCGGCCCCGCGGTGGGCGAACAGCTCGAGCTCTCGGTCCGCGGCCAGGAGCAGCGCCGCCATCGCCTCGGCGAGGCGGTGCGCGAGGTGCGGGCGGCCCAGGGGGCGACGGCGCTGCTCAAGGTCCTGCCGGTCGACCCCGCCTCCCGCGTGCCCGAGCGCCGCGCCATCCTCACGCCCTACCGGCCATGAGCACCGCACCGCACCGCCTCTACGCGCCGCGGCGGGTGGAGGTGGAGATCGGCGACGCCGCCCCGATGGCGGTCGCCGGGGTCGAGGTCGAGGCGGTGCGCGAGGAGTGGCGGGTCGAGGACCGCTGGTGGACCGACCGCCCCGTCCTGCGCAGTTACTTCGAGCTCGTCCTCGTCGACGGGCGCGACGTGGTCGTCTTCCTCGAGGAGAGCAGCGGCCGCTGGTATCGGCAGCGGGCCTGATGGCCCTCCGCTCGACAGTCCCCTATGTGGAGCTGCACGCCCACTCGGCCTTCTCCTTCCTCGACGGCGCCTCGACCCCCGCCGAGCTCGCCGCCGCTGCCGCCCGCCTCGACTACCCCGCCTTCGCGCTGACCGACCACGACGGGGTCTGGGGGTCGATGGAGTTCGCCCAAGCCTGCCGCAACCTCGGCCTGCACCCGATCACCGGCGCCGAGCTCACCCTCGAGGGCGGCGGCCACCTGACCCTGCTGGTCGAGACCGCCGCCGGCTACCGCAACCTCTGCCGGCTGCTGACCGCGGCTCACTCCCACACTCGCGACGGGCGGCAGCGCGCCCCCGGCGCCCCGTGGACGACGCTGGAGCGGGTCGAAGAGCACAGCTCGGGGCTGGTCTGCCTCTCCGGCTGTGCCCGCGACGGCGCGGTGGCAGGGGCCTGGGAGCGCGGCGGCGCGCCCGCCGCCGCGGCGCTTGCGCAGAGGCTGCTGGGGACGTTCGGCCGCGAGCGCTTCCGGGTCGAGTTGCAGCGCCCGCACTGGCGCCGCGATCGAGCGCGCAACCGCTGGCTCGTGGGCCTGGCCGAGCGGCTCGGGGTGGCGGCGGTGGCGACCGGCAACGTCCATTCCCACGACGCCCGCCGCGTCCAGCTCCAGGACGCCCTGGTCGCGGTCCGCCTCGGCACGACCCTGGAGGGTTCCGAGAGCTCCCGGCGCGGCAACGGGAGCTCGGCGCTCGTCTCCCCGGAGGAGATGGCGGCGCGCTTCGCCGAGCACCCCGGGGCGGTGGTCGAGACCCTGCGGCTCGCCGAGCGGCTGCGCTTCGACCTGACCGAGCAGCTCGGCTACCGCTACCCCGGCTCGGAGGACCCCGACGCCGACCGCCGGCTCGCCGAGATCTGCCGGGCGCTGCTCGAGCAGCGCTACGCGGGTCACCGCCTTCGCGCCGAGGCCGAGAGCCGCCTCGAGGGGGAGCTGGGGACGATCCGCAGGCTCGACCTCTCGGGCTTCTTCCTCCTCCACCGCGAGCTGCTCGAGCTGGCCCGCGACGTCGCGCTCGAGGTTCGCGGCCCGGATTCGGCGCGCTCGGTCCTGCCGCCGGGGCGGGGGAGGGGGTCGAGCGTCAGCTCGATCGTCTGTTACCTGACCGGCCTCTCCCACATCGACCCGGTCGAGAAGAAGCTCTTCGCCGGCCGCTTCCTCAACGACGAAGTGACGTCGGTGCCCGACATCGACCTCGACTTTCCCCGCGACATCCGCGAGGTGCTGATCCCCCGCGTCCACGAGGTCTACGGCAGCGAGCACTCGGCCCTGGTCGCCGCCTTCCCGACCTATCGGCCGCGGGGGGCGGTGCGCGATCTCGGCAAGGCGCTGGCGCTGCCCGCCGCCGAGCTGGACCGGGTGGCGAAGGTGCTCGGCTTCCACGAGACGGTGGCGGAGCTCGAGCGCGACGCCGCCGCGGCGCTCGGCCCGGAGCGTGCGGCGAGCATGGCCTGGCGGACGCTGATCGCCCTCTGCGGGGAGGCGATGGGCCTGCCCCGCCATGCCTCGCAGCATTCCGGCGGGATGGTGATCGCGACGCGGCCGCTGATCGACGTCTGCCCGGTCGTGCCGGCGGCGATGGAGGGGCGGCAGATAGTCCAGTGGGACAAGGACTCCTGCGCGGACGCCGGCTTCCTCAAGATCGACCTGCTGGGGCTGGGGATGCTCTCCGCGGTCGAGCGCTGCGTCGACGAAGTGCGCAGGACCCGCGACGAGGCGCTCGACCTCTCGCGGATCGACCATCAGGATCGCCAGACCTTCGAAGCGATCCAGGCGGCGGAGACGACCGGCGTCTTCCAGATCGAGAGTCGCGCCCAGATGCAGATGCTGCCGCGCACCCTGCCCGAGAACCTCGACGACATCACCGTCCAGGTGGCGCTGGTCCGCCCCGGGCCGATCCAGGGCGGTGCCGTCCATCCCTATATAGAGCGCCGCAAGCGCCAGCGCCAGGACCCGGCCTTCGAGATCCCCTACGCGCACCCGCTCCTGGAGGGGCCCCTGAAGGAGACGCTCGGCACGATCGTCTACCAGGAGCAGGTGCTCGAAGTGGCGAAGGCACTGGCCGGATTCTCCGCCGCCGAAGCGGAGGGGCTGCGGCGGGCGATGAGCCGCCGCCGCTCGGAGGAGGCGATCGCGCGGCACCACCGGCACTTCCTCGACGGCGCCGCCGCCAACGGCGTCGAGCGGCCGGTCGCGCAGCGGGTCTGGGAACAGATCCAGGGCTTCTCCGGCTTCGGCTTCCCCAAGGCGCACTCGGCGGCCTTCGGCCTGCTCGCCTACCAGTCGGCCTGGCTGCGGGTCCATCGCGCCCCGGAGTTCCTCTGCGCCCTGCTCAACGAGCAGCCGATGGGCTTCTATCCCCCCGATTCGCTGGTCCATGAGGCGCAGCGGCGGGGGGCTCGGGTCGCCGGGCCCGACGCCAACCGCAGCCGTGTCCTCTGCTTCGTCGAACGGCCCCGGGGCGGGTTGGTGGTGCGGCTCGGGCTCGGTTACGTCAAGGGGGTGCGCGAGGAGGAGATGGAGAGCCTCGTCAGGGCCCGCGAAGGGGGCGACGGATATACGGGGATCGCCGACATCGCCTCGCGCTCGGGCGTCGGCCGCGATGGCCTCGAACGGCTGGCCTGGGCGGGTGCCCTGGACGAGGTCTCGCGGGCGGGGGGAGGCGATCGCCGCTCGGCGCTGTGGCAGGTGGGCGCCACCCCGACGGCAGCCGGCAGCCAGCTGAGCCTGCCGCTCGAGCCCGCCGCACCGCCGCCGCTCGAGCCGCTCGGCGGCTGGGAGAAGATGATCGCCGAGTACCGCTCGACCGGGGTCTCCCTCGAGGCGCACCCGATGGAGCTGATGCGCGACGGGCTCGGCCCCGAGGTGCTGCGCAGCACCGACCTGGAGAAGGTCGCCGACGGCAGCGAGGTCGAGGTCGCCGGGATGGTCGTCGCCCGCCAGCGTCCGGAGACCGCGAAGGGAATCGTCTTCATGCTCTTCGAGGACGAGCGCGGCGTCGTCAACCTGATCGTCCCGCCGCCGGTCTACGAGCGCCACCGCGCCCTGGTCCGCGCCGCCCCCCTGTTGCGCGCCCGCGGACGCCTCGAGCGCCGCGAGGGAGTCGTCAACGTCCTCGTCTCCGCGGTCGCCGCCCTCGAGCGCGGCCGGCAGGCGCCGCGGCCCTCACCGCGCGGCCCCGCGGCGCCGGAGGCGGAGCTTCGCCGCCTGCGCGAGCGCGCCGTGGCGGAGCTGCGCGCGGTTGCCCCGGCGGGACACAGCTTCGGACGCCGCGGTCGCTGACCCTACGTGAGTTGTCACTTAGTCGAGTAAGTTGAGTAACTAACTCAACTTTATGTAATATGGCGCCGTCCCGAACGGGACAAAACGCCAAATGGCCAGGTCCCTCGGCAGGGATCGGGCCCTCCAACCAGATCCTAGGAGGACCTGATGCACGCAGAGACGACGACCCGAGCAGGGCGATGGCGCCGAACGGCGGCCGCCCTCGCGACAATGGCGACGCTGGTCGCGGCAGCCGCCGCGCCCGCAGCCGCCGACACCCCGGACCCGGCCATCCAAGGACCGCCGGTGACGGTCTTGAAGACCAGCCACCACCTCGCCGACGGCTACGTCTTCGTGGCGCCGAAGACGGACCCCACCGACCCCGCCGGTCCCGCCGGTCCGCTGATCATCGACAACGATGCCCGACCGGTCTGGTTCAACCCGGTCACCCAGCCCTACGCGGCCGCTGACTTCAGGGTCCAGCAATACCGCGGCAAGCCGGTCCTCACCTACAACGTCGCCCAGAGCACGGGCGGCGGCGGCCACGGCGAGGGCTATGGGGTGATCCTCAACAGCCACTACCAGCAGGTCGCCAAAGTCGAGGCCGGCAACGGCCTGGCCGAGGACCAGCACGAGTTCCGGCTGACCCCCTACGGGACGGCGCTGATCACGATCTACCACGCCGTGCCCTATGACCTCTCCTCGGTCGGCGGCCCGGTCAACGGGCAGGTCTACGACGGCGTGCTGCAGGAGATCGACATCGCCACCGGCAAAGTCCTCTTCCAGTGGGACAGCCTCGACCACGTGCCGGTGACGGACAGCTACAAAAAACCGTCGTCGGACCCCTCGGTGCCGTTCGACTATTTCCACATCAACGCGGTCAACCTGGACACCGACGGCAACCTGTTGGTCTCCGGACGGGCGACCTCGACGATCTACAAGGTCGATCACCGCACCGGTGACGTGATCTGGCGCCTGGGCGGCAAGTCGAGCGACTTCTCGCTCGGCGCCGGCGTCCTCTTCAACGGCCAGCACAACGCCCTGCCCGAGGCACCGAACGTGGTTCGGATCTTCGACAACGGCAACGGCGGCGGCCCTGCCACCGGCCTGCCCTCGCGGGTGATCGACGTCAGGCTCGACCCGAATGCGAAGACGGCGACGCTGATCGACTCGGTGCAACACCCCGACGGGCTGATTGCCGCCTCCCAGGGCAACGCCCAGCGCCTCCCCGACGGGCACCTGTTCGTCGGCTGGGGAAGCGTCGGGCGCTTCTCGGAGTTCGACGACGACGGCTACCTGCTCTGGGACGGGCAGCTGCCGGACGGCTACGACACCTACCGTGCCTATCGCGCGCCGTGGGTCGGGACCCCCGACACCGACCCGACCGCGGTCGCCGAGCGGGATGGCCGCAACCGGATCGCGGTCGACGCGATCTGGAACGGTGCCACCGAGGTGTCGCGCTGGGTGGTCCTCGGCGGGCCGCACCCGTGGAGCCTGCGTCCGGTCGACGTCGAGCGCTGGAACGGCCTCGACACCGAGATCGACGCCCATGCCTTCGGTGCCCGCTATGTCGAGGTGGTCGCGCTCGACCAGCGGGGCCGGCCGATCGGCCGCTCACATCCAGTCCAGGTGAGCGACTAGAGGGGAATTGCCGCGGCGCCGTCCGGCCCGGGAGAGCCGGGCGGCGCCGTCCCCGCTTCGCCGATCGGCGACGGGCTATGTTCAGGCCGTGAGCACCGAGGCCGACGCCCGCGAGCTGGCCCTGGCCCTACCGGAGACGGTCGAGAAGCCCTCCTATGGAACCCCCGGCTTCCGTGTCCGTGACAAGCTCTTCGCCCGGATCCGCGAAGAGGGCGTGCTGCTCGTCTGGTGCGACGGCCTCGATGAAAAGCAATTCCTGCTCGAAGGCGAGCCGGAGAAGTTCTTCACCGTCGCGCACTACGACGATCACCCCAGCATCCTTGTCCGCCTCGAGCGGGTCGACCGCGACGAGCTTGCCGAGCTACTCGCCGAAGCACATCGGATCCGCGGCTGCTAGCCGCGCCCCGTCGGGCCGCAGCGACCTGACTTGGCTCCTTTTTCGGCTATGGAGCGAAAAAGGGGCCCCACCCGCCTCACTCATGCCCGGGCGGCAATCCCGGCGAATTCGTCGGGCGTCTCGCAGGCGCAGGGCTCCGGCATCGGGAAAAGGCGCAGGAAGCGCCTGGCGGCCCGCTTGCTGCCGCCGAGCTCGATCCCGCCGCCGGCGAGCGCCTCGTCGAGGTCGAGCTGGCCGGCGAGCAGGGCGGCGAAGGTGCCGGGGTCGGTGTCGATCGAGGCTGCCGGCTCGTGGTCGGGCGCGCCACGGGAGAGCTCGACCTCGCCCCCTGCCACCTCGACCTGGAAGCGGTCGTCGCCGAGCCTGACCTCGTAGGACTCCTCGATGGCCTCGGCCTCGGTGGGGTCGAAGAGGGAGCGCAGGGCGAGCACGATCGAGTCGGGACCGATCTCCATCGTCTCCGGAGGCTGCGGCGAGCGCGCGCCCCAGGCGCCGAGCTCGGTCACGATCGGCTCCAGGCCGCGGCCCCACTCGGTCAGCTCGTAGACCGAAGCGCCGGCCGGGGGCGGGAGCTTGCGGCGTTGGATCACGGCGCTCGCCTCGAGCTCGCGCAGGCGCTCTGCGAGGATGTTGGTGCTCGCGTGCGGCAGTCCGTTGCGGAGGTCGGTGAAGCGCTTCGGGCCGAGCAGGAGTTCGCGGACGACGAGCAGCGCCCAGCGCTCCCCGACCAGGTCCAGCGCGTGAGCGAATCGACACGCCTCCCCATAGGTGCGTCGTTTCTTCGTTACTCCCATGGAGGGCAGTTTAGCTGGTTACTTCAACTTTACAAGTGGGTAGTTGTTTTTTTGAACCATCTGCTAGGGTGCCCCGATCGATGACCGAGACGAAGGGAGAACGAGACCGATGAGCGCAGACACCACCGACCGCAGCCGCTGGCTCGCCCTCTATGTCCTCTGCGGCGCGATGCTGATGATCGTCCTCGACGCGACGATCGTGAACGTCGCCCTGCCGACGATCAAGGAAAGCCTCGGCTTCTCCCAGAGCGACCTGACCTGGGTCATCAACGCCTATCTGATCCCCTTCGGCGGCCTGCTCCTGCTCGCCGGCCGGATGGGCGACCTGATCGGGCAGCGGCGCATCTTCCTCGCCGGACTCGTCGTCTTCACGGTCGCCTCCCTGGTCTGCGCCGCGGCACAGAACCAGGCGATGCTGATCGGGGGCCGCTTCTTCGCGGGCGTCGGCGGCGCCTTCGCCTCGGCGGTCATCCTCGGGATGATCGTGACGATGTTCCCGGAGCCCCGGGAGCAGGCGAAAGCGATCGGCACCTATGGCTTCGTCGCCTCCGCCGGCGGCTCGATAGGCCTGCTCGCCGGCGGTGCCCTGACCCAGGCGATCAGCTGGCATTGGATCTTCCTGATCAACCTGCCGATCGGCATCGCGGTCGCCTACGGCGCCCTGCGCCTGGTCGAGGACCGCAAGGGGATCGGCCTCCGCGAGGGTGCCGACGTCCCCGGCGCGGCGCTGATCACCGGCTCGCTGATGATCGGCACCTACGCGATCCTCGGCATCACCGACCACGGCTGGACCTCGGTCCAGACCCTGGCGCTGAGCGCCGTCTCGGCACTCTTCTTCGCCGGCTTCCTGGTCCGTCAGACGCGGATCGCCAATCCGCTGGTCCCGCTCAGCCTCTTCCGCAACCGCAACCTCTCCGGCGCCAACGTCATCCAGGGGCTGCTGGTCGCGGGGATGTTCGGAGTCTTCTTCCTCGGCGCCCTCTACCTCCAGCAGGTGCTGGGCTACGACGCGCTGCAGGTCGGCCTCGCCTTCCTGCCGGCCACGGTGATGATGGGCGCTCTCTCGCTCGGCTTCTCCGAAAAACTGATCATGCGCTTCGGCCCGCGGACGACGCTGATCCCGGGGGTCGCGCTCGTCGGCGCCGGGCTGCTCCTCTTCTCCCGCACGCCGGTCGACGGCAACTACCTGACCGACGTGCTGCCGCCGATGCTGCTGATCGGCATCGGCATCGGCACCTCGTTCCCGTCGCTGATGACCCTGGCCATGTCGGGCGTCACGCCCGAGGAGTCGGGCCTCGCCTCCGGCGTCGTCAACACGAGTCTGCAGGTCGGCGGCGCGATCGGCCTCGCCGTCCTGGCGACCCTCGCCGCCCAGCGCACCAGCGATCAGGAAGACGGCGGCATCTCGCACTTGGCGGCGCTCAACTCGGGCTTCCACGTCGCCTACCTGGTCGGGGCGCTGCTGGTCGGCGTGGCGCTCGTCGTCGCGGTCACGGTCCTACGCCAGCCGGACATGGCCGCGATGCAGGCGCAAGCGGAAGAGGCCGAGCCGGAGAGCTCCGGCGAGCCGGCCTACTCGGACGCGATCTAGCCCTCGCCGGGGCGCGAGCAAAGGAGAGACAGATGGGTCAGCCGGTCGTTCACTTCGAGGTCATCGGCAAGGATGGGGAGAGGCTGCGCGAGTACTACTCGAGCCTTTTCGACTGGAAGATCGACGCCTCCAACCCGATGAACTACGGGATCGTCAAACGCGAGGACAACCCGACGCCGGACGGCGGCTTCGGGATCGGCGGCGGCGTGGCCGGCTACGACGAGGTCGAGGGCGGGGTCACCTTCTACGTCGCCGTCCCCGACGTCGAGGAGGCACTGGCGAAGGCCGAGAGCCTCGGTGGAACCCGGGTGATGGGCCCCGAGAAGATCGGCGACATGGTCGAGCTCGGGCAGTTCAAGGACCCCGAGGGCCACTTGATCGGCGTCGTCAAGGAGGACATGTAGTCAGCGGCCGGCCAGCCCCTCGCCGAGAAGGTCGAGGAGCTGCTCGGTCCCGACCCGCCGCTGGCCCGCGTCGTCGAGCCCGTCGAGGAAGGCTCCCTGCTCGGTGAAGAGGAGCCGGGTGCCGTCGCCGGAGGCGCTCAGCTCGACCGTCGCAAGCGATACCGAGATGCGCTTTTCGTCGAGGTGCATGTCGTATGAGTAGACGATGCGGGAGCCCGGGACGATGTCCTGGTAACGGGCATCGAAGGCGAACACGGGGCCGCCCTCCGGCCCGCCTCGATTCGTCTCGGTGCCGCCGACGCGGAAGTCCAGGTCGTGCTCGCCGCCGCCGAACCAGCTCGCTTTCTCGGTCGGGTCGGCCCAGGCCTGGAAGACCCGCTCGGGCGGAGCATCGTAGGTCCTCTCGACGGCGAAGGTCTCGTGGGTAACGCTTCTCGGGGCGTTCATCTACCTGCTCCTCTCGCTCGGCTTGTCTTTCGCCAGGTGCTCGCCGAGGCGATCGAGGCGCATCTCCCAGCTTCGCTTGCGCTCCTCGATCCAGTCGGTCGCGGCGCGGAGGGTCTGCGGCTCGATCTCACAGCGCCGGACCCGCCCTACCTTGATCGAGCTGACCAGCCCGCCCTCTTCGAGAACCCTGAGGTGCTGGACGACCGCGGGCAGCGACATCGGCAGCGGCTCGGCCAGCTGGCTGACCGTGGCCGGCCCGCGGCTGAGGCGGTCGAGCATCGAGCGCCTGCTCGGGTCCGACAGCGACTGGAAGACCCGGTCCAGCTCCTGTGATTGGTTAAGCACTCACTTAAGTATAAGCGCTGGCGCCGAGCCGGTCCTGGTCATCCTTGCGGTGTGCGAGCGCGTACCGGGCGTTGACCATCAGGGCACGGGGGATCGCCTTCGCCATCGACCTCGCCGGGCCGACCCGGCGGGTGCCCATCTCGTCGAACCAGGTCGCGATCTTCGGGTCACGGGCGGCACCCGAGAAGAACAGCTTCTCCGGCGGGCTCATCCGCCTCCCGGTCGCGGAGTCGTGAATCAGGAGGGTGTGACCGCGCAGCTGCTTGCGATGCCGCCGGCGGTAGCGATCGAGCCCCTTGTCCAACGGCTCGGCACCGCCGAGGGCGGGCGCGACCGAGTCGGCGAGCCATTCGGCCGACTGGAAGGCCCAGCCGCAGCCGACCCCGAAGAGCGGGTCGGTGGCGAGGGCCGCGTCGCCGATCAGCGCCAGCCCAGGCGCGACCGGCCCCCTGACCCGGTTGGTCATGTCGACCTTGCCGATCACGTCGTCGACGCAGCGGCTCTCGCGGATCGGCGGCGCGTCGGGCACCGAGGCGATGAAGTCGACCAGAGCCTTGCCCGGGTCGCGCTTGAACTCGGGCAGCCGGTCCATTGTCGGCATCGCCGCGTAGAAGGTCAGGCCGCCGTCGGTCGGGAAGGCCGCCGCCCAGTTCGGGTCGGTGAACCAGACGCTGCCGTCAGGCGCCCCCTCGGGCCCCGGTCCCTCGAAGTAGCTGCCGTAGGCGAAACGGCCGTGCGGGTAGGTCTTTTCCTTGACGGCGGCGAGTTTGGCGATCTTCGAATCGCGCCCGTCGGCGCCGACCACGAGACGCGCCCGCAGGTCCCGCTCCGCCCCATCGCGATCGCGAATCGTGACCCCGCTGACCCCGGCCCCGGAGCGGAGCACGCGCTCCGCCGACTGGCCGAGCAGGAGGTCGACGCCCGGCGTCTGTGCCGCCGCCTCGCGGACCAGCGGGTCGAGTCGCTCGCGACGCAGGTTGAGGCAGACGCCGGCCCTGTCCTCCGGCGCGACGATCCAACCCCACTCGGTCCAGGCGCGGATCCGCGGGCGCACCCCGCCCGCGTCGACGATCGGCTCGAGCAGGCCGAGGCGTTCGACGCTCGGCACGCCCGAGGCCTGGATGAAGTGCGAGCACATCCGCTTGTATGCCTGGGGGTCCGGCTGCTTCTCGACCAGGGCGACCCGTTGGCCGGCACGACCGAGGAGGATCGCCGCCGAGCAGCCCGCGAGACTGCCTCCGACGATCACCACGTCGTAGTCGCTCGATCCGCTCTGCTCGCGGTCTGGAATGTCGCTCATGTCGAACCCTCCGTGCAGTCGTCGCGCTCTTGGTTGATCATGCGGTCCGTACTATACGCTTCGAACTGTGAAAAGCAAGCCGATCAAGCTGACAACCACCTCCTACGCGATGCTCGCCCTCCTCGACCAGCTCGGCGAGGCGACCTCGTACGACATCAAGCAGGTCCTGGAGGTGTCGATTCAGAACTTCTGGCCGGTCCCCCACACCACCGCCTATGAGGAGCCGGCCCGGCTCGCCGAGGGCGGCTACCTGAGCCTCCACCAGGAGCCCGACGGCCGCCGCCGCAAGACCTACTCCCTCACCGACGAGGGGCGGGCGGCGCTGAGGGCCTGGGCCGCCGACCCGCAGGTCGCGCCGCCGCAGCTGCGCGACGAAATGGTGCTCAAAATCTTCGCCGGCGCCGAACCGCAAGTCTTCAACGACGAACGGGCCGCGTGGCACCGGGCGAAGCTCGAGGAGCTCGCCGGGCTGCTCGCCGGCGTCCGCCAGGCGGAGGGTTACGAGCCCTCCGAGCGCACGCTGATCGCCGGTCTCTCGTACCATCGAAAGATGCTTGAGATGCTTGAGGAGCTGATTGGCTGATGGGGAGGATCGTCGTCAGCGAGTTCATCTCCCTCGATGGTGTGGTCGAGGACCCCGGTGGCAGCGAGGACTTCGCGCACGGCGGGTGGAGCTTCGAGTTCGAGCGCGGTGAGGAGGGCGACAAGTTCAAGGTCGACGAGACGCTCGGCGCCGAAGCGCTTCTGCTCGGCCGCGTCACCTACGAAGGCTTTGCCGACGCCTGGCCCGAGCGCGACGGCGAGTTCGCCGACAAGTTCAACGGGATGCCGAAGTACGTCGTCTCCTCGACCCTCTCCGACCCGGGGTGGAATAACTCGACGGTGCTCGGTGGCGAGCTCGCCACCGAGGTGGCACGGCTCCGCGACGCCCACGAGGGCGACGTCGTCGTGCACGGAAGCCCGACGCTCGTCCAGGGTCTGATCGACGAGGGCCTGGTCGACGAGCTGCGGCTGATGGTCTTCCCGGTCGTGCTCGGCGCCGGCAAGCGGCTATTCGGGCCGAGTGCCGACAAGAGGACCCTCGCGCTGGCCGAATCGAAGATCGTCGGCGATGGCGTCGCGATCCTCGTATATCGGCCGGCCGAGTAGGCCTCGATGCGGCGGGTGCTGGCAGCCGGGCTGGTCGTCTGCGCCGGGTTGGCGTTGCTCGGAGTCGCCCAGGCGAGCGTCGTCACCGGGGGCAATGTGCGCGTCTCCTTCGGCGGCTCGGTGACGCCCCACCGCCTGCCGCGAACCGGGTCGGTCCCGATCGCGCTGCACGTCCAGGGCGCGGTCACGCCGGTCGGCGATGGACGCCCGGTCGGCCTCGAACGGGTGACGATCTCGATCAACCGGCACGGCGTGATCTCGACCGCCGGCCTGCCGACCTGCCCACGGAAGAAGCTCCGCGCCCGCACGACCGAACAGGCGCTCGCGCTCTGCGGGGACGCCCTGGTCGGCAGCGGCCACTTTCGCGCGCACGTCGACATCCCCGAACAGTCGCCGTTCCCGTCACGCGGCCGCCTGCTCGCCTTCAACACCGTCTACCACGGGCACCCCGCCCTGGTCGCCCACGTCTACGGCGTCCATCCGATCCCGATCGCCCAGGTCCTGCCGATGAGCTTGAGCCGCAGCCCCGACGGCCAGTTCGGCTCGACGATCTCGATGACGATGCCGCAGATCAGCAACGACTGGGGCTTCGTCACCGGCTTTGACCTGACTCTTCAGCGTCGCTACAAGGCGGGGGGCCACCCGCGCAGCTTCCTCTCCGGCAGCTGCCCGGCTCCGGCCGGGCTCAAGGAAGCGCCCTTCAAGGCGGCGCGCGGAACCTTCTACCTCAACGAAGGACGCACCCTCACCCGCGTGGTCGGAGGCAGCTGTCGGGTCGGCACGGAGCCCGCAGGGTGAACGGCGGCGAAAAGGGGCCCAACTGGCGCGCCTGGACAGTCGGGATCCTGATCGGCCTGGTCCTGATCGTCGCGCTGCAGAACTCCCAGCAGGTGCGGGTCGACGTCCTCTTCGTCAGCGTCAACGCCCCGCTGATCATCACCCTCCTCGTAGCGGTCGCCGTCGGCGTCCTGATCGGATACGCGGCGCCCGTCCTGCTTCGCCACCGCCGCGACCAGCGCCGCAAGGCGATCGAGCCCTGAGATGGAGCGCTCGCCGGCGGACGTGGTCGACGCGACCCGGCGCACGTTGCTCGCCGGGGAGCGGACCGAGCTCGCCTGGTGGCGCACCGGCCTGACCGCGCTCGCGGTCGCCCTGGCCGTCGGCCGGGTGGTGCCCGGGATCGACGACAGCAGCACCCACTGGCCCTACGTGCTCGCCGGCGCATGCTTCGCGCTATACGGGATTGCCGTGATCGCCTACGGCAGCCTTCGCCGCCGCGGGGTCGAACAGGCCCTCGAGAAGGGGGAGTTCCCCGAGCCACCGGCCTTCGCCCATGGCGCCCTGGCGCTGGCGGGTGTCGGCCTCGGCTTGATCACGATGATCCTGATCCTGTTCGACTGAGGGGCCGCCGGTGAAGGTCCTGCTGACACTGCTCGCCGCCGCGACCCTCGGCCACGGGGCGCCCGGCTTCCACGCGCGGGTCGAGCGGATCGACCCGCAGACCCGGCAGCGGATGACCGGGGTCTCCTGGCACCGCGGCTGCCCGGTCGGGCTGGATGAGCTGCGGCTGGTGACGGTCGGCCGCTGGGGCTTCGACGGCCGAGCCCACCGTGGGCGCCTGGTTGTCAACCGCGACGCGACGGGCGCGATCGTCGCCGCGATGCGCTCTCTCAACCGGCTCCGGTACCCGATCCGCAGGATGCGGCTGGTCGATGCCTACGGCGCCGTTGACGATCGCAGCATGGCGGCGGACAACACCTCGGCCTTCAACTGTCGTTTCGTCGCCGGGACCGGGCACTGGTCCGAGCATGCCTACGGGCGGGCGCTCGACCTCAACCCGCGCGAGAACCCCTACGTGACCGAGGGCGGATACGTCTCACCTCCCGAGGGCGCCCGGTACGCGCGGCGGTCGAGCCGCGCCGAGGGACTGATCCACGCCGGAGGGCCGGTCGTCGCCGCCTTCGCCTCGGTCGGCTGGGGTTGGGGCGGCGGGTGGTCCTGGCCGAAGGACTATCAGCACTTCTCGGCAAGCGGCCACTAGCGAGGCGGGGCACCCCGCCTTCCTGCCACCATTGGCGTGTGGCTGCGACCGGGACCAGGCTGCTGGACAACTACGTGGCTGGCCGCTGGGTCGGCTCCTCCTCCGGCGAGGCGCTGGATGTGACCGCTCCCGCCACCGGCGAGGTCCTGGCGCGGGTGCCGCTCTCGAACGCCGCTGACCTCGACGCCGCGGTCGCCGCCGCCCGCGCGGCCCTGCCCGCCTGGCGTGACGTCTCCGTGATCGAGCGCGGCCGCCGCCTCTTCGCCCTGCGGGCCGCGCTCGACTGCCGCCGCGAGGACCTGGCCAGGTCGGTGACCACCGAGATGGGGAAGACGATCGGCGACGCCCGCGCCGAGGTCGGGCGGATGATCGAGATGGTCGAGGCCGCGTGCGCGGTGCCGACCACGATCCAGGGACGGGTCGCCGAAGACGTCGCCCGCGGCGTCGACGCCGAAACGGTGCGCCAGCCGGTCGGGGTCTGCGCCGCGATCGTCCCCTTCAACTTCCCGGCGATGGTCCCATTCTGGTTCCTGCCCTTCGCGATCGCCTGCGGCAACGCCTTCGTCCTCAAGCCCTCCGAGCAGGTGCCGCTGACCCAGCAGATCGCCTTCGAAGCGCTCGAGGAGATCGAGTTGCCCCCTGGCGTCGTCAACCTCGTCAACGGCGGGCGCGATGTGGTCGAGGGGATCCTCGACCACCCGGGCATCGACGCGGTTTCGTTCGTCGGCTCGGCCCCGGTCGCCCGGCTCGTCTACGAGCGGGCGGCGAGGTCCGGCAAGCGGGTCCAGGCGCTCGGGGGCGCCAAGAACCACATGGTCGTGATGCCCGACGCGGTGATCGACCGAACCGTCCAGGCGCTGATCGGGTCGGCCTTCGGTGCGGCGGGCCAGCGCTGCATGGCGGGCTCGGTGGTGGTCGCGGTCGGCGCCGCCCACGAGGCCCTGATGCCGGCCCTGCGCGAGGCCTCCGAGGGCCTGCGGGTCGGCGACGGCCTCGACGAGGAGACCGACGTCGGGCCGGTGATCTCGAGCGAGGCGCACTCGAGGATCGTCACCGCGATCGAACAGGCCGAACGGGAGGGAGCGAAGGTCGTCGTCGACGGCCGCGGCGCGGAGGGCGTAGACGGGGGCGCCTATGTCGGGCCGACGATCCTCGACGGGGTCGGCCCCGAGATGGAGGCGGCGAGCGAGGAGATCTTCGGCCCGGTCCTCGCGGTCATGCGGGCCGCCGACCTCGACGAGGCGATCGAGCTGATCGGTCGCAGCCGGTTCGGCAATGGCGCTTCGATATTCACCGAGTCCGGCGCCGCGGTCCGTCGCTTCCGTCAGGGTGTCGAGGCGGGCATGGTCGGCGTCAACATCGGCGTCGCCGCTCCGGTCGCCTTCTTTCCCTTCTCGGGCTGGAAGGACTCCTTCCTCGGCGACCTTCACGCCCATGGCCCCGACGCGGTCGAGTTCTTCACCCGTAAGAAGACGGTGACCAGCCGCTGGTTCGCCGGTGACGCCGGCGGCGCCTACTTCGTCGAGCAGAACTCCGAGTAGTCGAAATTCTCGGGCGTGGGGCACGCCTGGCGGCTCTTTCGCCCTCTGGACGTTCGGACGGTCCTCCGCTCAAGTTCTGTCGATGGGAGATATATCCTAGCTTCGCCGTACCTCGGGCCACGGTCTTCGAACCAAGAAGGAAAAGAAGCCGAAGGTCACGAACTGCTGACCCGAAGGCCTTGAGGAACTCAAAAGCCCGGCAAGCACGCCTTCCATGCGCGCGCCCATCCGTCGGGCTCGGCACTGACGCCAAGCCGGCCAAAGCGCGTCTTCGACACCCATCCGGCCAAAAAGCACAAGAGAAAGCACCAGGAGGATTCACACGTGACTCGCCGTCTCTCGATCGCTCTGTCCCTGATCGTGATGGGACTCGTCTTCAGTTCTTCCGCGCAGGCCTCGGGCGGCACGGTCGTGGGCTGGGGCTACAACGGCTACGGCGAGGTCGGGACCGGTGCCGTGACGACGAACAGCTGCGGTTGTCTGGCCGTGCCCGTCTCGACGCCTCTCACGGGTGTGACCCAAACGGCACGCGCCTATTACCACTCCCTCGCCCTGCAGTCGGACGGGACCGTCAAGTCCTGGGGTTACAACTATGAGGGCCAGCTCGGCAACGGAACGACGACCGACAACGTCACGCCGACCGTTGTTCCTGGCATCTCGAGCGTGATCGCGATCGCTGCCGAAGGCGAACACAGCCTGGCCCTGCTGTCGAACGGCACCGTGATGGCCTGGGGCGAAAACGAAGCGGGGGAGCTCGGACTCGGGACGTCGACCGGACCGGAAGAATGCAACGGAGACCCCTGCGCCACCCACCCGACAATGATTCCCGGTCTCTCGAACGTGGTCGCGATCGCCGCGGGCCCGGAAGAGTCCTTCGCGCTTTTGGCAAATGGCACGGTGATGGGCTGGGGCTATGACTACTACGGCCAGCTGGGTGACGGAACCGGAGTCCAGGCCGGCTGCTACTGCGTCGACCATCCGGTCGCGGTCCCCGGTGTGAGCAACGCGATTTCGATCTCCGCCGGCGAATCCTGGGCGGGCGCCCTCCTTGCTGACCATTCACTGATGGTCTGGGGCGAAAATTCCGACGGTCAGCTCGGCAACGGCACAACCGAATACGACAACTCGAACTGCTACTGCCGGGGGCCTGCGAAGACCCTCACCTCGGTGAAGTCCTTCGCCGCGGGCTCCTATCACGGCATCGCCGTGCTCCTGGACGGCACGGTCCAAACCTGGGGCTACAACTCCGAGGGCCAGCTCGGCAACGGCTCAACCGGCGGCGGCTCATGTTATTGCGTACCCACCCCGAACGCGGTGCTATCGGGAGGTCAGGCGGCGGCGGCCGACTACTACAACTCCGTTTTCCTGCTCGCCGACGGCACCCTGCGCGCCACCGGCTACAACTACTACGCGGAACTCGGGGACGGGAGTAACACCGAGCGCCTCTCGCCGGTGTCGGTCTACGGCGTCGGCGGCGCGACCGCTGTCAACCTCGGCTACTACGGCGGCTCGGCGATCGTCGGCCCCTCGCAGACCCTCTCGGTCGCCTTCGCCGGAGCCGGCACCGGCACCGTGCAGGGCGGCGGAGAAATCGGCTGCCCGACCATCTGCACCGCCAAATACCCGCAGGGCAAAGTGGTGAGCCTGACGGCGACCTCGACCAACGGCGGCTTCGCCGGCTTCTCGGGCCCCTGCACCGGCACCGCGACCTGCCAGGCGAAGATGGAAACAGACCAGACGCTGACGGCGACCTTCGGTGCTCCGGCCGGAACCAAAATCACCAAGGCGAAGATCCTCAGCCCGAAGAAGAAGGCGACCTTCTCCTTCAGCGCTCCGGGAGCGGTCACCGGCTACCAGTGCAAGCTCAACCGCCCGAAGCCGAAGCCCAAGAAAAGCAAGGCGAAGAAGCCCAAGAAGCCGAAGTTCGCCAACTGCAAGAGCGCGAAGATCTACAAGAACCTGAAGCCCGGCAAGTACACCTTCCAGGTCAGGGCACTGGATGTGCTCGGCGCCGACGCCAAGCCGGCCAAGCGCGTCTTCAACATCCACCCGCCCAAGAAAAAGAAGCACTAGGGGGCAACCGTGACTCGCCGCCTCTCGATCACCCTGTGTCTCTGCGCGCTGGGGCTCATCTTCAGTTCGTCCGCGCAGGCGTCGGGCGGGACGGTCAGCGCCTGGGGCTACAACTTCTACGGTCAGACCGCCACGGGCCAGGTCACCAAAACGGGCTGCGCCTGCCTTGAGACCCCGGTTCCCGTGCCGGCTCTCGCGGGTGTCACCCAGGTGGCCGGCGGCTACGACAACAGCCTCTACCTGCTTAGCGACGGCACGGTCAAGAGTGCGGGGTATGGGTACGAGGGGCAGCTTGGATATCCGGTCGCCTCTCCCTATGAAAGCCCGAGTCCGACCACAATCCCGGGAGTGTCCGGGGCGATCGCGATCGCGGCGACGGGAGACAACGGTTATGCGCTGCTCGCCAACGGGACGCTGCTGGCGTGGGGTGACAACGAAGCCGGCCAGCTGGGCATCGGCAGCTCGACCGGCCCCGAAGAATGCCATTCAGACCCGTGCGTGACCCACCCCGTCCCGGTTCCCGGGCTCGCCAACGTGGTTGCGATCGCAGGCGGCGGCGAAGTGGTCTTTGCGCTGCTGGCGGACGGGACCGTGATGGGCTGGGGCGAAGACGAGTACGGCCAACTCGGTGACGGGACCGGCGTCCAGGGTGGCTGCGAATGCGTCGACCATCCGATCGTGATCCCAGGCATCTCCGGCGCGATCACGATCGCCGGTGGCGAATCCTGGGGAGCTGCACTGCTCGCCGACCATTCCCTGATGGCGTGGGGCGAAAACTACGACGGCCAGCTCGGCAACGGCACCACCGAATACAACAACACGGATTGCTACTGCCGAGGGCCGGCGAAGACGCTGACCGGGGTGAAAGCGATCGACGCCGGCGACTACACCGGTGCGGCGATCATGCTCGACGGGAGCGTCAAGACATGGGGCTGGAACCGTTCGGGCCAGCTCGGAATCGGCGAAACAACACCCTCGGGTTGTGAATGTGTGCCTACCCCGACAACGATCCCAGCCTTTGCCGGCGCCCAGGCCGTCGATGCCTCCTACTACGACACGCTCGCGCTGCTCGGCGACGGCACCATGCGCGGCGCCGGCTACAACACCTACGGTGAACTCGGCGACGGCACGACTGAACTGCGCGCCGCTCCGGTCTCCAACAGCATCGCCGGGGCCAGCGCGGTGGCCGCTAACACCGATACCAGCGCGGCGATCATCGGGCCCTCCCAGACCCTCTCGGTCGCCTTCGCCGGAGCCGGCACCGGCACGGTCCAGGGTGGCGGCGAAATCATCTGCCCGACGATCTGCGCCGCCAAATACCCGCAGGGCAAAGTGGTCAACCTGACTGCTACCTCGACGAATGGCGGCTTCGCCGGCTTTACCGGTCCCTGCACCGGCGCCGCGACCTGCCAAGCGAAGATGGAGGCCGACCAGACGGTGACCGCGACCTTCGGCGTTCCCGTCGGCACCAAAATCACCAAGGCCAAGATCCTCAGCCCGAAGAAGAAGGCGACCTTCTCCTTCAGTGCCCCGGGAGCGATCACCGGTTACCAGTGCAAGCTCAACCGCCCGAAGCCGAAGCCGAAGAAGAAGGCAAAGACTTCGAAGCAGCAAAAGAAGCCGAAGTTCGCCAACTGCAAGAGCGCGAAGATCTACAAGAACCTGAAGCCCGGCAAGTACACCTTCCAGGTCAGGGCACTGGATGTGCTCGGCGCTGACGCGAAGCCGGCGAAACGTGTCTTCAACATCCATCCGCCCAAGAAGCACGAGAAGCACTAGGAGGATTCAAAAAGTGACCCGTCGCCTCTCGATCGCCCTGTCCCTCTTCCTGCTGGGACTCATCTTCAGCGCCTCCGCCCAGGCTTCGGGTGGAACCGTGAGCTCGTGGGGCTACAACGAGTACGGCGAGACCGGGGTCGGGCATGTCACCCAGGAAGGGTGCTACTGCCTCGAATCGCCGGTCTCGGCTCCGGCCCTCTCGGGTGTGACCCAAACAGCGGGCGGGTATTACTTCTCGTTGTTCCTACTCAGCGACGGGACCGTGAAGACGTCGGGCTACGGTCACTACGGAGAACTCGGCTACCCGGTCGCCGGCGACGAAAATCCGACCCCGACCGCGATCCCCGGTGTCTCATCCGCGATCGCGGTTGCCGCATCGGAAGACTCCGGCTACGCCCTGCTCGCGAACGGGACGGTCGTCGCCTGGGGCGAGAACGACGCCGGGCAGTTGGGACAGGGGTCGCCGACGGGGCCTGAAGAATGCAATACGCGCCCGTGCTCCCGGCACCCGCTGACCGTGCCCGGTCTCTCGAACGTTGTCGCGATCACGGCCGGCGGGGAAGGTGTCTTCGCCCTGCTCGCCGACGGCACTGTGATGGGCTGGGGCGCCGACTGGGCGGGCCAGCTCGGAGATGGCACCGGCATCAGCAGCGACTGTGACTGCGTCAGTCACCCGGTCGCGATTCCCGGTGTCGCCAACGCGATAGCGATCACGGCGGGCGAATCTTGGTCGGCCGCCCTGCTCGCGGATCACTCGGTGACCGTGTGGGGTGAAAGCTCCGACGGCCAGCTCGGGAACGGCAGCACGAGCTTTCCCAACCCGAACTGCGAATGCCTGCCGGCGACGAAGACGCTGACCGGGGTCAAGTCGATCGCCGCCGGCGACTACAGCGGCGTCGCGGCGATGCTCGACGGCAGCGTCAGGACTTGGGGGTACAACGTCTACGGCCAGATCGGAAACGGAACCACCGGCGGGGGAGGCCTCTGTGCCTGCATCCCTACCCCGACGACGATCCTCAGCGGGTCCGGGGCCCAGGCCGCGACCGCGAATTACTACGAGAGCATGGTCCTGCTCAGCGATGGCACGTTGAGGGGATGGGGCTACAACCGCTACGGCGAACTCGGCGACGGCTCGATCGAAGAACGCTTCTCGCCTGTTGCCAACAGCGTCACCGGCGCCAGTGCCGTAAATCTCCGCTACTACGGCGGCTCGGCCGTCATCGGACCCTCGCAGACCCTCTCGGTCGCCTTCGCCGGTTCCGGCACCGGCACGGTCCAGGGCGGCAATGAAATCGGTTGCCCGACCATCTGCACCGCCAAATACCCGCAGGGCAAAGTGGTCAACCTGACCGCGACCTCGACCAACGGCGGGTTCGCCGGCTTCTCGGGGCCCTGCACCGGCACGGCGACCTGTCAGGCGAAGATGGAAACCGACCAGACCGTGACCGCCACCTTCGGCGCCCCGGCCGGAACCAAAATCACCAAGGCGAAGATCCTCAGTCCGAAGAAGAAGGCGACCTTCTCTTTCAGCGCTCCGGGAGCGATCACCGGTTACCAGTGCAAGCTGAACAAGCCGAAACCCAAGCCGAAGAAGAAGAAGGCAAAGACTTCGAAGCAGCAAAAGAAGCCGAAGTTCGCCTCCTGCAAGAGCGCGAAGATCTACAAGAACCTGAAGCCCGGCAAGTACACCTTCCAGGTGCGCGCCGTCGATGTACTCGGCGCCGACGCCAAGCCGGCCAAGCGCGCCTTCAACATCCACCCGCCCAAGAAGCATAAGAAGAAGCACTAGGAGGATTCACACGTGACTCGCCGTCTCTCGATCGCCCTGTCCCTATGCCTCGCAGCGCTCGCCCTGACCTGTGCCTCCGCGCAGGCGTCGGGAGGAACCGTGACCGGTTGGGGCTACAACTACTACGGCGAGAGCGGCAACGGAACGCCGTCCACGAACAGCTGTGCCTGCCTGGAAAGCCCGGTGTCGATTCCGGGGCTCTCCGGAATCAGCCAGGTGGAGGGGGGCTACTACCACTCGCTCTTCCTGTCCACCGACGGGACCGTCCGCTCCGTCGGCGAAAACGAACAGGGTCAGCTCGGCCTCGGCAACGCGACCGGGCCCGAAGTTTGCGACGGTGACCCCTGCGCTACCCACCCCACGGTGATCCCCGGCCTCTCCGGCGTCGTCGCAATCGACGCTTCCGGCTATTCCAGCTACGCGCTGCTCGCGAACGGCACCGTGATGGCCTGGGGGGAAAACGAAGAGGGCAAGCTCGGGCTCGGTACATCGACCGGGCCCGAAGTTTGCGACGGTGACCCCTGCGTCACCCATCCGACCTTGATCCCCGGTCTCTCGAACGTGGTCGCGATCTCGGCCAGCACCGAAGCTGACACGGCCTTTGCGCTGCTCGCCGACGGCACGGTGATGGGCTGGGGTTACAACTACGAGGGCCAGCTCGGCGGGGGGGTCGGCACCTACGATGGCTGTGAGTGCGTGGACCACCCGGTGGCGATCCCCGGTGTCTCAGGGGCGATTGCGATCGCCGGTGGCGACGACTCGGCGATGGCCCTGCTCGCCGACCACTCCGTGGTCGCCTGGGGCGAAAGCTATTACGGCCAGCTCGGTAACGGCGACGCAACGATTTACAATCCGACCTGCGACTGCCTGCCGGCGACGAAGACCCTGACCGGTGTGAAATCGATCGCCGGTGGCGACTACCACGGAGTCGCGGTCATGCTCGACGGCAGCACCAAGACCTGGGGCTACAACTCCAGCGGGCAGCTCGGCATCGGCTCGACCACCGGGGGCACCTGCAGCTGCGTCGCCACCCCGACGACCGTTCCGGGCTTCGGCGGCGCCCAGGCCGCGACCGCCAACTACTACGAGAGCATGGTCTTGCTGAGCACCGGGACCGTGAGCGGAGCTGGGTACAACGGCTACGCCGAACTCGGCGACGGCACGCTTGAAGAGCGGGTCTCGCCGGTCGGGAACAGCGTCACCGGCGCCAGCGCCGCCAACCTGCGCTACTACGGCGGCGCCGCCATCGTCGGCCCCTCGCAGACCCTCTCGGTCGCCTTCGCCGGAGCCGGCACCGGCACCGTGCAGGGCGGCGGCGAAGTCTCGTGTCCGACCCTCTGCACCGCCAAATACCCGCAGGGCAAAGTGGTCAACCTGACCGCGACCTCGACCAACGGCGGTTTCGCCGGCTTCTCGGGCCCCTGCACCGGCACCGCGACCTGCCAGGCGAAGATGGACGCTGATCAGACGGTGACGGCGACCTACGGAGTACCGGCCGGGACAAAAATCACCAAGGCGAAGATCCTCAGCCCGAAGAAGAAGGCGACTTTCTCCTTCTCGGCTCCCGGAGCGATCACCGGCTACCAGTGCAAGCTCAACCGCCCCAAGCCGAAGCCCAAGAAAGGCAAGGCGAAGAAGCCCAAGAAGCCGAAGTTCGCCTCCTGCAAGAGCTCGAAGCTCTACAAGAACCTGAAGCCCGGCAAGTACACCTTCCAGGTCAGGGCACTGGATGTGCTCGGCGCCGACACCAAGCCGGCCAAGCGTGCGTTCAAGATCCATCCGCCGAAGAAGAAGCACAAGAAGAAGCACTAGGAGGATTCAAACCGTGACTCGCCGCATCTCCCTCGCCCTGTCTCTGTGCCTTTTGGGCCTGATCTTCAGTTCGTCCGCGCAGGCGTCGGGCGGGACGGTCAGCGCCTGGGGCTACAACTACTACGGCGAGACGGGGGTCGGGCATGTCACCCAGACCGGTTGTGACTGCCTCGAATCCCCGGTGGCGGTCCCCGGCCTCGCGGGTGTCACTCAGACAGCCGCCGGCTACGACCACACGCTCTACCTGCTCAGCGACGGCACGGTGCGGAGCGCCGGTGACGACGCCAGCGGGCAGCTCGGTTATCCCAGCACCACCCCGTACGAAAACCCGACTCCGGCCGCGATTCCGGGAGTGTCAGGGGCGATCGAGGTGGCGGCACCGGGAGACAACGGTTACGCCCTGCTCGCCAACGGAACGGTCACGGCTTGGGGCGACAACGAAAGCGGGCAGCTCGGGATCGGCACCACGACCGGCCCCGAAGAATGCTCCGGAGATCCTTGCGTTACGCATCCCGTCCTGATTCCCGGACTCTCGAACGTGGTCGCGATCGCGGGTGGGGGCGAAACGGCTTTCGCCCTTCTGGCAAACGGGACGCTGGTGGGCTGGGGCGAAGACGAGTACGGCCAGCTCGGTGACGGGACCGGCGTCCAGGGTGGCTGCGAATGCGTCGACCATCCGATTGCCATTCCCGGCGTCACCAACGCGATCAGCATCACCGCCGGCGAAGCCTGGGCTGCGGCGCTACTCGCCGACCACTCGGTAATGGTCTGGGGCGAAAGCTATTACGGCGAGCTCGGCAACGGCAGCACCGAATACAACAACAACGATTGCTACTGCCGCGGGCCGGCGAAGACGCTGACCGGGGTGAAAGCCATCGACGCCGGCGACTACACCGGTGCGGCGATCATGCTCGACGGGAGCGTCAAGACATGGGGCTACAACTACTACGGCGAGCTCGGCAACGGCTCGGCCAGCACCGTGCCTCCCTGTTACTGCGTGGCGACCCCGGAAACGATTCCCGGCTTTGGGGGCGCCCAGGCGGTCGACGCCTCCTACTACGACACGCTCGCGCTGCTCGGCGACGGCACCATGCGCGGCGCCGGCTACAACTACTACTCGGAACTTGGTGACGGTTCGACCACACAGCGCCTCTCTCCGGTCGGAAACAGCGTCACCGGCGCCAGCGCGATCAACGCCGGGTACTACACCAGCGCCGCGATCATCGGGCCCTCCCAGACCCTCTCGGTCGCCTTCGCCGGAGCCGGCACCGGCACGGTCCAGGGTGGCGGCGAAATCATCTGCCCGACGATCTGCGCCGCCAAATACCCGCAGGGCAAAGTGGTCAACCTGACTGCTACCTCGACGAATGGCGGCTTCGCCGGCTTTACCGGTCCCTGCACCGGCGCCGCGACCTGCCAAGCGAAGATGGAGGCCGACCAGACGGTGACCGCGACCTTCGGCGTTCCCGTCGGCACCAAAATCACCAAGGCCAAGATCCTCAGCCCGAAGAAGAAGGCGACCTTCTCCTTCTCGGCTCCCGGAGCGATCACCGGTTACCAGTGCAAGCTGAACAAGCCGAAGCCCAAGCCGAAGAAGAAGGCGAAGACTTCGAAGAAGCAGAAGAAGCCGAAGTTCGCCTCCTGCAAGAGCGCGAAGATCTACAAGAACCTGAAGCCCGGCAAGTACACCTTCCAAGTCAGGGCACTGGATGTGCTCGGCGCTGACGCGAAGCCGGCGAAACGTGTCTTCAACATCCATCCGCCCAAGAAGCACAAGAAGAAGCACTGAAAGGACTCGCTTGAACAGCACGGACGCATCCGAGACCGGTCCGATCGACTACCTGATGGTCGAGTGGCCGGGCAAGCAACCGACCGGTGAGGCGATTCCCTACCTCGTCGATCTCGTCGACCGCGGCCTGATCCGCATTCTCGACCTGATGGTGATCGCCAAGGCCGAGGACGGCTCGATCGCGATGGTCGACATCGCCGAGATCGGCGGCGAGGTGGCCGAGTTCGCCGTCCTCGAGGGCGCCTCGTCGGGCCTGCTCGGCGACGACGACGCCGAGGAGGCGAGCGCCGCACTCGAGCCCGGAACCACCGCGGCGGTCCTCGTCTACGAGAACTCCTGGGCCGGGCCCTTCGCCGCCGCCGTCCGGCGCTCCGGGGGCCAGCTGGTCGCCAGCGGCCGGATCCCCGTACAAGCTCTGATCGCCGCCCTCGACGCGGCCGAAGCCTAGGAAAGGAAGCCAACATGCCAGGACTACTCCGAGGAGTCGCCCGCACCGCCGTCGTCGCCGGCACGGCAAGCGCCGTCGGCGGCCGCGTCCGTCACCGCCAGGACCAGCGCTGGGGCCAGCAGGAAGCGGCTCAGTACGAAGCCCAGCAACCGCCCCCCGCCGCAGCCCCGGCGCCCGCAGCGCCGGCCCCGTCGGTCATCGATCAGCTCAAGCAGCTCGGTGAGCTCAAAGACCAGGGTGTGCTGACCGAGGATGAGTTCGCGGCTCAGAAGGCCAAGCTCCTGGCCTAGCTTTTCGGGACGGGGGAGAATCCCTGTCGATGTCACAAAACGATGTGCCGTCGCGTCTAGGGGGCATGAGCACTTCAAGAGCAGCCATTGTCATCGGCGGCGGGCCCGCTGGGCTCGTCGCCGCGGGCCGCCTGGCGGAGGGCGGCGCGACGACGACTCTGCTCGAGGCCGGCGCCGGCCTCGGCGGCCGTGCCGCCTCCGAGCGCCGCCAGGGTTTCGACCTCAACCAGGGCCCCCACGCCCTCTACGTCGGCGGGCCGGCGATGCGCGAGCTGCGCTCGATGGGCATCGACCTGCCGCGCTGGAACCCGACCTCGCACCGCTCGGTCCTGGTTCGCGACGGCAAGGTGACCCGCCGCCTCGGCGGGAGCCTGCCCCTGGCCCGGTGGCTGATCGGTGTAAATCGCGCGCGCACCGAGGAGCTCGGTGGGATTTCTGTGAATGAGTGGCTGCGGCAGACGCTGCCCTCGGAAAGCGCCCGGGCCAGCGCCGCTGCTCTGGTGCGGGTGGCGACCTTCGTCGCCGATCACGACGCGCTCAGCGCCGACGTCGCCGCGACCCAGCTGAAGATCGCGCTGCTGCCCGGCGTTCGCTACCTGCGGGGCGGCTGGCAGTCCCTGGTCGACGCCCTCGCGGCACGGGCCGAGAGCGGCGGCGTGAGCCTGCGCACCCGGGCCGCCGTGCGCAGTCTCGAGCGCGAGGGCAAGGACTGGGTCGTGGCGCTCGACGACGAGACGCTGCGCGCCGAGACCGTCGTCGTCGCGGCCGGCGGGCCGGACGCGATCGGCAAGGTGCTCGGCGATCGCTCGCCGCCGGCCCCCGGGCCCGCCGCCGAGGTCAGCGTCCTCGACCTCGGGCTGGAGAGCCTTCCGAAGCAGGGCCGGCGCTTCGCGCTCGGCGTCAGCGCCCCCAACTACCTGTCCCGGCATTCGCCGCCCCGGCATCGGGACGGTGTCCTGCTCAGCCTCGCCGGCTACGCGCGCGGGCCGCGGACGGAATTGGAGGAGATGGCCGACCTGGTTCAGCCCGGCTGGCGTGAGCGAGCGACGTTGCAGCGATTCCTCCCCCGTATGGTCGCCGTGTCGTCGATTCCGAGCCCCGGCGTCGGCGGCCTCGCCGGCAGGCCCGGAGTCGATCGCGGAGACGGTCTCTACCTCGCCGGAGACTGGCTGGGGCCGGAGGGCTGGCTGGTCGACGCGGCGATCGCGAGCGGCGCCGCAGCGGCCGCAGCGGCCTTGAGCAGTCCGGCACCCGTCGCCGCGTGAACGAGGACGCGTTCGCCGCCTGCCGCCCGCGCCTCCTGGGGATCGCCTACGGCCTGCTCGGCGAGTTGACCGAGGCCGAGGACACGGTCCAGGATGCCTGGCTGCGCTGGAACCGGGCAGATCGGGACGCCGCCCGCAACCCGGAAGCGTTCCTGGTCACGATCACGACCAGGCTGGCGCTCGACCGGCTGCGCTCGGCCAGGGCCCGCCGCGAGGTCTACGTCGGGCCCTGGCTGCCGGAGCCCCTCGTCACCGACCCGGAGACGCCGGAGACGCGGGTGATCGAGGCGGAGCGGTTGAGCCTGGCGCTGCTCGGTGCGCTGGAGCGCCTCAACCCGGTCGAGAGGGCGGCACTGGTGCTGCGCGACGTGTTCGACCTGGAGTACGCCGAAATCGCCGATGTGCTCGGCAAGACGCCCGCCAACGTCCGCCAGGTCGCCCACCGTGCCCGCGAGCACGCCGGGGACCCAGGGCGGAGGCGCGTCGTCGACCAGGAGGAGCGCGAGCGCCTCGCCTCCGCCTTCCTGGCGGCCTCGGTCTCGGGTGACCTCGATCAGATCCGCGACCTTCTGGCCGTCGACGCGATCATGTACACCGACGGGGGCGGCGTGGTCACCGCGGCGCGCAAGCCGATCTACGGCGCGGACAAGATCTCCCGCTTCATGGTCGGGGTCCAGCGCAAGCAGGAGTTTCCGGCCGACCCCGTGTTCGCGAGGGTCCTGGTCAACGGCGATCCGGGCGTGCGCATGGACAGCGCCGCGGACGGCTTCCTCAGCATCATCTCGGTCGAGGTCGCCGACGGCGCGGTGAGGGCGGTGCGCTTCTTCAACAACCCCGAGCGGTTCCCGGTCGAGTTTCCGTCCGGGGCGGTCGCCGGATAGCCGAAACCGGGCCGGCCGGAGACCTTCACAAAACCTGTATGGGAGGGCCCGCGATCTTCATGCGGGCTTGACGGGCTCGGGCGCAGGATGCGTTCGTGCTCGTTTTCAGCGACATCTTTCCCGGCGGCGGCGGTCCCCTCGCCGACGTCTTCGCGGTAGCGCTCGCCGTCGCCCTCTTCGCCCTCCTCTACTGGGCGATCGACCTGATCGCCCGGATATGAGCCTGCCTCTGGCGGGCATCGGCGCTGCCGACCTCTTCGGCCTGGTCGCCGCCGCCGCGGTTTGCGTCTACCTCGTCTACGCGCTGCTGCGCGGGGAGAGCCTCTAGATGCTCCAGGGCTGGGTCCAGATCGCCGTCTTCTTCATCGTCCTGGTGGCGCTGGTCAAGCCGGTCGGCATCTACATGGCGCGGGTCTTCACCAACCAGCGCGTCTTCCTCAGCCCGGTCGTCGGGCCGATCGAGCGCCTCGCTTTCAGAGTGCTGCGCGTGCAACCCGACGCCGAGGGCCAGGACTGGAAGTCCTACGCCCGCAGCGTCGTCGTCTTCTCGCTCTTCTCATGGCTCGCGCTCTACCTGATCCTCCGCACCCAGGGGGCGCAGCCGTTCAATCCCGAAGGCTTCCACTCGGGCCCCTGGGACGTCAGCTTCAACACCGCCTCCTCCTTTGTCACCAACACCAACTGGCAGTACTACGGCGGCGAAACAACACTCAGCTACTTCTCGCAGATGGCCGGGCTGACGGTGCAGAACTTTGTCTCAGCCGGGGTCGGGATCGCCGTCGTCGTCGCCCTGATCCGCGGGATCGCCGCACGCTCCGGCCGTGAGCTGGGGAATTTCTGGCAGGACCTGGTGCGAACGCTCCTCTACATCCTGGTGCCGGTCTCGATCGTCGCCGCTCTCTTCCTCGTCTCCCAAGGGGTGATCCAGAACCTCGGCGGCGCCACCGTGATCCACACACTGACCGGTGGGAGCCAGACCCTCGCCCAGGGGCCCGTCGCCTCGCAGGAGGCGATCAAGGAGCTGGGGACCAACGGCGGCGGCTTCTTCAACGTCAACTCGGCCTTCCCCTTCGAGAACTCCAGTGGCCTGACCAACTTCGTCGAGATGCTGCTGATCCTCCTGATCCCGGCCGGCCTCACCTACACCTACGGGCGCATGGTCGGCAGCCAGCGCCAGGGCTGGGCGATCTTCTCGGCGATGTCGATCCTCTTCGCCGCCGCGGTGGCAGTCGTCTACCTGGCGGAGCAGCACGGCACCCCGGCCCAGCATCTGGCCGGCCTCCACACCCATGCCTTCGACGGCTCGACCGGAGGCAACATGGAGGGCAAGGAGCAGCGCTTCGGGATCGCAGGCTCGTCGCTCTGGACGGCGGTCACCACGGTCACGTCCTGTGGCGCCGTCAACGCGGCGTTCGAGTCGCTCACCGGCCTCGGCCAGGCCGTGCCCTTCGCCGACCTCAGCTTCAGCGAGGTCGTCTTCGGCGGCGTCGGCACGGGCCTCTACTCGATGCTGCTCTACGTCCTCCTCGCCGTATTCATCGGCGGCCTGATGGTCGGCCGCACCCCCGAGTACCTCGGCAAGAAGATCCAGGCTCGGGAGATCAAGCTCGTCTCGCTGGGAGTGCTGGTGACGCCGCTGGCGGTCCTGCTCTCCTCCGGCCTCGCCTCGGCGACGACGCTCGGCAAACGCTCGCTCTACGCCGGGATCAACCCGCAGGGCTTCTCAGAGACCCTCTACGCCTACCTCTCGCAGGCCAACAACAACGGCTCCTCCCTCGCCGGTTACACCGGCTTCATCCAGCCGAACGCCCCCGGTAACGGCGGCGCCTACGGGATCTCCTTCGCCGACCTGCTCGGCGGCGTCGTCATGGTCGGCGCCCGCTTCCTGCCGATCCTCTTCGTCCTCGCCGTCGCCGGCGCGCTCGCCGGCAAGAAGGCCTCACCGGCCGGGCTCGGCACGATGCGCACCGATAACCCGACCTTCGTCTTCCTCCTGATCGGCATCGTGATCCTGGTCGGCGCCCTGACCTTCTTCCCGGCCCTTCTGCTCGGGCCGATCGTCCAGAGCCTGACCACGAGGTTGTTCTGATGAGGAAGGACCTGACCACCGGGTTGATCGCGATCGTCGTGATGACGGTCTTCCTCGGCATCGCCTACCCATTGGCGATCACCGGCGTCTCCCAGCTCGCCTTCCCCGGCAGCGCCGACGGCTCCAAGCTGACGGTCGACGGAAAGGTCGTCGGCTCGAGCCTGATCGGCCAGGAATTCAAGGGCAGGGCCTACTTCCATTCACGCCCCTCGGCGACTGGCTATTCGGGCAACGTCACCTACTTCGGCAACGCCGGTCCCAATAGCGTCGAAGCCCGCGAAGAAGTGCGCGAATCGATCAAGGCGTACCTGCACCTGGAGAAGCCCTTCGACGAGTCGCTCTCCGCCGAAAGCATCCCGGTCGACGCCGTCACCCGGTCCGCCTCGGGTGTCGACCCCCATATCTCCGAGGCGAACGCCCGAATCCAGGCGCACCGCATCGCCGTCGTGCGCCGCATCCCGCTCACCGAGGTCGAAGGCCTGATCTCCGCCAACACCGACGGCCGCTCCCTGGGCCTGCTCGGCGAGCCCGGCGTCAACGTCCTCGAACTGAACATCGCCCTCGAAAAGGAAGCACCGCTGAAATGACCACAGAGGCGCAGGCCCGCTCCCTTTTCGATCCCGAGATCGTCCGCCCGGCGATCTGGGAGTCGGTGCGAAAGCTCGACCCCCGGGTCCAGGTCGGCAACCCGGTGATGTTCGTGGTCGAGATCGGCGCCCTGATCACCACCGTCGCCTGGCTGATCCAGCTCTTCGGCGGGGGTCCCCTGGGCGGCGGTCACGAGCCGTCCTGGTTCACCTTCAGCGTCACGGTCTGGCTCTGGCTCACCGTCGTCTTCGCCAACCTCGCAGAGGCGCTCGCCGAGGGCCGCGGCCGCGCCCAGGCAGCCAGCCTGCGGGCGATGCGCACCGAGGCGACCGCGAGGATGCGCGACGGCAGCGAGAAGTCCGCCGCCGAGCTGGTCCGCGGCGACGTGGTCGTGGTCGAGGCGGGGGAGGGGATCCCGGGGGACGGCACCGTGATCGAGGGCATCGCCTCGGTCGACGAGTCGGCGATCACCGGTGAGTCGGCACCGGTGATCCGCGAGGCCGGCGGCGATCGGTCGGCTGTCACCGGCGGGACCAAGGTCCTCTCCGACCGGATCGTCGTCGAGATCACCCAGGAGCCCGGCAAGTCCTTCCTCGATCGCATGATCGCCCTGGTCGAGGGCGCCGCGCGGCGCAAGACGCCGAACGAGATCGCGCTCGGAATCCTGCTCTCGGCGCTCACCCTGATCTTCGTGATCGTCGTCGTCGCGCTGCGCCCGTTCGCGCTCTTCGCCGGCACCGAACTCTCGGAGACGACGCTGATCGCGCTCCTCGTCGCCCTGATCCCGACCACGATCGGCGCCCTGCTCTCGGCGATCGGAATCGCCGGCATGGACCGGCTCGTTCGCCGCAACGTCCTCGCCCTCTCCGGTCGCGCGGTCGAGGCCTCCGGCGACTGCGACGTGCTGCTTCTCGACAAGACCGGGACGATCACCCTCGGCAACCGTGAGGCGACCGAATTCGTGCCGATGCCCGGCGTCACCGAGGCGGAGCTGGCCGAGGCGGCGCAGATGTCCTCGCTCGCCGACGAGACGCCGGAGGGCCGCTCGATCGTCGTTCTCGCCAAGGGCTTCGGGATCCGCGAGCACGACTTCGCGGGGCACGAGCCGACCTTCGTCCCCTTCACCGCACAGACCCGGATGAGCGGGGTCGACTTCAATGGCACCCGGCTGCGCAAGGGGGCCGGCGACTCGATCGAAGCCTGGGTGGGCGAAGAGGGGGGACGGGCCCCCGCCGAGCTGAAATCCCAGCTCGACCGCATCGGCCGCGAGGGCGGCACGCCGCTCGCCGTCGCCCGCAACGAGCGGGTCCTCGGCGTCATCTACCTCAAAGACATCGTCAAGGAAGGGATGAGCGCTCGCTTCGACCAACTGCGGGCGATGGGGATCCGCACGATCATGGTCACCGGCGACAACAAGCTGACGGCGGCGAAGATCGCCGAGGAGGCCGGTGTCGACGACTTCCTCGCCGAAGCGACGCCGGAGCGAAAGCTGGAGCTGATCAAGGAGCAGCAGGCCGACGGGCGCCTGATCGCGATGACCGGCGACGGGACCAACGATGCACCTGCCCTCGCGCAGGCGGATGTCGGGGTCGCGATGAACACGGGCACCCAGGCCGCGCGCGAGGCGGGCAACATGGTCGATCTCGACTCCAACCCGACGAAGCTGATCGAGATCGTCGAGGTCGGCAAGCAGCTGCTGATCACACGCGGCGCCCTGACCACGTTCTCGATCGCAAACGACGTCGCCAAGTACTTCGCGATCCTGCCGGCGATGTTCGCCACCACCTGGGCGGCGGCCGGCGAAAGGGGCCCGCTCGACGCGCTCAACGTGATGTCGCTGGGCACCCCGGAATCGGCGATCCTCTCGGCGGTGATCTTCAACGCGCTGATCATCCCGCTGCTGATCCCGCTGTCGCTCAGGGGCGTCCGCTACCGGCCGATCGGAGCTACCGCGCTCCTGCGGCGCAACATGTTGATCTACGGCCTCGGCGGGCTGCTCGTCCCCTTCATCGGGATCAAGCTCATCGACCTCGTCGTCCACAACCTGCTCGGAGCCTGAGCGGGAGGCCGGGATGCGGAACGGCCACTACAAGATCTTCCTCGGGATGGCAGCCGGGGTCGGCAAGACCTACCGGATGCTGCAGGAGGGCCACGCCGAGGCCGAGGCCGATCGCGACGTCGCGATCGGCTACCTGGAGCCCCACAAACGCGAGGAGACCAGCGCCCAGGCACGCGGGCTGGAGGCGCTGCCGCGCCGCCGGGTGTCGGTTCGGGGGGTGAGCGTCGAGGAGATGGACCTGCCGGCCCTGCTCGCGCGGGGGCCGGAGCTGGCCCTGATCGACGAGCTCGCCCACACCAACGCTCCCGGCCTCGAGCACGAGAAGCGCTACGAGGACATCGCCGAGGTGCTCGAGGCGGGGATCGACGTCTTCTCGACCGTCAACGTCCAGCATCTGGAGTCCCTCAACGACCAGGTCGCCGAGCTGACCGGCGTCCGGGTCAGGGAGACGGTGCCCGACTCGGTGCTCGGCTCGGCCGACGAGGTGGTCCTCATCGACCTCACGCCGGAGACGCTGATCGCTCGCCTGCGCGCCGGCAAGATCTACCCCGGCGAGAACATCGACGCCGCCCTCAACAACTTCTTCAAGATCGAGAACCTGGCGGCACTGCGGGAGGTGAGCCTGCGTCAGGTGGCCGAGGACGTCGAGTCGAAGCGGCTCGTCTTCAGCGACGCCGAAGCGGTCGGAACGCGCGGTGACGAGGGAGTGTCGGCGGATACCCGCAAGGCGGTCGGCGAGCGGCTGCTCGCCCTGATCCGCCCCCAGCCCAGCGCTCAGCGCCTGGTGCGGCGCGCCTGGCGCTCGGCCCAGCGGCTCGGCACCGACCTCGACCTGCTCTGGGTCAAGCCGCCGGGGAAGCCGCTCGAGGGGGACGAGGAGCGCCAGGTGACGGCGCTGCGCCAACTCGCTTCGGTTCTCGGCGCGACCCTGTTGATCGAGGAGCACGACGACGTGGTCGCCGCCGTCGCCGAGGTCGTCCGCGAGCGAGGCAGCACCTACATCATGGTCGGCGAGGGGAATCCTCGAAAGGGGTTGTCCCGATTGCGGGAGCCGCTGCCGCAGCGGCTGATGGCGGCGACACCGCCGGGCGTCGACGTGCGGATCGTCGCCCATCGGGGCCGGGCGGAG
This sequence comes from uncultured Solirubrobacterales bacterium, assembly GCA_963704505.1. Taxonomy (GTDB): domain Bacteria; phylum Actinomycetota; class Thermoleophilia; order Solirubrobacterales; family 70-9; genus VRUE01. The sequence goes on from OY969912.1 coordinate 605,858, forward strand.
GGCGAGAGGTGATCGAGCACGTCCTCGTCGGGGTCGCCCTGCTCGCCGGCCTCGGCGGCGGTTACCTGATCGCCCGCTCGCGGCTGAACGGCCGCCGCACGGATCGCCCCGACGCGGTCCATCAGATCCTCCTGCCGTTCACCGGCACGGAGATCTCCCGCCGCGCCGTCGACGCCGCACTGCGCCTCGCCCGGGCCGAGGACGCGACCCTGATGCCCGCCTACCTGGCGTTGGTCCCGAAGAGCCTCCCGCTGGAGTGCGCGATTCCCAACGAGGCGACCAAGGCGATGCCGATGCTGGAGGCGATCGAACAGCGGGCGACCGCCCAGGGGGTGCCGGTCGATGCCCGGATCGAACGGGGGCGCTCCTATCGGCACGCGCTGGAGCGCCTGCTGAAGCGAGAGAGCTTCGACCGGGTAGTCGTCCCGGCGAGCGGCCTCGGCGCCGACGGGCTGGCCGGCGATGACCTCGTCTGGCTGCTTCAAAAAGCGCCTGCCGAGGTACTGATCCTGCGCCCCGATCCCGACGACCGGCGCGTGGTCAGCGCCACCACCGCGAACGGCTGCAACGGCAACGCCGTCGAGCGCCGCCTCGCCCGCCTTTAGAGGACGCAGGTACGCTGTTCCTCAGCCTCACGCCGAGAATCTGGCGGCACCCCATATTCACACGAGCTCCACCCAGACGGGAGAACATTCGCAACATGATCGGCATGACGGCTCCGCTCGCGCCTTCCGGGCGCTCTTTGTGAGCGCCGCGACAACCCCCACCGCCGCGTCGACGGATCCCGACCGCCTCTACTGGCGCGACGCCGTCGCTCGCCACGAGGAGCCTTCGCTGCGCCACAGCCTTCTCGACCTGGCCACCTCGGTGGTGCCATACCTGGCCCTGACCGTGGCGATGTACGCCTGTCTCGACATCTCGGTCTGGATCTCGCTTGCCCTCGCCGTCCCGGCGGCGGGCTTCCTGCTGAGGACCTTCATCGTCTTCCACGACTGCGCCCACGGGTCGTTCATGCCGAGCCGGAAGGCGAACCTGTGGATCGGCCGGCTGACCGGCCTGCTGGTCTTCCAGCCGTTCACCAACTGGCGCCACAATCACGCCGTCCACCATGGAAGCGCCGGCGACCTCGACCGCCGTGGAACTGGCGACGTCGCGACGCTGACCGTCGAGGAGTACCTCGCCCGCCCCTTCAAAGCGCGCGTCGGCTACCGCCTCTTTCGCAGTCCCGTCGTGATGTTCGGGATCGGGCCGATCTGGTCGCTGATGATCGGGCCCCGCCTCTGGTCGAAGAAGATGCGCCCCCGCCAGCGCCACAGCGTGTATCTGACCAACCTCGTCCTGGCCGGCGTCATCACCGCGATCGCCCTGCTGGTCGGCCCGGGGGCCTGGCTGCTCGTCCAGATGCCGACCGCGATCATCGCCGGCACGCTCGGGGTATTCATGTTCTACGTCCAGCATCAGTTCGAGGACGTCTACTGGGAGAACTCGGAGCAGTGGGACTACGCCGACGCCGCGCTGCAGGGAAGCTCGTATCTGAAGCTCCCCAAGATCCTCCAGTTCTTCACCGGCAACATCGGCCTTCACCACGTCCATCACCTCAGCGCCAAGATCCCCAACTACAACCTGCAGCGCGCTCACGACGAGGGAACGATCTTCGCCGACGTCCCGGTTTTGGGCTTCGCCGACGGCCTGCGGGCGATTCGGCTCAAGGTGATCGACCGCAAGAGCGGCCGCTTGTTGACCTGGCGTGAGGTCAAGGCGGTGGGCTGGGCCCAGCCCGAGAGTTAGCGAAAAGTCGTCGATTTCCCGCCCCTGATGCCTTTACGCCCGCCCGGGCGTGTAGAAAGGCAGTGGACAGCAGGCCGGATCCCGCCCTGCGCCCCTACTTCAAGGAGATGAGATGTCGGTTACGACGAAGGATGAGTTGGCAAAGCAGGTAGCCGAGCGGACCGGTCTCGAGACCGGCCAGGCAAAGCGCGCGGTCGAGGCGACGATCGAGGAGATCACCGCTCAGCTGGCCGCCGGCAACGAGGTCAAATTCACCGGATTCGGCAAGTTCTCGACGGTCGACCGGCCGGCTCGCGAAGGCCGCAACCCGCAGACGGGCGAGTCGATGCAGATCGCCGCGAAAACCGCGGCCAAGTTCAGCCCCGGAGCGGAACTGAAGAAGGCCGTCAACGGCTGAGGTCCCCTGACCGACCGGGGGCGCTCATGCCCCCGGTCGGAGGGTGGCCCTTGGAATGCCGGGCGATCACCTCGCCCCAGTTCGAGTCGTCGATCTGGGACGGTTCGGTGGTCGCGAGGAAGTCATCGATGATCGCGGTGAGGCCGTCGGGGTCTTCGAGGTTGGGGAAGTGGGCGGCGCGCGGCAGTGACTCGAAGCGAGAGTTCGGGATCTCCTCGGCCGCGGAGATGCCGTGTGCGATCGGGATCGTCCGGTCGCGCTCGCCCCAGACGATCAGGGTCGGCATCTCGCCGAGCAGATAGAGGCGGTCCGCGGCGCTCACCCGCTGGCCGTGGATGTCGATCACGGCACGCAGGGTCTGCATGAAGGCGCGCCTGGCGCCCGGCTCCTGGAGGGGACGCAGCGCCCGCGCGACCGCCTGCAGCTGGACCCCCTCGCGACGTCCGCGCGCGCTCAGCCTGCCGCCTGCCCCGGCGAGCGCCGAGACGAGGCGGGGGCGGGCGACCGCGTTCAACAGGGCCGAGGAGGCCGGCAGCGCCGCTCCGCGAAGCAACGGGCTCACCTCACGACCGAGGCCGCCACTCGAGATCAGCGCAAGGCGCTCGGTGTGCTGTGGGAATTGGTAGAAGAACTGCATCGCGACCCCGCCGCCAAGCGAGTGCCCGACGATCGTCGCCCGCTCGACCCCGATCGTCGCCAGCAGGTCGCGGATGCTCGCCGCGTGTGCGCCGAGCGAATAATCCCCGCGCGGGGTGGCCGAATCGCCATGCCCGATCAGGTCCGGCGCGATCACCCGGTAGGAGCCGGCGAGCCCGGTTGCCACCGTCTGCCAATGGCGCGACGAATTGATCATTCCGTGGATCAGGACGAGGTTCGGCCCGCTCCCCATCTCCCGGTAGACCGAGTGGTGGCCATGCAGGTCGACCTCGTGGGCCTCGAAGGCGGATCCGGTCACCGGCGGACCCTAACCTGGCGCGGTCGCGGGGAATACGAAAAACATGAGACGATCTATTTCGGTGAAGGGGTCTCGTCCGACAATTCTGGCGATCGTGGTTGCGCTGGCGCTCGTATTGGCCGCATCGACCGCGGCGCCGGCCTTCGCCGCCCCGGACGAAGTTGCCTACGGCTGCGGCGAAAAGGACATCTGCCTGATCGATCCCGACAACCCGTCCGCGGTCCGCAACCTGACAAACAGCAGCGAAGCCGGGCTTTTCTACTACAACCCGACCTGGTCGCCAGACGGATCCAAACTCGCCTTCATCCGACTTCTCAATGGCACCCGGAACGTCTTCGTCATGGCGCCCTTCGTCTCCGGAGCCGGAGGCCTGGCAAAGCCGGTGACCGAATACGGCGACGGAACCTACGTGCAAAATCTCGCCTGGTCGCCCGACGGCACCGAGATTGCCTTCCAGCGCGGGGTCTCCGAACTCAACTACGAAGTCCTCGTTGCCAATTCCGACGGCACCACCGCGGTGCCTCTGAAAATCGCCGAACACGGCACGCACCCGAGCTGGGCGCCCGACGGCGGCAAGATCGCCTACTCCTACGGGGAGCAGGTCTACCTCCGCAACGCCGATGCGAGCGCGCCCGCGACGACGCTCCCGAACGGTGCGGGTCATGACCCGGTCTGGTCCCCGGACGGGGCATTGATCGCGTTCGACGGGATCAATGCGGAACAGAAAGCCCCCTTCTCGGACGTCCACATCGTCAGCGCAACCGGCGGCGGCACCCCGGTCGTGGTCCCCTCCAACTACGCCCAGTGGACCTTTCTCAGCTGGGCCCCCGGCGGCTCGAAGCTCGCCTACCGCTCGACCCAGATCAACGCCGGCTACGCACGCGTGGTCGATCGCAGCGGAGAAGGCGACCATGCCCTGGCCGGCGCCGGCACGGTCGCCATGCACGGACCCGCCTCGTGGTCTCCGGACGGGGGCCGGGTCGTCTTCTACGGCTACGACGGCACCCACAGGATCTACATCGAGAACACGGATGGCGGGGGGTCGGCGACGACACTCGTCGTCGTCAAAGACGGCAACTCCGACCCCTCGTGGCGGCCAAACCCGGCGATCACGCCGACCTTCCCGGGCTCGCCGCCCGTTCCAGGCACGCCGGCGACACTTCCGATCACTCCCTCGGGCGGCTCGAACCAGCCGTTGCCGAAAACGAAACCGGCGAGAGTCATCTGGACGAGCACCGGCCTCCCCTACGAACCGCACGGCTACGTTCAGCCTCTCAGCGTCTCCTGCGGCGCCGCCGACTGCGGCGTCAACAGCACCGGCTACGCGAAGGCGAGCAGGGCCGCCGGGCTGTCGTTCCGCCCGCTCTTCCCGGTCGGCGGCGCGCGCGCCAAGGCGAAGCCGAAGAATCTGCTCGTCGCCAGCGGCAAGATGAAGGTCCCGGCGGGGAAGTCCAAGCCGGTGAAATTGAAACTGACCAAGGTGGGCCTGGCTCTGATCGAAGCCAGCGGCGCGATCAAGATGAACATCACCGTGAAGATCACCGCGCCCGGCGAGGCGACGGTGGTCAAGAGCAAAACCGTCCGGGTCTACCTCGCCAAGAAATAAAAGGGGACCGGCGAGGTCCGGTTCGTAGGGCCGAGACCCTACGACCCGACACCCGCATCGTTCTGACCACTCCCCTAGCGGCGCGGGCGGGGGAGGGCGCCGCTTCGTCGTCGCAGGTCATACGAACCCTGCGATCGCATGCAGGGAGCGCGCCTTCCCAGGTTGGCGAGTTTCGAACTCGCCGGATGACACATTGGCGTAGCGGTAGCCGCGGATCGCGGGAGATGATCGCCTCGACCATCTGACGACGCCGGGGGAAGCATGGGCAGGAGGATCGTTTTCGCAGCGCTGATCGGGCTTTTCCTCGCGCTGAGCGCTGCAACCGCCGCTTCCGCCGGGCTCGACATGGTGAGGGTCGGAAACCTCTATCTCAGAGGCAGCGGCGGCATCTCGCCGAGGAAGCTGCCTCGCCACGAGCTAGCACCGATTTCGGCGAACCTTCACGATGAAATCGGAACCACCGACGGCAGCCATCCGCCCGCGCTCACCTCTGTGAGCGCCGATATCGACAAGACGATTGAGCTGAATGCAAGGGGCCTGCCGGCCTGCGCGGAGGGCGCCCTCGAGGCCCGATCGACGGTTGAGGCCAAGAAGGCCTGCCCGGACGCGATTGTCGGCTCCGGGGAGGCCGAAGTCGAGGTTGCCTTTCCCGAACAGGGCCCCTTCAGTGCCAAGGGCCCGATCGTCCTCTTCAACGGTGGCATCCACGGCGGGACGACGGTCCTCTATATCCACACCTACGTGGCCGTGCCTGCCCCGACCGCAGTGATCGCAAAGGTCGAGCTGTCTCGAATCAGCCATGGGCCCTTCGGCCTGCACTTCGACGCCGAGATCCCCCCGGTCGCCGGCGGTGCCGGCTCGGCGGTCAAATTCCGGATCAGCATCGGCCGCAGGTTCACCTACAACCGCAGGAAGGCGAGTTACTTGTCCGCCAGTTGCCCGACCGGGACCTACAAGGCTGAAGCGACGGTCCGCTTCATCGAAGCGCCGACGCTGCAGATAACCCACGTTCTGCCCTGTACGCCCGCTGCGTCCGAACAACCATAGGCGGGACATCAGATTTGGCGCTGCTGTGCGGAATGCGGGAAATGGAGCTAGGCGGATTCGAACCGCCGACCTCCTGGGTGCGATCCAGGCGCTCTGCCAGCTGAGCTATAGCCCCGTGGTGGACCTTGGGATGAACCTCCCAGGCCACTGGTCACGGCAAGGATAACCGCATAGGCTTTAGGTTTCCGAGGGACGAATATGGGCATTCTCGATGAGGCAATCCGGGAGCACCTTGAGCTGAAGCGCTCGCATGGCGCCGAGGACTCCGAGCTGAAGGCGCTCGAGGACGACGCCTTCGGCCCTCCGCAGCGCCCGGGGGGCGAGGATCCACCCGATCCGGTCGCCGAGGCGGCGACCGAGTTCATGGCCCAGCCGGACCTCTCCCCCGACCAGGAGAAGGCTCCGGAGCCCGCGCCCGACGCGGATTCGGGCGACGACCCGCCGCAGCCGCGTCGCGAGTCACCGGCCGGGATCGCCGACCTCCAGGAGTCGCCGCTGCCGCCGGCCGAGGAAGCCGCAGAGGCGGACGAGCCTGTAGCCGAGGAGACGCCCGAGCCCGAGGACGACGAGCGCCCGCCGGGCTCACCCGTCGAGGAGCAGCCCGCCGCCGAACACGAGGCGGTCCCCGAGATTTCCAGCGGCCCCAACACCGAGGAGCGGCACGCGATCGCCGACCAGCCGACCGAGATGTTCGATGTCGAGGAGGAGTTCGCTTCCTCGGAGGCGCCCGCCCCCGAGGACGAGGACCTCGTCGCCGAGGAGATCGCCGAGCCGCGCCTCGCGCCAGCCCCGGACACCCCCGTCGACGAGGATGACGACGACGACTTCTTCGACCACCAGCGGCTCTCCGATGAGCTTGACCAGGCGCTCGAGGCTCCGGTCGAGGAGGAGCCCGAGTCAGCCGAGCACGAGATCGCGCCGTCCGAGAGCGAGTCCGTCGCCGAGCCTGAGAGCGCGGAGCACGACGCGCTCGAGCAGACCCCGGACTTCCTCGAGGAGGCGCCGGAGGACGACGAGCTCTGGTTCGAGCAGAAGCCCCCCAAGGACTTCGACTTCGACGACTAGCCCCGGCGCCCTAGAATCTCAGGGCGCGGGGCCATAGCTCAGCTGGCAGAGCGCGGCGTTTGCAACGCCGAGGTCGCCGGTTCGATCCCGGCTGGCTCCACTTCCCGGTCCAACCGCTAGCCGGCGAGGCCGATCATCAGGGCGGAGTGGTCGTTCGGGTCGACCTTGACCGGAACCTGGGCGCCGGGCTGGAGCTGGCCGATCACGGCGGGGGAGACGACCTGTTTGTGCTGGACGTCGGACTGGCTGCCGTTGACGTCGACTTTGAGCTGGAAGAGGAGCTCGGGCTGCATGTTGATGTTGGCCCCGGTGGCCTGCATGGAGACGATCGTCGCGGTGCCGTCGACGCCTTCGTTGGCGAGGCGCTCGGCAAGCTCCTGATCGGCCTGGACGCCCTGCACCATCTGGTTCGCCTGGGCGAGTCCGTCTTTCATCATCTTGAGGCTGCCGCCGCGTTCCTTCTTCATCTGCTTGCCGGTCTTGCTCAGGTCCCTCATGTCCTTGAACATGCCCATCTCGCTGCGCTCCTTTGACTCAGGGGACGCCCATTTGCAGGCCCCGGTTGACGAGATCCGACCATATCGCCACCGGTAGCCGGTGTAAATTTCCCGCGTGTTCATCTCCGGGCTCTTCCTGCTCGTCCTCGGACTGATCGGCTTGGTCTTCACGATCGTCCCCCCGGTCGAGGAGGCGCGCCTAGGGGCACTGGGCGTCGCCCTGGGCTGCGGGCTGAGCGGGCTCCTGCTGGTCTACCTCGACGCGCCGAGCAAAAAGGACAAGCCGCCGGCCGGTTCCCAGCGCGCCAAGGCGACGATCATCGAAGCGCAGAGCACGACCGGCTCGGTAGCCGGATATCCGATGGTCGACGTGACCCTCGAGGTCCACCCGAAGGGCGGCGGCATCCCCTACCAGGTCAAGCGCAAGTTCTCCGCCGGCCGGCTCGGCCGGATCGAGCCCGGGCGCAAGATCGACGTCTTCTACGACCCGGCGAACCCGGAGAAACTCGACCTCGCCTGAGCGGTCGGCTCAGCCGTTCGGCTCGAGCCCGGGCAGGTCGCTGGTGCCGGACTCGATCGCGAACGAGCCGGAGGCACCCTCGGCGAGCAGGACGCGCTTGCTCTGCAGATCGCGGATCGCCGCGAGAGCGTCGCGCGTCGCCTGCTCGCGGCTCAACCCGTAGCGGCTCGAGAGGCCCTCGACAGCGTCCTCGAGGCTGCCGCCGTCGAGCTTGTCCATGACCAGGGCCCCGGACTCGTTGAGCCGCAGGAAGCTGCCGTCCCCACCCAGCCTCACGAATCGCTGCTTGGGGCCGCCCGTCACCCGCAGCGGCACGGTCCGATAGCGGCGGCCGAGGGCCAGCCCCATCACCTTCTCGCGGGCGTCGGAGAGGTCCTTGGCCGGCTCCACCGGCTTCGGCGGGGTCGGCGCGGGAACCGGTGCGTCGCGCCCGCTCGATCGCTCCGCCGAGGACCCGGGGGAGAGGTCGACCTCGTCGTCGAGATAGGCGACCAGGTCCGACTTGGGCAGGTCGCCGGCGCTCTTCAGGCTGCCGGCCCAGCGGTTGATCCGCTCATCCGCCCAGCCGTCGCGAATCCGCTCCCAGCAGGTCGCGACGCCGTCCTCGATCGCGTTGCCGAAGGTGAAGGGTCGAAGCGAGTCGGGCCGCACGTCGCCGTTGGGGCGCACGAGGTAGCTGCCCGGCGCCTCCTGGCCCTGAAACTGGAGGCCGCCGCCGGTCCCGGCCAGCAGATCGATGCGCAGCGAGGGACCATGGGCCTCGCCGAACTCCTCGACCGCCTTCCGAAGCCTCGACCGTGAGACGCCCCACTCGCCACCGCGCGCCGCGGCGCCGGTCTGGACCACCGGCGTCATCCGCACCCAGGTCACCCCCAGCGCCCAGACCTGCTCGAGCAGCTCGGGAACCGCGTCCTCGTTCTCGGGGGTCACGACGTGGACGACGCAGACGCCCACGCCGGCGCTGAGCAGGTGGTCGATCCCCTCGATCGCCCGCTTCCAGCTTCCCGGGACTCCCCGGGAGGAGTCGTGCAGGCCCGGGCGGGCGCCGTCGATCGAGATATGGGCGGTGACGCCGCTGAGCGTCCCGAGCCGGGCCGCGGCGTCGGCATCCACGAACCAGCCGTTCGTGTTGAGCGTCACGCCGACGCCCGCCTGCGCCAGCCGTTCGACGATGCCGAGGGTCAGGTCACGGCGCAGCAGCGGCTCACCGCCGGTCACGACCGCCTCGACGATGCCGAGGTCGAGTGACTCGTCGACTACCCGCCCCCACTGCTCGTCGCTCAGCTCCGGGGTGCGTTGCAGCGTCCGCCGCGGGCTATCGGTGTAACAGAAGCCGCAGCGCAGGTTGCAGGCGTAGGTGATCTCGAGCTTCGCCCCGATCGGGCTCTGCGGGGCCTCCGCCAGCAGCTTGGAGGGCTGGCGCCGCCCCAGCTTCTGGGAGATGCGGCCCCAGGTGAAGCTCTCCTGGCGATTGAGGAGCACTCAGGTATCGGAGAGGGCGATCATCGACGCGGTGCAGATCGGCCCGTCCAACTCGATGTCTTCAACTTCGGGAGCCTGGTACGGAATTGAATCGTCGCTCATCGCATCTCCTCTTCTTGATCGTCGGTGGGAGGGTCGTTGCCGCTAGTTGGTGTTGGAGATCTGGTTCAGCGGCGCCGTGCTGACCGGGCCGCCGTCGTTGTCGATCTCCTCGACACTGGGCGCCTCGTATCCGGTCGGGTCGGTCATCTCAGCCGATCGGTTTCTCGGACAGTCCCGGAGTCGTGCGGATCGATGCGCCATCACTATCGATCTCCTCGACGCTGGGCGCCTCGTACGGGATGTTCTCGTCTGTGCCCATGCCTACTCTTTGCTGTTTCCGGGCGCCGTGCTGACGGGCCCTTCGGACTCGATCTCTTCGACCTGAGGTTTCTCGTAGCTGCTCTGATCGCCCATGATCAGGCCGGGGGTTTGATGGTAGCGCCGGCGGCGGTGCTCACCGGGTAGCCGTCGTTGTCGATCTCCTCGACGCTGGGTGCCTCATACGGTGTCGGATCGGTCATTTCTCTCCTCCTGATGCGGGTTCGTTCAGGTCCGTTAGTCGGTGCTTTTGGCGACACCCGGGGAAGTGTCGAGCGGGCCGTCGGCCTCGATTTCCTCGACCTTGGGTGCCTCGTACGCGTTGGGGTCTTCCATCTGGCGCTCCTGAATCTGGTCGATTTAGGACTGTCCCTGAGGCGCAGTGCCTGCCACCTCCAGCCCGCCGAGTCTATCCCGCGGGGGCCAGGGAGTCGAGCGAGTCGAGGAGTTCGGGCGCAACCCGCGGCAGGGCGGCGAGATCGTCCGGGAGCCGCGCCCGGAGGACGGGAGCGGTGTGCAGGAGGCGGGCCAGGCGGCCGAACGCGTCGGCGATGCCGTCGCGGGAGCCGTCATGGATCAGCGCCGGGGTCAGCTGGGTCAGCGCCAGACCCGGCTCGAGGCACTCGATCTCGAGCGCCCCGCCGCGCTCGCCGAGGACGACGACCGCGGCGACCGGCAGCGCCTCGGGCTCGGCGGGGCCGGGGTCGGACGCCAGGTCGACGCCCCCGGGCTTCCTGATCCTCACGCCGCGCGGCCCGGGGTGGACGATCGGAGCCGGCTCGAGGGTGACGTCGGCACCGTCCTCGGCGAGTACCGGGTGGCCCGCCTCGCCGAGAGCGTGTGCGAGGGTCGACTTGCCCTGGTGCGAGGGGCCGCAGAAGAGGACGGCGCCTTCGCCGGCGCTGACCGCGGAGCAGTGCAGCCCGAGGTCGTCGCCCATCGCCAGCATCGTGCAGATCGCCGAGGAGAAGAGCCGGTGCTCGAAGAGTTCGGCGTCCTCGTCGCGACCCTCGACGGTGACGGTCAGGCTCTCGGGCTCGATCAGGAAGGCGGCGGTCGGCGGCATCACCAACAGGCACCCGCGCTCGACCGGATAGGAGGCGTAGACGAGCTCGCCGTCGTCGGTCTCCAGCATCGACTGCGGCTCACCGTCCGGCTCGGGAAGCGCCTCCGTCGGCCTGCGCACACGGATGACCCCCCGCTTTCCCGCAGCCCGATTGAGCCGGGTCAGCGGATAGTCGCTGTCAACCTCATAGCCGAAAATGCTGCCCATTCCTCGTAGGCTATGAGAGGTGGAGGCAGCGGAGATCGGACGTCAGACGGTGCTCAGCCGCGCGGACAGGGCTGTCCACGGCGAGCTGCCCGAGGAGACGGTCCTGCTCGACCTGGAGGACGGCGTCGCGGTGCGGTTGAACCCGAGCGGGGCGTGGCTCTGGGAGAAGCTCGAGACGCCGGCCAGCGTCGGCGACCTCGCCGCGGCCCTCTCGGCGCAATTCGGGATCGAGGAGGGCCGGGCGCTCACCGACGTCGTCGCCTTCGCCGCCGACCTCAGCGGCCGCTCGCTGCTCGAAGCCGACTAGACGGCGCTTCGCGCAGAGTCCGGCAGGTTCTGGTCGGCGTGGTAGCTGGAGCGCACCAGCGGGCCGGCGGCCACCGACTCGAATCCCATCGCGTAGGCGGCCTCCTCGAGCGCGGCGAACTCGTCGGGGTGCCAGTAGCGGACGACCGGCAGGTGGTTCTCGGTGGGCCTCAGGTACTGGCCGACGGTCAGGACCTGGACCCTGTGCTCGCGCAGGATCCCGAAGGTCTCGACCATCTCCTCGTGGCTCTCGCCGAGCCCGACCATCAACCCCGACTTGGTCACCACCCCGTCGCCGCCCATCTCCTTGGCGAGGCGCAGCACCCTGGCCGAGCGCAGAAACTGCGAGCCGCGGCGGGCCTTCGGGTAGAGCCGGGGGACGGTCTCGACGTTGTGGTTGAAGACGTCGGGGCGCTCGGCGATCACCTTCGCCAACGGCATCTCCTGGCCGCGGAAGTCGGGGGTGAGGACCTCGACCTTGCAGTCGGGGGCCTGCATCCTGATCGAGCGGATCACGCCGACGAAGGCACCGGCGCCGTAGTCGGGCAGGTCGTCGCGGTCGACCGAGGTGACGACCGCGTGGCGCAGCCCCATCTGCTTGACCTGGCGCGCCACCCGGGCCGGCTCGAGCGGGTCGTGCCAGGTCGGCACGCCCGTCTTTACGTTGCAGAAGCCGCAGCGCCGGGTGCAGGTGTCGCCGAGGATCATGAACGTCGCGGTGCCGCGCTCCCAGCACTCGCCGACGTTCGGGCAGTTCGCCTCCTCGCAGACGGTGTGCAGGTTGTCGGAGCCGATCTCGGCCTTCAGCCGGCGGTAGTTGGGGCCGCCGGGGGCCGGCACTTTCAGCCAGGGCGGCTTGCGGGCCCGCTTGAAGGGGATCGTGCCGTCGGCCTCGGCGGCGGTGCCGCCCGGCTTCGAGCGGGAACGGGTGACGTGAAGGCGCTCGGTCATGCGACAGCGAGCGTAGCCGGGTCGGACTCTCGGGGGTCCCGCTCGTAGATCTCGGCGAAGCGCGAGACGACGCTCGCCGCAAACGCGTCGAGGTCCTGCTCGGCGCCGAGCTCCCGGCCGAGGCTCGTGGTCCGGCAACCCTCGATCCCGCAGGGGACGATCCAGTCGAAGGGCTGCAGGTCGTTGTTCACGTTGATCGCCATCCCATGCGTGGTCACCCCGCGACTCACATGCACCCCGATCGAGCCGATCTTGCGCTCGCCGACCCAGATCCCGGTGAGGCCGTCGATCGTGCCCGCCTCGACGTCGTGGTCGGCGAGCGCGGCGATCGCGACCCGCTCGAGCTTGCGCACGTACTCGTGGACGTCGTCGCCGTAGGGGCGCAGGGAGACGATCGGGTAGACGACCAGCTGCCCGGGGCCGTGGTAGGTGACCTGACCGCCGCGGTCGGTCTCGGCGACCTCGATCCCCTGCATTTCGTACCACTGCGCTCCCATCGGGAGCTCGGCATCCTCGGAGCGGCGGCCGCGGGTGTAGACGGGGGGGTGCTGGAGCAGCATCAGGGCGTCTGGGATCTTGTCCCTCTGGCGCTCGACCTCGAGCCGGCGTTGCAGGGAAAGGCCCTCCAGATAGGGGAGGAGCCCGCAGCTGTAGACGAGGATCTCGGCGCTCACCGTAGAAATCGTTGCATGGCGCCCCTCTATCCTTGGCGCCGTCCCCATGGCCCAGTCAAGGACTCTCCGACCCGACTGGCTTCCGGCGGTCGCGCTCAGCGCACTGCTTGCCGCCGCGATGCTGGCCTGGAACCCGCAGGTAGGCGACCTCGCCGCCCAGGTGTTCCGTACCGAGCTATTCCAGCGCGGCGGTCTGGCGATCTGGAACGGCAGCTGGTACGGCGGCCACTACACGCTGACCTACAGCGTTCTCTTCCCGCCGCTGGGGGCGCTGCTCGGCCCGCGCGTGGTCGGCATGATCGCCGTGGTCGCCTCCTCCTATCTCTTCGACCGCCTGGTCCGCGATCGCTGGGGCGCCGAGGCGCGCTGGGCGACCCTCTGGTTCGCCGCCGGGGTCGTCACCCTGCTCGCCGACGGCCAGCTCACCTTCGCGCTCGGCGTCGCCTTCGGCCTCGCGACCCTGCGCGCGCTCCAGGTCGGCCGGCCGCGGGTCGCGGTAGCCCTTGCCGCCGCCTGCGCCCTATCCAGCCCGGTCGCCGCGGCCTTCCTCGCCGGCGTCGTCCTGATCGGCGCGGCCGAGCGCGGCCGGCCGCTCAGCCGCCCGGCGATCTGGGTCGGCGCCGTCGCCCTCGGCCTCGTCGTCATTCCCAACCTGGCCTTCCCCGAACCGGGCCAGTTCCCGTTCTCCTTCTCCTCGTTCATCGCGATCCCGGTCTGGTGCGGCTCCGCCCTCTACGTGACCCGCGGCCTGCGCGGCGAGGAGCGTCAGCTGCGCTGGGCGATCGCCGCCTACCTGCTCGCCTCGACGCTCATTTGGCTGACGCCGAACCCGATGGGCGGCAACGCGGTCCGGCTCGGCGCCCTCTTCGGCGGCCCGGTGCTGGCGGCCGTCGTCCTCGCCCGCCGCCCGCGGGTCTCACCCTGGTTCCTCGCACTTTTCCTCGTCGGCGGCCTCTACTGGCAGTTGAACGCGAGCGTCACCCAGATCGCCCGCAGCGTCGGCGATCCGTCGACCACCTCGGCCTACTTCGAACCGGTCGCCGAATGGCTGCGCGGCCACGGCGGGCGCGGCGTCCGGATCGAGGTGCCGCCGACGGCCAACCACTGGGAGGCGGCCTACCTCGCCCCGAACTTCGAGCTCGCCCGCGGCTGGCTGCGCCAACTCGACACGACCAGGGACGACGTCTTCTACGGCGACGGCCCGCTCACCGACGCCGCCTACAGCGGCTGGCTGCGCCAGAACGCGATCCGCTATGTGGCGCTGCCCGACGCCTCGCTCGACTACTCCTCGGTCGCCGAGCGGCACCTCGTGTTGAGCGCGCCGTCCTATCTGGACCTGCGCTGGACCTCGGCCCATTGGCGGGTCTACGCGGTCCGGGACCCGAAGCCGCTCGTGCAGCCACTGGAAGGCGCCGCGGCCCGCACGCGCTGGGTCGGCCGCCAGGGCTTCGCCCTCGACGTCTCCCGACCCGGAGCGTTCCTGGTTCGCGTCAACTACACGCCGTACTGGTCGGTCTCCAACGGCGGCGGCTGCCTCGCGCGTCGCGGTGACTGGACCCTCGTCCACGCTCACCGTCCGGGCCTCTTCCGGGTCTCGGCGGACTTTTCGCTGGGCAGCGCCTGGGACGCCGTCACCGGCGCCAGGCCAACCTGCTGAGAACGTCAGGCGGCCAAGGCGAACGGCTCTTCGAGGAGAGCTCGGACGCGGGCGAGGAATTCGGCGCCCTGGGCGCCGTAGAGGATGCGGTGGTCGCAGGCGAGGTTGGTTCGCATCAGCCGCGCCGAGGTCGGGGCGCCGTCGCGGATCACCGGGCGCTCGACGATCGCCCCGACCGCGAGGATCGCCGCCTGGGGCGGGTTGATCACGGCGGAGAAGCTGTCGATGCCGAACATGCCGAGATTGGAGACGGTGAAGGTCGCGCCGGAGAGCTCGGGCGGGGTGATCTGGCCGTCGCGGACCCGTTGCGAGAGGCGGCGCGACTCGATCGCGATCTCCCAGATGCTCTTGCGGTCGGCATCGAAGACCGTGGGGACGACAAGCGCGTCGCGGGCGGCCACCGCGATGCCGACGTTGACCCGCGAGTAGAGCTCGAAGCGGCCATCGCGGTAGGCGCCGTTCGCCCGCGGGAACTCGCGCAGCGCCAGCGCGCATGCCTTGACCACGAGGTCGTTGAAGGAGGGGACGACGTCGCCCTCCTCGGCAATGTCCTTGAGTCGGGCGCGGTCATCGACCGCCTTGGTCATGTCGATCTCGGACTCGAGATAGAAGTGCGGAGCGGTGGCCTTCGACTCGGCCATGCGGCGGGCGACGGTGGACTGGAGCTTCGAGAGGTCTTCATAGGAGACGGTGCCCTTGGCGGTTTCGGCCGCGGGCGCCCGGTCGGCGGGTCCTGCCCCGGCTGTGGGGGGTCCTGCGGGCGGGGGCTGCGCCTCCGTTCTCGGACCCCCCACAGCCGCGCCACCCGCCGAAGGGGCGTCCGGGACTGAGACTGCATGCTCGACGTCGACTTTGAGAATGCGGCCTCCAGGTCCGGAGCCCTTTAGCTGCCTCAAATCGATGCCGCTCTCTTTGGCGATGCGTCGGGCTAGGGGAGAAGCCTTGGGCCGCTCCTCGCCATCTGAGCCCGCCGCAGCTGTTGTCGCCGGAGCCGCCGACTCGGCCGGGGCGCTTGGCTCGGCGGTTCGGGCTTCGGGTGTTGCTTTGGACGCATCGTCTGCGGGTGGTGTCGAGGAGGGAGGCTTGCCCGCAGCTTGCGAGGACGAGCCGCCCTCCTCGGCGACAGGACCCGCAGTCGATACCTCTGAATCCTCACCCGAATCTCCGATCCGTGCGATCACCTCGCCGATCGGCAGCGTCGCCCCCTCCTCCGCCAGAATCTCGACGAGGGTCCCAGCGGTGTCCGCTTCGTAGGCCATGTTCGCCTTGTCGGTCTCGATCTCGACCAGCTCGTCGCCGACCGCGATCTCGTCGCCGACCTTTTTCAGCCACTGCAGGATCGTCCCCTCCTCCATCGAGTCCGAAAGCCGGGGCATGACCACGTCGGTCATCAGAGCGCTCCCTCGAGGGTCGCCAGCGCCGCCTTGACGACGTGCTCCTCGTGCGGGATCGCGGCCTGCTCGAGGCGTTTCGAGTACGGCATCGGCACGTCGGCGCCGGTCACCCTCTGCACCGGTGCGTCGAGGTGGTCGAAGGCCTGCTCGGTGATCAGCGTCGCCAGGTTCGCGCCGACGCCGCCGTGCGGCCAGCCCTCCTCGACGATCACCGCCCGGTTGGTTTTCCGCACCGAGGCGAGGATCGTGTCCAGGTCGAGCGGCCGCAGGGTCCTCGGGTCGATCACCTCGGCCTCGACGCCGTGCTCGCCGGACAGGGTGCGCGCCGCCTCCTCGGCGACCTGCGCCATCTTCAGGATCGCGATCACGGTGACGTCGTCTCCCTCGCGGCGCACCGCCGCCTCGCCGAAGCGCAGCACCTCGTCGCCCTCGTCGGCGACCTCTCCGCGGCTGCCGTAGAGGCTCTCGTGCTCGATGAAGACGACAGGGTTGTCGTCGCGGATCGCGGTCTTCAGCAACGCCTTGCCGTCGGCCGGCGTGGAGGGGCAGGCGACCAGCAGCCCCGGTACCTGGAGGTAGAGGGCCTCGAGGCTGTGCGAGTGGGTGGGGCCGAGCTGGTGGCCGCCGCCGCCGGGCATGCGGATCACCATCGGGACCCGGGCCTGGCCGTTGAACATGTAGGGAATCGCCGCGGCGTGGTTGACGATCTGATCGAGCGCGAGCAGCGAGAAGTTGACCGTCATCAGCTCGACGATCGGCCGCATTCCTCCCATCGCCGCGCCGACCCCCGCGCCGACGATCGTGTTCTCGGAGATCGGCGTGTCGCGCACCCGCCGCTCGCCGAACTCCTTCAGCAGTCC
The DNA here is from genome assembly GCA_963704505.1 of uncultured Solirubrobacterales bacterium. Lineage (GTDB taxonomy): Bacteria > Actinomycetota > Thermoleophilia > Solirubrobacterales > 70-9 > VRUE01. Next base: position 622,690 of record OY969912.1, read on the forward strand.
TTCGGTCACCTTGAAGGCGCCTTCGAAGACGCCGACGTCCTCGCCCATCACGAAGACGCTCTCGTCGCGCCGCATCTCCTCGGCCATCGCGTCGCGCAGTGCCTCACGCATCCGCAGCGTCGCCATCAGTCCTCGACCTCGCCGGACACCTCGGGCTCGACCCCGAGCTCGGCGTCACCGTCGACTGCCGGGTTCGGCCGCGGCCCCGTCGGCTGCCCGGCATAGGCGGCGCCGGCCTCGGCGAGCTCGCGGGCGGCATCGGGCATGGTCTCCTCGCGCTCGCCGCGGTGGGGCTCGGGGCTGCGCTCGTCGACCGCGTACCAGCCCCCCTCCTCGCGCTCGTCGGCGAGCACGTAGAGGTTCTCGTAGAGGGTGTCGAGGGCCGGTTCGGGCGAGGCTTCGGCGAACTCGACGGCGGCCGAGACCAGCTCCTCGGCCTTGTCGCGGACGGCCTGCACCTCACGCTCGCCGAGCACGTCGTCTTCGCGGACCCGGGTGGCGAAGGTCTCGATCGGGTCGCGCTCGCGCCACTCGTCGACCTCCTCGCGCTCGCGATAGACCTCGGGATCGGCCGCCGAATGCCCGCGGAAGCGGTAGGTGAAGGCCTCGAGCAGGGTCGGGCGCGACTCTTCGCGCGCCTCGCGGAGTCCCTCGGCGACCGCGTCGCGGACGGCGATCACGTCCATGCCGTCGATCCGCTGGCCGGGGATCCCGTAGCCCTGGGCCTTCTTCGACAGGTCGGTCTGGGCCGAGTGGCGCTCGATCGAGGTGCCCATCCCGTAGAGGTTGTTCTCGACCAGGAAGAGGATCGGCAGCCTCCAGAGCGCGGCGAGGTTCATCGTCTCGCCGAAGTTGCCGGCGTTGGAGGCGCCGTCGCCGAACATGCAGACGGTGACCGCCTCCTCGCCCTTCATCTGCGAGGAGAGCGCCAGGCCGGCGGCGATCGGCAGGTTGCCGCCGACGATGCCGTAGCCGCCCATGAAGCGCGCCTCCCGGTCGAAGATGTGCATCGAGCCGCCGCGGCCGCCGCTGGTCCCGTCGACCCGGCCGAAGAGCTCGGCCATCACCCGCTTCGGGTCGGTGCCGCGGGCGATCGCGTGCCCGTGGGTGCGGTAGGTGCCGATCAGGTAGTCCTCGGGGCGCATCACCGAGGCGGTGCCGACGATCGTCGCCTCCTCGCCGATCGCCAGGTGGAGGAAGCCGCCTGCCCTCGCCCGCTGGTACTGACGGCCGGCCTCCTCCTCGAAGCGACGGATCAGCGTCATCCGCGCCAACAGCTCGTAACAGGTGGAGGCGTCGGGTAGGTCGGTCATCGAGCCACCTTAGCTCGCCGCTTCGATTGCCTCCTCGAGGCGGTCGTCGCCCCAGAACACCTGGCCATCGACGACCACCGAGGGGACCCCGGTGACGCCGAGGTCGCCGGCGGCGTCGGTCGCCTCGCGCAGCGCGTTCTTGACCCCGGCCGTCCCCACTGCTTTCTGGAGCGCACGCGGGTGGAGCTCGCAGGCGGCAGCGGCGATCATCACGTTGTCGGGGTCGGTCAGGTCGCGGCCGGCGGCGAAGGCCTGGCGAAAACCTGCGAGCGCGTAGGAGACGGTGCGCCCCGCCTGCTTGGCGAAGATCGCCGCCCTCATCGCGACCAGCGTGTTGCCGGGCCAGGGGTCGGGCCACACGATCGGCGCCAGCCCATAGGCGCCCGCCCGCCGCTCGATCTCGGCGACGCCCTGATCGCGCCCCGGCCCCTGCGACCAGGACTCGCGGCCGAAGCGCTGGAAGAGCCCGCCGAGCAGCACCGGCTGCCACTCGGGCTGCTCGAGGCCGGCTTCCGTGAAGAGCCCGCTGATCCGCTCCGCGCTCAGGTACGCGTAGGGGCTGCCGAGGTCGAAGTAGAAGGTCGCGGGCAAAGAGCCTCGCTGGTACTAGCGACGAAGTCGCGGGTCAGCTGGCTCAAGGTGGCCAGGCCGTCGGCGCATCTGCCGGGGACAGCGGGGGCGAAGCTGAGCAGTCCCCGGTTTATTCAAGCGTGGATGGCCCAGCCGTCGACGGCGCGGGCCGCATCGAGGATCGCCTCGGAGATCGTGGGGTGGGGGTGGATGATGCGGGCGAGCTCCTGGTAGCCGCCCTCGAGCGCCATCGTCGCGACCAGCTCGGCGATCATGTCGCAGGCCCGGTTGCCGACGATGTGGGCGCCGAGGATCTCCCCGTACTTGGAGTCGATGACCAGCTTGACCATTCCGTCTTTGTCGTCGTAGACGGTCGCCCCGCCGACGCCGCCGAGTTTCAGCTTGCCGATCTTGACGTCGTGTCCCGCCTCCTTCGCCGCCGCCTCGGTGAGGCCGACGCTGGCCACCTGCGGGTGGCAGAAGGTCGCGCCGCAGACCAGGTTCTGGTCGACCGGATGGGTCTCGACCCCGGCCGCGTGCTCGGCCGCGACGACGCCCTCCTCAGAGGCCTTGTGGGCAAGCGCCTTGGCATTGACGAGGTCTCCGATCGCGTAGACCTTCGGGTTCGAGGTGCGGTTGTACTCGTCGACCTTGACCTTGCCTTTCTCGGTCAGCTCGACCTTGGCCTGGTCGAGGCCCAGCCCCTCGACGTCGGGTGCACGGCCACCGGCGACGAACATGTAGTCGACCTCCGCCGATTTCTCGCCGTAGGTGAACTTGACCGAGCTCTCACCGGCCTCGACGTCGGCGACCGGCGAGCCGGTCGAGATCTCGATGCCGTCTTTCTTGAAGATCCGCTCGACCACGCGGGCCATGTCCTTGTCCTCGGCGGGGAGGATCTGGTCGAGCATCTCGATCAGCAGGACCTCGGTGCCGAAGCGGCCGAAGGCCGAGGCGATCTCGGCGCCCGAGGCACCGGCGCCGACCACCGCGATCTTCTTCGGCTGCTCGGGAAGGGAGTAGGCGCCCCAGGTGTCGAGGACCCGGTCGCCGAACTCGACCCCGGGGATCGGCAGTGCCACCGACCCGGTGGCGAGGATCACCGCGTCCGCCTCGTAGACCTCGTCGCCGACCTTGACGTTGCCGTTCGAGTCGAGCGCGCCCTCGCCCTCGATCACGGTCACCTTGTTTTTGTCCCAGAGCATCTTGACGCCGTTGGAAAGGGATTCCGAGACCGCGGCGCGGCGAGTGCCGAGGGCATCCCAGTCGAGGGTGACCTCCTTGGCGACCACCCCGAGCTCGGCGCTCTGGCGGGCCTCGGTGTAGATCTCGGCGGTGCGCAGGACGGTCTTGGCGGGGATGCAGGCGTAGTTGAGGCAGCGGCCGCCGGCTTTGTCGCGCTCGACCACGGCGGTCTTCTTGCCGAGCTGGGCGGCACGGATCGCGGCGACGTAGCCGCCGGGCCCGCCACCGATCACGATCACATCGAATTTCTCAGCCACGAATTCAGCCTATAGAAAGCGCTATTTCCGCTCCGGCATCTGGATCCGGGCCATCGCCTTGACCATGAAGAAGAAGAGGCTGCCGGCGATCGTCAGGAGGACGAGGTAGTAGGCGAAATCGGAGACGCTCGAGGCGCGAATCGCGAGCCCGGAGACCGCGGCGAGGATGAGGAAGACGAGGATCAGCTGGAAGCCCAGCACCGCCCAGTAGCGGGCCCTCCACATGCCCCACGCCATCACCCCCATGATCAGCGCCGGGGCGAGGACCTGCGCGAGGTGCGGTTTGTCGCCTTCGACCTTCACACCGGTGAGGTAGCCGACCAGGATCGAGATCGTGATCGCGGCGGCGATCAGGGCGCCGACCGTCACCGCCAGCGGCCGTTCCCCCTCGGCCAGCGGCTCGAGTGATTCTCGCGTCGCCTGGTTGCGGACCTCCGCTTTGGCGTAGCCGCTGCGCATCCGCTCGCGCGCACTCGGCTTCGGCCCACCCTCGGCGTCGCGGTCCTTGCGCTTGCGGCGGGCCTCAGCCACCGGGGGCCGCCTCGCCGACCGCGGCGAGCGCGCGGCGCAGCGCTTCGGCAGCCGCCGCCGGGGCCTCGGCGTCGCGGAGCGCCCGCACCACCCCGAGCCTGGAGGCGCCGGCGGCGACGACCTCGGGGGCGTTGGAGGGGTCGATGCCGCCGATCGCGAAGAACGGCCCGCTCGCCGACTCGACCGCGTGTCGGACCAGCTGGAGGCCGACGGCCGGCCGGCCCGCTTTTGTCGGCGTCTCCCAGACCGGCCCGACGCTGATGTAGTCGACCGGCTCGCCGGCCGCCGCGGCGATCTGATCCTCGGAGTGGGTCGAGCGGCCGACGATGCCGTCGGGGCCGACCGCCTCGCGGGCGGCCTGGGCGGAGCCGTCGTCCTGGCCGACGTGGACCCCGTCGGCGCCGAGGGCGACGGCGAGCTCGGGGTCGTCGTTGACGATGAAGAGGGCACTGTAGGTGTCGCAGAGACGGCGGAAGGTGAGTGCGGCGAGCTCGATCTCCCGCCGCGGAAGGGACTTCTCCCGCAACTGGACGATGTCGACGCCGCCGGAGAGCGCGGCTTTCAACAGCGGCTCCGGATCGCCGCCGCGCGGCTGGGCGTCGCAGACGAAATAGAGGCGCGCCGTGCGCAGGCGCTCGCGTCGCAATGGCCCGGAGGCCTCGGGGGGAGCAAGGCTCATGCGCTGATTATCGCTTGAGCCGCCGCCCACGGGGTAGCATCGCCTTGAACGGGAGTCCGCGAGGGCTGAGAGGGTGGCACCGAGGCCACCGACCGTCTAGACCTGATCCGGGTAATGCCGGCGGAGGCAAGCTTGACCGAGAAGCGAAGTTTCGACGCGATATTCGTTGGTGGCGGGGTCATCGGGCTCTCGTGCGCCTGGCGTGCCGCCCGTGACGGCGCCGATGTGCTCGTCCTCGACCGGGCGGCGCCTCCCGCCGGCGCGACCAGGGTCGCGGCCGGGATGCTCGCCCCGGTCGGCGAGCTCACCTTCGGCGAGCCGGAGCTGCTCGAGCTGACGCTCGCCGCAGCCCGCCTCTACCCGGAGTTCGTCGACGAGCTCGAGCGGGAGTCGGGGCTGCCCTCGGGCCACCGGGCGTGCGGCGCCCTGCACCTCGCGCTCGACCGCGATGAGGCGGCCCAGCTGCGCCGCGTCCATGACCTGCAGCGCAGCCTCGGGCTCGAGGCCGAGTGGCGCTCGCCGCGTGCCTGCCGCGACCTCGAGCCGGGGCTGACGCCGTCGCTCAGCGGCGGCGTCCACGCGCCCGGCGAGGCTGCCGTCGACCCGCGCCGGCTGACCGAAGCCTTGCTCGGAGCACTCGACGCCGCCGGGGTCGAGGTGAGGACGGGCGAGGAGCCCGCCGCCGCGACCTTCGACGGCGAGCGGATCGTCGGACTGCGGACCGTCGCGGGGGAGGAGCTGAGCGCCGCCGCGGTCGTACTCAGCAGTGGCGCCTGGTCGGGCAGCGCCGAGTGGCTTCCCGCCGAGGCCAGGCCGCCGGTGCGCCCGGTCAAGGGCCAGATCCTCGAGCTCAGCACGCCCGACGGCGAGCCGGCGATCGGCGGCATCGTCGCCTCCGAGCGCGTCTACCTCGTGCCGCGCCCCGACCACGGCCGCCTGATCGTCGGCGCCACGGTCGAGGAGCGCGGCTTCGACGTCAAGGTCACCGCGGGCGGCGTCCACGAGCTCCTGCGCGAGGCCTACCGCCTGCTTCCCGACGTCGCCGAGATGGAGCTGGTCGAGACGATGGCGGCGCTGCGTCCCGGCACTCCCGACAACCTCCCACGGGTCGGGCCCTCGCCGATCGAGGGCCTGCTCTGGGCTACCGGCCACTACCGCAATGGAATTCTGCTCGCGCCGCTCGCCGCGCGCATGATCGCCGGGTGCCTGGCGGGGGTCGCCGCGTGAGGATCGAGCTGAACGGGAAGCCGAGGGAGCTCCCGGGCGGGGCATCGCTCGCCGACGCAGTGCGCGAGGCGGGGGCCGAGCCGGACGCCCCGCGGGGCGTCGCGGTCGCTGTCGACGGCGAGGTCGTGCCCCGCGGCGAGTGGGAGGGGACGGTCCTCTCGGAGGGGCAGAGGGTCGAGGTCCTTGCCGCGATCCAGGGTGGCGCCGAGACCTGGGAGCTGGGCGGGCGCGAGTGGTCCTCGCGGCTGATCGCCGGCACCGGCGGCTTCCGCTCGCTCGAGCAGATGGAGGAGGGGCTGGCCGCGTCGGGGGCGGAGATCGTCACCGTCGCCCTGCGTCGCGTCGACCCGGATGCGGGCGGCTCCGTCCTCGATGTGATCGACGGGCTCGGCCTCTTCGCGCTGCCCAACACGGCGGGCTGCTTCACCGCCCGCGACGCGGTCCGCACCGCGCGGCTCGCCCGCGAGGCCTTCGGCACCGACTGGATCAAGCTCGAGGTGATCGGCGACGACCGCACCCTGTACCCCGACGCGGTCGAGCTGCTCGACGCCGCCGAGACCCTGGTCGGCGAGGGCTTCACGGTCCTCCCCTATACGAACGACGACCCGATCCTCGCCCGCCGGCTCGAGGACGCGGGCTGCGCGGCCGTGATGCCATTGGGCTCGCCGATCGGCTCCGGTGCCGGGATCCGCAATCCGTACAACCTGGCGATCATCGTCGAGCGGGCGGGCGTCCCGGTGATCCTCGACGCCGGCGTCGGCACCGCCTCCGATGCCGCCCTGGCGATGGAGCTGGGCTGCGACGCGGTGATGGCGGCGAGCTCGATCTTCGGCGCCGCCGACCCGGCGGCGATGGCGAGGGCGCTGAGGCTCGGAGTCGAGGCCGGGAGGCTGGCGCGCGGCGCCGGGCGCATCCCCCGCCGCACCCACGCCGAGGCCTCGACTCCCGAGCAGGGTCTGCCCGAGCTTTCCTGAACTACCATGCGCTGCGCGCCCCTGTAGCTCAGTTGGTTAGAGCGGCGGCCTTTTAAGCCGCGCGGCGCGGGTTCGAATCCCGCCGGGGGCATCGATGCGACCTCAGCCGCCTCCCGGTGACCCGGGCCTGCTCCGGGTTCCCTGCGATGTCGAGGGCGAAGACGACCGCCGGCTGGAGCGCATCCACGACGAGGTCGAACGGGGCTTCGACGCCCTCCGGGACATCGACGACGGGGTCTCGATCTTCGGCTCGGCGCGGGTCGCCGAGGGACACCGCTGGTACGAGCTCTGCCGGGAGACCGCCGCGGCGCTGGCTCGCGAGGGGTTCACGGTGATCACCGGAGGCGGGCCGGGGCTGATGGCGGCCGCCAACCGCGGCGCCGCGGAGGCCGGGGGGGACTCGGTCGGGCTCAACATCGAATTGCCGATGGAGCAGGAGCCGAACCCCTACGCAAATCGCCAGCTCAACTTCCACTACTTCTTCGCCCGCAAGCTGATGTTCGTCCGTTATGCGCGTGCCTTCGTGATCATGCCCGGCGGCTTCGGCACGCTCGACGAGCTCTTCGAGGCGCTCACCCTGATCCAGACCCACCGGATCAAGCACTTCCCGGTGATCTTGGTCGAGTCCGAGTTCTGGAAGCCGATGCTGGGCTGGATCGACGACGTGCTCGAGGACGACGGCTTGATCTCGGCCGGCGACAAGGAGCTTCTGATGGTCGCCGACACGCCCGCCGAGGTCTGCTCGCACGTGCGTAGGGCCAGCGACGCGCAGAAGGAAATGGGCCCGGAGCCGGGCGCTGGTTGACAGCCGGGCGCTGGTTGACAGAGATGGCGAACTGTCTATACTGAACCATATGGTTCAGTATCAAGACCAGCTCGACCGTGCCCTCGCGGCGATCTCCGACCCGACTCGGAGAGGCGTCCTCGAGAGGCTCGGCGAGGGAACCGCGACGATCTCGGAGCTCGCCCAGCCGTACGACATCTCCCTGACCGGGATGAAGAAGCACGTCGCCGTGCTCGAGGACGCCGAACTGGTCACCACCGAGAAGGTCGGGCGAGCGCGGGTCTGCCGCCTCGGCCCGCGGGGCCTGGATGAGGCCCAGCAGTGGATCGAGGCGCACGGCCGTTCGATGGCCGCCCGGCTCGACCGTCTCGGCGCCCTGCTGGAAGACGACGATCAAGGAGAGAAGCGATGAGCAACGGAACCACAGAGAAGAAAGCCACGATCACGACTCCCTCGGAGCGCGTGATCGTCATCGAAAGAGAGTTCGACGCGCCGCGGGAGAAGGTCTTCGCGGCACTGACCAGCCCCGAGCTGATCCCGAAGTGGTGGGGCCTGGACGCGACGGAGACCGTCGTCGAGGAGATGGACGTCACCCCCGGCGGGCGCTGGCGCTTCGTCGAGCGCGACCCCGACGGCAGCGTGCGTGCGGCCTTCCGCGGCGTCTACCGCGAGATCGACGCGCCGCGGCGAATCGTCCAGACATTTGAATTCGAGGGCATGCCCGGCCACGTCTCGGTCGAGGAGATGACCCTCGAGGAGGCTGCCGGAGGCGGAACCAGGGCGGTCGGGATCTCGACATTCCACGAGCAGGTCGAACGCGACGGGATGATCGGTGCGGGAATGGAGAAAGGCGTGAACGAGTCCTACGACAACCTCGAGCGGCTGCTCGTCGAGCTCGGCTGACCGTCCGCGGTGTGTGGAGGGAGCGCTAGGCTGGCGGCTGGATGCCGGTCAAGCGCTCCCTTCCGGTCCTCGCACTCGTCCTCGCGGCGCTGGCGGTCGCTGCAGCCCCCGCCGCGGCGAAGGAACTCTCGCTTCTCGACGCGAAGCCGACCTCTCCGGGAAACGTCGTCACCGACGCCGCCGGCAATGCCTACATCGCCTGGAACAGCGACGTCGGCACCGGCACCGACGCGGTCATCTTCTGCAAGGTCCCGGCCGGGGGCAGCACTTGTTCCACCAGGCTGAACCTGCCGCTGCCGCCGCCCGCCCCGAGCGCCTTCCCGGAACCGAGCGGCGCCTTCCCGATTCTCGGCCCGGGCAGCGTCGTCTACGTCGTCGCCCCCCGCTACAACAGCAACGACCTGGCGATCTGGAAATCCGAAAACGGAGGAGCCAGCTTCGGAGTGCCGATCCGGAATCCGACCGGCTACTCGAACAAAACCGATCCCACCGACGTGCTTCTCTCGGGCTCGAATTTCGTCGTCGGCAGCCACAACCCGGGGCTCGGAGTCAGCGTCGGGGCGACGACGGGCGGCACCGGCGAAAGCATCTCCGAATTCAAAACCGAGGGGACCGGCGGCGTCGCCGGCTCGAGCCTGACGCAGGACCAGAGTGGCAATGCGATCACCGCTTACTGGAACATCTCCGACCCACCGTACCCGGTGCTCTTCTACCGCTACGACGGCTCGGGAGAAATCAAAAGCGAATCGAACTGGGTCGGGCCGACCAAGGTCAGCAACGGATACGAACCGCGCCTCGCCGGGGGGCCCGCCGGGGTCTTCCTCGCCTCTCAGGACTATCCGGATGCCGGCGGTCCCTACCCGACCGTGCTCCACGTGCGCAAGTTCGACGGCACCAACTTCGGCGCGCCGACGACCCTGGTCACCGACGCCGAAACAGACCTCTTCGACGGTGGATCGATCGACGAGTCGGCCGATGGGTCGCATGTCGCCGTGGCCTGGCCCGGGAGGCGCGCGGGCGACGCCGCCAGGGTCATGCGCCTCTACATGTCGGCCAGCGCCGGCGCCGGTTTCGGCGGTGAGGTGGACATCGGCTCGGTCGGGGACGGCTACGCGATCGGGGACAACGCCGCGGTCGCGGTCGCCAACGGAGGGAGCGGCTGGGCGACGTTCCGCGACGCCACCGGCCTGCATCTCCTCGATTTCAGCCCGATTGCGGGAACGGTCATCCCCAAGCCCGCGGACTACAAGGGCAAGACCAAGGTCGCCGACAAGAAGACCGTCGGCGGCTACAGCCTGATTCTGCGCCTGCCCAAGGCGTGCGTGCAATCCCAGCAGCGCTTCTTCGCCGGTGTCGGCGCGCGCAAGCGGCGCGCCCTGGCGAAGAAACTCGGAGGTCGCGTGCAGCTGAAGCAGGTCGTCTTCGTCTACGACGGCAAGAAGCTGCAGGTGAAGAAGAAGAAGCCCTTCCGCTACCTGATCGACCCGGGCGTGATGGCCGCCGGCAGCACCCACGTGGTCAAGGCAAAGGTCACGGTCACCCTGACCAAGAAGGGGACCTCGAAGAAAGTCAAGCGGACCCTGAAAGGGACGATCAAGTCCTGCTGAGGACCGCCTCCGCCGTCTAGTGGCGGAAGTGGCGATGCTTGGTGAAGACCATCGAGACGCCGGCCGCGTCGCAGGCCTCGATCACGTCGCCGTCGTTTTTCGAGCCGCCGGGCTGGATCACGGCAGCGGCGCCGGCCTCGATCGCGGCCGCGGGGCCGTCGGCGAAGGGGAAGAAGGCATCGGAGGCGACCGCGGAGCCGGCGAGCAGGGCGGCAGCCTCGTCGCCCCGCGCGTCGCGGCACTTCTCGATCGAAAGCCGGACCGAGTCGACGCGGCTCATCTGCCCGGCGCCGATTCCGAGCGTGGCGCCGTCCTTGGCGATCACTATCGCGTTGGAGCGCACGTGACGGACCACCGTCCAGGCGAAGAGCAGGTCGTTCCACCGGGCCTCGTCGGGATCGGCCTTGGTCACCACCTCCATCAGCTCGCGCGGCTCGGGGTCGCCGTCGCGGTCCTGGATCAGGAAGCCGCCGAGGACGCGTTTTGCGTCGCGCTCGCGGGAGTCGGTGCCCCGGCGCTCCTCTCCACAGAGGATGCGGATCGCCTCCTTCTGCTGAAGGACCTCGAGGGCGCCCTCCTCATAGGCGGGCGCGATCAGGACCTCGACGAAGTTCTTGTGCAGCTCCTCGGCCAGCTCGGCCCCGATCGGCCGGTTGAGGGCGATGACGCCGCCGAACGCCGACATCGGGTCGCAGGCGAGCGCCTTCGAGTAGGCCTCGAGGACATCGGCGCCGAGCGCGACCCCGCAGGGGTTGTTGTGCTTGACGATCGCGCAGGCCGGCACGTCGAAGTCGTCGACGAGGCGGCGGGCGGCGTCGAGGTCGAGGACGTTGTTGAAGGAGAGGGCGCGCCCGTGGAGCTTCGAGACCCGCGAGAGGACATGGCTGCGGGTGCCGGCCTCGGCGTAGAGCGCGGCGCGCTGGTGGGGGTTCTCGCCGTAGGCGAGGTCGAGGACCTTCTCGTAGGCGACCGCCAGGTGCTCGGGGAATTCCTCGTAGGAGGTCGAGAACCAACGGCTGATCGCGGCGTCGTAGCGCGCGGTCTGCGCGAAGGCCTCGTTCGCCAGCCAGTGCCGGGTCGAGGCCGACAGCTTGGCGCCGCCCGACTCCTCCAGCTCGGCGCAGACCGCGTCGTAGGACTCGGGCTTGACGACGACCGCGACGCTCTCGTGGTTCTTGGCCGCCGCCCGGATCATCGTCGGCCCGCCGATGTCGATGTTCTCGATCGCGACGTCGTGCTCGACCTCATGTTCGGAGACGGTGTCCTCGAAGGGGTAGAGGTTGACGCAGACCAGGTCGATCGGCTGGATCCCCTCGGCGGCGAGCGTCGCCATGTGCTCGGGATCGCCGCGCTTGGCGAGCAGGGCGGCGTGCAGCCGGGGATGCAGCGTCTTGACCCTGCCGCCGAGAATCTCATCCTGGCCGGTGAACTCGGAGACGTCGGTCACCTCGAGCCCGGCCTCGCGCAGGGCGGCGGCGGTGCCGCCGGTGCTGAGCAGCTCGACCCCGGCGTCGGCGAGGCCGCGGGCGAAGTCGGCGACCCCGGTCTTGTCGGAGACCGAGATCAACGCTCGCCGCACCTCGATCGCGCCGTCGTCGCTGACCGGCTCGGCCTGGGTGTCTGCGGTTGCGTCAGTCATCGATGACGACGACCTGGTCGTCGGTGCCGCCGATCCTAACCAGCCCCCGCGCGATCATGCGGATCGCCTCGGGGTAGACCTCGTGCTCGACCGCGTGGACCTCGCGCTCGAGCCGCTCGCGGTCGCAGCCGGCCGGCACCGGGATGGCGCGCTGCATGATCGACGGGCCGGTGTCGACCCCCTCGTCGACGAAGTGGACGGTGACCCCGGTCGTCTCGACCCCGGCCTCGAGCGCCTGGCCGATCGCGTCGAGGCCCGGGAAGGCGGGCAGCAGCGCGGGGTGGACGTTGACCACTCGGTTCCGGAAGCGGGCGATGAACGGGGCGCTGAGCAGCTGCATGTAGCCGGCGAGGACGACCAGGTCGGCGTCGAGGCCCTCGGCCCAGTCCCCGATCGCCTCGTCGCGCGCGCCGCGGTCGGCGAACTCGGCGGTCGCGAAGGTCGCGGTCTCGACCCCGGCCGTCGCCGCACGCTCTAGCGCCCGGGCGCCGGGCTTGTCCGAGCCGACGCCGACGACCTCGATCCCATCGCGCCCGTGGAGCCGGTCGAGGATCGCCTGCAGGTTCGTCCCGCTTCCCGAGGCCAGCACCACGAGTCGGAAGGTCGTCATCTCAACTCCACCCCGTTGAGGTCGCACTTGTCCCCGCTATCCGAGAAGAAATACGACATCAACGGGTCAGGGGGCGGAGACGGGGACCACCGGGATGTTCTCGAGCGCGAATTTGCCGTTCGCGTCCTCGGGGTCGCCGAGTGGGTAGCGCCCGGTGAAGCAGGCGTCGCAGTGGTCCTCGGGCGGCGTGCCGATCGCCTCGTAGACGCCCTCCATCGAGAGGTAGGCGAGGCTGTCGGCGCCGAGCTCGTCGGCAATCTCGTCGATCGAGCGCTTGTGGGCGATCATCTCCTCGCGGGTCGACATATCGACCCCGTAATGGCACGGGTGGCGGATCGGCGGCGCCGAGATCCGCAGGTGGACCTCGTTGGCGCCGGCGTCGCGGAGCATGCCGACGATCTGGCGGGTCGTGTTGCCGCGGACGATCGAGTCGTCGACGACGACCACCCTTTTGCCGGCGACGATCTCCGGCAGCGGGTTGAACTTGAGCCGCAGCCCGTGCTTGCGGAGCTCCTGCCCGGGCTGGATGAAGGTGCGGGCGACGTAGCGGTTCTTGATCAGGCCGTCATCGCGCGGCAGGCCGGAGGCGCGGGCGAAGCCGGCGGCGGCGGGGTTGCCCGAGTCGGGAACCGAGATCACCAGGTCGGCCTCGACCGGCGCCTCGTTCCAGAGGTTCTCGCCCATCCGGCCGCGGACCTGCTGGAGGACCTTGCCCTCGAGGCGGCTGTCGGGCCGGGAGAAGTAGATGTGCTCGAACACGCAGTGGGCGGGGCGGCCGGCCTTGACGACCTGGCGCGTCTCCAGCCCGCGCTCGGTCAGGGAGACCATCTCGCCGGGGCGCACCTCGCGCAGCAGCTCGGCGCCGACGATGTCGAAGGCGCAGCTCTCCGAAGCGACGACGAAGCGGTCGCCGAGGCGGCCGAGGCTGAGCGGGCGGATGCCGTGCGGGTCGCGGAAGGCGACGATCGCGTGCTTGGTCATCGCCACGGTCGAGTAGGCGCCTTCCATGCGCGGCATCACGTCGGCGACGGCGTCCTCGATGAAGCGGCCGTCGTGGGAGGAGAGCAGGGCGGCGATGATCTCCGAGTCGGAGGTGCCGCGGAAGGCGATGCCGCTCTCTTTCAGCTCGTTCCAGAGCTCGACCGCGTTGGTCAGGTTGCCGTTGTGGGCGAGGGCAAGCTCGCGGCCATCGTCGCGCCAGACCGGCTGGGCGTTCTCCCAGGAGCCGCCGCCGGTGGTCGAGTAGCGGACGTGGCCGATCGCCATGTCGCCCTCCAGTGCTTTCAGCTTCTCCTCGTCGAAGACCTGGGAGACGAGGCCTGAGTCACGCATCGTCGTGATGTGGCCGCCCTCGCAGGTGGCGATGCCGGCCGACTCCTGGCCGCGGTGCTGGAGGGCATATAGCCCGAAGTAGGCAAGGCGGGCGACGTCGTGGCCGGGTGCGTAGACACCGAAGACGCCGCATTCCTCGCGCGGCCCGTCGCGGTCGATCACCGGCGGAGCGTACCAGCGGCGCAGGATCGGCTAGGTGTGGATAAGGAGGGCGTCGAGGGCCTGGCCGAGGCCGGCAACCGCCGAGTCGAGCGGCTGCTGGCTACCGGCGGCGCGAGCCCGGATCAGCGCCCCCTCGATGGTCGAGACGACAAGGCCGGCGAACGCCATGGCCTCCTCGGCGCCGACGCCCTGTTCACCGAGCGCTGCCGCGATCGGCCGTTCCCAGCTCTCGAACGCGGCGGTTGCCGCGGCCGCCAGCGCCGGGTCCTCAGGGCGCGCGAGCGAGGCGGCGGCGACCGGGCAGCCGAGCCGCTCGGGGTGGTCGGCGACCCGCCGACGGAAGATCTCGCCGAAGAGGACGAGCGTCTCGCGCAGCCCTCGCTCGGCCAGGGACCGCTCGATCGCGTCGCCGATCAGGTCGCCCTCGAGCGCGACCGCCTCGGCCGCGAGCTGGCGCTTGCCGCCCGGAAAGTGGTGGTAGATCGAGCCCCGGGGTGCGCTGCCGCGCTCCGCCACGTCGCGCAGCTCCATGCCGGAATAGCCCTTTTCGGCGAGCAGCTCGCGGGCGCCGTTGAGCAGGCGGGCCCTGCCGTCGCGGGCGGCCGGGTTGGCGGCCCGCGCGACCTCCGCTCGCTCGTGTCCGTCTCCCTTCGCCTCTATGACCACGGACATAGTATAGTCGCCGCCGTCATGTATGACCGCGGTCATAGAGCGACGGTAGCGATCGCCTGTGCGGGGGCGTTTCTCGCCTTCCTCGACACGACGATCGTCAACATCGCCTTCCCGGACATCGCCTCCTCCTTCTCGGGCTCGGGCCGCGAAGCCCTCTCCTGGGTGCTCGACGGGTACTTCGTCGTCATCGCGGCACTGCTGGTGCCCGCCGGCGGGCTCGCCGATCGCTTCGGGCACAAGCGGGTCTTCCTGATCGGCGTCGGCGGCTTCACGGTGGCCAGCCTGCTCTGCGCGGCGGCCCCTTCGCTGGCGTTCCTGATCGCCTTCCGGGTGATCCAGGGCGTTGCCGCCGCCCTGGTCGTGCCAACCTCGATCGCGATCGTCCTCGACAGCTATCCGCCCGAGCGGCGCGCCACCGGGGTCGGCATCTGGGGCGCCGCCGCCGCGGCCGCTGCCGCAGTCGGGCCGACGCTCGGCGGGGCGCTCGTCGACGCCGCCGACTGGCGGCTCGTCTTCCTCGTCAACCTCCCCCTCGGCGCGGCCATCGTCGTCGCCGGCCTGCGCGCGCTGCCGGCCCGGCCTCCGCGCGACAGCCGCCTTCCCGACCTTCCCGGAGCCGCGATCATGGCGCTGAGCCTCGCCCTGGTGACCCTCGGCATCGTCGAGGGCAACGACTGGGGCTGGGACTCGGCGGCGACCCTCGGCTGCTTCGCCGCCTCCGCCGCGCTGCTTGCCTGGGTCATCGCCCGCAGCAGGAGCCATCCACGCCCGATCGTCGAGCCGGAGCTGTTCGCCCACGCCTCATTCCGGATCGGCAACCTCAGCACCCTTCTGTTCGCCGCCGCCTTCTTCTCCCTGATCCTCGGCAACGTCCTCTTCCTCACCGGGGTCTGGGGATACAGCCTGCTCGGCGCGGGTGCCGCCACTCTTCCCGGCCCGCTGCTGTCGACCGTCGTCTCGGGGCCGGCCGGTCGGCTCGCCGACCGGTTCGGCCACCGGGCGGTCGTCGTCCCCGGGACGCTGTTCTTCGCCGCCGGGGTGATGGTCCTGCGCTCGGCCGGGGCCGAGCCCGACTACCTCGGCATCTGGCTGCCCGGCGCATGCCTGACCGGGATCGGCATCGGGCTCGCCTTCCCGACCCTCGGCGCGGCAGCCGTCCGCGACGTCCCCGGCGAGCGCTTCGCGACCGCCAGCGCCGTCAACGCGGCCTTCCGCCAGGTCGGCGCCGTGCTCGGGACCGCGATCCTCGTCGCGATCGTCGGCAATCCGACGACGCTGGCCGCCGCCCTCGATTCCTCCGACAGCGCCTACCTCTTCACGGCGATCGTCGCGCTGGCCGCAGGCGCGCTCACCCTGCGCCTCGGGCCTGAGAGGCTCGCCGCGCCGTCAGACGCCGTCTTGGCGCGGGCCCAGCGATGACCATGCGTGACGGGCATCGGCGACGCCGAGGCTGAGGCTGCGGTCGCCGGCGGCCAGCGCGATCTTCGTGCCGCCGACCTCGCCGATGATCGTCGCCCCGATGCCCTCCAGCTCGCTTCGCTCGCCGCTGATGAGGAATCCCCCCGTGCCCTCGCCGAAGAGCGCCTCCTCGGGCGAGCAGCCACGCTCGCGCAGGGGCTGCAGGTCGGCCTCGCAGCCGATCCCGCCGGCGATCGCCGACTCGGCGATCGCGCAGGCGAGGCCGCCGTCGCTGACGTCGTGGGCGGAGCTCAGGCGCCCGCCGCGAACCGCCTCGCGGACGGTGGCGCAGGCTGCGGCGACCGCCTCGATGTCCGGTCGGGCGAGGCCGGGCCCGAGCTCGCCGCGCAGCTTCGCCAGCTCCGAGCCGCCGGGGGTGGGTTCGAAGGGGCCGAGCAGGCCCACCGCGTCGCCCTCCCGCTGAAAGGCCGAGCCCGCGGTCTTCGCCGGGTCGGGCAGCTCGCCGACCATGCCGATCACCGGCGTCGGGTAGATAGGACCTTCCGGCCCCTCGTTGTAGAGGGAGACGTTGCCGCCGACCACGGGCACGCCGAGCGCCTCGCAGACATCGGCGAGACCGGCGACGGAGCGGTCGAGCTGCCAGGCCGGCGTCGGCTTCTCGGGGTTGCCGAAGTTCAGGCAGTTGGTCAGGCCGAGCGGCTCGGCTCCGACGCAGGCGAGGTTCTGCGCGCACTCGAGGACCGCCTCGATCGTCCCGGCGTAGGGGTCGCACGCGACGCGGCGGCCGTTGCCGTCGATCGAGACGCCGATCGCGTTGCCCGACTCGGGCAGCTGGAGGACGGCGGCGTCGGCCGACTCGGGCCGCCGCACCGTGCGCGAGCCGACCACCGAGTCGTACTGCTCGAAGGCCCAGCGCTTGGAGGCGACGCTGGGGGAGGCGAGCAGCGCCAGCAGGGTCTCGACGGAGGAGGTCCCCGCCTCGAGCCCGATGCTGTTGCCGTAGATCCACTCGGCGGGCTCCTCAGGGCTCAGGTCATACAGAGGGCAGCCGTCGACCAGGGCCTCGACCGGCATCTCGCCGACGGTCTCGCCACCACTCAGGATCCGGACCAGCCCGTCGCCGGTGACCGCACCGATCGTCGCCGCGCCGGTCTGCCATTTCTCGCAGACGGCGATCACCTCCTCGACGCGGGAGGGCTCGACCACGCCGAGCATCCGCTCCTGGGACTCGGAGACCATGATTTCGAAGGGCTCCATGTCGGGCTCGCGAAGCGGGACCGAGGCGACGTCGATCTCGACCCCGACCCCGCCTGCAGAGGCCATCTCCGCCGCCGAGGAGGTGAGCCCGGCCGCGCCCAGGTCCTGGAGGGAGACGAGCAGACCCTTCTCGAGCAGCTCGAGGCAGCACTCGAGCACCTTCGACTCCTCGAATGGGTCGCCGATCTGGACTGTCGGTCTCTTTTGCGCCTCGTCGCCCTCGCCGAGCTCGGCCGAGGCGAGGACGGAGGCCCCGCCGATCCCGTCGCGACCGGTCGAGGCGCCCATCAGCACGACGGCGTTGCCGACCCCGGATGCCGCGGCCCTCACCATCTCGTCCTTGCGCGCTATGCCGACGCACATCGCGTTGACCAGGCAGTTGTGCTCGTAGGGCGCCTCGAAGTAGATCTCGCCGCCGACGTTGGCGACGCCGATCGAGTTTCCGTAGTGGCCGATCCCGCGGACTGCGCCGTCGAGCAGGAAGCGCGAGCGCTCGGAGTCGAGCTCGCCGAAGCGGAGGCTGTCGAGGATCGCGATCGGGCGGGCACCGAGAGCGAAGACGTCGCGGAGGATGCCGCCGACCCCGGTCGCGGCGCCCTGGAAAGGCTCGACCGCGCTCGGGTGGTTGTGGGACTCGACCTTGAAGGCGATCGCGTAGCCGCTGCCGACGTCGACCGCTCCGGCGTTCTCGCCCGGCCCCATCACCACCCGCTCGCCCTCGGTGGGCAGCTTGCGCAGCAGCTTTTTCGAATGCTTGTAGGCGCAGTGCTCGGACCAGAGCAGGCTGAACATCGCCAGCTCGACCTCGTTCGGCTCGCGCCCGAGCTTCTCCACGATGAGGCGGTACTCGGCCTCTTTGAGGCCGAGTACCTCATACGCCGCCGGCTGCTCTGCTCCCGTGGGCGGCGAAGGGGTCAGAGATGGATCGCCACCCACTTCCGCGTCCGCGCCGGCGGGGGTCACGCCAGGCCTTCGAAGACCGCGAGGCCGTCGGTCGACCCGGTCAGCTCGTCGACCGCGTGCTCGGGGTGGGGCATCAGGCCGACGACGTTGCCCGCCTCGTTGGTGACCCCGGCGATGTCGCGGGAGGAGCCGTTCGGGTTTTGCCCCGGCGCGTAGCGGTAGGCGACCTGGCCGTTCTCCTCGAGCCTGTCGAGAACGTCATCCGGCGCCCAGTAGCGCCCTTCCCCGTGCTTGACCGGGATCGAAAGCCGCTGATGGGCCGATTCCCGACGCATAGGGTCGTCGATCGGCCCATCGGCCAGGAGGTCGACCTGGCGGTGGACGAAGCGGAGCTGGGCGTTGAGGAGGAGGGCGCCGGGGAGGAGGCCCGCCTCGCAGAGGACCTGGAAGCCGTTGCAGATGCCGAGCACCGGGCGGCCGGCGGCAGCGTGCTCGGCGACCGCCTCCATCGCCGGGGAGAAGCGCGCGATCGCTCCGGCCCGCAGGTAGTCGCCGTAGGAGAAGCCGCCGGGGACGACGATCGCCTCGGCGTCGCCGAGGTCTCGCTCTTCGTGCCAGATCAGCCGGGCCGGTTCGCCCGAGGCCAGCTCGCAGGCGTGCAGGGCGTCGCGCTCGTCGCATGACCCCGGGAACTGGATGACCCCCCAAGGCATCAGGCCCACCCGCCGCTCACGGCGTGTCGAGGTTCTCGATCTCGAAGTCCTCGATCAACGGGTTGGCGAGCAGCTTCTCGCAGAGCTCGGCAAGCCGCCCCGGGTCCTCCGCCTCGAGCTCGACCATGCGCCCGACCCGCACGTGCTCGACGCCCTCGAACCCGAGTGCCGGCAGCGCCCGCTCGACCGCCTTGCCCTGCGGGTCGAGGATTCCCTCCTTGGGGCGGATCAGGACCCGCGCCCTCGCCACTAGAAGCCGGTCTCCGTGATCCGCTCGTAGGCGTCGACGTATTTGCCGCGGGTCTGCTCGACCACGTCGGCGGGCAGCTCCGGCGCCGGCGGGGATTTGTCCCAGCCCTGCTCGCTCGCCCAGTCGCGGACGAACTGCTTGTCGAAGGAGGGGGGCGTGTGGCCCGGCTGGTGACGATCGGCCGGCCAGAAGCGGGAGGAGTCCGGGGTCAGCACCTCGTCGGCGAGGACGATCTCCGCCCCGGCGTGGCGGCCGAACTCGAACTTGGTGTCGGCGAGGATGATGCCGCGCTCGGCCGCGTGCTCGGCGCCGCGCGTGTAGACGTCGATCGAAACCCGGCGCAGCTCTTCCATCAGGGCCCGGTCGCCGACGATCTCGGCGGCCCGCTCGAAGTCGACGTTCTCGTCGTGGTCGCCGATCTCGGCCTTGGTCGCCGGCGTGAAGATCGGCTCCGGAAGCTTGTCGGACTCGAGCAGGTTGGGCGGCAGCTCGATCCCGCAGACCGCGCCGCCCTCCTTGTATTCCTTCCAGCCTGATCCCGAGAGGTAGCCGCGCACCACGCACTCGACCGGGTACATCTCGAGGCGGCGCACCCGCATCGCCCGTTCGGCGACCTCTTCCGGCACGTCGTCGGAGAGGAAGTGGTTGGGGACGATGCCGTCGGTCAGGTCGAACCAGAATTCGGAGATCCGGTTCAGCACCTTGCCCTTGTCGGGGATCGGCGTCGGCATCACCACGTCGTAGATCGAGATCCGGTCGGAGGCGACCATCAGAAGGTCGTCGTCCCACTCGTAGATCTCCCTGACCTTGCCGGAGGAGTGCAGCTTCAGATCCTGGACTGTGACGGGCATAGCCCTCGACTCTAGCTGGCGTCTGCGATGCTTTGGCGCGTGACTCTGCCGCCAGAACCGGCGATGAGCCCGTTGCGGCAGACGCTGGCCTGGTCGATCCGCCCCTTCGGCTTCCTCGAGCGCTGCCGGCGCGAATTCGGTGACTCCTTCAGCCTCAGGTTCCTCGGCTTCGAGAGGCCGATGGTGATGATCTCCGACCCGCAGGCGATCAAAGCCCTCTACACCGTGCGCGGCCACGGCCTGCCGCCCGGGCGAAACATCTTCCTCGAGCCGATTCTCGGCTCGCGCTCGCTGCTCCTGCTCGAAGGCGCTGACCACCTCGCCCACCGCAAGCTGATGCTGCCCGCCTTCCACGGCGAGCGGATGCGCTCCTTCGAGCCGATGATGGAGGCGATCGTCGACGCCGAGATCGACTCCTGGCCGCTCGGCGAGGAGTTCCCCCTCCACCCACACATGCAGGCGGTCACTCTCGAGGTGATCCTGCGGGTCGTCTTCGGCGTCTCCGACGGTCCCCGCCTCGAGCAGCTCCGTGGGCTGCTGCGCAACCTGCTCTCCGAAACCGGCTCGAACGGGACCCAGCTGCGCGCCCTGCTGATGCGCCGCTTCGGCCGGGCCGCCAACGTCTGGGGCCGCTTCGAAGGGCAGCTGAACGCGGTCGACGAGCTGCTCATGGCGGAGATCGCCGAGCACCGTTCCAAGGACGACCTCGAGGATCGCGACGACATCCTCTCGACCCTGATCCTGGCCCGCTTCGAGGACGGGGAGGGCATGAGCGACCGGGAACTGCGCGACCAGCTGATGACCCTGCTGCTCGCCGGCCACGAGACGACGGCGACCGGGCTCGCCTGGACCTTCGACCTCCTCCTTCGTCACCCGGCCGTCTTCGAGCGGCTCCGCGAAACCCTCGAGGCGGACGACGAGGACTACCTGCGTGCGGTGATCACCGAGTCACTGCGACTGCGTCCCGTGGTCCCGGTCGCCGGCCGCCGCCTGACCAGCGAGCTGGTCACCGACGACCTCGAGCTGCCCGCCGGCACCGACGTGACGCCGGCGATCTGGCTCGCCCATACAAGAGCCGAGGCCTACGCCGACCCCTTCGCCTTCCGGCCCGAGCGATTCCTCGAGGACGGCCCGGACACCTACGCCTGGGTCCCGTTCGGCGGCGGCGTGCGCCGCTGCATCGGCGGCGCCTTCGCCGAGTTCGAGATGCGGGTCGTGATGCGCGAGGTGCTGACCCGCTGCGAGCTCCACAAGGCCGACCCGCGGCCGGAGCGCGTCGCCCGCCGCAACATCACGCTCTCTCCGCGTGACGGCACCCCGGTCGTCGTCGACGCGCGCCACCCGGCCCGCGAGCGCGAGCTGCTCGCCGTCTAGCCGACGTCGGCGGGGCCGGCTTTGGCGAGGGGATGCTCCTTCGCCCAGCTGGCGATCGTGCTCGAGCCGGAGATGACTTCGCCGTCGTCGAGGACCAGGATCGGCACCTCGTTGGTGCCGCTCAGCTCCTTCACCTCGGAGCGATCGTCGTCGCGGCTTCCCCAGGTCCAGGGCATCAGGCGGTAGCCGCCGACCGTCTTGATCTCGAAGTCGAACCCGGCGTCCTTCAGGGCCTTGCCGGCTTTCGCGCAGGGATGGGCGAAGGCCGGGCCCGTCGTCTTCTGTCCACAGGTGTAGAGGATCATCGGCGGCGAACCCTACCGTCAGGCCTAGTCGCGGATTGCTTCGAGCCGCTCGAAGATCTCCGACAAGTGGGTGAGGTAGGCGCCGTAGTCGAAGACCGCGTCGAGGTCGAGTTCGGGAGCGGCCTCGGCGAGCAGGTCGCGGAACTCGGTGCCGGTGTCCCACGCCCGCTGCGCGTTCTCCTGGACGACGCGGTAGGCGTCGTCGCGGGTCATCCCGGACTCGACCAGCGCGGTCAGGGCGCGCTGGCTGAAGAGCGCACCGTGGGTCAGCTCGAGGTTCTCCCGCATCCGGCCCTCGTGGACGACCATCCCCTCGGCGACGCCCGCCGCCAGGCTCTGGATGTAGTCGAGGCCGATGGTCGAGTCGGGCAGGATCACCCGCTCGGCGCCGGAGTGGGAGATGTCGCGCTCATGCCAGAGGGCGATGTTCTCGAGGCCGGCCTGGGCATAGCCGCGAAGCACGCGGGAGAGGCCGGTGATCCGCTCGGTGCGGATCGGGTTGCGCTTGTGGGGCATCGCCGAGGATCCCTTCTGGCCGGCGCCGAAGGGCTCCTCGACCTCCCGCACCTCGGTGCGCTGGAGGTTCCGTACCTCGGTGGCAAAACGCTCGAGCCCGCCGCCCGCGATCGCGATCCGCGAGGTGAGCACCGCGTGCCGATCGCGCGGGATCACCTGGGTGGCGACGTCCTCGCGGCGCAGCCCGAGCCGGTCCATCACCCGCGCCTCGACCGCCGGCGGCACCGAGGCGTAGGTGCCAACCGCTCCCGAGAGCTTGCCGAAGGCGAGCTGCTCGAAGGCGTTCTCGAGGCGCGCCAGGTTGCGGTCGGCCTCGAATGCGAAGCCCGAGAGCCGCAGGCCGAAGGTAGTCGGCTCGGCGTGGACCCCGTGGGTGCGGCCGACGCAGAGCGTGTCGCGATGCTCGAGGGCGCGCTCGATCAACGCGTCGCGGAAGGCGCGGGCGCTGGCCAGGAGAACCTCGCCGGCCTGACGCAGTTGCAGGGCCAGGGCGGTGTCGAGGACGTCGGAGGAGGTGAGGCCGTAGTGGATCCAGCGCCCGTGCTCGCCGACCGAAGCGGCGACCACGTCGACGAAGGCGGCGACGTCATGGTCGGTGACCCGCTCGCGCTCCTCGACCGCCTCGACCGTGAAGGCCCCGCTCGCCCGGGCAGCCTGCGCAGCCTCCGCCGGAACCGCCCCCTCCTCCGCCCAGGCCTCCGTAGCCGCCAACTCGACCTCCAGCCAGCAGGCCATCTTGTTCTCCGAACTCCAGACCTTCCCCATCTCGGGGCGCGTGTAGCGGGGGATCATTCGGAGACCTCCGTCGGGGGGGTGGTGTCGGGTGGGGGTGGTGTCGCGCGGTGCGAAGTCTGCGGAGGGCAAGCTCCCGAACTTCGACGCGCTGCCATCCCTCCGCCCGGAGCAGAGCGAAGCGCAAGCGAGGCCACCCGACATCGGCGACAGGACCCCCCCGTCAGGCGCTTCATGCGTTGATGATCCTCGCTGCCAGAACCCCCGCATTTTTTGCTCCGTCGATCGCCACGCAGGCGACCGGGATCCCCGGGGGCATCTGGACCGCCGAGAGCAGCGCGTCGAGTCCGCCGAGGCTCTTGCCGAGGATCGGCACCCCGATCACCGGCAGGTCGGTGTGCGCCGCTGCCACGCCCGGCAGGGCCGCCGACATGCCGGCCCCCGCGATGATCACCCTGAGGCCTCGCATCCTCGCGTTCTGGCAGTACTCGCGCACCATCTCCGGGTCGCGGTGGGCGCTCATCACCCGAACCTCGTAACGGATGCCGGCGTCATGGAGCGCCGCCCCGGCGGGCTGCATCTTCGGCTTGTCGTTTTTCGAGCCCATGATGATGCCGACGATCGGCTCATCGACGTCGATTTCGTCGAAGGCCTCCTCCACGGCGGGCATCGTCGTCGGCTGCACGGGCAAATCCTCGCCGGCGGGCACGGGGTCCTCGGTCGGCATCGGGTCCTCTGAGATCTCGCTCATCTGGTCCTCTCTCGGGTCAACTGGGTACGTGCTCGGCAGCGCGGGCGGCGATGTCGGTCCTGATCTGCATCCCCTCGAAATCGATCCGCGCGGCCGCATCGTACGCACGATCGCGTGCCTCGGCCGGCGTCCCCCCGAGGGCCGTGACGTTGAGCACCCGGCCGCCGGCGGTGACGATCTCGCCGTCGCGCTCGGCGGTGCCCGCGTGGGTGATCTCGGCGAGCCCGCCCGCCCGCTCGAGCCCATGGATCACGTCGCCCTTCGATGAGCTCTCCGGGTAGCCCGCAGAGGCGAGGACGAGGGTCACCGCCCAGTCGTCGCCGAACTCGGCGGCGGCCCCGACCAGGCCGCCCGGCTCGCGAGCCGCCAGACACAGGTCGACGAGGTCGGAACGCAGGCGGGGCAGCACCGCCTGGGTCTCGGGGTCGCCGAAGCGGGCGTTGAACTCGAGCACCCGCGGCCCCCCCTCGCCGATCATCAACCCGGCGTAGAGGACGCCATGGAACGGGCGGCCGCGCTCGGCGAGCGCGGCGAGGACCGGCCTGTGCACCGAATCGACGATCTCCTCGACCTCGGCGGCGCCGAAGCCGGGGACCGGCGAGTAGCTGCCCATGCCGCCGGTATTGGGCCCCAGGTCGCCGTCGAAGATCCGCTTGTAGTCCTGGGCCGGCGCCAGCGGGATGACGTTCTCGCCGTCGCAGATCGCCAGCAGCGAGAGCTCTTCGCCCTCGAGGAACTCCTCGAGCACGACGGTGGTCTGGCCGAAGCGCCGCTCGGTGAAGAAGACGTCGAGCGCCTCGCGCGCCTCGTCCTCGCCGGCGCAGATGATCACGCCCTTGCCCGCCGCCAGCCCGTCGGCCTTGAGCACCGCCGGAAAGGGGGTGGAGGCGATCCGCTCGAGGGCCTCCTCGCGGCCGCGCAGAAGGACGTGGGCGGCGGTCGGCACTCCCGCCTCCTCCATCAGCTGCTTGGCGAACGCCTTCGAGCCCTCGAGCTCGGAGGCCGCTGCCGACGGCCCGAAGGCGGGGATGCCGGCCTCGGCCAGGGCGTCGACGACGCCCGCCACCAGGGCGGCCTCGGGGCCGATCACGACCAGGTCGACGCGCCTCTCGCCGGCCGCCGCGACGATCGCGCCGACGTCGTCGACGGCGATGTCCGGCAGGCACTCGGCGTCGGCGGCAATCCCCGCATTTCCGGGCGCGCAAAGCAGCTCGGGCGAGTGGGCGGAGCGGGCGAGGGCGCGGATGATCGCGTGCTCGCGGCCGCCGCCGCCGATGACGAGGACGCGCAAGGCGGTGTCGCTAGATCGAGGCGGCGAGGTCGCCGGCCGGGATCGCGGTGAGCGTCTGGCTGGTCATCGTCCCGCGTGAGCCGAGCTCGACCGAGATCTTCGCCATCGTCCGCTCGTCGGGTGCCTCGACCACGGTGACGAAGTCGTACTGGCCGAGGGTCGCGTACTGCGCGACGACCTTGGCGCCGATCTGCTCGACCTCGTTGTTGACCTCGGCGACCCTGCCGGGGTTGTTCTTGAGCGTGCGCACGCCCTCGGGCGTCAGGTTGGTCAGCATCACGTACGTCGGCATCAGACCTCCTCGTTTCGGACCGGAGATGCCTACGTTAGTAGCACGCCAGGGGTGTGGGGTTTCCGATTTCGGGAACTTGTGAGCCCCGCCAGGGGCGGGTTCCCGAAAGGGGAAGCCCCGCACCCCCTATTCGTCGTAGCCGACGTGGACGTGATCGCAGTGGTCGGGAAGCGCGAAGGCTTCGCCGGGACCGTCGACGTCGAAGCAGTAGATGAGCTCGGTGGGGTGCGCCGGGGGCGGCAGGTAGGCGAGCGTCCGGGCCAGGTTGGCGCAGGGCGCGTCCGGCGCCGTGTCGGTGCAGGAGACGCCGTCGACCGAGGCGATGTCCATCGCCCGGCCGAAGAAGTGGTTGGAGACGTTGCCGCTGGTCGTCGTTTCCGAGTGGTCGGAGCGCAGCGCCGAGATCGTCAATTCATGTTCCTGGGTGATCGCGCCGATCAGCCCGACGATCCGCGGGTCGATCGCGCCGGTGGTCAGGTCCTGAAGCTCGAGGCTGTTGGAGAGGGTGAGGTTGGACCAGTTGATCGTCGCGCCGCTCGCGCCGGGCATCGTCACGGCCCATTCGACCGCGCTCATCGCGCAGGACCCTTCGACTTCTTCGGCATCGGCGAGCACCGACTGCACGTACCACTGAGCCTGGTTGTGGGTGAAGATTCCGGCGCGGATGCTTCCTCGCGCCCAGATCATCCGCGCCAGGGTCGCGGCGGAGTCGTCGATGTCGGCGTGGCGGATGTGGCCGTCTTCGTCGCCGTCGACCGCGAAGGTCAGCCACTCGGTCGAGTCGAGGCCCAGAGGCCCGTAGCGGTGCAGCGCCTTCTTGCCCATGCCCTTGCCGAAGTTCGACTCGAGGCGGGCGACGGCGGCAAGCGCCCAGACCCCGCGTTTGCCGAGTTCGTAGCGGGCGGCGGCGGTCTCGAAGGCGGTCATGTAGGCGGGCGGGATCCGGTCTTTCCAGTCATCGGCCGGCTTGCAGGTGAGCACCTGGAGCTGGGGGGTCAGCGAGAATTCCCCGCCGACCTGGGCACCGGCGATGCCCGCGTAACAGGCGGCGTTGGCGAGGACCTCCTCGACGTACCAGTCGGCGTGGTTGTAGGAGTAGATCGCGTTGTAGGTGTCGGCGGGCATGCCGGCGGCGCTCAGGTAGCGGGCCGCGGCGAAGATCGCGTCTTCGGGGTTGTAGGGGTCGCGGACCCCGTCTCCGTTGGCGTCGACTCCATACATTTCCCAGGTCGAGGGGATGAACTGCATCCAGCCCTGGGCGCCCGCCGAGGAGATGTTGAGGTTGGTCCCGAAGGCGGTCTCGATCTCGTTGATGCCGGCCAGGACCGCGGGACCCTGCGGGCCGAGCGAGTAGGTCGAGGCGGCCCGCTGGTAGATCGGGATCAGGATCGGCGGGACCCCGGAGGAGGCACAGCTCGAGCCGGGGATCGAGGGAATTTCGAAGGGTTCGCCGGAAGGCGGGGCGGCGGGAGCTTCTTCGCCGCCGGATTCGGGCTCGGGCTCACCGGCTTCGGTCGGCGGCGCCTTGACTGTCGGCTTGCCCGCCTTGGTGCCGCCGGTGCTGCCCGAGCTGCCCGAGCTGCCGCCGGAGGGATGCGAGGGAGCCGTCACCGGCGCTGCCTTGACCGGCGGGGCGGTGAGCGCGGCGCCTTCTTCGACCGGCTCGGCGGTTTCAGCCGAGACCGGGGTCGGCGCTTCGGTGGTCGGGACGGCCGGAGCGGAAGCGGCGGTGACGGCGCTGGCGGCGGGCGCCGCGGTCGAGCTGGCGGCCGGCATCTGGGGCTCGGCGGGCCCGGGCAGGCCGGCGGCGAGCGCCGACGTCGCCGCGAGCACGGCGGCGAAAGCTCCCAGCACGAATATCTTGCTTAAACGATCCATCAACCCTGCACGTCGGTGAGAAGCCACCGTCCCTTGAGCCTCTGCATCTCCACTTTCAGCTCGCTCGTGACTCCGACGCGCAAAAGGGAGATGCTCAGATTGTAGGTGTCACCCTGTTTTGGGCCCGAAACGATGTTCAGGACCTTGGCCTGGGGGACCTTGACGTTGGCCGGCAGGCGGGGCGGGCGCTTGAGCAGCGCCTGCTCGAGGTCGGGGGCCGTCGTCTGCGCGAAGACCTTCTTCACCTGGGCGTCGGTGCGGCCGGTCTCGTAGAGGACGAAGGCGCCGGCGAACTGGCGGGCGACCTCGATCGCCTGCGGCCCCGCGGTCGCCGAGCTGCCCGTTGCGGCTGTCGCGGACTGCGGGCTGACAGCGGCGCCTTCGACGGCCTTGGCCTTGGCCGCGGCTTCCGAGCGCGCGGACTGCGGCACGCCGCCGCCGGACTCCTGGCTGAATTCGGGCTGCGCGCCGTGGAGGATGGGACCGGTCGGTTCGGAGGGCTTCACGGCAGCATGGGGGGCGTTCGCGGTCGCGGGTGAATCCACCGGTGGTGAGATCGCGACCCGCGTCGCCGCCGGCGAGTTGCCGTCGCTCGATCCTCCGGAGAGGAGGACGCCGCCGGTCACGGCGGCGGCGGCGAGAAGGACGACGGCGGCCAGAGCGGCGGCGCGCACCGGGTTGCTCCAGCCGTCGGTCTCGTCGCGAATCGGGACGACGACTCGATCGTGAAGGACGGAACTGCTCCGCTGGTAGGACGACCTGACCGCGCCGCCGACGGCGTGGAAGGCGTCGGATGCGCCGAGCACGACCCTGTCCTCGACGGCCATCGCGGCGTTGGCGATCGAAGAGCGCAGGTGCGTTCCACCGGCCGGGTTGCGCGGCTTGCGTCTACGGAGTGTCGCCATTGTCGAGAAGGTTAGGGAGATCGATAGTGAATTTCGGCTTCAGACGCCGATTCCTGCGCTTTTGGACCATGCTTCCCAAATCGCAATATCAGCGAATCGCCGCCCCTACCTAGGTAACAGCCCTGTTAACGGTTCGATTTGGCGAATGCGAGCTCGCCATCGGCCGCGTCCACGGCGACCGTGTCGCCCTCGGCGAACTCTCCCTCGAGGATCTTCAGCGCCAGCTTGTCGACGAGCTGCTTCTGGATGACCCGCTTCAGCGGGCGGGCGCCGTAGGTGGGGTCGTACCCCAGATTGCCGAGCAATTCCCGCGCCCTAACCGTCAACTCGACCTTTATGCCTCGCTCCTGGACCCTGGAAATGAGCTGGTCGACCTGGAGCTCGACGATGCGCCCGATGTCGTCCTTGGAGAGCCGGTGGAAGATCACCGTGTCGTCGATCCTGTTGAGGAACTCCGGCTTGAACGTTTCGGCGAGGACCTCTTCGATCTGCTCCCGGATCCCTTCGTCGACCTGGTCGCCGACGATCCTGTCGCTGCCGACGTTGGAGGTCATGATCAGAACCGTGTTGATGAACGACACGGTCCGTCCCTGCCCGTCGGTGAGGCGGCCGTCGTCCATGACCTGGAGCAGCGTGTTGAAGACGTCGGGGTGGGCCTTCTCGATCTCGTCGAGGAGGACGACCGCGTAGGGGCGGCGGCGCACCGCCTCGGTCAGCTGCCCGCCCTCCTCATAGCCGACGTACCCGGGCGGCGCGCCGATCAGCCTGGCGACGGTGTGTTTCTCCATGTACTCCGACATGTCGAGGCGGACGATCGCCCCCTCGGAGTCGAACATGAACTCGGCGAGTGCCTTGGCCAGCTCGGTCTTGCCGACCCCGGTCGGGCCGAGGAAGAGGAAGGAGCCGATCGGCCGGTTCGGATCCGAGAGGCCGGCCCTCGATCGGCGCAGCGCGTTGGAGACGGCGGAGATCGCCTCCTCCTGTCCGATCACCCGGTCGTGGAGGCGATCCTCCATCTGGATCAGCTTCTCGACCTCACCCTCCATCAGGCGGCTGACCGGGATGCCCGTCCATTTGCCGACCACCTCGGCGACGTCCTCCTCGGTCACCTCGTCGGCGAGCATCGAGCCGCTGGCGCTGTGCAGCTCGGCGAGGCGCTCCTGCTGCTCGACCACCTCTTTCTCGAGCTCGGGAATCTCGCCGTACTGGAGTTTCGCCGCGCGCTCGAGGTCGGTCTCCCGGTTCGCGCGCTCGAGCTCGAGGCTTGCCTCCTCGAGCCGCTCCCGCGCCGCGTTGATCGAGTCGATCGCCTCCTTCTCGTTCTGCCAGCGGGCTTTCATCTCCGCCGAGCTCTCGCGCAGCTCGGCCAGCTCGGAGTCGAGCGCCTCGAGCCGTGCCCTCGAGGCGTCGTCGCTCTCCTTGTCGAGAGCGGTGCGCTCGATCTCGAGCTGTTGGACGCGCCGCTCGACCTCGTCGATCTCGGTCGGCATCGAGTCGATCTCGATCTTCAGCCGCGAGGCCGCCTCGTCGATCAGGTCGATCGCCTTGTCGGGGAGGAAGCGGTCGGCGATGTAGCGCTCCGAGAGGGTCGCCGCCGCGACGACGGCCGAGTCGGTGATGCGGACGCCGTGGTGCTGTTCGTATCGCCCCTTGAGGCCGCGCAGGATCGCGATCGTGTCGGGGATGTCGGGCTCGCCGACGATCACTGGCTGGAAGCGCCGCTCGAGTGCCGCGTCCTTCTCGATGTGCTTGCGGTACTCGTCGAGGGTCGTCGCGCCGACCGCCCGCAGCTCGCCGCGGGCGAGCATCGGCTTGAGCAGGTTGGCCGCGTCGACCGCGCCTTCGGCGGCGCCGGCCCCGACGATCGTGTGCAGCTCGTCGAGGAAGAGGACGATCTGCCCCTCGGCCTCCTGGACCTCGGAGAGCACCGCTTTGAGCCGCTCCTCGAACTCGCCTCGGTATTTGGCTCCCGCCAGCAGCGAGCCGATGTCGAGCGCGATCACGCGGCGGTCGCGCAGGCTCTCGGGGACGTCGCCGGCGACGATCCGTTGGGCGAGCCCCTCGGCGATCGCGGTCTTGCCGACCCCCGGGTCGCCGATCAGGACCGGGTTGTTCTTGGTCCGTCGCGAGAGCACCTGGACCACCCGTCGGATCTCCTCGTCCCGACCGATCACCGGGTCGAGCTTTCCCGCCTCTGCCTCGGCGGTCAGGTCGCGGCCGAATTTCTCCAGCGCCTGGACGCTGTCCTCGGGGGTGGGGGAGGTGACCCTGTGCGGGCCGCGCACCTCGGCGATCGCCTTCTCCAGCGAGTCGCGGTCGGGCAGGATCTCCTCGACGCCCGATGCCGAGTCGCTCAGCGCGAGCAGGATGTGCTCGGTCGAGATGTACTCGTCGCCGAGCGCGGCCATCTCCTTTTCGGCCCGCTGCAACGTCTGCACGAAGGAGGAGGAGGGGCGGACCTCGGCCGTCTCGCTCAGCTTCGGCTGCTCCTCGACCGCGGCCACGGCGCGCGAGGTGACGGCGGCGGTGTCGGTCCCGAGCTTCTGCAGGATCGGCACGACCAGCCCGTCGTCCTGGCGCAGCAAAGCGACGAGCAGGTGGGCGGGGGATACCTCGGCGTTGCGGCGCTCGGCCGCCAGCGCCTGCGCGGCGGCGACCGCTTCCTGGGACTTGACCGTGAATCGATCGGGCTGCACGCCTGGCCGATTCTATGAGTCACCCTGGCGCGCGAGCTACCCTGCCCGTCAGATGTCGGTCAAACGTTCCCTTTTTCCGATCCTCGCGGTCGTTTTCTCCGCCCTGCTCCCGGCCGCCGCCGGGGCGGCGCCGATCACGATCGGCCAGGTGGCACCGGCACCGCCGCCGTTCGCCTGCGGCGCCAATGCAATCGAGCAGTTCCAGATCAAGGTGAGTGCCGGGCCCGGCTACGAAGTGCCGGCGGGCTACACGACCCTCGTCTCCTGGAGCACCTACTCGAGCCTCGGCTCATTCGAGGAATTCACCCTTCGTCTGTATGACCGGCAATCGGCGACCGACTACGTCGTCGAGCGCGAGGACGGCCCCCGGCTCCTCGAGTACAGCTCGCTCAACACCTTCAAGGCGGACGTACCGGTCAGCCACGGCGACATCATCGGCATCGAGGAGCCGAACGGTGTGGCCGAACCAAACGCATGTGTCGTCAACACCCCCAACGAAGGCGACGAATACGCCAACGCCGAAGCCGTCGGGGTACACGCGACCGGTACGTATTCGACCCTCCACAAAGGCCGGGTGAACGTCAGCGCCGTGCTCGAGAAGCCGCCGGGCCTGACCCTGATCAGCCCCGCCTCGGGAGCGGTCACCGGCGGCACCACGGTGACGCTCGCCGGGCATGACCTGACCGGGACCGAAGAAGTCCGGTTCGGGGCGGCACAGGCCCAGTTCAAAGTCGTCTCCGACGAACAGATCGATGCGACGGCACCGGCCGCTGCCGCGCCCGGCCCGGTCGATGTGACCGCCACGACGGCTGCCGGAACCACGCCGAAGGTCGCCGGCGGCACCTTCACCTACACCCGCGCCAGCTCTGGAGATTCGCCGGGACCAATGCCCACCGGCATCAGCCACTGTGTCGTCCCGAAGCTCAAGGGCAAGAAGCTGAAAGCGGTCCGCAAGGCCCTGACCAAGGCCGATTGCAAGCTCGGCAAGGTCAGCGGCCCAAAGGGCAAACGGGCGACGGTGAAGAAGCAGGGCTCGAAGGCCGGGACCCGACTGCCGGCGGGCAGCAAGGTCACGGTAAAGCTCGCCTCCGCCTAGCCGGCGGTTTCGGCGCGGCGCATGCCGCTGACCGACCAGATCGAGAGCAGGGCGATCAGCCCGAAGGCGACGAGGTAGGCGGCGATGATCTCCGCCGACTCCCCGGCGAGGAGATCGCGGTTGGTGTTGAGGATCAGGGTCAGCGGGTTGACCTTGGCGACGTGGGAGACCCAGCCGCTGAGCAGCGCCTGCGGCACGTACACGGGCGTTAGGAAGAGCAGGATGAAGACCGGGAACTGCATCAGCGGCCCGGCCTGCAGGGTGCGCAGTCGCAGGGCGATCCCGGAGGCGAAAAGCAGGGCGACGACGTTGATGGTCAGCGAGAGCAAGTACAGGCTGGCGATTTCCAGCGCCGAGCCGCCGACCTTCATGCCGGCGAGCAGGGCGACGGTCGTGACCACGGTCCAGGTGACCAGCACCCGGACGATCGCCGTGATCGCGTAGCCGACGACGATCGAGGTGCGGTGCCGGGTGGCGAGCATCATTCGACGGCCCATCCCGAACTGGAAGTCGGCGGCGATCGAGAAGCCGGTGAAGACCCCACCGAGCGCCGAGGACTGCAGCAGCACGAAGCCGAAGACGAAGGTCGTGTACCCCTCGGCGTAGTTGAAGTTCGGAGTTTTCGAGACGGCCGAGAGGCCGCCGGCGAAAGCGGCGAGGAAGAAGAGCGGGAAGATCAGCGACGGGAACAGGATCGCCGGTTTGGTGAAGGCGTTGTGGAGGCTGCGCCAGGCGATGCCGAGCGCCGAGGAGCCGTACTGGCCGCTGCCGATCACGAGCGCACCATCCGCCCGCGCAGCGCGAATGAGGCGATCGAGATCGAGCAGATGATCAGCGCGATCGCGATCCCGAAGGCGAGGGCAAGCGCCTCGCCGTCCCAGCCGAAGACGAAGAGGCTGCGCACGCCCTCGATCAGGTAGCTGACCGGGTTGATCGTCGCCACGGTCCGGAACCAGTCCTCCTGGATCAGGTTGCGCGGCAGCGAGATCGAGCTGAAGAAGAGGAAGACGAAGAGCAGCGGGAACATGCCCTGGACCGATTCGCCGGAGCCGGTGCGGATCGCCATCCACATCCCGATCCCGCCGAAGCCGATCGAGATCAGGATCGAGAGGGCGAAGAGCACCGGCACTCCGCCGATGCCGGCGGCGAAGTGGGCGCCGGCGGCGAGGCCGACGAGCAGGTAGACGGTCGCCTGGATCAGGCCGATGACGACGAGGCCGCCGAGCTGCCCGGCGATCAGCGCCGAGCCCTTCATCGGGGTCAGTGCCAGGCGGTTGAAGAAGCCGTTCTCGATGTCTTCGGCCAGTGCCTGGCCCGAGTTCATCGTCGAGAAAAGCGCCCCCTGGATGAAGGGGACGGCGATCGCGAAGGTCAGGTAGGAGTCGGTGGGGAAGCCGGGGATGTCGGTGGCGGCGTTCAGCCCGGCGCTGTTGACGGCGAAGAGGAAGAGCGGGAAGACGAGGCTGGGGACGATCATCGCCGGCTGCCGCAGGGTGCGCAGCACGGCGCGGCCACCGAGTGAGGTGACCTGGGTCGCCAGGGTCGAGCCGCGGCCCTCCGTGGCCGGCAGGGCTACCGCGCCGGCGCTCATCCGCCGCCCGCCGATTTCATCGCGGGCGGCCCGGCCGCGGCGTCCGCATCATCCCCGGCACCCTCGAGATGGCGGCCGGTCTTCTCGAGGAAGACGTCGTCGAGGCTGGGGGCGTGCAGCTCGATGTTGGCGACGCGCAGGTTCTCTGAGTCCAGGGCGCGGACGACATCGGTGAGCACCTCGCCGCCGCCGTCGAGCCGGACCGCGACCGCCTCGCGCGAGGCCGGCACCCGCTCGCCGAAGCGCTCGAGCACCTCGAGCACGCGGTCGCCCTCGCCCGCCTCGGCGGGGACCGCCTCGAGGCTCGGACGGCCGATTTCCGCCTTCAGCGACTGCGGAGTTCCCTCGGCGACGATCTCGCCATCGTCGATGATCCCGACCCGGTCGGCGAGCTGGTCCGCCTCCTCGAGGTACTGCGTGGTGAGGAAGACCGTCACCCCGTCGTCGCCGGCGAGGCGCGAGACCTCGTCCCACAACGCCGCCCGGCTCTGCGGGTCGAGGCCCGTCGTCGGCTCGTCGAGAAAGAGGACCCGCGGGCCGTGGACGAGCGCCAGCGCGAGGTCCAGGCGCCGTTTCATCCCGCCGGAGTAGCCGCCGACCTTGCGGTCGGCAGCCTCGGAGAGGCCGACCCGCTCGATCAGCGCGTCGCCCCGCTGCACGCGCTCGGCGCGCGGCAGCCCATGGAGCGCGGTCTGCAGCCTCATGTGCTCACGGGCGCTGAGGTGAGGGTCGAGCGCCGCTTCCTGAAGCGCCGCCCCGATCGCCGCGCGGACCTGGGGCCCTTCGGCGACGATGTCGTGGCCGGCGACGGTCGCGGTGCCGTCCGTCGGCGGCAGAAGCGTGGTGAGCATGTGCACCGTCGTCGACTTGCCCGCCCCGTTGGGGCCGAGGAAGCCGTAGATCTCTCCCGGCTCGACCAGGAGGTCGATGCCGGCCACCGCCCGCGGCCCGTTCTTGAACTCGCGGACCAGCCCTTTGACCTCGATGCTGTTCTCCATGGCGGGCTGTATACCACAATGTTGAAGTCCTAAACTATGTAGGACCTCTGTTAATATGGCCCTGTGGCCGCCGCCGACACCACCCGCCGTGCCGGCGCCGGCGCCAAGGGGGAGGGCCGGAGTGAGCTCGAGGAGAGCGTCTCCGAGCTGATCGGCAAGCTGATGATGGCCCAGCGCCCGCGCTTCATGGCGCTCTGTCGTGAGCTCGACCTCTTTCCCCCTCAGCTGATGGTGCTGCGAGCCCTCGACAAACCACGGCCGATGCGCGAGGTCGCCGAGCAGCTCGCCTGCGACAGCTCGAACCTGACCGGGATCACCGATCGACTCGAGGAGCGGGGGCTGGTCCAGCGCACCGCCGACCCCGGAGACAGGCGGGTGAAGCTGCTCGTCCTCACCGACGATGGCCGGCGCATGCGCCGCAAGGTGATCACCCGGATGAGCCGCCCCCCGGAGGCGATCGACCGTCTCTCGGACAAGGATCTGGCGACGATGCAGCGCATCCTCGCCAAAGCCTTGGAAGCGGGTTAGGCGCCGCCCAGGCGGCGTTCGAGCTCCGCGGCCCGCTCGCGCAGGCGGGCCATCTCGGCGCCCATCTTCTCGACCCGCGCTTCCATCTCGAGCACGGTCTCCACCCCGGCCAGGTTGAGGCCCTGCTCCGAGGTCAGCTGCTGGATCCGGCGCAGCCTCTCGACGTCACGTTGGGAGTAGAGGCGGGTGTTCTTCGGGGAGCGATGCGGGGCGATCAGGCCCCGGGCCTCGTAGGTGCGCAGCGTCTGCGGGTGCATCTCGGCGAGCTCGGCGGCGACGGAGATCATGAA
Source organism: uncultured Solirubrobacterales bacterium (assembly GCA_963704505.1). GTDB lineage: Bacteria > Actinomycetota > Thermoleophilia > Solirubrobacterales > 70-9 > VRUE01. The sequence goes on from OY969912.1 coordinate 657,831, forward strand.
CACCCCGCGCTCCTCATCGAGCGAGGCGGTGATCGTTTCGCGTCTGATCCGCCGGCCTCCGTGGCTAGCCATGGCCGGCCTTCCTCAACAGCTCGGCGCGGGGGTCGCCGCCATTCAGGGCCTCGGCGAGCTTGTCGACCGCCTCGCGCTGCTCCTCGTCGAGATCCTTCGGCACCTCGATCTCGAGCCGGTAGCGGATGTCGCCGTGGCCCTTCCCTTTCGGCTTCGGCGGCCCCTCGCCGCGCAGTCGCTGGATCGTTCCGTGGCCGGTCCCCGGCTGGACCTTGATCTTCTTGGTTCCGCTCAGGGTCGGCACCTCGATCGTCGCGCCGCGCAGGGCCTCGGCGACCGTGATCGGCACGGTCACCTCGAGGTTGCCGCCGTCGAGGCGCTTGAAGACGGGTGAGCTCGCGACTCGGGTGATGACGAAGAGATCTCCGGCGGGCCCCCCGCGCGGGCCGGCCTCGCCTTTGCCGGCGAGTCGGATCCGGGTGCCGTTCTTGACCCCGGCCGGGATGTTCACCTTGTAGCGCTTGGTCTGCCGCGTCAGCCCGGAGCCGCCGCAGGTGGGGCAGGGGTCCTCGATGATCTGCCCGGCGCCGCCGCACTGTGGGCAGGGCCGGCTGATCGAGAAGATCCCCTGGCTCTGCGCGTCGATGCCCGAGCCATCGCAGCGCGGGCAGGTGACCGGGGCGGTGCCCGGTTTGGCGCCGTTCCCGTGGCAGGTCGGGCAGCGCTCCTCCTTGGGGACGGTGACGCTGACCTGGGCGCCGTTGACCGCCTGGTCGAAGCTGAGGCTGACCTCGGTTTCGAGGTCGTTGCCGCGCATCTGCTGGGGCTGAGCACGACCGCCGCCGCCGCCGCGGCCGAAGACCCCGCCGAGGATGTCGCTGAGGTCGACGCCACCGAAGCCGCCCTGGGCACCGCCGCCCTGGCCGAAGGGATTGCCGCCCTGCCCGCCGCCGCCGAATCCACCAAAGGGGTTGGCGCCGCCCGAGTCGTATTCCTTGCGCTTCTCGGGATCCGAGAGCGTGTCGTAGGCGCCCTGGACCTCCTTGAATTTCTCCTCGGCGCCGGGGTCGTCGGGGTTGCGATCGGGGTGGTACTTGCGTGCGAGTTTGCGGTAGGCCTTCTTGACCTCGTCGTCGGAGGCCTTCTTCGGAACGCCGAGCACCTTGTAGAGGTCGTCTGCCAAGTCGTTCCCCTACTCCGCCACCACGACCCGGGCCGGTCTGATCAGCTGCTCGCCGAGGCGGTAGCCCTTCTGCATCGTCTCGATCACGGTCCCCGGCTCGGCACCCTCGGCGGAAGCCGTCGAGAGGGCCTCGTGCCACTGCGGGTCGAACCTCTCACCGGTCGGGTCGACCGGCTCGATCCCGTTGCGGACCAGGGTCTCGCGCAGGCTGCGAAAGACCAGCAACACCCCATGGGCGAGCCCGTCCTCCGAGTCGCCCTCGGGGTCGAGCCCCGCAGCCTGCAGCGCCCGCTCGAGGTCGTCGAGAACGGGCACCACCGCAGCGAGCACCTCGCTCTTGCCACGGCCGTTGGCCGCCAGCACCTCCGCGCTCATCCGCTTCCGATAGTTCTCGAAATCCGCCTGGGCCCGTTTGGCGATTTCGAGGTACTCGTCTCTGGCCTGCTCAGCCGCCGCAAGCGCATCGAGGTCATGCTCGACCTGCGCGCCCTGTCCCTGGGCGCTCTCGTCGCCAGCCGGTGACGCGGGTCCCCCCGGCTCTTTTACCGACTGCTCGTCTGCGGGTGGTGTGGGGTCGGGGTCCTTGCCCGCAGCTTGCGAGGACGAGGGCCCCGACCCCGCGACAGGACCCGCAGCCGGGCGGCCTGTCCCAGGATCGTCCTGAGGGAACCTCATTTGTCCTCACCGTCGTCGACCACCTCGGCATCGACGACCTCCTCCTCGTCATCGGAGGACTCGCCCTCGGCGGAGGCACCGTCGGCGGAGGCGGCCTGCTCCTCCTGGGCGGCGGCATAGATCTGCTCGGAGACCTTCTGCATCGCCGCGGTCAGGGCCTCGGTCTTCGAGGTGATCTCCTCGACGCTCTCCGAGGTCAGCGACTCGCGGACCTCTTTGATCGCGGACTCGACCTGCTCTTTCGCCGACGTGTCGACTTTGTCGCCGGTGTCCTCGAGTGCTTTCTCGGACTGGTACGCGGTGTTCTCGGCGACGTTCCGGGCCTCGGCCAGCTCACGCTGCGCGCGGTCCTCGTCGGCATGGGACTCCGCGTCGGAGACCATGCTCTGGATTTCCTCGTCGGAGAGGCCGGAGCCGGATTTGATCTCGATCTTCTGCTCTTTTCCGGTCCCCAGGTCTTTCGCGGTGACGTTGAGGATGCCGTTCGCGTCGATGTCGAAGGTGACCTCGATCTGCGGCATTCCACGCGGCGCCGGCGGGATCCCGGTGAGCTGGAATTTGCCCAGGCTCTTGTTGCCGCTCGCCATGTCGCGCTCGCCCTGGAGGACGTGGATCTCAACCGACGGCTGGTTGTCGTCGGCGGTCGAGAAGGTCTCCGACTTCTTGGTCGGGATCGTCGTGTTGCGCTCGATCAGCTTGGTCATCACGCCGCCTTTGGTCTCGATCCCGAGGGTGAGCGGGGTGACATCGAGGAGCAGCACGTCCTTGACGTCTCCGGCGAGGACCCCGGCCTGGATCCCGGCGCCGACGGCGACGACCTCGTCAGGGTTGACGCCCTGGTGCGGCTCCTTGCCGGTCAGCTCCTCGACCCGCTCGCGGACCGACGGCATGCGGGTCATGCCGCCGACCAGGACCACGTGGTCGATCGCCGCGTCGCCGGCGTCGCCGAGAGCCTGTTTGACCGGCCCGACGATCCGCTCGAGCAGGTCGGACGTCAGCTCATTCAGCTTCGAGCGCGAGAGCTTCAGATCGAGGTGTTTGGGCTGGCCCTCGACCGCGGTGATGAAGGGCAGGTTGATCTGCGTCTCCTGGGTCGAGGAGAGCTCGATCTTTGCCTTCTCGGCTGCCTCATAGAGACGCTGCAGCGAGTTCTTGTCGGCGGCGAGGTCGACGCCCTGGTCTTTTTTGAATTCCGCCACCAGCCACTCGACGATTGCTTTGTCCCAGTTGTCGCCGCCAAGATGGTTGTCGCCGGCCGTCGACTTGACCTCGAACACGCCGTCGCCGATTTCCAGCACCGAGACGTCGAAGGTGCCGCCGCCGAGGTCGAAGACGAGGATCGTCTGGTCGGCTTTCTCTTTGTCGAGCCCGTAGGCCAGCGCAGTCTGCGGTCGGCTCGTTGATGATCCGTTTGACATCGAGCCCCGCGATCTTTCCGGCGTCCGTCGTCGCCTGTCGCTGGTCGTCGTTGAAGTAGGCGGGGACGGTGATCACGGCGCTGTCGACGGTCTCGCCGAGCTTCGCTTCCGCGTCGGTCTTCAGCTTCTGCAGGATCATCGCGCTGATCTCAGGTGGGCTGTACTGCTTGTCGCGCACGTCGATCCGGACGTCTCCGTTGGGGCCGGCGACGACCGTGTACGGGACGATCGTCTCCTCCTCTTTGACTTCGGCCTCCTTGCGGCCCATGAAGCGCTTGATCGAGAAGATCGTGTTCTCGGGATTCATCACCGCCTGCCGTTTGGCGACGGTGCCGACCAGGCGCTCCCCGGACTCGGTGAAGGCGACCACCGACGGGGTCGTCCTGCCCCCCTCGGCGTTCTCGAGAACCGTGGGCTCGCCGCCCTCCAGCACTGCGACGCACGAGTTCGTCGTGCCCAGGTCGATACCAATCGTTTTACCCACTATCAACTACCTCCAGCTCTGGTTTGTTCGGCCTAAAGAAATCTAAGCGGGAGTATGGCAGATCATCCTTGCCGGCTCAACCGGATTTCGGCGACCGGCGCACCGTCGCGGCCTATAGTGGGTTTGGGGGGCAGCAAACGAGAGAGGAGAAGTCTTGAGTCACGCGCACGCCAGGTTCGGCCGTCTGGGCCTACTCGGCCTCACCGTCGCCCTCGTCATCGCCCTGTTCGCCGTTCCGGGCGCCGAGGCAAAGGGGAAGGCCAAGAAGGAGAAGCCGGAAGTCATCAAGGTGATGACCCGCAACCTCTACCTCGGCGCGGACCTCGCCCCGGCGATCGCCGCCCCGGATCGCGCCTCCTTCCTCGAGGCCAACGGAAAAATCTTCCGCGACGTTGAAGCGAACGACTTCCCGACCCGCGCCAAGGGCCTCGCTCAGGAGATCATCAAGAAGGATCCCGACGTGGTCGGCATGCAGGAGGTGGCGCTCTGGCGTGAAGGGCCGCCCACCCTGGCTCCCGTCCTCGGCGGCGAACCGCCGAGCGCCGGCACCGTCAAATACGACTACCTCCAGCTGCTCATGGATCAGCTCAACAAGGGCAAGAAGCGCTACCGCGTCGCGGTCGCCCAGGATGAGTTCGATTTCGAGGCCCCGGCCGACCGCAACGGCCTGCCCGGCGACGGCCCCAACGGCGCGATCCCGACCGCGGAGGTCAACGGCCGCCTGACGATGCGCGACGTGATCCTGGTCAAGGTCGGCGCGGTGCAGGTGCTGAACACGGCAAGCGCCAACTTCAGCCACCTCCTGGTGGTCGAAGTCTCGGGCCAGAAAGTCACCGTCACCCGCGGCTGGACCTCGATCGACGCCCGCGTCAACAAGGGCCAGAAGGTCCACATCGTCAACTCCCACCTCGAGTCGTTCGACCCCGCCAGCGTCGTGCCGAGCATCCGCGCCCAGCAGGCGAGCGAGCTGCTCGAAGGGCCCCTGAAGAGCAAGTCGCCGACGATCCTGCTCGGCGACCTCAACTCCGACGACGACACCGTCGAAACCGGGGACCAGCAGGCCTACCGCACTCTGCTCGGCGGCGGCATGCGCGAGCGGAGCACGAACAAGCCGCTGGGCTGCTGCCTCAACTCGGGGCTGATCGCGGAATCGGGAGGCGGCTCGGTCGCCGACTTCAACCACCAGGTCGACCACGTGATGACCGCCGACCCGAAGCTGGTGAAGCTGAAGAGCTCCTCGGTGACGGGCCGCACCCCGGTCAACGGCTTCTGGGACTCAGACCACGCCGGCCTGTTCAGCGTGCTCGAACTGAAGAAATAACTCGGGGCGGCTAACCCTCGCCGGCGGTATGGGCGACGAATTCGGCCACTTCTTCGGCCTGCGCGCCGGTCAGGATGCCGGCCGGCATGCGGCCGGTCGTGGTCGTGCTGTCGACGCCGTTTTCGACGGCGTTGAGGACGCGGCTCTTGACTTTGCCGATTTCTTCGCCGGTCGCGACGCCGCTGGGTGAAAGCAGTTCGTCGAGGTTGGGGCCGTAGTTGCCGTCGGTGCCGGCGGCATAGAGGGTGTGGCAGGTCCCGCAGTTGATCTGGAAGAGGGTCTGCCCGCCGTCGAGTTTGGCCGACACCTGCTGGGGGCCGCGAGCGGCGTCGCCGTCGGAGCGGAAGACCAGCCATGGGATCAGCACGGCGAGGAAGACGACGAACAGCGCGTATATGACGAACGTTTTGCGTCTCATTTTCGCCCGGCACGGTACCAGGGGCACATCCGTCGTAGCGCGCACTCCTCGCAGCGGGGCTTGGGCCGGCACACCTCGCGCCCGTGGCGGATCAGGTTGACGTGCAGCTCGTAGGCGTCCTCCGGGTCGACGACCGCGAGCATCTCGTCGTGGGCTTTCTCGAATGAAGCGTCCTCCGGAAACAGCCCCAGTCGCCCCCCGACCCGGTGAACGTGGACGTCGACCGGGATCTCGGGGATACCCCAGGTAAAGATCAGGACGCAGGCCGCGGTTTTGCGTCCGACCCCGGGAAGGCCGAGCAGAAACTCGAGCGATTCCTCGCGGCTCGCGGTCCGCGTCCAGTCGAGGTCGGGCTCATCGCCGAGGCGCTCGAGGATCGCCTGGATCCGAGGCGCCTTCTGCTTGCCGAGCCCGCCCGGCCGGATCGCCTCCTCGACTTCGTCGACCCGCGCGTCGCGGACCTGCTCCCAGGACGGGAAGCGCTCGCGCAGGGCGGCGTAGGCACGGTCCCGATTGCGGTCGTTCGTGTGTTGGGAGAGGACCGTCTTGATCAGCTCGGCGATCGGGTCGCCGTGCGGCTCGTTGACGGGCTGCCCGTACATCTCACGCAGGCGATCCCGAATCGCCCTCACGCGCCTCCTCGGTGGTCGCTTCCAGGCCATCCGGCGGACCCTAGCCGCCGATGGGCCGATTCCCGACGCACAGCGTCGCTGTCCGGCCCGTCGGCGGGAATAGGGTTGGCGGGTGGCGATCGAGGAGCGGACCCTGCGGATCGACGGCGTCGAGGTCTTCTATCGGCGGGTCGAGGGCGAGGGCACGCCGGTGGTCTACTGCCACGGCAACCCGAGCCATGGCGAGGACTGGCTGCCGTTTATGGAGTGCGGCGGGCCCTCGATCGCGATCGACATGCCCGGCTGGGGACGCTCGGACCGCCCGGATCCGGGCGGCTTCGACTACTCGATGTACGGCCTCTCGGCTTTCCTCGAGCGCTGCCTGGATGAGCTCGGAATCGGGCGCCGCAAGCTCGTCGTCCACGATTGGGGCTCGCTCGCTCTGATCGGCGCCCAGCGCCGTCCGGAGCTGATCGAGAAAGCGGTGGTGGTCAACGCGGTGCCGCTGACGCCCGGATATCGCTGGCACTGGGTAGCGCAGATCTGGAGGCGGCGCCCGGCGGGAGAGATCTTCAACCGGCTGACGACGCGCTCCGGCGTCGACCTGCTGCTGCGCCAGGCTCGCGGCGACCGTTCCGCCTTTCCCCCGGAGTTCGTCGACAGGATCTGGGACTGCTGGGACTCCGGGACCGGGCGGGCGACGCTCGGCCTTTATCGCCACGCCGACCCCGACCGGCTGGCTTCGGCGGGTGCGGACCTCGATCGGCTCGACTGCCCTGCGCTGGTCGTCTGGGGCGAGCGCGACCCCTACATCTCCACCGATTTCGCGCAGGCGTACGCCGACGCGATGACGAATTCGGAGCTCGACCTCGTCGCCGGCGCCGGCCATTGGCCCTGGATCGATGACCCCGCGGTGATCGACGCCGTCCTCGATTTCCTCGCGTGAGCAGGCTCCCCGAAGGCCCTTAACCCGGCGATTACAATTGGCAAATGTCTCGGGCCTTCAACGCGGTCACCGCCAAGCTGCCCAAGGGCTGGGGAGATGCCGGCCGTCAGCTCGGGATCCTCGTCGGAGTGGACATCGCCTACGAGCTGGTGCGCGGAATCGCCGATTCGCAGCGCTCCGACGCGATCGCCCACGGCCAGCAGGTGATCGACTTCGAGCGATCCACGCACACCTTTTTCGAGCCCAGCCTGCAGGCCTTCTTCCTGCCCGCCCACTGGGTGATCGACCTCGCCAACCAGATGTACCTGAACGCGCAGTTCTCGATCGCGCTCGGCTTCCTGGTCTGGCTTTACCTCTTCCGCAACGAGTCCTACTACTTCGTCCGCAACATGTTCGTCGTCTCGATGGGGCTGGCCCTGATCGGCTACACCCTGTTCCCGACCGCGCCACCCCGGATGTTCCCCCACGACGGCTTCGTCGACACGATCACCGACTTCTCCAACGTCAATCACGACTCGGCGCTGGCGAAGATCTTCATCAACCCCTACGCCGCCGTCCCGAGCATGCACTGCGCCTTTGCCCTGATGATCGGCGGCACCGGGGTGATGGTCTGCCGGCACCGGTGGTCGAAAGCGTTCTGGGCGTTCTGGCCTGTGCTGATCTGCTGGGTCGTGATCGTCACCGCGAACCACTATTGGGTCGACGCGGCGCTGGGCTGGATGGTCGCCGTGACCTCGGCCGTGATCGCCCAGCGGCTGCTGGCCCGTGCCCGCCCGGACGCCTGGTCGTTCCGGGCCGGCCCGGCGCGTGAGGCCGAGGCGTAGCGCCTGCTGCAGCGGCAGCAGGCGATAGCCTCACCATCAATGGATTCTTCGGCGCCCCCCAGGGCACCAGGCAGCCGCCCCAACGGCCGCCAGGCATCTCGTGGCGCCCAGGAGTTCCGGGCCAAAGCGCGCGACCGCCTGATCGAGTCGCGGCTGACCCCGAACGCGATCTCGGTCGCCGGCCTGATCGGCAACCTGATCGCCGCCGGCTTGGTCACCCAGCGCCTCTTCTTCCTCGCCGGCGTCGCCTTCATCCTCGGCTCGGTGATGGACACCCTCGACGGCCGCTACTCGAGGATGTCCGGCAAGGGCACGCTCTTCGGTGCCTTCCTCGACTCGACCCTCGACCGGGTCGAGGAGGGGATCGTGCTCGCCGCCGTGGCCGGCTACTTCGCCGCCAACGGAGAAGACTTCGCCGCCGCGATGTGCGTGGTGGCCGTGCTCGGCTCGCTGATGGTCAGCTACACCCGGGCCAGGGCCGAGGCGCTCGGGGTCGAATGCAAGGTCGGCTTGGCGACGCGGCCGGTCAGAGTGGTGCTACTTTCGATCGGCCTGGTCTTCGCCAAGGGCGCCGGGATCGGAGACTTCGAACTGCTGGCGCCCTCGATCTACGTGATCGCGGCGCTGACCATCGTCACCGTCATCCAGCGTGTCTGGCATGTGCGAAACGAGCTATCGAGAGAGGCGGCCGAACCGCCGCAGCTGTAACCGGTGCCCCTGGCCGGGGTGCTTTGCCAACCAGCCAGAGATCTTGAGGAAGGACTTCAGAACCACATGAGCGAGAGCAACGGAGCAAACGGCAACGGGGCCGGTCACACGGACGAGAAGGTCCGGGTCGCGATAGTCGGCGTCGGCAACTGTGCCAACTCCTTCATCCAGGGCATCCAGTACTACAAGGACGCCGACCCGACCGAGGAAGTGCCGGGCCTGATGCATGTCGACCTGGGTGGCTACCACGTCAGCGACGTCGAGTTCGTCGCCGCCTTCGACATCGACACCGAGAAGGTCGGCAAAGACCTCTCCGAGGCGATCTGGTCGGGTCAGAACGACACGATCAAGTTCGCCGACGTGCCCAAGCTCGACGTCGAGGTCCAGCGCGGGATGACCCACGACGGCCTCGGCAAGTACCTGAAAGAGAAGATCACCAAAGCGCCGGGCGAAACCGCCGACGTCGTCGGGATCCTCAAGGAGACCAAGGCCGACGTCCTCGTCTGTTACCTGCCGGTCGGCTCCGAGGAGGCGACCAAGTGGTACGTCGAGCAGGCGCTCAAGGCCGGCGTCGGCTTCGTCAACTGCCTCCCCGTCTTCATTGCCCGCGAGGACTACTGGGACAAGCGCTTCGAGGAGGCCGGGCTGCCGATCATCGGCGACGACATCAAGTCCCAGGTCGGAGCGACGATCGTCCATCGCAACCTCGCCCGCCTCTTCCACGACCGCGGCGTGCGCCTCGAGCGCACCTCGCAGCTGAACGTCGGCGGCAACATGGACTTCTACAACATGCTCGAGCGCGAGCGTCTCGACTCGAAGAAGATCTCGAAGACCAACGCGGTCACCTCGATCATGGGCCACGAGCTCGACGCCAAGAACGTCCACGTCGGCCCGTCCGACTACGTGCCATGGCTGACCGACCGCAAGTGGGCGCACATCCGCCTCGAGGGCAAAGCCTTCGGCGACGTGCCGCTGACCGCCGAGCTGAAGCTCGAGGTCTGGGATTCGCCGAACTCGGCCGGGGTCGTCATCGACGCGGTGCGGCTGATCAAGCTGGCTCTCAACAACGGCGTTGCCGGCCAGCTCGACGGCCCCTCCAGCTACCTGATGAAGTCGCCCCATAGCCAGAGGCCCGACGACGAGGCGCGGGAACAGACCGAGGAGTTCATCGCCAAGTACGGGCGGGCGAACGGTCCGGTGGCGGGCGCCAAAAAGGCCAAGGCCAAGGCGAAGTCCTAGCCCGGCAGCGGCCCGCCGGCCGCTGGCTCATATGCTGCGAGAGGTGCCTCCCAGTCACCTATCGATAGCGCAGGTAACCCCCCACAGGCGCGGGACCAAGAACGCCGTCAACGAGTACGTCTCCGCGGTCTCGGAGGAGCTCGAGGGCCGCGGTCACGAGGTCATCGTGCTCGGCTCCGGGGACTCGGTGAAGAAGCGCCTGGCGACGGGCGAGTTCGACATCGTCCACGTCCACGAGCCCTTCGCCCCGCGGGTGTCCTCGAGCGCACTGCGCAACTCGCACGCGCTGAACGTCGCGACCTTTCACGCCCCTCAGGAGCGGGTGCTCTCGACCCAGGTCGCGCGCCCGCTGGTTGAGATCTTCTTCGGCCGCATCGATGCCCGCACCGTCGCCAGCGCCGAGACCGGGAGGTTGCTGGAGCGCTACTTCCCCGGTCCCTACGAGATCGTCGAGCGTGCCGGCCCGGGGCGGGATTGGGCGGCGGTCGCCGACGATCTCGAGGCGATCTACCGCAGGCTCGCCGCGCGTCGCCAGGACGGCAAGGGCGACGCGGGGGCGCGCCGGCGAATCGAGGGGCGCCCACTGATCGAGGTCGACCTGCACATGCACACCGATCACTCGCCCGATTGCGCGACGCCGGTCAAGGTCCTGCTCGAGACCGCCCGCGACCGCGGGCTGGGGGCGATCGCGATCACCGACCACAACGAGGTGTCGGGGGCGCTCGAGGCGAGGCGGATAGCGGAGGAGATGGGCGACATCAAGGTGATCGTCGCCGAGGAGGTGAAGACCGCCGAGCAGGGGGAGGTGATCGGCCTGTTCCTCGAGGAGAGGATCGACAAGGGGATGTCGATGGCGGAGACGATCGCCGAGATCCGCCGCCAGGGCGGCCTGGTCTACGTCCCGCATCCCTTTGACCGTTTCCACTCGGTTCCCGACTACGAGCACCTGCTCGACATCGTCGAGGAGATCGACGTGCTCGAGGTCTTCAACCCGCGGGTCGCGGTCACCGAGTTCAACGAGGAGGCGGAGCGCTTTGCCCGCAAGTACCGGATCGTCCCCGGGGCCGGCTCCGACAGCCACGTGGCACAGGGGCTGGGGAGCGTGCGGGTCAGGATCCACGACTTCGACGGGCCCGAGGAGTTCCTCGAGGCGATGCGGGACGCGGACATCACCCGCAAGCACAAGAACCTGGTCTACGTGCAGGCGCTGAAGCTGCTGCAGACCGCGGGGCGGCCGAAGGCGCCCAAGCGCCGGGTCCCGGACGCGAAACCGGTGCGCGGCGGCCGCCCGAGGAAACGGCGCTCGGCGAGCAAGAGCTGATGCAGGCGCGGGAGCCGAAAGGAGCCGCGCCCGTGCCGTCAAAGAAATCGGCGTCCATGCCGACGACCGACGACGAGATACGCGAGAAGTACCTGGAGCGGGCGATCCGCGAGCTCAACACGCTCACCCACGAGCTCCAGGACTGTCCCCACTGCCCGCGCGGCAAGTTGATGCCGGTGCTCGGCTCCGGCCACCCGCAGGCCGATGTCCTGATGGTCAAGCACTCTCCGGGGGTCGCAGAGATCGAAGAGGGAGTCGCCTTCTATGGACGCGCCGGCAACGCCCTGATGAAAAGCTTCAAACGCCTGGGGGTCGACCCGCTTGTCGTCTACGGCACGCTCTGCGTCAAGTGCCCGATCGCCGAGCCCGACCTGGCGCCCGAGGCCTGCGTACGCCGCCTGGTCGAAGAGATGGCGATCGTGCAGCCGAAGATCATCGTCGTCATGGGCGAGCCGGCCCTGCGCGTCATCAACGGTCTGCGCTTGCCGCTGTCACGCCACATCGAGGCCCGCGAGGGGGAGATCCAAGCCTTCACGCCGACCGTCGACGCGCTCTACACGCCGGACATCGACGACTCGCTCGACGAGGAGGGCGCCAAGGCGCGCTTCTGGCGAGCCTTCAAGGTGCTCGGGACCTGGTACGAGGATCTTCCCCCGTACTGAGGGGATCGCTGGTCTAAGGAGCGGCGGCCGCGGCGACGGAGCTCATTGCCTCGAGATTGGCGCTGGCGAGGCCGCGGACGACGATCGTGTCGAGGGGGGCGTAGGCGGCGAGCTGCTCCTGGGCGGTGTCGGGGTCGGCGGCGGCTACGCCGACCGTGCCCTCGGGCTCGCCGAGGCGCTCGAAGTGGTTGCGGTAGCCGTCGTGGAGGTCGCGGTAGAAGGATTCCTCCTTGGCGAGGCGCTCGGGGGCGTCGGCGCCGACCGCGGTGCGGACGTAGCCGAAGACCGGTGGAGCATCGTGGCCCGCTCCGGCGGCGCCGGCCTCGACCTTCTCCCGGGCGCCCGTGGCGAAGTCGGGGGTCATCCAATTGAAAAAGGCGCCGTCGTAGGAGGAGCCGGCGAGTTCGCACATCTTCGGTCCCATCGCCGCCAGCACGAGGCGCACCTCGGGGAGCCGCTCGCGCAGCTCGGGGAGCGACTCGCGCATGCGGGTCAGCGGCTTCTTCGAGAAGCCGGCGCCCACCCCGAGCCAGAGGCGGCGCGGGTCGAGGCCGAGCCGCTCGACGTCGGCGGCGATCTGCTCGGGCGGGGTCCGATCGAGGGCGATCACGGCGACGCCGAGGTCGATCTCCGGGGCGGCCGCCGCGAACTCGGCAAGGGTCTCGAGGCCCTTGGCGCCGGGATGGTCGTTCGACCAGACCGAGTCGTAGCCGAGCTCGGCGCAACGCGCCGCGAGCCCTCGCGCGACCTCGGGGTCAAGACCGGCGGCGACGCCGAAGCCGCGGCCCATCAGACCTTGTCGAACTGCGCCACGCACTCGATGTGGGGCGTCTGGGGGAACATGTCGACCGGCCGCACGCGGGTCAGCCTATAACCGGCCTCGACCAGCTGGGAGGCGTTGGGTGCGAGCGTGGTCGGGTTGCAGGAGACGTAGACGATGCGCTTCGCCTCGCACTCGATCAGGCGCCGGACGATTTTCTGCGAGAGGCCCGCACGCGGGGGGTCGACGATGACGACGTCGGGCTTGCCGGCCTCCTCGACCAGGGGGCGGACGCCGGTCCTGGCGGAGCCCGCGAAGAAGCGCGCGTTGGCGATCCCGTTGCGCTCGGCGTTGGCTTCGGCGTCGGCGATCGCCTGGGGAACGAGCTCGAGCCCCCAGACCTCGCCCGCGTCGGCGGCCAGGGTCAGCCCGATCGTGCCGATCCCGCAGTAGAGGTCGAAGAGCCGCTCCTTGCCGCTGAGGCCGGCGAACTCCGAGGCGACCGCGTAGAGGCGCTCGGCCATCTCGGTGTTGGTCTGGAAGAAGGCGCTGTGGGACATCTCCAGCTCGAGGCCGCAGAGCTCCTCGCGCAGGCGCTCCTCGCCGATCGCTCCGGTCGGGCCGTCGGTGCTCCCGGAATCGCCCTCGATCACCGTGTGGAGGTCGACGGGCGGTTTGGTGAACTGGGCCGACGAGGTCACCAGCCGCGTCTGCACCTGGTCGGTGCGCCTGCCTTCGCGGACGACCAGGTTGCGCAGGACGCCCTTGCGGGCGCGGCGGTCGTAGGCGGAGATCTGCTCGCGCCGGGCCCAGTCGCGGACCTCGTTGCGGGCGGCGTTGCCGGCCTCCGAGGCGAGCTTGCAGTCCTCGACGCCGACGATCAGGTCCCAGCGGCCGCGGGCGTGGAAGCCGAGCGTCGCTTCCCCCTCGTGTTCGCCGAAGGAGTACTCGAGCTTGTTGCGGTACCGCCATTGCTCGAGGGCCGGCTCGATCGGCTCCAGCTCGAAGCCGTCGAGGTCCCCGATCCGGCGCAGGGCGTCGTCGACCTGTTCGCTCTTGTGTGCGAGCTGGCTCTCGTAGGGCAGGCCTTGCCAGGGAGCGCCCGGGCAGGGCTCGTCTTCGTGCACACAGGTATCTGCGACCCGGTCATCGGCCGGGCGCAGCAGCTCGACCGTGCGCGCCTCGGCGAAGCGCCGCTTCGACTTGGTCACCTCGGCGCGCACACGGTCGCCGGGCAGAGCTCCGCTTACGAAGACGACCAGCCCACCGTCGACGCGCGCGACTCCTCGCCCGCCGAACGCGAGCGAGTCGATCTCGAGCTCCAGCTGCTCCAAGCTAGCCGAGTTTCCTGCGTGCCCGACGGGCTGCCTGGGTCGCCTGTTTGCGAACCGGCTCGTGCAGGCCGCCGACCTCTTTGCGGGCCTGACGGACGACCCGCTCGAGCTCTTTGAGCAGCGAGTCGGTCTGGCGCCGGCCGCGCTTCAGCAGGTCGGAGAGCATCTTCTCCGCGTCGCCACGGGTCATGCGACCGCGCTTGACGGCGTCGTCGACGACCTCCTGAAGGCGGTCGCGGCTGAGTGTCACGTTGCGCTCGAGGCTGGCGCGGAACTCCTCGACGCTCTTGTCGAGGCCGGCCGTCGCGGTGCTCGATGACGGTTTTTTGGCTTTCGTCGTTTTCGGTTTTTTCGACGCGGCTTTTTTGGCTTTCGGTTTTTTGGCGGCTTTGGCTTTTTTGGGCGCGGCTTTTTTCGCTTTTACTTTTTTCGCCGGTTTCCCAGAAGCGCTTTTTTTCTCGGCCATTCGCGTCGCCTCCTCAGGCTGGTGGTTGCCAGTGACTATCTCACTACGGCGCCGGCGCCGTTCGGAACGCCGCTTCGATCGGGGCGTGATCGGAGAGGCGCAGTGCCAGGCCGTCCTCCTCGACCTCACGGCGCCCGGGGGCCAGCGAAGCCGTCGGCGTGGTCCGCTCGAGGCCGCGGGAGAGCAGGTGGTCGATCGCCCCGGGGGCGGTGATCCCGGTCAGGCCGAGCTCCCGCTCGAGGCGCTCGAAGACCTCCGGGTCCTGGCCCGGGCGAAGGTTGAGGTCGCCTCCGAAGATCAGCGGGCCGTCGCCGGCCCACTCGGTGGCCTGCTCGGCGGCGAGCATGACGTCGACGATCGCAAGCTGTGGAATGTCGTTCGTCGCGTGGAGATTGGCGACGCAGACGCCCGACTCGGTGCGGGTGAAGGCCATCGCCCTGCGCTCGGGCTTGCCCTCGTGGATCGCGATTCCGCGCCGCTCGACGATCGCACCGAGACTGCCGCCGCGCCGCACGAGGGTCAGGTTCGAGCCGCCCTCGCCGGAGGCGATCAGGTCCGGGTTGATGCGCGCCGCAAGCCGTCGCAGCGGCGCGAAGGAGTTGCGCGAGGTCAGCACCCGGTGCGCTTCGGCGCCGCAGGCGGCGGCGAGCGGCTCGGCGTAGTGGGGCGGTGTCTCCTGCAGCAGGGCGACGTCCCAGTCGAAGCCGTCGAGGGTGGCGGCGAACTCGGCGACCAGGTCCCGGTTCACCTGCAGGTGGGTCTCGTTGCGCTCGGTCAGGCGGAGCAGGCGCGCGCGCCAGGTGAACAGGTCGGGGTCCGGGGGGAAGTCCCTTCCGTGGAAGAGGTTCCAGGCGATCGCGGCGATCTCGGGCACCCGCTTAGTATTTCCGCCTTGAAGCGAGATTTCTTGACAGGGGAGGAGTTGGGCGCCTTCGAGCTCGGCGAGCTGCTCGATCTCGCCCTCGAGCTGAAAGCCGGACGCCCGACGGGCCTCGGCTCCGACTCGCTCTCCGGCGCCTCGATCGGCCTCGTCTTCGTCAAGCCCTCGACCCGAACGCGGATCTCCTTCGAGGTCGGAGTCGCCGAGCTGGGCGCGACGCCGATCGTGCTGCGCGGCGACGAACTGCAGCTCTCCCGCGGCGAGTCGGTCGGTGACACCGGCCGCGTCCTCTCTCGTTACCTCGACGCGATCGTGATCCGCTCCGGCTCCCACGAGGACGTCGCCGGGCTCGCCGCCGGTTCCGATGTCCCGGTCGTCAACGCGCTCACCCCGCTCCACCATCCCTGCCAGGCGCTCGCCGACCTGCTCACCCTGCGCGAGCGCTTCGGCGACCTCGACGGCCTGCGGCTGGCCTATGTCGGCGATGGCAACAACGTCGCTCGCAGCCTCGCGATCGCCTGCGAGCTGAGCGGCGTCGAGCTGGTCGTCGCCGCCCCTGCCGGGTACCAGCTGGAGGAGGGCCACTCGGCGAAGCTGACCGACGACCCGCGCGCCGCGGCCTCCGGGGCGGACGCGATCTACACCGACGTCTGGGTGAGCATGGGGGACGAGGAGGAGGCCGATCGCCGCCGCCGCGACCTGGCGCCCTACCGCGTGGACGCCGACCTGCTCTCGACCGCGAAGCAGACGGCGGTCGTCCTCCACTGCCTGCCGGCCCATCCCGGCGAGGAGATCGAGGCCGACGTCCTCTACGGCGAGCGCTCGGCGGTCTGGGACCAGGCGGAGAACCGGCTGCACGCCCAGAAGGCACTGCTCCGCGGGCTGTTGGAGACCGCCTGAGGGCGCCCGGCCATGTACCCCGAAATACATCTAGGGCCGGCCACGCTGCAGACCTTCGGGCTGATGTTCGCCCTCGCCTTCCTCGCCGCCGGCGCGCTGATCGCCAAGCGCCTCGGCGAGGTCGGCAAGCCTGTCGACTGGGCGTATGAGCTCTGCTTCTCCGCCTTGGCCGGCGGCATCGTCGGCTCGCGGGTCTACTTCCTGGTCCAGAACTACGACAGCGTCAAGAACGACCTGCTCGGCAACCTCTTCTCCGGCGCCGGGCTTGTTTGGTACGGCGGTGCGATCGGCGGCGCCCTGGCTGTCGTCATCTGGGCCCGTTACCGCGGGTTCCTCGGACTGGCGCTGCTCGACCTCTGCGCGCCGGCACTGGCCCTCGGCTACGCGATCGGGCGCTGCGGCTGTCAGCTGTCCGGCGACGGCGACTACGGCAAGGCCTGGAACGGGCCGTGGGCGATGTCGTATCCCGACGGCACCGTCCCCACCGAGCAGACCGTCCACCCGACGCCGATCTACGAGACCCTGGCGATGGGCCTCGGCGCCTGGATCCTGTGGCAGCTTCGCGATCGTTTCCGGACCGGCGTCCTTTTCGCGATCTACCTCCTCTACGCGGGGGTCGAGCGCTTCTTGGTCGAGTTCCTGCGCCGCAACGACGCGGTCGCCCTCGGACTCACCGCCGCGCAGCTCGAGAGCCTGGGGATGGCACTGGCGGGGGTCGTCTGGCTATGCGTCGTCAAGCGCCGCCACGGTAACCTCGGGCGCGCCGGCGCGCCGCTGAGCAGCGCTGCGCAAACCCAGACCTAGATAGAAGAAGAGGGAGATTCCTTGACAGCGATCAGCGATGCCGTGGCGAGCGCCACGGAGAAGATCGAGGCCGCCGGTTGCGATGCGCCGCGCTCCGACGCGGAGGCGATCGTCGCCCACGCTCTCGGCATCGACGTCGATGCGCTCTCGCGCGATGGTGCAGAGGAGCTGTCGCCGGAGGTCGAGGCCGCGATCGAGACGATGGTCGCGCGCCGCGCCGAACACGAGCCGCTCGCCTACATTCGCGGGCACGAGACCTTCCGGGGGATCGACGTCGGCGTCGACTCCCGGGTCCTGATCCCGCGGCGCGAGACCGGCCTGTTGGTCGAGGTCGCTGTCGAGCTCCCCGAGGGCGCGCGGGTCCACGAGGTCGGCACCGGCTCCGGCGCCATCGCCCTGGCGATCCTCGACGAGCGGCCCGACCTCAAGGTGACCGCCTCCGACCTCTCGCCCGAAGCCGCCGAAGTGGCGCGTGAGAACGCCGCCCGCCTCGGCAGCGATCTCGAGGTCTCGGTCGAGGAGGGCCTGCCCGACTCCCTCCTCGAGGAGAAGGTCGACCTGGTCGTCGCCAACATGCCCTACGTGACCGACTCGACCATCTACGACCGCACGCCGGAGATCCAGCGCGAGCCGCGAATCGCCGTGACCGGCGACTGCGGCGAGGACGGCCTCGGCGTGATCCGCGGTGTGCTCGCCGAGATCCCCTCGGGCTGGCGGGTCGTCTTCGAGCACGACACGCACCACGGGCCGGTGATGCGCGAGCTCCTGAACGAAGCGAGCACGCTGACCGACTACATGGGCGGCGAGCGGGCCACGGTCGGCATCGTTCCTTGACCCAGGACGAGCGCAACGCGAAGGTCGAGCGACTCCGCGCCGAAGGCGTCGACCCCTTCCCCCGCTCGTTCCCCGACCGCACCCCGGTCGAGAAGATCCAGACGGCGCACGACCCCGAGGCGCTCGGAGAGGGGGAGCAGTCGGACTTCTCCTATCGCGTCGCCGGGCGGCTCACGGGCCAGCGCGGCCACGGCAAGACCGCCTTCTTCGACATCCGCGACCTGACCGGGACGATCCAGGCCTACGCCCGGGTAGACGCCCTCGGCGAGGAGGCGTTCCGCCGGGTCGAGGAGTTCGACATCGGCGATCTGGTCGGGGTGGAGGGGGACCTCTACGTGACCAAACGCGGCCAGCTGGCGATCGCGGTCCGCGAGGCGACCCTGCTGGCCAAGGCGCTGCGGGACCCACCCGACCTCTTCCACGGAATCGCCGACCCCGAGGTCCGCTACCGCCAGCGCGAGCTCGACCTGATGGCGAACGAGGAGTCGCGCGAGATCTTCAAGCTGCGATCGAATGCGCTGAAGGCGATCCGCGACCACATGTTCGAGCACGACTTCGTCGAGCTCGAAACGCCCTACCTGCAGCGCCTTACAGGCGGCGCAGCGGCGCGGCCGTTCAAGACCCACCATCACGCCCTCGACCGCCACCTCTATCTGCGGACCGCGACCGAGCTCTACCTGAAGCGGGTCATCGTCGGGGGCTTCGAGAACGTTTACGAGCTCGGCCGCTTCTTCCGCAACGAGGGAATGTCGCCGCAGCACAACCCCGAGTTCACGATGCTCGAGTGGTTCGTCGCCGATGCCGACTACGTCGGGGTCATGGACTTCGCCGAGGCGCTCGTCGCCGATGTCGTCGAGCGGGTGCTGGGAACGACCAAGGTCGAGCGCGACGGCGCGACGATCGACTTCGCGCCGCCGTGGCCGCGCATACCGATCCGCGACGCGATCCTCGAGGAGACCGGCGTCGACATCGTCGAGGCCGGCCGCGACGAGCTGGCCGAGCTGGCCGGCGACGACGCCGCGCCCGATGACGACTGGGCCGGCCTGGTCGACACGCTCCAGGGCAAGCTGATCGAGCCGAAGCTGATCCAGCCGACCTTCCTGACCAACCTGCCGCTCGACATCTGGCCGCTGGTCAAGCCCAACCCCGAGCACCCCGAGCTCCTGGCCGACGCCTTCGACGGGATCGCCGGTGGCATGGAGATCGTCGGCGGCGGAACCGACGTCAACGACCCCGACGAACAGCGCCGTCATTTCATCGAACAGCGCGAACGCCAGGAAAAGGGCGCCGAGGAGGATCCCCATCCGCACGACGAGGAGTTCGTGCGGGCGCTCGAATACGGGATGTCGATCGCCAGCGGCTGCGGCCTCGGCGTCGACCGGCTGATGATGCTGATCACCGGCTCCAAGACCCTCCGCGACGTGATCCTGTTCCCCGCGATGCGCGAGGCGCCCGGCGAGCAACCCCCCGCCGACGGGCCGATCGGCGACGGATAGCGACGGGAATCGGCCCGTCGGGCCTCAGAAGGCTGAGTGGAGGGCGCCGCCGTCGATCGGGATCACGGTCCCGGTGATGTAGGCGGCGCGCTCGGAGCAGAGGAAGGCGACCAGGTCGCCGTACTCGGTGGGTTGGCCGAGGCGCCCGGCCGGGACTTCCGACTGCGCCGCCTCTTCGGCGCCGGCGAGCGAGCCCTGCGCGTCGGCGAGCCGTTCGGTGGCGAAGCGGCCGGTGGCGACGGTGTTGACCGTGATCCCGTCTGCCGCGACCTCACGCGAGAGGGTCTTCAGGAACCCGACCGCCGCCATCCGGTGCGCGTTGGAGAGGTTGAGGCCGGGGATCGGCTCGCGGGTCGAGCTCGAGCCGACGTTGACGATCCTGCCCCAGCCGCGCTCGCGCATGCCGGGCAGGACAGCGCCGGCCAGGACATGCGGGGCGAGGACGAGCGAGCGATAGGCGCGCTCCCACTTGTCGCGCTCGTGCTCGAGGGCGCCTCCGAAGGGCGGGCCGCCGGCATTGGCGATCAGGATGTCGACCGGGCCGAGCGCCGCCTCGACCTCGCCGGGCAGCGCCGCGAGCCGATCGGGGTCGGAGGCATCGGCGACGAAGGGAACGGCGCCGTCGATCCGGGCCGCCGTCGCCTCGATCCGCTCGCTCGAACGGCTGGCGATCGCGACGCGCGCGCCTTCGCGGGCCAAGCACTCGGCAATCGCGCGGCCGATGCCGCGGCTAGCTCCCATCACCAGGGCGACCCGACCCTCGAGGCCTAGATCCATAGCCGTGCCGTTAAAGTGCGCAGCGCGGGCGCCCGTAGCTCAGTGGTCAACGCTGCTTTAACGAGTGGCAAAGAGCGTCGGTCTTTCAAGCCGAAGGTCGCGAGTTCGATTCTCGTCGGGCGCATTTCCCACCGTTCCGTCCCCTGCCCGGGTTAGTTCCACCGGCAGGGGAATCCATTGAAGACTATGCGGCCGACCCCAGGGTGCCTCCAGGTTTCGGGTTCCTGGGCTGCTGGTAGCTTCTTGCTCCTGCCGAAGGCACGCTCGACAGTCCTCCTGCTCCTCTTCAGCGCGCTCGCCCTGCTCGCGCCGTCGCTCGCCGCGGCTTCGACGACACTCGGCCCGGTGCCCACCAATCCCGGTCCGGAAAGCTCGATTCAGGCGATCAACTGGCCCGACAGCTCGTTGATCTTCACCATCGCGGGCCCGGCCGGCCAGCAGCTCACGGCACCGGAAGCGGGGACGATCACGAGTTGGAATCTCTATACCGACGACGTCGGCACGGAATCCTCGGTTCAACTTCGGGTTCTCTCTCACGTCGCCGGCAACGAATACAAGGTCGTCGGCTCGGGCCCGGTGCAGCCGATCGACGCCGTCTCCGGCGCCGTCGCGAAAAAAAACGCGCTTCACACCTTCGCGGTCAGCGTCCCGATCGCCGCCGGGCAGATGGTCGGCGTCACCCTCTTCAGGAAAAACGGAAGCCTCCTGGAGCCCGCCCTGCCCGCGGTCGAAGGGCAGGGCTGGCAATACGGCTGCCTGACCTGTGAATCGGGTCCGATCGCCGACGGCGAAAGCGCCACCACATCGCCGATTCCGAGCCAATGGGTCGCCCTCACCGCCGAAATCGGTGGCGGTGGAGGTCAGGGTGGGTGCGTCGGCAGCGCCTGCACCACGGCTCCCGGGGTTGCCGGCCCCGGCGGCCCGGCGCCGGCGGTGACCAAGAAGAAGTGCAAGAAGGGCAAGCGCCTCAAGCACGGTAAGTGCGTCAAGAAGAAGCGCCACAAGAATCACGGGCAGCGGCACTAGTTCGCGCTTGACGGCCTCCCGCTTTTCGGTTACTGCTGGTCGAGATCAACGGCCACACCGGTAACCGACCTCCCGGCCCTCGCCTCTACCGAATAGCCGAATCGGATTTCCGATCTCGGTCGATGCCGAGCCCACCGGGCGACCTTCACGCATACGATGGCGCGCTCATGAAGAAACTTGTCTTGTCCTGTGTATTTGGCTGTTTGTTGGTCTTCGCCCCGGCGGCGAGCGCCAACATCTACTGGTCAACCCCTTTCCCGTACAACAACAACACCTACATCGGCAGCGCCAGCCTCGACGGCACCTCTGAATTTCACCCGGAACTGATTCCGCCCTTTCACTCATACCTCGGCGGCGTCGCCAGCGACGGAACCCACCTCTACATAGGTGAAACAGACGAAAGCGTCTACACAGGGGCCATGGGCCGGGCAAACATCGACGGAAGCGGCGTCGCGCGCGGGATCGCCAGCTTCGGGAAAAACTGGATCTTCAGCATGGACGCGTCGCCCTCGTCGGTCACCTGGGTCACCGGACCCAGCACCAACAGCTCGGCCTTCAGCATTCTTCGCGGTCCGAATCCACCGGATGGCAGCGCCACCGTCCTTGCCACCGGCACGAAGATCTGCGATTTCGACACCGACGCCAACTACATCTACTGGAGCGAAAAACACGGGATCTCACGTGCGCCGCTGGGGAATCCGGGAGCGGCTGAAAGAGAATGGATCAGCTTCGCCGAAATCGAACCCTGTGGTGTCGCCGTTGACTCAGGCCACGTCTATTGGAACGAACTGACCCAGTACGATCCTGTCGCCGAAGAAGAATTCGGCGGCACCCACATTGGCCGGGCAACCATCAGCGGCGGCGATGTCGAACCGACATTCCTTTCGGGCTTCTGTCAGTCGATTTATTGCGACATCGACGAGCAGGGCGGCTATCTGTACTGGACCAACCAGCCCGAACATCCTGGCGAAGACTTCAGCGGCAGCATCGGCCGCGCCAGCGTCGACGGGACCGGATCCGCCGAGTTCTTCATCCGCAGCATCAACTACCCGCTCTACGTCGACCTCGACCCGAGCGGGGCGCCGCCGGCGCCGCCCGGCAGCCAGGGTCAGGGCCCGCCGCCGCAGCCGCCTCACCCCGGGATCTCGATCTACGCTCCGAATGGGGGTGTCGGCTACACCTTCCGGCCGCGGACGAGAGGGGTCAGCACCGCCGTCCGCGGAAAGGCCCGCGCCGCAGCGGCGGTTCCCAGCTCGATCACCTTTGCCTACACCCTGAGTGAAGCAGCCACGGTCAAGATCGAAATCCAGCAGCTCAAGGCAGGCAGGCTGGCCGGCAAGAAGTGCAAGAAGCCGATGAAGGCGACCGCCACGAAGAAGAAATGCGACCTGACCGCGCAGACCCTCTTCCGGACCAGCGCCGCCGCCGGAGACCACAAGGTCCCCTACAACGGCCGGGTCAAGGGCAAGACCCTGAAGCCGGGCAAGTACAAAGCCGTGTTCACGGCCTCGACGGCCGCCGGGACGTCGAAGCCGGCCTCGGTGGGTCTCACTGTTCTCGGCCCCTGAGCAGCCTTCCGTCGTCTCTCAGGATCCGTCGAGCAGTCGGTCGAGGGCCAGCGCCAGGATCCGCTCGCGGCCCTTCCGATCCCGCGGAACGGCGATGAAGTAGGTGCCGACCATCAGCGAGTAGGCGAGCATGGTGCGCGCCTCGACCTCGTCCTCCTCCTCGCAGAACTGACCGAAGAGCGAGCGCAGGAAGTCCATCCGCCGGCGGTCGATTCGGCGCAGGCGAGTGGCGACGGCCCGGTCGCGCCGTGCCCAGTCCCGGATCGCGAGCTCGACCTCGAAGTCGGCCGAGGGGCTGAGCTCGACCAGCTGCCGCAGCCTCGCCCGCGGGTCGGCGGCCTGCCCTTCGATGAGCGCGATGACGTCGTCGGTCCCGGCCTTCTCCCAGCCGTCGAGGGCCTCGTCGAGGAGCGCCTGGCGATCCTTGAAGTGCCAGTAGAAGCCGCCCTTTGTGACACCGAGCGATGCCGCCAGCGTCTCCACTCGCACCGCGTCGGGGCCACCGTCGGCGAGCGCCCGCAGGGCCGCATCCGTCCAGGCGCCGCGCGGTGTTCGGACCTTTGCCACCCGCGTATCTATACGCGAGCGTATTGACAGACGCAAGCGGTCGGCGTATCGTCCATACGTAGACGTATGGAAACCGCGACGGGAAACAGGATCCCCAACGAGGAGCACGAATCGCGTCCCTGGCGGATCGGGGAGATCGTGCCCGACTTCACCCTCGAGGACGCCTGGGCCCTTCCGGCCCGGGGCGGCGCGGCGGACTTCCAGACCTTGGTGGACCTCCTTCTCGCCTCCGATCCCCGCACTGCGGAATCACGTCCCACCAGGGCCCTGTGGGCGCTCCGCGACAAGCTCGGAGGCTGGCTCGACCTGGGCCGCATCTCCGCTCCCTCATCCGAGGGCGGCGGGGGGGAGCTCGCGATTCCCGGAACCGCTGAGCCGTCCCTGGCCGGCAGGCTGCCCGACGACCTCCGCGACTCGGCCACCGGCGTGCGGTTCCGCTCGCTTCCCTTCGTCCCCCTCTATCGGACCGACGACGAGTTCGCCGCCGAGATCTCGAACAAGACCGTCCACGGCGTCATGCACCTCGGTTGGGTCGAGGTCGGAGACGGGCTCCACCAGGGGGAGATGGGGGTCTACGTCAAGCCGCGGGGGGCCCTGGGGAAGGGGTACATGGAGTTGATCAAGCCGTTCCGGCACTGGATCGTCTACCCGGCCCTGATGCGGCAGACCGAGCGGACCTGGGCTCGGGCTCAGGCCGCTTCGTCGTAGGCGAGCGGCTGGCGCGCGCACCAGGCGGCGAAGAGGACGACCGCGACCGCGGCGCCGAGCCAGTGCAGGCCGACGATCACGGCGAGGATGCTGGGCAGCCCGGCGAGCACGGCGCCGAGCAGCGTGTGCGGGATCGGCAGGTGGAGAATCCGCGCGGTGAGCCAGGCGCAGGCGATCCAGGCAGCCGGTCCGGTGAACCAACCCCAGTCCTCGAAGAAGGAATGCGGGAGGGCGATTCCGAGGAGCGCCGAGAGGATCGCCACCGCCACCAGCTGGACGAAAGCGACCTTGAGGAAGGTCTCCAAGCTCACGTTGCCACAATAGTCAACGCCTCTCGGGCGGTTAGCTCAGTTGGGAGAGCGCCTGCCTTACAAGCAGGAGGTCACTGGTTCGAGCCCAGTACCGCCCATCGCATCGACCTTCCCTGGCTCCGAACGGGCCATACCTGTCTCTTTACAGCGTCGGGGGTCCGATCTACGGTGGCAGCATGACCTCGATTCGGATCGCTCCCCGCGCCTCACTCATCGCCGGCCTGGCCCTCGCGCTCTTCGCGATCGTCGCGGCTCCCGCCGAGGCGACCTTCCCCGGCAAGCCGGGGCCGATCGTCTACTCGAAGGTCAACCTCGGCGAAGCGGCCGGCGTCACCGGCGGCCTCTTCTCCCATGGACCGCGGGCGGCCCAGAAGCCGGTGCAGCTGACCAGCGAAGGGCGCGACAGCACCCCCTCATTCTCGGCCGACGGCAGGCGGATCGTCTTCTCCGGGGACCGTGACCTGCTCGCCACCAGCGGCCAGCACATCTACGTCATGGATGCCGACGGCGACGGCGTCAAACAGCTCACGGTCGGCGACGGCTATGACTCCAACCCGACCTTCTCGCCCGACGGCCGCACGGTCGTCTTCGACCGCGCCGAAAAAGACTCCGCGCGCTTCCACCTCTACGCGGTCGGCGTGGATGGCAGTGGACTTCGGCAGCTGACCAGCGGCTCCAACAACGAGTCCGACCCGGTCTTCACCCCCGACGGCAGGCGGATCATCTACGTCAGCAACGCCGACAAAGACGCCCGCTCCGACCACTCCGACATCTTCTCGATGGCCCCCGACGGCAGCCACCAGAGGGTTCTGATCGACGGCCCCCGCAACGAGAGCGAACCGGATGTCTCACCCGACGGCCGTCGGATCGTCTTCGCCAGCAACCGGGACCACGGCCCGAACCTGTTCCTCGCCGCGGCGAACGGCCGAGTGGTCGGCGCGATCACCCATAACAAGGGCGACTGCTTCCGCGGCCGTTGCTACACCGGCCCGGCCTTCTCCCCCGACGGCCGCCACATCGTCGCCAACAGCGGCGGCCGCTACACCTCGACCCTGAGTGTGATTCGGACCGACGGCTCAGGGATGAAGACCTTTGACAGCGGGGGCACGGAAGAAGAAGGGTTCGGGACCCGCGTCGGGCCCGCGACCTGGGGTCCCGCCCCGCGATAAGGCCGGCGGCACAGCACGCGGCCAGGCGTGCCGCCGTTTCCCTGGCTGTGGCCGCGTGCACCCTTCTCCCCATCTCGGGACCCGAACCTCCCCTGGCGGGCGATTGGATCTACCTGTACGCTTGAGCACAAGGTGAAGGAGAGGTGGGGAGTGAATAGGAAGAAGCTGGCGATGGTTTGCGGCGCGGCCCTCGTCGTGCTCGCGATCGGCGGAACCGCCGATGCGCTCACGGTCCGCTCCGGCGACCTGATCCTCAAAGCCGACGGCGGCTTCGCGCCGACGGCGCTGCCCAAGCACGAAAACGCGCCGATCACGATCCACGGCGGCGGCAGCCTCTCGACCGCCTCCGGCGCCTACCCGCCGGTGCTCGAAAACATCAACGTCGAATTCGACCGCCACGGCGCCGTCGAAACGACCGGACTGCCGGTCTGCTCGCAGCCGAAGCTGGAAGCGACGACCACCCCGCAGGCGCGCAAGCAGTGCCCGGGAGCGATCGTCGGCAAGGGCAACGGCAATGCCGTCGTCGTCTTCCCGGAATCGAAACCGATCCCGGTGAGCTCGCCGATCACGATCTTCAACGGCCCGAAAAAGGGCGGCAATCCGACCGTCCTCGCCCACGCCTACACGACGGTGCCGGTGCCGACCACCTTCATCGTCCCGATCGTCATCGAAAAAATCCATAAGGGCGTCTACGGCTACCGCACGAAAGCGAAGATCCCGAGGATCGCCGGCGGCGCCGGGATCCCGCTCTCAGGGAAGCTGACGATCGGCAAAAAGTGGACCTACAAGGGCCAGGAACACAGCTACATCAAAGCCCGCTGCGAAACCGGCCATCTGCAGGCGCGGGTCGAAGCGACCTTCAAAAACAGCGACTTCCTCAGCGGCGTCTTCATCCGTTCCTGCTCGGTCCGCAAGTAAGCGCCGCGCCGCGCTAGGGCCGGCCGGCGAGCTCCGGCGTGCGCGTGCCGCCGCGGCGGTGCTCGACGTGGGTGACCAGGTCGAAGAAGTAGTCGTTGCGGCCGCGCCGCACCGCGTGGGGGAATGAGCGACGGGCGCTGCGATGGGCGGCGGCCAGCGCCCGGAACGTGGCCTCGTGGGCGCGGGTCCAGCGGATCCCGAAGATCTCCCGCACCCGGGGCGGCAGGGTGCCCTTGATGATCAGGTTCTGCACCGCGAGGTTGCCTTTCGCGGCCCGCGGGACCGGCTGCTCGAAGGCGACGAGGGGCGCCATCTCCAGACCATGCTCGGTGACCTGGAGGTCCGGTGAGGAGAGCTTCTCGTCCCACCAGGCCTGGAACTCCGCGTAGCTGGCGGGGACCGCGTCGCGGGGCAGCTTGAAGAGCTCGCCGAAGCGGACGTAGTCCTGCCAGAGGTCCTCGAGCTCGGCCGCGCTCAGCGGCCGCACCATCGCCTCGTACATCGCCCGGCCCGAGTCGGCGATCACCGCCAGCGTCCACAGCATCAACTCCGGGTCAAAGGCGGAGTAGGCGGTTCCGGCCGGGTGCGAGCCGGCCGCCTCGGGCAGCTCACCGGAGATCTTCTCGTGCAGCCGGTGGACGCCGGCCAGCGCCTCATCGGCTTCCTCGCGGGTGCCGAGGAAGATGGTCTCCTGGATCTTTGCCGTGCGGGCGAGCCTCTTGAAGGGTTTGTCGGCTGCTCTGGTGCTGAGCATGGTGCCGGTGTAGGTGAGCGGTTCGAGGGCGCCGATCAGCAGCGCCCGCTGCCCATAGAGCAGCCCGACCGCGCGCTCGCCGTGCACCATCCGCGCGACGGAGCGGCCCGCTGGAAAGTAGTCCTCGCCTCCACTCACGTGGGGTCGAGGCTACCGCTGGGGGTCGGGGGTGTCACTGCCGACCAGCTCATGGGCGGCAAAAATCTCGTCGAGGTCCTCGCGGGAGAGGGTCTCGCGCTCGAGCGCGCTGGCCGCGAGATGGTCGAGGCATTCGCGATTGGCGGCGAGCAGCTGGCGGGCGCGCCGGTGGGCGTCGCGGGCCAGCATCATCGCGGCGACGTCGACGTCGCGACGGGTCCGGTCGGAGAGCGCGTAATCGCCGGTCGGCAGCGCGATCGGCGGTGCCCCTTCGGAGTCGAGGGCGACGCCCATTCCGAACTCGGTGACCATCTGGGTGGAGATGGCGTGGACCGACTGCAGGTCGCTGACGGCTCCCGAGTAGGAGGTGTCGAAGACCTCTTCCTCGGCCGCGCGGCCGCCGAGCAGGCTGACCAGTCTCGCCCGCAGCTCTCCTTTTGAGGTGACGTAGCTGTCCTCCTGCGGGGACGAGGCGACGAAGCCGAGCGCCTGGCCGCGGGGGACGATGCTGAGCAGCTCCGGCGGGTCGAGCCCGACCAGGTGGCGGGTCAGCGCGTGGCCCGCCTCGTGGTAGGCGATGACGCGCCGCTCCTCGGGTTTCATCCGGCGGGTCTGCTGGGCGCCGACGGTCTGGCGCAGCAGCGCCTCGTCGAGGTCCTCACGGGCCATCGCCTTGCGGCCGGCGCGGCCGGCGATGATCGCGCCCTCGTTGAGCGCGTTGGCGAGCTGGGCGCCGGTCATTCCGGTCGTCTTGCGGGCGACGTCGGCGAGGTCGAGGTCGGGGCCGAGCGGCTTGCCCTTGGCGTGTGAGCGGAGGATCGCCTGGCGGCCGTCGCGGTCGGGCGGGGAGACGAGGACCTGGCGGTCGAAGCGACCCGGCCGCAGCAGCGCTTTGTCCAGCTTCTCGACATGGTTGGAGGCGGCGATCACGATCACGGTCCCCTTGTCCTTCTCGAAGCCGTCGAGCTCGACCAGCAGTTGGTTGAGCGCCTGCTCGCGCTCGCTGGTGCCGCCGTCACCGCCGCCGGAGCTGCGGGCGCCGCCGATCGCGTCGAGCTCGTCGATGAAGATCACTGCGCGCCCGGCCTTGCGGGCCTCCTTGAAGAGGCGGCGGATGCGGGCCGCGCCGCGGCCGACGAACATCTCGACGAAGCCCGAGCCCGAGGCGGAGAAGAAATCGACCCCGGCCTGCGCGGCGACCGCGCGTGCGAGCATCGTCTTGCCGGTTCCGGGCGGCCCGTATAGGAGGACGCCGCGCGGGGCCTGCGCGCCGAGCGCGGCGAAGCGGGTCGGTTCCTTGAGCCAGGCGGTGACGTCGATCAGCTCGTCCTTGGCGGCGTCGACCCCCTGGACCTCCTCCCAGAGGACCGGCTTGGTCTTGCTCGCCTTCACCGTTTCCGGCTTGACCGAGCCCACCGTCGTCCGCAGCAGGGTGATGAAGATGACCATCAGGGTGAACATGAAGAACACCCCGAACACTGGGTACCATTCGAAGAAGAAGCTTTTTATGTCGCCCGCTGGGAGCGCGTCGAAGATCGGCATGTCCCTCAAAGTAGAGAACGGCCCCGTGCCTGTCATTCGTTTGGGGCTCGGACATACGTCCAGAAATCCGGCTGTGGCTAAAGGTGTCGCTCAGCCGCGTACTACCTGCGAGCCGCCGACGATCGCGTCGTCGCCGGTGTCCTCGAACAGCACCCAGGCCTTGTTGCCGCCGTCGTAGTCGGGGGCCCAGAGCTTCAGGGTCGCGGCGCGCTCCCAGACGGTGCACTGCTCGTCCCCGGTCTCGTCGGTGCCACGCCAGATCCGCACGAAGGGATTGCCCTCGCTCTCTTCGCCGATCGTCGTCGGCTCACGGTGACCGGGATGGACGACGGTCTCCGGCGGCAGCTCGACCAGCTTCAGCACCGAGGCCTTGAGGTCCCCGAAGCCGCTGGCGCCGGGCGCCATCGTGCCGCCGACCGTGCCCTTGAAGAGGACGTCGGCGGTGAAGACGTCGCTGCCGTTGACGAGGAAGGCGAGGTGTCCGGCGGCGTGGCCGGGGGTGTAGATCGCCTCGATGTCGAGGCCGCCGGTGCTGAGCCTCTCGCCGTCGGCGAGGGTCTGGGCGACCTCGTCCTCCATCTCCGCCGCGGCGTCGGCGTGGGCGACCATCGGCACGCCGAGGCGCTCCTGTGCGGCCGTCAGTCCGGCGACGTGGTCGGCGTGGGGATGGGTGACGAGGATGTGGGTGATCTCGATCCCCTCCTCGTCGGCCTTCGCCAGCAAAGGGTCGAGGTCGTCGTTGCCGTCGATCAGGACGCCCTTGCCGCCCGGCCCCTCGGCGACGAGGTAGGCGTTCGAAAGCCAGGTCGGGTTCTCTGTTCTCTCGACGATCATCGCGGCGCCCACACCGTACTGCCCTCGAGCAGCGTGCGGGTGACCAGCTCGGGGTCATCCCAGGTGGGGGTGTGGCCGACGTCCGGCAGCAGCAGGTAGCGGGAGCCGGCGGGGCGCCGCTCCGGGCGGGGCGGCCCGAGCAGGCGGTCGCGCTCGCCCCAGGCCAGGGTGACCGGGATCTCCGGGTAGCCGGCCGGGTCGAAGACGTGGCTGCGCATCGCACGGTTGGCGCCGGAGTAGCCGCTGGCATCGATCCAGCCGAGGACCAGCTCGCGGCCCTGCGCCGCCGGGATCCGCTCCGGGTAGGCGGCGAAGGTCGAGAGCATCCCGCGGCGCAGCGGGCCGACCCGCAACGACGCCGAGACCAGCGGGCGGATGCGTCCTGCCAGGGCGTGCACGTCACGCCCGCGGGGGCCGATCGGCTTGCGCCAGAGGCCGGCCGGCGAGAGCGCCGTGACCGAGGCGGCGAAGCCCGAGCGCCCCAGCTCGAGGGCGACCCAGCCGCCGAGGCTGTTGCCCGCGACGTGGGGCTGCTCGACGCCGAGCTCTTCCACCGCCGCGCGGATCGCGGCGGCAAGGTTGGCGGCCGTCGGCTCGATTCCATCGGGCAGCGGCGCCGCCGTGCCGAAGCCGGGCATGTCGATGACGACGACCTCGCGCTCGGCTTCGAGCAGGGGCACGACCGGGTCCCAGACTGCCCGGCTGCCGCCGAGGCCGTGGAGCAGGAGAAGCGGCTCGCGAGGAGGCGTCAACGCCACTCCGGCTTGGCGAAGAGCGCCTGCACGTCGCCGATCCTACGCTCTCGGAAGCCCGCCTCGGAGGAGCTCAGGTAGAAGGACCAGAGGCGCCGGAAGCGCTCGTCGTAGCCGTCTCCCCGGAGGCGCTCCCAGGCGCCGCCGAAGCGCTCGCGCCAGGCGGCGAGGGTGAGCGGATAGTGCTCGGTGATGTCCTCCTCCCAGACCTGGCGCATCTCCGTGTCGCGGCGGAGGCACTCGGCGATCAGGTCCTTCGAGGGCAGGCATCCCCCCGGGAAGACGTGGGTGTTGGCGAAGCTGCGGGCCCCCTTCTCGGCCTCGTAGAGGTCGTCGTCGATGGTGATCGCCTGCAGCAGCATCAGCCCGTCGGGGGTGAGCAGCTCATCGCAGCGGCGGAAGAACTCGTCGAAGTGCTGCCAGCCGACCGCCTCGATCATCTCGACCGAGACGAGCCGGTCGTAGCGGCCCTCGAGGTCGCGGTAGTCCTGGAAGAGGACGGTGACCCGGTCCTCGAGCCCCGCCTCGCGGATCCGCGCGAGCGCCAGCTCGCGCTGCTCGCGGGAGATCGTCGTTGTCGTCACCCGGCAGCCGTGCTCGCGAGCGGCGTGGATCGCCAGGCCACCCCAACCGCTGCCGATCTCGAGCAGGTGATTGTCGGGGCCGAGACGCAGTTGCTCGCAGATCCGCTCGAGCTTCGCCAGCTGTGCTTCCTCGAGGCTGGTGTCCGCGCGCGGGAAGTAGGCGCAGGAATACATCATCCGCTCGTCGAGGAACGAGGCGAAGAGGTCGTTGCCGAGGTCGTAGTGAGCCGAGATGTGGTTGCGGGCCGCGTCGCGTGTGTTCTCCGGAACCAGGCGGCGCAGCCGATGCAGCAGCCCGCGCGGTTTGGCGATCGCTCCGCGCAGGCCGTCGACCTTCGCCAGCTCGCGGGCTCCGATGCGGATCAGGGTGACGAGGTCGTCCGTCTCCCACTGCCCCTCGACGTAGGCCTCGCCGAGGCCGACGCTGCCGCGCAGCAGCGCCCGCCAGGCGGCCGGGTCGTGGATCGTCACCGTCGCCCTCAGCTCGGCGTCGGGGGGCCCGAAGGCACGTCGGCGGGAGCCTTCGATGACGTCGATCCGTCCCGCGCGGAGGCGCCCGAGGACCGGAACGACGGCGGCCCTGGCGAGCCTGCCGCTCATGGGGAGATGAACCCCCGGGGCCGGGCACCCTCTGGGTGCGGGACCGGGCGGACGCCCTTCAGTCGCAGCCGCAGGGCCTGGGCGTAGATCTTCGCCACCACCTGCAGCGACATCGCCGGGTAGCGGGCGAGCATCCGGGTGAGCAGGGCCGGGCTGAGCGGATGGCGACGCATCGAGAGGGTCGCGTCGAAGGATTTGCCGGGATCGCCCTGCCGCGGCCGCGACTCGATCTGGACGCTGAGCGTGGGGCCCGGCTCGCCGGCGCGGAACGAGTAGGTCTGGTCCATCCCCATCAGCGGGGAGACGTGGAGCTTCTTGTCGAGCTCGTCGGTCAAAACGGGACCCTCGCGATCCTTGCGGGACAAAACATAAGGGTGACGCTCTCCCCAGGGGATGTTCTTGACGTCGGCGACGATCGCCTCTACCCGCTCGCCGGTGTCGTCGAAGCAGTAGTAGAAGACGACCGGGTTGAAGCTGTGGCCGAAGTAGCGCAGCCCGGCGAGCAGCCTGACCGGCCCGGTGGGGCGCTCGCCGGTCTCCGCCTCGACCGTGTCGCGAGCGCACTCGGCCAGCGGCCGGGCCGGGTCGCCCATGAAGTCGGCGCGGTGAAAGCGGGCCGGTGCCCGGCGCCGCGCCGAGAAGAGCGGGTAGGGGTCGAGCAGGCCGGGCAGCTCGTCGAGGTCGAGGTACATGAGGAAGAGGCCGTAGCGGAAGTCGTGCTCGACCGGATCAAAGCGCCGGTGGCGGATCCACCCCTCATAGACGGCGGAGGCACTCACGCCGCCAGCGCCTGGTGCTCGGCGGCGCCGGAGAGGATCGGCTCGACCGCGCGGATCGCGCTCCTCACGCCGTCCTCGTGGAATCCCCAGCCCCAGTAGGCGCCGCAGTAATGGGTGTCGCGGGCGCCGTTGACCTCGGCGTGCCTGCCCTGGGCGGCGACTCCCGCGGCGGTGTAGACGGGGTGGTCGTAGGTGACGCTGCGCAGGATCTTCTCGGGATTGATCGCGTCGCCGCGGTTGAGGGTCACCAGGAACTCGCGGCGGGCACGGAGCCGCTGCAGGTTGTTCATCCAGTAGGTGACGGTGCTGCGGCCGACCGGCTCGTCGGAGAGGTGGAAGTTCCAGCTCGACCAGACCGCGCGGCGGCGGGGCAGGAGGGAGGTGTCGGTGTGCAGGACCGCCTCATTGCGCTGGTAGGGAATCGCGCCGAGCACCTCGAGCTCGGCTTCGCTTGGATCGGCGAGCATCGAGAGGGCCTGGTCGGAGTGGGTGGCGATCACCACCCGGTCGAAGTCCTCGCTGTCGCAGCCGTCGGCGTCGATCCGCACACTGCCGGGATAGAGGCGCTCGATCGAGCGGACCGGCGCACCCAGGCGGACGCGGTCACGCCACGGCGCGGAGATCGCCTCGACATATCGGGCCGAGCCGCCGGCGACCGTCCGCCAGTGGGGCCGGTCGCGGAAGCTGT
Organism: uncultured Solirubrobacterales bacterium; assembly: GCA_963704505.1. Classification (GTDB taxonomy): domain Bacteria; phylum Actinomycetota; class Thermoleophilia; order Solirubrobacterales; family 70-9; genus VRUE01. The sequence continues at coordinate 690,842 of OY969912.1, forward strand.
ACATGCCGTGGTTGGCGAAGAACTCGGCCATGAAGCTGGCCGGGAAGCTCCACATCTGCTCGGGATCCGCCGACCAGACGGCGGAAGCCTGGGGGACGATCAGGCGGTCGATGAACTCGCGGGAGAAGCCGCGCTGCTCGAGCCAGATGCCGAGCGAGGGAGAGGTGCCGTTGGTGCCGATCAGCGACTGCGCCTCGCGGTTGAAACGGCGCCAGTCGCCGAGCATCCGCAAGAACGAGGGGTCGATCAGGTGGCGGGGGCGGGCGAAGATCCCGCGTGGCGTGCCCGAGTACTCGAAGTTGCGGCCGTCGGAGACCGAGAAGCCCATGTGGGAAGGCTGGGTTTCGACGCCGAGCTCGGCGAGCAGTGCTTCGAAGCTCGGGTAGTTGCGGTCGTTGAAGACGATGAAGCCGGTGTCGATCGAGTGGCGGCCGTCCTCGTCCTCGACCTCGAAGGTGTCGGAATGGCCGCCGAGGCGCCCGCCCGCCTCGTAGATAACGAGCTCGTGCTCGCGGTGCAGGAGGTGGGCGGCGACGAGCCCTGAGATGCCGGTTCCGACGATCGCGATCTTCACGCAGCCACTTACGTTGAAAATCCCCGTTCGGTTGTGTCGAAGGAACTCAACCGTAGGGGCGGTAGATCAGGCGCCTGCCGAGCAGGGCGCTGACCGTGGCGAAGCGGTAACCGCGGGCGCGCAGCGTGTCGATGATCGAGGGCAGCGCCGCGAGCGTCCCCGAGCGGTCGCCGCCGCCGTCGTGCATGAGGATGATCGAGCCGGCCTGGGCGCCATCGACCACCCGGCTGTAGACGGCTCCGCTGCCCGGGTTGGTCCAGTCGGCAGGATCGACGTCCCAGGTCACGGTGAGCATCCCGAGCGCCGCCGCGTTGCCGATCACGGAGGAGTCGACCGCTCCTCCGGGTGGCCGGAAGAGACACGGCGCAAAATGCGTGGAGCTGTCGATCAGGCCGGCGGCCCCGGCGATCTGCGAGTAGTCGGGGAGTTCGACGTGGTTCATCGTGTGGTCACCGATCTCACTCCCTTCGGCGAGGATGCGGCGCATCGTGTCCTCCCGTCCGGGCATCTCCTGGCCGATCTCGAAGAAGGTGCCGACCGCGTGCTTTTCTCGCAGCACGTCGAGGAAGGCCGGCGTGTATTCGCTCGGCCCGTCGTCGAAGGTGAGCGCCACGACGCCGTGGTCGCGCGGGCCGTTGGCGACGATTCCCTCGTCGCCTCCGGTGCAGCCGACCGCACGGACCGGCCGCAGCCTGAATGCCCGCGACCCCTTGCGCGGCAAGCTGCCGCGGCCGTCGCGGGCGCGCCACAGGTAGTGGTGGGGAGAGAGCCCGGCCCTGCCCGGCAGCAGGGTGATGACCAGCTTGCGCGAGTCGGGCCGCTTGACCCGGGCGGCGATCGCCCGCTTGGCCGTCGTCCGCCCGCGGCTGTTGACGACCTCGAGGCCGACCCTGCGGTGGGCATTGCCGCCGCCGAGGCAGAGCCGCCGCCCGCCGCCCCTCGGGCGCAGCAATTCGACGCAGAGGTAGGAAGCCCCGGCCGCGCGGACCTTCGGCAGGGGGTCGAGGCGGGCGAGGGCGACGGGCTTCGCGGTGCGGATCGAGGCGATCAGGCTCTCGCCCTGCTGGGCGAGGCCGGCGCGGACCAGGTCAGGGCGCGGCTCTTCGTGCCGGTGGCCGCCGGCCGCTGTCGCGACGCCTGCGCCAAGCGTCAGCGAAGCTGTCAGGAGGAGCGCGAAAATGCACGAGATCTTGCGAGTTATGCGGATTTGGGCCCCGGGTCGGCTTCGCCAACAGCCAACTCGCATACTAGTTACGTGGCCGAAGAGGATTTAGCTTTCTCGAACCGCAGCGGCGGGGGCCGGGGCGTGTTGGAGGTCGATGTGAGGGCCAGTCGCACCTGCGCGCCGGGCTCGACCCTGGCGCTGATCGCGATCCTTTTCGCCGTGGCGATCGCTTGGCTCGCCCCTGTCGCGAGCGCCGAAACCGGCGGCGCCGGGGAAGAAGTCCTCGAACCGCCCGCCGAAGCCATCCCGGCGCCGGTCGCGGGGGAAACCCCGTACGACCGCCAGGGAATGTGGATTTGGTACGTCTCGCACTCCGAAGGAGGCAGCCTGCCGCGGATCATCGCCCGGGCCAAGCGCGACGGGATCGGCACGCTCTACATCAAGTCGGGCGACGGCGGTGACGTCTGGAGCCAGTTCAACGAAAGCCTGGTGAAGACCTTCCACCGCGCCGGCATCGACGTCTGTGCCTGGCAGTTCGTCTACGGCGACAACCCCGTCGCGGAGGCCAAGGTGGGTGCCGCCTCCGTGCAGAGGGGCGCCGACTGCCTGGTGATCGACGCCGAGGGCGACTACGAGGGCAAGTACGCCTCTGCCGATCGTTACATCCGCGCCCTGCGCGCCCGGATCGGCGAAAGCTTCCCGCTCTCGCTCGCAGGCTTCCCCTACGTCGACTATCACCCGTCCTTTCCCTACTCGGTCTTCTTCGGCCCGGGCGGCGCCACGTACAACCAGCCGCAGATGTACTGGAAGGCGATCGAAACCTCGGTACGTGCCGTCTACGAGCACACCTTCCTCTTCAACCGCCTCTGGGACCACCCGATCTACCCGCTGGGCCAAACCTACGGCGGCGCCGCCCCCGCCGAAATCCAGCGCTTCCGCCGCTTCGCCCAGAGCTACCAGGGGTTGGCGCCGAGCTGGTGGGATTGGCAGGAGACGAGCGAAGCCGGCTGGCGCTCCCTGGGCCTGAAACTTCCCGGGCCGATCACCGGCTACCGGCCGATCTCCGCCCACCCCGTGCTCAAGATCGGTAGCCGCGGCGACCTCGTCGTCTGGGCCCAGGAGCACCTCAGCTCGGCCGGCGAGACGATGGCCGTGACCGGGATCTTCGGCAGGCAGACGCGGGCAGCCGTCCGCGACTTCCAGGACAAAGCCGGGCTGCCCGTCGACGGCGTCCTCGGCACGACGACCTGGCGCGCGCTGCTCAAGTACGAACCGATCCGTTATCTCTGGGGCGGTCGCCGCGCCAAGCGAGGCCGCGGAGCCTCGGCGTCGGCGAGCCGGGCGATACCCCCGAGCCGACCGCTCTCGGCCTCGCTCCCCGCCAAGGGCTACGAGATCGATCCAGGGCCCCGTCCCTAGCGCTGCTGCGTCAACCCCGCTTCCCTGAGATAATCCCGCGCCGGGCGCTCGTCGCCCATCCCTCGGGGGCGTAGCTCAGCTGGTTAGAGCGCCGGCCTGTCACGCCGGAGGTCGCGGGTTCGAGTCCCGTCGCTCCCGTTCGTTGAAGTCCCCGCAAATCGCCAGGTCGGTTAAGGGCCGAGCGAATTAACCCGAGCGGATTTGGCCTGTTTTTTCAGGCACCAGTGCCTGAAAGTCGGTCAAGTCTTCTCATGCAGAAGCGGCTGGCTCCGCAAGTCGAAACTTGTATACAAGTCGTTCGTTGGGTCTTCGAAACGAGTGCTTTCGACGCTCCCGCTTCGCGAATGGGCCTCTATAAGCCAGCGAGATGGTCAGTGGAGCACTCCGATGAAGATCGAACGCCAGACGGTCGAGCGCCGCACAATGCGCGAGCGCCAGCTGCGCGCTCGCGACATGCTGCGCGGCGACCTCGAGGGCGACGAGCTCGAGGCCTACGTCAAGGAAAGGGTCGTCACCACCCGCTTTGAGCAGATGCTCAACTGGTCGCGCGCCAACTCGATGTTCCCGCTCTCCTTCGGCCTCGCCTGCTGCGCGATCGAGGGCATCCCGATGGCGGCCGTCACCGCCCGCTATGACATCGCCCGCTTCGGCGCCGAGGCCGGCCGCGCCTCGCCCCGGCAGGCCGACCTGATCATTCTCTCCGGCCGCGTCTCGATCAAAATGGCGCCGATCATCCGCCGCCTCTGGGACCAGATGCTCGAGCCCAAATGGGCGATGGCGATGGGCGCCTGCTCGTCGAGCGGCGGCATGTTCTCCAACTACGCCGTCGTCCAGGGCGCCGACAAGTTCATGCCGATCGACCTCCACGTGCCCGGCTGCCCGCCGCGCCCGGAGGCGGTGCTCTACGGCTTCACCAAGCTCCAGCGCAAGATCATGGGTAACCCCGACCAGGGCTGGCGCCAGCGGTACAACGCGTCCGGGACCGAGGAGTGGGCGCGGGGCGGGCCGCGCAGTGAACCGAGCCCCGAGGCGGTCGAGGCCTATGAGGCGGCGCGGCAGCTGGCCCGCGAGACTGCTTGATACCCAGGCCCAGGTCCGGACCTCACCCTGGGATGTCGATCCAGCGCACGATCTGCCCCTCGTGGACCTCGTGATAGGCCGGCGGCGCCGGGGGAGGGTCAGTCTTTAGCAGGGCGATCACCTCGCCCGGCCCGTGCAGGTGCTCCTCGATCGCTGTCGTCCAGTGAATCTCGGGGTCCAGCAACCGCTCCAGCCGCGCCCAATCGCGGCGCTCGATCGTCGAAAGCACGTCGCCGACCGCCGGCACCTGCTCAGCCACTGCACGCCTCTCGCCAACCGGCGCGTAATCCCGGGCATTGGGTGAACCTGACTCCGGCATCTACCATCGGGCGATCCTATGGCGAGGGTAGCCCCGGCGTGCCTGCTCGAGCTAGTCCCCGCCGAGCCGCTCGAGCCTGAGGCCTAGCTGAGGCGTCAAAAGCGCCTCGGTCTAGGCGGATTGCGCCTCTCCGGCATTGCGAAGCCACGGGTAGGTCTCCTGGCGGCAACCGTCACGGCGCTCCGGCACATCGGCATCGGGGCGCAGGTCCTACGCATGCATGCCTTGTGCGTTCGTATCTCATACGAATCCGCCTCGACGCTTCCAAATGGGAAACAAGCCCGTCTCGGTCCAAACTCGCCACTGCACCGGTGGGTACCGGCGCAGGGACAGTAAAAGGACCCGGCTAGGCAGAGGCGCGACCGAGAGGCGCGCACGGGCTCGGTCCACTACAGAAGGAGATCGAGCCAATGCTTCACCGCTTCCACGACCGCTTCGGCACCCCGGGAGTGATCCTCGGCGTCATCGCCTTGGTCCTCGCCCTCGGTGGCACCGCTCTCGCCGCCTCCAAGCTAAACGGCACCCAGAAGAAGGAAGTCGAAAAGATCGCCAAGAAGTTCGCCGGCAAGCCGGGGGCCGCAGGTGCTGCGGGCACCAACGGAACCAACGGCACAAACGGCAAAGATGGAGCTCCCGGCGAAAAGGGCGAAAACGGTGCTCCCGGCATCAACGGCAAATCCGTCACCGTCAGCGCTACGGCCGCGGGTTGTCCCGAAGGCGGGGCCACCGTCAAAGTCGAAGGCGCTGCCTCCGGCGCCGAAGTCTGCAACGGCGAAGTAGGAGAACCGGGCGAACCGTGGCCCGCCGGTGGAACCCTACCCCAAAACGCGACCGAGACCGGCACCTTCTCCGTTAACGGCGAATACGCGCAACCTGCGACGGTTTCCTTTCCTATACCGATTGCACAGCCGCTTGCCGCGGCCAACCTCCATTTCGTCGAAGAAGGAGATCCGGTTCCTTCCGACTGCGAAAACTCCGGCCACCCCGGTACCGCCAGCGCCAACAATCCCGAGGCCAAGTCGGGCAACCTCTGTGTGTACCTAATTTACGCAGAAGCTATGGAATTTTTCGCTTGGGGCGAAATCGGACCGGCCGGCGGGTTGGTTGTCTTTGGTGGTACACCAAGCACCCCAGAAACCCCCTCTAATCCTTATGCCGCTGCTAGTTACGCCGTAACGGGTTAACCCACGGTCAGCGACCACCATGCCCACCCGCAGGCAACCGTTCGCGAGCAGCAGCCCCAGGCTGCTGCTCGCGACAGCCCTGCTCCTCCTTGCCGTCCTAATCCCCGCCGTCCCCGCCCACGCCACCGTCCAACCCCCGCCCCTCCTCCGCCAGTTCTGCGACACCGGCTCCGGCGCCGGCCAGTGCGTTATCCCCCGTGGCATCGCCGCCGACCCGACCTCCGGCGACATCTATGTCGCTGATCAAGTAGGCAGGCGCATCGAGAAGTTCACCGCCTGGGGCGACTTCCTCCGGACCTGGGGCTGGGACGTCGTCGCCGAAGGCCCCGACGACGCCGGGACGGGTTTCGAGGTCTGCGTCCCCGCGACTGGGGATGTCTGCAAAGGCGGCCTTAGTGGAGGCGGGGCGGGACAGCTGGACACTCCCCAGGGCCTCGCCCTTGACTCATCCGGTGATCTCTTCGTCACTGACTTCAATGAGCGGGTCGCCAAGTTCACCCACGACGGCGAATTCCTCCTCACCTTCGGCGGCGAGGTCAACCGCACCGAGGTCGCCCTCCGCGAAGAACAGGAAGCCAAAGCCGAACCGGTAACCGTCACCGAAGCGCAGGAAAACCTCTGCATAGCCGCCTCCGGCGACGTCTGTCGAGCGGGCACCAAAGGCACGGGTAAAGGCCAGTTCGAGGCCTCATTCATACTCGGCAGCTACGTCGCCGTCGACACCAACCTGACCGCGACCACCTCAGACGACACCGTCTACGTCGGCGACCAAGGACGTGTCCAGCGCTTCGACCCCGAAGGCCATTACCTCGCCGACCTCCCCGACCCCGAAGGAATGTTGGAAGGGGAGACCGTCAACTCGCTCGCCGTAGATCCAGCGAGTGGTGACCTATACACGGGCTTTACGGCCCATTTCCCGTCCGCGAATGCCTCCAGCCCCGACCTACACAAGCTCAGCCCCACCGGCGCAGAGCTCTGCACGATCGATGCCCACGACCCGACCGCCGTCGCCGTCGCCGCCGACGGCAGCGTCTACGTCGTCGACGGCGTGGCCTCGACCAAAGCGCGCGAAATCTCACGTTTCAACTCCGGCTGCGCAGGGAAGGAGTCTGCTCTTCGAAAAGGAACTCGGCAGCACCGAAGACACCAACCAGTTCTCCATCGGTTCGGGCTTCAACAACCCCACCGGCATCGCCACCAGCTCCGCCTGCGGGATCGAGGGCACCGACCTCCTCATCTCCAACCCCGATCAGTTCGACTCCTTCGTCAAGCTATTCGGCCCCCCGCCCCAGGATCTCGCCCCGCCCTGCAGCAAACCCGCCGAGGTCCCGCCCTCGATCGAATCCTCCTCCGCGACCTCGGTTGGCTCCGAAGGCGCCTCCGTCAGGGCCCGCATCGACCCCAACTTCTGGCCCGACACCGCCTACCACGCCGCCTACGCCACCGCGCAGTGCATCGCCGCCGAAGGCTGGAGTGGCTCCTGCGTCACCGACCAACCCGCCTCCGGCGACCTCCTATTGACCGAAACGGTCGCCTCCGGCGCCCTCGCGACCAAATCCCTCTTCCTCGGCTCCTCCCAACCGCTCACCCCCGACACCGATTACGAGTTCCGCTTCTTCGCCCACTCAAGCGGCGGCGGCCCCACCGAAGGCCCGCTCGGCACCTTCCACACCTACCCGCTGCCCGCCCCCGCCAAGGCCGACTGCCCCAACCAGGCCTTCCGCGCCGGCCCCTCCGCCGCCCTCCCCGACTGCCGCGCCTATGAGCTGGTCAGCCCGCCCGATAAGAACGGCGGCGAGGTCCTCACCCCCACAGAAGGCCTCACCGAGGCCGCAACCGACGGCGACTCGCTCACCTTCGCCTCGACCACCGCCTACTCAGAACCCCAGGCCGCCCCCTTCTATAACCAGTACCTCTCCCAGCGCGGTCCCGATGGCTGGTCGACCCGCTCGATCAACACCCCCCGCAGCACCGTCGAACTGATCGGCGAAGAGAATCTGGCCACCCGCTACAAGCTCTTCAGCGACGACCTCTGCTCGGGCTGGTTCCTGCAGGACACCGACCTCAGCCTCATTCAGGGCGCTCCGAGCGGAGTCGGAAATCTCTACCGCCGCGCCGGCCTCCACGCCGGCTGCGGCGAGCACTATGCCTACCAGCTCCTCACGACAGTTCTTCCCGGCGGCTACCAGCCCGAGATCAACAGCATCTACTACCCAGAGGTGCAGGGTGCTTCCGCCGACGGGCAGATCTCGGTCTACCGCACCCCCGGCTCCCTCACTCCCGACTCCTGCCCCGCCCCCGAACTATTTATGCAGGCATATCAGCTCTACATCTCCCATGAAGGCACCCCCGGAGTCCCCCCGCACTCCTCAGCGTCTTGCCCAACGGCCACGCTAACTGCACACACGCTTCGGTCGGCACCGCCAAGTCATTGGGTGGCGCCTTCAACGCCCGCGAGGACAGCCTCTACCACGCCGTCTCCGAAGACGCCTCGCGCGTCTACTGGACCGCCGGCAAGCGCCCAGTCGAACACAATGATGGCCAAAAAGCGGCCGGCAACGAACCCGGCGCCCTCTACCTCCGCCTCAACCCCACCCAGCCCCAGAGCGCCTTCAACAAAAAAGGCAAATGCACCGAATCCCAGGCCGCCTGCACCCTCCCCGTCTCCACCGAAGCCGAATCATTCGCCGGCTCACACTCCTCGCGCTTCCTCTCAGCAGCCGCCGATGGCTCCACCGCGATCTTCTCCACCGGTGAGTTCGACAACCTCAAAACCGGCCCCCAGCTCTATGAATTCGACCTCGCCATGGCGCTCGCCGGCGAACCCGCCGATACCCTGATCGCCGCCCACTCGCAGGGCATCCTCGGCGCAAGCGACGATGCCTCCCGCGTCTACTTCATCTCCACCGAAGCGCTCGAAGGCCAGGGCCAAGCGGGAAAGCCCAACCTCTACCTCCACTCCCGCGGCGCCGGCAACAAGTTCATCGCCACCCTCGGCCAGGGCGCGAATCTCACCTTCGCCGACTCCAGCACCGTCGAAATCGAACCCTACAAGCACACCGCCCGGGTCAGCCCCGACGGCTCCCACGCCGCCTTCACCTCCGCCGACCCGGCCCTCGCCCAACAGGTCGCCGGCTATGACAACACCGACGCCCAAAGCGGCCGCCCCGATCGCGAGGTCTACCTCTATGACGCCGATGGCGAAGGCGGGGCAGGGAGATTGATCTGCGCCTCCTGCAACCCCGCCGGCGCCGCCCCGGCGGGACGGCTGCTGAGCGGCCCCCAAAACGACGTCTGGGTCGCCGCCACCCTTCCCGGCTGGGTTACCTCGACCCACCCCGGCAACGTCCTCTCCGATGACGGTTCCCGCCTTTTCTTCGAAAGCTACGAAGCCCTCCTCCCCCGCGACTCCAACGGCCGCGCCGACGTCTACGAGTGGCAGGCGGCTCAAACTAAGGCCCAGTGCACCGAGGAGCAGGGCGGCGAACTCTACGTCCCCGCCACCGAAGGCTGCCTCAGCCTGATCTCCTCCGGCCAGTCGAGCCTCGACAACCGCCTGATCGACGCCTCCGCCGACGGCCGCGACGTCTTCATCTACACCAACTCGAGCCTCCTGCCCTCCGACAACGGCTTCCAGGACGTCTACGACGCCCGCGCCCTCGGTGGCTTCCCCGCCCCCGCCTCAGCACCGCCCGCCTGCGAAGGCGAAGCCTGCAAGGGCCTCCCGGCGCCGCCCGAGGAAGTCCTCCCCGCCTCGGCGAGCTTTCACGGCGCCGGGAACGTGGCTGAGGCGCCGTCCAAGCAACACAAGAAGCACGCCAAGAAGAACCACCGCAAGCCCAAACGCCACCCGGCACGGCGGAGGGCAGCACATTGAGCTCCCATCTTTCCGCCAACGATCTCAACTCGACCACCACCACAACCAAAGGAGTGACCGTGAGCAGCAATACAGGCGCCAGCACCCCGTCCACCCGGACCGGTGTCTTCGCCCGGCTCGCCTCCCTCCTCCGCACCAAAGGGATTGGTGCGCCTTCAACCCTCCGGCCTGCCCCTCGAAGCCAATCAAGCTCGCCGTCTCGGCTTGGGCTGAGGACGCACAGGGCGGTCCAGGTCGAGGACGCAGGGTCCGTGACGAAGCGAGCGCACGACCATGTGCGTGAGCGAGGCACGGTCCCGAGGACAAAGAGATGGGCCGCCCTGTGCGTCGGCCTTGCAGCCCTTTTCATCTGCCTACCGGCTTCCTCAGCCCAAGCCGACTTTGGGCTGCAGAATCTTGACATGACCTACACCGCCGCCGACGGCTCCGCCGACACCCAGGCCGGCTCCCACCCCGAGGCGATCACCACCACCCTCTCCTTCAACACCGCCGAAGACCCGGTCCAAAAACAACAGCTTCCCGTCGGCGATCTCCGCGACCTCCTCGCCAACTTCGCCCCCGGCCTCCTCGCCGACCGAAACGCCGCCGCCCAGTGCACGATCACCGAATTCCGCCCCGCCGGCGGCGGCGAACCCGAATGCGCCCGCGCAACCGTCGTCGGCTTCAGCCAAACCGAGCTTCCCCAGCTCGGCACCTTCCACGACTCCCGCGTCTACAACCTCGTCCCGCCCCCCGGCGTCATCGCCAGGCTCGGCTTCGCCCCCCTCGGGCTCGCCGTCACCATCGACCTCGGCCTCTCCCAGGAGCCCCCCTATAACGGCTTCGCCCGGATCTCCAACCTCCCCCAGGTCTACCCGATCTTCTCCAGCGAACTGACCCTCTGGGGCGTCCCCGCCGCCGCCTCCCACGACGCCCAGCGCGGCGGTCCCGTCGACGGCGAAAAACGTCCCTTCCTCACCCTGCCCACCGCCTGCACCGGCCCCCTGCCCTCGACCTTTGCCCTCACCTCCTGGCAGGGCGACCTCTTCGAACAGACGATCGAAAGCCACGGCGACGGCGGCGAACCGCTCGGCATGACCGGCTGCGAGGCGCTGCCCTTCAACCCCTCGATCACCGCCGCCCCGACCTCCAGGGCGACCACCTCGCCCAGCGGCCTCGACTTCGCCATCGACGCCGGCTCCGGCGGCCTCTCCAACCCGACCGGCGACGCCGCCTCCGCGATCAGGGAAACGATCGTCACCCTGCCCGAGGGCTTCTCGGTCAACCCCTCCCAGGCCGAAGGGCTCGCCGTCTGCTCCGAATCCGACCTCGCCCGCGAAACGATCTCCGCCGCCCCCGGGCAGGGCTGCCCCGGCGCCTCCAAGATCGGCACCCTCGAAGTCGAAAGCCCGCTGCTTCAGGGTGAGCTCCTCAAGGGCTCCCTCTTCGTCGCCGCCCCCTACGAGAACCCCTTCCACAGCCTCCTCGCCCTCTACATCGTCATCAAGGACCCTGACCTCGGCATCCTCGTCAAGCAGCCGCTCGAGGTCCGCCCCGACCCCCGCACCGGGCAGCTGACCACGATCGCCCGCGACGAGCCCCAGCTGCCCGTCTCCCACTTCCGCCTTCACTTCTTCGAGGGCGCCCGCAGCCCACTCGTCACCCCGCCCGCCTGCGGCACCTACCAGGCCGCCGCCGAGCTCGTCCCCTGGTCGGGTACCCCGCCGGTGACCGCCACCTCCTCCTTCGAGCTGATCAGCGGCCCCGGCGGCTCACCCTGCCCGAGCGCCGGCCTGCCCCCCTTCCACCCCCAGCTCCTCGCCGGCACCGCCAACAACGCCGCCGGCGCCTTCAGCCCCTTCGAGGTCAAGATCACCCGCTCTGACGCCGAACAGGAGATCACCCACTTCTCGATCAAGCTGCCCCCCGGCGTCGCCGCCCGCCTCGCCGGCGTCCCCTTCTGCTCCGAGGCCCAGATCGCGCAGGCCGCCTCCCGCACCGGCCCCCACGGCGGCGCCGAAGAGCTCGCCGATCCCTCCTGCCCCGCTGCCTCCCGCGTCGGCACTACCCTCGCCGGCGCCGGCGTCGGCCCCTCGCTCACCTACGCCCCCGGCGCCATCTACCTCGCCGGCCCCTACCACGGCGCCCCCGTCTCCCTCGTCGCCATCACCTCCGGCGTCGTCGGCCCCTTCGACATCGGCACCGTCCTCGTCCGCCTCGCGGTCAAGGTCGACCCCGAAACCGGCGAGGTCTTCCTCGACTCGACCGGCTCTGACCCGATCCCCCACATCATCGAGGGCATCCCTGTCCACCTGCGCGACATCCGTTCCTTCACCGACCGCCCCTCCTTCACCTTCAACCCGACCTCCTGCGAACCGACCTCGACCTCGGCCACCGTCCTCGGCGCCGGTCTCGACTTCGCCTCCGCGGTCGATGACAACCCGTTTGTCTCCACCTCGCCCTTCCAGGCCGCCGACTGCGCCGCCCTGCCCTTCCGCCCGAAGTTGACATTTCAGCTCAAGGGGTCGACCAAGCGCGCCGGAAACCCGGCCCTCCACGCCCACCTGCAGATGAACGGCTTCGGCGAAGCCGGCCTCGCCTACACCCGCGTCACCCTGCCCAAGACCCTCTTCCTCGACAACGCCCACATCGGCACCGTCTGCACCCGCGTCCAGTTCCGCCAAGGCGCCGTCGAAGGAGAAAAATGTCCCGCCGGTTCGGTCATCGGCTCCGCCAAAGCCGTTACCCCCGTGCTCGACGCGCCCCTCGAAGGCCCGATCTACCTGCGCTCCAACCCCGAACGCAAGCTCCCCGACATCGCCGCCTCCCTCCACGGCCAGGAGATCTCCGTCGTCGCCGTCGGCCACACCGACTCCGCCAAGGGCGGTGGTCTCAGGAATACGTTTGAAGTGATCCCCGACGCCCCGATCTCAAGCGTCGACATCAACCTCCTCGGCGGCAACCGGGGCCTGATCGAATCGTCACGGAACCTTTGTAGCTACAAGCCCAGGGCCAGGGTCGAGTTCAAGGGTCACAACGGTAAGACCTTCAACCCGACGATTCCCCTCAAGGCCTCCGGCTGCAAGAAGCACCCCAAGAGCAACAAGTCTGGGAGCGCCCGCCGCCACGGCGTACGCGCGACCCATTGATCGTTCTCCCCATCAGGACTCGACACCACCGCGGCCCCGCGCGCGCAGCGCTCCTCGCCCTCAGCCTCGCCGGGCTCTTGGCGGCCTGCGCGCCAAGCGCCGCCCGCGCCGACCCGCCCCTCCTGCGCCAGTTCTGTAACACCGGCGCCGCCGCCGGCCAGTGTGAAATCCCCCGCGGCATCGCCACCGACCCCACCTCCGGCGACATCTATGTGGCCGACCAGGCAGGAAGGCGCATCGAGAAGTTCACAGCCTGGGGCGACTTCCTCCGCGCCTGGGGCTGGGACGTCGTCGCCGAAGGCCCCGACGACGACGGCACCGGCTTCGAGGTCTGCGTCCCCGCGACCGGCGATGTCTGCAAGGGCGGTCTCGCCGGGGCGGCTGGCGGGCAGTTCGATTCTCCCGGCGGAATTGCCCTCGACTCCGCCGGCGACCTCTACGCCACCGACTTCGCCGGCCGGCGGGTCGAGAAGTTCACCCCCGAAGGTGAATTTCTCCTCACCTTCGGCGGCCAGGTAAACGCGACCGCGGCCGCCTTCCGCGAAGAACAGGAATCAAAATCCGAACCGGTTACTGTCACCGAAGCGCAGGAAAACCTCTGCACGGCCGCCTCCGGCGATACCTGCCAGGCCGGCACCCAGGGCACCGGCCAGGGCCAGTTCGGCGCCTGGGCACTCGGCAGCTTTGTCGCCGTCGATACCAAGCAGACCGCGACCACGGCCGACGACGTGATCTACGTCGGCGACCAAGCGCGGGTCCAGGAGTTTGACGCCGACGGCCATTACCTCGCCGGCCTGCCCGACCCGGAAAGCCTGCTCGAGGAGGAAGGCACGGTGAATTCACTTGCTGTCCAAAAGTCCAGTGGCGCCCTCTACCTGACGTTTGCCAATAGCGGTCTCTCTCCTCGCGCTTCCAACCCGGACATACACAAGCTCAACCCCTCTGGAGAAGAACTCTGCGCGATCGAAGCCCACGATCCCACCGCCGTCGCTGTCGGCGCGCAGGGTGATGTCTACGTGGTCGATGGCGGTGACGGCACGTTCCCGCGCGAAATTGAGCATTTCGGTTCGAGCTGTGGCGTCGGAGATTTACTCATCGGTCCTGAAGACGTGACTACCAAAGGCAACCAGTTCTCCATCGGTTCGGGCTTCAACAACCCCACCGGCATCGCCACCAGCTCCGCCTGCGGGATCGAGGGCACCGACCTCCTCATCTCCAACCCCGATCAGTTCGACTCCTTCGTCAAGCTATTCGGCCCCCCGCCCCAGGATCTCGCCCCGCCCTGCAGCAAACCCGCCGAGGTCCCGCCCTCGATCGAATCCTCCTCCGCGACCTCGGTTGGCTCCGAAGGCGCCTCCGTCAGGGCCCGCATCGACCCCAACTTCTGGCCCGACACCGCCTACCACGCCGCCTACGCCACCGCGCAGTGCATCGCCGCCGAAGGCTGGAGTGGCTCCTGCGTCACCGACCAACCCGCCTCCGGCGACCTCCTATTGACCGAAACGGTCGCCTCCGGCGCCCTCGCGACCAAATCCCTCTTCCTCGGCTCCTCCCAACCGCTCACCCCCGACACCGATTACGAGTTCCGCTTCTTCGCCCACTCAAGCGGCGGCGGCCCCACCGAAGGCCCGCTCGGCACCTTCCACACCTACCCGCTGCCCGCCCCCGCCAAGGCCGACTGCCCCAACCAGGCCTTCCGCATCGGCCCCTCCGCCGCCCTCCCCGACTGCCGCGCCTATGAGCTGGTCAGCCCGCCCGATAAGAACGGCGGCGAGGTCCTCACCCCCACAGAAGGCCTCACCGAGGCCGCAACCGACGGCGACTCGCTCACCTTCGCCTCGACCACCGCCTTCGCCGAACCCCAGGCCGCCCCTCTCTACAACCAGTACCTCTCCCAGCGCGGTCCTGACGGCTGGTCGACGCGCTCGATCAGCGCCCCGCGGACCACGAGGGGTCTAAACGAACACGAGGAACTCGACACCCGCTACAAGCTCTTCAGCCACGACCTCTGCTCGGGCTGGCTCTTGCAGGAGACCGACCTGCCGCTCCTCGAAGGAGAAGTCCCCCGCGGCGTCAGCAACCTCTACCGCCGCCAGGGACTCCATCAGGGCTGTGGTGCACCCGAAGCCTTCCAGCTCCTCACTACCGTCTTTCCTCCCGGCTACCCCCAGGGCAACGAAAGCCTCTACTACCCCGAGGTGCAGGGAGCCTCCGCCGACGGCTCCATCTCCCTCTACCGCGCGGCCGGCTCGCTCACCGCCGAGTCCTGTCCGGCCCCCGAACAGTCAAAGCAGATCTTCCAGCTCTACCTCTCCCGCGAGGGAACCCCGGGAGTCCCCCCGATCCTTATCAGCGTCCTGCCGAACGGCCAAGCCGCCTGTACCCACTCCTCGCTCGGCACCGCCCAGAGCTTCACAGGCGCCTTCAACACCCGCGAGGACAGCCTCTTCCATGCCGTCTCCGCGGACGGCTCCGGCATCTACTGGACAGCAGCCGTAGCCCCTGTCAAAAACAACGAAGGCCATTACCAGGAGGGTGCCGAACCCGGCACGATCTACCTCCGCCTCAACGCCACCGAGCCCCAGAGCGCCTTCAACAAAAAAGGCAAATGCACCGAAGCCCAGGCCGCCTGCACCCTTCCCGTCTCCACCGAAGCCGAAGCGCTCGCCGGCTCACACTCCTCGCGCTTCCTTTCCGCCGCCGCCGATGGCTCCGCCGCGGTCTTCTCCACCGGTGAGTTCGACAACCTCAAATCCGGCCCCCAGCTCTATGAGTTCGACCTCGGAAAGGCGCTCACCGGCGAACCCGCAGACACCCTGATCGCCTCCCACCTGCAGGGCATCCTCGGCGCCAGCGACGACGCCTCCCGGGTCTACTTCGTCTCCGAAGAACAGATCGAAGGCCAGGGCGAGGCCGGCGAACCGAACCTCTACCTCCACACCCGAGGCGCCGGGGACACCTTCATCGCCACCCTCAGCGGCTTCGATGCGAACGCGACCGAAGTCCAGCCGACCTCCGACAACATCGAACCCTTCAAGCACAGCGCCCGGGTCAGCCCCGACGGCTCCCACGCCGCCTTCACCTCCGCCGACCCCGCCCTCGCCCAACAGGTCGCCGGCTATGACAACACCGACGCCGCCAGCGCCCGCCCCGACCGCGAGGTCTACCTCTATGACGCCGGCGGTGGTGGCGGCGCGGGCAGCCTCGTCTGCGTCTCCTGCAACCCCGCCGGCGCCGCGCCGGCGGGGCGGCTGATCAGTGTCCCTCAAGCCGACGACTGGGCCGCCGCGACCATCCCCGGCTGGGTCACCTCCACCCACCCCGGCAACGTCCTCTCCGCCGACGGCTCTCGCCTCTTCTTCGAAAGCTACGAAGCCCTCCTCCCCCGCGACTCAAACGGCCGCGCCGACGTCTACGAGTGGGAGGCGTCCCAGAGCAGGGCCCAGTGCACCGACGAGCAGGGCGGCGAACTCTACGTCCCCGCCTCCGGCGGCTGCCTCAGCCTGATCTCCTCCGGCCAATCGAGCCTCGACACCCGCCTGATCGACGCCTCCGCCGACGGCCGCGACGTCTTCATCTACACCAACTCCAGCCTCCTGCCGCAGGACAACGGCTTCCAAGACGTCTACGACGCCCGCGCCGGGGGCGGCTTCCCCGCCCCCGTCCCGGCGCCGCCCGCCTGCGAAGGCGAAGCCTGCAAGGGCCTCCCGGCGGCGCCCGAGGAAGTCCTCCCCGGCTCGGCGAGCTTCCACGGCGCGGGGAACGTGGTTTCACCCAAGCCGCGCAGCTGTCACAAGCCAAAGGCGAGGCGCAATCGCCGCTGCGCCTCGACCGCCAAACACCACAGCAAGAGGGGCCACGCGCGCCGCTGAGCATTCGCCAGCGGCCTTGCGCACACGTTCACGCACCAGGCGTCCACCGCCACGCCTCCGCCCATCATCCACCACTTCGTATCTCCTACGAACCCGCCTCGACCTTTCCCAGTGGGAAACACGCCCGCCTCCCTCCACACTTCGCCCTGCACCGGTGGGTACCGGCGCAGGGACAGCAAATGACCGGCTAGGCAGAGGCGCGACCGCCAACGGTGCGCACGGGCTAGGTCACTACAGAAGGAGACCGAGCCGATGATGCTTCACCGCTTCCACGACCGCTTCGGAAGCGACGGTTCGAATTACGAGTCCCGAGGGTTGCGCGGCGGAGGCGCTCTACGGCACCTGACCGCCGCCAGGCCATTGCTGCTTGGGAGCACCGGCGCCAAGTTGCTGCTCGCGAGCACCCTCTTGGCCGGCCTGCTTCTCTTTGCCGTCCCCGCCCACGCCACCGTCCAACCCCCGCCCCTCCTGCGCCAGTTCTGCGACACCGGCTCCGCCGCCGGCCAGTGTGTCATCCCCCGCGGCATCGCCGCCGACCCCACCTCCGGCGACATCTACATCGCCGACCAGGACGGTCGTCGCATCGAGAAGTTCACCCCCTGGGGCGACTTCCTCCGCGCCTGGGGCTGGGACGTCGTTGCCGAAGGCCCCGACGACTCCGGCACTGGCTTCGAGGTCTGCGTCCCCGCGACTGGGGACGTCTGCAAGGGAGGTGTGACCGGCGGCGGCGCTGGCCAGTTCGGCGGTCTTGGTCCCCAGGGCCTCGCCCTCGACTCCGCCGGCGACCTCTACGTAACCGACTGGGCCGGCCGCCGCGTCGAGAAGTTCACCCCGCAGGGCCAGTTCCTCCTCACCTTCGGCGGCCAGGTCAACGCGACCGAGGTCGCCCTCCGCGAAGAACAGGAAGCAAAAGCCGAACCGGTAACCGTCACCGAAGCGCAGGAAAACCTCTGCACCGCTGCCTCCGGTGATACCTGCCAGGCCGGCACCCAGGGCACCGGCCAGGGCCAGTTCGGCGCCTGGGAACTCGGCTCCTACATTGCCGTCGACAGCAACCTGACCGCGACCACGGCCGACGACGTCCTCTACGTCGGCGACCAGGGCCGCGTCCAGGAGTTCGACCCCGAAGGCCACTACCTCGCCGACCTCCCGGATCCCGACGAAGTCCTAAAACACGAAGGACTTGTCAACTCGCTCGCCGTCGACCAGGCCAGCGGCGCCGTCTATCTCGGCTTCTTCAAGCCCGAAAGCGTCGCCCCCTCAAAGCCGGATATCCACAAGCTCAATGGGGCCGGGGAAGAGGTTTGCACCATCAGCGCCCACGACCCGACCGCCGTCGCCGTCGCAGCGGACGGAAGCGTCTACCTCGTCGACGGTGTCGCTTCGTCTACCGAACCCCGCGAAATCGAGCGCTTCGACTCCAGCTGCGCAGGGAAGGAACTGCTCTTCGAAAAAGAACTCGGCAGCACCGAAGACACCAACCAGTTCTCGGTCGGCGCCGGCAAAACCAACCCCACCGCCATCGCCACCAGTTCCGCCTGCGGGATCGAGGGCACCGACCTGATCATCTCCAACCCCCATTTCTTCGATTCCTTCGTCAAGCTCTTCGGCCCCCCGCCCCAGGACCTCGAACCGCCCTGCGCTAAACCCGCCGAGGTCCCGCCCTCGATCGAATCCTCCTTCGCCACCTCGGTCGGCACCGAAGGCGCCTTCGTCAGGGCCCGCATCGACCCCCACTTCTGGCCCGACACCGCCTACCATGCCGCCTATGCGACCGCGCAATGCATCGCCGCCGAAGGCTGGGACGGCTCCTGCGTCAACAACCAGCCCGCCTCCGGTGACCTCCTGCTCACCGAAACCGTCGCCTCCGGCGCCCTCGCGACCAAATCCCTCTTCCTCGGCGCCTCCCAGCCGCTCACCCCCGACACCGATTACGAGTTCCGCTTCTTCGCCCACTCAAACGGCGGCGGCCCCACCGAAGGCCCGGTCGGTGCCTTCCACACCTACCCGCTTCCCACCCCCGCCAAGACCGACTGCCCCAACCAGACATTCCGCACCGGCCCCTCGGCAAGCCTCCCCGACTGCCGCGCCTATGAGCTGGTCAGCCCGCCCCAGAAGAACGGCGGCGAGGTCCTCACCCCCCTCGAAGGCCTGACCGAGGCCGCCACCGACGGCGACTCGCTCACCTTCGCCTCGACCACCGCCTTCTCAGAACCCCAGGCCGCCCCCCTCTACAACCAGTACCTCTCCCAGCGCGGCGCCGAAGGCTGGTTGACCCGCTCGATCAGCGCCCCCCGCAGCACCGTCGGCCTGCCCGAAAAAGAGAACCTCCTCACCCACTACAAGATCTTCAGCGAGGACCTCTGCTCGGGCTGGTTCTTGCAGGACACCGACCTGCCGCTGATCGAAGGGGCGCCGCGCGGTGTCAGCAACATCTACCGCCGCGCCGGCCTCCACGCCGGCTGCGGCGAGGAAGACTCCTACCAGCTCCAGACCACGGTCTTTCCACCGGGCTATGACCCCGAGGTGGAAACCAGCGAACAGAGCGCCTACTACCCCCAGACCCAGGGCTTCAGCGCCGACGGGCAGGTCACGCTCTTCCGTGCGCAAGCGGTTTTGAACGAAGACAGGGGCGAAGGCACCTGCCCCGCCGGCACCGTGCCGGCAGAAAAGCTCTACGAGACGCAGATTGAGCAGATTTACCTCACCGACGAAACCCCACCCGGGGTGCCGCCGCGGCTCGTCAGCATCCTTCCCGACGGCAAAGCCGCTTGCACTCACTCCTCCGTCGGCACCTCCCAGAGCTTCAGCGGCGTCTTCAACACCCGCGAGGACAGCCTCTATCACGCCGTCTCCGACGACGCCTCCCGCGTTTACTGGACGACGGCGACCCACGGGACGATCTTTCACTCGACATTAATTGCGGGAAACGAACCCGGCACCATCTACCTCCGCCTCAACCCCACCCAGCCCCAGAGCGCCTTCAACAAAAAAGGCAAATGCACCGAAGCCCAGGCCGCCTGCACCCTTCCCGTCTCCACCGAAGCCGAATCATTCGCCGGCTCACACTCCTCGCGCTTCCTCAGCGCCGCCGCCGACGGCTCCGCCGCGATCTTCTCCACCGGCGAGTTCGACAATCTCAAAACCGGCCCCCAGCTCTATGAATTCGACCTCGGAAAGGCCCTCGCCGGCGAACCCGCAGACACCCTGATCGCCTCCCACCTGCTGGGCATCCTCGGCGCAAGCGACGACGCCTCCCGCGTCTACTTCGTCTCCACCGAAGCGCTCGAAGGCCAGGGCGCGCCCGGCAGGCCCAACCTCTACCTCCACTCCCGTGGCGCCGGGGACACGTTCATCGCCACCCTCGGCTCCGGGGCGAGCCTCACCATCGCCAACTCCAGCGCCGTCGAAATCCAACCCTACAAGCACACCGCCCGGGTCAGCCCCGACGGCTCCCACGCCGCCTTCACCTCCGCCGATCCCCAGCTCGCCCAACAGGTCGCCGGCTATGACAACACCGATGCCCAAAGCGGCCGCCCCGACCGCGAGGTCTACCTCTATGACGCCGGCGCCGCAGGCGGAGCGGGGAGATTGATCTGCGCCTCCTGCAACCCCGCCGGCGCCGCCCCGGCGGGACGGCTCCTCGGCGGCCCCCAAAACGACGTCTGGGTCGCCGCGACGATCCCCGGCTGGGTCACCTCGACCCACCCCGGCAACGTCCTCTCCGCGGACGGCTCTCGCCTCTTCTTCGAAAGCTACGAAGCGCTCCTCCCCCGCGACTCAAACGGACGCGCCGACGTCTATCAGTGGGAGGCGGCCGCCGGCAATTCTGACTGCCTCGACCGCATCGGCGGCGAACTCTATGAGCCCCTCTCCGAAGGCTGCCTCAGCCTGATCTCCTCCGGCCAGTCGAGCCTCGACACCCGCCTGATCGACGCCTCGAGTGACGGCCGCGACGTCTTCATCTACACCAACTCGAGCCTCCTGCCCTCCGACAACGGCTTCCAGGACGTCTACGACGCCCGCGAAGGGGGCGGCTTCCCGGCGCCCGCCTCACCGCCGCCCGCCTGCGAAGGCGAAGCCTGCAAGGGCCTCCCGGCGGCGCCCGCCGAGGTGCTGCCGGGCTCCGCCTCCTTCCACGGCGCCGGGAACGTCTCCGAACCGCCCCGCCGCCGCTGCGCCAAGGGCAGGGTTCGCCGCCGGGGTCGCTGCGCCTCGACCAAACGACACCACAGCAAGAGGCAGCACGGGGGCCGATGAGCCCCCCACCAGCCTTGCCCGGACGCGTTCACCGGTCCCCACTCGGCGCTCCATAGCTCTCCGTTCGGGGATCAGGAGGCCGCCTCTCGCCATCGCCGGCCTGCTCGCGCCCTCGGCCCTCACGCCCACAGCCCACACCGGAACTGATTATTTTCGTATTTCCTACGAACCCGCCTCGACCTTTCCAAGTGGGAAACCCCCCCGCCTCGCTCCAAACTCTCCTCTGCACCGGTGGGTACCGGCGCAGGGACAGCAAATGACCGGCTAGGCAGAGGCGCGACCACCAACGGCGCGCATTGGCTCGGTCACTACCGAAGGAGACCGAGCCGATGCTTCACCGCTTCGGAAGCGATGGTTCGAATTACGAATCCCCGGGGTTCCGCGGCGGAACCGCCCTACGGCACCTGACCGGCCCCAGGCCATCGCTGTTCGCGAGCACCCTCTTGGCCGGCCTGCTTCTCTTTGCTGTCCCCGCCCACGCCGCGGTCCAGCCGCCGCCCCTCCTCCGCCAGTTCTGTAACACTGGCTCCGGCGCCGGCCAGTGTGAAATCCCCATCGGCGTCGCCGCCGACCCCACCTCCGGCGACATCTACGTCGCCGACCAACAGGGTCGCCGTATCGAGAAGTTCACCGCCTGGGGCGACTTCCTCCGCGCCTGGGGCTGGGACGTCGTCGCCGAAGGGCCCGACAACCAGCCGCCCCGCAACCAGATTGAGCGTCTGGATGTCGACGCGACCGCCGGCAGCTTTACGCTTTTCACGGTCGCCGGGGGCAATCACGAATCCGGGCCGATCCCTTTCGACGCCTCCGCAGCTCAGCTCAAGGACGCCTTGGAAGAGGCAAATCCCCCCTACGCTGGGATCAAGGGCGAAGATCTGAACGTCACCGGCCCCGACGGCGGCCCCTGGACGGTGGAATTCACCGGCGAACTCGCAAATGTGACCGTGCCGCGGTTCGAACCCATCAACTCCACCCTTTCGGGCGCTGCCGCCAGTGTCACCGCCACCCCGCTTCAGCTTGGCGGCAGTTTCGAGATCTGCGTCCCGGCCCTCGGCGATCTCTGCAAGGCGGGCCAGAACACCCCGGCGGCAGGTGGTTTGGGAGGCCCTCAGGGTCTTGCTCTCGACTCCGTCGGCGACCTCTACGTCACCGACCGGCCCAACAGCCGCGTCGAGAAGTTCAGCCCCGACGGCCAATTCCTCCTCACCTTCGGCGGCGAAGTGAACGCGACTGCGGTCGCCCTCCGCGAAGAACAGGAAGCAAACTCTGAACCGATCACCGTCACCGAAGCGCAGGAAAACCTCTGCACCGCCGCCTCCGGCGATACCTGCCAGGCCGGCACCGAAGGCAGTGGCCAGGGCCAGTTCGGCTTCTGGAAACTCGGCGCCTACGTCGCCGTCGACACAAACTTGACCGCGACCAGCGCCGACGACATCCTCTACGTCGGCGATCAGGGCCGGCTCCAGGAGTTCGACCCCGAAGGCCATTATCTCGCCGACCTGCCTGATCCCGATCACGTCATCGAAGACGGCGGCACCGTCAACTCGCTCGCCCTCGACCAGACCAGCGGCGCCGTCTATCTCGGCTTCTTCAAGCCCGAAAGCGCTGCCACCTCAAAACCAGATATCCACAAGCTCGATGACGCCGGGGAACAGCTCTGCGCGATCGAAGCCCACAACCCGACCGCGGTCGCCGTCGCAGCCGACGGCAGCGTCTACCTCGTCGCCGGCGTAGCTTCGTCTACCGAACCCCGCGAAATCGAGCGCTTCGACTCCAGCTGCGGAGGGAAGGAACTGCTGTTCGAAAAGGAATTGGGCTTGACCGAAGACACCAATCAATTCTCGGTCGGTACGGGAATCAACCCCACCGGCATCGCCACCAGCTCCGCCTGCGGGATCGAGGGCACCGACCTCCTCATCTCCAACCCCGATCAGTTCGACTCCTTCGTCAAGCTATTCGGCCCCCCGCCCCAGGATCTCGCCCCGCCCTGCAGCAAACCCGCCGAGGTCCCGCCCTCGATCGAATCCTCCTCCGCGACCTCGGTTGGCTCCGAAGGCGCCTCCGTCAGGGCCCGCATCGACCCCAACTTCTGGCCCGACACCGCCTACCACGCCGCCTACGCCACCGCGCAGTGCATCGCCGCCGAAGGCTGGAGTGGCTCCTGCGTCACCGACCAACCCGCCTCCGGCGACCTCCTATTGACCGAAACGGTCGCCTCCGGCGCCCTCGCGACCAAATCCCTCTTCCTCGGCTCCTCCCAACCGCTCACCCCCGACACCGATTACGAGTTCCGCTTCTTCGCCCACTCAAGCGGCGGCGGCCCCACCGAAGGCCCGCTCGGCACCTTCCACACCTACCCGCTGCCCGCCCCCGCCAAGGCCGACTGCCCCAACCAGGCCTTCCGCATCGGCCCCTCCGCCGCCCTCCCCGACTGCCGTGCCTATGAGCTGGTCAGCCCGCCGCAGAAGAACGGCGGCGAGGTCCTCACCCCGGTGGAAGGCCTCACCGAGGCCGCCACCGACGGCGATTCGCTGACCTTCGCCTCGACCACCGCCTTCTCAGAACCCCAGGCCGCCCCCCTCTATAACCAGTACCTCTCCCAGCGTGAAGCGGACGGCTGGTCGACCCGCTCGATCAGCCCGTCCCGTACCGGGCTCGCCTTAATCGAAAAAGAGGAACTAGTGACCCTGTACAAGCTCTTCAGTGACGACCTCTGCTCGGGCTGGCTGCTCCAGGACACCGACCACCCACTTATCGAAGGCGACGTCCCCCGTGGTGTCAGCAACCTCTACCGCCGCACGGGCCTGCGCTCAGGCTGCGGAGCCGACACCTATCAACTCCTCACCACAGTTTTTCCCCCCGGCCACGACCCGACCGTCGAAGTCCCGGGCCAAAGCCGCTACTACCCCCGGGTCCAGGGCGCCTCCGCCGACGGCCAGGTCTCGGTCTACCGCGCCCCCGGCTCCCTCACCGCCGGCTCCTGCCTCCCTCCCGAACACACCAAGGAGAACTTTCAGGTCTACCTCTCCCGCGAAGAGTCCCCCGGCGTCCCCCCGACCCTTGTCTCTGTCCTTCCCGACGGCGAAGCCGCCTGCACCCACTCCTCGGTTGGCACTGCCCAGAGCTCCGCCGGTGCGTTCAACACCCGCGAGGACAGCCTCTACCACGCCGTCTCCGACGACGGCTCGCGCGTCTACTGGACCGCCAGCCAGCTCCCTGTTGAAGACGAAACACACTTCAACGGCTATTCAGCCAACCAGACGCCCGGCACGATCTACCTCCGCCTCAACGCCATCCAGCCCCAGAGCGCCTTCAACAAAAAAGGCAAGTGCATCGAAGCGCAGGCCGCCTGCACCCTTCCCGTCTCCACCGAAGCCGAAGCGTTCGCCGGCTCACACTCCTCGCGCTTCCTCAGCGCCGCCGCCGACGGCTCCGCCGCGATCTTCTCCACCGGCGACAACGAACCCAACAAACTCAAAACCGGCCCCCAGCTCTATGAATTCGACCTCGCCAGGGCGCTCGCCGGCGAACCCGCCGACACCCTGATCGCCTCCCACCTGCTGGGCATCCTCGGCGCCAGCTCCGATGCCTTTCGCGTCTACTTCCTCTCCACCGAAGCGCTCGAAGGCCAGGGCGCGGCCGGCAAGCCCAACCTCTACCTCCACACCCGCGGCGCCGGCAGCACCTTCATCGCAACCCTCGGCTCCGGGGCGAGCCTCACCATCGCCAACTCCAGCGCCGTCGCAATCGAACCCTACCTACACACCGCCCGGGTCAGCCCCGACGGCTCCCACGCCGCCTTCACCTCCGCCGACCCCGCCCTCGCCCAACAGGTCGCCGGCTATGACAACACCGACGCCGCCAGCGGTCGCCCCGATCGCGAGGTCTACCTCTATGACGCCGAGGCCGACGGCGGGGAGGGGAAGCTGCTCTGCGCCTCCTGCAACCCCGCCGGCGCCGCCCCGGCGGGACGGCTCCTCGGCGGCCCCCAAAACGACGTCTGGGTCGCCGCCACCCTTCCCGGCTGGGTTACCTCGACCCACCCCGGCAACGTCCTCTCCACCGACGGCTCCCGCCTTTTCTTCGAAAGCTACGAAGCCCTCCTCCCCCGCGACTCAAACGGCCGCGCCGACGTCTACGAGTGGGAGGCGGCCGCCGACAAGTCCGATTGCCTCGACCAGATCGGCGGCGAGCTCTACCTCCCCGCCTCCGACGGCTGCCTCAGCCTGATCTCCTCCGGCCAATCGAGCCTCGACACCCGCCTGATCGACGCCTCCGCCGACGGCCGCGACGTCTTCATCTACACCAACTCCAGTCTTCTCCCGCAGGACAACGGCTTCCAGGACGTCTACGACGCCCGCGCCGGGGGCGGCTTCCCCGCCCCCGTCCCGGCGCCGCCCGCCTGCGAAGGCGAAGCCTGCAAGGGTCTCCCGGCAGCGCCCGCCGAGGTGCTTCCCGCCTCCGCCTCCTTCCACGGCGCGGGGAACGTCTCCGAAGCGCCCCGACACCGCTGCCACAGGCCCAGAGTTCGCCGCAGCGGGCGCTGCGTCTCAAAGAGGAAGAAACGACCGCGAAGCGGCAGGGTCAGGCGCCACCGGCATCGCGCGGCGGGCAACGGCCGTAGTGTCCGTTAGGCGCACCAGGGCCTCCACGTCGAGAGCACGCAGGCCGCTTCTCTTGGTCGCGATGCTGATTTCCCTCTCCGCTCTGCCGGCCACCGCCGCCGTCGTCCAGTCCGGCAACCTCCGCGTCACCCTGCTCAGCCAGGTCCAGCCCTACAAGCTCCCCCGGATCGGCACCTCACCGATCTCGGTCTTCGTCGCCGGCCGCATCGCCGCCCCCAGCGGCGGCGTCCCCGCCCAGCTCCAGCGCCTCGACATCAGGGTCAACCGCCACGCCCGCTTCCAGTCCCGCGGCCTGCCCAGCTGCCCGCTCACCCGCGTCCAGCCCTCGACCACCGCCCAAGCGATGCGGCGCTGTGGCCCCGCCGTCGTCGGCTCGGGCCAGTTCTGGGCCCACATCGTCTTGCCCGAACAGGGCGCCTATCCCACCCAGGGACGGCTTCTGGTCTTCAACGGCACCGAGCATGGCCGTGACGTTCTCTTGGCTCACATCTATACGTCGAAGCCATTCGCAACCAGCTTCGTCATCCCCTTCCACATCCACCACATCCAGAACGCCCCTAGTTGCCGCGATGGCGCGCGCCGGACCAAGCGGGACAAGGACGCAGGGAGCCAGGGGAGGGGAGCGCACCCCATTGTGCGTGATCCGGCCCGAGCGACCGAGGACACCGCCCCGCGATGCGTCCGCCGCTCGCCATACGGAACCGAGCTCACCGCCTCGCTCCCCGAAGCCCTCGGCACCTGGGGCTACGTTGACCGCATCAAGCTCACCCTGAAGCGCAAGTACGCCTACCGCGGCCAGCGCCTCAGCTACTTCAACGCCGGCTGTCCGGCGGAAGCAGGCATATCCCGTGCGTCTTACCCGCTCGCTTTCGCCACCTTCTCCTTTGCCGCCAGAAAGCGGATAGGTGTCGAAGTCAGCAAGGTCTGCGGGGTTAAGGAATGAGGCCGCCCACACTGGCAGCGGCGACTGGCGTCGCCCTGCTGGGCGCCTTCGCGCTTTGTCTCACCTCATCTCCCGCCCGCGCCGCGACACCCCCGGACCCGCTCGGCTCAGGAACCACCACCCTCAGTCTCTCCGCCCCCTTCAAGCGGCTGCTTGCTGCTCACGGCGTCAGCCTCTCCGCTACCGCGCCGGCCAGCGGTCGCGCCGGCTCTTTTGCACTGCCCCTCGCCGAAGGCGACGTCAACCCGATCGCCTCCACGCTCTCCTTGGAGTCCCAAGGCAGCCTCAGCTTCACCCGCGGCCATCGCCGCGTGATCTTCCGCCGCCTCTCGGTCGCGACTGGCCCGACGCCGCTGATCGCCAAGGTCGGCGGCGGCCAGCTCAAGATCGCCACCTCGGCCAGGCGCAGCTTCGCCCGGGCGGGCTTCGGCTCCACCTTCGCCGCCAGGAACCTGCGCCTCACCACCAAGCTCGCCACCCGCCTCGACAAGAAGCTGCGCCTCCCCGATGTCTTCGAGCAGGGCCAGGTGTTGGGCGCCCTGCGTGCCACCGTCCAGCCCGCCACCGTCGCGATCCTCCCCCAGGGCCGCCTCACCCTGACCCCCGACCCGGCCTTCATCGCCAAGCTCGACTCGCTCTTCGTCTCCCTCAACCCGATCGCCCCCGCCGAACGCGCCCCCGGCGGCCTCTTCAGCGTCCCCTTCATCCCCGCCGGCACCATCGCCCCCGACGGCGGCGGTGGCGTCCCGCGCAGCGGCGGCTCGCTCGAATTCCTCCAGCTCGGCGCTGGCCAGATCTTCTGGCACGAACTCTGGTTCGATCTATCCGGCCACCGGGTCCTCGCCGAAGTCGACATCGAGCCGACCCCGACCTTCCCGGGCCGCCTCGGCCAGATCGAAATCGCCGGATTCGGAGGCGGAACCGTCGAAAACGACCCCCAGGCGCGCACGATCGCCATCAGCGGTGCCCCTCTCACGCTGGGAGCTCAGATGGCGAGCGCCTTCAATGAAGCTTTCGCCAGGCCTCAGAGCAAAGCGAATGTCTTTATCCCCGGCGAAGCCCTCGGCACCATCACCTTTACCGCCAGTGCTCGATAGGCCCGGAGGGTCCGCGGCCATCGCCGCGTCGAGCCAAATCGCGGCGGCTCGGTGGCGCCCTATTCGAATCCGCGCTGATCGAACCACGCCACGCTAACTTCATCTCATGGGCGATCCGCATGATCTACTCGGACGCTCGGCTGAGATCGCCGCCGTCGAAGAGACTCTTGACGCGGCCCGCAAGGGGCACGGCAATCTCACGCTAATCTCCGGTCCCGCCGGCATCGGCAAGTCGGCGCTGCTGGCAGGCGCCGAGCAGCTCGCGGCTGAATCGGGCTTTGCGGTGCTGCGCGCGGTTGGGAGCGAAGCGGAGCGGGCGCTTCCGTTCGGCGTCGTGCGCCAGCTGTACGCGCGCTTGTGGACAGATAGGAGCTCGAAAACCGATTCGGCACATCTCGGCGTCCTGCTCGCACCGGGGCTCGCCGGCGCGGCGGTCGCGATTCCGACCTACCAGGTACTCGATGCGCTGTACTGGCTGGTCAGCGACCTCGCCACAGAGGAACCGCTGGTGGTCGCGATCGATGACCTGCAATGGGTCGATGGGCCCTCGCTCGCACATCTGACTTTCCTCGCGCGGCGGTTGGAGGGGCTGCCGGTTGCCGTGATCTGCGCCGAGCGAGCCCATGAGGGCTCGGGGCCAGGGTTTGAAGAACTGCGGGAGCGAGTCGACCATTCGCTCCCGCTGGGGCCGCTCGATGCGGCCACGGTCAGCCAACTGGTTGAAGAGAGGCTCGGCCAAGCCCCGTCACGGGGCTTTGTCTCGGCGTGCTTGCGGCAGACCGGCGGCAATCCGCTCTACCTGCTCGAGGTCCTGCGCGAGACCTCGGACGCCTCGCGGGCACCGGATGATCACGCGGCCGCGAAGGTGGGCGAAGTAGACGCCGAGCGGCTAACTCGTCACGTCTGGCGGCGGCTGGATGGGATCGGACCCGATGCCGGCACGGTTGCCGCCCTCGTCTCCCTGCTCGGAGAAAGGGCGGGCGTCGCGAGGATCTCCGAGCTGGCCGAAATCAGCGCCGAGCGTGTAGAGGAGGTCATCGAGGATCTGGTGGCCCGCGAGATCCTCGAGCTCCGGGAGCCCCTGCGCTTCTCCCATCCGATCGTGCGGGCCGCCGTGGACCGAGGCCCATCAGCGAGGCAGTTGGACAGCTGGCATCGCCGGGCGGCGGTGATGCTCGAGCGCGAAGGTGCGGACCTTCGCGAGATCGGAAGCCATCTGATCGCCTGTCGGCCACGAGGAGATAAGTGGGTTGTGGAGCAACTGTGTGACTTTGCAGCGATGGCGATGCAGAGCGGTGCGCCCCAGCAGGCGGTCGAGGGGCTGACTCGGGCGCTGGACGAGCCGGCGGGGGATATGCGCATAAAGGTTCTGCGCGAGCTTGCTCTGGCGGAGGACGCCGCCGACCGCACGGGGCCCGCTCTAGACCATCTGCGCCAAGCGCGCGGCGAGGCCCGTGAGGGACGAGAGGTCGCAGAAATTGCGATAGCGGAGGCCCAGGTCCTAGGCCGGCTGTACCGCCACGGCGAGGCGGCCGCCGTCCTGGACAAAGGCCTGGAAGCGCTCAACGGGTCCGACGAGGAACTCGTGGAGCGAATTGACGCCGAGCTGATCAACTCGGCTTTGATGTCTCCTGAGGCGCGCGAAAGAGGGCTTGCGCGTCTGGGGAGGTATGACGATCTGACGCCAGAGGGTCCGGCTGCCCAGGCTGTTCTGACGGCGCGGGCGGTGATCGCCGCCCTGACCGTCCAACCGGCAGAGCAGACGGCTGAGCTCGCCGAGGCTGCGCTGCGGGCGGGTGGATTGAGCCGTGGCGGACTTGGCACGGCGATCTGGACGCTGGCGGCCTGGGCGCTGATCTACATGAATCGCCCGGAATTGGCCCGGGAGCTGACGGAAGCTGAGCTCCCGGCCGTTCGACGCGACGGACACCCGCGCGAGATCTCGACGATCGAGGTGACGATCGCCGCCGCGGCGCTGCAGGAAGGCGATCTTCGGGTGGCCGTATCGCGGACCGACGCGGCGCTGAGACTGTTCGACCTTTTCTCCGGCTCCTGGGGGTATGCGACCAACGCCATCGCCCTGATGGAGACCGGCGACCTGGCGGCGGCCGAGCGGACCCTTGCCGCCGCCCCTCGGGACCTGTGGGATGAGACGGTGAGCGGCAGCTTCCCGATGACCCACGCACGCGCTCGGCTTCGCATCGCCGAACGCCGCCTTGACGATGCTGAGGTCGATATCGATGCGATGCGCCGCCGCAGCGAAGGCTACCCGCCGGGCCTGCGGGGGCTCGAGGATGTCTGGCGTCTTCTTGCCGCCGAGGTTGCGATTTATCGCGGCGAGCGAGAACGCGCGTTGGAGCTGACCGGGGTCGAGCTCGAGTACGCCCAGAGGATCGGCTCGCGGGTATTCATGGGTAGGGCGCTACGGGTAGACGGACTGGCGAAAGCCCATGAGGGGATCGGGGTCTTGAGAGAGTCGGTCGCGGTCCTGGCGAGCTCGCCCTACCGGCTTGAGCACACGCGCTCGCTGGTCGCCCTCGGTGGGGCGCTGCGACGCGAGGGCGAGCGCATGGCCGCGCGAGAACCGCTGCGCGAGGGACTCGACCTGGCCTATCGCTGCGGGGCAAACGGTCTGGTGGATGAAGCCCGCACAGAACTGAGAGCAGCGGGGGCGCGCCCGCGGCGAGCGCTGCTCGAGGGGCCGGGGGCGCTGACCCCGCGCGAGGCGCGGATGGCGATCCTCGCCGCGCAGGGGAAGAGCAACCGGGAAATCGCGCAGGAGCTCTACGTGACGCTGGCGACGGTCGAGGGAACGCTGTGGCGGGCCTACGGAAAGTTGGGGATCTCGGGACGCGGGGCCCGCGAGGCCCTCCCGGAGGCTCTCGGCCCGCTCTTTGACCCAAGCGCAGCCAGGTCTGGCTCAGCGCCCAGAGCTAATTAGAGGGTTCGGCCTTGTAGCGGGAGGACCCCGGGCCCGGTATCACCAGCTGCTGAGATGCCGCCCGATGAACAACAGCAATTCGTTCGCGGTATGCGTCCCGCCTTGCTCTGGTGGCTCGACTTCAGCATCACGGCCGGCCTCGCCCATAGTCTCGCGGCCCGCCGCCTCGCCGCCCGCTCGAGCTGGAACTACTCGCCAGGCTGGCAGCGTGAGATTGCCCTCTGGAACGTTGGCCTGACCACGGCGATGCTCCGCACCTACCTCCACCCGACCGAGCCCACCGCACTTACTCTCGCCCATAGTCTCCGAGTCCTCTCGATCGCCCTGGGCCTCAACCACGTCGCCTCGCTTCGCAATCGCCCCCGCTCCGTCCACATCGGTGGCGTCTTTGGCAATGCCCTCGCCGTGGGCCTGCTCACCCGTGCCCTGCGCAGCGCGCCAAGGCAGCCCGCCTCGGTTTCATCCCAGGCGCCAATTCCCTAATTCAAAGGTTCGACTTTGTAGCGAACGTCACGCCGCAGCCCGAACATAGCGTTGTGCAGGCTTCCCGGGCTACATCCCCGCCGCTCAAACGCTCTCCGCGTGCTGAGCGTGCCGCCGAAGGGCTTGTCGCGGTCTCCACCACCGATACCTTCGAGCGCCTGGCTGACGAGCTCGAGGCAGAGCTCGACTCGTTGCTTCCCGCCGCCCTCGAGCGGCTCCGCCAGCGGGCACCGATGTGGAACATCGCCTCCTCCTTTAGCTGCGAGCAGGTCAGAGCCTTCTCTCACACCAGCCTGCGGACCCAGCTGCGCTCATTTCGTCTCGGTCTCCTACCCGAGGAGTGCCCGGAGGTCGACGCCGGCGCCGCCCGAGCCGTTGCCGCCGTCGGCGAGTTGCGCGCCCTGCTCGGGGGCTACGCGGCAGCTCAGGCCAGCCTCTCCGATGCCTGGCTCGATCTCGTCGAGGCTGGCGCTTCTGATAGCCAGGAGCGCCGCGAGCTGCTGCGGCGCGGCTCGGATTTCTTCTTCCAGTACTGCGGCTTGCTGAGCGACTACGTCGCCAGCATCTACCAGCACGAGCTCGAACGCTCCTCCCAGAGCAGCGAGCGCCGCCGCTTTCAGGCGATCCGCGCGGTGCTCGAAGGCAACTCGCCCGATCCTGCCGGCGGCAGTCTCAACTTCGACCTTGACCAACACCACCTCGGGCTGCTCGCCTGGGGCGAGGGTGTCGAGATCGCGGTTCGCGGACTCGCGGGAAGCCTCGAGCGGCCCTATCTACTCACCGGTCCCTTGAATGGAGCCTGGTGGGCCTGGGTCAGTGGCATGCGCCCCTTCGAGGTATCCGAGGAACGGCTGATCGAGCAATTCGAGCCGCCGCCCGGAACAGCGATCGCGATCGGCCAGCCCGCCTACGGAGAGGATGGCTTCCGTGCCACCCACCGCCAGGCCCAGCGCGCACGCTGGGCTTCGCGTTTCTCTGAGCAGCGCCTGGTTCGCTACGCCGACGTCGCCGTCGAGTCACTGGCCTCTGAAAACGATGAGGAAGCCCGGCGCTTCGTCGCCCGTGAGCTGCGCGGCATCGAGGATCACTCGCCCGAGTCTCAACGGATCCGCGAGACCCTGATCGCCTATTTCGCATCTGAGCACAACGCCGCCTCCGCTGCCGCCAGGCTCGGGGTCCACCAACAGACCGTCGCCAACCGTCTGCGCACTGTTGAGGAGCGTCTAGGCCGCCCTGTCGGTTCGCGTCGCGTGGAGTTAGAGGTGGCCCTGCGACTGCGTGCCACTTTGGCCGGTGATCTCCCTTCTCCCACTTGAGTGCTCTCGTGTGCCACGTTCGAAATACCTACACAGCTGCTTCGAATCACTTTCGTAGTTCTCTGCCATTGGCGGCCCCATGCTTGCTTCGTCCAGCAACCGGTGGAGGCGCTTCAGGGAACCCGGGCCTAGACCGCAGTTGAAGCAACGAGAACTGAATAACCCCTAGTCGGTCCTTGTGGCCGGCAGAGAAATGGCAGGGATTGGATATGGGCCGCAAGCTCTTTTGGACATTGGCACTCACTGCTGCACTTGCTCTCAGCGTCGTTGCGTTTGCTAGCGCTGAGAAGCCGATCACGGTTCAGGCCGGCAACCTGCGATTGACCTTCAACGGCGGCGTTACGCCGAAGGCACTCTCGAGGACCAAGCTCGAACCGATCTCTCTCAATGTGCAGGGCAAGATCGAGGAGGTCGACGGCAGTCACCCGCCCGCGCTGACCGAAGTCGTTGTCGACACCGACAAGAACGGCACGATCGACGTCCGGGGCGTGCCGACCTGCAAACAGGGTCAGCTCGAAGCAGTGACCACGACGGGGGCAGAAAAAGCCTGCAAGCCGGCGATCCTCGGCACCGGCACGACCGATATTGACCTGCTCTTCCCCGAATCGAGCCCTGTCGCCCTGCACTCGAAACTTCTCGCTCTAAACGGCGGCACCAAGGGCGGGGTGACGACGATCTACATCCACGCCTTCCTCACCACCCCGGTGACGGCAGCGGTAGTCACCACGGTGAAAATTTCCAAAGAGCACAAAGGGCCCTACGGCATTCGCTCAATCGCGACGATCCCGAAGATCGCCGGCTACGCGGGCTCAGTCACCAACTTCAACCTCACCTTCAAGAAGAAGCTCTTCCCTTATAAGGGCCAGAAGCATGGCTACCTGCTGGCGAAATGCCCCACCGGCACCTTCGTCGCCCAGGCCGAAGCCATGTTTCACGACGGCACCAAGATCGGGCCGGCGAAAATCACCAGGACCTGCACGCCAAAGGGCTAGATCGCGGGTTCGGCCAATGACTGTTCTTGAAGAAACTTCCTCGGGCTACCCTGGCCCGGGGAGCCTGTCGTCGTCCTCCTTCCCTGTAGGGCGGCGACAGCGGGGCCAACCCGGTATCCCGTTCCGGGAGGCGCCAATGCGGTACCCGCACCGGACCACGTTCGAGGGATCTCTCTTCCCTTCACACGGCCGAATGCGGAAGAGGGCTAGCCGGGCACCTATCGGGGCCTTTCCCAAGTCCACGGTGCCCGGCGGCCCCACATCCTTTAACCACTCCGACTCCCGGCAGGGTGAGTAACGAGATTACGTGTGTGCTCGTTCACGGGTCCAATGGAACCCGTCGAGTCGCGGCTGTGGGCGGCCGTGGCTGGATTCAGGATGCGAACACTGCGATCGGTGAGATTGATGAGGGCTGGGAGTATTACGTGCGCATTGGCGCCGCTCAGATCCGGGTCGTGGTCGTCAGCGAGAACGGTCATCGATACCTAAGCACCGATTCGGCCGAAGTCGAGGAGAACGCGCTGCTCGCGTTGCCGAGTTGTGCGGGCGATGACGGTCCGCGCGCAGGTTGAAGGCCGGTGACGCGGATTGGCGCCGCCAACGACAACCGGGTCGATGGAGCAAAAGGACGAACAGGGTGGGGCCAAACAGGGCTCCGGCCCCAAGGTATCCCGACGCTTGAGTCGGTCGGCCCCGCCAGTTGATGACGCGGTCATCAAGGCCGTCAAGGTCGGTCTGCACGGCAAACTTCGACGACTTGATCTAACCGAGTCCTGGATTGAGCGATGCGAGGACGACCTAGTGGGTCAAGGTCTCGCTGAGTACGCGCGAGCAAGGTCTCGAGGTGTTGAGATCACGAACCCCGGCGGTTGGCTTGTGCACACCGGATATCGGCGCGCGATCGATCAGCTCCGCCGTGAAGGCCACGAGATCTACGGGGAGGGTGCCGAGGCGATCTTGAGCGCTGCCCCCGATCCCGCCAGCGCGACTGATGATGAGGCGATCGGGCGTATTGAGGTCGAGCAGCTGCACGAGGCAGTTGCCGAGCTCTCAGACCAGCAGCGCCAAGCGCTCAGCCTCTACTTCTTCGAGGAAATGTCGACTAGGGCGGCGGCTGATGCGCTCAGGGTGAGTGAGCCGACGTTTCGCAGGCGACGTGATGCCGCCATCCAGGCGATACGTGAGCGCCTCGGGATAGAGCCCGAGCAGGGCGATGCGCTCGCGGTCGAGATCGGACTCGCGGCCTGGCTCAGCCTTGCGGCAGGCGCAGCTCGGCCGACGATCGCCGACTACGCGATCGCTGCCAGCGAGAGCGTCAGAAGCAGCGTTGGTACGGCGACGGGTCGGATCCGCGACCTCTTTGCGCGATTCCTTTCTTCTGGAGGAGGGGAGGGGGCGAGCGGCGCGACGGTCGGGGCTGCCGCGCGGGTCACCGGCGTATGTGCGACCGCAGTGGTTGCGTGCGTTGCGAGCGGTGTCGTGGGACCAGGTGTGGGAGGCGTTGATGTTCTCGGCGGTGGAGGTCACGGTTCCGATGGGCGGCCAGCACCGCTGAAGCGCGAGCAGGTGCTCTCCCGCGAAGAAATCTCGGCGCCGGCTCCTCGATCGTCTAACTCCGGCGAAGTGCATCGCGGTGAGCACGCAGCGGGCGGGGCGAAGCCCGGTTCATCGGAAAGGCCCGAGCGCGGGGGCAGGGCTAAGCGCGCAGAGCGCGCGGCAAGTTCTCAGTTCGGCATCGAGCCTGAAGCGACCCCAGAATCACCCGCTCCCGAAGTGGCCCCCCCTCCGCCATCGACATCGCCTAGCTCTGGAGGCGGGACAAGTCCGACCCGATCTGCCAACGAACAGTTCGGGCTGCCGTGAGCACTGGTCTGACGCATTACCGGATCCCCAACGACATAGGGGGCAAAGGCGCCTGCCGCACCGGCGCGGCGGCGCCACTCGCGCTCCCGATGCCGGTGTGGAGGTACCAAATGTTTGGAGGATGCAATTCGATTCGGGTTGGCTGGCGGCTCGCTCTTCTCTCGGCGTTAGCGCTTGGCACCCTCGCCATCTTCAGCTCATCAGCCAATGCAGGGAGCTACATCGTCGCCCAATGCTCCCCCGGGGTGTACCCAGGAGCCCTGGATGCGGGCTTCACCGCATCCACCTCGCACTACAGCCCACACGCTGACTGCGGGCCAGAAGCCCCCGGCATGCAAATCACCCATTTCCTGACAGCGGGAGAGACCGGGACGGTGCAGGGCGCCTTCGGCGCCTGGGTCTGGCAGGCGCCGGCGGGCACCTTCATCACCGGTGGCTCGACCTTCAGTAGGCTCGCCACCGAAGCCGGCCAGCACGGCTACCTCGCGGTATCGCCCGACAGCGGCTCCGGGGTCGCCTTCGAGAACCAGAACGACAACCAGGGCCACGAGGCAGGGATTCCGGCCGGCAACTGGCGCTACCTGGTGGCGCGGCTCGAATGCACCCAGCCGAACGAAGGCAATCGTTGTGTGGGCGCCGCGGCGGGCGCACACACCTTCATAAAGCAGGTACGGATCGTGCTGACTGACGTGTCGCAACCGACGATCTCGACGGGGGGTTCGATGTTCTCGGGCGGCGTGCTTCGGGGCCCTCAAGCGATCGCCGTCTCTGCCGCCGACCAGGGTGCGGGCCTTGCCTCGGTCGCCATCTCGGTCAATGGCAAGTCGGCCGCGGGCGATGACCTCTCGGCATCATGCAACCCGTTGCCGGGGGATCTCACTTCGAGGATGTCACCCTGTCCTCCGAGCTTCGGCAAGACCTACGCGCTCGACACGGCTGCTCCCCCCTTCCAAGAGGGGACGAACACCGTGACGGTATGCGCTGCCGACTACGCCCGGATCGGAACCCCGAACAGCGCCTGCGAGACACACGAAGTCCTGATCGACAACCTCTGCCCGGGATCGCCGGTTGGGGGCGGGCAGACAGTTACAGGCGCCTTTGCCGGCAACGGGAAAATAGAACGGACCCTGGCCTTCCATCGCCGGGCGCTGATCCACGGGCGGCTACGCGACGGCGCCGGCAACCCGATCGCCGGAGCCCAGGTCTGCATCCAAGGCCACAGCGCTCTGAGTGGCCGTGCCTTCCACCTGATCGGAACCGCAACCACGAACCAGAACGGTGGCTGGGCCTTCAAGCTGCACCACGGACCCTCGAGAACGATTCGGGTCGGCTATCGCTTTGGCGCCTTTCAGACCAGCGTTGACCTTGAATTGCACATGCGGGCGAAAGCGA
The DNA here is from genome assembly GCA_963704505.1 of uncultured Solirubrobacterales bacterium. Classification (GTDB taxonomy): domain Bacteria; phylum Actinomycetota; class Thermoleophilia; order Solirubrobacterales; family 70-9; genus VRUE01. Next base: position 727,372 of record OY969912.1, read on the forward strand.
CGCTCCACCTGAGCTGCCACCGCGCCCGGGTCAACCGCAAGGTCTATTTCTCGGGAGAGATCGCGGGGCCGCGAGCCAAGAAGCGCGTCGTAGTGGTGCGGGGCACGGTTCCCGGCGCCAAGCGTCTCTTCCTCGTACGCCGGGCCCGCACCGACGCTCTCGGGCACTTCCGAGTCGGCTACGCCTTCTCGCCGGTCTCGGTGTCTACAAGGTTTGTCTTCTGGGCCGTCGTCCCCGAACAGAACGGCTACCCCTATGTGCGAGGGCGGTCGGTCAATCGCTTCATCCGGGTCAGGCCATAGCCGAGCAAGCCAACCAAAAGGAGTTGAGTCCATGAAGAAGATAAAGATTCCCCGTTCCTTGATCTCGATCGTGCTCTCCTCGATCGCAGTCGTGATTGCGCTGGGAGGAACCGCTGTCGCCTTCAGCCTCGGCCGAAACAGCGTCCATTCCCGGCAGATCGCCCCGGGTGCGGTTCAGGCCGGCGACCTCGGCCAGCTGAGTCTGCGCTCGGGGAGTCTCGTCGACACGGATACCACGGCCGGGGATGGCTCCTACAACTACGCGAGCGGTCACGCACGGTGTAAGCCTGGCGAACGGCTCATCTCGGGGGGGTTGCGCCTTCGCCCTGCCGGGGGCGGGGTCTTCCCCGGCCAGCGCGCGTCGTTGGTCGAATCCGGGCCTATCCCGAAACGGAGCGAGTGGGCGGTCGCGATGAACTCAGACCTTGGTGGAGCGGCCCGAAAGGACTTCGTTGTCTTCGCCTACTGCCTAACTCGCTAGTCGACATATTTCGTCTCAGGGAATTGACGCATAAAGCGTTCGATGACTACCCAGACATATTCAGCTACATGCTTGTAGCTGCTGGCATCGAGGCCCATCTCCCCGAACGCTACGCCGAGCTTTAAGTTGCCACCCATCCGCACGCTCACGGGGCGCTCAGTGAGAATCTCGCGATCGAAGCAGATGCGAAACCAAGCCGCGTCGTGTTCGAGCTGACTTCCGTGCTGGAGCATCCACCATGACTTGACGGGCGACCGTCCCTTTCCTTGGTAGCCGCCCGCAAGACTGTCCAAGACTCGGCTGGTGTCGCTTTTGAGGACGCTGAACATGGGATTGAGTAGGCGATGTTTGTCGGCGTTGGAGAGGTCCGCGAGGATCGCTAAAGGGTGCTTCCAGGCTTGATCTCCGGCGCGGTATGGCTGCGCCCTCTTCACCATTCCCCGATGTTTCTTAGAGAGCCTGGGAATGCGATAGTCCGCCATCTGCTCAAACTGAGCCTCTGATTTAGAGGCAATCGGAAATTGCGTTTGGGCACAGTCCTCTGCCGTTCCCCCGTCCAGGAGGGTCAGCTGGCAGATCAAGTGGTCTAGAGCGGAGCGCAGATTGTGAACGCAGTCGCCGAGCATGACTCCCCATCGAAGCGGTGGCGGTTCACGGATCTGAAATCGCTCGATCCATTCCCAAGTGCTCGCATCGAAATATCCGCGGGAAAAGTGGGGTGGTGGATCTTGGTCGGAGAAATTCGCAATCTCGTGGCGAAGGACATCCCACTGCTGTTTTGCACGATTGAACTTGGCGACCACTCCGGCGAGGCGGTGGTACCTGTATTCAGACTCGGGCACTGTCACGGGCTAGAACCCTAGTACCGAGTCGCGGCAAGGATCGCCGCCAACGGCTCCGCATCTCGTTCAGCGCAAGTGCTCGTCGGCGCATTCAGACTGTCCGAAAATTGTCCTGACGCAGCCGCCGTCCCTCCACGACAAGTGCACAGAAGGCCCGTGACACAACCGCTCTCGGGCCGCACCGATCGAGGAGGTGGCTGTGTCCAGGCAAGTCAGTCAGCGGATAAAGGTGAGTGGCGGCGGATTCGCCCCGCGGCTGCGCGGCATCGGTCGGGGCGTCCTCTGGGTTGTGCTGGGTCTCGTCCTACTCCGAGGTATTGGTCAGATTCTGTCTGGCGCGGTTCGTCCAGAAGTCACGCGGGGCGCTGCGAGTGAGAGTGCTCCGGGTGTCAGTACGTCTGGTCTCGCGATCCGCTTTGCCCGCGCCTACCTTACGAACCACTCATCGAAGGCTCTCTCGCGATTCCTCGCCGAAGGAATCGCGATACCCGCGAGCTCCGGCCCCGCAAGCGAAGGCCGGCAGGTTGCGCAGGCGGAGGTTGTCAGCTCCGAAGCATTAGGCGGGGGTCGGGCGATCGTCACGGTCGCCTGCGAAGCGCTCGGCGGGCGCACCCTGTATCTGGCCGTCCCGATCGCCCGCGACGAAGCGGGCGAGGTGGCGGTAGTCGGTGCGCCCTCCCTGGTGGCGGCGCCGGAGGTGGCCGAAGTCGAAGCCGAGCGTACCCGGCCGCTCCCCGGCGCCACCGCGGGGAAAGTCGACGAACTGGTCGACCGCTTCCTCGCCATCTACCTCGCTGGGTCATCGAGCGCCGAGCTCGCCTACTACCTGGCCCCCGGCATCGAACTGCAACCGCTCAGCGGCTTCGCTCTCCTTGGCCAGCCGAAGATCGCTGAACTCACGGCCGGTGGGCCGAGGGAAGTCCTCGCGAAGGTCCGGGCGCGTGACGAAGCGACCGGCTCGAGCTACCCGCTCGCCTACCGCCTGCGGCTGACCAAGCGCGAGCGCTGGTACGTGGCAGGCGTCGAGGGGGTGTCGCGATGACCCGCCGGGTGAGGTTCACGCTCGTCGCCCTTTGCGTTGCCCTCGCCTCGCTGGCCTTGCCGGCAGCGGCGTTGGCAGCGGGCAACGACGTCGGCCACAACCTCGGCTCGCTGCTGCGCCACTACGCCGGCGAGCTCTACGGGGGCATCGTCGCGGTCGTCGGGCTGCTCTTCCTCGTCAACCGCCGCTACACCGACCTCGCCCTGTTCTTCGTCGCTGCGGTGCTGGTTGGTTGGTTGGTCTTCTCGCCCGACGGCGTCGGCAGCGCGGCTCGGGCGATCGGGCAGCGGGTGCTGCCGTGAGCGAGGACCCCGCACCCGTCCGCTCCTACCAGCGGATCTTCCGCCCCGAGCGGCGCATCTACTCGATCGAGGGCCGAGCGCTGCCGGTCCCCGGCGGCGTCCCTCTGCGCTGGCTCGCCTATGCGGGCGGCACGCTGGTCATGGACCTAGTGTTGAGCGGGCGCTCGACCACTCTGGCACTGCTTCTCGCCGGCACGACGGCTGCGGCGGCGGCTGGACAAGGCGGTAAGAGGGGCGCGGCGTTGGGCGCCCTCGCCGGTTTCCTCGCCGCCGAGCTCGGAGGCCTGGTCCTCTCGCTGCTCGACTGGCCGATCCGGCTCGTGGTTCTGCCGGCCGCAGTCGCCGCCGTGGCCACCCAGAGCACGCCCGACGGGCGTACCCCGGGGCGCTTCGCTTACTCATGGCTTGGGCTGCGGCTGGCGCCGCGACGCACTCGCTGGCGCGGCCCCTCACCGACGCCTACGGCGAGCCGGTAGATCATCTATGGGTCGCCGTAGACGGGGGCTCGGCCCGCCTACACCGTGCTCGCCTGCGCGGCCCCTGCCGCGTTTCGATCACGGTCCCGGCCGAGCTTCTCGAACGTCGTCGCCGATCGGTGATCCGCAGTCTGGGTTGGCGCCGGCGCCGCGGCCGGGTCGTCTCGGCCCTCGAGCTCGCCGCCGGCGAGGTGATCGAGGTGCGCCCGTGAGCCTCTTCCCGCTCCGCTACGCCCACGCCAACGTGCTGATCGGGAGCGGCGGCCAAGCCGCGGCGCTCTATCGGCTGGCGACGGACCCCTACCCGTTCATCTCGGCCCAGGAGAAGTGGGGCCATCTGCACCGCCTCGAGCGCTTCGCTCAGGTGGTCGGCGCCGACTTCTCGCTCTGGCGCGTGCAACGCGCCTACCCGAGCGAGCGCTACGCGACCGAGCTCGAGGCGCTGGCCGACGAGCGCCACACGGATCTCGGCGCCTGGCGTCGTTACCTCGGCGGCCACGAAGCGCACCTCGGCGAGCTCGCCTCCCACGTCCCGGAGGTCTACCTGGCGGTTGCGCTCTCCGAGGGCGGAGAGGGCTCATCGGCCGGGTTCCTGCGCTCCTTCGATCGCGTCCGCCGGCATCTCGAGGAGCTTGCCGGCGTCGGCTCGCCGCGGCCGATCTCCGCCGCAGCGCTGGAGTCGCTGCTCGGCGCCGAGCGTCGTGTCTTCGAGCGCCTCGGCGGGGTACTCGGGCTAGAGCGCGCCTCGACCGGCGAGCTGCAGTGGCTGCTGCGCCGCTCGGCGTGTCGCGGCATAGCCGAGCCCGAGATCGACGGTCTCTGGGAGCCCGACGCGCTCGTCGTCACCGCGCCCGATGGCTCCCAGGCCTATGAGCCGCTCGAGCACGATCTCTGGCGCTTTGCCAACGCGCCGATGGGCGAGGACCCGGCGGCGCCGCCTTCGCTGCGGGTCGAGGCCGAGGAGGGAGTCGGCTACCAAGCTCTCCTCTGTGCCGGCTCGCTGGCGGGCGAGGCGCAGTTCCCCGGACCGCAGGCCGAGCTGCTCTTCGCCCCCGCCGAGGCGCTCGGCGCCCCGGTCGACGCGGTCCTACATGCCCGCTGGATCGGCAACCGCGATGCGCTGGCCCAGGTCCGCAAGCGGATCCTCGACGTCGAGCACGCCTACCGCGAGCAAGAGCGCGGAGCCACGGGTGGGCCCGGCTTTCTCGCCGAGGAGGACCGGGTGGCGGCGCGCGAGTACGAGGCGGTGCTGCAGGGCACCTCGCACCCGCCGATGCTGCGCGCCACGATCTCCTTGGCGCTCGGCGCCACCGATCGCGACGAGCTCGAGCGCAGGGTCGAGGCGCTGCGCGAGGGCTTCGGCGAGGTCGCGCTGCACCGCCCGCGTGGCCTGCAGCGCCAGCTCTTCTTCGATCACCTGCCGCGCACCGACAGCGGCTCGGTTGCCGACTACGACCAGCAGATGACGGTCGAGCAGTTCGGGGCGTTGGTCCCGACCGCTACGGCCGAGCTCGGTTCACGCAACGGCATCTTCATCGGCACCACCCCGGCCGGCGGCGGGCGGCCGGTCCGCTATGACCCGACAGAGGCCTCGCGCACCGCCCGCGCTTCGGCGGTGCTGCTCGCTGGGACACTTGGCTCGGGCAAGACGCTGGCGGCAGAGACGATCGCCTTCGCCGCCCAGCGGCGCGGCTCGCTGGTCGTCGACTTCGACCCGCGCCCCGACCACGGTTTCGACCGTGTGGCGGAGCTCGATGGCTCGGTCGAGGTGCTCGAGCTCTCCGCCGCAGCGGAGCACCGCGGCAAGCTCGATCCCTTGGCGATCGGCCTCTCCGAGCTGCGCGAGGAGCTCGCCTCCTCCTACCTGCTGGAGCTGCTTCCCGATCCGCCGCCTGGCTGGGAGAACGCGGTGCAGCGCGCTGTCCGCGACGCGGCTCGGGCCGGTGAGCGCAGCCTCAACTCGGTAGTCGCTCGGCTGCGAGCAGGGGAGGCGATCGAGGCGCGGGAGGCCGGCGACGCGCTCGAGGTGCTCTCGGACTTCGGCCTCGCCCGGCTCGGCTTCGGCGAGGGGACCAGCGCCACGCTCGAGGCGGCGCGGCCGCTGACGACAATCCGCACCCCCGGCCTCAGCCTCCCCGACCCGCGCGCCTCGCGCGAGACCTACACCCGCGCCGAGCGCGTCTCGGTGGCGACCCTCTCATTGGTGGCAGCACTTGCACTGCGCCTCGTCTCCGGCGATCGCTCCCGCCACAAGGTAGTGCTGCTCGATGAGGCCTGGTTCCTGCTTGCCTCCACCCAGGGCCGCACCCTGCTGAACCGCCTGGTCCGTCTCGGGCGCTCCTCCAACACGACGGTCCTGCTGGCGAGCCAGCGACTGGCGGACCTCGGTGACCTCTCCGAGCTGGTCGGCACCTACTTCCTCTTCGGCCAGGAGTCAGACGCCGAGGCCGCGCGGGCGCTGGAGCTGATCGGACTTGATCCCGACTCGACGACGCTGCGGGGGAAGCTGAAGGAGTTCCGACAGGGCCGTTGCCTGATGCGCGACCTCGACGGGCGGGTCGGCGAGCTGCGCTTCGACCTCGTCTTCCCCGATCTGCTCGAGGCACTCGACACGACTCCGCGCCGGGAGAGCTCGTGAGGACCCGGCGGCGCAGATGGAGGCTCGTCTTGGTCGCGGTGGCACTCGTCGTCGGCCTGATCTGGCTGGCGCATCCAGAGGCGAGCGGCAGCGACGTCTACGGCAACGTCGGCCCCGCCTCGCAGCTGCCGGCCGGCGGGCTCTCTGAACGCTACCCGCACGGCAACTACTCACTGGACGAGCACTTCGACGCCGTCTCCGCCTCGCTGACCGGAGGCGTTGACGCCTCGGGGGTGCCGCCGATGATCGCCTACTTCCTGGCGAACGCGCTCTGGGAACTGACGGTCTTCCTCGCCGGCGCGCTGATCTCGCTATTCGCCTTCGCCTTCTCGCTCGATCTGGTCAATGGCTCGAGCGCGACCGGCGGCGCGGGCGCCTTGGCGCCGGTATCCGCGGCGATCCACTCGATCTATGCCGACGTCCTCGGCCAGGCCTGGCTGGTGGCGGCGGTGACCGTGGTCGCGATCTGGGCGATGTGGAAGGCGCTGGTTCAGCGCCGCTACACCGAGACCGCCGGTGCCCTCGGCGTCTCGTTGATCTACCTGGTCCTGGCGCTCGCCTTCGTCGCCCAGCCAGCCCGGACTATCGGCTCGGCCTCCCACTGGACCAACCAGATGTCGGAGGCCTTCCTCTCGATCACCAACCACGGCAGCCTCGGCGGGGCAGCGCGGGCGAAGGAGTCGGGCGCGGATCAGCTCTTCTCGCTACTGGTCTATGAGCCCTGGTCGGTGCTCGAGTTCGGCGGAACCGAGCACTGCGTTCGCGACGGGAGTGGCGCGGGCGACTCCGAACCCGAATCGGTCGCGGTGCGGCCGCTGGCGGCGAGCGCCGCGCGTGACACCGAGCTCTCGCGGCACCTGCAGGACGGGATCGCGGTCCACGCCGAAGGCAAGACCTGCATCAACGACGCCCACAAGTACGCCTCGCACTTCCTCCGCTTCGCCCCCGGCTCAGACGAAAGAGGGGACGAGTACGAAGCGCTCGACAACGGCGACCCGGGCAAGCTGCCGGACGCAGACCCCTCGAAGGAACGCGGCGACTATCGCCTCGGGCCCGACGACCAACCGGCGACCGACGCGATGGAGGAGGGCGGCCAGTACCAGCGCCTCTTGATCGCGATCGTCGTCTTCGTCGGCGAGCTCGGCGCCTTCGCCCTGATCGGGGCGCTCTCGGTCGGGGTGATCCTCTCCCAGGTCCTGCTGCTCCTGATGCTGGCCTTCGCGCCGGTGGCGCTCCTCTTCGCGGTGATCCCCGGCCGCGGCCACGACTTCTTCCTCAAATGGCTGACCCGGATCGCCGGCCTGTTGCTGCGAAAGGCCTCCTACTCGCTGATCCTGGCGATCGTCCTCGCGGTCAACGCGGCGCTCGCCTCGGCGACCTCCGAGCTCGGCTGGCTGATGTCCTTCGGCCTGCAGGCGCTCTTCTTCTGGGCCGTCTTCCTCCAACGCCGCCACCTGGCGGGGATGATCCTCGAGGCCTCCGCCGGCAAGGAGGATCGGCGCGAGGTGAGCCCGGCCCGGGTGATGGCCTACTTCTACGGGGCCCGCACGGCGACCCGCAGCGCCGGTCGAACCGCGAGGCGGGTGGGCGAGTGGACGGCGGGGGGCGAGCGGTGAGCCGGCTCTCGCGACTTGCCAACCGGCCGCTCGGCGATCGCGATCGCCGCCGCGCCTTCGGCGCCTCGGTTGCGCTGCTGGTCGGAGCCGCCGCGCTGCTCCTCGCTCTGCCCAGTGCCGGCCCGGCGGTTGCGCCGCAGGTCTCGATCCCCGCGCAGCCGCGACCGTCACTCGATCGCGACGCTCGCGAGCAGGCGGCAGCACGTCGTTTCCTCGCCGGCTACCTGCCCCATCTATATGGGCAGGGTCCGGTCACGGCGATCCGCGCCGCCACCCCTGCGCTCCTCCGACGTCTGCGCCGGAACCGACAGCCGGTGCCGCCGGCGGCGCTTGGGCGAAGCCCGCGACTGATCCGAATCCAGACGCAGTCGACTGCTGGGGGGCGTGAGGCGGCGACTGGCCAGGTCGATGACGGCAGCGCCACCTACCCGATCGAGCTGGGGCTGATCCGAAGAGGCGGAGGCTGGCTCGTCACCTCGGTGGGAGGCGACTGATGGCGGGTACCGGCAAGCGCGGGCACTGGTTCGCCGTTGCCGCGGCGACCGGCCTAGCGGTCCTCGCCGCGCTGGCCGGCTCGCTGATGGCGGTCCTCGGCGCGCAGCTGACCTGCGTCGGCGGCGGGGGTGCGGCGGCGCCAGCGACTGCTGTGGCGAGGAACCAGATCCCGCCAGAGCGCCTGCGCCTCTATCAGCAGGCGGGCAAGCGCTTCGACATCGATTGGGCCTTCCTCGCCTCGATCGGCACCCAGGAGTGCGGCACTGGGCTCTGCGCTCACGTCTACCCGTCGGGCTGCGGCGGGCCGATGCAGATCGCGATCGTCCGCGGCAGCGCCTGCAGCCCCGGGTCGGGCCCGACGCTCTGGGAACGTTTCGGCGTCGATGCCGACGGAGACGGGAAGGCCGACCCCTTCGATTTGGCCGACGCGATCTTCACTGCGGCCCATATCTTGAAGGCGGCCCTCGGCGCACCGCGGACCGGCGGCTCCTACGCCGGCTACCGCGAGGTCGCCTGCAGCTACTACGGCGCCTGCGCCGATTCCGCCGCCAACTACGCCGACGAGGTGATGGCGCGCGCCGTCTCCTACGGCTTCCACGGCGCCGGCAGCCCGGCGCCGACCGAACCGATCGAGACGGCGCCCTCGAGTGGGGGAGGCTGTGGGGGGTCGGCACTGCCAAGTGGCAGCGGACCGATGGGGCCAATCCGGAAAGCCCTCGCCCCGCGGCATCTCGCCGCCCTACCGCGCTCGGTCACCTCGGTGCCCGACACCGAGTGCGACGCGCGGATCATCCCCGATGTCGTCTACCTGGTGCGACGCTTTGGCGTGCTCGTCACCGCCTGTTACGGGACCGGACATGAGCCCGCCGGCGAGCACCCGCTGGGCGCGGCGATCGACGCCGTGCCCCGCGACGGCGACTGGACACGGACGATGCGAGCCGCGCTGGCGATCGGCTGGCAACCGGCCTGCGCGACCTCGGGCGTCGCACCCGAATGCGCCCATCCGCCGTTTCGCTTCATCGGTTACAACGGCTATCCCGACCACGGTGATCCGCTGCACTGCGTGCCCTGCTCAGGTGGCCCCCACCTCCATATCTCCTGGCTCACCTCGGCATCGGAAGGCGAGCCCGAAGCCGGCCTCCACTACACCTACGAACCGGCGGGCTGGATCGAGGTCTTCGATGCTCCGCAGGGCGGTGGCGGCCGATGAGTGCCGCCGACACCCGGCGAGGGCCCTTCGCCTGGGGCTTCGTTGGGCCCTTCGCCCGTCTCTTCGCGACTACTGAAGGCATCGAGCGCGCAATGCCGCATGGCCGGCGCGATCTTGGCGACTCCGATTTTCTGACATCTCCACGACACCTCGAGGTTATCTCGTGAACTCGCCTCGTGGCCGCTCCGATCCGACTCTGATGCTGGCGATCGCAGCCTGCGCGGTGGCCATCGCTCTCTGGCGAGCTCTCTCGAACATCAACCTCGAATCTCCCCCTCTCGAATATCTCGCGCCCCCAGCACTCGGCGCTATCGCTATCGCCTCGGCGCTGGCTGCACATCGCTCTCTGGCAACCCGCCGCACGCTCCGCTCGCGCGTCGCCCTGGCCGTTGTGCCAGCGGATGAGTTTGACGTCACCTCCGATGAGGTCCTGCGTGTAGCAGCCCAGCTGACCGAGACAGAGCGTTCGGTCCGGTGCTGGATCGACCGCCGGGCCAGCGCCCTGCGGATCCGCCTTACCAACGACGCGGAGGGCAACCTCGTCTACCTGCTCGAGGCGCCAGCGCGTTCGCGCGAGGTCCTGCGCGGCGCGCTTCGAAGCTACGAGGGCGTCGAGCTTCGAGACGCGACCGAGGTCCCACTCGCCGAGGAGGGCAAGGGAGTCACGCTGCGCACCGAGCTCGTCCTCGCCAAACCGAGCATCGAACCGCTAGCCCGCCTCGATCTCGACCCCGATCCGCTGCAGCCCTTCGCGGCCGCGATGGCCGGGCTTCGCCAAGGCGAGGAGCTCACGGCCTGCCTCGATCTGTTGCCAGCACGCGGCCGCCGGGCGCTGCGGCTGCGGCGCATCCTCCGCCGCGAGGCCCGAGGTGTTGGCGGAGAGGGTCCCGGCTGGCGTGAGCGGCTCGGCGGCGACCCCCGCTCTACGCGCAGGGAGGATCCGGCGACCCTCGCCGAGCGCCGGATCCGTGGCCGCGCCCTCGACGCGAAGCTCCGTGACGCGGGCCCCTCTTTCGAGGCCCAGTTGCTCCTCCGCGTCCGCGCACCGGCGCGCCCTGCGGCGCGGGCGCGGATGCAGGGCCTGCTCGCGGCCTTCGGCCCGCTCGCCGACCGCAACTGGCTGAGGGCGAGCGGGCTGCCGATCCCCGGCCTCGCCTTCCTCGGGTCTGACTTGCCCTTAAGGCGCCACTCCTTTGACCGCCGCTTTGACTCCGGCTTCTTCCGTTCGGCAAGACGAAATGTCCTCACCGCCCGCGAGCTGGCCGGGCTCCTGAAGCCGCCGACGGTCCACTGCCTCGCCGACAACGTCTTGCGCTCCGGTGCCCTGCTGCCTGCGCCGCCGGCCCTGCCCGACTTCAGCCCTGAGCGTTGCGAGCTGATCCCGCTCGGACGGATCGCGGGAGAGGGTGGTGAGCGGCTGGTCGGGGTGAGGAGCGCTGACACCTTCTTCTCCTACGTCGCCGGGCGCAGCCGCTACGGCAAGACCGAGCTGGCGATCGTCCAGTTCCTGCACCTCGTGCGATCCGGCCAGGGCGGCCTCTTCCTCGACCCCCACGAGGACGCTCTGGCACGGATCAAGCCCTACCTGACTGCTCCGGGCATCCGCGAGCGGGTTGTCGAGATCAACCTCGGCAGCGGCCGCTCGAGCGCCCGCCAGCCCGGCTGGAACCTCTTCGAGCTGGGCAGCGAGGATCCCGGCGAGGCCGAGGCGCGGGTTGAGGCGATCGTTGACGCCTTCGCCTCGGCGCTGCAGTGGGGCGAGCGCTCGACCCGGGCGATCAACCTCACGGCGCAGGCGGCCGGCGCCCTGGCGGCGATCGCCAAGGCGCTGCCGCCCGAGCAGTGCCCGACTGTCTTCCAGCTACCGACGCTCCTCTCCGACGACGGTTGGCGGGCCGCCGTCCTGCCATTCCTGCCGCGGTCCTCGCAGCGTTTCTGGCTCGACCGCTTCCCCCGCCTTGCGGATGAGGCGATCACGCCGCTGACCAACATGGTGGACCGTCTCCGCGCCTCAGGTGCGATCACCGCCCTGCTCGGCACCAGCCAGAGCACCTACCGAGCCCGCGAGGCGATGGATCGCGGTTTGATCGTTCTCGCCTGCCCGGGCTCGGGCGGCACCCGCGACCGCCTGCTGGCCAATCTGCTGGTCTTCGACCTTCTGCACGCGGCCAAGGGCCGGGCCGACGTCGATCCTAAGCGCCGGCGTCCTTTCTGGGTCTTCCTCGATGAGGTCCAGAGCTATGACGGCGCCGCTTCGGGCAACCTCGCGGCGCTGCTCGAGCAGAGCGCGAAGTATGGGTTGCGGGCAACGATTTTGAACCAGAACCCCGAGCGGCTCAGCCCGCAGACGCTGAACGCGCTGACCACGAACCGCTCGCACCTGCTCTCCAGCGCGCTCAACTCCCACGCCGCCTCCCTGATCGCCCGCGAGTGGGGAGGACAACCCGACCCCGCCGCCCTGACCAGGCTGCCCCGCTACCGCTTCATCGGCCAGGTGACCGACCACGGCGATCTGAGCCGCCCCTTCGCACTCGGCGGCGTCTCGGTCGATGAGGTCTTCGGTGAGGGCCGCAACGACGAGCTCGGCCTGCTCGAGGAGGCCATCGACGGCGCCGCGACGCGTCAAACGCCGGCCGAGGCCGCCGCCCACATCGAAGACCTCGACGAGCGGATCGCGAAAACCCTGCGGCGGTTACGGCGCCAGGGTGGGGAAGAGGGCACCCCGGAGCCGGAGGAGCCACCCCCGGGGCCGCTGCGCGTCGACACGGGAAGGAGGGAGTCGTGAGCGCATCCGGCCTGCCGCTCGCCAGCGCCGAGGTGCTCGCCTCGGTCGCCCAACACCGGGTTCTCTCGACTGGGCAGCTCCGCAGGATCCACTTCCCCGATCGAAGCGCCCGGCGGACCCAGCAGATCCTCGCCGACCTGCGAGGACGCGGTCTCCTCGCCGATGTGAAGCGCCCAGGCGCTGCCGATCTCCTTTGGTTCGTGACCGCGGCGGGGGCCCGCGCCGCGGAGAATTCCGGATCGCTCTCGGAGCGTCCGCGGCTGCTCGAACGAGCCGAAGCCGCCGGCCAGCTTCAGGCCCACACCATGGCTGTCAACGACGCGGCACTCGCCTTTCTCGGAGCCGCCCGAGAGAGGGGGGACGAGTTCGGCTCGCTCTCCTGGCGCCACGAGGTTTCCCACCCGCTGAACGCCGGCCGTGGACGGCGGCGGCGCAGCCTGATCGCCGACGCGGTTCTCACCTACCTGGCGCTCGACGGCGATGAGGTCGCGGTCCAGCAGCGCTTTCTCGAGATCGACCGCTCCACGCTCTCGGTGGATCGCCTCGCCACCGAGCTGGGCCGCTATGCGGAGCTCTACCGGGCGGCGGATGAAGGTGGGCGGCCGCTGTGGCGGGGGAAGTATCCGTCGTTTCCGCCAGTGCTGTGTGTGCTCAGCGGCGGTGAGCGGAGGGCGCTCGAGCGCCGTCGGATGACGACGACCGCCCTGCTGCGCAGCGATCCGCAGATGAGCCGCACCCCCGAGGTCTCGATCCTCTTCTGCCTCGAAAAGGATCTCTGCGCCGAGGGCCCATTCGCTTCGATCTTCACCGACCTTCGTGAGCCGGGAGCGCCGGTCAGTTGGGTGTCGCCGTGAGCCGGCCAAGGTCAAGACGTCGTCGCGGCGATTGCTCGAGCTCCACTCTGCTCGAAGGCGATTGTCTAGAGCTGCTCGGCACGATCGAAGCCGAGTCGATCGACGCCGTCATCACCGACCCCCCTTACGGGATCGGCTTCCAGAAGGAGGATTGGGACTCGCGTTCGATTCGGGAGGCGGTTGAGGCTGACGACAAGGGCTTGAGTGCGAGCGAGGCGTTTCAGCGCTGGTGTGCTCTTTGGGGTGCCGGGTGCCTCCAAGCACTGAAGCCCGGCGGCCACATCCTCGCCTTCGGATCGTCACGCACCTTCCATCGGCTCGCCGCCGGCCTCGAGGACGCCGGATTCGAGTTGCGCGACACGCTGATGTGGCTCTACGGAAGCGGCATGCCGAAGTCGCGAAAGCTCGAGGGAGGGCGCGGCACGGCCCTCAAGCCGGGCTTCGAGCCGATCGTCCTTGCTCGCCGGCCACTCGCCGGCACGGTTACCCAGACGATTGATGCCTTCGGCACGGGAGCCCTTGAGGTGGAGAGCTGCCGGGTCGGGGAGCGCTACCCCCCGAACGTGGCGTTCTCGCACCGCCCTGACTGCGAAAAGGGACGGTGTGCCGAGGGATGCCCGATTCGCGATCTCGACTGCGGGTCCCGCGCCCGCGGCGTTTCCGGGCAACCAGTGAGTCGTTACTTCTATTGCCCGAAGACCTCTCGCCGCGAGCGCGATGCCGGCTGCGAGCAGCTCTCCGCCAGGAGCCTCGACCTCTTCCCGAATGCGTCGAAGCGCTCCGGCGTGGCTCGTAACCCTCACCCGACGGTGAAGCCACTGGAGCTAATGCGCTGGCTGGCGCGGCTTGCGTGTCCGCCCGGCGGGATTGTTCTGGATCCGTTCGCCGGCAGCGGCAGCACCGGCGCCGCGGTAGGCCTCGAGCATCGTCGCTTCCTTGGCATTGAGAGGGAGAGCGCCTACATCGAGATTGCCGCCGCTCGGATCAAGCATTGGACACCGCCGGGTAGCCCGCAGGTCAGTCGCATCCCTTTAGGGAGGGCGAGGCGCGAATGAGCGATGAGCGCGGATCGGGGGAGGGGGCCGAGCTGCGGTTGGCACCCGAGTCGATCGAGGCGATCGCCCGGCGCCTCATCGAGCTCATCCCTTCCCCAGGAGAGCCGCAACGTCAAATCACCGCCGAGGAGCTCGCAGACCTATGGGGCGTGCAACGACGCTGGGTCTATGACCACGCCGAGGAGCTTGGAGCGCGGCGTCTGGGCACCGGTCGGCGGCCTCGTCTTCGCTTCGATCCCGAGGAGGTTGCGGAACGACTCGGCGCCCCGCCGCATGCTCGCCGGTGTCAAAGCGGTCCTCGATCGGCGTCGATCGCTGGCGATTCACGCCCCGACTCGCTTTCTCCGCGAAGCAGAGCTAGCTTCGGTCGGCAACCCAAACCGCGCTCGGCCCGCCCTCCGAGGGCGCGCCGACCGCGACCTGGCCTGCAGCGCCGGGGTGGCACCAAGAGGAGGTAGGCGGGTGGCGAAAAGAAGCGAGGGTCAGGTGGTCATGCGCCGCTGGAAGCGCGGCCCCGGCTATGCACTTCGCTTCATCGCCTATGGCGAGCGCCACTACATCACCCTCGGCTATGAGACCGAAGGGTGGGACCGCCGAGCGGCCGAGGAGGAGCTGGCCAACATCATGGCCGACGTGCGACGCGGTCTGTGGGTGCCGCCGAGCAGTACGCGCCGGCATCGGGAGCTCGAGGCAGGAGCCCCTGAAGCAGTACCGACCTTTGGCGAGTTCGCCCGCGAGCTGATCGACGCCCGCCACGGCCAGGTCGCCGAGCGCACGATCGAAAGGCAAGAGGGGCTGCTCGCGCACGTTTTGCCCTACTTTGGCGATTGGTGCCTTGACGAGATCGACATTGAGGCCGTCGACGCCTACCGCGCCCACAAGGTGGCCGAGTCCGAGGCCCGCCGACGCGCGCTCGAGCAGGGGCGACCTGGGCGGGACCGCAGGAACCGGGCGCTCAAACCGCTCTCGGCCTACTCGATCAACAACACGATCCGCTTCCTGCGCTGGGTGCTGGCGATCGCCCTCGAATACGAGCTCGTGACACGCAACGCGGCCGCCGGCAGACGACGCTTGTTGAAAGAGGGACAGCGCCGCCCAGTTCACCTCGACACCGCGGCTCAGATCGAGGCGCTGCTCGATGCTGCGGCTGAACTTGACCGGGAACCGAAACTGCCGCTCGACGACCGCCAGGCGATCGTCGCCGCGCTCGTTCTCGCCGGTCCGCGCTCGATAGAGCTGGGCTATCTCCTCTGGCGAGACATCGACCTTGCCAACGGTCGCATCCTGATTGGCCGCTCAAAGACCCAGGCAGGCCTTCGCGAGATAACGATCCTGCCGATCCTCCGCGACGTACTCGCCGCTCACAAAGCGCGGGCCCGCGCCATCGACCCAGACGACCTCGTCTTCACGACGGCGAGAGGCAAGAGGCGCAATAGCGACAACCTGCGCGGTCTGCTGCGCGACGTATTCGAGCGCGCCGACCTGCTCCTCGAAGAGCGCGGGCATGTGCCGCTGCCGAAGGGCCTAAGCGCCCACAAGCTGCGCCACACCTTCGCCTCGGTCCTGATTGCCACCGGCGAGGACCCGATCTCGGTGATGGCCCAGCTCGGCCACACCCACCCCGGTTTCACCCTGCGCGTCTACAGCCATCCGATGAGCCGCAACCCCGGTGAGCGGGCTCGGTTGAAGGCGCTGGTGGCCGGAGAGCGGACATCCTCGGAGCTGTTTGCCGTCACCGAGGCACGGCGACTGGATGGGCCAGCTTTCGAGAAAGCAATCCTGCGGGCGCTACGGCGCCGCGCCGGACGGGCGCGACGGGCGGAGATTCTCGGGGCGGTGGCAGAGGACCTCCGCGACCGTTTCGAGCCGCTTGACCTAGAGGATCTGCCGAGCGGGATGCCGAGATGGGAAGCCCAGGCCGGCAAGGCCCGTCAGCGGCTGGTCAGGCTTGGCTTGCTGCGCGGCGACTCGCCGAGGGGGATCTGGGAAATGGCGACCCAGCAGGGAGCGAAAGCCAAAGGCGGATCGGCGCAGGCGGTTGGCTACCGGGCGGGATCTGATCCGCTCCTGCGGCTAGAGTCGCCGCCGAGATCCCGTCGCGCGGATGGGGGATACCAATGAGCGCACAAGAACCAAAAATCGCCTACGACACGGATCTCGGCTCCATGTATGAAAGCTCCGTCGAGGACTTCCTGGCCTCGGCGCTTGGGCATGGCCTTCGGGAAGAGGCCCAGCTGATTTTCACCTCCCCGCCGTTCCCTCTCAACCGCAAGAAGCGCTATGGCAACAAGGTCGGTGCCGAGTACCTCGAGTGGCTAGGAGACCTCGCGAGTTCTCTTGGCGATCTCTTGACCGAGGACGGGTCCTTTGTGGTCGAGCTGGGGAACGCATGGGAGCCGGGTGAGCCGGTGATGTCTACCCTGGCCCTCGAAGCCTTGCTGCGGTTGCTCGAGGCCGGCGATTTCAAGCTCTGCCAGCAGTTCGTTGTCCACAACCCGGCTCGCCTTCCCTCTCCGGCGCAATGGGTAAACGTCGAGCGGATCCGCGTCAAGGACGCTTACACCAACGTCTGGTGGATGAGCCGGTCCGCGCGCCCCAAAGCCAACAACCGCAAAGTTTTAACTGGTTACAGCTCGTCGATGAAGAAGCTCTTGCGGCGCCAGAGCTACAACCCGGGCCGCCGGCCTTCCGAGCACAAGATTGGCGAGACGTCATTCCTGACCGATAACGGCGGAGCGATACCGGGCAGTGTCCTCGAATTCAGCAACACCATCTCAACCGATCGCTACCGGGCCTACTGCAAGGAGAACGACCTGAAGCTTCATCCAGCTCGGATGCCGCCGGGGCTCGCAGAGTTCTTCATCAAGTTCCTCACCGACGAGGACGACCTAGTCCTTGATCCATTCGGCGGTAGCAACACGACCGGCTCGGTGGCCGAGGAACTGGGACGCCAGTGGATCAGCCTCGAGCCCAAGGTGGAGTACATCGAGGGCTCGATGGGCCGCTTCGACACCGTCGCCCGTGGCGGCGCCGAGGCGGCCCCCGAACCGATCTAGTCGCCTTCCGGCTCGGCGAAGGCGTCCTGGTCGATCACCAGCAGGACCGCCTCCCCCAGCCGCTCCATCTCGCCCCGCACGTACTCTTCGTCCGGCGCCTGATCGGCGCGCTGTGCGGCCTCGTGCTGCTCGAAGAGCGCGCAGGCTACCGGCAGCAGGTAGCGGTCCGCACGTTTTTCGATCTGCTCCTGGCTGAGCTTCTTGTTGCGGTCGAGCGAGGCCTCGAGCAGGTGCTGGTCGCGGTTGAGCAGGATCAGAGTTTCGCCGGAGGTGACCTTCACCTCGCCAACAGTGCGCCGATCCCAGGCGAGCCCGTCCCACTGTGCCTTGTGCATCCACCGCACTTCGGGTCCCGAGTCCGGCTCCTCGACGATGGTCTCCTTCTTCTTCGTCTGCGCCGGCTCGATGACCTTGATCGGTACCGAGGTGCTGATTACGCCGACAGCAGTCACCAGGATCGCTTCGAGCGCGAACTCGCCGAGCGGGGCATCGGTGGCAGCCTGCAGGCGCCACTGCGATTTCCCGCCGAGCAGCCGCGACTTGGCGACGTCGGTGACCTTGCCTTTCAGGTCCGGGTCAAAGCTGACCGTGAGGTCATCCTCGTGTTCGGGCAGGTAGCCGTTCTTGGCGTCGATCTCAACCCAGACGGTAGTGGTGCCGCCCTGCTTGATGGTGATCGGGTCGCGCAGGAACCGCATCGTCGTCGGCACGCTTCCGAGGTGGGAGTCATCGGTGTCGCGCCGCCGCTTGCCGCCGCCCCCGCCGCTGTTGTCGGGGACGCGCTCGATCCGCTTGACTTTGCGGGTCTTGCCCTTGAGGAGGGTGTCGATCCGCTTGCGCAGGCGCTCGCGGATCTTCTCATCGACCCGCTCGGTGCTCTGGGCGAGGAGCCGGTCGCGCTCGTCACGCTCCAGGCGGCGCAGTTCCTCGTCGCCGCGCAGGACCGTCACGACCTCGCTGTAGATGCGGTCTCGGAGCTCGCTGTCGACCGCACGCTCGCGGGTGCTCGAGAAGAGATCGCGCTTGCCCAGCGGGGCGAGACCGTCGACGTCGACCTGGACAACCAGGTTCTTGACCAGGAAGGAGAGCTCGGTGCGGTTCCGCAGCCAGGTACGGCTCTCGGAGTCCTGACGCTGGCCCGAGAGCGTCATCGTCACGGCCTGGTCGGGCCCGATGTAGGAAGCGGTCGGGTCGGTCTTGCTAGTGCTGCCAGGGGAGCGCTGCAGCACCCAGTAGTTGACAGCGAAGCGACCGACGTCGCGCCCCGTCGCCTTGCCGAGGTCGAACGTCTCGGAGTTCCGGTAGGAAACGGAGAGGTCCCCGCCTGCTGGCCCTTTGGCGCTGTCGAGACGTGCCGCGTTTCCGATCACGACGCGGGTTGAGCTCTCCCCGGCGGCCTTCACGTCGATTTTGCGGTTTCCCCCGACCAGCACCGGCAGCACCGGGTCGAAAAGGGATGAGTGCAGAAGGGCCCAGAGGCCGTTCTTCGGCTGGGTGTAGGCGGCCTTGTAGCCGCGCAGCCCGTAGGCGACGTGGGTCACCCGGACGCCGTGCCAATTCGGGTCGGCGAGGATGGCCGGGTTGAAGGTCAGGATCTCGCCGTCCTCACCGACCAGATACCGGTAGACCGGCAGCTTGTTGACCGCCGGGTCGGCCGGGTCCTCCCAGACGACCGTCCAGCCGACCAGGTCCTCGCGCCCCTCGTTCAGCTCGGGGGCACGTCTGGTGAGGATCACCGTGTAGCGCGCGAAACGGTACGTGGCCGCCGCCCCCTGGCCGTAGGCGCCCTGCAGGTAGGGCTTTGCGACCTTGTTGTTCTCGTTCAGCGACAGCAGAGTGCTCGGCGCATCGGAGGGGTGCTGTCCGATCCCGCGATCGAGGATCGTCACGGTCGGCTTATCGGCCTCGCCGCTCTCCTCGAGGCTGACGCGGATGTTCTCGGCGAGCCGGCGCCGCTCCTTGTCGGGGAGTTCAGCGAGCCCGTCACGCGGGACGCCGAACCACTCCCGCGCCGCCAGGCGCGGGCTTGAGGGGAACGACCCGGGGTGGAGCTCGGCCTCGAGCTCCAGCATGCCGTCGATCCCATTAGTGACGCGCTCGATCAGCGCAGATGCCGGGCTCGAGGCGATCTGCACGGTTGCGGCGTTCCCCGGGCGGTCACCCAAGTCGCGCCAGTGGGTGGGGCCGACCTCAGCGAGGAGCGCTTCGACCTCGGCGACGGATTTGACGGATTCGACTGCCTTGACCTGCTTCTTGCAAAACGAACTCTTGGTTGACTGCATTGCGGGACCTCCTCGGTCATCGGTGGAGGTCCGCCCAGTCTGGGCAGGTGGCCTTGTCGATCCGCCTACTTCATGCAGCGCTTGTCGCCGCGGTGGAGGGGACCTCCGGGTATGTAGTTGAAGTTATGCACGCTTTCGTCCAGTTGGTAACTCCTCTCATGAAATTTCAATTCTGAGTTGCCTCGTCTTCGCCAGGCTCCCGCACTTCCTCGACGACGTCGATCTTCTCGAACTGGGCCAATGCGATCTCAAGCTGGGTGGACCAGGCCCCTCGCTCCGTCTCGTAGAAGAGGAGGCGGTCCCCTTCGGCATCGATCTCCCCGACCCCGATCGCGAAGAGGACGATCTCGAGCGCGGCCCTGATGCGCGGCGTCGATTCGGGGCCTGCATAGACGTCGCGATAGAAGCGGTGCGCCGTATTTAGATAGAGGACTTTCTGGGGGCCGACCTGCTCGACCCTAAAGAAGGGGGCGCCTTTGAGGGCCTCCTCGGTGACTTTGTAGGGAGTCTCCTGGACTTCCTTTTCAACCTGCTTTCTTACGGTCTCCCGGTCCACCCCCGAACTCTCGGCCTTACGGTCGATCTCCCGCTCAAGCGCTTGTTTGCTTTTCTGCCGGCGCTCGGGGGTCTCCGGTGCTTTCTCGGTCTTGAACTTCTCCGCCTCACCCATCGCCTGACCGGACATCTGGATGCCCGCCTGGCTCTCTCGTCTGACCTTGGCCTTTGCCTTTTCGTCGTCATAGCGTTTACGCAGGGCGGCGATGTTCGCGAGGACGCCTTTCTCTTTCAGCAGCGTCCAGATCCGCTCGGAGAGGATTACCTGTTGCTTGGAGGTGGTGATCGACATCTCTTCGTCGAGGGTTGCCGGCAGGTCAATCTCGCAGCCCCAGTAGCGGTCGTCGTTGTTGACCGAAAGCCACGGCCGCTGACTGACGACGTCGATCTGACGGCCCTCCCGCATCACGATGATCCCGTTGTGGTCGGCGAGGATCTCGAAGCGAGGGTTGCGTTTCGACCCTCGCTCTACTTTCTTGTCGATCCGGGCAAAGCTCGGAGGAATCGAGGAGTAGCGGACCTTGATGGTCCCGATCGGCTTGCGGGAGTCGGGGTCTTTGACCTCGAAGGACTGGCCTTCAAGGGATTCGGCCCGATCCTCGTCGAGGTCATAGAACCGGTATCCGGGCGTGGTGAAGAGCGGGTCAACGGGCTCTACGCGCTTGTCCCCGACCCAGATGCCGGTGTGCCGGAGGAAATTCCGGTACGTGATGCCGATCCCTTGAAGCAGATGGCGCTCGAGACCGGTGCGCGTCTTCCAGCTCAGGCGGTCGAGTTTCTCGATCAGGACCACGGTCCCGTGCTCGAGCTCATCGATGCCGAGCTGATCGCGGATTGCCTTGGAGATCCATTTGGGCAGGGACGCCGAGCGGGCAGGAGGGACGACGATTCGGCCGTTTTCGTCTGTGTAGCGTCCTTCTCCGATCTCCTCGAGGTCGAGCGTCACGGCGCTCATGTCGCCGCCTTCGACCAAAGAAAAGACCGTAAACCGTTGACCCTGGCTGACGCAGGAGCTCGGGAGTCCGTAGCCGTAGCGGCCGAACCCGGTGCGGTCGTTCTCGCGATGCGTGCCGCCCCAGATAACTGCAAGGCGGAGCATCTCGGGGTCCATCCCATGGCCGTTGTCGACGACGGCGATAGAGGTTGGCTTGGCGTCCGAGGCCTTGTCGAACCCGAAGGTGATGAGAATTTTGCTGGCATCGGCCTGGATTCCATTGTCGATCTCCTCATCCAGCGCGCGGCCGGTATCTCGGTAGCCGATATCGCGGATTCCGCGCACAAAAGCGTCGGCGACGGTAAGACCGAAGTCGAATCCCTCGGTCTCTTTCTCCTTGGCGTAGCTGCGCTGACGCGCGAGGTCTTTGCTGATGGTGGTCATCTCAAACTTCTCCTTCTGCAGCCCTTACGGCCGCATCTCTGGAAGTAGGTCGTCGTCGGTCAGGCTGCGAGTGCCTCAAGGTGGCCGCCGAGCTCACGCTCCCCGCACCTGAAGACACGGTGCAGGGTACGGCTCACCGCCGGCCTGCTGACGCCCCGCCGCTGTGCAGCTTCGGCGTGGCTCATCCCCTCCCAAAAGACCTCGCGCACGATCTCGCGCTGGTTCTCCGGCAGCTCCGCCACAAAGAGCCGGACCGCCTCTTCGGAGGGCCGTCTCTCGACCGTGGCGTACCCCTCCTCGACGCCAAAGCTGTCGTCGCGGTCGGCAAGCTTCTTTTCGATCATGTCTTCCGACTCGTTTCCCTCGAGGGAGGGTGAGCGAAGCGGGACGAGGGCGATGCGCGGTCGCCCAGCTGCCCAATCACGGCGCTGGCTCTGCGAGTAGAGGGCCTTGAGCATCTCGCTGCGGATGAAGTTGAAGGCATAGCTGGTGAACTTCGCGCCCCGCGACGGCTGGAAGCGACGGAGCGCCTCGAGCAGCCCGAGCCGGGCTGCAGCGCTGAGTTCCTCTGCAGCGTGCCCGTTGGGATCGTGACGACGGCTCAAGGACCGGACGATTCCTTGGATCGGCGGAAAAGACACGAGCAGGTGCTCGAGCGCGTCCTGGTCGCCATCCTTGACGGCGCAAACAAGCTCCTCTTCGGAGCAGAATTCAAGATGAACAACCTTCTTTCCATGCATGACGGCCTCCGTAAATTTTCGGGGAGGTCCGCCCTGGAAAGGGCACCTGGTTGTCCACCTAACTTCTGCAGCGCTTTTCGCCGCGTTGGAGGGGACCTCCATTTGACTGCTGCTTCAAACGAAGTCTATCGCGAACGTCAATCCGAATACTCGGTACAAACGCGGTTTGCGCATCTCGAAGGGGCCAACCGGGAGATCGCCCGCTCGAAGGAGCTAGAGGCAGTCCGGGGGGGGCAGGTCCGCCTTGACAGAGCGATCGTGAAGTGGGCGCCCACCGGGCAGGAACTGGAACGTCCACTCGATCAACCTCCAATCTATGTTCGCGATTTACATGAAAGGGGCTGGGACTTGAGCCGCGAAATCATGCCCATGCCCCTCAAACAATCGCCCCATGCCGCGGCTACGTTCTCGACGGAGAGTGAAGAAATAGAGAGCAGGCTCGACCGGGAGACTCCTGAGCAGGCCGAGGCCGCCACGTCGAGTCATCTCGTCCGAATGATCGACTTCTTCTTCGCCCTTGTCCTAGGCCAGGGATTGATCCGCTTCGCCGACGTAGTCGAGGCGCCGTTCGCCGCCAACGTCCCGGTATGGATCGCGTTGATACTGATCTATTACACGGTGGTTCGGAGTTTCGTCGCGTGGCACGCCGCCATCGAGACCGGTCGCTATAAAATGTCGAGCGAAGTTAGGACTACGGAGCTCTGGCGGGTCTATATCGACGTTCTGATCGTGGCGGTATATGCGTACATGTTGTTCTCGGCAGAACCATTGATCGACCACGGTGGGGCTGACATACGCGGGCTTTTGTGGGCCTTCCCCGTGCTCTTCATTTTGTATGGAGTTTGGGGCCACCTCCGGCGCGTGGCATGGGGTGACGACGGATTCAAACTCAAGATTCTTGCAGGCATTTGTGGAATCTATGTACTGATAGCGGCGGGGTATACGGTCATACCATCGAACACCTGGTCGATAAGCAACGAAACCGCAAATGTGCTGGTGCTAGCGGTGGCTTTGGTAACCATGGGCCTGTACCGCTACATAAACTTTTGGCAAGAAACCAAGGATCGCGCTCGCTGGCGAGGGAACATCCCGCGGCCGCGAGTGCCGAGCCTCCGCACATGGACAGAAGGCTAATTGTCTGTTGAGGTGAAGCGAACCGGAATTAAGTCCGATAGGCATGCGACCCGCAACGAGTGACCCTGAGGAAAGATGACTAGGAGATCTCCCTCTGGAGCGAACTCAGCGAGCACCTGGAGACAGCTGCCGCAGGACACACCGGAGCTGACCCACTCTGTCTCGGCCTCGATGGCGATCGCAATCGCCTGGAAATGCCGGTGGCCTTCAGTGACCGCTCGTCCGACCGCAACGCGCTCGGCACAGATCGTCGAACCATAAGAAGCATTCTCGAGGTTTGAGCCGGTGACGACGTGGCCGGCCGACGTCAGAAGAGCCGCCCCTACGCGGAGGTGCGAATATGGCGCGTAGGCGTGCTCCGTAGCCTCCTTCGCACGCTGGAACAGGGCATCGATGTCCAGGTTTTGCGCCTGGTGCTGCGCCGCGGGTGTTATCGAGAGTTCAAGTTGGGGCATGCGAAGTTCCGCCAGGAAATATCCAGTTTGGCACGCCCGACGGTCGAACTCCCTTGACGGGAGCGACCTCGACCTCGTAGCGGACCGTCTCTGCTTGCGGGCTATCGAAAGGCTTCGTCAAGCAGTCCGGGCACGTCGCTCAGCCTCTCGATACTCATGAGCCTCGGATCGTTTTTCCAATGGTCGAGATCCGAGGTGTCCTGATTCCAAGGCTGATCTACGAGGATCCCGACTCCAAGAGTATTTTCCAGGAACTCAGCCAGATTCCCGATGTAATCGTCTATCAGCGCGTCGACCTCATGGAGGCTCTTCCGCGCCTCCTCCGCCCGCGCGAGCTCGTCGAAGGCTAGTTCGTTGGCGGCCAGCCAGCGCATCGTTGGGGGGATGGCCTCGAGCGGTCTGACGGTGAGGAGCTTGACGTGGTAGCGCTTCCTGAGCTCGCCAAGCATCTCCTGGGCTCCATCATGTACTGGCATTTCGAGGATGTAGGCCGGATCCTTCATTGCTCGTGCGATCTCCGGCACGAAGCTCGTATCGCCAAGCGGGACGTCCCAATGGACAACATCGCTGTAGGCGAGTGAAAGACCGAGACGGGCGTTGAGGCGCTCCAACACTCCAGAGACTTGGTCGCCTAGGACCCCGTCAATGTCTACGCCGACGACTGGTCGAGGCACGGCGCCAGATTAGAACAGTTCGGCACCAGGGCGCCGAACTGGTGCGGGGGCATCGTCCTCGAAGTGGGAGTCAGACCCCCGACGCGCCGGCCAACCGGACTTGGCGGGAGTCAGGAGGGGGCGGATGTTTCCTCGGACGCGCCGCCCGCACCGAGGCAAGCATCGCAAACTATGCCTGACGCAAACGCCATGAAGCCCCCGGAGTCAATGATGATGCTTGGACCTTGGTCGGGGTTTTCGGGATCTTGATCGCCAAAGGCAATCCACCCTCGCGCTTGACGTTTGCATTTGATGCATTCGCCTGACGCCTCAACCCGAAATCTCTCTACGGGGCTCGGAGACACCGGTCGAAGGTATCGCAGATAGCCGAGAGTCCTTGCGCGGCCCACAAATCTCGTGAGCGGAAAAAGAGCGCGGCCAAGAAGCGGGCCGTCTTGGCGGCTACGGGCAAGCTCGAACGCGAGGCATGCGGTTTCGATTTTCGGGCGGCTTATGGGGAGCGGGGGGGATACGCGGAGTGCCATCACAAGCGCCGACTCTCCGACGGTGGCAGACGACCTACCCACACGATCTGGCGATCGTGTGGGTGAACTGTCACCGGATGGCATCGCGGCGAGCTCATCAGCGTGGGGGAGCTCCGCGAGCTCTTGGTCGTTCAGGCGCCGGCCTCGGCGGTCTAGGCCGAAGCGCCGAAACCCATAGAATCCAGACCGCTACCTGACCTCCCGACTAGGCGGGGGTCTCTGACTAGAGAAAGAGGTACCCGATGATCAACATCGAGGAGTCCTATGCCCTGCTGGCGCCGTTCGCCGAAGGGCAGCGAGCCGACTCACTGGCTTCCGACGACGGCCGCTACTTGGTGCGCGCGCAAGCGCTCGTCGACGGGGCGAAAATGCAGTCGCTCGGGATCAGCGTCACGCACGAGGGAGGTGTCACGCGGCTGATTTTCGATTTCGTCGGTCGGTTGGTCGCGATGGCGATGTCCGATCTCGAGGATTCGGCGGAAGCCCTCGCCCGCGAGGAGCTACGCCGCAAGGGAATCGGGCTGATTCACCGCGAGCGGCTGCTCGCGGACCCCCTCAAGGGGCCGCGACGCACGAGCGTGCTTCGCGTGGGCGATGACATCAGCGTCAGGGTCAAGCGCCTCGACGCCGAGGACGAGGCGTCCTGGCTGCAGATACGGGTGCAAATGGCAACCGCCGGGGCCGAGCATGTTCATGTCGTCCTCACGGGGACCGGCTCGATCGTTTGCGTGGTTTCGGGTCGGACCGACCAGGACGCCTGGACCCGGGTCCAGGGCGAGCTGAGCCGCCAGGGGTACTCGGTCAGCTAAGCCGGAGCCCCCCGGCGGGAAGGCGCCTTCCCGCCGGGGCTCCCCCGGTCATCCTCGCGATGGGGCGGTGCTGATACCGGTCGCTGCGTCTGTACGCTGGCCCGCGGTGACCGGAGCTTGATGACCGACTTCACGAACAAGAGTGACGCCCAGATGGTCGCCCTCTACGGTGAGGTGATGGGCGAGTTGCGCGATCGCGGCGTCGTGCGATCCGGGAACAACCCGATCGCCGACATGGCGGAGACGGTGGTGGCCGATCATTTCGGCGTCGAGCCAGAGCCACCGAATCAGAAGTCCTTCGACGTACGGACCAAGGACGGCAAGCGCATTCAGGTCAAGGCGCTGCGCAGGACGAAAGCGACGCGCAAAAACCTCTCGGCCATCCGAAGTCTTGATTTTGACTCCGTTGCCGTCGTCATCTTCGAGATCGACATGCGCCTCGTGGAGGTCGTCATGGTGCCCCGGAGTGCTGTCGAAGACCACATGGGCTGGTCGAACACGTGGCAAGCGCACCGGCTGACGGTGACCAAAAAGCTCTTGAGCGATCCTCGAGTCGAGCGGATACCGGCCGAGAAGCTTGTTCGATGAGGGCCTAGACACACCGGGCGAACCGCCCTTCGATGATTCACCCGATCGCAGTCGCTGGGCAACCTTTGTCGCTACGCGCTAACGAGAAAATGGCGGGCCTTTGGAGTGTGTTGCCCGCCGTGGCGAGCGTGGAACACCGACTATGGCGAGTTACCTCTGTCGCCTAGGATCCAGGCGTGGAGAGAGAGCGGATGGTCTTCATTTCTCACGCGTCTCAGGACAAGCCGTTCGCCCGCCGTCTGTCGGACGCCGTCGCAGATATGGGGCTTAACCCGTGGCTCGATGAGGCCGACATGGTGGCGGGGGATGACCTGCCCGCGTCGATAAGCGCGGCCCTCGCGGAAGCGGTAGCCGTCATCGTGGTCGTGTCTACCGCGTCGGATCAATCGAACTGGCTTAAGTACGAGCTCCGCCTTGCGACTCCGCGGATGATCCAGCAGGAACTTGTGATCGTCCCGGTCCGGATCGACGATGCCGAGTTGCCTCCCGAGATTCGTTCTCTGCTCTGGGCTGACTTTCGATCGGACTTCGACTCAGGCTTGCGGGATGTCACCGCAGCTCTGGCTCGTTTCTTGCCCGAAGCCACGGGGTCAAACCATCGGGCGGGGCTGGTCCCACGCCGCTCCTCCGATGATGAGATCTTCAACCTAGGGAACGACCGAGCCAGGATGTTGCGCGCTCTCTTGGGTCAGAGGGTCCCCGATACCGTGATGACGATCCGCGTGCTCGAGGCCAGAACCGGGATCACTGACGGAATAGCTCAGGCGCAGCTGCTTGACGTTCTGAGTCATGTCGCGCATCTGGTTGGACAGGAGGGGATGACCCCTGATCAGCAAACGTCGCAGATTCGGAAGGCGGAAGAGCATCTTCGAATGGCCATGCTCGGCGCAGGTGAGAATCTCATCCTTCAGCGCACGGCGGAGCTCTCGGCACGTTTGGAGGAGTATTCGAGCAAGGCGGTGCCCCATCGCGATAGGGGAACGCTCGATGGCGTTCCCCGGCATTCCGAACTCGAGGAGCTTCGGGGGCGGATCCGACAAGAGCTAGACACGGTGCGGGCCGCGAAGCTGTCGAATGACTGGGATCAAGTGCTGGCCGTTGCCGCCCGCTTTGACGAGATCGCGGCGCTCTGTGAAGACCTTGGCGCGAAGATCGAGCGGTGCAAGCATCCGTCGGGCGGAAACCCTCAGCGACAATTGAACCTTGACGATCAGTGCGGCGCTGCAAGATCTGAATGTGGTTCTGTGAGGGCGAGGTCCGGTTGGACGCGTTTCTTCCGCTGACCTGGGGCAACCGCTACGCCCTGCTCATCTCCGCAAGTACGTTTACGACACAAGTGAGCGCGATGTTCCGTTAGCTCACTCAGAGTGTGTGTGCGAGGTCCTGCCAGATGACGAGACTCCGTCGGAATAGAAGCGGATAGGGTCGGTCTTCCACGGATCGACGAGGAGGAGCGATGGCAGCTGGTTCCCTGACTGAGGCACGATCAATTATCGAAACGGCGCTCAAGGACCTCGAGGGCGAGGCCAGAAGCCTTGAGCGCGCGCTCGCTGCCCTCGGTGACCGTCAGCCGCCGGCGTCGACGAGTCCGACAGAACGCAAACGACGACCGCGCAAACGCGCGAAACCCGGTCAGCGCAGAGCAGAATTCCTCGAGGTCCTCGGCGGTCAACCCGGGGTCACCGTCGCGCAGGCCGCGAAAAAGCTGGGGGTCAAGCCGCCAAACGCCCTGTACGCCCTTGCCAAGCAGTTGATCGCCGAAGGCAAGGTGATCAAGCGTGGCACCGGCTATGCCCTGAAGAATGACCCGGCCAAAGGGTCGAACCCGGGGAAATCGAAGCCTAGGCGCCGCCTGAAAGCCAAAAGGGCCCGCGCGTCCGGAGCGAAATCGCGCGCGTCGACCACCAAGAAATAGGCGCATGGCGCCAAAGAGCTCAAGGTCTGCGAGTGAGGCGGGCGCGCGTCGCCAGAGTGCCTCGGGGGACCCTGGGCCGCTTCGCCTGTCCTCCAAAGAGCGGCGAGAGGACGAGCGAAGCAGGATTGAGGCGCTCCACGAAAAAAGCGCCTCGCGAGACCCCGGAGGTGAGGCTCCGGGAACCCAAAGAGCTGTGGTGGAGGAGACCAGCGCGGAGGGGATGCCTGAGTCCGATTTGCTGATGCTCGACCCGTCGTTCCTCTTCTCGGAGGAAGGTGTCGATTGGCTGCGGGACGGCCGTGGCAGAGATGAGGGGATCGTGGTGTCCTCGGCTTTCGTTCGCTGGCTCCACGCGGGTGACTCAGTTGACGATGTGATCGATCTCGTTGGCGCGGATGACCGCGAGAGGATTGACGAACACCGTGCCGCGTTGTTTCAGCTGTTGCGGAGTTCGCCAACCTTCACTTCCGACGGCGTGAATTTGGAGAGGGGAGATGAGGAGGTGCTTCTCGCGCTCCGTGAGCCCGGTGGGCTTGTCGCGGAAGTGCTCGCTGATGAGTGGGCCTTTTTGCAGTCGCATTCTTGGGCCTTGTCGAAGATCCACTTTCCGCTCGACAGATTCCGCGACGCGGGAGCCGCAGTGCTCGAGTACGGGAGACGGCTACGCGAAGAGATGATCAGTGTCGTCGTGCCTCAGAAACAGGCACCGCCCGCAGTGACGACTCGCTTGCTCGCCAAGGCTTCGGCGAAGTGGCTGATCGTCGGAGGCGCGGGGGCCGGCGGGGCGCTTTTGGGACCCGTGGGCGCCGGCGTCCTCGGCTCGGGCGTAGCGGTCCCCGTCGTCAGGGCCTTTGACCCTTGACGCATCACTAAAGGCTAGAAACGGCGACTAACGGTCTTCAGTTTGAGGACGGCCACCGGATACGCTCAGTGCGTGCCGGAGCCGATTCTCACGGGATGGGCGTCAAAGCTGGGGAGTGAGCTGGCAACCGTCGCTGGCCGTCGTGGTTGGGAGTTCTGGCGGCAAGGTCAAGAGGGGCATCGGCTCCTGCGTGAGATTGCGGCGCGAGTACGGCGGGATGCCTCAATCCCGAGCGCTTTGCGAGATTCGCTGGCCAACCTCTTGCCCAGTTACGCAGGTGTTGACCCGGCTGTGCAGGGTGCGCTCATCTTGCTGCTGGAGGGGGATCGGATCGAGAAGGCCCGCGAGTCTCTCGGGCGTGAGGTTGCGAGGGCGATGAGCGGAGCCGTCACCTGGCCGCCGGACTTTCGTAGCTCGCAGTTCGGCGAGATCGTCGCGGGCCACGTGGTCGACGCTGTCAACGTGATCAAGGCGTCTGACCGCAGCGCGGCTCACGTGGACGCGAAGCACACGCGCGAGTTGGTCCAAGGCATTTCTGACGCCTTGAATGCGGGCGAGGAGAGCGCACTGAATCTCTTCCCATTTGAGCCTGTGGTCGCCCCGACCGAGCCGCTCCCTGAGCCGAGCATTGTCTCGGATGTCGAAGATGGCCTAACCCGAGAAGGATGCGCGGTTGTGATCGGATCGAGCGGGTCTGGAAAGACCACCTTGGCGGAACTTCAGTCCTCGCGCTTTGAGCGCACCTACGTCGTCGACCTTGCCGATCTCCCCGACGCGACTGGTGTATCTGATTTGGAGCAGCCGTTACGTCGCGTTACCTCCCCGCGCACACTGCTCGTTATCGATAATGCCCACGCGGCCCTGGGGCTCGCCCGTGGAGCGCTGGCGGCGTGGAGGGCGCAGGAAGACCGAGGCGCCCTTCTGATTTTGTCTCGGCCTGACATCGCCGGGGGGTCGCCACTCGCGAGGGTCGCGCCCGCTCCGTTCGTCCTCGAACCCGATGCTGCCGCATTCGCGAGCGTGGCCAACCGCGTTGTTGAGAACAGGTCAGGTCGACGGTTGGCATCGAGCTTCGCCGGTGCCAGGGCGTCGGCATGGCGAGAGAGCTTCGCCCAAAACCTGGTGTTATTTGAGGCGGCTTTGCGCGGAGCGTTACAGCAGGCGCTTCCTGATCAGCGAGGCCATCTCGAGGTCGGTGCCGAACAGGCCCTCTTCTTCGCCCGGGACCACATGGACGCCCTGGCCGATCATGAACGTGATCCCACTCTCGAATTGGCATTGCTTGGCGAGCTTGAGATCACGGCTCCTCTTTACTTGTTTGACGAGCGACAGTTGCGCGCGTCAATAGCCGAGGGAATCGTTTTCGAACGTGACCGAGATTGGAGGTTCGTGCATCCTGGGTATGCGCGGCTTCTTCTTAAAGCTGAGCCGTCTTCCGAAACGAAGCAGGCGATCCTGGCGCGTCTGATTGAACGGGCTCCAGAGCTCGCCCGCGAAGTGGCGGGTCGATACCTATTAGACGGCAATCCTGAATTGGCTAAGCAAGTCTGCGCGCTCGGGTTTAGCGGTGAGACACAGATCGACCGGCAGGTGTCTTTCGGTTTGCAGAACCTGGAGTCATCAATCGATCTGGCCCGTCGCCTTCGAGCGGTATCGATTCCCGTGCTTCGCTCGCGGTTTCAAACCCTTGGTCTCGATTCGGTTTCAGCAGCCTGTGCGAGCGCCGTGCCGCGAATTGTTCTTAGGGTCGCGGCCAAGGTAGAACAGGGCGGGTCCTACTTCGACATTCCGATTCTGCGGCGAGCCCTATTCGAAAGCGGGGGGACCGTCTCGCCCATATCCGACGCGGTGCGACGTGCGGTAGAGCGCGGTGAACTCGGACTACTCGCTAACTATGTGAGTCGCAAGAACGAGCCCGAGATCTCGCTGCAGGTACTGCATGGCCTCTCGTGGATCGACAGCGCTGGCTTGGCCAGGGGAATCCGAGAGGCGGGTCCCAATCAAACGCTGCAACTAACCCAGGCCATCAGGCGCCTGGCGAGCAGAATTGGCCGGGAGAAGACAGTTCCGGCAAATGCCGTGGTCAGTTCGATGGCCAACCGCGACGTGGCGGACGTGCTGCGCGAGTGGGCATCTTCGGACGCGGCCGTGGGAGCGAAGCTGCTGCAAAAGCTGCCACTCGATGTGGCTCGCCTATTGCTGAAGAGTCTTAACGAGCGCGAGCTCGGTGACATCGCCAGCCGTCTTTCCGGCTCACGAGAAAGGAAACACCTCGATCGATTGGTCGAATCCGTTGCCGAACTGGCGCCTGAGCGACTCGCGACTATCGCGCGCGCGGCTGGCCCAGACTGGAACCGCAATGTTCCCAAGCAATTCAACCGGAGGCGCACACCGACCCCGTTCTCCTGGGCTCCCAAGGCCATAGAAACGCCTACCGAAGAGTGGCTAGCGTCGGACCTTGGGACCATCTCCGGGGCTTTGGTCCATTCAGACGCTGTGGCCGTTCAAGACAAGCTCTTTCTTCTCGAATCGGTGATCGGCTCACATCAATTTGATCGCAAGCTTCGCGCTACTTCGCCCCGCCGTCGCACTCACTATTTGCTGCATATTTGGGCCTCGGAGCCGACCGAGGTGCTCGCTTGGATTGGCGAACGCGAGATTCTCTCCGCCCTTCCTTCGTCGGACGAGGCTGCGGATTCGACCACTCTCGGCCTTCTCGGTATCGCCGCGCTTTTTGGCGGGGCGATACCGCCCTACCAGGTGGAGGAGGACACGCTTGACGAAGAAATTCGGCGGGCTACCCCGGGGGGATTTCGAGGCATGGCATCTGCCCTGCTTGTCGTGTCGGGACTCATGACCACAACTGACGATGAGCTCTTGGACCGCAATAGCGCCCTCTGGGTCGATGCGTCGCGACACGGTGTGAACGTCTTTCGGCGCGCTGATCGGCATCGAGGTTTGTGTGAGCTCCTCGAGCAATGGCATTCGACGGGGGTCCCTCCGAGAGAGGAACGGCTGTCGGAGATCACGGCTGTTGGCGAAATTCGCGTGTCGCAAACAGGTTGACGGACGGACAGAGCCAGGACTGCCCGGCGAGTTAGGGAAATCCCGCGGTCGCCCCAAGCTCACTCGCGGGACTTTCTGGCGGGCGGAAATACGATTGGTGAGCGAGGGCCGCCCTCCCTACAGCAATTTGACCAGTGCGCTTGGCCTGAGATCTCGAAGAGAGGTCTCAGGTGGCCAGTAGGCAGGACGGACTGACGCTGGCCATATCTGGACGGTGATCCGAGGGTCGACGGCGGAGCCGACAGTCAATCTCTCGGGGCCAGGGGAGAGTCGGCCGGCGCAGAGCGCTAGCAGCCTGCCGAGCGCGAGGGGAGAGAAGAAGCCCGAGACATTGAGGTTGTTCGCGCCGGCCAGGTTGATCTCCGCGGAGGTCTCGTGCATGGCGTTGTTGCCTGCCGGGGAGGCAAGCCAGACACGCGCGTCGGTCGGAGGTCGCCCACTCTCATACAGCTCCCGAAATCGGTGCTCGGGGATAACCCGAGCCGATTTCGGTCGCAGCATCTGGAAAAGCAAAACCGTCTTGTAGCTCCATGTCGCGACGACGCGCTGCTCCGGACCGGTCAGGCAGGCCGGCTCTCCAAGCAGCAGTGGTCTGAGGATCGGCGACGCTTCTGTCTCTAGCTGGCTCAACCAGCCGTTGTTGCAGTGAAGGCAGACCGCGTTGGTTTTCAGGTCGGGCTCATCGGTGTCCCATTCGCGGGGCGGCTTTCCCGCGTCGAGGCCAAGGGTGAAGCGCTGGGTCATGCGCTTTCCGCCAGGCCTTGACCTCATCGGTGGGAGGCTCGAGAGGATCGGACCCGTCCACCTCGGAACCACATGCTCCGAGCTGGCCGGACCGTCGCCATCGCAAAAAACGCACCTCATCTGGTCAACCTAGCCAGACGAAGACTTCGAGAGACCCGGGGATCGCAGGACCCTGGGCGATCGAGAGCTCGCCGGTGGGCATCGAAGGAGCCCGCCGGGTAGCTCAGCCGAAGATCGAGTGAGCGCGTGGGAACCGGCGCCGCGGCCGCCAACCGCGATCAGGCCCATGCGCTCAAGCCCTCTCCCGGAACGGGCTCATCACCGGGCGACTCAGGTCCTCAATCGGGTGGGTAAGCACCGTGGCGGGACGGCTATATCTTCCCGCTTGTGCTGGATCGAGATTTCCTGGCATCCGCGGCATATGGCCGGGTCACCGAGATTGTCCATTTCATAACGCTGTACGCCGACGGTGATGAGGGGAAGAGGTTCGGCCCGGCGCGGCTAAGCGAGCTGGGCCTCGCCGTCGGGAATCTGCTCGACGCGCATGGGGTGCCATCCGCGATCGAGGACCCGAGCGATGAAGAGCTAGCGGAAGGCCTGGTGGCGCCGGCAGATATATGGATCATCGAGGAGACCCGCAATGGTCATTTCCAGGCGCAGCTACGGCTCGCGCGATCCGACGGCCGCGTTGATCTCCGATTTTCCGATGGGAGCGTCGTGGTGCTGAGCTCCCTGGCGCATGAGACAAATGGTCACGCTAACTCGATCCTGTGCCCCGGCGCGTCCTTCCTCGGGGAGAGCGGAGCGAGCTACGTGACGGGGCGCATGATCGGGACCGGAGGTACCGCGCACGTCTATCAGGCGCGAAATCAACGCGGCATGACCTTCGCGGCTAAGTGCTTGGCATCGGATCGCTTTGATCTCGCCGACCTTCAAGGACGCTTCGAAAGAGAGATCGAGCATCTACGACAGGTTCAGCACGACAACGTCATCGGCTATGTGGATCAGGCCTATTGGGGGGAGCATCTGATCCTCGTGATGGCGTTGGCCGGCGAGACGATGGCAAATCGGCTGGTCAAGCAGGAGCCGGATCTCGGCACCGCGCTGAGGTGGCTAACTGAAATTTTGGCGGGTGTCTCCCATTTGCATAGCCACCATCTGGTTCACCGCGACCTCACCCCGAAGAACATCATGTTCGGGGACGACGGGGCCATCAAGATCTCGGACTTCGGCACGGTCAGGAGTGAAGAGGACCTGGATCTCACCAGCGAGGCTGCCAACGCGCGGCTTGGCTCGCTTATCTACATCTCCGACCAGCAGCGCCAGAACCCACACGACGTCCAGCCCTCCGACGACGTGTTCTCGATCGGGCAAATCGCCTATCGCCTGCTGAGCGGATGCTCCCCGCAGGGGAACCCGCCGCCCCTTGCTTCCTTTCTTGAGATCCCTGACCAGATCGCGAGAGTCGTTGAGCGCATGCGCTCTTATCAGCGGAGGGATCGCTTCGAGGACGCTTCGGTCGCACTTGGCGCGCTCAGCCAGGCATGTGAGGGGTTGCCGATTTCCCCCGGCTCTTCGTAGAACTCCTTCAAGCCACGGAGAAAACCTTCAGCGGTTTTCACGAGAGAGCGATTAACCAGCGGGACCGGCCCTCAGGCACTTCTTGCCGAAAGTGCCAGAAACGACGACGAATCGACTCATATCGGCGCGTATTTCTTGGATAACCGCTCTATAAGTCGACTAGATATCCCTGCAAACCGGGGTATTTCATACGATCGATAAAGGATATTTTTTCAACTGTCACGCCGGAGGTCGCGGGTTCGAGTCCCGTCGCTCCCGTTATCGACGATCGTCCAAGCGCCCCGCGTGAGGACGCTCAGAACGGCAGGTCGTCCTCGAAAGAGGAGACCGCGTAGTCGGCACCGGCCTCCTCGAGCTGCTCGGCGCTGAACTTGTAGGCGCCGACGCCGAGGCACTCGATGCCCGCGGCGTGGGCACCCTTGACGTCGAGCGGCGTGTCGCCGACGCCGATCGCCTGGTCCGGGGGAACCTCGTCGCCGAAGACCAGTGCCGCGCGCTTCAGCGCGATGCGGGTCACCTCGCCGCGGTCGTTCGAGTCCGAGCCGTAGCCGCCGAAGGAGAAGAAGCGATTCAGCTTTGCCCGGTGGAGCTTGATGTGGGCGGCGGCTTCGGTGTTGCCGGTCACCAGGCCGACCAGGTAGCCCTCATCGATCAGCCGTGGCAGCAGCTCCTCGACCCCGGCCAAGACGCGGTAGCCGTCGGACTCCTCGACGGTCTGGTGGAGGTAGTGCAGGCGCCGCTCCATCAGCCGCGTGAACTCCTTGCGCTCGGGCTTGCGGTCCAGCACCGATTCGAAGGTCTTGCGCCCGACCTCCGGGTCGGTCATCCCCGCGTCGGTGAACTCGCCGATGTCGGCGGGGATGTCGTAGAGCTCTTCGAAGGCGAGTCGCCACGACGAGGCCCCGGCGCCGCCGGTGGTGATCAGCGTGCCGTCGATGTCGAAGAGGATTGCCAGCCGGTCTTTCGTCATCGCCATGGCGAGGATAGCCTGGACCGATGCGAGCGCTGACCGTCATTCCCGAGCACCCCGGCTCGGCCGCGGTCACCGACGTCGACGAGCCCGGCCCCGAGCAGGGAGACGTGCTGGTCGAAGGGCTCGCGATCGGCGTCTGCGGGACCGACCGGGAGATCATCGCCGGCGAGTACGGGAAAGCGCCCGCCGGGCACGAGCGGTTGGTGCTCGGGCACGAGTCACTCGGAGTCGTCCAGGAGCCGTCTCCCGACGGCCGCTTCCTGGCGGGCGACCTCGTCGTCGGGATCGTGCGCCGACCCGATCCGGTTCCCTGCGATGCCTGCGCCCGCGGCGAATTCGACATGTGCCGCAATGGTCTCTTCAAAGAGCGCGGCATCAACCAGCTCGACGGCTACGGCTCACAGCGCTGGCGGGTGGAGAGCGACTACTGCGTCAAGCTCGACCCGGGGCTGCGTTCGGTGGGGATGCTGATGGAGCCGACGACCGTCGTCGCCAAGGCCGTCGAGCAGATCCAGCGGGTCGGCGATGCGATGCGCTTTCAACCGCGCCGAATGTTGGTCACCGGCGCCGGGCCGATCGGCCTGCTCGGCGCGATGCTTGGCGTGCAGCGAGGCCTCGAGGTCCACGTTCTCGATCAGGTCACCGACGGGCCCAAGCCCCAACTCGTCGAGGACCTCGGCGCGACCTACCACTCGGGTGACATCGCAAGCGCGATGGGGAAGTCGAAGGCCGACGCGATCCTCGAGGCGACCGGGGTCGGCAAGCTGGTCTTCGACGCGATGGACCAGCTCGCCCCCGGCGGGGTGGTCTGCCTGACCGGCATCTCGCCGGTCGGCGGCTCCCTCTCGGTGGAAGCCGGTTCGATCAACCGCGACCTGGTCCTTCAGAACAACGTCGTCCTCGGGTCGGTCAACGCCAACCACCGCCACTACCAAGCGGCCGCCGAGGCCCTGGCCGCCGCCGATCGATCCTGGCTGGAACGGCTGATCACCCGGAGGGTGCCGCTGGAGAGCTACGAGGAGGCGCTCGAAGCGCGGGCCGACGACGTCAAGGTCGTGCTCGAGATCGGCAGCGCCTCGAGCTGATCGGCGGCCGGACGGTCGGCTCGACCCTCAGGCCAGGCGTGCGCCCCACTGGCTCTTTGCGGTCTGGCCGGGCTCGAGGCGCAGGACGCCCTCCCCGCTCTGGAAGCCGTTGGGTGGGCAGGTCATCGGCTCGGAGCCGATCCCTCGACGACGACGCGGCTCACTCAGCGTGTCGCCGGTATAGAGCTCGACGATCGGATAGCTCTGGTCGACCCAGAGCTCGGCGCTGCCGGAGTCGGGAGATCGCAGACGCACCCAGGCTCGCCCGGCGTCGTCGCGGGCGAGGTCTGTGAAGGCGAAGTCGAGGCGCTGGTCCCCGAGCGTGCGCGCAGACCTGAAGTCGAAGTCGGTGCCGGCCGTCTCCTCGGTCCCGATCGGGAGCTGGCGCTCGCTGTCGGTCAGGATCCGCGTCGCCGCGTCCAGCTCGAGGGTGCACTCATCGATCAGGCCAGTGCCCGGCGAGAGGTATGGATGCTGGCCGGACGCGAAGGGGCAGGCGCGGTCGCCGGCGTTGGTCGCGACCGTGGTCACGTTCAGGCCCTCGTCGCCGAGCTCGTAGGCGACGCTGACCTCGAGGGTGAACGGATAGCCCTCGAGTGGGTGGATGGTGGTCGCCATCACGACCCGGTCCTGCTCCCGCTCCGCCGCCTGCCAATTTCGCCAGCGCAGGAAGCCGTGAATCGCGTTGCCCTTGGTCGGCTCGGTCAGGGCAACCTGATGGTCGGCACCGTCGAAGCTGTAGCGGCCGTCGGCAAGCCGGTTGGGCCAGGGGATCAGCGGTGCCCCGTGGGCCCCATCGCAGATCGCCTCGACCGGATACGGATCCAGCACGGCGCGGCCGTCGACCTCGTACTCACGGATGCCGCCACCGACCTCGACGATCGTCGCCCGCTGGTCGCCGTGGGAGATCTCGAACTGCTCGCCTGAGGGAAGGGTCTTGGTCATCGCCCGAGGCGAGAGCGTATCCGTGTCTCCCGGCGCTCAACCTGTCGGTTTCGGGGTAGGACCGCCACAGGTGAGTCGATGATGCCCCGCCTCTACATCGTCGCCGGCGCGTTCTTCGCGATGTTGATGAGCGCGAACCTGGCGACCCCGCTGTACGCCGGCTACAGCGAACGCTTCGGGTTCTCGACGGCGGTGCTCGCCCTGATCTTCGCGACCTATGCGATCGTCCTCATCCCCTCGTTGCTCGTCTTCGGGCAGCTCTCGGATCGCTTCGGCCGCCGCCCCGTGATCGCGGCCGGCCTCGTCGCGGCGATGGCCGGCCTCGCCTGCTTCGCCCTTGCCGACTCGCTCCCCTGGCTCTTCGCCGCGCGGGCCTGGCTCGGCCTCGGCCAGGGAATGGTCAGCGGCGCCGCGACCGCGGCGCTGGTCGAGCTGTCTCCCGAGGGGGAGGGCAGGCACGCTGCCCTCCTCGCGACCCTCGCCCAGGCCGGCGGCTCGGCGAGCGGCCCGCTACTCGCCGGCTTCCTCGCCCACTGGGCCCCCGCGCCGCGGGTCCTGCCCTTCGTCCTCGGGCTCGTCGTCTGTGCCCTGCTGATCGGGCTCCTCGCCCTGGTCCCGGAGACGAGGGCCGACGGAAACACCGGGGGCTGGAGGATTCAGCGTCCGGGGGTCCCGGTCGAGATCCGGGCCGACTTCGCGCGCGTCGCGATCACCGCGGGCGCCGCCTGGGCGGTGGCGGCGAGCCTCTTCCTGGCGGTGATCCCGTCCTACGCGGCGTCGGTCCTCGAAACCTCCGATCTCGCGATCCTCGGGGCGGTGACCGCGACGATGCTCTTCGCCTCCTGCGGCGCTCAGCTCCTCGCCCGAAACGGCGCCCCACCGGCGATCGCGCAGGCCGGTGGCCTGACCCTCCTCGCCGCAGGCCTGCTCTCGCTGGTGCTGGCCACACCGCTAGCCGCGCCGGAGCTCCTCATCCTCGGCGCCCTCCTCGCCGGCTGCGGTCACGGTCTGGCGATCCTCGCCGCGCAGGACAACCTCACCCAGATCGCGCCCGAGGAGCAGCGGGCCGAGGTCAGCGCCGCCTTCTACGTCTGTATCTACGCCTCGGTTGCCCTGCCGGTGATCGGCGTCGGTGTTCTCGCCGCCACCGTCTCCCTCTACACGGCGGTAGCCGTCTTCTCAGCGGTCACCGGTACTACCGCCCTCGTCGTCGCCGCCTGGCACATGCGCCACCGCGAGGCGGACGCTGCGTTCGGGGCCCAGCCCCAGGCGAGGGCTCAATAGGGTGGCGCTTGGTGGATGGCGAGATCGAGAGGG
This sequence comes from uncultured Solirubrobacterales bacterium, assembly GCA_963704505.1. Classification (GTDB taxonomy): domain Bacteria; phylum Actinomycetota; class Thermoleophilia; order Solirubrobacterales; family 70-9; genus VRUE01. The sequence goes on from OY969912.1 coordinate 766,153, forward strand.
TGCTCGGAATCGGTGGGTACTTCATGCGCGCCGCCGACCCGGCTGCACTGGGGGCCTGGTACCGCGAGTGCCTGGGCCTTGACGCCGACGAGAACGGCCTCTGGTCTCAGGAAGAGGGGCCGACGGTGTTCGCGACGTTCGAGGCAGAGACCGACTACTTCGGGTCGCGTTCCCAGCAGGCGATGGTCAACTTCCGTGTCCGCGACCTGGACGCGATGCTCGCCCAGCTTCGCGCCAAGGGTGCGAACGTGGCCGAGGAGACGCAGGACGTGGAGGGTGTCGGCCGGTTCGGCTGGGTCACCGACCCGGAGGGCAATCGGATCGAGCTGTGGCAACCCGCCTGACCGACCCGTCGGGTGTGTTGTTCAGTGAAATAGGATGCCGCTCGTGCTGGCCGCTCGCCTGTACCTCGCCCTCGTCACCGCCCTCGTCTTCGGGCTGGTCGCCGCCGCCGGCGCGGATGCCGCGGTGCTCTTCGAACAGAGCGGCGAAATAGGCAGCTCCTCGAGTCCGTCGATCGAGTACTCGGCCGCTCCGGCCAAATCGAGTCAGACGGCGGATGACTTCACCATCCCTGCCAGCACCCAGTGGACGATCTCCTCGGTCCACGCCGTTGGGATCAACTACGGGGGCAGGGCGAGTCAGGAGGTGGCCGTCTACTTCTTCCCCGACGCCGGTGGGTTCCCCGCGACGGACCCGGTCTACACCGAAAAACTGACGATGTCGACCGAAGACCCCCACATGACGATCCCGCTGGCGACCCCCGCTGTGCTCGGGCCCGGGAAGTTCTGGTTCTCCGTGCAGGTCCTCGCGACCGAAGAAACCTCGGACTCGACTTGGTACTGGTCCGACGCCAAATCCGACACAGGCTCGACCGCCGCCTATCGCAACGGTGCCGGCCCCTGCCACACCTGGGGCGGCCGCGCCGACTGCCAAGGGCTCGATGGCTCGGCGCCTGGCCAGCTGTTCTCCTTGTCGGGCAGCAGCGGCCCGGCCGGCGTCTTCGTCCCCCCAGGTGGAAGTGGCCCCGGCGGTGGCGACCCCGGCGGAAAAGCGGCCTTGCCCTCCAACGCATTCACGCTCGGCAAGCTGACGCTCAACCGTAAGAAGGGGATCGCGACCCTCGGTGTCACCGTCGCCGCGGCCGGGGCCCTGAGCGTTGGCGGCAAGAACGTCAAGTCCTCCACGGTTCGTGTCGCAGGCCCCGGCCAGGCGACCCTGACGATCAAGGCGAAGGGCAAGGCGAAGAAGAAGCTGTCGAAATCGGGCAAGACGAAGCTGAAGCTCGAAATCGCCTTCTCTCCGACGGGCGGGACCAGCGCCTCCCAGACCTTGAGCGCAACGCTCAAGGTGAAGACCCAGCACTAGTCCTTTTCAGCCGGCCGGGCGGTAGGTGAGGAGGACCACGCCCGAGTCGAATCGGTTCACGTCCTCGAGCACCATCCAGATCGTTCCCCTGTCGCCGAGCACGTGGACGTTTCCGTCGCCCCAGACGAGCGGGTTGAGGTAGATCTCGAATTCGTCGATCAGACCCTGCTCGGCGAGGGTGTGCGCGAACTCCCCGCTGCCGTGCATGAACAGGTCACCCTCGACCTGGTCCTTCAGCTTCGGGATCGAGTCGCCGAGGTCGCCCTCCAGCAGGGTTCCGTTCCAATCGAGGTCGCCGGAGAGGCTGTTTGACCCGACGTACTTCGGCATCGCATTGACCATGTCCGCCCATTTGCCGGACTTGTCCGGCCAGTACCCCGCCAGCCCCTCGTACGTCTTGCGGCCGAGGACCATCCCGCCCGATTCCGCCTGACGCTCGAACGAGTGGACGCCGTGGTCACCGTCGGGCTGCACCCACTCGCCGACCGGGTCGATCACCCCGTCGAGTGTGGCCTGCGTCGTCGCGATCAGCTTTCCCATCTCGATCCTCCTTCGGTCGGGGAGTCGGCTCAGAGCCCTGTTTGCAGCCCCTACCCGTTTTCGCGGTGCACCTACTACCTTGGCCCGGTTGGGCCGAGGACGGCCGAATCGCCTCGGCGGGTCTCGACCGATCGACTAAGCTCGACCAATCGTCCGTCGTTCTCGTCTCGTCGTGATCTGCGTTGCAGTCGTCGGCTGCACCCTCTTCTTCGCCGGCGCCGCGCAGGCCTACATCTACTGGGCACAGGAACAGTACGGACAGGGGATCGGCCGCGCCTCCCTGGACGGCACCGGGGCTGACAGCAACTACATCCCCTCCGGCGGAGGTACCTACGCCTACACCCGCGGGGTCGCCGCCAATGGCACCGACGTCTTCTGGGGCAACAACCTCCTAGGCACGAGCCCTGAACACAGCTTCGCCCCGGCCGTGGTCGGCAGGCAGCACCTGGCCGACTCCTCCGTCAACCACACCTTCACGGCGGCGACCGGCCAGGCGATCACCGGGATGGCCGTCGGCGGCGGCTACATCTACTGGACCGCCAACAACCAGGACACCAGCGAAGTCGGCCGGACGCCGATCGTCGGCGGCCAGCAGTACCAATCGATCACGTCGGTCTTCGGGGAACCCAACCCCCGCACGTGCGGCGTCGCGGTCGACGAAAAATACGTCTACTTCGCCAATCGCAACACCAACAGCATCGGCCGCGCCGAGCTCGCCAACTTCGCCACCAACAGCCAGGTGGTCGAAGGAGACTGGCTGCCGCTCCCCGACCCGCCCGGGAAGGTCTCCTTCCCCTGCGGGGTCGCGGTCGACTCGACCTACGTCTACTGGGGCATCAATTCCGTCAACAACGGCGGCACGCCGGAACCCGGCACATCGATCGGGCGTGCGGCGAAGAGCGACGGCGGCGGAGCAACCAACGGGTTCCTCGGCGGCGGCGACTACGTCAGCGGCCTCACCCTCGACGGCCAGTTCCTCTACTGGTCGAACACGGGCGGCGGCCTGCCGGGCCACGGCAGCATCGGTCGCGGCAACGTCGACGGCTCGGGATTTCAGGGCGGTTTGGTCGAAGGCCTCAACGTCCCCTTCGGCGTCGCTGTCGACGCCGGCGGACCCGCGCCGCCCCCGCCGGTGACCTCTTCGCCCCCGATCATCAATACCCACACGCTGAACGTCAGCTGCGGGAGCTGCGGCAGCGGCCATCCCGGGCCGCCACCGAAGCGTCCTGACTTCAGCCGCGTCTGGACCAACTACGCGGCCTTCGTCCCGGCCGGCTGGTCGACCCCCCTGATCGTCGGAAAGCCGAGCCCCCGTCCACGGTCACGCGCCTCGAGAGCATCGGCCAGCGCGGCCCACGAGGGAACGACCTTCAGCTACATCGTCAGCCGCGCGGCGACGGTAACGGTCGCGATCAAGCACAAGGGCGGGAAGACGGTCGCGACGTTGATCCGGTTCGGCAAAAAGGGCAAGAACGAGCTGCCCTTCAGCGGTCGGATCAAAGGCGCGGCGCTGCCACCCGGCGCCTACAGCGCGGTGTTCAGCGCCAAGTCGGGCAAGAAGCGCTCGAAGGCGAGCGCGCTCGCTTTTCGGATCCTCGCCGGTTAATCCCGGGCAATAGTGATCTGGTGGGGCCGGTCCTTCGCAGTAGGTCCTAACGCCCACTTCCAACTCGCGCACCAGACCACTTAGGAGGTCACATGCCCAACATCGGACCAATGGAGATCGGGATCGTCCTGATCATCGCCCTCGTCGTCTTCGGCCCCAAACGCCTGCCTGAGCTGGGCAAGTCGCTCGGCAAGGGGATCCAGGAGTTCAAAGGCTCGATCGGCGGAGAGACCTCCGAGCCGGAGAAGCCCGCCGTCGTGCAGGCGACGCAGCCGGTTACGGAGCCGCAGCCGAAGCCCGTCGCCAAGACGCAGGTCTGAGCAAGACGATGCGCCGCGTCAAGCGGATTTCACACGAAGACGAGGTGAGTGTCGTCGATCACCTCGACGAGCTGCGCTCGCGCATCGTCGTCTCGCTCTCGATTTTCGGCGTCGCGCTCGCCCTCTGCTTCTGGCAGAACCACCTCCTGCTGGAACTGGCGAGCGCGCCGCTCCCCGCCGCCCACGACAAACTGATCACCTTCGGGATCAGCGAGCCGTTCACCACCACCGTGACCGTCTCGGCATACGGCGCGATCATCCTCTCGATGCCGTTCATCCTCTACCAGGCCTACGCCTACCTGCTGCCGGCCTTCAGCGACCAACAGCGCAGCGCGATCCTGCCGCTGCTGCTGCTGATCCCGGTCCTCTTCATCGCCGGCGTCGCCTTCGGCTACTTCGTGGTCCTGCCGGCGGCGACCAAGTTCCTGCTCAACTTCAACGACCAGCAGTTCAACATCCAGGTCCGCGCCAAGGACTACTACGGCTTCTTCTGGCAGACGGTGCTGGCGACCGGGCTGGTCTTCCAGATCCCGGTCGGGATCCTCGCCGTGACCCGGCTGGGGATAGTCAACGTCAGCCAGCTGCGCAAGAACCGCCGCTACGCCTACCTCGGCTGCGCGGTCGTCGCCGCGGCGCTGCCCGGGGTCGACCCGGTCTCGATGCTGCTGGAGACGGCGCCGTTGATCGCCCTGTACGAGCTGAGCATCGTCCTCGCCCGCGCCTTCGGCACGCCGAAGCCGGCGTCGATCGGCGAGCCGGCGGCAGGCGAGTCCTGATCCGGCCCGCCGCCCGACGCGCTCGCACTCAGGCGGCGAACCGGTAACCGACCCCCGGGTCGGTCTGGATGTAGCGGGGGCCGTCGGCCGGCTCGATCTTGCGGCGCAGGTTGGCGACGTGGGCCCTGAGCACCTGGGTGTCGTCGGCGTACTCGATCCCCCAGACATCGACCAGCAGCGCCCGGTGGGTCATCAGCCGGCCCCGGTTCTGAGCAAGGGTGCGGAGCAGCTCGAACTCGGTGGGGGTCAGATGGACGGCCTCGCCGTCGCGCCGCACGGCGCGCGCGGTGAGGTCGATCTCGAGCCCTTCGGCGGCGATCAGCGGCTCCGAGTCGTCGGGCCTCGCGCGGCGCAGGACCGCCTCCAGGCGGGCGACCAGCTCGGGCGGCCCGAACGGCTTGGTCACGTAGTCGTCGGCGCCGGCCGCCAGAGCTCTTACCTTCGCGTCCTCCTCGCCGACGGCGGAGAGGACGATGATCGGCATCTCGCTCCACTCGCGGATCCGCTTCGTGACCTCGATGCCGTCGATGTCGGGGAGCATCAGGTCGACGATCGCCGCGGCGGGCGGCCTGACCGCGGCCAGGTCGAGGGCCTCCTCGCCGGTCGCCGCGGTGACCGCCTCGAAGCCGGCATCGCGCAGGATCACCCGCAGCGCGCGCAGGATCTGGGGCTCGTCGTCGCAGACGAGGACCCGGGTCGGGTCGCTCACCGCTGCTCCTCTCCGGGAAAGCTGACCACCATCGTCGTGCCCTGGCCGGGCATCGACTCGACCTCGATCTCGCCGCCGTTCGCCTCGACGAATCCCTGGGCGATCGCCAGCCCGAGCCCCGAGCCGGTGGCACCGTCGCCGCCGGGGCCACGATGGAAGGGCTCGAAGATCCGCCGTCGCTCGAGCTCGGGGATGCCGGGCCCCTGGTCGACCACCCGGATCACGGTGCGCCCACCGACCAGCCGCGAGCGGACCTGGACCGGACGGCCACCGCCGTGGCGGACGGCGTTCTCGAGCAGGTTGGCGAAGGCGCGCTCGAGCTGGCCTCCGTCGGCGTCGAGGAGCGGGAGCTCGGGGTCGATCGCGAGGCGGACGAGCCCTGGGTCGGGCAGGCCGCCGCGGGCGGCGTCGATCAACTCGCCGACGTCGACCCGCTCAAGTCGAGGGCTCGCCTTTCCGGCCTCGAGGCGGGACATGTCCAGCAGGTTCTCGACCAGGCGGGAGAGGCGATTACCCTCGGCGACGACCGCCTCGCTGAGCTCGGCCCGCTCCGCCTCGGTCAAGCTCGTCGATCCGAGTGCCGAGCCGCCGGCGATCATCGAGGTGAGCGGGGTGCGGAGATCGTGCGAGATCGAGCGCAGCAGCGCCGTCTTCAGCTCGTCGCTGCGCCGGAAGGCCTCCGCCTCCACGGCCTCGGCCTGCATCCGGTCGCGCTCGCGGGCGAGCGCCTCGAGCTCGAGCAGCGCCGCGCCTGCCTCGTCGCCCCGCCTCTCGGCCTCGACCGCGCGCGCCCGCGCCAGGCCGGCGACGGTGCTGCTGATGATCGCCGCGATCGCGAAGGTGGCGAGCGCGACCCAGTTCTCCTGGTCGGAGATCGCGAAGCGGTGCAGCGGCGGGATCTGGAAGAAGTTGAAGGCGGCGGCGCTGACCAGCGAGGCGAGGAGCCCCATCCGCAGGCCCCAGACGATCGAGATCACCAGGATCGCCGGCAGGTAGACGACGCCCAGCGAGAGCACCGGCGCGATCGTCTTCAGCGGATAGACGAGCAGCGTCATCGCCGCGACCGCGACCAGCGTCACGGCGACCCCCGCCCAGGCGGGAGGCGGCTCCGTCCCCAGCGCGATCGGGTTGGACGACCGTCGTTGCATCCAGGCCAGGGTATTCGCGCCGCTGCTTGGCCGGGTGGGGAACGGGTAGTGCGTGGTCGAGAACGACGAAAGCGATCGAAAGGATCCGATGAGCGACGAGATACGCAACAAGGACGACGCCAAGGGCCGCATCAAGGAGGCCGCCGGCGATCTGACCGGCAACGACGACATGAAGCGCGAGGGCAAGGTAGACCAGGCCGGCGGCAAGGCGAAGGACGCGGTCGAGAAGGTCACCGACAAGGTCAAGGACGCGGTCGGTCGCGACAAGGACTGAGCTAGGGTCGATGGCGATGCGACTCAGGAGGGCTGCCGGTCCGATAGCCGCGCTTGTGGCCTGCTTCGCCGTGCTCGCGCCGAGCGCGGTCGCGGCGCAGGACCGGACGGTCTCGGTCGGCGGCGAATCCACGGTCCAGGTCGCCAACGACAGCGCCAGGCTCGGCTTCTCGGTCAGCCTCGTCCGGGACAAGCGCGGCGCCGCGCTGCAGGCGGTGTCGGCAAAGCTCGCCAAGGTGATCGCGACGGTCGGCGCCGCACCCGGCGTCGGCCAGGGCGACATCACGACCGGGCAGATCGCCGTCGGCCGCTTGAGCAGGCCGAGGCGCGATGTCTTCAGGGCCAGCGAGGGGATCAGCGTCGTCCTGCACCAGCCCGAAACGGCCGGTGACCTGGTCGCCGCCGCGATCGCGGCGGGGGCGACGGGGACCCGCGGGCCGACCTTCTTCGTCGGCGACTCCGGCGCCGCTTATGCCGCCGCCCTGGCGGGAGCCTTCGCCCAGGCGAAGGAAAGGGCCGGCACTCTCGCCGCCCAGGCCGGGGCGACCCTCGGCCCGGTGGTCAGCATCGCCGAAGAAGGCGAGGTGACGCCGACGCCGCAGTTCAGCGAAGACAAGGCGGTCTCCTCGCCGGCTTGCGGAGCAGCGACCCCGGTCGTGACCAAGCGCGCCCGGGAGCGCTGTGCGGCGACCCCGCCGACCAAGCCCGGGCGGACCAGCGTGACCGCGACGATCCACGTCGTCTTCGCCCTGCTCTGAGGAGAACCGCCCGGCGCGCTCAGCGCGGGGCGTAGCGGTGGTGCAGCATCAGGGTGTTGCCGTCGGGGTCGGAGAAGACCGCCATGTGGCAGACGCCGCTGTCCATCGTCTCGCCGAGGAAGGTGACCCCGGCCTCCTCGAACTGCGAGCGCGTCGCCTCGACGTCCTCGACGTGGAAGGCGATCGGGTGGGTGCGCGGCTCGAAGTCGCGGCCGATCGCCGAGGCGTCCATCACCTGCAGGGTGAGGTTGCCCGTCTCGAACTCGCCGCCGGGGATTTTGCCGTAGTCGACCGAATGCTCGAGGCCGAGCAGGCCGCCGTAGAACTCGACCGCCGCGGGGTAGTCGCGGACGAAAACGGTCGCAAAGTCGACTCCCTGGATCGCTGAGGCCATGGGCAGACTGTATACACGAGGGCGAGGGGGGTACTCAAAAATTCGGACCGCCGTACAACGACCGCAGGGCGCCGAGGGGCGACCATAGGGATATGGAATCCACCCCTCGTCAGATCGTGGCCTTCGGAGGCGGTGGCTTTTCGATGGAGTCGGGCAACCCGCTGCTCGACGATTACGTCCTCTCGCTCTGCCCGAGCGAGCGGCCCAGGGTCTGCTTCCTGCCCTCCGCCAGCGGCGACGCCGATCACTACATCGTGCGCTTCTACCGGGCCTTCCCGGCCGATCGCTGCGAGGCCAGCCACATCTCCCTGTTCAGGCGTGAGCAGGGGCCCGAGGACCTGCGCTCACATCTGCTCTCCCAGGACCTGATCTACGTCGGCGGCGGCAGCGTCATCAGCCTGCTCGGGGTCTGGAAAGCCCACGGGATCGACGTCATCCTCCGCGAAGCGTGGGAATCGGGGGTCGTCCTCTGCGGGCTCTCGGCCGGCTCTCTCTGCTGGTTCTCCGAAGCCGTGACCGGCTTCCACGGCGAGCCCCGCCGGGTCGAGGCCCTCGGCTTCCTGCCCTTCAGCAACTGCGTCCACTACGAGCCCGGCAGTTCGCGCCGCCTCGCCTACCACGAGTTCCTGCGTGGGGGAATGAACTGCGGGTACGCCGCCGAGGACGGTGCTGCCTTGCATTTCCGCGGCACCGAACTGGACCGGGTGGTCGCCTCGAGGCCGGAGGCCCGGGGTTACCGGCTGGACCCGCTTGGAGAGCGGGTGGTCGAGATGCGGATCGCGACCACCTATCTCGGGGATGGAGCGCCGCTTCCGACAGCGCCCGTCCCCGAGGCGATCTCCACGGCGGCGGCGGCCGCCTAGCGCCGCGATGATCTCCCGCATACTCGCCCTTGGCGGCCACGATTTCACCTCGCGGCCGCCCGATCGCGCCGTCAGCGAGCTGATGCTCCGGTTGGCGACCGAACGCGCCGGCGGCCGCCCCAAGATCTGCATCCTGCCGACTGCCAGCGGCGATACCTCGGAGCAGATCGGCCGCTTCTACGCGACCTTCGGGGACCGCGCCTGCGACCCGTCCGACATCGCCCTGTTCAGGCTCGGTCGCCGGCCGATCGCCCTGCGCGACCATCTGCTGGAACAGGACCTCGTCTACGTCGGCGGCGGCAGCCTGCTCAACCTGCTCGCGGTCTGGGAAGCCCACGACCTCGGCGCGATCCTCAGCCTCGCCTGGCGCGAGGGTGTGGTGCTCGCCGGCCAGAGCGCCGGCGCGATGTGCTGGTTCGAGGAGGGGATCACCAAATCGTCGGGAAAGCCGACCGCGGCCGCCGGCCTCGGCCTGCTCGGCGGGAGCCTCTGCGTCCACTACAACAACGAGCCCGAGCGCCGGGCCGCCTACCTGGAGGCCGTCGCCGAGGGAATGCCGGCCGGTTACGGCCTCGACGACTACGCCGGGCTTCTCTGGGAGGGCAACGGCAGGCCCTCCGCCGTCACCGCCCGCCGCGGCGCCCGTGCCTACCGGGTGACCGCGGGCGACTCAGGCGTCAACGAGGCGCCGATGCCGGCGCGCTTCCTGCCGGCGCCGGCGCCGGCGACGCTGCGCGAGGACATCGCCGAGTTCAGGCGGATAACCGGGATGCGGAAAAAGGCGGGGTGGCTCGGGTGAGCTGCGACGGCGCTAGGCCGCGCCCTCGCCGGCCATCGGCGGCTTCGCCGGGTCGGAGCCCTCTTGGCCGAAGCTCTCGCGGGCGATGTAGTCCTCGGCGAGCAGCAGGTTGTCCTTGGAACGCCCGACGACGTTGAGGAGGTCGCCCATCAGCGCCACCTCCTCGACCTGCTCCTTGACGAACCACTGGAGGAACTGCTCGGCCCGGTAGTCCTTCAGCTCGCGGGCGAGCTCGAAGAGGGCGAAGATCTCCTCGCTGACCCGTTTCTCCTGTTCGAGGGCCATCTTCACCGGCTCGCTGCCGTCTGCGTAGCTGGTCTCCACGGACTTGATGTCGGGGATGTGGACCTCCTCGCCGACGTCGAGCAGGAACTGGACCATGATCATCGCGTGCTCGCGCTCCTCGAGCGCCTGGCGGTAGAAGAAGGCCGCGAGGCGGGGGAGCGTCTCGGCGTCGTAGTAGACCGCGGCGCCGACGTACTGCTGGGAGGCGGCGAACTCGTTGGCGATCTGCTCGTTCAGGGCTGTCGCAAAGCTTTTCTCGGGCACGTGCGCTCCTCGGTTCGGGGTCGGCAGATGGAACGTAGCCGAAACGCCGACTTCGGCCGCCCGAACCCCGTGGCGGTTACCCGTCCCAGCGGAAGCCGGTGGGCGAGAGGGCCGGCTCCATCGGCGAGGTCGGCAGCCCCGGCTCCGGGTCTGCTTCGTTGTAGCCGCGCGGGGCGGTGTCGTTGGGCGTGTCGGGGTGGAAGAGCGAGGCGAGCACCTGGATCTGGCCGCGACCGACGCCGAGCTCCCACTGGCCGCCGCCGTAGGCGCCGATCCCGTGCTCGTCGCAGTAGTCATAGGTCTCGCAGAGGTCGCGCAGGCCGCCGACCCGCGAGGGCTTGATGTTCACCATCTTCGGCGTCCAGGGCCGGTCCTCGATGTCGGCGATCGAGTGGATCGGCGCGTCCCATGTGACCCGCTCGCTGACCGGGTCGAGAATCGGTTTGGTCTCCTCGGTGACGTCGGGGTCCTCGAACCAGGCATCCGGGAAGGCCTCGATCAGCTTCGCGTAGAGCTCGGGGTCCGTTTCGACGTCGACCGGCGTCCCTTTGTAGAAGCCCTTGAGGTCGAGCGAGTCGACCGCGCCGGTCGCGACCAGGGCGGCGATCAGCTCGTCGGTCCAGTCGTTGGTCGGGTCGAGCTTGAAGCGCAGGGTGGGGTAGGGGTCGAGCTTGCGGCGCAGGGTCTCGATCGAGGAGGGCTCGCCCTCGCCGGCGGAGAGCCGCATCGAGGCGACAAAGTTGACCGGCCGCGCCTCGCGGCCGAGCGCCTCGGCGACTCCGGTCCCCGCCTGGCGCAGGGCCAGGTCGAGGGCGGCGGACTCGAAGGACCATCGGCGGTAGCGGCGGGAGACCTCGCGCTGCGGCTCGGCCGGGAAGGTGTCGACGCCGCCCAGGAACTCGCAGAACTCGCCCAGCGTCGCGTGGCCGGTGAGGTCCAGCGGCGTGCCCGCATCCTGCAGGGCGACGTGATCGAGGGCGTCGTAGGTGACGTCCTCGCCGACCCCCTCCTCGCCGGCGCCCTCGAGGTGGATCACCGTGGACAACCGTTCGAAGCCGGGGATCGTGAACTCGAGGCCCTCGAGCCGGTAGCCCTCGATCGTCAGCGGCAGGTCTGCCAGTCGGTCGAAGGTGGCCATCGCGACCCAGCCTACAGAGCGACCCGAAGCGTCTTCAGCTCACGGTCGCTGCCACCGCGCACGTAGCCGCCGTGGGCGATGCTCTCGCGGATGTAGTCGAGCGTCTCGGCTGTCAGCCGCTCGCCGGGGAGCACGTTGGGGATGCCGGGCGGGTAGGCGGCCAGCCCCTCGGCGGCGATCCTGCCGACCGCCTGGTCGAAGGGAATCACCTCCTGGGGGCCGAGGAAGGCCTCGCGCGGGGTCATCGCCAGCTCCCCCAGGGCGGCGGCGGCGCCAGCTTCTCGTCGGGCGGCCCGGGCTCCGACTCGAGCCCGGCGAGCGCCTTGCGCAGGCCGGCGACGAGCCGCTCGCCGGCCGGGGCCGCCGGCTCGCCGAGTCCGAAGATCGCGACGACGACGTTCTCGGAGTAGAGCTCGAGGTCGAGGCCGCTCGTGTAGAAGGCCGCTTTCGCCAGGCGATATCCGGTGGTGCCGGTTCCGCGCACGTCGATCGAGAGCCTCAGCGGGTCCCAGCCGGCGATCCCCGGCCGGCCGACCATGCTCTCGTCGAGCACCGCCAGCCCGGGGATGGCCTCGATCTCCCCGCGGGTCGCCGCGACAGCCTCGAGGGTCTCGCCGAGCAGCTCCTCGCCATGCACCCCGGCCTGCCGGCGCGCCGCGTCGAGTGAGCCGGAGAGCAGCCCGCTGGGGCTGGTCGTTTCGACCAGGCTGACGCAGCGGTCGACGACCGCGGGGTCGACCCGGTCCCCCTCGCCGAGGTGGAGCATCGCCGCCTGGGTGAGACTGCCGACGATCTTGTGGGTCGAGGAGGTGACCAGGTCGGCGCCGGCGGCGAGAGCGTCCTGCGGCAGCGCGGGATGAAAGTGGAGGTGGGCGCCCCAGGCCTCGTCGGCGATCAGCGGTACGCCGCGCCCGTGCGCCACCTCGGCGAGGGCCGCGACGTCGGCGCAGGCGCCGAAGTAGGTGGGGGAGACGATCATCGCGCCGACCGCGCCCGGGGTCCGCTCGAGCGCCAGCTCGAGTGACTCCGGCGTCAGCCCGTGGGCGATGCCGAGCTCGGGGTCGAGCTCGGGTGAGACGAAGGTCGGGCGCAGGCCGCTGAGCACGAGGCCGTCGATCACCGAGGAGTGGACGTTTCGCTGGACGACGACCGCCTCGCCGGCGTGAGCGAGGGCGAGGCAGGCGCTGTGGTTTCCCTGCGAGGCGCCGTTGACCAGGAACCAGGAGCGGCGGGCGCCCCAGGCCTCCGCCGCGAGCAGCTGCGCCTGCTGGAACGGGGTGGGGGAGGGGCCGATGTCGACGCCCTCGGTGACCGAGGGTATGTCGTTCTCGAGGCCGACCTCGCCGACCAGCTCGCGCATCGCCGGGTCGGCGCCGACACCGCCCTTGTGGCCGGGAACCTGGAAGCGACCCGGGCCGAGCGCCGTGTAGGCGAGCAGGGCGTCGACGTAAGGCGTGGTGTCCTGGTCGCTACCGCTCACGAACCGAGTCTAAGCGCGCACCGGAGCCGGGTCAGGGACACTTCGGTGACGATGAAACACACGCCGCACGGCTACTGGCTGGAGGAGGCCGAGCCGGTCGAGCCGACCGAGCCGCTGTCGGGCGACCTCGAGGCCGACGTGGTCATCGTCGGCGGCGGCTACACCGGGATGTGGGCGGCCTGGCACCTCAAGGAGCTCGAGCCCGAGGCCGAGGTCGTCCTGCTCGAGGCCGAGGTGTGCGGGCACGGGCCGAGCGGCCGCAACGGCGGCTTCTGCAACGTGATGTGGCTCTCGCTGCCGAGCATGCGCAATCGGTGGGGCGCCGAGGGGGCGCTCGCCGTCGGCCGCGCCGCCGGCGAGGCGGTCACCGGGATCGAGGAGTTCTGCGAGAGCCAGGGCGTCGACGCCTGGTTTCGCCGCGGCGGCTACCTCAAGGTCTCGACCACCGCGGCCCATGACGCCTCCTCGGAGGCGGCGCTCGACGCGTGCCGGGAGCTGGGGGAGGCCGACGCCGCCCACCCCCTGAGCACCGAGGAGGTCGCCGCCCGCTGCTCCTCGCCACTCTTCCGCGGCGGTGTTTTCTTCCCCGACGCGGCCACTGTGCAGCCGGCGCGGCTGGCGCTCGGCCTGCGGAATCGGCTGCGCGAATCCGGGGTCTCGATCTACGAGCACACCGAGGTCCGCTCGGTGCGCCGCCGGCCCGACCACGTGGAGGCGAGGACAGCGGCGGGGTCGGTCCGGGCGAAGTCTTCGATCCTCGCCGAGGGCGGCGCCGCCAAGGGCCTGCGCGGGCCGCTGCGAGGCAGGCTCTCGATCGCCTCCTCCCACATCGTCCTCACCGAGCCCGTCCCCGCGCTGCTCGAGGAAGTCGGCTGGACCGGCGGCGAGTGCATCACCGACAGCCGCGCCCTGGTCGACTACTTCCGCACCACGCCCGACGGCCGCATCGCCTTCGGCTGGGGCGGCGGCCGGATCGCGATGGGCGGGCGTACCCACGGGCACGCCGAGCTCGACAGCGATGTCGTCGGGCAGACCGCGGACCACCTGCGGGCGGTCTTCCCCGCATTCGAGGGGCGCGAGATAACCCACGCCTGGGGCGGGCCGATCGACGCGTCGCCGACCCACCTGCCGTTGATCCTGCCGCTCCGCGGCGGCCGCGCTTTCGCCGCCGCCGGCTACACCGGCAACGGGGTCGGCCCGTCGCACATGGTCGGCAGGACGCTCGCCTCGCTCGCCCTCGAGCGCCACGACGAAGCTTCGCGCCTCGCCTTCGTCGACCCCTCGCCGCCGCGGGTCCCGCCCGAGCCCTTCCACTGGATCGGCGGGGAAGCGATCCGCCGCGGAATCCAGGCCAAAGAGGAGGCCGAGCTCGAGGGCCGTGAGCCCAGCCGGATCAGCTCGGTGCTGGCGCGTGTGCCGGAGCTGATCGGCTTCCACATCGGCCGCTGAGCGGTCCGATCAGGTCGGGACGATCAGGACCGGCAACTCGCTGAGGTGCAGCAGCTTGTAGGCGGTCGAGCCGAGGATCGCCCCTTTGAGCGGCGCCTCCCCATAGGTGCCGACGATGATCATCGAAGCCTGTCGCTGCTTGCCGACCTGCATCAGCGCCTCGGACGGTTTCTTGGGCACCAGCTCGGTATCGATCTCGACACCGTGCGCGGAGGCGTGCTCCTTGGCTTTCTCGATCACTTTCGTGCCCAGTTCCTCGATCGCCTCCTCGTGTTCGGCGATCTCGCCGCCCCAGATGCCAGGCGGCGCGTAGCCGAAGACGGCGACGACCTTCGCGTCCATGCCGCCGGCAAGAGCGAGCGCCTGGTCGAGCGCCGCGTCGCCGCGCTCTGACCCGTCGTATCCGACCACCAGGGCCGCCATTACTCGGCCACTCCGGTCGGGCCGGGGGGCGGGGCCTCACCCTCGAGGAAGCCGGCAGGGACGACCTCGGGCTTGCGCCTGAAGAAGTCCGGCACCCGGTTCCACTGCCAGAGCATCAGGATGAATCCGAGCAGGGTGAAGAAGAGCGCGATCAGCAGCGGCGGGCCGACCCCGAACCACGAGTTGCCGGATTCGGAGTTTGCCGGGTCGGCGAGTTCGATCCCGTTCTTGATCAGCAGGTAGAAGAGGATCGCGCCGCCGAGGGTCGGCCCGACGCCGACGAAGAAGAAGGTCTTGACGCTGTTGGTCAACTCGCGTCGATAGTAGATCGCGCAGGCGAAGCCGCTGATCCCGATGTAGAAGGAGATCAGGAGCCCGAGCGCGGCGAGCGAGTCGAAGAGGATGTCTTCGCTGATCAGGGTCAGCCCGACGTACCAGGCGATCGAGAGCGCCCCCATCCAGATCGTCGAGACGTGCGGGGTGAGGAAGCGGGGGTGGATCTTGCCGAAGGTCGCCGGCATCGCCTTCGCCCGCGCCATCGAGAGGCTGGTGCGCGCCGCGGGCAGGATCGTCGTCTGGGTCGACGCCGCCGCCGAGGTGAGCACGGCGATGATCAGCAGCTTGTCCAACGGCGAGCCGAAGACTTCGCTGCCGAGATGGCTGAGGACGTCTTCCGGTTCGGCGGTGAGTCCGCCGATGCCGTTGTAGGCCTGGGCGGCGAAGGCGACAACCACATAGATGCCGAGCAGGATCAGGGTGCTGATCACGGTCGCCTTGCCGGGCGCCTCGGTCGGGTCTTCGGTCTCCTCGTTGACGGTCGCGGTCGTGTCCCAGCCCCAGTAGATGAACACGGCGAGGAGCATCCCGGCGGTTATTTCGCCCGAGCTGAGGGTGAACGGGTTGAGCCAGGAGAGGCTCGGGTCGATCGAGTGAACCCCGGCATCGCCGCCGTAGACCTTCACCAGCGCGACGATCGCGAATAGCGCCAACGTGAAGATCTCCGCCGCGAGCAGGCCGACCTGGGTGCGGGCCGAGAGCTCGATCCCGTAGACGACGATCCCGGTCATGATCACGATCCAGAGGACGCCGACGGCGGTCACCGCGGCGGTCGATTCCGCCGCTGCGTTCCAGCCGAACAGCTCGAAGGTGTAGAGGCCGGCGATCTGGGCGAGGTTGGCCATCACGACGATGTCGGTGATCACGATCACCCAGCCGACCATCCAGCCGAGGTGCGGGCCCATTCCCTTCGTCACCCAGGAGAAGCTCGTCCCGCAGTCAGGGTCGGCTTTGTTCATGTAGTAGTAGGAGCCGGCGACGAGGAACATCGGCACGAAGCTGATCAGCAGGATCGCCGGCGAGCCGAGGCCGACAGCGGCGGCGATGAAGCCGAGGGTCGCGGCCAGGCTGTAGCCCGGGGCGGTGGAGGCGACGCCGATCACGACGCTGGAGACGAACCCGATCGCGTTCTTCTTCAGCTGCGGCTCGGAGCTCTCCGAAGATCCCCCTGCCGGTGGAGCGGGTACCGATGCGCTCTCCAAAGTCCTCTCCTTTGCGTCGGGCTTCCCCAGGCCGATGGACGACTGTGTGACGACCGTATGCCTTGGAGGGCATACGGCACAAGTTGCGATTGTCCTAAATCGGACGGAGGCTCTTATACGTTCTGTACAGGTGGCTGGATCGCACTTGACCCAATGACCACTTGCACGAGCAGGCTTACGCAGCTAGCTTTGTCCATAACGTCGTAGCACGAGAGGAGACGGATATGGCCGTCGCACCGCAAGCAGCCGGGATCGGGAGCAGCATGCAGGAGCTGGCCAGGCGCCATCTCTGGATGCATTTCTCCCGGATGGGTTCCTACAGCAGTGAGCATGAGATACCGATCATCGTCCGCGGTGACGGTTGCTACGTCTATGACGAGCACGGCAATCGCTACCTGGACGGCCTTTCGGCGCTCTTCTGTGTCAACGCCGGCCACGGCCGTAGCGAGCTCGGCGAAGCCGCGGCGCGCCAGGTCGAGGAGCTCGACTTCTACACGCTCTGGAGCTACGCCCACCCACGCGCGATCGAACTGGCCGCGAGGCTGGCGTCGCTGGCCCCGGAGGGAATGAACCGCGTCTTCTTCACCAACGGCGGCTCCGAGGCGGTCGAGTCGGCGCTGAAGCTTTCCCGCAACTACCACCGGGCGCTCGGGAAAGGTCAGAAGCACAAGGTCATCGCCCGTGAGATCGCCTACCACGGCACCTCGCTCGGGGCGCTCTCGGCGACCGGCATCACCGAGCTGCGCGCGCAGTTCGAGCCGCTCGCGCCGGGCGGCTGCCACGTGCCCAACACCAACGTCTACCGCTGGCCGACCGACCGCGAGCCCACCTGGGCGGCTGACGCGATCGAGGAGCGGATCGTCTTCGAGGGGCCGGAGACCGTCGCCGCGGTGATCCTCGAGCCGGTCCAGAACGCGGGCGGCTGCTTCGTCCCCCCGGACGGCTACTTCAAGCAGGTCCGCGAAATCTGCGACCGCCACGACGTGCTGATGATCTCCGACGAGGTGATCTGCGCGATGGGGCGCCTCGGCCATTACTTCGGCTGCGAGCGCTTCGACTACGTGCCCGACATCATCACGATGGCGAAGGCGATCACCTCCGCCTACGCCCCGATGGGCGCCCTGGTCGCCTCCGACAAGGTTGCGGCGCCGTTCATGGAGGGCAATGCCTCCTTCGCCCACGGCTTCACCTTCGCCGGCCACCCTGTCGCCGCGGCGATCGCGATGGCGAACCTCGACATCTATGAGAAGGAGGACCTCCCGGGCCATGTGCTCGCCAAGGAGGGCGAGTTCCGGGAGATGCTCGAGAGCCTCTCGGACCTTCCGATCGTCGGTGACGTTCGCGGCGCCGGTTACTTCCACGCGATCGAGATGGTCAAAGACAAGGACACCAAAGAGAGCTTCAACGACGAGGAGTCCGAGGATCTCCTGCGTGGCTTCCTCTCCGGCGAGCTCTATCGCCGCGGCCTGATCTGCCGCGCCGACGATCGCGGCGACCCGGTGATCCAGCTCGCGCCGCCGCTGATCGCCGACACCGAGCAGTTCGAAGAAATTCACGACGTGCTCCACGACGTCCTCACCGAGGCGTGGCGCCGCGTCCACCACTAGGGCGGTCCCCGTGCTGACGGTCCAGAGCCTGCTCGACGAACTCGGGCTCGACCTTGCCGTCGGCGCGCACGCCGCCGAGGCGCCGGTGCGCTGGGTCCATATCTCCGAGCTCGAGGACCCGACCCCGTGGCTCTCCGGCGGTGAGTTGATGCTGACCACCGGAATCCCCTTCGAGACGGCCGCCAAGCAGCGCGCCTTCGTCCGCCGGCTCGCCGACCACAACATCGCCGGGCTCGGCTTCGGCACCGGTTTCAGCCACGAGAAGCTGCCGAAGGCGCTGCTCGAGGAGGCGGAAAAACGCGACTTCCCGCTCTTCGAGGTTCCCTACTCGACCCCGTTCATCGCGATCACCGAGAAGGCCTTCGCCCGGCTCGTCAACGAGCAGTACGAGGTGCTGCAGCGGGGGATCGCGGTCCAGCGCCGCCTCGAGCGCCTGGTCCTCGAAGAGCGGGGCCTGGAGGAGATCGTCGCGACGATCTCCTCGGCGGTGGGCGGCACGGTGGCGATCCTCGGCGGTCGCGGCGAGCGCCTCGCCGGTCGCGGCTTCCGGCGGGAGCTGTCGGCCGAGGCCGCCGGCGCGATCCGCGAGGAAGCCCTCTCCCACACCGGCGACGGCCACCCCTTCGTCCCCGCCCACCCGACGGTCGCCGGCCGCGCTCTGGCGCACCCGGTGATCTCGCCGGGAGGCGGCCCCCCGCAGGCCTGGGTGGTGATCGTCCGCGACTCCGGCGGCCTCGGCGACTTCGAGCGGCTCATCCTTCAGCAGGCGGTTGCGATCGTCGCCCTCGAGCTGATGCGTGCCCGCGTCGCCCGTGAGACCGAGCGGCGGCTGGCCGGCGACGTGCTCGCCGGCGCCCTCGGCGGCCGCCTCGAGCCCTCCGAGCTGCGCCGCAGGCTGGAGCCGTTCGGGATCGGCGAGGAGGCGGCGGTCCTGGTCTTCTCGCTCGACGACCCGGCGTCTGCGGAGTCGATTCTCGAGGCCGCGCTCGCCGCCGACGGCTGCCCGGCGGTCGTCGCACCCCACTCGACCGGAGGCCGTGAGCTCCTCTGCGCGGTGATCGACGCGGCCGACCGCGATCCGGTCGACGTCGCCGCCGATGCCCGCGTGGCGCTGATCAAAGAGCGCGGCGTCGTTCGCGCGGCGGCCAGCCGCCCAGCTCCGCCCGAGCATCTGCGCCACTCCTTCCACGAGGCCCGCTGCGCGCTCGAGGCGACCGCCTTCGACAACGGCTCGGCGCCTGACGTCGCCTCCTGGCGCGACCTCGGCGCATTCACCCTGCTGCTCTCGGTCCAGGACGACGAGGCGCTGAAGCTCTATTGCGACAGCGTCCTCGGCCCGATCGAGGAAGGGGACAAGGACTACGGCGGTGAGCTGCTGCGCTCGCTGGAGGCGTTCATAGAACAGAACGGCCAGTGGGAGCGCGCCGCGCGCGAGGTCTACTGCCACCGCCACACCCTGCGCTACCGGATGCGCAAGGTCGAAGAGCTGACCGGCCGCGACCTCTCACGCGCCCACGACCGGATCGAGTTCTGGCTGGCCCTTCGAGCGAGGGAGTTGGTGACATGAATACTCCGCCACCTCCTCCGCTCCCGCGAGGGGGCGCTCATCGCACCCGGAGTCGTCGCGCCCTCGCTCCCGCGTCCGGGGGCGGCGGCTCTCGACCCCACGGAAAGGAATTGGCGAGGTGAAGGTAGGCATTCCCACGGAGATCAAGGAGGACGAGTACCGCGTCGCGATCACCCCGGCCGGGGTTCGCGAGATGGTCGAGCACGGACATGAGGTGCTGATCCAGGCCGACGCCGGCGAGGGCAGTGCGATCTCGGACTCCGAATTCGAGGACCAGGGGGCGCGGATCGTGCCCGACGCCGCCGCGGTCTTCGGCGATGCCGAGATGATCCTCCACGTCAAGGAGCTGCAGCCGCCGGAGATCGAGATGCTCAAACCGGGCCAGCTGCTCTTCACCTACCTGCACCTGGCCCCGGACCCCGAGCAGACCCGCGGGCTGATGGCCTCGGGCGCGACCGCGGTCGCCTACGAGACCGTCGAGGACGACAAGGGCCGCCTTCCGCTGCTCGCGCCGATGAGCGAGATCGCCGGCAAGATCGCGACCCAGGCCGGCGCCTTCATGCTCGAGAAGCCGCTCGGCGGTCGCGGGATCCTGCTCGGCGGAGTGCCCGGTGTGGCTGCCGCCAACGTGATGGTGATCGGCGGCGGCGTGGTCGGCATGAACGCCGCCTTCATCGCGATCGGGATGGAGGCCGACGTCTTCGTCTTCGATAAATCGATCGACAGGCTCCGCGATCTCGACGTCGTCTTCAGCGGCGGCTGCTCGACCGTCTACTCGACCACGCTGGCGGTCGAGGAGATGCTGCCCCGGGCCGACCTGGTGATCGGCGCCGTCCTCGTCCACGGCGCCCGTGCCCCCTACGTGATCAAACGCGATCAGCTCTCGCTGATGAAGCCCGGCGCCGTCCTCGTCGACGTCGCAATCGACCAGGGTGGTTGCTTCGAGACCTCGAAACCGACCACCCACCGCGAGCCGACCTTCGAGGTCGACGGGATCATCCACTACTGCGTCGCCAACATGCCGGGCGCGGTGCCGATCACCTCGACCCACGCGCTGACCAACGCGACCCTGCCGTACGCGATCGCTCTTGCCGACGCCGGAGGCGTTGCCGCCGCGGTCGCCGAGGTGCCGGGGCTGCGCCCCGGGGTCAACGTGGCTGGCGGCAAGGTCACGCACCAGGCGGTCGCCGAGGCGACCGGCGAGGAGTACGTTCCGCTGGAGCAGGCGCTGAACATCGACAACCCGCCCGCGGCGGACGCGGGAGCGAGCAAGCGAGATAGTCGGTGATGGTGAGCGCGAGCGAGCGGGAGCAGAGTACGCGGGCGGAATCCGACGAAGGAGGATTTGATGAGTAGCACCTACGCGGTAGTCAACCCAGCCACCGGCGAGACGGTCAAGGAGTTCCCGGAGATCTCAGACGAGGAGCTCCGCGCCGCGATCGGGCGGGCCGATCAGGCGAGCCGGTCCTGGCCGGCCTCCTCGAGCGTCGCCGATCGCGCGGCGTTGGTGCGCAAGGTCGGGGAATTGCACTCCGATCGGCGCCAGCAGCTCGCCGAGATCATCGTCGGCGAGATGGGCAAGCCGATCGAGCAGGCGCTCGGCGAGGTCGACTTCGCGGCCGCGATCTACGACTTCTACGCGGACAAGGCCGAGGAGCTGATGGCCGACGAGCCGATCGAGCTGCTCGGCGGCGAGGGCACGGCGCTGGTCCGTCGCAGCCCCTTCGGCGTCCTGCTCGGGATCATGCCCTGGAACTTTCCCTACTACCAGGTGTCCCGCTTCGCCGGACCGAACCTGGTGATCGGCAACACGATCCTGCTCAAGCACGCGCCGCAGTGCCCCGAATCCGCCGGGGCGATGCAGCAGATCTTCGACGACGCCGGCTTCCCCGAGGGCGCCTACGAGAACGTCTATGCGACCAACGAGCAGATCGAGTGGGTGATTGCCGACCCGCGGCTCCACGGCGTCTCGGTCACCGGGTCCGAGCGCGCGGGCGCGGCGGTCGCCGAGATCGCCGGCCGCAACCTGAAGAAGGTCGTGCTCGAGCTCGGCGGCTCAGACCCCTTCATCCTGCTCGGCAGCGACGATCTCGACGCCGCCGCTCAGCAGGCGACCGAAGCGCGGCTCGACAACGCCGGCCAGTCCTGCAACGCCGCCAAGCGCTTCATCGTCGCCGACGAGCTCTACGACGAGTTCGTGGAGAAGTTCGGCGAGAAGCTGAGCGCGGCGAAGCCGGGCGATCCGACCGCCGAGGACACCGAAGTCGGCCCGCTCTCCTCACAGTCGGCGGCGGACAGGCTCGAGGACCAGGTAAAGCGCGCAGTCGAGAACGGCGCCGAGGTCCTGGTCGGGGGCAAGCGCGACGGCAACTACTTCGAACCGACGATCCTCGCCGGGATCGAGCCCGGCGACGAGGCCTCCCAGGAAGAGTTCTTCGGCCCGGTGGCGCAGGTCTACCGGGTCGCCTCCGAGGACGAGGCGGTCGCCCTCGCGAACCAGACGCCGTTCGGCCTCGGGTCCTATCTGATGACCACCGATTCCGCCCAGGCCGAGCGGGTCGCCGACAAGATCGAAGCCGGAATGGTCTACGTCAACCTGGTCGGAGCCGACAGCCCGGAGCTGCCCTTCGGGGGGTTCAAGCGCTCCGGCTTCGGTCGCGAGCTCGGCCGCTACGGCGCCGACGAGTTCGTCAACAAGAAGCTGATCCGCAGCGCTTGAGCGAACCCTTGGGCACCCGCGAGGGTTACTCGTTCGGATGACGAACACACCCGGCATGAGAGCGGTCGCGTTGGCGGCGGTGCTCATCGCGCTGCTCATAGCCGGCAACGCGCTGGGCGCCACCTCGCCTCCCACAGAAGAAGTCCAGCGCTGCCACGGGGCCAGGGCGACGATCGTCGGCACCGACGGCCCCGACAAGCTCAGGGGCACACCGAGCCGCGACGTCATCGTCGGCCTCGGCGGCGACGACGAAATCGTCGGCAGCCTCGGCAACGACACGATCTGCGGCGGCCCCGGTGCCGACCTGATCCACGGCGGCCGCGGCAACGACATGCTCGATGGCGGCGCCGGTGACGACGACCGGGTGATCGGCGACCTCGGCGACGACACCGTCCTCGGCGGCCCAGGCAACGCGGACGAGGTCGCCGGCAGCCTCGGCATCGACACGGTCAGCGGCGGCCCCGGTGACTTCGACCTGGTCCACGGCGACTACGGGTACGACCGTATGGACGGTGGCGCCGGTGCGGGCGACATCGCCTCCTTCGCCACCGACGTCGGCGCCGGCAAGTCCGGCGGGGTCCGCGTCTCCCTCGCCAAGCACATGTCCCGCGGCGACGGCCACGACCGGCTCTTCCGCTTCGAGAGCGTCGAAGGCTCGGCCAACGACGACATCATCTATGGCAACAAGCAGGCCAACGTGATCGACGGCGGCCCCGGCAACGACACCCTGGTCGGCGGCGGCGGAGCCGACACGATCGCCGGCGGCGAGGGAACGGACGGCTGCAAAGGGGCGAAGGGCAGGACCGAATCCTGCGGGCCCGAACCGAAGCTGAAGGCCTCCGCCTACGTCCAGGTCGACGACACCCGTGGCGGCGGCGGCGGATTGGAGGTCGTCGGAGGCGGCGGCCCCGACGATTTCGTCATC
Organism: uncultured Solirubrobacterales bacterium; assembly: GCA_963704505.1. Taxonomy (GTDB): domain Bacteria; phylum Actinomycetota; class Thermoleophilia; order Solirubrobacterales; family 70-9; genus VRUE01. The sequence continues at coordinate 789,102 of OY969912.1, forward strand.
ACCTTCGCCGACGGCCTCTTCTCGATGACCGCGGCGAAAGGGGTCGCGGTCGGCCCCGGCTGCCAGCACGTCGGCGGCGACGTCAAGCAGATCTCATGCTCTTTCGCCGGTGGCCCGGCGCGCTGGCTGACGGCTGACCTCGGGCCCGGCGACGACCGGCTCCTGGTCGAAGGCTCGGTAGCGGAAATGACCAACGTCCGACTCGCCGGCGGGCTCGGCGACGACACGATCAAAGGCGGCGACGAGGACGACCTGATCGAGGCCGGGTTCGGCGCCGACAAGCTCTATGGCGGCGCCGGCTCCGACGGCCTGATCGGCAGCACTCCCGGCCCGACCTTCCTCTACGGCGAAGGCAACGGCGACCTGCTCGCGGCCGGCGGCGGCTGCGCCGGCGGAGCGATCGTCGGCGGTCCCGGCCGCGACGACGCCTCCTTCGCCGAGACCCAGGCCCACCCCGGGCTCCTCTACGTCTCCTTCCCCCAGCACAAAGCCTGGATCGACGCGGTTCGCGGCTGCCACCCGGTGCAGCTCTCCAACACCGACGAGGACATGGAGGGCTCCTTCGACAACGACGTGCTGATCGGCGACGGGGCCAAAAACAGCATCCTCGGCCAACCGGGAGAAGACCGCATCTACGGCAACGGAGGCGACGACGTGCTCGACGCGCGCGACAGCGTCCGCGACATCGTCGTCCAGTGCTCGCCCGGGCACCCGATCGTCGACGGGGCCAGCATCAGCGCCGCCAGCGGCCGTGCCTTCATCGATCCGGTCGACCCACAGCCGGTCGGCTGCGGCGAAGTGATCTACGGCCACCCGGTCGACGGGCTGCACAAGTCTGCGGGCGAGGGCCCGCACCACGGCACCTCCAACAGCGGCCCGCACCAGCCGCTGAAATAGTCTTCTGGCATGAGGCCTAGCGCGAGCGCGGACGAGGCCGCGGCGATCGCCGCGGCGGTCGAGCTGTTCGTCGCCGAGACATCGGCCGGCGCCGCTGACGGTCCCAAGGCGATGCCCCCCTGGACCCGGGCGGCTCTGCTCGAGGGAGTCGGCGGGCGAGGCGTGACGATCCAGGACCTGGAAGGTGGAATGCGATGACTGTTGTGAAGATCATCGAGCTGGTCGGCAGCTCGAAGACGTCGACCGACGATGCCGCGAGGCAGGCCCTCGCCCAGGCGCAGGGGACGCTGCGCAACATCCGCGCCGTCGACATCGTCTCGACCGGCATTCGCGGCGAGAACCTCGACGAGTACCGGGCCCACGTGCGCGTCGCCTTCCTGATCGAGGGGACCGACGTTGACTGAGGAGGTCCGGGAGGTCGATCGCGACGAGGCGCGCAAGCTCCTCGACGAGGGCGCCCAGCTCGTCGACGTCCGGGTCGATCATGAGTGGGACGCCGGCCACATCGCCGGCGCCAAGCACCTGCCGCTCGAGCAGCTCGCCGAGCGCAGCGGCGAGCTCGACCGCGAGCGGCCGGTCGTCTTCTACTGCAGGGGCGGCACCCGCTCCTCGATGGCCGCCGACGCGCTCACCGACGCCGGCTACGACGCGGTGAAGCTGAGCGAGGGCGTCGTCGGCTGGGAGGAAGAGGGGCTGGAGCTCGAGCCCGAGGGCGGTTACGTCGCCGAGTCGGGCGAAGCGGCGTCCATTCTCCAGGCGAGGAAAAAGGGAGCGGCGGGGGACTGAAACCCGCTTCACAACTTAAATACCCTAATCCCGGTCAGCTTTTGCTATTTTCATGACCGTGGAGGTTGTAGTCGACCAAGAGAAGCAGCAGAAGGGCAAGGGGCGCACCGGCACCCTCGAGAACCCCGAGTCCTACGAGAACGTGCCCGGGCACGTGATCCCGATCATCGAGCGCGAGTTCGACGACTTCGACAACGAAGCCGAGAAGTTCCTCTCCGGCGAGCTCGAAGAGAACCAGTTCATCGGCTTCCGCCTCAAACAGGGCGTCTACGGCCAGCGCCAGCCCGACGTCCAGATGGTCCGCGTCAAGCTTCCCTACGGCGGCGTCACTCCGGATCAGATGGATGCCTTCGCGACCGTGGTCGAGAAGTACGCGCCGCTGGTCAAAGGCCACATCACGACCCGCCAGAACATCCAGATCCACCACGTCCCGCTACGGGACATGGAGGGTTTGATCCGCGAGATCTCCGCGGTCGGGCTCTCCTCACGCGAGGGCTGCGGCAACACGGTCCGCAACGTCACCGGTGACCCCTGGGCGGGTGTCGCCCCCGATGAGATCTTCGACCCGACCGCCTACGCGGTCGCCTACATCCGCTACTTCGTCCGTCACCCGACGACCCAGCTGATGCCCCGCAAGATCAAGACCTCCTTCACCGGCTCCGACGCGGATCGGGCGATCAGCGGCATCCACGACATCGCTTTCCTGAGTCGCGAAAAGGACGGCGTCAAGGGCTTCGAGATCAGGGTCGGCGGCGGCACCTCGATCATGGCCCGGGTCGCCCCCACGCTCTATGACTTCGTCGAGGCCGAGAACGGCGACTACCTGAAGGTGTCGGAGGCCGTGCTGCGGATCTTCGACCGCCAGGAGTGGCTGCGGGCCAATCGCGCCCGCGCCCGGATCAAGGTTCTCGTCGACAAGATCGGCATGGACGCCTTCCGCGAGCTCGTCGACGAGGAGCTCGAGGGCGACTGGGTCGAGGAGCGAGAGTTCGGCCCCGAGCTGGTCGAGCGGCTGCGCTTCGACGATGACGAGGAGGCCAACGCGCCGAAGAAGCCGGCCGAGGTCAACTCCCCCAATGGCGACCGCACCGAGTTCGAGCGCTTCGTCGAAGGCAACGTCACGGCGCAGCGCCAGGAGGGCTTCTCGGCGGTCGAGGTGAAGGTCACCCGCGGCGACCTGACCCCGGAGCAGTTCCGCGGTCTCGGCCAGCTGATGCGCGACTTCACCGGCGGCTACGCGCGCAGCACCGTCCAGCAGAACTTCGTCCTGCGCTGGGTTCGCGACGAGTCGCTCTACGAGGTCTGGCAGAAGCTGACCGAGCTCGGCCTCGGTGAGGCGGGCGCGCGTGAGATCACCGACACCGTCAGCTGCCCCGGCACCGACAGCTGCAAACTGGGGATCACCAGCTCGATGGGCCTGAACCGGGCGATCAAGGAGCGGGTCGAGTCGATGGAGATCAGCGACAGCCTCACCCGCCAGATCCACATCAAGATGAGCGGCTGCCCCAACGGCTGCAGCCAGCATCACATCGCCAACATCGGCTTCTACGGCGCCTCGCTGAAAGTCGGCGGCCGCCAGATGCCCGCCTACATCCCGCACATCGGCGGCAACTACGAGGGCGGCGAGGTCATCTTCGGCACCCGTCTCAAATCCCGGCTGCCCGCCAAACGCGTGCCCGAGGCGGTCGAGCGCTGGATCAAGCTCTATGAGGCCGGCCGCTCCGAGGGCGAGGAGTTCAACGCCTACGCCGAGCGGGTCGGGGCGGCGACCTTCGAAGGCGAGGTCAAGGATCTGACCCTGCCCGCCGAGTTCAGTCTCGAGACGATGCAGCAGTTCATCGACTGGAACCGCTCGAGCCCCTACAAAGTCGAGCGCGGCGAGGGGGAGTGCGCGATATGAAACCCCCCGTCGCCACCTCGCCCAACCCGTCGCTGGGCTTCCAGTCCTCGGAGGAGTGGGCCAAATCGATCGCCGAGGAGCTCGAGGGCCGCACCGCCCAGGGCGCGCTCGAGTGGATGTTCGACACCTTCGGCGAGCGTCACTACCTCGCCTGCTCGTTCCAGAAAACGAGCTCGGTGACGGCCCACATGGCCTCGCGGATCAACTCGGAGGCACGCTTCTTCTACCTCGACACCGACGTCCTCTTCCCGGAGACCTATGAGACCCGGGACCGGCTCGCCGAGTTCCTCGACATCGACTTCGATCGGTACCACAACCTCACGCTCGAGGAGCAGGCCGAGCGCTACGGCGACGAGCTCTGGAACAGCGACCCGGACTCCTGCTGCGGTTTGCGCAAGGTCGAGCCGATGCGCAGGGCCCTTTCTTCCGTAGACTGCTGGGCCGCCGGCGTCCGCCGCGGCGACTCGAGCTCTCGGTCCAAGACGCCGAAGCTGGCCTGGGACAAGAAGTTCAACCTCTGGAAGCTGAATCCCCTGGCCGACTGGTCCGAGCGCGATGTCTGGAATTACATCCGTGAGCACAACCTCCCGTATAACCCCCTCCACGACCACGGCTATCCGTCGATCGGCTGCACGCACTGCACCAAGCCTGTCGGCCCGGGTGGCTCGCAGCGCGACGGTCGTTGGGCCGGTCTCGCAAAGACCGAGTGCGGGATCAACTGATCTGAGCCCAAGCGCCCCCGGCGCTCCCCCGATTTCCCATTCCTGATTCCCTTTACGAACCGATTGGTGAGAATTTTCTGATGAGCGAGACGATGACCGAGCTTTCCCTGACACTTGACGAGCGCCACACCGCCGATTTCGAGATGATCGGCAACGGTGGCTTCGCCCCCTTGACCGGCTTCCAGGGCTCCGCCGACTGGGAGCGCGTTTGCGCCGAGATGCGCACCGTCGACGGCGACTACTGGCCGATCCCGATCACCCTGTCGACCGACCTCGAGTGCGAGGTCGGCGATGTGGTCGCGCTCTCCAGCGACGAAGGCAAGGCGCTCGGCCGGATCACGGTCGAGGAGATCTGGGAGCGCGACGCCAAGAGCGAGGCCGAGCGCGTCTACGGCACCGCCGACGGCGAGCACCCCGGCGTCGCCGCGATCTACGAGGAGGGAAGCCGCTGTATCGCCGGCCCGATCGAGGTCGACGCGCTGCCCGACCACGAGGATGCCTTCATGGCCCGCTACAAGACGCCGGCCGAGCACAAAAAGGACTTCGAGGAGCGTGGTTGGAAGAAGATCGTCGCCTTCCAGACCCGCAACCCGATCCACCGCGCCCACGAGTACCTGACCAAGGCCGCACTGGAGACCTGCGACGGGCTCTTCATCCACCCGCTGATCGGCAAGACCAAGGCCGGCGACATCCCCGCCGACGTGCGGATGAAGTGCTACGAGGTGCTGATGGACAACTACTACCCGAACGACCGGGTGGTGCTGGGCGTCAAGCCGGCGAAGATGCACTACGCCGGACCGCGCGAGGCCGTCCTGCACGCGATCGTCCGCCGCAACTACGGAGCGACCCACTTCATCGTCGGTCGCGACCACGCCGGCGCCGGCGACTACTACGGCACCTACGACGCGCAAAAGATCTTCGACGAGATCGACATCGACGAGCTCGGTATCGAGCCGCTGATGTTCGAGCACACCTTCTGGTGCAATGAGTGCGAGGGCCTCGCGTCGGGCAAGACCTGCCCCCACGAGGCGGAGTCGCACCTGTTTCTCTCCGGCACCAAGGTGCGCGAGATGCTCGGCAAAGGCGAAAGGCCCCCGCACGAGTTCTCGCGTGACGAGGTCGCCGACATCCTTATCGACGCTTACAAGGAGGACTGACAAGCATGGCTGGTGAGAAGGGCTTCACCCTCTGGTTCACCGGGCTCTCGGGCGCCGGCAAGACGACGATCTCCGGACTGCTCGAGACCGAGCTCCGCAACCGCGGCTCGAAGCTCGAGATCCTCGACGGCGACATCGTCCGCGAAAACCTCTCGAAGGGCCTCGGCTTCTCGAAGGAGGACCGCGACATAAACATCCGCCGGATCGCCTTCGTCGCCGACCTGCTCAGCCGCAACGGCGTGCCGGTGATCACCGCCGCGATCTCGCCCTACGCCGAGATCCGCGACGAGGCCCACGAGACGATGGGCGACCGCTTCATCGAGGTCTACGTCAAGGCGTCGGTCGACACCTGCGCCGAGCGTGACGTCAAGGGCCTCTACGCAAAAGCGTTCTCCGGCGAGATCAAAGAATTCACCGGCGTCTCCGACCCCTACGAGATTCCCGAGAATCCCGCCTGGGTCTGCGACACCGAGAACGAGACCCCCGAGGAGTCGGCGCAGAAACTGCTCGACTACCTCGAGTCGCGGGATCTGATTCCCGCCGCTGCAGTAACTGCGTAGTACCGGCATATAGGGGAGGCGGCAACCCTTCCCCGGACGAGCGGCAGGAGCCGCTCTTGAGTGTCCGGGGAAGGGTCACCGCCTCCCCTTTCTCATGTTCTCCGCCGTCACGGCAGGCGCCGGAACGCCCGCGCAGCTCACAGCACGCCAACCCGTGCGCCGAGTCCTCGGATCCCGAAGCAGCTCTGATCCGGGCAGGGCCTGCGCACCCTCGGTCTGCCCAGCTACGGGTTCTGCCCAGCGGTCCGAGTGGGGAGGTTGGGGACCCCTGCGAGCGGCTTGTACTTTTTCGGCGCGCCGCCCAAGGCTCAGCCAGTTCTGTCCATCGAAAAAGTTGAGCGAGGAGGGGTCCCCAACTCTCCCTCGACCGCTACGGCTTTGGCGGAACCTGCGGCTCGCCCAGCCCATACGTGTCGTAGTCCCCGAACTTCGAGAAGGTCTTGTGCGTCGGCCCGTGGTAATCGGAGGAGGCAGTCGGGACGAGGTCGAGCTCCGTGCAGAGCGAGAGCAGGTGTTCGGTCTGCTCCTTGGTGTGGGGCGGGTAGTAGGTCTCGATCCCGTCGAAGCCGATCGCCCTGACCAGCTCCTCGACCTCGGCCGGGTCGTCGATGTCCCAGTAGGGGTGGGCGACGACGGCGACGCCGCCGGCCTCGTGGATCAGGTCGACGGCCTGGTCGGCGGTGGGCCAGCGCCGCGGGACGAAGGCCTTGGCGCCGGGCACCAGGTACTCCTCGAAGAAGGGGCCGAGGTCGCCGCTGGCGCCGGCGGCGCGGGCGATGTGGGGGCGGCCGATCGAATCGGCGCCGCCCGCCTCGCGGATCGCGTCCTCGAGGGTCAGGTCGAAGCCCTCGCGGCGCAGGTTCTCGACGATCTCACCGGCTCGGTTGCGGCGTTCCTCCTGCGCTCTGTCGCAGGTCGGGCCGATCCGGTCGAGGTCCACCCAGTAGCCGCAGACGTGCAGGTCTTCGGCGAACTCGTGGACGCAGGACATCTCGACGGCGGGGACCAACTCCAGCCCGACCCGCTTCGCGGCCTCGGCCGCCTCGGGAACGCCGGCGACGGCATCGTGGTCGGTGAGCGCCAGGGTGGTCACCCCGGCCTCGGCGGCGCGCTCGACGACCTCGGCGGCCGGCAGCTGACCGTCGGAGTGGGTCGAGTGGCTCTGGAGCTCAATCAGCATGATGCGTGCGGCAGCCTAGCCGGGCAGTAATTAGACTGCGCCGCCGTGTTCGAGAAGGTGTTGATAGCCAACCGCGGCGAGATCGCGATTCGCGTCGCCCGCACCCTGCGGGAGATGGGAATCGGCTCGGTTGCCGTGTACTCGGAGATCGACCGCGACGCCCCCCACGTGCGCGCGGCGGACGAGGCTTTCCTGATCGGCCCGGCGGTTCCGGCCGAGAGCTACCTGAACATCGCCAAGATCATCGCGACGGCGAAGGAGGCCGGCGCCGAGGGAATCCATCCCGGCTACGGATTCCTCGCCGAGAACGCCGAGATGGCGCGGGCCTGCGAGGAGGCCGGGATCACCTGGATCGGCCCGCCGCCGGAGGCGATCGAAGAGATGGGCTCGAAGACACGGGCGCGCGAGATCATGGAGGCGGCCGGAGTGCCGATCGTCCCCGGTTCCACCGAGGTCGCCAAGGACCTCGATGCGGCGCGCCTGCAGGCCGATGAAGCCGGCTACCCGGTTGCCTGTAAGGCGGCGGGCGGCGGTGGCGGCAAGGGCTTCCGGGTGGCGATGACCCCCGACGACCTCGAGGAGGCCTTCGAGGGCTCGGCCCGCGAAGGCGAGAAGTTCTTCTCCGACGACCGCGTCTACGTCGAGCGCTACCTCGAGGACCCGCGCCACGTCGAGGTTCAGGTCCTGGCCGACTCGCACGGCAACGTGATCCACCTCGGCGAGCGCGACTGCTCGATCCAGCGCCGTCACCAGAAGGTGATCGAGGAGGCGCCCGGGCCGCATGTCGACGAGGAGATGCGCGAGCGCATCGGCAAGATCGCGATCGACGCCGCTGCCGCGGTCGGCTACCGAGGCGCGGGGACGATCGAGGGCATGCAGGTCGGCGAGGAGTACTTCTTCCTCGAGATGAACACCCGGGTCCAGGTCGAGCACTGCGTCACCGAGATGATCAGCGGCATCGACATCGTCCGCGAGCAGATCCTGGTCGCCTCCGGTGAGCCACTCTCGATCGCTCAGGAGGACGTCGACCTACGTGGCTGGTCGATCGAGTGCCGGATCAACGCCGAGGCCGCGCACAAGAAATTCGCCCCCGCGCCGGGCCCGATCGATGATTCCTACCGCGAGCCCTCCGGTCCCGGCGTCCGCGTCGACTCCGGTGTCGAAGGCGGCTCCGAGGTGACGCCGATGTACGACCCGATGGTCGCCAAGCTGATCGTCTGGGACGTCGACCGCGAGAAGGCGACCCGGCGCATGCTGCGGGCGCTCGGCGAATACGACTCCGGCGGCCTGACCACCCTGATCCCCTTCCACAAGGCGATCCTCGCAACCGAGCAGTGGGAGAAGGGCGAGACCTGTCGCGACCTGATGGAGGACAAGGAGTGGCTGAAGACGACCGCTCCCGAGGATGCGGCCGCCGCGGCCGCATCCGACGACGCGCCTACCGTCGAGCGCGACTTCAAGGTCGAGGTCTCGGGCAAGCTTTTCGACGTCAAGGTGATCGGCGAGGCCGGCGGCGGCATCGCCCCGGCCGGCGGGGCCGGCGGCAAACGCCCGCCGAAGCGTGAGCGTAAGTCCGGCGGCGGTCCCAGCGCCTCGAGTGAGTCGTTGCCCGCGCCGCTGCAGGGAACGGTCTTCAAAGTCGCGGTCGAGAAGGGCGCCGAGGTATCGGAGGGCGATCTGATCTGCGTGATCGAGGCGATGAAGATGGAGAACGAGATCACCGCGCATCGCTCCGGCAAGGTCGAGGAGCTGAACGTCTCCGAGGGCGACTCGGTCTCCAGCGGTGACGTCCTCGCCGTGATCAAGTAGGGGGACGCAGGGGGCGGCGACGCTCGCCGGCCGTTTAGGGCTGCTGGCCTTTCTGGTGTTCTTCGCGGCGTTTTTCCCGTTCTTCCTTGCGTTCTTCTCGTTTTTCCTGCTTTTCGAGCTGACGCTGGCGCAGCAGTTCCTTGCGGGTCAGCGGGATTTTCGCGACCGGTTCCCAGCACTCGCGGCCGACGCATTCCTCGAGGCCGCCTTCTTCGTCGACGCCGCCGGTGAGCACCGTGTAGAGGTAGTTGCGGACCGGGAAGTAGTTGGGGTCCTTGGCGATGTTGTTGAGCTCGAAGGGGTCTTTGTTGATGTCGTAGAGCTCCTTCTCGCCGTCGGGCCAGGCGATGAACTTGTACGGCCCGAGGCGGATTCCCTCGTAGTCCTTGGGCGGCGCCAGGATCGAGGCGCTCGCTTCTTCCCCGGCGGCGGGTCGTGCGAGCGCCGAGGTCGCGGCGACAGGCGCACCGGTCGCCGGTTCGTAGGCGGGTTGCTGTTCGGCTCCACCCTGGGCGTCGACGTCGCTGGTTTCGACGAACGACTCGAAGAGCAACGGCCGCCTGGTCCGCAGGGTCGGGTCGCGGAAGAAGGGCACCATCGACTGCCCGTCGATGCTCTTGTCGGCTGTGGTCCCGGCCAGTTCGAGGATCGTCGGCGCGATGTCGATCTGCTCGGAGGGCTCGCCGCTGACGGTGTTCGGTTTGATCCCCGGCCCGCGCATCAGGAAGGGCAGGTGGGTGGCGGGCTCATAGGCGAGGAACTTGCCGCCGATCAGGCGGTGCTCGCCGAAGAAGAAGCCGTTGTCGGAGGTGAAGAGGATGTAGGTGTTGCTGAGCCGGCCCATCGCGCCGAGCGTGTCGATGATCTGTTTGACGCCATCGTCGACCGCGCGCAGCGACTCGAGCTGCTTTTGCCAGTAGACGCGGTAGGTGTGCTTGTCGTTGAGCGAGAGGTGCGGCGCTTCGCGGATGAAGCGGGGCTTGTCGCTGACATTGCCCTCGTCAAAGCCTTCTGAGCGGTCGTGGGGGAGCCGGGCCCCCTTGAACCAGTCGTAGTGGCGGGGAGCCGGCTCCGGGCCCGCAGGACGCCGGAAATCGCCGTGGGGGGCGGTGTAGTCGAGCTGCAGGTAGAACGGCGATTCCGCCGGGGCGGCGACGATTTCGTTCGTCGCCAGGCTGGTCAGCGTGTCTGTCTCGTAATAACAGGGCAGGCCGTTGAGCGGCGCGAACGGGCAGCCCGGATCGTCGCGGGCGCCGTATTCACGGGTGTCCCAGCTGCCCGAGTCGCCGTAGGGGCCTTCGATCACGCCGTTGTTGTTGAGTTCGTAGCCGTAGAAGTAGTGGTCGTTGTCGGAGCGCTCGACCGTGTGCCAGGAGCTCCACCCGGGCGGCACCGTTTTGCCGTCGTCGTAGGGCGCTTCGCCGTAGCCGTTGAGGAACTTGCCGATGTGGATCGTCCTGTAGCCGTCCGCCTGCAGCCAGGTGGCGATGTTGTGCGTGAAGGCGGCGCGCTCGGAGAAGCCGTGGTAACCGCCGTTCGGCTGGATGTTGCCTTTGACGCCGTGATTGTGGGCGTAGCGGCCGGTCAGCAGGCTGACCCGGGAGGGGCAGCAGAGTGGGTAGGAGACGTAGTACTTGCTGAAGGTGACCCCTTTTTTGGCGATCATGTCCAGCGTGTTGGGCATCGCCCGGGTCTCGCCACCGCTTTCGGAGCGGTAGCGGGCGTAGAGCCCGTCCATGGTCTGGTCGTCGGTCTGGATGACGACGAAGTTGGGGCGTTCGGGCGGGAACACCAGCGGTTGGCGCGCGGCCGAGGCCGGGCCCACCGCGACCGCGAGGATGATGAGCAGGCCGAGGCCGGCGATGACTCCCGCCGCCTGCGCGCGCTTTGAGGCGCGGGTTTTTCTGGTTGCTTCAGTCGACATTGGTGATCCTGGCTGCCTAGGGGTTCGAAAACCCCGCAACCGGCGAAGTTTCGACGTGACGCTAGAGAACCGTGTGGACGGGCAGGCCTGGAAGGCGCCGCGCTAGGAGGCGCCGAGCTTTTTGGCGGCGTCGCGGAAGTTCTTGACCGTGGCGCTCGGCGCTTTGCGGCCTTCGAGTTTCTCGCCGTGGCGGTTGACCCAGATCACCGGCACGTTCATTTTGAGCAGCGGGGCGACGTCGGTCGTGTAGTCGCAGCCGATGTGCAGCCAGCCTTTCTTGCCGCCGATCCGGCGCGCGCACTCTTTGAAGTGGACCGGGTCGGGCTTGTAGCTGCGCACCTGCTGGGCGGTGACGACGAGGTCGAGTTCGGTGCGAAGGTGGCGGCGGGAGACGCCGAGGAGTTTGTCGTCGATGTTGGAGATGATCCCGATCTCGTAGCGTTTCCCGAGCCGATCCATCGCCGCGTTCGACTCGCGGAAGGGCAGCCAGTAGGCGACCGAGTCGGGCAGGAACTGGGCCCGCGAGGGCTCGATCTCCCAGCCCAGCTCGCCGGCGACTTTGACGATCGTGCGGCGCAGGACCTCGGCGTAGAGTTCGTAGGAGCCGGCCATGATTTCGGCCTGGACCTCCATGAAACGGGCGAGGAAGGGGCCCTCTTCGAAGCTGAAGCCGTCCTTGCCGGCCTCCTTCTTACAGGCGTCGATGATGCCCTTCTCCCAATCGATCAACGTCCCGTAACAATCGGTCGTGACCCATTTGATGTTTTTTAGGCTGGGAAGCGGCATCGGCGAGCCGCGGCATTATAGGCTGCCGCCCGCACCACGCGGTGCGCCTCTCTAATGGACCTACTCGAGTATCAGGGAAAGCAGCTGTTCGCCAAGCACGGCATCGCCGTGCCGAGCGGCGAGGTCGCGACGACCGTGGACGAGGCCGTGGCGGCTGCCGAGCGGGTCGGATTCCCCTGCGCGATCAAGGCCCAGGTGCTGATCGGCGGGCGCGGCAAGGCGGGCGGGATCAAGATCGCCGCCGACGCCGAGGAGGCCCGCGAGTACGCCGGCGCGATCATCGGGATGGACATCACGGGGCCCCACGGAGAGGGCCCCTTCAAGGTCCACCAGGTCTGGATCGAGGGCGGCTCCGACATCGCCTCCGAGTACTACGCCTCGGTGATCCTCGATCGCTCCGAGAAGAAGCTTCTGGCGATGGTGTCGGCCAAGGGCGGCATGGACATCGAGGCGGTCGCCGCCGAGGATCCGGGCGCGCTGGTCACCGAGCACATCGACCCGACCCGGACGTTCACCGCCGCCGATGCGCGGACGATCGTCGACGCCGCCGGGCTCGAGGAGGACGTCCGCGACAAGGTCGCCGAGGTGCTTCCGAAGCTGGTCGAGGTCGCAACCGAGGAGGACGCGACCCTGATCGAGGTCAACCCGCTGATCGTCACCGCCGGCCGCGACGTCGTCGCGCTCGACGCGAAGGTGACGATCGACGGCAACGCAACCTTCCGCCACCAGGACCTCGCCGACGAGGAGTTCGTCGGCGACGAGGACCCGCTCGAGGCGATGGCCAAGGAGAAGGGCCTCACCTACGTGAAACTCGACGGCAACGTCGGCATCCTCGCCAACGGCGCCGGCCTCTGCATGTCGACCCTCGACGTCGTCGCCCAGGCCGGCGGCAGCCCGGCCAACTTCCTCGACGCCGGCGGCGGCTCGAAAGCCGACGCGATCGTCAACGCCCTGACCGTGATCACCTCCGACGAGAAGGTGAGCGCGATCCTCTTCAACATCTTCGGCGGTATCACCCGCTGCGACGAGATCGCCAACGGGATCGTCACCGCCTCGCAGGAGATCGGCCTCGAGTTGCCCCTGGTCGTGCGCCTCGACGGCACCAACTCCGAGGAGGGCCTGAAGATCCTCGCCGAGGCCTCCCTGCCCAACATGCATCTGGAGACGACGATGCTCGACGCGGCGCGCAGAGTCGTGGAGCTGGCGGGCTGAGATGAGCATCATCGTCGGCGAGGACACGAAGCTGGTCGTCTCCGGCCTGACCGGTCGCGAGGGCTCCTTCCATGGACTTCGGAACAAGGCCTACGGGACCGACCTCGTCGCCGGGGTCACTCCCGGCAAGGGCGGCCAGGACGTCGAGGGCGTCCCCGTCTTCGACTCGATCAAGGAGTCGGTCGAGGAGGCCGGCGCCAACACCTCGATGATCTTCGTCCCGGCGCGCTTCGCCGCCCCGGCGATCGACGAGGCGATCGACTCGGGAGTGCAGACGGTGATCGCGATCACCGAGGGAATTCCAGTGCTCGACATGCTCGGCCTCTACTGGAAGGCGAAGGAGGCGGGGGTGCGGCTGCTCGGCCCGAACTGCCCCGGCGCGCTCTCGCCCGGGAAGGCCAATGTCGGCATCATCCCCGCCCAGTTCTTCGACCCCGGCCCGATCGGCGTCGTCTCCAAGTCGGGCACGCTGACCTACCAGATCGGCAATGAGCTGAAACAGGCCGGCACCGGCAACTCCTCGATCGTCGGCATCGGCGGCGACCCGATCATCGGCTCCGACTTCATCGACATCCTCACCCTCTATGAGGCCGACGAGGAGACCGAGCTGATCGTCATGGTCGGCGAGATCGGCGGCGACGCCGAGGAGCGCGCCGCCGAGTTCATCGCGGCGGAGATCTCCAAGCCCGTGGTCGCCTACATCGCCGGCTTCACCGCTCCTCCGGGCAAGCAGATGGGGCACGCCGGGGCGATCATCTCCGGCTCCTCGGGCACCGCCCAGGCGAAGAAGGAAGCGCTCGAGGCCAAGGGCGTGCGGGTCGGCGAAAGCCCGACCGAGACCGCGGCGATCGCGGTCGAGACGCTGCGCGCTTCCTGACGAGCTACTGGGCGGGAGCGCCGGGCCGCTCACGCAGGCGCAGGCCGCGGGCGATCGCTTCCATCGCCGCCACCGACTCGTATGGGCCGTGCCCCGATTCGATGCAGACGGGGCAGTTCGGAAGGTCGACGCCGATGACCATCCGTCCCGCCGGGACCTCGGCGAAGAAGACGTTGGGCGGAGTCCGCGGGCAATCGGCGAAGTTCTTCGCGTAGCCGGCGTAGATCGCCGCTCTGCCGCCGGCAACGGAGATCGTCGTCTTCCTCGTGCAGCGCCAGTCCCGGACCAGGGCCGCCGAGGGCCTCTGAAGGTGCGCGCGCCAGGTCGCCCTGGTGAAGGCGTAGAGCGTGATGCCCTTTTCGTAGCTGAGCAGCTCTTTGACCCCCGGGGGGCTGGTGTCGCCGAACACCGCGGGCAGGAACACGTCTTCGAGGTGAGCGGGAGGCCGTCCGTGGCCAGGCCGGAAGGTCGGGCCGAGCCAGTAGACGGGAAGCTTCAGCCGCGGGTCTTCGAACGGGACCGCCGTGTCGTCGCGTTCGGACTCGAGGTACGGGGTCGGCGCGACGACATGGCGCTGCTGGACGGTGGCGAGCTGTAGGGCGACGCCATCCGCGGTGGCGAGCGGCATCCCGGCCAGGTAGACCGCGGCCAGGGTCACCCCCGAGCGCCAGAAGAACGCCGTCCCGGGTTCGTGTTCACCGGTGCCGAGGCGGGCGCTTTCGGTGTGGAAGAGCTTGGTCGGGCCGCCGATCCTGGCCGTGGTCGGGGCTTCGGCGAGGTGGGGTTCGCCGAGCAACGAGGCGAGCAGGTCGCGCGCGGCCTGGAAGCCGGCCGACGCCGCTTCCGGTGTCTGCGTCCCGATCGCGAACGAGATCACCTCGGGCGGCGCCGGTTCGGGCCCCGGGAGCAGGAAGCGACGTTCGTATTCGTACTCGCAGAAGGGCGGCTTGTACTTGAGGGCGAATGACCGCACCGCCAGCGAAGGCTCCTGTTCGGCGCTGACGACGCCGCAGCCGGTGTCGGGGCCGATTGAATACTCGGGCGGGAGCTCGTGCAGGCGGAGCACCATCTGGGTCTGCGCCGGTTCGGTGCGGCCCGCGGCGACGGCGGCGCCGGCCGCGACGAGGACCGCGACCACCAGTGCGAGGACGACCCCTGAGGCCTTGCCGTTGCTAGGGTCGATGTCGATGGCTCCAGACAATATTTCCTTCGCCCGCGGTGCTCCCAGTGCCGACATCCTGCCACGGGATTCGGTCCTCGAGGCCGCCAAGGTCGCGCTGGCCGAGGATTGGGAAAAGGCGCTCTCCTACGGCACGGGGATCGGCCATCCCGGCCTCTGCCACTGGGTCGCCGAGCGCCATGGAGGGCTCGAAGACTCGCAGGTGATGATCGCCAACGGCTCCCTGGAGGCCGGTTGGATGCTCTTCGAGCACCTGCTCGAGCCCGGCGACCGGGTCGTCGTCGAGCAGCCGACCTACGACCGCACCCTGCTGATGCTCCAGCGCCTCGGGGTCGAGTTGGTGCCGGTCCCGCTGGAGGACGACGGCCTCGACCTCGCCGCCTTCGAAGCCGCCCTCGAGGCCGGCCCGATCAAGCTCGCCCACGTGATCCCCAACTTCCATAACCCGGCGGGCTGCACCCTCTCCGCCGAGAAGCGCGTGCGGCTGGTCGAGCTCGCCGCCGAGCACGGCTTCTGGATCTTCGAGGACGACCCCTACCGCGAGCTGCCCTTCGAGGGCGAGGCGCTGGAGACGATGCTCTCGATCGACCGCGCCGATCGCGTCGTCCACGCCTCCTCCTTCTCGAAGACGGTCAGCCCCGGCGTCCGGGTCGGCTACCTCGCCGGGCCCGCCGAGTTGGTCGCGAAGCTCTCCAAGCGGGCGAATGAGACCTACATCTCGCCGAACATGCTCGCCGAGGCCGTGGTCCTCGAGCTCTGCGCCTCGGGCGGGCTCGACGCCAACATCGAGTTCGTCAAAGGCGCCCTCCGCGACCGCCGCGACGCGCTCGTGACCGCGCTCGGGGAGCGGATCCCGGAGGCCGAGTTCGTCGTGCCCGGAGGGGGCTACTTCCTCTGGCTCGATCTCGCCGAGGGCACCGACACGCCGGCGCTGCTGGTCGAGTCGAAGAGCGACGGGGTCGCCTTCGTTGCCGGCCCCGATTTCATGATCGAGGGTGGCGTCAACAGCCTCCGCCTCTCCTTCGCCAGCGTCCCGCCCGAGCGGATCGACGAGGGCGTCTCCAGGATCGCCGCCGCGCTCGACCGCGTCCGCGCCGGCTCGCCCGCCTGAGCGAGCGACCCGGCGCCGCATCGCGCTATTCGACGGTGATCGTGCCCTTCATGAATGGGTGGAAGACGCAGTAGTAGGCGTAGGTCCCCGGCTTTTCGAGGGTCACCTCGCCGGTCTTGCCGGGCTTGATCGTGCCGCTGTCGAAGGCGCCGCCCTGTTTCGAGGTGGCGGTGTGGGCGGTCGAGTCTTCATTGGTGAACTTCACCGTGGTGCCGCTCTTCACGGTCAGGTCCGGCGGCGCGTATTCGTAGTCGGCGATCGTCACGGCAGAGCCCGAGGCCGAGCCGGCGCCCATGGCGCTCGTTTCGGTGGTCGAGCTTCCTCCCCCACCGCAGCCCGCGAGTGCGAGGACGGCGACGACGGGTAGGAGGGCAGCGGCGCGGTGGGTGTTTCGGAGAGGTCTCATATGCCTGCGCTACGCGCCTCGCGCCTACGCGGATCACTTTTCCTTTGCGGACGTTTTGGCCGGGATTGATCCGTTGCGGAGCCGATTCGCGTAGGTGGTCTCGGAAGCGCAAACCACCGAGGAGTTAGACATGCCTGAGACAAAGGAACGTGAGAAGGGGAGCCCGAGCGCAGTCGCCAAGCTCGCCAAGGACCCCGTCTCGCGACGCAAGTTCATGGCGCTGACCGGCGGCTCGGCCGCCGCGGCCGCCTTTCTCGCCGCCTGCGGAAGCGACAGCGGCACCACGACTTCGACCGCGACCCAGGGCGGCTCGAGCGGCGGAGGCAGCGAAACCGCGCAGTTCGGCAAGGGGGACGTCGGCATCCTCAACTATGCCCTCACCCTCGAGTACCTGGAGACGGCGTTCTACGCCGACGTCATCAAGAGCGGCCTGTTCAAGGGCTCCGACCTGGCGACGATCAAGCAGTTCGGCAGCGAGGAGGCGCAGCACGTGACCGCGCTCACCGCGGCGGTTAAGCAGCTCGGCGGCAAGCCGGCGGCGGAACCGAAAGCTGAATTCCCGCTCAAGGACGCGAAGTCGGTGCTCGAACTGGCCGGCACCGTCGAGAACCTCGGCGCCGCGGCCTACCTCGGCCAGGCCGCCAACATCGAAAGCCCGGAAGTGCTCGCGTCCGCGCTGGCCATCCATAGCGTCGAGGGCAGGCACGCCTCGGCCCTCAACACCCTGTTGGGACAGACGATCACCCCGGACGGCGCCTTCGCCAAGCCGGCAGACGTCAAGACCGTGCTCAAGTCCGTCGAACCGTTCATCGTCAGCTGAGCGGCGAGCGAAAGCGAAAGGAAACTCAGAGATGAGCAATCAAGAACTCGTACATCCGGAGCTCGCCGCCGTCCACATCGAGGACGACAGCGCAGATCTCTCACGCAGCGACGTGATTCTCAAGGGAGCGCTCGCCGCCGGTGCCGTGTATGGCATGGGCATGATCGCGCCCTTCGTCAAGAAGGCGTTGGCGATGTCCGAAGGCGGTGACGTCGGCATCCTCAACTTCGCCCTCACGCTCGAGTACCTCGAGTCGACCTTCTATGAGGAAGCGAAGAAGAGGGCGGGAGCAAGCGGCGAACTGAAGAGCCTGATCAACCTTCTCGCCGAAGACGAGAAGCAGCACGTCGAAGCCCTGACGGCGACGATCAAGCAGCTCAAGGGCAAGCCTGTCGCGGAGCCGAAGTTCACCTTCGACTACAGCGACACCAAGGGCTTCCTCAAACTGGCGCAGACCTTCGAGGACACCGGGGTCAGCGCCTACAACGGAGCGGCGCCCTCGATCAAGTCGAAAGAAGTGCTCGGCGCCGCCGGCTCTATCGTCCAGGTCGAGGCCCGTCACGCGGCGGCTATCCGCCTCCAGAACGGCGCATCCCCGGCCCCGGACGCGTTCGATCCGTCGCTGGAAGAAGCACAGGTGCTCAAGGCTGTGGAACCGTTCATAGCCTGACCTAGGACCGATCCGAGGAAATCGAATGAAGCCCGAACGTCTCGCGGACGAGGAGTTGATGCCCCTGATCGGGGCCAAGGATCCCGAGGCGTTCGAGGTCTTCTACGACCGCCACGGCGGAGCGGCCTTCTCGCTGGCGTACAGAATCGTCGGCGAGAAGGCGGCCGCCGAAGACGTCGCCCAGGAGGCGTTCATCTCGGTCTGGCGCAGCGGGGCGCGCTACGACCGCTCGCGCGGCAGCGTGCGCTCCTGGATGCTGGGCATCGTCCGCAACCGGGCCATCGACCTGCTGCGCAGCAAGTCCGGCCGCAGCCCCAACCTCGACTTCGACGACGACCTGATCCTCGAGCAGCGGCCCTCGGGCGAGCTGACCGAGGACGAGGCGATGGAACACGAGACCGCACAGGAGGTCCGCGGCGCGATCGGCGGGCTCCCGGGCGAGCAGTCGAAGGTGATCGAGCTCGCCTACTTCGGCGGCTTCAGCCAGTCGGAGATCGCCCGGATACTGGGTATCCCACTGGGTACCGTGAAGGGTCGCATGAGGCTGGGAATGGAAAAGATGAGGACCGAGCTGGCGGGAGGGCTGGCATGAGCGAGAACGGGCACCAGAGCCTGATCGATGACCTGCCCGCCTACCTGCTCGGCTCGCTCGAGCCCGATCGGGCCGGGGAAGTCGAGCGCCACCTGGCCGACTGCGAAGAGTGCCGCGCCGACGCGCGCTGGCTGAAACCTGCGGCCGAGCAGTTGCCGGAGACCGTGACCCGTTTCCAGCCGCCGCCGGAGCTGCGCGAGCGGATCGTCGGCCAGGCCCGTGCCGAGGCCGGCCGGCCGCCGCTGAAGTCCCGCGCCCGGCGGCCGCTTTTCCGCGGCTGGCGTCCGGCCGCCGGCCTGGCCACCCTCGCCCTCGTTCTCGCGGTGGTCGCCGGCTACGCGATCCGCGACGGCGAGTCGGGTGGCGGCGACACCTCGACCACGGTCCTCACCGCCGGGAAGCCGCCGGGCGTGACCGCGCGGATGGTCGGCACCGGGGACTCGGCGACACTGCATCTCGCCAATGTCCGGCAGCTACCGCCGGACCGGGTGCTCGAGGCCTGGATTCAGCGCGGCGGCCGGGTGACCCCGGTGCGGGCCCTGTTCGTCCCCGACAAGACGGGCAACGCGACGACGACGATCCCCGACACCAGCGGCGTCGAAGTGGTGATGGTGACTGCGGAGCCCCCAGGCGGCAGCGAGAGCCCGACCGCGACGCCGATCGTCACCCTGGAAATGCCCCAATAGTCAGGACTTCTCAGGGCGCTCGGGCCGGCTCAGCGGCCGTAGCGGTCGCCGGAGAGGACGAGCTGCTCCGGGATCGCCGAGCGCGGCGCTGGCGCCGGGTCGGCGCGGACCGAGACGGTCTCGGCGACGCTGCGGGAGACGTGGTGGGAGCCGTCGGCGGAGGCGATCGTCACGCCCTCGTCATCCGAGCTATCGACCTTGCCCTCGAGGCCCGGCTCCAGCCCGGCGTCCTTCAGATAGTGGAGAAGGTCCTCGGCCTCGTTCTCGAAGCGAAGGACGATCACCGAGCCCCCGACCTCGACGTCGGCGAGCAGGGCTCCCCGCTCGCGGGTTCCCTCGACGATCGGGTGGCCGTGCGGACAGGTCGTCGCGTCGCCGATCGCGGCGCGCATCCGCTCCTCGAGAACCGGCGACATCGCGTGCTCGATTCGCTCGGCCTCCTCGTGGACCTCGTCCCAGGGGATGCCGAGGACGTCGGTGAGGAAGCGCTCGATCATCCGGTGGCGCTGGACGATGTGGGTCGCGTGCTCGCGCCCCGAGTCGGTGAAGCCGAGTGACTTGTCGGCGTCGCGGCTGACGTAGCCGTCGTCGACGAGCCGGCCGATCATCTCGTGCACGGTGGGCGGCGAGAGCTGCATCGCCCGGGCGATGTTGGCGCCGGTCATCGGCAGCCCCGCCTCCTCGAGCCAGAACATGATCTCGAGGTACTCCTGCTCCGCGACTGTGGCGTCACCCTCCATCGGCTCGATACTAGATGATCGTTTGGGCCGCGCCGGGCGGCCTAGCGGCGCTCCACGAGGGTCGAGACGACCGCCTCGTAGAAACCCTCGCCCATGCTGCCCTCGGTGACCGTGACGTTGTCCCAGGCGCCCAGCGCGGCGCGCAATCCGGCGTCGCGCTCGGGCCCGTTGGCGACGACGAAGAAGCGCCCGACCGAGGCAGCGACCTCGAGATCCTCGACCGAGTCGCCGACGCCGATGCAGTCGGCCGGGTCGTGCCCGCGGACCCGGGCGTGGGCGGCTACCGCGTTCGCCTTGCTGACCACCTTCGGGACCAGGTGGTAGGCGTGGGTGCGTCCCTCGATCGCCGGCATCGGCCTGCCGATTGCGCCGTTGTCGAGCAGGCGCACGTCGTCGAGCCCGTTGGCGGCGAGCAGCTCATTGGCCTCCCCGACGTCGACCTTGCCCCGGAACAGGTGGGAGAGGACCCGGTCGACGTGCCAGGGCGAGTGGTACTCGAGCCGCCCGTCGAAGTGGTCGAAGAGCAGCCTGGGGATGCCGCGCTCCTCCATCTGCTCGTAGACGGTGCCGCTCTCGTCGGGGACCATGCCGCCGGTCATCAGCGTCGTCTCGCCCTCGATCGTGAAGGCGCAGCCGGCCTCGAAGATGTAGGAGGACTGGCCCATCAGCCTGGCGTCCTCGAGGACCTGCGCCTCCCTGCGCCCGGACATCACGACCACCTCGACCCCTGCACGGTGGCAGGCCTCCAGCGCCCGCGCCTGGGTCATCGAGAAGGCCCCCTCGGCGTCTCGGAACAGGGACCCACCCCTGCCGAGCAGGGTCCCGTCGAGGTCGGTGTAGACGCAGCTCAGCGGCATCGTGCGGTCGCTACGGTAGCCGAGCATGCCCTGGCGACTGCGAGACCGGACCGTCGAGCTCGAGCAGCCGCTCGCGGCCGGGATCGTCAACGTCACGGTCGACTCCATGTTCGAGGGGGCCAGGAGCGGCACCCCGGAGCAGGCGATCGAGGACGGCAGGGCGCTGGTCGATCTCGGCTTCGACATGCTCGACGTCGGCGCCGTGGCGGCCAAGGCCGGCCCGCCGGTCGCCGCCGAGGAGGAGGCCGCGGCGTTGATCCCGGCGGTCGAAGGGCTTGCCGACGTCGCGCCGGTCTCGGCCGACACCTTCTCCCCGGAGGTCGCGGGCGCGGCGCTCGATGCCGGGGCGAGCGCCGTCAACGACATCTCGGGCGGCTCGGCGGAGATGTTCGAGCTGGTCGGCGAGCGCGGTTGCGGCTACGTCCTCATGCACATCGAGGGGCCGCCGCGGGTCGACCGGCCGCCGCGCGAGTACGGCGACGTCGTCGATCACCTCAAGTCCTGGTTCGGGGGGCGAGTCGAGGAGGCGCTGGCGCTGGGCGTCGCCGAGGAGCAGATCGCGATCGACCCCGGCCTCGACTTCGACCTGACCACCGAGCAGGACCTCGAGATCCTGCGACGGCTGGGTGAGCTGCGCGAGCTGGGCCTGCCGCTCTACGTCTCGCTGTCGCGTAAGGACTTCATCGGCGCCGTCCTCGCCGGCTCCTGGGAGGAGCGGCTGCCGCCGGCCGGGCGCGAGTGGGGGACGGTCGCCGCTGTCGCCCTCGCGGTCCGCGCCGGCGCCGACATCCTCCGCATCCACGACCGCAGCTCCTTGCAGGCCGTCCGCGTCGCGTCGGCGATCGGCGCGGCCTGATGGCCAAGAGCCTGCTGGAGACCCCTTGGGCGATCGCGATCGACCCCGCCCGCCGCGACGGCCGCGTGGTCGCCGAGGCGCGTGAGGAGGAGCACGGCGCCCAGCTCGTCGACCTGCCGTCATCGCTCGAGGCGGGCCTCTCGGCGGCATTGCGCGAGGCCGGGGTCGAGCGCCTCTATTCGCACCAGCTCGAGGCCTACGAGGCGGCCGCCACCTCCAACCTGGCGATCACCAGCGGCACCGCCTCGGGGAAGAGCCTCGCCTTCAACCTGCCGGTCCTCGACGGCATCGCCGCCGACGCCAAGCGCCGCGCCCTCTACCTCTACCCGACCAAGGCGCTCGCTCAGGACCAGGCGCGAAAGCTCGGCCAGCTGCGGCCGCCGAACCTGCGCCACGCGATCTACGACGGCGACACGCCGCGCGAGGAGCGCCCGGCGATCCGCCGGCGCAGCAACCTCGTCCTCACCAACCCGGACATGCTCCACGTCGGGGTCCTGCCCAATCACAAGGCCTGGGGCGATTTCCTCGCCAACCTCGGCTGGGTCGTCGTCGACGAGGCCCACACCTACCGCGGCGTCTTCGGCTCCCACGTCGCCAACGTCCTGCGCCGGCTGCGCCGGATCGCCCGCGCCTACGGGTCGGAGCCCCGCTTCCTGCTCGCCTCGGCGACTATCGCCAACCCGGTCGAGCTGGCCGAGGGCCTGGTCGGCGAGCCGTTTCGGCTGATCGACGGCGACGGCGCGCCGAACGCCGGCCGTGAGATCGCGATGTGGAACCCGCCGCTGATCGACAAGGCGACGGGAGCGCGGCGCTCGGCCCTGTCGGAGGCCGCCGAGCTGCTCGCCGAGCTCGTCTCGCAGGACGTGCGGACGATCTGCTTCCTCAAGAGCCGCCGTGGGATCGAGCTGATCCGCCGCTTCGCCGGTGAGGAGCTTCAGCGCCGCGGCAAGCCGGAGCTGGCTGAGCGCATCGCTCCATACCGGGGTGGCTACACGGCGCAGCAGCGGCGCGAGATCGAGGCCCGGCTCGCCGCCGGCGAGCTGCTGGCGGTCGTCGCCACCGACGCGCTCGAGCTCGGCATCGACGTCGGCGAGCTCGACGCGGCGATCTGCGTCACCTTCCCGGGAACGGTCGCCAGCCTGCGCCAGATGTGGGGCCGGGCCGGAAGGCGGCGCCAGGGCCTGGCGGTCTACGTCGCCGGCCAGGACGCCCTCGACCAGTTCTTCTGCCGGCACCCGGACGAGTTCATCGGCCGCCCGGTCGAGGCGGCGATCCTCGACCACGAAAGCGAGCAGATCGCCTCCCGCCACCTGATTGCCGCGGCCTATGAGCTGCCGCTCGGCGACGAGGACGACGAGGTCTTCGGGCCAGGTTGGCGTCCGCGGGCCGAGCGTCTCGTGGCGGGGGGCGAGCTGCGTGGCGCCGGCGGCCGGCTGCTGCCGCGCGGCAGCGAGTTCGTCGCCGCGAAGATCCCGCTGCGCTCAGCCTCGGCCGATTCGATCGCGGTGATCGAGCGCGACTCCGGCGAGATGATCGGCATGGTCGAGGCCGAGCGGGCCTTCACGACGGTCCACCCCGGGGCGATCTACCTCCACCTCGGCCGCTCCTACGAGGTCGAGCAACTCGACATCGCCGGACGCAGGGCGATCGTCTCCGCTTTCGACGGCGATTGGTACACGCGGCCGAAAAAGGAGACCGAGATCTACATCGATCGGATCCACCAGCAGCGGACCACCTCCGGTGTCGAGCTCCACTTCGGCGAGGTCTCGGTCACCGAGCAGGTGGTCGCCTTCCAGCGGGTCTCGATCTCCGAGCAGGAGCCCTTCGACATCGTCGCCCTCGAGCTGCCCGAGCAGAACTTCGCGACCCAGGCCCTCTGGTACGTCCTGCCCGACCCGCTCAGTCGCTCATTGCCGCCCGACGTCCTGCTCGGTGCCCTTCACGCCTCCGAGCACGGCCAGATTGCGGTCCTGCCGCTGATCGCGATGTGCGACCGCTGGGACATCGGCGGGCTCTCGACCAACGTCCACTTCCAGACCGGCCGCTCGACGATCTTCATCTACGACGGGCATCCCGGCGGGGTCGGCATCACCCTGCGCGGCTACGAGGTCTTCGAGCGGCTGCTGGGCGATGCCGAGCGCCTGATCGGCGAGTGCCCCTGCGAGTCGGGCTGCCCCTCCTGCGTGCAGAGCCCCAAGTGCGGGAACCTCAACGAGCCCCTGCACAAGGAGGGGGCGCTGGAGCTGATGCGGACGATGATGGCCTCATGAGCGCCCGACCGCTTTGCATCTCGGTGATCGGCAGCGGCGACTGCGGTGAGGGGAGCGACGCCTGGGCGCTCGCCGAGGAGGTCGGCCGGCGTCTCGCCGAAGCCGGCGTCTCGGTCGTCTGCGGCGGGCGGGGCGGGGTGATGGAAGCGGTGGCGCGCGGCGCCGCAGCCGGCGGCGGCGAGGCGATCGGCATCGTGCCCTGGACGTCGACCGACGATGCCAACCCCCACTGCACCCACGTCGTCGCCACCGGGATCGGCCAGGCGCGGAACCTCGCCGTCGTCGCCTCGGGCAAGGCGACGATCGCCATCTCGGGGGGCTGGGGGACCCTCTCGGAGATCGGCCACGCGCGCTCGATCGGCCGCACGGTGGTCGCACTAGGCGGCTGGGAGCTGGGCGGCAGCGGTGAGATGGAGGGCGCCCCCGGCGTGGTGGCCGCGTCGAGCGCCGAGGAGGCGGTCAGCCTCGCGCTGGCGGCCGCGGACTCGGCCTGAGAGCTTCCGCGCCGGCGGGCGTCGCGCCACCGCGCCCCGGCCAGAGCTGACGCAGCGCCAGCACCGCGAACGCGTGCGACCAGGCGAGCGGCGTGGTCGAGCGCGGAACGCCGGAGCGCGCGTCGACGCGCTCGGGCAGCAGGCCCGCCGGCGTCGCCGCGCGACGCAGGTCTCCGAGCAGCCGCAGGGCCGCGGGGCGGTCGCCGAGCGCCGCCATGCTCCAGGCGCTCCAGGCGGTCGGCGCGCTCCAGGGGTCGGTGCCGGGCCAGTCGGCGGAGGGGACGATGCCGAACGGCCCACTCGCCGCGAGCAGGGTCGCCAGCGTCCGCCGCGCCGCCCCGAAGAGCGCCGGGTGAGGGAACGGGCGCACCGCCCAGGCGGCGGCCGAGTCGGCCCCCGACGCCGGGTCGCCCAGGTCCCGGACCAGAACGCCCCGCCGATCGGCCGATAAGCGCCGCCCTGCGTCGGCTTGTGGCCCGTCGGCGCTGAGTGCCGGGGCGGAGAGGGCGTTGCCGAGGTATTCGCCAGGGCCTTTCTCCTGGTAGTCGGCGCGCTCTCTCCAGGCGGAGGAACGGCGTCGCCAGGGCACACCGGCCGCTTTTGAGGCCGCGCGGATCCATCCCTCGGCGTCCCCTTGCGCGGCGCGGCCGGGGACGGGGGAGCCGTCGCCCTCGAAGCGCGCTGCCGCGGCGGGGTCGAGGCCGCCGAGGAAATCCGCGATCCGCGCCGCTTCGCGTCGGTAGCCGGCGGCGGAGAGGGCGATCGCTACCGCGGCGGCGTCGCGCGGCCAGACGTAGGCCCAGCCGTCGCGGGCACCTGCGGCGACGGCACCGGAACGGGCGTCGGTGAGCCCTCGCAGGATGAGCAGCGAGCGCCGGTACATGCGCCGCGCCCAGCTCGGGGCCGTCCCCGCGAGCGGCCGTCCCTCGCCGAGCCAGCGCCGACCGTCGGAGATCGCCGCCGTGAGGATCGCCTGCGCCCGGCGGTCGTCGAGGTGTACCCGGCCGGCGCCGGAAAGGAGGTTGCGGGTGAAGGAGACGCGCGCCGCCGGCGCCCCGGCGGCGCGACTGACGCAGCCGAGCTGCCGGGTGTCCGCCGCGCACTCGACCTCGACAGAGGCCCGACCGAAGCGGGCGCTCGTGCGCAGGACGTTGGTGCCGGGCAGGTAGGCCTGGCGGACCGAGTCGGCCCGCCAGAGCGGGCGCGGGGCACCCCCTCGGATCGCCAGCCGGGGCACGATCCCCGTGTCGGCGCGGACGCTGCCGGCGCTCTGGCGCGCCAGGGGGTTATCGATCAGCGCCGTGCCCGCCGGCCCCGGCGCACGCAGGTCGACGATGTCGCCATAGGCGTCGACGCCTGCCGTCAAACCACCCTCGCCGAGCACGGCGGCGGTGAGGAACGGCGGCGGTAGACCCGGAAGCGGTGGGGGAGTCCGCGGATCCGAGGACGAGCCGCCGGAGAGGGCGAGTGCCGCGAGGCCCGCGACGGCCACCAGCGCCAGCCCTGCATGAGTCCTCGTCACCCCTCAATGGAATCAGCCATCCGAGGCGTCGGTCGCTAGCCTTCCCGGAGTTCGCGAGCCCGGTATGCGCGCGATCGAGGCGAGGTAGCTCAGTTGGTAGAGCACACGACTGAAAATCGTGGTGTCGTGGGTTCGATTCCCACCCTCGCCACTTTCTTCAACGAGCCCGGCTCGGGCGCTGCTGACGGGGAGCCCCAGGCAGGCCGCGCTCGTCCTTGTCGGGCTCGGCCTGGTCGGCGCCGAGGGCGACGCCCCACATCCTCTCAAGGGCCCGCACCGCCTCCCAGTCGCTGAAGCCCGCGACCGCCGCTTCGGCGATCGCGTTTCCGGCGACGATGCTGCGCAGTTCGCGGCGGGCGGTCGCAACGCTCAGAGGATCGATCTCGAGCTGTACGGAGCGCTGGACGGAACCTTCTTTGGCGCGGCTCATGACTTGAGTTTAACTCTATGAAGCCGCGCTTGCAGGACTTCGAAACAGATTTCCCATGTGAGACAGGTACCCGTTGAGCCGGATCGCGCACCCGTGTCCGCCGATCGATCGCCGTCGTGCCGCCTGCGCGCTCTCGACAATGCCCGGATGCGAGCGGGGCACGGGCCATGGAACTGACCAGATTCGAACCGGCCCGTCTGGCGGCGATCTACATGGGCGGCGTCGTCGGCGCCCTGGCACGGGTCGGGCTGGCCCAGGGGGTGACCCACGGCTACGGCGCCTGGCCGTGGGCGACCTTCGCGGTCAACCTCGGTGGTGCGTTCCTGCTCGGGGCGATCGTCGGCGCCCTGCGCGGCCACCGCGCCGAGAGCCACGGCTTCGCCCTGCTGACCACCGGCCTCTGCGGGACCCTGACCACGTTCGCAACCTTCCAGCTCGAGCTCTGGCAGATGCTCGACGCCGGTCGCCTCGGCCTCGGCCTCCTCTACGCGGCGACGACGGTCATCGCCGGCCTTCTCATGATTCGCGCAGGCATTTCCGTCGGCCGTGGCGCCTTTGTCGTCCCCCAGGCGAAAAAGGCGCCACGCGGATGAGCGCCGGGGGGTGGATCGCGGTGGCGCTGCTCGGCGGGCTGATGGCGGTCGCCCGCTTCGCCCTCGACGCGGTGCTCAGCGATCACCCGGCGGCGCCGTTTCCGCTCGGCATCCTCGCGGTCAACCTGCTCGGCACGCTCGTGCTCGGGGTCGTCGCCGGCGCCGCGCTCGGGGGAGAGGCGCTGGTGATCGTCTCCGGCGGCGTGACCGGCTCCTTCACCACCTTCTCGACCTGGATGCTGGACACGGACCGACTCGCCGGTTCCGAGCGCCGCGATCTGGCGGTGCTCAATGTCGGGATCTCCCTGTTCGCCGGATTCGCCGCGGTGCTGCTCGGACACCTGCTCGGCTCCGCTCTCTGAGCGCGGCTCCGGCTCCACTCGGGCTCTGCGCGCGGCCGGGTTCGGCTTCGCCGTCCGCCCCTGGCTCTACCTTGATTTGCAGGATGAACGAGCAGCCTCAGGCAGAGCCACAGCAGACCTGGATCGAGCCGCAGCAGACCCAGATCGAGGCGCTGGCCCCCGCCAGAGTTCCCCTCGCCGAGCTCGCCGATGGCCAGAACGTGGCCGGTGTCTACGCCGTGCGCGGCCGTGAGATGCGCCGCAAGCGCAACGGCGATCCCTGGCTGAAGCTGACCCTCGGCGATGCCAGCGGCAGCGTCGAAGCGGTCGCCTGGGACGACGTCGAGGCCTGCCATGGCGCCGCCGCGCCGGGCACCCCGGTGATGGTCGAAGGCTGCTTCGAGGTCAGCGATCGCTGGGGCTCGAAGATCAAGCTCACGACCCTGCGCGAGGCGCGCCAGGCCGAGTTCGAGAACGAGGACCTCGCGGTCGCCTCGGATGTCTCGATCGAGCGCCTCGAAGACGACCTGCGCCAACTGCTCGCCACCGTCCAGACTCCGCATCTACGCGACCTGCTCGGCGCCTTCTTCGACGAGGGCTCGCCGATCTGGGAGCGGTTTCGCGACGCGCCGGCGGCGAAGGTCTACCACCAGGCCTACCGCCACGGCCTGCTCGAGCACACTCTCTCGGTCGCCCAGGCCGTCTCGGCCGCCTCGGCCTTCTTCCCGGGGATCGACCGCGACGTCGCCGTCGCCGGCGCCCTCCTCCACGACATCGGCAAGACCGAGGCCTACAACGACGACCCGCTGGCGATCGATCTCACCGACCTCGGCCGCCTCCAAGGTGAGATCCCGCTCGGCTACTACCTGGTCCGCCGCCGCATCGAGGACATACCCGGCTTCGACCCCGCTCTCGCGCAGGCGGTCCTCCACATCATCCTCAGCCACCACGGCCAGCTCGAGCATGGCTCGCCTGTCGTCCCGGCGACCCGCGAGGCCGTCCTCGTCCACATGATCGACAACCTCGGCGGCCGTCTCGGCAGCTTCGACCGCCTCGAGCGCGAGCTGCCCACGGGGGAGAGCTGGTCCAGCTTCGACCGCGCGCTCTCCGGCTCAGCGTTCTTCGGCCAACGCGCGGCCTGAGGAGCTTTCCGGCCTCAGAACCGGCGGGTGCAGCGCTGCATCTTCTGCACGTTCCCGTTTGCTGCCTGAACGCAGTGGAGGAGCTTCTGCGGGTTGCCGTTCTTCTTGACCATGTGGACTGAACGGGTGATCTGGATCTGGACCTGCTTGTTCGCCTTGCGCAGAGTCCGGCTCGTTTCGGAGTGCGGACCGAAGGACTGTTCGAAGCTTTCGTGGGCGCTCTGGATCGAGTCGTTGACCGACTTGCTGACGTTTTCGGTCGTGTTCAGGACGGGCTTGACGATGAAGAAGTAGACCGCGGCGAGAATCCCGACCGTTACCGCAAGCCGGATAATCCCCGAAGTTACGTTGCCGAAGAGGTTGCGCAGGACTTCCATGGGGACGCGTGCAGACTATCCTGCGGTCCAGTGGCGAAGGACACCGAGAAGCTGATCCGCCAGCTCTCTCTGATCTCGTTCCTGATGGCTCAGGGCAGGCCGGTCTCTGCCCTGGAGATCAAGCGCGAGGTGGAGGGCTACAGCGACATGAACGACGACGCCTTCGCGCGCCGCTTCTACGCCGACCGCGCGGAGCTCGAGAGCCTCGGGATCGAGCTCGGCGTCGAGAAGCCGGGCGAGGGGTTCTTCGAGGCCGAGCTCTACTCGCTGCCGCCCGAGAACTTCTACCTCGAAGCGATCGAGTTCTCCGATCACGAGCTGGCGGCGCTGAGCACCGCGCTGTCGCTGCTCACCGACGGCGGCTTCGCCTACGCGGAGCCGCTGCGCCTGGCGCTGCAGCAGGTCGCCTGGGGCCACCCCAACCCGCTCAGCGAGGGCAAGCGCGCCCCGGTCGAGATGGCGATGACCGCCTCCGCCGGCGGCCGCGACCTCTCGCAGCGCCTCTCCAAGATCGAGACGGCGATCTCTCGCCGCAAGACGATCGACTTCACCTATTACACGATGGAGCGCGACGACACCGAGAAGCGCAAGGTCGATCCGTTCCACCTCGTCTTCCGCAGCGGCCAGTTCTATTTGATCGGCTACTCGCACGAGCGCGAGGCGGTGCGCGTCTTCCGCCTCTCCCGGATCCAGGGCAAGGTCGGCTACGCCTCGAAGGCCGAGCACGACTTCTCGCCGCCGGAGAACTTCGACCGACGCGACTACGGCCAGCGCGCCGACTGGCAGCTCGGCGAGATCCGCGGCACTGCGAGGATCTTCTTCCGCGACCGGATCTCCTGGCTGATCGAGCGGGACTTCGGCCTCTACGGCACGCTCCGTTCGGCGAAAAAATCCGATGGGGCGCCCGGCAAGGGCAGCGTCTTCGAGACCGACTACGCGTCGCCACGCGAGCTGATCTCCTGGGTCCTGCGCTGGCGCCAGAACGCGCAGGTGCTGGCGCCCGACGAGCTCCGCGATGAATCCGACGGACGGCTGGGGCTGCTCCAGGACCGCCACGCGAACGGCTTCGAGGCGGCCGAGATCGTCGACCGGCCGCTGCGCGAGGCGCCGCGGCGCGCGCGTTCAAACGGCCGTGGCGACGCCGCGATCCGGCCCGAGCGCTTCGCCCGCCTGGTGACCCTCGCCGGGATGCTGATCGACTCGGCCAAGCGCGGCGAGCGGCTGCAGGTAGCCGACCTGCGCGACCGGCTCGAGCTCACCGACGAGGAGCTCCAGGAAGACATCGAGCTGCTGAACGTCGTCAACTTCGGCGGTGGCACCTACGTCCTCTACGCCGAAATCATCGGCGATGAGATCGAGGTCGACTCACAGCCTTACGGCGACAACTTCGCTCGCCCGGCGCGCCTGCTGCCACTCGAGGCCAAGGCGCTGATCGCGGCGATCGACCTCTTCGGCGACCACCTACCCCAGGGCGGCCTGCACACGGCCCGCGACAAGATCGTCAAGGCCCTCGGCCACGACCCCTCCGAGGAGGGGCTGGAGATCGCCCACTCGGGTGGCGGCGACGTCGAGGTCGCGCAGGTGGTCAACGAAGCGATCGCCGGCCACCGCCAGCTCGATCTCCAGTACTACAAGGAGAACGAGGACCAGTTCACCAAACGGTCGGTCGAGCCCTACCGCCTCGAGAACGGGCGCGAGGGCTGGTACGTCGAGTGCTACGACCTGACCAAGGAGGGCGTCCGCCACTTCAAGCTCGACCGGATCAAGCAGGCGACCCTGTCCGGCGAGCCCTTCGAGCCGCGGCCCGAGGTCGAAGAGCTGGCCGGGGTCGAGGGCTGGATGACCCACGGCGAGGTCCCGACTGCGCACGTCGCCCGGGTCTGGGTCTCACCGGAGCGCGCCCGGTGGCTGCGCGAGGAGCGCACCGTCGTCGAGGAGCTCGCCGACGGTGCAGTCGTGGTCGAGCTTCCCTACGCCGGCACCTCCTGGCTGGTGCGCGAGATCCTGCGCGGCGCCGGCGACCTGGTCGTGCTCGAGCCCGAGGAGGCCCGCGAGGCGATCGCCAAGGAGATCGCGGGTGCCGAGTGATGCCTCAGGCGCGCCATAGGGCGCACGATGCATCAGTCGACCGATAGGGCACCCGGCCACGACGAGATCGAACGGGTCATCGCTCCCAACCCGGGGCCGATGACGCTGGCGGGCACCAACACCTACCTCTACGGCTCCGGGCCCTGCGCCGTGATCGATCCCGGCCCCGACGACGTCGGTCACCGCGAGGCGATTCTCGCCGCCGCGGGCGAGCGCGGCGGGATCGGAGTCATCCTCCTCACCCACAACCACGGCGACCACTCGGACGGGGCCGCCGGGCTGACGGCGGCGGCCGAGGGCGGGCCGCCGGTCGTGCTGCCCGCCGACGGCGAGGAGCACGCCGGCCTGCGGGCGCTGGCGACGCCGGGGCACGCCGAGGACCACGTCTGCCTGATGAGCGCCGACCGGGTCTGCTTCAGCGGCGACCTTGTGCTCGGCGAGGGATCGACCGTCGTCCCCCCCGACGGCGGCTCGCTGATCGCGTACATGAGCTCGCTGCGGCTCCTCCAGGGAGAGGACATAGACCTGATCTGCCCCGGCCACGGCCCCTGGATCGAGGACCCGGCGG
The DNA here is from genome assembly GCA_963704505.1 of uncultured Solirubrobacterales bacterium. GTDB lineage: Bacteria > Actinomycetota > Thermoleophilia > Solirubrobacterales > 70-9 > VRUE01. Next base: position 820,655 of record OY969912.1, read on the forward strand.
CGAAGCTCGCCGATTACGTCGAGCACCGCGAGATGAGGGAGCGCCGGTTGCTGGAGGCGATCGAGAAGGGGGAGCGCTCGAAGGCCGAGCTGTTGGCGCATGCCTGGAGCGACGTCCCCGAGAACCTGCGCCCGGCGGCGGCGATGGTGATGGACGCGCATCTCGAGAAGCTCGAGGCCGAGGGACGGCTGGCGAAGGTCGAGCTGGTCGCCTAACCGCTCGGCAGATCGTGGGCGATGCTGAACTGGCTGCCCAGCCAGTATTCTCGTCCGATGGACGGCGCACGCGCGGCAAGAGTGGGGCTCCTGGCCGGCGCGGCAGGGACGGGATTGGCCGCCGCGGGGACCGCGGCCCTCTGGCATCGGATGGCCCGGCGGCCGCTGCCGAAGACGAGCGGCAAGATCGAGCTCGATGGGCCGCAGGAAACGATTCGCATCCGCCGCGACCGCTGGGGCGTCCCGCACGTCGAGGCCTCCAGCCACACCGACCTCTTCTTCGGCCAGGGCTTCTGCCACGGCCAGGACCGGCTCTTCCAGCTCGACTTCTACCGCCGCGTGGTCAGCGGTCGCGTCTCCGAGCTCGCCGGCGAGGAGGGGCTGGCGATCGACCGGCTGATGCTGGCGCTCGGCATCCGCCGCACGGCCGAACGAGAGGTCCACGCGATCGATCCCGTGGACCTGGCCCGCCTCGAAGTCTTCTGCTCCGGCGTCAACGCCGCCGCCGACAGCGCCCGCGCCCTGCCCTTCGAGATGCAGCTGCTGCGCCTCGGGCCCTTCGCGCCCTGGAGCCCGGTCGACATCCTCAGCCTCGGCAAGCTGCTCGCCTTCGGGCTCTCGACCAACTGGGAGAAGGAGCTGCTGCGCTCCGACATGACCCGGGCGCTCGGCCCGGAGCTGGCGGCCAAGCTCGACCCTGCCTACCCCACCGGCAACCCGATCGTCACCCAGGAGCCCTGGTCGGGCGAGGGGCTGGCGGTCGCCGAGCAGATCGACGCGGTGCGCCGCTCGATCGGGATGGCGACCGAGGCGAGCGGCTCGAACAACTGGGCGGTCTCCGGCGAGCGCTCGGCAACCGGCTCCCCGCTGATCGCCGGCGACCCGCACCTGCCGCCGAGCATGCCGGGCATCTGGTACCAGGTCGGCCTCAACCGCGGCGATCGCTACGCGCGCGGTGCCTCGCTGCCGGGGATGCCGGGCATCTACATGGGCCAGAACAACGATGTCTGCTGGACCTTCACCAATGTGATGGCCGACATCGAGGACCTGTTCATCGAGCGGGTCGAGGGCGACTCCTACCTCTTCGAAGACGAGTGGCGGCCGCTCGAGGTGGTCCTCGAGGAGATTCCGGTCAAGGGCCGCGAGGAGCCTGAGACGCTCGAGGTCCGCCTGACCCATCACGGGCCGATCGTCAACGGCGCCCTCGGCGCCGACGAGGCCGAGCCGCTCGCATTGCGCTGGCTCACCCTCGACGAACCGTCCTTCTTCCCGGGCATGTTCGACCTCGACACGACCGATTCCGGCCCCGAGCTGGTGCGCCGCCTCGAGGGCCACACCTCGCCCGCGTCGAACCTGATCTGGGCCGATCGCCACGGCTCGATCGGCTACAAGCTGATCGGCCGCCTGCCGCTGCGCAAGGGCAACTGCCCGGACCTGCCGAAGCCGGGCTGGACCGGCGAGTTCGAGTGGGAGGGGACGATTCCCTACGCCGAGCTGCCCGAGGTGACCGACCCCGAGAGCGGCTTCCTCGTCACCGCCAACAACCGGATCGTCGGCGACGACTATCCCCACCACATCACCAGCGACTGGCTCGACGGCTTCCGTGCCCGGCGGATCGAGGAACTGCTGAAGGCCGAGGACGAGCACGACCTCGAAGGCTTCCAGGCGATGCAGACCGACCTCCACTCGATCCCCGGGATCGAGGCGGTGCGCAGGCTCAGCCGCCTGCAGCCGGCAGGCCAGCGCGAGCGCAGCGCCCTCGAGCGCCTGCGCAGCTGGGACGGCAAGCTCGATCTCGACACCGTCGCCGGCACGATCTACCAGGCCTTCGTGCTGCGCCTGGCGCGCGAGGTCGCCCGCGCGGCGATCGGCGACCGCGACCTAGCCGAGCGCTGGCTCGACCGCGCCGACAACGGCTTCACGCCGCACGTCACCTCACCGTGGCGGTGGCACTCCCACCTGATGGACCTCTGGGCGGAGGGCGACGAGGAGCTGATCGGCCGCCCCTGGGACGGCCTCGTCCTCGAGAGCCTGAGCGGCGCGCTGGACGACCTCGGCGATCGCTTCGGCCCCGACCCAGACGGCTGGCGCTGGGGCAAGGTCCACCAGATGGAGTTCCCGCATCCGCTCGGCGACGCGAACCCGCTGTTGCGCAAGCTCCTCAACCGCCGGCTCGAGGTCGGCGGCGCCCAGGAGACCGTCTGCCAGATCGCCTTCGACCCCAATGACCCCTACCGGGCGATCTGGGCGCCGAGCTGGCGCATGGTCGCCGACCCCGCGGCTCCGGAGCGCTCGCGCTGGCAGATGTTCACCGGCCAGTCCGGCCACCCGGCCAGTCCCCATTACGACGATCTGCAGGCGGGCTGGGCGGCGGGCGAGACGATTTCGATGGCCGGCGAAGGGCCGTGGGACGAGCTGGAGCTGTCGCCGGTCTAATCGGGGCCTCTCGGAGATAGTCTCCTGCGGTCTTGGCAGCAGGGAATTCAGGGGTAGCTGGTGGTTTGGACAAAGCACGGCACCAGGTCGGGCGTGCTTGGACCTGGTCGGCCCGAGCCTGGAGCGGTGTCGATCGGCGCGCCTCCGGCTTCGAGTCCGGGCTAGGACGATTCAACGTCCCGATCTGGGCGATCGGGATCGCGCTCTCTCTACTCGTCTGGAGCGTTTACTTCGGGGTTCCGACGACGGGGGTCGACCCGAGCTGGATGGCCGGCCTCTACCTGGCGGCCGAAGAAGGTCGGGACTTCGGCACCGAAATCGTCTTCACCTATGGCCCGCTCGGCTTCCTGGCCTGGCCCTCGTTGTGGAACGGGGACCTGGCGGTTCTCGCCTTCCTCTATTGCTCGGCGATCTACATCGGCTTCGTCTGCACCCTGGTCTGGATCCTCAGCCGCAACCTGGGCAAGGTCGGCGCTGCGGCTCTCGCCTTCGTCTACCTGGCGACCGCCCCTGACTTCGAGCAGCTGCCACTGGTCATAGCGGTCGCCTGGGCGCTCGTCGCCTTGCAGGAGGAGAAGCGCCCGCCGTTCGCGATCCCGATGCTCGTCTACGGCGGCGCCGCCCTGGCGGCGCTCGAGTGCGTCGTCAAGCTCTCACTCGGGCCCCCGATAGTCCTGATCATCGTCCTCGGCCTGCTCGGCGCCCGCGTCAGCCGGCGCCAGTGGCTCACCTTCGCCGGGGTCTTCGCCGCCGTCTTCCTCGTGCTCTGGGTCGTCACCTCGCAGTCGATAGGGGCGATCCCCGACTACGTGATCAACAGCCAGCAGATCATCACCGGGTTCAACGAAGCCCAGGGCCTCAGGCTTGCCGAAAACTGGGAGGCCTGGGCGATCGTGCTGGTCTCCTTGGGCCTCGTCGCCGGGGCGGTGGCGGCTGGGTTCCGCGAGACGCGGGCCCGCTGGTGCGCCATCGGTCTTGTCGGGATCGCCTCCTTCGTCGTCTTCAAGTACGGGATCGTCCGCTTCGAGCCGAACCACCTTGCGATCGCGTTCCAGACCGCGCTCGCCATCTGGCTGGTGATCCCATGGGCTCATCGCAGAACCGGGCTTCTGCTGGTCGGAGCAGTGGTGATCGGCTTCGTCTCGATCCACGCTTATCCGCAGCCGCCCGCCCGCTTCGACGTGATCCAGAACCTGACCGCCTTCAAGGAAGGGGTGGAAACCCTGACCAGCCCCGGCCGCCGCAGTGAGATCGCCGACCAGGCACGGACCGCGATGCAGGAGACCTACGGCCTCGACGAACGCTCGCTGGAATTGATCGGCGACAGGGGCGTGCAGGTCGATCCGGTGGAAATCGGAGTGATCTGGGCCTACGGGTTGAACTGGTCGCCGCTGCCCGTCTTCCAGAACTATCAGGCGAGCACCACGAAGCTCGACGAACTAAACGCGGACGAGGTCGAAAACCCCGACGGGCCTGAAATCATCCTGCGCGCCAACCCGGCGGCGATCGGCGCCGGAGGCACCCGCGGCTTCGAGGGCCGTCACCCCGCCTGGGACCCGCCGGCCCAGAACCTCGCCACCGTCTGCAACTTCGCTCCGTTGCGGACGACGCCGCGCTGGCAGCTCCTACAGCGCACCGGAGACCGCTGCGGCCCGCCCCGCCTGATTGACAGCACCGAGGGTGGGCCCGGGACCGTGGTGCCCGTTCCGACCGCGGGGCCGGGGGAACTCGTCTACGTCCGCATCCACGGGGTCGAACCGAAGGGCTTGGAGAAGATCCGCTCCTTCCTCTGGCGCCCGCGCTTCCGTTACGCGTTCCTGAACGAAGACTCGGTGGAATATCGGCTCGTTCCGGGTACGACGGATGACGGAATGATGGTCTCGCCAAGCCCAGGCCTCGACAGCACCGGACCTTTCGCCCAGATCCCGGCGGTGACCAACATCCGCCTCGAGGGCGTCGAAGCTCCGGTCGAGTTCGACTTCTACAGCGTCAGGGTCAGCCCGCCGCCCTCGCGGACGGCGGGCGAAACGGGAAAAAATGGGTGATCAGGGCTTGCGGACTCTCTCGGTCGTAGCGCCGGCCTTCAACGAGGAGGAGCGCCTGCCCGGCTTCTTGGACAGCGTCGCCGGGCCCGGAGCCGATGCGGTCGCGGCGACCGGGATGGAGCTCGCCGAGGTGCTCGTCGTAGACGACGGCAGCACCGATCGCTCGCGCGAGATCGTCCGCGCGCGCGCCCAGTCCTGCCCGTTCGTTCGCCCGGTTGTCGAGTACGACTCGAACCGCGGCAAGGGCGCGGCGGTCGCGGCGGGGGTGAGGTCGGCCGCGGGCGAATGGATCCTGATCGTCGACATCGACCTCTCGACGCCGCTCGAGGAGCTCGGCAAGCTGGTCAGAGCCGTCGAGGCGGGCGCCGACGTCGCCGTCGGCTCGCGGCGCGTGAGCGGCTCCGAGGTGGTCCGCGGCCCCCTCCACCGGCAGCTGACCGGGTGGACCTTCAGCAAGACCGTCCACCTGCTCACCGGCCTCTCGATTCACGACACGCAGAACGGCTTCAAGCTGCTGCCGGCGCGGCTCGCGCGCCTGCTCTTCGAGGAGCAGCGCTGTCCCGGCTTCGCCTTCGATGTGGAGATCTTGATGCGAGCGGCTCGGATCGGCGCCAGCGTCACCGAGGTGCCCGTCCTCTACGTGCACGACTCGCGCTCCCGCGTCCAGGTCGCGAGCGCCAGCCTGCGAATGCTCGAGGAAGTCCGCCGGCTAAGCGACCTGCGGCCCGGCTCCGCGCCGGCAGACAATGCCGACCGAGACGCCGGCTGGGAGGCGAACGCCGCGCCGGATCAATCCCGCCTCGAGCCGCATCGGGACCGACAGCGGGCCGTTGAGGGCGGCGGGGGTGCGGCTTAGATCGGAGCCCTCGGCTCCTCCCCGCCGGGGCAGACTGCGGGCGGCTGCGATCGGCGCCAGCAGGATCGAGTTGAAGTAGGTGGCGAGGACCGGCTGCCAACCGGCGCGTCGCACCGCGGCTTCGAGCCGCTCCCGCGTGTAGCGCCGCTGGTGATGCAGGCGCTCGTCCTCTTCGCTCCAGAGCCACTGGTAGGCCGGGACGGTGAGGACCATCTTTCCGCCGGGCGTGGCGATGCGGTAGAGCTCGCTCAGCGCCTCATGCTCGGCGGCGATGTGCTCGATCACGTCGGTGGCGACGACGAGGTCGAAGCGGCCGTCCTCGAAGGGGACGCTTTCGAGCCCTGCCTGGGCGACGTCGAAGCCGCGCTCGCGGCAGAACCCGACCGCGTCGGCGGAGGGCTCGACCCCGGTGACGGCGCCGATCGCCGCATAGTGGCCGAGGTTGCCGCCCGTGCCGCAGCCGGCGTCGAGGATCTGGGGTGCTGCGGGGAGGTCGGCGTGGGAGAGGAGCGCGTCGACCACCGCCCGCCTGCCGCGAAACCACCAGTGCCGGTCCTCCGCTTCGAACAGCTCCTGGTAGGCGCTCTGCCGCATCCGGGCGGAGCCTAGGCCGCCGTCCGGGCGACGATCGCGTACTCGCCCTGGGCCAGCCGGTCCTTCTCCCAGTCACCGCTGCCCAGCGGGCAGAAGGCGCTGGCCGACTCGAAGCCGGCGAGCTCGAAGAGGGCGAGCATCGCCTCGGGGAAAAGCGGTTGCTTGTGGGTGGGGTCGACCCAGAAGGTCTTCAGCGCTTGCGCCGAGTGGGGGTTGACGGTCTCGACGATCATCAGCCCGCCGGGGCGCAGCCGTGAGCGGCTCAGCTTGAGCAGGCGTTCGAGCTTCTTCGCTCCGAGATGCTCGACCACCTGGGCGCTGAAGACGCAGCCCAGGGACCCCTTGCGCGTTTCCTTGAGCAGCTCGAGGATGTCACCGCGCTCGACGTTGCCGAGGCCCTTCTCGTGGCAGCGGCGCACCATCCCGCGATCGATGTCTACCCCGCGCGCCTCGACCCCGACCGCCGCCAGCAGCTCCAGGAACTCACCGCGGCCGCAGCCCGCGTCGAGCACCGGGGAGCGGTCGCCGACGATCTCGAGATAGACCGACTGGCGCTCGCGGATCATGTCTTCGGGGCCGCGGAAGAGGTCCTCGAAGGCGCTGTAGCCTCCCCCGCCCTTTGCGCCGCTGAAGCCGATCACATTGCCGAGCATCGGGTCCTCGCGGGATGGGAAGTGGTTCTCCGCCATATATGGCTTGGCCGCGGCGGCATCGAGCAAGCCGCTGGCGGTGTCCAGCTCGGCCTGAACCCGCGCCAGCGCCTCGTCCGTCTTGGCCGCGAAGCGGTCCTGCGCCTGGCGCAGGGCGTCGACGAAGATGCGGTCGCGCTCGAGGCTCTCGTCGAGGTGGGTCGAGAGGCCGGAGAGCGAGGTGCGCAGCTCCTCGCCTGTCCTGGCAATCTCCTCGCGCAGAAGCTCGCGATGCTCCGCCGAGGCATTCTGCTCGGCGGTCATTCGATCGCCCAGTGCTTCGGCCAGCTCCACCGCATGGGCGACGCGTATCTGGTTCTCCTCGGCCGCGGCGCGCAGCTCGCGCTCGCGATCACCGAGCCCGCCGACCGTCTCGTCGACGGACCGCACGACATTTGACAGCGCGGTCAGCGAACCATCGGCGTCGGCCACGGCGTCTTCGAGCTCTTCAACCTCCTCGGACTGCGTGCCGACCTGCAAGCGCAGTTCGGTGACCGTGGACTTGAGGCGATCGCCGAGCGCGCTCAACTCCGCTTCGAGCTCAGCCGCGGTTTCCTCGGTTGCCTTGCCCGAACGCCGCTCGAGAGCGGCAAGCTCGCCACCGAGCTCGTCGAAGGCCTGCCGGGTGCTGAGATCGATGCGGTGCTGGTAGGACGAGTAGGGACGCAGGATGCGCATGTAGAGGCGCTTGGCGAAGCTGCGCAGCCGTCCGGCGCCACGACGCGGCGGCGCCTGTTGGAAGCGCAGCAGGTGATGAAGCTGGGCGAGCCCGGAGGCCGCGTTGGCGATCTCCGCGTTCGGCGCCGGGACCAGGGCCGAGGTCAGCGGCTCGGGATCCGTCGGTGCCTCACCTCCGGGAACGTCGAGTCGTGCGATGACCCGCTCCCGCCTCACCTCGGTAAGCCGCGCCTCGACGAGCCTGCCGGCCTCCGCCGGCGAATGGGTGGCACGAATGTCCTCGGCGGCCCGGGCCCCCTTCCTGGCAGCCCCCTCGCGGTCGGCGAATACCTCTCGCATCCGCTCTGCCGCCTGGTCGAGGTCGGGCTCCGCCCACTTCCCATCGGCGGCGTATGGCCCCGCCTCGTTGCCGATCCGGGTCAATGAATACCCGATCGGATAGCTGTTCTCCTCGGTCATGAAGTCGAGGTTTCCGGAGTACGCGGTGGCGATCACGGGCTTGCCGAAGTACATCGCCTCGGCCATCGTCAGCCCCAGTCCCTCGGAGCGGTGCAGGGACACGTAGCAGTCACAGGAGGCGATCAGTCCGTTCTTCTCCTCCGGGCTCAGCATCGCGTCGACCAGCTGGATGTCGGGATGGGCCTCCGCTGCTGCGGCGAGCTCGGCGGCCTGGTCGGGGAAGTGCTCACCGCCGATCGACTTGATCACCAGGGAGGCGCCCTGGTCGGGCCCGAAGGCACGACCGAAGGCCTCGATCAGGCCGAGCGGGTTCTTGCGGCGGAAGACGCTGCGGAAATCGAAGACGAAGAGGAACCGAAAACCGCCGGCGAGGCCGAGGTCGCTGCTGACCGGGGCCGGCTCCAGCGGGGCGACGGGCACCCGCATCGTGTTCACCGGCACCGGCGAATGCGGCCTCAGGGCCTCGGCCACGAACTCGGAGGCGACCCAGACTTCGTCCAGGTAGTCGAATGACGCCTTCCAGCGCGTGGGGAAGTCCTCGACCTCCCAGAACCAGAGGCCGGCCGAGTGCCGTCCGTTGAAGAGATCCCTGGAGCTCGCCTCGGCGAGAGAGGGGAGCATGTCGGCGTTGACGCAGATCAGGTTGAAGTCGTAAGGAAGCTCCGAGGGGCCGAGGTCGCCGAGGGCCCGGGACATCTCGGCGGCGTCAACCGGAACGTCGATGGTGGCGGTCGGGACCTCCCTGGCCGCGAGCGCCGAGCGCACCTGGCGGGCTGCCTCGCCGACCCCGAGCTCCGAGGTCAGGTACCCGGCGAGGTTGACGCCGAGGCCACCGCGGAGCTTTCCGGGCTGCCTCACTCCTCGGGCCTTCGGGGATTTCGGCCCGGTGGTTGCGGCTCGGGTGGCGGCGGCGGACGTGGATGGCAGCAGGTGCCGGGAGATGCGGAGCGCGTCGGCGTTCTCGTGCATCCAGCGGTTGAAGGCGGCAGCATCGCCGGCATTCGGCTCTGGAAACGCGCTCTGCAGGTCCGGCCTCGCGTCATGGATCGCCCGGGCGTATCGGCTGACGCCGCCGTTGCCGCTCGGGCTCGCGTTGAGGTGGTCGACGAAACGGCGGGCTCCTCGGCGGTTGAAGACGGTGCCGCTGAGATCGTCGTCCTCGAGGGCTTGGCGGAAGATCGAACGGGCCGCGCGGTCGAGGCGAACTCCGTTGGGGAGGACATCCCAGCCGTAGGGCCATTGCCGCGACTCGCGAAATCCGCGGTCGAGAAGGGCCTCCGCGTAGTCCTCGCATATCTGGGCCAGGGCAGGCGAGCGGCCGAGATCGATGCGGTTCTGGTGCTTGCTCAGGCTGCCCGGGCGCAGGGGGTCGAAGCCGCTGAAGTGGAAGAACCGGAGCGGCTCGCCGTCGACGAGGTAGTCGCCGTCGTGCTCCTCGAAGCTCCGGGTCGGCAGGTTCCAGTAGGCGACGTTGTAGGCCGGGTCGCGAAGCACGTGGACCACCGGCCAGATCCCGGGGACGAGGTCGATCCAACGCTGGTCCACGAAGCGCCCCCCGGCCGGGTCGATCACGCAGTGCCGCTCGAGGCGCTCGGCCCACCAGTCGAGCAGGCTGGTCGCGGTCTCCCCGGCGCCCAACGAGATGAACCCGAGGTTGTAGGCGCCGGCGATCAGGATGTCCTCTTCCGATGGCCTGAGGCCGTCGCGGGGGAGCGGGGCCGTGAAGTGCGGGGTGAGCACGACGCCGTGCTCGCGGGCCAGGCGGTCGATCTCCTCGATCGGGTCGGCGATCCAGATATCCGGATCGAGGTAGGTGATCGCCTCGATCCCGTCGCGTTCGAGCAGGTGGCGCAGGAGCCACGGCTTGACCGCCGTGGAGAGCTCGGTCACGTCGTAGGCCGCGGCCATCTCCTCCGGGTCCGGCAGGCCGATCTCGGCGATGCCGAGCAGCTCGAAGCTCTCGTCCGCCGGATCGATGAATCCGTCGAAGTCGTCGACGACCAGAACCGAGCAGGCTCCCTGCGGATGCTTCGCCAAAAAGGACTCGGCGAGCACGCGAGCCTGCGAAACATAGTTCTTCGCAATTATGGTGCAGATGTTCATGGCGCCCAACGCAAGTCTCCCAAAGCATTGATGGACGAGCTGGCGCGCGCCAGACAGATGGTCGACGGGGTCGGCACCTGGTACCACCGGATCGAGGTCGCGCCCGGCCTCGTCACCCCCGGCGTCAACGACTCGCAGCTCGTTCTTCGGGCGTTGGACCTTCCCTCTGACCTCTCCGGCCTGCGGGTCCTCGACATCGGAACGCGGGACGGCTTCTTCGCTTTCGAGTGCGAGAGGCGCGGGGCGGATGTCACGGCGATCGATTACATGGACCCGAGCGAGACCGGCTTCCTGGTCGCCCGCGAGCTGCTCGGCTCGAAGGTCGAGTTCATCCAGGAGAACGTCTACGAGCTCTCGCACGAGGCGTACGGGGGCTTCGACCTGGTCCTCTTCCTCGGGGTGCTCTACCACCTGCGCGACCCGATGCTCGCCCTCGATCGGATCTGGGGCGTCTCACGAGGCCGCCTGATCGTCGAGACGCAGATGATCGACGAGGCGCTCCTCAACCCGGCGGGGGAGTTCCGGCGCCTCGCCGACATCGACCCGGAGCTCGAAGCGATGCCGCTGATGCAGTTCTATCGGGGGGCAGAGCTCAATCAAGACCCGACCTGCGTCTGGGCCCCGAACGAGGCCTGCCTGGCGGCGATGCTCCAGGAGGTCGGCTTCTCGGTGGATGCGCAGCTCAGGATCGGGCAGCGCGGGATCGCCTTCGCCACCTGGGAGGACAACCACGAGCGGGGTTATTGGCGCGCCCGCGATCGCGCCGTAGGGAAGATGGACTGAGATGTCGCGGCTTCCGCTTCCGCCGCTCGAGATGAGGCGGGCGGTGGGGCCCACCGACTCCGACGAGTTCGACAACCCGAAGCGCACCCCGATCTTCCCGGCCCTGCCCGATCGTGCCTACGAGTCCGTTCTGGACTTCGGCTGCGGTTGTGGTCGCCTCGCGCGTCAGTTGATCCAGCAGCGGCCCCGCCCGCGTCGATACCTGGGCATCGACCTGCACCGGGCGCTGACCGACTGGTGCGAGGAGAACCTCCAGCCGCATGCGCCGGGATTCGAGTTCCGCCACCACGACGTCTTCTACCCGGTGTGGAACCCGGGCCCAGACAAACCGGCGACGGCCCCCTTCCCGACCGAGGACGGCTCGCGGTCGCTCGTCATCGCCTACTCGGTCTTCACCCACCTGACCGAAGCCCATGCCGAGTTCTACCTGGGCGAGGCGGCGCGGGTCCTCGAGCCCGACGGGTTTCTCGAGGCCACCTGGTTCATCTTCGACAAGGGCCTGTTTCCGATGATGCAGGAGTTCCAGAACGCCCTGTACATCAACGACCAAGACCCGACCAATGCCGTGATTTTCGACCGTGACTGGGTGATCGAGACGGCACGCGGCAAGGGGCTCGCGGTCGTCGGCGCGAGGCCGCCCTCGACCCGCGGCTATCACTGGCGGATCACGATGACGCCGGCGCGCGAAGAGATCGTGGAGGTGGGCTTCCCGCGGGACGAGGCGCCGGTCGGCGTCGAGGGGACCAGGTCCGCGACGAGCGTCCACCGGATCTGACCGGGCAGGTCAGGGCTTCAGGTCGAACTGCTCCAGCTCATCGCCCATCTCACTCCAGAAGCGAGCCGCCAGCTCGGCTGACATCTCCCGTCGCCAGCGGTCGACCGACTGCTCGATGGTGCCCGCGGTGACGTGCTCGCGGAAGCTGCCGCGGCGAAGCTGCACCGCCTCAGCGTCGAGCGGGGCCCCGAGCCAATCGCCGAGGCGCTTCGCTTCGCCGGGCAGGTCGCTGACCAAGCGCTCGTAGCGAAAGACCGGGAAGCGCTCCTGGTCCTCCTCGAGCAGCGCCCGCAGCCTTTCTCTCTGGTCGACGATGAAGCGCCCGAGCTCGACCTCCTCCGACTCGTCGGGGCCGACCGGGAGAAACGCCTCGCCGGCGGCAAGGCGACGGCGGTGGAAGGCGACGCTCGACTGCCAGGTGTCGCGCGGGTCGCGAAGCACGTGGCAGATCCGCAGCTCCGGCACCGGCACCTTGTCGACGGGGATCAGCCATGACTCGGCGACCTTCTGCGCGTAGAAGCGAATCGGCTGCTCGGGATCTCCGAGCCTCGACCTGACCGCTTTGCGAGCTCGCTTCGAAAACGCCGTCCAGCCAGCCTCGAAGAGATCCTGCCAGAGCTCCGAGTCGGGATCGGAGATCAGCGAGCGCTCGGGCCAGGGGAGCGCGCCGACTACCGCAAGGCGCTCCACGTCCTCAAGGTGGCCGAGGCTGTCCAGGTTCCAGCCGTCGATTTCCCACTCGTCGAGCTGGGGGATCCGCGACCAGTGGAGGAGGTAGCTGAAGTAGCGCTGCTCGTAGGGATAGATGCGATCGAACGCCACCTCAGGCGAGGTGCCGAGCAACTGCATCATCAAGGTCGTGCCGTCCCGACCGGTGCCGTCGATCAGGACTGGGTTGAGTGGAGACCCGTCGGGCCCCTCAGCCACCTTCGGCTTCTTTGGCCTGTAGTTCCTTGACTATCTCGTCGAGGAAAAGGGTGTTGAGGATTTTCGATTCGCCGCCGACCTCTTCGGTTTCGATCGCCTCTCGAGCAGTTTCTCCACCGGGTTTGGTCCAGAGCAGGCCGACCGTCGTCACCGTTCCCTTCTTCTTGGCCGAGGTGACCTTGACGGTTCCGGCGAGCTGTCCTTCGACGTAGTTGAACTGCCCCGCCAGGTCCGGGAGCGTCGGCGGTTCGACGTAGAGCGGGATGGCAGCTTCGGGATCGTTCGCCTGCACCGCGCTCCACCAGGCCAGCACCGTGTGCTGGGGCGAGCCTTCGGGGTATTTTTCGGCCGAGCCCGTCGAGGTGGTCGGCCCGGAGCCCGATTCGGGTGCTGCCGCGGGCGCCGAGGTGGCGGGCGCGGCGGTCGTGGTGACGGTGTCGGTGGTACTTCCCCCGCAGCCGGGTAGAGCGATCAGCAGTGCAACTGCGCCGACCAAAAGGAGATGTGGGTATAGCCGTCCAGACACGAAATCGCGGGAAGCCTACCGGCGAACCCGCGCTTATGCTGCGCGCGTCGTGATGGTTAGTGGAAAGCGCATATGCATCGTCGTTCACTACGAGGGAATGGGCGGTGCCGCGCGCTCATTGCCGCTGCGCCTGGCCGACCTGGCGGACGAGGCGAACCTCGAATTCGTAGTCCCCGGCCCGGGGCAGGCGGCGAGGGAGCTCGGCGAGCTCGGCGAGGTTCACCAGCTCCCGTACAGGGCACTCACCTTCCCCGACTCTCGACTGGGCGCCCCGGCGCACCTTGCCCGCATCGCGGCCCAGGTACGCACCTTCGGCGGGCACTTCGACGAGCACCGGCCGGACCTCGTCCTGACCAGCTCGATGATGGTGCCGATGGCGGTCCTCGCCGCCCGTCGGCGAGGCATACCGGCCCTCGTCCACTCGTCCGTGTTGCTCAACGCCGAACGGCTGCCATCGCCGGTGAAACGAGCGTCGGGCCGGATCCTGATCGGGCGGATCTCATCGTGGGCGACGACCGTGGTCGCCTGCTCGGAAAGCGTCGCCGATCAATTCAGCGCGCGGCGGCGGGTCGAGGTCGTCTACCCGCCGATCGCCGAGAGCCGTGAGCCGGGCGACGGCAGGGCGCTGCGGGCCTCGCGCGGAATCGAGCCCGGCCAGCTCTGCGTGACGATGGTTGGAAACATCAGCCGGGGGCGGGGCCAGGACGTCCTCGTGCGGGCGATGGCGGTCGTTCGCGACCGCCTACCGGAGGCGCGCTGTCTGATCGTCGGAGCCCCCTTCGAGCGCCCCCGTGACCTCGCCTACAACGAGCGCCTCAACAATCTCATCCGCGGCATGGGCCTGAGGGATGTCGTCTCCTTCACGGGGCCGGTCGACCGGGTTGCCGACGTCTACGCGGCCTCCGACGTCGTCGTCAACCCCGCGCGGGTGCCGGAGTCGTTCGGCCGGGTCGCCTGCGAGGCGCTGCTCGCCGGCACGCCGGTCGTCTCGAGTCGGGTGGGGGCGGTCGAAGAGGTCCTTGAGCATCGCGGAAACTCGCTCCTCGTCCCGCCCGATGACCCCGCGGCGCTCGCCGACGCCGTGATCGAGTCGATCACGGATCGGGCCGCGGCGCGGAAGCGGACCGAAGCGGGCCGGGCGGAGGTTCTCGCTCGGTTCTCGCCGGAGCCGATCGCCGCGCGATTCAGGCAGGTGGTCGAAGGGACCTTGGACGGTCGGGCGCAACCGCTGCCGAGCGAAGAGCCGCCAGCTCCCTCCGCTCCGCGTCCGCCCGCCGCCGAAGCACCCGCTTAGCCGTCAGCCTCAGCCGCAGCCGCGCACGCTCTGCGAGCCAGGCGCGGCGCTCGGAGGCGGGCCCATAGGTGCGGGCCAGGACGGCCCTGCGGCCCGCCGCCGCGATCGGCTCCGGGCCCTCCCGCCAACGCCGCGAGCTCGATCCTCGCCGGCGGTGGACGACCTGGCACAGGTCAGGGCAGAACCAGGTCGGGATGCCCTTTGTGCCGGCACGCAGGCCGAGCTCCATGTCCTCCGCGTACATGTGGATGGAGGGGTCGAAGGGACCGAGCTGGGCGAGCAGCGCCCGCGGCCCCGCCAGGCAGGCACCGGAAGCCCAGGGGACCCTGACGGTGGCGCGCAGCCGCCAGGGCTCGGTCCGGCGACGCATCGAGGGGGTCTGCACGGCCCCCGGGACCAGCGCCCCGACCCAGGGCCAGGCGCCGACCGGCTCGCCTCCGGCCGAGGGCTGCGTCGAGCCGTCGGGGTTGAGCAGGCGGGGGGCGGCGAGCGCGCGCCGCGAGACGGCCAGCGCGGCAAGGCGCGGAAGCCCGGAGTCGAGCAGCAGGGTGTCGGGGTTGAGCAGGACCACCGCCTCGCCGCCGGCGATCTCGACCCCACGGTTCGCGGCGGCGCCGAAGCCGCGATTCTCGGTCAGCCGCTCGAAGGCGCCGCGGCCTCGCCAGCCCTGGGCGGCGCCTGCAGGGTCATCTGTGGAGCCGTTGTCGACGACGATCAGCTCGGCGTCGGCGTCGAGCCACTCGTTCATCGAGGCGACCAGGGCAGCGAGGTGGTCGGCGCATTCCCAGGTGACGACGACCACCGAGAGGGAGGGGCTCGGTGGTACGGCGCTCAAAGGAGCTCGGCGAGCGTCCTCGCCTTGCGGCGGAAGAGAACCGTGGCGAAGATGCAGACCGCGAGGAACGCGACCCCCGGGCCGATCCAGGCCCATGGCCCGCCGCCGGCGGCGATCACGCCGGGGGCGGTCGGGTCGACCGCCCACTTGCGCATCAGCTCGAAGATCGGCGCCAGCGGGTTGACGATCAGCAGCCAGCGAAATTCCGGTGGGACCCTCTCGACCGGGTACATGACCGGGGTGGCGTAGAAGAGCGCCAAGCTGAGCACGGTCCAGATCTGGGCGACGTCGCGGAACTGGACGAAGAGGGTCGAGAGGGCGAAGCACATCGCCGTCGTGAAGACCAGCATCGCGACCACCAGCAGCGGCACCAGCAGCCAGGTGAGGAGCGGCTGGATCCCGGTGATCATCAGGATCACCGCGACCGCGACGAGGTTGAGCGCGAAGGTGAAGATCGCGGCGAGGACGACCGCGCTGGGGATCACGGCGCGGGGGAACTCCATCTTGCGCAGCGTTCCCTCGCTGCCGGTCATCGATCGCACGGCGCGGGCCGTGGCGTCGGTGAAGAAGAAGAAGAGGAGCAGGTTGAGCAGGAGGACGGCGGGATAGTTGCCGACCCCGGCGCCGACCCCGAGGATCTCGCTGAAGACGACGTAGATGACGCCGAACATCGCCAGTGGGCGCGCCAGCGTCCAGAAGTAACCGAGGATCGAGCCCGCGTAGACGAGCTTGAAGTCGGCGATCGCGCTGAGCCGCACCAGATCCCAGAAGCGCCGCGGGTCGCTGCCGAACCCCTGCGGGCCGGCGATCTCGCGCAGCTCGAGCGTGGCGGGCTGCTCGCTCGCCGTGGCTATTGCTCCACCAATCGCAGCGGGACGCCGTCGTCGCCCGCCTCTTCGTCCTCGGCCTTGCCCGCCTGTTCGGCGAAGTAGCGGCGCGCGACCTCGGTCGGGTCTCCCTCGAAGACGATCGAGCCGTGGCGCAGCAGCATTCCGCGGTCGCACTCCTTGGTGATGGTCTCCATCCCGTGGGTGACGAGGACGATCGTCTTGCCGGCGTCGCGGAGCTGGCGCAGCCTGGTCAGGCATTTCTCCCGGAACTCGGCGTCGCCGACGGCGAGGACCTCGTCGATCAGGAGGATGTCGGCGTCGACCTGGGCCATCACCGAGAAGGCGAGGCGAACCCGCATTCCCGACGAGTAATTTTTCAGCTTGACCGCGGTAAACCTCTCGAGACCGGCGAACTCGATGATCTCCGGGTACAGCTCGCGCGCGCGGTCGGGCGTCAGTCCCATCATCACGCCGCTGATCACGACGTTGTCGAAGGCGGCCAGGTCGGGGTTGAGGCCGACGCCGAGCTCGATGAACGGAGCCACCTGCCCGGCCGTTCGAACGGTGCCCGAGTCGGCGGCGTAGACGTTTGCCAGGACCTTGAGCAGGGTGCTCTTGCCGGATCCGTTTGCACCGGCTATCCCGAAGAACTCACCGCGATGCACGTCGAAGGTGATCCCGTCGAGCGCGCGCAGCTCGGCGCTGCGGCGGCTGCGCAGTGGGTGGAGGAGCTGCTCCTTGAGCGTGTCTACCGGACGCAGAGGCAGGTCGTAGACCTTGGTCAGGGTCTCGACCTCGATCGCCGGGGGGCCCGCCACGACGCGCAACGGCGGCGATGGCTGTTTCTCGGCCGGCCTAGGCTCGACCTTCGGTTTCTGCTCGACCTTCGGCTCCTCCTCCAGCGCCGGCTTTTCCCCGGTTTCGGCCGGCTCAGGGCCAGCCTGCGGGCGGGCCTCGCCCTCCGGCTGCGCGGGTGCCTTGGCGTCGAGCCCACGGCTCACCGCGACGACCGCCTCCAGCGCTCCTTCCAGCTGGCGCTTCTCGGCTTCGGAGACGTTGAGGGCGCCGTGCACGTCGGCGTTGCGGTTGGAAAGCTCCTCGAGCGCCGCGTGGTAGCTGGTCACGGCGGCACGCAGCTTTGCCTCCTCGACGAGCAGCACGTTGCGCTCCGCCTCGACCGTGGCGAGCGCCTCCTGCAGGGAGACGCGGTGGGCGATCGCACGCGACAGTTCGTCGCGTAGCCGCTCGGCGTCCCTTTCGTCGAGGCTGCCCATCGCGCCTAAAGTAGCCGAATGCGAACCGCCATATGTATGGCGACGTTCAATCCGGACAGAGATCTGTTTGCGGCGCAGGTCGAGTCGATCCGCGACCAGGGCGTCGAGGACTGGGCCTGTCTGGTCGGCGACGACGGCTCCGATCCGGATGCGCTCGCCGTGATCCGCGAAATCCTGGGCGACGACCCGCGCTTCGTCCTCCACGCCTTCGAGGAGCGGCTCGGCTTCTACCGGAACTTCGAGCGCATCCTCGGACTGATTCCGGCCGAGGCGGAGCTGGTCGCGCTCTGCGACCAGGACGATCGCTGGCATCCGGACAAGCTGAGCTCACTCGAGGCGGCGATCGGGCCGGGTGTGATGCTCGCCTACTCGGACATGCGGATCGTCGACGAGTCGGGGGCGGTGATCGCCGACACCTACTGGACCCGGCGCCGCAACAACAGCACCGACCTTCTCTCCCTGCTGGTCGCCAACACCGTCACCGGCGCCGCCGCGCTCTTCCGCCGCGAGCTGCTCGCGCGGGCGCTTCCCTTCCCCGCCTCGGGCACCGGCAGCTTCCACGACCGCTGGATCGCCCTGGTCGCCCTCGCACTCGGCGACCTCGCCTACCTGGACGAGCCGCTGCTCGATTACGTCCAACACGAAGGCGCCGCCCTCGGCCACGCGTCCGCCAACCGCGGCGGGGCTCCGCGCCGCGGCCTCGCCGACTGGATCGACGCGTTCGGCCGCCTGCGCAGCGGCGAGCTGGCGCGCCGCTGGCGCCGGGCCTACCTCGATGTCTGCGTCCGCACCGGCGAGGAGGCACGCGCGCTCGAGCTGCGCTGCGGCCCGGCGATGTCCCCGGCCAAGCGCCGTGCCGTGCGGCGGATCGCCGGGGCGGAGCGAAACCCGCTGGCGATCCCCTGGCTGGAGCTGCGCAGCATGCGGCGTCACCTCGGCCGCGACGAGACGATGGGCGTCGAGCGGGGCCTTGCGCGCGGCTTCGCCTGGCGCCAGATGACCCTCGCCAGGGAGCGGCTCAGCCGACGCCGTCGGGGAGCTGCGCACCCGAGGCCGCCAGGCCCCTGACCAGCTCGACGATCTCCGGCGGCGCCTTCTCCGGGGAGCCGGAGTCGAAGGGAGGGTCGGGGTCGTACTCGATGCCGAGCTGGACGGCCTGGGCGACCTCGGGGCCGAGCTCGAGGTCGACGAGATGGAGGGCCATGTCGATCCCGGCAGTGACGCCGGCGGCGGTGATCACCTTGCCGTCCTCGACCCAGCGCCCGCCTACCGGCTCGGCGCCGAAATCGGCCAGCTCCCCGACCCTGGTCCAGTTCGTGGTGGCGCGCTTGCCGTCGAGCAGGCCGGCGGCGCCCAGCACGTGGGAGCCGGTGCACACCGAGGTGGTCCAGCGGGTCGTCGCGTCGATCTCGCGCACCCAGGAGAGGACCTTCGGGTCGTCGACCATCGCCCAGACCCCGAGGCCGCCGGGGACGAGGACGATGTCGGCGGAGGAGATTTCATCGAGCGAGTGGTCGGCGCTCATCCCGAGGCCGCCGCGGGAGCGGACCACCCCCGCCTCCTTGCCGACGAAGCGGACGTTCCAGTCGGGCACGTTCCGCAGCACCTCGTAGGGCCCCACCGCGTCCTGGGCGGCCATTTCATCGAATAGGAGCACCGCTATCTCAGTTGTCATAGGCCAATCCTGGAGCGATCGCGCCCGCAGCGCCAGAGGCAGGAATGCCAATATTCGCTAGATTCCTGCCATGCACCGGATCGTCGGCCTATGCCTGGACTGGATGGTCCCCTTCGACTTCTCGGCGCCGGCCCAGGTCTTCGCCTCCGCCGCGCCGCTGCGGGGCAGCCCCCTGTATGAGGTCTCGACCTGCTCCGTCGACGGCGCCGAGGTGCCGACGACCAGCGGCTTCTCGCTGTTGCCGCAAGCGGGGCTCGAGGCGCTGGCTGAGGCCGAGACGATCGTCGTCCCCGGCTACGCGAGCGTTCTCGACCCGCCCCCTGAGGAGGCCCTCGACGCGCTGCGGGCGGCGGCCGGGGGAGGGGCCCGGGTGATCTCGGTCTGCACGGGCGCCTTCGCCCTCGCCCACGCCGGCCTGCTCGACGGTCGCCGGGCGACGACCCATTGGGGCTGGGCCGGCGAGCTGGCAACGCGCTTCCCGGCGGTCGAGGTGGACCCGGCGGCGCTGTACGTCGACGGGGGATCGGTGATGACGTCGGCCGGCCTCAGCGCCGGGATCGACCTCGCCCTGCACGTCGTCCGCACCGACTTCGGCGCCGCGGCGGGGTCGCGCGCCGCCCGCCGCATGGTCGCCGCCCCCCACCGCGAGGGGGGCCAGGCGCAGTTCATCGAGAGTCGCGACCCCGAGGGGCCCGGCGGCTCCCTAGAAGCGACGCGGGCATGGGCGCTCGAGCGCCTCGATCAGCCACTCGACGTGGCCGCGATGTCGAGCCATGCCGCGGTCAGCCCGCGCACCTTCGCCCGCCGCTTCCGTGAGGAGACCGGCGGCACGCCGCTGCAGTGGCTGCTCTCGCGCCGGGTTCTCGAGGCTCGCCGCCTGCTCGAGGAGACGGACCTCGATATCGAGGGAGTCGCGACGCGCTGCGGGTTCGGCACCGCCAGCTCCCTGCGCGAGCACTTCCGCCGCGCGACGGAGACGACTCCCACCGCTTACCGGCGCTCCTTCCGCCTAGAGTCCGTGGCGTGAACCGCCGCGACCAGATCAAGCTTGACGACGACGAGCTGGCGGAGCTGCTGGGCACGGAGAGGGTCGCCGTCGTCAGCAGCATCGGCCCCCGCGGATGGCCGCACTCGATGCCGCTCTGGTTCGTGCCCCGCGCCGGCGAGGTCTGGATCTGGACCTTCGCCAAGTCGCAGAAGGTGAAGAACCTCGAACGGGACCCGAGGGCGACGGTGCTGATCGAGACCGGCACCGAGTACTCCGAGCTTCGCGGCGTCAGCATCGAGGCGGAGGCCCAGATCCACCGCGACGGCGAGACGGTGCTCGGCTTCGCCGAAGAGCTGACCCTGCGCTACGCGGAGGGGATCACCTCGATCGAGGGAGACGCGAAGAGCGCCCTCGAAGCGCAGGCGCCGAAACGGGTGGCGATCCGGTTCGCGCCACAGCGCGTCGCCACCTGGGACCACCGCAAGCTCGGCGGGACGTACTGAGCCGATGGTTGCCCGGCGAGCGCTGATCACGGGGATCACCGGCCAGGACGGCAGCTACCTGGCCGAGCTCCTGCTCGAGAAGGGCTATGAGGTGCACGGGCTGGTCCGCCGGCTCTCGAGCGAGAACCGGGACCGGCTCGGCGACATCCACGGGCGCATCAACCTGCACACAGGCGACCTCCTCGACCAGAGCTCGTTGACCGACGCGATGCGCGAGTGCGAGCCCGATGAGATCTACAACCTGGCGGCGATGTCGTTCGTCGCCGCCTCCTGGGTCCAGCCGACGCTGACCGCCGAGTTCACCGGGATCGGCGTCACCAGGATGCTCGAGGCGATGCGGGACGTCTGCCCCGAGGCGCGCTTCTACCAGGCTTCCTCCAGCGAGATGTTCGGCAAGGTCCAGGAGACCCCGCAGAACGAGCTGACGCCCTTCTATCCGCGCAGCCCCTACGGGGTCGCGAAGGCCTACGGCCATTTCATCACCGTCAACTACCGCGAGAGCTACGGGCTCTTCGCCGGCTCGGGGATTCTCTTCAACCACGAGAGCCCGCGCCGCGGCATCGAGTTCGTCACCCGCAAGGTCACCCACGCGGCGGCGGCGATCAAGCGCGGCCGCGCCTCGGAGCTGAGCCTCGGCAACCTCGCGGCCCGCCGCGACTGGGGCTACGCGCCCGACTACGTGGAGGCGATGTGGCGGATGCTCCAGCAGGACGAGCCCTCCGACTTCGTGATCGGCACCGGCGTCGACCACTCGGTCCAGGACGTCGTCGACGTCGCCTTCGCCCGGGTCGGGCTGGATCCCGCCGAGCACCTCAAACAGGATCCCCGGATGCTGCGACCGGCCGAGGTCGACCTGCTCGTCGCCGACTCTTCGAAGGCCCGCGCCGAGCTCGGCTGGGAGCCGGGGACTTCGTTCGGCGAGATGATCGAGCTGATGGTCGACGCCGACCTGAAGCTGATCGACGACGGGATCGCGATACCCCCCGCCTGAGTCGATTCCGGGTCGATCGGTACAAGCTGTGTAAACGCGTGTTCCAGAGGTGAGCGACCCGCTACCTTTCCCCGTTCGATGAAACGCAGAATCCCAGCCATCGCCGTCCTTCTTCTGCTCCTCGCGGCGCTGCCGATCGCGAACGCCGGAGGCGAGAAGACGCCGACCCCGCCGCCGGCGCCGGCCGAATTCTTCGGCGTCGCCCCGCAGACGCCACTCACCCTTCGCGACCTCGAATACATGCGCGCCGGCGGGATCGAGTCGATCCGCGTCCCCGTCCCCTGGGGCGTCGTGCAGCCGACCAAGAAGGCGAAATACAACTGGGAAGGCCTCGACGACACGATGAGGCTCGCGGCGGAAGCCGAAATGCACGTGCTGCCCTACGTCTACGGGACTCCGGGCTGGCTCGGCAAGCCGACCACCCTGCCGGTCAAGACCGGCCGCCAGCGCAAGGCCTGGCAGGGCTTCCTCGAGGCGCTGGTCTCACGCTACGCGCCGGGTGGCGAATTCTGGCGGGAGCACTCGAAGAGCGTCAACTACGAACCGGCGATCGCCAACCCGGTGCCGATCAAGGCCTGGCAGATCTGGAACGAGGCGAACTTCTTCTACTTCGCCGTGCCGGCGTCGCCGAAGCTCTACGCGCAGCTGATCAAGATCTCGAGCCAGGCGATCAAATCGGTGCGACCCGACGCCAAGGTGATCCTCTCCGGCCTCTTCGGGGAACCGAAGCCGAAGCCGCCGAAGGGCCTCACCGCGGTCAAATTCCTCGAAGCGCTCTACCGCTATCCGGGGATCAAGAACTACTTCGACGGCGTCGCCCTCCACCCGTACGCGGTGGACGCGGAAACGCTCGAAGAATACGTCGAGGAATTCCACGAAGTCTCGACCGAGAACCACGATCGGCCCGGCCTCTACATCACCGAGATGGGCTGGGGCTCGCAGAACGACTACGAGCAGGTCGCCTACGAGCAGGGCATTCAGGGCCAGGTCCGCCAGCTGCGCGACTCCTACACCTACCTGCTCCAGAACCGGCGGCTGCTCAACCTCAAGCAGGTCTACTGGTACTCCTGGAAGGACAGCCACGAATACGTCGCCTGCAGCTTCTGCGACTCGGTGGGCCTCTTCAAAGGTGGCAAGAGCTTCCGGCCGAAGCCCGCCTGGCACGCCTTCGTCGCCCTCACGGGCGGCCGGGCTAGGCCCTGAGAGCGGCGTCGCCGGGCAGGTAGAAGAGGTTGACGGCGGCCTGCCCGTCGTAGGGCAGCATCCGCCCGCTCGAGGCCTCGTAGACGAAGGGGCTGTAGCCGTCCTCGGCGAGCAGCTCGACCACCTTCGGGGCGCGCTCGGATTTCTCGATCATCAGAACGGGGTAGGACCGGCGAATGGTCTCCCGCATCCCTTCGAGCACCCCCAGCTCGGCTCCCTCGACGTCGATCTTGACGAACCGGGGCTCGAGATCGAGCTCGTCGATCTTCCGCAGCTCGACCTCGACCTCCTTCAGCGAGAGTCGCGCCGGATCCTCGCCCTGCGCCTCGAGCTGCTCGATCACGTTCTCGGCGTCGGCCCGGTGCAGGGAGGCTTCCGCGGGCAGCTCATATGAGCCGAGCATCGGCACGTACAGAATCGACTTCCGCGATTTGTCGGCGGCGCCGACCATCAGGAAGCGGTGGCCCTTGATCAGGCGGCCGACGAAGCGCAGGTCGTCGCGATGCTCGGGCAGGGGCTCCAGCGAGAGAATCGGCGAGCGGCGATTGAAGACGCGGAAGGAGAGCGCCGACTGCCCGATGCTGGCGCCGACGTCGAGAAACAGCCCGTCGCCGGGGAGCTCTCCGAAGGCGGCGAAGTCCGGGTCGTGCGGCCGCCGCCGGGCGTACCGACCGGCGGCTCGCAGCCGGCGGGCCCAGAGGTACACGGGGCCGGTGCGTGAGAGCGCCGCCTTGAGCCGCGGGGGTCGAGCCGGTATGTGGCGCTCCTCAGGGGTCACGGTCTTCAATTCGATGGACGCTATACGCTGGATTGAGAAGTGATCGTCCCGGTCATTGCATTCCTGGCAGCGGGGGCTGCGGCGCTCTACTGGGGGCGCCCTGCCATGCGCTGCATCGTCGCAATCGCGATCATCCTCGCGCCGTTGAGGGGTGGGCTGCTCGCCGTGGCCGGAGACGCCAATCTCTCCAACTCGAGCCTGGCGATCAACGCCCTGGTGCCGGCGCTGATCGCCGCACTGGCGATCGTGATCCTCTTCCGGCTGCGCCCCAGGCCCTCCGACTTTCCCACGCCGCTGCTGGTCGGCTTCGGCCTGATCGTCGCGGTCTGCGTCTTCAACTTCATCTTCCAGGAGGTCGGGCTGAAGCTCTACGGAGTCGGCGTCGCCCAGTACCTCGCCTACCCGGTGATGGCGCTGGCGGCCTGGCCGCTCTACGAGAAGGGCGACGCGGTCCGGGTCGGCCGCCTCTTCATCCTGATGGGCGCTGTCGTCGCCCTCACGGTGTTCCTCCAGGCCCTCGGCGTCGGCGGCTTCATCCAGTCGGCCGGCGCGGTAGTCGAAGGCCTCGCCGCCAACCGGTACGCCGGCATCACCGGCAGCTACCTGCACACCTCGGCCTTCCTCGGCATCACCATCGTCCTCCTCTACGGCGAGCTCTCCAGGCTCGAAGACCTGCGTTCGCGCCTGCTCGGCACTGCCCTGCTGGCGACGCTGATGAGCGCCGAGATCCTCACCTTCAGCCGTTCCGGGATCGTGATCTCGGCGATCGGCGCGGTGATCTTCCTCGTCCTCAGCAGCGGCAAGCGCGCGATTTTCACCGCGATGCTGGTGCCGGCGATCGCGATCGCGCTCGCGGTCGGGGCGATCGGTGGGGTGGCGCCCAACGCCGTCGGCGAACGGGTCGGCTCCGGGCTCAGCCCGAGCGGCGATCCCGGCAACGACCTGCGGGTCGAATCCTTCTCCCAGGCGATCGACCGCTTCAAGGATGCTCCCGTCGGCCGCAAGGTCGTCGGCGAAGGCCTGGCCTCCACCGGCAACGCGCGCAAGCTGGTCAAGGGGGACGTGATCGCGGTCGAGAGCTATTACCTGAAGCTGCTGCTCGAGACCGGGATCATCGGGTTGATCGTCCTCGGCAGCTTCCTGGTCTGGGCGGCGATCATCTTCGCGCTATCGCTGTGGAGGGCGGTGGATCCCGTGGTCATCGCGATCGGCGCCGCCGGCCTCGGCCTTTCGCTCTACAACGCCATCTACCCGGCACTCGAAACGCAGATCCTCGCCCTCGCCTGGTGGATGCTGTTCATGCTCTGCCTGGCGCTGAGGAGAGAAGCGTCTGAACAGCCGCGGGACGAGCCCGCCACTTCGGGCTCCGAGCCCGCGCAGGTCGCAGCCGTCTAAGGTCTGCAGCCGGCCTGAACGCGCTGCGCGGAAAACTGCGGAGGACCGTGGCCCGACCGCGGATCAGGGCCGGCCTGACCGTCGTCAGCGGCAACCTCCTCGGCGCCGGGGCCGCCTTCGCCGCGGCGATCGTCGCGGCGCGTGCGCTCGACCTCGACCAGTTCGCCGCCTTCGGCGTCGGCCTCGCCGTCAACAGCCTCGTCGTCCAGCTCGGCGACTTCGGCCTGGGGACCGTCGCCGTGGCCGAGCGGGCCGACGCGTCGAGCCAGGCCAACGCCCACGAAAAGGCCCGGGCGCTGGCTCTCTACCGGGCCCGCACAGCGGCCGCGGTCAGTGCGGTCGCCGTGGTCGTCGCCTTCCTCCTGCCCTCGCTGGCCCCCTACCGAAACGCCGCGGTGATCGGCGCCGGCGGCGCCGTGGTCGGCGGCATGGCGCTCTTCTTCGTCTGGTCGCTGCAGGGGGAGCGCCGCTTCGCCGCCGCCGGCTCGCTACAGGCGACCCAGGGCCTGCTCCGTTTGGTGCTCGTAGGCGCCTGCGCGATCGCCGGCCTCGGGGCGGCGCCGATGATGGTCGGCTACGCGGTGATCGGCCCGGGGGTCGTCGCGATCATCGGCGCCGTCGCCCTGCTCGCCCGGCCGGTGCCGGTCCGCGGTGAGGACGAGGACCCCGAGCTCGACCGCGCCGTCGACGTCAGCCGGCGCCGGACCTTCGCCGGGGCCGGCGTCTTCGCCGCCCTTCTCCTCAACGGCGACGTGCTGCTGCTGACCGTGCTCGCCGACGCCCACCAGGTAGCCGTCTACGCCGCCGCCTGGCGCTTCGGCGCCGGCATGCTGCTGATCAACACCGCGATCGCCAGCGCCCTGCTGCCCTTCATCCTGGCCGCCGACGACGCCTGGACGGAGACCAAGAAGCTGGTCCGCCTCGGCCTGATGGTCAGCGCCGGATGGGCGGTGCTGGTCCCGCTGATCGTCTTCCTCGGGCCGCTGATCCTCGGCTCGATCGGCGAGGAAGCGAAGGAGCCTCTGACCCTGCTGGCGATCGCTTTCGCGATCGACGGCTTCTACTTCGTCCTCTACCAGATCTACGTCAGGGTCCGGCGCGAGTCGATGGTCCTGACCCTTGCCGTGGCCGAGTTCGCGGTGATGGCGATCGTCACCCTGATCCTCCACGACGACGGGGCGCTGGCGCCGGCCTGGGGGCAGCTCGTCGCCAGGGTGGTCGTCGTCGGCATCGGCGTCACCCCGGTGGTGCTCGCGGCGCTCGGCCGCTGCGACTGGTTCGACGCTACTTCTTGAACTTCTTCGAGCGCACGAGGCCGGCGCGGTGCAGCATCAGCCGCACGCCGGCCCAGAGGGTTTTGGTGCCGTAGATGACCCCGGGCTTGAAGCTGACCGACGAGGCGTCGTCGAAGTAGCGGCCCGAGGCCGGCACCTCCTCGATCCGCTGGTTGAAGTAGGCGGCCTGCATCAGGACCTCGGAGTCGAAGCTGAAGTCGGAGGCATTGCGGAGGAAGGGGATCGTCAGCAGCAGCTCGCGCGAGTAGGCGCGGTAGCCGGTGTGCGCCTCGGAGAGGTGGGTTCCCATCATCTGGTTCTCGGTGATCGTGAGGAAGCGGTTGGCGATGTACTTCCAGCGCGGCATTCCGTTTTCGATCGCCATTCCGGGGCGGGCGAGGCGTGAGCCGAGGACGAGGTCGGCCCTGCCTTCGAGGATCGGCGTCACCATCGCCGGGATCAGCTCCGGCGGGTACTGGCCGTCGGGGTGGAGCATCACGACGGCATCGGCGCCGCGCTGCAGGGCCTGGAGGTAACAGGTCTTCTGGTTGGCTCCGTAGCCGACGTTGTGCGGGTGCCAGATCGTGTGGACGTTGAGGCTGCGGGCGAGCTCCACGGTGTCGTCGGAGGAGGCATCGTCGACCAGGATCACCTCGTCGACCCAGTCCTGGGGAATCGCCTGGTAGGTCTCCTCCAGGGTCTTGGCAGCGTTCATCGCGGGCATCACGACGATGACCTTGCCTTCTGGACGAGCCCCTGCCGGCGCGTCACTGCTCTGGGCGAGTGCGTGGTCAGCCACGGCGCGCCTCAATGTACACAGTCCCTCCGCGCCGGGACGCTACCTCGCCCAGGCTGGCGAGGATCCCGAGCGGCAGGAAGACGGTCCCCGCGAACAGGGTTGCGATGCGCTGCGGGCCGGTCATCGGCGCGCTTCGCGCCTCCGGTCGCCGGATCGCGTCATAGAGGTTGAGGTTCCCGGGCAGCATGTCGACCAAACCGTAGAGCCAGCCGAAGAGGATCTGGCCGCCGCGGGTGAAGCTCGTCTTCTGAATCGTCAGGCCGCGTTCGGCGAGGCGGGCCGCGAGGGTGGAAGCGGGAAGGTGGACCAGGTGGCGGGGGAGGTCGAGCGCAAACCAGTGCTCGTCGAAGGCCCGCGCCTGCCAGCTCTCCTCATTGGGGACGGCGACGATCAGGACGCCACCTGGCGCGAGCAGGCCGATCGCCGCGTCGATCGCCGGACCGGGCTCGGGAAGGTGCTCGAGCGAGTGCCAGAAGACGATCGCCGACCACTCGCCGTCGAGCTCGGTGACGTCCTTCTCGAGCACGTCGTCGCGGCGCGAGACCAGCTCGAGGCCGATTGCCTCGCGGCCGCGGGCCTGGATCGCGTCGAGCAGCGAGCCGTCGCCGGCGCCGACGTCGAGGACGCGCCCGGGCGGCGCGGCGCGGTCGAGCCACTTCGCCAGCCGTCCGCGGGTCCGGGAGAGGATCTTGTCGCCGACCCCCGAGAAGCGGCCCGCCTCGGGGCGGTACCAGGTCGAGTAGGCCTCGTCGAGCTCCGCCGGGGTCGGCCAGGGGTCGGTGGTCGCGGCGCCGCAGGACGGGCACCTCGTGCGCCCGATCAGGCGGACCGCCTTCTCGTCGAAGGGCCTGCCGCACCAGATGCAGGCGGGCGGCGAGGCGGAGTCGGCGGCGGCCGCGCCGTTTCCGGCGGTCGCGTCGGCTTTCATTCCGGCGACTTTAATGAATGCCCGTCCCCGCCACCGTCGCCCTTGGGCAGGGCGCATAGGCGGGCGGCGACGGCCGGATCGAGCTGCAGGCGCCAGGGTTGATCCGCGGCGTCGGCCGGGATTCGCAGCTCGACCGCGCGCCCGGCCCGCAGCGGCCCAAGATCGGCGGGGTAGCCGTCGGCCCAGCGGCCGAGCCGCGCCTTGGTGCCCTCCTGGGGGCGCAGCAGTGTGCCACCGCGCGGCAGCGTCGCGGCGCCGCCCGAGATCGTCCGGCAATGCTCGAGCGCCGAGTCGCGCGGGGCCGGGACGGGTTCGATTCGCAATGCCCTGACCGCCAGTTCGTCGGCCTTGGCGCGGACCGTCTCGCTCTCCGCCCGCAGCTGCGCGATCGTGTCGCCCTGGGTCCCGTAGCGTTCCTGTACCTGGAGCCACGGGCCCTGATTCAGGGTGAAACCGCCGGAGACGATGTCCGCCGCGTCGATGTTGGGCGTGAACGCTTCGTCGATCTTGCCGGCGCCGAGTCTCAGGATCGCGTTCTGGGCCCTCGCTTCCCGCGAGTATTCGGTCAGGATCCGGTGGCCTTCGCGGAAGCGGAAGAGGTTGCCGCCGACGGCGAGCCCGGTGATCAGCAGGGCGATGATCAGCGTCTTACGGGTTGCCTTCGTCCCCCGCAGGACCTCGCAGATCACCATCAGCAGGACGAGGACGCCGGTGTAGACGTAGCGCAACTCCCCCGGCGTGCGGCCGGGGCCGAGGACGACACCGGTCTCGACCCAGAGGGTGAGCAGGATGGCCAGCGGCGGCCAGAGGCTGCGCGGGATGCCGCCGCGCCGGCGCATCCACCAGATCGCGAGGCCGATCGCGACGAGCTCGGCAATCGTCACCACGATGCCGACCCAGAAGGTGGTCGAGTCGTAGCCCTCGAGCCGCAGGTGGGTCCACTGGCCAGGGCCGAGGTTGGTCGCCAGGCCGAAGATCGCGCTGCCGGCGATCGCCAGCGAGTCGACCAGGGAGGCGGGCAGGAAGATGAAGTCCGAGTTGTTGATCGGCAGCGAGCCGAACTGGGCCGCCCAGTGGCGCCAGTAGGCGTAGGCGAGGATCGGGATGACGACGACCCAGATCCGCTTCGCCCAGTTCGGCGCGAGCAGGATCATCAGCGCCGCGCCGACGACGAAGGCGGCGGCATTGGTGAAGCCGGCGAGGGCGACGCAGAGCAGGGCGCAGGCGGCGACGTCGGCCGGCAGCGACCGTCTTTCGATCAGCAGCAGCGCTCCCATCGCGGGGATCAGCGCGGTCAGGAACTGGATCCCGATCATCGGCTGCAGGACGACAGTCCAGGAGGAGCCGAGGAAGAGCAGGATGATCGCCGGGGAGAGGGCGAGTAGCGGCCCGAGGCGGCGCTTGGCGTACGCGTAGAGCAGCAGCGCCGTGGCGCAGAGCCCGCTGACCTGGACCACGGTGTAGGCGGTGAAGCTCGCGCCCCAGAGCTCGAGCACGCCGCGGTAGGTGAAGAACGGCAGGACGATCAGGTGGCCGCCGTATGGGTGGTAGAAGGATTCCGGGGTGCCGAGACCGCTGAGCTCGAGCCAGAAAAATTCGTCGGAGCCCCAGAACGAGCCGCTCTGCAGCGCCGCGATCAGCGCCGCCGCAACGGCCGCCGCCGCGACCATCAGCAGCCAGCCGGCCACCCCGGGGTTGCGAAGACGGGCCACCAGGCTAGGGCGAGCAGACATCGATCGAGCCGCCTCGCTTGAAGCGGAGCATCCAGGGGACGGCGGCTTTGTCCGCCGGTAGCCGCAGGGCGACCGGCTCACCGGCGGCGACTTTGCCCAGCTGGATGCTGAATTCATCGGCCCAGCGCCGCAGCTTCACCGGGGACGCCCGGCTCGCGGTCAACACCGCGCCGCCGGCGGGCAGAGCGACGTCGACCTGCCCGCCGTCCGGCGTGCCGAATTGTTTGCAGCCCTTGCGCGGTGCTCGCTCGACCGGTTCGAGCATCGGTTCGAGCGCTCTCGCGGCGAGCTGGTCGGCTTGCACGCGGACCGGCTCGTCGGCGGCTGCGAGTTGGGCGAGCGAGTATGCGGGGGAGCCGAAGCGCTTGGTCACCTTGAGCCAGGGCCCCGTGTTGAAGGAGAGCCCGCTGTCGACTATGTCCGCCGCGTCGATGTTCGGTGTGAACGTGTGCCCGATGTGGTGGCCGTCGAGTTCGATTACCGCCATGTCGGCCCGGGCGGTGATCGAGGCGGCGTAGAGGGCCTGTCGGCCTTCACGAAAATGCGGGATGTTGCCGACCACCGCCGCGGCGGTGAGGACCGCGGCGACGGTCACGGTCAGCCAGGTAGTGCGAACACCGCGCAGCATCTCGGCGACGACCATCAGAAGGAGCAGCGTCCCGGCATAGATGTATCGAATCTCGGCGGGGGTCCGATTCGCGTTGAAGACGAGGCCCTGCAGGATCCAGAGCGTCACCAGGATGACGATCGGCGCCCAGACCGAGCGGGGGATGCCGCCGACCCGGCGGCGGAGTAGCCAGAACGCACGCCAGACCAGCAGGCCCTCCAGCATCGCGATCACGATGCCCGCGGTGAGCTGGTTGAAGTCGTAGCCCTGGAGCCGGATCAGCGTCCAGTGCCCGGAGCCGATCAGATAGCTCTGGCCGAAGATCGAGCTGGCGATCACCCCCAGCGAGTCGGAGATGTAGGTCAGCAGCCAGGGCACGCTCGAGAGCTCGATCGGCTCCGCTCCGAACTGGCGTCCCCAGAGGTGCCAGGCGAAATAGAGGACGCCGGGGATGACGACGACCCAGGCCCGCCGGCGCCAATTCGGCGCCAGGGCCACCGCGACCGCGGCGCCGGCGAGGAAGGCGGCGGCCTCGCTGAAGCTCGCCATTGCGACGCAGAGCAGAACGCAGGCGCCGATGTCGCCGCGCAGGTCCTCGCGTTCAAGGGCGAGCATCGCCGCCAGGCCCGGGACCAGCGCAAAGAGGAACTGCATCCCGATCATCGGTTGCATCAGCGGGCTCCAGCCGGTGCCCGCGAAGAGCAGCATGATCATCGGCGAGAGCGCCAGGATCGGGCCGATTCGCCGCTTCGCGTAGGTGTAGAGGAGCGCGGCGGAGATGGTCAGGCCGATCACCTGGACGATGCTGAAGGCGGTGAAATCGGTGCCGAACAGGTCGAGCAGGAGCCTCCAGCTGAGGAAGGGGACCAGGATCAGGTGGCCGCCGTAAGGGTGGAAGTAACTGCCGAGGTCGCCCAGACCGGCCAGCTCGAGCCAGAGGTATTCGTCGGACCCGAAGATCAGGTCCCGCTCCAGCCAGAAGCTGAACACGACGGCGAATGCAAGCACCGCGGCCATCAGCATCCAGCCGACTACCTCTGGGTTGCGAAGGCGTCGAGTCAAGCTCCGGCAGCCTATTGGTCTCGCCCGGCGCTCCGGGCCGACGCGACGATAGCCTTGCGGGCGTGGCAGACCTGAAGGGCCTCATTCTTTCCGGGGGCGCCGGCACCCGCCTGCGCCCGATCACGCACACCTCGGCGAAGCAGCTCGTGCCGGTGGCGAATAAACCCGTGCTCTTCTACGGGATCGAGGCGCTGGTCGAGGCCGGAGTGGAGGAGATCGGGATCATCATCGCCCCGGAGACGGGCGACGAGATCCGCGAGGCGGCCGGCGACGGCTCGGCCTTCGGCGCCAAGATCACCTACATCGTCCAGGACGAGCCCGCCGGCCTCGCCCACGCGGTTCTCACCGCCGAGGAGTTCATCGACGGCTCGCCCTTCGTCATGTACCTGGGGGACAACCTCCTGCGCGACGGCCTCAGCGGCCTGGTCTCGACCTTCCGCGAGGACGACCCCGACGCCCTGATCCTTCTCACCCCGGTCGACGACCCGCAGTCATACGGAGTAGCCGAGCTCGACGGCGAGCGGATCGTGCGCCTCGTCGAGAAGCCCAAAGACCCGCCCTCCAACCTGGCGCTGGTCGGCGTCTACCTCTTCGGCCAGCCGATCTTCGATGCCGCCCGCGGCCTCGACCCTTCCTGGCGCGGCGAGCTCGAGATCACCGAGGCGATCCAGGCTCTGATCGACGACGGGCGCAAGGTCCAGTCCGAGGTGGTCACCGGGTGGTGGAAGGACACCGGCCAGCTCGCCGACATGCTCGAGGCCAACCGGCTGGTGCTCGAGGAGGTCGACGAGAGCCTCGGCGGCGACGTCGATGAGGAGTCACGGGTCGAGGGCAGGGTCGTGCTCGAGCCGGGTGCGACCGTTCGCCGCTCGCTGATCCGCGGCCCGGCCGTGATCGGCGCCGGCGCGACGATCGAGGACACCTTCATCGGCCCCTACACCTCGATCGGCGACAACGTCAAGATCAGCAGCTGCGAGATCGAGCACTCGATCGTGCTCTCCGGCTCCGTGCTCGAAGACCTCGGCACCCGGATGGAGGGCAGCCTGCTGGGGCGCAACGTCAAGCTGCGGCGCAGCGACGGGATCCCCAACACCCTGCGCCTGATGGTCGGCGACAACTCCGAAATCGAGATCATCTGATGAAGCTGCTGGTCACCGGGGCGGCGGGGATGCTGGGCCGCGACGTGATGCTCGCCGCCGGCAACGCCGGCCACGCGGTCGTCGGCTTCGGGCACTCCGAGCTAGACATCACCGACCCGGCGGCGCTCGAGGCGAAGCTCGCAGCGGAGCGCCCCGACATCGTCATCAACTGCGCCGCCTGGACCGACGTCGACGGCGCCGAGGAGGCGGAGGAGGCGGCCGCCACGGTCAACGTCGAGGGCGCCGGTAATGTCGCCGCCGCCGCCGCGGCGGCCGGCGCCGGAGTCGTCTACGTCTCCAGCGACTACGTCTTCGACGGCGACAAGGGCGAGCCCTACGTCGAGAGCGACCAGACCGCGCCGCTCTCCGCCTACGGGCGGACCAAGCTCGGCGGCGAGGAGTCGACCGCCGCCGCCAATCCGCGCCACTTCATCGTCCGCTCCTCCTGGCTCTTCGGCGTCGGCGGGGGCAATTTCGTCGAGACCATGCTGCGGCTCGCCGACGACCACGGCGAGGTCCTCGTCGTCCGCGACCAGGTCGGCTCGCCGACCTTCACCTGGCACCTCGCCTACGCGATAGTCCGCCTCATCGACGGTCTCGAGTACGGCATCCACCACATGGCCGCCGCCGGGCAATGCTCCTGGTACGAGTTCGCGCGGGAGATCTTCGAGCAGGCCGAGGTCAAGTGCAAAGTCCTTTCGGGGACCACCGAGATGCTCGGCCGGCCGGCGCCGAGGCCCGCCTTCTCGGCGCTGGTCAGCCAGCGCCAGCACGCGATCGAGCTGCCCGCCTGGCAGGACGGCCTGGCCAGCTACCTCGCGCAGCGGGTGACCGGGAGCGAGGTCGCGTGAAGCTGCTCGTGACCGGCGCCGCCGGCTTCATCGGTTCGACCTACGTGCGCCAGGTCGAAGGCGAGCACGAGGTGACCGTCCTCGACAAGCTCACCTACGCGGGCCGGCGCGAGAACCTGCCCGAGGGCACCCGCCTCGTCGAGGGCGCGATCGAGGACCCGGCGGCGGTCCGCGAGGCGATGGAGGGGGTCGACGCGATCGTCAACTTCGCCGCCGAGTCCCACGTCGACCGCTCGATCGACGACCAGGAAGCCTTCGCCCGCACCCACGTGGTCGGCACGGGCACGCTGCTCGACGCGGCCCGCGAGCTCGGCGTCGAGCGCTACCTCCAGGTCTCCACCGACGAGGTCTACGGCTCGATCGACTCCGGCTCCTTCACCGAGACCTCGCCGCTCGATCCCTCCTCGCCCTACTCGGCGACCAAGGCGGCCGGCGACCTGCTCGTCTCCGCCCACTTCCACACCTACGGGATTGCCGCCTCGATAGTCCGGGGCTCCAACAACTACGGGCCGCGCCAGTACCCGGAGAAGCTGATTCCGCTGATGGTCCTCAACGCCCTGCACGGCGATTCGCTGCCGGTCTACGGCGACGGCCGCCAGGTCCGCAACTGGCTCTTCGTCGAGGACTTCTGCCGCGGCATCCACCGGGTCCTGATCGACGGTAGGCCGGGCGAGGCCTACAACGTCGGCGGTCCGGACGAGTGCGAGAACATCGACGTCGTCAAGCGCGTGATCGAGCTGGCCGGCGGCGACGAGTCGCTGATCGAGTACGTCACCGACCGCCCCGGCCACGACCGCCGTTACTCGCTCGCCTCCGACAAGCTGCGCGAGGAGCTCGGCTGGGAGGCGGAGGTCCACTTCGCCGAGGGCCTCGAGCGCACCGTCTCCTGGTACCGCGACAACGAGGACTGGTGGGGGCCGATCCGCTCCGGCGAGTACCGCGAGTACTACGAAAAGCAGTACGGGAAGAGCCTCGGCTGATGCCGGGCCGGCTGGAGACGAAGCTCGACGGCGTCGTCCTGCTCGAGCCCGAGGTCCACGGCGACAGCCGCGGCTTCATGGTCGAGACCTTCGCCGGCCCGGCCTGGGCCGAGCTCGGAATCGACGTCGACTTCGTCCAGCACAACCACTCGCGCTCCTCGAAGGGCACCCTCCGGGGGCTCCACTTCCAAACCGAGCCGGGCCAGGCCAAGCTGGTCCGCTGCCCGCGCGGGGAAATCGTCGACGTCGCCGTCGACCTGCGCCGCGGCTCGCCCACCTTCGGCCAGTGGGAGGCGCACAGGCTCGACGACGAGCTGCACCGCCAGCTCTTCGTCCCGGTCGGCTTCGGTCACGGCTTCGCCGTGCTCAGCGAGGTCGCCGACGTCACCTACCTGCTCTCCAGCGTCTATGACCCGGCGACCGAGGCCGGGATCGCCTGGGACGACCCCGACGTCGGGGTCGAGTGGCCGGTCGACGAGCCGCTCCTCTCCGAGCGCGACAAATCCGCGCCGACGCTCGCCGAGATCGCCGACAGCCTGCCCTTCTAGTCGTCGGAAGCCGGGTCCTCGTGAGACCAGGTCGTCAGCCCGGTGAGGTCGAACTGGAAGTCGACCGCCTCGGCCCCCAGCTCCGCCAGGGCCGCCTGCACCTTGTGTTTGGTGTCGTAGCGGCAGTAGAGGAGCATGTAGCCGCCGCCGCCGGCGCCGGTCACCTTGCCGCCGATCGCGCCGTTGCGCTTCGCCTCGTCGTAGAGCTCGTCGATGTGCGCGTTGGTGATCTTCGAGGACATCTTCTTCTTGAATTCCCAGGCGCGGTCGAGCAGGAGGCCGAATTCGCCGAGGCTGCCGCGCAGCAGCGCGTCCTTCATCTCGACCGCCAGCTGCTTCTGCATGCCGAGCCCGTCGAGGGTCCCGCTGTCCTGCGACTGGTAGCGGTCGGTCTGGTCGTCGATGATGTGGTCGGAGGCGCGGGTGCTGCCGGTGAAGCAGAGGAGCAGGTTGTACTCGAGCTCGTTGATCGTCTCGGAGTCGATTCGCAGCGGGTTGACGACCACGTCTGTGCCGCGGAACTCGATGAAGTTGAAGCCGCCGAAGACGGCCGCGTACTGGTCCTGGGCGCCGCCCTTGAGGCCGAGGTCTTCGCGCTCGACCGTGAAGGCGAGGCGGGCGATCTCGTAGTTGGTCAGCGGCATCCGCATGTGCGAGGCGAGCAGGCCGACGAGGGCGACGACGATGGCCGAGGAGGAGCCGAGGCCGGAGCCGGGCGGCGCCGCCGAGTGGAGGAAGAGGTCGAAGCCGGTGCTCGAGTCGGAGGCGACCTTCTGGATCGCCGCCTTGATCAGGTCGAGCCGGTCGCCGTCGGGGCGGGCCTCCTCGAGCGCCATCGAGGCGACCGCGTCGAGGTCGAGCGACTGGATCCCGATCTGGCGGTCCTCGCGTGGCCGCAGGCTGCCGTAGGCGTAGCGGTTGATGGTCGCGCTGAGCACCAGGCCGCCCTGCTCGGTCGGATAGGGCTGGACGTCGGTTCCGCCGCCCGCGAAGCTCACCCTGAGGGGCGCTCGGGCGCGGAGAACGCGCCGTGCACGGTCGTCTGCCTCAGGCATACCCGCAGCACGATATAAGGGAGGCGTGCCGGTCAGTCTCTGCGCGACACTCTTCAACGAGGCCGACTCGATAGTCGCCTGGCTCGAGAGCATCCAGGCTCAGACCCGAGTCCCCGACGAGATCGTCCTCTGCGACGCGGGCTCGACCGACGGCACGATCGAGCGGATCAGGGCCTGGGCCGGCGACGACGAGCGGATCAGGCTGATCGTCGAGCCGGGCGCCAACGTCCCCGAGGGTCGCAACGTCGCGATCGCCGCCGCCCGCCACGAGCTGATCGCGGTGACCGACGCCGGCACGATCCTCGACCCCCACTGGCTCGAGCGGATCCTGGCGCCGCTGGAGGGCGACCCGGAGGTCGGCGTCAGCGCCGGCTTCTACCGGCCCGCCGGCCGCAACTCGTTCGAGCGGGTGCTGGCGACCGTGATCACCCCGCGGCGCCGCGACATCGCCGACGACGGCTTCCCGCCCTCGTCCCGGTCGGTGGCCTTTCGCAAGACCTGGTGGGAGGCGGTCGGCGGCTACCCGGCCTGGCTGCGGGCGGGGGAGGACCTCGTCTTCGACTTCCGCCTGCGGGAGATGGGGGCCCGCTTCGAGTTCGCCCCCGACGCGATCGTCGCCTGGTATCCGCGGCCGACGCTGCGCGCCTTCTTCCAGCAGTACCGCCACTACGCCCGCGGCGACGGCCATGGCCACCTGTTCCCGCGCCGTCACGCCGTTCGCTACGGCGCCTACGGCGGCGGCCTGCTGCTCGCGATCCTCGGCCGTCGCTCGCGTCTGGCGCGGGCGCTGCTGGCGCTCGGCGTCCTCGTCCACATGCGCAAATTCGCCCGGCGGATCGACGAAGAGCGGCCGCTGCGCGGCGCCGCCGGGCTGGCCACCTCCTACACGCTGCTGCCGGTGATCGTCGTCGCGGGAGACGTGGCCAAGATGATCGGCTACCCGCAGGGGCTGTGGGAGCGGCGCGTCGCCGGCGGGCCGCAGGGCCTGCAGGACGCGCGGATCGATTCGCACCGCTCGGCTAGCGCCGACTCGCCGTTATCGCAAGGCTGAGCGCCAGCTTGGCGCCGATCCCGGCGTAGACGGCGGCGTTCAGCAGCGGGTTGTGCTCGGGCGCGTCGAAGCGCCGGTAGAAGCGGCCCATGCCCCGGTGGAAGGCGATCTCCTGTTTCCGCGCCCGGCGCTCTCCGCTGGAGCCGCCCTTGACGTGCAGGGCGACGCCGGCCGGCTCGTAGAAGACCTTCCAGCCCGCCCGCCAGAAACGTGCGCACCAATCGAGGTCCTCCATGTAGAGCCAGTAGCCCTCGTCGAGCATGCCGACCTCGGCGATCGCCTCGGCGCGGCAGAGCATGAAGGCTCCGTTGACGGCGTCGACCTCACCCGGGTCGTCGTCGCCCAGATGCGTGGCCCGATACTGGCTCAGCGAGCCGGAGGCGTCCTCGCCGCGCCCGATCCCGGTGAAGTGCGCGAGCGCCGAGAGCGGGGTGGGGAAGGAGCGCTTGCAGGCGTGGTCGAGCTCGCCGGACTCGGTGACCAGCTTGACCCCGACCATTCCGATCCGCGGGTCCGAGCGCAGCCGCGCGAGCGCCGCGTCGAGGGTCCCGGCGTAGACCTCGGTGTCGGGGTTGAGCAGCAGCACCGCCTCGGCGTCGCTATCGCGGATCGCGAGGTTGTTGGCGGCGGAGAAGCCGATGTTGGCCTGACGCAGGAGGCGCACCTCGGGGAACTCGGCGGCGACCATGTCCGGGGTCCGATCGGGGCTGCCGCTGTCGACGACGGTGACGGTCATCCCCTCGGCGGCCGGGTGCTCGGCGAGTGAGCGAAGCGTCCTACGCAGCAGGCTCTCGCCGCCGTGGCTGACGATGACCACGTCGATGCCGGAGCGCATCTAGTAGGCGCCGGAGCCGCGGATGATCGCGCCCGGGGTGCGGATCAGCAGCGCCAGGTCGCCGGTCAAGGAGATGTTGTCGAGGTAGTCGCGCTCCATCGCCAGGCGCTCCTCGAAGGTGAGGTCGCCGCGCCCGTAGACCTGCATCGGCCCGGTCAGCCCCGGCTTGACCGCGAGCCGGACCCGCTGGCGCTCGTCATAGAGGGCGACGACCGCCTCCTCCTCGGGCCGCGGCCCGACCAGCGACATGTCGGAGCGGAAGACGTTGATCAGCTGCGGCAGCTCGTCGAGGCTCGTGCGGCGCAGGAGGCGCCCGGTGCGGGTCACCCGGGGGTCGTCCTGGATCTTGAAGACCGGCTCCTCGAGACGCTCGAGGTCGACCAGCTCCTTGAGCCTCTCCTCGGCGTCGGGGACCATCGTCCGGAACTTCAGCATTGTGAACGGGTCGCCCTCCTTGCCGGCGCGGCGCTGCCGGAAGAAGACCGGGCGGCCCGAATCGAGGAGGATCACGAGCGCGAGCGCCAACAACAGCGGGGAGATGAGCGCCAGCAGGACGCCGGAGACGGCGATGTCCATGGCCCGCTTGATCGCCAGGGTCGAGCGCGGCGGGTCGGAGAATCGGAAGTCGAGGACGGGGAGCTCGGCGAGCCGGTTGAGCTCGATCCCGGGGCCGAGCAGGCCGTAGTGGCGCGGCAGGATCGTCAGCCCCAGCCCGGCGGCCTTGCACTCCTCGATCAGGTGCTCGGTCTCGGCCGGGCCGGTCTCGATGTCGGCGAGGACGACGCGGTCGATGCCGTTCTCCCGGGCCACCCGGGAGAGGTCCCCGATCGCACCGAGCCGGGGGAGGCCGGTCGCCGCACCGCCCTTCTCCGGCGCCGGCCCGAGGTAGCCGGC
This sequence comes from uncultured Solirubrobacterales bacterium, assembly GCA_963704505.1. Taxonomy (GTDB): domain Bacteria; phylum Actinomycetota; class Thermoleophilia; order Solirubrobacterales; family 70-9; genus VRUE01. The sequence continues at coordinate 859,263 of OY969912.1, forward strand.
CAGCGCCAGCCGGGCCTCGGGGTGGGTGGCGATCCGCCGGGAGACCAGCTCCGCTCCCTCCGGGCGCCCGACCACCAGGCCGACGTCGATCGGGGTCAGCCGGTGCCAGCAGAAGCGGATCACCGAGCGCGAGACGAAGCTGCCGACGAGGACGCATACGCCGACCAGGATCGCGCTGCCGGGGGAGAGCGCTCCGACCGGGCTGAGCGCGAGCAGGCCGTCGAGGGCGAGGACCCCGATCACGCTGCCCGAGACCAGGGCCGGGACCTCGTCGAGGGTGCTGTGCCGGATGCGCCGGTGGTCGTTGTCGTAGAGGCCGTGGAGCTTCAGCGCCAGGAACCAGACCGGGCTGAAGAGGACGGCCCAGAAGAGGGTCGCGATGTCGGTGGTCGAGGTCGCCGCCGTCGCAACCAGCAGGGAGCCGATCAGCGCCACCCAGTCGCCGGTCGCCAGCAGCCTGCGCAGCAGCGCCCCACGCTCGCGGGCATCGCCCGGCCCGCTCGGGACCGGCGGGCGCGGGCGCTCCTCGCCCTGCTCGGCCGGCGCGGCGGAGCCGTCGGCGCTCCCGACCCGCTCGCGCCGCGTCGTCTGCTCGACCGGGCGGGTCATCAGCAGGTCCATCCTTCGCGCAGGCAGTCGAGCCTCGGGTTGAGGTGGCGGGCCCTGACCAGGTCTTCCTGGGCGGCCGCTTCGTCCCCGGCCAGGTGCTCGGCTTCGGAGCGCAGGTAGTACCACTGCCAGTTGTGGTCCTCGCGCTGGATCGCGTCGCCGAAGTGGGCGATCGCGCTCGGATAGTCCTTCTGCAGGTCGGCGAGCAGGCCGAGTTGGACGTAGGGCGAGGCGGCCCAGGGCTCGATCGAGCGCGCCGTGTTGGCGTGGCTGATCGCGCTCCCGATGTCACCGGTGACGACGGCGTTCTGGCTCTGCGTGATCTCCCGGGTCACCAGCAGCGGGCCGACCAGCGCGACGGCGGCGATCCAGGCCGTGGCGAGGCCGGCGATCGCCAGGCCATAGCGGCGGCCGCCTTGCACGGACGAGGCTTGTGGCGCCAGTTGAGCGCAGCGCACGCTTACTAAGACACCTGCGGCGAGGAAGAAGACCGCGCCGAGGCCGGCGATCTCCCAGAACCAGTCGAAGGCGGCGCCCACGGCAAAGGAGAGCATCGCGGCGAAGAGCGCCGCGTAGGCCTCGCGCTTGGGATGGGTCGCGGCCCGCCACGCCGAGAATCCGACCCACAGCATCGTCCCGACCAGGGCGAGGACGATGAGGCCGCCGATCGCGCCCAGCTCGGCGAAGGCCTCCAGGTACAGCGAGTGGGCATCGTGGAGGTCGAGGTCGATCCTGCGGTGCTGCTCCCAGGAGAACTGGTAGGTGCCGGCGCCATGGCCGGCAATCGGCTCTTCCTCGAAGGCTTCGACGGCCACCCGCCAGAAGTCGTAGCGGCCGGCGCCGGAAAGCTGGCTGAAATGTTGCGAGGGGTTGTTGGTCGGGAAATAGAGGTCGGGCCGGGAGAACTGGTGCCAGGCGCGGCCGCCGACGGCGATCGCGACTCCGATCACCGCGATCACCAGGGCGAGGCCGATTCCCCTCAGCAATCCCGGGTGCCGGGACATGTCGACCATGCGGCCGGTCCAGTGGCCTTCGCGGTTCTCGATCGCTCGCAGCCCGGCGAAGAGGAGGACGGCGAGGGCGGTCCCGGCCAGCACCAGCAGGGCGACGTTTTCCCCCTGCGCGATCGAGGCCTGGACGGAGAGGTTGTTGGCGAGGCTTTCGTAGTCCTGCACGGCGAGCACGGCGGGCAGCGCGCCCAGGGCGCCGAACCCCAGTGTCGCCAGCATCCAGAGGCGGTCGCGGGAGAGCGCAAGCAGGCAGCCGACCGCGACGATCAGGGAGAGCAGCCCGCCGCGGGAATAGGTGAAGTAGAGCGTGACCAGGACGGCGGGGATCAGGGCCGCCGAGAGCCAGCGCATCCACGCCCAGGAGGCTCCGCGGCTCGACCAGAGCAGCATCGCCACGGCGATTCCGGCGATCGCGCCGTTGGCGTTCCAGTAGCCGAGCGGATAACGCAGCCGCGGGCCGGTTCCGAGCGAGTCGGAGACTTCGAGAACATGCGGCAGAAGGCGGCTGGCCAGGCCCAGCAGCACGACTAATGTAACCGCGATTACAAGGCCCTCAGCGAAACGTTGGCGCCTTTCGTCGGTTTGGGCGATTAGGAAAGCGGCAAGGAAGAACGCGAGATACACCAAAACGCGATCAGCCTCGATGACGCTCAGCTCCATTGACCCCGACCAGAGGGATGAAAGTGCAGAGAACAGCGCCAGACCCGCGAGCAGACCGCCAACCCAGTAGAGCGGCCACGCCAAACGTGCCCCAGAGCCCGCCCCGAGGACGAGCAGGGCGATCACCACGAACCACACCGCCAGGCCGGCGATGTGACGGTCGCTCACGTCAAAACCGCCTCCTGCGAGGGCCAGCCCGACGATCAATGCGATCGGCGCAAGTAGCGCCGCCATTTGGTCTAAGCTTCCGCGCGATGATCGGGAAACGCCATACCCAGACCGCCCGCCGGGGCCATCGCTTCCTCTTGGCTTCATCGTTGCTGGCTCTGCTGGCATTTGCTTTTTCTCCGGTGGCGCTGGCGACGGACTCGAGTGGGGCACAGTATGAAGACGCCCTCCCTACCCCGACCGGGGGTAAGAAGCCGGTACAGAAGTCCCAGCCGAAGGCTCATACGTCCTCGGAACAGGGCGGCACCCCGGCGCCCGGCAACAGTGGCGGCTCAGGCCCGTCGGGTGGCGAAGCGGGTTCGAATCCATCGTCTTCCGAAAACAGCTCCACCCCGGCGACTGGTAACGGCGGCGGCTCGCATCAGGGTAGCCAAAAGGGCGGCCAGGACGGCAACAAGGCCGGTGCCCAGAAGCAATCGGCGTCGCAGCCGAGCGCCTCGGCGGGCTCGAGCCAGACTTCGTCTGACGATGGCGGCGGCTCCTCGCCACTGGTTCCGATCCTGATCGCGATCGCGGTTCTCGCGGCGGTCTCGGTCGGCGTCGTGATCATGCGACAGCGGCGCCAGCGCGACGGCGGGCAGGTCTCGCCCAAGCCGAGTAGCTGATCGTGCGTACACAGCGACCGAGGTCCGGCAAGGCTGCCGTGCGGATCTGGCTGACGGCTTTTGCCGCTTCGCTTGCGGCGATTGCCGTCCTCGCGTCCTCCGCGCTCGCCGTTCCGGCCAACTTCTGGGGCGTGGTCCCGCAGTCGGCGTTGACCAGCGAACAGCTGCAGCGCCTCAAACGCGGCGGCGTCACCAACATCCGCCTGCCGATCCCCTGGGGGACCTTGCAGCCGCTGCAGAGCAACCCGATCGACTGGTCGGGAATCGACGCTTCGGTCGCCCGTGCCTCGGAAGCCGGGATCTCGGTCCTGCCGTACGTCTTCGCCGCGCCGGAATGGTTGGTGCCCGGCGAAGTGATCGACCCAGGGATCGGCGCCAGGGCGCCGCGCAACCTGCCGATCAAGACGCCGACGCAGAGCGCCGCCTGGACTGCCTTCCTGCAGGAAGCGGTCGGACGCTATGGGCCCGGCGGCAAGTTCTGGGCGGCCAACCCGGCTCTCCCGGAAAGGGCGATCCGCACCTGGCAGATCTGGAACGAGCCCAACTTCAAGTACTTCGCCGCGCGGCCCAACCCGAAGGAATACGGGCAGCTCGTCAAGGTCTCCTACAGCGCGATCCGCGCGGTCGACCCGGGCGGGAAAATCGTCCTCGGCGGGCTCTTCGTGCGGCCGAAAGAGGCGGAAGACAAAACCGCGAGGCCGCGTCGGGCGCTGTTCGCGACCGAATTCCTCCAGCAGATGTACAAGCAGACGCCGGGGATCAAGAACAAGTTCGTCGGCATCGCCCTGCACCCGTACACGACCAAGTACCAGGATCTCGAACCGGACATCGAAGCGATCCGCGAAGTGCTCAAAAAAAGCGGTGACGCCAACAAGAGCATCTGGATCACCGAGCTGGGCTGGAGCTCGCACCGACCGAGTGCGGCCAACGGCCACAACAGCTTCGAGAAGGGCACGCAGGGCCAGGCCCAGCAGCTCAAGGGCGCCTACGGCGTTTTGACCAAGAACCAGGCAAAATGGCGGATCAAGAGCGTCTACTGGTATTCGGTCGACGACAACGCTTCGGTCTGCAACTTCTGCGATGGCTCCGGCCTCTTCGGGCCGGGCTTCAAGGCGAAGCCGAGCTGGTCGGCGTTCGTCCACTTCACCGGCGGCAGCGTCGGCTGAGCTGAGTTAGCGGGCGAGCCAGGCGCGCCGTCGGCGCAGGGCGGCCCGCAGCCCCCGGGGGCGGTCGAGCTCGACCGAGTTGCGCGGCGCCGGGCTGGGTCGGTAACGGCGCCATTCGCGCAGGCCGCGCAGCCGCCCCTGAAGAGGGGCCAGGGTGCGGTCGGCGACGGCCGCGAACAGGACGTAGGCGATGTCGTAGGCGACGATCCCGGGCCCATGGACGAGGAGCTGGCGGGTCGAGGCGTTCTTGGCGAGGACACGGACCCGGTTGCGCCCGACGTGGAGGTACTTGAAGCGGGACCCGTGGATCGTGGTCAGCGAGTGATGGTGATGGCCGATCGCACGCGGTGTGTAGAGGGCGCGCCAGCCCCGGGCCCGCGCCCGCCAGGCGAGGTCGGCGTCCTCGAGGTAGACGAAGAAGCTCTCGTCGTAGCCGCCGACGTCCTCGAGCATCGTGCGGCGGAAGATCGAGGCGCCGCCCGAGGCGCCGAAGACCTCGCGCGGTTCGGTTTCCCCGGCGGCGGACGGCTGGCCGAGCCTGTGCTCGAAGGCGATCCCGAGCCGGTCGACGCCGAAGCCGGCCGAGTTGATCCGCTCGCTGCCGTCGGCGAAGCGCAGCTGCGCGGCGACGCTGCCGACCCCGGGCCGGCCCTCGGTGGCGGCGAGCAGCTCGACCACGGCATCGGCTTCGACCGTCGCGTCGTTGTTCAGCAGGAGCACCCACTCGCCCGAGGTCGCCTCGATCCCCCGCATCACCGCGGCGGCGAAGCCGACGTTGGCGCCGTTCTCGATCACCCGGACCTGCGGATGGCGCTCGCGCAGGGCCTCGGTCGAGCCGTCCTCGGAGCCGTTGTCGACGACCGTCAGGTCGGTCGGGCCATCGACCCGCCCCAGCGCCCGCTCGAGCGAGGCGACGCACTCGAGGAGTGCCTCGCGCTGGCTGAGGTTGACGACTACGGCCGATACCCGCATGTCGCTCAGGTCCGGCGCCGAGCGAGTCGGCGGACGGCGTAGCCGGGGACCTGCGAGGGCCGGTCGAGCTCCCAGAAGCCCTGCAGGTACCTGACCATCCCGGCGAGGCTGGTCCGTTCGCCCGCCAGCGATGCCTGGGCGCGGTGGCGCTCCCAGAACCACCAGAGCATCGCCAGGGAGCGGCGCGAGGACGGCGGTTGGGCGAGGGCCTCGTGGGCGCGGCGCTCGCGGCCGGTGACCGGGACCGCGGCCAGGCGGTCCACGACGCCGTCGGCGACCGGGACATCCATCTCCTCCTCGAGGAAGGAGATCGCGTCGCGCATCGGCAGGGTCAGGTGGCCGCGGGTCGCCAGCTCGACGACCCGATCCCAGTCGAAGCCGTCGCCGGCCGCCCGCAGGACCATGAAGGCGTCGGCGACCCAGCGGAACGGCTGGACCGGGTTCCAGGCGGCGCCGTGAACGCAGACATGGAGCAGTTGATCGGGAGGGGAGAGGGCGAGCAGCCGGGCGCCGCCGACCTCGATCGGCACCGCCGCCTGCCAGAAGTCCTGGTCGAGCCCCGCCCGCCAGAGCATCCCGCTGTGCAGGTCGATCTCCTGCTCGTCGGCATCGAGGAAGCCGAGCGAGTGACGGACCTCGAGAGCCCTGACGGGATCGCCGGTGCTCGGCTCGAACCCGGCCCCCTCCAGGGCGGCGACGGCGCGCCCGACGTCGGTGGGGGGCACGGCCAGGTCGAGGTCGATCATCGGGCGCGCCCCGAGGCGCTCGTAGCCGGCACCGATCAGTGCGCCCCCCTTCAGCACCAGGACCTTGATTTCGCCGGCCTGGAGAGCGTCGATCGCGACGCGGCCCTTCTTCAGCACCATCTGGTTGGCGGCCCAGCTGCGCCGGTAGACGCCCTTCAGCCGGCCCGCGTCGGGGTCGTCGTCGAGCAGCGGGCCGAGATTGCTGTAGACGAGCGGCAGCAGCCGGTAGGAGCCGTGGTCGAGGTCGTCGATGTCAGGCGCGCCGCGGCGCCAGCGGGCCCAGGCATCGAGGCCGCGCTCACCCGACCAGAGGGCGGCCTTCAGCAGCAGCTCGTCCTGCGCAGACGGGGTCCAGATCGCCGGCCTGTTCACAGCTGCCCCTGCAGGTTGGGGACGTCGGTGTGGAGGCGCCCGCCGCGCACTTCGACGAGGCGGTCGGCGCGCCTGGCGACGAGCGGGTCGTGGGTGACGAGCAGCAGCGTCGGCTGCGGATCGAGGGCGGCGAGGTTGTCGAGGACGCGGTCGGCGGTTGCCGGGTCGAGGTGGCTCGTCGGCTCGTCGAGGGCAAGCAGGGGAGGCGAGCCGATCAGCGCCCGGGCGAGCGCGATCCTCTGGCGCTGTCCGGCCGAGAGTCGAATCCCGTCGTCGCCGACGTTGGTGCGGAAGCCGTCCGGGAGGTCGGCGGCGAACTCGTCGACGGCCGCGAGCGCCGCCGCTCGCTCGATCTCCGCCTCGCCGACGTCGGGCCGGCCGAAGGCGATGTTGTCGGCGATCGAGCCGCGCATGGCCGAGCTGTCCTGGAGCAGGGCTCCGGTCTGGCGGCGCAGCATGCGGACATCGATCTCGTCGAGTGGCTCGCCGTCGACGGCGATCGAGCCGGACCAGGGCCGATAGAGGCCGAGCAGCAGGAGCAGCAGCGTGGTCTTGCCCGCACCGGTCGGGCCGAGGACGCCGATCGTCTCGCCGGGCTCGACCGCGAGGGAGACGTTCTCGAGCACCGGCGCTTCGTCGCGCGTGTAGCCGAAGCTGACCCCGTCCCAGACGATGCCGCCGCGGACCTCGATCGGCCGGCCGCCGTCGCCGTAGGGCTCGCGCTCGTCGTTTTCGAGGACCGCGTCGATCCGTTCGATCGCGGCGAGGCCGGTGAGCAGGTCGGGGAGCGCCGCGGCGACCCAGTTGAGCTGGCCGCGGGCGAGGGCCAGCACGGCGAGGAAGGCGATCAGGTCGCCGAGGCTCATCGAGCCTTCGGCTACGGCGATCCCCCCGCCGACGAGGACAACGACGCCGGCGATCCCGCCGAGCGCGACCTGGGCGAGGCCGTAGGCCTGCTGGACCCAGCCGATCCGCTGGCCGGCGACGCCGAGCTCGGCTGCCTGGGCGGCATTGGCGGCGCTCGCCTCCTCCTCGGCGGTGCGCAGCTTGATCAGGGTCGAGGAGCGCAGGGTCTCCAGGGCGAGGCTGCTGAAGGCGTCCGAAGATTCCTGCCAGAGCCTTGTCCGGCGTTTCATCACCCCGCGCAGGAGCCTGCCGACGCCGATCAGGAGCGGGATCGTGACGACCAGGACGAGGAAGAGGAGGGGCTGGATCACCGCCAGCGTCGCGATCAGGATCGCCGCCGTGCCGAAGGACGGAATCACCACCGCGAGCAGGTATTTCGCCATCACATCGAGGCGTTCGGTGTCCTGGACGATGAGCGAATGGAGGCGGCTGGCGTCGGTCGAGTCGAAGAAGCTGCGCGGCAGCCAGATCACGTGGTCGATCAGCTCCGAGCGGATCCGGGCGACGGCGGGCTTGGTCACCTTGAGAACCGCGTAGCGGCCGACCAGGCCGAGCGCCAGGCTGAGGATGTAGAGGACGAGCGTCGCTGCGCCGATCCAGAGCAGTTCGTTGACGTCTTCGGCCGGGATCGCGTCGTCGAAGGCGCGCCGGACCAGCAGCGCGATCGGGATCAGCACCACGGCCTGCGCGACCGAGATCGTCAGGCTCCAGGCAGCGAGGCGTCCCGAGCCGGCGATCAGGCGGGAGAAAGCTCGCCAGACGGGCATCTCCCAACCGTAGCGGTCTCTAACGGGACGCATCCCAGAGCCTTGGGCGCCCGAGCCCGCCAAACCGAGGGCGTAGGATCGGTGGGTTGACCACCAAGCCGAAATCGACCGTGGATTCTGACCCGTTGGCGCCCTTCAGCGCCCCCGTGCGGCGCTGGTTCGAGGCCTCCTTCGAGGGCCCGACGCCCGCCCAGGTGATGGGCTGGGAGAAGATCGCGAGCGGCGCCCACACGCTGATCTGCGCCCCGACCGGCTCCGGCAAGACCTTGGCCAGCTTCCTCTGGGGCATCGACAAGCTGGCGCGCCAAAAAACCGCCGACGGGCCGAAAGACGACGCCGGGCGACAGGAATCGGCCCGTCAACCCGGGGTGCGGATCGTTTACGTCTCGCCGCTGAAGGCGCTCTCCTACGACATCGAGCGCAACCTGCGGGCGCCGCTGGCGGGAATCGGCGCGACCGGCATCACCGTCGGCCTGCGCACCGGCGACACGAGCCAGAAAGACCGTCGCGCGATGGCGAAAACCCCACCGGACATTCTCATCACCACGCCCGAGTCCCTCTACCTGATGCTCTCCTCGAACGTCCGCGAGATCCTCGCCACGACCGAAGCCGTGATCGTCGACGAGATCCACGCCGTCGCCCAGTCGAAGCGGGGATCGCACCTGGCCCTGACCCTCGAGCGCCTGGACCACCTGGCGCAGGCGGCCAAAGGTGGCCAGGGCGTCGGCGCATCTGCCGACGGCAGCGGAGGCGAAGCGGAGCAGCCGTCGGATGATTCTGGGGGCGGTGGCGCATCTGCCGGGGGCAGCGGAGGCGAAGCCGAGCAGTCCCCGGATGATGGCGAAGCCGTCCAGCAGAACTCCGGCGTTCAGCGGATCGGGTTGTCCGCGACGCAGAGGCCGCTCGAACGGATAGCGGGGTTCTTGGTCGGGCCGAAAAGGGAGTGCGAGATTGTCGACGCGGGGATCGCGAAGGAGCTCGACCTCGAGATCGTCGTCCCGGTCGAGGACATGGCCGAACCGGGCGCTCCCAACTTCCCGAACTCGGAGGGAGTGCCGGCCGAGGGCGAGCCCCTCGCCCACATCCGCTCGATCTGGCCGGCGATCTACCCCGAGCTGCTGAAGCTGGTCGAAGAACACAAGTCGACGATCATCTTCGTCAACGCTCGCCGAGCCGCCGAGCGCCTCGCGAAACGTTTGAACGAGCTCGCAAACGGCGAAGGCGAAGGAGAGCTGCCGGCAACTGAGCATGGTGGGCACGTCCGAACCAGCGACACAGTCGCGGGTCCGGCGGCCCAAGGTGGCCAGGGCGTCGGCGCATCTGCCGACGGCAGCGGAAGCGAAGCTGAGCAGCCGTCGGATGATGGCGAAGCCGTCCAGCAGGCCCCCGTGGAGGTCGCCCGCGCCCACCACGGATCCCTGAGCCACGAGGAGCGGATGGTGGTCGAGGAGATGCTGAAGTCGGGGCAGCTGCCCTGCCTGGTGGCCACCTCGTCGCTCGAGCTGGGGATCGACATGGGGGCCGTCGACCTCGTGATCCAGGTCGAGTCGCCGAAGTCGGTGAGCCGCGGCCTGCAGCGCGTCGGACGCGCCGGGCACTCGCTCGGCGAGGTCTCCCGCGGCCGCATTTTCCCGAAGTTCCGAGCCGACCTGCTCGAGTGCGCGGTCGTCGCCAAGCGGATGCGGGCGGGCCAGATCGAGGAGACCGTGATCCCTCAGAACCCGCTCGACGTGCTCGCCCAGCACCTGGTCTCGATGGCGGCTCTCGACGACTGGAAGATCGACGAGGTCGAGCGCCTCGTGAACTCCTCCGAGCCCTTTCATGACCTCTCCCGCGAGCAGCTCGAGAACGTCCTCGACATGCTCGACGGCCGCTATCCGTCGGACCGCTTCGCCGAGCTCCGTCCCCGCATCGTCTGGGACCGGACCGAGGGGACGATGCACGGCCGCAAAGGCTCGCGCCAGCTCGTCGTCACCAACGCCGGCACGATCCCCGACCGCGGCCTCTACGGCGTCCATCTCCCCGACGGCCGGCGGGTCGGCGAGCTCGACGAGGAGATGGTCTACGAGGCCAGGCCAGGCCAGACTTTCCTGCTCGGCGCGACCACCTGGCGGATCGAGGACATCACCCGCGACCGGGTGATCGTCACCCCCGCCCCCGGCGCGCCCGGGGCCGTGCCGTTCTGGAAGGGCGACGGAATCGGCCGCCCGGCCGAGCTGGGCAAGGCGATCGGCGCCTTCGCCCGCGAGGCGGTCTCCAAAGAGCCGGCCGAGCTGGCGGCCGAGTGCGACCTCGACCGCCGTGCCAGCGAGAACCTCGTCGCCTACCTGCGCGAGCAGCAGGCGGCGACGCGGGTCGTCCCCTCCGACCAGACGATCGTCGTCGAGCGCTTCCGCGATGAGATCGGCGATTGGCGGCTCTGCGTCCTCTCGCCCTACGGCGGCCGCGTGCACGCGGCATGGGGCCTGGCCCTGAGCCAGAAGATCCGCACCGAGCGTGACCTCGAGGCCGACGCGATCTGGTCCGACGACGGGATCGTCATCCACATGCCCGACGCCGACGAGCCGCCGCCCAGCGACCTGGTCCTGATCGAGCCCGACGAGATCGAGGACCTGGTCGTCGCCGAGCTCTCCGGCTCGGCGCTGTTCGGCGCCCGCTTCCGCGAGAACGCCGCCCGCTCGCTTCTGATCCCCCGCGCCTACCCCGGCAAGCGCACGCCGCTCTGGCAGCAGCGGCTCAAGTCGCAGAGCCTGCTCGAGGTGGCCCGCGACCACCCCCGCTTCCCGGTCATCCTCGAGACCTACCGCGAGTGCCTGCAGGACGTCCTCGACCTGCCCTCGCTTGCCGAGCTGCTGCGCGACCTGCATTCGCGCAAGCTCAGCCTGGTCGAGGTCGAGACCCAGAGCGCCTCGCCGTTCGCCTCCTCGCTGCTCTTCGACTACGTCGCCACCTACATGTACGAGGGCGACACGCCCAACGCGGAGCGCCGTGCCGCCGCGCTCTCCCTCGACCGCGACCTCCTGCGCGAGCTGCTCGGCCAAGAGGAGCTGCGCGAGCTGATCGACCCCGAAGCCCTGGAGGAGGTCGAGGCGCAGCTCCAGCACCGCACCGAGGCCGGCAAGGCCGGAGACCGCGACGCGCTCCAGCAGGTCCTCCGCAACGTCGGCGACCTGACCGCGGAGGAGTGCGCGGAACGCGTGGCCGAGGGCTACTCGGCGGCCTCGATGCTGGAGAAGCTGGTCGACGAGCGCCGCGTCGCCCTGATCCGGGTCGCGGGCGAGGAGCGCTACATAGCCGGCGAGGACGCAGGCATGTACCGCGACGCGCTCGGCGTGCCGCCGCCACCGGGGCTTCCCGACTCCTTCCTCGACTCCGGCGAGGATCCGCTGTCGACCCTTGTGCGCCGCTACGCCCGCACCCACGGGCCCTTCGCGACCGGCCGGCCCGCCGCCCGCTACGGGGTCGACCCGACCGCCGCCCTGCGCGAGTTGGAGCGGGCCGGGACCCTGGTGCGGGGGAGCTGCTCCCCGGCGGGACCGAGCGCGAGTGGTGCGACTCCGAGGTCCTCCGCCGCGTTCGTCGCTCCAGCCTCGCCCACCTGCGCCGCGAGGTCGAGCCCGCTTCCCGTGACCGCTTCGCACGCTTCCTGCCGAGCTGGCAGAACGTCGACGCGCACCGGGCCGCCGGGGCCGGGCCGGATCGCCTGCGCGAAGCCCTCGTCCCGCTCCAGGGCGTCGCCCTGACCCCGAAAGTGTGGGAGCAGGACGTCCTGCCCCGGCGGCTCGGCGCCTACTCGCAGGCCTGGCTCGACGAACTCTGCACGAGCGGAGAGGTGGTCTGGATCGGCGCCGGCGCCCGCGGCCGCAACGACGGCAGGGTCGCGCTCTACTTCCGCGAGGACGTGCGCCTCGCCGGCCCGCCCCCGGCGAACGCGAAGCTCGAACGCCCCGAGGGCGAGGTCCATGACCAGATCCGTGAGCGGCTCGCGGCCGGTCCCGTCTTCTGGCTCGACCTGATGGCCGACTCCGAGGGGCCGGTCGAGGACCTCCATAACGCGCTCTGGGACCTCGCCTGGTCGGGTGAGGTGACCAACGACGCCTTCGCCCCGCTGCGCGCCCCGCGTCTGCGCGCCGGTCCCTCCCAGGAGAGCCGCGGCCGCCGCTTCGCCCGCCGCCGCGGCGGCGGTTCCGCCGTCCAGGGGCGCTGGTCCCTGCTCGAGCCGCTCTTCGCCGGCGCTCCGGCGGCCGGCCCCCGGCTGCGCGCCCAGGCCGAGCTGATGCTCGAGCGCTACGGGATCGTCACCCGGGAGACGGTCCTCGCCGAGGGCGTCCCCGGCGGCTTCTCGACCCTCTACGCCGAGCTCGGCAACCTCGAGCTGCTCGGCACCGCCCGCCGCGGCTACTTCGTCGAGGGGCTGGGGGGCGCCCAGTTCGCCCTCCCCGGCGCGGTCGAGCGGCTGCGCTCGCTGCCCTCGGACTCGGGCGCGTACAAGCTGCTTGCGACGACCGACCCCGCCAACCCATACGGCTCCGCGCTGCCGTGGCCGAAGCGCGAGGGGGGCAGGCGACCGGCGCGCGCCCCCGGCGCCCATGTCCTGCTCCGCGACGGCGAGCCGGTCCTCTACGTCGAGCGGGGAGGCAGGGGGATCCTGCGCCTCGCCGACCTCGACGAGGCCGCCCTCGGGGCGGCGATGCAGGCGCTCGCCGGCGCCGTCGCAGAGGGGCGCCTGCCCAAACTCGGGGTGGAGAAGCTCGACGGCGAGCCGGTGATCGGCTCCGGCCACGAGGACGCCCTGCTCGGCGCCGGCTTCAGCCGGGCCCCGACCAAACTGACCGTCTCACAGAGGTGAGGCGGCGAGCTCGAGAATGCGATCCAGCGCCTCGCCGCGGTTGGCGATCGTGCTCAGCTCCCACTCGCGGGCCTGCTCGAGCCGCGCCGCGTAGCCGTCGCGGTCGGACTCGATCCGGCCCAGGGACGCCGCCAGCGCGCCCTCGGCCACCTGGCCCCTGAACTCGCCGGTGAGCGGCACCGCCAGCCCCAGCTCCTGGCAGCGCGCCGCCAGCTCCGGCTGGTCGCCGGAGAGCGGGTAGGAGATCATCGGCACCCGCGCGTAGATCGCCTCGTGGGTCGAGTTGATCCCGTGATGGGTGACGAAGGCGTCGGCCCGGGCCAGTTCCCGCCACTGGTCGAAGCGCTCGCGGACGGTGACCCCGGGATGGTCGAGGCGGGCGAGCTGCTCGGCCGGCGCCGGGTGGCCGCCGAGGCTGATCTCGAGCTCCACATCGCCGAGCGCGGCGCACTCGCGGGCGAGCACGGCGAGGGCGTCGAAGGCCTGCTCGGAGTAGTAGAGCCAGGCGATCGTTCCGAAGGAGGCGAGGACGCGGCGCCGACCGTCGTCGGGGGCCCGCGGCTCGGTGGCGGGCGCGAGCTGCGGCGAGAGGGTGCCGAAGAAGGCGAGCGGCTCGAGGGCCGGGCGGTCCTCGGCGGAGAGGAACTGCTCGGGCTCGGGGTAGAGGTTCAGGTAGGGGCTGAATGCCTGGACGTAGGAGAACGGGTTTGCGTCGGCCATGCCATGGACCTCGCGCAGGCGCTCGACCGCCGCCCAGCACTCGGGCGAGGTCGCGACCCTCGCCTCGCCGCGCAGTTTCTCGGCGGCGCGCTCGGGGACGAGGGCGTGGTTGGGGACCACGTTGACGTAGGGAAGGCCGAGGGTCATGCCGACCACCGGCCCCAGCACCGAGTAGGTCTCATAGAGGATCAGGCTGGGGGAGAGGCGGGCGATCTCTGCTGCGATCGCCTCCCCGTGGACCCCGGCGAAGGTGACGTAGCGGCTCGGCCGCGGGATCGACGAGTCGTCGACGGCCTCGACCGGCCGGCCCGCGTAGAGGTCGACGAAGCGGGCTCCTGCCGGCTCGACCTCGGAGCGCAGGTCCTCCCGGGTCATCACCACCACCTTCTGGTCCCGCTCGGCGATGAGCTCGGCGACGACCGCCATCAGCGCCTTGATGTGGCCGAGGCCCTGGACGCAGATCGCGACGATCGGCCCGTCGGTCATCGACCGCCCCCGCTCCGCTCGGCGAGCCGCGCCAGCATCGCCGGCAGACGCTCTGGGCTGGCCCGCTGGTAGATCCTCGCCAGGGATACGTTCGTGATCAGCAGCCAGAACTCGAGCTCGCCGGCAATGCCCCCGGCCTCGCGGTAGGCGCCGAGCAGGCCCTGCCAATCCGCCTCGGGAAGCTGCCAGCGGTGGTGGGTCCGCCCGAGGTCGAAGCCGGCGGCGCCGACCGTGAACCGCTCGTTGTCGATCACGGTGAGCCGGCCCTCCTCGTCGACGACGAGGTTTTCCGCGCAGACGTCGCGATGGATCAGGACCGGGAGGTACTCGCCGGGGTCGGCGCTTGCGATCTCGGCGGCGATCGCCTCGCCGATGGCCCCCGAGAGCGCCCCCGACCCGACCAGGGTCTCGAGGTCGCTCTCTGCCTCTTGCCTGTAGTCCGAGGTGCCGCGGGCGCGGCCGTCACCGCTACGCGGCGGCATCGAGTGGAGACGAGCGAGCAGCGCGCCGGCCTCCGCGACGACCTCCGCCGACGCATCGTCGCCGACCTCACTGCCCTCGACCCAGAGCTCGAGCAGGATCCCGCCATGGCGGGCAAGGACAGGGGCGAAGGCCGGCTCGAGGCCGCGGCGCAGGTCCTCCTGCTCGGCGGCGCTCTCGGCATCGGGAAAGCGCCGAGCCTTGATCCGCGAGCCGTCGGCAGCTTCCGCGACGAAGGTGTAGCGACCCCGCTTCGAGCCGTGCAGAGGCGAGATCGGCTCCATCCGCGCGGCTGCGAAGCCGCGGAGGTCGAGCGCCGCGGCCACCTCCTGCCGGATCTCTTCGTCCGGGATCTCGGTCAGGCCCATGGCGCGACGCCGGCCAGGAAGGCGCTGCCGAAGTCGGGCTCGTCATAGGCGCCGCGGCCGAGCACGACCCGAAAGCCGGGCGCCGCCTCGGCAAGCCGGTCGGCCAGCTCGGAGGGGGGAGTGCGCCGTCCGCCCGCGGCATCCTCGAAGACCGTCGCCCTTCGCGGCCGGGCTCCGTTGCCGAAGAGGTTCGCCCAGACCCTGGCACCGACCTCGCGTGGGGCGAGCGGCTCCACCGACCAGCCGCTCGCGGCGGGGTCGATCTCGGGGAAGACCAGGGCGCCGAGGGGCGCCGAGGCCGAGCGCTCGGCGCCGAGGAGGGCGGCGAGCTGCCCGGGGCCGAGCATCAGCTCCTCCGTCTGCGGAGGCCCGGCGTCGGGCGGCCCGGCGAGCTCGGCGGGGGTGTAGAGGAAGGGCCTGTCGATGTCGGGCAGGCCGCCGCGCAGCTCGGGGAATTCGACTTCGGTCCCGGACCGGACTTTGAGCGCCGAGGGCATGCCCCAGGTGTGCGCGCCGTCATCGAGCGGACCGGCGAAGACACGGTCGTTGGCGACCGACGCACAGAGGCCGGAGCGCAGCAGGTGGAAGCTCAGCGTCGTCTTGCCGGCGCGTTTGGGGCCGAGGAAGACGATCGAGCGGCCGGCCACCTCGACCGCCGCCGCGTGGAGCTCGAGCACGCTCTGCCGCAACTGGGTGGCGATCAGCTCCTGGATCAGAAGGGCCATCGTGAATCGCCAGCGGACATCGGCGGGGTCGCCGCAGAGCAGCGTGCCGGCCGGGCCGAGGGCGATCACGCACGAGCGCCGATCGTCGGCGGCGAACAGCGTCTCCTCGCGGCGCCAGGCGGGCAGCTCGTAGAGGCTCTGGTCGAAGGCGAAGATCGGCTCCGGGGAGGTGTCCGTCGGGCGTGCCGCGGCGAGCTCGGCGAAGGCCTCGGCCGAGGAGGCCACCTCCAGGGCGGGGCCGGGCCCAGGCTCCGAGCAGGCGAGCGTCGGGCCGAAGTAATCGAGCGCCCAGGCGAGCGCGGCGGGGGCGTCGCAGGACAGGGTCAGCTCGGCACCTGGCCCGAAGGAGAGGCCCCTTGCCGTTCCCGTAGTTATCGCCCTCGCGGCCCCGATCGCCACCACGTCGGGGCAAGCTATCTGCTGGCGGCAGGCCTCCGCCACCTCGGAGGGGATAATTTCGACTAATGGGAGACGGAGAGCAGAGCGCGGTCGAGCTTCTGCGCAGCGTGCCGCTTTTCTCCGACCTCGAGCAGGACGAGCTCGAGCGCTTCTCCAGGGTCGCGGTCCCGCGCAGCTTTCCGGCCCTCACCCGGGTCTTCCACGAGGGCGACCATTCCGACGCCTGCTACATCGTGCGCTCGGGAAGCTTCCGCGTCACCCGCGAGCATTCCGACGGCCGCGCGATCACCCTGGCGACGCTCGGGACCGGCGACATCTTCGGCGAGCTGGCGATGCTCGACGGCGAGGTCCGCTCCGCCAGTGTCGAAGCCCTGGTCGACGGTGAGCTGCTGGCGCTGCCCGCCGGCGAGGTGCGGGCGCTCCTCGCCCGGCACCCCGAAATCACGGTGAAGCTGGTCGCCGCCCTGGTGCGGCGCCTGAGGACGGCGAACGAGCGGATCTCGCGGCAGTCCTTCCAGACCGTCCCGAGCCGGGTCGCCGGCGTGCTCTCCCAGCTGGTCGCCGAGGAGTCCCCGCGGGTCAGCGACGGCGGCGAGGTGACGATCAGGATGAACCAGGCGGATCTCGCCCAGCTCGCCGGCACCTCGCGGGAGAGCGTCAGCCGTTTCCTCGCCGACCTCGAGCGCGCCGGGGTCGTGCGTCCCGGCCGCGGCCGGGTGACGGTGCTCGACCCCCCGAAGCTCAACAACTACATCTACTAGGCCGCGGGTGAGGGACCACGCGGCGCGGCGGGCGGCGATGGTCGACCGCCAGCTGCGCCGCCGGGGGATCGCCGACGAGCGCGTCCTCGAGGCGATCGGCGCGGTCCCCAGGGAGGCCTTCGTCCCGGCCGGCATGAGGGGTCGGGCGTACGCCGACTCGGCTCTCCCGATCGGCGAGGGCCAGACGATCTCGCAGCCCTGGATCGTCGCCGCCATCTGCCAGGCGCTGCGCCTGCGCGGCGAGGAGCGCGTGCTCGAGGTCGGCACCGGCTCCGGCTACTCGGCCGCGGTGCTCTCGCTCCTCGCCGCCGAGGTGCTGAGCGTCGAGCGGCTAACCGGCCTGGCGGCCTCGGCGATCGGAGCGCTCGCGGCCGCCGGCATCGAGGGCGTCGAGGTGCTGGTCGGCGACGGCAGCCGCGGGGTGCCGGACCGCTCCCCGTTTGATGCGATCGCCGTGCACGCCGCGGCACCCGCCCCGCCTCGGTCGCTGCTCGGGCAGCTCGCCGAGGGCGGGCGCCTGGTCGTCCCGATCGCCGCCGGGGAGCGCGAGGTGCTCACGGTGTTCCTTCGAGGCGCGGACGGCCTTGCCGTCGAGGCGATCGGCCCCTGCCGTTTCGTGCCACTGATCGGCGAGGAGGGCTTCGCGCCCTGACCTCCGCGGCGAAGGCCGCGAGCGACTACTGGTGTTCGATGTCGTTGCCGGGGCCGCCGACGAGTTTGTCGTTGCCCGGGCCGCCGGAGAGGATGTCGTTGCCGGCGCGGCCGAAGAGGGAGTCGTCGCCGCCCTTGCCGATCAGCGAGTCGGCCGAGCTCGAGCCGATCATCGTGTCGTTCCCGGGCGAACCCTCGAGCGCCTCTACCGAGGTGTCGATGCTCCCCGGAGTGCAGGAGCCGCCGGCGCGGGTCACGGCGCCGCCGATCTGGGCGGTCACGCCGGGGGTGAAGCGGAAGAAGTTGGCGTTGTCGTTCCCGGGCCCGCCGTCGTAGACGTCGCCGTCACAGGGGTCGCCGCCGACCATCACGTCAGAGCCCTCTCCGCCGTCCATTTCGCTCTTGCCGCTGTTGAACGGGACCGGGACGTCGGTGCGGGCGCCGACCAGGGCGTCGTCGCCGCCACCGCCGACCAGGCGGTCGGGGTCGGAGTCATCGCCGGCCTCGAGCACGTCGCCGCCTTCGCCGCCGGTGAGTTCATCGGCACCGGTCCCGCCTTCGAGCCGCGCTTCGACCGTGGCGGGCACCGAGGGGTCGATGGTGACGTGGTCGTTGCCCCCGTCGGAGTCGACGAGGATGAAGTTGGCGTCGCCGGGACAGGTGGCGGTGTTGCCGCCGCTGGGAGTGCAGCCGGTCACGTTGTCGGCGGGGATCGGCGCGGCCGAGTCGGTGACGACGAAGTTGCCGCCGCTGTAGGAGACGCGGATGTCGTTGGCGACCGCGGTGCCGCGGACGGTCAGGGTCGAGGCGCCGTCGAGGCTGCGGTTGCTGACCACGGCGGTGCCGGCACCTGACGGTTTCTGCGGCCCACAGGATTCCTCCGTCGCGCCTTCGGTGCAATCGGCGCCGTCGGGGCCGCCGAGCAGCTCGTCGCCGCCACCGCGCCCGTCGAGGTCGTCGTAGCCGGCGCCACCGTCGATGCGGTTGGGCCCGCCGTTGCCGGAGAGTGTGTCGGGGTAGGCCGAGCCGACCAGGTCCTCGGTGCCCGGGCCGATCGTGTCGCGCCCGTCGCCGTGGGCAGTGCCGGTGTCGAGGTCGGCGGTCACCGCCGAGGAGGCGGTCGAGAACGAGGCGATGTCCTCGGTGCCGGGGCCGCCTTCGATCTGGTCGAAGCCGATGTCGCCACGCATGATGTCGCCGTCGCCATCGCCGCCCTGGATGTCGTCGCGACCGTGGTCGCCGATCAGGATGTCGGTGCCCGCGTCGCCTTCGAGCGTGTCGTCGCCGAGGCCGCCGGCGATGCTGTCGTTACCGCCACCGCCGCTGAGGTCGTCGTTGCCGCGGCCGCCGACGAGCTTGTCTTCGCCTTCTTCGCCGTCGACGACTTTGTCGCTTGCCTTGCCGGCGAAGAGTGAGTCGTTGTCGGCGCCGCCTTTGAGCGTGTCCGGGCCCTTGCCTCCGGAAAGCAGGTCATCGCCGGGGCCGGCAAAGATCCTGTCGGGGCCCTTGGCGCCGATCAGCCGGTCGTCGCCGGGGCCGCCGTAGAGGCCGTCGCCGCCCTTGGCGCCGATCAGGTTGTCATTGCCCGAGCCGCCGTCGAGGTCATCGCTACCGGTGCCGCCTTCGAGCTTGTCGTCGCCTTCTTCGCCGTTCAGGGAGTCGTAGCCCTTGCCGCCCTTGAGCGTGTCGTCGCCGGGGCCGCCGCAGATCGTGTCGTTGCCGTTGGGGCCGCCGGTGATCACATCGTCACCGCCACTGCCCTGGATCACGTCGCTGGCGCCTTTGCCGACCAGATGGTCGTTGCCGGGGGTGCCGACGATCGTCGCCTGCTTGCCGTCGCAGGTGGCGGCGGAAGCCGCGCTCCAGGCGGGAATCAGCAGGCCGAGGCCGACAATCAGGGAAATGCAGGCGGTTTTGGGTAACGAACGCATTGACATTGGCTGCCCCCCTTCATCGGCCGGAAACCCGGACACCTTCAATCAGCCAAACACCTGTCCAGGGCGAGGATCACGCCGGGCGGCTCTGCCGGTCGGGTACCCTCGCTCGGCGATGCGGGGCGCTACCTACGTTCTCAACTTCTATTCGGCGGTCTTCGTCGACCAGCTCAAGCGGGGCCGCAAGACGGCGACGATCCGTCTCGGGGACAAGAGCGGCAAGTACGAGCGCGGCCAGGTCGTCTGGATCACGGTCGGCTTTCGGCACAGCCCGCGCCAGAAGATCTTCTCCGCCGTGATCGACGACGTCGAGGTCAAGAAGGTCACCGACCTCTCGCGTCGCGACATCGAGCACGACAACCCCGAGTTCCGCCGGGTCGAGGAGGAGGTCAAATTCCTCGAACAGATCTACAGCCGGCCGGTCGCCGACGACGACATCCTCACGGTCATCCGCTTCTCGCAGATCGTCGAGCCTCCCGAAACCCACTTCGGCAACGGCGAGACGCCCAGCCACAACTAGCGGATGGCCGATTACCGGTTCCTGACCACGTGGCTGCTCGACTCGCCGCGGGAGCCGGTCTACGAAGCGATCCAGGACCAGGCGTCCTGGCCCACCTGGTGGCGCGGGGTGGAGGCGGCCGAAGAGGTGCGGCCGGGAGGGGATGACGGCGTCGGCACCGTCGCCCGCATGGTCTGGAAGAGCCTGCTGCCGTACCGGATCAGCTTCGAGGTGACCACCACGCGGGTCGAGCGCCCACGCCTGCTCGAGGGGAACGCCGTAGGGGAGCTCTCCGGGGTCGGCCGCTGGCGACTCTTCGAGGAGGGCGGCGTCACCGCCGTCGTCTACGAGTGGAACGTCTCGACGACGCAGGCTTGGATGAACCTGCTCGCCCCGCTCGCCCGCCCCGTCTTCGAGTGGAACCATGACTGGGTGATGGCGCGCGGCGGCGAAGGGATCGCCCGCCTGCTGGGCTGCGAGCTGCTCGCCAGCGGCTGAGATCGCCGAGCCGCTATCGTTGCTGACCGTTGGCACTCTCGACCTGAGAGTGCCAAGCCAGTCAAGAAAACTTTCCTGACCCAAACGGAGGTAATAAGGATGAAGCTGAAGCCCCTCGGGGACCGGCTGATCGTCAAGCCGATCGATGAGGAGGAGACGACCGCGAGCGGAATCGTCCTTCCTGACACGGCCAAAGAGAAGCCTCAGAAGGGCAAAGTCGTCGCCGCGGGCGATGGCGCTATCCAGGAGGACGGCAGCCGCCGACCGCTCGATGTGAGCGAGGGCGACGAGGTCCTCTATTCCAAATACGGCGGCACCGAGGTCACCGTCGACGGAGACGACCTGCTCGTGATGCGCGAGTCGGACGTCCTCGCCAAGATCGACTGACCCTTTCGCCAACGGACTTAGAAGAACCAAGGAGGACTGAAAACAGATGGCTCACAAGGAGCTGAAGTTCAGCGAGGAGGCTCGGGGGGCACTCCAGGGCGGCGTCGATGCAGTTGCCGACGCGGTCAAGGTAACCCTCGGCCCGAAAGGTCGCTACGTCGTGCTCGACAAAAAGTTCGGCGCGCCGACGATCACCAATGACGGAGTCACCATCGCCCGCGAGGTCGAGGTTGAGGACGTCTTCGAGAACCAGGGCGCCCAGCTCGTCCGCGAGGTCGCCACGGCGACCAACGACGTTGCCGGCGACGGCACGACGACCGCGACGCTGCTGGCCCAGATCATCGTCCGCCAGGGCCTCAAGAACGTCGCCGCCGGCGCCAACCCGCTGGCCTTGCGCCGCGGGATCGAGAAGGCTGTCGACGACGTCGTCGAGAACCTGCGCGAGAAGCAGTCGAAGGAGGTCGCCGGCAAGGATCAGATCGCTCGTGTCGCGGCCATCTCCGCCGCCGACGACGAGATCGGCAACGTTATTGCCGACGCGATCGAGAAAGTCGGCAAAGACGGCGTCGTCAACGTCGAGGAGGGCCAGACCTTCGGCATGGAGCTGGAGTTCACCGAGGGGATGCAGTTCGACAAGGGCTACATCTCCCCGTACATGGTCACCGACCAGGACAGCATGGAGGCCGTCCTGGAGGAACCGTACATCCTCATCGCCAACCAGAAAATCGGCTCCGTGCGGGACATCCTGCCGGTGCTCGAGCAGGTCATGCAGGGCGGCAAGCCGCTGCTGATCGTGGCCGAGGACGTCGAGGGCGAGTGCCTCGCGACCCTGGTCGTCAACAAGCTGCGGGGCACCTTCACCGGTGTCGCCGTCAAAGCTCCCGGCTTCGGCGATCGCCGCAAGCGGATGCTCGAGGACATCGCGATCCTCTCCGGTGGCGAGGTGATCACCGAGGAGATGGGCCTCAAACTCGAGAACACCCAGATCGAGCAGCTCGGCAAGGCACGCCGCGTCGTCGTCTCCAAGGACACGACGACGATCGTCGATGGCTCGGGTGACACCGAGGACATCAAAGGCCGCATCACCCAGATCGGCAAGGAGATCGAGAACACCGACTCCGATTTCGATCGCGAGAAGCTCCAGGAGCGCCTCGCGAAGCTGGCCGGCGGTGTCGCGGTGGTCAAGGTCGGCGCCGCTACCGAGACCGAGATGAAGGAGAAAAAGCACCGCGTCGAGGACGCCCTTCAGGCGACCCGGGCGGCGCTCGAGGAGGGTGTCGTGCCGGGTGGCGGAGTCGCCCTGCTCAACGCCCAGGAAGGTCTCGACCTCGACAAACTCGACGACCCCGATGAGGCGACCGGAGCCCGGATCGTGCATCGGGCGCTCGAGGAGCCGGTCCGTCAGATCGCCGAGAACTCCGGCCTGGAGGGCTCGGTCGTGGTCAACAAGGTTCGCGAGCTGAAGGCCGGCGAAGGACTCAATGCCGCCAACGGCGAGTACGGGGACCTGATCAAGGCCGGCGTCATCGACCCGACCAAGGTGACGCGCTCTGCCCTGCAGAACGCGGCCTCGATCGCCAAGAACATCCTCGTCACCGAGGCGATCATCGCCGAGCCGCCGGAGGAGAACGGCGGCGGCGGGATGCCCGGTGGAGGCATGCCGGACATGGGCGGGATGATGTAATCACGCCGCCCAGGCGTGGCTCGCCGTAACAGGCGAGCTCTGTTTTTTCGAGAGGCCCCGGGAGACCGGGGCCTCTCTCGTTCCGGCGCCCTTGGTGCGATTTCGCTACAGGGCCACCCGCATCCGTCACCCCCGCGTCGCCCCCCGTGCGCTCGGCCCGGCCACGATTCCCCCCATGCCGCCCGCCCCTCCTCCCGCCGATGGGCCGATCGCCGCCGCATACCGTCGCGGATCGGCCCATCGGCACCTGGACCGAGGGGTTGCCCGGCTTGCGGAGCGGCAGCATGGGGTTGTCGCGTTCGGGCAGCTGCTTGCCTTGGGAGTCGGGGAGCGTTCGGTCCATCGGCGAATCGAGGCGGGACGGCTACACGCGATTCACCGCGGCGTTTACGCCGTCGGTCATCCGAAGCTGACAGCGAAAGGTGTTTGGATGGCCGCGGTCCTGGCTTGCGGATCCCGGGCTGCTCTGTCTCATCGGTCCGCGGCCGAGCTCTGGGAACTGCTCGACGGGCAGCGGCACCCGATCGACGTTACGGCCCCGAATCGTCGCGGCCGCAGTCCGGGAGGGATCTTCGCTCACCGGTCCGACCTGCTCGATCCGACGCACAGAGACGTGCGCGACGGCGTCCCGTGCACGACAGTCGAGAAGACCTTGCTCGACCTTGCCGGCGTCGTTCCGCTCACCGAGCTACGTCGAGCGGTGGCTCAGGCGGAAGTTCTTCGAATCTTCGACGGCAAGGCCGCTCGACTCCTCATCGAGCAGAACCGTGGACGGCGCGGGGTTGCTCGCTTTCGGATGACCCTGGACGACATCGAGCCCGAGACCCGATGGTCTCGCAGTGAGCTCGAGCGACAGTTCCTGGGTATCTGCAGCCGAATCGGCTTGCCGCGGCCCGAGGTGAACGTCTTGCTGGACCTCGGTGACGTCCGCTTTCGTCCGGACTTCCTTTGGCGGGATCAGCGGCTGATCGTCGAGGCCGACAGTCGCCGGTTCCACGACACGAATTCTGCTTTCGAGGCGGACCGCCACCGAGAGCAGCGACTGCAGATGGCCGGGTGGCGGGTGTCCCACTGCACGTGGAATCAGGTCCGCCGAGAACCTCGACCACTCGGCCGCCGAATCCGCCACCTCCTCCAACTCAGGGCCGACGGGCCGAAAGCCGACGGATAGCGGCGCTAATCGGCCCATCGGCCGGGTGCGGCTAGGGCGTCGGGGTCGTTTCGGGAGTGGGCGTCGGGACCGGAACCGGGGTCGGGGTCGGCGGCGTCTTCACCGGCTTCACCTTGGGCGGCAGCGGCGGCAGGATGCCGGCGTTGAATTCCGCTTCGGAGAGGAAGTTGGCCCGCCTGAACTTCTGGCGCAGGACGGCAGCCGTCGCCGGATAGTGGCCCAGGTCGTATTCGTTGCCTTCGCCGAAGCCCTGGTAATAGATCAGCATCCGCACCCGGGGCCGCTTGACGATCCAGGAGATCAGCTGCTTGGCGAAGGTCGGTTCATCGGTCTTGTACACCGACCACTCGTTGATCCCCATCGGCTTGCCCTTCCACTGCTTGCCGGCGTAGAAGTGGTTGAGGTCTTTCCAGACCGGATACTGCGAGTAGAAATCGGTGCCGACCCAGTCGACCCAGCGGCTCCCGGGCCAGTAGTTGCCGGGGAAGTTCCCCTTCACCCGCGGAGACCCTCCCGGCAGCGGGCTCCAGATGAAGCTGACCGGGGCGGGGGGCAGCACCGTGGGTGGTGGGCCCTTGGTGCGGTTGACCGGCGGCAGCCCGATTTCGGCGAGGGTCGCGTTGATCCCTTCGAGGGTCTGGCCGCCCCGGACGATGGCGACGATGCGGCGGAAGGCCTGTTTGTACCAGCCGGTCGTGTGCGAGCCGCCTTTCTGGGTGCCGTCGCAGTTGACCGCAGACCAGACGTTGAGGCAGCGGTTGGGCTCGCCCAGCGGCCGGATATATGCCGGCAGCCCGCGCTTGTAGAAGAAGTCGTTGAGCTGCAGCAGGTAGTTGTCGCCGCCGCCGAGGGCGATCTGTTCCGGGGTGATCATCTCGGCAAGCGTCTGGTCGTTGGCGGTCGAGATGTGGAGGACCGGCCGCGTCCCGGTTTCGCGCCAGCGTTCGTAGGCTTCGTTGAGGCTGTTCCCCCACGGGTGAAAGGTCTGCAGCAGCGCCGGGTGCTTGCCGGTCAGTTCGGTGAACTGGTTGAACTCGGCGGTCGTGCCACGGTCGCTGACGCCGAGGAAGACGTCGGGCTTCGGCGGCACCAACGAGGTCGCCGAGGCTGTGGCCGCAGAGGCGGCGAGGGCCGCGGCAACGACGAGCACCGGCACCAGACGGCGCGCTGCGCTGCGGTCAATCCTCTTCCAGGACATCGCTCATCCTCCTGGGCTCGACTCCGAGTGCGTTGGCGTCGGCGGTGCCGCGCTCGGTGGTCATCGAGACCTCCATCAGCTCCGCCTCCTCCCAGGTAGCAAACACGGCCTCCCCGAAAAGAGAGCGCATCGCGATCAAACCTGCGCGAATCAGCGGCAGCGGGACGTGGACGAGCGGCCGCGGCCTCCCCGCGATCCGGCTGACCAGGTCGGACATGTCGTCGTAGGTGAGGGTCTCCGGACCGGCCAGCTCGTAGCGCTCCTGAGGCTCGGTCGCTGCCAAGGCGGCGACCACGCAGCGGGCGGCGTCGGCGGCCCAGATCGGCTGGAAGGACGCCTTGCCCGCCCCGGAGACCGGCAGGACGGGGAGGAAGGAGAAGCGCCGCAGCAGGGTGATCCAGGGGTCGCTGTGGTCATAGACGATCGACGGGGCGAAGACGATCGAGTCGAGCGGCGAGGACTCGACCGCCCGCTCGGCGACCCACTTGGCGCGGAAGAAGCGGGTGCGCTGGGCGGATTCGGCCTCGAGCGCACTGAAGAAGACGAAGCGCCGCACCCCGCTGCGCTCGGCGGCGCGCAGCAGCCGCACGGTGGCGAGGCCGTTCAGCTCCTCGAGCCGGTGCGGGGGCTGGTCGCGGATCGTCGCCGCGAGGTGGACCACCGTGTCGACGCCGCGCAGCGCCTGGCGCACGAGATAGGGGTCTGACATCTCACCGAGGTCGCCCAGGGCGATCTGCACGTCGACCCTTCGATCGCCGAGCCGGCGCGGCTCGCGGACCAGGCAGCGGACGTCCTCGCCGCTCTCGAGCAGCAGCGGCAAAAGGCGGGAACCGACGCTCCCGGTCGCCCCGGTCAACAGCAGCATCCTCACATCATCCCCAAATCCCTAAAATGTCCGCTCGCGCTTGGCAGGGCCGGTTGGGTCCACCCAGGCACCCGAAAAGTCGATTTAGGAGATATCCCCGAATGACCTACGTCATCGCCGAGCCATGCATAGGCCAGAAGGACAACTCGTGTGTCGAGGTGTGCCCCGTCGATTGCATCCACCCGACGCCCGACGAGCCCGATTACGACTCGGTGGAGATGCTCTATATCGACCCCGACGAGTGCATCGACTGTGATGCCTGCGTCGAGGCATGCCCGGTGGATGCCTGCTTCGCGGAGGACCAGCTTCCCTCCGAGTGGGCGAAATACGCCGAGATCAACGCCGAGTACTACAAGAGCAAAGCCGCCTAGGGCGCTGCTCCCGGCCTGGCCGCGCGCCGCTGCATCAGCCGCGCGGCCAGCCCCCAGATGGCGTAGCCGATCGCCAGGGCGATCAGCGCGAACTTGAAGCCGGCGCAGACGCTGGCGATGACCGGCGCCGCGGACCCTCCGTGGCCGCCGAGGAAGAGCAGCAGGCCGACGTCCTCGACCACGTCGAAGACCCCGGCCGCGATCGCCAGGAACGGCGCGACCGTGCCGGCGGCGGCCAGGCGGCGCAGGCCGTGGTCGCGGGCGTAGTCCCGGGTGGCGAGCCCGGCGAGCGCGAAGAACGTCGCGTAGCTGAGGATGAAGCCGAAGTCGAGCCAGAGCGAGAGCGACGCAAGGCCGCGGCCGTGATCCCCCCATTCGGCGAGGATCCGCGAAGCACGTCCGGCGCCGCCGGAGAGCTCGTAGGGGACGATTCCCGGCCCGCCCGTCGCTTCCAGGCGTTTGTCGATCACGATCAGGGCGACGTCGAAGGCGACCGTCGCGATCCCGAAGGCGACCAGCAGGTGCTTTCGACTGAGCGATCTCAAGGCTGCCTCCCGGCAGCGCGAGGTTATTGCTCGGTGGGGTCGAGCGGGTGCAGCTCGCTGCGCGTCAGGGCCTCGCTGCGCAGGTGGGCGATCTCCCGGTATTCGGGCGAGCCGATCATCTCGAGGAATGCCTGGCGGCTCGGGTATTCGACCAGGAGGACGAGGTCCCAGGAGGCATCGCCGATCAGCGCGGCGGCGGGGGCGCCGTTGAAGACGACCCGTCCGCCCGCCTTCTCCAGCAGGGGCACGACCGCCTCGCCGTATTCGGCGTAGCGCTCCTGTCCGCCGTCCGCTTTGAAGGCGAGCAGGTTGAGCATCACGACGGGCGTGCCGTCGCCGGCGCGACCCGAGAAGGCGGTGAAGCCCTCCGGGTTGAGGGGCTCGGCGTCGGCCGGGTTCGCCATCGCCCGGCCGCTCAGGCCATCGGCAGCGGCGTGCCGCTGACCGGCGCAGGTTCGGCGCTGGGTGGGGTCGCCTGCAGCACCGGGAGCTCCTGGGGGGTCGCGGCGATGATCCCGCGGGCCGCCTGGCGGATCGCCTGCGAGGCGGGGGCGTCGGGCTCGGCGGTGACCAGCGGGGTGCCGTTGTCAGCGTGCTCGCGCAGCGGCTCGGAGAGGGGAACCTTGCCGAGCAGCGGAATATCGAGCTCGTCGGCGAGCTGCTGGCCGCCACCCTCGCCGAAGATCGTGAAGCGCTCGCCGTCGGGGGTGGTGAAGCCGGACATGTTCTCGATCACTCCGAGCAGCTCGAGGTCGAATTTGGCGGCCATGTCGGCACCGCGTTTGGCGACCGACTGGGCGGCGGGCTGGGGGGTGGTGACGATCGTGAACTTGGCCTGCGGCAGCAATTGGGCGAGGGTCATCGAGACGTCGCCGGTTCCCGGCGGCAGGTCGAGCAGCAGGTACTCCAGCTCGCCCCAGGCGACGTCCTCGAGGAACTGCTGGATCGCTTTGTGAAGCATCGGGCCACGCCAGACGACAGCGGCGTTGTCCTCGACGAAGAACCCGATCGACATCACCTTGACGCCGCTCGGCGAGTCGAGCGGCAGGATTTTGCGCTCCCCGTTGACCTCCGGTTTGCGGTTGACGCCGAGCATGCGCGGGATCGAGTAGCCGTAGACGTCGCAGTCGAGGGCGCCGGCGGCGTGGCCTTCGGCGGTCAGGGCGGCGGCCAGGTTGGCGGTCATCGTCGACTTGCCGACGCCGCCCTTGCCGGAGGCGACGCAGATCACGTTCTTGACCTGGGCGAGCGCGCCCTGCGGCAGCTTGCCGCGACCGAGGGTCTCCTGCAGGGTGCCTTTCTCTTCGTCGGACAGGACATCGAAGCCGACCGCGACTTCGGTGACGCCGTCGAGCTCGGTCACCTGTTGGGCGACCGCCTGTTCGAAGTGGGAGCGGATCGGGCAGCCGGCGGTGGTCAGCGAGACGACCACCTCGACCCGGCCGCTGTCCTTGATCTCGATCGAGCGGACCATCCCGAGCTCGACGATTGAGCGGCGCAGCTCGGGGTCGATGACGGCACGGAGCTTCTCGGTTATCTGGTCTTTTGTAGGCACAGCGCCATTCTCGCAAAGCGCCGCCCCCGGACGGGCCGAGGGGGGCGAGTCGCCGCCCGCCCTCCCCTTAGCGCCCCCAATGTCGTCGAGCGAAGGAGGGTCAATGTCGGGTGCGCGTGGTGGGCGGGGACGGTTGGTCGCGATGGTGGTCGGGCTGGTCCTGGCACTGCTCCTCGCCCTCGCCTCCGGAGCGAGGGCGGGCAAGTACAGCGTCGCCCAGTGCGGTTGGCACGTCGGGGCCGACGCGGCCTGGGCCGACACGACCGGCTCGGTCAAGTTCCGCCCCGACTCCTACTGCGCGACCCCGGTCACCGCCGACCCGTTCGCCGACGCCCATCTGAAGACGTTCACCCGCTCGGGGCAGGCGACGGTTTCCGGCACGCGCTTCGGGCGCTGGCGCTGGGAGGCGCCCGCGGGAACGGCGATCACGAGGGTGAGCGGCAGCTGGTGGCACGCGCTGCACGACGGGATCGAGCAGCGGATCGGCGTCATCAACGGCGGCAATGGCTTCGACGTCTTCGCCGCCGCCTCGACTACGGACACGACCCCACGCGACTTCGTCGCCGGCTTCTCGCCGGGCCGGCCGGCGCTTGAGGACCGCCTGCTCTGCGCGAAAGCGGAGAGCAAGTCGTGCAGCCTCGAACCGGGCTCGTGGTCGGCGGTGCGGGCGCTGACGATCACCCTCGAAGACAACTCGGCCCCCTACGTCGCGTTCGGCGGCGACCTGACCGGCCCCGGCTGGCGGCGGGGGGTGCAGTCGGCGCAGTTCTGGGGAACCGACTCCAGCGGCAGCGGGGTGCGCTTCGGCGAAACGACGATCGACGGCGCCCGGGTCGGGCTCACCGAATACGCCTGCAACAAGGTCTCGGTCGCCGGCGAATGGCGGGGCACGACGATGAGGCCGTGCCCGCTGGCGAGCAACGGCGTGCACACGGTCAACACGGCGAGCTTCAGCGACGGCCCTCATGCCCTGGTCAACTGCGAGTCCGACTTCGCCGCCAACGTGACCTGCACCCCTGCCCGCACTCTGCTGATCGACAACAACCCGCCGGCTCATCCGCGCAACCTCGCGGTGGCCGGAGGGGACGTGTGGCATCGGGTCGATGACTTCGATCTCGCCTGGGAGAACCCGGACCAGGGCCCGGCGAGCCCGATCGCGGGTGCCTCCTGGAGGGTGACCGGCCCGGAGGGCTTCGACTCCGGCGTCCATTTCACCGCCGGCATGAACCTGTCCTCGCTGCGCGATCTCTCGGTCCCGCACGCCGGCATCTACTCGGCCTCGGTCTGGCTGCGCGACGAAGCCGGCAACGAGGCGCCGACCTCGGCGGTCCCAGTCGCGCTGCGCTTCGACGACGTGCCGCCCGGCGTGGCCTTCGCGGCGACCGACGGCCCGGCGGTGCCCGACACGATCCGCGCCGACGTCGTCGACTCCCATTCCGCCCCGGCGGCCGGGGAGATCCATTACCGCCGGCTCGGAAATGACGCCTGGGTCGAGCTTCCCTCGAAACTCCAGCCCGGCGCATCCCCCGATAAGGCCCAGCTGGTCGCGCCGCTGCCCGACTCACTCGGCCCCGGCACCTACGTGTTTCGTGCCGACGCCGCCGACGCGGCGGGCAACCGCGCCTCGACCACGCGACGGGCCGACGGGACCGAGATGTCGGTGCGCAAGGTCCCGCCGGCGGTCGAGCCGAAGGCGGCGGCGGCGATCAGGGGCAAGACGAGGATCTTCGCCCGCCTCTCCTGGCATCGGCACCGGGGCGGCGAGGTGACCGTTCCCTACGGTGTCTCGCCGACCCTGACCGGCAGGCTCGTCGACGGCGAGGGCGCGGGTCTGGCGCGGCGGCGGCTGCGGGTGGTCCTGCGCCCATCGCGTGGCGCGGTCGCCCGGGTCGGCGTCGAGCGGATCAGGACCGGGATCCACGGCGGCTTCCTGCTGAAGCTCGATCCCGGCCCGTCGCGCCGGGTCACCGTCTCCTTCCGTGGGGAGGAGCGGCTCGAGCCGGCCCGGCGGCCGGGGCTCTCGCTGCGGGTCCGTGGCAGCGTCGACCTTCACGCTTCCCCGTCAGCACTCGCCAACGGCGAGCTGCTGAAGCTCTGGGGAAGGGTGCGGGGCCAGGGAGCGCCGGTCCCCCGGCGCGGCAAGCTGATCGCGATCCAGTATCTGGAGCGGGAGACGGGGCTGTGGCGGCCGATCCTGGTCACCCGCAGCGACCACTCGGGCCACTTCACGGCCCGTTACCGCTTCCGCTACATCACAGGATCGGCCCGGATCCGGCTGCGGGCAGTGGCGCTGGCGGAGGAGCGCTGGCCGTTCGCCCCCGGCGCCTCGCGATCGATCGTCGTCCGGGTCGGCGGCCCGCTGCCGAGCGACGACGGGCTGTAGGGTTGCGGCCGTGTCCCAGGTGACCCTTCAGACCAACGCCGGGCCGATCGTCATCCAGCTCCACGACGACGACGCCCCGAAGACGGTCGAGAACTTCCGCAAGCTCGCGGGCGATGGCTTCTACGACGGCCTGATCTTCCACCGGATCATCCCCGACTTCATGGTCCAGGGCGGTTGCCCCGAGGGCACCGGCACCGGTGGTCCCGGCTACACGTTCGAGGACGAGTTCAACCAGCACAAGGTCGTCCGCGGCGCCCTGGCGATGGCCAACGCCGGGCCCGACACGAACGGATCGCAGTTCTTCATTGTCACCACCGAGGCGGCACCGTGGCTGGACGGCAAGCACACCGTCTTCGGCGAAGTCACCGACGGCATGGATGCCGTCGACGCGATCGAGTCGACCCCCACCGGGGCGGGCGACAAGCCGGTCGAGCCGCAGACGATCGAGAGCGTCGAGCTCTCCGACTAGGGCGTGCCGGGAGGGTCGGTCGCCGGGTCTCCCGGCGGCGCTCCCTGACCACGCTGTTCCCGCCGGCGCCTGATGCCCTCGCCCGGGCGCCAGAGGCTGACCAACCCGGCGACCAGGGTGACCAGGAAGACCTGGCCGAGCATCATCTCGATCCCGGAGAGCATGCGGCCGAACTGGGCGGCCGGAACGAGGTCGCCGTACCCGGTGGTGGTCAGCGTCGTGTAGCTGAAGAAGAGAAAGTCGCCGGTCTGCGTCTTGACCGTGTCCCCGAAGAAGCCGCCGCCTTCGATCCTGTCGATCAGCGCGTAGGCCCAGGTGAAGAGGAGCCCCAGAGACGTGTAGACGCTGATCGCGCCGAGGATCGTCCGCGAGGAGACGGTCTCGGAGGTGACCACCCGTTGGAGCACGGCCCCCATCGCGACCGCGAGCAGGGCGATGACGATCACCGCCGCGGCGTTGATGCCGAGACGGCCGCCGAAGATGGCGGAGATCGCGGTGAGAACGACCGCCAGCCCGGCCAGGACGATCGCGCGCCTGACGAACGCGGGCTGTGCGTGGGAGCTGGTCAGGGCGACGATCGCGGTCGCCGCCGACGTGATCGCGATCAGCACGCCGGTCCAGCCGGTGTCGGGAAGGATCGAGGCGAGCACGTAGGTGAGCAGGACGAGGACCAGGACCAACCCGAAGGCATCCCGCGCTTTTTCGGCGCGCTGTTTCCAGCGCTCCTCGCTGCGACTGTGGCGCGTGCTTGCCTCCATTCAGCCGAATTCGGGACCGCTGCGGTTGTCTCCTCCCCGTGCACGGCCCGTGTTGGCGGCGCGCGGAGCGGATTCGAGCGGAGGGGGTGGGATTCGAACCCACGAGCCACCTTGCGGCAGCTACCGGTTTTCAAGACCGGCGCATTCAACCGCTCTGCCACCCCTCCGGGGCGCAAGCCGGCGCTCGATGCTAGACGGAAAGGCGGGTCGAAAAGGCGGCGGCGGTGATTGGATGAGGCGATGCGCCGTCTCGTCATCCTCGGCTCGACCTTGGTCCTCTTCGACGTCACCTTCTACTCGGCGATCGCGCCGCTGCTGCCGGAATACGTCGACAGTCTCGGGCTGACCAAGGCCGAAGCGGGAGTCCTCTCGGCCGCCTATGCCGCCGGCACCCTGGTGGCCGCACTCCCCGGCGGGCTGCTCGCCAGCCGGGTCGGGCCTCGCCGTACGGTGATCGGCGGCCTGGCACTGCTGGGCGCGTCGAGCCTGGTCTTCGGCTTCGG
Organism: uncultured Solirubrobacterales bacterium; assembly: GCA_963704505.1. Taxonomy (GTDB): domain Bacteria; phylum Actinomycetota; class Thermoleophilia; order Solirubrobacterales; family 70-9; genus VRUE01. The sequence continues at coordinate 891,563 of OY969912.1, forward strand.
CCAGGAGGTCGGCCTGCTCGACCTGGCGCGGTTCTCCCAGGGGGTGGCCGGCGCGTTGATCTGGTCGGGCGCGCTCACCTGGGTGATCAGCGCCGCTCCGCCGGAGCGGCGCGGGGCGCTGATCGGCACCGTGCTCGGCACGGCGATCGCCGGCGCCCTGATCGGGCCGGCACTGGGGGCACTGGCTGTGGCGATCGGGACCAAGATCGTCTTCGGCGCGGTGGTCGGGATCTCGATCGGTTTCGCGCTGATCGCGCTCCGCACGCCGGTGCCTCCCGAACCCGAGCAGCAGGCGATAGGCGAGGTGATCGCCGCGATCAAATCGCCGCTGATCCTGACCGCGACCGCGTTCGTCGCCGTGCCGTCGTTGATGTTCGGCGCAACCGAGGTGCTCGTGCCACTGCGAATCGACGACCTCGGCGGCAGCGAGGCGCTGATCGCCGGCGCCTTCATCGCCGCCGCCGGGCTCGAGGCCGGGCTTTCCCCCGTGATCGGCAGCTACTCCGACCGGGTCGGCAGGCGGATCCCGTTCGTCACCGGCCTGGTGATCGCCGCCGCGGCGATCCTCGGGATCGGGGCCGGGCAGTCGAATCCCGTCGTGATCGGCGCCCTGCTGGTCAGCTCGCTCGGCGCGGGGATCTGCTTCACGCCGGCGATCACCCTGCTCTCGGAGGTCTCCGAGGCGAGCAGCCTGCATCAGGGACTGGCCGCCGGCCTCTCGAACATGGCCTGGGCTTCCGGCCAGGTCGTCGGCGGCCTCGCCGGCGGGGCGCTGGCCGGCGCGGCCGGGTACCAGGCACCGACGATCGTCGTCGCGATCATCCTCTTCGCCACCGCCGCGTACGCGGTGCGCCGCGACCTTCCGGCGCCCGCCGCTCCGACCGCGGCTGGCTAGGCTGGGGACCATGGCCGAATGGCGCAATTGGGCCGGCGACCAGTCATGCAGGCCGGCCGAGACCGTTCGCCCGCGCGGCGTCGAGGAGCTCGCCGCGGCGGTCTCGCGCGCGGCCGCCGCGGGGCGCAAGGTCAGCGTCCGCGGCGCGGGTCATTCCTTCACCGAGGCGGCGCTGACCGAGGGCACGATGGTCGATCTCGCTGCGCTCTCGGGTGTCCTCGATGCCGACCCCGGCTCGGGGCTGGTCAGGGTCGCCGGCGGAACCGTCCTCGCCGACCTCAACCAGCGCCTCCATGGGCTCGGCCTGGCGTTGGAGAACCTCGGCGACATCGATCGCCAGACAATCTCCGGCGCGATCTCGACGGCCACCCACGGGACCGGGGCGAGGCTCGCCAACATCCCGTCCCAGGTCGAGGGGGTGGAGATGGTCCTCGGCGACGGCAGCACGCGCGAGCTGAGCGCCGCCGGCGACCCCGGCCTGCTGCGCGCGGCGCGGGTCGGAGTCGGTGCCCTGGGGGCGATCACGGCGGTGACGCTGCGCTGCGTCCCCGCCTTCACCCTCGACCGGGTCGACCGCCCGGAGCCGCGCGACGAGGTGCTCGACAGCTTCGCGGAGCGCGCCGCGGCCCACGATCACTTCGAGCTGTTCACGTTCCCCTACGCCGAGTCCGCCCTGGTGCTCGAGCGCAATCGCACCGAGGCGCCGCCGCGCCCCCGCGGCAGTGCCGCCGCCTTCCTCAACGACGTCGTCCTCGAGAACTGGGCGCTGGAGGCGGTCTCCGCCGCGGGCAGGTCGTTCCCGAAAGCGATCCCGGCGCTGTCGCGACTCGCGGCGCGACTCGCCTCGGGAAGCAGGACGGTCGACCGCAGCGACCGGATCTTCGCCAACGAGCGCCGGGTGCGGTTCACGGAGATGGAGTACGCGCTGCCCCGGGAGAGCGGGCCTGAGGCCGCCCGCCGGGTGATCGAGTGGGTGCGAGGAAACCGCTACCCGGTCTTCTTCCCGATCGAGATGCGGGTCAGCGCCGGCGATGACGCCCTGCTCAGCCCCGCCCATGACCGCGACAGCGCCTACGTCGCTGTCCACCAGTACCGGGGGATGGCGTGGCGCCCCTACTTCGAGGCGGTCGAGGGGATCATGGTCGAGCTGGGCGGCCGGCCGCACTGGGGCAAGCGCCACTTCCAGGACGCCGAGACGCTGGCGCCGCGTTACCCGCGCTGGGCCGACTTCCAGGCGGCCCGCGACGAGCTCGACCCCGGCCGGGTCTTCACCAACGAGTACGCCGGCCGCGTCCTCGGGCCCTAGAGGAAGGCCTTGCCGTCGCCACGGTAGGTGGGGACGACGTCGACGATCTCGCCGCCTTCGACCAGGTGCAGGGCTTCGAAGCGCTCGCAGAGCTCGCCCGCCTTGGCGTGCCGCATGTAGACCCGGTCGCCGACCTCGAGGTCATTGGCGGCATCGCCGAGCAGCGGTGTCTGCACCTCGCCGGCACCCTCGTCGGCGTCGAGGGTGAGGCCGGAGGGGAGCCAGGGGACGGGGAGGCGGCCGGCGTCGCCGGCGCCGGAGGCGAGGTAGCCGCCGCCGAGGGCCGTCGCGATCCGGCTCGCGGGACGGCGCACGATCGGCAGCGCGAAGCCGGCGGCTGGGGTCAGGGTGAAGCGGCTGTAGTAGTCGAACTGGGCCGGGGCGTAGAAGCCCGAGCCGGCCGTTACCTCGGTCACCGCCTCCTCGGCCGCGGTCAGTTCGAGACTGCCGGTGCCACCGCCGTTGACGATCTCGAGCTCGGCCACCTCGCTGACGGCGGCGACCGCTGCGCCGCGCCGCTCGGCCAGCTCCGCGGCCGAGCGTCGCTGCATGAAGCGGATCGCCGCGCCGCGCATCCGCCGCCCCGGAGGCCGGTCGCCGACCCCGGAGATCTGCCCCTCGTAGGCCATCAGCGCGACCAGCTCGATCTTCTCGCGCCGATCGATCTCGCGGGCGAGCTCGAGGGCCTGGTCGGGCGAGTGGACCGGGGAGCGCTTGGCGCCGACCTTGAGCCGGCCCCCCGCCGCCCACCAGCTGGCGTCGAGCTCGACGCAGACGCGCACCGGCGCGGCGCCGCCGCCGAGCACGGACTCGATCCGGTCGAGGTGCTCGCTCGAGTCGACGGTGACGATCGGCGCCCCGGCCGGGTTGGCGACCGAGCTGACCGCGAGCTCGCCGAGCGCCCGGGAGTCCGTGGTCGGGTAGGCGAGCAGGAGGTCTTCGAAACCCCGCTCGGCGAGCCACAAGGTCTCGGGAAGGGTGAAGGTCATCAGCCCGGTGAAGCCGTCACGGGCGAGGATCGCCTCGAGCAGGGCGCGGCAGCGAAGGCTCTTGCTCGCCGCACGGATCGGCTTGCCCGCGGCCCGGCCCAGCATCTCGTCGGCGTTCGCCCACATCGCGTCGAGATCGACGAAGGCGAACGGGGCCTCCACCTGCTCGAAGATCGCCTCGAACTCGGCGTGGGAACGGACGGGCACAGGATGAGCCTAGCCCCGCCGCCCGGCGATAATGTTTCTCGCCCGGAGAGGTGGCCGAGTGGCTGAAGGCACTCGCCTGCTAAGCGAGTAGGGGGCGCAAGCTCTCTCGAGGGTTCGAATCCCTCCCTCTCCGCTGCTCGATCTCACGTTTCGCCGCCGCCCGCCGTTGTTGGTGCGTGGAACGCGAAGAGGTGGTTTTCGAATCGAACGGCGAGCGCTGTGCGGCGTGGATCTATCCGGCCGTCGGGTCCGCCGGGCGGGCGCCGATCGTGATCATGGCCCATGGGCTCTCCGGGACCCGCCGGGATTGCCTCGGCGGATTCGCCGAGCGCTTCTCGGCGGCCGGCTTCGCTGCACTCGTCTTCGATCATCGCGGCTTCGGCGACTCCGGCGGCGAGCCCGACCTGTTCCTGCCCCGGCACCAGCTCGAGGACTGGGCAGCGGCGATCGCCTTCGGGCGCTCGCTGCCCGAGATCGACCCGGCCCGGGTCGCGACCTTCGGCTCTTCGATGGGCGGCGGCAACGCCCTGGCGGCGGCCGCGCTCGACGGTCGCGTCGCCGCCGCGATCAGCCAGGTTCCCTTCCTCGACATCGTCACCCAGGCCCATCGCTCGCCGCCGGCCGTCGCGGCGGCAACGGTCCGCGCGGCCCTCGGCGGCCGCCATCTGCCGGCGGTCGGGCAGCCGGGGGAGGCCGCCTTCATCAACGCGCCGCACAGTGAGGCCGGGTGGCGCCGGGTGGTCGGGATGGGGGAGGACTCGCGCTGGCGAAACAGGGTCTCCTCGCGCTGGCTGCTCGGGCGGCCGTTTCGGCCTGCGCGCCACGCGCGGGACCTTCACTGCCCTTGGCTGGTCTGCGTCGGCGAGGAGGACCGGGTGGCGCGGCCGGGCCCGGCGATCGCCGCCGCGAAAAGGGCCGGCCAGGGAGAGCTGCGTCTGTATCCCGGGGTCGATCACTTCGACGTCTACGACGGCGCCCCGCACGAAGCGGTCGTCGCCGACGAGCTCGAGTTCCTCGAGCGCAGGCTCGGAGCTTCCCCCGGCTGAGGCCTCGCGCCCGGCCTAGGTTCGGCGGCCGCGGGCGATGACCCGGGCGCCCTGCGAGGGAATCATCGTCACGTTGCGGTGGATCGCCCGCTCCGGCGCCGCGTCCTCGGCGGTCAGGTCGAGGCGCCGCGCCATCGCCTCGAGCACGACCCGCTGCTCGGCCATCGCCAGGGCCGCGCCGAGGCAGCGCCGGATGCCGCCGCCGAAGGGCAGCCACTCGTAGGTCCCCGGCTTGCGGTCGACCCAACGCTCGGGGCGGAACTCGTAGGGGTCCGCGTAGGTCTCCTCGCGATGGTGGACGAGGAGGATGCTGATCAGGATCGGGGTGTTGGAGGGGACCCCGTAGCCCCCGAGGCGCCAGGGCAGCTTCACCCGCCTGCCGATGATCGGCACCACCGGTCGCGAGCGCATCGTCTCGGTGATCGTCTGCTCGATGACCGCTTCGGCGTCGGTGTCGGTGCGGACGGCGTCGATCAGCCGCTCGTGCGCGGCGGGATTGCGGACCAGGCGCTCCCACGCCCAGGCCAGCGAGTTGGCCGTCGTCTCGTGCCCGGCGAGGACGAGGGTGAGCAGCTCGGAGCGGATTTCCTCGTCGTTCAGAGCCTCGCCCTCCTCGGTCCGCGCCAGGAGCAGCAGCGAGAGGATGTCGCGGCGCTGCTCGAGGTCCTCGGCGCGGCGGCGGCCCGCGATCACGGCGTAGATCGGCCGGTCGATCAGATTTACGCCGAGTTTTGTCAGCCCGACCGGGTCTTCGCGGCGCATGTTCATCAGCTCGACAATCTGGGCGGCGGGCTTGGTCGAGGCGGAGACCAGCTGCTTCGTGGTCGTCCGCAGCCGGCGCTCGGGGGTGCCGCGGGCGGGCTTGCCCTCGATGCCGAAGATGCCGGCCATGATCACGTCGAGGGTGATCGCCTGCATCCGGGGCGCCAGCGCGAACGGCTCGTTCAGCGGCCATTTGTCGATCTCACGCTCGGTGGCGTCGGCGATCGCCTGCGCGTAGCGCTCGATCGCCTCGCCGTGGAAGGGCGGCAGCAGCAGCTTGCGCTGGCGCATGTGGCGCTCGCCGAGCGAGGTGAGGACCGAGTTGGGGCCGAGGATCGGCCGCAGGGGCGACTCGGCCGCGAGTGAGGGCGCCTCCTCCGGCTTTGCCTTGAACAGCGAGCGGACATCGTCTGGGACGCCGGTGACGATCAGCCCGCCCGGTTCGCCGGTCCGCATCCGGAAGACCTCGCCGAGCTCACGGCGGGCGCGGAAGACGAACTCGATCTGGCGCTGGTTGAAGCGCATCAGCTGGGCCATCGGCGGCAGCGGAATCACCGGTGGCCGCGGCATCGCCTCGGCCTCGTCCGCCTCGATCGGCCCGGCACCGGCCGGGATCGGAATGGCGGTCGCGGTCACCGGGCCAATGTTACGCGGATCGATGTCATGGTCTGTGACAACGGTCCGTCAGGCTTGGCCGTAGGCAGGCTCTACAGTCAAGAGATGAGGCGGACGAAGATCATCGCGACGGTCGGGCCGGCGAGCTGGGACCCCGCGACCCTCGAGCAGCTGGTCGAGGCCGGCGTCGACGTCTTCCGGCTCAATTTCTCCCACGCCGACCGCGACCGCCACGCGGGGACGATCGAGGCGATTCGCGCCGCCGCGGCGACCGTCGGCCGCGAGGTCGCGATCCTCGGCGACCTGCCCGGGCCGAAGCTGCGGATCGGCGAGATGCGCGGCGACGTTGCCGAGCTCGAGACCGGCACCCACGTGAAGCTGACCCCGAGCGACGTCGAAGGCGACCGCGAGACGATTCCGGTCGACTGGGCCGGGGTCAGCACCCTGCGCGAGGACGAACACGTCTACCTCGCCGACGGGGCGATCCGCCTGCGCGTCGACGAGGCCGACGGCGACGGCGTGTCCGCCGAGGTGGAGGTCGGCGGCACCCTCTCCTCGCACAAGGGGATGAACATCCCCGGCGCGACCGGGATCTCGCCGACCACCGACGGCGACCTGGGCTGGTGCGAGTTCGCTGTCGAGCAAGATCTCGACCTGCTGGCGGTTTCATTCGTCTCCACCGCCGCCGACCTCGACCCGGTCGCCGCCAGGCTGCGCTCGCTGGGCTCGACCATCCCGCTGATCGCCAAGATCGAGAAACGGCAGGCCGCCGACAACGCCGCCGAGATCGTGCGCGCGGCCGGGGGCGGGATCATGGTCGCCCGCGGCGACCTCGGGATCGAGCTGCCGATCGCCGAGGTGCCCGTGGTGCAGAAGCGGCTGATCCGCGAGGCGGGGAGGCGCTCGAAGCCGGCGATCACGGCGACCCAGATGCTGGCCTCGATGGTCAACGCGAAGCGCCCGACGCGGGCCGAGGTGACTGACGTTGCCAACGCGATCTTCGACGGCACCGATGCGGTGATGCTCTCCGAGGAGACCGCGGTCGGCCAGAACCCGGTCGAGGCGGTCCGGGTCATGGACCGCATCGCGCACGCAACCGAGCCGGACCTTCCCTACGGCGACTGGCTCTTCAACCGCACCGACCAGGCGACCCAGGACGTCGCCGACACCGTCGCCCAGAGCGCGGTCGGCGCCGTCTACCGGCTCGGCCTGGCAGCGCTGGTGGTGCCGACCAACAGCGGCCGCACCGCCCGGCTCGTCTCCGCCCATCGGCCCGAGGTGCCGATCCTGGCGATCTCACCGAGCATCGAGACGGTCCGCCGCGTCGGCCTGCTCTTCGGGGTCACCGCCGTGCAGGCCGATCACGACGACGACGTCCGCGGGCTGCTCGACGACTGCGCGGCGCTCGCGGCCAAGCACGGCGTCGCCAAGCCCGGCGACCTGATCGCGATCACCGCCGGCCTCTCCGTGCAGGAGCTCGGGACCAACCTCTTCGAGGTCCACCGGGTTCCCTGACTTTCGTCCGCGGCCGCCGCGCGGCCGCGGATCCGAGAGGTAGGGTGGCCCTGTGTTTCGTCCCTCAGTCGTCTCGCGCATCGTCGCCCTTGCGACGATCGTCTCTCTCGCCGCGATGGCGATGCTCGTACCGGGAGCATTGGCCCGGAACGCGTACCTCCTCGGCTACGAAGAAAACCTCGTCGCGGTCTTCGACGCGAACACGCTGCAGTTCGGGCCCCTGACACCGACCGGGTCGGCGTCCGAGCCGTTCACGCTCGCGATCTCCCAGGATGGCGGCACCGTCTGGGTCCTCAGCTACACCGGCGGCACGTTGGCGTCGCTCAGCACCTCCAGCGGCCAGTTCGTCGGCACGCCGATCCCGGTCTCCGTCCACTCCTACGGGATCGGCATCAGCCCCACCGCCAACCGCGCGTACATCGCCAACAACGGCTCCGAATCGGTCGAAGCGATCGACCTGAACACGCGCACCCAGGTCGGTGGCGACATACCGGTGGGCGAAGACCCGAACGCGGTCTCGATCACGCCGAACGGTGCCAGGGTCTATGTGAGCAACGAAGAAAGCGAAAACGTCTCGGTCATCGACACGGCCAACGATCAGGTCATCGCCACCGTGCCGCTCGGCGGCGCGCCCTACGGCAGCGCGGTGACGCCGGACGGCCGATTCGTCTTCTTCGCGACCTCGACCGGGATCTTCACGATCGAAACCGCCTCGAACCAGGTCGCTGGGTCGCCGATCCTGCCCGGTCTCGGTTTTCAACAGGTCGCGATCAGTCCCGACGGGTCGCACCTCTACGCCACGAGCCAATTCCCGGGAGGAGTCAGCGTCATCGACGTTCCGACGAGGCAGCCGCTGACCACGATTCCGGTCGGCGAAGGCGCCGAATTCCTCGCCCTGACGTCCGACGGAAGGCGCCTGCTGGTCGAGCAACCCGAACCCGGTCAGGTGACGCCGATCGACACGTCGACAAATCAGGCCGGCGTCCCGGCGCCCTTCGGCCAGGAATACCTCGGCCAGCTTGCGATCGTCCCCGACCGCTCGCCGTCGTCCGGCATCGTCACGCCAGGGAAAGCCCGCCCGGGCGTTCCGATCACGATCGACGGCTCGAGCTCGACCGACCCCGACGGGAAAGTCTCGAGCTGGGCCTGGACCTTCGGCGACGGGCAGGGCGCGACGGTGAGCACGCCGACGGTCGCGCACACCTACGCGAAGCCGGGCAAGTACTCGCTCGCTCTCAAGGTGACCGACAACGAAGGTTGCGGGGAAGCCACCGTCTTCACCGGCACCACGGCCTACTGCAGCGGCCAGAGCCCGGCACATCTGCCCGAACCGGCGGTCCTGCGCCTGGCCCCGGTCGTCACCGTCGCCTACCCGGGCGTCAAGCTCGCCTGCCCGAAGAGTGCCAAGGGCGGCTGCAAGTTCAAGCTGAAGGCAGTTCAGCGCAAAAAGAAGGGCAAGCTGAAGGCGCTGAGCACGGTCTCCACGGTAAAGGCGAAGGCGGGCAAGAAGGTGGTGGTCTCGCTGAAGCCGAAGCCGAATTTCGCCAGGAAACTGGCGGGCGCGACGAAGATCCTCGTCCAGCAAAAGACGACGGCCGGGGGGGTCACCACGGTCAAGGTCAAGAAGCTCACGGTCGTCCAGTGACCGATTTCGAGGCGATCGCCCAGGGGATGGCGCAGGCGGTGCCCTTCGCCGGCTACCTCGGCCTCGAGTTCGTCAGCATCGACGAGGGCGAGGCGGTCGTGCGCCTTCCCGAGCGGCCGGAGCTCGCGAACCACGTCGGCTCTCAGCACGCCGGCGCCCTCTTCACGGCGGCCGAGGCAGCATCGGGCGGCGCGTTCGTGGGCGCCTTCGCGGAGCGCCTCGGCGACGTCACCCCGCTCGCCCGGCGCGCGGAGATCTCCTACGAGAAAATCGCCAAGGGCCCGATCGACGCCACGGCCAGGCTCGGGATTCCCGCCGCCGAGGCGCTGGCGACGCTCGAGGCGGAGGGCAAGGTCGTCTTTCCCTGCGTGATCGAGCTCAAGGACGCGGAGGGGAACCTGGTCGCCAACGCGAGCGTCGATTGGCACGTGCGACTGAACCAGTCGGCAGAAGGGGACTGATGCGCAGGCGGGCCGGCGTTCAGCTGCTGGTCGCGGCGGGGGCCTGCATCTGCGCCGTGCTGGCGCCCGACGCGCAGGGCCGGACGCTATACGCCGCCGACCCTGACGGGGACGCGCTGAACACCTTCGACCTCGGCACAGGCCAGGGCTCGGGAGGGCCGATCGGACTCGGTCTCAACTCGTCCCCCGGCTCGGTGGCGGTAACACCGGACGGTCGCAAGGCCGTCGTCGCAAACGAGGGAGCAAAGAGCGTGTCGGTGATCGACGCGACTACCCGGGTCGCCTCCGCGCCGATCACGGTCGGCAATGACCCTGAGGGCGTCAGCATCGCTCCCGACGGTGGCCGCGCCTACGTGGCCAACAACGGCGACGGAACCGTTTCGGTCATCGACCTCACCTCGAACAAGACCGTAGGGCAGCCGATCGAAGTCGGGGGCGAACCGTTGGCAACGGCGGTCAGTCCCGACGGCAGCCGCGTCTACGTCGCCAACCACATCTCCGAATCGGTCTCGGTGATCGACACCTCGACCGGTCAGACGACCGGCCCCGAAATCAAAGTCGGCGGGGGCCCGACCGGGCTCGCGGTGACGCCCGACGGGAGGCAGGTGTACGTCAGCGATGGCTTCGGCTACCTCTACGTGATCGACGCCGCCACCGGTCTCGTCTATGAACCGATCACGATCGGGACCGGAACCCAACCCACGGATGTCGCGGTAACGCCGAATGGCGCCCGCGCCTACGTCTCGAATTATCAGACCGGCACCGTCTCTGTCGTCGACACCGCCAGCCGCCAGGTTCTGGGCGAACCGATCCCGGTCGGCGAACACCTCGGTGCTCTGGCGGTCACGCCGAACGGTGCCCGCGCGATGGTCGTCCGCTATGGCCCCGGCATCACCGGAGTGTCGACGATCGACACCGCGCTGAACCAGGTGGTCGGCTTCCCGCTGGTCGGTGGGCTCTCGATCGGCGGGATCGCGATCGAGCCCGACCAGCCTCCGGTCTCCTCCTTCGCGGTTCCGGCGAGGGCACGCCCGGGAGTTCCGGTCACGCTCGACGGCTCCGCGTCCAGGGATCCCGACGGCTCGATCGGCAGCTGGTCATGGGCACTGGGCGACGGTTCGACAGCCGCCACCCCGACCGTCTCACACGCCTACGCAGCTCCCGGCCGATACCCCGTGTCACTGAGCCTCGCCGACACAGAAGGTTGCTCCACCGCGATGGTCTTCAGCGGGCAAACGGCCTACTGCAGCGGCGGACCGGCGGCGACCTCGACTCGGACGCTCACGGTCGCCTATCCCGGCGTGACCCTGAGGTGCCCGAAGGGCTCGAAGGGGGGCTGTCGGTTCATAGCGAAAGCGGTGCAGCGCAAAAAGAAGAACAAGCTGAAGGCGCTGAGCGCGGTGGCGAGGGGAAGGGCGAAGGCCGGCAGGTCGGTGACGATCTCACTCAAGCCCAAGGCGCCGTTCGCAGGGAAACTCGCCGACGCCCTGAAACTTCAGGTTCAGGTGACGACGAAGATCAATGGATCAAAGGAGACAAGGGTGAAGAAGCTGGAGGTCGTGCAGTGAGCCGAAGGAAGCGAATCGCGACTCCAGCGGCAATCGCGGCGGCTCTGATCGCGGCTGCGATCTTCGCCTCCGGCGCGTCCGCACGCACCCTCTACTCGACCAACTACCAGAGCGATGACATCACCGCCTTCGACCTGGCGACGGGGCAGCTGATCGGCTCCCGCATACCGGTCGGCGAAGGTTCGGAACCGTACACATTGGCGATCACCCCGAATGGTAAGACGGTCGCCGCTCTTGACTATGGGGGCGGCTCGCTGACGTTGCTGAACACTGCGACGAACGTGCTCTCACTGCCGATCTCGTTCGACACCGACGAGCAGTACGGCATCGGGATCACGCCAGATGGGAACCGGGCCTACGTGTCAAGCTCCCGCAACAACTCCGCCTACGCGGTCGACCTGAATTCCCGCCAGATCACCGGGCCGATCGAAATCGGGGAAGAGCCCGCAGGGGTGGCGATCACCCCCGACGGGAAGCGCGCCTACTTCTCCAACAACGATGACGGGACGGTGTCGGTCGTCAACACGGCGACGAACCAGGTCGAAGGCCCGCCGATCACGGTCGGCGGGGAACCGTACGGTCTCGCGATCACCCCCGACGGCAAGTCCGTCTTCGTCGCCAACCAGCGAGGCTTCGCCTCGGTGATCGAAACGGCGACCAACACGGTCGCCAACGCTGAAATCAAACTCGGCAAAGACCCGAGCGGGATCGCGATCAGCCCCAACGGGTCGCGGGCCTATGTCAGCAACTACGAAGACGGCACGGTCTCGGTCATCGATACCGCGACCAGGACGGTCGTGGGGACACCGATCGCGGTCGGCGAAGAGCCCGAATACATCGCCGTCACTCCAGACGGCAGCCGGGCGATGGTCGCCCACTACGGCAGCCCCGACCAGATCGTCGCGATCGACACGGCAACGAACCAGGTAACCGGAACTCCGATAACCGCGGGAGTCGGAACGGGCGGCATCGCGATCGTCCCCGACCAGTCCCCGACCGCGGCGATCACACTCACCGGGAGGGCCCGCCCAGGCGTGCCCTTCACCCTCAGCGGCGCGACTTCCACCGACAGCGACGGCACCGTCGCCGCTTGGAGCTGGGCCTTCGGCGATGGGCAGAGCGCCGCAGTGACCACCCCGACCACAACCCACACCTACGCGAAGCCGGGCAAGCTCCAGGTCGGGCTGACGGTGACCGACAATGAGCACTGCTCCGCGGCCTTCGTCTTCACCGGCCAGACCGCGTCCTGCAGCGGCTCGCCTGGCGCTGTGACCACGGCGACGATCACCGTCGCCTACCCGGGCGTCAAAATCGCCTGCCCGAAGAGCGCCAAGGGCGGCTGCAAGTTCAAGCTGAAGGCGGTCCAGCGCCAGAAGAAGGGCAAGCTGAAGGCACTGAGCACGGTTGCCAAGGGCAAGGCCAAGGCCGGGAAGTCGGCGACGATCTCGCTGAAGCCGAAGAAGAAGTTCGCCAAGAAGCTGGCCGGCGCGAAGAAGATCCTCGTTCAGCAGACGACCACGGTCGGCGGCGTCGCCAAGGTGACCGTCAAGAAGTTGAAGATCGTCCAGTAGCGGAGCACCAGACCTCGACGGACCGCCGTTCGATCAGGCTCGGCCCGGCCGGCAGACCCTGACCGGGCCGCCGCTGACCCCCAGGTACCAGGGGTCGCTGGCGCTGGCGCGGTCGGGCGGGATCCGCAGCCGGGCGGGCTGCCCGGCGCTGAGAGCGCCGAGCGCCGAGGGCGTTTCCCCCGCCCACCGCCGGGTCCAGATTTCGACGTCGGACTCGCTGTAGAGAGTCGCGCCGCCCCGCGGCAGCCGCATCGTGCCCGCCTCGGCCAGCGTGCGGCAGCCCCGCGGCGTGACCTGGGTGGGGACGAGCCGCAGGTTCATCAGTTTGATCGCGAGCAGGTCTGTCTCGTTGCGGATGCCCTCACCCTGTTCGCGAAGCTTCGGCAGCGAGTAGGCGGACGAGCCGTAGGTGTTGCTGATCGCCTGCCAGGGACCGACGTTGAGGGTGAGCGGCGGCGGCACGATGGTCGCCGCGTCGGTCATCGGAATGAAATACGGATCGGCGTTGGTCCCCGCCAGTTCGATCACGGTCATGTCGGCGAGCTCGCGATGGCTGATGATGTCGAGATAGGCACGGCCTTCGTGGAAGCGGGCGAGGTTGCCGACCGCCGCCGCGACGGTCAGCGAGGCGGCGACCGCGATCGCCACGTAGCTCGCCTTCACTCCCCGCAGAACCTCGACCGCGATCAGCAGGAGCAGCATCACGCCGAGGTAGGAGTAGCGGGATTCGGCCGCGGTACGGCCGGGGACGAGAATCAGGCCGAGCTCTACCCAGTAGGCGAGGAGCATGGCCAGTATCGGCCAGAAGGCCCGCGAGAGCCCGCCGGGCCGGCGCTTCGCGTACGCGATCGCGCCGACGATGACGAGCACCTCGACGATCGCGAAGACGATCCCCTCGGTGAGGAAGGTGAGTTCGTAGTTGACCAGCCGGATTTGGCTCCACGGGCCCATCCCGATCAGGTTCGCCACGCCGAAGATCGCGGTCGAGAAGACGGCGAAGGCGTCGACGAAGTAGCTCGGGATGAGTGGGATGTTCGAGACCACGATTCCGGTCGATTCGAACTGCGACGCCCAGATCCGCCAGCCGCCGTAGAGGAGGGCGGGGACGATCACGATCCAGGCCCGCTGCCGCCAGCGCGGCGAGAGCGCGACCGCGACGACGGCCCCGGCGAGGAAGATCGCACCCTCGCTGAAGCCGGCCAGGGAGAGGCAGAGCAGCGCGCAGGCGGCGACGTCGGACCATTTCTTCTCGACCTCGAGAAGGACGATCGCTGCCAGCCCGGGGACGATCGCGCAGAGGAATTGGATCCCGATCAACGGCTCGAGTAGCGGCGCCCAGGCCGAGCCGAGGAAGAGCATGACGATCGCCGGTGCCAGGGCGAGAAGCGGTCCGATCCGGCGCTTCGCGTAGATGTAGACGAGCAGGGCGGCGAGGTTGAGGCCGATCACCTGGACGACGGCGAACGCCGTGTAGCTGGCGCCGCCGACCTCGAGAATCAGTCGGTAGAGGAGGTAGGGGACGACGATCAGGTGGCCCCCGTACGGATGGAGCCATTGGTCCCAGGACGGGGCGAGGCCCGAGTTCTCAAGCCAGAAGAATTCGTCCCAGCCCCAGGTCAGGCCGCGCTGCAGCCAGAAGATGAACACGGTCGAGGCAGCAGTGGCCGCGGCCAGCCCAAGCCAGCCGATCAGATCCTGATTGCGAAGCCCCCTGCGCAAGGACCGCAGGCTAAAGGAAGGCCCGCCGGTGAGCGGCGCAATCCGATCCCCCTCTCTAAGATCCACCGTCCCGCGCCCGTAGCTCAGTTGGATAGAGCGTCGGTCTACGAAACCGAAGGTCACAGGTTCGAATCCTGTCGGGCGCGCTCCACTCTCTTCCGGAGTATTCCGGTTCACGGCTCTGGAAAGCCAAGTCCAAGCCGTCGCTCTGTTTCAGGCTTGCTTGCGGTTCCGGAGCGTTCCGAGGCTTGCCGCGAGACCGTTGTTACATCGCTGCTACGTTTCCCCGGAAACTATCCCATGGGTGCGCAGGCCTCCCTACCGATGGCAAGCCAAGGCGTGCGCCCTTCCGCCCATGCCCACCAAGGCGACCATTCCGCCGATGCCAACGCACCCCTGGCGGCGCCCAAAACTGGCGCTGACCGTGCCCGAGGCCGACGCACGCTGGCCGCCGTCTCCGAGACACGCAGTCCTGCCACTCGACCCCTCGCGCGGTTCCTGGAGCGCTCGTTGAGCCAGACCCCGGGCCTTGCTGCCGCACTTGTCCTCAAGGGCTGCCTGCGCACCGCCAATTCCTCCTCGACGACTCCACTGGCTCTGGCTCAGCGGGCGGACTTCTGCAAAGGCGACGGCAATCCGCAGCGAATTGCATCTCGACCAAGCACGTGCTGGCGCTGATCAACGGAGGCAGGGGCTCAAACGACGAAGCGGTTGCGATGGCGAGGAAGATTGTCCGGCGGGTGTGGCAACGGTTCCAGGTGACACTCACACCGGAGCCGGTGTTCATCGGCCATCGATGTGACTCGCCGTTTTGATCTCGCAGATGCTCGTGCCAGTTCTACGGCACCGGGGTGTGGTTTGGATTTAACTCATCGTTTCTCAGCGATATATGTACGTAACTGTTCATCGGCGGCATCTGAGCCAGCACTACACTCCCCAACCGGGGAGGCAAATCCTTGAGTGAGGGCAGACCGAAACAGATAGGCCCCTATGAGGTCGAAAATCTCCTCGGCAGGGGCGACTTCGCCGAGGTGTATGCGGCCGTGCTCGACGATGAGGCCGTTGCTTTGAAGTGGGCATCCACGGGCAAAGGCGCCTCCGCCCGTCTAGGCAATGAGGTCTCGGTGCTGAAGGAGCTCGATTACAAGGGGCTGCCGCGCTATCTCAACGACGGCGTCGAGGACGCACGCCCGTATGTGGCGATGAGCATGGCGCCGGGCGCGACGATGGCGCAGCTCCTGGCCGACCGCGAGAAGGCCGGCGGTGCCCACGGCCACATGGAGACGCTGCTCTTCCTCCGCGGCCTCCTGCAGCCGCTCTGCCATCTCCACGAGCGCGGCTTCGTCCACCGAGACATCAAGGCCGCAAACGTGCTCTGCACACCTTCGATGTCGAGGGTGACCTTGATCGACTTCGGCTTCGCGAAGGCCGACGGCGAGACCGAAACGCGGGTCGACGACTCCTTCTGGCGCGCCGGCGCCGCTCGCTACAGCCCGCCGGAGAAGCTGCACCGCCCGGGACGGGCGCTCGCCCGCCATGACGTCTTCGCGGTCGGCGTCCTCGCCTACCAGATGCTGACCGGGACGTGGCCGTGGAACCTCGTGGTCGACCGCGAAGTCGGCGAGCTTCGCGAGCAGATGCTCTCCGAACCGGCGAAGTCGGTTAGGGAAAGGAACTCGCTGGTCGACCTCGACGTCTCCCGATTCGTGATGGAACTGCTGAACGTCAACGACAAGAGCCGCCCCGGCTCAGCCGAGGCGCTCGAAGGAGTGGAGAAGCTTCTGGAGAACCGCGCCCAGCGCGAGCCTGCCGGTTGGGACCGCGACGCGCCGCCCTCCTTTCCGCGGGTGGTTCGCGACCCGCTCTACGGCGACGTGCGGCTGACTGACTACGAGCGCACCGTGCTCAATACGCGCGAGATGCAGCGCTTGCGCTACATCAGGCAGCTGGGCCTGACCAACCTCGTCTACCCCGGGGCGGAGCACACCCGCCTCGCGCACGCGATCGGCTGCGTCTTTCGCACCGAGCAGATGCTACGCAGCATTGAGGACATCAGCGGGGTTAGGATCGAGAACGACACCAGACTCGTGGCCCGCATCTACGCGCTCGTCCACGACGTCACCCATGTCGCCTTCGGCCACACGATCGAGGACGAGCTGGGGATCTTCGACCGCCACGACGACAACCGGCGGCGAATCGACCGACTGGTCCTTTCCTCGACCTCCGAGCTAGGAGAGGTTCTGCGCCAGAACCCCGAGGGCCAGGCGGCGCTCTCGCATTTCGACGAGGAAGCTTCGATCCAGGCGCGCAGCGAGATCGCCGATCTGATCTCGGGCTCGACCGGCGCCGATGTCCTCGACTACATCGACCGCGACGCCTACCACTGTGGCCTCGACCACCGGATCGACTCGGCGATCTTCCGCCAGCTGCGCCTGCAGAGCTCCGGTGCGCGTGGCGGCGAGCGCCTGGTCTCATTGCTCTACGGCAGCGAGGGGGTGCGAATCGATCGCGAGTACGCCGTCGAGAGTCTGCTCGCCGAGCGCTATGCGATGTTCTTGAAGATCTACTGCCACAAGCGCAAGAACGCGGCCTCGGCGGTCCTCGACAAGGCGCTCAGCACGGCGATCTGGGGCGGACGCTCGGGTGCGCGGCCGGGCCTCGAGGAGCCCGACTACGAGTGGCTGCCCGATGACGTCGTGATTCATCGCCTGGCGGCGTCAAGCCGCAGGTCGGTGAAGAGGGCGGCCGAGCGGCTGATCCGCCGCCGGCTTCCCCAAGGCATCTACCGGGCGCAGCTGCTGGAGAGCAAAAGCGACCAGAGCTATGAGGACCGTCGCCACGAACTGCGCCAAAAGGGGCTCTTTGACCCGGCCGAGCGCCTGAGGATCACTCGCGAGCTGGCCAAGGCGGCCAACATCGAGGCCGACGAGGTCTTCCTCTACTGCCCGCCGAAAGCGCCCGGCTATCAGCGGGTCAGCCACTGGCTGTCGCGCAGTCCCGGAACCGAGGAGCGCGCCGATGACGTCGAGGCGGCGCTGCGCGAGATCAAGGTCAGACACCTCGGGCTCTGGGACATCTGGGTCTTCTGTGGGCTCGGGGACGACCAGTCCCGCGAAGCGCTCGCGGCGGCCGCCGAAGACCAGCTCGGGTTCACCAACCGGATCGCCATCAACCCCCGTTCCGACCGCCTCTTCTGAGCGCCCGCCTCCCTGCCCGAGATTCCGCTCCCGCTAACCTCGTTCGCTGCGCCCTATCTCGAGGGCCACAGCGAGGCCTCGGCCGCACCCCTCTCGCGGTCGCGCCAGCTCCAACCGTGGGTCGTGCCTGTACTGGAACGGGTTCCAGACCGTATAGACGGCTGCGACGATTCCGATCACGGCCGGGATCGCCAATGCGATCCCGCTCTCAAGGGCAAGGAAGAGACCACTGCCGGGACGGTCGTCGCGAGGAGGAGGGCCTGCCGAGTCCCGGTCCCCTTCAGCGACGCGATCATCGCTGGCTAGCAGAGCTCGCCGCCGCGAGGCAGACCGCGGAGGCCGGCAACGGGCTCAGTCCTTCTCAAAGGAGGTGAGATCGGTCAGCTCCCGCGAGGTGCCGGCATGCTCAAGGGTTCCGGTGGCACGGATCTCGGTGCGGGCTTTGTGGGCTTCCATCGCCAGGTCATATTCCTCTGGGCCGACCTCCATGTGGACGGTCCGAACCTTGAGGTCGACCATCGCTTCGATCGAGATCCGCCCGTCGGCCTCATCGGAGTCGCGCTTCAGAGCGATCACCGGTCCGATCGCGGTGAAGGCGGCGTAGGGCTCGACTCCGCGCAAGATCTCCTCGACCGCCTCAAAGCGGTCGAGCTCGGAGCTGCCGATCTCGATCTCGGTGCTCGGTTCGTCGACCGGCTCGACCAGCGACCAGCGCACCCGCAGCTCCAGGCGCGACTCGGTGTCCTCCTCGCCGCCGGCCAGCTTCCGCAGGCCGCGGCAGAGATTGGCGCTCAGCCCGTCACCGACGCCCTCATCGAGGGCGTCGATGTCGAGGGTGGTCGGGTCCCTGTGGGCGGCCGCCTTGGCGGCCCTGACCCCGGTGATCAGCCGCCTGATCACCCGGCGCTCATAGCTCTCGGGCCGCGGCAGGCCATCGATCACCTCCTGGGCGGGCGCGGGTGCAACCGGGGGCCGCACCCGCAGCACCACACTCCCCTTCGCCGTCCCCAGCAGTCTCGCTTCATCGACGAAGGAGCGGACCTGGGCCGGGATGTTGCCCTGGGCGTAGTGGGGCCGTCGCTTGACCTCGGCGCGGGCGGCGGCCTGGACTGCCTCATAGACCCCGCCGGTCATCTCTGGCGCCGAGGGCAGGGGGATCTCGCCCGCGGCGAAGCCGGCCCCGATCACGCGGAATTCGAGCACGTCGTTGGCCGCCGCCTCGAGGTCGCGGGCGACCAGCTCAGGCTCCCTACCCTCGACTTCCCCCAACGTCCTGACCGCCGTGTGGAGCATCGCCAAGCTGTCCTCTGGGTCGGCCTGAACTCGGGGCACCGCGATGTTTCGCCTGACCCCGGCCAGGCTCAGCGACCAGCGGTTGCCGAGCTCGCCTTCGGTCTCGAGCTGCCAGCCGTGGACCTCGAGATAGGGCCGCGCGGCGGCGGGGTCGATCTGCGCGAGCAGCTCGGAGTAGGACCTCATAGGCATGAGCTCATCTGCTCAAGCAGGGTAAGGGGCGTCAGCCGCTGCTCGCTGGGGATCCGCACCTGCTTGGTCCCCTGGCCCTCGGGGAGCGGCGGCTCGCCGGTCAGATCGGCATACCAGGCGCTGGCGTGGACGATCAGCTGCTGGGGGCTGGCTGTTATCCAGCCGGGCGATGCGTGCTCGGGGACCCTGACGATGACCAGGCGGCGGGGCGGATGCGCCGGTGAGCGCCGCAGGTGCTCGTAGTCGCTCGCCTTCAGCGGGAAGGAGAGAGCGTGGCCGCCCTCGATCCCCCTCAGCCGCCCCGCCGTGCACTTCAGCTGCACGTTCAGCTGCAGGGCATCGGCCTCTTCGGTGTCGCGCGCGGCGAGCAGCACGTCCCAGCCGTTGATGTCGCGCTCGCTGTGGTCGCAGGTGACGCCGACGCTGGCGGCGAGAGCGTGCAGGTAGGTGATCGAGAGATCCTCCTTGCGCCAGGAGGAGTCCAGCGCCCCCGCGGCGAGGGGACCCGCCACAGCCCGGCGCCGGGCTGCCCCCATCGACCTCGCATGTCGTTGCCCCTCGGCCCGCATCTGGGCGCAAGGGTAGCCGAGGGTGACGCAATTGCACACTGTGTAAATGTGAGGCATTTGGAGAACAAAATCGTTCATAGAGATAAGTAACAACTATAGAAATAAGTAACAATTTTTTTATGAACACTTACCCCTAATTCTCCCTCTCTAGGCTGGCGCCCGTAGCCTGTTGGCGATCTCCTCGACCAGCTCCGGGCGCTCCTCCAGCACCGCCTTGACCTTCGCCCGCCCCTGCCCGAGCCGCTCCTCGCCGAAGGCGAAAAACGCCCCCGACTTCTTCACAACCCCCTCGCGCACCGCGAGATCCAGCACGCAGCCGACCTTAGAAATCCCCCGCCCGAAATCGATGTCGAACTCGGCGATCCCGAACGGCGAGGCAACTTTGTTCTTCACCACTTTGACCCTGGCGCAGATCCCGACCGCACGCTCGCCCTCCTTCAGGGTCTCGATCCGCCTCATGTCGAGCCGCTGGGAGGCGTAGAACTTCAGCGCCCGGCCACCGGGCTGGGTCTCGCGTGGCCCGTAGACGACGCCGACCTTTTCGCGCAGCTGGTTGGTGAAGAGGCAGGTCGCGCCCGCCTCGCGCAGGTGCCCGGCGAGCCGGCGCAGCCCCTTGCTCATCATCCGCGCCTGCAGGCCGACCTGCTGGTCGTCCATCGTCGCCTCGAGCTCAGCTCTCGGCACCAGTGCAGCTACGGAGTCGATCACGACCAGGGCCACCTCGCCCGATTGGACCAGCAGGTCGGCGGTCTCGAGCGCCTGCTCGCCGCAATCGGGCTGGGAGAGCAGCAGGGCCTCGACGTCGACGCCGATCGCCGCTGCGTATAGCGGGTCGACCGCGTGCTCGGCGTCGATGAAGGCGCAGCGCCCGCCGAGGCGCTGGGCTTCGGCGATCGCGTGGTAGGCGAGTGTGGTCTTGCCCGAAGACTCGGGGCCATAGACCTCGACGATCCGCCCGCGCGGCAGCCCGCCTACGCCCAGCGCCAGGTCGAGCGAGAGGGCGCCGGTCGGGATCACCTGCACCGCGACCGTCGCCCCGGCGCCGATCTCGGCGATCGCGCCGGCGCCGAAGCGCTCCTCGATCCTGCTCACCGCCCCGGCGAGGTCGAATCTCTCAACTGTTCCGTAGCTCTTACTCATCGTTCTTCTCCTTGATTCGTAGGTTGATTCCACGGCGCCGGCCAGCCGGTGAGCAGCGCCTGGCGAAGTTCAGCCGCGCCAACATGAGTGAGCGCGTGGGCGATCTCGCCCCCCTGCTCTGCACCCAGGTAGGCGCCGAGCCGCAGCCGGCCCTGGTCAAAGAGCCGGTGATGGGCCCGGCAGAGTGCGATCACGCAGTCGCGACTGCCACAGCCGCCGAGCCGCTGCGGCACGAGATGGGCCGGATCGACCGGCGATCGCCCGCAGACCAGGCAGCCCGCAGCCGCGACCTTCGCCCGCTGCTCGGCGCTCGCCTTCGTGCGGCGGCTGCGCAACACCTCGCGCTGTCGCATCGGCCGCGAGCGCAATGGCGCCCGTCTTCGCAGTGCTCTGCCCATGCACAGATAAGCGTCGGGGCGCCAAATCTCGCCCCGCGATTTGTCGTGGGGGCGAATTCAGCTCGCCGCACTCTTACCGTCAGTAGCCCACTACCGGGCTGCCAATCACGAAAGGACAGAAGCTATGAACACGATCAACATCACCGGCCGCCTTACCAAGGACCCGAAGCTGGTCGAGACCGAGAAGCGCACGATCTGCGAGCTGCGCGTCGCGGTCGAAGGCTCGGATAAGTACCCGACGACCTTCATCGACGTGGCCGCCTTCGACGGTCAGGCCTACGCCTGCGCGGAGTTCCTGCGCAAAGGCCGCCGCATTGGGGTCGAGGGCAAGCTCGCCTACAGCGAGTGGCGCGGCGAGGACGGCAAGCGGCGAGAGCGCTATCGGATCATCGGCCGGGTCGATTTCCTCGACGCCCCGCCGCAGCGCCAGACCCCGCAGCGCCCGCCCGACCCGGAGCTGATCCGCCCGGGAGGCGAGGCCAAGGAGCCGGCTCTCGTCGCCGCTGCTGCGTAGCTGCGCCTGATCAGAACGCCCGAGCGCCCACCACACCATCAGGTAGGTGGGCGCTCGGGCGACCTCTGGACACGCCAAGAGACGCCGATCAGCCGTCTTCGGGCGGGCCCCGCTCGGACTCGGTTCAGTCCGAGGTCTCACCCGCAGGGCTAAGGCCCCGCCCGGTCGGGCTAGCGACCCAATTCTTCACGGCGCCAGCGCTTCGTCGCCGACGCCCTGTCTCCTAGAGCCCGGCCACCCGCGTCTGCGGATACGAGCCGCCGCTGCCTTGCCGCACTTTTCACCTTCTTCGAGGGTGCCGGGAAAGTCGGCGGATCGCGCGTGCCTCTCAGCTCGATCGGGTCCCTCAGAGTTTAACTCCCCTTTAGCTCTCCCTTAGAAAAGGGGTGTATTGGTAAACCCGGTTTTTCGTTCTCCGTAGGAGTGGTGAGGCCAGTTTTTCGGTCGCACCCGCACAGACGAGGTCGGCAACGCCGACCGACCGAGCGCACCTCTCGCTGAGCGCGGCGCTCGTTCCTCCGTCCATCGGCTGTCTTGCTCCGGCACGAGTTTTGCACCGGCGTGGCGGTGCGTCGTGGCCTCCGTCAACCCAGCGACGGACGGAGGAACCGATGTACTCAGACCGCGCTCAGCGAGAGGTGCGCGAGCTCGCCGAGGAGCTCTTCACCGAAAACCACGACTACCTGCAGGCGATCGCCCGCCACCACGCCCACACCAGGGTCGATGCCACCGAAGCTGTTCAGGAGGCCCTCGCCTCCTTCGTCGCCCACTTCGATCCCGGTTGCGGCGCGCCGCCGATCGCCTGGCTGACGGTGACCCTCAAACGTCAGTGCTGGCGTCAGCGCAGTGAAGCTCACCTCGAGCGCCACGTCGGCCAGGAGGCCGTGCCGGGGGGAGGGGAGCTCGGCTCATTTCTCGAGCTGCTGCCCTCCCGCCAACCGGATACCGCCGAGCGGGTGATCGAGCGCGACGACGCCCGTCGTGAGCTGCGTCGCCTAAAGCCAGACGAGCGCGACGCCCTCGGCATGCAGGCCGCCGGTCTCTCCTATGCCGAGATCGGCGAGCGCCGCGGATGGACGTACACAAAGGTCAATCGGTGCATCGCCGAGGGCCGAGCTGCACTGCGTCGGGCCGAACGGCCGACAGACCGGTCCCGTAGCTGAGCCGCCCCGCAGCTCGCGACACCTCCCGATCCTGGCACGGCTGCGCCGTGCACCCGGTCGGCGATCGCTCACCCAGCCGGGGCGAGCCAGAGCCCGGAGGTGCTTATGAGTTCAGTGAAACCGAAGATCAAACTCTGTCCGCAGACCGGCATCTCGCTGCCGGAGTGCGGCTGTCGACGTTGCTGCGCCGATCTACTGCGCCGCTACGCGCCAGAGCTGGCCTCCCGGCTAGCCCGCAAGGGCGGCTCGCGATGAGCACGGCGACCAAACCGCGCCCCGGCGAGGAGCAGCGGGCCGAGCGCCGCGAGGCGGATCGTGATCGGATCGCCGCCGCGGTCGCTGCTTTGCAAAGTCAGGAGGGCTGGCAGCGCTGGCTCGCGACCCGCCGCCACTTCCACAGCTACAGCTTTCAGAACCAGCTGCTTTTGGCGCTGCAGATGCCCGACGCCACCCGCGTCGCCGGCTTTCGCAAGTGGCTCGAGTTGGGCTACTGCGTCCGCAAGGGCGAGCGGGGGATTCGGATCATGGCGCCCTATCCCCCCTCGAAGAAGGCGATCGAGCGCTGGCGCCAGGCCGGCTCTGACCCGCGAAAGGAACCGCGCACTCACTTCCGCTCGGTCGCGGTCTTTGACCGCTCCCAGGTTGACCCGCTGCCCGATCATCCCGGTGGACCGGCGCCTTTGGAGCCACCCCATGAGCCGATCGAGGGCGAAGGCCTGGAGAACTGCCGGGGGCCGCTCACCGATCTCGCCGCCACTCTCGATTCCGAGGTCACCTTTGAGCTGATCCCGGGCGCAGCCGACGGCTACCACGAGCCCGCCAGTGGCCGAATCGTCATCGACAACGGCGCCGATCGCTCAGCCAATGCCGAAATCCAGACCCTGATCCACGAGCTTTCACACCTGCTGATTCGCGCCGAGCGCCGCGTACCCGAGCCTAGGCTCAGCTACCAAGCCGAGGAGGTCGTGGTCGAGTCGGTCGCCTACTCGGTCTGTGCCGGCCTCGGACTCGACACCTCGGGCGACTCCATTCCCTACCTCGCCGGCTGGGGTGGAGAGGAGGCGAGCGATCAGCTTGAGCGCTACGCCCAGCTGATCGACCGTCTGGCCAAGCGTCTCGAGGATGCACTTGCCGACCCCACCAAGGAGGAGGAGCGATGACGATGATCGACAAGACCACTCAGGTCCCCGATGGCTCGATGCCGTACGAACGCGACGCCGAGGGCAACCTGAACTACTTCGTCCTCGCACAGTTCGGCCGCGCGGCGCTCGACGTCGGCACCCCCGATCGCGGAGAAAACGACGAGCGGACCGATGCCGTCGATGCGATCGCAAACATCATGCATTGGCTCGCTGCTCTAGAGATCGATCCGGCCTCGGTTCTCGATTCAGCCGCGCGCCATTTCCTCACCGAGACCCCGTCGCAGACCAACGAGACCCGAGCGGTCTACATTTTGAAAGCGGCCGGCCTCGATGCCTACCTCGAACACACCGGAGGGGGGATCTGGGTGGCCGAGGTGCGATCCCAGACCATTGAGGGCAGGACAGTCTGGGTCACCGACTCCGATGGGGCGGAGGGCGGCCCGTTTCTCGTCGGCGCCTATCCCGAGCCTTGGGGGGACGAGTGGATCGAGCAACTCTCCGGCCCCTGCTCAGCAGTGGACCTTCCAACTCAGGTCAGGAGAGGCCTCGATACGCCGGGTCCGAGCAGTGGGCGAACGGAGGAATCGTGAGAATGCTGACCATCGAGACCGAGGACACCGTGCGCGAGGTCAATCGCTGGGAAATCCCGCGACTGGAAGAGCTGATTCCCGAGTGGGCCGAGCTGACCTCGATCCAGAAAGCGGATCGGGTCGGAGAGCTGATCGGCGACGGCGCCGAGTTCTGCAAGACGCTCGACGGGGACCATCGAGCGCGACCTACTCAGCTTTGAGGTCGCCGAGATTTCCCTGGGCCCAAGGTGAATGCCCAGGACGAGTTCACCGCTGCGATGCGTGCTCTCGCCGAGGAGCGCCAGCTCGACCTGATCGTCGATCACGGATGGTCGAACACCGGCCACTACTCTTCCTGCCGGCCCAGGCTCACCTACCGGGCCGAGGAGATCGTCGTCGAGTCCGTCGCCTACTCGGCCTGCGCCAGCCTCGGCCTCGACACCGCCGGTGACTGGTTCCGTATATCGCCGGCTGGGGTGAGGAGCGGACGGGCGAGCAAATCGAGCACTCCGCGAAGTTGATCGACCGCCTGGCGAGTCGCATCGAAGCGGCGATCCCCGAGTCAGAGGGAGTGAAGCCATAGAGGTCAACACCCGAGTCGACCGCTGGCACTCCTACCCAGTGACCCGCCAAAGGCACGGCTGGCGTAAGGAGTTGACCGAGATGCACGATCAGCTCCGTGAGCTACGCAATCGTCTCGCCCCGAGACGAGGCATCGGCAGCAGCGGTTCTTTAGCCGCCTCTGTACCTAGGGCGGCTGGCCCAGCCCTGCACCTGTTCTCTTGAGCCTGCTCGCTAACCGCCGTTAGGCAGCGGTATACGGGTCGTCGTATTTCTAGGCCTGAGAGAATCCGGCTGCAGCCGGAGCGCCCACCCGCTTTGCCTGCGAAACCCTCGTCAGGCTCCATTGCCCGACCACGTCGCGGCTCGCTGCGTATTCCGCGAGGACCCGATCGACGATCAAGCCGGCCTCCTCAGCAATCAAAGTGGATGCGGCTCCGGTCGCGATGCCGACCAACGGGTTCTTTGAGGCGCCGGCTCCAAGCAGTGTCGTAGCCCCGGCTAACAACGCGCGTTGCGCGGTGGCGCTGACCCACTCGGTGACAGTCACGTCGACCAGCGCGTAGCCTGAGCGCTCAACCAATCGGGCCAACTCTCCGAGCGCATCGTCGTGACCCGACCGCCTCAGCTCCACATCTACAGTGACTCGACCGAACGTGTCTTCGCTCAGCTCTCGAACGGCGACATCAGCAAGTGAGTCGACGAGCAGCTTCTCACTAAGGGCCGGCCAGTTGGCACCCGCCTTTCGAATGTCAGGCTTTGCTCGGATCGTGTAGGTGTGCATCAGCATCTATTCCTTGCTCTAAATCAAGGTAGCAAGCTGCAACCTGCTGGCCACCCCCTCAGCGTTTGACCCGAGCTCGAAGCGCAAGCAGGAACAGGCCGATTAGCACTGGCCCGCTTAGCCGCAGGACCAGTTGAATCGCTTCAGCTGCGCCGGAGAGTTCGTAGCCTTCGGGCAGGTGAGCGGGTCGCACCAAGCTCGAGGTGCTCTCGATCGCAAAGAGGACGCTTCGCTTGAAGCTAGGGGTCGGCGAGATGCCCCATCGCTGGAAGGCGAAGGCACCGATCAAGGTAAGCACGACCCAAGCAAGAAAGGCACGGCTTGCCTTGAGGCCGTATCCCGAAAGTGCCCAGTAGGCGGTGATGATCATGCGATCGCAAAAAGCGCGAACTCGCCCGCGGCCCAGCGGTAGCGGCGCCCGGCGGCGCATCTCCATCTCGCCGTAGTAGAGGTCCCCCGCGCCGGCCTGGTCCTTATTGTCCTCGCGCGCCTGGCGCAGAGACCGATAGAGGGCGGCCAGCTCCCCGGGGTCCAAGGGCTCCCCCTTCGAGCGCGGGTCCGGCCAGTCATGAGGACCAGGGGCCGCCTCGCTCCAGTGCCGCCGCGGGCGGCGTCGGTCATCGCGGAGCGCCTCCTCGGCGCAGCGCCATTGGTGCTCCTCGGCGATCATTTCGCGGTCGATGCAGCGGTGGGTTCGCGGTGTCCGCGGCCAGCGGCAACTGGGTTCGACGTTGAGCGACTCGAGCCCGTGGGCGCCGAAGAAGCGACAAGCTTGCAGGTCCAAATCCGAAAGCGAAAGTCGTGCCACCTGGGCTCCTCTTATCGTGATCAGGCGCCCCTGCCAGCCCTGGTCGGCTGCGATCTCACCGGTGGCCGAGGTCATCGAGCTGGAGAGCGTGGAGGCCCGGCCGAAATCCGCCTCGTTTAGGTAGATCGCCGCCTTCCTCACCGAGAGCCGCACACCGTCCGCGAAAATAGCCGCCTGTGCCGTGAGCACCTCTGCCTCAACATCGACGGTCAGCCGCTCACCGAACACACAGCGGTCAAAGCCAAGGCGCTCAAGCGCAACGATCGGGCCAAGGCGGCGTGAGAGCTGGAAGGTGGCCTCCTCGAAGGACGCATCCTCCTCGAAGCGTGCCCGCTCGAAGTCCGCATGGCTGCGGAATCTGACGCCGGTAAATCTCGCCGTTGAAGCGAAGATCACATCCTGAAAGCCGGCGTGGTCGTTGAAGATCGCCTGATCGAATTCGGCCGGACCCCCAAAGCACGCGTTGTCGAAGTCGGCGTGGTCGAGGAACTCGGCGCCGCTGAAGTCGGCCCCTTTGCAAAAGAGCGCTCCGTCAAAGAGGGCCTGGCCGTCGAAGCGCACCTCCGAGAAATCGGCGTGGTCGGGAAAGCAGGCGCCTTCGAAGCGCACGATCGGCCCAAAGGGGCCCTTGAGGCCGGGTTTCAGCGGCGAGGGGTGCGGTGCCGCCTTGTGCGTCGCAAGCGCGCGCAGCAACCTGTCCAGAGACGCTCCTGACACCGTGGCGCCGCCCAGGTTCAGCGGCTCGCCGAGGAACCATTTCGTCGCTGCCTGGCGAAGCTGTGGCTCGGATGCGTGGCCCAAGCAGCGACTCTCGGTCACCGCCGCCGCCACGCAGCCGGCTTCGTCGCAGATGCCCACCTCATCCCACCGCTTCGGCACTCTCGGAGCGCACTAAACTACGCCTCGAAGAGGAGTCACTCCGGTTTCGATCGCAAGGAGCGCACGCATGGCTACGACACTTACTACTCCGACCGCCGAAGAGGCTCTCGCCCGCCTCGATGACTTGCTCGACCTGAGCAACGTCAAGATGAAGCTGGCCGACTCCGAGGAGGGCCCCGGCTTCGACCCTCAGTTCATCGACCTGATGGAGATCGAGTACCGCAAGTTCCTCGCCATGCAGCTGATGTACCCGGATGCCGACACCGTGCCCTGCAAGATCGTCGATCAGATGTGGCACCGCCACATCCTCGACACGGCCGCCTACCGCGAGGACTGCGAGGCGATCTTCGGCCGCTTCCTCGATCACTTCCCATACTTCGGGATGCGCGGTGAGGAGGACGCCCGGGCGCTGAATGACGCCTACTCCCACACCCTCGATCGCTACCGCGAGGCCTTCGGGGAGCCGCCGGCGGATACCTGGATCACCATCGACGCATCGTCGCGGTGCAAGCGGACCGCCTGCAAGCCGCAGAAGTGTCGCTAGTGATTCGAGCATCGTCTGAGTCCTAGGCGGAAGTTAGAGGCGTTCGGGCGAGCGCGTGACCCCGCAGGAAAGCGCTCCGACAAGAGTCCTGCTCTGACCTCTACTTCTTGGGCCGCCAGTGCTCCTTGAGCACGGGCGGGTACCGAATCATCCCGTCGTCCTCGATCGTGATCTTGATGTCACCCGTGAACCGCGTCGAGACCGTGTAATCGCTGTACTGGCGGTACTTCTCGGTGGCGTCATGCTCCTTTTGACCAACCGAGGTGATCGTCAGCCACGGCGACATCTCTTTTACCGAGAGCTGGTGATAGCCACTGTTGCGCCCGTGGTGTGAGGCCTTCAAGACGTCGATGTCGGACATCACGGTGGTGTCGAAGATTGGTGGCCAGCTCTCCTCGACGGTCGCGTCGCCGCCGAGGAGAATCGAGCGCCCGGCGTGGCTGACCTTCAGAACCATGCTGAGGATGTTCTGATCGTTCTTCTCGACAGCCGTATCGACGAGGCCGTCGGTCGGCGCCCAGATCTCGATCTGGTCCTCCTTCCAGTAGCTGTTGGTGGCGCTGCGGCGCTGGTCGAAGGTTCGGCGCTCAGCCGAGTCGCGCACCGCTTTGTAGGTCCTCCAGTCATCGCGGTTGAAGCGACCCATGCCCTCCTTCCACTTGGCGTCGTCGTCGAGGTCGAAGTTCTCGCGGCTTGCGTGCCAGAAGTTTTCGACCGACTTCGGCTCATCGTTGATCAGCCTGTCGATGCCGCTGATGTGGTCCATGTGCGGGTGGGTGATGATCAGCCGGAAGATGTCCTTGCGCTCGCCGATATTGGCGTCGTAGTACTCGAGGGCGTCAGTCAGCGGCGCCGCCTTGCGGATCGCCTCCTGCAGCAAGGCCGCGTTGATTTCTTCTCTCGTCGCGTCGTGCGCGAGCGCCTCCGATATCAACAGCTCTTTGGCCGAGTCGCTGTCGATCGACTTGATGTTGCTGAGGTCGATCACCGAGATGCGACCACTGTCGTGCTCGACGATCGTGCAGTCTCCCTCGCCGACGTTCAGGAAGTGGGCAGTGAGCGCCATCAGTCCCCCTCGGCATAGCTGGTGAAGACCTCGAGCGCGTAGTGGCGAAAGAATTTGAGGTAGCGATAGAAAAGGACGACCGCGCAGAGGAGAGCTCCGCCTACCCACCAGCCGGGTGAGACGATGCCGGTCTCGGCGCTGCCGTGAAGCGAGCCGGCGAACAGTGCGGCGCCGCCTAGCAGCAGGGCGAGCGAACAGTTGCGACAAAACCCGTAGAGGTTCAGAAACGTGGCGAGGCGTTCCTGGGGCACCGGTTCCTTTTTTACGCGGGCGTGGCAGTGATAGAAGAGCGCTTTCCTGTCTCCTGCTGGTAGCCCGAACTCTCGGGCCGTTGCTCTGACCCGCTCCTGGGTCGGCTGTGGCAAGGCCGTGCAGTAGGCCGGAAACAGGCACTCCCGAGTGCCTGTGTTGTAATCACCAAAGAGGTGGTCGGTGGGCCGCTTGATCGCCTTCCCGACCAGCAGGCCCTCGAGCCAGAAGCCGGCCAGTGTGGCGATGACCTGACCGCAAATGTAGGCAAGGACCACCAAGAGGATGGCCAGGGTGAAGTTCGGGTTGTCCTCGAGCGGCGCTTCGCCGACAAAGGCAGATGAGGTCGCGACCATGATCAGGAACCCCGCCGAGAGGTAGCCAAAGAAGTCATAGACGCTGAAGGGAAGCCGTTCCATTACCTGGCTCTAACTCTCTTATCGATCATGCCTACATCCTCGAGGTCCACTCCTCGGGGGACGGAGATCCACTGGGTAAGCAGCAGTCTGGAATTACCGCGGGTCAAAGGTTGACTTCGATCAGCTCCCGGCCCATGACGCTGGCCGGTGACTTCGTATCGGCCTCGACTGAACTGAGTTTTGGGCGCCCGACTCTCCGGTCTCCCGTTGACGACCTGTCTTGTTGCCAGGGGAACCTGCGAGCGCCGACGGCTCCCGCATCGATCCTCGCTGGGGCGTCTCTGAGCGCTTCGAGGATGGCCGTCGCTTCCTCTTTGCTGATCCCTTCGTCCGGCTTGCCGACTTCTCGATAGGCCGAGGGGGCGATCAGGTCGGGGATCCCCGTGGCTTTCTTCTGTGCTTGCCTTCGCACCAGGTCCCCGCTCGGGGTCTGCTGGAGCCAGTTCGGAGCAGCGGCGTCGACGAGGCGCCCGCGCAGGCCCTCATCATCTGCGCCAGCCACTGAGATAGGCGCAGGACCTGCGGAGATGGCGGTGTCGGCAGCAGCGCGCTTGTGCTTCCAGCGCCGATAGTTGACCCAAAGCGCCGTCAGGCCAAGCGTCGGCACGGCGGCGAGGCGGAGCCAGGGTGCTTCCCAGGCCCAGTCCGCAGCAATGTGCAGGACGAGGATTGCGAGCGCCGCGAGCGCCGCAATTCCGGTCGCCGCGTCGACGACAGCCGCAAGCCTCGCTGAGGGAGGTGGCAGTCCGACGTAGCCGGCGGCGACGAAGCCGCAGGCGAGGGCGAGCGCTGCCAAGGGCGCCAGAAGATATTCCGGTGCGACGATCGAGAGCCGAGAGTTAAGCGAGCCGAGCAGCAAGACCAACAAGGTCAACCCAAGTAGCCAGGCTGACAGCCGTCGATAGGTCCTTCCGGTTCGCAGTTGTCGCCGCAGGCCCTTGACCAGCTTGTAGGTGATGTCCCAGGAAAAGACCCAGCCTAGAGACACCACTGCGGCGCAGGCAGAAGCGAGGATGGCGTACAGAAACCAGGCTTCCTTGATGCTCCAGCCCGCGGGCCGTACGTGAACGACAGCGGCTGCCGCCGCGATCACAAGGAGGCCGTTGAAGGCGACGAGCAGTCGCACACCGGAGAAGAGTTTTGTCGCCACGGGATGCTCGCCGGGACGAACTACGAGTGCCGCGAGCAGCGCGGGACCGAAGAGGAGGACCGTAGCCGTCGCCTCGGGGCTCTCGAGTCTCTTTACCGCGGTCAGATAGAAGAGCCAGATGATCAGCGCGCTGAGCAACGCGCTCAGCCAGGAGAGAGTCATAAACCCCCGACGGCCGATCCTCAGTGTCAGCAGGGCCAGCCCGGCGCTTTCCTGCACCAAGCGGGTGCGGCTGACGTAGAGGTGGGCACCGTGATCTCGGCTCCACTTCGTCCTATTTGCCTCCTTGGGGACCCTCGCGAGAAGGTCGATGTCGCGCGTCTCAACCCCCGGGGGTGACTCGGCCTGTAGGTGGTAGCTGTCGCTGCCGACGATGTATGGACTCTCAATCCCGACGTTCACCGCGCCGAGCCCGGTTGAGGATGCGAGCCGCGCCGCCACTCGCCTCAGGGGGGAGTAGGGGTTCTTATCCCCGGGCTCCTCAAGGTCGAGCTCATGTTCTACTCCGCTTCTCCGGCTGACGATCAGATAGCGCCTGGTCGTCTTCCTCTGCCGCAGAATTCCCTGGCGCTCGAACTCGACGTCGTAGTGGAGCTTGACCACCCTGCGTTCGCCGGCGCGACCGCGGAACTTAACCCACATCGCGTAGTTGCCCGACAACCTACGCAGCGAGTCCAGAAACGGGCGCCAGTCATGGTCCTCGAGCTTGGCACCTTCGGCCCTCAGGGCCTCTCTGATCACGAGCAACGCAACATGACTCCGCATCCCGTCCGGCTTGACAAGTTCCGCGATCAGCGCCGCGAGAAACGGTGAAGGCTCGTTCCCAAGCAATGTCTTGGCGCAGGCAAGTGTCGCCGTGAGCGAGATCTCGTTGCTCTCCTCGCGGGTAAGCAGGGGCACTACTCGCCCCCGGTCGTCCCGGACGTCGACGTTTGAGCGCGAAGGATGCTTGGCCAGGAAAGTGACCGGGATCCAGAATTCGAGCACCGCGTCGCCACGTCCCCGCGGCTTTCCCAACTGCTCGTCGACAGGCAGTGGCACGTCGATCGTCAGCCGCCTTCGGCCGAAGGATGCGCTCCTAATCTGCAGCGTCTCGACATGGCGCTTTAGGTAGTGGGAGGAGTCGGTCTGCAGGAAGTAGGCACTCAGCCGACCTACTGTCTCGAGGTCCGGCGAGATCCGCTCATCGGGCGGCAGCGGTTCAGCAGTGCCGTCTTCGACGCTATAGGGGACTTCCCCGTGCTTGCCCCATTTGCGCACCTGCGCTGCGAGGTCACGGAAGGCCTCACCGATGTGTCTATTGTGGGTCGCCACTCGTAGAAAGGGTGAGTTGGAGTGCAGCGGGCCGCGTCTAGAGTTGCCCTGGCGCCGGGGTACCGCCGCTGCGGGCGACGCCTGCTGGACTGCGGCGGCTTGCCGGTACGCGCTTAATCTCGGCGCTGAGGATTGGAGCCGCACTGCTCCAAGTGCTCAAGGACACTCCGGCAGCGAGAGCAGATTGTTGGGCTGCAGCCCATCGGCTTCCGTCTTTAGGTACTTGTGGCCTAGATGGATAGCGATGATTACATTCACGGTTCGACCGCCGGCGTTTACGTAGAAGGAGTAGCGATTGCTCTCAATTGACGCGATCGCTTCGTCCTCGCTCATCCTCCAGCGGGCCCCATCTCCATTCTGGCCCCCGACATTTCGAATCCGCAGGTGAGGGTCCTGCCGGGGCGTCTTGTTAATACATCGAATCTGTACGGACCGGGCCATCTCACCTCCCTGCGTGCTGGTCGTTGGAGCCGCGAACTGTATGCGCCAGCGCCGTGCCGTCAATACCCAGAACTAGAACAGTTACCCATAACTTGTGATCCCAGCAAGTTTGGTGATGCTGTAGTTACAACATCACCAAAAGCAACAAGCTAACTCTGCCTAAGTTAGTTACCCTCCGCTCGATGCAAACCCCCCAGCCACCGATCGTCTCCCGCGTCCTCCTACTCGGCCTGCTCGCTGTTACTGCGACCGCGGCCCTCGCGGCCCTCCCCGGCCACGCCCGCGCCGCCGACTACGACTGTGCCGACTTCGCCAACCAGGCCGAAGCCGAGGAATATCTCCTACCCGGCGATCCCTACCGCCTCGACGCCGACAGCGACGGCATCGCCTGTGAGGATCTGCCCTGTCCCTGCTCGTATTCTCCAGGTGGTGGCGGCGGAGGCGGGGCGGGGGGAAGTGAACCGGCCAAGCCCCCACCGCCGCCAGAGCTCGACAAGGGCTTTGCCCGAGTACTTGCTAAGCGGCTCGCGCGACACTTCGTCGCCAACTCCGCTTTGGTCGACACGCTGCACTTCGGCGGGTGTGGCCGCCGTTCGCGAGAAAAGATTGCCTGTGCGTTCGTCGCCCGCGGCAAGAGCCCCACCCGTGCCACGAGCTGTGGCTTTCGAGTCGCCGTTCGCGGCGAGGACCGCCAGGGAAGCGCACACATCCGTCACCGACACTGCTCCGTCCACCGCTTTCGATCAGACGCCGCACTACGACCCATTGCAGCAGGCGTCTCCTCGAGGCTTGTCTCCGAACTTCACCCAGAGAGCGGGCCTTAGGCGGATCTTGTGGAAACCATCGAACTCCTAGGCTTCGGACGACGCCTGTTTCCTCGTCTCACGGCAATCGCGGTCCTCTGCACTCTCGCCTTCGCGCCTAGCTTCGGAGCCGATGTGCTCCTACGGGCCGCACAGGTTCGGGCTCACCAGATCACGACGCTCCTCGACCCCATCGTTTGGTCCGCCCTCAATCACCCGGGATCACGCTTGCCGCACTCACGCGGCGGCTTTTCCGCCCGGCCACCGCAGAATCGCGCTAGCTAGGGCGCTCACGACGCCGGCGCCATTACCAGCCACATCGAGACAACAAAGCGAAGGAGCGATGAAGTGAAGAGAATCGACGTCGTCAAAAAAGGGGGCAAATGGGCGGGGGAGAGCAAGGGGAAGACCGTGCCGAAGACGGGCGCACCAAAGAAGACCGATGCCGTCAAAAATACGGCCGAGGTAGCGAAGAAGAGCCCTGATCCAGTCACCGTCAAGATCCATAAGGAGAAGGGCGGCATTCAGGAAGAGCGCACTTACCCGCGCAAGGCCGACCCGAAGAAGAGCAAGGGTTAGGGCCGAGCGCCCCGACCAGAGCGCAGATCGGATGTCCTTCACCGCCTATGACGCTGCGACCGACACGATCAACCGTGCGAAGGGACTCCTGCGCGCCTCTCGGCCCAAACGGATTCTCCGCAACCGTAAAACCCGAAAACTGTTCTCCCGTGACAGCACTGTGCCCCCGGAGGTCCGAGCCGACATCCGCCGGCTCAGCGTCGTCACGGCCGTGGCGGCTCTCGACACCTACATGCACCGCCTGATCCTCGAGCGAGCCTTCAGGCACGAGGTGCTCCCAAAGAATCTCGCCCAGCTTGATGTCAACTTCGAGCAGCTCCTCGCCCAGGCCGATGCCACCAAGGTCGCCGCCCGCGCGACACCCAAGGCAACCCGCCCCCGAAACGGCGTGAAGAGGCAACTCCAAGACCGGCTTCTGCGCGACACCTTCCAGACTTTCAACTCCGTATCGCAGGCCCTGACGATGGCCGGCCGCAAGAAGGACTGGGGTCCGATTGGCGCCACGATGTCGCCCTCCAGGACTCCCGACGAAATCAAGGAGCGGCTCGACGCGATCGTCAGACGCCGCAACCAGATCGTTCACGAGGGTGACTACGAGCGGTTGCAAAAGCCCCAAAAGGCGAAGCTGAACAAGCTCACCCAGACCGAAGCGGGCTCGGACATCAACTTCATCGCCGAACTGATCGATGCAATCCACGGTGTCGTCAGCTGATCTCTTGGCGCGTCCAGTTTGACGTGGCGATCCGCCCCGCTCGCGGGGTCAGCCTCCGCTTGGGCGGCCGCTAGCGTCTCTCGTCCATGAAAGACCAGCTAGACCTTTCTCAAGTCCAGTTCCCACGAGGCTCCGAGTGGCGGCGCTGGGACCTGCACGTTCACACCCCTCACTCCGTTCTAAGCAACGAATTCGGAACCGACTTCAAGGCCTACGCAAAGCTCCTCTTCGAGCGAGCAGTCGAACATGGGATCGCCGTCATCGGGATCACCGACTACTTCACGATCAACGGTTACAAAGAGCTACGCGATCTCCAGTCCGATGAAGCCAAACTGGGCGCGTTGTTGGGGGAAGAGCTGGCCAGCGAGGCACAGAAAATCCGTCTGCTACCCAACATCGAGCTGCGGCTGAGCGAGATCATCCACGCCGAGACTGACGGCAGGGTCAACCTGCATGTCCTCTTCTCGGAGTCGGTCGAGCCGTCGGAGATCGACGAGAATTTTCTTCACCGGCTGCAGTTCACCTCCTTGACATCGCCTGGCTCGCCCGATGAGAGGAAGTCCCTGACGAAAAGCAACTTGGCGGCTCTCGGCGCGAGTCTCAAAAAGAAGCACGCCCCATTTCAGGAGAAATCGGATCTCGTCGTCGGCATGGAGCAGGCAGTGCTCGCGCACGGGGACATCACCGATCTGCTGAGTCGGAATCGGTCCTTTGCCAAGCGACATCTGGTCCTGATCGATCCCAATGAGGATCTGTCGAAGGTGTCTTGGGACGGCCAGGGGCACAACACACGCAGCCTGCTGCTTGCCAAGTCGGACATGCTCTTCTCCGCAAACCCTGCGACGCGCGAGTTCGGTCTCGGGAACAAGCACGATTCGCCTGAGGAATTTGTCGAGGAGTTCCAAGCGCTCAAACCCTGCGTTCATGGCTCCGACGCACACGGGCCCGATCGTCTTTTCCGCTTCGACCTCGACCGGCAGCTTTGGATTCGGGCCAACCCCACCTTCGACGGCCTCTGTCAGCTCATTCACGAGCCCGATGACCGCGTCTTCATCGGCGTGGAGCCGCCGGCGATCCAGAAGGTGAAAGAGGCCGCGACGAAGTCGCTGGCTCGAGTCGAGTTCCAGCGGGATCCAGACACGGGCGACGATCAGAAATGGTTCTCCGGCTCGACCCCGCTGAACGCCGGGTTGATCGCGATCATCGGCAAGAAGGGAAGCGGCAAGAGCGCACTGGCCGATGCGGCCGGATTGGTCGGCGAGGCGCGTACCCGCGAGGAGTTCTCCTTCCTCAACGACAATCGCTTCCTCAATCCAAAGCATGACCTGGGTCGCCGATTCGAGGTTGAGCTTGCTTGGCGCTCTGGCGAAACGGAGATCCGACGGCTCAACTATGGCGGCGACCCCGCACTACCCGAGCGGGTCAGGCACATCCCGCAGAACTACCTTGAGCAGATCTGTGAGGAGATTCAAGAGTCCTCGGGACGAACCCTCTTCGACCAAGAGCTGGAAGGGGTGATCTTCTCCCACGTGCCCCGCGCAGACCGGTTGGGCCGGGAGACTCTCCGCGAGCTCTTTGAGCACACGACCGCGGGGAAGGAAGCACGGATCAGGCAGCTCCAGGAGAAGCTGAGGGAGGTCAACCGCGAGTACATGGAGCTGCGACGACGCAGCAGCTCAGAGGCGAAAAAAGCCATGCAGGCGACCCTGGACAATCGTAGGGCAGAACTCGAGGCCCACCGCAGGGCAGAGCCCGAGAAGGTTGCGGATCCCAGCAAGGGAGCGAAGGCGAGCAAGCAGGAGCTCGAGGCCGAAAGGGAGCTCAAGGAGGTTGTCGCCAGAATCGAGAAGCTTGACGAGGGCACCGCCGAGCTGAGGAAGGAGCAGGAAGCGCTGAAGGTCAAGAAAGTGGCCGCGGGCCGCCTCGTCACCCGAATCGAGAATCTGGAAGCGGCGGTTGCGGGTTTTCGTGAGCAAAGCACTGAAGATCTCGAGCTCTTGGACTTGAAGGCCGACGAGCTCATCACCCTCTCGACCCAGCCGAGCAAGCTGGTCGCCGCCGAAGCGACGATCGAAAAAGAGCTCGAGGAGGTGAAAAAGTCTCTCGATGAGAAGCAAGCGAGCTCGATCGCCCATGAGCGGGCGGTGCAATCCAAGCGAGCCGACGAGCTGCGTCGAGAGCTCGGCGAGCCAGCGCGTCGCTTCCAAGAGTTCCAGCGTGCTCTCACCAACTGGAAACGCGCGGAGTCGGAGATTCTCGGCTCTGCAAAAGACCCGCGTTCCGTCAAAGGCCTAGAAGCGAGCCTCGACTCCTTCGAGCAGGTCCCTGCGGAGGCTGCGAAGCGTCGAGCCGAGAGGGAGAGTGTCATGCGTGAGATCTTCGCGAGCAAGGCGGAGCTGCTCGATG
Organism: uncultured Solirubrobacterales bacterium; assembly: GCA_963704505.1. Lineage (GTDB taxonomy): Bacteria > Actinomycetota > Thermoleophilia > Solirubrobacterales > 70-9 > VRUE01. The sequence continues at coordinate 928,754 of OY969912.1, forward strand.
CCTACCGCGAGCTCTACTCGCCTGTACAGCGATTCATCGAAGAGCACGAGGTCGCCGAGGAGGTCGACGCGCTTTCCTTCGACGCGGAGATCGCGATCACCGGGCTGCAGGAGGGCCTGCTGGGCAAGATCCACCAGGGCAGGCGGGGAAGCTTCCAGGGGGAGCAGGAGGGGCGCCGGCTGCTGCGCGGTTTGATCCAGAAGCATGACTTCGCGACCGCCGACGGAGTCACCGCTTTCCTCGAGGAGATCGGCAAGAACCTGGAAAAGGACTTGCGAGACGGCGGTGGGCTCACGGTGCGCTTGGAGGACCAGCTCGTACAGGGGACAAGTGCCGAGGAGCTCTATGACTACCTGTTCGGGCTCGACTTTCTGGAACCTCGGTTCAAGCTTCTCTGGCGCGACAAGCCCCTCGACCAGCTCTCCCCCGGGGAGAGGGGCACGTTGCTGCTGATCTTCTACTTGCTGATTGATCGCGAGGACATCCCACTGATCATCGACCAGCCGGAGGAGAACCTCGACAACGAGACTGTCGCCGAGCTTCTGGTGCCGGCGGTCAAGTACGCGAAGCGCCGCCGCCAGATCATTCTTGTAACCCACAATCCGAACCTGGCCGTGGTCTGCGACGCCGATCAGGTAATACACGCGAGCATCGATAAGGCCGACGGCAACCGCGTCACCTACACCAGCGGGGCGATCGAGGACCCGGTCATCACCCAGTTGATCGTCGATGTCCTCGAGGGGACGAAGCCCGCCTTCGACCTGCGCGATGCTAAGTACGAGGTACTCGATCGAGTCGAACCGGGGTGAAGTTCGAGAGAGGCCGGATACAGCCACCGCATCTTTTCCGCAGTACCCCCGAATGCCGTCCTAGATCCAATTCCAATCCTGGGAACTGTGATGACGCCGCCGAGGACGTGCACAAGATCGGCCGCGCCAATGGAGCACTGAAAAGCGAAATACCGATGTTCCCGAAGCGTCGGGTTGTGGCGCTCCACTCCAGCGCTCTCGCCCCCCAGCCCCTGTAGCACCTCGTCAGCTTCGTCCCTGTCGCGCTGCTAGCCCCTCCACTTGCCCTCAACACCACCGCGGCCCCATAACGCAATAACCCCCCTTGCGGCCCCTCGCTCACCTCGCCCCCGAGCCTGCTCCACCCCCAACCGCCTCCGCCGCTCCCAACGCCCCCATCAACGCCAGGCCCAGAAGCTCCCGCAACTGATCGCGCTCCAAGTCGCGCTGCTCGAGCCAGCGCAAGACCGCGCCCTCGAGGAAGAAGAACCATCCCTGCACCGCCGTCTCCAGCGCCGGCGAGCGAATGACGCCGGGCACCCCCTCCCAGTCCTGAAGCGCCTCGATCACCGCCTCCATGCGCTGCTCGCGCCCCTGATCGAGTGCCTCTTGGATCAACGGCTCGCCGCTGCCGCGAGTGCGAAAGATCGCCGTGTAGGCGGCCTCGCGCTGCTCGACGAAATCGAGGAAGCGCTCCAGGCTTGCGCTCAGCTGCTCGGCGGGGAGAAGCTCGGGGTCGGGCGCGGTGAGCTCGGCCAGTTCGCGCTGACCGCGCTCGAGGCTGGCCAGCAGGTAGTCGGTTTTGGTCGGGAAGTAGTGGTAGAGCAGGCTTTTCGAAACCCCTGCGGCGGCCGCGATCTCCTCCAGGGAGACCTCGTCGTAGGGCCGGCGTCCGAGCAGCTCGGCGCCCGCGGCGAGCAGCTGCTCTCGCCGCTTGACGGTCCCCAACCTGCGCCCCGTTTTCAGCTCCTCCATCGCCACCAGATTAAAGCCAATTGACCGGCAAATCAATTAGCTGCTATCACTTACGCTTATTGACAAGCCGGTCAACAACAGCGTGAAGCTCGCCTCGGCGATGGGCACGGCGCGGATCGCGATCGGCGCCGCGGCCCTGATTGCACCCGGCCCGACCTCGCGCCTGCTCGGTTTCCCCGCCGCCCAAGACTCCCCGACCGCCCGCCTCATGGCCCGCCTCTTCGGCGTCCGCGACGTAGCTCTCGGCGTCCTCGTCCTTCGGGCCCGTCGCGACCCGCACTTCGCCCGCTTCGTCTACCGACTCAACGCGATCGTCGATGGGGGAGACGCCGCCTCGATGGCAGTGGCCGTGATCACCCGCCAGGGCATCGACCGAGCCGCCCTCTCCAGCTCGGTTCCGGCACTCAGCGCGATGGTCGGCTGGAGTGCCCTTGCATCCCGCACAGCTACCGCACCGGAGGCAGAGCAATGAGCACCGCGACCGCCACGCAGCGCAAGGACATTCCCGCGCCCCCAACTCCCGAGCTTCCGCCCGGGCCCTCCTCGCCCCGCCCGCTCGTCGTCGGCCGCTTCCTGCTTCAGCCGACCTCCTACCTCGAAGAGTGCGCCAAGCGCTACGGCGAGTACTTCACCCTCCAACTCTCTGAGGACCGAACCATCGTCATCACCTCCGACCCCGAGGCGGTCAAGACGATCTTCACCGGCGACCCCGAACAACTGCACGCCGGCAAAAACAACGCGATCCTCCAGCCTCTGCTCGGAGATCGATCGGTCCTCCTGCTCGACGGCCGCGAGCATCTGCGCCAGCGCCGACTGCTCCTGCCCCCATTCCACGGCGAGCGGATGAAGGGATACGGCGAGACCATGCGGGAGGTCGCCGAGCGCCATGTCGCCGCCTGGCCCAAGGGTGCCGAGTTCCCCTCCCAGGCCTCGATGCAGGCGATCACCCTCGAGGTCATCCTGCGCACCGTCTTCGGACTTACTGACGAGGCCCGGATCGAAGAAGTAGGAGCGCCGCTCCGCCGCCTGCTCGACTCGACCGTCGGCACCGCGCGCCTCTTCGCCCTCCAGGTGACCAGCTCCAAGAATCCGCGCCCGCGCAGCCCCTGGGGCCGCCTCAACGCAATGGTCGCCGACGCCGATCGCGTCGTCTATGAGGAGATCGCCGCCCGGCGCGCAGGCGATCATGACCGCGACGACGTCCTGACGATGCTGCTCGACGCTCGCGATGAGGAGGGAGAGGCGCTCACCGACATCGAGCTCCGCGATGAGCTGATGACCCTGCTGCTCGCCGGCCACGAGACCACCGCGACCGCACTCAGCTGGACTCTCGAGCGGCTTGTCCGGAACCCGAAAGTCCTCGAGCGCCTTCAAGAGGAGATCCGCGATCCCGGGGAGGAGGAGGCCTACCTCGACGCGACCATAAAGGAGTCGCTACGCCTTCGCCCGGTGATCTCTGCGGTCGGCCGCTACCTCACCGAGCCCCTTGAGCTGGGGGGCAGGCTGATCCCCGCCGGCGTCCATGTCAACCCCTCGATCTACCTGCTCCACCGCCGCCCCGACCTCTACCCCGAGCCCGAGGCCTTCCGCCCCGAGCGCTTCCTCGACCGCACTCCCGGCACCTATGAGTGGATTCCATTCGGCGGCGGCGTCCGCCGTTGCCTTGGCGCCAGCTTCGCCCTCTATGAGATGCGCGTCGTCCTTCGCACCATCCTCGAGCGCACGACGCTCGTCCCAACCGACGCCCGCGCCGAGCCCATCACCCGTCGGGCGATCACCTTCGCTCCCAAACATGGCGGGCGCATCCGAATCGAGACGGTGTGACCCCGCCTCAGTCAGCGGTAGTTGGGGTAGGTGGGCGGTTGCACTAGAAGCTCCTCGCCGTCTTATGCCTATCCCACTGACGCGGCGCTGAGCTCCCTCTCCATCGCCGCAGCGCCGCCGGTACTGCTTGAGGCGGCCCCCGCCGAGCTGCCCCGCTTCCGATCCGGCAGCGCGAAGCGGCAGATCTTCTTGACGACGCTGCCGAACTGCCTGCCGAGCGGGCCGACGTTGTAGGGGATGCCGTAACGGCCGCAGATCTCGCGCACCTCGGTGGAGATTTCGGCGTAGCGGTTGGCCGGGAGATCGGGGAAGAGGTGGTGCTCGATCTGGAAGCTGAGGTTGCCGGCGAGGATGTGGAAGGGCCGGCTGCCCGTCAGGTTGGCCGAGCCGAGGAGCTGGCGGTAGTACCACTGCCCGCGGCTCTCGTTCTCGGTCTCCTCCTCGGTGAACTCGTGGGTTCCTTCCGGGAAGTGGCCGCAGAAGATGATCGTGAAGGACCAGACGTTGCGGACCAGGTTGGCGGTCACGTTGCCGGCCAGGGGGAAGAGGAAGAACGGCCCCGAGAGCGCCGGGAAGACGACGTAGTCCTTGAGGCTCTGGCGGCGGGTCTTCTTCCAGATCGCCTTCGCCATCTTGCCCTTGTCGGCCATGTCGGCCTTGCCGGTCCGGATCTGCTCGACTTCGAGGTCGTGGACCGCGACGCCGTACTGGAAGAGCAGCGCGAGCAGGGTCGCGTAGAGCGGGTTGCCCAGGTAGTAGGGGGTCCAGCGCTGGTCCTCTGACATGCGCAGCACCCCGTAGCCGATGTCGCGGTCCTTGCCGACGATGTTGGTGTGGGTGTGGTGCATGTAGTTGTGGGAGTGGCGCCACTGGTCGGCCGGGCAGGCGTTGTCCCACTCGAACTTCTTGCCGGCCAACGCCGGGTCGTTGGTCCAGTCGTACTGACCGTGCATCACGTTGTGGCCGATCTCCATGTTGTCGAGGATCTTCGAGAGCGAGAGGGCGGTCGTTCCGGCGATCCAGGCGGGCGGGAAGACCCCGGCCCAGAGCAGGCCGCGACCGGCGACCTCGAGCCCGCGCTGGGCTTTGATCACCCGGCGGATGTAGTTGGCGTCGTGCTCGCCGCGATCGTCGAGGACCCGCTGGCGGATCGCGTCGAGCTCCTCGCCGAAGCTCTCGATCTGGTCGGGCGTGAGCGGAATCTGATTCTCGGTGGTGCTCATCGGAAAGCCTTTCGTTGAAGTTGACTCAGAGGTCGATGACGAGGTCGCTCAGCGGTGCGGAGACGCAGAGCTGAATCGACTCGTCGGGGCCCGAGGAGATCTCCTCGGTGAGAAGGTTCTTGACGGTGCCGCTCACCTTGCGGCAGGTGCAGGAGTGACAGATCCCCATCCGGCACCCTGACTGCGGCTGGACACCCGCACTCTCCGCCTGCTCGAGGACCGAGGCGCCGCTGTTCTCGACCTCGACGCCGGATCCGGCGAAGCGGATGGTGCCCTCGCCCGGCTCCCCGACCGGGAGGAGGCTCGGCGGGACGAAGCTCTCGACGTGGAGCCTCTGCTCGAGGCCCTCGGCCTCCCAGTTGGCGCGCACGGCATCGAGCAGGGCGGGCGGGCCGCAGGCGAAGGTCTCCGCCGAGTCGAAGCTCGGGTCGGCCCGCACGAGGTGGTCGGGGCTGAAGTGCCCGTCGAGCTCGCCGGCAGCCGGGGCGCGAGTGTAGGAGCGCAGCAGGTTGAAACGGGGGTTCTCGGCCGCCAACCGGTCGAGCTCCTCCCGGTAGATCGTGCGCTCGGGATCCGGCGCGTACTGGAGCAGCGTGACCTGGCCCGCGTATTCCTCGGCGCAGAGGGTGCGGAGGATCCCCATCAAGGGCGTGATGCCGCTGCCGGCGCCGATCAGGAGGAGCCGCTCGGGGCGCGGACTCGGAAGGCGGAAGTCGCCGTCGGCCTGCGAGAGCCCGAGCACCATGCCGGGGTGGGCACGATCGGCGAGGAAGTTGGAGACCAGGCCCTCGGGGTGGCGCTTGACCGTGATCTCCAGCTCACGGCCCGAGGTCTCCGGCGAGGCGGGTGAGTAGCAACGGGTGTGCCGAACACCGTCGATCTCGACCGAGACCTGGATGAACTGGCCGGCTCGGAGGCCCTGCCAGACGCGGTTGGGACGCAGGGTCAGGGTGACGCTCTCCTCGGTGCCGGGGACGACGGCGAGAACCTGGGCCCTGCACTCGCCGGTCACCATCATCGGGCTGATCTGCTCGAGATAGCCGTCGATGCCGGGCGGGCCCGCCATCAGGTCGAGCAGCTCGAGGCCCGGATTGGAGCGGCGGCGAGACTCTGAAGCTGTTGCTGTCGTGCTCATCGGTCCTCCTCTGCGTGGGTGTTTGGCGCTTATACCCGTGACGGAACTCAACGTAACACCAAATGCCGTCACGCTGATCGGTGCGCCGTTGTTCAGTGATAGGTTTCACACAAGATGGCGCCGACCGAAACCAAGTCCGAGAACGACCTGACGATCGAACAACTGGCAGCGGAGACGGGGATGACGGTCCGCAACATCCGCTCGCACCGCGCCCGCGGGCTGCTGCCCGCCCCCGAGGTCCGCGACCGGGTCGGCTACTACGGGCCCGAGCACCTCGACCGGCTGAAGATGATCCAGGAGCTACAGGGCGACGGCTTCAACCTGAAGGGGATCGAGCGGCTGTTGAGCCAGAACCTCGGCCCCGCCGAGCAGTTCATCTCCTTCAAACGGGAGATCGACGAGTTCGACCGCGAGCAGCCCCAGACGTTCACCCGTAAGGACCTGGCCGAGCGCTTCGGCACCGAGATCGACGATGCGCTGAAGCGCGCGATCGACGCAGGGGCGCTGGTGGCGATCGACGAGGATCGCTTCGAGGCCCCCTTCCCCTCCCTGCTCGACGCCGCCGAGGGGGTCGTCGCCACCGGCGTCCCGCTCGACCACGCCCTTGCCGTGATCGCGAAGGTGGCCAGCCGGTGCCGATCGGTCTCACACGAGTTCGTCAAGCTCTTCCTCGAAGACATCTGGAAGCCGTTCGAAGAAGACGGCTACCCGGAGGAGCGCTGGCCCGAGGTCCGCGCCGCGCTCGACCAGCTGCGCCCGCTCTCGTTGCAGGCGCTGGTGGCCGTCTACCGGATGACGATGTCCGACGAAGTCGAGAAGGCGTTCGGCAAGCAGCTCGAGCGGATGGCCAAAAGGAAGGGCTGAGCCTCTTCGCCCCCCGTTCGCCACGTCCCACGCCCCCCGTTTCACCAGTCACCTCGGCCCCCATGCCCCTCCACCAAGACACCATCCACGGCCGCACCCTCGCCTACGTAACTGCCGGCGAGGGCCCCGTCATCCTTCTCATCCACGGTATCGGTGCCACCCACGATCACTGGCGCCACCTGATCACGCCGCTCGCCCGCCGCCACACGGTCATCGCCCCCGACCTCCCCGGCCACGGCGCCTCGGGCCCGACCACCGGGGACTACTCGGTCGGCGGCCTCGCCGCGGGCCTCCGCGACCTCCTATTCCTCCTCGGCCACGAGCGCGTGACCCTCGTCGGCCACTCACTCGGCGGCGGCGTCGCCATGCAGTTCGCCTACCTGTTTCCGGAGGTCACCGAGCGCCTCGCCCTGATCTCAAGCGGTGGGCTTGGTCCCGAGGTCAGCCCGCTTCTGCGCGCGGCAGCGCTGCCCGGCGCCGGCCCCTTCATCGCCGCCACCGCGCCGCTCGCGGCCCGCCTCGGCGTGACCCGCACCGCCGCCCGGCTCCCGATCGAGCCCGCCGCGATCCTCTCCGGCTACGCTGAACTAACTGACCCCACCCACCGCGCAGCCTTTCTCGCCACCCTGCGCTCGGTCATAGCCCTTGGCGGGCAGAGCGTCAGCGCCCTCGATCGCATCTACCTCGCCCAGGCCGTCCCGGTGCTGATCGCCTGGGGCGAGCGCGACCGCCTCGTCCCCGTTGCACACGCCCACGAGGCCCACCGCGGCATCCCCGGCTCGCGCCTCGAGCTCTTCCCCGGCGTCGGCCACCTGCCTCAGCTCGAGGCACCTGAGGCGCTGCTTGCCGTCCTCGAGCGCTTCCTCTCAGACACCGAGCCCGCCCAGTTCGACGCCGAGGACTGGCGCCGCCGCTTCCGTGCCGGCGCCGCCGGCTGATCCTTCAGCTCACCGGCGAGCGCCGCGAGTCGCGCGAGGAATGAAGTTCCCAGCTCCGCTCCCAAGCCACCTGAACACCCCAACAGACGAACACGGCCCCGATGAACGGAACCGAAGCGAGGCTGAGCAGTCGGTGAGCAACACCCGAGGCGCCCGAACCCGCCGGTTCGACCCTCCGATCCGATCCCATCCCCGTTGCGAGGTTCCCAGTCCCCGACATCCGGACAGACGCTAGCACCAATCGCTACAAGCATTTTGATCTTTTCTTGGGGCGGGAGGCCGTCCAGCCGTCTTTGGTCGCTCACCCCCAAACGCGAACCCGCAGATCGTGTTTCTCAGGGCTCGTCGGTCGACGAGTTCGCTCGCGCCCGGCTCCCTCAGCTTCCAAGATCCGGGAATTGCACCCTCCGAATCTTGAAACGGTTCGAGGTCGGCGGGCCGCTCAGACCCGTCAGCCCGATTGCACGCACCCGAAACCGATGCCGCCCCACCCTCGCGTAGAGCCGGCGCGGAGACCGACACCTCCGCCACGGTTGCCGGTCTAGCTTGCATTCGTATCCCAGTGTTCGTCCATGGGCGTGAAATCGGAATACGACCCTGACACCGCGACCAAAGGTAGCCGTCCGGAATTGGTCGCCGCGGGTCAGTACCACTCGCGGGCGCTTTGGGGAGCGGCGCTGCTTGCTCGCCGGCCCCTTGCTTGCGCCTGAGACAGAAAATGGGTCGGGGCTGGTGAGGATCGCGCCTTTCGCACCGACGGTGACGCACAGCTCGGTACTGGGGCAAGAGACCGCGAAAAGGGCATTCAGCGGCTGCCCGGAGGGAGCGTCGGCAACGAAGGGAAGAAGGTTGGTCGATGTCCAGGCGCTGCTTGGGCCGGTCGGGTCGACGGAGACCGTGACGTTGCCGTTGTTGTCCACAGCATCACAGGCTGTGACGGAGGCGCACGAAGTTCCGGTGATCTGGACGCTCCTGCCGCCGTTGGCCTCCGCCCAGATCGACTTGGGGCTGTTGACGGTCGTCGTGCTCAGCAGATTGCCGCCGGCATTACCCGTGAGGCATAGCGCTATCCCAGTGCAGTCGATCGAGTACAGATCACCTGGGCCGCCCGGTGTACCCGATGCATCCCAGGTTGGATTGGCCGAGCCGGGATTGCGAGAGACGAAGACCCCGCCTCCCCGCGCCACTGCAACACAGAGATTGAGGTTCGGACATGAAACGCCCTCGAGATCGATGTTGCCTGCGGGCTGAGCCGAGCGCCAGGCGCCGCTGCCGCCGGCCGGGTCGGTCGAGCTGAGGATCCAGCCACCTTCTGGCCCGCTTCTCGGACTTTCGCTGATCTCGGAGACCGCGACGCAGAACGATGAGGTCGGGCAGTCGATCGCGCTCAGATGGCGGTCTTGGTTGGTCGTGTTGGGGTCGAGGTCGGTGCCCCGCCAGGTCCCGGCTCCACCCGCCGGATCGGTGCTGGTGTAGAGGTCGCCCTCTCTGCTCACTGCTGCGCAGAAGGCTTCGCTCGGACAGCTGACGGCCTGGAAGCTGGCCGCCGCACCACCGGTCGAGTGATCCTTTTCATCCCATCGAGCCCCCGCGTAGGTCGGCAGTGGCGGTACTTCTACCCGCCAGGAATCACCGGCCGGGTTCTGCGAGGTGAGGATCGCATGCCCGTCGCCAACGGCGATGCAGAGTGAGCGGGTCGGGCAGCTGACGCCGTAGAGATTTTCGTGGCCGAAGGCGCCGACCTGCTCGTGAGTCGTCTCCCAGACGGCGGCGTGGGCCAGCGAGCTACTCAAGAAACACACGAGCACGTAACTAGCGGCGGTGGTGGCGATGGTTCGCCAACAGTTTGCCCCTTTTGCGGAAGTCAACTCACAAAACAGAATGCCACACCCCGCTCGAGCCCAAGATCAGCGCGGGATACAACCGACTGCGCCCGGCTTTCAGACATCTGTCCTCGCCACGATACGTGCTCCTCCAGTCCGAGCACGGCGGCAAAGTCGGCTAACTTACCCGCCGAACTAAACCGCTGAAAACGATGCCAACCCCCTGCGAGCGCAACCCCTGCACACCCCGCCTGTTTGTAGCAGTGAGAATCTTGAGAAGAGGAAAATGGCCCGCAGCTCGTTGAAGTTAATCGCGGCGATGCTCCTGCCGCTCGCTGCTGGCACGCTAAGCGCTGCAGCCGCTCAAGCGACCCCGACTTGGTCCGCCTTCCAACTCCCGGCTGCGCTCTCGACCCGCTTCTACGGTGCGTCCTGCCCAACGCCGACCTTCTGTGCCGTGGCGGGCGACGAAAACGCCACCGCCGACAACCATGGTGCGATCGCCACTTCGACCAATCCGACCGCAGGCGCGGAAGCGTGGAACTTCTCGATCGTCGACCCTGCCGCTCCACTCCGCGGGATCTCTTGCCCCTCCGCCAGTCTCTGCGTCGCCGTCGGACCGACCGGGGACATCGTCACGTCGACTGAACCGGCCGGCACGGCCGCCGCTTGGACGATCACCCCGCTGCCCGGTGCCCCGCAGTTCCTGGGTGTCTCCTGCTCGGTTGAAATGTGCGTCGCCGTCGGTCGAGGGGGCGCCATCGCTACTTCTGCGGCCCCTACCGCCGGGGCCTGGAACGTGACCTTCCTAGCTGAACCAGTTGCGTTGCACGGCGTCTCTTGCATCGCCTCCGAATTCTGCGCGGCGGTCGACCTCGCGGGTGACATCTACACAACTGATGCGCCGATCTCTGGCGCTGGGGGCTGGCACGTGACGACCCAACCCGCCGGCCTCAATTCCCTCTTTGGGATCTCTTGCCCTTCGGCCTCCCTCTGCGTGACCGGCAACTCCGAAAACCTCTTGGCCTCGATCGACCCGACCGGACCGCCGGGCACCTGGAAAGCCATCGCCCCGGCCACCGGTTTCCAGACCACCGCGGTCTCCTGCGCCAATAGGACGGCCTGTGTCGCTGTGGACAACGACGGCACCGCGATTTCCTCGACCGATCCAGCCGGAGGTTCCTCCACGTGGACTACGACGAAAGTCATCCCAGGGACCACTAACGGTCTGTTCGCCGTGTCGTGTCAGTCGCCGAGTCTCTGCATAGCTGCGGGCTCATGGGGCTGGTTCATGACCTCGACCGAGCCGCTTGAACTCCAGCAACCAGCACCTCGCAAGCCCAAGCGCCCCCGGCGTCCACGGGTGACCTTCGATCATCACCCGCGTTATCTCGTGCGGGTCAACCATCGCCGCGCGACGGTCTCCTTCCGCTTTCACGCCACCTTGAGCGCAAAGGCCTTCCGCTGCCGCATCGACGATGGTGCGACAAAGCCTTGTCACTCTCCTCGCCGTTTCCACCCGAACATCGGCCGCCACGTCTTCAAGGTACGGGCGATCGGGCCAACAGGTCTGAGTGGTCGTGCGGCCATCTTTCATTTCCGGGTGACCTCGCGCTAGAGGGTTCGCCCGCCAGCGATGTCGAGGCTGGCGAGACGCCGCGCACCGTCTAACTCGCAAGGCGTCTTGGTCTCGGCGTACACCACATTCCCGCTCACCGGCTGCAGATCGGCCTTCTCAAGCCCACCCCTAGCCATACCCACCACCTGCCCCTACGATGCCCCTGGGTTACCAGCCGATCGGGAGGCCGGCGATGAGGCGCACCGAGGTGCGCGAGGTCTCTATATATGGATGTCGATCCCAACATCGAGAAGCACGAGCCCGCGGGCGACCCGGCCGACCTCGAGCGGGCCCGTATCCGGGGCGCTTTGCTGGGTCTGCTGGCGGAAACGAGCTATGCGCAGCTCCGGCTGGAGGACCTGCTCGCCGCCGCCGTGCTCTCTGAGCCGGACTTCTCCGCCCTCTATGAGTCCCTCGATGCCTGCTTCGCCGAGCTCTGCCAGGGCTTCATGCGCGAAGCCGCCGAACAGACCTTCGCCGCCTACGCGGCCGAGTCGAACTGGCGCGACGGCATGCGCTCCCAGATCTGGGCCTCCTATGACTTCCTCGCCGCCGATCGCCTCCGCGCCCGGATCTCTGTGGTCGACGTCAACTTCGGCGGCGACCGGGTCCTCGCGACCCGCGACCTCTTCATGCTCGCCTTCACCGAGCTCGTCCACCTCGGTCGCCGCGAGGCGAGCGAGCGCGAGGTGCCCCGCGAGCGCGCCGAAGGGTTCGCCGGGGCCGGCTGGGAGCTGATCGCGCCGCCGATCCGCAGCGGGTCCTTCGAGCTCCTGCTAGAGAGCGTCCCCCAGCTCATTTATCTCCTCTACCTGCCCTACTTGGGCGAGACCGAGGCACGGGCCGAGCTGGCCCGCGCCCGCGCCGAGGTCGAGCGCCGCAGTACCGAACATCGATAGCCCGACTCAGGTTTGCCGACCTCCACCTGTTCCTCCTTCCCCGGCTTGGCGGGCCGAGTTGGCAGTTGGCCCCGCGTCGCGATCCCCGCTCACCTACCACCCTGTCGATACCGATCGCCGCCAGACCCGCTAGGTTGCCCGCTTCGGTAAGTCGCTGTCTGACCAGGTAAGGATCTATGCGAGAGGCTCGAACGTCGCCCCCTGCGGGCGGGCAAACTATGGCGGCGCCGCTCACCGCCGCGCTATCCTCGCCCGGTGGAGACGATTCCCGGTCAACGAGAACGGCTCCCGGATGGAGAGGATCGCGAGCAGGCGAAGATGCTCGCCCACTCCCCCCGCGAGCGGATCCTGATCGCGCTCGCCGAGCTGGTCGCCAAGCGCGGCTATGCGGGCACCTCGGTCGAGCACATCATCAAGCGCGCGGTCGTCTCCCGCTCGACCTTCTACTCGGAGTTCGCCAGCCGCGAAGCGGCGCTCCTCGCCCTCTTCGAGGCCTCCCAGAAAGAGCTCACCGCCCGCATCGCCACGGCTGCGACGGACACCTCGGAGTGGCCCGAGCGCGTCGTCGCGGTCCTGCGCGCCTTTCTCGCCTACACGGCGGAGAACCCCGCGATCGCCAGGACGATCCTGGTCGAGTCGGTCACCGTCGGCAGCGCGGCGATCGACCGCTACGAGCAGGCGATGGCCGAACTCGCCCCGATCTTCGCCGGCGGTCGCGAGCTCGCGACCGATGCGGCCGCGCTGCCGGAGGCGCTCGAGGACATGGTCGTCGGCAGCGTGATCTGGTTGGTCCACCAGCGCCTCCTTCGCGGCGAAGCCTCACAGATTCCCTCGCTTCTCCCTACCGCTGTGGAGATCGCAGTCTCGCCGTATCTGGGCGAGAACAAGGCAGCCGAGATCGCCGCCTCGCTCTAACCGACCGCTGCATAGGCGGCTGAGGTGGCCGCGACCTTCTCACCCGAGCGCGCCCGGATCTGCGCCGCGATCACCGAGCTGGTCGCTCGGCGCGGCTACCAGGATCTCTCGGTCGCCGAGATCACCGGACACGCGGGCCTCGAATCCGGGGCCTTCTATGAGAGCTTTCGCGACGTCGATGAGTGCTTCGCCGCGGTCTGGTCTCAAGCCGACCACGAGCTGGCCGAGCTGCTCGAGTCCACCTACGAGAACGAGGAGGGCGAGTGGCCACGTCGCCTGCGCGCCACCCTCGATGCCTTTCTCAGCTACCTCGACCGAGACCCCGAGCGCGCCCGCCTCTACGTCGCCGAGGTCCAGCAGGTCTCCGATGAGATGCGCGCCCGCCGCGAGCAGGCCCAAGCGCGGATCGCCACCTATGTCGATCTCGGTCGCGACGGGAGGGAGGACGGCGCTCCCGATCACGTGGCAGAGGCCGTTGCCGGCGCGATCTGGTTTCGACTTGAGACTCGGATGCGCAGAGAAGAGCCCGGCGACCTTCGGTCCGAGCTGCCGCTGATGGTCTACTTCGCCGTGCTGCCCTTCTGCGGCTCAGAGATCGCCAAGGCCGAACTGCGGCGCCGGCCGCCAGAGGATTAGCCCCGCATATATCTTCTTTCCCGTTGTGAAACGGGATTCAAGGGATGAAGGTGATTTGGGTGGCGAGTTGCGTCCGCTGCACGGCGGACGGCACTCGGTGCGCCCTGGGGCCCTGGCCCACAACCAGCGCGAGCGGCTGATCAATGCCCTGGCGACGCTCGTGGGCGAACACGGCTACCACGGCACCACCATCGAGCTGATCACCGAGACGGCGAAAACGTCGAATCGGACTTTCTATGAGAACTTCGATTCGCGCGAGGACTGCTTCGCCGCCGCCTATGAAGCGTTGGACGACTACCTGGCGACCGTCGTTGCCGAGGCGATCGCCGACCAAGAAGAGTGGCCCGCGCAGGTCGCCGCCGCCGCCCACGCCCTGATCGCCTTCCTCGCCTCGCGGCCGGCCCTGGCCCGCCTCTACCTGGTCGAGTCCGTCGTCGTCGGCGAACCGTTGATCGAGTTGCGCCAACGCTCCGCCGACCGGCTGACCGCGCTGCTCGAGCCGGGACGCGTCGATCGCGACATCGACCCCGAGCGCGCGGCCGCCGTCGAGGAGGGCCTGATCGGGGGAATCCTGACCCTGCTCGGCCGTCGGGTCGCCGCCGGCGAAGCCGAGCAGCTTGAGAGCTACGCGCCGGCGGTGATCGAATTCGCCTTGGCGCCGTATCTGGGGAGCGAGCAGGCTCGGAAGATCGCCGCCGAAGGCTCTGAATGATGCGCCCTCACGCCCACCAAATTGGCAAGTAGGTGGGCGTGCGGGCGAGAGCGGTTGTCAAGCGTCGCGCACCGAGGGACGCGAGCTCTGGCTAGCCGTCGACTGCCTGCCGGCGCTTGGACAAGTCGCACTGCATGAGGACGGTGTCGACCCATTGGCCGTGCTTTTGTCCGACAGCACGGAGGCGGCCTACTGCCTCAAAGCCAGCTCGCCGGTGTAGAGCGACGGACGCCTGATCGCCGGTGTCCGCAATCACCGCGATAACTTGACGGAGTCCGATCTGCTCGCACTCGTCGAGGAGCACCTGGAGTAAATCTCCTCCGATGCCTTTGCCGGTCCGGTCAGGTGGTAGGTAGATCGAGTTCTCAACAGTGCGGCGATACGCCGGCTTCCCTCTCCAGGGAGATACGTAGGCATAGCCGACGATGGCCCGGTCGACTTCGGTGACTAGGAACGGCATGCCTTCTCGTTTCGAATCGATGATTCGATCCCGCCACTCATCCTCCGAAGGCGCAGTCTCCTCGAAAGTAATCAAGGTGTCACTCACGTAGCCGGAAAAAATCTCGGCTACCGCTCCGGCATCCTCGGGCAGTGCGGCGCGCACTGTGTGATCCACGCTTGCCATTTGCGAAAGATAGTCCTGAGGATCTCGGCGTGACCCGCCCAATTCAGGTTTGGCGACCAAAACAGGTGACGTCGACGCCGAACGAGTCCCGTCCACGAGGCTTCGGTGCCCGGCAGAAGGTAGAGCGCCGACCTACTCGTACAAATAGCGTCTCGCTAGCTCCGGCTGTGAGCCCCTTCGGAGTCGGGCGCAAAGCGCCCCTGACGGCCGGCCGCGAGGCGCTTCGATTGCAGGTAGGTCGTCGAGCCCGGTGACGGACACGCGGGCACTAGGCCGTCTGAACCGATCACTGCTGCCAGGAAGGCGGGAGACCCTTCCAGCACGGCGGCAATGATGCTGGGGGCGGAGAGGCAGGAGGCCGGCAAACCCTGAAATGGGACCTTGCGGCCGGGCCCTTCAACCCGCTCGAGCCGAGCGCTCGAACCTGGAAGTGATGCCTTCCGATCCCGACGCGGTAGTTCTTCGGCGACCGACAGCGCATCAGCGGTCGCTGGTCGATCTTGCATATGAATCCACTGACGGGAACGCGCTTTGTAGCAAAGAAGCGGAAGCGGACCGTCACCTTGCGGCTGGTGATTTCTTGCGACGGAGGAGGCACCTTGGCAAGAGTCGTCAGCGGCCGCTTCGGTCCTTTCCTGTGCTTCTTCTTGTGCCCAGCGCCCCCCGTCCCCTTGACCGCCGCGGGAGAGGCAAACGGGTCTTCGCTGGTGAATACGCGATCGGCGGCTGCCGAGATCGCGCAAAACGTGACCGTCGCACAGGAGACGCCCCACATCGCGTTTTCGGTGCGAACTTGGGGATCCTCTCCATAGGGGATCAGATTGGTGAAGGTCCACTCGCCACCGGTAGGGTCGGTCGAGGTAAGGACATCGCCGTTGTTGTCGACGGCGACGCAGCGGGTGGCGGCTGGACAGTCGACGCCGGTCAGCTGAACTGAACCGCCACCGTCGGTCGCAGGCCACGCAGCGGACGGGCCGGTCGGGTCGGTCGAGACCAGCAAGTCCCCGAGGGCGTTACCAGTGACGCAGAGAGCGGGTGAGGGGCAAGACACCCCATAAAGGTTGCCCGGGTCCCCGGCGGCCACGACCTGCTGCCAGACCCCCCCGAGCGGGTTGGTCGAGGTGAGGATCTCCCCCTGGTCGCCGAAGTCGCCAGGACCGGACCCGGAGAGATCGCCGTCGTCGCCAACGACGACGCAGAACGAAGGAGACGGGCAGGAGATGCCCCGGAGTTCGAGCGGGCCAGAGAGCTGGGTCATCGACCAGGCCGCCGCACCACCGGCAGGGTTGGTCGAGGTAGCGATCTTCGCGCCTCCCGCAGACGCGGCGCAGAAAGTCGGCGATGGGCACGAGACGCCATAGAGGTGCAGGTTCGGACCGCTGGGGCTGAGATCGGAGACGTTCCACGCCCCAACTCCGCCCGCCGGGTTGGCAGAGGTAAGTACGAGCCCGTCGAAGCTGACAGCGACACAGAGCTGGGGCGAAGGACAGGAGACACCCTTGATCTCATCCCAATTGGGTTGCGTGAATCCACCCGGGTTGACGGCCGACCAGTCGCTTGCCGGGCCGGGAGGATCGGTCGAGCTGGCGATCGTGTTGCCGCCACCGACCGCTACACAGAGCGAAGTAGTGGGGCAGGAGATCCCAAAGAGTGGCGCCTGACCCGCCGCGGCCACCTGGACGGCCCGCCATGCACCGGGTGAGGCGGCGCTGGCGACCGTAGGTGCGAACAGTGAAGCGCAGGCGGCAAGCAGTGCAACCGCCAACGAAATGGCGGGACGGCGGGGCGACAGAGTTGACATCGGATTTCCTTCCTCGATCGGCGAGTGAGGACTTCCCGTTAACGCCCCAGTGATTGAAACCAGGGACCCGTCGTCTCCTCGTCGTGCCAAACCAGAATACAAGCACTCAGCTGCGAGTCACAGAAATTTGGCCCAAACATTTGATCTAAATCCAAGTCTTTCGATACTCCGGTCGGCTCGATTGAGGACGCCTGACCGGCGGCATCCTCACCTTGCTCGGCCAGCGAGTGGCAGCCGGTGACGCCGAGGAACCAGAGAGCTACGCGCCGGCCATGATCGAATTCGCTCTCGCGCCCTACCTCGGTTCCGAGGAGGCACGGGCGGTCGCAAACCCCACGTCGTGATTCGCGCCGCCGCGCGTCGCCCCTCGGCTACGTGCAAAAGCCTCCGTTATGGCCCCAGATCAATATCCCGCCGACCAGCGGAAGGGAGATCGCCATCCCTACCAAGACAAAGACCAGAAGCGCGGTGACGTCTGCCTGCAGACGACGGGCGTTCCACTGAATGGCGAGCCCCAACCACCCAATCGCGGTGGCCGGGATCGCGACCAGGGAGGGATTGACCAGCACCGGCCCCAGTCCTCGCGCGACATCCCTCGACGCGTAGGCGGCAAGGACCACTACGACGACTATTCCCAGGGCCGCGAAGAGAACCATTGCCCCGGACCGCCCCCAGCGATTGAACGTAAAGCCGATTGCGGCAAGGACGCTCGCGAGCATCGTTAGGTAGATGACTCCGTGCACCAGAAATTCAATGGCACTCGTGTCATGCCCGTCACAGCCGCCGGGCCCCGCCGAAATCAGGAAGAAGCTGGCAACCGCGGGTAGGGGGAGCAGAACCGCCCATCCGTAGCGGTCCGATGCGAACAACCGATCGAAAATTTCCCCGGGTCGGCTTGTCCGCGGGTCGGCCCTGGTCTCCAAGTGTTGTGAGGAATTCTCCTCCACGCGCGATTTATCGGAAGCAGCGAAGGGGACTCTTGAATACACAGATTTACCCAGACTGATTGGGGAACACCCGTGCCGCTAGCCCCCCGGCGTCTCCCCCCGCGCCGCCGCGGCGGCAAACAGCGCTCCGCCCAGCGCCGTCCGCAACAACACCCGCAGCTTCGTGCGGTCGCCGCCGTCGTTCTCCATCCAGAAAAGCACGGCCCCCTCGACAAAAAACTCCCATCCCTGCACCGCAGCTTCGAGCTCCTTGCTCGCCTCGGTCGAGACCGGCGCCTCATCCCATTCACCGATCGCCGCCATCAACGTCGCCAGCTGCTCGTTTCGCCCGGCATCGAGCGCCTTGGTGATCTCGGGGTCCTCCGAGCCGCCCCGAAAGATCGCCGCGAAAGCGGCGGGGTGGGCTTCGACGTAGTCGAGGAAGGCGTCGAGGCTCGCGTCGAGCCGCTGGATCGCAGGCAGCGACTGATCGGGCACCAGCCGCGCGGCGAGCTCGCGCTGACCGCGCTCGAGCGCGGCGACGATGAACTCGTTCTTGGTCGGGAAGTAGTGGTAGAGAAGCCCTTTCGACACACCGGCCGCCTCTGCTATCTCCTCGATCGAGACCTCGGCGTAGGGTCGATGTTGGAGCAACGCGGTCCCGGCGACGAGCAGTTGCTCGCGCCGAGCATCAGTCGTCAGCCTTTCCCTCGAGCGCTCTTTAGGGCTTTCGGTCAACTGCCACTCATCCGTCGCCTTGCTCTGTTGCCTCGCCTTGCCGGCGCAGCCATGCGGCTTCGGCCTCGGCCGCACTCGCGGCTGCAAAGACCGCGCCGCCGAGCGCATTTCGCAGCATGACCCGCAGCGCCTTTCTTTTGATCCCGCCGTGCTCGACCCACCGCAAAACGGCCCCTTCGCAAAAGAAGATCCAGCCCTGCACGGCCGCCTCCAGCAGGGGCGTTCGCTCGGTCGAGAAAGGTGCGTCCTCCCACTCGCCGATTGAACTGACCAGCAGATCGAGATAGGCGTTTCGCCCCTGCTCCAGGGCGGCATCGACATCGCGATCGGCGCCGGCGGAGCGGTAGATCGCCGAGAAGGCGACCGCGTACTCCTCGACGAAATCGAGGAATGCGTCGAGGCTCGCATCGAGCCGCTTGATCGGCGCCAGCTCGTGATTCGGCGCCAGCAACTGTGCCAGCTCGCGCTGGCCTCGCTGCACGGCGGCGACGATGAAATCCCGCTTGGTCGGGAAGTAGTGGTAGAGCAGCCCTTTCGATACACCGGCCGCCTCGGCGATCTCCTCGATCGAGACGTCGGTGTGGGGGCGACGTTTGAGTAGCTCGACTCCCGCGCTCAGCAACTGATCGCGCCGTCCATCGGAACTCATTCTGACCCGCTCCTCCGCCAATCACGCCAGGCTAGCGTAATTGAACGGCGGGTTAATACGAGCGCCCTTCGGCATGTCCATCGCAATCAGGCACCTCCTCACCTCCAGGCCTCGCCAAAGTGGCAGAGCGAAACGCCCAAACCGACACAGGTGGGGAGGCACTCCGTTGACCAGCGCGCCGCCTGCCCACAGGGGTTGGGCCCGAGATTCGACCAAGGGTCGGAGTCCGCTCCGTCTCGCCGGGTAGTCAACCTACGATGCTGCGCCTTTGTGCCATCGCGTCCTGCGCTGCGTTCTTGATCGGCGGTTGTGGCTCTGGGGCCGCCAGCGAGTCGCAAAGTTCGGGGGCTTCGCACGCGTCCCGAGCGATCGGAACCTCGGCTTCGATCTCCCGCATCTGGATCGCCAAAGGCTCTCGCCGTGGCGGACCCGAGCCCGGCGCTCATTCCGAAGCGGTTCGGGGCTGCTCACCCACGCGCGGACAGGTTGTGGTCGTCGATCTCCTTTCAGCCGTGCTTCCGCCGAGCTGCTTTCGCCTCTCGCCCGGAGATCGCATTCTCGTCGTCAATCGAACCGGTGCCTACAACCGCGCTGACGCGCGAACTCTTCGAGTCGGGCTAGGTGCCTACCGCGCTCGACTACTCCCACAACAGGCCGTTCTATTTGATCGGCCTGCAGGCTCCTATCTGGGCTTCGGCCTGCACACAATCGGGACCGGGGCAGGCGCGGCGGGGATCGCCATTCAGCTGCTCCCTCGAAATTGCCAAGCCGACAAGGGTCCCCTGCCGCCCCATTGCTACCGGCGATGAGGTCGCGTCTCGACGAGCCGGAGACTCACAAAATTTAGTTGACCGCGCGGTCAACGATGTGCTAGAACCATCCCGCACAAGCTGTTGAAGCGCCGTTCAACAGATCGATCTTGTTGAACGGCCACAGGGAACAGGCCGGGCCATTGGGAGCCCGCAGATCAACAGGAGGAATCGATGCACAGGGAAGAGCCCCCCCAGGCAACCGCCACCATTCCGTCAAGCGATCAGGCACGACCCTCTGCCTGGCCGCCTGAGCAGGCCGTCCTCGGCCACTTGCTCGACGCCCACCCGCGTCGCCTTGACTCCGTAGCCCTTGCCGGCGAGCTCCGTGACCGCCTCGAGCCCGCCGACGTTGACCGGGCAATCATCAATCTCTCCGAAGCTGGCCTGATCGAGCGCAGGGGAGAGGCCGTCGAGCCGGCGCCGAAAGTCATTGAGTTCGAGGCACGGCTCGCCTAAATCATGTCGTCGCCGTTGGCTCGGGTGGACTCGGGAAGGCGATGGGGGTTGGGGCGAGGCATGGGGAGGAGGAGGCCCTGTGTGCCACCTTGGCAGCCCCCGCCGCACGGACCGCTGAGGCGGAGCCGATTTTCCCCGCAGCCAAGCGGTATTCGCGGCGCACCGAGGTGTTCTGGGGTCGATGCTCTCAATCGGTAAGTCTCCGTCCACCCAGGTCAGCCGAGTTGACATTTGCTGTGACCTCTGTCACAGTCCGCTCGTCCGCCAGGGAGGTGGGCAGGAGGAAGCTCAATTTCGGCAACCCCGCCGAGCGTCAGGGGATCCGGGTTTTCGGATCAGAGGCGGAGCGGGGGGGCGATGGACGAGGAGGAGGAGGGGCAAATCGTGAGTTCCGCGTCGCTTTCGGCACCTGTCGACCGACCGATTCTGCGTTCCTCCGGGCACACGACCGATCCGTACTCGGAGGTCGAGCAGCTCTCACCTTCCGCCCGTGCTCGTGCCTCACTCTTTGGAGTCCTCATTGCGGCGCTGCTTGTCGCCGTGGCCGTCGGGGCCGCACTCCTCTTCACCGTCGCCGTCTTCGGCTACCCCGGAGGTGTTTCGTGATCGACCTGCTCGATCGAGGTGCGCTCGATGGGGACGCCATCCTTTTGCGGATCTCTGCTGACCACTCGCCAGCACTGGCCGCAGCCAGGTGCATCGCGAGTCCCACCGTGGCGTGGGCATCAACAGACTTTCAAGCCGTCAATCAGCAAATCCTCCGGATGAATGGGTCCGGTCCGGAGGGTCAGGCCTGCGATTCACGAGCGAAAACCGAGCACGGCAAAGACGCAGGGAGTGTGAATAGCACCGCTATTCGCGCGACCGAGGACATAGCCGCGCGACGGTTTGCAGCCGTGAAAGCAGAGTCTGAACCAATGGATCGGACCCGTGCATCCAACACACAAGGAGAACAAGCCTGATGTACAAGCGATTCAAAGAACGCTTCGGTACCGCCGGAGTCGTGATCGGCGTCATCGCCTTGGTCATGGCAATGGTCACTGGTGCCTATGCAGCCGGTGGCGGCCTGTCCGGCAAGCAGAAGAAGGAAGTCGAAAAGATTGCCAAGAAGTACGCCGGCAAACCGGGTGCGCCTGGGGTCAATGGTCAGAACGGAGCACCCGGTGCGAAGGGCGATCCGGGGGCAGCCGGAACAAATGGGACGAATGGAACCAACGGCACAAACGGCACGCCCGGCAAGTCGGTAACGGTGACTGAAGTCGAACCCGAACTCGCAGAATGCAACGAAGCCGGCGGCGCGATTGTTGAAGTTGAAGAAGAACCGGCGTCGGCTACAGAAGTGTGCAACGGAGAACCGGGCACGTTTTCCACGGCCCTTAAGCTGGAACCGGGGGTGGAAGAGACCGGCGTCTGGGGGGTGTCTAATGGTGATAAAAGCCCAGAAGTCACAGCAGAACCCGAACCTACGTTTGCACCTATCTCATTTCAGGTGCAGCTAAACGCGCCTATCGAAGGAAAAGCTCACATCCATTGGAGGGAAGAAGAAGATTTCTTCGATCACTGCCATGGCTCGATAAACCACCCAACCGCCGGGCCGGGTGAACTGTGTGTCTATGGCGGCTTGTCGTTCGCATCGTTTGTTACAGTGAGCGACCTAGAAGGTGGCGTTGCAGACCTTGTAACTCCCGTAGGAGCGCTGATCCAGATAAAACCCTCTGCGAGGGCAGCGTGGGGGGCCGGTTCATGGGCCGTTGGCGGGTGTAGTCCGACCCTTCCTGTCGGAAACCCAGGTAAGTGCCCCGAATAGCACCCACAACCAGCCGCAGATCCCGGGGGGAAACCGCCTCCCGGGATCTGCGGACGTATGACAATTGCGTCTGGGCGCGCCTCAAACGCAGGTCGTCGGCCTTGGTCGGTGCATGGGCAATTGGAGCGAGCATTCTTATGCTCTCGGTTACTGCCTCGGCCCATGCCGCCGGCCCGCCCCTCATCAAGTCGACCAGTTTCTCGCAGGTCACCACCACCTCAGCGGTCCTTGAAGCCGAAGTCGACCCCAACGGCAAGGCGACCAAGTACCACTTCGAATACGGCTCAGCCGACTGCGCCTCGAACCCCTGCACCTCGGTCCCCACCAACGACTCGAAAAAAGAACCGCAGATCCCGGGCTCGAACCCCGCGACAGAGGTCACCTTCCAGCTCGAAGGCCTCAGCCCGGGCGCCATTTACCACTTCCGGGTCATCGCCAAGAACTCCGAATCCGAAAAAGGGTCCCCTCCGGTGGTGGAAGGCCCCGACACCGTGTTCCACACCTACCCGATCCACACCTTCGGCCAATGCCCGGCCAACGACGAATTCCGCACCGGAAAATACGCCCCCGCTGGCCACCCATCCGCCGCCCTCCCAGACTGCCGTGCCTACGAGCAGGCCTCGCCCGTCGACAAGTCAGGCGAGGACGCCCGCGGCATCGATCTGGCGATCCGCTCCTCTATCAACGGAGATCGTGCCACCTTCATCACCACCAACGGCATCCCTGGCGGCGACGGCGGCCAGCAGCTCCCCACCTACCTCGCCTCTCGCGCCGCGGGAGCCTGGACCACGCAGGGCCTTCTCCCCGCCCAGAGCGCCGGCAACCTCGCCGGGGTCTTGGGCTGGACACCTGACCTGGGCCAGGTGTTCGCCTGGGCCGGCACGGCACGCGAAACTGCCGGCAAAGAACGTGTCGACACCAACTTCTTCTCCCGTTCTTCCGCCGACGGTTCGCTGACCACGATCGGCCCCGTCGTCACCTCCGTGCCCGACTTCGCCGCTTCGACCCCCGACGGCTCCTTCGTCCTCTTTGAATCCAACGTGGCCCTGCCCGACGTCCCTCACGCAGTGCAGGGAAGCCCCAACCTCTACCTCTGGGACCGCTCGACGGGTCAGGTCAGCCTCGCCGGGGTCCTGAACAATGAACAGCCTCCCGCACAAGGCACCTTCGCCGGCTCATACGACTGGAACTCGGGCACCTCCGCCAAGGCCCTGAATCAAGGCGGAGCCAACCAGCACTACTACACCCAGGACAACCACGTCCTCGCCGCTTCGGGCGACTACCTCTACTTCACAGCCAAAGGCACCGGCCGCCTCTACGTTCGCATCAACCCGACCCAGCCCCAGAGCGCGATGGCAACCGACCCCACCACCGGCGAAGAAGAATGCACCGAAGCCGCCAAGGCCTGCACGATCCAGGTCTCGGCCTCCGAGAAGACCAACGGAAGCGGCGACGAAGGCCGCGACGCCGCCGGCGAGGCCCCCGCTGCCTTCGCCGCCGCCACCCCCGATGGCAAGAAGGCCTTCCTCCTCTCCTCCGAGAAGCTCACCGACGACGCCACCACCGGCCCCGAACCCGAGCAGCCGGCAATCGCCCGCGCCTCGATCGACGGCACCGGAAAGGAACTGACTTACCTCTCTGCCCATGCCAAGGAGCTCGCAGTCGACTCCGAATACGTCTACTGGAGCGATCCCGAAGCAGGGACCATCGGCCGCGCCAAGATCGGCTCCCCCAAACCGACCGAAGTCAAAGCGAACTTCATCGGCCCGCTCACCGTCAAAGTTGAAACCGAACCTGGCCACACCGAAGCGCTTCCCGCCCGCCCCAACTACCTCACAATCCACGGCGAATACCTCTACTGGACCAACGACGCCGACGGCAAAGACGGGCACGGAACAATCGGGCGCGCCAAGCTCACCCCGACGGGTGCCGAGGAAGTCGAACCGGATTTCATCACCGGCGCCTCCAACCCGCAGGGCATCGCAATCGATTCAGAACACATTTACTGGGCGAACTTCGGAACCGTCGCAAGTATTGGAGGTCTGTCCGGAGATCCCGGAGTGCCGGGCTCCTGTACCTGGTACCTCGACGGCGGTAAACGTGAACTCGTTCGCGCCGAACTTAACGGTCACAATGTAGATACGACGCATTGGGGAACTGAATCTTTCTTCTGTTCGCCGCCTGGGACCGGCCCAAATGGTCAAGATTTAATCGCGACGATACCAACGCAGACTTTCAGGAATGGCCCTTCTGGATCTCTTGCAATCACCGGCAGCAAGCTTCTTACCACTGAAAACGCAGTCGAGTCGACTGGCGGCGAAATCAGTTGTTTGGTGTCCCTGCCACTCGCCGGGGGTGAAAGAGAATACTTTAGTGCTGAAACCTGTGACGATCATGAGCACGGAGCATTGGATCCAAAAGCAGGTATCTACGATGCCGTAGTTGCCGATTCCGCCCATGCTTACTTCAGTCACGCGAATTATGATGAGATCGGCCGGTTCGATCTCCCAGGAATTCCGCCCAGCGGCGATGAACAGCGCTTTGACTTCATTACAAACGCCGGCCACCCTCTCGGCCTCGCCGTAGACCCCTCCGAAACCCACCTCTACTGGGCCGCCAACCAGGGTGGCGCCAACCCGGGCACCGACCTCTATCGCTTCGAGCCCGACGCCCCTGCTGGCCAGCGCCTCACCGACCTCAGTATCGACCCGGCCGATGTCAACGGCGCCGAAGTCAGGGGATTACTGGGCACTTCCGAGGACGGCTCGCACGTCTACTTCGCCGCCAACGGCGTCCTCACCGGCTCCCCAAACGATGCCGGCGAGATCGCCACGACCGGCGACTGCCGCGGCGCCATCGCCACCGAAGGCGCCTGCCAGACCAACCTCTATCTATCCCGTCCCGATCCAAGCCAGCCGGGTCAGAGCGAAATCGTCTTCATCGCCCGGCTCTCCGGCGCCGACAAGGGCAACTGGCGCTCCAGACAAGCCGAAGCCCCGCATACCTCCCGAGTAACATCCGACGGCGCCATCCTGCTCTTCACCTCGAGCGCCAACCTCACCAAATACGACAGCCACGACACCCCCGAGCTCTACCGCTACCGCGAAGGCCAGGGGATCCTCTGCGTCTCCTGCAACCCCACCGGCGCCCCGCCCCAGGGGAGGCCGAGCTTCGGCGACAGCATCGGTCTTTCCTTCCTTACTCCGTCCTCACCGGCCCCGACCCTGACCCGCAACCTCTCCGCCTCCGGCGATCGGGTCTTCTTCGAGTCCACCGACGCCCTCCTCCCCGAGGACACCAACGACCCCGGCGGCTGCCCCCAGACGGGGCCTTTCAACGGCGCCTACCCGAGTTGCCTCTCGGTCTATGAGTGGGAGGCCGAGGGCTCGGGCTCCTGCGGATCTAAAGCCGAGGACGGCGGCTGCCTCTACCTGCTCTCACCGCCCGGCGATACCGGCGCCTCCTTCCTCGGCGACGCCTCCGCCTCCGGCGATGACGTCTTCCTCTTCGCCCGCGCTCCACTGGTTAGCCAGGACACCGACAGGCTCCTCGACCTCTACGACGCCCGCGTCGGCGGCGGGCTCGCCGCTCAAAACCAGCTATCGATCACACCATGTGAAGGGGCCGAAGCCTGCCATGGTCAGACCTCCAGCCCGGCCGACCAACCACAGCCCGCCACCCCCAACTTCCGCGGTCCGCCAAACCCGATCGCAAAGCCCTGCCCCAAGGGCACGGTTCGCCGCAATCACAGATGCGTGGGCAAGCACGCCAAAAAGCACAAGCCCCACAAGCGGGGGAAGCATTCCAAGGGGAGGTCTCACCGATGATCCGTCGCCTTCTGCTCCCCCCTTTGCTGCTGGGTGCTTTGAGCGTCTGCGTCCTGGCGGCCCCCGCGCCGGCAAGCGCCGACGGCGCCCCCGCCTGGCAGCTGATCCAGACCCCGCTGCCGACCAACTTCATCCCCGGCACCATCGGCGGCTCCTACGGCCCGATGTACTTGATCGTTGCTACCAACGTCGGCGGCGCCCCGACCAGCGGTCCGATCACCTTCCACGACACACTACCCGCAGGCATAGTTCCCACCAACGTCTACTCCACTGAATCAAACGGCGCCGAAGGCCTTGCCTGTACGATCGCCGGCCAGGAAGTCGAGCTGCTCCGGCTCTCCTCCTATCCGCCCGGGGCGTCTCCTTGAATTCAACATCAAGGTCGACGTCGAAGCCGGCGCCTCCGGCCAGCGCCGCAATGATGCGACGATCGAAGGCGGCGCATCTCCCCCGGTGACTTCCTCCTCGATCACCGACCTCGGCGCCCCGCCTCCGCCCTTCAATTTCCTCCCGGGCTTCGCCGCCGCCCTCACCGCCGCCGACGGAGCTCCGAGCACCCAGGCCGGATCCCATCCCAACCAGGTCTCTATCCAGATGGGCTTTCCCACCGAAAAGCCCAGCCAGGAATCGCTCGGCGCTGCCGGCCATCTCCGTGACCTATTTGTCGACCTTCCCCCTGGGACGATCGTCAACCCCGCCGCCACCCCCGTTCGCTGCACCGAGGTCCAGCTGATCACCGAGGAAGGCGGCGCCGGCAACGAAGCGGGTTGCCCTCTTGCCTCCCAGGTAGGCACCGTCACCATCACCACCATTGGCCTAACCCCCGAAGCCGCCACCTCGCCTCTTTACAACATGGTGACGCCCCCGGGCGTGCCCTCTTCCTTCGGGTTCGATGCCCTCGTGGTCGGCGTCTTCCCCCACATCCTCGGCGCTCTACGTAGCGACGGTGACTTCGGCCTCACCGGCGTAACCACCAACATCGATGCCCTCGGCGTCCACCCGATCTTCGGTATCGGCGTCGAACTCTGGGGCGTCCCGACCTTCGCCTCCCACGACGGCGTGCGGGGCATCTGCGCCGTTCCCGGCCACCGCAAAAACTGTCTGGGCGCCGGAGAACAGAGCCGTACGGCTCTCCTAACCACCGCGGGGCATTGCTCCGGCCGGCCCGAGATCACGGTCGGCCGGGCCGACAACTGGGAGGAATCGGGCGCTTTTGCGGAAGCCACCTACGAAAGCGCCGACCCCTCCGGCACCCCCACCACCATCGACGGCTGCAACGCCCTCTCCTTCGAACCCGCCATCGCCTCCCAATCCACCACCAACCTCACCGACTCACCCTCTGGCCTCGACTTCACCCTTCACCAACCCCAGCCCCCCGCGGTCGAGCCCCGCGACGGCGTGCTGCTCGAATGCGACCCGGGCTCCTGGGATGAAACCCCGGCCAAAGAAGGCGCCCCCTCGCCAGCCCCCACCGGCTTCGCTTTCCAGTGGCTGCGAAACGGCGTGCCGATTCCCGGCGCCGATGATCCCAGCTACCAGGTCGGGTCTGAAGAACAAAAGGCACCCTTCCAGTGCGAGGTCACCGCCGAAAACGCCGCCGGCCACTCCGGCTCGGCCAGTCTTCCGCTGCAGAGCGTCAACGGCGATGAGATCGCCGCTCCGATTCCCGGCACCGCCTCGATAGATAACTCGCTGAAAGACGGGGAGAAAAGCGGCACCCTCACAGAAGGAGAAGGCGCCACCTGCCAAGACAATGGCTGGAGCGGCGAACCCGCCTTCGCCTACCAGTGGTTCAAAGACGGCGAGCCGATTCCTGGAGCAACCGGCGCCCAGTTCCTCGCCGCCTCAACGCCTGCGGCGAACTATCAATGCGAGCTGATCGCGACCAACGCCGGGGGAACCACCGTCGCCTTCAGCCGTATCGAATCCACCGGCACCGAAGCAGAACCCGCCCCCGCCGCCCCCAATCCCAAGAGCCCCGCTTCCGCCTTCATCCCCGAAAGCCAGTACCCGCTCGCCACAGCCCAGCTCAAGGACGCCACCGTCACCCTGCCCGCCGGGATGGCCGTCAACCCCTCCCAGGCCGACGGCCTTGAGGCCTGCACCCCCGCCCAGATCGGGATGACCACAGCGGTGGGGGAGACCCCCGCCCACTTCACCAGGGCGCCCAACACCTGCCCCGATGCCTCGAAGATCGGCAAGGTCGAGGTCAAGACACCCCTGCTCGCCGAATACTCCGAAGACGGCACCAAGGCGATCACCGACCCCGAAACCGGCAGCCCGATCCCCCGCACCCTCCCCGGCTCCCTCTACATCGCCCAGCAGGGCCAAAACCCCTTCGAATCGCTGCTCGCGATCTACCTGGCGATCGAAGACCCCCAATCGGGCACCGTCGCCAAGCTCGCCGGGGAAGTTCAGACCGACCCGAAAACGGGCCAGGTCACCACCGTCTTCAAGGAAAACCCCCAGCTGCCGATCGAAGACATCCACCTACAGCTCTTCGGCGGCGCCCGCGGCGCCCTGATCACCCCGCCGACCTGCGGCGCCAACGCCACCACCACCGACCTCGTCCCCTGGACCAGCCCCGAAGGCGAGACCGCCCACCCATCCGACTCCTTCCAGACCGCCACGACCCCGGCGGTGGGCACCTGCCCGACCTCAGAGGCCCAGCTGCCGAGCGCCCCGAGCTTCACCGCCGGCACCACCAACCCCCAGGCCGGAGCCTTCAGCCCCTTCGTCTTGCACCTCTCCCGCACCGACGGCACCCAGCGCCTGACCGGCTTTGACACCGTCCTGCCCCCGGGCCTGACCGGCCGCCTCGCCGGCGTCCCCGCCTGCACCGACGCGGCAATCGCCAAGGCCGAGTCCCGCTCGGGCCTCGAAGGAGGAGCAGCCGAGAAGGCCGACCCCTCCTGCCCGGCCGCCTCGCGCCTGGGAGCGGTCGACGTCGCCGCCGGCGCCGGCCCCACCCCCTTCCACACCACCGGCACCGCCTACCTTGCCGGCCCCTACAAGGGAGCCCCCCTTTCGATGGTCGTGATCACCCCGGCGATCGCCGGCCCCTTCGACCTCGGCACCGTCGTCGTCAGAGCGGCCCTGAACGTCGACCCCAACACCACCCAGATCCACGCGATCTCCGACCCCTTCCCGACCATCCTCCACGGCATCCCCCTCGACCTGCGCTCGGTCGCCGTCTCCCTCGACCGCCCCAACTTCACCTTGAACCCGACCTCCTGCAACGAGATGGCGATCACCGGCTCCGCCACCACCGCCCTCAACCTCACCACGCCGCTGACCCAGCGCTTCCAGGTCGGCGGCTGCCAGACCCTGCCCTTCAAGCCCAAGCTCTCGCTCGAGCTCAAGGGCAAGACCAAGCGCACCTCCCACCCGAAACTGATCGCCAACCTCACCGCCCGAGCGGGCGACGCCAACATCGCCAAAGCCCAGGTCAAGCTCCCCGGCGCCGCCTTCCTCGACCAGGGCCACATCGGCACCTCCTGCACCCGGGTCCAGTTCGCCGCCAAGGCCTGCCCGCCCGGCTCCGTTTACGGCACCGTCTCGGCGACGACCCCCCTGCTCGACTACACCCTGACCGGCAACGTCTACCTGCGCGCCTCAAACCACCAGCTCCCCGACCTCGTCGCCGATCTGAACGGCCCGTCCACCCAGCCGATCGAGATCGCCCTCGCCGGCAAGACCGACTCGGTCAAGGGGGCCCTGCGCAACACCTTCGAAGCCGTCCCAGACCAGCCGGTGACGAAGTTCCACCTCGAGCTCTTCGGCGGCAAGCGAGGCCTGATCATCCTCTCCTCTGGGCTCTGCAAGAGCCCGAAGGCGAGCGTCAACCTCACCGGGCAAAACGGGAAGGTCTCGGACACGACGCCGACCGTCAAGACGAGCTGCCCGAGGAAACACAAGGCCAAGCACCACAAGAACGCCGGCAAGAGATGAGACGGGCACTACTAACTGCCTCACTCGCAGCCTGTCTCCTCATCCCTGCCGCCGCCCATGCCGCAGGGCCCCCGATCATCAAGTCCACTTCCTTCTCTCACGTCACCACCGACTCGGCGACCCTCGAAGCGACCATCGACCCGAACGGCAAAGCGACCAAATACCACTTCGAATACGGCCCCGCAGACTGCTCCTCTGGCCCCTGCACCTCAGTCCCGACCAACGACCCCAAAAGAGAACCGCAGATCTCCGGCTTGAGCCCGGCCACCCCCGTCACCTTCCAGCTCGAAGGCCTCGACCCCGGAACCACCTACCACCTTCGCATCGTCGCTCGAAACGTCGAATCCGAAAAAAGCATCCCTCCGGTTGTCGAAGGGCCCGACACTGTCCTCCGCACCTACCCGATCCACGCCCTCGGCTCCTGCCCCGCCAACGACGATTTCCGTTCCGGCAAATATGCCCCCGCCGATCATCCTTCCGCCGCCCTCCCCGACTGCCGAGCCTACGAGCAGGCCTCGCCCGTCGATAAGTCAGGTGAGGACGCACGCGGCATCAATCTGGCTATCCGTGCCTCCGCCGACGGCAATCGCGCCACCTTCATTACAACCAACGGCATCCCCGGCGGCGACGGCGGCCAGCAGCTTCCCACCTACCTCGCGACTCGTTCCACGGGCGCCTGGTCATCACAAGGCCTTCTCCCCGCCCAGAGCGCGGGAAATCTCGCCGGTGTCTTGGGCTGGTCCCCGGACCTCAGTCAGGTGTTCGCATGGGCCGGCACGGCACGCGAAACTGCCGGCAAAGAACGTGTCGACACCAACTTTTTCTCCCGCTCATCCGCCGATGGCTCGCTGACCACGATCGGCCCCGTCACCACCGATGTCCCTGAATTCGCCGCCTCGACCCCCGACGGCTCCCTCGTCCTCTTCGAATCCCGCGTGGCCTTGCCCGGCATCCCGGGCGCCCTCGAAGGAAACGACAGCTTCAATCTCTACCTCTGGGACCGCACGACGGGTCGGGTCAGCCTTGGCGGGGTCCTGAACGACGGGCACCCTCCCGCACAAGGTACCTTCGCCGGCTCATATGACTGGAACTCGGGCACCTCCGCCAAAGCTCTGAGTGAAGGAGGCGCCAACCAGCACTACTACACCCAGGACAACCACGTCCTCGCTGCTTCGGGCGCTTACCTCTACTTCACCGCAAAAGGAACCGGCCGCCTCTACGTCCGTGTCAACCCGACCCAGCCCCAGAGCGCGATGACCACCAACCCCACCACCCACGAAGAAGAATGCACCAAATCTGCAAAAGCCTGCACGATCCGGGTCTCCTCCGAAAAGACCAACGGCAGCGGCGAAGAAGGACGCGACGCTGCCGGCGAGGCCCCCGCCGCCTTCGCCGCCGCTACCGCCGATGGCAAAAATGCCTTCCTGCTCTCCTCCGAGAAGCTCACCGACGACGCCACCACCGGCCCCGAACCCGGGAAGCCTGCGATCGCCCGCGCCTCGATCGACGGCAACGGCAAGGAACTCACCTACCTTCCCGCCCGCGCCAAGGAGCTCGCAGTCGACTCCGAATACGTCTACTGGAGCGATCCCGAAGCAGGGACCATCGGCCGCGCCAAGATCGGCTCCCCCAAACCGACCGAAGTCAAAGCGAACTTCATCGGCCCGCTCACGGTCGAAGTCGAAACCGAACCCGGCCACACCGAAACGATCCCCGCCCGCCCCAACTACCTCGCCATCCAAGGCGAATACCTCTACTGGACCAACGACGCCGACGGCAAAGACGAACACGGCACCATCGGCCGCGCCAAGCTCACCCCGACCGGCCCCGAAGACATCAAACCGGAATTCATCACCGGGGCCTCGAATCCGCAGGGGATCGCAGTGGATGACGAATATATCTATTGGGCGAACAATGGGAGCCAATCTGCCTCAGGTCTGTTCCGCTCCGACTCCGAAGGCACTCACGCAGGCAGATTCGAGGTCTACGACAGTTACGGTGACCGACAGCAAGGCCTTCCTAAACTGCTGGGTCAAGATCGACGTAACAGCTCAGCGAGCATCGCAGGGCTGGCCATTGATGGTGGAGCGCTCTATGTGGTTGAAGAGTCAGCGCCTGGCGATGAATTTGGCTCTCTGTTGCGCTTCAGCCTCTCCACTGGAATCGTCCAGGAACCAGGGATGGGGACTACCCAGGAGAGTCACGAACGGCCGGGCTTTATCGGCGGCGTCGCTGTCGACCAGGGGCACTACTATCTGACCAACTCCAAGAGCGGCAATATCGGTCGTTCAGACCTTTCTGGGTTTTCGACTATCCGAGATGCAGCCGTCGACTCCCATGGCGATCTTTTTATCGACTCTGGAAACGCAGTAAAGGTCTTCGGCCCCTCCGGTTCCTCGATCCTCGACACCGAAGTTCCGGAAGAAGCTCTCTACACCTCAGTTTCCGGCTGCGGGTGCAAGATAGGGGGGGTAGCCGTTCTAGGACTTGCCGTCGACTCTGATGGCGACATATTGGTCTCGGGTGCTGTTACAGAGGAAACTAAAGGCGCTCAGACTCTTGTCGTAAAGCTCAGGCCCTCCAATCCGGGGTCTCCGCCCACGGCTTCCACTACCTACAGCCTTGACAAGAGGCTTGGACAAAGCGCCCCAGGCTCCGAAGACGGGGACGGGATTCTTTTCAAAGCCGATCACCTTACGAGCGGGGTCAACAACTACCTTCCCCTTGCCGTTGACCCCAGCAATGACGACATCTACGTCGGCCAAGGCGATCATATAAGCGAGTACAGCCCCGTCGGTGCGTTGCTCACAGCAGCAATTGGTACTGGAGTGTCTAACGAAAGCTACACTCCACGATACATTGGTCTCGGTGTCTACGGCAAAAATCACGCCGTCTACGCGGCGGACAGAACGGATGAGGGAGGAGATCCTGGTCGCGCCTATATCTTCTCAGCCGCTAATCTCGCCGGCCCTCCTCAGGTGACGATAGACGGTACCAATACCCCGGCTGGCAGCCTTGACCTTGGAGTTGGCGTCGGTAACAGAGTTGCGGTTGACCAAGCCAACGGCAACCTGTATCTGGCTAACACCGGCGAAGAAAACGACAACAGAATCCTCGACAAGTTTAGCCCCGGAGGAGCCTTCCTCTCAAATATCGACTCTCAAGGTCTTGGTTCGGTGGCCGTCGATGGCTCCAATGGCTCCAATCAGGGCAGCATTTACCTCGTCGGCAGTGTCATCGCTACGCAGGAACCTAATGGAGGCTTCATTGATGCGTTCACGTCTGCCGGAGTCGCTATTCCCTCTCTGTCCCACCAAGGCTATAACCAGAGCTTCGGATTCCTCACCAACGCTGGTCATCCCCTCGGCCTCGCCGTCGACCCTTCCGAAACCCACCTCTACTGGGTCGCCAACCAGGGCGGCGCCAACCCCGGCACCGATCTCTACCGCTTCGAACCGGAAAAGCCTGCTGGCCACCGCCTTAACGACCTTAGTGTCGACCCTGTCGATGTAAACGGCGCCGAAGTCAGGGGCCTGCTCGGCACCTCCGAAGATGGCTCCCACGTCTACTTCGCCGCCAACGGCGTCCTCACCGGCTCACCCAACGAAGCCGGCGAGCTCGCAACGCCCGGTGACTGCCACGGCGCCGTCGCCACCGAAGGCGCCTGCCAGACGAACCTCTACCTATCCCGCCCCGACTCCACCCACCCGGGTCAGGGCGAAATCATCTTCATAGCTCGGCTCATGGGCGCCGACAAGGACAATTGGCGTTCCAAATCGTCTGAAGCCTCGCGCGCCTCCCGGGTCTCGCCTGACGGATCCACCCTGCTCTTCACCTCGAGTACCAACCTCACCCCCTATGACACCCACGGAGCCCCCGAGCTCTACCGCTACCGCGAAGGCCAGGGGATCCTCTGCGTCTCCTGCAACCCCACCGGCGCCCCGCCCCAGGGGAGGCCCAGCTTCGGCGACAGCATCGGTCTTTCCTTCCTTACTCCGTCCTCACCGGCCCCGACCCTGACCCGCAACCTCTCCGCCTCCGGCAATCGGGTCTTCTTCGAGTCCACCGACCCCCTGCTTCCCGAAGACACCAATGACCCAGGCGGTTGTCCCCAGACGGGCCCCTTCAACGGCGCCTACCCGAGTTGTCTCTCCGTCTATGAGTGGGAGGCCGATGGCTCGGGTTCCTGCGAGTCCCAGGCCGAGAACGGCGGCTGCCTCTATCTCCTCTCCCCGCATGGCGAGATCGGCGCCTCCTTCTTCGGGGATGCCTCAGCTTCCGGCGATGACGTCTTCCTCTTCACCCGCGCCCCCCTCGTCGGCCAGGACGCCGACAGGCTCCTCGACCTCTACGACGCACGCGTCGGCGGCGGTCTCCTAGCCCAGAACCAGCCGTCTATCGCGCCGTGTGAAAGCGCCGAAGCCTGTCACGGCCCGACGGGCAATTCGACCGTAGAACCCCTGCCCGCCACCCCCAACTTCCACGGTCCGACCAACCCGATCGAAAAGCCCTGCCCCAAGGGCAAGGTCCGCCGCAACGGGAAGTGCGTGGCAAAGCGCCACACGCATCGCAAGCCCCACAAACGTCAGAAGCATTCCACCCAGAAGCATTCCACCCGGAGGACCCACCGATGATTCGTCGCCTCCTGCTCACACCCCTGCTACTGAGTGCTCTGAGCGTCGGTGTGCTGGCAGCCCCCGCGACGGCGAGCGCCGACGGGGCCGCCGCCTGGCAACTGATCCAGACCCCGCTGCCGACCAACTTCGTACCCGGCACCATCGGCGGCTCCTTCGGCCCCATGTACTTGATCGTCGCCACCAACGTCGGCGGCGGCCCGACCAGCGGCCCGATCACCTTCCGCGACACACTACCCGCAGGCATAGTTCCCACCAACGTCTACTCCACTGAATCAAACGGCGCCGAAGGCCTTGCCTGTACGATCGCCGGCCAGGAAGTCAGCTGCTCCGGCTCTCCTCCTATCCGCCCGGGGCGTCTCCTTGAATTCAACATCAAGGTCGACGTCGAAGCCGGCGCCTCCGGCCAGCGCCGCAATGATGCGACGATCGAAGGCGGCGCATCTCCCCCGGTGACTTCCTCCTCGATCACCGACCTCGGCGCCCCGCCTCCGCCCTTCAATTTCCTCCCGGGCTTCGCCGCCGCCCTCACCGCCGCCGACGGAGCTCCGAGCACCCAGGCCGGATCCCATCCCAACCAGGTCTCTATCCAGATGGGCTTTCCCACCGAAAAGCCCAGCCAGGAATCGCTCGGCGCTGCCGGCCATCTCCGTGACCTATTTGTCGACCTTCCCCCTGGGACGATCGTCAACCCCGCCGCCACCCCCGTTCGCTGCACCGAGGTCCAGCTGATCACCGAGGAAGGCGGCGCCGGCAACGAAGCGGGTTGCCCTCTTGCCTCCCAGGTAGGCACCGTCACCATCACCACCATTGGCCTAACCCCCGAAGCCGCCACCTCGCCTCTTTACAACATGGTGACGCCCCCGGGCGTGCCCTCTTCCTTCGGGTTCGATGCCCTCGTGGTCGGCGTCTTCCCCCACATCCTCGGCGCTCTACGTAGCGACGGTGACTTCGGCCTCACCGGCGTAACCACCAACATCGATGCCCTCGGCGTCCACCCGATCTTCGGTATCGGCGTCGAACTCTGGGGCGTCCCGACCTTCGCCTCCCACGACGGCGTGCGGGGCATCTGCGCCGTTCCCGGCCACCGCAAAAACTGTCTGGGCGCCGGAGAACAGAGCCGTACGGCTCTCCTAACCACCGCGGGGCATTGCTCCGGCCGGCCCGAGATCACGGTCGGCCGGGCCGACAACTGGGAGGAATCGGGCGCTTTTGCGGAAGCCACCTACGAAAGCGCCGACCCCTCCGGCACCCCCACCACCATCGACGGCTGCAACGCCCTCTCCTTCGAACCCGCCATCGCCTCCCAATCCACCACCAACCTCACCGACTCACCCTCTGGCCTCGACTTCACCCTTCACCAACCCCAGCCCCCCGCGGTCGAGCCCCGCGACGGCGTGCTGCTCGAATGCGACCCGGGCTCCTGGGATGAAACCCCGGCCAAAGAAGGCGCCCCCTCGCCAGCCCCCACCGGCTTCGCTTTCCAGTGGCTGCGAAACGGCGTGCCGATTCCCGGCGCCGATGATCCCAGCTACCAGGTCGGGTCTGAAGAACAAAAGGCACCCTTCCAGTGCGAGGTCACCGCCGAAAACGCCGCCGGCCACTCCGGCTCGGCCAGTCTTCCGCTGCAGAGCGTCAACGGCGATGAGATCGCCGCTCCGATTCCCGGCACCGCCTCGATAGATAACTCGCTGAAAGACGGGGAGAAAAGCGGCACCCTCACAGAAGGAGAAGGCGCCACCTGCCAAGACAATGGCTGGAGCGGCGAACCCGCCTTCGCCTACCAGTGGTTCAAAGACGGCGAGCCGATTCCTGGAGCAACCGGCGCCCAGTTCCTCGCCGCCTCAACGCCTGCGGCGAACTATCAATGCGAGCTGATCGCGACCAACGCCGGGGGAACCACCGTCGCCTTCAGCCGTATCGAATCCACCGGCACCGAAGCAGAACCCGCCCCCGCCGCCCCCAATCCCAAGAGCCCCGCTTCCGCCTTCATCCCCGAAAGCCAGTACCCGCTCGCCACAGCCCAGCTCAAGGACGCCACCGTCACCCTGCCCGCCGGGATGGCCGTCAACCCCTCCCAGGCCGACGGCCTTGAGGCCTGCACCCCCGCCCAGATCGGGATGACCACAGCGGTGGGGGAGACCCCGGCTCACTTCACCAAGGCACCCAACACCTGCCCCGATGCCTCGAAGATCGGCAAGGTCGAGGTCAAGACCCCGCTGCTCGCCGAATACTCCGAAGACGGCACAAAAGTCATCACTGACCCCGAAACCGGCAACCCGATCCCCCGCACCCTCCCCGGCTCCCTCTACATCGCCCAGCAGGGCCAAAACCCCTTCGGCTCGCTGCTCGCGATCTACCTGGCGATCGAAGACCCCCAATCGGGGACCGTCGCCAAGCTCGCAGGCGTTGTGATCACCGACCCGAAGACCGGCCAGCTCACCACCGTCTTCAAAGAAAACCCCCAGCTGCCGATCGAAGACATCCACCTGGCGCTCTTCGGCGGCGCCCGCGGCGCCCTGATCACCCCGCCGACCTGCGGCGCCAACCCCACCGCCACCGACCTCGTCCCCTGGACCAGCCCCGAAGGCCAGGACGCCCACCCCACGGACTCCTTCCAGACCGCCACGACCCCGGCCGGCGGCACCTGCCCGACCTCAGAGGCCCAGCTCCCCAGCAACCCCACCTTCACCGCCGGCACCACCAACCCCCAGGCCGGAGCCTTCAGCCCCTTCGTCTTGCACCTCTCCCGCACCGACGGCACCCAGCGCCTGACCGGCTTTGACACCGTCCTGCCTCCCGGCCTGACCGGCAAGCTGGCCGGGGTGGGGGAGTGTTCCGACGCGGCAATCGCCAAGGCCGAATCTCGCTCGGGCCTCGAAGGGGGAGCCGCCGAGCAGTCCGACCCCTCCTGCCCGGCCGCCTCGCGCCTGGGCGCGGTCGACGTCGCCGCCGGCGCCGGCCCCAACCCCTTCCACACCCAGGGAACCGCCTACCTAGCCGGCCCCTACAAGGGAGCCCCCCTTTCGATGGTCGTGATCACCCCCGCGATCGCCGGCCCCTTCGACCTCGGCACCGTCGTCGTCAGGGCAGCCCTGAACGTCGACCCCAACACCACCCAGATCCACGCGATCTCCGACCCCTTCCCGACCATCCTCCACGGCATCCCGCTCGACCTGCGCTCGGTCTCGGTCTCCCTAGACCGCCCCAACTTCACCTTGAACCCGACCTCCTGCAACGAGATGGCGATCACCGGCTCCGCCACCACCGCCCTCAGCCTGACCACGCCCCTGACCCAGCGCTTCCAGGTCGGCGGCTGCAACACGCTGCCCTTCAAGCCCAAGCTCTCCCTTGAGCTCAAGGGCAAGACCAGGCGCACCTCCCACCCGCGCCTGATCGCCAACCTCACCGCCCGCCCCGGTGACGCCAACATCGCCTCCGCCCAGGTCAAGCTGCCCGGCGCCGCCTTCCTCGACCAGGCCCACATCGGCACCTCCTGCACCCGGGTCCAGTTCGCCGCCAAGGCCTGCCCGCCCGGCTCCGTCTAC
Source organism: uncultured Solirubrobacterales bacterium (assembly GCA_963704505.1). Lineage (GTDB taxonomy): Bacteria > Actinomycetota > Thermoleophilia > Solirubrobacterales > 70-9 > VRUE01. Next base: position 966,878 of record OY969912.1, read on the forward strand.
GGGACCGTCTCGGCGACGACCCCCCTGCTCGACTACACCCTGACCGGCAACGTCTACCTGCGCGCCTCAAACCACCAGCTCCCCGACCTCGTCGCCGACCTGAACGGCCCGTCCACCCAGCCGATCGAGATCGCCCTCGCCGGCAAAACCGACGCGGTCAAAGGCGCTCTTCGAAACACCTTCGAAGCGGTCCCAGACCAGCCGGTGACGAAGTTCCACCTCGAGCTCTTCGGCGGCAAGCGCGGCCTGATCATCCTCTCCTCGGGGCTCTGCAAGAGCCCGAAGGCGAGCGTCAACCTCACCGGGCAAAACGGCAAGGTCTCTGACACCACGCCGACCGTGAAGACCAGTTGCCCGAAGAAGCACAAGCCCAAGCACCACAAGAACGCCGGCAAGAGATGAGGCGGGCGCTACTAACTGCCTCACTCGCAGCCTGTCTCCTCATCCCCGCCGTCGCCCACGCCGCAGGCCCGCCCCTGGTCAAATCGACCTCCTTCTCTGCGGTCACCACCAACTCGGCAATCCTCGAAGCAGTGATCGACCCCAACGGCAAAGCGACCAAGTACCACTTCGAATACGGCCCCGCTGACTGCGCCTCGAACCCCTGCACCTCGGTCCCGACCAACGACCCCAAAAACGAACCGCAGATCCTCGGCTCGAGTCCGGCGACGGCGGTCAGCTTCCAGATCGAAGGGCTCAGCCCCGCCACGACCTACCACCTCCGCGTGGTCGCTCGAAACGCCGAATCCGAAAAAAGCACCCCTCCGGTCGTCGAAGGCCCCGACACCACCTTCCGCACCTACAACCTCTCCCCGAGCTTCTCTCCCTGCCCGGCGAACGAAGCGCTCCGCAGCGGCCCCTCGGCAAGGCTGCCCGACTGCCGTGCCTATGAGCAGGTCTCGACCGAAAAGAACGCCGCCGACATCGGCGGCGAGGGCAACAAGGTCGAGGCCTCGAGCTCGGGCAACGCGATCACCTATTTCTCACCTGCCGGCCTGCCGGGCGGCGTCGGCGCTCAGGACTTCCAGACCTACCTCGCCCAGCGCGGCACCGAGGCCTGGAAGACCGAAGGTGTCTTCCCCCCGGCCTCCTACGGCCCGATCGCCAGAAACGCTGGCTGGACCCCCGACCTCTCGCTGTTTTTCTCAAACGGTGCCCCGGCTTTCGAAGGCCCCTGGAGCTTTCGACTGCGCGAAACCGCCACCGGTGACTTCTCAACCCTCTCCGCCAACGGCCCGGCCGGCGAAGAAGTCTTCGTCGGCGCCTCCGCCGATCGCAACCTCATCTACTTCGAAGCCGAAGCCCAGCTCGCCCCCGAAGTGGCGCCTGGGACCACCAACCTCTATGTCTTCAATCGGGACACCGGCGAGACACATCTGGTCGGGGTGCTCCCCGACAGCGACTGCGCTACACCGCCCTGCGCCCCGGCGAAAGGCTCGGAGGGGGGGCCCTATGACTGGGCGGCTGGAGGCTCAGTCGGAAACGGCGGCGCCGGCAGCGGCTACTACGTTCAAGACGAGCACGCAGTCTCCGCCGACGGCTCCCGCGCCTACTTCACCGACCGCGCCGACGGCCAGCTCTACCTGCGCGAACGCGCCGCCGGCCCCGACCCGAAGACGATCCAGGTCTCCGAATCGCAGCGCTTGACCCCCGATCCGCTCGGCCATCGCCCCGCCGCATTTCTCGGTGCGACGCCGGACGGGTCCAAGGCCTTCTTCGCCAGCCCCGAGAAGCTGACTGATGATGCAAACACGGGGCCCGAAGTGCAGCCTCCGACAATTGGCAGGGCGAACCTCGCTGACGTCTCCGAAAAGGACCTCGAATTTCTCCCTGCTCAGGCCCGCGGCCTGACGACATTCGGTGAATATCTTTACTGGGCCGACCCGAAATCGGGGTCCATTGGCCGGGCGAGCCTCAACCAGCCGGGTGTCGTCGAAAACAACTTCATCACTGGCCTCGACACTCCACAGGACGTCGCGGTGGATTCCGAACACATCTACTGGACCAACGGTGCCTCCGGGGGCCCAGAAGAAGGATCCATAGGTCGTGCCCTCCTCGACGGGTCGCATGTCGCTCCGGAATTCATTGCTGAGTCCCCCGGAGAAGCTCTCTTCAACGAACCCTCCGGCATAGCGGTGACTGCGACAAACATCTACTGGGTAGACAGTCGGAGAGAAAAAAATGGTCGCAGCCGAATCATGCGCAGTGACCTCGAAGGAAATTCCGTCGAGGTATTCGCAAGTGGTGGCAATTCATACGTAGATCTAGCCGTATCGGGCTCCTCCTACTACGAGATCGACGGACCCAATCCCGCCGACCTGAAATCTTTTGGCTGCCTGCGAAAACTGTCCCTGGCAACGGAAGTCCAGGAAGCCGCCTATTGCAACAACCAGACTGGGGATCTCATCGGGTCATTCGCCAGTCTCGAGGTTGAAGGACAATATGTGTATTGGACAAATCCTTATTCGAATGTCATCGGACGTGCAAGTCTGAGCCTGTCAGCCGTAGAACCCAGCTGGATGAGCGTGCCTGGAGACCCCGAAGGGATTGCCAGTGATGGAAATTACCTCTACTGGTCAGCCAACCAGAACCTCGTTCCCAACCCCGGCAACGACCTCTACCGCTTCGAAGCCTCAAAGCCCCAGGGCCAGCGCCTCACCGACCTCACCCCCGACTCCAATCCCACCGACCGGAACGGCGCCGAAGTAGTCGGTCTCCTCGGAGCCTCCACCGACGGCTCCTACGTCTACTTCGCCGCCGACGGTGACCTCGATGGGACCGGTCCGGCTACCGAGGGGGATTGCCATGGTCGGATCACCAAGGAAACGGGATCAATCCCGACAGGCAGCTGCAGCATCTACCTCTCCAAAGATGGTTCGATCGAATTCGTAGCGCGCTCCGATGCCTCGACCAACTGGCTGCCGACCTCTGACAACGGCGGCGAAGTGGTCAACAGCGGCCGCGTCAGCGCCGGCGGCCACACCCTGCTCTTCAGCTCCGGGGAGCAGCTCTACCGCTTCAACACCGAAACCGGCCTCGCCTGCGTCAGCTGCAACCCCTCCGGCCAGGGCTCCCAAGGGGAAGCGACCTTGCAAAGCATCAGGCGCCACGGTCCGGTCGCCGGGCCCGGTGGAAAACAGGCCTTCACCACCCGCAACCTCTCCTCCGACGGCGACCGGGTCTTCTTCGAGACTCCGAACAGGCTGGTCATCGCCGACACCAACGGCCTTCAGGACGTCTATGAGTGGGAGGCGCCCGAATCGGGCTCCTGCACCGAAGCCTCCACCGCCTACAGCCCCCCAAACAAGGGCTGCCTTTACCTGCTCTCCGCCGGCACCGGATCAGAACCCTCCTACTTCGCCGACGCCTCGGCTTCGGGCAACGATGTCTTCATCTTCACCCGCGACTCCCTGCTCCCCTCCGACGGAGACCAGGTCATAGACATCTATGACGCCAGGGTCGAAGGCGGCCTCGCCTCCCAGAACCGGGTGGCGCCGGTGCCCTGCGAAGGCGAAGGCTGCAAGCCCGAGCCCCAGAGTGGACCCGGGCCGGTGCCCTGCGGCACTGGCTGCTTCGCCGGTCCGGCAAACCCTAAACCGAAGAAGCAGAAGCCTAAACACAAGAAGCACCGCCATCACAAGAAGCACGGGCACGGGAAGAACAAGGCAAAAAGGATGGGCGATTATCGCCAACTTCAAGGAAAGACAAGATGATTTGCAGCAGCGCGGTTCCTCGTTTCCTCGCTTCCTTCGCCTTCGTAGGAGCAGCCTTTGCCCTTGTCCCCGGTGGTGCCTCAGCAGCTGCCCCCGCCTGGGATCTGACTGTCACCTCTCAGCCGACCAACTTCGTCTCCGGCAGCCCATCTGAAGCCGGCCTGCCGGCGTATGAGATCGTCGCGACCAACGTGGGCGGCGCCGCAACCTCCGGACCATTCTCGATTACAGACAACCTGCCGCCTGGGATCGCTCCGATTCCCAGCTCGAGTCTTGAAAAATGCGACGTGACCGAAACTTCGGTGACCTGCGAGTACCCGAACGTGATCTATCCCGGCCAGAGCGTTCTCCTCGGTATTGAAGTCAAAGTGACGGCTCCGGATGGATCCAAAGTCTTGAATATCGCGGAAGTCGCCGGCGGCGGAGCTCTGCCACAGGTGGCGGAAACTGACACCACCGTTTCCGCCACCCCGAGGCCTTTCGAATTTCTTCAGGGCCGGAGCAGTTTCGGCGGGCTTCTCAACGACAGCTCTGGCGGTCCGGTCGATGCAGCTGCCTCTCATCCCTACCAGCTGACCCTTGACTTGGCGTTCCCGACCCGGCAGCTTCCGGGCGAGACCGGAGTCGGCGGTCCGGCGGCGAACGGCGGAGGAGTGCGCGATCTATCGAATGAGCTTCCCCGAGGGATGATTGTCAACCCCACCGCGACGCCAGAGCTATGCACCGAGGCGCAGCTCCAGCTCGGGGCCTGCCCCGATGGTTCGGCGGTCGGAACAATTGACGTCATCACTCCACAGGGAGGAGGGCCTCAGGTCAATCAGAGTCCCCTCTACAACATGGTCGCACCGCCCGGGACCCCTGCGGTGCTGGCATTTGACGCGGTCGGCCTCCAGGTCTTTGTTCACGTCAAGGGAGAAGTCCGCTCTGATGGCGACTTCGGCCTGTCCTCGACGACCAATGACATCCTCGCGCGCAGCGTCACCCCTGTTCTTGCGATCCAAGCGCAGCTCTGGGGCGTTCCCTCCGACCCCTCTCACGATTTTAATCGCGGCGAATGCGTCTTCAGGAGTGGCAACTTCTCCTGTCCGGCAGGCGCTCCCTCCAGTGCGGCATTTCTCACGCTGCCGGGTTCTTGCCCCGGGTCTGCCCTTCCGATCGGCGCGACCGCCGATAGTTGGGAAGAACCGGAACACCTCCTTTCGGCCTCGGCCCCGATCACCGATCCAAGTGGCAATCTGGCCCAGGTCGACGGATGCAATGGGCCCTCGTTTGAACCGACCGTATCTGCCCAGTCCACGACGAATCTCACCGATAGCCCGAGCGGATTCAATTTCAGTCTTCACCAGCCGCAGGCGCCAGCGATCAATCCGGGTGACGGCGTACTGATGGAATGTCTCCCCGGCTCCTGGAAAAACGAACCGACTGGTTACTCGTTCCAATGGCTCCGGAATGGCTCACCGATCGCTGCGGCGGAATCGTCCAGCTTTCAGGTTGGATCCGGCGAAGCCGGAGCTGCCTTCCAGTGCGAAGTTACCGCGGAAAATACCGAAGGTGTCTCGCGCTCAGCGAGTCTTCCGCTTCAGCGAGTCACCGGCGCCGATACCGCCGCGCCGATTCCAGGGCTGGCGAATGTCCAAGGAGCCATCTCCGGTAAAGAAGGCGCGACCTGTAGTCCCGCAAAATGGTCCGGCGAACCGAGCTTCTCTTACCAGTGGTTCAAAGACGGCGCGCCGATTCCGGGCGCCACTAATGCGTCCCTGAAAGCCGAACCCACCCCCGCCGCCTCCTACCAATGTGAGGTGATTGCGACCAACCCCGGGGGCACCACCGTGGCCTTTAGCGAAGTCGATGCAGTCGGCTCCGAAGCCGAACCGGCCCCCAAAGTTCCCAGTCCCCAAGGCTTCCCGACCGCCTTCATCCCCGAAAGCCAATACCCGCCCGCCACCGCCCAGCTCAAGGACGCCACCGTCACCCTCCCCGCCGGGATGGCCGTCAACCCCTCCCAGGCCGACGGCCTTGCGGCCTGCACCCCCGCCCAGATCGGGATGACCACAGCGGTGGGGGAGAGCCCGCCCCACTTCACCAAGGCGCCCAACACCTGCCCCGATGCCTCCAAGATCGGCAAAGTCGAGGTCAAGACCCCGCTGCTCGCCGAATACTCCGAAGACGGCACCACGCTCATCACCGACCCAGAAACCGGCAACCCGATCCCCCGCACACTCCCCGGCTCCCTCTACATCGCCCAGCAGGGCCAGAACCCCTTCGGATCGCTGCTCGCGATCTACCTGGCGATCGAAGACCCGACCTCAGGGACCGTCGCCAAGCTCGCCGGCGAAGTGATCACCGACCCGCAGACGGGCCAGGTCACTACCGTCTTCAAGGAAAACCCGCAGCTGCCGATCGAAGACATCCACCTGGCGCTCTTCGGCGGCGCCCGCGGCGCCCTGATCACGCCGCCGACCTGCGGCGCCAACGCCACCGCCACCGATCTCGTCCCCTGGACCAGCCCAGAAGGTCAGGACGCCCACCCCACGGATTCCTTCCAGACCGCCACCACCCCGGTCGGCGGCACCTGCCCGACCTCGGAGGCCCAGCTGCCGAGCGCCCCGACCTTCAGCGCCGGCACCACCAACCCCCAGGCCGGAGCCTTCAGCCCCTTCGTCCTTCACCTCTACCGCACCGACGGCACCCAGCGCCTGACCGGCTTTGACACCGTCCTGGCGCCGGGGCTGACCGGCCGCCTGGCCGGCGTCCCCGCCTGCACCGATGCGGCAATCGCCAAGGCCGAATCTCGCTCGGGCCTCGAAGGGGGCGCCGCCGAGAAGACCGACCCCTCCTGCCCGGCCGCCTCGCGCCTGGGCTCGGTCGACGTCGCCGCCGGCGCCGGCCCCAACCCCTTCCACACCCAGGGCACCGCCTACCTAGCCGGCCCCTACAAGGGAGCCCCCTTGAGCATGGTCGTGATCACCCCGGCGATCGCCGGCCCCTTCGATCTCGGCACCGTCGTCGTCCGCGCAGCCCTGAACGTCGACCCCAACACCACCCAGATCCACGCGATCTCCGACCCCTTCCCGACCATCCTCCACGGCATCCCCCTCGACCTGCGCTCGGTCGCGGTCTCCCTTGACCGCCCCAACTTCACCCTGAACCCGACCTCCTGCAACGAGATGGCGATCACCGGCTCGGCCACCACCGCGCTCAGCCTCACCACGCCGCTGACCCAGCGCTTCCAGGTCGGCGGCTGCCAGACCCTGCCCTTCAAGCCCAAGCTCTCGCTTGAGCTCAAGGGCAAGACCAAGCGCACCTCCCACCCGCGCCTGATCGCCAACCTCACCGCCCGTCCCGGCGACGCCAACATCGCAAAGGCCCAGGTCAAGCTCCCCGGCGCCGCCTTCCTCGACCAGGGCCACATCGGCACCTCCTGCACCAGGGTCCAGTTCGCCGCCAAGACCTGCCCGCCCGGCTCCGTTTACGGCACCGTCTCGGCGACGACCCCCCTGCTCGACTACACCCTGACCGGCAACGTCTACCTGCGCGCCTCAAACCACCAGCTTCCCGACCTGGTCGCCGACCTCAACGGCCCCGCCACCCAGCCGATCGAGATTGCCCTCGCCGGCAAAACCGACGCGGTCAAGGGAGCCCTTCGCAACACCTTCGAAGCGGTCCCCGACCAGCCGGTGACCAAGTTCCACCTCGAGCTCTTCGGCGGCAAGCGCGGCCTGATCATCCTCTCCTCGGGGCTCTGCAAGAGCCCGAAGGCGAGCGTCAACCTCACCGGGCAAAACGGCAAGGTCAGTGACACGACGCCGACCGTGAAGACGAGCTGCCCTAAGAAGCACAAGGGGAAGAGCGGACACCGTGGCCGTCGAGCGCACTCCCAGAGGTAACGCGGCCCCCTCCCGCCGCAGACGGCTTGGCCTTCCGCGTCTCGCGACCTTCTCTCTGGCGGCGCTCTGTCTAGCCGGGACCCTCGGCATTTGGGCGCCGGGCGTACGAGCCGCGCAGGCTCCCCAGATTTCCAACTCCTACGTCACCGATGTGACTGCCAGTTCGGTCAACCTGCGAGCTGAAATCAACCCCGAGGGCAGCCCCAGCACCTACCGCTTCGACTACATCCCCGATTCCGCATATGCGGAAAACATCGCCTCGGGCAAAGACGGTTTCACCGGAGCCCTCTCGGTTCCCCCTCTTGGCGGTGCACTCGGCGGTGGCTCGGCGGTGCTATCGGTGGTCCAGCATCTAAGCGGCCTCTCTTCGACCACCGGCTACCGCTACCGCGCTCGCGCCTCGAACTCAAACGGCGATGTGGCTTCCACAGCTCGGGTCTTCACCACCGAGGCTCCTACCAACGCCTTCGCTCTGCCCGACGCCCGGGCCTGGGAGCTGGTCTCAGACGCCTCCTCGGCCGGAGGCGCAATCGTCTCGCCTGAAGGCCTCTTTGGCGGTGGCGCCTTTCAAGCCGCTGCCCAAGGGTCGGCGCTCACCTACAGCACCCCGATCGCTCCCGAAGATGCCCTCTCCTCGCCGCCGGCGAGCCAGCTTCTCTCCATGCGCGGAGCTGCGGGCTGGTCGACACAGAGCCTCTCGCCACCGACGATCTCCGGCGGCTACGGCGATCATCCCGACGGCGTCCCCTTCCGGGTCTTCTCCGAAGACCTCTCCCATGCCTTGATGCTGAACGGCGCTCGCTGCACCGTCGAAGGCACCTGTCCACCCAGCTACTCCCTCTGGGCCGCCGGCACCTTCTCGACCCTGCCGACCCGACCGGGTCTCAAATTGGTCGGCTCGACCCCCGATCTCAGCCACGCGGTCTTTGCCGCCGAAGGCGGCCTCTATGAGTGGGGTGGGGGGTCCCTGGAAACGATCGCCCCGGGGCCTGGCGCCAGCCTTGCCGCTCCGCTCGGAGCGCTCTCCGAAGACGGCCGCCGCCTCTACTGGTCCCAGCTCGAAGACGGCCCGATCTGGCTCCACGAAACCGGGCAGCCGGACACCGCTTTACCCGAAACCGTGGGAGTCGGCGCCGTCTTTCAGACCGCATCTGCCGACGGGTCGATCGCCTTCTACACCGCTGGCGCCGACCTCTACCGCTTCCAGGTCGGATCGGGAACGAGCAGCCAGATCGCCTCTGGCGTCGAAGGCGTCCTCGGCGCCTCGGCGGACGGCATGAGCGTCTTTTTCCAGAGCACCGACGGCCTCAAGCGCTGGAGCTCGGGTGCAACGACCGTCCTCGTCTCGGGGGCAAACGCCGCTCGCTCCGGCGACTACCTCCGCACCGCGGCCACCGCCCGCGTCAGCGCCGACGGCAGCCATCTAGCCTTCCTCTCCGGCCGCGAACTGACGCCCTATGACAACGCGGGGAGGACCGAGCTCTACCTATATGGAGCACCGCCCTCTGGCGGCGCCCCCGAGCTCCTCTGCGTCTCCTGCAACTCGACCGGGGAACGCCCCCGGGGCTCGGCCTCGATTCCGGGCGCGCTCCCCAACGGCTCTCTCGCCATCTATCGCCCCCGGGTCCTCGCATCCTCTGGCGCCCGCGTCTTTTTCGAGTCCACCGACGCCCTCGTCCAGCAGGACACCGACAACGCCGCCGATGTCTACCAGTGGGAGGCGCAGGGCAGCGGCGACTGCGAGCGCCCCTCCGGCTGCCTGGCGCTGATCTCAAAGGGCCGCGAATCGGGCGGCGCCAGCTTCCTCGACGCCTCCGCCGACGGCGATGACGTCTACTTCCTCACCGAAGATTCCCTCGTCCACTCCGACCCCGGCGCCCGCGACATCTACGACGCCCGCGTCGGCGGCGGGATCGCCGAAGCACCGGCGCCCTTCGAATGCAAAGGCGACGCCTGCCAGCCGCTGCCGTCTCCTCCGGATGACCCCACCCCGGCAACCACCGTTCCGAACGCAGGTAACCCACCGCCCCGATACTTCAAGGAAAGGCACCGGAGGCATCACCGGCCCCACCGTAAGAAGCGAAAGCACAGGACTCGGCGTATTTCCTCATCGGCCGGGGGTATCAAGTGAGCCCCCCGCAGTTCCGCGCGCCATCTGCTGTCCAATCCTATTTCTGTTTTTCAGGGGACATCTCCGGTAAGGAGGGCGTGCGGCTGGCGAGCGCCGGGCCAAGCGGTGCTAGGACGCAGCCGGGGTGGCGTGGCAGCGCCACGCGAGCCGGCGAGGACGACGCACCGCGTAGCGCCCGCCGCCGCCAAACGTGCGTCATCCGCACCGGAGCTGTCCCCAAAGATGCTTGTCAGCCGCTCCCGAACTCCCCCGAAGATCCCTCGCCGGCGACCCAGATCCCATCGGCCGGCAATCCGCCACCGAAGTACCTGAAGCCGCCGCGCCGTCGGCACCACCGGTCCCGCCACCACCATCGCCACCGCCGCGGGGGGCACCGATGAGCCTGCCACGGCCGTGGACCGCGCTTCCCTTCACGATTTTGGTCGTATTTGCTCTCCTGCTCGCCGCCGATGCGCGGGCTGCCGGATTCGAAGTGACCGAGTTCTCCGCAGGCCTTGAAGCAGAAGGGGGGACCCCGGACCTGGAAGCCGGATCGCATCCGATGGCGCTGCACCTCCAAGCGAGCCTCGCCCCCGATCCGCAGAGCGGATCTCCGTTCACCTCGGGCGACCTGCGCAACCTCGAATTCGAACTGCCGGGCGGACTGGTCGAAAACCCGACCGTGCTGCCCTACTGCTCGCGCGCCCGCCTGCTCACCCCGCGCGTCAACCCCCTCGAAGAAGACGGGTCCGGCAAAATCAGCCTCTCGGGCGAGAGCTGTCCGGACCGAACCCAGGTCGGCACCATCACCGTCACCTCCTCCTACGAAGGCGGCGCCACCCGCACCTTCGGGCTCTTCAACCTCGTCCCGCCCCCGGGCGCGCCGGCCGAGCTCGGCGCCAGCCCCTTCGGCGCGCCGCTGATCTTCGTCCCTCGCCTGCGCCAGGCAGAAGGCGAATACGGCACGACCCTGCGCAGCGAGCCGATCTCCCAGCTCGCCGACATCTCCGCCCTCGAGCTGACGCTCTGGGGCACCCCCTGGTCCCTGCTCCACAACTCCCAGCGTGGCAACTGCCTAAACGAGGCTGAACCGGACTTCGGCTGGGCCAAATGCTCGCCCGGGCGGCCCTCGATCAATCGCCCCTTGGCCTACCTGACCGCCCCGACCAGCTGCGACGCTCCGCTTCAATTCGCTCTGCGCGCGACCTCCTGGCAGGGCGGCTCCGATGACGCGGCGCAGCAGTTCGGGCCGCTGCAGAAATGCTCATCGCTGGCCTTCGAGCCCCATCCCTCGACCCAGCTCTCAGACCCCCGCGCCTCCTCTCCCTCGGGCTACCTCTATGAAATCGGCGTAAATCAGGCCGGGATCACCGACCCCGAAAGCCGGGCGCCCTCGCCGGCGCGAAAGACGGTGATCGAACTGCCCGAAGGCCTGACCATCAATCCCTCGGTCGGATCTGGGCTCGGGGTCTGTAGCGCCGCCGCCTACGCAGCCGAAACCGCCGCCTCGCCGCCCGGCGGGGGCTGCCCCGCCGAGTCGAAGATCGGCGACTTCTCGCTGATCAGCCCGATCGTCGCCGGTCCGATCGAAGGCTCGCTCTACCTCGCCGCTCCCCACGAAAACCCCTTCGGATCGCTGATCGCGATCTACCTGGTCGCGCGCTCCACCCAACGGGGGATCATCGTCAAGGTCGCCGGTGAGCTCGACCCCGATCCCGCCAGCGGCAGGCTGACAGCCACCTTCGATCGCCTCCCACAGCTTCCCTATTCCCAGCTCGCGATCCATTTCCGCGAAGGACAGCGCTCGCCACTCGCCACCCCGGCCGCCTGCGGCAACTACGCCAGCGAGGCGTCCCTCTCGGCCTGGCGCGACCCCGGGCTCATCACCCACGCCTCGTTGCCGTTCTCGATCACCTCCGGGGTGGGGGGAGGACCCTGTCCAGGCCCCTCGGCGCCCTTCACGCCGACGGCCGCCGGCGGCTCGGTCAACTCCCAGGCCGGCGCCTACTCGCCCTTCTACCTTCACCTCACCCGTACCGACACCGAGCAGGAGATCACCTCCTACTCGGCGACCTTCCCGCCCGGGCTGCTCGGCAAGATCGCCGGCGTCCCCTACTGCTCCGACGCGGCGATCGCCGCCGCCGCTTCGCGCGGCGGAGTCGAAGAGCGCGACCGCCCGTCCTGCCCGGCCGCCAGCCTGATCGGCCACACCACCTCCGGCTACGGGGTCGGCTCGGTCCTCGCCTACGCCCCCGGCAACCTCTACCTCGCCGGCCCCTATCGCGGCTCCCAGATCTCGGTCGTCGCGATCGACTCCGCCCTGGTCGGGCCCTTCGACCTCGGGGTGATCGTCGTCCGCTCCGCGATCCGCCTCGATCCAATCAGCGCCCAGGCCTCGATCGACGCGACGGGCACCGACCCGATCCCCCACATCCGCGACGGGATTCCGCTCCACCTGCGCGACGTCCGCGTCTACCTCGATCGACCCCAGTTCACGATCAACCCGACCAGCTGCGCACCTTCGAGCATCGTCTCTCAGCTGAATGGCTCCGGCTCTCTGTTCGCCGATCCGGCCGATGATTCCCTGGCGAGCGCCACCGCCCGGTTTCAGGCATTCAACTGTTCGGCCCTCGGGTTCCGCCCTCGGATCAGCGCCCGGGTCAAGGGCCACACCGGCCGCTCGGCCCGCCCCTCTTTGCGGGTCATCGTCCAACCTCGACCCGCGCAGGCGAACATCGCTTCGGCTTCGGTGGCACTGCCCTCCTCGATCTTCCTCGACCAGGCGAACATTCGAGCCCTTTGCAGGCGCCCCCAGTTCGCCGCCGATGAGTGCCCAAAGAGCTCGCGCTTCGGAAGCGTCGAAGCGACCACACCCCTGCTCGATGAGGCCCTGAAGGGAGACGCATACCTGCGGGTCTCCGACAACCAACTCCCCGACGTCGCCTTCATCCTGCGGGCGAAGGGCTTTCGCTTCGATTTGGTTGGCGCGGTCGACTCCTACAAAGGGGGACTGCGCGCGAGCTTTGAGTCGCTCCCCGATGCCCCGGTGAGCAAATTCGTCCTGCGAACCACAGGCGGCCCGCGTTCGCTGCTGCAGGCATCGGCAGACCTCTGCGGACGCGATCAGCTCCTCACGACTCGCTTCCTCGGTCAGGCCAATCGCGGCTGGGTCCCTCAGACCACTTTGAGTGCCCCCTGTCACAAGCCATCCCACCGAGGAGGTAGACGATGAGACCGGCCCGTTTCCTGTTGACCCTCACTACCGCCCTGGTCCTCGCCTCCGTTGCCGCGCACCCTGCGCAGGCACAACGCCAGATCCAAAGCGAAGCGGCGGTTGCGACCACCTATTGTCGGCACTGCCCGCCACCCGAACCCTTCCCGAAAAAACTCGTGCCTCCGCCCGAAGGCGAGATCGAAGGTGCCTGCGGACTCGCGCTCGATCAACAGGGCCGGATCTACCTAGCCGACTATTACCACCGCATGGTTGACGTCTACTCGTCGTCCGGCACCTATGAACGTCAGATCAGCGAGCCGGGCTTCAACTCCTCTTCGGAAATCAACTCCCTCGACTCAGTCTGCGCTCTTGCCGTGGATCCCGAAGGAAACCTCTACGGCGCCGAATGGCACGGTGACCTCCTCCGGCTCAGCTCTCCCCAGGCCGATCTCGAGCGGGGCGAAATCACCGGAATCGCGATCGACCCCGACAGCGGCAGGCTGTTCGTCAACCACCGCACCTACCTCGAGGAATTCGCAACCCCGATGCAGCCGGGCGACCCCCCGCTCGCGACCACGCAGCTGCCCGCCGGCGCCGCTAAACCCGATGCCTACGGTCTCGCCGCCTCGAATGGTCGTCTTTACGTCGCCGATGCTGCCAAAGACCGGGTGCTCGTCTACGCCGCTCCGCTGACTTCGCTGGCGAGCCCGCTCGCCGTCGTCAACGGCGGCTTCACTTCGCTCACCGACGCTTCGCTCGCCGTTGACCCCACCAATGGCCATCTCTTGGTCGTCGACGATCGCCAGCCCGGCTACGCCCACCCGCGCTCCGCGGTCCTCGAGTTCGGCTCGCCCGCCGATGGCTACGAACCCCTCACCACCCTTCCCGGCGCGCCGATCTTCGGCGCCCCGTCCGGAATCACTGCAACCGATGCCGGCGATGTCCTCCTCACCGACGGCAACGACGAACTCGCCAATGTGTTTCGCTACGGACCGTTCGGCCTGACACCGGCGCCCCTTGTTGTCACCGAAGCACCCGCCCAGATGTCCTCGCTCGCCGAGTCCACGGCTGACTCCGCCGCGTCATTGCCGACGCGCGTTTCGCCCTCGACCTCGACGACGAGTCGGAACCGCAACAAGAGACACCGTCGCCACGTCGGCAGACCGCGGCAGGCTCGGATCTCCTCCGCGATCAGAGTGGGGGAGGGCCGATGAAACGCACGGCTCTCGGTGCGTGCCTTTCGCTCCTGCTTGTTTTTGTGGGTCTTGCCCACGCCGAAGTGATCCAGAGGGGCTCCTTCCGCATCGCGGTCGGAGCCAAGATCACCCCGAAGCGCCTGCCACGCTCAAAGCCCGCGCCGGTCCAGTTCGCCCTCCACCTCCATCTATCGGCAAAGCGGGGCTCCGAACCACCGCAGCTTCGGGATGTAACGCTTGAGATCAACCGCCATGGTCACTTCGACCCCGGAGCGGTGCCGGTTTGCCAGATGAATGAGATCCAGCCGGCGACCACGGCCAACGCGCTCGCCGCCTGCGGCGGCGATGAGGTCGGCACCGGCAGGCTCCTCTCCAAGGTCAAGTTCACACAAGGAGCGCCGTTTCCCTCCGACGGCAAGCTGATCGCCTTCAATGGCCGTTGGCAGGGCCGCCCGGCGATCCTCGCCCACGTCTACGGCACGAAGCCGCTTCCCACTTCGGTGACGATCCCGTTCGTGATCACCCAGACCCACGACGGTCAGTTCGGTACATCGCTCGAAGCCTCGCTCTCCACGTTCTCCGGCAAGTGGGGGCACGTCACTTCGCTCTCGATGTCTCTCGGAGGCGCCGGGGCTACGCAGGATCGGTCTCACTATTACCTCAGCGCCGGCTGCCCGGCTCCAAAGGGATTCGGATTGGTCGGCTTCCCGCTCTCTCGGGCACGATTTGGTTTCGTCGGTCGACCCGACGTGGTCACCTCGCTTAGCGGCAGACTGCGCGCCGCGACGCATGCCCTGAAGCGACAGCACCCACTTCGGTAGCCCCGGCCCGGAGGCGGGTCGAGTCGCGACGGTCGCAGTCCGACCCCCGATCATGTGGCGGCCTAGCCGTAGCTCACAGTCCTTCGCCTGAGTCCCCCCGGCGTGGTCCCCTCGCTTCGAGCCCATAGGAAGAAGCCTGTCGCCTCAGCGTCCGGGGCCACCCCGGCTCACATTCTGGCGCATACAAATCGACAAGCTTCCGTCCCGCCCAGTTCCCTGACCGACTCGATCGTTGCGGGTTCCAATGAGAATGCTCTAGGTCGGCGATGCCGCCACGGCTCGACCGAGCAGCTCGAGATGAAGAAGGCTTCCAGCACGCAGGCCCACTGTTCAATTTCGCATCGCTCTCGAAGGTGAGCGCGTTGGGCGGCGCCATTGAGGAAATTACGATACAAGCCGTCGCCAATGGCCCATGAAAGGTGTGCGGCTTCCATCGCAATGCCAATGTGGCTGACCTCGGGGCGCGATCCATCACAAAATGGCATTGCATGGGCCAACGTTGCCGCCGTAGCGTGGCTACAGATTCTCTACCGGTGGCATCTAACGGTCGAGCACAAGACAAATCGGCCGCACGACAGATCGCCCCAATGGTTCCGGCTCTTCCGGTGGCGATCGACCTATCAAGGGGAGCTATGAACCGCCTGCCGCACCCAAAAGAGGGACCGACCGATAAAGCTGAAGTCACGCCGTGGAAAACGAGGTCACCCTTGCGAGTTGTCCTGGCGACCGCGGCGGTCCTAGCATGCGCCTTGCTGTGCACGGCCTCGGCGTCGGCCTCGCAATACCTCACGAGCCATGGCGGTCCGGTTGAGACTGAACCTCACGTCTTTCAAATCTACTGGGGCCATGGCTGGCTCGAAGGCGCCGGCGTCGGCGCCCGCGCGGAAGCCGAAACGCTGTTCAGCGACATTCCGGGATCCGCCTGGCAAGGAATCCTCACGCAGTATTCCGGACCCACAAGTTCTGGAATCAGATTCATCTCGGGCCAGCCGGTAATCGCACATCCCTACATCGATGCCGGGCCCGAACCCACGGGCATCACTGAAACGCAGAGACTGGAAGAGATCCAGCGCGCGATTACCGCGGCAAACCAGCTTGGATACGGTTGGCCGTCCCTACAAGAAGCAGAATCGAATATCAACGATCAATTCATTCTCTTTACGACTCCTGCGGCGAGCTATTCTCCATCGCCGTCGTGGTGCGGAGTCCATTTCGACCATTTCTCACAAAACCCAAAAGGCCCGGGATATACCTATTCGTCGGTACGCTGGGATCCCTCGGCCTGCTCGATTACAGTCACTGCAGCTCATGAGTACGCGGAGACCGTCACCGATCCGACCGTCAACGCATGGCAGCAGTGGGGTACAGGGATCAACGAGATCGCGGATGTATGTGGCGACGGAGCCCGAGGAATGTTGCCTGGAGGAATCGAAGTGCCAGCCCTTCGCGATAACGCCGTCCCAGGTCCGTTTGGCGAAGGTGACTGCACAAATGCACATCTGAATCCTCCCCAGGAACCACCGGAAGCCGTAACGGAAGCGGCCGCCGAAATCAAACCGACCGAAGCAACTCTGCGTGGAAACATCCTCGAACGCCATTTCGTCCGCAATGCGATGTACTTCGAATGGGGCGAAACCGCTGCATACGGACACCGCGCTTCGATCACCCCCATAAAAAATCCACAACATGCCCTGATCACCGGCCTATCTCCCCACACTTCCTATCATTATCGGATTGTCCTCGAAATGGAAGAAAGAAGTACCAAGCTGTTCGGCAGCGACAAGAGCTTCACCACCGCTTACCTGCCGCCGACGGTCATAACGGAACCTGCGAGTCCGGTAGTGCGAGGCAAGGCGACTTTGCGTGGGACGGTAAATCCGCATGAAAGCGAAACCACTTACCAGTTTGAATATGGGGAAACGACCAGCTATGGAAGCGTGGTTCCGATCCCTGCGCAGGCTATCGGTAGCGGGAGCTCGAACGTGGCGGTGAGCCAGACCATAAAGGGACTGGAACCGGCGAAGACCTTCCACTACCGGCTGAAGGCGACGAACAAAGAAGGCGCCACGAGCTATGGGGAAGACGACTCCTTCTCTACGCCGAAAGCAAGCTTCGATCCGCATTGGCAGATCGAAGGCGTTCCGCTAGCTGGACTCGGCATCTGGCCGCACTTTGAATCCCATGGGCAGTTCACCATCGAATCCACGAAATCGGGTTCGCCGCTGAGGGTCAGCTGCAATTCAACCGGGTCCGGGATCCTTGGGATCGAAGAGACGGTTGCGCTGACTGGATGCTCGGTCACGCTCAACGGAGCGGCGACCAAATGCACCGTCGCAAACACCCAGTACGAACTGGATGGCGGCTTTCGAAATGAACTGGCCGTGCTTGCTACGTTCCATTTTGAAGGGGGAACCTGTGTCCTCCCGGAAACGATGCAGCTGAAGGGAGAAGGGGTTAGCTTTCACGTGAGGTCGGAATCTGAAGCAAAGCGCCCGGCGCTCAGCATCACTTCGGGCGGGCTCGTGCTGGGAGTTGCCGCGGCAACGGTGTCCGAAAATGCCGGATGGTCGTTGACAGCCCCCGCGGCGTATGCCGGTAAACGGTTTGGCTACACCCGCCTGGCATGGCGCATCGCCGGCGCTGGCGTCTCAGGCGAAGAAAGTCTGGCATCAACTGGAGCACTGACGCTCGCCGTGACTGGAGCTACCAAAGTGACGTTTGAATGCGCTGAGGTTGGCAAAGGCGGGGTGTCGGCTGGAGTTGCGCTGACTATCAATGAGACATACAGCTGCGCGAGTAGTGAACTACCGAGTTGTAAATTCGTCAGCTTTCCGACCTCGCTGTCAGGCACCGGAGCCGCAGTGTCGTTTCGGGAAAACCTGTTCGTTCTGGAAACGACGGGTGGCAGCTGTTCCTGGTATCCCCGTACCGTATTTACAATGGGGGAGGTCAATCTGACGAACCCGGCTGGCGAATCCCAGAAACAGTCCGTGGGTCTGTCTGGTACCGGGACCTTCGGGGGCAATCTGGTGACGCTGTCCGGAACGACGACTCGTGAAATGACGGGAAGTCATTCGGCGCAGGTCTGGGGGTTCAATTCCAAGTCTCTGTATCAAGCGCAGGTCACCGAAAACATCATGAGCAACCCCGACGGCTCCGTGATCGACTCGGCCGGCAATCTCTGGATCACGGATTACACGAGGCTGCTCGAGTACAGCCCCGCCGGCCTCTACCTCGGGAAAATCGCACCAACCGGCGAACACGCGTTGTCGAGCCTCAAGGACGTGGCGATCGATTCCAGTGGCAACTTCTGGCTTACCGAAAGCGGTCACACCCGGGTCGTCGAGCTCAACTCCAAAGGCGAATGGATCCGGAATGTCGGCGGAGCAAGCGGAACTGAAGGCGGGTTTAACTCGATCCGCTCGATCGACATCGACAAAAGCGGCAACCTCTGGGTCACCTCAAGCGGCAAATACGCCGTCCAGAAATTCAACTCCAAAGGTGAATTCGTCAAAGTGATCAGCCTCAGCGCCTCCGAAGGTGGCGTGGTGGGCGAACCGACGGGAATCGATGTCGCCCCGAACGGGAACGTCTGGGTCGCAGCCGACAGTCCGGATCGGATTGTCAAATTCAACGAAGCCGGCGAATACCTCGCCTCCTACGGATCTGAAGGGTCCGGAACCGGCCAGCTGAACAATCCCGGCGCAATCGTGGTCGACTCCGCCCAGCACGTTTGGGTCTGCGACGCCACCAACGGTCGTATCGAGGAGTTCACCGAAGAAGGCGGATATCTCACCGCCATTGGTTCCTTTGGGTCCGGCGTCGGTCAGTTCAAGATGTCTCCCCTTCAAGGAGGCATCTCGATCGACTCCTTCGGAAACCTTTGGGTCTCAGACATGACCAACCTGCGCGTTCAGGAGTGGTCGACTACCTGAGCCAGCCGCAGTTCTGCTGGCTGTTCTCTCAGTCACGAACCTGTTCGTGCACCCAGAACCACGACAACTCCGGAGCGACGGAATACAGGTCCCGTTAATACCGTCAACGCAGACTGCCCCGCTGTAGAGCGAGTGTGGAAACGCTCGGCCGTCCTTCCCTCGGGGATGCCTCACATGCCTCGCCGACTTCTTGGCGCACCGCCTGTGCATGTCTTCCGGATCCGAGGAGACTGAGATGGCGCGTGGTTGTGAATTCCCCACGCAGCCGCCAGCTCGCTAGACCACCGTGACGGGATGGCACGGCTCTCACCTTGGCGCGGTGAGAAGTGGATCCAATGCCATATTGCAATGGCAAACCGCGCTCGTCGGCTGAGAGGTTGCCTGTGCCTCGACAACATCCCCTATTCATGCTCGGTAGGAGGCACCGGGAGGAGGGCAAGATGAGTATCAACAGAAAGCTGGCCAGACTTGGCCTGCTGTTCGCGGCCGTGCTAGTCACCACTGCATTGTCGGTGTCATCGGCAGTGGCCAAAACGTCCGCATGGCATGTCAACGGTTCCGAATGGTCGTCATCATCTGTATTTAGCGCGACAAAACTCACGATGACAGTCACGATAGGTGGCGTTGCCTGGCAATGCACTGGGAGCGGATACGAAGACAAAATCTTCGAAAAAACCAAGATCTCAATGCGCGATCCCTATGTCTGCACAAATTCGTCAAGGCCTGAATGTGAACTGAAAGGGACAACGAAACTCGAAGGCACCGGGGCGTCGGCGAACTTCCTGGAAAATAAATTCATTCTCGAACGGGTGAAAACCTGTAGCTGGGAACCGGTAACCACCATGACGATGGGTCCAGTTACCTTCACAAACCCGGCCTCTGAATCCACTCTACAAGCTGTCACCTGGACTGCGTCCGGCACCTATGGACCGTATGCGGTAAGCATTTCCGGTTCCTCGACTCGGGAACTGGGGGGGGCACCCTCTTGGGGCTACAACTCCGTCAACACCTACCAGACGTCGTTCGGCAGCTCAGGGGCCGGCAACGGCCAGTTCAATCACCCGGCCGGCTCGGCGATTGATTCCGGCGGCCACCTCTGGGTTGCGGATAAGCAAAACGCCCGTGTCGAGGAGTTCAACTCGAGCGGAGAATACCTCGGCCAGATTCCCGCGGCCGGCCAAAAAGGGGTCAGTGAACCGGTTGATGTGGCGATCGATTCAAAAGGCAACTTCTGGGTCGTCGACGCGGGACTCTGCAATATCAAGGAGTACAACGCAAAAGGCGAATGGATCCGCAACGTTGGAAAATGCGGTGGATCGACGGAAGGCACGTTCCTCACCCCGCGAGCGATCGACATCGACAAATCGGGCAATGCCTGGGTGACGAGCAGCGGTAAATACGCCGTTCAGGTGTTCAACGAAAACGGCGAATTCGTCAAAGTGGTCAGCCTGCGCGCATCAGATGGCGGGGTTGTCGGCTTCCCCTACGGCATCGATGTCGCCCCCAACGGCAATGTCTGGGTGTCTGACCAGAACCCAGATCGAATCATCAAGTTCAACGAAGCGGGTGAATACCTGGCCTCCTTTGGCTCGGAAGGCTCGGGCGCCGGCAAACTCAATAACCCCGGTGCGGTCGTCGTCGACTCTGGCCAGCATGTCTGGGTCCAGGATTCCGGGAATAACCGCATCGAGGAGTTTGAAGAAGAAGGCGGTTACCTGAACGCCTTTGGCTCGGCTGGTAAAGAAGCGGGCCAGTTCAGCTTCAATGCGGGGACCGCGGGCGGGCTCACGCTCGACTCGCTTGGGAACCTCTGGGTCTCCGACTACGGCAACAACCGGGTCCAGGAGTGGTCGACTAACTGAACACGGCGCAGTTCTGCTGGACCCTCAGCCCTCCCTTGGCGTGTTTAAGCCAGGGGAGGGCTGATTTGTCTCGGAGGCCAGGTCTCGCGGTCCATTCCCGCTCGAGCGTGAGAACGATCCTCGCCCTTCGGGGGAGTCGGGCTGTCGGAGGTTCCCGTTCTGGGGAGCCGATCCTCTCCTTGTCCTAGAAGCAATCTATCGCGCGAGGTAAGAGGCTGTCTGCCAAGATCAGCGTTTGTTGACAAAAGCCGGATTTTCTGGCAAGTTTCCCCTTGGTGCCAGGGAGGCATCGCGCCGGAGGACGAGTGCGTCTGATTTAGCGCAATCGACTGCATCGCAGGGGGCCAACCGCCACCGCCGGTGATTGAGAGCGACCTCGGAGGAATCGAATGCTGAGAAGGATCCAGGACCGGCTCGGGACGGCGGGGCTGATTGTCTCCGTCTGCGCTGTGGTGCTCGCGATCGGCGGAACTGCCCTCGCCGCTTCGGGCGCGCTGACCGGCAAGCAGAAAAAGGAAGTCGAAAAGATCGCCAAGAAGTTTCAGGGCACCGGACCCCAGGGGGCCAAGGGCGATCCCGGAGCGAAGGGCGACCCGGGTCCCAAGGGCGAGCCGGGCACGCCGGGTCAGCCCGGGGAACCGGGCCCTCTCCTTGATCAGCTCCCGCAGGGCAAGACGCTGACCGGCAGCTGGGGTGTCGGTGGTGGCTTCAACGAAACCGAAACTTGGGGCGCCGCGACGGTCTCCTTCCAGTTCCCGCTCGCGTCCCCGCCGACCCTCGTCTACGTCTTCAAGACGTCCCCGGGCGGCGGCATCGCCGGCTTTTCCTCCAGCAGCGGACCGCTGCAGAAAGGACAAGTCGAAGCGCTCTGTCCGGGCAGCGCCGCGGCTCCCAAAGCAGCTTCGGGAACCCTGTGCATGTACACCGCCGAAGAAACCCTGCAGGGTCCCGGCGAACCCCCGTTTAGCACCGGCCAGGCCGGCAGCGTCGACGTACCGAGCAAGTTCGGCGCCAACGTGATGTTCGTCTTCAGAGAACAGGGCACCGCGGTCGGCTCCTGGGCTGTTACAGCCGGCTAGCTGCAGACCCGGACGCAGGCGATGAGCGCAGGCCGAGAGGAGGGGGGACCGATGAACGGCCCCGTTCGGCGGTCTGCTCGGAAGAGGATCGGGGCAGCGCCCCGATCCTCTTCGCCGGCGGTCGCGATGCGGGCCACGACCGCGCTCGCCGGGCTCGCCCTGTTGGTCGCGATGGCGCTCGTGGTCGTCTCCGAAGCCCAGGCCGCGCCGGTTCGCGTCTTTGACCCGGGACTCTCCCTGCGCGGAAACTGTTCGGTCTCGGAAGCCGATCCGCTACCCGACCCTGGCTGCCCCGGGGGGGTTCATCCCCCCAAACCTCTCTTCAACGTGTGCGGCGTGGCCACCGACAGCTATGGAAATACATACGTGGCCAGCTCGACCGTGGGCAACGGAGAAGCCGGCCGAAAAGGACGCATCGATGTCTTTAGCCCAGAGGGCAAATATCTAACCGAGATAAAAGAGGACTTCAGGCCCTGTGATCTGGCCGTTGACTCCAAAGGCAACCTCTTCGTCCTCGAGCATGCCACGCATGAACTGGAACCCGGAACCGTAACCGAGAGGGTTCTCCTATTTAGACCCTCGACCTTCCCACCACAGATCGGAATTACGTATCCCGCACAGACAGAAGCAACGATTGTCTATCAGGACCCATACTCACGGCCGGTCGCAATCGCTGTAGATCCCTCAAACGATCATCTCTACATCCGCACGGAATTCAATGGAATCGAGGAGTACGACTCTGCTTCGATCAACGAACCGGGGAAAGCCTGGACGCCGTTGCGAGAGGGGATCGGAGCCGGCCTGGCAGGCGTCATCCTGCAGGGCGGCTTTGACATTTCGGGCAGCAATCAGGAGATCTACAGTCCCGGCGTCCAGGAAGCTGGTGGTCCCGAAGAAGTCTTTGTCTTCAACAGCGCGACCGACGAACCGCTCTGCAGCACCGACGGAAGCGAAACCGCTGCCGGCAAATTCAGCTTCATCAACGGCAATGCGGCAATCGCAATCGATCAGTCCGACGGAAGCTTCTACGTCGACGATACGCACGTCAACAAGACGATTGACCATTTCAGCGCGGACTGCAAATTCCTCGGCCAGCTCCCCAGTCATCCGCCGGAGTTCCAGCAGCCGGACTTTCGGGCCGGGCTCGCTGTAAACGCCCCCTGCCTTGACAGCGCTGATTTGTCATGTGATCTCGGCGGCTATCACAGCCCGAGCGAAGCCGAAGACGGCGTCTACGTTGGCTCTGGCGAATCAGAAGGCGACTCGCATCTCCTCGCGTTTCCAATCAGGGAACCAGGGCCCCCTGAGGTGGAGGACCAGATGGCCGGTGAAATCAGCGACACCGAAGCCAGGTTGAGCGCCTCGGTCAATCCGCATGCTGTCCAAACGCACTACCACTTTGAGCTTATTAGCCAGAGTGACTACGGAGCCGATGGTGGGTCATTTGGCAGCGGAACAAGAAGCCTTCCTGTCCCAGACGCCGTGGCAGGCGCAGGCGCATCTTTGGTCTCGGTGGCTCAGCCGGCCACGAATCTCACTCCGGGCACGACCTACTACTTTCGGCTGGTCGCGAGCAATTGCGGTGAACTGAATGCGACAGAAGGCGAATGCCTGACGCAGGGAGAAGGCCTTGCCGGGGGAGAAGGCAGCTATGAGACCTTCACCACCTATCTCTCCTCAAACCGGGGGCTACCGGATGATCGCGGTTACGAGCTGGTCACGCCTCCGGAGACGGGGGGCTACGTTCCAACCATGAACGAACTGGGCTTTACCAGTATTGCCTCCAGTGCTGCGTTCTCGACTGATTTTGCCTCCCCCGGAGGATCGGGACTCCTCTTTGGCATTGAGGGAGGATCCCTGCCAAACCTTGCAGGTGGAGGCTTCCACGACACATATGAAGCGCATCGTGAAGCGATCGGTGGATACGGACGCTGGGAGACCGAATTCAACGGGATCAGCGGGGAACGGGTACGTGAACCGACGCCAAATGGTTTCTCCCCTGACCATCGAGTGTCGTTTTGGGCGGTTGTAGAAGGGGCGATTGCCGAACAGGGCAACTACGTCCGTCGCGGCGGTGTGATCCTAGATCCTAAATGTGCTCCAGAACCATCCGGGGACCTGGAATTCATCGGCTGTGGCAGCCTCGGGATCGACCCCTACGCGAGCGGAGGGTGGATCTCCTCCGGCGGCGGGCATGTGATCTTCTCGACCTTGAATCAGGTGGGTAGGAGCGCTCAGAAGTTGGAGCCGCAGGCCGCGCCCGCGGGAACGGGTGCGGTCTATGACCGCACCCCGGATGGCATCACCCACGTCCTATCTCTGAAACCGGACGGTGGGTCCTTTGGCGATGGCGAAGCTGCCGCCTATCTGGGCGCGTCGGCGGACGGCACGGCCGTTGCCTTCGAAGTCGGGAAAACTCTCTACGTCCATCTCGACGACGAAAAGACCGTCGAGGTCGCAAAAGATGGTCCGAGGTTCGGTGGCCTCTCCGCACACGGCGATCAGATTGCCTACCTGCGGCCGAATACCTCCGAACCGACGTTTGAAGGCACGCTCATCCCTCAGGGCGAAATCTTCGTTTGCAAGGTGCGCCTGGGTTCGTGTGGCTCGCCTGGCGCTCAGGTCGGCACGGGATCGAAATCGGTTCTGATCAATGTCTCGGCTGACGGCTCGCGCATTTACTTCTCGGAAGGAACGGATCTCTTCGTCTGGGAAGAATCTGGCACGCATCTGATCGCGCACCTCGATTCGGCTGACGTCGTTGGACATCAGGGGCACGGGGAACGGCTGGCTGGAGGTCTTGGGCTTTGGGTTCCCTACGCGGTCGCCCCGAATCCCGAACCCTGGCAGGGGCCGGCGAGCGATCCTTCGCGCACCACCGCCGACGGCTCGGTCTTCGTCTTCGAGTCTCGTGCCAACCTCACCGGCTATGACTCCGATGGGCACTCGGAGATCTATCGCTATGACGCGCCGGGAGAAGACCTGTCTTGCCTTTCCTGCAATCCGACCGGGGAGGAGGCGGACTCAGATGCCCAGCTCAAGTCAGACCCGCCGGCGCAGTTCGTCTCACTGCCGCCGGTCAACACGCTCTCGATCATCGCCAACGTCTCCGCCAACGGCAAGAGGGTGTTCTTTCAGAGCTCCGAACGCCTCGTGCTCGGCGACACCGACGGCAAGCTCGACGTCTATGAGTGGGTGGGCACGGGAGAGGGCGAGCTGCACGCGCGTGGGTGGCTGCGTCAGCCTGATCTCCGGCGGGCATAGCGCGTCTGATGACTATCTCTACGCGATGACGCCAAACGGCAGTGACGTTTTCTTCGAGACCGGAGATCAATTGGTTGGGCGAGACGCCGAAGCCGCCCCTTCGATCTATGACGCCCGAGAAGGCGGAGGGGAAGCGCCCGAAGCGGCGCCGTCCCTTCCCTGCCAGGGGGAAGCCTGCCAGCCCCTGAGTGTCTTGGCGCCTCAGGTTTCGCCGGCGAGCTCGACCTTCGAAGGGCCCGGGAACAAGGCGAAGGGCCGACGTTGTCGGGCTCACAAGCACAAGGCCCGTAGGCAGGGAAATTGTGCCGCCAAGCACTCCCAAAAGCACCACGGGCACAAGAGCCACGGCCGAACCCACTCAAAACAGAGGTCGAGACGATGAGACTTCTTCTCGCGGCGATCCTGGCCTCGATCGCGGTGATCGCCGTCGCGGCAGAGGCGCAGGCGGATCCGGCGAACTACGGCATTGAATCCGTGGGGGCGTCGCTCACCACGACACAGGCG
The DNA here is from genome assembly GCA_963704505.1 of uncultured Solirubrobacterales bacterium. GTDB lineage: Bacteria > Actinomycetota > Thermoleophilia > Solirubrobacterales > 70-9 > VRUE01. The sequence goes on from OY969912.1 coordinate 992,463, forward strand.
GGCGCACACCCTGATTTCACCAGCAGCATAGTTCTCAAAACTGAAAACTTCGAGCTCCCCGCCTTGACTCGGGATGTTTCGGTGGAACTCCCCCCGGGTTTGCTTGCCAATCCCAACGCGGCCCCGAAGTGCAGCGCGTCGCAGTTCGTTCGTACCAACGTAGAAGAAAAATCGAATGTGAATGGGTGCCCGCAGGACTCACAGGTCGGGGTGACTCACATCATATTTTCAAACGAACACGAAGGTACTGCGGACGTAGTTGAGCCAGTATTCAATCTCGTCCCACGTGCCGGCGAGCCGGCACGCCTAGGCTTCATCGCCCTGCAGTATCCAATTCTCATCGACACCGAATTGCGCCCCGATTACGGCATCACCGCAACGGTTGAGGGTGCGGATACTCTTGCAACTCTCTATACGACTGAAACGACTCTCTGGGGTGTTCCGGCTGACGAAAGTCATGACGACGAACGAATGACCCCTTACGAGGCGGCTCACAATCGAAGCGGCATCGAAACCCCCACCGGGACTCGCACGAGCGGCCTGGCGCCGGTCCCCTTCATGCTCAGCCCGACCCGCTGCGGGGAAGGCTCAGCGATTCGTGGTGCCGTCGACAGCTACCAGGAACCCGAACGAGTCTCTGAGGCCACCGCCACCTTGCCCGCCCTCAGCGGCTGCTCCCTCCTCGATTTCTCGCCGGTCCTCTCGCTCACCCCGACGGCCCACAGCGCCACTACCGCTTCGGGCCTCGACGCCAACCTCAGCTTTCCGACCGCCGGCCTCGAACACCCCAACATGCTTGCTGAGGACGAGCAAAAGCGCGTCGAAGTCACCCTCCCCGAAGGTGTCACTGTCAATCCATCTCAGGCCGATGGCCTCGCCGCCTGCAGCGAAGCAGACTTCGACGCGGAGAGCCTCGCCTCGGCGCCCGGTGCGGGCTGCCCTGAGGCCTCGAAGATCGGCAACGCGTCCGCTCGCAGCCCTTTGCTCGACGAAGAAGTCACCGGGGCGCTCTACGTCGCCACGCCGAACGCCAACCCGTTCGGCTCGTTGATCGCCGTCTACCTCGTCCTGAAGCTGCCCGAGCGCGGCGTCTTGGTGAAGCTCGCCGGCAAAGTGGTGGCCGACCCGGTAACGGGTCAGCTCACGGCGACCTTCGGCGAAGCGCCCTACCCGATCCCCCAGTTGCCGGTTGCCACCTTCCATCTGCATTTCCGCGAAGGCCCGCGCGCGCCGCTGGTGACACCGCCTGCCTGTGGCCCCTACACCGCCGCGGCGAAGTTCAGCTCCTGGGGCGCCAATGCGGCTTCGCTTGAGCCTGGCTTCACCATCGATCAGGGGGCGGGCGGGGGCGCCTGCCCCTCCGCCACCGAGCCCTTCCGGCCCGGGTTCGAAGCAGGGGCGATCAACAACGACGCAGGATCCATCTCTCCGTATCAGCTCCGCTACTCCCGGACCGACGCAGACCAATATTTGAGTCGCTTCTCGACCGCGCTTCCGCCGGGGTCGCTGGCCAAGCTGGCGGGAGTCGGCGAGTGCTCCGCGCAGGACCTGGCAAAGGCGGCTCTCCGCAGCGGCGCCGCCGAGCTCGCGGCGCCCAGCTGTCCCGCCACAGCGGAGATCGGCCACCTTTTCGCCGGGGCCGGCGTCGGCTCCGTACTCACCTATGTCCCCGGCCTGCTCTACCTAGCGGGTCCCTACCGGGGTGAGCCGCTCTCGATCGCCGCGGTGGTCCCAGCCGTTGCCGGCCCATTTGACCTCGGCACCGTCGTCGTTCGGGTCGCGCTGCGGATCAATCCCAACACCGGCGTCGCCGAAGTCGACGGTTCCCGCTCTGACGCATTGCCCAGCATTCTCGACGGCATCCCACTCAGGGTTCGCGATGTCCGCGTCGACGTCGATCGCCCCGACTTCACGATCAACCCGACCAGCTGCGACCCCGAGAAATTCTCCGCCCGGCTCTGGGGGGCCGGCCATGATCCCGCCAGTCCAGCAGATGACACACCAGCCGATCTGAGCGCCCGCTTCCAAGCCGCCAACTGCTCCCGCCTCCCCTTCAAGCCCCGCCTCTCCCTCACCCTCAAGGGCTCGACCAAGCGCACCTCCCATCCGCGCCTGCTCGCCAACCTCACCGCCAAGCCCGGCGAAGCCAACATCGCCCGCGCCCAGGTGAAACTCCCGAAGGCCGCCTTCCTCGACAACGCCCACATCAAGGGCATCTGCACCCGGGTTCAGTTCGCCGCCGACTCCTGCCCCGCCAACAGCATCTACGGCAAGGCCTCGGCCAAGACCCCGCTGCTCGACAGCCCGCTGAAGGGAGCCGTCTACCTTCGCTCATCCAACAACCCGCTCCCCGACCTCGTGGCCAAACTGAGAGGCCCCGATTCCCAGCCGATCGAGATCGACCTCGCCGGCAGGACCGACTCGGTCAAGGGAGCGCTCAGAAACACCTTCGAGGCGGTCCCCGACGCCCCGGTCTCCACATTCCAACTCGAACTCTTCGGCGGCAAGCGCGGTCTGATCGAACTCTCCTCGGGCCTCTGCAAGAGCCCGAAGGCGAGCGTCAAGCTCGAGGGCCAAAACGGCAAGGCCTATGAGACCACGCCCGTGGTCGGGTCGAGTTGCAAGAGGCCGAAAGAAGATGTCGGGCCACCGGCACACGGACGCCAAGCACTAGCTCCGCGCTCTGATGAAGTGCGCGGCGGTCCCTGAGCAGAAGTCAGCCTGAGTGCGCAGATCGACAAATCGATCCGCCCGCTCGCCGCTTACCGATCAACAAGACTCGATGAAGGTAAGCGGCTGTTCGCCGGAATCAGCTGGTGTTGACAAATCGAATATCTTCTGGCAAATTTCTCCGTGATGCCAGGGAGGCATCACGCCGGAGGACGAGCGCGTCGAGCGCTTCGGGTTTAGCGCATCGACGGCTTCGCAGGGGCCAACCGCCACCACCGGTGATCGAGATCGACCTCGGAGGAATCGAATGCTGAGAAGGATCCAGAACCGGCTCGGGACGGCGGGCCTGATCGTCTCCGTCTGCGCTGTGGTGCTCGCGATCGGAGGCACCGCTCTTGCTGCTTCGGCTGCGCTCAGTGGCAAGCAGAAGAAGGAAGTCGAAAAGATCGCCAAGAAGTATGCCGGCAAGCCAGGCGCTCCCGGAGCTGCGGGTGCTAACGGAACCAACGGGACCAACGGCAAAGACGGAACTAACGGCGCCCCAGGCAGCGATGGCGCCAGCGTCACGGGAACCGTCATCTCGCCCGGCAACGCCGAATGCGCCTCGAAAGCCGGCGGTGTCAAATACACCCTCGGTGCCGCCTCGACCCCTGTTTGCAACGGCAAAGCCGGCACCTTCAGCACCGAAGCTCTGCCCCCCGGCCAGACGCTGAGCGGAATCTGGGGACTCGAGATCGCACCGATCGAAAAAGAAGAAGAACTCAAAGGCGGGGAAATCGGCCTGGAGACGATCTCCTACCCGATTCGGGTGAACCCGGCTCCCACGAAACTCATCTGGGTAAAAGCCGCAGGCAATCAGGCCTTGGTCGTCAACCCCGAAAACGGCGCCTTCGTCGAACTGATCGAAGAAGCTGACGAAGTGCAGGCAGTGTGTCCCGGCAATGCGGCCAATCCACAGGCTGTCGCTGGCAACGTCTGCATGTACACCGCATTCGAAGAAAGCGCGACCTTCGACAACGGTTTCTTCGGGCACCCCCACCGAGCGACCAGCCCGGACCCGACAAGCGGCGTGGTGTTCCCCTTCGTAAACACCGAAGGCGAACCCGGGCTGATCAGCGGCTCCTGGGCCGTTACGGCCAAATAAGTCCGGCGAGGGCTTGAGCTGACGGCGATGAGAGCGAGCTGTGAAGCAATGAGAGACGGCCAGGTAGGACGGCGCATGACTACCTGGCCCCTCGCTCTCTTCGCCTGTGTGGCCGGGTTGGCGCTCGCCGCCGCTCCTGCCCTCGCCGTTGAAGAGCACAGCTTCGACCCGGTCCTCTCGCTGCGGGGCGACTGCAGCACCAGCGCACTCGATGAAGTCCCCGATCCCGGTCTCTGCCCGATGCCCCCGGGCCTTTCGGGAGTGGATCACCCGCCCAAAGCGTTCGAACAGCCATGCGGAGTCACCACCGACTCCCACGGGGACATCTACCTGGCGAGCGCCGGCCTCGGCAACGGCTTCGATCCCAACGGGCGGATCGATGTTTTCGACCCGCAGGGTCGCTACCTGACCGAGATCGAGGACGAATTCGGCCCCTGTTCGCTGGCGGTCGATTCGGAAGGCAACCTATTCGCCGCTGAGAACAAGGGGTCGGACGCCGTGCGCTTCGAGCCCGATTCCTACCCGCCCGGCGCAGGCAGTGAATACTCACCGCGGTTCGTGGTGCATGAACCGGACCCGCTGGACGGCGCTGGTGGGAGCAACACCGCTACCCAATCGGTTGCTGTCGACCCCTCCGACGATCATCTCTACCTTGCTCTAGGAACCGGCATCCTCGAGTACGAAGCGGCGGCTTCCGGCCAGGGGCTGCTGAAAGACGACATTGGGGTTGGCCTGACCAGTCGCGACCTGGAGGGCGTCGGCGTCTACGGCAAGACGCACCAGGTCTACGCAACCGCGATGAAGGTCGGAAGCTTCTCGGGATCTCCCGAAAACGCACGGGTCAACATATTCAACCCGGCGGCAACGGCGATCGAATGCGAAATCGACGGCAGCGAAACGCCCGAGGGGAGCTTCGACTGGACCTTCGGCAAGGCCCCGATCGCCGTCGATCAGTCAAACGGCGACGTATACGTCGCCGACATCACCCCCAGCGGACACGAAGCGGTCGACCAGTTCAACCACAGCTGCGAATACCTCGGCCAGGTGCAGCATTCGTTCAGGCAGGAGCCGGTCGGCCGCCTCGGCTCCGACCTCGCCCTCGACGCGCCCTGCCTGTTGGCTCCGGCCGAAACCTGCGACGGCAAAACCTACGACAGCCCGAACGAAGGCTATCTCTATGTCGCCCAGGGTAGGACTGCCGCCAACTACCACCTCTACGCCTTCAAGCCGAAGCTGATCGGCCCCCCGGAAGTCATCGAACAGGCCGTCAGTGAGGTAACCGACAGCGAGGCCATCCTCAGCGCGGAGCTGAACCCCGACGGCCTCGACACCCACTACCACTTCCAGTACATCTCCCGGGCCGACTACGAAGCCGACGGCGGCGAATACGGCGCCGGTGCGACGCGCCTCCCCCTCGCCGACCTCGACGCCGGCGCGGGCGGATCCTTTGCGCAGGTCTCGGTCCCCGTATCGGGGCTGCGGGCTCAGACTGGCTACCGCTTCCGCCTCCTCGCCGGCAATTGCGAAGCCGAAGAAGCGATCCCGGCCGAATGCCTCACCGTGGGCGAAGGTGCTCCCGGGGGAGAAGGCGAGGACGCGAGCTTTCGCACCTACTCGGCCGAAGCGGGCTTGCCCGACGGCCGCGGTTACGAGCTCATCACCCCGCCCGACACCAACGGGCGCATTCCGACGATGTCAGAACAGGGGCGCGAGTCTGGGATCAACTTCGACACCCGCCTCGTCTCCAACGACGGCGGGAGCGTCGTCTTCGGTACCGAGGGCGGCTCGATCCCGGCGCTCGGCGGCGGCGGCTTCCACGACACATACGAAGCGATCCGCACCCCGAGCGGTTGGCAGAGTCACTTCAGCGGCCTCGGCCCCGCCCAGGCCGAAGCACCTGTCACCGGCGGCATCGCCGCCGATCACTCCCTGGCCTTCTGGGCTGTCGAAAACAACAATGGGAGCCTGGCCGCGGGCAACTATCTGCGCTCGGCCGCAGGCAGCATTGAACCGATCGGGATCGGCGATTTCGGCGAAGACCTGCATGCACACGGGGATTGGATAGCGGCGGGGGGGAGCCACATCATCTTCGCCACCGGAGCCGCGGGCCAAGAAGCGATCTACGACCGCTCCCTCGGTGGCCCCACCCAGTTGCTCTCGGTCCTGCCCGAAGGACAGGCTCCGCCCTCCCGATACCGGGGCGCCTCCGCTGACGGCTCGGCGGTCGCCTTCACGGCCCAGGGCAACCTCTACGTGCGGCTGGACGGGACCGAAACGGTGCAGGCGGCGCAAGGAGAGCCGCTCTTCGGTGGCCTCTCCGAACACGGCGAGCGGATCGTCTACCTGGCTTTGAAAGAAGAACAGAAAACGGGAAGCGAAGCACCGCCCGAGGGCGAAATCTTCACCTGCCAGGTGCGGGCCGGCGCCTGCGCCGGACCCGGAGCAGCGGCCGGACCGACCGTGATCGGCGCGGGTGAAGAATCAATCCTCGTCAACGTCTCCGCCGACGGCTCTCACATCTACTTCGTCTCGCCGAAACAGCTCGACGGCGGCAAAGGAATAGCGGGCGCCCAGAACCTCTTCGTCTGGGACGCCGGCAGCGAAAGCACCCACTTCATCGCCACGGTGACCGACCGCGACCTCACCGGACACCCCGGCCATACCTGCAGCACATGCCCCACCGACGGTCTCGGCCTCTGGACCTTCGGCCCGGCAAACCCGCTCAAGTGGACCCAGGGAGGGCCCGGCACGGACCCCTCGCGCACGAGCGAAGACGGCACCGTGCTGCTGTTCGAGTCCCGTGCGCATTTGACCCCATACGACAACGCCGGCTTCGCCGAGGTCTACCGCTATGACACGACGAGCGAGAAGCTGAGCTGCCTCTCCTGCAACCCCTCCGGGGAAGCGGCGCGCTCCGACGCGCTGCTGCAGAACCCCCCGGGCGGCTTCCTCATCAACGTCCCTCCGGTCAACAACCTGGCGGTACTCGGCAACCTCAGCCCCGACGGCCGGCGGGCCTACTTCCAGACGGCCGATCGCCTCGCCCTCGGCGACGTCGACGGCCGCCAGGACGTCTACGAGTGGGAGGCCGCCGGCGAGGGCAGCTGCGAAGAAGGCGGCCCCGGCTACCTCGAAGCGGCGGGGGGCTGCGTCTACCTGATCTCCTCAGGGCACAGCGCTTCAGATGACTATCTCTACGGCGTCACCCCGAGCGGCTCTGACGTGATCTTCGAGTCGAGCGACCGGCTCGTCGCTCAGGACCCCGAAAAGACCCCCTCCCTCTATGACTCCAGGGCCGGCGGCGGCTTCCCGCCGCCGGCGCCGCCGCCGAGAGAATGCCTTGGCGAATCATGTCAGCCGGCGGCGGTACCGCACGACGATCCGACCCCCGCGAGCGCCAGCTTCCAGGGCGCCGGCAACGTGCACGCGGCCGGGAAACACTGCCCGCGCGGGCGCCATGCGGTGCCGAGCCAAGGCCACAGGCGCTGCGTCAAGCGGCACAAGAAGAAGCCCCACCCCCACAAGCCGAAGACGAGCGGGAGGGCGGGACGATGAAGCGACTGGCAGCGGCCCTTGCCGCCGGTGTACTGACGATGGCGCTCGTCGCCGTCGCTCAGGCCGATCCGAGCAAATATGCGATCAAGACCGCAAGCGCGTCGATCTCTGACTCTCAGGCTGGGGGCCACCCCGACTTCAGCACCTTGATCGAACTGCAGACCGAAAGCAACGGAGAACTGCCGGCGACGACTTCCTCGACGGTCTTCGAACTGCCCGCCGGGCTTCTCGCCAACCCCAACGCTGTCCCGAAGTGCAGCGCGGAGCAGTTCGCCAACACCAACCCTGACGATCCCGCCAACTCGAATGGCTGCCCGGTCGATTCCCAGGTTGGAATCACCGAAGTCTTCCTCCGTAAGAACGGGACCGAGAACGGCTTGGTCGAGCCGGTCTACAACCTCGAGCCGCGGGATGGCGAGCCGGCGCGCCTCGGCTTCATTGCCGATGCCTTCCCGGTCTTCGTCGACACCGAACTGCGCTCCAACGGCGACTACGGCGCCACCGCGAAGGCGGACGGGGTCGGATCGCTGATCCCGCTGATCTCGGCCGCGACGACGATTTGGGGCGTGCCCGCGGACTCGAGCCACGACGCCGAACGGCTCACCGCCTACGAGTCCGTCCACGTCGGCCACCCGGATACGCCGTCGGGGAAACGCGGCTCGAGCCTAGTTCCCATGCCTTTCACCCTCAACCCTGTTCGCTGCGGCGTCGCGCAGGGGGTGAGGCTGATCGCAACGCCCTACGTCCTGCCCGAACTTCACTCCGAAGTCTTTGCACCGCTGCCACCGAACAGCGGCTGCGGCCTGCTCGAATTCAAGCCCAGCCTGTCGATCGGGCCGACTTCCTCCCAGGCGGAAACCGGCTCCGGCCTCGATGTCGACCTCAGTTTCCCGACCGACGGCCTCGAACACCCGAACCTGCTCGCCGGGGATGACCAGCGCAAGGTCGAAGTCGCCCTGCCCGAGGGGATGACCGTCAACCCTTCCCAGGCCGCCGGCGGGCTCGGTGTCTGTAGCGAAGCAGACTTCGCCCGCGAGACGGCAACCTCGCTGCCCAACGAAGGCTGCCCCGAGACGGCGAAGATCGGCACCGTCACCGCCACCAGTCCGCTCCTCGAAGAGCCGGCCGAAGGGGCGCTCTTTCTCGCCAAGCCCCACGAAAATCCGTTTGGCACGCTGCTCTCGATCGACATGGTGCTGAAGGTGCCCGACCGGGGCGTGATCGTGAAGCTGCCGGGACGGGTCGAAGCCGACCCGGCGAGCGGACGCCTCACCACCACCTTCGACGAGATCCCCCAGCTCCCCGTCGCCACCTTCCACCTGCATTTCCGGGAAGGGGACAGGTCGCCTCTCGTCACCCCGAGATCGTGCGGCTCCTACGAATCGGATGCCACCTTCACCTCCTGGGGAGGGCACACCGCGCTCGCCCACCCCAATTTTCTCCTCGCCAGCGGAATCGGCGGCGGCCCCTGTCCGAGTGGGCCTCGCGGGTTTACCCCGAGCTTCGCCGCAGGGTCTCTGAGCAACGCGGCGGCCGCTCATTCTTCCTTCTACATGCGCTTCAGCCGCACCGACGCCGATCGGGAACTGACCCGCATCTCGGCCACCTTGCCTCCCGGCGAGCTCGCAAAGCTCGCCGGCCTAAGCAGCTGCCCCCGGGCCGCAATCGATGCCGCCAAGCGCAGGAGCGGCAGCGAGGAGCGCGCCGCCCCAAGTTGCCCCTCCACTTCCCGGATCGGCCATCTGCTCGCAGGGGCCGGCGTCGGGCCGACGCTCACCTATGTCCCGGGTGAGCTCTACCTGGCTGGGCCCTACCGGGGTGCTCCGCTCTCGGTGGTGGCGATCGTGCCGGCGCTGGCGGGGCCGATCGATCTCGGCACCGTCGTGACCCAGCAGGGACTGAGGCTTGACCCCGAATCCGGGCGCGCAACCGTCGAGGGAGCGAGCGCCGAACCGCTGCCGCGCATCTTGCAGGGCATACCGCTACGCGTGCGCGACGTCCGCATCTACGTCGATCGCCCCGGGTTCGCCCTTAACCCGACCTCGTGCGAACCGCTCGCCACCGAGGCTCGTGCGTGGGCCGGCGTCTCGGACTCATTCAGCAGCCCCGACGCAATTGCCGCAGCAGTTTCAGCCCGCTTCCAAGCCGCCAACTGCTCCCGCCTCCCCTTCAAGCCCCGCCTCTCCCTCACCCTCAAGGGCTCGACCAAGCGCACCTCCCATCCGCGCCTGCTCGCCAACCTCACCGCCAAGCCCGGCGAAGCCAACATCGCCCGCGCCCAGGTGAAACTCCCGAAGGCCGCCTTCCTCGACAACGCCCACATCAAGGGCATCTGCACCCGGGTTCAGTTCGCCGCCGACTCCTGCCCCGCCAACAGCATCTACGGCAAGGCCTCGGCCAAGACCCCGCTGCTCGACAGCCCGCTGAAGGGAGCCGTCTACCTTCGCTCATCCAACAACCCGCTCCCCGACCTCGTGGCCAAACTGAGAGGCCCCGATTCCCAGCCGATCGAGATCGACCTCGCCGGCAGGACCGACTCGGTCAAGGGAGCGCTCAGAAACACCTTCGAGGCGGTCCCCGACGCCCCGGTCTCCACATTCCAACTCGAACTCTTCGGCGGCAAGCGCGGTCTGATCGAACTCTCCTCGGGCCTCTGCAAGAGCCCGAAGGCGAGCGTCAACCTCACCGGGCAAAACGGGAAGACGTTCGACACCCGTCCCGCAGTCCGCTCCAGCTGTAAGCATCGGGGTAGCAAGAAGTAAGTGTGGGAGGGGCAGGTGAGGTGGGCTTTTCTGGAAGCCATGTCAGTTCAGGGTTGATCGCGCCACTGCTTGGCCACGCTGATCGGCCAACGTGGACTCCGGATCTATTCGGCCACCTCGAGTGAGGTTTGCGACCTTCCGACGGTTATCTAGGGCGGGACGGATCTTCCTCGGCGTTTCATTGGCGTTACTCGTCCTAGCGGCGGGCGCAGTTGCCATACGAGGCAACGGCATTCTCGAAATCCGCGTCGGCAACCTCGTCCTCGCCGGGCGTGGCGGATTCGCGCCCGAAGCGCTGCCCAAACACCGCAACGCGCCGATCATCCTCCACGGGGCGGGCCACATCTCGACCTTGAACGGTGAACTACCGCCCGCCCTGCGACGGGTGAAAGCTGAATTCGACCGCCACGGCTCAGTCGACACCAAGGGCCTTGGGTTCTGCACGGTCCACCGCCTGGAAGCGACCACCGTCGCCACGGCGCGGCGCGTCTGCGCCGCTGCGATCGTCGGCGAAGGCATCGGCCACGGGATCGTCAAGTTCCCCGAACAGGCGCCGTTCCCGGTCAGCTCGCCGCTGACCCTATTCAACGGCCCCAAGCAGCACGGACTGGACACCGTGATCGGCCACGGCTACCTGAACGTCCCGGTGCCGACCACCTACATCGTGCCGGTGGTGATCGAAAGGATCGACAACGGCGTCTACGGCTACCGGATCGACGTCAAGATCCCCCCGATTGCCGGCGGCTACGGCATCCCGATCTCCGCCAAGGGCAAGGTCGGCCGCAAATGGACCTACAAAGGGGTCAGGCACTCCTTCCTCAACGCCCGCTGCGAAACGGGCCGCCTGCAGGCGCGAGGCAAGTTCAGCTTCAGCGACCACACCGTTCTCAACGGCGGCGTGATTCTTCCCTGCGCAGTTCGCGAATGACACCAAATGGTCTGCCCTTGGGTGAGCCCGATGAGTCAGACCGCCAATGGCCTATCGGCCACGGCTTTGCCAACTTCGCGCCGATTGAATCCTCGGATCGCCGCGCGTATTGATGACGCTCCCGGAGATGCTGGGAGCGTCATCAATGAGGTTCGTCGCCCTCGCAGACAAGCTGCCTGTCGGCCCAAGCAGGCACCGCCGCCGCGTCAGGGCCGCGACGCTTTGGCGCCATCGAGGGGACATTCGTACTGCAGGGCCACGCTCGAATGAAACGCCATGGTCTTGCCGGTCAGGGTCATCCCGGCTCGCCCGTAGAGCCCGCAGGCGGCGGTGTTCTCCCGGGCCGTCCAGACCCCGACACGCTGGTAGCCCATCGAGCGTGCGACATCGAGGATATGGAGGACCAGCGGCAGTCCAGCTCCCGTGCGCTGCGCCTGGGGACGGACGAACACCATTGAGATGTGCAGGAGCGTCGGATCGAGATCTCCCGCGCCGTCATCGAACCGCCCCGGCTCGGCCAGCGCCATACCAACAATGCCCGGTCGCAGAGCGACGAACGCCAGCGCGTCTGCGGCTGAGAGTTTCTCGTGGATGCGGGCGGTGCGCTCCCGCCCGTGTGGAGCCCCACGGGCAATGTTCGCCTCGCGCCAGACGCTGACCGCAGCCTCGATCTCATCGGGACGCATGCTGCGCACGTTCACGGGCAGATCCTACGTCGAACCATCGAGACGGGACACGCGCGCTCGAGGGCGAAAGTGCCTTCGGTCTGCGAGCTCAAATGCTGATGCAAGTTCAGGATTGCCACCAATTCTATGACCGATTTGATCGCGGTGATCCGCAAGCCCTGAATAGTCAGAGGTCGGCTTGGGTCCCTCGCCACGCGGTACTTTTCGGGTTTCAACATTGTGAACTTGTGTGTATGCAATTCGGGTCGATTAGATCTCGTCAGGCTGTGGTCGTGTCCTCACTGCAAGGGCGACATACGAACGGCGCTTTGGGCCGTGCCGGCACCTCCCAAAGACCTAGCCTGCCGCTTGAAAGTGCCCGGCGCCACGCGATCGCGGGCTGCCTTGCCTGCTTGGCAGGCTTTGCCCTGGTCCTCGTCTTCGCCTACTGGGTCGGGCCAAGCGAGCGGTTGGACCGAACCGTCCTCGACGCCCTCGGCACCTCGACCGACACCTTCGTCAACCACATCGCCTATGTCGGCTTCCAGGTCGTCAACTTCAGGCCCACCTGGGTGGCAGTGGGCGCGGTCGCTGTTGTGATCGCGCTGGCCCAATGGCGGATTCGAGACGCGATCCTGGCCGCCGCCCTGGTTGCCGGCACCGGTGGCCTCGTCCTTGCCCTCAAGGCCCTGCTCGCCAATCCTCGCTACCAACCGGTCCCGGTCGGCTCTGATGCCTACCCTTGGAAGGACGCCTTCCCGAGTGGCCACTCCGCTGGTTCCCTGGCGTTCTCACTCGCCTTCCTCAGCGTCGTCCCGCCCTCCTGGCAAAGGCCGACCGCCGCCGCTGGCGTTGCCTTCACCCTCTACAGCAGTCTCGGCGTCCTGGTGCTCAATTTCCACTATCCGAGCGATGTCCTCGCCGGCTGGCTCCTCGCGGCGGGTTGGTGGTTCGCGCTCCTGGCGCTGCTCAAGCCCCGACCCCCGGCTGCGATGTTCAGATAGTCCGATGAGCCCGCCTGGAACAAGCGATCGTGTCGCCCTGATCACCGGCGTGAGCAACCCAGAGGGCATTGGCTTCGCGGTGGCCGAGCGCCTGCTCGCCGATGGAGACAAAGTTCTCCTCCACTCTTACTCGCCCAAGGAGACCGACGACATCACCACCGTCCTCGAGGCGCTCGGCGGTGAGTCAGACAATTTAAGCCACGTCGAAGCCGACCTCGCCGATGCGCAGGCCCCCGGTCGCCTCCTCAAGCTTGCAACAGATCACTTCGGCGCCGTCGATGCCCTGATCATCAATCACGCACATGACTCAGCACAGACGCTCGAGACCGTCACCGCCGACGAACTCGATCGTGCCTGGGCGGTAAACGCCCGCGCCGCCGTGCTGCTGATCCAAGCATTTCTCGCCCTCCGCCAAGAATCACAACCAAACGGCCGCGTGGTCCTCTTTACCTCCGGTCAGCACCTAGGACCGATGCCCGGAGAGCTTCCCTACGTTCTCAGTAAGGGTGCAATCCACCAGCTCACCCGGACGCTCGCCGACGAACTCGCCGAGCACGGCATCACCGTAAATGCGGTCAACCCCGGACCGGTCGACACGGGCTGGCCGAATGATGATCTCCGTGAGCGCCTGCGGCCCGCATTTCCCGCCGGCCGCTGGGGCCGTCCTGCCGACATCGCCCCGATCGTCGCCTGGCTGCTCTCCGCCGAGAGCGCCTGGCTCACCGGTCAGGTGATCGATGTCGAGGGAGGTTTTCGCCGTCAGCCTCTAAGTTGAGCGGGGGGATGCTTCTGATCGAGTCCTTCCCGATCACCGGAGTCGGCTCTCCCGCTCGTGGACCCTGTCCTGGATAGCGGTCACCAGACCACAGCTTGCCGCCGGTTCAGCGCTTGGCCGCACATCTCCGCGATCTCTATTCGGAGACCTCTGACCCGCGCCCGTCTTTCGTTCATGCAACAAATCTACGTACTTTGTAAAGTATGTATCTGCGTCATCCTTACGTATGAGCACGCCCACCGCGACAGAGTCCGCTGCTCCCCTCCTTGACCGGATCCTCACCGACGGCGCCCCGCCGGCCGATGAGACCGGCGAGCGGATCCTGGCCGGCGCGATCCAGCAGGTTGAGGACTTCGGCGTGCGCCGCTTCACCGTCGATGACCTCGCCCGCCGCGTCGGCCTCTCGCGGGTCACCATCTACCGTCACTTCCCCGCCCGCCAGCGCCTGATCGAAGCGGCGCTGCTCTATGAGCTGCGTCGCTTCCTCGCCGAGCTCGACGCCGCCGTCGCCTCCTGCGAGACGCTCGAGGAGCGCCTGGTCGAGGGCTTCGTCGCCGCCCTCACCATTCTGCGCGGGCACCGTCTGCTCAGTCGCATCCTGCGCACCGAGCCGGAGCTGATCCTCCCCCTCCTGACCGTCGATGGTGCTGCCGTCCTGGCGGCCAGCCGCGACTTCATCGCCGGCTTCATCCGCCGCGAGTCTGCAGCCGGAGGGCCGCGGTTCGAACCCGAGCAGATCGAGGTGATGAGCGAGATGCTGGCCCGCGCGGTCCTCTCCTTTCTGCTCACCCCAGCATCGGCACTCGAGCTCGAGACCCCCGCCCAGCTACGGCGCTTTGCCCAGCGCTACCTGGCGCCCGTCCTGGCGATGATGGCCGGCGACGAGAGGGAGGAGGGATGATGAGGCTCCTCGACCGCCCCGGGGCGCCGACGGCGCCCGCCGCCCCGGCCGAGGATCTGGTCCGTGCGGCCCTGGCCTCGCCCGCCGGGCCGATCGACGCACACGCACTGGCCGAGCTGCCGCGCCCGCCGGCGATCGGCCTGCCCAGTCTCGCCCAGGTGATCTGGTTCAACGCCCGCCAGAGCAGTTTCGTCTTCCGCCATCGCCGCCGCCTCGGCGACGTCTGGAGCGCCCACGGCTACGTCCGCGGCCGGCCGACGGTCATCTGCCACCCCGACCACGTTCGCTCGCTCTTCACCGCCGCGCCCGAGCTTGCCCCGACCCTCGCCGCCGAGTCGCCGCTTCGCCCGGTCCTCGGCGCCGGCTCGGTGCTGATCGCCAACGGCCCGCGTCACCTGCGCCAGCGAAAGCTGCTGCTGCCGCCCTTCCACGGCGAGGCGATTGCCCGCTATGAGGGCCTGATCGCCCGTGCCACCGAGCGCGAGATCGCGACCTGGCCTACCGGCCGCGCCTTTGCCCTCGCCCCACGCATGCAGAGGATCACCCTCGACGTGATCATGGGCGGGATCTTCGGCATCGAGGGCGCGCCGCGCGCCGGCAGCGCCGAGCACGCGCTGCGCCCGGCGATCCGCCAGCTGCTCTGGAGCTCGACCCAGCCGATTGCCCGCCTCGCCGAGCTCCTCAACCTCGGCCATTCCGAGCCGCGCGGGTTGACCCGGCTCGGCCTGCTCGTCCCCGATCGCCTCCTCCACGCGCTGATCGCCAAGCGCCGCCGCGACCCCGGCCTCTCCGAGCGCCGCGACATCCTCTCGCTGCTCCTGCAGGCTCACACCGAGGAGGGCGATGCGCTCAGCGACGGCGAGCTCCGCGACGAGTTGATGACCCTGGTCCTGGCGGGTCACGAGACGACCGCCAATCAGCTCGCCTGGGCCTGGGAGCGGCTGCTCAGAAGCCCCGCTGCCCACGATGCTCTGCGCGAGGCGGTCCGCGAGGGCACCGACGCCGAGCGCAGGGTGGAGGCGACGATTATCGAGACGATGCGCGCCCGGCCGGTGGTGCCGATGACGGGGCGGCGGGTGAGCGTCCCCTGGCAGCTCGGTCCCTACGGAGTCCCCGCCGACTCGGCGATCGCGATCAGCATCCTGTTGGTCCACCACCGTGAAGACATCTATCCCGACCCCTTTGCCTTCCGCCCCGAGCGCTGGCTCGAGCGCAAGCCCGGCACATATGAGTGGATCCCCTTCGGCGGCGGCACCCGCCGCTGTCTCGGCGCGGCGCTCGCGATGGCCGAGCAGCGGGTTGTGCTGGCGGCAATGGCCCGCCAGCTCGAACTGGAGCCCGATCGTCCCGAGCCCGAGCAGCCCCGCCACCGCAACGTGACGATGATCCCGTCCCGTGGCGGCCGGGTCGTGCTGCGTTCCCGCGTCTGATGAGTCCGGCGAACGCTAGGAGCGACGCCCAGACCGAGCACCTCGACGTCCTGATCGTCGGCGCCGGCCTCTCGGGGATCGGCGCCGCCCACCATCTTCAGGAGGCCTTCCCATCGCGCAACTACGCGATCCTCGAGGCGCGCGAGCAGCTGGGGGGGACCTGGGACCTATTCCGCTACCCGGGCATCCGCTCGGACTCAGACATGCACACCCTCGGCTACCGCTTCCAGCCCTGGACAGAGGCGAAGGCGATCGCCGACGGTGCCTCGATCCTCCAATACGTGCGCAGCACCGCCGAGCAGGCCGGGATCGAGGAGAAGATCCGCTACCGCCACCGGGTGCTGCGGGCCGAGTGGTCGAGCGAGCTGGGGTGCTGGGCGCTGGAGGCAGAGCGAAGCGACAGCGGCGAGCTGGTGCGCCTCAGCTGCAACTACCTCTGGATCTGCAGCGGCTACTACCGCTACGACGAGGGCTTCACCCCTGACTTCGAGGGCCGTGAGGATTTCAAAGGCGAGATCGTCCACCCCCAGCACTGGCCTGAGCAGCTCGACTACGTCGGCAAGCGGGTGGTGGTGATCGGCAGCGGCGCCACCGCGGTGACCCTGGTGCCGGCGATGGCCGAGACCGCCGCCCAGGTGACGATGCTGCAGCGCTCGCCGACCTACATCGCCTCGCTGCCGGCCGAAGATCCGATCGCCAACCGCCTGCGCCGCTTGCTACCACCCCGCGCCGCCTACTCGGTGGTGCGCTGGAAGAACGTGCTGATGCACTCGCTCGTCTACCAGCTCAGCCGTCGCCGTCCACAGTTGGTCAAAAGGCTGATCCGCCACGCCGTCAAGCGCTCGCTGCCGGCCGGCTATGACGTCGACCGCCACTTCAAGCCGAAGTACGACCCCTGGGACCAGCGCATGTGCCTGGTGCCCAATGGCGATCTCTTCCGGGCGATCCGCAAGGGCCGCGCCAGCGTCGTCACCGACACGATCGAGCGCTTCACCGAGGACGGCATCCGGCTCAAATCTGGCGAGCAGCTCGATGCTGACCTGATCGTCACCGCCACCGGGCTGAACCTGCTCTTCCTCGGCGGCATGGAGATGGTCGTCGACGGCGAGCCGGTCGACCTGAGCGAGAAGATCGCCTACAAGGGGATGATGCTCTCCGGCGTCCCCAACTGCGCTTTCACCGTCGGCTACACCAACGCCTCATGGACCCTCAAGGCCGACCTCGTCTCCGAATACGTCTGTCGCCTGCTCGCCCACATGGACGCCCACGGCTACGCAGAAAGCGTGCCCGAGGTGAACGACCCAGCAGTCGAAGAGCAGCCGTTACTCGACTTCACCGCCGGCTACGTGCTGCGCTCGCTTGATGAGTTCCCCAAACAGGGCTCCAAGGAACCGTGGCGGCTGCGCCAGAACTACTTGCTCGACATCCGAGCAATGCGCCGCGGGGCTCTGGAGGACGGGGCGATGCGCTTCAGCCCAGCCCGCTCCCTTGTTGATGTCTGCTGAAGGCCGCGCGGCAGCGGCTGGCGCAGGATCACCCCTACCTCGCGCAGGGAGTTTGGCTAGAGCTGGCTAAGCCGGGTGTTATGTGGTGCGGCTTTCCACACCAAGGATTGGATTGAATGAGACCTAGGTATCCAGCTGCCTTACTAAGCACTAACAACCTCGAGGCAGGCCACCAAAGAGCTGCGCGATCTCCTCATCCTCCGGACAGGTGCCCCCTGGCTTCAGCTGGCAGCTGTCGGGAACCACCTGCGTGATCGAGAGGCTGTGCTTGCAGCGGCTCGCAGCGGCGAGCCGAAGGTGCGCGCGCACCGTAACCCTGCCGCGCCCCCGAGCCTGGCAGTAGACCGTGTGCCACTTGTAGCGAGAGCAATGTCCGTGAGACGAGGTTGCCCCGCGGCCGGTTGTCCGCGGTCGCCGCCCGAGGTCCAGAAGATTACCCCGACCCCACCCTGAGACGCCGAAAGAGAACGGGTGTCCATGCCGGATAACGCAACGCGCAACGATCGTCACGCTACGAGGCCTGCTCCCGAGTTCCGCATGTGCCTCGCGGCAAGGCGGCCGCAGTGGCCGCGGGGCGATCGGCGGAGCCGCGCGGTCGGCGTAGCGCTTCGCTGGGGTAGCTGCATCACCGGGTTCTTCCATCACATTGATCACATTGCCGGCTCGGAAGTCGTAGGCCGTGCCTTCGCCTCTGTTTGCCTCGATTCCGGTGAAGCCGCTGTGGAAGGTTGAGTCCATCGCAGAGAGAATCGGCGACAGCGTGCCCCGACCCTTCCAGACGACAAGGCTGCCATCCGTCTCGCTGAGCGCGAACTTTGTGTTCACCGGCAGTGAAATTCCCTTTGCCTTCGCAAGCACCCTGCGCTGTCCCGCGATCCACCTTGCGATCTCGACCTTGTAGGCATCGGAGCGATCATGGGCTCCGGTGAAGCGGACCTCATACCCTGAGCGGGTCTTGCTGGGGTTGGGCATATCGAGCCACAGAGAGAGGAATTCGTTCGACCAGGCATCTTTGTCTGGGCCCGTTCCAAGCGTCGCCCCCACAACAACCGAGCCATCAGCGTCGCTGAAGGTGACGCCTCGCCAGTACGCACCGGCATGATTAGGACCATCTGCTCCGTAGCCATGCCATGAGTCGCGCCAGGAGCTCCCGATTTCGTTTGTCCAGGATGCCTTCGCCCACTTACCGTTCGCGAGAGGCAATTCCCGCCTGGCGAAGTTGTCTAGCACCGGAATATGAGATATCGCCCCTCCTGAGCTGCCCCCAGGGACTTCGACGCCGGCGTTTCCCCCACTCGATGCCTGCGCCGTCGGGCTCGACGGGGCTTTGACATCGCAGATGCGCGACATCTGCGATGAGCCGGGCGGAAAGCCCCTGACCAACTTTTCAGCTCTTGCCGAACCTTCCCCATGCAGCACGACATTCGCCAAGTCCATCCTGGTCGTAAAGCTGAAGGCATTGCGAGTGACCGGCACGGACTCTTCGCCTGATTCGCCGCGGTGGGTTACCCGAAGACTCGAAACGCCGTTGGGGACCAAGCCGCTGATCCGCACCTCGTTGTCTGGTTGGCCGGGGGTGCAGGGCGACTCGACCATCAACTTCAGTTCGAGCCCGTCTTGGAATGAGCTGCAACCTCCGCCGCCGCCTTCGGCATCGTCCGCTTCGGCCAGGTAGCAGATCCGATGACCATTCCCGATCGCCGTAACAACTGCGTCTTCGGTTCTGGAACGACCCTGCCAGACAAGGTCTTTCTTTTGGCCGCCAGTCTGCGTCCAGATGTCCAGCAAAAACCGTGGCAACTGTCCGGCCCGGGTTCGGCGATCGAGCATGTTGAAGTGGGGGAGGTGCATCTCTATGACCAGAGATGCCTTAGCCGCTCCGCCCTCTGAGCCGGCTGCGGCAGCGCCCCCGAAGTTTGCGATGACTACAGCGATGAGGCCGACGATCAACGCGGCCAAATGAACCTTTTTCAAAAGTGGACCCCCTCTGAGTGAGCGGGTAAGGCTACCGGGACCCAGGTAATCTGCCGTCTGCCAATGATCGAGTCTCCCTCCCGACGGACAGCCTCTTGCCGGCTCCGAGGTGCTGGCCTGCTCGCGACCGCGTGGACGTCCGCCATTGCGATCCTCGGCTGCGGCAGCTCTACTCCCAGCTCACCCGGCCCCGTCGCCGTCGCTTGGCTGCAGGCGATGACCGATGAAGACGCCGGTCGCGCTTGCGAGTTGATGGACGCCTCTAACCACCGCGCCTTCCCGGGGGCAACTCCGGCGGAGAAGTGCGAATCAAGATTGCTCCACCTGGACAACACCCCGCCCAACTGGAAGCCAAAACCGAACGTAATGGACGAATGGGGCGTAAATGACGCCCACGTCTGGAAGGTCGACCATCCCGCTGATGACGAAGCGACCGTCTGGGCATATGGAGAAAAGGGAATCGGTCGCCGGCCGGGCGGACTCAGATATCGGGTCGAACTGGTTCGCGAAGGCGGGCATTGGCTCGTCCACGGAATGGAATACCCGGTCTGAACGTGATGAGGCTGCGTCTAAAAATCGGCATTCCCTCGCTGATCGTTGCCGCGTGTCTGGCTCTGGTCGTCAGCTCAGCCGCAGGGCACCCGGGTCGCCAAATCACAATCGCCCGCGCCAGGCACGAGTTGAACGTTCAAGCCTACTTCACCTGTCCGTACAAATGCAAATACCGCACCCGCGACTGCCGTCGTCGATCTGCCCTGCGCGTCGACTGCCGCTCCGAATTTCTTGAACTAGTCCGGGACGAAAACGAGGCCGGCGAAGGGCCCGTGCTCTATCGCGAATACTGCCAGTGGACCGGCGTCGCAACTCCCGGCGGAAACGGCTCGACTACAAACCTAAACCTGTCGACGAGAGACTTTCGATGTCGAAATCTCAAGCCCGGCGAGACCTGGACGTCGGTTCTTCACTGAGCCTCACCACGGAGCTGCAGCAGCGTCGATCGCGTCCTGCAACTTTCTGCGTCGTCGCGGACATACATAAGTAGTGGCCGCCACCCGCTCACCACAGCTATCCGACCAGCTTGCGGAGAGCCGATTGCGCGAGCTCTATCTCGACCACGGTCGCGACGTCCTCGCCTATGCCCTTCGTCGGGCCCGCAATCCAGACGATGCGGCCGAAGTCCTCGCTGAGACTTTCCTCATCGCCTGGCGCCGGATCGGCGATGTGCCAGCCGATTCAGCTGCCCGTCTATGGCTCTTCGGCGTCGCCCGACGTGTCTTCGCGAATCACAAGCGAGGCGAGAGCCGACGCGAAAATCTCACTGAGCACCTGGCGGCAGATCTGCGCCTTGCGCTAGATGCGCATGGGGGAGAGCAGCACGATCCTGAGCTGCTGATCGCAATGGATGCCCTGGCGCCTGCCGACCGCGAGATCCTCATGCTCATTTCCTGGGACGACCTCAGCCTCAGCGAGGCGGCTTCCCATCTCGGAATCTCCACGATCGCCGCCCGCAGCCGCATCCACCGCGCTCGCCGCAGGCTGCGCCAAGCACTTGACATCGACCAAGGATCTTCATCACCAAAACGGGAGGAACACAAATGAGACGAGGTCCGACAGACGAGCGTCTTCGGCGCGCGAATCCCTTCAGCTCCTCTCGAGTAGCGAGGCTTGAACTCGAATCGACCGAGCGCAGCTTCCTAGACGGGCTCGTGCAGGATCGCGGGACCGGGATTGACAACCATGACCCCCGCCCGCGGCGACACCCGAGGTTCGGCTGGCGCCCGGCTGCTGCGCTCACCCTTCTGGGAATCGCTGGCGCCACTGCCTTTGTCCTGGTCATCAACGCCTCGAGCTCGCAACCCAGCCAGGCCTACGGCGCCGAAGTCGTCCGCTTCGCCGAATCCACGCCATTGCTACTCCTCGAAGGGCCCGATTGGCGCGTCGCGCATGTCACCGAAAACCGCCCTGCTCCGGGTATGCCTCTTGAAGGCCGGATGGAGTTTCTCACCGGCTCTCCTGCTTCGCTTCATGCCCACCTGTCGCGAAAGGACGCCAAGCGCCACATACTTCCGGCCGCAGTTCGGCGCAAACGACAGAGCATTGTTGACCTGAGCTGGCGCAGCCGCAAGCAGTTCAAGCTGGCTTGGAACCATCACCGAGTCGGCACCTCCTCCTATAACCCGTACCTGAAAAAACGAGCCACCATCTACGAGCAGGGCCGCGCCTTCAAGACCACCATCCCGAGCCTCGATGCCACCGCCTACATCGCGCCGAGGGCCGAAAACTCCACCAATCAGAGCGGGCCTGGCAATCACTTCATGGTTGCGATCTGGACGGAAGGCGAAAATCTTCTCGAACTTAGCGGCTGGGTCCCTGGCCTCCGTGCCTTCGAAGAACGCCTCGGCCTGCTTGCCAAGGTCGACTCCCAGACCTGGCTTGACGCGATGCCGTCGGGAGTGGTCAAGGCCGCCGAATATGGAACCACCGTCAAGCAGATGCTCGCGGAACTCCCGCTTCCGCCCGGCTTCGACCAGAGCAAGGTCCCCGATCTCGGCCTCACCACCGAGCGATACCAGGTGGGCGCCGCGGTCGGCGGCGCCGTCGCCTGCGCCTGGTTTCGCCGCTGGCACAAGGCCCGCACCACTCACGACACGGCCACAGCGCGAGAAGCCGAAAAGGTCATGCGCGAAAGCAATACCCAATGGCCGATCTTCCGCGAAATGCGCAAGGAAGGCGCCTACCCTGCCGTGGTCGCCGAATACGCCGCGGCGATGCCTCGGGGCAACTGGTACGGCAGACCGCTACTCCCCGAAGTCGAACAGGGTCTCGGATGTAACTGACGCTGAGGCGTGAACGTTGACGCCAGCCCTCCCCGCTGAGACAAGCGCTTTCCTAGGACCCGCCGACCCGTAAACGTCCCGCCCCCGGCAGCTCCTTGCCTGAAGTTCAAATCCAACGCGACTCAAAAATTTCGCGCCGAGCGTGTTTACCCGCCTTGGTCGATTCGCATCGGTGTTGGTGAGGGTCGGAGCTCTCGAATTCCTCGTCGTAGGGCCGAACTGGAGACCCTGAGGAACCTTTCAGGGGGGAGCGCTGCATGGGCGTTTGTAGACGTAAGCTCCAACCTGTGATCGCGGGGGTAAGCGAATGTTTCCCGCGTTTTGCGGCAAAAGGCTGCGGCGGTGCTCCAAATGCACTGCAATATGTGGGTCAATACCGAGATGAAATCTAAGCCTGAAAGCTGTAGATCCGATGAATTCTAATGGCGCTTCCATCTACGTAGGCATCAATATTGCCTCAGGAGCAGCGTTCCTTGGCGCCGTCCGTTGCCCCGACCGGGTGCTGCTGGACGACGGAGCGGATCGGATCCTGCCGAGTGAGGATCTCGACTATCCAGCTCGGCTTGAGGATTTCCGCCTTCGTCTCGCCCAGGAGCTGCGTCGCCTGCGGCCCGCCGCCGTCGGGCTTGCCCGAACCCGAATGTTCAAAAACTGGACGATGGCCGCCGCCACGCAGCGCTTCGGCTTCGAGGCCGCCGCGATGCTCGCTGTCGTCGGTGAGGGGATCGCCTGCGAGCTGGTCCGCCAGGAGGACGCGGCCCGAAGCGTCGGGGTGCCGATCAAGGAAGCCCCCGACCACCTGCCTGAGGCTCTTGGCATCGAGAAGACCCCCTTCTGGAAAGACCGCTCAATCGCCTTCATGACCGCCCGCCACCTCGCCGTTGAGGGCTGCTGATGGGAGCCGAGCGCGAGCTGATCCGCACCCTCACCCTGCCCTACGAGTCGATCAAAACCCTTTATGAGGGAGATTCGGAGGTTCGGCTCTACCGCAATCAGCTGATCGGCCAGCTCCAGGTTGGCAAGCGCTATGACACCCTCGGGCTCGAGTCCACGGTGGCCGTCAACGAGGGCCAGTTGCTGAAGGAGATCAACCACCTTCACGTCGTCCCCGTCCTCGACGTCGTCGTCCCCTCCGGCTACTCGCCCCCGATGGCGCCGGTCGAGCTGATCATGCCCTACTACGAACGCGGCAGCCTTGCTGATGCCTTCATCGCCGGCGAGCGCTTCTCAGTCGGCGAGGCGATCGCCATGACCTGCGGCACCCTGCTCGGGCTCGCCGAGATCCACGAGTGCTACAGGGTGCTGCACCGCGACCTCAAGTCGCCAAATCTCTTCCTCACCGCCGACGGACGTCTACTCGTCGGCGACCTCGGCGTCTCGATCACGATGGATGACGCCGGCGGGGGAGAGGCGTTGCCCTCACCGCGGCTCTATTGCCCGCCGGAGACCTTCACCACCCGTCACTGCGATCGCAGCTCGGATCTCTTCCAGATAGGCCTCGTCCTCCACGAGCTCTCCAGCGGCCCGTTGCCCTACGACGACGATGCATACGCCACCGACCGCATGGCCGAACGTCTCGCCAGGGGCCGACCCGCGGTGCGGCCAAAGCACCTGCAGGCCGCTCCCTGGGTCCCCGCTGGGCTGCGTCGGGTCATCTCCAAGGCGACCCGCCTCGACCCCGCCGACCGCTACGCAAGCGCGAAACAGATGGGCGACGCGCTCGCCGCTGTCCGTTACGTGGACTGGCATTTGGTCGCCGACCAGACGGACTTGCTCCGCTGGGAGGGGGCCTCGGTGAGGCGGCGCGACCGCCAGTTCGCGATCCAGGCTGAACGACACAGGTCAGGCTGGGTTTTGATCGGCCAGCAGTTCGTGACCAGCTGGCGGCGGATCAGCGCCCGGCCCGATCAGATCGTCGATGACCCTCGCGGCCCTCAGGCCGCAGGCTTCTTCCAGAGCATGGTCGACATCGCGACCAAACACTGAGCTCCCGCGGCGAGCCCCTCTCTCTCCTCACCGCTGAGGCTGCTGCCCAAGGCGGCACTCTGCCTGATCCAATCGGCTCGAGGCGAGTAGCCGGCCTGCCAGCCTTCGCCCTCGGGGCGCAGTAGGCCCGCCTGCGCCGCATCAGCCAGCCAGGCCTCCACCCCTCCGACCCGCCCACCCGGCCCGGCCTGCTCCAAAAGCCAGGATCGGGCCGCACCGCCGAGGCCGCTCTCCGGCTTGGTCGAGCGCGCCAGCTTCTCGATCGCAGCCTCGAGGGTCCAGGGCTGGGCGGGAATGCGCTCGAGGCCAGCCTCTGCAACGAGCAGGCCAAGCAGTGTCGATTTTGTCCAGAGGACGGGCATAAATGTAGTTTTAGACACTACATTTGAGCTCAGACGCGACAACCGATCCGGGCAACTCGAATCGCGGGCCACGGCCGACTACCGCCCGTGATTGGCTCTTTGGCTACGCTCCCCGCCGCCAGCTCTTGACTGAGCTGTTCGGGCCAAATGGGCCGCCGCCTGAGTTCAAGGCCAAGGGCCTCTCCGCCGCCCAACTCGCCGGCCTCGGCGGCCGCTGTCGTTCCGGCGCCAAGGCCGACATCGCTGCACTTGAGGAGCTTGGGCTGATTCGGCGCCGCCGCGTCGGCCGCCGCGATCGCTACTTCCCCCGCGCTGATTGCGATCTCGCTCGCTCGCTCTGCCTCGTGCTCGAAAGCGTCGAGCGCACCCTCAGCTAACTCCCCTCGTTCCGGGCGACCGCGCCCAGATAACCCAAGCGCATCCACTCGATTTCTTTCGAGAGCCACCTGACCTTCGAGCCCCTGCATTCATCGGATTGCGAGTCGCGGGAGCCCCTACCTGTTGCGTTTTTGAAGTTTTCCACCAACGCGACTCAAGAATTTGACTTCATGATGGGCCCATTCAGCCTGTCTGCGCGTTTTGGTCACGACGGTGGTGATGACCAAAATGCTCGACGGGAACGGAAGCTGAGCGGCGCCTCGCACCAGCACCTTCTTCGGAATCGTTATCGAGATGTACTACGGCGACCATCCGCTGCCTCACTTCCACGCCCGCCACGAGGGAGAAGTCGCTCAATTCGGATCGAGACCCGGGGAGCCCATCTGTCCGGCCAGTCTTCGAGGATCCGTGGGGATGAGAGAGGTGAAGCCCCGAACCCCCGATCCCGACCGGATTTTCCCCAACCCCGACGCGGAGCCGATCATGATCGTGACGTTCGCTCTGGAACTACCGTTCTCGCTGCGGATGCCCGAGTTGCAGTTCGTGCACAGCCGACGCGGGCCCGGCTGGGAGGGCTGGGGCGCCGATGAAATCGCTCATCTCATCGATCTGGATGCCACGATCCCCGACGGCTTCGAGCCACACTTTCGGATCGCCTTGGGTGAGGCGACTGTACGCATCCCGGCGCCACTGACCGCTGCGAGGCTCGCGTTTCCCGAGTGGGTTGGATTCGAAGAGGCAGGCGGGGAGGACTCGATGGAGACCGTGAGGACCACCGCCCTGGTTTCCGTCTATTCGCGAGCGCTTGACTCGCCCCTGGCCGACGCCGACGATCACGCCATCGGCGAATGGTTCTCCCGTTGCTTTGACGACGCTTTGGGTCTGTTGAACGACTATCTGGTCGTCCTGGCGACGGTCGACGACGAGTGGCATATATCTAGGATCTCGCGCGCCGACCTGCCGCGGATGGCGCCGTACCGGGTCGATATACGGCCGGCGCGGGAAGCAGCCGCAGGTGCGACCTCGACGCTCGACGTACACGCCAGAATCCGCGACGACCTGCCCGCCGAACGCGAGGCCGAGGAGGTTTCGACCGCCGTTCATCTGATTCACGCATACCGCGAAGGCCGCGCACCCTTCTTCGACTGGTCCCAATACATGCAGTCCGCGGAACACCATCTGGGCTCCGGTCGCTACGTGCAGACTGTGATCGCCGCGGCGACGGCGACCGAGGTCATGGTCAACATCTTCTTTCGCGAGGTGTGGGAGGCACTCGAGATGGACCCAGGCCGCCTCGACGGGGTCCTCGATTGCGGGTTCAGGAATCAGCTGTCCGATCACTTGCCCGGGTTCCTCGATCAGCCGGTCGATCTAGACGACGAGAATCTACCTCCGGGGCGCTGGTTCCAAGCCTGCTATCTCCTCCGAAACCGAGCGGTGCACGAGGGATACCGGCCGACATCGGCCGAGGCGATGGACGCCACCTCCGCAACGCGGTCATTTGCCGCCTGGATCGGGGCCAACCTGAAGGAAGATCGGAGGACTATCCAGATCAAGGGAATCCTCCAGACTCGGCCGATCGAAAGGCGGCGATAGCTGCGCCAGACTCGGCCCGCCGCCGACGCCTTGCTCGGCTAGGGGTTCCAAGACGCTGCAGTCTCGGCCTCTTGGATCCGGCGGAGACTGAAGGGGAGCACCTGAACTATCTGCCACGGGTAGTCGTGATCGGGATCCGTGAAGTCAATTTTCAGAGCCTTGGATAGCTCTGAGAGTGCGTTTTGTTTGGCAAGGTCCCCCTTCAATTCGCGGAGCACCTCTGCCGTCGCCCTTTTCGCCGCTACGGCCTCGGTCTGGGTGATCTGGCGCCCTTCGTGAACCGCTCCGTTGCGCATCCGGTAGGCGCTCGACCACCACTCACCCCACGCAGTCGAAGGGTCCCTGATGTCGATCTCCTTTCCGAGCAGCTTCGCGAGGCAGGCCGTCACCTGCTTTTGCAGCCACGCCGTCGAGCCTTTCGAGATCTCCTCGGCAGTCCAGTCCAGCCGTGCGCCTCCCTCACGGATCGTGGTGCTGATGAGGACCTCCACGGCGGTGCCGAGCGTGATCACGCATCGAGTGCTCTCACCGAGTAACGAGTACGCCCAGGCGTCCTCCACGAGGGCGAAGAAATCCAGGTAAGGCTCGATGCCGTGGTTGGCGCCCGTCACCATTGCGGTGGCCCTCCATGCGAAATCCGGTGGTGGCTCGTCCACCGTCTTCAGCTCGGGCGCGTCGGGTCGGATCGAGACGAGAAGGTGGATCGGCGATCGCCCCGGCGAATCGCCGGGCCTCAGGTGGTCGACGATGATCGGCAAAAGCGGCGGGAGCTGTCCCGCGCCGAGTCGCCCGACGCGCCAGTCTGCCGCGGCCATGCTCAGTCCGGTGAGGAACCGATTGAGTTCCGCAAGGCAAGCGACGAACTGACTTCGAAACCAGTCGAGCTCTCGATCGGTGTCGTGAGCGGGAATGTCGGAAGGGGCGACGAAGACGGAGAAGGACACGACGGATCGCATGAACTCAATGCCGCGATCTGCGCGCCTGAGTCCCCACCAGCGGGCCAGGCGCTCTCTCCGATTGAGCAAGGGACGGACCTTGTCCGCAAAAGCCTTGTCGGCCGCCCGCAGTGGGGGGGTTGATTTGACGCTGACTCGCCGAAAGCGGATCTGTGGTCCCGGCATCAGGTGGTCGGGGATGGATTTCGACCCCGGCCATTCAAGGAGCTTCCAGAAATCGTTACCGCTCCATCCGGCCCATGCCGGCGTCCGCGGGAGGAGTGGCGCCATCTGGTAGTCCTCGGGGACCGGCAGCAGGAAGGGAAGCTCGAGGACATAGGTGACGATTTTCGCTTCGGTTCGCTCCCCCGTCACGGATCGATGGTCCCAATTGCTTCGGTTGGACAGTGGGAGCGCACGCGACCCAACACATTCGTGGCGTGGCGTGCGCGGGAGTTCTCACTCTCCAAAAAACCGCCCCAGCGCTTCACCGAAATGCTGGGCCTGGGGCAGGAAGCCGAGCCGCGGCTCATCGAGGAAGGGCAGGAGGATCATCAGTGTTTTTCCCTCCTCGGTGCTCAGGTCCGGGCCATCCCCCGGACGCGGCGGCGGCTTCGCCGCCTTGATCGCCCGCAACAGGCCCTCCGCCTCGGGTATCCGACCCTGCAGCCCCCTGGTCACGGCCAGGCGGGCCTGGGCCTCGAGGTCGTGGCCGTCGAGGAGCTGATCGGCGTAGAGCAGTCTCTCTTCCGCTGTGGCGAAGTCCTCGCGCAAGAGCGCCGCGCAGCCCAACATGTAGTGGATCCGCGAATCCTCGGGGTGGTGCTCATAGCGCCACTCCAGCAGGCGCTGGTTCAGCGGTCGCAGCGCCCGCCGCAGGCGCAGGTTGCGAGGCGTCGTCTTTTGCAGCATCCAATCCCAGGCCCCCTCTCGCTGCGGTGGCCGTTCGCTTTCTTTGCTCGCGCCCCAATAACCGCGGTGGGCGTCAACAAGGGTCCGGTCGATCAACAGCGCCTCGCGGTAGTGCTCGCGGGCGGAGTCGAATTCGCCGAGCGCCCGGTGGGCGTCTGCCAGGTATAGATGCGAGCGGGCGCTGGGCTGCAGCTCATTTGCCCGCCGGTAGGCGTCGCGCGCCTGGGCGAAGTCTTTGGTGTGGTTGTAGTGGACGACGCCGATGCACGTATGCAGGTAGGGGCGGCGCGAGTATTCGGAGTCCTCGCGTAGGCCTTCGAACTGGGCAAGGCCCAAGTCGACCTCTCCGTTGCTCATGTATGCCTCGCCAAGGTTGTAGTTCGCCATCCCGTTACTCGGATCACAGTCCACCGCCCGCTTCGCATTGACGACGTGCCCGGCGGCGTCGATTTCTTCGCTCAGGTAGCGCAGGAAAGAGATACTCGCCAGCGTGTTCCAGAGCTCGATGTCGTTGGCGTCCCCTTCGCCGGCTCGCTCAATCCGCCCGAAGACATTCGCCAGGTTGTCGCCCGCCTCGGCGAAGGCGCTGTTGATCTCGATCGCTGCTCGGGTCTGCGGCGAGAGCGCTCCACGGTAGGGCGCCGCAGCCCGAAAGCAGCGCATCGTTTCGGCGGCGTCAGGTCGCGCCGCGGTTCCGGCCAGGACCAGGAGGGTGCCGAGGGCGCGGTCGGCGTGCTCGGACTCAAAGCGCTCCGCGGCGAGCCTGCGCAGTGGCTGGTCGGCGTCTACGAACTGCTCGTGCGAGGGCGCTGGCGCCTCGGTTCGCGAGTATCGCTGCGCGGAGAGCTCCTTCGGCCCCACTGTCCGCACGTTGGTGACGAAGCCGTCGCCGACCCGCCAGGAGAAGAGCATCTCGAGCCGCCAGCGGGCGACGCCGTCGATTGCCCGCACTTCGCCGAAGACGACGGCGCTCGCCGGCCCCTCATCCAGCAACAGCTTTGCCTGCTCGGCGCTCAGGACC
Source organism: uncultured Solirubrobacterales bacterium (assembly GCA_963704505.1). Lineage (GTDB taxonomy): Bacteria > Actinomycetota > Thermoleophilia > Solirubrobacterales > 70-9 > VRUE01. The sequence continues at coordinate 1,021,803 of OY969912.1, forward strand.
TCGGGAATCTCGCGCAACTCAAAGCGTCCTGCGACCTCTGGCTCTTCTTGAAGGCGCTCTCCGAGCGCCTTCAAGTGCTCGGTGGCGGCGTCCCTAGCCCGGACCGTATCGGCGGCGAAGCGCGAGAAGAAGACGATCGGGAGATCGGCGGGCTTCTTCAGGTAACGCCAGCCGGCCAGGGCGCTCAGAGCCAGGACAGCGATCGCTGCCGGGATCGCGAGGACGATCAGAACCGCGCCGGCCAGCACGCAGATGAACCCGAGTGCAAGCGCCCCGAACAGCCCCAGCGCCCAGCCGGTCGGGGAAAGGACGAAGGGTCGCCGGTGGGTGAGGCCCAGCAGGCGCCAGTAGAGGCTCGCCGCCCAGCGAAGAACCGCGTCTTCGATGGAGGCCGGACTCATTTTGGCGCTCAGTCGATCCCGCCGGGCCGGTCGCCCTGCGCTGCGTTTTCATCGATCTCCTGCGCGAATCGCTCAGCGAGGGCCAACAGCTGCGCGAAGTTCTCGATTCCAGTCCAAGCGGCACGAAGGGCGCCCAGCATCTCCCTGGCCTCGTCGTCTTGCTCTTCTTCGATGGCCCTCAGCCGCTCACTCGCTGCGCGGCTACCCGCCACCGCGGCTCCAAAAGCCATCCCGATCGCGTTGAGGTCTCCCGGGGTGAGCTCGAAGGCCTGTACGTCATCGCCCTCGAGCGGCCCGCCCTGGCCGTAGAAGGCCGTATAGCGCGCCCAGCTGCCGACGGCGGCGATCAGCAGCGTGCCGAACCCGTGACTGGCGAGCCCGAAGCGCATGACCGCCACCTGCGCAAGCCCTTCCTGCAGGATCTGCGCGAGGCGCAGCTCGCGGAGCGGATCTGGAAGCTGAAGCAACCCCGGGTTGAGAACGAGGCCGCCCGCGCCGGCAGCCATCTCGACGCTCGCCGGAACTCCCTTCGCCCGCGGGTCCAGGCTGACCTCGATCGGGTCGAACTCGACACTGAGGAACTCGGCGGCCTGCGCGAGCCAGTGATCGAGCCGCGCCTGCCAGCCGGGCTGTAGCTCGCCGAGGTAGGTGACTGCCATCGGCGGCGAGGCGGGATCGAGCTGCGCCTGCACCCGCTCCCACTCGAGGCCCGCCGGCTGCGGTGTCTCGGGAGCGGGAAGCCCATCGGGATGCCAGACGGTCTCGCGGTTTGCGCCCGATTCCCTGATTTTCTCCGCCTCGGCACCGAAGACCGCCGGGCTGAGGGCGGGCGGCCAGCTCGAGCTGATCCCCGCCGAGTTTCGAATCAACACGCGGACGATCGTCTCTAGGCGATAGTGCGCGGCCCCGATCAGCGGGTGGTCGCGGACCCCCTTGTGCACGATGTCCGCTCGCACGCCTGCTAGGCGACCGACCCCCAGCTCCCCGAGCCACTCCGGATCAAAGCCCGCCCCGACCAGCATCGCCTCGACCATTTTCGGAGCGGTCGTTCGGTAGGGCGTCAGCGCCTCTATCGCGATCCACAGATAGACGATCGCATCGGCGCTCGGCCCTGCCCGGGTCGCCTTCAGATACCAGCGCGCCGCCTCGCTCAGCGGCTCCAGCTCAGCAGGCTTCAGGAGCGAGAGCCCGGCAATCGACCCTCGCTCCTCCTCGCCGACGTCGAAGGGCAGGAAGGTACGCAGCAGTGATCGCGTGTCCGCCGAGGCGACCGGCTGGCCGCCGCGGAGGGTGATCACGTCCTCGAAGCGCTCCTCGATCGCGACCCGATCATCGAGGAGCGCGGCGAGGATCCCCAGCGCGGCTCGGGCCTCTTCGCGCCATTCCGAGATCGCTTCCCCGAGGGTCTGCGGCGGCTCGTCCGTCATCTGGCAGACGGTGAGCAGCTCGCCCTCCCCGACCCGGACCCCGAGCGTCATCGACTTGTCGAAGACCACCGGCAATCCGTGGCGCTGTCGCAGGATCGTTCGCTGGCTCAGAACTGGTCCCGAGACCCGGCTGATCTTGACCCTCCCCACCTGGCATTCCTCCGGCATACCGGCCAGCGCCACCGTGGAGAAACCGAGCCGATAGACGATCTCGTCGGGGTCCTCGGGAATCGCACCCGGCTGGGTGAGGTCAATGGCCTCTCGGCCTGACTCGAGCTGCGCAAAGAGGTCGACGAACCCCATCGTCCCGAAGCCTGCCACAGCGGTTCGCATCGTGCAGTGATCGGGATCTAGCAGCACACACGGATCCTCACAACGCGATGATGTTGTCATCTCAAGTTACCTAACGAGACTACCTTCACTACCAACCTTTCTTTGTCGTCGAAGTCGACTCGAAGCAGACTCCTCAAAAGCCGGGCCTCGATCAGAAGCCTTAAACGAGTGTGACTACCGTGCAACGCGATGCGAAGCTAGAGTCCTCATCCCATGAGGCTCGGCTCTACAGTGATCGTCGCATCCATCTTGATGCTTGTGTACGGCGATACCGATCCACCCGGCGCGATTGCATTTCCCTCTGGTCTGCAGCGCCCGGCAAAACCCGCAATCTCACTCCGCCTGCCGCCAAACCTCCAGCGTAACTCGCAGGCAACGGCAACGGGGAGGGTAAGAAACCCAGCGGGTGCGACTTCAGTCAGACTCCAAGGCAATCAGGGTGGGCTGTGGCATTCCCTTTCCCATGGTGACGTGTCCCGCGGTGCCTACCGAATTGCCTTCACGGCGCCGCCGGCCGGCCCACTGCGGATCCGGGCTCTCTTGGTCAACCGAGGGCGAATCGTGGCCCGATCGCCGGTTCGCACCCTTCGGGGTCAAGACACCGACAATCCGGTAGACGAAGGCGGGGGCAGCTCCGCGACGCCGCCAAACTCAGGTGGGGGCTCCCCCGGACCGTCGCCGCCCTCGGGAGAACCGCCCTCCGACGAACCGCCCCTCTCGATCACGATCCCAGCGCTAACGGTTCAGGCCGGCTCCGTCGCAGCGGCGGAGTTGCCTGCGCCGCTCACCTCCCTCACTGAAATCGGTGCGCCGCAGGAGGGTGCCACACCTGGACTCGAGACGATCGTCAAAGACGGCGAGCTCTTCATCAGCGCTTCGAGCGACGCGCAGCTCGGGCAGGCAACGCTCCTCGCCGCGGGCAGCGGCTGCACCCAAAGCGATTGCGCCAAGCCGCTGTTACTCTCGATCCCGATCTCCGTAATCGGCGTTCAGGCGCCCCCTGGAGCGCTCGAAGAGCTCACCGAACCCTCGCCCGACCGAGTCGCCGACGCCGTCGACGACGCCCTCAATGATGAGCTACTGATCGCCCTGGGTACCCCCGACGAACCGGGCGACCGTACCGAGGCTGCATTCGACGCAACGGCGATCGGCGGTGTCGTCTCAGGTGGGCTCGATGCGATCGGGGTATATGAGATCCGTTGGAGCAACCCGCAGGATCTAGATGCTCGCCGAGCCGCGCTTGAATCGCTTCCAGGAGTGACTGCGGTCAGCAGCTTCACGCTCGACGAATACGTCGCTGACACGACGACACCGTCGATCGACCCCGAGTTCGACCAGCCCTGGTGGACCTGGCGCTTCGACCAAATCGATGTCGCCCCGGCCTGGGCGAGAACTGACGGCTCAGACGTCGCGGTGGGAATCATCGACGAAGGCGCCGTCTTCGCGAGCCACCCCGACCTGAACGTGCGCGAAACGCTTCCCGGCTCCTCTCGCTCGGCGCGGCATGCAACCCACGTGGCGGGACTCGCTTGCGCCCGCGGCGACAATCAGCTGGGGATGACCGGGATCGCTTCCGGGTGTCCGATTGTGACCGTAGGCGTCGGCGGGCTGCAGGGCTTCTTCGCCAAGGTGTTGACGGCGATGACACAGATGGCGACCAGGCCCGGAGTGGAGGTGGTCAACATCTCGCTGGGCGAGAATGCCGCCGCAGGATGCGCGACCGACTTCGAAGCTGAGCAGTTTCAGGCTCATGCTGAAGATGCGGCACCGATGTTTCGCCACCTGCTCGCGGGCGTTGGTTCCTCGATCGTTTGGACCTTCTCGGCAGGCAATAATTGCGCCCCGGGGATCCCGAGTCCGTGGGGGCAAAGCTCCGACCTCGAAAATGTGATCACCGTCGGAGCGACCAACTCCGACGGCTCCCTGGCGAGCTTCTCGGACTACGGACGCAAGGTCTCGGTGGTCGCTCCCGGCGGCGTCGAGACGAACCCGCCGGCGGGCGCCGCCGACCCCTGCGGCTCGCCTCTTTGCTTCGGTCAGATGGGCCTGCTCAGCACGACTGCCGCCTGCTCGGCGGTCCAATGCACCGCCGGGTACGGCGAGATGATGGGAACCTCGATGGCGGCTCCGATCGTGGCGGGGGTCGCCGCGCTGGTGCGCTCGGAGAGTCCGTCCCTGAGTGCGGAGGAAGCCGGGGAATGCATTAAGACGACAGCTGGCATCGGCGCGGGTTACACCAGCGGACCGAGCAGCGAGCCGGCAGGCTTCGCGCGAAGGTTCTCGGTGCCGGCCTCCGGCATCCCGATCGTCAACGCCGCCGCCGCGGTCGAATGCGCGTCACCACCGGAAACTCCGACCGGTGAGCCTGCGGGCCCCGATGTGGTCCCGGTCGACTACCTTGGCATCGCGAGGACCGGCACCCATCCCCGGATCAGCCGCGACGGGCGCTACGTCTGGTTTGAGTCCAGCACCGACCTTCTTCCCGGCATTCGCCCCGAGGGCCAGGCTGTCTACATCCGCGACTACGTCGCAGGGACCACTCGTCGAATCGACCTACCCGACGTCAGGCACGACAGCAGCGAGGAACTGCTGGCGATCTCACCTAGTGGCCGCTACGGGCTCGTGCGGGTCAACCGCGGAATTCCTTACCTCGTCGATCAATCCAATCAATCGGTGACTTCCGTCGGCCAGTATCTCGGTGAATCCCAGAGTCTCGGCCTCGAGGACGACGGCGACACGATCATGACCGGCCCTTCCAACCATCCAGAAGGGTCCGAACGCGGCAACGTCGTCGACCTCTTCTCGATATCGACCGGCGTCCGGACGCCGCTCCCCTGCCCGACCGAGCGCTACGACAACGAAGATTTCATCAAGGTGAACCTGGACAACAGCGGCTTTGCCGGAGTGAGCAGCATGGGCTGCCGCTACCAAGCCTCGGGCTACACGATCAACCTCGCGACCCATGCGGTTAACGAAGTGATCCCGGGGCTCTGCAACAACCTCGGCAACGCCTGCGTTGAAGACTTCGCGACCAACGAGACCGGCTCGGACTTTCTGAACGCAATCTGCTGCTCGGATTTCGAAGGTCACGGCAGCGAGTGGCTCAACAACAAAAAACTTGCCATCGGAGGTGTATTTGATTTGGACAGTTGTGGCGTCTCCAGCTCGGGCCGTTATGCGATCTACGACGGCGGCGGTGAGATCCGCGACTACGACGAAGAAAACGGCCAAACGACCGTCTTGGCCCCGGGATATCCCCCGACCATTACTACAACTGTGGCCCGCAATCGGTGACCGCCGATGGCAGCATCGTCTACGAAGAACAACAGAGCGAAGAAGTCCTGCTCGGCCACCCCTGAGCCTGAAGCGGACCGATGAGTCGACTGAGAGCAGGGCGTGACGAAGAGGACTCGCCTGAGTCGATCTTTTCCGAGATCTCCTCCGGTTCCCAGCGTGAGGTGGTGCCCAGCATTGAGCAGGTGGAAGAGGAGGCCCGCAGTCTGGTTTTCGCCGGCCTCGCCGATGACGGGATTGAGCGCGCACGAGCTCTTTCCGGGCTCGATCCCGTCGAGCTGGCTAAATACACTGTGCCGCTGCTGTTGGAGGAGCGTAGGTCCCACCAGCAGATCGCCGAGATTGCACGGAATGCCCTGCTGCTGCCGTCGCGGCAGCAGCACAGCCGATTCGACCGCTTTATCTGGCCCCGCTGGGTCGCTCTTCGAAGCGCTCTGGCGCTGATCGCACTCGGTGGGGCGGGCGGAGTACTTGTCGGCCTCTTTATCGGGCCGAGCGTCCTCGCCGTGGCAGCGATCGGCGCCGGCGCCGGCGCGGGTGCCGCACTTGCAGTGGCGACGCAGGTTCCGGCTCTCTGGCGTTTGCGGGTACGGAGCCTGGGCGAGTGGGAAGCGAAGAGGCAGAGGCTTGCAGATCACCGTCAGGACCTGATTGAGACGGTCGTTTTGCCCGAGCTGCGTGAGCGCATCAACCAAGTGAGCGAACCGGGCTTCAGCGCAGAGCTGACGCCAGCTGACCCCGGTGGTCTCCGCGCTCTCTTTGATCCCGCCTATGAGGTTTCGGTCGATGCGACAAGCGAGTTGATCGAGACTCTGGCAGGTCTGAAAGCCGGCAGCGTTGGAGTTGCGGGTCCTCGTGGGGTTGGGAAGACGACTCTGATCAAAGCTGCCTGCGAGGACCGCTTACGCGGTCCAAACGCCGAGGAGATCGAGTCACCGACGGGAATCATGGTCTCCGCACCAGTGCGCTACGGGGGCGAAGACTTTGTCCGGTTTCTCTTCGGCCAGCTCTGTCTTTCGGAGCTTGGCAGTTCGCTCAACCACGAGAATCGTGAGCGGATACAGGCGCGAGTAAGGCGGTCACGGCTAGTGAGTATCGGCTTGCTGGTCAGCGCAGCAGTCTGTGTTGGGGCAATTATTGTGGGCTTCACTGGGGTTCAAATCGACCCAAGGGTCTGGCTCGCCGGGTTGGGTTACCTCGGCCTGCTCATGCTGGGAACAGTCTTTCTACCGCAGCTGCGCCAGACGCTTCAGCCCCGCGCCCGCCTCGAAGATCCGGTCAAGTTGGAGGCGCGCGGCAACCTCGAACAGCTGCGCTTTCTCGAAACGCTCTCTGAAGAACAGTCGGGGGAGTTGAGCTCGACCCTAGCCAAGGTTGGTGTGAAGCGGGGAGTGAGTCGGGCTGCTCAACCGTGGACCTTTCCAGAGGTGGTCGAGAACTACAGGCGATTTCTCGGTGCTCTGGCGAATCGTCGCCCAGTGGTGATCGGAATCGATGAGCTGGACAAGATGGCGAGCGCGGAGGAGGCCCGCAGCTTCCTAAACGAAATGAAGTCGCTCTTCGACCAGACAAACGTCTACTACCTCGTTTCGATCTCAGAGGAAGCGCTGAGTGACTTCGAGCGGCGTGGGCAACCGCTACGCGACGTTTTTGACAGCGTTTTCAGTGAGGTACTGCACGTCGACTATTTAAACCGGGCGGAGTCAGACGTGCTTTTGCGCCGTCGCGCGGTTGGGGTGCCACCGCCGTGGCCGGCACTCTTTCACTGCATGGCCGGTGGACTACCTAGGGAGGCGATCCGTGTTGCCCGCCGGGCGGTGCAGATCGCCGAGCGAGACGGCGCCAACCTCAACATCGTCACGCCGGCTCTCGTCGCCGAGCGAGCGTCGGCCCACGAGCACGCGGCGGAGATCGTCGCGCAAGGTGACGTCGGGGCCGACGGGACCCAGCCGGTCCTCACCTGGTTGAGTGACCTAACTGCGTTCTCGACTCACGGGCTGCCCGGCCCTTCTTCGCTTGATCAAGCCAGGGCAGGTTTGTCGCGTCGGCTAGAAGTTGGAGCCGTGATGGCAGAAGTGCGTAAAGGAATCGATGCACCTGGGGGGGCGGAGCGGGTCGCCCGCATGCAGCGCTTGGTCATGGAGCTGGTCGCCGGCTGGCACCACAGCCTCAGTTGCCTGGAATTCTTCGGCCAGCTCGACGAGCGGCGTTTCGGGGACGCCTGTCAGCCGGCTGCCGACGGGCTTACCGCAATCGATCTTCTGGCCAAAGGCCATCAGGATCTCTCGAAGGCCCCTTCCCTTTCCTGGCAGACCGTCTCCGAGTTCCGCGAGCGGATGGATCTCCCACGATTGTCTTACCCCCAGTGATCGGTGCCCTCGCAGATAGTTGGACGAGGCGCTTGGTGTTCAGGTCGACGTTCCCAGTGACCCCGGCCTCTCTCCCGTACTTGCGCGATCCCATTCGGCTCTGTGGCCGGACGCCCTCGGCTTCCGTTTACACCGCCCGACCGTCGATCCGCCGATCGCCCTATCACGATCGCTGCGGGACCTAATCGCCTCAAGCCCCCCGAAGCAAATCGGGCTACGAACATTGCTACGAATATCCATTCGTAGCCGTCCCCCTCACATTGCTCGGCCCACAGCGACAATTGTCCTCCCGGCGCCTGACTCTCCAGTTCTAGATACACAAAAGTTCACAATGGCTGGAATGTCGCCGGCCCTGCCGATCCACGCGAAGCAACCCACGCCAAAAGGCAGCGCGGCTCCCTCGCCGGGGTCATATCCAACGCGATTCAAAAATTCCCCGGGGGGGGAATCGGTTCGCCTGGCGAGCATTTTGGCCGCCCTGGGGGCATATGACCAAAACGCTCGACAGGCAACAATCTCAGGCAAGCTACGATTCAACCTCGATGAGCCATGTGCAAGTCAAGCGCTACCGGCCTTCTGAGCGAGCCGCCGCCAAGCAGTCGGCCCGTGACGAGCAGGCCCGTGCCCTCGCAAGAGGAGAGCGCTCCGCGGCTGAGCTGCACCGAGAAAACGGCCTTTTGGCTTTTTCCCGACAGCGCCTCGCCGTCGACTTCTCAGGCTTCATCAACGCGGGGCGATGAGCGCGGGCCCAACTCCGCCGCTCTCGCCCAATGAGGTCCGCCGGCTGCTGGACCGCCTCCAGGAGCTGACCGATGAGGGTCGGACCGTCGTCGTCGGTGGCCAGGCCGTCTATTTCTGGGCCTACTACTTCGCCGAGCAGAAACCGGGTCTGCTGCGCGGCGCACCGCCGACCAGCGGAGACCTCGATCTTTGCGGCAATCGCCAGACCGTGCTGCGGGCGGCCGAGCTCCTCGGCGGCGAGGCCCATCTGCCCGGGATCGACCACGCAACCCCCAACGCCGGAATCGTTCAGTTCCGCGACGCCGAGGGCCACGAGCGAGTGCTCGACATCGTCACAGCGCCCTTCGGTCTCGCCAAACGCGACCTCCTCAAGCGCGCCGTCCGCGTCCGCTACCAGCCGCCCGGCACCGCCGCGGTGCACTTCTGGGTGATGAACCCGCCGCACTGCATGCAGAGCCGGATCCACAATGTGATCGGCCTGCGCCAGCGCTCCCGTCACTCTCTGCGTCAGCTGCGGGTCTCGATCCCCTGCACGCGCGAGTTCCTCCGCACCTTGCTCGACCAGCCCGATATCGACCTCGAGGTGCGCCGCCGCCATGTGATGGCCTGGAACCAGCGCATCTATCGCTTCGCCCGCTCCGACAACGATGCCCGCGCCGTCTACCGCGAGCTCGGCATCGATCCTTTCGATGCGGTCCTTCTCGACGATCGCCTCAGCCGGCGCTTTCAGGAGGAGGGCTACCCTCGCTGGAAGGAAGACCTCACTCGTCGGCGACATCGCGCCGAGCTCGCCCGCCAACGTCGCCGGCGAGCAGCCCGCTAGCCCGCCCGCGAGGGACCGCAGCTGTCATGCGACCTGACTGCGTCCTATCTGGCGCCCTGCTGTAACAACGGGGCGGAGTCGAACACTTAGCGTCTAGATGCTTCCACTCGAGGAACCACCGCGCGCGGTCCCAGATATCTACCGCGATCGCTTCGAACTTTGCTTCCGCGACCATTATGCGAGGGTCCTGGCCTTCGCGATGCGGCGAGTATCCGGGCGTGAGACCGCCGAGGAAGTGGTCGCCGACACCTTCGCCGTGGCATGGCGCCGCCGCGACCGCATCCCCGATGGCCCCTTGCCCTGGCTCTACGCGATCACCGCCAATGTGATCGCCAACCATTACCGCTCAACGCGCCGACGCCACGACCTGGGCCTCCGCCTAGCCCACGAGCCGCGCCCGGCCGCGTCGGGCTCCGACCCGGCCGAGTCGCTAGCCCTCCGCGCCGACTTCGCCACCGCCTTCGCGCGGCTCGAGGAGCACGAGCGCGAGGTTCTGCGCTTGGTCGCCTGGGATGGGCTCGGGGTGGGGGAGGCGGCGCAGGTCCTGGGGTGCTCGCAGGGCGCCTTCCGGGTGCGCCTCCACCGCGCCCGCCGCAAGCTCGCCAAGCAACTCGAGACCGCCGGACGGTCCGGCTTAGAGAGCCGCGCCACGATCCCCGATCCCGCTGAGGAGGCCCGATGATCCGCAGTAGCCGAGAAGACAACGCACTTGCTGAGATGCGAGCCGCCAACCCGTTCTCCGTCGAAGAGTTAAGGCAGACGATCGACGAGGCCGACCTGGCACGGGCGATGCAGCGGGCGATCGCGATTGGCGATTCGCCGGAGCGACCGGTACCCGTCGGTGAGCGGGCCATCGAGCGCGCGCTTGGCGGCCGTGTCGGCTTCTTCTCGAAGCACCGCGCTGCCACTACCGGCCTCGGGCTCGCCGTCATCGCGGCGGTCGCCGTGCTGATCGTCCTCGGCGGCGGCACGGTCGACTCGGTCAAGGACGGCGGCCGCCCGACCTACGCCGCGGCGGCGGTCAAGGTCGCCAAAGCCAACCCGCGGCTGCTCGTCACCGCGCCCGGCTGGTCGATCGTCCACGCTAACTTCCAGGTCGAAGACGGCGGACTGACCTACCGCCATATTGGGCATCCGGCCCCTTCCGGACTGGTGATGTACTGGGCCCCGGCGGCCCTCTACCAGGGCACCTTGCGTGATAGTCGCAGGAGTGCGACCGCCACGACCTCGATCGTCCTAGGACGACGGGCGACCACCTTCCACGAACCGGGCCGTCCCGCCTACACCACCGTCCTGCCCCCGCAGGGCAAGGTCTTCGTCACGCTCGCTCTGCCTGCGGAAGAGCACGAGATGTTGCTGCGATCGCTGCGCGCGGTAGGCGTCGAACGGTGGCTTGCCGCGATGCCACCGGAAGTGGTGCGGCCGGCCGCCGAATCCGGCGTCGTCGCGCAGATGCTGCACGGGGTACCGCTGCCACCTGGTTTTGACGCCGCCTCATTCGAGGCAGAAACGGAACTGAGCAATCGCTACGAGCTCGGTGAAGCCGTCGCTGGCACAGTCGCCTGCGGTTGGCTCGCAAGCTGGGATGCGGCGACTCGATCAGGCGACGGCGCCTCGTCTGATGCGGCGGTTGCGGCTATGCACGGTTCCCGCCACTGGCCGGTCCTCCTCCAGATGGTCCGCGAAAAGGGCTTCCACGGCAGCGTGCTTCCGGCTCACGGCAACGCATGGCCCTCGAACGTCATCGCCGCCGCCCGCGAAATCGCCCACGGCCACCTCAGACGCGGCCCGGACTTCAGGGTTGTCTACAGGAACGGTCGCCCCTGGGGTAAGGCCCCAACCGACATCCCAATAAACATTCTGGGCTGCTCGTAGTCGCCGGGCCTGCCCACACCACCGCATGCCTCGATCCGCTCACCTAGGAAGGCCCCGAAGGCCCGACGGCTCCAATTTCTGAGTAGTAACTTGCCCTCGATACGTGCCGAAATCAAGACGTTGTTCTCCGGTGGGGCCAAAAGGCCTCTTGAGGACTTCGCTCCCGCTGACCCAGAGAAATTGGGATCAATTTTCAGGCATTTATGTCGAGCCCGGGGTCGAAAGGTTCCGACTCATTCGACGCTGTTGTATGCACTCCCAGCTGGCTTGCGGAGAACTGGGACAACCCGCGTATTTCGCGCTGGATCTTTGAGGGGCCGGGCCTGCTCTTCGGAAATCGGTTCATCTTTCTTAGGCGCTGGGAATGCCCTGGCAAGCGCAGCCGAGAAGCTCTGTGAGTTCCACGAGTCCGACAATTGGGGAATGCTTGCCGATCGAATCGGTCGTCACATGCCCTGGGAGTTCGACTACAAGCACGACGAATGGCTCGAGGAACATTCCGACGCTCTGCCGCCGTACCCGGAGAAGAAGAAGCACAAATCAGGCTGACAAGGTCGCTCGGCTTTAGATAGATCCCGTCATTCGTCGCGGCGCCCCACCCGACCTCGACCAGCTCGAGCCGCTGTGGACGGCTCTCCACGACCACCACGCCTCCGTCCTCCCCAGGCTTGGCGAGGCGCCCCCGCGGCCCGCGCCTGCGTCCTGGGCGATGCGTCGCGAGAAATACACCCGCTGGCTAGTCGACCCCGCCACCTTCATGCTCCTCGCCGAAGAGAGCGAGGTGCCGATCGGCTACGCCTTCGCGGTCGGTTCCGCCTACGCCTGCTGGGACATCGGTCCCGTCGCGGAGCTGCAGACTCTCTCGGTGCTTCCCGAGCGACGCGACGCCGGCATCGGAACTCATCTCATCGACGCAGTCTGGGCGGAGCTCGCCTCACGCGGAGCTACCGACCTGGCGCTTACCACGGTCGCCACCAATATCGACTCCACCGCTTTTATGAGCGCCACGGTTTCGGGCAGGCCTTCGTCGTCTATTACGGCCACCGGTAGGCGGCCGCCACGCCCTCCGGCCAGCACTTTATGCCTCTATGGCAGTTCGACGTAAAGCGCACCGCACACATTGGCAGTTGCGCTTATCACCGCTGGTGCTTGACGATCAGCAGATCAACGGGGTCGACGCCGATCTTCGCTGCGATTCGCTCGAGGCTTTGCAGCGTCAGGTTGCGCTGGCCTCGCTCGACCGCGCCCATGTAGGTCCGGTGGACTTCGAGCACCTCGGCGAAGGCCTCCTGGCTTAGGCCTTCGGATTTCCGATGGGCCCGAAGATTCTCGCCGACCCGTCTTTGAAGCTCGCCCTCCATAGGGGGCAGAGCTTCATCAACCGCTACTTGACCGTCTACAGACTTATGAGTAGCGTTTCGGGTTTGGACAGCTCTTGGGGCCGCATGAATAGTTGTTATCCTAAGAATGTCTGCAGACCGGGGATCTGATGGGTAGAGAGAGAGCCGCCGTTTCGTTTGCGAACAACCGGTTGTAGTACCGAGGTAGGGGCAGGGAACCCTCACCGAAACGCAGTACCCATACGCAGCCCGTTCCTCCTTATCCGGCGGACCGGTTGACCATGGCTGCCTGCGCCGATGCGAGCCGTGACTTCCCTGCGCGCCTGCGCGAAAATCAGGCCCAGCTCGAAGACGAGCTTTGGAACCGTGTCCGCGCGGTTCAGGATCCCTCCAGCCCCGCCGAAGAGGCCTATGTCGCGGCGCTAAAGCCCGTCATCACAGCCGGCCTCGGCTACGGGCTCGAGGCGATCGAACGCGGCACCGGAAGCCCCCCGCCGGTCCCAGACGACCTTCTCCTTCAAGCGAAGACCGCCGCCCGCACCGGGATCAGCCTCGACGCCGTCATCCGCCGCTACTGCGCCGCCAACTCGCTCTTCACCGACACCCTGATCTCAGAGGCCGACCGGCTCGGTCTGCCCCGCATGGAGCTAAAGCGCGCCTTTCGCTCCTTCGCGATCGCCTTCGAGCGCCTGCTCTCCGCGGTCAGCGAGGAGTACGGGCGCGCTGCCGGCGAGTTCGCCGAGTCAAGCGAAGAGCGCCGCGGCGAGCTGATCGAGGGCCTGCTCGCCGGCGAGTTGATCGAGGGTCCAGAGCTCGCCTATGACTTCTCCACCTGGCACCTCGGCCTCGTCGCCTTCGGCCCCGCAGCCCACGAATCGGTCCGCGCCGTCGCCGAGCCCCTCGACGCCAACCTCCTCTCAGTGAAGCGTCGCGACGGCGTCGTTTGGGCCTGGCTCGGCTCCCGCCGTCCTGGCGCCTTCGCCGAACGCCCCGGCACCCCATTCCTCAAGGACGCCGAGGCCTCGCTCTCCTTCGGCGAGCCCGCCGAGGGCCTGCCCGGCTGGCGCCTCACCCACCGCCAGGCCGCCGCCGCCCTGCCCCTCGCGATCAAGGGCCCGGATCCGATCGCCACCTACGCCGATTGCCCCCTGCTCGCCGCCGTCCTCGGCGACGACCTGCTCGCCACCTCGCTGCGCCAGCTCTTCCTCACCCCCCTGACCGAAGAGCGCGACGGGGGAGAGGCGGCCAAGAACACACTGCGCGCCTACTACCAAGCTTCCGGCAACGCCTCCTCTGCCGCCGCCGCCTTAGGCGTCCACCGCCGCACGGTCACCGCCCGACTCGAGGCGATCGAAGAGCGCCTCGGCCGCCGCCTCGACTCGTTCAGCGCCGAGATCGAAACCGCGCTGCGCCTAGACGCCCTCGAACGTCAAACTCCGAACTGACCCGACTGCTCGACCCTCTGGCTGGCGGCAAAGCTGCCGCGTCCGCGCCGGCTATCGGACGGAATTGGCGGCAGTCCAGAGCGACTCGATCGCCAGCACCACCTGCCAGTCGCTGAAGCGCTGAACCGCCGCTTCTGCGGCTGGGAACCCGTCAGCCATCTCTCCCAGCTGGAGCCGATAGGACCCTACGGCGTCGGCATCGATCGCAAACCGCTCGCGCCTCGGCGGCAGCGCCGACCCAACCGCCGACCGGTCCCAGCGCCCCCTGCTGAAAGATCGCCCTCCTCGCATGAGCAACGGCTCCATCCTGCCCCAAACGGCAGGGTGTGCGCCCTGCCAATGTGATCACTTGGGAACGATCAGGTAACAGTAAAAATCACTGCATATGAATGCCTCACCGTCGGAGCCAAGGCCCCAAAGACTGTCGATCTAAGCGGGCTGCCCGTACACCCGTCCCTCTCGAGTGAGCATCGAAGTACCACCTCTACGGCGCCGGCGCAAGCTGCACTTTACGTCTGTCTGTGCCCAAGTCTTCGACCAGTAGTTGTCATCCTAACTTCGGATGCGGTATCTATCGGTCCATAGATTTTTATTTCTACAAAGTGTTGGCGTCAGGGTCGCCGGCGAAAACGGGAAGGGAAATGAATGAGCGAGGCGATTGAGGACGCTCGACGACTGATCGAGAAGCGCCTAGGTGAGATCGAGGGTGAGGCGGCTGGGCTGAGGGACGCGCTGGCCAGTCTCGGCTTCAATGTCCCGCGACCGAGCCGCCCGGGGCGCAGCAGCGCGTCTGGTCGCGCCAAAGCAGGCGCTCGCAAAGGCCGACGCCGGGCACCTCGAGGCCAGCGCCAGAAAGAAGTTCTCGCGGCGGCCCGCAAGCAGCCTGGTTCGACCGCGGCCGACCTCGGGCGGGCGATCGGGATCTCGACCAACCAGGCCTACGCCCTCTGCAAACGGATGCTGAAATCAGGAGAGCTGAAGAAGAAAGGCAAGGGTTACGCCGCGGCCTCGCGGAAGGCCTGAGCGCTCCGCTGATTGCCGAAGGTGGTCTATTTGGTAGCTCGGCAGCTGCCGCCCAGCGTCCGACTGAGCAGTTGCCCGTCGGCGAGTTCGAAGCTGCCCCGGGCTGCCTTAAACGGGACTTCGCGCAAGTCGACGGGGGCCGGGCAGGTGGCGCTGACCACACTTCGCTCGCTGCCCTTATAGCGGTAGCGCCGGTGGAGTGTTAGCCCGAAGCCGCTGACGTATCCCCAGTCATCGCCGATCCTCGGCATCGTAATCGTCAGTCTGCGGCCCGAACTGACCTGAGGCCGCTCCGCTGCCCGAGAGCGCGGCGGAGAGCACGGTTGAGATCGGCGCCGGGCGCCGGCCGAAAACGTGAATCATCACCGCCTGTTGCCCATCCTTTCGAGAGTTGAAGGCGAGCACTCGACCCCAGGCCGGGAAGGGCGCCTGCTCGGGGATGTCGATATGGCTGGTGAAGTAGCCGCTACCGATCAGCGCGTCGCCGCAGTTGGCAAGCGCTTCCTCGCTGTTGGTTCCGGTGAGTCTTCGTCGCGGACAGCGCGGCAGACCGTGAGTGTCGAAGACGGCGTGACGGTTTACCTGGACCCGTAGGCGCTTGAGGCTCGCGGGACTCTCCGGGCCGAGGGGCTCGACCTTGCCGTCGACGTGCAGCGATACCGGAGCTGGGGCTGAGCGAGGCAGCGCCTTGGGCAGGATCGATCCGCGGAAATCGATCCGCACTTCGTCACCGCTGACCGTGTCGGCGCGCGCCAGAGCCAACATCGATGCGAGTGCAGCCAGACACAGCAGAGCGACCGCGGCTAGACGTCGAATGTCGATTCGCTCAGACATTGAGACTCGGCATCGCCCGATCGAGCCACTTCGGCAACCACCAAACCCGCTCGCCGATCATCAGCATCAGTGCAGGCAGCAGCACAATGCGCACCACGGTGGCGTCGATGAAAACCGCGACGGTGAGCCCGATGCCGAGCTGACTAACGGTTGCAATCGAGGCGCTGCCGAAGACGACGAAGACGGCCAGCATTATCGCCGCGGCGCCGGTGATCACCCGCGCTGTCTTCTCGAGGCCGAAGGTGATTGCGGCGCGGTGATCGCCCTTTCGGTCGTAGTGCTCGCGCATTCGCACCAAGAGGAAGACCGCGTAGTCGATCGAGAGACCGAAAACGATCCCAAAGATCATCGTCGCCCCGACCGAGTCGACGTATTCGTGGCCGCCGAGCGGTACGCTCGCCGGCAAGTCGGTGAGCAGGGTGAGGATGCCGAAGGCGACGCCGACGGTCGCCAGGTTCAGGCCGACGGCCAACGCCGCAAGCGGAATCGCACGGAGGATCAGGATCAGGATCAGGAAGGTGGTCAGCGTGATCGCCGCGACGACGAGCGGAATCCGGTCACGGGTGACGGCGCTGTAGTCGTTCAGCACCGCCGGCCCGCCGGCGACGCCCGTCTGCAGGCCCGTTTTCTTGGAGAGATCACGAGCGTCGTCTTCGAGCTGAGCTTGGAAGTCGATCGAGCCCGGCGTGTTCAAGGCGTAGCGCGAGAAGACCAGCATCGCCGCCGCCTGGCCTGAGTGCTTCAGGTCGACCGCTTCGGCGGCGCGTTCACGCAGCTCTGGCGGGGCGCCATCGAGGGCGGAGAGGACGAAGTAGCCGGAGTCGAAGATGTGTGGCGAGCCGTGGCGTAGTCGCCCTGAGCCTCGGCGCAGCCGATCGCCGCTCGCCAGGACGCGCACACCCGCCCGGCGCAGTCCAACCTCGAGTGGGTAGGAGCGACTGAAGCCTGCGGCCAGATTCTCCTCCAAGGCACGGGCGCCGCCGGTGATTTGGGCGATGCCCGCGGCGAGGCGCGTTGCGCCAGAGGCCAGCTGTTCGATCTGCCCGCCCACCGGTTCGACTTCTTCGACGAGGCGCTTGGAGCCGCGTTCCAGTTCCTTGTCGGCCGCGAGTATTTGTTGGGCGCTGTCGGCGAGCTTTTCCGCCCCGGCGCTGAGGCGCTTCAAGAAGGTGATCGAGGAGGCGATGTTGTAGCTGACCTGGGTGCTTTCTGCGGCGTCTTCTTCCAGGTCTGTTTGCTGCTTAGTCAGTCCGCCGATTAGTCCCGCCTCAGACGTCGGCGGGGGCGGAGCCGAAGATTCGCTGCCAGCGATCCCGAGAAGTGCCGCTTTCGCTGCTTGCACGGTGGCGCCGTAGAGCGGGTCGGCCTTGCCGGCTTCCATCGCTTCTAACTCCTGCAGAACCTGGCGGGCGCTGCTTGCCGTTGCTTGGGCTTCGGCCAGAAGCTGCGGAGATACCTCGTGGACCTGTTCGTTGAGCGAGCGCTGCAGCGCTCGCGAGCGGGAAAGAGCGTTGCGCCGCAAGTTCGGCGCCAGTTCGTGCAGGCCGGTCTTCAGCTGCAGGGTGCCGAAGACCACCCGTTCCTGGGCCCCGGTCAGCCGTTCGGTCCCATCACGAAATCGCCCCAGTGCGTCGAGCAGCTTTTCTGTGCCTCCGCCAGCCCGGCCGAGCCCACGGGCGAGCAGATCCGCACCTTCCTTTGCCCGTCCCGAGCCGCCTGCAAGCAGCCCGGCTCCTTGGGATGCTTCGCTGATGCCGCCACGCACCGCCGCAACCCCTGCCCGAGCCCGTGAAAGCCCATCTGAGAGCCGTGAGATCTGGGCCAGTTGCGCGCTCGGGTCGAGCAGTTCGTTGCCCTGCTTCTTCAGCGGGGCGACCGCTTTGGTGATCCGCGCGGGTCCGATCACCGCCTGTACTCCTGGCGCCTTGGCGACGTTTGCCTGCAGCTTGCTCAGCGCATCGAGCCGAGAGGTGTTGGTGATCGGCCCGTAGTGGCTGGCGGCGATCAGCACGAAGGGGGATTCAAAGCCGGTTCCGACCTGTTCGGCGATCAGTTCTGAGTCCTGTCTGGCCGGGTTGTCGTCGGGTAGCTGCGAGGGGCTCGGGGGCCCGGTCTGCAAACCGAGGGCGGGCGCCGCGAGCACCAGCACCAGGGCGCCGATCGCAAGCGCCGCTGCCAGTGGCCGCTTCAACGAGGCCGAGACGAAGGTCATCAGGGCGCCGCCGTCCTCGGCCGGCGGCGCGCCGATTCGCCACCTGTCGATCCGCGTCCCGAGCAGAGCCAGGAGTGCAGGCCCGGCGATCGTCGCTATCGCAACGCTGAGCACGACGACGAGGGCGACCGTCGCCGCCAGCGAGGCGAGCAGCGAGCCGGGGACGATGAAGAAGGCAACGACCATCGACACCAGCAGGGTCGAGCCGGCGAAGACGGTGGTGCGCCCGGCGGTGCGCCGGGTACGAGCCGCCGCCAGGGCCGGCTCGGCGCCCCCCGCGATCTCCTCGCGGAAACGCGAGACCATCAGCAGCGCATAGTCGACGCCGAGGGCTAAGCCCATCATCGTGCAGACGGTCAGGGCGAAGGCGTCGATCTCAAAGGTGCCGGCGATCAGGTAGAGGAGCCCCCGCGAGGCGGCAACTGTCGCCGCTCCGAAAACCAGCGGAATCGCCGCAGCGATCGGCGAGCGGAAGACGAGCAGTAAGACGATCAGGAGAATCGGCAGGGCGATCAGCTCCGAGCGCTCCGCGGCGTCGATCGATCGGTCCTGGATCTCGCGCGAAAGCGTCGCGTAGCTGGTCTGGGTCGCGCGAACCGGCGCCTTGACGCTGTGAGCGAGGATCGAGTTCAGACGATCGACCGAATCGTTTACCGCATGGGCCAGGTCGACGTGAAAGTCGGCAATGATCAGCGCCCGTCGCGGTCCCGGGCGCAATG
Organism: uncultured Solirubrobacterales bacterium; assembly: GCA_963704505.1. Classification (GTDB taxonomy): domain Bacteria; phylum Actinomycetota; class Thermoleophilia; order Solirubrobacterales; family 70-9; genus VRUE01. The sequence goes on from OY969912.1 coordinate 1,040,639, forward strand.
GCCCGACCGACCCTCGATCCCATGGGGAGAGGGTGCTGATTTGAGGTACCTCGCGATGTAGCTCTTCGACCAGCTGTGGCCCCTGGCGTTCGATCGCTCCGGGCGGGCCCTGCAGGAGGATTGCGAAGGGGGCGCTCTCGCCGAAGTGCTCGCGCATCAGCGCGGTCCCCTTCGCCGAGGGCGTACCGGGGATCTCGAGCGAGGTCGGGCTGAGGCGATGCTCGACGTTGGTGCCGAGCAGGGCGAGCGCGGCTACAGCGAGGACGGCGATTCCGAGAATCAGCCCCGGGCGCTTGAGCAGCCGGGGTGATCGCGCGCTGCGGCGCTTTCCCGATTGGCGAGGCTTGGGGCTCGAGGAAATCTCCGCTTCCCGCCGCTAGGGGCCGAGGATGCCGGTGGCGAGGCGACGCGGCGACCCAGGCAGGAGAAAGTGGGCCTGGGCCGCCCCGCACGCCTCTGACAGCGCCCCGCAGCGATCGTTTCTGCCGGCGCCTCCCTCGGCTGCGGACGGGACATCCGACGCCGAAGACTTGAGAAGTCCAGATATCGCCTGCGCCGACGTCGTCGGCGTCTGGTCGAAGGCGCTCGCGTGCGCTTGAGGCGAGACCAGCCTTGCCGTGAACCGAGCCCCAGCCATCGTTACCCGCTGCCTTCCAGGAAAGGCAGCGACCAAATCTCCAGTCCAAGCTGGTTCCTGGCCCGCTCGGCGGCTAAGAACCGCCTCGCCCGAAAACGGCGACGGCGGTTGAACGACGATTTCAGAGTCCGCCGCTCCGGACACCCTCAGATCAGAGTTCGCACCAGTTCCCGAGACGGCTCGAAGGATTTCCATCGACCCGCGGGACTCGGTGGCGATTGCGATGAACTCCGGCCTCCGCCGACCCTGGCCAGGGGCTGACATGGAAGCGCCGAAGATGAGCGAGCCACGTGGGCCCCCGTAGCGAGCTTCGAGAACTCGATCGCCCAGGTCGGAAGGTCGGGATCTCGGAGCGAAGGCGACACTCGGTTGGGGGCCTGGGGCCGAGGTGCTGCCCCGAATCGATGTCGCCGACAGCTGCGTATAGCCGTGCTCGCCTCGAAACTGAAAGCGCCCGCTGAAGCTGACACTCTGGCTTTTGCTGGTCTGGCCTGAGTCGACATAGGTCAGGTCAAGTGATCCCAGCGGACCGAAGTTCGCCCGAACTTGGTTTTCGATGCGTGTTCCCGTAACCGAGTAGAGGGCTGATTGACTCCGGCGGGAGAGGACGAGATTGACGAAGGCGCTTTCTTCTGACCTGCCACTCGGAGACTGAATCGAAACGGAGGCCGTATAGCCGTTGGAGGCGGGCAGCGAGAAGTAGAGAGACTGTTCTTCGTCCGACTTCGGGCCAGATTCTGCGTCTGCGGCCTGGAGACAGAGGAGCCCGATCGCGAGCGGTGCGAGCAAGAGCACCCATCGCCACCTCTCGACTCTCATCCGCGTGCCTTGCAAGGCAGGATGAAGGTGCCCGAGAGGAAGGTCTTGTCCTTGAAGGCGAATTCGCCGCGGGCCTGCAGGCGGCCCGTTTCGCAGCGGGCGCTGATGAAGGAGTGCTTTACGCCCTTGTATGTCCATTTGCGTCCGATCTTCAGGTGGCCGGCAATCGGAATGCCATGGCCCCCGGCGATCGCCGGGATTTTCGCTTTCGTGCGATAGCCGTAAGTGCCCTTGTGGATCCGTTCGATCTCGATCGGGATCACGAAGGCGGTCGCCACCGGAACAGTCGTGTAGAAGTGGGCGAGGACCGAGGGGTTGCCGTGGACCCTGGGGCCGTTGAAGATCGTGATCGGCGAGGAGACCGGAATCGGCGCCTGTTCGGGGAAGACGACAACCCCGCGACCCTGGCCCTTGCCGACGATCGAGTCCGGGCAGCGACCGCGAGCTTCGGCGACGGTCGAGGCGAGCAGCTTGCCCCGGCGACAGACTTCCAAGCCGGTGGTTTCGACATGGCCGTGGCGGTCGTACTCGAGGTTGATCGATTCGATCACCGGCGGAAAGGCACCCGAGACAGTCGAGAGCTTGCCGCCACCGTGGGCGGTGATTGGCGCGTCTTCGTGTTTGGGCAAAGTGCTCGGCGCGAAACCGCCCTCGGCGTTGATCACCAGGTCGCCGGAGCGCAACTCGATCGAGATCGCACCCGAGCGCGCCGCCAACAACAGGGCGAGCGCGGCGATCGCCGCGACGCTGATGATGGTCAGGAGGAACCGTCGTTCGCGGCGCCGACCAGAGGCCTCGCCGATCGCTACGCGCCCGCTTCCCAGCGGTTTCATACCGAATACTCGCTTGTCATTACAACAACTGTGGAAGAAGATGCGGGCGACCCGAACGCCGGGGGCAGGGATAGGCCCCCTGGGTGGCGTCCGGGTCGACCCGCGCCCTCAGCGGCCGGCCGGAGATTGGGTGACCCCTGACCGAGGACCGCTTTGGGTACCGCTTGGCGCCTCCCGGAAACGGGAAATAACCGGGCGGCCTCCTTTGCCGTCGCGCACAGGGTAGGACGCGTACGGCGTGCCGACACCCCCCAGGGATAGGGAGTGGCGGCAGCTCGCCCGGGCGCCTGCGCCCGGGAGAAGTCGTTGCTGGGCGCCGCGGCGCCGGGCAAGACGCGGGCCGATGCCCGCGTCTTGCAGCCCGCGCCAAACCGATCGTTGCTAGCTCCGGCGCCCATCTCGCTCAGCCCTTCGGCGTGCAGGCTCGCTGGATCCCGCCCGGCCCGATCTTCGAGCCGTCGAGGAACAGGGCTTCGGCCTGGGCGGCGAAGTGGCCGTCCGCGCATTTCGCCATCAGGTAGCCGTGCTTGCTTCCCTTGAAGGCGAAGAGCTTCTGCGGGAAGGTGAGGCTGAAGGCCGTCACCGATCCGGCTCCGTTGGCGATTTTCGGCACCAGGGCAACCGAGCGGGTGCCGTAGCGGCCGCTCTTGTGCGGCTTGACCTTGACCGTGGTGACGATCGCCGCCGAGATCGGGCTGGTCAGGAACGCGTGGACGAGAATCGTCGCGCTTCCCTTGCCGCCCCCTGGGCCGTTGAAAGCCGTTAGCTGCGAGTGGATCGGGATCGGCTTTTGTTCGGGAAATTCAACCTCGACGTCGGTGGTGCCGGTGCCGACGATTGCCGACTTGCAAATTTTGCGGGCATTGTCGGTGGTCTGAGCTTCAAGCTGGCCCTGTTTGCAGGTCGGAACTCCGCTGGCGTCGATCGTCCCGTTTTTGTCGGTGTCGATCACCACTTCCTTCAGCGCCGGCGGATGGGTGTGATCGGCGGTCGCGATCGTGCCCTGCGCGGTCAGCGAGATCGGCGCCAGCGTGGACTTCGGCAGCGCCTTTGGCGACACCTTGCCGTTGATGGTCAGGATCAGGTTCCCCGCCCTCACCGTGGTCGCCTTTTCCGCCGCGGCAACCGCCGCCAGCGAGGCTGCGGCGAGCGCAACCAGCGCCACCGCGATCAGGGTCTTCTTTGTCATGCCTTCCTCCCTACCTTTGCCTTTTTCGCCCGCGCTCAGGCGGCGAGCGTGATGCCTTTTTTGTCGCCCACGCTCATCAGGGCGACGGTCAGTTCGTGAAGTTCAGGACCGAGCTCGGGCAGCGAGCCCGCCTCCCCCGCAGCGAGGCGGGCGGCGATCACTGAGACCAGGCCACCGGCTGCCGCTTCGGCGAAGATTCCCGCCGGGGCGTTCTCGTCTCCCATCAGTCGCGCGGCGAGCCGCTCGTTGAATGCGAGGGTGCGATCGGCGAAGGCCGGCGCCGCGAAGGTGGGTCCGCAGGGAAAGGTCAGTCGTGCGGCGGTCGGATCGGAGGCCGCGAAGGCGACCAGCTCGCCGACCAGCTCCGCCGTCCCGCCTGACTGCGCCGCCCGCGAGAGCCGCTCTTCGAGCGAATTAAAGGCGACCCGCTGTGCATCGAGGATGCAGTCGAGTTTGTCGGCGTAGTGCTTGTAGAAGGTCAGCCTTGAGACCCCAGCCCGGCGGCTGATCTCAGCTGCGCTCAGTGCCCCGTAGCCGCCCTCGGCCAGGCAGGAGCCGACCGCCGCCCGTAACCGCGCCCGCTGGTGCTCGGCGATCTCCTCGGCGGGGATCCCGTGGCGACCGCGGGGCAGGGGTCGGTGGAGCTCAAGGCCCCCATCGCCTTCCCGAGGACGTGCAGCCTGCTGTCGATCCGTGCCGGACGCCATCGCGCGCTCCCGCGCCTCGCTTTCCCTGTCGCTCATTGTCATTCCCACCGCAGTTAATGAACTACGGGTCAATAGTAGCACCAAAAAGTTACCGCGACATACACTCTCTTACCAACACCAGCGCGCGACTGGTGTTCCGCACTCAGGCGGTTTCTTTGCTCGCCTCCGCCGGCGCGACGTCCTCGTGCCAGCGCCTCCGGCGCTCGAGCTGCGCCGCGAGTGAGATCAGGAGCGCCTCGCTGTTCGCGGGGCCAAGCAACTGGGCCCCGATCGGCAAACCCGCCTCGGTAAAGCCCGCGGGAATGTTTACCCCCGGCCAGCCGAGCACGTTCCAGGGCCAGGCATAGGGGCAGGCGGCGACGATGGCCTTATCGGTCTGCCAGGCGCTGAGGTCCTTGCAGCGGCCGATCGGGAGCGGCGGCGTCGCCGTGGTCGGCGTTAGCAGCACGTCAAAGCTCGTGAATACGGAGGCGAAGCGGCGGCGCGCGAGCCGCTCGGCGAGGCGCGCTGTCGGCATCAGCGGCCGCAGCATCCCGCCGTGGCCGGCGGCGCTGCGCACCCTGTGGTCGAGCGCTCCGCGCTCCGGGGCTCTCTCGCTCCAGGAGCGCACACCGCCGTTGGCCCGGGGCATCAGGCTGATCCCGGGCCAGATTCCATAAGGGGCCTCGATCACCTCGACGCGATGACCGAGCCGTTCCAGGTCGACCGCACACTCCTCGACTGCGGAGGCGATCTCGGGATCGAGCCTCGCAGGCGCCCCGCTGAAGGGGATGTTCAGCGCAAGACCGACCCGCAGCTGGCCCGGCTCTTTCTCGGCGGCGGAGCTGAAGGATCCTTCGTCGCTCGGCGGCCTATGCCGCTCACCGCTGACCGGGGTGCTGAGCAGGTCGAGCAGAAGCGCCGCGTCGCCGACCGTTCGCGTCAGTGGGCCGATCACGGTGAGGCCGTTGAAGGCCTCCGCCTCGGGCATCGTTGAGATCCGGCCCCGCTGCGGCTTGATCCCGACCAGGTTGGTCCAGGCGGCCGGAATCCGCACCGAGCCTGCGCCATCAGAACCAATCGCCGCGCCGACCAGGCCGCCGGCGACGGCCGCCGCCGCTCCCCCGCTCGAGCCGCCCGGAGTGTGATCGTGGCTCCAGGGATTGCGCGTCGCCCCAAACGCCGGGCCCTCGGTGAAGGGCCAAAGGCCGATCTCCGGCGTGTTGGTCTTGCCGACGATCACCGCCCCCGCGGCCTTCAGCTGGGCGACCATCGCGCAGTCGGCCTCGGCCGCGGCGAACTCGCCGGGACAGCCGAAGGAGGTCGGGTGTCCATCCAGGTCCACGTCGTCCTTGATCGCGATCGGGACGCCGAGCAGCGGCGCATTCTTTCCGGCGGCGAGCCGACGCTCGGCCTCCTTGGCTTGTGCCCGAGCGTCCTCGGCGCAAATCACCCGAAAGCAGTTCAACGTGCCCTGGGTCGCCTCGATGCGATCGAGGGTTGCCTCAAGGAGCTCTTCTGGCCCAAGGACTCGCGATGAGAGCCAACGGGCCTGATCGCTTAGGGACGCAACGTTGCTGAACGTGTGGTCAATAGTGGACCGATCCTAGCGAAGTCAGCCAGGTTGGTAGCGCAGAGCCTTCGCAGGTAAGTTCCTGTCTGACGCGTGTACGGGAGGGACATGACAGCGGAATCGGGAACCCAGCTCCATAGGCAGACGCTCTCGAGCCAGGAGCGATGACAGAGCTAATTCAGAACCTGATCGACGCCCTGGCGCTCGGGAGTCTCTATTCGCTCATTGCCCTCGGCGTCGCGGTGATCTTCACGGTGATGGGGCTGCTCAACTTCGCCCAGGGCGAGTTCATCATGATCCCAGCCTACGCCCTCTACCTGCTCGCCGGGGTGCCTTTTGGCTGGGCATTGGGTGGAGCTCTCTTGACCGGAGTCGTTCTCGCAATTGTCGCTGAGAGGGTCGCATTCCGCCCGGTGCGGAGTGCCGATCTTTCGGCCCAGCTCGTGACCTCACTCGCCGTCGCGACGATCCTGCAGAACTCGATCGCCGCGACCATCGGCGCTCGCCCTCAATCGGTCGCCACTCCCAGTTCTCTCGCCGAAGCGACCAATATCGGCAGCGTCACGGTCCCTAACCTCGAGTTCCTAACGATCGGCCTCACCGCCATTTCGGTTGCAGCGTTGGGTTGGATTCTTTATAGGACTCGCACCGGTCTTGCGATGCGCGCCGCGGCGGAGAACTTTGAGATGGCCCGCTTGCTTGGCGTGAATGCGAACCGCCTGGTCACCATCTCCTTCGCCATCAGTGGTTCGCTGGCCGCCGTGGTCGGCGTTCTCCTGGTCATGCAGACTGGACAGGTCTCCCCGACGATGGGCCTGACCCCGGTTCTCGTCGGATTCATTGCGGTGGTCATCGGCGGGTTTGGGAGGATTTTCGGTGCCGTTCTGGGCGGCCTGATTCTGGGCGTTCTCTCTTCCATGCTGGGCGCCTACCTGCCAGAGGGCATGGTGCCGTTCCGCGATGCCATCGTCTTCAGCGTTCCGATCGCGATACTGGTCTTCAAACCGCACGGCGTGCTCGGTTCGGTCGCCGGAGAGGCGAGAGTTTGACCGTTCGACTGCGGTCTCCAGGCTCTGCGGCGACTTCATTGCTCGGTCCATTGGCACTGATCGGCCTTGCGGTCGCGCTCGCTGCCAATGGGACCCCGGCCCTTCGCGCGACCGTGACCCTGATGCTCTGCAACCTGATCATCGTCCTCGGCTTGCAGGTCTTCATCGGCAATAGCGGCGTCTATTCCTTTGGGCAATTGGGCTTTGCGACCGTGGGTGCCTACATGGCGGCATTCCTGACACTGCCGGCGGCCTTCGTCCTTTTGCAAACACCCGATCTGCCGCATTTCTTGGCCGTGGCTCAGCTAGAACCGCTGCCCTCCACGCTCCTGGCCGGGCTGGTGGCCGCCCTCATCGCCTTGGTGACCGGTCCTGTGCTGATGCGGACATCGACCTTGGCCATCCCAATCTCGACGTTCGCGTTTCTGATCGTGGTTTACAACGTGGCAGCCAACTGGGAAGGGTTGACTGGAGGCAGCGGCGGCCTCTTCAGCATTCCGACAACGACGAGTATCGACTCCGCCGGACTCTGGGCAGCCGCAGCGAGTATCGCCGCCCTGATCTACAAATGGTCAGCGAGTGGCTATCGGCTCTTGGCAACTCGCGAGGACGAGGTCGCGGCACGCTCGATCGGGGTCAATGTGATGCGCGAGCGGCTGCTTGCATTCACGCTCAGCGCCGTGATGTGCGGCATCGGCGGGGCACTCGCGGCACACCAGTCTGGCGTGCTCGCACCCGCCACATTTTATTTTGGCGCTTCGGTGACGACTCTCACCATGCTCGTCGTCGGCGGCGCACGAAGCGTTCTCGGCGCGGTTGTCGGAACACTCGCCGTCACGGTCGTGAACGAGGTACTTCGAGGCTTCGAAGCTGGTGGAAGTGTGCTGGACCTGGTCCGGGTCGGCGAAGCACCGGGACTCGCCGCGATTGGCGTCGGCTTGATTCTCCTGCTCGCAATGATCGCGCTCCCCGACGGTCTCTCGGGGGGACGGGAGGCCGGCGAACTCAAGCTGCACCGCCGCTTCATAGCGCCCCAGGCACCTGCCGCCAGCAAGCCCGTCGTCAAAGATCGCGAGTCGGCAGCATCCACCGAGCACTCCCTCAAGGCAGAGCGCATCTCGCTCTCATTCGGCGGTCTAGCGGTCCTTCGGGATGTCGACTTGGAGCTTCGCGTGGGGCAGGCGCTCGGGCTGATCGGCCCCAACGGCGCGGGGAAGACGACCTTGGTCAATGTCCTCAGCGGCTTCCAGCAACCCGACACCGGATCGGTGGCTCTAGACGGAGTCGCCGTGACCGGCCGCCGACCGGCGCGGCTGGCCCACGCTGGACTGACGCGAACATTCCAGGCCGCCCTTCCCTTTCCACATCTGAGCGTTCTGGAGAGCGTTGCCGTCGGCGCTTTGGGGGTTGGCGTCCGCCGACGCGAAGCCGTCGCGATCGCCGCTGAAGTGCTCGCCCGCCTGCACATGGGCAGGCATGCAGGAACGACCGCCGGGCTGCTACCTCCGGGCCAGCAACGCCTGCTCGGTATCGCCCGTGCGTTGGCGACCACCCCCCGGTACCTGCTTCTTGACGAGCCGGCCGCCGGGCTCAATGGCAGGGAATGCCAGGAGCTCATCTCCTTTTTGGAGAAGGTCTTGGATGATTTTGCCTGCGGAATTCTGCTGATCGAGCACGACATGAACGTCGTGATGAACCTCTGTCCAAGAGTGCAGGTCCTCGATGACGGAATGACCCTGCGGGTAGGAGCACGAGATGACATCCGCTCCGATCCAGCGGTTATCGAGTCTTATCTAGGGAGCGATTTCCGCGATGGCGCTCATGCTTGAGCTGCGCGACCTACGGGTGGGATACGGGGGTGTTGAGGTCGTCCATGGCATCGATCTGCAGCTGAGAGAGAAGGAAGTGGTCGGCATGGTTGGTCCGAACGGTGCCGGCAAGACTTCTGTATTGAGATCGGTCTGTGGTCTCGTTCGGCCACGGGACGGTGACGTGCGCTTCGAGGGTCGCTCGTTGCTTGGGGCTGCGCCCGAGACGATCGCGCGCGCTGGTATCCGCCTGGTTCCTGAGGGACGGCACATCTTCAAGACGCTAACCGTCGAAGAGAATCTGGATCTAGGGCTGAACCTGGGCGGCGAAAAGGAGGACCTGCTGACCCAGGTCTATGGTCGTTTCTCGATTCTTTGGGAGCGTCGAAAGCAGCGCGCCGACCGGCTTTCCGGCGGAGAGCAACAGCAGCTCGCACTTGCCCGAGCTTTGGTCGGTAAGCCGAAGCTGCTGATCCTCGATGAGCCCTCGATGGGCCTCGCGCCGAAGGCAATTGACACGGCATATGAGTTGTTGGATGGACTCCGCGATGAAGGGATGACGATGCTGCTGGTCGAGCAGAACGCGACGCGCACCATGACCTTTTGCGACCGCTGCGTTGTGCTCAGTAGTGGCAGTGTTCGAGCCGAGGGAACGCGCGAGGAACTTCAGCGCGACACCGGGCTGCTCGATGCATACCTAGGGGCACGGCCGTGAAAAAGCGTGAGGGGACACCGCCGGCCGACAGGCATCAAGGCCACCCGAATGGCGAAGATGTCTCCTTGGCAATGCGCCATTGCTGGCAGCCGGTTGCCCGGATTGAGGACTTGGCCACGGGGCCCAAGCTCGCCGTCCTGCTCGGAGAGCGCCTCGCGGTCTTTTTGACGGCATCCGGCAAGCCCGCCGTGGTTTCTGACCGCTGCGCCCACCGTGGCGCCTCCCTATCGATGGGCGAGGTACGAGGTGAGTGCATCCAATGCCCGTACCACGGCTGGGAATGGGATGGCGACGTAGGAATCTGCCGACGTATTCCCTCGCTGGCTGACCAGCGGCAGATTCCGCCTCAGGCACGCATCCCCGTATTTCCCGCCCGCTCGCACTTGGGCCTTATCTGGACGTGCCTGGAGACTCCCGTTGCCGACCTCCCAAGCCCTGATTGGTTTGTGGCCGAAGACTGGCAGTGGGAACACGGCCCGCCGTTTGAGCTGCCAGTCGCCCTGGGGTTGATGATCGAGAACTTTCGTGACGTCGCCCACTTTGCTTTCGTGCACCAGGCCACCCTCGGTGTGGTTGACGAGGTGGTTGAGCCGCTCGAGCCTGTTCGCGACGGAATAGCGGTGAGGATGCGGCGGACGATGACCCCTGGTGAGGAAGCTGAGCGGATCTGGGGTTCAGTTCAGGAAGTCGACTACCAGGTGATCGCGCCGAACTTCATCTCAGTACGAATGAAGACGAGCGAAGGCGACCGCGCGATTCTGCACGCCGCTCGGGCTATCAGTGCAACCGAGTCGATCCATTACTGGATCCAAGCGTTGAGCCAGGACTACGACCCCTCACGGCTTCAGGAGGCGATCGAGTTCGAGACCCGGGTCTATGCTGAGGACGCCGCGGTGGTCTCGACGGTCGACCCTCCGATCCTGCCCCTAGGAGAGGCCTCGGACATCAACACGCTTGCCGATGCGTACACGATGGCCTACAGACGGTCTTTCGGCGAGTTTGTCGACAGAGCCCTTGGGCGCGTCGAGACCTAGTCGAGGTCGATGCTGAGCCTTGCGCCGTCCACTCGGTAGATGACGCGGGCAAACTCCAGCGGCAGATTCTCACCGGCGCCCGGGCCCTTTCCGAACTGGAGGATCCGCCCAGTCAGGGCCGGGCCGCCGGGCGAGACCCCGAGGTTGGCAGCCGACCACCGCGAGAAAAACGTCCCCTCGATCGAGATCGTCGAGCGCCCGAGTGAGAGGCGCCCGGGATCCGGAGGTGTCCGGCCCATGCGCATTGCCTCGGCCACGGGAAGCAGCCAGGGCACCAGTGCGACCGAGGAAAACGAGTAAAGAATGAACGCGGTTCGCTTCCCCGGGTTGACGAGCGCGGTTACGTCGGCTACCGGTGAGGGATTCTGATCGAGGCGAAGTAGCCGGGTAACTGTCTGGTCAGGCTCGCGCCGCTGGGTCGCGAGGATTTTGATCGGGAGGTCATCACGCCTCTCAAGCAATGCCGCTACCAGGCCGGTTACGAGGATCCCGCTCTTCGGCGGTGCGACGAAGGCCCCTTGTCCGCGAACCCGAGTGATCAGACCGTCGCCGACCAAGAGCTCGAGGGCCGGGCGGATCACGGTTCGCGAAACCTTGAACTGTTCCTCGATCTCTCGCTCGGAGGCAAAGCGCGCTCCCGGCTCCCAGCTCCCTGTCTCCAAGATCTCCGCCAGCACCTCTGCGAGTTGGAAGTAGAGCGGCACCGGGCTCTCGCGATCAAGCTTTCGGGCACCCGAGAGCGCGACTTCAGCGTGTTGTCTGGGCCGGCCCCGTTTCCCCTTGCCGGGACCTTCTGTCATGCCCTCAGCACTTATCCCGTCTCCTGGGCTCTCTCGCGGCCTAGCCTTCGTATTCGGGGAAGAACTTCGGGGTGACCCTGGTGACAAGCGAAGGCTTGCGCTGGTCAAAGTCATAGATCCACCACGGCCCGACCGGAATGTGGCTTTTTGGCGTGTACTTAAGTTGGCCCATGACCGTGTGATGCGGCTTGGCCTCGAGCGCATCGGCGAGAACTTCGCCATCGACGCTGCCGGTTTCACGGATCACATCCAGGATCAGCTGACCGGCCGCATAGGAGGCAAGGAGGTTTCCTGAGGTGTCCGTGTTGACCCCCTCGCCCTTCAGTTTCGTGAAGAGCTTCGCCGTTTCGGTAGTTGCCGGATCGTAGGCGGATCCATTGAGCGTCGCATAGATGCGTCCGGTGTTTGGAATGGCCTTCAGCCAAAAAACACCATCGAAGGAACTTGGCGCCGTGATCGGCAGATCGACCCCCGCTGCGCGTATCTGCTTTACCACCGAGGCGCCGCCGGGAGGGTAGGAGCAGACATTGATCGAATCCGCATCGGAGCCCTTCAGCTCGCTGATCTGGCTCGCAACGGACTCATCTTCGTTCTTGAAGTCGGCTGAGCCGGCGATTTCTCCACCGAGGTGCTTCCACGTTTCTTCGAAGCCGAAGCAGTCAACCTTGCCCATTGGGATCGAGGTATCCCTAAAGAGGAAGGGGTGCTTGAAGCCTTTCTGATGGAGGAAGGTCGCTCTGGCGCTCGCCTCGCTGACCAGGCTGCGGTTGGCACTGAAAGAGAGTCTGCCGGTGTACGGAGGCCCATAACCCGGTTCACTCGCGCACAAGGTGAAGTTGAGCAGGTCGTGTTCTTCGGCAATTGGGGCTCCTGCCGCGGCAATCGGTGTTTCACAGCTGTAGAGGAGAACATCAGCCCCACCTTCGATCACCTTCTGAGCGGCGACCGGCGCCTGCTGAGTTTCGGAGCGATTATCGGCTTCGATCACACGAATCTTGTGGCCGTCGATGCCGCCTTTCGCGTTGGTTTCATCGACCAGCTCCTTAATCGCAGCGATATTCCCGTCATAGGGCGCGAGGTAGCCCGTCTTGCCGATCGCCGCACCGATCACGATTTCCTTTGGAAGGCCTTTGCTAGCTGCGGTGTCCTGGGAGTCACTGTCACTTCCGCATCCGCTGAGCAGGATCGCCCCAACAAGGACCGCTGCAAGGAAGAAACCTGTACCACCTCTAGACCACCCTGCCATTGCGCGCAACTCCTCACCTTCCATGTTGTCGGGTCTCTCTCGAGTCCGGCGCACTCTATGGACCCTGGCTAGTCAGCCAATACTTATTACTTGGCTATTTGCGGCCTCTAGTTGTATACACATAAGTTCACAAAACAACGGTAAATCGCGAACCTGCTGATTCTTGTAGTAACAAACTTGCCAGCAGGACCGCGGCGCCTATACGGTCGCTCGGCTCGCGACCCTGGCCAAATCGCGCGGGCTGTTCCCAGTCAGTTGTGTGCGGCTGGCGGGTCTGGGGTCGTCAATCGTTCGACGCTCCGGACCCGCCGCGCCTAACTAAATCCTCCGAGGTGAAGCAGATGTGGAAGTGCGAGAACTACAAAGACGGCCTGGGTGGAGCGGCCCGCGAAGGGTGAGCCCCCAGCGCCTTCGCGAGTGAGGACAAGCGCCATGTCACTGCGGATCTCTTGCATCCAGAAGAACGATCGCCCTAACGCTCACGAGCGGATCAAGAAAGTTGGCGGCACCAACTCCGACGGGACACGCTGGTGGCTGACCGCCGATGAGGCGATCGCGGGGATCGAGTCTCGGCGTTATGACTTCTACCTGCAGGTCGATGGCCGTCGCGTCGACGTCGTCCTCGCCGAGCGACGCGGTCGCTGGTATCTGAAGACCGAGAACGACGGCGAGTCGCCGGACGCCCTGCTCGCCCTTCCGGAGTGCCCGTGAACTGGCTGCGATCGGCGTCGCTGGCTCTCTGTGTACTCGCCGTCGGCGGAGTCCTCGGCTGCAGCTCTGGGTCTGATGGCACCGCGACGTCCGCTCGTCCAGAAGTTGTCGAAAGCCCCACCCCTGCTCAGCAACGCGCTGCAGTCCGCCACCGTGCATTGCGCAGACGCGCCCACGCCGCCGCTCGTCGAGCCAGGCATGCTCGTCTCGTCGCCGCCCGCAGGCACCATGCCGACCAGGTTCGCGCCGAAGCTGAAGCCGAGGCTCAGGCAGCTGCCGAAGAATCCGCATCCGAAGAAGCCAGCACCGAATGCGATCCCAACTACTCCGGCGCCTGTCTCAGCCCGACGGCCTCCGACTACGACTGCGCCGGCGGCAGCGGCGACGGCCCCGAGTACACCGGCACCGTAACGGTGACCGGCGAAGACCACTATGGCCTTGACGCTGATGGCGACGGTGTCGGCTGCGAGGCCGATTGAGTTCCCTCTGCCGCTCCGGACCTTCCTATTACCGAGAGAGCGTCCCGTTTGGCACCGGCCGCCAGTGAGCCGCTACGACCGATAGCTGATCGCGTCGAGCGATCCGGCCAACTCCAAATTGTCGTTGCGGGGGAGAGGTTGCTGCTCTCGCCTCTTGTGCCGGTGTAAAGCGCCAACCCCGCCGCGAGCCGCCGAACCCCTCGATGGTCGCACGCTCTGCGTGCAGGTCTCGGGGCACCGGCTCCCGCGACGGGCGGGGCCACGGCCAAGGAGCGAAAGATGAGCAAGATAACCACCGACGTCGTCCCGATCTCGAAGATCGAGGTCGCCGAGGACTTCAACCCACGCAGCGATTTCGACGAGCGCCGCCTCGCCGAGCTTGAGGCCTCGATTCGCCAGAGCGGCCTCGTGACCGCGCTCACCGTGCGCCGCAACGGCGGCGAGAAGTACGTGCTGGTCGCCGGTCAGCGACGGCTGATCGCAGCTCGGCGCGCCGGCCTGGCCGAAGTACCGGTCCTGATCCGCGAGGGCTCCGATGCCCTCGCCGCGGCGATCGCCGAGAACCTGATCCGCGAGGACCTCGACCCGATCGAGGAGGCGCGGGCTCTAAAGCGCCTCGCCGAGGCCGAGAAGCTCCCCACCCACAAGAAGCTCGCGGAGCGAGTCGGCAAGTCCAGCGCCTACGTCTCTGAGCGACTTCGGCTGCTGGCACTGCCCGACAAGGTGCAGGCAAAGATCGGCGATGGCAGCGTTCCGGTCGCCGCCGAGCCCAATCTGCGGAGGACCGCCAAGGTCTGCCCGGCGATCGCGGAGTGCGCCTGCGAGTTGGTGGCCAAGGGCGAGATCGAAGGTCGCGACCTGGTCGAGCGTTTTGACGAGGTTCTCTACGCCGTCGCCGAGAGCGACCTCCGCGAGAAACCGACGATGCTCGACATCGGTCGCGGGATCTGGCTGAGCCAGGTGGTCGAGGATGCCGAGCGCCATTCCGAGATCGCCGAGCGCTGGCGTAGAGCAACGCCCTATGGCAACTCCGAGGATCCGATGATCCGCTTCGAGGACGCCGAGGTCGACGCCGCCCGGGCTTCCGGTTGCCTGCTGGAGTACGAGGCCGACCGGGGCGAATGGAAAAGCCAGATCGCGTTTCTCTGCGACCGCGAGCTGGCCGCCGACCTGGCCAACCGGGTCCTAGAGCGAGCCGAGAAACGGGCGGCCAAACTGGCCAAGGAGGCCGCCGAGCGGGCCGGGGATGACCCCGACCTTGATCCGGAGGCCGCTGCAGAGCTGCTGAAAGAGGAGCGCCGCGACCAGCGCAAGAAGACGAAGCGCGAGGCAGAGAAAGCGCGGACATTCAACCTCGAGCTGGGCCGCAGGCTGATCGCCCGCCGAGGGGCCAGGAGCCGCAAGGAACACAGCCTCGATCGGGCCCGGGCGATCGCCGAGGTCGTCCTCTCCGACAACGCCAACCTGGCGGGACGCGGACTTCGCCTCGTCCTCTCGCAACTACAGGAGGTCGAGGTCAAACAGCTGAAGTCCGGCGAGGCTCGCGAGCACGTGAGCTACAAGAGCGCCGAGTCGTGCGACTCTTACCTGCGGGCGCGTATCGAGGAAACCAAGAGCGCGAACGAGATCCTCGAGCTGCTCTCCGACGCTCTGATCGCCGCCTCGCAGGCCGACCAGCGAGAGCTGCCGCAGTCGCGTCGGGTCAACTTCTGGCTTCACTCAGAAGAGCCGGTGAAGAAGCTGCTCGCCGCAGACGTCAAAGCGGTCCGGCCGCGGCGGCAGAGAGGCGGGCGATAGAAGGCGGCGCGAGTAGGGCGGTGGTCAGAGTGAGACCGGCCGCGACAGTTGTCGCCCCCCGCGAGAGGTTCCTAGAGCACCTCGCCTCGATGAGCCCAGAGGAGCGCACGCGTGCAGCTCGGTGCGGTCAATTCAGCCGCGCCGAGCGCGCCCTCTGGGCCTCCGTCTATCCGGAGGAGGTTCCGCTGGTCAACGGCGAGCTGGAGTGGATCGCGCTCGGTCTTGCCGACCTTGACTAGGCATAGCTACTTAAGGCAGTAGGCCTGCACTTCGGCTTTGGCGCTACCACCGGAGTCGCTCGTGATCTGACCGGCCCATCCATTGGCATCAGAATTTTGAACTGGGACGGACGTGATTACGCCTACGCGGCTATTACCTGCGCTAGGGAAGACGACCCCGCCTGAAACAACCCGTTCCCCCGCCCCACAACGTGCTTCAACCGTCTGCGAGCTTGACCAGGTGCTGAGGTCAGCGTTCAGATCAGGATCAGCGATCGGCGCCGAGTGAAACGACACCATCCCCAGCGCCCCGCCGTACACCGACCCCGGCGCAATCGACGAAGAGGTCACCGAATCCGAACCGAGTGTCGGCGCCGTCACAGCCCCAGCCTTGATCGCCTTCGTGGTCACCGCGCCATTGGCAAGCGCCTTGGCATGTACCGCTCCCTTGGCCAGCGCATTCGCCGTCACCGCCCCCTTGGCGATGTCGCCCTTGCGGACGATCACCCGGCTGCTCGAGAAAGCGTCGGTGTTGCCGCCGATCGCGACTACCAGCGCCAAGGCCGCCAGCACCGTCGCGGTCGAGGGCCGCCTCACCCTGAACCTGCTCTTCATCGCTCCTCCTTACTCGACGCCTTCGATCTCAAGACCCGACCTCGCCAGCCTCTCATCCGCTGACGACCACCTTCGCGGGCGCGCTCGCGCCTCCGAGCCAGGGATAGGAATCCTGGGTCGGAACCACCGCCCGGAATCGGTATGCGGTTCGCCTGGTCGTTTTCTTGAAGCGATAGGTCGCGTTGAAGTCGCCCTTGCCGTCGGTAGTCGCCTTGCGGAAGGTGATCCAGCGCTTCGACCCAACGACGTTGGCCTGCACGATCACCACTCGTCGGCCAGGCCTCGGCCCCGGCAGCTCCCCCACAGCCGAACCGAGCGCCCATTGCGGAGCTTCTTCGGAGCCGCGGTGAGACTCGGCTTGACGTGGCTGTAGAAGCGCACCTCGCGCGCGATCTGGCTGGAGTCGTGTCTGTAACCGATCACGACCTGGCGGTTGGGCCCAGGGTCCAGCTTGTAGGCGTATTCGCCGTTGGCGTCGGTGTGGACGATGCCGACGCTTGCCGGGGCGCGGTCGACGCCGAGGGTCCCGACTTTGACGCAAAGGGTCGCGCCGGGGACCGGGTCATCGGCGTTGGTCGCGAGTCTTCCCTGGACCTCGGCATCCTTGCCGTAAGCGACGCTGTCGGTCTCGGCGTGCGAGCCGTCGAACTGGGCGCTCAACAGTTCGCCGCCGTCGACCGCCGAGGCGGTGCAGGAATTGTCGACTTCGACCCGGCTCGTGGCCGAACAGGTCTGGTTGGGGTCGTCGAGAGTCGAGAAATCCTCGGCGCAGACCTCGACCGAGTTGGCGCCGTCGCGAAACGGATAGGCCTGAGTGTCGAGCGTCCATTTGCCGGCGCCACTCGCCGGGCAGGGGGAGAGCGAGGCGGTGACGGTCCCGTAAAAGCTCGGGTTGGAGACCTGGGTCGTGTTGCAGGGCTCGTTGACCGCCCCGCCGGTAGTGACTCCGTTCACGAGGACGGAGATCTGCGAGAGGCCACCGCCTTTGTCGGCGGCCTTCGCTGAGATCGTCTGATGGCCGCGGATCACTCCGCCGCCGAGCAGCGATCCGGTGACGTCGCTGACCGTCGGCGCGGTGAGGTCGACCTCGGTGGCGGCGAGGTAGTGGGCGCCGACCGTTGGGCCAGGTTGGCAGTAAGTCGGATTGCCTTGCCCATCGTGCAGCGCTTCGCAGTTGAGGACGACGTTCGTGCCCGCCCCCGAGGCGAGGATCGCGGGCGCGTCGTGGACGTGGAAGTAGCGCAGGGTGTCACGGCAGATCGGCGCCGGCCAGCCGTCGGTGTAGACATGCGGGTTGGTGTTCCCCGGCCCCATCCCGCAAGCTGAGGCGGTGATCGCCAGCGATTCCACATAGCCGCCCGGCGTCGCGGGAATCGGAACACTCAGGGCCTCGAAGGTTCCCCAGGCCGGGCCGGTCTCCCTGACGCCGAGCATCCCGCCGCTGGCGCATTCGTTGAAGGCGGTGAACGGACCACCGGCTCCGATCGTGCTCAGGTCCGAAGCATTCCCACCGGGCAAAGCCGGGTCGCAGACCTCGTAGGTGAAGCGAGATGGAGCGGCAGCGGCGAGCGCTGGCACAGCACCGAAGCAGACGATCGCCGCCGCCAGGAGAGCGAAACCGCTGGCCGCTATGCGCCAGATTCGTGGCCTCCCGGATCGCAACTTACTCCGGCTCTCCAAGCTCATTCTGCGCCTGTCATACATGCTCCTACCTCCATGGCCGTCTGTTTACCCACAACTCCAAATTTCAGACGCCGGGCGGAGGCAAAACGCCTCGCCTAGGCGATATCCCGCTACAGACGAATGACCGGATCTGACCTCCGCAGCCACCTCGTAGCGCAGAGCGTTTCAAGCCGCCGCCGCTCTCCTGACCCCACCCCCACACGATGTGTGTGGTCGGGGTCAGGAGAGCTGAGCGGATGTAGGTTGGACGAGGGTGGCTGCGGATGAGAGATGAAGCAGAGCGAGAGCAAATGAGGTCAAGCGGTTGAACTTGAACATTAGGCCGAACAGGTCTGAAAAGAGCGGGCACGACAAACCGCCGCGGCAGGTCGAAGAGCGAGTGTCCAACCCGGAGCGAGTTGCCGGACAGACGCCGGTGCCGGGGACCGAGCTGGCCTCCTACTGGGTCTCCAGCGGCGAGCGGCTGTTGATCTGCGCTGCCGGCAAGCGCGGCCTTGAGATCCACGATGTCGACGCAGGTTTCCTCGGGCCCAGCTATCGCGTCGACCGAGCCCTCGAGAACGAGTCCGCGCTTTGGGCCGTTGTCGATGACTACCTGGCCCAGGCCAAGCGCCTCGACGCGCCGCCGATGAGCAGCGCGGCGATGAGGACCTTGATGCTGAAGCGAGACGACTGATGCTCGCCCGAAGAATGAAAGGACCAACATGAGCAGGCTCAAGACGACTATCGCCGTAGCCCTCTTCGCCTTCGCCATCTTCGCCGGAGGCTCCGCTCTTGCCAAGGGCACCCGTGCCCCAACCGTGGTCAGCGCCAACTGCCATGGCCACAACTTCAAACCCGGCCACATGATCCTGGCCTGCGGCGACGCTGGCCTCTACGTCGAACATCTCGACTGGAAGCACTGGGGCCGCCGCGAAGCAAACGGCATCGGCACCGGAACCGGCAAGACCTGCAAGCCCGACTGCGCGACTGGAGGGGTCAAGAGCGCCAGCATGGAACTTCGGCTGTTCAAGCCCCGCTTCTGCTCGGCCGATGGTCGCGTGCATTTCACCAAGGTCCGCTACCGGTGGACCTACGGCTCGCCGATTTCCGGCGCGCCCGACGCCGGGACCTTTCCGTTTCCCTGCGGCACCGTCTAGCTGACCGAATTCGAGGCGAGTGACGCAGCCATTTGCCTGACCTCGGAGTCCCCCGCTGGGCAAAGAGCTGAGGCACCCGGCTCGACCACATCGTCCTCCGTCACCCGGCAGGGGCGTTTGCAGCTGCACTCCATTTTGCCCCGTCGGCGATTCGCGCAAGGTCGCTGCGCTCCCTTCCCCTACGGTGCGCGCCTCGCCTTTCCGGGGCTTGGTCGTTACGCACGCAAACACAGCCCCACCGGGCGAAACGGAAGGAACAAGATGAACAAGGTCAAGCTGATCGGTCGCCTCACCCGGGACCCTGAGCTCAACGGGCGCTCCGGCAAAAAGGTCTGCGACATGCGCCTCGCGGTCAACGGCCCCGGACAGACGCCGCCGCTCTTCATCGACGTGGTCGCCTTCGGCGAGCGCGCCGAGAAAAGCGCCGAGCTGAAGAAGGGCACCCAGGTCGAGGTCGACGGGGCGCTGCGCTACTCGGAGTGGGAGGCAAAAACCCGCGCCAAGAAACCGCAGAAGCGCTCCAAGCACTCGGTGATCGCCCAGGAGCTGGTCGCCGCGTAGCGGCCAGCCTCAGACGACTCACCAGGCCCGGCGCCGACAGGCGCCGGGCCTTTTCATGTGCGCAAGCGGTGGCAGCGCCAGCCGCGGTGTGAGAGCGTGATCCAGACGAGGATCCACACGGATTAGGAGGAGCGATGGCGCTCGCACGAGTTGTTTCTTTCGATGGAGTCGACCAAGACCGGGTCGAGGAGATGAAGTCGCGAATCGGCCAAGGGCCGCCCGACGACATCCCGGCGACGGAGGCGGTGATGCTCTACGACGCAGAGGCACAGAAGTCGATGGTCGTCCTCTTCTTCGACAACGAGGACGACTACAACCGCGCCGATCAGACGCTGAGCGCGATGCCTGCCGACGAGACTCCCGGCCGGCGCAGCTCAGTTGACAAATACGAGGTGGCGGTGCGCAACACCGCCTGATTCGCATCGCCTAGAAGCGAACCCGCCGGGCCCGGCGTCTTTAGGTCGTGCCAGGCGGCAAGCGCACCGACCACATCTCGCCCCGCGACCTCGAGGTGCTGGGCTTCATCGCCCGCTTCGGAGTCGTCCCCCGCGACGCCGTTGCGGTCTGGGCGAACACCGCACGCAGTGTCACCATCGCCCGCGAGACCCGGCTGCGCAAGGAGGGCCTGATCCGCGTGATCCGCGGCTACGGCAACTTCGGCCCGCTCGCCCTCGCAACACGCTCTGGACTGAACGCCACCGGCCGGCCCGAGCTGCGACCGGCGCGGATCTCGGCGGCGGCACTCAGCCACGAGACGGTCCTCGCCAAGACGGCGGCGACGATCGAGCGTGAGGGCCGGACGCTGATCTCCGAGCGCGAGATCTTGGCCTTGGAGCGTGCCGCGGGCGAGCCGCTTCACTCGGCGATGCTCCCCAACGGTCGCGCCCATCGCGCCGACATGATCCTCGCCGAGGACTCCGGCCCCGGAGAGGCGATCGAGGTCGAGCTCAGCACCAAGGGCGCGACTCGTCTGGACCAGTTGCTCCGCGCCTGGCGCCACGCGGTGCTGGACCGCAAGGTCTCCGGCGTCACCTACCGCTGCACATCGCGCACCCGCCGCTACGTCGAGGCGGCGGTCGAGCGAACCAAGACCGGCGCGGTGATCACCGTCCGCGATCTCTGACCGACCGCCCCGGCTCGCCTTCGCAGCTCCGCTCAGATTTCCGCCCGCCGTCCTGGGGCGCAAGGTCGTTGCACTCCCTTCCCCTGCGGTGCGCCCCCGGCCGGCGCGCGAATCGCGCTGCGCAAATGCGAAGCCGACCCAGCAAGGAGCGATCGATGAGCAATCCACCCACCACAAAGCAGCTGCGCTACCTACGCGGACTTGCCGAAGCCCGCGGCGAGTCGTTCACCTACCCCCACTCTGCCGCCGAGGCCTCGGCCGAGATTGAACGGCTGAAGGCGCGCCGGCCCGAGAGCCGGGTCGAGCGCAAGCTCGACCGCCTCGCGACGAGCCGCGCGATGGCCGAGCGGGGCGACTCTTCCGCAGTACGTGACGAGGAGATCGTCGGCTACGGCTCCTCCGCCCACTGGCGCTGAGCGGGCCGAATCGACGCGCTATTGCGTCATGCCTGGGATGATCCGCACCGCTCCCGCGCGCCCGACCAGCCTCGACTCGCTAAGCGCACTCGGCGACCTCGCGGTCGCGGCCTTCGCCTGTCTCGCGATCACCGCAGCCGGCGGCGTCGGCCTGGCCTTGATCCTTCGCCGCCGCCAGCTCACCTGGACCTGGTCGTTGTTCTGCCTGGCGCCCCTGCCGCTCTGGCTCGTGCTGGCGCTCCCAGGCCTGCTCGGCATCGCTCCCGCGGCGACCTCGCTGGCACTGATTGCCGGCCTCGCGGTCGGCTCGATTGGCTGGGGCGCAAACGCGGCGCTTGAGGACCGCCGCGCCGGTGGTGACCGCGAGGCGGCGCTGCGCGAGCTGCGCGGCCCGCTTGATTTCCTCCACCACCGCGTCGCCCGCCGCGCCGAGGCGATCACCGCAATCGCCGAAGGCGTCCCGATCGGCCGCACTAGCAAGGGCGAGCTGGCGAGCATCAGTCGTGGCGCTGAGCGCTCCGGAGCCCACATCCTGATCCCGGGCGCCACGGGTGCTGGCAAGACCACCTCGCTGGCCTCGATCATGGTCGACTACGTCGTCCGCTCGGGCTTCGGGGCGATCGTCTTGGAGGCGAAGTCCGACGCGACCCTGCTCGACTCGGCGCGCTCGGCAGCGGAACTACGCGGCCTGCCCTTCCGCCTCCTCTCGCCCGAGGGCCCCGCAACCTATGACCCACTCGCCCACGGCTCGGTCGACGAGCGCTCCGAGCGACTGATCGCGGTCGAGAACTGGGGCTCCGATGACGCCGGCTTCTACCGGATGGCGGCCTCGCCGTTCCTGCGCCTCGTCCTGCGAACCCTGGACCGAAGCGAGCAGCCGGTGACGCTCGCCAGCGTCGCCCGCTACTGCGACCCCGACGAGCTCCCCAACCTCGCCCTCAGCCTCGAAGACGCAGACGCCCGCGAGGTGACGGCCACGGTGCGCGCCCTGCGCCCCGACCAGCAGCGGGCGATCGCCGGCCTCCACGCCCGCCTGCAGAACCTCGCCTCCTCGGACTTCGCCCGCAGCTGGCTCGACCCACTGCGCCCCCACGCGGAGACCTTCGACCTGCGCTCGGTGATCGAGCGGCGCGAGGTTGCCTACTTCCGCTTCGACACCGACCGCACCGGCAATGTCGGCCGGGCGATCGCGCAGATGGTCCTGCTCGACCTCGGCGCCGCCGCCAGCGCCCTGATGGGACGCGGGGTCGGCACCTTCGTCGCGATCGACGAGTTCGGGGCGCTCGAGGCACCGGCGCTCGACCGCCTCTACGCGCGCGGCCGCGCCGCAGGCTTCAGCGTCGCCCTCGGCACCCAGACCCTCGCCGACCTGCGCGCCGCAGGGCCGGCGGTGCGCGAGCGGATCGGCGCCACGGTCAGCTCGATCGTCTGCCACCGGATTGGCGAGCAGGCCGATGCGGAGTGGGTGGCGGAGCTGATCGGAGCGGTCCCGGCCTGGCAGTCGACGATCCGAACCGACGGCCTCGGCCTGCCGACCTCCGAGGGCACCCGCACCCGCGGCTATCGCTACGAGGTCAACCCGTCCGAGCTGCAGCGCCTCGGCCGCGGCGACGCCTACGTCGCGCGCCTTGACCAGTCCGGCACCACCCGTGCAAGACGGGCGCAGGTGGTGCCGCCCTGGGAGCGCTTGACGCAAACACGCGGCGCCGCCTGAAACCGCCCGAGGCGCTCCGCCTCGGGCCAGAAAGAGAGGAAGCACCAGATGAACAACGTCACCCTGATCGGAACCCTGACCAAGAACCCCGAGATGCGAGGCAACGGCGACAAACCGGTCTGCCAGATGCGCCTCGCCGACAACAGCGGGCCCGGAGACGAGCCGCTCTACATCAACGTCGCCGCCTTCGGCCGCCAGGCCGAGAGCTGCAACACCTACCTCGCCAAGGGCCGCCACGTCGCCGTCTCCGGTCGCCTGCGCTTTCGCGAGTGGACCGGCAAAGACGACGTCAAGCGCTCCGAGCACTCGGTCGCCGCAGACCGCGTCGACTTCCTGCCCGGAGGTAAAGCAGCCCCTGAGGACAAGCCGCCCGCCGAGGCGCAGGCCGAGAGCAGGGAGGAGGTGCCCGTCTTCTAACCGCGTTTCCGCAGGGGCGGGCGCTGCGTCCGCCCCTGCGGGGCGTCTTTGCAAGAGGCGATGTTTCTGGGATTTCGGTCTGGGGGTATCGAAATCGATAGGAGCGTCGTCTTGGATTTGATGAGGAGAACTGCCGCAGGCCCAGTCCAAGCTGGTGACCCCGCCACCGCGAGTGTGGTGGGCGGCTGATGGAGGCCGCCCGCCGGCTCGACTCTCCGTCTCTGGGTTCGCATCGCCTCGAGCGGGAGCTCGTCAACTTGCGCCCCTTCGGCGAGGCGTTCGTGATGAAGAATTTCGGCGATCGGCTCGCCTACGCCGACGCCGAGGACGCGGTCTCCGACGTCACCCTGCGCCTGCATCGCCAGATTGCGGCCGGCAATCCGCCCGAGAACCTTCAGGCAGCCTTCCTCACCGGTTGTCGCAACGCGGCAATCGACCGTATGCGCCGCCATTCGCGCAAGCCGACCGTCGGCCTCGAGGTCGTCGCCGAGTCGGCCGCTGAGACGCCTGCTCCCGAAGAAGAAGCTGAGCGCCGCGAGGAAACAGCCCGCGTCCGCGAGGTCTTGCTCCGCACCAGTCCTCGCCAGCGCCAGGTGCTGATCCTGCGCTTCGGCCTCGGGCTGACGGTGCCCGAAATCGCCGCGCGGATGAACACGAGCCTGCCGGCGGCGAAGAACCTCCTCGCGCGCGGGATCGGCAGCGCCCGAGAGCAGCTCGAAGCGATCGAGGGCCGGAGCATCTGTCCCGAGATCCAGGCTTCGCTCCGCGCCACGGTCTTCGACCACGAGCTCGCCGGCGCCGTCGATAACGAGGAGGAGGCACGCCAACTCCATGCTCACCTCGATCACTGCGGAACCTGCAAGTCATTCCTCGCCTCGCTCCACCGCAACCTGAATGAGCTCGGGTCGGGCGCGCTTCTCGCTGCAACGACGGCACACTCGGCGCCCACCGGCCATCTCGCCCGCTGGGCCGACCATGCCGCCGCCGGCCTCCACGCTGCGGTCGCCAAGACTCGCCTCGCCGCCTACAAGCTCGGCGGAGTCTTCAACGGCGATGGCGCGGCGAGCGGCGCCCTGGGGAGCACCGGGCAAAAGGCGCTCGCGGTCTGCGGGGCGGCGACGGCGACCACCGCGACCTGCCTCGCCACAGGACTCGTCGGTCCCGGGGTCGGCGTCCTCGCTCACCACCACGACCCGGTCGTCCACCATCCCGCTCCGAAGGTGCGCCGTCTCTCAGGGCTGCCCCCGGCTACGACACCGCCCCCCCAGGAAGCGCCAACCGAAGAAGCGCTCACGGAACCGACTTCTCAGGGCAAGTCCGAAGAAGTGGCGCCACATCAGGATCCTCAGCCCGAATCTGAACCCGAATCGGCGCCCACCCCGGCCGAACAGGGCGCCGAAGAGTTCGGCGTCGAGAGCACCGCTCCAACACCCGAACCCGCTGCTTCCCCCGAACCTGCCCCGGCTCCTTCGGGCTCCGCGAGCCACTCGGCCGCTGCCGGTAACGGGGGCGCAGGCGGCGGCGAGTCCTTCGGCTTCGGCGGCTGAGACGAATTCAAAGACCGGCGGATCGAAACCGCCACCCTCGTCGTCATGACCCCGAAGCGACGATGGCAAGAAGAAAGAAAAACGACGTCTTCGTCATCGGCGACGAGAATCTCGAAGCCGAGACGCAGGACCTGCGGACGCCCGAGGCCGAGCTGCCGGCGGGCGACCAGGAGCCGGGTGGCACCCCTCCGCCCGGCCTCGGTCGCTCCTCATCCCAAGGCAGCTCGGGCCGAGCACGCGCCCTAGCCGCACTCGGCATCGCCGCGGTGGCGACTGGCTCGGTTGCGGCGCTGGAGCTCTCCTCCTCCAGCGACCGCGATCACCCGCAGGCCGAAAAGACGTCGCCGCGCTCGGCCCTGGTCCAACCACCGGCTCCGAGCGTCGCGGCCCCGCCGCCTTCTCCGCCTCGTCGTGACACCGAGGCCAACCGGCCCCGGCAGACGCGGCAGCACCGATCGGTCCCCCACAGTGAGCCCGAGCGCGAACCCACACAGTCAACGGCGCCACCCAGCTCGCCCGAACCCGAACCGCTGCCCGTCTCCGAACCGGCCCCGGCCCCGGCGCCCCCGAGCCCGCCGCCGCCCTCCTCCGGCGGTGGGCCGGGTGGCGTCGAGGAATTCGGATTCGAGCGATGAGTGCCTCGCCCTTTCCAGAGCGCGCCAGAGAGACCTGGCAGATCGTCCGCCGCGCGCGAGCCTCTGCCCGCGCTCCCCGCTATCTCGCCATGGCTGTGCTTCTCCTCTTTCTCGCACTCGGCCTGCGTGCCACTTTCTTCCCCGCGACCGCTACACCACTCATCGCCACACACGAGTCGTCAACGGACGCGCCAAGCGAGGACTTCGCCCTCCAGTTCGCCCGCGCCTATCTCACCTACGACTCAGCTCATCCCGGACGGCGCGCCAGCGTCCTGGCCCCCTACCTCAGCTCAAACATGGGCGAAGGCGGCGGCCTTGAACCCGAAGGAAGCCAAACGGTTCGCTGGGCCGAGGTCGCCTCCAACCAGCGTGCGCTCGCAGGCGGCCGGCTGATCACCGTTGCCGCCGAGGTCTCGACCCAACGCCTGCCTCTCTACCTCGCGATCGACATCCGCCATGACCCCGGCAAGCCACTGGAACTGCTGGGCTATCCGGCGCTGGTCGGCGCCCCCGCGATCACCCCGGCTCTTGGTGCGACCCGTGAAACGGTCAGCGACCCGGCGCTGAGCGAGGTCGTCGACCGCGTCCTTCGCAATTACCTCGCCGCCGCGGCTCCCGACCTGAAGGCCGACCTCGCGCCTGCGGCCGAGGTCACCCTGCCTACGCGGCGCCTTGAACTCGAAGAAGTCGAATCGCTCGAGTGGATCGACGGGCCCGGCTCCGGCGCCGTCCTCGCCACCGCGATCGCCACCGACCCCGAAGGGAGCACCTACACGCTCACCTACGAGCTCGGCGTTGCCTACCGCGATCGCCCCTACATCGACTTCATCGAGGTCGTCCCGACCGCCAGCTGACCCCGACCAAGGAGGATCAATGAGACACCGACTTCCCGCCTGCCTGCTCGCAACCGTCGCCCTGACGGGCGCCGGCTTCCTCGCCCCTTTTCCCAGCTCGTCGGCACCCTTGGCGAGCTCCACCGCCGAAGCGGCGGTAACCAAGTCACTACAGAGTGGCTCCGGCGGCGGCAACGTCTCCGGTGCCGGCACCCGTCTCGGCACCCTGCTCTCGGGCTGGGCGGTACCCGTGCTCACCGTCCTCGCCGGCTGCCTCCTGGTCGGCGCTTTGGCCTCTCGCAACATCGGCGCCTCGGTCGGGATCGTCGTCATCACCTTGTTGGGCCTGATCTTCCTACTCAGCCCGCAGTCAATCGAGAGCCTCGCCAAAGGCATCGCCAACGTCGTCTTCTGAGACAGCGATGAGCGACCCCAGGCCTCAGAAGGTGATCCGCTCATATCGCCTCGTTTTCCGCCGCCGCTGGCGCATCTTCCGCCTGCAGGGCTGGCGCATCCCCCTGCCCGGCGGGGTCGAGCTGCGTCTGCTCGGCTACTGGCTAGCGGCGCTGGCATTTGTTTTCCTCCTCGGCCGGCTGCCCCTGGTCGGCACCGTGACCAGCCTGATCCCAGCTTCCCTGCGGCTCGTCGCGCTGCCGCTAGCTGCCGCCTGGGGCCTGGCCCGCTGGGAGCTCGACGGCCGGCCGCCGCATCGCGCGCTTCTCGGCCTCGTGCGCTGGCGCTTGCGCCCCAGCTCACTCGCTGGCTTGCGCCCATGCCCGCCACCCGGCTCGCGGTTCGCACCGCTCGAGACTGTCTATTTAGGTCCCGACCGCAGCGCCCCGCGTCTCCCGCGCGGTCGAATCGACGGGCCAGCACGGCTGCTGCTCCGCTACCCACTCTCCGCCGAGCGACACGGCCGCCGCTGGCTGCTGCGCCCGCTCGACCGAGCGGCGCTTCATCGAGGCAAGACGATTGAGATCCCGCACGGGACAAGCGCCCACCTTCTTCCGCCATGAGACAACCTCACCATTTTCTCTGGGACAACCTGATCCTGCGCACCCCGACCGAGCCCTGGGCCGTCTACCAGCTCGCCGGCCAGAGCTACCCCGGACTCTCTGACGCGCGCAAGGTCGAGGTGGGGGAGAGGCTCGAGGCGCTCGCCTACACCCTGGAGGCCGACTTCCAGATCCTCCGCGTGGCCCGTAACTTCGACGCGGCGGGATATCGCGAGCGGGCAATGCAGACACTCGACCCTCGCCACGGCCACCCCGAGCTCTTTCGCGAGCACGTCGACGAACACGCCGCCAGCTTCAAGCGGCATGGCGCGCTGCGCCCTGAGACCTTTCTTGCCGTCCGCCTCGACTCGGCGCCGGCCGCGACCCCGCTCACATCGTTGCTCGATCCGCTCACCACTGCCTGGACTCACCTCGCCGCCCGCCTCGGCATCGAAGAGCCCCAATCGCTCTCCGCAAGCAGGCTCGCCTCGATCCGCCAGGTCGAGCAGGCGACCTTCGAGCGCGTCCTCGGCTACCTCGACGCGAGCCGCGTCGGCCCCCAGCGCCTTGCGGCGCTGATCCGCCGTGCCTATACCCGCGGCCTCGGCGAGCCAGATTGCGACCCGAACTTCAAGCCCCAGGCGATCGCCTTCCTCGACCCCGAAGGCGAGCGGCGCTTCCAGCCCCACGGCTACGACCTCCTGCGCCTCCACGACAGCCGGATCACGATTGGCCTCCGTTCGCTCGCCGTTGAAAGCGAGCTCGGCCCCTCTCATCAGGCCCACCTGGTCCTCGGTGCGATGCCCGAGGAGACAGCGGTTCCCGGTCAGGCGGCGGAGCTGATGTTCGCGCCGCTCGAGCTCGACTTCGGCGTCGATGCGACCCTCTCGGTCGAGTTCCTCGCCAACCGCGACGCCCGTCGCCTGCTCGCGAAACGAAAACTCGACGCCGAGCAGATCGCCCGCGAGGAGTCAGCCGCGGAGGTCGGCCCCTCGCTTGAGGCCGCCGAGCGGCCTCACCTCGCCCGCGAGCTGGAGGGCATACTCGGCGGCGGCGAGCGACCGCCGCTCCTGCGCTCAGCGCTGACCCTCTCGGTCGCGGGCGGCAATCCCGCGCGGCTCGAGGAACGCGTAGAGCGCCTGCGCGAGGCCTACGGACGGGTGCAGCTGCACCGCCCTGGCGGCGATCAGCACCGCCTCTTCCTCGCCACCTTGCCCGCGGCTCGCTTTCCGCTGCCCGAGTACACCGAGCACCTCCTGCCCGACCAGGTCGGGGCGATGATCCCGCACGCGATCAGCCACGCCGGATCCCAAATTGGTCCATATATAGGGCACACCCTGAGCGGCAGCCGCTCGCCGGTCCTCTTCGACCTCGCTGAAGCCTGTCAGCAGGCCCGCCCTCCGACCTGCCTCCTAGCGGGCAGCCTCGGCACTGGCAAGACGATCGCCCTGCAGCTCCTCACCTGGCAGGCCTTCCTACAAGGCTCGGGGCCGATCGTCGACATCGACCCGAAGGGCGATCACCACCTTGAGCGCCTGCCCGGAGTCGAGGGTCGCATCGAGACGATCGAGCTCTCCAACGAGCGCCGCTACCGCGGCCTGCTCGACCCGATGCGAATTGCCGGTGAGGACACCCGAGAGGACCTCACCTACAGCTTCCTCGCCTCGATCCTGCCGGCGCCGGTCAAGCCCGAGTGGCACACCCAGCTGCGCCTGGCGATCTCCGAGGCGGTCGTCGGCGGCTCGCGCAGCTGCGCCGACGTCCTCGCCCGACTCGCGGCCTCGACCAATTCCGATGCTCAGGAGGCCGGCCGGGCGGTCGAGATCCACGGCCGCTCCGGCCTCGCGCGGCTCGGCCTAAGCGAGGCCGACTCAGCGCCACCGGAGGTGGGTTCGGCACAGATTGTCTCGCTGCGGATCCGCAACCTCGCCCTGCCCCTTCCCGGCACCGCGCGCTCGGAGCTGCTCGAGGAGGAGCGCACGAGCCTGGCGATCCTGCGCCTGCTGGCCGCCTACGCGCTCCGTCTCTGCGCAACGGACACCGCGCGCCACTCGGTGCTGGCGATGGACGAGGCCTGGGCGCTGACCTCAGACAACCAGGGTCGGGCGCTGCTCGAGCGGATCAGCCGCCTCGGCCGCTCGCAAAACATCACGCCGCTCCTGGCGACGCAGATGCTCGGTGACGCCGCCGAGCTGGAGCCGCTAATCGGCGCGCTTTTCGCCTTCGGCCTCGAGACCGAGACCGAGGCGGTGCGCGCGCTTCAGCTTCTGCGTCTGGACCCCGAGGACCGCTCCGCCACCCAGTCCCTGCTCGACCATCGCGCCGGGCGTTGTCATCTGCGCGACTTCGAAGGTCAGGTCGCGCCGATCCAGGTCGAGCCGCCCGGCTGGATGCTGGAACTTCTTGACACGACCCCGAACGCCGGATCGGGTCAAGGACGGCTGTAGACGCATCGCGCGGGCTGAAACACGAGCGTGATTCGTCTCATCCTCGATGACGAAACCGTCACTCTCCCTCGCCGCAGCCGCCATCTCGGCCCTTGTCCTCTTGACGTCGCCTGCCACCGCTGCGCCTGCGAACAACGCTCAGAAAGAACCTCCGCCTCAGGGTTCGCATAAGCACAAGGACCCGAACAGGCCCGCCACTCAACTCGAAACCCCAAGCCAGAACTCCTCCTCCAACGTCGCCAAGGAACTCGGGTCGACCGGCCAGGTCGACCCGCTCGCCGGCCTCGGCATTCGCAACCCGGTCTGCGACTCAATCGCCCAGATCCGCTCACGAGCGACTCGCCTCAGCTGCGAAGCAAACGGCAGTCCTGAGTCCGACTACCCGGCCTCCAACTACGGCTTCGACGTCTTCATCTCGACCGGCGTCACCCACCCGATCGGCGACTTCACCGCGGCCTTCGTCACGATCCTGAACGGCATCTGGCTCGGCCTGATCTTCGTCCTAAAGCTGACCCTGGAGCTGCTCGGCCTTGCTTTCGCCCTCAACCCGTTCGGCGAAGGCGAGACTATGAGCCGCCTCTCCGCCTCGATCGGCCGTACCTACAGCCAGCTCACCGATCCCTGGCTTTCCACCCTCGTCATCTGCGCCGGAATCTGGTTCGCCCACCGCGGCCTCATTCGTCGCGACCTCGCAGGGTCGGTCGGCGGCACCGTGGCGGCCATCGCGATGCTCGTCCTCGGCCTCTGGGTGATCCACTCTCCGCGCGAATCGGTCGGCCGCCTCGCCTCGCTCTCAAACGAAGCCGCCCTCACCGCGATCAGCGCCCCGCAGTCAGGCAGCCTGCACCGCCCGGTCGGCTCATTCGCCGAAGCGATGTCGGGCACCTGGTCGCGATTGGTCGAGGTGCCCTTCGCCGGCCTCGACTTCTCCGACGTCCGCTGGGCGCTCTCGCGCCCGCCGCCGGAAGCGATCGAGCGAGCCGACGCCTACTTCTGCGACGACGTCGGCGCCCTGGCGACGATCGCCACCTACGCCCATCTCGGCGACGAGGAAGCCCAAAAGGAATGCGCCGCCTTCGCCCGCAAACGCTACGGACGCCCGCGCCGGGTGATCGACCTCTATCTGCGCTCCTCGCCCGGCAGTCACGCGCGCGAAGCGCTCTGGGACTACTTCGACGGTAGTGACGAATACAAGGCTAAGGTCGCCGCCCAAGGCGGCGACGGTGCGCTGACCCGGCTCTCGATGCTCGCCCTCTTCGCGATCGGCCTGCTTGGCGCAATCCTGCTTCTTGCCTGGCTCGCGATCCGTCTCTTCACCCAGGCGGCGATCGCCTTCGTCCTCCTGCTCGCCGCGCCCTTCGCGCTCTTCTTCCCACTCCTCGGCGACGCCGGCCGTCGCGCCTTCAAGACCTGGGGCCTGACCCTGATCGGTGCGGTCCTCGCCAAGGTGATCTACGCCGCCTTCCTGTCGGTCGTCCTGCTCGGCATCTCGATCCTCGGTCGTGCCGACAACCCGGCCGGGTCGGCAACCGGCTTCCTGCTCTCCTCGGCCTTCTCCTGGGCCGTCTTCCTCAAACGTGCCGAGCTGGTCGGCTGGCTCTCCATCGCGCCCGAGCACCATCGTCACGGTCTCGGCCTCTCCGGTTTCGCCGCCCTCGGCCTTGCCCGCCGAGCCGCGCGCCCGGCGAAGACAACCACCACCGCGCTCGCTCGTCAGACCCACGAGCGCAGCCGCGAGCGGCTCGCGCTCGGCGCCACGGCGACCCGACGGACTGCGACCGGCGCCCTGCGCGAGAGCGCACGCGCTCTCGCCGACCAGCGCTATTCCGAAGCCCAGAGAACGATGCGTGCCTACGAGGCGACCAATCCGGTCACCGACAGGACCGGGCAGGCAACCGGACAGGCCAGCAGCGCCAGTGAGCGGCCGAGGCCTAGCTCGCGACGAGACCCCGGTGCGGCGCCGCGAGGGAGAGCTCCGTCCCCCGCTCAATACAAGGAGGCCCGCCAGCTCCTCGATCGCGCCGAGCACAACCAGGGTCGCAACGGAAAGCGTTGGCGGCGCGAGGATCTCGAGGGCTTCGCCGCCGAGGACCGCCGCCTGCTCCAACGCTCCACCGATCCCGCCGATCACGCCCACCGTGCCGGGATCGAGCGCCACCGCTTCGAGCAGCTCCAAGGTCCCGAGCGCGAGCGAGCGAGCGCGGAGATCGAGCGCGCTCGCCGCCGCGACCTCGAGCGCCTCTCAGTTGCCACTGACTCGCCCGGCCGGATCACCGATCGCCCCCGGCTCGCCGCCGAGCGCCTGCGCCAAGTCAAAGGCGGCGAGGCACCCTCGCGGCGCGAGCATCTGCGCAAGCTGCGCCGCGACCGCCGCAGCCACGACCATCTGACCTCGCGCAAAAACCTGAGTCGAGGTGCCTAGTGAGGACCGGTTTCGCCCACGCCGGCGTCCTGATCTCAGCTGCCCTAGCCCTCGCCGTCATCCTCCTCGGCGGCGGGCCCAAGGCGGGCGAGCAATCGATTCGTCCGGAGTCTCCGACGGTCCTGGCGCCGTCCGCCGCCACGCCACCACCGCACCTCGACCCGCGGCCATTCCTCAAGGCCTTCCTCCGCTACGAGGTCGACGTCTCGGGAGCTGGCCTGCGCAACGCGCTCCGCCGGGCGGCGACTGCTGACTTTGCCAGCGAGCTGCTCGCGGCTCAGCCACACGCGCCCCACAACGTCCCCTCCGCTCAGATCATCCACCTGCGGATCACCGATCTCTCTCGTACTCCGCCACGCGCGCTGGTCTCGGGTACCGCGATCCGCGCCGGCCGTCCCGAGCCCTTCGCCTTCCTCTTCGAAGCTCGCGGCGGGAGGTGGCTGGCGGCCGGTCCCGCCGAATGAGCGAGCGGCCCGGCCGAACTCTGACCGGACTCACCGCCCGCCTCGCCGGCCGCAGCCTCACTGCCAAGGCGGCGTTTGCCGCGAGCGCAGCTGGCTTCTGCCTGCTCTTCGTCGTCGGCCTCTTCGTCGCCGCCGCTCCTGGAGCCGCGGGCGGGGGAGGGGAGAGCTGTCACCTCGCCGGCCAGGCCGCCAACTCGATACCCGCCAACTACACCCCCTGGTTGACCAAGGCCGCCACCCGCTACGAGCTCGGCCCCCGCGGCTTCTCGATCCTCGCTGCGATCCACGCGGTCGAGTCGGACTTCGGCCGCTCGACCCTGCCCGGCGTCCAATCCGGAGCCAACTCCGCCGGCGCCGAGGGCCCGGGCCAGTTCCTCGCTACGACCTGGGTGACCTACGGCGTTGATGCCGACGGCGACGGCGCCCGCGACCCCTACTCGGTCCCCGACTCCGTTTTCGGCACCGCCAATTACCTCCACGCCTCCGGCGCGCCACGCGCCTGGCGGACCGCGATTTTCGCCTACAACCACGCCGAGTGGTACGTCGACGAGGTATTAGAAAAGGCCGACTCCTTCGGCACCGAACTCGTCTGCGAAGCGAGCCCCGAACTCGGCGAACCACCCAGCGGCCAGCTCGCTCGCCTCATCTACTACGCCCGCTGGATCGAAGCCCGCCACCTCCACTACTGCTGGGGCGGCGGCCACGCCCCGAAGCCCGGCCCGTCATCCGGCACTTACTGCTGGTCGGCTGACGGCCGCCAGGTCTTCGGCGCACGCGAAGCCGGCCTCGATTGTTCGGGCGCGGTGCGCTGGCTGCTCGTCCTCGCCGGGTATCCCGACCCCGGCGCCCTCGTCTCGAACGAACTCGGCGCCCACTACCCGTCCGGCCCCGGTTCCCGGGTGACGATCTGGGCCAACGACGACCACGTCTTCGTCACCATCGACGGCCGTGACTGGGGCACCTCGGAAACCAACTTCGCCCACGGACCCGGCTTCGCCGAGCACTCGAAGGCGGCCTTCGAACCCAGCCACCCGCCCGGCCTCTAACTCACCCGACTCTTCTTCGCTGAACGCCGCCGAATGGCCCCAGTGGCAGTCGATGGGAAGGCGGTGAAGCTGAGCCTCGCCTCAACGCCGTCACGACCGAGACAGCGCGGGCAGAACTCTAGGTTGGCAGCGATCACCGGGCTGTAGCCACGTTTGCAGCGCTCACACCTGAACATCTCGCGCTCCCGTCCCCCGGCTCGGAGTGCCTGTTGCGGCCCGTCGGTCCGAATCACACTGGGGACCGGACCAGTTATAGCCGCTGTAGCCAATTGCGCAAATTAATCCTGACCATCAGCCGCAGGGACCACCTGCTCGACCCCGTTGACCTCCCGGGCTGAGCTCGACTGGAGCTTTCGATGCTCCTTGACCGGCGCCCGCCGTTCGTGTTCGAGCGCGTCGCGCGAGGCCGAGCGCCGCTCGCCCCGGTCGCGGCCAATCCAGCCGCAGCTGCAGGTCGCGACGAAGCCCTCGCCTCGACGCTGGGCCATCGCCTCGTGCTGTGGCCTGAACTCGCCCATCGCCAGACCGTAGCTACGGCGTCTGAGCTCGGCAAGACCCTGCCTCAGCTCGCGGCCGGATTCGCCTCGATCCTGGCAGGCCCGGCCTCGCTTCAAGTCCCTACCGGGACTCGCTGCCGCGCCCTCGCAGAGCTCGGGTTCCGCTCGGGCCTTTCGCCTGCCTGACGGATCGGCGAATCCGGTCCACGAGCAAGGAGGCATCAGATGGCCACCGCAACCGCCGAGCCACAAGCCGGCCGCCAGGTCGAGCTCGGCCGCTACCAGGTCCCCGAGGGCACCCGCGTCCTCACCGGCCGCCGCATCGACGGCGTCGTCCACGTCTACGACTTCCCGGTCGATCATCCTGGCTGCGGCTACTTCGTCGAGAAGGGCTTTGACTCTCGCGCTGAGCTCGCCGTACTTGTCGCGGACTATCGACGCAGAGCCAAGGCGATTGCTGGCTGCCCGATGGGCGAACCCGGCCTGGCGCCCATCGGCGGGCCGAACCGGGCGGCGGAAGCGTCCTAGGGACATGAGCCCGATCACCACAGCCGTCCCCACAGAGCTTTCCGTCTCGAGCGAGCGACGTGCCTTCTTCACCACCGACACGCTCGCCGCCTACCTGCAGGTCTCCGACCGGATGATCCGCAAATGGGTCGCCGAAGGCCGACTGCGTTCCTTAAAGCTCGACGGCTGCCGGCGCTTTGACCCGGCGGAGGTCGACGCCTTCGTCGCCGGATTTCGCGATCGCAACGGATCGGGAGAATGAGCCGACGGAGGGCAGTCGGTCTTCCCGCGCGCCAGACCCCGTATCGGCGACGCTATGAGGACGGTCGAGTCGTCTGGCTGGCCCGCTACCGGGATCTCGAGGGCAACACCGCCTACGCCAAGCCTCGCTGGAACGGCCGCAAGTCGACCTTTGCTCGGAAGCGCGATGCGCAGCGGGCGATCGACGAGGCACTAGATGAACTCTACGGCCGCCGCTTCGAGGAGCCCGCCGAACTCGGGGACTACTTCAAGGGCTGGCTTTTGGCCCATCCGCGCTCGGAGCGCACCAACAGCAGCCACGGGCGCCGGGTGGAGCGCGTCCTCGATGTCGAGATCGAAGGGCGGCCCCTCCGAGCCTGGCGGTTCGACGAATTGCGGCGGCGCCATGCGTTGCTGCTGCTTGATCACATGCTGAGAGAAGAAGGCCGGGCGGCTCTCGGGGCGCGCGGAATACTCAGCGCCCTCTCAGCGATGGCCGAGGACGCGATCGGCGATGACACCGCTGAGGCAAACCCGTTCAGCGGTATTCGAATACGCCGAGGTGATCCACGAGTTCAAAAGCCGGCCCGCAAGCCCCGGATCTGGAGCTTCGAGCAGATGCGTTCCTTCGCTGCCGCCGGACGGGCAGAGGTACGGGCTCGAACTCCCAAACCGCCGGATCCAAGAACCAAGTCGAACAAACTGCGCCACTACTCCCGCCATGACTACGAGCCGATGATCCTGACCGTTGCGCTCACCGGTCTGCGGCTCGGCGAGGTGCTCGGTCTCTCGCGCTGCAACTACGCCGATTCAGCGCTGCGCTTCGCTCACTCCTCACACGAAGGCGAGCTCGTCCCGTCGAGCGACCAGAAGAATCACGACCGAGAGGTGCCGGTGCCTCCGAGTCTCGCGGCCCTGCTCGAGCCGCTGGCCGACGGGGAATCAGAGGCACCGCTCTTCACGACGCCGAGAGGGCGACGCTGGCGCGAGCGGAATTTTTACCGCGATGTCTGGACGCCGGCTCAGATCGCGAGCGGCCTCGACCCGACACCGCATGAGTTTCGGCACTCCTACGTGACCCTGCTGCGAGCTGCGGGCATTGATGACGCCGACCTGGCCCGGGTCGCCGGCCACCGGGTCGAGACCATGATCTCCGTCTACGCCCACGCGCTGCACCGCAGTCACGACGCAATCCGTGACGCCATCGGCTAGCGAGCTTTCAAGGCATCCCGGCGTGGTTCCCTCCTCGCAAATGAGCTAGTCAATTCGCGTTATGGAAACCCGGTGCCTCAGCATGCCTTATCCCCCGGCATAAAAGGCGAGGCATAGAACCGCACTCTTACAGGCATTTCTAAACGCGCGTCAAGACAAGTTGTCAAGAAATGTCAGGCATCAACTTTTCGCGGATTTAGTTGATGCACGGATTTCGAGCGCCTGGGCAAGAGCCCAAGCGGGCACCATCCCGATCATCGGCCAGACCCCTAACGCATGCTGGTCGCCAACGAGATCCTCGATGCAGGTCTTGGGCCAATGGAGCTCGGAGAGCGACTCGACGAGGAGGTGTTTACCCCGGCCGCTGGCTAGCAGGTATTCAGAGGAAGGCAGCGACCGAAGCCCTGAGAAGCATTGCTACATCGGCACCCTCCAAAACAGAGCTGCTCGGGCGCGATTGGCTCTGGGCCTCACATTCGCGTCCATCCACCCGCTTCCTACGAAACCGAAGGTCACAGGTTCGAATCCTGTCGGGCGCGTTCGGACTCCGAAGAAGGAAAGGCCCACACCCCGATGCTCACCCGAATCCGCTTGCTCACCATCCTCGCCGTGGTCGCCGTCGGCTCGCTCTCGGTCGGTGTCGCCGGCGCCGGCTACGTGGCGCCCAAGCCCCAGCCCGGGGCCTGGAAGTTCGGCGAAGCGAGTGGTGGCTTTTCGCTGGTCAGGGGCAAGGGCAAGATGAAGAGCAAGCTCTTCCTCCAAAACGTCCACAGCGTCACCCAGAACTTCGTCGGCTGCCCTGAAAAGGCGGAAAAGATCACCGTCTCCGGCCGATTCCCGCTGAAGTACCTCGCCCTCGACGGGTATCCCGGCTACAAAGCCTGGGGGGTCGGCAAGACCGGTACGGAGACCCGCTACAGCGACGGCTCACCGGGGCTCGTCTCGATCCCCGCCAAGGTGACGGTGGGGGGCAAGGTCGCCGAAGGCGGCGGGATCAAGATGGACTTCTCGAGCACCGAACCGAAGGAATTCAGCTTGCTGATAATCGAGTTCGGCCCGCGCGACGCCTCCCCCTGCGTCACTTACAGCGAGACGGCGACGCACCACTAGACAGGGCGACCGGGTCGTCCGCGGAGACGGACGGCTTCGCGCTCTGATCACCGGCCGGAAACAATTCCATCCCGGAGGTGTTGTTGCATGTCCGGTAGCGGATCCAAGCCCGTGCCTGTAGCTGTGACCGTATGCCTGTCCTCGCCCCCAGCCCCTTGCTCGAGAGCCGTCGGCTGACCTTCGCCGATGGCGCCGGCACCACTCTGCGGCTCGCGCGCTTCGATCGCTCTCGCTTCGGTGTCCGGGCGGCAGTAATCGAGCCCTGCGCGACCCTGCTCGAGTGGTCTGCTCAAAACGGCTTCAAGCACGCCATGGTCGGTGGCTATTACATGCGCCCCGGTGGCCCGCCGCTCGGCGACCTTCGCGTCGGCGGGCGCGTCCATCCGACCGTGCCCTTCGACCAGCCTTGGGGGGCGGTTCGCGCCTGTGTCCACGCGGATAACGGCGAGGTCTCCCTGGCCGCTCGTCGGGATCTTCCCGCCGAGCCCGAGGGGGACCTGCTGCAAGCGGGGCCGCTGCTGGTCTCCGCCGGCGACTCGCTGATTCGCGAAGGGCAGGACCTCGAGGGTTTCTCAGCGGGTGCCCGGCAGTTCGACTCGGACATCACCGTCGGCCGCTATCCGCGCGCCGCCCTCGGTCTTGGCGAGACGGAGCTGATCGCGGCGGTCAGCGAAGGCCGAGCCGACGACGAGGCCGGCCTCACGATGGCCGAGCTGGCCGAGGCGATGGTCGGCCTCGGTGCCGTCGAGGCGATCAACCTCGACGGTGGCGGCTCGGCGTCACTCGTGATCGGGGGTCGCCTCCGCAACATTCCCCGTGAGGAACACGGAAGGGAGATCGTCGGCGGCCGCGACATCGCCTCCGCGCTTCAGTTCTTCGAGCGCTAGGGGGCTCACAAGCCACCAGTACGCTGGTTGGGCATGCCTTCTTCCACGACTCGACTTCTGATGGGCATGTACTTCTATCCGAGAGGCGGGTCCGCGCACGTCTGCCGAGCGCTGGCGCAGGAGTTCGAGCACAGCGGTCTCGAGGTGACCCTGATGTCGGGATCCCGATCTGACCTCGGCGAGCATGCCCTCGCGCCGGCTTTCTACTCCGGGCTCGATCTGCGAGCGGTCGACTTCACGCCCGCTCTGCGTACTGAGGACCCGCTTCGCCTCGAAGGGCCGGCCGGGACCGCGCCGATCCACGGTTCCTACGAGGACCGCGCCGGCGCCGAGGACCCGGTCCTGGCCGCGCTCGACGAGGGGGCCTTCGAGCTTCAGGTTCTGGCCTGGACGCGGGAGCTGCGCAGGGCCGACGCCGAGTCCGTCGACCTCCTCTATCTCCACCACCTCACCCCGCTCAACGAGGCAGCCGCCCGTGCATTTCCTGAGATCCCGGTTATCGGCCACGTGCACGGCACCGAGTTGTTGATGCTGGAACAGATTGCCTTCGATCCTCCGGCGAGCTGGACACACGCCGAGCGCTGGGCAGAGCGGATCTGCGATTGGGCGGCCGGCTGTGAGCGGATCGTGGTCAGCAGCACCGAGGCGCGTAAACGCGCGGCCGCGGTGCTCGACCTCGACCCGGACCGGTTCGTCTGCATCCCGAACGGCTTCGATGCCGGCTTCCTCCCGTATGAGGTCGATCGCCGCGTCCACTGGCGCCGCCATCTGGTCGAGCGGCCTCAGGGTTGGAAACCCGGCGAGGCACCTGGCAGCGTCGTCTACGAGGAGTCCGACCTGGAGGCGCTGGACGGGACGGTGCTGCTCTACACGGGTCGTTTCACAGACGTGAAGCGCCTACCGCTGCTGCTCGAGGCTTTCGCGCAGGCGCAACCACGTATCGAGGAGCGCACCGCCCTGGTGCTGCTCGGCGGTTATCCCGGAGAGTGGGAGGGGGAGCACCCGCTCGAGGCGATCGAGCGCCTTGGGCTGACCGATGTCTTCCTCGCCGGCTGGCATTCCCAGGAGGAGCTGCCCGACTTCTTCAACGCCGCCGATCTCCTCGTCCACGCCTCGGTCAAGGAGCAGTTCGGCACGGTCCTGGTCGAGGCGATGGCCTGCGGCCTCCCCGTGATCGCCGTCAATCGCGGCGGTCCGGCCACGATCGTCGACGATCCCGAGACCGGCTGGCTGGTGCCGCCGGATGACACGGAGGCCTTCGCCTCGGCGATCGTGGCGGCGATCAACGATGAGCCGGGCCGCAGGGCCCGCGGCCGGCGTGCCCGCGGCGTGGTGTTGAACCGCTATTCGTGGCGGCGGATCGGTTCGTCGTTCGCCGATCAGGTGGATGAGCTCGCGCGGGCTCCCGCCGAGCGAGTCTCACGCCCTCGCGCCTGAGTGCTGCCTGCAACGGTTTCGCGTTCGCCTACCGGTTGAGTTTTGCGCAGCGGTTGGTTGGTTGAAGGTCCCTCCGAGGGGTGAAAGGATGGCCCTCGAACAGTCGGCTACATAGGGAGACAGATCACTATTCGGGTACTTCAGGTTTGCTCGGCGTTCTTGGCCGCCTCCGCTCTCATGGCACTCGCGTTCGCTGCGCCCGCGGGTGCAGCAATGACAGTCGGCTCGACCGGCGACAGCGGCGACTGCAGTCTCCGAAGCGTGATCGAAGCGGTCGAATCGAACACCAGCAACGGCTGCGGGACAGTCGAAGCCGGGACGACGACGATCAATGTCCCCGACAACACGATCTCCTTGGCCACCCAGCTGGCCGTGAAAAAAGGCAGCATGGTGATCGTCGGGAACGCAAGCTCTCCGTCGCAGTCGGTGATCCACGGTGGCAGCAACCGGGTGATGGAAGTCCAAGGCTCGGCGACGGTGAAGCTCATCGGCTTCGAGATCACCGGCGGGCACACTGCGGACGGCGGGGTCGCGCCGAGTCTCTATACGGAAAACATCGTCGGCGGTGGTGGTGGGATCTTGAACAAAGGGTCCCTGACCCTCGAACACGTACTGGTGAGCGAAAATCAGACCGGTAAAGGCGACCTGGGGCTCAATGGCTTGTTGGAAGGCTCGGGCGGGGGCGGCGGAAGAGGAGGATCGGGCGGAGGCATCTTCAACGAAACCGGCGCGAGCCTGACGATCAAGCAATCGACGATCAGCAAAAACCTCACCGGCGACGGCGGTAGGGGCGGCGAAGGTGGAGAGGGACTCAACGCGCTCGGCCATTTCCCCGAGGGGGGAGACGGCGGAGCCGGCGGGCCCTCCGGGGACGGCGGTGGC
Organism: uncultured Solirubrobacterales bacterium; assembly: GCA_963704505.1. Taxonomy (GTDB): domain Bacteria; phylum Actinomycetota; class Thermoleophilia; order Solirubrobacterales; family 70-9; genus VRUE01. Next base: position 1,081,062 of record OY969912.1, read on the forward strand.
GTCTACAACCTCGGCTCGCTGACCATCGAAGGCTCGACCGTCAGCGGCAACTTCACCGGGCGGGGCGGCGCAGGCGGAAATGGTCACATCGGCACCGGAGAAAACGAAGGTTTCAGCCCGGGCAAGGGCGGCGATGGCGGCGAAGGCGGCAACAGCGGCAAGCAGTACGAAAAGAACACCGGCTACAACGCCGACGCCCTGAAGGGCGGCGGCGGCATCTTCAACGCCGGCACCCTGACGATGACCAACTCGACGATCAGCGGCAACGGCACCGGAGCCGGCGGCACCGGTGGCGGCTCCGGTGCCGGCGGTGGCCCGAACAAATACGGGCGCTTCTCCGATTCGGGCCGGGCGGGCACCGGCGGCGGCGGCGGCCGCGGCGGCGGCCTCTTCACCGGCGCCGGCTATGGCGGCCACTCGAGCGCGTATCTGACGAACGTGACGATCTTCGGCAACCGAACCGGCGACGGCGGCACCGGCGGCGCTGGGGGCGGCGGCGAAGAAACGACACTCGGCGGTGGCGTCGGCGGCTGGGGTGGCGACGGCGGCGGCATCTGGTCGGAGGGGGCGGCCAACGGCTCCGAAGTGATCCTCAGGCAGGTGACGATCGCCGGGAACGGCCTCGGCGCCGGCGGACTGACCGGAAATTCGGCCGTGCCGGACCGCGGCGGCTGCTGCGGCGAACGCGGCCTTGGCGCCGGGATAAGCACCGGCGGCCGATACGACACCGGCTCCGCGATCTTCATGAGCAACTCGATCGTCGCCAACAACGGCAGCAACCTGGCCGGCGACGCCAATTGCTACCAGCGCTACCTGCCGACCTACACCGACCTCGTCGACCAGGGGGGGAACGTCACCTGGAACGACAACACCTGTCCCGGCAAAGTCGCCGACCCGCTTCTCTCGCCCTTCGCGAACCACGGCGGCCTTACGGAAACGCTGTTGCCAGGCGACGGTGGCTCAGCGATCGGGGCGGTCGCGGCTTCCGCCTGCCTCGTCCATGAAGACCAGCGCGGGTTGCCGCGCCCGGGGCCGGGGAAGACCGCCTGCGATGCCGGGGCGGTCGAGAGCCAGACGGCGAGCGAACCGCCTCCCGATGAAGAAGAAAAAGGTGGCGAACAGCCCGGTGGCGGCGGAACCACCGGCGGTGGTGGTGCTGGCGGCGGAGGCGGCGCTGGAGGCCCGGCACCAACCCCGGCGCCGGCACCCAAGCTGCTGCATTGCAAAAAGGGCTTCAAGAAGAAAACCGTCAAAGGCAAGGCCCGCTGCGTGAAGGTGAAGAAGGCGCCGCGGCACCATAAGCACTGAGCCGTTCGCCGATCTGGCAGCGATCAGCTTCGACGGGGACGGGACGCTCTGGGACTTCCAGAGCTCGATGCGCACCGCGCTCGCGCGTTCGGCGGGGGCCCTGAATGGAGCCGGCATTAGTCGCGACGGTGGCCCCGTCACGGCGGAGTGGTTGGCCGGAGTGCGCGACGAGGTCGCGTCCTGGCCCGAAATGCATGGCGCCGGCATGGAAGTGATCCGCTTCGTGTCCTTCGAGGAGGCACTGTGGAGATGTGATCCCGACCGCGTCGAGCTCGCACCGGCGATCTGCGAGCGCTACTTCGATGACCGTTTCGCCGTTCTCCGTCCGTACTCCGACGTGGTCGACGTGATCGGCGCGCTCTACGGGCGCCTTCCGCTCGCGCTCGTCACCAACGGCAACACCCACCCGGAGCGATTGGGCTTCGGCGATCGCTTCGCCGCGGTCGTACTCGCTCTCGAGTGCGGATTTCACAAGCCCGACCCGGCCATCTACGCCCACACCGCCGCCCTGCTCGGCGTCGACCCCGGCGATTGCCTTCACGTGGGCGACGATCCCTTCGAGGATGTCGACGCCGCTCGTCGCGCCGGCATGGGAACGGTCTGGCTCAACCGCGAGGGGCGGGACGCTTGGCCTCCCGAGCTGCCGCCGCCATCGGCCGAGATCCAGGACCTAGGCGCCCTCCTCGACCTGCTGTGAGGGCCTAGGATCCGGCGATGCCAGATTTCGGCTCCCCGGCAGAGCACTACGACCGCTTCATGGGCCGCTACACCGTTCCGCTCGCCCGCGCGTTGACCGACGAGGTCGGAGTCGCCGCGGGAATGCGGGTGCTGGACGTGGGTTGCGGCCCGGGCGGGCTCACCACCCAACTGGCGGATCGCGTCGGCGGCGAGATTGTTGCCGCGATCGACCCCGCGGAGCAGTTCGTCACCACTTGCCTCGAGCGCAACCCGGGCGCGGATGTGCGTCAGGGCGTAGCGGAGCAGCTGCCCTGGGAGGACGACAGCTTCGATGCCTCACTTTCCTGCCTCGTGATCGCATTCATGAGCGATGCCGACGCCGGCCTCCGGGAGATGGCTCGCGTGACCAAGCCGGGCGGCAGGATCGGGGTATGCATGTGGGACATAGCCGGCGGTGGGATGACGATGCTGCGGTTGCTCTGGAGTGCGATCAAGATCGTCAAGCCCGACACGGAGGACGAACGGCAGCGACCGGGCACCTCGGAGGGAGACATCGCCGAGCGCATGACGCGCGCGGGCCTTCAGGATGTCGCGGGCGGCACACTCGAGGTCAGCGTCGACTACTCGGACTTCGAGGACTTTTGGGAGCCGATGACGCTGGCGGTTGGCCCCGCCGGCCAGGCGTACGCCGGCCTCGCCGACGGTGACAAGGCCGCCGTGCGCGACGGGATCCGGGGCGAGCTGCCCGACGGCCCGTTCACCCTCGACGCTCGCAGCTGGTACGCGACGGCGACGGTCTAGGTCCGGAGACAGGATGAGGGTCGTTTTCGTGCATGGGGCGTGTGTCAAGGACGGAGCTTGGTGGTGGCACCCGACCGCCGAATCGCTGGCCGAGAAAGGGATCTCCAGTCAGGCCCCCGCGCTTCCGAGCTGCGGCGAGACCGGCGAGGCGCCCGATGCCCAGGGACCGGGGCTGGCCGACGATGTCAGCGCGGTCAGGCAGGCACTGGAGGGCGTCGATGAGCCGACCGTGGTCGTCGCCCACAGCTACGGCGGCATCGTCGCCGCGGAGGCAGCGGCGGGGGTCGCCACCGTGCGCCATCTGCTGCTCGTGTCGAGCTATCTGCCCGAGGTCGGGCAGAGCCTCTCCTCATTCGGCGGCGAAGAGCCCGCTCCGTTCCTCGACATCGATCCCGAGGGCGGCACGTTCACGGTTCGTCCCGATGCCCTGATCGAGACGTTCCTCCAAGACTGCGCGCCGGAGATCCAGGAAGAGGCAGAGGGCAAAACCGCCCGGCAGAGCCTCGCGGTCCTCGAGCAGCCCGTGTCGGCGGCCGCCTGGCGACACCTGCCCTCGACCTACCTGGTCTGCGCCGAGGACCGCGGCACTCCCGTCGATGCCCAACGCGAGTTCGCCGCCAGGGCGGACGACGTGGTCGAGCTCGCAGCCGGCCACCATCCCTTCCTCTCGCAGCCGGCCGCCGTTCGCGACCTGGTGCTTAGCCTGTAAAAGACCCCGCCCGGGGCGTTCTATTTCGCGGCGCGGTCGCGGTGCTTGCAACCCGGCCAGCAGCAGGGACGGCGCTGGCCTTCCTGGAGCTCTTCCCGCGTTCGGCGGATGCGGCGCTCTCGGGTCGCCTGCTGCTTGGCGTCCTCGACCCAGCAGATGAACTCGTTGCGGGCCAGGGGGGTGATGTCCTTCCAGGCGTCGAGGGCCGTGGCGTCGTCGACCAGGGCCTCGCGCAGGTCCACCGGCAGCCGGTGCACCACTCCGCCGGGTATGCGCGTGTTGCCCATGATTGAACGGTAGCGCCGATTTCGCCCGCGGCCCTTTCGCCGGCACGGCGCCCACTCCAAACGGCGAGCCCTGGCCATCGGTCCACGCTGGTTGACCGGGCCAGCCGGCACGGTTAGCCTCGCGACGATGTCGCTTTCGCCCTTCCCGCGGAGCAGGCGGCTCCTGTGGCTGGCACTCCTGACCGTGCTGTTTTGCGCGGCCTTCGTCCAGGCGGCCGCCGCGCGGAGCGCCTACGTCGCCGACTTCAACGCGAGCGCGGTCTCGGTGCTCGACACCCAGACCGACCTCGTCACCCCGCCCTCGATCGGGGTGGGTCCGGGCCCGTATGCGGTTGCCTTCACGCCCGACGGCAAGCTGGCCTACGTGGCCAACGAAGTCTCGGGCGACGTCACGGTGATCAGCACGCAGACGAACCTGGCGGTCGGGTCGCCGATCAAAGTCGGCAATCAACCTCACGGGATCGCGATCAGCCCGGACGGCAGCCGGGTCTACGTCACGGATTTCGGAGATGACGCGGTCTCCGTGATCAACACCCAGACCAACCAGGTGGTCGGCTCGCCGATCGCCGTCGGCGCCGAACCGATCGGGATCGCGATCACCCCCGACGGCAAGACCGCCTACGTCGCCGACTACGGGTCGACAACGGTCTCGGTGATCGATACCCAGGCCGGTCAGGCCCTGGTCCCGCCGATCACGGTCGGTGAAGCCCCGTTCGGCCTGGCGGTCACCCCTGACGGCAATAAGGCATTCGTCGCCAACGACGGCTCGGCGAGCGTCTCGGTGATCAGCACCGCCTCGAACCAGACTGTCGGCTCGCCGATCACGATCGGCGAATCGCCCCACGGAGTCGCGATAACCCCCGACGGCAAGACCGCCTACGTCGCCGACTACGACTCGAAATCGGTGTCGACGATCAACACCGAAACCGATCAGGCCACGGGGGAGATATCGGTCGGGAACGGGCCGGTCGCGATCGCCTTCACCCCCAACGGCGGTAGGGCATTCGTCGCCGACTACGACACGAGCTCGGTCTGGGCGATCGACACGGCGTCACGGCAGCTGGTGGGCACGCCGACCGCCGTCGGCGAAAATCCCTCGGCGGTCGCGGTCGCCCCCGATCAGGCGCCGGTCGCCGCCTTCACCGCCGCCAGGGCGCGGCCCGGGGTGCCGACCCGCTTCGACGCCGCCGCCTCCACCGATGCCGACGGGCCGATCGCGGCGTTCCAATGGAGCTTCGGCAACGGGCAGGCGGGATCCGGTCCCCAGGTCAGCAGCACCTTCGCGAAGCCCGGCAGCTACCAGGCGACCCTCACCCTCACCGATGGCGAAGGCTGCTCCACACTTCCCGTCTTCACCGGCCAGACCGTCTCCTGCAACGGCTCGGCGGCGGCGAGCAAGACCGAGACGATCGCGGTGGCCTACCCGGGGGTACGGCTCAGGTGCCCGAAGAGCACCAAGCCGCGTGGCTGCCGATTCAAGCTCGAGGCGGTGACGAAGAAGCGCAAGGGGAAGGCGGAGACGCGGCCGGCCAAGTCGAAGGCGAAGCCCGGCCACGCCGTGATCCTGGCGCTGAAGCCGAAGAAGGCCTTCGCGGCAAAGCTGGCGGTGGCCGCCAAGGTCCTGGTCAAGGAGACCGTTACCAGTCGCGGGAAAACCCGGACCAGCTTCCGCAAGCTGAAGATCGTCCAGTAGTCAGCTCGCCGGCCGGGTAGCGCCGACGCGATAGCGCAGGTGGGTCGCACCCTGACCGTCGACGGTGTCGATCAGCTCGAGCTCGATGTGCTCGGCGCCGAGGTGCTCGAAGAGCCGGCGGCCTTCGCCCATGAGAACCGGGATCAGGTGGATCTGCAGCTCGTCGAGGACACCGGCGGCGAGCGCCATCTGCGCGACGCCCGCGCCGTGGACGAGGACGTTCCTCTCGCCGGCGGCCTCCTTCGCACGGGCCATCGCAGTCCCGACGTCGCTCACGTAGGTGACCAGCGGCCACTTCTCCTGCTCGGCGGGGGAGGGGTCGCGACTGAGGATGAAGATCGGCACGCCACTGTGGTGGTCTCCGCTCCAGTATCCGGCCGGATCGACGGTGCCCCGCCCGGCGACCACGGCCCCCGTCGACATCATCTCGTCGAAGACCTCGCCGTTTACGCCGACCGGCCTGCCCGGGACTCCCGTGTCATCCGGGGCGGGGTCGGTCAGGCACCATTCGTGCAGCCGGTCGCCGCCGTCGCCGAGGCCATTGTCGATCGTCTCGTTGGGCCCGGCGATGAAGCCGTCGAGGGACATCGACATGTAGAGGACCGTTGCTGCCATGACGTTCCTTTCGTGAGCGCTTTCTCAGGCCGCCGGCCACTCGTTGAGGGCCAGCAGGGCCGCGGACGTGGCTTCGGCGCGATTGTGGACGTCGAGCTTCGCGTAGATGCGCTCCACGTGACGGCGCACGGTGTGCGGGCTTATCTCGAGCTCCTGGGCGATGCCGGCGTTCATCCGACCTTCGGCGAGCCGGGCCAGAACTTCCGCCTCGCGCCGGCTGAGCGGCAGGCGGCGGGCGAGCAGCTCGGCCGAGGGCGGCGCCTCGTGGCTCTCGTTGAAGAGGATCACGTCCTCGTCGTGGCCGGTGATCAGGCGCAGGCGCAGGTGGCGCCCGGGCCGTTGGAAGTCGAGGACCGGCGACGCCACCGCGCCGCGCTCGCTCGTCCGCCAGGACTCGATCGCGGTCGGCAGCGATGCCTGCTCGCCGCGCTCGCCGAACCAGTCATGGAGGATCTCCCTGGCGCGGGGGCCGGCGGCGACGATGCCGCCCCAGGCGTCGCTCAGGAGCGCGGCCTCCCCGTGCTCCTCGAGGCCTCGCTCCAGCAACGCCACCCGCCGCGTCCTGCGCAGCTCGTCGTCGGTGCGGGCGTAGCCGGCGCGCATATGAGGGGTGATCGCGTCGAGCAGGCTACGGTCGCGCTCGTCGAAGTCGCGGTTGGAGCGCTGCAGCGCGGCGCAGGCGACGACTTCGGGGGTGCAGCGGATCTGCGCGGCGATCTCCCAGGTCAGGCCCAGCCGCCGTCCGTAGCAGTCGTTGTAGACCTCGCTCCGCCGCCACTGCCGGTCGGCGAGGAAATCGGAGACCTTCATCGCCCGGGGCGAGAAGCCACGGAAATGGTGGACCACGACCGGCTGCTGGTGCCAGAGGCGGGCGAATGCGTCGCGCGCCTCGGGGTCGAAGAAACCGGGAGGGTCGTCGGTCGCGTCGAGGGTCGCCGGGTCGTCGCTTCCGGGCGCCGGTTTGTGGACGGCGCCGATGATGATCGTGTCGGTGCCGACCAGCTGCGGCAGGCGGCGGACCTGGCTGTCGACCTCGTGCCGAGAGCGGCAGCCGGCGAGTTCGCCGGCGAAGTCCAGGGCATTGCGCAGGTCGGTCGCGCGCAACTCTGCCATGTCCCCCAACATCCGATGAAGGATGACGGATCCGCGCCGCCCGGTCGAGGCGCGTCGACAGGTCGACTATCGGGGCCGGGTCAGTCGGACAGGCGAAGCGTCAGCGCGAGCGCGCGTGACTTCGCCTCGCCGCCGGTCGGCGAGAAGGTCAGTGTCGCCTTCACCGTGGCGCGACCCCGGGTTCGAAGCCTGCCGGCCGTTTTCGCGGTCGGCTTCACCACCAGCTCGACCTTGCCGGCCTGCTTTGCCCGCTTGGCCTGACGCTTGATCCCCTTGCCGGCGAGGACCAGCCCCCCGGGCCCCGGCACCGTGACGGCGACGGTCGCCGTTCCGGTGCCCTTGTTCAGCTTCGGGGCAGCAAGCTTGAAGAGATTGGAGGCTCCCTTGCCGTCCCCCGCGCCGGGGGCGGGCGGACCGGCGGGCGGCGCCGGCGGTCCCGTGGTCGGGGGGGCCGGGTCGGCGGCGACGCCGTAGGGGATCGCGGAGGTGACGATGAATTCCGGTTCGACATCGGTCCCGTCGAGGTTCGCTCGAGCTATCGATTTGCGGACGAAGTCAGTCCAGTAGATGTGGGCGCCGTCGACTGCCACCCCGACCGGGGCGCTCGGGTCGACGATGAAGGTCGGTTCGACTTCGGTCCCATCGAGATTCGCGCGGCCGATCGTGTCGTCGTGCCCGTCGGCCCAGTAGATGTGCTCGGCGTCGACGGCGATCCCATCGGGAGCGGTGAGCCCGGTGATGAAGGTCGAGTCGACATCGGTCCCGTCGAGATTCGCGCGGCCGATCGTCTTCGCAACGAAGTCGCACCAGTAGACATGCGCGGCGTCGACCGCGACCGCGATCGGCACGCCCTCGGTGATGAAGTTGAGGTCGATCCCGCCGCCGTCGAGGTCCGTGCGCCCGATCGCGCTGGCCAGCAGGTCTTCCGCTTCGTAGTCCACCCAATAGACATGCCCGCTGTCGACAGCGAGGCCGGCCGGTTCGAGGCCGGAGCCGATAAAGCCCTGGTCGACCTCGCTGCCATCCAGATCTGCTCGCCCGATCGAGCCCGGCTCTTTCTCATTCGACCAGTAGACGTGGGAGCCGTCGACCGCGACTCCGTAGGGGAAGGCGCCGCCGCTGATGAAGGCCTGGTCGACCCCGGTGCCGTCCTGGTTGGCCCGCCCGATCGTTCCTTTCGAGAGGTTCGTCCAGTAGATGTCGGCGCCGGCGAGCGAGGGGGCGAAAAGGAGGCCGAGGAGGCCGGCCGCCAACCCGATCGCCATCGCCGGGCCCCGGCGGGTCATCCCGCGACCTTCAGGGTCAGCTTCAGCTGCTGCGTTCGCGCTTTGCCTCCGACCGGCGAGAAGGTGAGCGCTGCCTCGACCCTGGTCGAGCCCTTTTCATCGAGCAGCCGGGCGGTCTTCGCATTCGGCTTGACGGTCAGCGTCAGCGTGCCGGCGCGCTTGGCCTGGGTCACTTGGCGCTTGACCCCGTTGCCCGAGAGGACCAGCCTGCCCGGGCCCGGCACCGTCGCCGAGACGCTTGCCGTTCCCGCGACCTTGTTCAGCTTCGGTGCGGCGAGCTTGAAGCGGTTCGAGATCGGGGGACCGGTGCCAGGCGCGGGAGGGCCGGGGGGTGACGGCGGCGCCGGGGACGGGGGGACCGGCGTGCCGGTCCCCGACAGCGAGTCGACCGCGAGGCCCGACGGGTAGCCGACGTCGGGTATGAAGTTGTCGTTCGGCCCGGAGCCGTCAAGGCCGGCTCGCCCGATCGTCCCCGTGGCGGCGAAGTTGGCCCAGTAGATGTGTTCGCCGTAGACGGTGACCGATTCCGGGCTGCTGGCACCGGCGATGAATTCTTCTTCCACGTCGCCGCCGGCGAGGTCGGAGCGCCCGATCGCCCCGGTCAGCTCATCGGTCCAGTAGAGGTGACCGCCGTCCACCGCGACCCCGCCCGGGAAGCCGATGCCGCCGATGAAGAACTGCCCGGAGCCGCCGCCGTCGATCGTCGAGCGCCCGATCGAGTCGTCGCTGACGTTGGTCCAGTAGACGTGGGCGGCGTCGACCGCGACCGCGTAGGAGTAGCTGTTGCCGGTGAGGAATTCCGTTTCCACCGCCGAGCCGTCGACCCCGGCACGGCCAACCCCGGCGTCTCCGTTGCCACCGTTGATCCAGTAGATGTGGGCGGCGTCGATCGCCATGCCCTGTGGGGCATCGGCGCCGGTGATGAAACTCTGGTCCACGTTGGAGCCGTCGAGGTTCGCCCGGCCGATCGTGCCGGTGCCGAAGTTCGCCCAGTAGATGTGCGCCCCGTCGACCACCACGCCGCGCGGCGATTCGGCGCCGGTGATGAAGCCTTCTTCCGGGTTGGTGCCGTCGAGGTTCGCCCGCCCGATCGTGTCGTCGGCGCCGTTGGACCAGTAGACGTAGGCGCCGGCCGGCGCCGCCAACAGCAGGTACAGGGCGGCGAGGGCGATCGCTACCGCAAGGGCACGTCGATTTCGAGGACCGGGGGCGGCGTCGCTACTCATCCACCGCCGAAATTAGTCAGACCGCGCGCGGGCGCAATAGGAAGAACGCCCTATGCGCCGCCGGGTCAGGCGAGCGAGGGGTCGATCAGGATCTTCGCGTGCGTCTCGGGGTCGGCGAGGTCGGAGAAGGCACCAGCGACCCCGTCGAGCCCTACCGTGCCGGTGATCATCGGACTCGGGTCGACCTTGCCCTCGGCGAGCATGTGGAGGGTGTCGCGGAAGTCGAGCGGCGAGTAGCCGAGGACGAAGCGCAGTTCGATCTCCTTGTTGATCGCCAGAGCCGGCATGAAGGTGTCGGGGCCGACGCAGACCCCGGCGACGACGACCCGGGAGAAAAGCGGCGCCGAGTCGATGATGCCCTCGATGATCCCGGGGACGCCGACGCACTCGAAGATGACCGGGCGCTTGGGTCCGAGGCCCGCCTTCTCCGCCAGCCGCCACGCGTGCCACCAGCCGAACGGCAGGCGCTCGAGTTTCTCGCGCGTGTCGAGGGCCAGGTCGAGCGCGTTCGGCACGCTCGAGAGCCAACCGGGGTCCTTGCTGGTCTCATACGGCGAGTCCCCGGAGGGGTCGACGACGACATCCGCTCCGCAACGCCCGGCGAGCGCTCGCCGGCCGGCGGAGAAGTCGCTGGCGATCACGGTCCTCACCCCGGTCGCCTTCAGCATCAGGATCACCCCGAGGCCGACCGGGCCGCAGCCGATCACGACCGCGACGTCGCGCCTGCCGACCTCACCGCGGCGAACCGCATGCAGCGCCACCGCCATCGGCTCGGTCAGTGCGGCGACGGCGGGGTCGAGGCCGTTCGGCACCGCCATCATCATCGACTCCTGGACCAGCACCTGCTCCGCGTATGCCCCCGGCGCGTGCTGGGAGAGTCCGGTGGTGTCGATCCCGTCGGGGTTGCGCAGCAGGGGAAGAGCGACGACGGGGGTGCCGCTTGCGACGTCTTCTCTGCACCGGGGCCCGTACTCGGCGACCCTGCCGCTGAACTCGTGGCCGAAGACGACCTGCTGATCGGAGCGGCCGAGGCGGTCGTAGCCGACCTTCACCGCCAGGTCTGCCCACTGGTCGATTCCGTGGCGAGCGTGGAGGTCCGACCCGCATATGCCGCACCGGGTCACTTCGATCCGAACCTGGCCGAGCCCGGGGTCGGGCTCGGGGATCTCGACCAGGTCCAGCTCGTGATGTTGGCACGCCACGGCTCGCATCCAGGTGCCCATACTCGCACGAATCGCGGGCTTACAGATACCGATTTACGTCTTTGAAAAAGGTTGCGTACCCCGTATTTTAGTGGCGATTTGCAGGGAGAAAGTGGTGAATGCTTGACTTCCCATATCCGCCGTGCGTTAATGCTTTCCGGGACTAACAAGCGCTTTTACGACTAAGAATCAGCCAGGGAAATCGAGCTCCGGAACGCCGTAAGGGAACGGTTGCCGGTGGCTCTCGTAGCGGAGAGAGGATCAATGGGAATGCCGCCTTTGGGCGTCACAGGGTGGGGCCTCCGCAATCGCGGCAGCTTCCGCACGCTCGGTCTGGCATTTCTCGTCGCTGCCTTCGGCCTGGCCATTCACGTCGTCCCAGCGCACGCCGCCCGCCAGTTCGACTGTCAGATCAGCGGCCTGCCAGAACCGGCGCCCGGCGAGTGCAACGGGGTCGGCAACACGCTCCCAACCAACGTCTTCTACGCCCACGCGGCGGCGTTCGACGGCGCGGGGAACATCTGGGTCGCGGATGAACTCACCAACGTGTTCAAATTCGACCCCGCAGGTAACTACCAGGCGATCAACGACGGCAGCACGAGTTGGGGCCCGGGGGGGATCTCCGACCTCGCCTTCGGCACCGCCGCGGGGCAGCTCTACGGAGCTGCGCCGGGGAGCGGCAACGTCTGGAAGATCAATCCGAATGCGACCGCCGGCGGTGAAATCGTCACCGCGGGCTCCGCCTCGGACCTGGCGATCGACAACTCCGGCGGCACCCACGGCGGCGACATCTACGTCGCGGGCGGCTCGATCGCCCGCTTCAAGCCCGACGGAACCCCCGACGTCTTCGCGGCCGGGCTTTCCGACCACCCTCTCGAACCCGGCCCGGCCTACCTCTCCGGCAACCACATCACCGGCATCCCCGAGAACCCCACAGCGTTCGGCAGCCGGGATCTGGCCGTCGACCCCGACGGCAACATCTACGTCCTCGGCAACAGTCCGACCACCGGCCAGCCGGAAATCTTCCGCTTCGACCCGAACGGGGCCTTCGTGCGGAGCTACGGCGGCGCCTTCGCCGCAAGCGGCGCCGCCAGCAAGCTCGCGATCGACCCGACCTCGGGCAACCTCCTGATCTGGGACGACTTCGGCCCCAGCGGCCAAACGATCTGGGAACTCGACTCCAGTGGGGAATTGCTGGCGGAAAACACCGCGGCCAGCACCAACGCCCCGGGTGAAGTTCTCGCCCCGGGCGCGGCTCAGATGACGGTCGGCCAGACCGGCCGAATCGTCGTTTCCGGGAACCTCAGCCTCCGCGTCTTCGGGCCGGCGGCCCCACTGCCGCGAATCTCCTACGGCCCCGAGACGAACATCGGCCGCAGCTCGATCGACGTGCACGCGACCGTCGACCCGAACGGAACCGGGGACATCACCCACTGCGAAGTGCAGTACGGGAAGACCTTCGCCTACGAGGCCGGGTCGGTCCCGTGCGTGCCGTCGCCGTCGCCGAAATTCTCCGCGCCGACGGTGATCGAAGCTCACCTCGCCGGCATCGAAGACGAAGCCACCTACCGCTACCGGGTCGTGATCGAAAACCCGGCCGGGGTGCGTCACGGCGATGACCGCGCCTTCAAGCTCACCGCCGTCGACGGGGTCACCACAGGCGCCGCCACCGACGTGACGAAGACGAGCGCCACCGTCAACGGCTCGTTCAGCGACGACGGCACACCGGCCAAGTTCTACTTCGAATATGGCCCGACCACCGCCCTCGGCAAACGCCTTCCGACGCTGCCGGGCGGGGACGCGCCGGGCGGCGGAGGCACCTCCCCGGTGAGCACGAGCCTCCCGAACCTCGAACCGGGCACGGTCTACTACTACCGGCTGGTCGTCGCGACCTCGTTCGGAGCCACCCGCGGTCGGCTCGAGAGCTTCGAAAGCCTCTCGGCGCCGACCATCGAATCCTTCTCCGCCGAAGAAGTCAATGCCACCTCGGCCAAGCTCGTCGCCGGGATAAACCCCCACGGCTTCGCCACGTCCGCCCACTTCGACTATGGCCCCAGCCCCGACTACGGGCAGACGGTGCAGGTACCCGCCGAACAGCTCGAAGGGATCTCCGGGGTCCAGCCTGTGTCCATTCAGCTGGAAGGCCTCACCTCCGGCGCCACGTACCACTTCCGCCTTACCGCGGTGAGCGCGCAGGGGACCGTGACGACCGAAGACCAGACCTTCACCTTCTTCCCTCCCAACTGCCCCAACGCCCAAGTCCGGCTCGAAACCGGGTCCTCCTATCTACCCGACTGCCGTGCCTATGAGCTCGTCTCGCCCGGCGATGCCGGTGGGATCCTGCTCACCTGGGACGCGCCGCCTTCGTCCTCGGCGACCAACCCGCCGCGCTTCGGCTTCGCCGGGGTCTTCGGCACGATCCCCGGTCACGGACTGCCGCCCAACGTGCTCGGAGACCTCTACGTCTCCGAACGAACCTCCGGCGGCTGGACGACCAGCTTCGTCGGCATCCCCTCCAACATCGCCCTCGAGCAGGGCGGGCCGCCGACGCAGGGGCAGGGCAGGGTGACCGGAATCCTCGCCGACCGCTCGTTCAGCCACTTCATGATCTGGGACACCGGCACGCAGAACTACGTACCTCCCGTGCTGTTCGGCTCGGTGGCTCCCTACGTCCTCGATCAGCACGGCAACGTCCTCGAACGGCTGCCTTCGAATCTCGGCGAAGTCCCGAAAGGCGTCGAATTCATCGGCGATGTCCAGCCCTCGAGCGATTTCAGCCACGTCTTCTTCTCCTCGTTGGGGCCGGCGTTTGTCGATGGCGCGCGGATCGCGCCGCCGGGCTCGGCCTACGACGACAATCGCCTGACCGGCAAAGTCGAAGTGATCTCGACCGCCCCTGGTGGTGGAGGCCCGATCCTCCAGGATCCGGCCGGCCCCCAGGAAAGCACCGAGTACATCCGCTTCCCTGCCGTCTCGGCCGACGGCTCGCGCGTGCTGATGTCGACCGCGGCAGCCAACGGGCGTCATCTCTACATGCACGCCGATGGCCAGACCGTCGATGTCTCGGTCGGCACGGACGACCAGAACCACGGGGTCGAATTCAACGGGATGACCGAAGACGGCTCCGAAGTGCTCTTCTCCTCCAACGAACCGCTGACCGCGGACGATCACGACACCAGCAAGGACATTTTCGCCTGGCACGAGCAGAGTGGGACGGTGACCCGGGTCTCGATCGGCAGCGAAGGCTCGGGAGACAGCGACGAATGCAACTCGGCGTGGACCAGTCAGTGCGACGCGACGGTGGTGCCGACGCCCGTCCACGGCGGCCCGATCGGCCCCGATCCGGTCACCGACAATGCCTTCGGCGCCCTCAACGGCGAGGTCTACTTCTATTCGCCCGAACAGCTCGACGGCGCCCGCGGCAAATTCGGGCAGCGCAACCTCTACACCTTCCACAACGGGCAGGTCCAGTTCGTCACCACGCTCGGGGCTGAAGAATTCACCGCGCTGAGCCGGATCCAGGTCTCCCCGCGAAACGATCACGCGGCCTTCGTGACCAACAGTCGCATCACCCCCTACGACAACCATGGCTTCGCCGAGATGTATTCCTACGACGTCGAACAGCGCAAGCTGGTCTGCGTCTCGTGCCTGCCGTCGGGCGCGGCGCCGATTGCCGACACCTTCGGCAGCGCGAACGGGCTCTTCATGTCGGACGACGGCCGCACCTTCTTCACCACCAAAAACCCGCTCGTCGATGCCGACATAAACGGCCTGCGTGACACCTACGAGTTCACAGACGGCCGCCCGCAGCTGATCTCGAGCGGCCTGGCGCCGATCGACACCGGCCTCCAGGGCTTCTTCACGGCGGGGCTGGTCGGGGTCAGCCACGACGGGGCCGATGTCTTCATCGCCAGCTACGAAACCCTCGTCTCCCAGGACCACAACGGGCAGTTCCTCAGGTTCTACGACGCCCGCACCGGCGGTGGCTTCCCCGCTCGCGCCCCGGCGGCGCCCTGCGCCGCCGCCGACGAGTGCCACGGAGTCGACAGCTCGCCGCCCCTGGCCCCCGAAATCACCAGCGGCGCCCGGCTGGGCAACGGCGGCAACGTGGTCGAGGAAAAGCACAAGAAGAAGTGCGCCAAGAAGAAGCAGAAGAACGGCAGGGCGCACTGCAAGAAGGGCACGAAGAAGAAGAAGTCGAGCAGCAAGCGGGGGGCGGCCCGATGAGGGCGATCCCGATTCCCGGCCGCGTGCTGGCGGCGGCGATCGCGCTGGTCGCGGCGCTGACCCTCGCCTCGGCCGCCGATGCACCCCCGGCCCATGCGGAGGTGCCGATCTTCTTCTACGAAGGCCAGCCGGACACCAACCAGGCGGGCGGCCACCCCGACGTCTTCATCAATTTCGGCGTCGGCAATCGCTTCACCGAGGGAAGCCCGTCGGGCTGCTTCTGTGAGAACCCGAAGGACCTGCGGGTCAGCCTGCCGACCGGGGTGATCGGCGACCCGCATGCGGCGCCGACCTGCACCTCCGCCGAGTTCGCGACGAAGAACTGCCCGCCGGAGTCGCAGATCGGCTTGCAGGGAATCAACCTCGGCCAGCCGCTCCAGGCAGGCGGCGCCATTGCCATCGCGCCGATCTTCAACTTGATCCCTTCTCCTAACCAGGCCGGCCTCGCCGGGTTCAACCAGCCGGCCTTCCCGGCGCCGATCTTCATCGTCCTCAACGCGAGGACCGGCGGCGACTACGGCCTCGACGCGACCGTGACCGGCCTGACCCAGTTTCTGCCGATCTTCGGCGCCTTCCAATTCCTCTGGGGGGTGCCGGCCGCACCCGAGCACGCCGAACTGCGCTTCCCGCGTGGAAACGTCGGTTACACCTGCGCCAACTTCTACGACCCGAGGCCGGTGATCCTCGGCGAACACAAAATTCCCGATGGCGGCTTCGTCACCGGCTGCGGGCCGCCCGTCAACACACTCTCGAATGCGCCCGAAAAGGCATTTCTCTCGAACCCGACCAACTGCTCTGGTGCGCTTACCTCGACTCTCGCGGTCCTCTCATATGACACGACGACGACCAAAGCGAGCGGGTCCTGGCCGGCGACCTCGGGCTGCGACCAGCTCTCCTTCAACCCGACCCTGTCGGCACAGCCGACCACCGCACAGACCGACACCGCCTCGGGGTTGGACGTCAACCTGAAAGTGCCCCAGCCCGAAGCGCCGAGCTCGCCGGCGGGGTCTGAGATCAAGGCCGTGCGGGTCTCGATGCCGGACGGCTTCTCGATCAACCCCAACGCCGCCGACGGCAAGACGACCTGCAGCGACGCACAGGCACGCATCGGAACCGAACTTGAAGCTGAATGCCCGGAGCTCGCCAAGGTCGGCACCCTCTCGCTGCGCAGCACCGCACTCCCCGGGCCGCTCCCCGGGGCGATCTACCTCGGCGACCCGCAGCCGGGGAATCGCTACCGCCTGGTGACCACCGCCAATGGCTTCGCCACCCATGTGAAGCTGACCGGCAGCGTCCACGCCGACCCGGGCACGGGCCGCCTCACGGTCAGCTTCGAGAACCTGCCGCAGACGACCTTCTCGGAATTCGACATGCACTTCTTCGGTTCCGAACGCGGCCTGCTGGCGACGCCGGAGCGTTGCGGAACCTTCGAAGTGAACACCGAATTCGTGCCTTGGGCGGAAGAGCTGCCGAGTCAGACCTCGACCCAGTTCTTCACCCTCGACAGCGGCCCGGGGGGCACCCCGTGCCCGGGCACGACCAGGCCCCTCGCCCCGAGCCTGCGCGCCGGGGTCACCGACAACAATGCCGGCGCGCACAGCACCTTCACCCTGAACCTGGCCCGGCCCGACGGCGATCAGACGCTCGACGGGCTCGAAGTCAAGCTGCCGCCGGGCTTCGCGGCGACGCTCAAGGGAGTCGCCTACTGTCCGCCGGAGGCGATAGCCGCGGCCGAAGCGAAGACGGGCGCGCAGGAGCAGGCGGCGCCCTCCTGCCCCGCGGCGAGCCGGATCGGCGCCGTGGTCGCGGGAACCGGCGCCGGCAACCATCCGCTCTACGTTCCGGGCAACGCCTACCTCGCGGGTCCATATAAGGGGGCGCCACTGAGCCTGGTCGTCGTCGTCCCCGCAGTCTCGGGGCCCTATGACCTCGGCGACGTCGTCGTCAGGTCGGCGCTGCGCATCGATACGGCGACGGCGCGGGTGAGCGCGCTGACCGACCCGCTGCCGCGGATCCTCGAGGGGATCCCGCTGCGGCTGCGCTCGCTGCTCGTCAACCTCGACCGGCCGAGCTTCGTCCTCAACCCGACCAACTGCGACCCCTTCGCGATCGAAACCGCCGTGTTCGGGGCCGAAGGCGCCGTCGCCCACCCGAGCGCCGACTTCCAGGTTGCCAACTGCTCGATTCTGCCTTTCGCGCCGAAGCTCTCGCTGCGCCTCAAGGGGGGCTCCAAGCGCCGCGGGCACCCGGCGCTGCGCGCCGTCCTGCAGACCGGCGCCGGCGAAGCGAACATCGCCCGGACGGTCGTGACGATGCCCAAGAACGAGCTGCTCGACCAGTCCCACCTCGGCACCGTCTGCACCCGGCCCCAGTTCGCGGCCGACTCCTGCCCGGCGGGGTCGAAGGTGGGCACGGCGACCGCCGAGACGCCGCTTCTCGGCGCCCCGCTGAGCGGCGGGGTCTACCTGCGGGCCAACCCTCTGCACAAGCTGCCCGACATCGTCGCCGACCTCGAGGGCCAGATCGACATCGAGCTCGCCGGCGCGATTGATCGCGGCCCCGGAGGCGGCCTGCGGGCGACGTTCGACGGTGTCCCCGACGCGCCGGTCGCCAAGTTCACGCTCGACATGGAAGGCGGCAAGAAGGGCCTGCTGATCAACAGCGAGGCGCTCTGCGGGCGCTCGCTGAAAGCGGAAGTCAAGCTCGTCGGCCAGAACCGCGCGCGCGTCAACCGCAGCACGGCTCTGCAGACCGATTGCGGCGGAAGCAAACGACATAAGCGCTCCGAGCGAGGGGGAGGACGATGAGGCTGCGGGGGTTGACCGTGCTGACCGCGATCGCCCTGATGGCGGCGATGGCGGGCACCGCCCAGGCCGACTTCATCGGCCACGAACGCTCCTTCGACGGAACCGGCTCGACCGGCGGTGCCTTTGTCAAACCGAATTCGGTCGCGGTCAACTCCGCCGCCGGCAGCGTCGTCGTCCTCGACCCCGGCAAGGCGCAGCCGGTGCAGCAGTTCGACCTCGAAGGCAACCCGAAGCCGTTCGCCTCGAAAGGCGGCAGCAACTCCCTGGGAGTCCTGGCGGTCGGCGGCGAACACGACGAGCTGGCGATCGACAACACCGGCACCGCGTCCGACGGCAACATCTACGTGGCCAGCCAAAGCCCTGGGCTCGTCTACGGCTTCAACGCCGCCGGCGAACCGCTCGGCGGCAACTGGCCGCTGACCCTCGAAACCGCCTGCGGCGTCTCGGTCGACCCCGCCGGGCACATCTGGGCGGCGAACGGCGCCGCGAACGAGTACACCCCTGACGGGGTCGCGACCGGGGCAACCGCAGGCGGCGGTACCACCTGCCATAACCACTGGAACTCGGTCGGCTGGTTCTACAGCCAGGGTGGCTTCAACTTCGGCGGCGCCACGATCAGGATCACCAAGGAATTCGGCAAAATCGAAGACCTGGTCGAAGCGCAGCTCGACGACGGCTTCGACATCGACCGGACCACGGACGACGTCTACATCAACCAGGCCAAGTACGTGGTCGTCCTCAATCGGAAGAGCGAAGTGATTGAACGCTTCGGCGAAAAAGAGGACTTCAGCGGCTACCCGGGGATGGTCAAATCGCTCGGCCTCGCGGTCGACCCGGCCACCAAGAAGGTCTACCTTGCCGACGCGAGCGCGACTCCCCCCAGGATCGAGATCTTCGCGCCCCATCCGCCGCTGCCGCCGGTCGTGGGCCGGGGCGCGATCAAACAGGTCCGCTCCTCGAACGTGGTTATTGGCAGCACGATCAATCCCGGCGGCGGCGAAACCGAATACTCGATCGAATTCGGCCTCGACGACACATACGGCTCGACCGCGCTTCCCGCGCCGAACGCGCCGATCGCCGGGCGTAAGTCGCTGCCGGTGTCGGTCAACCTCGAAGGGCTGGCGCCGGGGACCGAATACCACTACCGCGTGGTCGCCCAGAACGCGACCGAACGGACCGCCGGCCCGGACCAGACCCTGATCACCTACGCGCCGACCCCCGGCGACGACAAATGTGAAAACCAGCTCGTGAGGAAACAGACGGGCGCCTCGGGGCTGGCCGACTGCCGCGCCTACGAGCTCGCCTCGGCCGCCGACACCGGCGGCTACAACGTCAGCTCGGACCTGGTCGGTGGAGAGACTCCGCTGCCCGGGTTCCCCGACGCGACGGCGCCCTCGAAGCTCCTCTACACGCTCGAGTCGGGCTCGATCCCGGGGTCGGGCGTGCCCACCTCTTTCCCGGACGACCCCTACGTGGCGACCCGCGGCGTGAACGGATGGACCACGAAATACGTCGGCATCCCCGCCGACAGCACCGGCTCGAGCTCGCCCTTCGCCTCGGCCTTCACCGCCGCCGATGACGGCCTCGACACCTTCGCCTTCGCCGGGCCCGAACTCTGCGCTCCCTGCTTCCCCGACGGAAAGACGGGCATTCCAGTGCGCCGCCCCGACGGCCCGGTGGTCCAGGGGATGGCCGGCTCGAACGACCCAGGCCCCGCGGCGCAGGCCATGATCCTCGTCCGTAAGAGGCTCTCCAGCGACGGCAGCCACCTGATCTTCGGGTCGACCGAACCGTTCGAGGCGGGAGCGCCGCCGACCGGTCAGCCGGCGATCTATTCCCGTGATCTCGCGGCCGGAACGACGAAGCTCGTCTCGACCGACGACGAAGGGGACGACATCGCCTGCCTCGGCGACTGCGCGACGAAAGGCGTCGCCGAGCTCGACCTCTCCGCCGACGGCTCTCATGTCGTCGTCGGCCAGCGGGTCGGCGAAGGCCCGAGCGGCGCCGACCTCTGGCATCCGTACGTCAACGTCGACGGCGCCTCTTCCTCGATCGACCTCGCCCCGACCTCGACCACCGGCGTCCTCTTCTACGGGATCACCGACGATGGCAGCAAGGCCTTCTTCAGCAGCGACGAGCGGCTGACCCCCGACGACCACGACAACTCCGTCGACGTCTTCAGGGCCGACATCACCGCCGACGGCGCGACCCTCACCCGGATCAGCAAGGGCACCGGGGGAAGCGGCGACACCGATTCCTGCGACCCGGTCGCCGACGCCGACCACGAGCACTGGAACTCGCTCGACTCGACCGCGAGCTGCGACGTCGTCCCGGTTGCCGGTGGCGGCGGCCTCGGCCGCGTCGACGGCTCCTTCTACTTCCTCTCGCCTGAGCAGCTCGACGGCAGCGCCGGCCTCGCCGACGGCCCGAACCTCTACCTGGCGAAGCCCGACGGCGAGGTCGTCTTCGTCGCCACGCTCGACTCCGACCTCAACGTCGCCGAAAAACCGGTCTACGAACGGCGCACGACCAGCGGCATCCCCGGCTTCACCGCCCCGGGCCAGGTCGCGGTCGACAAGGACTCGAAATTCGTCTACGTCACCGATTCGGCCAAAGACACGGTCTCCCGCTTCGACGAAGGCGGCAGCCCGGCGCCGTTTTCCTTCGCCGCCCCATACGTCAGTGGCAACAAGATCACCGGGCCCTCGGTGGGCCAGGGCTTCGGCCTCAACCCGCTCTCGCAGGTCGCGATCGACGAGTCGGGCGGCGCGGCAAACGGCTACCTCTACGTCGCCGACACCGAAGGCACCGGCAAGATCGACGTCTTCAAACCGACCGGCGAGTTCGCCGGCAGCCTCTCCACCGGGGGCGGTGGAGCCTGTGGCGTCGGCGTCAGCCCGAGCGGTGTGATCTACGCCACCGGCGAACAGGTCGCTCGCTACAGGGCGACGACGGGCAATCCGGAAACCTTCGCGGTTGAAGGCTTCCCGACCTACAACTACGGCGGCCCCTGCCTCGCGGCCTCCGACTCGGCCAACAACTTCTACTACCAGTACGGGGAAACCGGCCCGGTCCGCAGGGTCAAGGACGAAAACTGGGAAGGAGCCAACCCCTTCTCGACGGTTGCCGAAAGCGCCACCGCCTTCGCGGGGGAGTCCGGCAACGACGATTACCTGATCGACCACGGGACGACGGTCGACGAGTTCAAAGCCGACGGGACGCTGGCGGTCGGAGACATCGGCGCCGGATTCCTCGTCGACTCCCGCGGCGTTGCCGGCACCGCCGGCGGCAATGTCTACGCCAGCGACGCGGGCACCCAGGTGGTGAAAATCTTCGGTCCACCTCAGATCAAGTTCTTCCCCGACGTCTCCTCGAGCCCGCTTGCCGTGCACGGCCTCGAGCAGCCGGACGTCGCCGACTCGGCCGATATCCAGGTCGAACCGAGCGGCGGCAGCGCCGCCTTCGGCAGCTCGATGCCGCTGACCGACGGCGTCGTCGGCCAGAAGCGCCAGATCTTCCGCTATGACGCCGGCACCGACGCCCTCGACTGCGTCTCCTGCAACCCGACCGGAGTCGAACCGGTCGACGGCGGCAGGCTCTCCGCCTTCGGCTCGAGCCTCGCCAGCAAAGGGCGGGTCTTCTTCAACTCGGCGGAGCCGCTCGTCCTCCGCGACGCCAACGGCAAGATCGACGTCTACCAATGGAGCAAGACGGCGGGCGTGCAACTCGTTTCGCCCGGCAACAGCCAGTTCGACAACACCCTGCTCTCGGTCAGCCGCGACGGGACCGACGCCTACTTCTTCAGCCGCAACTCCCTGGTGCCGCAGGCCCGCAACGGCGAGCTGATGAAGATCTATGACGCCCGCGCCGGGGGCGGCTTCCTGGTGCCCTCCCAGCGCCTCCCCTGCGCCGCGTCCGACGAGTGCCACGGGCCCGGCAGCGAAACCCCGCCGCCGCTGGTCGTCAACACGGTCGGCGACAAAACCGGCAAGGGCGCCAATTTCAAGCCCGGCAAGAAGCCGTGCGGCAAGGGCAAGGTCCGCAAGAAGGGCAAGTGCGTCAAGAAGAAGTCGAAGCACAAGGGCCGGAAGGGGACGCGCCGATGAGGGCCGCGTTCCGCTGCCTGCTGCTCAGCCTCGCCGCCGCCGCGGTGTTCGCGGCCCCGGCTCAGGCCGAGCAGACGATCGAATCCTTCAGCTCGACCGTCTCCGGCACGGCGGCGGGCGGGCACCCGGACATCAACACGTCGTTCCAGCTCGCCTCACCAGGGCAGCCCGAGGCTGCACGCCAGGTCGTCTTCAACATGGCCGAGGGGTACTTCGGCAATCCGTCCGCGAGCACTCGCTGCACCTCGCTCGACTTCGCCCTCGACAGCTGCCCGTCGGCGGCTCAGGTCGGCCTGATCACGGTGCGCGCGAAGGTTGGCTCCGAAAACGACAAACTGCTCGGCACCGCGCCGATCTTCAACCTGGCTCCCCAGAACGCGGACCAGACGGCGCTCTTCGCCTTCGTCATCCCGACCCTGGGGATCCCGACCAACATCCCGGTCGCGGTCCGGACCGGGGGGGACTACGGGCTGCGATTCACGGTCTCGGGCATCTCACAGGTGACGCCGCTGGCGGGGGCCGACCTCACCTTCTGGGGTTACCCGGCAGACCCGGGCCACGACGGCCAGCGCTTCCCGAAGGGGACGCCGGGCTCGCCACAGAGCTGTCCCGGAGTTGCCGACACCAGCTGCCTGGCCGGCCCGACCTCGGCCGCGATCAGCGTCCGCCCGCTGGTCGACAGCCCGAGCGTCTGCGCCGGAAACCTGTCGGTCGGCCTCGAAGTCGAGACCTACCAGGACCCCGGCCGGTTCTCCGCCAAAGCCGCCACTCTTCCGGCGATGACCGAATGCCGCAG
Organism: uncultured Solirubrobacterales bacterium; assembly: GCA_963704505.1. Taxonomy (GTDB): domain Bacteria; phylum Actinomycetota; class Thermoleophilia; order Solirubrobacterales; family 70-9; genus VRUE01. The sequence goes on from OY969912.1 coordinate 1,103,916, forward strand.
GCCGTCCTTCAAGCCCGTGATCCAGGTCAAACCGACGACCCAGGAAGCGGACGCGCCGTCTGGCCTGGACCTTGAACTGCAGGCGCGCCAGGAACTCGACGCGGCGGTGATGCCGTCGCAGATGCGCTCCGCGATCGTCTCCCTTCCCGATGGCTTCACGATCAACCCCGACGCCGCAGACGGGCAGACGGCGTGCCAGGACAGCCAGGCCAACTTCGGCACCGAGCTGCCGACCGAATGCCCCGACACCTCGAAGATCGGGACCTTCAGCATCGGCACGCCGGCGCTTGACGGCCCACTGCCCGGCGCCGTCTTCATCGGCGACCCGAAGCCGGGCGACCAGTACCGCCTGATCCTCGCCGCCGATGGATTCGGGGTCCACGTGAAGCTGATCGGGTCGATCAAGCCGGATCCGAAGACCGGCTCGCTGACCACCGAAATCGTCAACCTGCCGCAGGTTCCGTTCGAAAGCCTCAACCTGCACCTCTTCGCCTCCGATCGCGGTCTGCTGGCGACGCCGACACAGTGCTCGATCCACACCAGCCAGGCGCGCTTCACCGCCTGGAACGACCTTCTGCCCGAACAGAGGACCGAAGTCGGCTTCGGCCTGAGCTCGGGCCCGGGCGGCACGCCCTGTCCGGGGCAGAAGCGACCGTTCTCGCCCCATCTCGTCGCCGGCACATCGAACCCGGTCGCGGGCACCTACTCGGACTTCCACCTGCGGCTCGATCGTGACGACGGCGACCAGTTCCTCGGCGACCTCAACTTCAGGATGCCGCCCGGCTTCAGCGGAAACCTGAGCGGCATCTCCTACTGCTCGGAGGCGGGGATCGCGGCGGCCGCGTCCAGCCTCGGCCGGACCGAGCAGGCCGTGCCGAGCTGCCCCGCCGCGAGTCAGATCGGGACCACGAACGTCGCCGCCGGCCCGGGCTCCCACCCGTTCCACGCGGTCGGGAAGATGTACCTGTCCGGTCCCTTCAAGGGAGCGCCGCTGAGCCTCGTCGCGATCACGCCGGCGCTCGCGGGGCCCTATGACTACGGCGTCGTCGTCGTGCGCGTGGCGCTGCACATCGACCCGGAGACCGCCCAGGTCAGCGCCGTCTCGGACACGGTGCCGAGCATCATCGGCGGTGTCCCGATCCGACTGCGCTCGATCCAGGTCAACATCGACAAGCCCAACTTCACGATCAACCCGACCAACTGCTCTCCCTTCGCAGTGGACTCGCAGGGGATCGGGGACCAGGGGACGGTCGCCGACTTCTCCTCTCCGTACACGGCGGTCAACTGCGCCACCCTGCCCTTCAAGCCGAAGATGACGATCAAGCGAGTGGGCGGCGGCGGTGCCACCGGAAGGGCCAAGGACCCGTCTCTGCGCTTCGACCTGCGAACCCGCGAAGGGGACGCCAACATCAAGTCGCTGTCGGTCACCCTTTCCAACGCCCTCGAGATCGACCAGCGCCACCTCGGCAACATCTGCTCGGAGAAAGAGCTTGCGGCAAGCCAGTGCGCCGGGCGCGCGCCGATCGGCGAAGCGACGACCAAGACTCCCCTGCTCGACGCTCCCCTCACCGGCCCGGTCTACGCCGTCTCGGGCTCGGGCGGGCTGCCACGGCTGGCCTTCATCCTCAACGGCCAGGTCAACCTGCTGCCGCGGGCGGAAACAAAAACGGTCTCCGCGGGCCGCCTGCAGACAACGGTCCCGGTCGTGCCCGACGCCCCGATCGGCAACTTCCACCTGACCATCTTCGGCGGCAAGCGCGGATACCTGATCAACACGCGCAGCCTTTGCGGCAAGCCGCCCATCACCCAGGTCGACTACACCGCGCAGAACGGCAAGTCCTTCACCCAGAAGGTCAAGGTCGACGCCTCGTGCAAGCGGTCCGGCAGCCGCCGTGCATCTCGAGCGGGCTGATGCGCTAGGGTCCTGGAGTCCGAAGATGTTGAAGGCTTGAACGCTGGATTTGTCAAAGACACGGGACCGCTGGCAGCGGTCCCATTCGCGTTCTAGGGGCGGTTTCGGTCAGAACCCGTAGGGCATCTCGAAGAGGCTGAGGATCGCGCGGGCCTGAATCGGGCTCTCCGCGGATTTCTCCAGCCGCCGCTCCGCTTCCACCTGGATGTCCAGGATCCGGTCGGTCAGCTCCGTGAGGTCGTCGGAGATCTCCTTCCAGCCCTGCTCGTCGAGGACCACGGGAGCCCTTACGAGGGTCCGGTCCTTTCGGGAGTCGAACGTCCCGCCCTCGACCGCGCGGCCCACATCTCCCTCGATCAGGTAGCCGATCTGCACCGAGATCCGGTGGCGCTCGGCAAAGCTCAGCTCACCCCATGTGCTGTCGTTCAACACTCCCATGCGCGGCGATTTGTAGAAGAGCGTGTCGTCGCGCCCCTCCTCCTCGACCGCCTCGATCAGGCCGATGCGCTCGAGGTCTGCGAGCTCGGACGTGACGTCCTCGACCGGCTCGCCGAGCAGGTCCGCGAGCTCCCCGACGCTGGCCGGATGCCGGGCCAGCGCGGTCAGGGCCCGCTGGCTGATCGACCTTTCAGCCGCCGCCCGGATCCAATCCGCGCTTTCCCTCGAGGGGCGCACGCGCCCGTCGCCGTTGGCGGCGGAGCAGGCCTCCTCGATTCCGACGAAGGGGGCCAGGGTCATGTAGGTGCAGATCGGCGCCAGGGCCGGCAGCCCCTCCGGGCCCGAGTCGCGGATCGTCTTGTAGGCCAGCGCGTAGATGCCGCCCCGCAGGGTCTCGATCGCCGCCGCCGGGACCTTCGGCTCCCGGGCGCGGCCCTCGGCGACCAGCGCCTCGAGCGGGCGCAGCGCTTTGTCGCGGCACTCGAGCGCGCTGGGGCCGGCCGCGTAGACCTCGACCAGCATCAGTCGGGCCAGCGCCGGCCGCGAGGCGAGGAAGTTGAAGTAGGCGCCGAGCGCTGCCCTCACGCCCTGCAGCCAGTCGGAGTTGCGGCGAAAAGCCGGCAGGATCGCCGCGACCAGCTGCGCCCCGGCGCTCTCGATCGCCGCCAGCAGCGCGTCCTCCTTGTCCCTGAAGTTCGCGTAGAAGGTCGTCGGCGACATCGACGCCCGCTTGATCACCTGGTTGATCGTCGTGTTCGCGTAGCCCTGCTCGGCGGCCACCGCGGCGAATGCCCGCAGCGCCCGCTCGCCGTGGTCGTGGGCGTCGATCGTCTCCGGGGCCGGGGTCGGCGGCCTCGTCTTCAGCTTCAGCTGCTCCGGCGGCGGCCGGTGCGAGAGGACCACGTCGGCGTAGCCCGTCATCAGGCTGGGCAGCTCGGCGATCCTCCCGGTTCGCAGAGCGTTCCGCGTGATCTCCAGGATCGCGCCGGTGTCGGCCGTGATCATCTCGGCCGGCATCCCCGCCTGCTCCGGTGATCGCGCCGCCATCTCCCGCGCGTGGGCTTCGAAGGCGGCGATCGCCTGCTCCAGGGGCCTCATCCCGTCCGGGCCGGCGGCGAAGGCCTCGATCAGGCACATTCGCGCGGCGGCCGGCTGTGCCGCGACCAGCTCGGCGAAACCCGCCGCGCCGGCGCGGACCTGTTCGTCCCAGGTCCCGCTCGGGCTTTCGACGACCTTGGAACCGACCCCGACCAGGGTCTCCAGGGTCGCCACGAAGCAGGCATTCATATCGGGGAAGAGGTCGTAGAAGGTGCGCCTGGACACCCCCGATATCTCGACCAGGTCGGTGATCCGGGTCGCCGCGTAGCCGCGCTCGCCGACGCTGGCCACCATCGCCCCGAATAGCCGTTCGCGCTGGTTCTGGACGACCTCCTCCGCCGGGGTTCCGGGGCCCGGGCGGAGCATTTTGCCGCGCAACGACTCCGATGTTCCCCACGGCGTGATCGTCATCGCGGAGCGCACCCTAGCGAGGCCGACTCAGGCACGAGGCTCTATGTATACGAATCGGTACATTCTCTCGCTCTCACGCTACCCGGCCGCGTCGCGCCCTATTCCAATGCGGATATGTGGTCGAGACTTGCGTCGGTCCGCAACTATTGGTCGAGAACCGGGGTTGACAAAGATAGACCTCTGTGTCTATCTTTCCGCGTCTCGACTCTTGGGAAGCAGTTGGGTCGAAGACATCAGGGATCGACAGGAACGCAGGGAAAGAATTGGGCACGATCGGCCGCAGTCAGCGGTTGGACCCGTGGCTCATTCGACAAGGAGATAGCAGGGTGCTTCACCACCACAGGGCGACGACGATGGGAACCGCGTTCACGGCGGTCATGGTTTTCGCGTTCCTGCTTCTGGGAGCGGCCGACGCGCTGGCCGCCGGCGCCCCGATCGTGGTCACGACGAACACAGACAGGGTCGAAACCAACCAGGCGAACCTGAAAGCTCGGATCAACTCCAACGAAGGAACCACGGCGTACTACTTCGAGTACACGACCGAGGCTCAGTACGAGCAGGACGAATTCACCGGTGCCCTTCGGGTTCCGGCGACGGGTGAAAAAGCCCTCGGGGCGGTCAACCAGATCGCCTCCGAACGCGTCGACGGGCTCACCGCGGGCAGCGCCTACCGCTTCCGGGTCGTCGCCAAAAACGAGCTCGGCACGACCTTCGGGCCACCCCGGTTGCTGACCACCGACGAAAAAGCGCCGAAATTCTCCCTGCCGGACTCGCGAGGGTGGGAGATGGTCTCCCCCCCCGAAAAAAACGGCGGTCAGGTCGATGGGCCCGAAGCCGACTACGGCGGCGGTGTCTTCCAGGCCGCCGCCCAGGGGGGCGCGGTGACCTACAGCTCCCTCGACTCCTTCGGTGGGGCGCTCGGCTCCCCGGGGGCGAGCCAGTACCTGTCGCTGCGAGGCGCCGACGGCTGGACGACCCAGAACCTGACCGTGACGCAGTTCTCGGGCGGCTACGACACCTCACCCGGCGCGGGCTCCCCCTACCGGCTCTTCTCCGAAGACCTGGGCAGCGGGCTCTCGACCAACGGGCGTCGCTGCCGGGGCGAAGGCAACAGCTGTCCGGTGGCCAACCTCCCGCTCCCCGGGTCGGGTGCCCCCGGCGGCTACCGCAACTACTACCTGCGCGACAGCGGCGGCAGCTACCGGGCGGTGCTCACGAGCGCTGACCTCGCCGGGCTTGCCCTGGGGTCCGACAAGCTCGAAATCGGCTTCGCCTCGGCGACGCCGGACCTGAGCCGGATCGTCCTCTCGAGCTGCGCCAAGATGACCGCCGACGCCGTCGAAATCGCCGGTACCGAAGGCGAATGCGACCCCTCCAAACAGAACCTTTACCTGTACTCCGGGGCGGGGCTCGAACTGGTCAACCTCCTGCCCGGCGACACCCAGGGGACTCCCGGTTCCGCGATCGCCGCGCAGGTCGGCGCGATCTCGGACGACGGCTCGCGCATCTACTTCACCCACGCCGGCAACCTGTACCTCCGCGAAGCGGGCCAGTCCTTCCAGGTGGACCAGTCGCAGGGCGGGGAGGAGCCTTCCAGACCGCCAGCGCCGACGGCTCGGTGGCGTTCTTCAGCAAGGGCGGCCACCTTTACCGATACGCCACCTCCGGCAAAGCGGTGACCGACCTGACTCCTGGCGGGGGACTCGAGGGGATGCTCGGGGCCTCGCCCGACGGGGCCTACGCGTATTACCAGACCCCCGGCGGCATCTTTCTCGACCACGCCGGCACCACCACCCCGGTGTCGGCTTCCGGCGACGCCTCGAATTACCCCCCGGCCACGGGGTCCGCGCGGGTCGCGCCCGACGGGCAGACGCTCGCCTTCGTCTCCTCGGCCGACCTTTCCGACTTCAACTCGTTCGGCACCCCTGAGGTGTTCCTGTACACCACCTCGGGCGGCGTCATCTGCGCATCCTGCAACCCGAGCAGCGAACCTCCGATCGGGCCCGCGAGCCTTCCCGGCGCCTACGCGAACGGGGCCGCCTACACCGGTTACAAGCCGCGGGCCCTGGTCGACGACGGCAACAGGCTCTTCTTCGACACCGGCGACACGCTCAGCAACCTCGACACCAACCGGCACAGCGACGTCTACCAATGGGAGGCCGACGGGACCGGCAGCTGCGCCACAGCCGCCGGCTGCCTGAGCCTGATCTCGAGCGGCGACGAAGCCACCGCGACGTTCGTGGACGCCTCGGCCGACGGCAGCGACCTCTTCTTCAACACCGATGGCTCCCTGGTTCGCAACGACCCGGGGTCGGCCGACATCTACGACGCTCGCGTCGGCGGCGGCCTGCCGGTGCCGGAAGACCCGATCGTCTGCGTCGGCGATTCCTGCCAGGCGCTCCCCCCGGAACCCGAAGACCCGAAACCGGGAACGATCATCGAAGGGCTCGGCAACCCGGCGCCGCGGACGCCGCCCAAGGCAAAGCCGAAAAAGAAGAAGAAGCACAAGCACTCGAAGCACAAGAGGAACCACCGTGGCCAGTCCTCCCGCGCGGGGGGCTCGAAATGAGCGCGTTCGGGGCGGCTCGGCGCAGGGCGGCGATCTTCGGCGCCGCCGCGGCGTCTCTCGCGGCCTTCGCGGCGCCGGCCGCGGCGCAGGCGGACTTCGGGATGCTCCCGGGAGCGGAAGGCTTCAAGGTCACCGCGACCGCGGACGGCGGCAAAGCCGTCGACAGCCAGGCGGGCTCCCACCCCTTCTCCGTGGTCACGGAGCTGAACTTCAAGGAAGGCCCCGAATCCCCGGGACAGCCGGGCGTGCCCTTCTCCGACGGCGACCTCCGCGACCTCCACCTCGACCTGGCCCCCGGCTTGATCGAAAACCCATCGGCGGTTCCCCAGTGCAGCCCGACCGCCTTCCGCACCCCGCGCAACTCGCCCTTCGGTAACAACCTCTCCGGCGAGAACTGCCCCGACAGGACGCAGATCGGCACGGTCGCCGTCCACACCTCGCTCGGCGGCGGCGAAACCCGGACCTTCGGAGTCTTCAACCTCACCCCGACCCCCGGGACCCCCTCCCGCTTCGGGTTCAGCCCCTACGGCGTCCCGGTGACGGTCTCACCCCACGTACGCGAAACCGGCAGCGAGTACGGGCTGACGCTCGACCTCCACAACTTCCCCCAGCAGCTCGACGTGCTCGGGCTGAGGATGGAGATCTGGGGCACGCCGTGGAGCGTCGCCCACGACGGCGAACGGGGCAACTGCCTCAACGAGGAAGAACCGACCTTCTCGGAAGCCAAATGCTCGGTCGGCGAGCTCAGGGAAGCGCCGCGCCAGGCCTACCTGACGATGCCCACCTCGTGTGCCGGCCCGCTCAGCTTCCAGGTCAGTGCAGACTCGTGGCAGCAGTCCGGTACCGCCACCGCCGCCACCGAAGACGCGCCCCTGCAGGAATGCGACACGATCCGCTTCCGGCCGATCCCGCTGGCCAGGATCAACACTGCGCGGGCCGGCTCGCCATCCGGGCTCGACTTCGACATCGAAGGAGATGTCAAAGGGCTGCTGGACCCCCAGGAACGGGCGTCGTCGCTGCCGAAGAAGGCGGTGCTCGCCCTTCCCGAAGGGATGTCGATCAACCCTTCGGTCGGCGCCGGGCTCGGCTTTTGCTCGCCGGACGAGTACGCCGCCGTGACGGTCAGCTCGGGGCCGGATGCCGGTTGCCCAGGTGTCTCGAAGATCGGCGAGCTCACCGTGACCACGCCGCTCTTCGAAGACGAAATCGAAGGCAGCATGTACCTCGCGGAGCCCAACAACCCCGAAAAGCCCGGAGCGGAGAATCCCTTCAACACGCTCCTGGCGCTCTACCTGGTCGCCAAGGACCCGGAGCGCGGCGTCCTGGTCAGGCTCGCGGGGAAGGTCATCCCCAACCCGCAGACCGGCCAGCTGGTCGCCACCTTCGACGGCCTCCCGCAGCTGCCGTACGCCAATTTCGACGTTCACTTCCGCGACGGCCAGCGCACGCCGCTGGCGACGCCCTCGACCTGTGGCATCTACAACAGCCAGATCTCCCTCTCGCCGTGGCTGGAACCCGCCGCCGCGTCGATCTTCCCCTCCGAAATGGCGCTCGAATCGGGGATCGGCGGCGGCGCCTGCCCGACCGGCACGCCGCCCTTCCAGCCCAAGGCGACCGCCGGGACGCTGAACCGGAGCGCCGGCGCCTACACGCCCTACTACCTGCACCTGACCCGGACCGACGCCGAGCAGGAGATCACCTCCTACTCGGCGACGCTGCCGCCGGGACTGCTCGGCAAGCTGAAGGGGATCCCGTACTGCCCCGAGGCCGCGATCGAAGAAGCGAAGAACAACTCGGGCTTCGCCGAGCTTCGCGAACCGTCCTGCCCCGCCTCGTCGTCGATCGGCCACACGGTCTCCGGCTACGGCCTCAGCTCGGTCCTCGCCTACGCCCCAGGTGGGCTCTACCTCGCGGGCCCCTACCACGGCGCTCCGCTCTCGATCGTCGCCGTCGACTCGGCCACGGTCGGCCCCTTCGACCTCGGCGTGATCGTCGTCCGCTCGGCGATCAGGATCGACCCGCGCACCTCGCAGGTCGTGATCGACTCCGCCGGCTCGGACCCGATCCCCCACATCGTCGGCGGCATCCCGCTCCACCTCCGCGACATCCGCGTCTACATCGACCGGCCGGGCTTCACTCTCAACCCGACCAGCTGCCAGCGCTACCTCGCGACCTCGTCGCTGACCGGGTCGGGGGCGAACTTCTCGTCGTCCGCCGACGATCCCACCGCCACCGCCGGCACTCCGTTCCAGGTGTCCAACTGCTCGGCCCTGGACTTCGTCCCGCGCTTCAAGTTCTACCTGACCGGGGGCACGAAGCGCGGCGATTTCCCGGCCCTGAAGGCAGTCGTCAGGCCGCACGCCGAAAACGCGAACATCGGCAAGGCGACGGTGACGATGCCGCCGAGCGTCTTCCTCGCCCAGGAACACATCAACACGATCTGCACCCGGGTCCAGTTTGCCGCCAAGAAATGCCCGGACGGCTCTCTCTACGGCCACGCCAAGGCGATCACCCCGCTGCTCGGCCAGCCCCTGGAAGGACCGGTCTACCTGCGCGCCTCCGATAACCCGCTGCCCGACATCGTCGCCGACCTCTCCGGGGCCGGGATCAAGGTCGAAGTGGTCGGGAAGATCGACCACGTGGGCGCTCGCATGCGGGCGACCTTCGAAGGACTGCCCGACGCGCCGGTGACGAAGTTCACGATGAGCCTGAAAGGCGGCAACAAGGGCCTGCTGGTCGTCTCCGAGGACCTCTGCACGGCGAAGGCGCACTCCGAGGCCGTCTTCGCTGCCCAGAACAACCGCCTCCAGGTCCTGCGGCCACGGCCGCAGTCACGCTGCACGCGTGCCGAGAAGAAGGCGGGCAAGGAATGAGGGCTCGTCTCCTGACACTGGCGCTGCTCTGCGTGGGGTTGTCGCTGCCCGCCCAGGCCCCGGCGGCGACCCACCCGTTCGTCGGCGCGATCGGGCAGGCGAGCGGCGCCTGCGGGGTCGCCGTCGACGAAGCGGGCAGCATCTACATCTCCGATTACAACGAGCACGTGGTCGCGGTCTTCGGTAAATCCGGGGGGCTCCAGTTCTTGATCCCGAGCACGAAAGCCCAGAACGCCCCCTGCGACCTGGCGATCGATTCGGCCAACCGCGTCTACGGGAACTACCTGCACCAGGGCGTGGTCGAACTGCTCGGCGTCGAAACGATCGATCCGGGGCGCTCGACCGGGATCTCGATCAACACCGCCAACAACCGCCTCTACGTCGCCCACCGCACCCACGTATCGGTCTACGAACCCAACGGCAGCCCGGCCGGGGTGACGATCGGCGCCGGCAACCTCGTCGACGCGTACGGGGTCGCCGTCTCCGCCGCCGCCGCGACCAAAGGCTACGTCTACGTCGGCGATGCCTCCGACAACACGATCAAAGTCTTCAACCCGGCCGGCGATCCCAGCAAACCGATCCAGGTGATCAGCGGGGCCGGCACCCCGGCGGGCAGCTTCACCGACCTCACCGACACCGACATCGCGGTCGATCCCGCCGACGGCCATGTCTTCGTCGTCGACAATCTGCAGCCCAAGCACGAGCACCCGGTGGCGGAGGTCTACGAGTTCGACGCAGCCGGCTCGTTCAAGAGTCAGATCTCGCACTGGATCACGAGCACCGTCGATCCGCCGAATCCGCCCAAGTACTTCAACAACTCGCTGATCGGCGGCTCGCCGTCGGGGCTGACGATCGGCGAAGAAGGCGAAATCCTCGTCACCAACGGAAACGAGGAACGCTCCGTCGTCGACGGGTTCGAATCAGAACCGGAAACCACCTCGCGTCTCGCCGTCACCAGGACCGGGACCGGAGCCGGGACCGTGACGAGCGCGCTGAGCCTGCTCTCCCTCCCCTCGAGCCCCTTCAGCGGCATCGACTGCGGCTCGATCTGCGTGACCGAAATCGCGCCGATGACCGGTGAAACCCCGGCTCCCTCACTGGTCGCGACCGCCGCTCCGCACTCCCGGTTCACCGGCTGGTCCGGCGCCTGTTCCGGGACCGTGATCTGCAGGCCGCCGACCGCGGGCAACGTCGAAGTGACCGCCAACTTCGAAGCGATCCCGCAGAGGACCCTCACCGTCAACAAGAGCGGTGGCGGCGAAGGGGCCATCACCAGCGCCCCGGTCGGCCTCGATTGCGGGCCGACCTGCACCGCCGGCTTCGATCAGGGCACCGAAATCACCCTCACCGCCGAGGAATCGCCGGGCTCCGAATTCACCGGCTGGTCCGGCGCCTGTACCGGGACCGCGCCCTGCGACCTGACCCTCGACCAGGACCGCCAGGTGACGGCCGGCTTCAAGGCGATCCCGCCGCCGAGCGCCGGCGATCCCAGCAAGACGCCGCGCCGCCTGGCGATCATCGTCGGGGGCACCGGCGCGGGGACCATCACCAGCGAGCCGGCCGGCATCGACTGCGGCACCCCCTGCTCTGGCGTCTACGCGCCGGGGTCGGTCGTCACGCTCGTCGCCACCCCCGACTCCGAATCGCACTTCACCGGCTGGACCGGCTGCGGCAGCGTCAGCGCCGGGCGCTGCACGGTGACCCTCGACACCTCCAAGACCATCAACGCCGGCTTCGACGAAGGGCCCGCGGTGATCCTCGGTGCGGTCAAGGTCAAGGGCGCCTCGGGCAGCATCGCCGTGACCGTCCCGGGACCGGGGATCCTCAAGGCCTCGGCCAAACAGCTTGCGCCGTCGAAGGCCAACTCGAAGCGCGCCGGGACCGTGCAGGTGCCGTTCGCGCTGAGCAAGGCGGGGCAGAGGGCACTCGCCAAGGCGGGCGGCCGCCTCACGGTCAAGGTCGACATCACCTTCACGCCGAGCGGGGGAGGCCCCCCGACGGTCGTGACCAAACCCATCACCTTCAAGAAGAGGAACAGCAAGTGAAAAGGACCCTCGTTCTCGCAGTCGCAGCTCTCTGTCTCGTCCTGGTCTCGTTGAGCCAGGCCGAGATCACCCAGCGCGGCAACACGCGCCTCACCTTCGACGGGCAGATCACCCCCAACAAGCTCCCCAAGAAGGGCACCTCGCCGGTCAAGGTCGCCGTCTCGGTCAAAATCGCCGCGGTCAGCGAAAGCAAGCCGCCGCCCGAGTTGAGCTCGATCAAAATCCAGATCAACCGCTACGGCGTGCTCGACGCGACCGGCCTGCCGGTCTGCCAGGTCGACGACATCCAGCCCTCGACCACCGAAAAGGCCCTCCAGGCCTGCCGCCAGTCGCTGGTCGGCGAAGGGACCTTCTCAGCCAAAGTCTTCTCCTCCGACGACGCGCAGTTCCCGTCGAACGGAAAGGTCTACGCCTTCTACGGCAGCTACAAGGGCAAGCCGGCGATCCTCGCCCACGTCTACGGAACCGAACCTGTGCCGACGTCGTTCATCCTCCCGTTCACGATCACCCGCTCGGGTGGCACCTACGGGACGACGCTCTCGGCCCCTGTGCCCAAGGTGGGCGCCGGGTCCGCCTATGTGACCGGGCTCAACCTGACCCTGTTCCGCAAGTACACCTTCAAGGGCAAGCAGCGCAGCTTCGCCAATGCGTCCTGCCCGCTTCCCAAGGGCGTTTCTGTGGCCTCGTTCAAATTCGCCAAGGCGAGCTTCGGCTTCAAGGGCCAGAAGGCCCTCACCCCGGCGCCTCTGACCCGCAGCTGCAAGGGGCGTGGATAGCCGATGCGCTTCCGCGGCAAGAGCCTCGTAGCGATGCTCCTGCTGGCTGCCGCCGCGCTCGCGGTGGCAGCGGTCCCGGCGAGTGCGGATCCGCCGTCGACGACGATCGGGCCGGTCAGCAAAGTCTCTTATGACTCGGCTCACGTGACCGGCGAAGTCGTCGGCAAGCCGCCCTCGACGACAACCACATTCGAATACTCGACCGACGACGTCGAATGGGAAAAAGGCCCGTCTGAATTCACCTTCGGAGGGGTCACGAAGCCGGTGGAAGCAAACCTCACCGGGCTCAAGGGCGGGACCAAGTACTACGTGCGGTTGTCGGCGACCAACTTCACCGATCCGGTGGCGATCTCACCCGGCCCCGACCCTGAATTCACCACCCTCCCGGTCGATCCGCCGGTCGTGGACTCGATCGACAGTGCCGGCGAAGTCGAATACACGAGGGCGAAGGCGACCGGCAGGGTCACCCGCCCGTCCAACGCGGACCACGCCTTCGACGCGCACTGCAACTTCGAATACCTCACGGATGCCGAATACGTCACCACCTCGACCGAGGTCGACAGGCTGACCGTCCAGGCGACCGGCGGCACCTTCGTCCTCCGCTTCGCCGGCGTGAACAGCGCGGCGATCCCCTTCAACGCCTCCGCGGCCACCGTGGACGCGGCGCTGGAAGCGCTGCCCGGCATCGGCGCCGGGAACGTCTCGGTGTCAGGCGGCCCGGGCGGCGGAGACGGCTCGACGCCGTACGAAATCACCTTCGGCGGGACGCTGGTCGAAAAGAACGTCCCGGATTTCCGCCCGAACGCCACCGGGCTGACCGGCCCTGGTACCGCGGCCACCGTCGAAACCACCACCCAGGGCCGGGCGGTGGGCTTCGAAGGCGCCGGCCAGGCCGGTTGCGCTCCGGAAAGCTCGATCGAAAAAGCGGGATCCTCTGACGTCAGCGCCCAGCTCTCGGGCCTGATCCCGGGGACGAAATACCACCTGCGACTGTCGGCGTCGAACGCGGGCGGCAGCGATGCGAAAGTCGCCTCCACCTTCACCACCTCCTCCCCGGTGCCCCCGCCCGCCGTCCTCGTCACCGACAACGCCTCGGAAGTCCAGTACCGGACGGCCAAGGTGAGCGGCGAAGTGCAGCGCCCCCCGGGCGTCGATCCGACGCTTGATGTCACCTGCAACTTCGAATACGTCACCGACGCGCAGTTCGCCTCGACGGAATTCGAAGGCGCCTCGCCGGTGGCGTGCGCGGGCGACAGCCCGATCCACGCGGAAGGCGCCTCGAAAGTCACGGCCGAACTCGGAGGCCTCGAACCCGGGACGAAATACCACCTGCGATTGAGCGTGTCGAATGCCGGGGGCAGCAAATCAAAAGCGGCGCCTGCCGCCTTCACCACGCTGGGCCCGATCCCGGCGGCGAGCATCGTCGAAGTCAACCCCGCCGCCGCCGTCGGCTACTCGCTCGCCACCCTGTCCGCGAAAATCGACCGCCCGTCGGGCAGCGACGCGGCGCTCGACGTCGGCTGCACCTTCGAATTCATCAGCGACGCCGGCTACGTCAACTCGACCGAGGTCGACCGGTTGACCATCCAGGCGACCGGCGGCACCTTCGTCCTCGGCTTCGAAGGCGTGGAAAGCGCGCCGATCCCCTTCGACGCGTCGGCGAGCGCCGTCGCAGCGGCACTGGAAGGCTTCGCCGGCATCGGCTCGGGCAACGTCGCCGTGACCGGCGGCCCGGGGAACAAAGAGGGGTCGGCTCCCTACCTGATCACCTTCAAAGGGACGCTCGTCAACAAAAACATCGCGGACATCGGCCAGAACGGCTCCGGGCTGACCGGCGCGAACGTCGCAGCCAACCTGGAAACGATCACCCAGGGGCACCAGGAAGGCTTCGAAGGCGCCAACCAGTCGGGCTGCAATCCGGAAAACCCGGTCCACAAAGAAGGCGTCTCGAAAGTGGAAACGACGGTCGGGCTGTCGCCGGGAACCAAATACCACCAGCGCCTCTCGATATCGAACGGCGGCGGGTCCGAAGTGAAGGTGGGCCCCGAATTCACGACCACCGGCCCGCAGCCCCTGCCGACGCCGACCCTCAGCTCGATCTCGAACGTCACCGGGACCACCGCTCACGTCTCCGGGAGTGTCAATCCAAACGGGACAGAACCGAGCTTCCAGGGCGAATGGATCGTCCAGTGCACGCCCGGGTGCGGCACGCCGCAGGGCCAGTTCTTCTACCCGGAACTGGAAGTGAAATCGGTCGAGGCCGACCTGATCGGGCTCGAGCCCAACACGTCCTACCAGGTCAAAATCACCGCCTACAACTTCATCGGCGGCACCGTCGACTCGGCGCCGCTCAGCTTCAAAACCACCCAGCTCGCCCCGACGGTCTCAACCGGGTTCGCGTCGGAAATCAAAAAACACTCGGCATTGCTCGAAGGCGAAGTCAATCCCCACAACTCCGCGGTGACCTACCAGTTCGAATGGGGCCTCGACGAAAGCTACGGCAACGCCGTTCCGGTCCCGGCCGAACCGCTGACCGGCATCAACAACTTCGTCCACGCCGTGAGCGCTCCGCTCAGCGGCCTTGCGGAAGGCACGATCTACCACTTCCGCCTGTCCGCGACCACCACCGAAACCGGCGAAACCAGCCATGGGGCCGATCACACCTTCAGGACCCCGCCCGCGGGCACCTGCGCCAACGAACAGATTCGGTTCGAAACGAACTCGCTCGATCTTCCGGAATGCCGGGCCTACGAGATGGTGTCGCCGCTCAAGAAGAGCGGCAACGACGCCGGTTACCCATTGGGCTACGGCGGACCCGGCTATTCCGTGTCGACGGCGGATGGCAACGGCCTCATCTACCACACCCGCGGAACGGTGGGCGAAGACGCGACGAGCGGGATCCAGTTCTACACCCAGGCGCACCGCGGATCGACCGGCTGGAGCGCGGCCAGCGCGCTCGCCAAGGGGAACCAGCCCGTGGTCAGCGTCCTCACCAACTATCCGAACATGCTGCTCTTCAGCCCGAGTCTCAGCAGAGCCTTTTGGGTCGCGGAAGGCTCCTGGATCACCGAAGTCCCGCTCTCACCGACCCTGGGCGGGACCTCCGCCGCCTACCGCGCGAACACCGAAGGCGCGTCGCCGGTCGAATGGATCAGCAGGGCTCAGATCCCCAACCAAAAACCCGGGTTCGGTGAACTCAGCGGCACCCCGATCATCGTCGGCGGGTCGCCAGACCTGAACACCGTGTACTTCTGGTGGTACCCAACCCTGATGCCGGGCGACGAAGTCCGTGCCAACAACCACGGCTGGGGGCTCTACCAGTACTCGGACGGTGAACTCAAACACGCCGACACGCTGCCCGACGGGAGCCAGCCGGAAGGCGGCTCGATTCCGGCGAACACCGTCAACGGCCCCTTCGGCCGAAACCCGGAATACATCTCTGCCGAGGTCACCCGCGGCGACGTCACCCCGGACGGGTCGGGCCTCTTCTTCGTCAGCCCCGACCCACAGTCCGGCCAGGGCCCGCCGGAGCTCTACTTCCACCACGGCGGGGACTCGACTCTGGTCTCTCGGACCGAGGACGGAAAAGCGGCGCCTTCGGGCGCATCCGCCACGACGGGAACCGGCACCGAATATGGGGGGGCCCAATTCGTCTTCGGGACCCCCGACGGCAAGACCGCGTTCTTCCAGTCCCAGGACGCGTTGACCTCCAACGCCCCCAAAGACACGGCGGTGAAGGCGTACCGCTACGACATCGAAACCGACACGATCAGCTACCTACCGGGGGTTGGCGCCGCGACGATCGTCGCTTCTTCCGATGACGGCAGTCGCTTCCTCTTCGAAGGAGGGAAGATCGGGCTCTGGGACAACGGCCAGGTCAAGGTGGTCGCGAGCTCGGGCAGGCACCTGTTTCCCGCAAGGGCGACGGCCTCGGGGTCGGTCTTCGTCTTCCTGGCCGAAGGGATCGAAGGTTTCCACTCCGGCCTCCCGTATTTCGCCCAGGTCTACCGCTACAACGTCAACCTCGAACAGCTCAGCTGCATCTCCTGCCCGCCCGCCGAAGTGGCCCCCACCGGCAGCGCGAGGGTCGGTCCCGTCGAAGCCGGCGGCTTGAACCCGAACTTCGTCATGTCGAGCGACGGCCAGCGGGTCTTCTTCCAATCGCCCGATCCGTTCTCGCCGTTGGACAAAAATGAAAAGGCCGATGTGTACGTGTGGACCCCGAATGGGATCTCCCTGCTCTCCACCGGCACCAACGCATACGACTCGCTCCTCGTCGGCAACGACGAAAAAGGCAACAACGTCTTCTTCTCGACCAAAGCGGGCATCGCCCCGGATGACAACGACGGCCTCTACGACATCTACGACGCACGGGTCGAAGGCGGGTTCAAGCAGAAACCCGCGGTGATCCCCTGCAGCGGCGTCGACCTGTGCCATGGCGCCCCGCAGGAACCCGCCTCCGAAGCCGGCGGCGGCAGTAACCAGTTCGTGATCAAGCCGACCCCGAAGTTCAGGGCGGCACCCGGCGGCCTCGCCAAAGGCAAGTTGACGCTGAGGATCACCGCCCCGGTAGCGGCGACCGTCACCGCCAGCGGCAAGGGCCTCCGCACGACCGGCCACACCAACTCGAAGCCAGGCACCTACAAGCTCGCGATCCCGCTCAAGCCGGCCTCGAAGAAGGCGCTCCGCAAGAAGCATGAAATGGCGATCCGAATCCACCTGCACTACTCACCGGAGAGCGGCACCCCGTCCTCCGCGGACGTCGCGCTGAACGTGAAGGGCTAAGCAGATATGACCAACAGCAAGAAGACCCAGATCAGCTCACGCGCCCCGGTGAAGCGGGTCCTGCTCGCCTTCGCGGCGATCGCGGTCACCGCCCTGGCGCTCTGCGGAACGGCGCAGGCCGAAGGCGAATTCGGTATCGCGCCCGGCAGCTTCCTGACCGAACTCTCGACCACCGCCGCCGGGGGACACCCGGACCTGAGGACGAGGTTCCAGTTCAAGATCAATCCGAACAACACGCTCGCCGGCGGCAGCACCGCCAAGTCCTTCCAGATCGAACTTCCGAAAGGGTTGATCGGGGCGCCTCCCGCGGTGCCGACCTGCCCGATCGCCAAAGCGATTCTCTTCTTCGAACCGTGTCCGCGCGAGAGCATGATCGGCACCAGCACGGTTCAGACGGCACTCGGCTCCTTCGGCTTCCTCACCTTGAGCCAGCCGGTCTACAGCGTCAATCCGTATCCCGGAGAGCCGGCGGCCTTCGCCTTCAACGCCCTTTTCCCGGTGAGGATCGACACCTTCGTGCGACCTGACGGCGACTACGGCGTCACCGTCAGCGGAGAAAACCTGACGCAGGCATCCTCGCTGGTCATGAGCGATCTGACCCTCTGGGGTGTCCCGGCCGATCACAGCGGCCCGGGCCCGATCGCGAACGGCCTCGAAGGGCGCAACTACGGCGGCCCGAACCCGAACTCGAAACGGATCCCCTTCCTGACCAACCCGACCGAATGCGGCGGCACCCCGCTGACTGCGCACATCAATGCCCAGCCCTGGGCGAACCCCGCGTTCAACGCCTCGGCGGATTACACGATCGGGACGATCACCGGCTGCAACGAAATCGGGTTCTCGCCGTCGATCGAAGCGAAGCCGACCACCAACCTGGCAGGGGCGCCGTCGGGTCTGGAATTCGGCCTCCACATGCCGCAGCACAACCTGGTCACGGGAACCAACGAGGTGCAGGTCCTGACGATTCGCGCGACCGAAGGGCAATTCCGGGTCGGCCTGGGGCCCGAAACGAGCCCCGACCTGCCCTTCAGCGCCAGCGCCGCCGAAGTTCAGAGCGCCCTCGAAGCGCTTCCGGCGATCGGGCCCGGCAACGTCACCGTGTTCGGCGGCCCGGGTGAACAGCTCGGGGCCAACCCGTACGTCCTCACCTTCGGTGGCGTGCTCGGCTACTCCGATGTCGAACAGATCAGCGTCAAAAACGGAACCGAACCACTGAAACTGCCGATCGAAGGCGGGACCAAACCCGGCCTCGCCGAAGTTGCGACCGCGCTGC
The DNA here is from genome assembly GCA_963704505.1 of uncultured Solirubrobacterales bacterium. Classification (GTDB taxonomy): domain Bacteria; phylum Actinomycetota; class Thermoleophilia; order Solirubrobacterales; family 70-9; genus VRUE01. The sequence goes on from OY969912.1 coordinate 1,122,096, forward strand.
CGGGCGTTCCCGGCGGCTCGATCACCGAAGAAAGCGCCACCGCCCAGCTGCGGGACGCCGAGATCACCCTGCCGGACGGGATGACGATCAACCCGCCGGCCGCCGACGGCCTCCAGGCCTGCTCGATGCAGCAGGTGGGAATCTCCGCGTCGGGCCGGCCCAACGGGAACCCGGTCGCCTGTCCCGACGCCTCCAAGCTCGGCACCGTCAAAGTCGTGTCACCGGCGATCGAGAACGACCTGCCCGGGACGCTCTACCTGGCGACCGAGCACGAAAACCCGCGCGGCAGCCTGTTTGCCGTCTACCTGATCGTCGCCGACCCGGCCAGCGGCGTCCTGGTGAAGATCCCCGGCGCGATCGATCCGGATCCGAGCACCGGCCAGCTGACGTTCAGTTTCGAGGAAAACCCCCAGCTGCCGATCGAAGACCTCGAAGTCGGCCTGTTCGCCGGCCCGCGGGCGCCGCTCAAGACTCCGGACGCGTGCGGCCGGCACACGACCAACGCGCTGCTGACCCCTTGGACGTCTCCGGAAGGCGCGGACGCCGAACTCGAAAGCTCCTTCCAGCTCACCGCCGGGCCCGACGGTCTCGCCTGCCGGCCCGAGGGCGCCGCGGCCCCCAATAACCCCGGCTTCTCGGCCGGGACGATCAGTCCGACCGTCAAAGCCTTCACCCCGTTCCTCTTCAAGCTCACAAGGCCCGACGGGACCCAGCGGGTGAAATCGATCGAAACGACACTGCCCAAGGGCCTGCTGGCGAAGCTCGCCGGCGTCTCGATCTGCTCCGCCGCGAACCTCGCGGCGGCGGAGGGCAACAGCGGCAGGGCGGAGCAGGCGGCCTCGAGCTGTCCCGCCAACTCCCAGATCGGCTCGGTCGACACCGGCCTGGGGGCCGGCTCGACTCCGCTTCACATTCCCGGCAAGGTCTACCTCGCCGGCCCGTACAAAGGCGCCCCGGTGTCGATCGCGATCGTCACCCCGGCCGTCGCGGGGCCGTTCGACCTCGGCTCGGTCGTCGTCCGGGCTGCGCTCTTCATCGACCCGGTCACGACCCAGGCCCACGTCGTCTCCGACCCGCTGCCGACGATCATCAACGGGGTCCCGCTCGATCTCCGATCGGTGGGCCTCAACCTCGACCGGCCGAGCTTCACCCTCAACCCGACCAGCTGCAACCCGGCGGCGGTGCTCGGCGGGGTCACCTCGGTGTTCGACCAGCGCGTCTCCTTCACCAGTCCCTTCCAGGTCGGCGACTGCCCGGTCCTGCCCTTCAAGCCTTCGCTGAAGCTGGCGCTCAAGGGCTCGGTCCGGCGCCTCGCCCACCCGAGCCTGACCGCGACCCTCACCGCTCGTCCCGGCGACGCCAACATCGCCGCCGCCCAGGTCAAATTGCCGAAAGCGGCCTTCCTCGACAACACCCACATCGGGGACGTCTGCACCCGGCCACAGTTCGCGGCGGAACAATGCCCGCCCGGATCCGTCTACGGCTCCGCCAGCGCGACCACGCCGCTCGTCGACAACGTCCTCAACGGCCCGGTCTACCTGCGCGCGAACCCCGAACACAAACTGCCCGACCTGGTCGCCGTCCTCAAGGGGCCGGCGAGCCAGCCGATCGAGGTCGACCTGGCCGGCAAAACCGACGCGGTCAAGGGCGCCCTGCGCAGCACCTTCGAAGCGGTGCCCGACGTCCCGGTGACGCAGTTCAGCCTCACCCTGCTCGGCGGCAAGAAGGGCCTGATCGAAATGAGCCAGGGCTTCTGCGCCAACCCGGACGCGACGGTCAGCTTCGACGCGCAGAACGGCAATGGCTTCGTCGCCACGCCGAAGGTCGCCGCGAAGTGCCCGAAGGCCAAGAAGAAGCACAAGCGCGCGGACCGCAAGTCGAAGTAGAGCGGTCCGCTTAAAATACGGATCAGTCTTTTACTGGATCGGTCAGGAATAGACGAGAGATCCCAGTTTCAGAGCCAAAAACCGCTCTTCATGTTCTCTCGGTGAAGTCTTGTACCGGCAATGTCACCGGCTCTAAAATGTGGAAAGATGTATATCTGCTCGGTCGCTTTCCACGGCTGGGCGGGAATGACATGCCAGGCGCCGATCCCGCCCCTCGGGAGCCGGATCGCGCACACAGGGGAGCCCATGGTCGCCGAACAGGCGAAGCCGCCAAAACCAGAGCCCGAGCCGTCCGCGCCCCTGCCGCGCGGGCATCACGACCTACCTCGGGATGTGGTTGAGCGCCACCAGCGCGATCGCGTCGTCGCGGCGGTAGCGTCGGTGATCGCCGAGCGCGGGTACGGGGGGCTGACGATCGAACGGATCACCGACGTCGCCCGCGTCTCTCGCACCACGTTCTACAACCATTTCGCCAACAAACAGGAGGCCGTGCTCGGTGCCCACACGGCGACCTTCGAACGGCTGCTCGCCGTCATCGAGGAGGCGGCGTGCGCGCGTGAAGAGTGGCCGGAAAAGGTGGGGGCGAGCATCGTCGCCACCTTCCGCTTCGCCGGCGCGCGACCCGAGGAGGCGCAGTTGCTCGCCACCCAGCTCAGCTCGGCCGACATACCTCTCGCGCCGCGGGCCCGTGCCTCCCACGATCAGCTCGCGGCCCTCCTCGAGGAGGGCCGGCGCCTCTACCCCGACGCGGCGGCGCTTCCCCCCTTGACCGAGCGTGTGCTCGTCGCCTCGATCGCCGCGATCCTCTCCCGCGGGCTGGTCGACGGAGAACTGGATCGATTCCCGGCGCTCGCGCCGCAGCTGGTCCAGCTCACCCTGATTCCTTACCTCGGCCCCGCGGAGGCGGCGCGGGCGGCGGCGTCATTCGCGTGAGCGCGCCCGGCCGAGCCGAAGCCTTGATCGGGGAGCGGCCCAGCGCCGCCGTCCCCGGGCGAATTGCCGGCGTCTCCTCTCCCTGGAGGACGGCGGCATGCGGGCATCCCGGACAGAAGTCCCCGGGAGGCGCCCAGCGAAACCGCGGCACACCCGGGCGCCAGATGGGGCTTGTCCCGAGCCCCGGCGCCCGGGGTCGCGGTTTTCTCCACAATCCCCGGCATGGACCAAGACCGCCCGCTCGTCCTCTATGACTCGGACTGTGGCTTCTGCAAGTGGCTGTTGTCCCTGCTCCTGAGCTGGGACCGCGGCGGGCGCTTGCGCCCGGTAGCCCTGCAGAGCGCTGAGGCCGAGGCCCTGCTCGACGGGCTCAGCCCGGCCGAGCGGATGCAGTCGTGGCACCTGATCGAACCGGGCGGCACCCTGCGGTCGGGGGGCGAGGCGCTGCCCGTGCTGCTCTCGGAGCTCCCCGCCGGCCGGCTCCCGGCCTCGGCGTTCGCGCGTTTCCCGGGGCTCACCGACCGCGGATACCGATGGGTCGCCGAGCATCGCTCGGGGCTCTCGAGGTGGGTCCCAAAGGGATCGAAGCGCCGAGCCGCGCGGGCCGTCGCGCGGCGTGAGCGCGACTGACCCATTCGGCGCTCCGGCCCGTATCCATCCAGATGCCTGAGAAGCGCGCCAATGCCACGGTCCTGACCGCGGCGGTCCTCTCGACCCGGATCGCCTACGGCCTCGCCCTGCTGGCCGCGCCGTCCCGGGTCGCCGGCGGGCGCTGGCTCGGTGCCGGAGCCGGCCTGCCCGCCGCTTCGGTTGCCCTGCGCGGCGTCGGCGCGCGCGAGGTCGCCCTGCACGGCCTCGCCCTCGGCGCCCTCCTGCGCGGCGCGCCGGTGCGGCCCTGGCTGGCGGCGAGCGTCGCCGGCGATCTGGCCGACATCGGCGCGACCGCGGCGGCGCGCGGCGCACTGCCCGCCGGCAGCGCCGGCGCCACCGGTGCGGTGGCCGGGGGCTCGGCGCTCCTCAGCCTCGTCTCGGCGGCGCTGGTCGCCGAGTAGTCGCTGTTCCCCCGGATACGATCGCCTCGATGACGATCGAGGGTGAGCCGCTAGAGCGCCCGGCGCCTCCGCTGGACGCGTTGCTCTCCATCGGCCTCGCGGCGACGCCCGACGACACCGCGCTGGTCTCTGTCGATCGCTCGTTGTCATGGCGCGAGCTCGATCGCGCCGGCGCGAGGCTGGCCGGCGGTTACCGCGGCCTCGGGCTCGAGCCCGGTGACCGGCTCGCCTCGCTGATGCCGAATCGGGTCGATCTCATCGTCCATTACCTCGCCTGCTTCAGGGCGGGCCTGGTCGCGACTCCCCTCAACTACCGCTACACGCACCGGGAGATCGACCACGCACTCGAGGTCAGCCGCGCCAGGGCGCTGCTCGCCCACGTCGAGCGGGTCGAGGACATCGAGCAAAGCCGTCTCGCGGCCGGCCTCGAGCTGGGCACGATCGCCTACGGCGCGGAGGAGTCGCCCGACGTCGATCCCGGCTGGCGCCGGAGCTTCGACGAGCTCGCCGGCGCCGAGCCGCTGGAGGGGGAGGGGGAGGTGGAGCCGCGGAGCCCGGCGGTGATCTTCTTCACCTCGGGCAGCACCGGGCCGGCCAAGGGCGTCACCCACACCCGCGAATCGCTGCGCTGGATGATCGCCAGCGCCGCCGGGGGCTTCGAACTCGACGCCGGCGACGTCTTTCTGCCCGGCTCCTCGATGTCCCATGTCGGCTCCTTCCTGTGGGCGCTGAGCACTCTCGCCGCGGGCGGCAGGGTGATCGTCGCGCGCAACGTCGACAGCCATGAACTGCTGCCGCTCCTGCGGGAGCATCAGCCGACCGTGCTGGCGATGATCCCGGCGGCGCTCTCGGCCCTGATCCGCGACCACGACCTGCGTCCTGGAGACTTCTCCTCGCTGCGGATCTGCCGCGCGGGCTCGGACAAGGTCTCGACCGAGCTGCTGAGCGAGTTCGCCGCAGCGGCCGGCTTTCCGATCGTCGAGGGATACGGCATGACCGAGGTCGGGCTGGCGACGCTCAACCCGCCGAAGGGCATCGTCAAGCAGGGGTCGATCGGCCTGCCGGTCTGCGGCTTCAGCGTCGCCATCCGCGACGAGGACGGCGGGGCGACCGAGGCGGAATCGGTGGGCAGGATCTGGCTTCGGTCACGCAGCCAGATGGCCGGCTATTGGGGCGCGCCGGAGGCGACCGAGGAGGTCGTCGTCGACGGTTGGCTCGACTCCGGCGACCTGGCCCGGGCCGACCCCGACGGTTACCTCTGGTTCTTCGGGCGCAAGAAGCAGGTGATCGTCCACGACGGCTCCAACATCAGCCCGCTCGAGGTAGAGGGGGCCCTGGTCGAGCACCCCGCGATCGCGCTCGCCGGCGTAGTCGGCGTCCACGACACCGTTCACGGCGAGAGCGTTCGCGCCTACGTGACCCTGCGCGAGGGCAGCGAGCGGCCGTCGAGCGCAGATCTGATCGTCTTCTGCCGCGAGCGGATCGGCTACAAGGCCCCCGAGGAGGTCGTCTTCCTCGACGAGATGCCCCTGAACCCGACCGGAAAGATCGACCGCGTCGGCCTCAAGCGGATGGCCGAAGACCATCTGCACCCGCACGGCCTCTAGTTTTTCCGCCTAGTCCAATCGTCTATTCGGGGGGCCGATCGACCCCGATCGCTCAAGATTTCTGTGCCAAGGTCGATCTGGCAGGAATGGACTCCGCGGAGGCCACCGGCATTGCCGGGGCCGGCCCAATACCCCCCGCTCTGGCTCCCAGCGCGACCGACCCGGGGCTCGTCGATCTCGGCGAGACCCTGAAGGAGCGGGTCGACGAGGTCTTGGCTCGCACGCTGGCGCACACCGCCGCGGCGGATGCCGACCTCGACGGCGTCGTCCGCGAGAGCTTTGAGCAGATCAGCCGTAGCTCGACCGTCGCCGTCGCCCGCTGGATCTCGGGCGAGGAGATGGCGGTGGCGATCGAGGCCGGTCGCCGCACCTGGGAGATCTTCGGCGAGTTGGCGGTGCGCCGCGCTGCCTCCCTCGACGAGGTCACCTGGCGCTGCTTCTGGTGGCGCAACGCGATGGCCGAGGTGATCGCCGAGATCGCCGACGAGCGTGGGGCGTCGACCCTGGCGCTCGGCCAGGCGCTCAACATCCTCCAGCTCAGCCTCGAGTTCTCCTTGCTGCGGATGTGCGAGTGCTTCGAGGAGGAGCGCCGCAAGACCGACGAGGAGCTCGGCCGTCGCGAAGAGGAGCTCGCCTTCATGGCGACCCACGATGCGCTCACCGACCTGCCCAACAGGACCCTGGTCCTCGACCGCGTCAAGCAGATGCTGGCCCGGTCGCGCCGCAGCAAGTCCCCGGCGGCGGCGCTGTTCATCGACCTCGACAACTTCAAGGACATCAACGACACCCTCGGCCACGGCGCCGGGGACGAACTGCTCCAGGCGGTCGCCGCCCGGCTCGAAGGGGCGACCCGCGAGACCGACGCCCTCGGCCGCCTCGGCGGCGACGAGTTCGTCGTCATCTCAGAGGAGCTGACGCTCGCCGCCGGGCCCGAGCTCGTCGCCGAACGGCTGCTCGAAGCCCTGAAGCCGCCGTTCCGGCTCGGCCCGGGGAAGAAGTCGAGGGTGACGGTGACGGCGAGCATCGGCATCGCGATCGCCGAGGACGCTTCCGCCGAGGAGCTGCTGCGCCACGCCGACATCGCGATGTACCGCGCGAAGTGGGACGGGAAGAACGGCTACGCGGTCTTCGAGGAGGGGATGGCGGAGACGATCCAGAGGCGGATGGTGCTGGAGATGGACCTCCGCGACGCGCTCTCGAACGACGAGTTCTTCCTCGCCTACCACCCGACGATCAACCTCAAGGACATGACCCCGACCGGGGTCGAGGCGCTGATTCGCTGGAACCACCCGGAGCGCGGCGAGCTGCAGCCGGACACCTTCATCCCGCTGCTCGAGAACTCGGGGCTGATCAAAGAGGTGGGGCGCTGGGTCCTCGACCAGGCCTGCGCCCAGGGCCAGGTTTGGAGGCAGAGCGGCTACCCGATCTCGATGGCGGTCAACGTCTCCGCCCGCCAGCTCGACTGCGACCAGATCATCACCGACATCTCGAACGCCCTCGAGAGCAGCGGCATCGCGCCGGAGGCGCTGACCGTCGAGGTCACCGAGACCGCGCTGATGCGCGACGCGGACGAGACCGCGTTGCGGCTTGGCGCGATCAAGGATCTCGGCGTGCAGATCGCCATCGACGACTTCGGCACCGGCTACTCCTCGCTGGCCCACCTCCAACGCTTCCCCGTCGATGCGCTGAAGATCGACCGCTCCTTCATCACCGGGATGGAAGGCAACCGCGAGGGCGAGACCCTGATCCAGACCCTGGTGACGCTCGGCAAGGCGCTCTCGATCGAGACCTTCGCGGAGGGGATCGAGCAGAACAGCGAGCTGGCCCTGCTCAAGGACCAGCAGTGCGACACCGGGCAGGGGTTCCTGTTCGCGGAACCGCTCACCGTCGCCGCGACCGAGGCGTTCCTGGAGAACTGGGCCAAGAACGGCCCCCCGGCGCTCGCCGACCTTCACTGAGCGCCGCGCTCCGAAGCCCGCCGAGGAGGATCATCGGGCGATGATCCTGGCGCTCGGCCGACACCTCCTCTTCAGAGAAATCGGCAGGGGCGGCTGGGTCCCGGTGGTCGCAATCGTCGCGATCGTCCTCTTGATCCGCTTCTGGCCCGCGGTCGTCGAGCGGGTCGGGCGGTGGTGGGGGAGCCGGTGAGCGGGCCCCAGGTCAGCCTCGTCGTCTCGGTCTTCCTCGCCTGCGCGGTCGAGGCGGTCGAGGCGTTCACGATCGTCCTCGCGGTCGGCTCGAGCCGGCGCTGGCCCTCGACCCTGCTCGGGGTGGGCGCCGCCGTCCTCGTCCTGGCGGTCCTGGTCGCCGCGCTCGGGCCGGCGCTCACCCGGCTTCCGATCGACGTGCTGCGGCTGGTCGTCGGCGGGTTGCTCCTGGTCTTCGGCCTCCAGTGGCTGCGCAAGGCGATCCTGCGCGCCGGCGGGGCGAAGGCGATGCACGACGAGCTCGCGACCTTCGAGGAGGAGACGGCCGCGGCGGGCCGGGCGGCGGCGTCGGGCGGCGACTTCGACTCCTACGCGTTCGCGATCGCCTTCAAAGCGGTGCTGCTGGAGGGGCTGGAGGTCGCGTTCATCGTCCTCACCTTCGGCTCCAACCAGGACGACGTGCCGCTGGCGGCGCTCGCCGCGGCCGCCGCCCTCGGCGCTGTCGGCATCGCCGGCTTCGCGGCGAGGGCGCCCCTGGCGCGGGTCCCGGAGAACGCGCTCAAGTTCGCCGTCGGCGTCCTGCTCACGACCTTCGGAGCCTTCTGGGGGGCGGAGGGAGCCGGGGCCTCGTGGCCCGGCGGCGAGGCGGCCCTGCCCGCCGTCGGCCTTGTCGTGCTGGTCGGCGCCCTGCTGATGACCAGGGACGTGCGCCTGCGGCTGAGCGGCCCGAGCGAGGCCAGGGCCTGATGGCGCGGGCGGCGGCGCGCGGGGCCTGGGAGTTCGTCGTCGGCGACGACTGGCGCGTGGCACTCGGCGTTATCGCGACCTTGGCGCTGACGGCGCTCGCCGCCGCGGTCGGGAGCGGCGCCTGGTGGGTCTGCCCCCCGGCGACCCTGGCGATCCTCTACCGGTCGGTGAGGCGGGCGATCGGCGAGGGCGACCCTCCAAGAGACCCCGTCGATATATCGTGACCCGGTGCGCTCGCCTCGAACCCTGATCTGCGTCGTCGTAGCGCTTGTCGCTCTGGCCCTCGCCGGCTGCGGCGGCGGCTCGGACACGACGTCGACCTCGGCTGGCTCCACCTCGGGCGGCTCAACATCGAGTGGCTCCACATCGGGCGGTTCCACATCGGGCGGCTCCTTCGAACCGCAGGCAACGTTGAAGGCGGTCGGCGGGACGGTGCGTACCGACAAGCCCAGCTTCGACATCCTCGTCACGGCGAGGCCGGGCGACGCCAACATTCGCTCGGCGGCGGTCGACCTGCCGCCGGTCGTCCTCGTCGACACCTCGGCGATCCGCGACCTCTGCACCCGGCAGGACTTGAAGTCCGATCGCTGCGCCGGCCATCAGCAGATCGGAACGGCCCGCATTCTCAGCCCGGCGTTCGAAGGGGCCCTCTCGGGGCCGGTCTACGCGGTCACCGGCTACGGCGGCCTTCCGCACCTGGCCTACGTGCTCAGCGGGCCGGTGTCGCTGGTCCTCGAAGGGCGCGTGGTGTCGAAGGGCGGCCGCATCGAAGCCGGCGTCGAAAACGTGCCCGACACACCGCTGAAGTCGTTCGAACTCGAGCTCGCCGGTGGCAAGACCGGCTACCTGGTGCTGAGCCGGAACATCTGCGGCCAGCATTCCGTCGCCGACGGCACGTTCACGAGCCAGGACAACCAGGAGCACACCGAAAAGATCCCGCTGCAGGCCGAATGCGGCTAGCCGCCGCTTCCCGTCGAGTCTAGCGCGGCGGATTCGTCAAATCTGATCAGCGCGTTCTCGCCGAATGAGGCGGGAAATTTTCTCGTGCGCTGCCAGGGTGCCCTTCGCATATTCGGCGCTGGGCGTCGCTTTGTCGGCTCGGTTCTTTGCAGGCGCTTCGCGAGAGAGTTGAAACCCGCACTTGACAGAGATATATGTGCATGTCTATCTTTGCCCAGTCGCCCCGGCCAGGGAACTCCCGGAAGGAGTTGGCGGAGGCGGTTTGGGAAAACAGGGGTGCTTCAGATGAAATGAGCCGATCGGCGAAGACCGGCGGCTAAGGGATCAAGGGATGGGGAGTAGGGCTTGAAGCAAGAGGTGAAGGCATCGTTCGCGATGCCCGACAGGGAAGGCAGTGCCGGCAGTGGCCCCATGCGTCACCGGAGGCTTCTGGCGGGCATGTTCGCGGCCGCGCTCGCGCTGATAGTCGTTCTCGGCGCGACGATCGCCGAGGCGGCCCCGCCGACCGTCTCGATCGACCCGACCGTGACTGCAGGTTTCAACACGGCGGAAGTCTCCGGAACCATCGATCCGAAAGGCGCGGAAGGCAACTACACCTTCGAAACCTCGACCGACGGGGTCAACTGGAGCGGATTCACCTACGAAGGCTATCTCCCGGCCGAAAGCGGTTCGACCGAAGTCGCCAAGACGATCACGGTCGCGGCGGGCACCGAATTCCAGGTCCGTCTGGTCGCAATCCTCTCCGGCCCGGAAGGCGGCGAATTCATTTCCTCTCCGCCGAACCCGAAATTCAAAACCAAACCTGTCGGGGCGCCGGTCGTCACCTTCGCCCAGCCCTCTGCGGTCACCGGCACGTCGGCACATTTCTCGGCGACGATCAGGCCCGAAGCCGACCCGACGAAATCCTCGGCGTTCGACGTCACCGCGTACCTCGAATGCACTCCGGAATGCCCGGAAATGCCCTACGAAATCATCCCCGCGGCCGAAGAAGAACACAAAATCGAGGTCGACGCGAAGGACCTCCTCCCGGGAACCGGCTACCAGGTCAAACTGATCACCCAGAACGCCGGCGGCACCTACACGCAGACCAAAAGCTTCGCCACGCCGGTGACCGCGCCCACCGTCAGGACGAGTGAAGCGCATGTGACGACGACGACGGCGAACCTCTCCGGCTCGATCAACCCGAACGGGGCCGAAGTCACCTACCACTTCGAGTACGGCCCGGGATTTGCTCAAAAATCGCCGACCAAATCGATCTTCGCCGGCAACGTCCCGGTCGCCGTGAACTTCAACGTCACCGGTCTCGAACCCGACACCGAATACCCGTTCCGCCTGGTCGCCGAAAACTCGGCAGGCGAAGGGAAATCGCCTGACAAGACATTCAGGACCCAGGCCGAAGTCGCGGCAACGTGCCCGAACGACGAATTGCGGGTCGGCCCGTCGGCAGCCCTGCCGGATTGCCGGGCCTACGAGCTCGTCAACCCGCCGGGTACGGACTGGAGCGACATCGTCCGGGTTTGGCCGGGTTCCGACGACGGCAACCACATCTCGTTCCTGACGCTGGTCCCGCCGGAAATCGCCAACAGCGCGGTGGTCGCGTCCTCGTTCCTTTCGAGCCGGACCGACAGCGGCTGGATCACGAAGGACATCAACCTCAGGGTCAGATACGTCTACGGGCTCGACGTGTCGCTCCCCGCCTGCTTCTCGAGCGACTACACCCACGCGATCATCGACAGCCCGGCGACGATCGACGAAAACGACCAGGACAACGGCGCCCACGACTACGCCCGGATTGAAGTCGGGAACCCAATCGGAGAACCCCTCTCCTACGGCCCCACCCTGCCGGACAAACTGCGGGGCTTCCCACCCACCTACGTCGGCGGCTCGCCGGACCTCAGCCGCATCGCCTTCTTCATGCAGGGCGTCGCCCTGTCGCCGGACACACCCCCAGGCGAAACCGCGATCTACTCGCACGACGCGAACGGCCTCCACGTCATCTCGCTTGACACCGAACACCACGTGCTGTCCGAAGTCCACCCGGTCGGGGGAAATTGCGCGACCCGCGAAACCAACGGGGTCCACGGCTCCTCGGACGATGGCTCCAAGGTCTTCTACGCTGCCGGGAACTTCAGCGGCTCGGGGACGATCTACCGCAACGACCTCGATACCGGGGAAGTCATCGCGGTCACCCAGTCACACAAGACGGGCGACACGGCCAACGCCGGAGGCGGCAGCTTCCAGTACGCCACCCCCGACGGCAACGTCGTCTTCTTCACCAGCGGAGAACAGCTGACCGACGACGCGACACCGGGTGGCGGCCTCTACCGCTTCGAAGTGTCGACCGACACGCTGGAACAGATCACCCCCTTCCTCGGGGTCCACTTCGACTTCGGCTTCCAGGGAGGCGCGTCTCCGTCTGAAAATGACTCCCGCGTGTACTTCAGCACCGAACATCGCCTGACGCCTGACGCTCCGCGCGGCGGCATCGGCGCCTATGTCTGGGACCGCAACGACGAAGGGGGCACGCCTGGACCGGGTGGCCCGAGCAAGGGCACCACGCGACTGATCACGACGCTCACCGACGGCGGCATCAGCCGGGTCTCGGCAAACGGGCGCTACATGCTGTTCACCAGCCACAACTCGATCGACGGCGCCAACAACAAAAACAAGAACACCATCTACATGTATGACGCGGTGACGCGGGACATCGCCTGCGTCTCGTGCCGCCCGAACGGCGCTCCATCGCAGGCCGATTCGAAACTCGCCGACGAACCCGAATCGCTGACCACCGGAATCATCAACCCGCGCAACATCAGCAACGACGGCCGGGTCTTCTTCGACTCCAGCGACCGCCTGATCCCAGCCGACCAGACCTTCTCCCAGGACGTCTACGAGTACCACGAAGGAAGCGTGTCGCTGATCTCCTCCGGCCAGGGAGACCTGAACCAGTCCTATCTGGCCGACAACAGCGACGACGGGACGCACGTCTTCTTCCTCACCCGCAACGCGTTCCGCCCCGAAGACAAAGACTCGAGCGAGCTCGACCTCTACGACGCTCATACCGACGGTGGATTCCCGCTGCCGAAACCGAAACCGCCGATCTGCGAAGGCGAAGCCTGCCGTACCTCGACCTCACCGAAGCCCGAAGACGCCGCGCCGACGACGCCCAACTTCTCCGGCGCCGGCAACACTCGGCCCAAGCGGGTCAGGCCGAAACACCACCACCACAAGAAGAAGCACCACAAGAAGAATCACCGGAAGGCCAACCACAAAGGGGCGGGGCGATGAGAACCGCAAAGCTCGGCATCCTGGCCGTGCTCGCCTTCTCGGCCGTGTTCGCAACGCTCGGCGTCGGCAGCGCGGCGGCCGACTTCGGATTCAACTCATTCAGCTTCACCTACCTCGACCCGTACACCAAGGAGCCGACGACGCAGGCGGGTATCCACGCCGACGTCATCTCCCAGTTCACGACGAAATCGATAGTCAACCCCGAAGGCGCGCTGGTCACCGACGGGCAGCCCAAGGACATCCAGACCGAACTGCCCGCCGGCTTTTACGGCAACCCCGAAGCGATCCCCTTCTGCACCTCCGCCTTCCTGATCAACAACGGCGGGCTCTGCAATCCGGCGGCCCAGGTCGGCCTGCTCTCGATCGCCGTCGACAACCCGCCGAGTTTCTATCTCGACCTGCCCGTCTACAACATGGCCGCGACCGATGAAGAAACGGCGGTACTGGCCGGCAACGTGTTCGGCGCCCTCGTGAAGGTGCTCCTCACGGTCCGGACGGACGGCGACTACGGGCTGCGGGCCGACATCCACGGCATCAACCAGGGCCTCCCTCTGTATGGCGTGAAACTGACCCTTTGGGGAGTGCCCGCCGACCCGGTCAACGACCCCAATCGCCTCAAAGGCCTCTTCCAGGGCGGGCTCAGCGCCGGCATCGACCCGAAGCCGTTCCTCTCGATGCCCACCCATTGCGGCCCGACGGTGACGAAACTGCGGGCCGACTCCTGGCAGAACCCCAACCAGTTCATCTTCGAGGAAGAACCGCTGACGGTGACGGGGTGCGACGCGCTGAATTTCGAACCGAGCCTGAAAGCGCGACCGACCACGAATGCCGCCGACTCGCCCACCGGGCTCGACGTCGACATCAACATCCCCCAGAGCGACGACCCCGAAGGGCTCTCCTCCTCCCACCTGCGGAAAGCGGAGGTCAAGCTTCCCGAAGGGCTGACGCTCAATCCCTCGGGCGCCAACGGGCTCGGCTCATGCACCCCCGAGCAGATCGGGATGACGAGCGCGCCCGGCAGCGGCATCGGTCATTTCGACAAAACGCCGAACCGCTGTCCCGACTCGTCCCGGATCGGCAGCGTCGAAGTCGACACGCCGATCTTCGCCGACCCGCTCCACGGCTCGGTCTTCGTCGCCACTCCGCACAACAACCCGTTCAACTCCCTGGTCGCTATCTACGCGGTGATCGAAGGGCGAGGGATCATCGCCAAGCTGCCCGGAGAAATCACCCTCGACCCTGAGACCGGGCGCATGTCGACCGTCTTCGACGAAAACCCGCAGTCTGACTTTCGAAAACTTCAAGCTGACCTTCTTCGGCGGCGCACTGGCGCCCTTCGTGACACCACCCAACTGCGGTGTCTTCTCGACCACCTCGGTGATGACTCCCTGGTCGGCGCCCGAATCCGGGCCGTCGGCGACACCGAGTGACAAATACAGGATCACGCAGGGCCCGCACGGCCAGAAATGCGTGGCGAGTGACAGTGAATTCCCCAATGCTCCCGACTTCGAAGGTGGCTCGGTCGCACCGCTCGCCGGCCAATACAGGCCGTTCGTCGTCAACCTTCGCCGCGAAGACGGTTCGCAGCGATTCTCGACGATCACGGTCCAGCCGCCCCAGGGCCTGCTCGCCAAGCTCGCCGGAACGACCACCTGCACGGTTGCGGCGATCGCCTCGGCGGTGACGAAGACCGGCACCGAAGAGCAGTCCGCCCCTAGCTGCCCGGCGTCCTCGGAGGTCGGCAACCTCTTCATCACCGCGGGATCGGGGCCGGCCCCGTACAACGCCCCCGGCAAGGCCTACCTCGCCGGCCCCTACAAGGGCGCGCCGTTGAGCCTCGTCTTCATCACACCGGCCGTCGCCGGGCCCTTCGACATCGGCACGATCGTCGTTCGCGCGGCGCTCCGCCTCGACCCGGGGACGGCACAGCTGACCGTGGTCTCCGATCCGATCCCGACGATCTTCAAGGGCGTGCCGCTGGATGTGCGTTCGGTCTCACTCCGGGTCGACAAGCCGAACTTCTCCCTCAACCCGACCAGCTGCGATCCGAGCTTCGTGACCGGCTCCCTGCTCTCGACGCGGGGCAGCGTCGCCTCGCTCCTCAACCCGTTCCAGCTCGGCGAGTGCGGGCAGCTCAAGTTCAAGCCGAAGATCGGGCTCTCGCTGAAGGGGAGCACCAAGCGCAGGGGTCACCCGGCGCTGACGGCGGTGCTGGAACCGCGCGCCGGCGATGCGAACATCGACTACGTAGCGGTCAAGCTGCCGGCGACCGAGTTGCTCGATCAGAGCCATATCGGGACCGTCTGCACCCGGGTCCAATACGCCGCCGATCAGTGCCCGGCAGCATCCATCTACGGCAAGGTCTCGGTGACCAGCCCGCTCGTCGACTATCCGTTGACCGGCAACGTCTACCTCAGGCCCAACCCCGCCCACAAGCTGCCCGACCTGGTGACCGACCTGCGCGGCCCGGCAAGCCAGCCGATCAGGATCGAAGCCGCCGGCAAGACGGACGCGGTCAAAGGAGCGCTTCGCAACACGTTCGAATTCGTGCCCGACGTGCCCTTTACCAAGCTGGTCCTGCAGCTCAAGGGCGGCGACAAGGGGCTGCTGCAGAGCACGGTCGACGCCTGCGCAGCGGACAACAAAGCCGAAGTCAAATTCGGGGCACACAACGGCCTGGTCCACACCGCGCGGCCGATTCTGAAGGCACAGTGCGGCAAGAAGAAGGCGAGGCACCGGTGACCGCCGCCGGCCATCGGAGCCCGCGCCTGCTCGGCGCGGCGATGCTGCTCGCAGTGCTCGGCGCCGCGCTTCCGTCGGCGGCTTCCGCCGCGCTGCCGGACGGCCGCGGCTGGGAGCTGGTCTCGCCGGTCGATAAAAACGGCGGTGCGATCAACTCGGCCGGCAGCGTCGCCCGCGGCGGGGTCCTTCAGGCCTCGCTCGACGGCGGGTCGGTCACCTACAGCGCGAGCGCCTCGTTCGGCGCCGATGCGCAGAGCGCCCCGGCGGGCAGCCAGTACCTCTCGACCCGCGGCGATTCTGGCTGGACCACCGAAAACCTGACGGTTCCGATCTTCTCCGGCTCGTTCGGAGCCAGCCCGGACGGCGTCCCCTACCAGCTGTTCTCGACCGATCTCAGTCATGGGCTGCTGCTGAACGGCCTGCACTGCCGCGCTCAGGAAGGGGAGCTGCCCCGTTGCCAACCCGCCATTGCCCGGGACCGACGCGCCCAGCGGCTACCAGGACTACTACCTCTGGAGCGGCGGGCCGTCATTTCAGGCGCTGGTCGGCGACACCGAGGTCGCAAATCTCCCCTACGGGCCGTCCGACTTCGACCTGGCCTTCGCGGGTGCCTCGCCTGACCTAGGGCACGTGATCCTTTCCACCTGCTCGGCGCTGACCGCCGGCACCACGGAAGCGCCGCTTGCCGGCGGCTGTAATCCCGCCGAGCCCAACCTGTACGAGTGGTCCGCGGCCGGCGGCCTCAGCCCGGTCAACTCCGCCCCCGGCGCCGAGCTCGCCGCGCAGGCCACGGCCGTCTCGGCGGATGGCAGCCGCGTCTACTGGCGGAACCTGAACAACACCAACCTCTTCCTTCACCAGGGCCCTTCGAGCAAACAGATCGACACGGCGGCCGGGGGAGGGGGGACCTTCGAGATGGCAACCCCCGACGGCGGGGTCGCGTTCTTCCTCAAGGCCGAACACCTCTGGCGCTACGACGCCGCCGCTGACGCCGCCGCCGACATCACCCCCACCGGCGGGGTCGTGGGCATGCTCGGCGCGTCCGATGACGGCGCCTTCGCCTATTACGCGAACGCCGCGGGTGTCTTCCTCTGGCACGAAGGCGCGACGGTCAAAGTCGCCGAAGCGCCGCAGGCCGCCGAGCCCTCGAGCTACCCACCGACGACCGGCACCGCGAGGGTGAGCGCCGACGGCGACAAGCTCGTCTTCCCCTCGTTGGCCCAGCTCACCGACTACAACAACGGCAACAACAAATCCGGCGACCCCGAGGCGGAGGTCTACCTCTACGAAGCGGCCGCCGAAGAGCTCCGCTGTGTCTCCTGCCGGCCGAACGGACTGCGGCCCGGCGCCTCGTCGGGCATCCCCGGCTCGAATCCCAATGGCGCGGCCGCCGGCGTGACCAACCTCTACAAGCCTCGGGTTCTCTCCGCGGACGGTCGCCGTGTCCTCTTCAACACCGAAGACCCCCTGGTCTCCTCCGACAGCAACCGCGAGAACGACGTCTACCAGTGGGAGGCCGACGGCGAGGGCACCTGCGCCAAAGCGAGCGGCTGTGTGACGCTGATCTCGAGCGGGCGCGCCGCCGGGGGGGCGACCTTCGTCGACGCCTCTGCCGACGGCTCCGACATCTTCTTCGTCACCGACGGCTCGCTCGTCGCCGGTGACCCCGGGGCCTTCGATCTCTACGACGCCCGCGTCGGCAGCGGCCTCGAAGAAGAACTCGAAGAAATTCCCTGCTTCGGGGATGCCTGTCAGGACCTGCCCAGTGAACCGGTTGACCCGGGCCTGGCGACGCTCGTCCCCGGCCCCGGCAACCCGAGGATCACCTACGTAAAACACCACCGTCGCGAACCCAACCACTGCAAGCACAAGAAGAGCGGGAAGTGCCACAAGAGCAAGGGCAAGGGCAAGCATCAGAAGAAAGGCAACCGATGAGGCGTGTCGCCCTCTCAACGATCGGCGTCGCGCTGGTCGCGCTGCTGGCCCTGGCCGGGGTGGCCTCGGCGGCCGTCCCGACCGTGGGATCGGTATCCGCCACGAACATCCAGGGCGTCTCGGCAATGCTCAAGGGGAGCGTCAACCCGCAGGGCCTGGCGACCACGTACAGCTTCGAGTACGTCGACGACGACACCTTCAACGCAACCGGCTTCGCCGGCGCGCCGACCACGCCCGTCACGGCGGCCGGGCAGGGCTCGAGCCCTCACCCGGCGCAGGCGGCGATCGAAGGACTGAAACCCGGCACGACCTACCACGTTCGCCTTCAGGCCGGCAACTCTTCGGGGCCGGCCACCGCCGAGGGCACCTTCACCACCACCGCCGGCTTCGGGTTCCTGCCGGGAGCCGAAGGATTCGGCGTCCGAGCGATCGCAGACGGCGGCGGCGCGGCGAGCGAAGCCGGTTCGCACCCGTATCGGTTGAGCATCGGGCTCGGCTTCAACAAGGGCGGCGAATTCGAAGGCCAGCCCGGCGCTGAATTCCCCGACGGAGACCTCCGCGACCTCAGCGTCGTGATGCCGCCGGGAATGATCCTCAACCCCTCCGTGCTGCCGATGTGCCCGGCGTCGTCGTTCGCCCGCACGCGCACATCTCCCTTCGAGGTATCCCTCTCCGGCGAGAGCTGCCCGGATGAAACCCAGGTCGGAACCGTGGATGTCGAAACCTCACGCGGCAGCGGCGAAGTGCGTCGCTTCGGCCTCTTCAACCTCGAACCGCCCCCCGGGGTGGCCGCCCAGCTCGGCTTCGCTCCGTTCGGCTCGCCCGTCGTTCTCGAGGTCACCCTGCATGAAGACGGAGGCGGTGCCTACTCGATGACGTTCCGGGCGCGGAACATTCCCCAGTCGCTTGACATCAACAGCCTCGCAATGAATGTCTGGGGCATCCCCTGGGCCGCCTCCCACGACGGCGAACGGGGTAACTGCCTGAACGAGTCAGAGCCGATCTTCCCCTGGGCCAAATGCTCGGTCGGCAGCGCCGAGAGCTTCCACGCTCCGGCCTCCTTCCTGAGCCTGCCGACGCGGTGCTCGGGCAAGCTCCCGTTCCATGCCGCTGCCACCTCCTGGCAACAGCCCGCCGTGAAGACGGCCGATGACTTCAGCCACGACTCGGGCGGGGTGCCGACCGAACTCGGCTCCTGCGGGAAAATCCCGTTCGAACCGACTTCCGAAGGGCTGCTCACCGACCAGAAGGCCTCGTCTCCGAGCGGCTACAACTTCCGCCTGCAGAACGAAGACATCGGCCTGACCTCGGTCAACCAGCCGACCGCCCCGCCGATCAAGAAGGCTGTGGTGAGGCTGCCACCGGGTGTGTCCGTGAATCCGTCGGTCGGCGCCGGGCTCGGCACCTGCAGTCCCGCTCAGTACGCAGCCGAGACAGTCTTCTCGGAACCCGGCGCAGGCTGCCCGAACGGGTCCAAACTCGGCGACTTCTCAGTGCGCACGCCGCTCTTCGACGAGCTCTTCGAAGGCTCGATCTACCTGGCAACTCCGAACGACGTCTCGACCCAGGCTCCGGGCGCCGAGAACCCGTTCGACGCGCTGGTCAGCGTGTACCTGGTCGCCAAGGCCCCCGAACGCGGGATCCAGGTGAAGCTGGCCGGCCTGATCGCGCCCGACCCGAAAACCGGCGACGTGATCGCCACCTTCGACGGCCTGCCGCAGCTTCCGTACACCGACCTGAACATCAACTTCCGCACCGGCCAGCGCGCCTTCCTGGTCACCCCACCGGGCTGCGGGACGTTCAAAACGGAGGTCGACGCGACACCCTGGGCCGAAGGGCAGCCCTCGACCCACTCGACCTCGAGCTCGGACATCACCAGCGGAGTCGGGGCCGGACCGTGCCCACCTTCGGGCCCGCCGCCGTTCGCGCCGGGAGCCACCGCGGGTGCGATCAACTCGAACGTCGGCTCCTACACGCCTTACTTCGTCCACCTGACCCGCCGCGACAACGAACAGGAGATCACCTCCTACTCGCTGGTCCTGCCGAAGGGGATCACCGGCAAGCTCGCCGGCGTCCCGTTCTGCCCCGAGGCGGACATCGAACGGTCGCGGACGAAGCAGGGCGCCGTCGAGACCGCTGAACCCTCATGCCCGGCGGCAAGTCAGGTGGGTCGCACGCTGACCGGCTACGGGGTCGGCTCGGCGCTCACCTACGCCCCCGGCAGGGTCTATCTCGCCGGTCCGTACCACGGCGCGCCGCTCTCGCTGGTGACGGTCAACTCGGCCACCGTCGGCCCGTTCGACCTCGGCACGATCGTGATCCGATCCGCCTTCCAGGTCAATCCGGAAACGGCCCAGCTCGAGATCGATTCGCACGGATCCGATCCGATTCCGCACATCATCGACGGAATCCCCCTGCACCTGCGGGACATCCGCATCTACATCGACCGCTACCAGTTCACCCACAATCCTTCGAGCTGTGAGGCCTCGGCGCTGGTCTCGACCCTGACCGGATCGGGGACGACGTTCTCCGACTCGAGCGATGACTCCTCGGCCAGCGTCTCCAAACACTTCCAGCTGCTCAACTGCCTGACGCTCGGGTTCAAACCGAAGCTCGGCATTCGCCTGCGCGGAGGCTCGAAGCGCGGTGACTACCCGCAGCTGCGGGCGACCTTCGCCGGCCGCGGCCCCGGTGACTCCAACCTGAAGCGAATCGAGGTGACCATGCCGCACTCCGAGTTCCTGGCCCAGGAGCACATCCAGTCGATCTGCACGAACGTCCAGTTCAACGCCGAGCAGTGCCCTGCCGATTCCGTCTACGGCCACGCGGTCGCCTACACGCCGCTCTTCGACGAGCCGCTCCGCGGAAACGTCTACCTGCGCTCGTCGCAGCACCGGCTGCCGGACCTGGTCGCCTCGCTGCGAAGCGGCGCAGTGCGAATCACCCTGCAGGGCAAGATCGGCCCGGCGAAACAGGGGATCCGCGCACTCTTCGACAAGGTCCCGGACGCCCCGATCGAACGCTTCGTGATGACCCTCGACGGCGGCTCCAACGGGCTCCTGGTCAACTCGGCCAACATCTGCACCGCGCCGCCGACGGCGACGGTCAAGGCGCTCGGCCAGAACAACATCGGGGCCGCCTTCACGACCGTCCTTCGAGGCCAGTGCAAAGGCAAGGGCAAGAAGAAGGGCGACAAGGCGAGGTCGACCAAGCGGACAGGTGAGGGACGATGAGCTCGATGGCGAGCAGGCGGGCTTCACTGGTCGCGATCAGCGCGGCGGCTCTCGTCCTCGGCGCGATCGGGGCGATCCCCGCCCAGGCCCTGCCTCCGCCGAAAAACCCGGAAAACCCCCTCTTCATCTTCAGGCCGCTGCGGCCTGAAAATGCCGAAAACCCACCGGTGGTGCCGCCGGTCGGCGACTTCGAAGGGCCCTGCGGGCTCGCCGTCAACAACACCGGCAGCTTCTTCGTCTCCGACTACTACCACGACTTCATCCACATCTTCGGAGCGGCCAAAGCCTACGGGGGCTCGATCGAAGAATTCGAACCGCTCGACGGCCCCTGCGGCATATCCCTCGACGGCGCCGACGCGCTCTACGTGAACAACTACCACCGCAGCGTCGTGAAGATCACCGGCTTCCCCGCCGGTGGCCCACCGGTCAGCACCGTGATGACGGGCGCGGGGGTCGACTCCGAGCACCCGACCGGCGTCGCCGTGAACCGCGCCACCGAAACCGTCTACGTCAACGACCGCACCCACCTGGCCTCCTTCGACACCACGGGAGCGCCCCTGGGCCAGATCGGCGTCGGCCAGATCGGCGACTCTCAGGGGCTTGCCGTCTCCGAATTTCCCGGCACGAAAGGCCGCCTCTACGTCCCCGACGCCTCGACCAACACGATCAAGGTTTTCGACCCGGCGACGAGCACCGTCAACCCGGTGGCGACGATCGACGGTCACGAAACGCCGGAAGGAAAATTCATCTCACTGCGCGACTCGGCGGTCGCCGTGGATCGCGTCACAGGCGAGATCTACGTGGTCGACGACCTGCAGCCGACCGACACGGAGCGCGCCGAAGCGGCGATCTACGTATTCGACCCGGCGGGCATCTACGAGGGACGCCTCAAGTACAACATCGTCGACGCCAAGCCCCCGGGGCTCGCCGTCGACAACTCGGAAACCCCGACCCAGGGCCGGGTCTATGTGACCACCGAGAACTCGGAACGGGCGGCTGTGTTCGCCTATCCTCCCGGCGCCAAGACGAACGTGATCCTGCCGGCGCTGCCGCTGCCGCAGCAGCAGACGGGAGAAATCGAAGAGGAACCATGGGCGGGCGAAGAAGAAGAAATTGGCTTCGCCCCGGTCGCGCCTCTCTCAGTCGCGGCGACCCCAGCGGCCCTCTCGACGACCGCCGCGGCACCGGCCGCGGCGCAGGCGCCGAAGAGGCACCCCCGCCACCGGCGCAAGGCACGCCGCCACGGCTCACACACTTCAAAAAACCACCAGGCAAAGCGAGGTAGGCAGGGATGAGGAGTCGCGCGCTCAAGAGCGCTCTGATGGTCGCGGTTCTGGCGGTTCTCACGATCACCGCATTCGCGGCCGCCGAGAAGGTCCAGAAGGGCAACCTGCAGGTCGAGGTAACCGGGAAGCTGACGCCCACCACCCTGCCGCGCAGTGGTGAAAAGCCGATCAAGGTGACGGTCGGCGGCAAGGTCACGACCAGCGACGGCTCCGAACCGCCGAAGATGAAGACGCTCGACATCGAGCTCAACCGCAGCGGCCACCTGCAGAGCAAGGGCCTGCCCGTCTGCGGCTACCACTCGATTCAGCCCGCCTCCTCCTCGAGGGCACTGCACGCCTGCCAGTCGAGCCTCGTGGGCAAGGGGACCTTCAAGGCGCAGATCGCCCTCACCGGCCAGCCGCCGTACCCGACCGGCGGTCGCATGCTGCTCTTCAACGGCAAAGAACACGGGAAGTCGGTCCTCTTCGGACACCTCTATGCGGCGCATCCGTTCGCCACCTCCTTCGTGATCGTCTTCGCGATCAAGAAACAGAGCAAGGGCGATTTCGGCACCGACCTCTCGGCGACGCTGCCGCCGTCCCTGCTCAACTGGGGCAACATCACCGGCCTCGAAATCTCGCTCTCGCGGACCTACTCGCACGGTGGCAAGAAGCTCAGCTACCTGAGCGCCGGCTGCCCGACGCCGAAGGGTGTCCCCGTCGCCAGCTTCCCGTTGACCAGGGCGACGTTCGGCTTCACCGACGGCCGCTCGATCTCGGCGACGGTGAACAACAGCTGCAAGGCGACCGGCTAGCGGCCCCGACTCGTTCTCTTCCATTGAGCCGGGATCGGGCACCTCTCCTCACTCCGATCGGGTTTCGGCCGAGCGCTTCGGCGTCCGCTCCCCCTCCACACCGGGTTTCCGCCGACCAGGACCGTGCCTACAATCCGAGGATGGGCAAGGGCAGGGGAATAGCGCTCTGCTGCGCAGTTCTCGCGGCGCTGCTGGCGCCGTCGGGCGCCGCCGCCGCTGGCTGGACGGAAGCGCAGTTGCCGGGGCCTGCGGCGAAGGTCTTCCTGCTCGGCGTCTCCTGCCCGTCGAAGTCGCTGTGTGTCGCCGCCGGAACCAACAACCTGATCGCCTCCTCGACCGACCCGACCGGCGGCGCCGGGGCCTGGAACTTCGTCTACGCGGGCGAAGGGCCGGCGCCGAAAACAAACGAATGGCCGGCCGCCTTCATCAGCGGCCGCCAGATCCAGGGGATCTCCTGTCCCTCGGTGAACCTCTGCGTCGGGGTCACCGACCAGGGGAACATCTACACATCGACCAACCCGACCGGGCCGGCTTCGAGCTGGCAGGTGACCCAGATCGACGGGCCGGGGCGGAACACGCACCTGTTCGGCGTCTCCTGCCCGAGCGTCTCGCTCTGCGTGGCCGTGACCGGCAAGCGTGCCGACGAAGGAAAGATCGTCACCTCCACCGACCCGACCGGCGGACCCTCCGCCTGGAAGCAGGTCGAACTCCCCGGCTCCTACGAATTCCGCGGCGTCTCCTGCGGCTCACCGACCCTCTGCGTCGCGGTCGCGGCCGACGGCCGCATCGCGACCTCCACCAACCCGACGGGAGACGCCTCGGCGTGGAAGGCCGTCGGCACGCCGGCGGGCCCGGGCGGCCTGCGCGCCGCCTTTTGCCTCTCGACCCCGCTCTGCCTCGCCGGCAACGTGAGCGGCAACCTCCTGACCTCGACCAACCCCACCGCCGGCGAATCGAGCTGGAAGAGCTTCAACGGCGGAGCATCGGTGCAGATCACCGGCGCCTTCTGCCGCTCGGCGACCGAATGCCTCGCGGTCGACAACAACGGAGACGTTCTGACGTCCAGCAATCCGACCGCGGGGAAGGGGGCGTGGTCGCTGACCAACATCGTCCCCTTCCGGGAAACGCACACGCCGACCGAACTGGAGGGGAATGCACTCTTCGCCGCCTCCTGTCCGGCGACCGATCTCTGCGTGCTGTCCGGCGCCCTCGGCCGCATCTTCACCAGCGCCGATCCCTTCGCGGCGGTGCCGCAGCCGAAGGCGCCCGGCAAGAAGGGCAAGAGGAGGGGACCGAAGCGCCCGCACGTGAAGATCACGAAGCTTCGCCTTCCCGGCCTCGACCGTGCCGGCCGCCCCAAGGGCCCGGTGCTGATCCGCTTCTACGCCAAGGGCGGCGCCCGCGGCTACTTCTGCAAGGTCGACGCCAAGCGTTCGAAGCCCTGCAGCTCGCCCGAGCACGTCAAGCTCGGGGTCGGCAAGCATCGGTTCCGCGTCCGTGCGGTCGGCTCGACCGGACTCAAGGGCCCGGTCGAGATGGAGCAGTTCTACGTGGGCCGGCACTGCACCCGCACGCCGAGCGGGTCGAAACTCTGCGTCCGCTGAGGCCGGGCGGGCGCTCTAGGCGGTGAGCTTGACCGGCAGGGTCTTGAGCTGGTTGAGGAAGGCCGACTCGACCCAGGTCGGCTTGCCGGCCAGGGTCATCTCGGGGTAGCGGGCCAGGGTCTCCTCGAGCAGGATCTTCAGCTCGAGGCGGGCCAGCGCCGCACCCAGGCAGAAGTGGCGGCCGCCGGCTCCGAAGGCCTGGTGGTCGGGGTTGCGGAGGACGTCGAAGTGGTCGGGGTTCTCGTAACGGGTCGCGTCGCGGTTTGACGACGTGTACCACATGACCACCTTCTCGCCCTTCTTGATCTCCTGGCCATTGAGGACCGTGTCCTTGGTCGCCGTGCGGCGGAAATGGGCAAAGGCGGGGAACATCCGCAGGGCCTCCTCGACGACGCCCGGGATCAGGGACGGGTCGTCGATCACCATCTGCCGCTGCTCGGGATCTTCGAGCAGCGCGCGCATCCCGCTGCTGTAGGTCGAGCGGGTGCTGTCGTTGCCGGCGGCGACGAGAAGGAAGAAGCCCATGACGATCTCGTGCTCCTCGAGCACCTCGCCGTCGAGCTCGGCGTGGACCAGCACGCTGGTCAGGTCATCGCTGGGGCTGTCGCGGCGGGTGGCGATCAGGGCGCTGCAGCGGGTGAAGATTTCTCCGATCGCCTCCTGGATCACCTCTTCGACCGACTCCGGGCCGTCGGGGCTGTAGTCGGGGTCGCTGGCGGCCAGCGCCCGGTTCATCAGTTCGGCCCAGACCTGGTCTTCCTCCTCGGGGATGCCCATGAAGCTGCCGATCACCCTGGAGACGGCGGGCTGGGCGACGTCGGTGACCAGGTCGGCGGTCTCGCGTCCCTCGAGCCCGTCGAGGACGTCGACGACGATCTTGCGGATCGCGTCCTCATGGGCGGCGATCCGCTTCGGCGTGAAGCCGGCCTGGAAGAGAGCCTTGAGGCGGTCGTGCTTGGGCGGGTCCATGCCGATGAACATCGCCCGGGCGAGCTCGATCGGGAAGACCTCGTCGATCGCGACGACGCCGCCCAGTTCCGAGGAGTAGGTCTCCCAGTCGCGGCTGACCTTGTGAACGTCGTCGGCGGTGGTCACCGACCAGAAGCCGGCGGCTGCCGGGAACTCGGTCACTTCGGAGGTCCAGTGGACGGGACATTTGCCGCGCATCCGCTCGAAGAGCTCGAGCGGGGGGCCGTCGATCCAGTGCTCGCGCTCGAGGACCAACTCGTCCCTGACGTCGCCCTCGGCCACCGTGGTCTCGGTCTGCTCGTCCACCCTGGCGGCATCCTACTGGCTGACTGGCCAGTAGGCGAGAAATGGTCGAAAAAATCGATTCGCGCCTCTTCCTAAAGCCGCGCGCTGGTATGCCGATCTGATTCCTACGATGACCCTACGGAGCACCGGCAGCCGAGCGGCGATCAGAGCCCCCGAGCGTTCGCTCGCGAAGGCACTCGGGGCGGTGCTGGGACTGGGCGCGAGCTTCGTCTTTCTCTCCCTCGCCCTACCGCACCCCTCCGGCGGCAGCGACGCCGCGCTGCTGACGATCGGCGTCGCGATGGCGGTCGCCGCGCCCCTGACCTGGTTCTACGGCAGCCGCCTGCCGGTGGCCGGGCTGCACCTGGTCCTGGCCCTGGCTGTCGCCGCCACGGGCGCGCTCACCTACGCCAGCTCCGTCGCCGCCGGCGGCTACGGGTCGATCTTCGTCTGGTCGATGCTGCTCGCCGGCTATTTCTTCTCGCGCCGGGTCGCGATCGCCCACCTGGCCTGGGCCCTCGTCGTCTACGCCGTCACCTTGGCAACGGTGGAGAGCACGGCCGGCTACTCGCCGGTGACGCGCTGGCTGATCACCGCCGTCTCGCTGACCGTCGTCCTCGGGCTGACCTCGGAGATCGTCCACCGCCGTGAGCGCGCCGACGCACGCGCCCGCCGCTTCTTCGACCTCTCGCAGGACATGCTCAGCACGATGGACCTCCAGGGCCGCTGCATCGAGATCAACTCGGCCTGGAAGACCTGCCTCGGCTACCGGCCCGAGGACATGGAGGGGAGGCCCCTGCTGGAGATCACCCACCCGGGCGATGCCGAGCGCGCGATGACCGAAGCCGGCCGTGTCTTCGAGGGCGATGCCAGCGCCGGGCTCGAGACCAGGGTGCGGGCCAAGGACGGCAGCTGGCACTGGCTGCGCTCGACCGCGACCTACGCGCCGGATGAGCAGATCGTCTACGCGCGCTCGACCGACGTCACCGAGCTCAAACAGGTCGAGGCCGAACGCGAGGAGCTGCTGCGGGAGGTCGAGTCGCTGGCCCGCAGCGACGCGCTCACCGGGCTACCCAACCGCCGGGCGCTCGAGGAAGAGCTGCCCCGCGACATGGTTCGCGCAAGCCGCGGCGCCGAGCCCCTCTGCGTCGCGATGGTCGACGTCGACCACTTCAAGGCCTACAACGACGCCAACGGCCATCTCGCCGGCGACGGATTGCTGCGCGAGTGCGCGATCGCCTGGGACTCCGCCCTGCGCGGCGAAGACACGATCAGCCGGGTCGGCGGCGAGGAGTTCGTCGTCGTCCTCCCCCGCTGCGCGCCGGAGCAGGCCGGTGAGATCGTCGAACGGCTGCGGTCCGCGACGCCCGATGGCCAGACCGTCTCGGCCGGGCTGGCGCTCTGGGACGGCGAGGAGTCGGTCAGTGCCCTGATCGGCCGCGCCGACGCGGCGCTCTATGAGGCGAAGGAGAACGGCCGCGACCGGTTGGTCGCAGCGATCGCTTCCTGAGCCCCGACCGGCTCACCATTTGTCGCTCTCCTCCATCGCCCGCTCGTAGGCCTCCTCGGCGCCGAGGAAGGGAGCGAGGGTCATGTAGGTGGCCGTCGGCGCCAGCTCGGGCAGCCCTTCGGCACCCTTCTCCTTGACCCGGTCGTGGATCAGCGCGTAGATCGCGCCGCCGATCGCCTCGGCCGCGATCGGCGGGGTGCCCGGCGACTGCTCGTAGCCGGGGACCAGGAGCGCCTCGAGCCCCTCCATGACCGTGTCGCGCGTGCGCAGGGCGTTGCGGCCGACCGTGTACATCTCGACCGCGCCGAGGCGGGTGTACTCGGGCTCTTCCATGGCGAAGGCGAACATCGCCTCGTAGGCGGCGCGAACCGACTCCTCCCAGCTGCGGGCGCGGCGGAAGGCGGGGAGGACCGAGCCCAGCATCTGCGCAGAGCCGCTGTCGAGGGCGGCGAGAAAGGCCTCTTCCTTGTTGGCGAAATGACCGTAGAAGACGCGCTGCGAGGTTCCCGCCCGCTCGACCACCTCGGCGACCGTGGCGGCGGCGTAGCCCTTCTCGGCGACCACGGCGGCGAGGGCCCGGAGTACGCGCTCGGGAGGGTGGGCGATTGCCTGGCGCTCGGCGAAGGGCCTGGCTTTCCGCCCCCGCCGGCGCGGGCCCTCGAGCGGGCCCGGGGGGGTGGGATAGGAAAGGGCCCAGTCGGCGATCTGCTCAGCGAGGCCGGGGAGCGACCCGGCTTCGTCGCTGTAGAGGCGCTTCTGGATCACCTTCTGCAGGCCGCCGACCATCGCCCTGACCATCTGCTGCGGCAGCCCGTCGCGGCCCGACACCTGGTTCAGCTGGCTGAGCCCGAAGCGCTCGAATTCGTCCAGCGCCCGCTCCACCTGGGCTTCTCCCTCTTCGCCGATCGCGTAGATCTCGACGAAGCACATTTTCGAGGCGGCCGGCTGGTCGGCGATCAGACCCATCAGGGCGTCGACCGCCTGTCGCAGCCGTGCCTCTCCGGTCGGCGCGTCCTCGGCCTGTTCGATCACCCGCAGCGTCGGCTCGATCAGCGCGTCCACGGCGGCGAGCAGCATCTCTTTCTTGTCGCCGAAGTGCTCGTAGAACGTGGCTCGGGAGACGCCGGCGAGTTTGACCAGATCGGCAATCCGCGTCGCCTCATAGCCCTGTTCGGAGCTGATCGCGACAAGGGCTCCGAAGAGCCGCTCGCGCTGGCTCCGATCCGAGTCCTCCCGCGCATTTCCGCGGCCCGGCGGCATTTTCCTCGACCGCAGCTCCGCAGCGTTCCCCCAGGGTGTCCGCACCATCTTGCGCCCACCTTAGCCGGGGTACGCGCCCGTTACTGCGGCTGAGGGAAGGGTCAGATCCTTCCGGTACGTTTGCACCTATTAAAGAGCCGTCAATTCCAGGATTTTCGGCATTACATCGAAAAATAAGCAACTTT
Source organism: uncultured Solirubrobacterales bacterium (assembly GCA_963704505.1). Lineage (GTDB taxonomy): Bacteria > Actinomycetota > Thermoleophilia > Solirubrobacterales > 70-9 > VRUE01. The sequence continues at coordinate 1,150,519 of OY969912.1, forward strand.
TACAACTTGCCGGAGTTCTAAAAGATGTGATCGAACGCCAGGGTCGACCCAGATTTCCGACGCGCCGGTGTTCCAAAACAGCGGTCTCGCGGCGGGGTCGCGCATCGGGTTCCTGGCGGGCCGGCATCCCACCGCCCTAACCCGCAGCAGGGAGACTTACGGTACGTGAAGAATCTAAAAGACCGTCGCTGTTCGCACAATATTTTAGGCAATAAAACAAGCTGTAGAGCCAAATATTCTGGCCGGCGCAAGTACGGATACCGGGGAGGCGCTTGACATTTCGGTCCACTCGTGTTCTCATAGATCGGCCCGAGCGAACCGACGCGATTCTGGGATGAGATGCGTCGGGCCTCACGGGCCGGGAGACAAAGGGACAAGGAGAGGCAGCGAGTGAGGGGTTACGCGAAGCGATTTTCGGCCGTCGCCGCAGTTGCGGCGCTCGCGCTTTGTCTCGCCTCGGGCGCTCAGGCTTCTCTCGGCGTCACCGGGTATACCGGCGCCTCCGGCCCCGACGGTTACCAGCCGATGGGGGCGACGGTGAACGGCACCGGCAACGGTGGGGTTCCCGCCGGAACGACATATGTGTCCCAAGGAGAAGGGCGGATCGCCCAATGGGACCCGAGCGGCAAATTCGTTCGAGCCTTCGGGCGGGGGGTTGTGGAAAGCGGTGAAGACAACGTCGGGCCGCTGAGCAGGATCGACGTGGACGCAACCGGGGGCAGCTATCGCGTCCGGGTAGCAACGTCCCGTGCCGAAGGCCACATCAACGCGACCAACCAGGTCACCGGCGTGGCGATTGCGTTCGGCTCCATTCATGTCGGCGACGGGATCGAGGGCACCGGCATCCCGGCCGGGACGACGATCACGGCGGTAGGCGCCGAAACCCTTCAGCTCTCGGCGAACGCCACCTCGACCGGAGACCCCGTGTTCACGACGAACGAGACGACGGCCAACATCGCTGTCACAGCGGCCCCGGCGACGGTCGGCGCCGCGCTCGACGCCCTTCCCTACGTCGCCGAAAGGGGCGGGGTCGAGGTCGACGGCGGGCCAGGGGGCGTGGGTGCCACCACCCCGTACCTCGTCCACTGGGGCCTGGGACTCAACTTCGCCCCGGAAACGACGGCGTCTTCGGGCACGCCGCCGCTCACCGGTGGTGCCGCGACGGCAGTCGTCGCGGAAATGAACAACTTCGGGCCGTTCGAGATCTGCAACGCGAACCCGCCTTCGAACGATGTCTGCAAATACGGCTTCGGCGTGGACGCCGGCGTGGCGGTAGACCCGGCGACCGGCAACCTCTACGTCAGGGACGAACGCAGCTTCGACGAGTTTTCCGCCACTGGCGAATTCATCCGCTCGTTCGGGGGAGAAGTCGTGATCTCGGGACCCGATGACGGCACCCCGGCGAGCGCCGAACAGGAAATAGACATTCCGCCTTCGGTGACCGGCGGCACCTTCACGCTCACATTCGGGGGAGATACGACACCCGCCCTTGCACGCAACGCGTCGGCGACGACCGTGCAGGCGGCACTCGAGGCGCTGCCCGCCATTGGCGTCGGCAACATCGCCGTCGGCGGCGGTCCCGGGGCGAGTGCCCCGTTCATCCCGGTCTTCACCGGCGCGCTCGCGCAGAACCCAGAGCCGGCGATCGCGATCGACTCGACGAATCTCGTCGGCGACACCGGGGCCGTGTCCGTCCTCAACCCGGGAGCGTCCGAATTCGAGATCTGCGGCCCGATCGACAACTGCAGGCCGGGCTTCTCGGGCGGAGGCGGAGGCTCGGTCGCCGAAGGGCAGGGCGGCTACCTCGCCGTGGCGCCCCCGGGTGCGCCCAACGCCGGCAACGTGATCGCCGCCGACCCCAACAACCACCGTGTGCAGGAATTCACCTCGAGCGGCGAGTTCATCAGGGCCTTCGGCTTCGACGTCGTCGCCGCCGGGCCTGACAACACCGCCGGCGGGCAATTCGAGGAATGCAAGTTCGGCGACGCCTGCAAAGCGGGGAGCGAAGGCTCGTCCGTCGGTCAGTTCGGGTCGTCCGGCCCCCGCGGAGTGGCCGTCGACTCGAAAGGCGCGATCTACACCGTCGAGAGCGAAGCGAACTTCAGGGTGCAGAAGTTCTCGCCGCAGGGCGGGCCCGTCGAGCTCTCACCATCGCTGTTTGGCGGCAACGGCATGCCGAACGGGACCGGGTCGGCCGACAGCCCGCTTTACATCGCCATCGGCTCCGCCGACCACGTCCTCGTCGTCAGGCGGTTCCCCGAAGGGGCGACGACGAGTTGTCCCGACGGCCTGCCGTCGACAGAAGAGGGCCGTGTCCAAGAATTGAGCTCGGACGGCGCGACCCTGCTTGACACCCACCTGGTGTGCAACGGACTCTCGGCAATCAGTGGCCTGGCCTACGACTCCGCGCACGGGACCCTCTCTGCCACCTATCTCGGGCAGTTGGGCACCGGTTACCCGCTGCTCGTGAAAATCGGTCCGGCCGAACCGCCCGTCGTGAGCCTCGACTCACTCGAAGAGATCAGCGCTCATGGAATCAAGCTCGTCGGCAAGGTCAATCCGGAGTCGGAAACCTCCTTCCCCCATCCGACCGCCAGCTCCTATCAGGTGGAATACAAGCTGAGCTCGGACTCGGCCTGGATTCCGTACCTGCAGCCGATAAGCGTCGGTGCCGGAATGAGTGATGTTCCGGTCACCGCCTCCCTCAACGGGCTGACACCGAATCAGAGCTACGACGTGCGCCTGGTGGCGGCAAAGCAGTTCCGACAGGGGGTGGTTCGCTCGGCGCCACAGACCTTCAGCACCCTGTCCGCGGCACCCGAGGTCAGCTCCTTCTACACGACCAATGTCTCGGAGACCGGCGCCGACCTGCACGCCGTGATCAACCCCTTCGGGAAGGCGACGAAATACCACTTCGAATACGGGCCGACTCCGAGCTTCGGCACCTCCGCTCCGATCCCCGACGGCGAACTGCCGGCGGTCCAGGGCCCTCAGCACGTGGTCGCGCACGTCGGTGGCCTCAACGGCGGCACCTACTACTTCCGGGTCGTGGCTGTAAGCGACTCAGGGGTGACGACGACAGGTGTGCAGAACTTCAACTTCTTTCCCCCGGAATGCCCGAACGCCCTCCTTCGACAGCAGACCGGTGCGTCATACCTGCCTGATTGCCGGGCCTATGAGCTCGTCTCCGCACCCAACTCCGGCAACGTAACCCTGGGCGTGGGCGGGCCGATCGCGCCCGAAGCCACGAACCCGTCGCGTTTTCCATACACCGGTCGCCTGGGGACAATCGAAGGTTCCGGCGACCCGATCGGGACCGACAGGGACCTCTATGTGGCCACCCGGACCAACGGCGGTTGGGTCACGAAATACGTCGGCGTCCCCGGCACTGAAGCGGCCGGAGTCGGCTCCCCCCGGGAACCCGACGACTACTACAACGATCAGGTTGCCGGCATCCGTGGCAGCTTCGACCTTTCGAAGATCCTCGATTGGGACCGGGGGCAGGGTGGCTTCGAATGCTGTGGCCTCGAAGGCTCCCTGGCCCCGTACATGTGGGCCGCCGACGGATCACCCCTCGGGAGGCTGCCGTCGAACCTTCCGGAAATCCCAGGCGGGACCCTCGACATCAGCAAAGGCGGCTACATCGGCGGGGTCGAGATCTCTCCCGACTTCAGTCATTATTTCTTCTCCTCGCTCCTTACCGCCTTCGCCCCAGGCGGCCTGGTAGCGGCGCCCGGTTCGGCCTACGACGACGACATCCAGACCGGCGAAGTCACGCTGATCTCGAAAACCGCCCAGGGTGAAGACATTCCCGCGGGCGTGGGCGGCAGCAGCGAATACATCGAATTCCCGGCGGTCTCGACCGACGGCTCGCACATCCTGATGTCGACCAAGGCGGGTGGGGAAACTCAGCGCCTCTACATGTCGGTTGATGGCGTCCACCACTACAACGTCTCGGTCGGGACCGATGGTCTTGCTCACCCAGTCACCTACGCGGGAATGACCGCCGACGGATCGACCGTCTACTTCACCTCGGTCGATCAGCTCAGTGACCAAGACACAGATTCCAGCGCCGATCTCTACATGTGGAATGAGGCGTCGCCGGGAGAAGTGACGCCCCTGACGACCGGGAACAGCGACGGTTGCGGGGCTTCGTGGACGGCGGGCTGCGGCGCCAAGCCGATCCTCACGGAATTCAAATCGGATAACGCAGTGTCCTCCCGGAGCGGAGATGTGTACTTCCTTTCCCCGGAGCTGCTGGTCTCTGGCTCGGGCACGCCGGGCCAGCGCAATCTCTACGGCTACTCCGGCGGTGAAGTGCACTTCGTCGTAACCCTCCCCGGGGATGCCGACGTCAACCGGATCCAGGTCACACCCGAAGGGGACCACCTTGCTTTCGTCACCACAGCGGCTCTCACCGCCCAGCCGACGGACGGACACCGCGAGATGTACACCTATGACCCCGCCACCGAAGAGATCAAATGTGTCTCCTGCATCCCAAGCGGCACGGTGCCGTCGTATGACGTCGAAGCGAGCAAGAACGGGCTCTTCATGTCGGACGACGGCCGGACCTTCTTCTCAACCGCCGACGCTCTGGTCGCTCAGGACGCGGACGGCGTGATCGACTCTTACGAGTTCGTTCTCAACAGGCCGCAGCTGCTGACCTCGGGAACCGCCGAGCGAGGCGAGGAAACCGGGTTCGTCGGGGTCAGCTCAAACGGCGTGGACGCCTACTTCCTGACCAGGGAGACCTTCGTCGGCCAGGATGAAGTCGGGCCCTTCCTCAAGTTCTACGACGCCCGGGTCGGTGGAGGCATTCCATTCGATCCGCCCGCGGCGCCCTGCGAAGCAGCCGATGAGTGCCACGGTCCCGCGAGCGGGCCGCCGGCGCAGCTCCCCTCCGGGACGAGCTCTCCCTTGGGCAGCGGTGGCAACCAGGTGTCTTCCGGCAAGGGCAACAAGAAGAAGCACAAGAAGGCCCACCGGCGGAGGCACAAGAAGCAGAACAGGAAGAGGGGGAGCGACCATCGTGGCTAGCCGCAGGGCAATCACCGACTGGAGGCTGGTGGCGATCGCCCTCACCGTTGCCTGCCTGGCCTTCGTCGGCCTCGCGGTCAAGAGTGAGTCGGCTCAGGCTGCATCGGCGATCTACACCTACGTCTCCCGCCCGAACACAACCCAGGCGGGTGGTCACCCGGACATCTTCAGCGAATACAAAATGGGCACCTGGGCCACGCAACCGGAAAAGCCGGACTGCCTCTGCAACACCCCGAAGCGACTTATCCAGGATCTCCCCACAGGCGTAATCGGCAACCCCCATGCCACGCCTCAATGCGACGCCCTGGCCCTCGCCTTGGAAAGCTGCCCGATCGACTCACAGGTCGGGGTGGTCGCCGTTCTTCCCGCCGGCGAGCTGGGAAGCTCAACCGGGTACCTCCCCTACCCCGTCTACAACATAATTCCGGGGGCGGGGCAGGCCGGTCTGTTCGCGTTCACGGTGCTCAGCACACCCGTCCTCACGGAACTTGGCGCCCGCACGGGCAGCGACTACGGCCTGAGGGCGACGACGATCGGGCTGCAGCGGATGTTCACGCCCTACGGCGTCAGCCTCTACCTCTGGGGCGTCCCCGCCTCGCCGATCCACGACCCGATTCGATCCGGCGCCTTCGGTCAGGGCGCGACAGAGCTCTGCGCACTCGACATCGGCGACCCGCGGCCGTATCTCGAACGAAATGAACTCCCGCCCGAATCGGAGTGTCCGCCGTTCACCCAACCGCACTCCTCGAGCAGCCCGCAGATCCCGTTCCTGTCGAACCCGACCGCCTGCGAAGGCCCGCTGACCAGCCATTTCGAAACTGTCGCCTACGACCACGAGAGGACCGGCAAAACGATCCCGTTCCCGGCGATCACCGGGTGCGACCAGCTCAGCTTCAATCCGAGCCTCTCGGCGAAGCCGACGACGACGAACACAGACTCCGCCAGCGGTCTCGACGTCAGCCTCAGCGTGCCGCAGTTCCTCAGTCCGCTGACCCCGTCACCGTCTGAGATCAAAGCGTCGACGGTCACCTTGCCCGAGGGCTTCACGATCAATCCCAACGCCGCCGACGGCAAGGTCATTTGCACCGACGCGGAAGCGAATTTCGGCAGTGAGGCCGAAGCACACTGTCCCGAGACCGCGAAGATCGGAACGACCAGCATCGAGAGCTCGGCCCTCCCGGGCCCGGTCCCCGGATTTCTGTACCTCGGCGAACCGAGGCCGGAAAATCGATACCGGTTGATCCTCACCGCCGACGGCTTCGCGACGCACATCAAGCTCGCCGGCTCGCTGTACCCCGACCCACAGACCGGCCAGTTGACGATTAGCTTCCCGGACCTGCCCCAGAGCCCGCTGACCGAGTTCGACCTACACGTCTTCGGCTCGGAGCGCGGCTCGCTGGCGACCCCGACCAAATGCGGAACCTACGCGGTTCACAGCACCTTTACGCCATGGGACTCGGCCCTCAGCGAACAGACCGCGACGCAGTTCTTCGTTCTCGATCATGGCCTGGACGGCGCACCCTGTCCGAGCTCTCCACGCGGCCTCTCGCCTGGCTTCAGGGCCGTCTCGCTCGGCAACACGGCGGGGGCCCACAGCCCGTTCGGGATCGAACTCACCCGAAAAGACGGCGACCAGGACCTGAGTGGCCTCGAAGTGACGACTCCGCCCGGCTTCTCGGCAACGCTGAAGGGGATCCCGTATTGCCCGGAGGCGGCGATCGCGGCCCTCAAATCACCGGGGTACACCGGAGGCTCGGAGCTCGTCTCGGCCGCCTGCCCGGCGGCAAGCCGGGTCGGCTCGGCGGTAGCCGGCGCCGGATCCGGAAGCCGCCCCCTCTACGTCGACGGGAATGTGTATTTGGCAGGCCCCTACAAGGGTGCGCCGCTCAGCCTCGTCGTGGTCGTCCCGGCCGTCTCGGGCCCCTATGACCTCGGCAATGTCGCGGTCAGGGTCGCCCTGCGGATTGACCCGCTCACAGCCCAGGTGACTGCGGTTTCAGACCCCCTGCCGCAGATCCTCGAAGGGGTGCCGCTGCGGACGAGGTACATCCAGGTCGACCTCGACCGCCCGGACTTCACCCTCAACCCGACCAACTGCGACCCCTTCTCGGTCAAGGCGGTCGTCACAGGAGACGAAGGCGGCTCGGCGACGGCGCAGAGCCCGTTCCAGGCGGCCAACTGCGCCCGTCTTCCGTTCGGGCCCAGGCTCGACATCCGCCTGACCGGAGGCGTCAAGCGTCTCGGCCATCCAGCTATCCACGCGACGGTGACAGCCGCGCCTGGTGAAGCCAACATCTCCTTCGCCTCGGTGACGCTGCCCGGCGGGGAGCTTCTCGATAACTCCCATTTCGGGTCGGTCTGCACGATCCCCGACTTCACCAGCCGAAGCTGCTCACCGCGATCGCTGATCGGCCACGCGACGGCGATCTCACCGATCCTCGATCAGCCGCTCACCGGGAACATCTACCTGCGCTCGAGCGGCGTGCATGACCTTCCCGACATGGCGATCGACTTCACCGGCCAGGTCGACTTCACCCTCCTCGGCCACATCGACAGCGTCGACGCACGGCTTCGGACCCGTTTCGAAACCGTCCCCGACGTCCCGATCTCGAAATTCAGCCTCGACCTATTGGGCGGCTCCAAGGGCCTCCTCCAAAACAGCGAAGGGATCTGCGGCAAGGCCAAGCGCCTCAAGGTGAGGATGGTCGGCCAGAACGGCGCCGTCTCCAAGTCCGCGCCGCCCCTGCAAGCGATCTGCGGCAAGAAAGGGCGGAGACGATGAGGAAGCTCCTGGCTCTGGCGTTCCTCGGGCTGGTCGTCGCGGCTGCTCCCGCATCGGCGCGCGACTACGCACCGCTGAAATATGACGGCTTCGTCGACGGTTCCGACGCGATCGGAGTCAGCTCCCCCAGCTTCAACCAGCTCGTCAAGGTCGGCTTCGATCAGGCGACCGGGACCCTCTATGGCACCACCTCCGAGGGTGTCGGCCGGGTCTACAAATTCGACGCCGCCACACGGCACTCGGAGCCCTTCTCAGAACTCGCGCCGAATACAGTCTTCCCCCAGTTGACCTATGACGGTGCCGGCTTCGCCGTCGACAACTCGGGCACCGATACGCAGAGCCTGATCTACGCTTTCGAGCAGTCCGGCCCGATCAACATCTACCGACCGGGCGGCACCAAGAAGACGGATGTCGAAATCGGGGCCCACGGCATCAGCTGCGGTGCAGCCGTCGGCCCCGACGGGCATCTCTGGATCGCGTCCTTCTACATCGGGATCAAGGAGTACCTCCCGACCGGCGCACCCACGGGGAAGGTCATCACCCCGGTCCCGGGACCGGTCTACGACCGGCCGGAAATGTGCGATTTCGCGATCGATTCTGAATACAACTTCTATGTCCCGGAAACCTTCAACGGCGGGTACGTCAACAAATACGATTCAAACGGCTCCCTCCTCTACCGACTCGGCGATGGCAATGCGAAGACCGTCGTCGTCGATTCCAAGGACGACTCCGTCTATGTCGATGACCAGTCCGGGATCGAGAAGTACGCCTCGACCGGAAGTCTGCTGGATGAATTTGGCAAAGCCGAACCGAGTGCCCTGCCCTGCCCGACGGTGGTCGAAGAAGCCGGAGGATGCTACGACGGGCTCAGCGGGTCCGGCGGACTGGCGGTGGACGAGTCGACCGGCGACGTCTACGTCGCCAACCGCAGCTTCCCGGAACGAATCGACATTTTCACTCCGACCGGGCCGCCGACCGTCGCCGCCGATGTCGACACCGACTTTCCGGTGCCGACCCCGACCACCGCCCTGCTGCGTGGCACCCTGAACCCGGACGGCGTCGCGACCACCAAATGCGAATTCGAATGGGGTCTCGGCGCCGGCAGCTTCGAAAAAGAGGTGCCCTGTGTCGAGGGGAACGTCTTCAGCGGCTCGGAGGACCAGCACGTCTCCGCCGAAATCAACGGCCTCTCTCTCGGGTCCACTTACCACGCCCGGATCGCCGTCGAAAACGCCAACGGGCAGGTCTCCTACGGATTGGACCGGTTCTTCACGGCGCAGGGCAAGCCGATCCTCGGGAAGGCCTATGTGAACGGCCTCAACACGGACGGCGCGCGCCTCAACGCGGAAATCAGCCCGAACCAGGGTCCCACCACTTACCAAATCGAATTCGGGACCGACACCACCTACGGCACGAACATCCCAATCGTGCCCGGTGCCATCTCGCCCGGTGGGGTTCAGACGGTGGTCCAGAAGCTCCAGGGCCTCACAGCCGGAACTGAGTACCACTACCGGGTCGTCGCCACCAACCTGGCGGGCCCCACCACGGGGGCGGACCATGTGTTCACCACCTTCCCCCGCGAGTCAATCGGCGGTGACTGCGACAACTCACTATCCCGTCAGCAGACCGGCGCGGCGTCGCTGCCCGACTGCCGGTCCTACGAGCTCGCCTCGGCACCGAACACCGGCGGCTACAACGTCGAGTCGGACCTGGTCCCAGGCCAGCGGCCGCTGGAAGGGCCCACGGCCGACGGGCGATTGCTCTACGGGATCCACAACGGGGGCATTCCCGATACCGGCAATCCGACCAACAACGGTCTCGACCCTTACCTGGCAACCAGAGCCGACTCCGGCTGGACCACCAAATACGTCGGGGTCCCGGCCAACGGGACCCCCTCGACAGCTCCCTTCGCCTCGACTTTGCTCGCGACCGGCGAAGGCTTCGAAGCGTTCGCCTTTGGCGGTTCCGAACTCTGCGAACCCTGCTTCGCGGATGGAACCGGCGGCATTCCGGTCCGCGGCAGCAACGGCAAACTCGTTCAGGGCATGGCCGGGAGCCTGAGCCCGGTCGTGGGGTCGAAACCGGACGGGTTGATCAAGGACCCGATGTCGGCGGACGGCTCCCATCTCGTCTTCGGCTCGACCTCGCAGTTCGAGCCCGACGGCAACGACAAAAACGGAGACGTCTCGATCTACGCGCGTGACTTGAACACGGGGACGACCCAGGTCGTCTCGAAGACGCCGGCGGGCGTCAATCTCACCTGTCTCCAGGGCGCCGGTACCTGTCACTCGCCCGCCAACGGCGACGGGATCGCCGAGCTCGCGGTCTCCGCCGACGGCTCCAGCGTGGTCGTCGCCCAGCGAGTCTCCACGGATTCATCCGGCAATCGCTACTGGCACCCCTATCTCCACGTCGGGTCCAACTCCGACACGATCGACCTGGCCCCCGGCACTACGAGCGGCGTCCTATTCGACGGGATGACCGCGGACGGCTCGACGGTCTACCTGACGACCAGGGATCGGCTCTCCGCCGACGATACCGACACCAGCGCGGACATCTACGTCGACCACATCCAAGGCAGTGGCCCCGCAACACCGGAGCTCGTGAGCGTCGGCCCGGGCGGGCCGAGTAATTCGGACGCCTGCACGCCGATCGCGAACTGGAACACCGTCACGGGTGGGCCGAATTGCGATGCGGTTGCCTTCGCCGGTGGAGCCGGCCTTGCCTCCCGGAGCGACACTTTCTACTTCGTCAGCCCCGAGCTGCTGGACGGCGCCAACGGCGAAGCGAATCAGGCCAACCTCTACGTGGTGGAGGACGGCAACGCTCCCCACTTCGTCGCGACGATGGACACGAGCGTCGGCAAGCCGGGTCTGCCGCCACCCTCGCGCCCGGTCGCCAAGCCCGAATTCATCTCCGGCCTGAGCGGACCCGAATCGCTCGCGGTGAACCAGCTCACAGGCGACATATACGTTGCCGAGCGCGGCAGCCAGACGGTCTCGCGCTACACCTCGGCCGGATCACCCCACAAATTCACGGCTGGCCCGGGGGCATCGACGAACTCACTGCCCGGGCAGAGTCTCGGCGGCACGGGCGAAAACGGCGTTTCCGTGGACAGCCACGTCGGAAGCCCCTTCGAGGGTGACCTCTACGTGACAAGCAACTCCTCGACGCTCTCGGTCTACGCGGATTCAGGCGCCTTCGTCGGCACGATCAACGGGTTCGGCGAGGCATGCGGGAGCGCCGTCGACCAATCGACCGGTGACGTCTACGTCGCCGACTACCAACAGGGGCTCTGGCGCCTGCACCCAGTGTCCAACTCGGAACCGAACTTCGACAACAACTACGAACGAACCCGGATCCGGACCAATGCCCCGCCGCCGGGAGTCTCGTCGCTGCGGCCGTGCCAGGTCGCCGCCGACGCCGGAGACGTCTTCGGTTCCGCCTGGAACGTCGGCCCGCTGGTCTCCTACCAGTCCTCGCAGTTCGCCCCCGACCCCGGGCCGGAAATCTACGGTCCTGTCGTGTCGCTGAAAAGCAATACGGCGACGCTGGATCCCTCGACGAACGAACTCATCGTCGACCTCGGAGGCAGCATCGACACCTTCTCGCCCTCCAACCAGTTCAAGGAAACCCTGGCAAAAGGTGAAATCAACGGGTCCCGCGGGGTCGCCGTCAACGCCTCGAACCACCACATCTACGCCGTCAATGGCAGCAACGTGGTCGAACTCGACTACATCGTCCACCAGGACGAACCAATCGACAATCCGGCCGTGGTCCATGGCGTGAGGGACTCCGGAGTCCGGCGCCTCGGTGACTTCCAGGTGAGCCCCGACGGTCGCTTTGCCGCCTTCGATTCGTCGACGCAGATCACCGACTTCGATCCCTTCAACCATCTCGAGGTCTACCGCTACGACACCGGCGACGACTCGATCATCTGCGCCTCCTGCGCGCCGACCAATTCTCAGGCGACGAAGGATGGGCTGCTACCGCAGAACGGACACTCGATGACCACGGACGGGCGCGTCTTCTTCACCTCCACCGAGCCCCTGGTCCTGCGTGACACCAACGGTAATAAGGATGCTTACGAGTGGAAGGACGGAGTGGTGTATCTAATCTCCTCTGGAACCAGTCCCTTCGATTCGGGAATGCTCTCGGTCTCGGCCAGTGGAAAAGACGCCTACTTCTTCACCCGGGAGAAGATGGCGCCCGAGGACCTCAACGGATCAGTCATGCGGATCTACGACGCCCGTGAAGGCGGGGGCTTCTTCCACATTCCCGACTCGCCGCAGTGCAAAGCCTCCGATGAGTGCCACGGGCCCGGGAGCCAGGCGCCCGCGCCTGCCGGGGTGGGTTCGGAAGGCGGGACCGAAGGTAACACGCCCACGGCGCCCGCACCGAAGCGATGCAAGTCGGGCCTCGTCCGCCGCCATGGCAAGTGCGTGCGGAAGAAGCAAAAGCGCCACCACCACAGGGGACAGGGGGGACGGCGATGAGGGCCTTTCTGCTGACAAGTGCGCTGGCCCTGCTGCTCGTCGCGCCGGCACAGGCGAGCATGGGTGTCGAAGCGTTCACGACCGCGAGCTCCGACGCTCAGGCGGGCGGCCATCCGGATCTCTCCACGTCGTTCACCCTCGCCGAACCAGGCGTCGCCGAATCGGCTTCCAGCGTCGCCTTCGACGCACCGCAGGGGCTGTTCGGAAACCCCGAAGCGCTGATCCGCTGCACCGCGTCCGACTTCGCCCTCCAACAGTGCTCGTCCAACTCCCAGGCCGGCCTTGTGACGGTCTACGCCAATCGCAACGGCGTCGAAGGCGAACTGCTCGGAACAGCGCCCCTCTATGACCTCCAGCCCGGCCCCGATCAGACCGGGCTTTTCGGGGTGATCGTCCCGACCATTCAGGTTCCCATCCAGATTCCGGTCGAGGTTCGAACTGACTCGGATTACGGCCTTCGCTTCACGGTCTCCGAACTGACGCAGACCTATCCGCTGAAGCGGGCGGACATCACCTTCTGGGGTTTCCCCGCCTCTCCGATCCACAAATTGCAGCGCTTCCCCAAAGGCGCCCCCGGCGAACCCGCTGGCTGCCCCGGAACGATGAATCCAGATTGCACCTCGGGAGTCGAAGCCGGGATTCCGAATCATCCGCTGATTGACAATCCGACGCTCTGCACCGGCAGTCCACTGCCGACGACGCTCACGGTCACGACCTACCAGCACCCCGAGGATCCGACCGTTGTCAATGGCAGCTATCCCGAAACGATCGGGTGTGAGAAAGAGGTCTTCAAACCGGTCATCTCCGCCAACCTGACCACCGGGGAGGCAGATTCCGCCTCGGGGTTGGACCTCGACCTCAAGGCGCCGCAGTTCTTCGGCCAGTCGCCCGCCCCGTCCCAGCTGCATTCCGCGATCGTCACCTTGCCGCCCGGCCTGACCATCAATCCCGACGCCGCCGACGGCCAGACCGCCTGTTCCGACACCTCTGCCTCCTTCGGCACTCGCGAGCCGGCCGCCTGCCCCGACGGCTCGAAGATCGGGATCTTCTCCGTGACCACGCCGGCCCTGGAGAACGACCTGATCGGATCGATTTACATCGGCAATCCACGGCCCGACTCTCAGTACCGCCTCTTCCTGATCGCCAACGGCTCTGGCATCCACGCCAAGTTCCTCGGCACGGTACGACCGGACCCCCAGACCGGACAGATCACCGTCGAAGTCCTCGACCTCCCACAGGTGCCGTTCGACGACTTTCAGCTTCACCTCTTCGCCTCCGACCGCGGGCTCCTGGCGACTCCGACCCACTGCACGGTCTACGAAGTCTCGGGGACCTTTCTCCCTTGGAACGATGTCCTTCCTCGGGTGATCTCCAACGACACGATCGGCCTCAACTCAGGGCCCGGCGGAGGCTCCTGCCCCGGTCAGGTGAGGCCTTTCGATCCGCGCCTCGAAGCGGGCACGACGAATCCGGCCGCCGGAGCCTTCAGCGACTTTCATCTCAAGCTCGATCGTGATGACGGCGATCAGTTCCTCGGCGATCTCAACTTCAAGCTTCCGCCGGGCTTCACGGGCGATCTGCGCGGCATCACCTACTGCTCGGACGCATCGATCGCCGTCGCCGCACAGAACCTGGGCCGTCTCGAGCAGTCCAGTCCGAGCTGTCCGCCGAGCAGTGCGGTCGGGACCACCAACGTCGCCGCCGGCCCTGGAGGCCACCCGTTCCACGCCGTCGGACGGATGTACCTCGCCGGTCCATTCAAGGGCGCCCCGCTCTCACTGGCGGCGGTGACACCGGCCCTGGCCGGTCCCTACGACTACGGCGTCGTCGTTGTCCGAGTCGCCCTGCGCATCGATCCGCTGACCGCTCAGGTCACCGCGGCCTCCGACACGGTCCCGTCCATCATCGGTGGCATCCCGATTCGGATGCGATCCATCCAAGTCAACATCGATAAGCCCAGCTTCACCATCAACCCGACCAACTGCTCGCCATTCACGGTCGACAGCCAGGGCATCGGGGATCAGGGGACGGTCACCAGCTTCTCCTCTTATTTCAACGCCGTCAACTGCGCGACTCTGCCGTTCAAGCCATCGATGCGCATACGACAGGTCGGCGGGCGCAAGTCCACCCGCCGGGCTGCCAATCCCGCGGTGCAGTTCGACCTCCGAACCCGCAGCGGCGACGCCAACATCCGCACCCTCGCGGTGACGCTCTCGAAAGCATTCGAGATCGACCAGCGCCACCTCGGAAATCTCTGCAGTGAGAAGGAACTCGCGGCCACGGATTGTGCCGGCCGGCAGGCGATCGGCGAAGCCAGCACCGCGACGCCCTTGCTGGACCAGCCTCTGACGGGCCCGGTCTTCGCTGTCTCGGGTTCCGGCGGCCTACCTCGCCTCGCCTTCATCCTCAACGGCCAGGTCGACCTTCTGCCGCGAGCTGACACAGCGACGGTTGCCGGCAGGCTCCAGACGACAGTCCCGGTCGTACCAGATGCCCCCATTGGGCACTTCAGCTTGCGGATCTTCGGTGGGAAGCACGGCTATCTGAGCAACACCCGCGATCTATGTCGCCGCGCCCCGGTCGTCGACGTCGAATACGAAGCCCAGAGCGGAAAGAAGAGAAGCGAAGCGGTGAAGGTGGGAGCCGCGTGTGGCTCGAAGGCAAAGCGCGGGAAGTCCCGGTCCAATTAATTCTGGGGTTGCTATATAGAGAACAAGGACGTACCGTAGAGGCATCAGAGGGGATCGAAGTTCCAAGAACCGGCGTTGGCTCGCCGCCACTGCGCTCGCGGCCCTGGTCCTCGTGCCCCTTGTCGGGAACGCCAGTGCCGAGCGCGCCCAGGACGGCAACGTCATCGTCAGTCTGAACGGAGGGATCAGCCCTCGAAAACTCCCTCGCCAGGGCCGGGTTCCCGTCGGTGTCCGTCTCGCCGGGCACATCTTCACGTCCGACGCGACTCCCCTGCCTCGGGTCAACTGGATTCGGCTCGAACTGGCCTATCGCGGTGTGCTCAATACACGCGGGCTGGGTGTGTGTCGCCAGGTCCGTCTGCGAGGCACTGATGTTCGCCAGGCACTGAGAGCATGCGGTCCGGCCAAGGTCGGAGACGGAAGCCTCTTCGCGAAGATCTTCGTCCCCAACCAGCCGCCGTTCGACATCCACGCCCGCCTCACTGCCTTCAACGGCCGCACCGAGGCACGCCGACATGCGGTTCTGGTTCACGCCTACTCTCGAAATCCGCCGGTCTCCTTTGTCATCCCATTCAGCGTGCACCATCGCTCCGGCACCTTTCGCACAGTCCTCGTGGCGCTCATCCGTCGCTCCGCGGGGCCCTGGCCGCACGTCGCCGATTTCCAGATCAACGTCTCTCGCCGCTTCAGCTACAAAGGCCGCAGACGGAGCTACCTGAGCGCTTCGTGCCCTCTCCCGCACGGCTTCACCGCGGGCTTCCTCTCGTTCGCACGGGCCACCTATACCTTTGCCGGCGGTCGCGAGTTGACCACCGAATCGGTGCGCAGTTGCCGGGCGCGTCGTTAGCTTCGCGCTGATTAAACGTGTAGCGGTACGTCAAAGGCTCTAAACACAGGAGCGTTTGTTTGTCTCAAGCTACCAAGATCTCCCTGTAAATCAGGCCATTTAGCGACTTGCCTAAACTCGGGTCCCTGTTTCTCTGTCCGATGATTGGTTGACATTGTGGTCCACGTATGTTCTTATTTCTTCCGGTCCAGCCGAAAGGGAGCGCGTGGCGGTCATGACAAAAAAGGCGAGCAACGGGCAGCGGCCAGCGCCCGGGCGCCAAACAGTTCCCCCCTGGCGGCCGCCGGCCGCCGAGTTTCTGCCCAGCTTCGACCGGCTCAGGGAGACGGTCCGGAAGGCTTGCGCGGGGCACGCTCACTGGGAGGAACGGGTTGTCGCAGGCGTCGAGGCCGCTCTCGGCTTTGCCGCCGCCGATCCGGCCGCCGCGCACGCGCTGACGATCGACGCGCGTCGCCAGTCGGTCGGGAACGGCAGGGGGGACCGCGAGGACGAGGTGATCGCCTTCTTCGCCGAGTTGCTCCGGGAGGGAGCGCCGGCGACGCGTCGTTTTCCGGTCGCCAGTGACGACGGGATCATCGAATCGATCGCCACGGTGGTCAGGGGGCATCTGCTCGCCGGGACGTCCGCCGAGCTCGTCAGCCTCACCCCCGACCTCGTCTACCTGACCCTGATGCCCTACACCGGGTCGGACGGGGCACGCCAGTGGGCGGATACGTCACTGCCAGATACTAAAGGTACGTAAAAGTACGCTTTAATAGGTTCAGACAGGGACTATGTCGCGCAGATTTGTCAGCTTAAAGACCGAGGGTGTTCCGAAAGCGGGGTTGGTGACCGTGCTCGGGCTGGTGCTCGCCTTCAGCCTCATGCTCGCCGCCGGAGCCGGTGGCGAGACGAAGTCGAGCCCCTGGATCGGTCTCGGCGCCGGTAAGTCGGGCGACTATCTCTGGGCGGTCAAAGCGAAGCGGCCCGACGGCCCGGCCGGCGCCGGCACGAGCGGCGCCCACCGCCCCTGCTTGGTGGTCGGCACGACCTGGCGCGTCAGCCGCTTCAGCTTCCATCGCAACAAAAGCAAGCAGTGCGTCGATCCCGACGGCTCTCTTGAGCCCCGGGGCGCGCCCCTCGTCGCCAGTGGCGCCCAGCCGAGCAGTGGCGCGCCCGCCGACCTGACCGCCGTGGGCATGATCTTCGCGGCGAGTGCCCGAAGCGTCCGCGTCACCCTCTGCGACGGCAGCGCCGAGACGATCCGCCTGCACGAGATCCCCGCCGCCGACGCGTCCAGCGCCCGCCTCGGCCGCTTCAGCTACGCCGCCTTCGCGGTCCACGGTGAATGGTGCGCCGAGCGGCTGGTCAGCGAGGGCGCATCCGGCCGCATCCTCTGGGACAGCGCCGGCGAAGAAGAACCGGCCGGCAAGCGTTAGGCCGCGGCGGGATCGCCCTTGATGCCGGCCCGGGCCGCCTTTGACAGCTCGGGCACTGAGGTCGGCGCCTTCTCGGCCGCGATCTCTTCGAGCAGAGCCCGCATCGCCTCCACGCGCTCCTCGCCGAAGGTCGCCGCCCAGCGCTTTTCGAGCTCGCCGAAGAGCCCATAACCGACCCGCTGGGCCTGCCGGCCCCGCTCCGTGAGGCAGATCAGCTTGGCGCGCCGGTCGTCGGGATCGGCGATGCGCTCGACGTAGTCGAGCTCGACCAGGTCGTCGACCAACTCGCCGGCTGACTGCTTCGTTATTCCGGCGAGCGCCGCCAGTTCGGTCAGGCGCATGCCGTCCTCGCGCACGAAGCGGAAGACGCAGCCGTGCGTGGGGCGGATGTCCTCGTATCCGCTGGCGACCAGCTCCTCACGGAACTCGGCCAGCAATGCCTCGAGGGCGATGTCGAGCAGTCCGCTGAGCGGGATCTCGTCTGTCTTCACGGGGTCAGGGCGCATATCGTCAGGACGCCTGATAAGGTCGTCTGGTCAGACAGCCTTACAAGCTTTCCTTACGAATTGTACACAGCCAGTTGGAGGTTCCAGATGACTCGAAAATGGTGGACGTTGGGCGCGGTCTGCGTCGCGACCTTCATGCTCCTGCTCGACATCACCGTGGTCAACACGGCGCTGCCGGCGATCCAGGCTGACCTGGGGGGCTCCTTTAGCGACCTGCAGTGGGTGATCGACGCCTACGCCCTTTCCCTGGCGGCTCTGGTCCTCACCGCCGGTTCCCTCGCCGACCGCCTCGGCCGTCGTCGGGTCTTCGCGATCGGCCTTGCGGTCTTCTCGGCCGCGTCGCTGCTCTGCGCCCTGGCGCCCGATCCGACCTTCCTCAACGTCGCCCGTGCCCTGCAGGGCGTCGGCGGGGCGATCATGTTCGCCGTCTCCCTCGCCCTGGTCGCCCAGGAGTTCCCCGCCGGCCCCGAGCGTGGCATGGCGATGGGCATTTATGGAGCGACGATCGGCATCGCCGTCGCGATCGGCCCGCTTGTCGGTGGCCTGCTCACCGACGGCCTCGGCTGGCAGTGGGTCTTCCTGATCAACGTCCCGATCGGGATCGCCGCGATCGGAATCACCTATTGGAAGATTGCCGAGTCGCGAGACCCGAACGCGACCCGGATCGACTGGGGCGGCCTGGTCACCTTCTCGACCGCTCTGTTCGCCCTCGTCCTTGCCCTGGTGCGCGGCAACGACGCGGGCTGGGGGAGCCCCCAGATCATCGGGTTGTTCGCCGCCGGAGCGCTCCTTCTCGGGGCCTTCATCGCGATCGAGCGGCGGGTCGCCCAGCCGATGCTGCCGCTCGGCTTGTTCGGGCGCCGCGCCTTCACCGGGGTGCAGGCTGGCGGCCTTCGCCGTCTCCGGCTCGATGTTCGCGTTGTTCCTCTACCTGACGCTGTACCTGCAGAGCTTCCTCGGCTTCTCGCCGATCGAAGCGGGCCTGCGGTACCTGCCGATCACCGTCGCCTCGTTCATCGTCGCGCCGCTCGCCGGCATGGCCCTGGCAAAGGTCCGCGCGCGTTTCCTGATGAGCGCCGGCCTCGCCCTCACCGGCGTCGGCCTCCTGTTGATGGCGGGCATCGGGGTCGACTCAGAATGGACCGCGCTGCTCGCCGGCTTCATCGTCAGCGGGATCGGGGTCGGCCTGCTCAACCCGGTGATCGCCGACGTCGCGCTCAGCGTCGTGCCGAAGGAGCAGAGCGGCATGGCGGCGGGCATCAACGACACCTTCCGGCAGGTCGGCATCGCCGTCGGCATCGCCGCCTGGGGCGCGATCTTCCTCGGCACCGGGGCGTCGAAGGCACAGGAGGTCGCCGGTGCCTCCCTCGACCACACCGAAGCCCGCCAGCTGGTCGAAGCCACCTCGTCCGGTGCTCTCCAGGAAGCGGTCTCCTCGCTTCCACCCGGGGCCCGGGCGACCGTCCGCGACGCGGCCGAACAGGGTTTCGTCCACGGCCTCAACGAGATCATCGTGCTCGGAGCCCTGCTCTGCTTCGCCGGCTCGGCGATCGCCCTATGGATGGTCAGGGAGAGCGACATCGAGCGTGAGGTCGTCACCGGCGAGCCGCTGGAGGCGGAGCCCGAGCCCGCCGGCGCCTGACCCGGTCGCCCCCGGCTCGACTAAAGGGCCGGGGGCGAATAGGGTGGCCAGATGGCGGTCAAGCTCCATCGCTGTTCGGCGAACTGGTTCAAGCTCGACCTCCATCCCTGCTGGAAAGTCCAGAAGGCGCTCGACGAGCAGGGGATCGACTATCAGGTCGTCGCCGGGCCGCTCCGCGGCGGCAAGCGGAACGACCTCGAGGCGCTCTCGGGCCAGCGCAAGTACCCGGTGATCGAGTTCGAGGACGGCGGCGTCTATCGCGAGGAATCGGACGCGATGGCGGCGCGGATCAGAGACGGCAAGCTCCAAGAGGGCGCCGAGACCGCTTAGTTGCCGCAACGGATTTCCTCGCAACGCCGGCTTGCGCTCGGGCTCCTGGGCCTGGCGATGGCCTTCTCGGCGGCACTCACCCTCCGGTGGATGCGCGGCACCAGCTTCACGCTCGACGAGTGGGGGTTCTTCGCCGGGCGCCGGGGCTGGAGCGCGAGCACCCTGCTCGAACCCCACAACGGCCACCTGATCGTCACCACCCTGGTGCCGTGGAAGCTGCTCGTCGAGGTCTTCGGCGCCCAGACTCATCTGCCGCTCACCCTGCTGACCGTCGCCCTGCAGCTCGCCGTCGGCGGCCTCGTCTACGCGCTCGCCGCGACCCAGGTCGGACGCCTCGGGGCGCTGCTGCCGGCGATCCTGGTGCTCTTCTTCGGGGCCGGCTGGGAGGTGATGATGAACACCGCCGGGGTCAGCAATCAACTCGCCCTGGTCGGCGGACTGGGCATGCTGCTCTGCCTCCAGCGCGAGGGCCGCGGCTGGGAGGTCGGTGCTGCGCTGCTCCTCGCCCTGGCGTTTGCCTCGCACTCGCTGGGCCTCGCCTTCGCCGCGGGCGCCGTGGTCGAGCTGCTGGCCAGGGATTGGCGTCGCGGACTGCGCAGGCTCTGGGTCGTCGCCGCGCCCGCCGCGCTCTACGCCGCCTGGTGGCTGTGGGCGAGGAAGTTCCACCAGACCGACACCAGTGCCTACGCGACCGGGTCGATCCTCAGCGGTGTCTATGACCAGCTCGCAGCGATCCTGTCCTCGCTGGCGGGGATCTTCCGCCAGCCCGGCTCGCCGGACCTCGGCACCTCGCTGGCCGAGGTGCGCGGCGACAGGGGTATCCCGCTCGTCCTCGTCTTGATCGCCGCGGTCGCCGCACGAGCCCGCTTCGGCCCCCGTCCCAGTGCGCGCACCTGGACGATGGTCGCGATCGTCTCCGCCTACCTCGTCCTCGTCGGTCTCGGGCTGCGCCCCGGCCGGCCCCCGGACGCGAGCCGCTACGTCTATACCGGCGGCGTCCTCGTGCTGCTCTTGATCGTCGAGCTCTGCAACGGACTGAGGATCGCCCGGGGCTGGGCGATCGCCGCGACCGCGCTGACCGCGCTCTCGCTGATCGCCAACGTCGCCCAGATGAGGGACGCGGGCACCTTCTTCCGCGCCGAGACCAGCCTCAACCGCGCCGAGTTGGCCGCGCTCGAGCTGGCCCGCCCCTGCATCCCGGACGACTACGTGCCCGAGACCAAGATCACGACGATCTACCCGCACGCCGATATGCATTTCACCGCTGCCGAATATTTCGAAGCGAGGGACGAGCTCGGCTCGCCCGCCTACTCGCCCGAGCAGCTCGCCGCGGCCTCGCCCGGTGCCCGCGAAGCCGCCGAAACGGTCTTCGCGGAAGCACTCGGCCGCGGCGTCATGGTCGGATCGACACCGCTCACCTCCGCGGCGGTCTGCGGAAGTTCCTAGGCCGCGGCCGAGAGCCGCTCGAAGTCGTCGTCGGACAGGTCGATGCTCGTCGCCCTGACGTTCTCCTCGAGGTGGGCGACCTTCGAGGTGCCGGGGATCGGCAGCATCACCGGCGAGCGACGCAGCAGCCAGGCGAGCGCGATCTGGCCCGGCCCGGCGCCGTGCGCCTCGGCGACCTCGGCGGCAGCGCCGCCGGGCTCGGCGAGGTCCCCGGCCGCAAGGGGGAACCAGGGGATGAAGGCGATGCCGAGCTCCTCGCAGCGGTCGAGCACGTCCTCGGAGTCACGGTCGGCCAGGTTGAAGCGGTTCTGAACCGAGACCACGTCGACGATGCCGCGCGCCACCTCGAGCTGCTCGACTGTGACGTTGGAGACCCCGAGGTCGCGAACCTTGCCCTCGTCCTGGAGCTCCTTGATCGCCCCCACCGACTCCTCGTAAGGGACGTCTGAATCGGGCGAGTGCAGCTGGTAGAGATCGATCCGATCGACCCGCAGGCGCCGCAGGGAGCCCTCGCAGACAGCCTTCAGGTGCTCGGGCCGGCCGTTGCGGGGCCACTGGCCGGGGCCGGTGCGCTCGAGGCCGCCCTTGGTCGCGACGGTCAGGCCCTCGTAGGGGTGGAGGACCTCGGCGATCAGCTCCTCGCTGACCTCGGGGCCGTAGGAGTCGGCGGTGTCGATCATGTTGATCCCGAGCTCGGGCAGGCGACGGAGGACGGCGCGGGCTTCGTCGGGGTCCTCGGGAGGGCCCCAGACCCCGGCGCCGGTGATCCTCATCGCGCCGAAGCCGAGGCGGCGGACCTCGAACTCGTCGCCGATCTTCACCGTTCCTGCGCTGCTGTCAGTCAAGGTCTCCGTGCTGGGCATTGCGTCTCCTTTTCGCGTTCCCACCGTTCTACCCGGCCGGCGACCTCGGCATGCCGGGTGGCCGGGGGCCGGTAAGCGATAGCCTCGCGGTCAGGAGATGGCCGACCAGGGAGACAAACCCGAAGGAATGATGTTCGGTAACCGCTTCCTCACCGAGGAAGCGCCGGACAAGAACTTCCCGTCGACGGGGATGTCGGCGCTCGACGCGATGCGGCTGGTCGGCGAGGAATTGCTGCTCGAGGGCGACCCGGCGCGCAACCTCGCGACCTTCGTCACCACCTGGATGGAGCCGGAGGCGAAACGGCTGATCACCGAGAACCTCCATCGCAACTTCATCGACCATGCCGAGTACCCGGTGTCGGCCGAAATCGAGCAGCGCTGCATCCGCATGCTCGCCGACCTGTTCCACGCCCCGGGTGAGACGACCGGTGCCCGGACCCAGGGTTCTTCGGAGGCGATCATGCTCGGCGCGCTTTCGCTCAAGTGGAAATGGAAGCAGCGCCGCGAAGCCGCGTCGAAGCCGATCGACAAGCCCAACCTGGTCTTCGGCGGCGACGTGCACGTGGTCTGGGAGAAGTTCTGCCGCTACTTCGACGTCGAGCCGCGGATCGTCCCGCTTCAGGAAGGCAAGTACACGATCGGCCCCGAGGACGTGAAGCCTCACCTCGACGAGAACACGATCGGGGTTGCCGCCGTGCTCGGCACCACCTTCACCGGCCACCGCGACGACATCGTCGGCATCAACGACCTTCTCCTCGAGACCAAGAAGGGGGAGGAGGGGCTCGACATCCCGCTGCATGTGGACGCTGCCAGTGGCGGCTTCGTCTGGCCGTTTCTCTACCCCGACTCCAAGTGGGACTTCCGGCTGGAGCAGGTGCGCTCGATCAACGTCTCCGGCCACAAGTTCGGGCTCGTCTACCCGGGGATCGGCTGGCTCATCTTCCGCGAGAAGGACGACCTCGCCGAGGACCTGGTCTTCGAGGAGAACTACCTCGGCAAGACCGACGCGACCTTCACCCTCAACTTCTCGACCGGCTCGTCGATGGTGCTGGCCCAGTACTACAACTTCGTCAGGCTCGGTCGGGACGGCTACGGCTACGTCATGGAAATCATGCAGAAAAACGCCGATGCCCTTGCCGACCACCTCGAAGACCAGGGCGATTTCGAGCTGATCGGCCGCGGCGAGGAGCAGCTGCCGCTGGTCACCTTCCGACTCGCCGGCGAGAAGCCCTATGACGAGTTCGACCTCGCCTGGCAGCTCTCGGCCGAGCGCGGCTGGATGCTGCCCGCCTACACGCTGCCGCCTGAAGCCGAAGACGTGAAGGTGATGCGCGCCCTGGTCAAGGAGAACCTGAGTCGTGCCCAGGTCGACAAACTCGCCGGTGACATCCGCGACGCCTGCGCCACGCTCCAGAAAAAGGGCGGCGCGCACGAGACCGAGCGCAAGCAGGTCAAGACCGGGACGGGCTACTAGCCCGCCCCGGCCGGTCCTCCTCGCGTCAGGTGCCGCGAGGGTGGGGCATGTGGTCCCGCAGGTGCAGGTCCTCCAGGACCCTCGGGACGTATAGGAGGCCGCAGACCCCGACCACCGTGTAGACGACGTCGGTCAGCGTGCCGCTGCCGAAGACGTCCGAGATCACATTGGTGTCGAAGAGCCCGACCATGCCCCAATTGAGGGCGCCGAGCACGATCGCCAGCAGTGCCACGGGCTCGAACCGCTTGACCATCTCCATGATTCGTTCCTCCTAGAGATAATGCGGATAGTTACGATCTAAGAACACCTGCGGACGGTTTGGGTTACCGCCTGGCGATACGAAAAAGCGGCCTAAGCGTCGAGCCAGGTGCCCTTCGGGCCGAGGTTGTGGAGGGGTGTCGTGCCGATCAGGCTCTCGCAGCCCCATGACTCGTGGATGTGGCCGCAGACGGCAAGGCGGGGCCTCTTCTCCTCGATCCCCTCGAGCAGCGCCGGGCTGCCGAAATGGTCGCCGGTCGCGTTGGCGTCGCAGTGGCCCTGCGGGGGGGAGTGCAGGACGAGGACCGCGGCCTCGGGGCAGTCGCCCATCATCGAGGCGGCGGCGGTGTCGTCGAGGTCGAAGCTCCAGTCCCACGGTGTCACCGGGATACCGGCACCGAGCCCGAAGAACTCGGTGCCGTCGACCTCGGTCGCTTCACCGTGGAGGACCGTGGCCGACTCCCAGCCCGAGGCGGCCTCGCGCAGCGCCTCGACCGTCTCGTTGTTGCCGGGCACGAGGATCGTCGGCGTCGAGATCGGTGCCAGCGCCTCGATCGTCTCGTCGAGGCCCTCGTGGACCGAGGCGAAGTCGCCGGCTCCGATCACGACGTCGGCGTCGGCGGACATCTCGACCAGGGTCGCCGCCTGGCCAAGGTCGCGGTGCAGGTCGCTGAAGGCGAGGATCTTCACCGGCGAAAAACTACCCGCTCGCCGCCGGCTGGGGCGACCAGTCGCGCCGCACGCGGCCGAACTCCCGCGGCTTCCAGGGGCGCCAGGCGCGCGGCGGTTTCGCCGGCTCGACCTCGGCCCGGGCGCTGAGGTCGAAGTAGAGGAGCGTCTCGCCGAGCGCGACGTAGGGGATCAGCAAAGCGAAGACGAGCGAGCCGAGCAGGTTGATCCAGATCAGCGGCAGGGCGGTGAAGATCAGGGCGAAGGTGAGGATCGGCCCGGTCACGACGCTGACCACGAAGAGGAAGCCGGCGACCCTGACGGTGTGCCACCAGCGGCCGCGGACGAGGTCGGCGCTGCCGTGGAAAGCCTCGCGGATCGACTTGTCCTCGAAGAGGATCTCCTGCTTGACGAAGCCCCAGGCGACGTACTTGTTGACCGCGAAGGGGATCCCGACCACGGTCGCCATCAGGACGAAGATCGAGAGCAGGAACAGCAGCTCGCCGCCCACCACGGGCCAGAAGCGCCGCCGCATGCCGCTGAACGCGGAGCGGAAGCCGGGGCGCTCGTCTCTCTCGACCAACTCGCGGACGAAGACGACGACGATCGAGGCCACGACAGCCATCGCCGCCGGGCGGCCGAGTGTTTCGACCAGATCCCCGAGCGCCAGGTCGAGGCCTCCGTGGCCGCCCGAGTGCGAATTGCCGAGCACGCTGGCGAGCAGGTTTATGCCGCCGACGATCGGGATCGCGACGATCGCGACCGGCACCAGCACCGGCCAGTGTCGGCCGTAGAGCCGGCGCGCGGCTCGAACGATCTGGCCGAAGGAGCGCCGCGCCCTGAGGTTCTCGAGGTCGATCGGTCCCCAACGGGTGAGGCCGACGAAGAGGCCGATCGCAAGCAGGATGACGGCCAGGGTCGCGATCAGCGCGGGCCGCGATTTGATGTCGAGGTTGACGAGCTCGGAGGCGGCGGCCACGGTGCCGCAGAAGGCGCTCGCCACCTGCGGGCCGAGCACCGAGCCACCCGGGAGCCGCGGGCTGGTCGTGCGCTGCTTGGCCATCCAGGCGAAGGGTTCGCGCCAGACCGTCTTCGTCTGCGGTCCCTGTGGCCCGTTGTTGAAGCTCTTTTCGCGTTCGCCCCAGCGCCCGTCGTACGTGAGCCACGCGAAGGGCCCGTTCGGCGGCGCCGTGTCCGGCATCACGATCGGCCGCGGCCGAAGTTCGCGCAGCGGTTCGGTGGTGATGTCGCAGCCGAGGCCGGAGCCGTTCTGGCCGTTCTGGACGTAGACGGCCGAGTTGTAGAAGGTCGCGTGCGACCCCGCCGCCGGGTAGACGACCGGGTGCGTCCCTTCCTTCTGCACCTTCGAGTCCGTCCAGCTCGCCCGCTCGCCGCCGGCGTGCTGGAAGAGGATGACTTCGCTCGGTTCTTCGCCGAGGGCGTCCCTGACCGTGTTCGATTCGAAGGCGAGCTGCATGCCCTCCCAGTCGCCCTCGTGCAGGTCGTTGAACTGGTTGAAGTACCAGAAGAACCAGTACTGAAGGGTGAAACCGTCGTGGTTCGGTTCGCGAGCGATGTGGGCGTAGGTGGCGGCCGGGGCCCTGCCCTGCTCGAGCAGCTGCTTGAAGTCCGTGGCGTAGACGCAGGTGTCGCCCAGCGCCTCTCCCTCGAGGTTGAGGTAGTAGTCATCGCCGAGGCCGGCGATGTCGGCCACCGTGGGGGCCTTGGTGATGTCTTCCAGTCCCTCGCCTTCGACGTATTTCTGAAGCGTCACCTTCGGGTTGCCGAGCACGGTGTCGACCGTGGTCGGCTCATACTGCTCGGCCGTGGTCTGGCAGGGCGGGTCGGTCTCTTCGCGCACCATCGTGATCGGCGCGTACCTGTGGGCGAGCTCGTCGGTGGGGGAGGCCCGCCGGTTGTCCTTTGTGTCGACGCCCACTTCCGCACCCGAGGCGATCGGAGCCGCGAGCAGTGCCGCCGCCAGCGCGAGAGCGGCCAATCCCCATACAACGCCCGAGCGACGAGTCACCCGCGCAAACGTACCAGCGTCAGCCCTGGCCGGCACCGGCGTCGGGCGCCGCCGGTTCCTGAACTTCCTCTTCGACTTTCCCACTCGGCATTTTGAACAGGGCGACGACAAAGGCGACCGCCATCACCCCGGCGAAGCCATAGAAGACCGTCTGCGTCGCCAGGGCGAAGTCACCGGGAATGTTGGCGATGACCTTGCCGACGGCGCCGCCGGCGTGTGCCGCGCTTTCGCCCGAGCCCCCGGCGCCTTGGCTGATCGCGTCGGCGATCTGGTCGGCGCTCGCCTTGGGCACGCCGTGCGAGGCGCCGGTCGCCTCTAGGTTCGACTTGTTTTCGAGGATCAGGATCGAGCCGAACACCGCCAGCCCGAGGCTGGAGCCGAAGTTACGCACCGTCTGGGTGATGCCGGTGGCCTCGCCGTAACGCTCGCGCGGCACGCGGTTGAGGGCATCCGTGTTGGCCGGGCTGAGGACGAGGCCGACGCCGGCCCCGGCGATGACGATGTAGTACCACTGTTCGCCGACCGAGAGGTTGGTGAGCGAGTTGCCCCAGAGGTAGAAGCCGACGGCGGCCACCGCGCAGCCGAGCACCACCGAGGGCCTCGCGCCGACCCGATCGAGAATTTTCCCTCCGTACTGGGAGGCGACGGCGAAGCCGCCGAAGAAGATCAACAGGTAGAGGCCGGTTTGCGAGGCGCTTTCGCCTAGCGATATCTGCGCGTACATGCTGGCGAAGAAGAAGAGTGGGACGAACGGGATCATCAGCAGGAAGAGGATCACGTTGTCGACGCTGAAGGCCCGGTCTTTGAAGACGGACAGGCGCAGCAGGGGGTTCTCGACCCGCAGCTCGTAGGCGACGAAGGCGCCGAGCAGGGCGATCCCGGCCACGATGCAGACCCAGGTGGTGGCGCTGCTCCAGCCCCAGACGGCGGACTGCTGCAGGCCGAGGACGAGGATGGCCATGCCGCCGGTGATCAGCACCGTGCCGCGGTAGTCGAGCGGCGCGGGGTGCTTGGTGTTGTCCGGCTTGGACTTCCAGGTGAGGACGAGCGCGATGATCGCGACCGGGATGTTGACCCAGAAGATCGCCCGCCAGGTCCACTCGACGAGGTAGCCGCCGGCGAGCGGGCCGATCGAGGTCAGGCCGCCGGTGATCGCGAAGAAGATCGCCATCGCGCGCCCTCGCTCACGGAGCGGGAAGGCGCCGAGGACGATCGCCAGGGCGGCGGGGAACATGATCGCCGCGCCGGCGCCCTGGATCACGCGGAAGGTGATCAGCCAGGGCTCGTCGAGCGAGCCGGTCGGCGTCGCCCCGCAGAGGGCAGAAGCGGTGGCGAAGACGATCACGCCGATCACGACCATCTTGCGGTGCCCGGCGATGTCGGCGAGGCGCCCGCCGAAGGCGAAGAGGGCCGAGAGGGAGAGCAGGTAGCCGTTGACGATCCACTGGACCCCGGTCGCGGAGAGCGAGAGGTCGTCCTGGATGCTCGGGATCGCGATCGCGACGATCGTCTGGTCGATGAATGTCATCGACACGGCGAAGATCATCGCCGCCAGGATCAGGGTCTTGTTGGTGCCTGAGTCCTTCACGGTTTCGATAGTCTCGCGTCCGTGCCCGACGTTTTCTGGATCGGACTGGTCATTTCCTGCGCCTGCGTGCTCGTCGGCTTCATCTCGGGAGTCAAATCCCGGACGACGGGTACGTTGACCGCTGTGGCGATTGGCGCCTACCTTGGCCTGATGGCCGGGTTTCCGCTCCTCGCCCTCGGGCTCGCAACCAGCTAGGAGGTGGCCGTGATCCCCAAGGTGACGCTGCACGACGGCGTCGAGATCCCCCAGCTCGGGTTCGGCGTCTTCCAGGTTCCGCCGGAGGACACCCAGGCGGTCGTGGAGGAGGCGCTGGCCGCCGGCTACCGCCATATCGACACCGCTGCCGCCTACCGCAACGAGAAGGGCGTCGGCGCGGCGATCGAGGCTTCCGGGATTCCCCGCGAGGAGCTCTTCGTCACCACCAAGCTCTGGAACTCGGCGCAGGGCCTCGACACCACCCTCGAGGCATTCGAGAAGAGCCTCGGCCGCCTCGGTCTGGATCGCGTCGATCTCTACCTGATCCACTGGCCAGTGCCCTCGGAGGGCCTCTTCGTCGATACGTGGAAGGCCTTCGAACGGATCCACGCCGAGGGTCGCTCGCGCACGATCGGCGTCTCGAACTTCCGCGTCGAGGACCTCGAGAAGCTCGAGGCCGAGACCGAGACGGCGCCGACCGTCAACCAGATCGAGCTGCACCCGGCCTTCCACCAGAAAGAGCTCCGAGCCTGGCAGGGCGAGCACCGGATCGCGACCGAGGCCTGGAGCCCCCTGGGCCAAGGCGAGCTGCTCGGCGAGGCGCCGATCGTCGAGGTCGCGGGGCGGCACGGCAAGACGGCGGCGCAGGCGATCCTTCGCTGGCACATCCAGCTCGGCAACATCGTCTTCCCGAAATCGGCGACCCCGGAGCGGATCCGCGAGAACTTCGACGTCTTCGACTTCGAGTTGAGCGAGGACGAGATGGCCGCCTTCGAGCCGCTGGACACGGGCAGGCGCTTCGGGCCTGACCCGGCGACGTTTCTCGGCTCGTAGAACGCTCGGCTGCGAACCGCGCGCTGCGCAAGAGCGGCGCCAGGGCGCGGCGCACCAACGCGGTCGCGGCGACCGCCTTCCTGGTTGGCGGCTCGCTCTTCGCGATCGGTGCGGCGCTGGCCCAGGCCGGCGTCGATGCGACCGCCTACTGCTCGGTCTACCTGGTCGGCGGCGTCTTCTTCAGCACCGGCGGCTATTCCTCGGTCCTGCTCGTCGTCAACCGGCCGCGGACCAACGCCGACGGAAGCGTGCGTCCGGAGCCCTGGCGTTGGTTCGGGCGCGAACCCAAGCGGATCGAGTGGCTCAGCGCCGCGGTCCTTTTCGCCGGCACCCTGGTCTTCGCGATCAACCTGGTCGACTCGTTCATCACCGGCCTCGGCGCCGGCGCCGAGGACCGGCTGGTCTGGTCCCCGGACATGATCGGCTGCTCGCTGTTCCTGATCTCAGGCCACCTGGCAATCGTCGAGATCGGCCACGGGCGTCGGGTCTTCCGCCCGCGTGAGCTCGAGTGGTGGATCGTCATGGTCAACCAGCTCGGCTCGGTCCTCTTCATGGTCGCCGCGATCGCCTCGTTCGTCAGGCCGGCGAACTCGGACGTCGTCAACATCGGCGTCGCCAACTGGGGGACCCTCACCGGCGCGCTCTGCTTCGCGGCCGCCGGATTCCTGCAGGAGTTCGAGCGCCCGGGCTAGGCCTCGGCTTCGACGGTTTCCGGTCGGCGAATGTCGTGTCGCCCTTCGCCGTAGAGGCGGGTCTCATAGGCGATCATCGCCCAGAGCAGCACGTTGGGGATCGCCACCGCGACCAGCGCCGGGATCTCGGTGGCGACCGGGACCCCGATCAGGAGCGCGACGGCCAGGCCGAGGCGCTGGCGGTTGATCGTGTGGACGTGCCGGTAGCGGAAGGCGACCAGTCCGAGCAGGTAGATCGCGGTGCCACCGAACAGCGCGAAGGCGGGCACGGCGTGCAGGTGATCTTCGAAGTGCCCGATCGTCGTCTTCAGGCCCAGCGCGGTGAGGACGATGCCGGCGACCATCACCATGTGGACGTAGGAGTAGGAGTCCCGCGCCATCTCGTTCTGGACCTTGCCGGGCTCGGCCTCGACCAGGCGGTTGGCGGAGACGATCGCGACGATGTCGAAGTAGATCCACCACATCGCCGCGGCGAGTGAGACGCCGAGGATCGCGGCGGTGCCGATTCCCAGGGTGAGCTGATCGGAGGCGCCGACCCCGATCGCGACGATCGACTCGCCCAGGGCGATGATCACGATCAGCCCGTGGCGCTCGGCGAAGTGGCGCGGCGACAGTTTCCAGCCGGCCGAGCCGAAGAGGTAGGGGCCGCCCATGTCGAGGACGAGCGCGAGCAGCCAGAGGGCGCCCTGGGCGAGCCCGTCGAAAAGCGAGGCGGCGGCCAGCAGGCCGACCGCGACCGCGGTGCTGGCGGCGAGGCCGAGGACCGAGTGGCGGAGCCCGTCGTCCTCGGGGCTGGCGAGCATGAACAGGGCGATCTGCGCCGCGCGCACGATCGCGTAGAAGACGACGAAGGTGAGGGCGAGGCTGTCGAACGCCTCGGGCACGCAGAGGGAGACGATCAGGAGCGCCGCCATCGCCCCGAACATGACCAGCCGCACCGCGCCCTCCTCGGGGTCGATGACGCTGGTCAGCCAGGCGTAGCCGACCCAGGTCCACCAGAGGATGCAGAGCACGAGCATGCCCTGCACGAGGCCCGACCAGCTCGGGTGGTGGGACATCAGCGCCG
Source organism: uncultured Solirubrobacterales bacterium (assembly GCA_963704505.1). Classification (GTDB taxonomy): domain Bacteria; phylum Actinomycetota; class Thermoleophilia; order Solirubrobacterales; family 70-9; genus VRUE01. The sequence goes on from OY969912.1 coordinate 1,181,381, forward strand.
TGCACTGGGTCAGCGCGAGGACGAAGACGAGGTCGAAGAAGAGCTCGAGCGGGGTGACCTGGTCACCCTCGCGAAGCGCCGGGGAGAGCCGGGAGTGTCCATCGTCAGGCATCTTCGGCGTTATACCGCTCGAGCAGCGCCTCCTCCTCGTCTCCCTTCGGGAATTTGAAGAAGACCAGCGTCGCGCCGAGCAGGATCGCGACGATGCCGGCGGTGTAGGCCCACTGGTCACCCTGGAGGAACGAGGTCTTGGCGGCGGCGATGATCTGTTCTGAGTGTCGCGGGTAGCGGCCGGCGAGATCGGCGGCGCTGGAGAAGGACTTGGTGAGGACGCCTTCGACGTTTTCGGAGATCTGGGCCTGGTCGGGTGCGGAGGAGATCGCCGCGCTGGCCGCGGCCGCGTAGCCCGCCGTCAGCAGGGCGCCGAAGATCGACTGCATGATCGCCCCGCCGAGGTCGCGCTGGAGGTCGGCGGTCCCCGACGCCATCCCGGCGCGCCGGACGGGCACCGACCCGGTCAGCGAATGCGACGCGGGGGTGCCGGCGAAGCCGACCCCGGTCCCGATCAGCGCGTAGCCGAGGCCGACCTTCCAGTATTCGGCCCCCTCCTTCCAGAGCAGCAGCATCGTCAGGAAGCCGAGTACGCAGAAGACGTAGCCGATCAGCAGGGTGAAGCGCGCCCCGCGCGACTCGATCAGTTTCGCCGAGCGCGGCGCGACGATCACCATCATCACCGCCGCGGGCAGGATCGCGAGGCCCGAGTCGAGGGTCGAGTAGTCGAGAACGTTCTGGAGGAACTGCTGGCCGATGAACATCGCGCCCATCAGCGAGCCGAAGACGATGATCCCGGCGCAGGCAGCGACCCAGAAGATCCGTCGAGCGGCGACGTCGAGGTCGTAGAGGGGCGAGGTCGCCCTTCGCTGGCGGATGACGAAGGCCGCCGCCGCCGCCAGCGCGACCAGCCCGAGGCCGATCGCGACTGCTCCCTTGCCCGGCACCGGCGCCAGGTTGATGCCGAGGACGACGGCCGCGACCAGGAGGATCGAGAGGACGCCACCGAGGTTGTCGACGGGCTCCGTCGCCTCGTTGACGTGGGCGGGCACGTAGCGCCAGGCCATGAAGAGGGCGACGACCGCCAGCGGCAGCGTCACGAGGAAGACAGAGCCCCAGTCGAACTGCTCGAGGAGCGCGCCGGAGAGCAGCGGCCCGAGCGAGGCAATCGCGCCGCCGATCGCCGACCAGAGCGCGATCGAGCGTGTCCGCGCTGCCCCGGACCAGAGTGCCGTGATCAGGGCCAGGGTGGTCGGGTACGCCATCCCGGCGGCGACTCCGCCGAACAGCCGGGCGATGAAGAGGACGCCGTCGGAGGGAGCGAGGCCGGCGAGCAGGGAGGCGGGGATCGTCAGCCCCATCCCCAGCATCAGCATCATCTTGCGCCCGTAGCGGTCGCCCAGGGCGCCGAGGTAGAGGACCGACGTCGCCAGCCCGAGGCTGTATCCGACGGCGATCAGGTTGAGCGTCGTCTGGCCGGAGTCGAAGGCCTTGCCGATGTCCGGCAGGGCGACGTTGGCGACCGCGAGATTCAGATTCGCGACGGCTGCGACCAGGATCAGCGATGCGAGAACGAGGCCGGCTCGCTTCGGGCTGCTCGACTCCACCGGTGGAACTTATCCCGTCGCGCGGAGGGTCGGCTCGCCCTGAGAGGATGGGACGATGAGCGACCGCAAGCCGGAGGCGCCGCGGGGGGAACGGGTGCTGCCCGGTGTCTGGCGGCTGCGCCTGGCGCTTCCCTGGCCGGGGGTCCCACACGGCAACGTCTGGGTGGTCGCCGCCGACGGCGGCATCGTCCTCTTCGACACCGGGATCGGCGGCAAGGGGCGGATGCGCCAGCTAGAACTCGCCCTCAGCCAGGTCGGCTTCGGGATCGAGGACGTCCGCCTGCTCGTCTGCACCCACTCCCACACCGACCACTACGGCCTGGCGGCCCCGATCCTCGAGGCCGCCGGATGCGAGCTCTGGATGCACCCGGCCTGGGAGCATGTGCGCCTGCTCGCCGACGACCCCGTGGCGGCGCTCGAGCAGCGGATCGAGGTTGCCCGCCAGAGCGGCGTCCCGGCCGAGGCGCTGGAGCGCTATCGCGAGGCGCGCAGCGACGGAGAGACCGGCGTCGACGCGATCGTCGAGCCCGACCGTGAGCTGCTGCCCGGGGTGGAGGTCGAGACCGACCTCGGAACCTGGCAGGTCTATGAGACACCCGGCCACGCGCCGTCCCACGTAGTCCTACACCAGCCGGAGCGCAAGCTGCTGATCTCGGGCGACCACCTGCTCGGTCGCACGGTGCTCTTCTTCGACCACGGCCACTCGCCCGACCCGCTGGGCGAGTTCATCGGCAGCCTCGACCGGGTCGAGCCCCTCGAGGTCGACCTCTGCCTTCCCGGCCACGGCCGTCCCTTCCGCGATCCCGAGGTGAAGATCGCCGAGGCGCGCCGTCAGGTCGACGAGCTGATCGGGAAAGTGCGGCGCTCGCTGGGGGAGGGGGAGAAGACAGCCTTCGAGATAGTCGGCGAGATCATCGGCGAGGACAACCTCAACACCCCGGTCAGCGCCTGGGTCCTGCAGATCGTCCTCTCAACCCTCGATCACCTGGTGATCCTCGGGGAGGTCGGCGTGGTCGACGGGTCCGATCCGAGGCGCTGGGCCCTCCAGTAGCCTCCGGCGCATGGCCAGTTTCACCCTGGTGCGCGACATCGCGGCCCCCGCGCAGACGATCTTCGACGTGCTCGTCGACCATCGCGGCTACGCCGCGATCACGCCCGTTCGCAAGTCGACGCTCGAGCGCGAGGGCGAGCCGGCCCCGAACGGCGTCGGCGCGATCCGGGTGCTGAGCACGGTCGGCCCGCCCCTGCGCGAGGAAATCCTCACCTACGAGGAGCCGAGCCGCTTCTCCTACGTGCTGCTCTCCGGCCTGCCGGTGCGCGACCACGTCGGCACGGTCGAGCTCACTCCACAGGGGGAGGGGACGACCCGGCTGACCTACGCCGTGCGGACAATCCCGACGGTCCCGGTGGTCGGCGGCGTGGTGGTGGAGGTGGTCAAGCTCGGGGTCAAGCAGCTCCTCGGCGGCGTCTCCGCCGAGGCCGAGCGCCGCGCCGGCGCGGCGAATGGCTGAGAAGCCGAAGAAACCGGCGCAGCCGAAGAAGGACGAGAAGGCGCGGAAACCGACGCCGCCGAAGAAGGACGAGAAGGCGGCGGGGGGCGGGCCGTCGAAGTCGAGAAAGGCCTGGGCCTGGCTCCTGGCGACCGGCAAGGAGCTTCGCCACCCGAAGAAGTTCTGGAACGATCACCGGCGCATCTGCCTCGGGGCCGCCGCGGTCCTGGTGCTCGGGATCGTCGGCGCGGCGGTCGCCTACGAGGCGCTCAAGCGGCCCGGGGACGTTCACAACGAAGACGCGGTCTTCAAGCCGGAAAAACCGAAACGGGAAGTGACGAAAACGGTCGGCTGGCCGCTCTACGGCTACGACCGCGCCCGCACCCGATACCTGCCGGCCGAGGGCGTCAGCCCTCCCTTCCGCGACCTCTGGCGCTACACCGAGCGGCCGCTGCTCGAGTTTCCGCCGGTCCTCGCCGGCGGCCGGCTCTTTCTGGTCAACAACAGCGGCTTCGCGATCTCGATCGACGCCGACACCGGCAAAGAGCTCTGGAAACGGCGGATCGGGACCCTCAACGCGTCCTCTCCGGCCTACTCCCGCCACCGCCTCTACATCGTCAACCTGGTCCCCGGGCACATCGTCAAGCTCGACGCGCGCACCGGCCGGATCATCTGGAAACGGAGCCTGCCGGGCCGGGCCGAGTCCTCACCGCTGGTGATCGACAACACCGTCTACTTCGGCTGCGAAGACGGCAACCTCTACGCGCTCAACACGTTCAACGGCAAAGTGCGCTGGTCGACCCAGCTGGCCGGGGCGATCAAGTCGGCGCCCGCCTACTACGGCGGGACCCTCTACGTCGGCGACTACGGCGGCGACATGAACGCCGTCGACGCGAAAACGGGAGCCCTCAAGTGGCAGAGCGGCAGCCTCGGGCCCGGCTTCGGGGGGACGGGCGAGTTCTACTCGACCCCGGCGGTCGCCTTCGGCCGGGTCTACGCCGGCAACAATGACTCTCGCGTCTACAGCTTCGACCTCTCCGACGGCGAGCTTGCCTGGAGCTACTCGACCGGCGGCTACGTCTACTCGGGGCCGACCGTCGCCCGCACCCGCCACACCGGCCCGACCGTCTACATCGGCTCCTTCGACGGCAACGTCTACGCGCTCAACGCCAAGGACGGCGAACCGCGCTGGATTGCGTCGGCCGGCGGCCCGGTGATCGGCTCGCTGACCGCGGTCGGCAACATCGTCTACGCGGCCGAGTTCGACGGCACTTCGACCACCGGCTTCTCGATGAAGACCGGCCGGCCGGTCTTCCACTATCCCCGCGGCACCTACACGCCGGTCATCTCCGACGGCCGCCGGATCTACCTGATCGGCTACTCGAGCATCAGCGCTCTAGAACCGATCCGGTACCGCACCGGCGTCGGCAAAGCCCAGGTCGCCCCGGCGACCGAGCCCCGCCCGGCCCAGTCGGCAAAAACGCCCGCCGCACCGCCGGGGAAAACGCCCGCCGCACCGCCGGGGAAAACACCCGCCCGACCTTCCAAAGAGAATTAAGCGGCCCCCGGACGCGGAAGCGGGGGCGCGTGGCCTCCGGTGATCATCAGCGCGCCCCCGCGAGAGCGGAGGAGGCCGCGCTATTACTTGTGGACCTTGGCGCCGATGCCGCCGGGCGGTGCCGGGGGTGGGGTGGGGTGGCCGGGGGCGAAGGCGGGGAAGCGGCTCGAGTGGATCATCCGGTCGAGGACCGAAAGGCTGGCCGGGTAGTTCTGGATCCGGTAGGGGCTGGTCGCGCCGAAGTCCTGGTAGTAGATGAGCATCTTGCAGCGCGGGTGGTTCTTGACCCAGGCCAGCAGGTGTTCGACGTAGCGGGGGTCGTCGCCGCTGGAGACGCCCCACTCGGGGATCGCGAAGGGCTTGGTCGAGTAGCGGTTGTAGAGGCCCTCGAGCGATTTCCAGTCCTGGTTGTCGGAGTAGAAGTCTGTGCCGACCCAGTCGACGTAATCGTCACCGGGGTAGAAGTACTTCGGCCGGTTCTGTGGCACGGTGGGAGAGCCGGCGGGCAGCGTGCTCCAGATCACCGCTACGGGTGCCCGCGGCAGGCCGGTGACGTCGCCCGCGACCGGAGGCAGCCCCGCCGCCGCCAGCCGTTCGTCGATCTTCGCCTTCTTGCCGCCGCCGTGAAGCAGGATGTAGATCCGCTTGAAGGCGCGCCGGTACCAGATCGGTTTGTGGGCGGCATCGCGCAGGTTGCCCGAGCAGTCGTAGGAGGCCCAGACGTTGAGGCAGCGGTTCGGCTCGCCCAGCGGTCGCACGTAGGCGCGCATCTTCTTCGCCCAGAACAGCTTGTTGAGGCGGAGCAGGTAGCCGTCGCCTTCGCCCTCGGCGATCGCCCGCGGGCTGATCAGCTCGTGCCCGTCGTGCTTGTCGGCGGTTGAGATGTGCAGGACCGGGCGTGCCCGCGCGGCCTGCCAGCGTTCGATCGACTCGGGGAAGTCCGTGCCCCAGGTGCGAAAGCTCTCGATCAGCGCCGGGTGCTTGGCGAGGGCCTCGCTGAAGTGGCCGAAGTCGGCCGAGTTGCCGGTGTCGCTGGTTCCGAAGAAGATCCTGTCGCCGCGCGGCTGCAGGGAGGCTGCCTGCGCGGCGCTCGTCAGGGCGCAGAGCATAAAAACGGCGGCCAGTGCCGCCGCCACGGTGTTTCGCTTGCCGGGACCCACCTGAGCACAACACGGTTGCGCATCGCGGGTTGCTGCGCCTCGCGCCGCGGCACGGCGGGCGTACGATTGCAGCGTGATCGACCCACTCGAGCGCTGGCGCGAGTACGGCGAGAAGCCCGACTTCGCGGGTCTCCCGAGCTTTTCGGGGATGCCGTACACCGAGGACGCCTCCGAGCTCACCGGGGTCGACGTGGCGATCGTCGGTGCCCCGACCGACGACCTGGTCTCCGATCGGCCCGGCGCCCGCTTCGGGCCGCGCGCGATCCGCGCCGCCAGCTGCCCGCCGGGCCCGCACCTCGAGGCCGGCATCGACGGCTTTGCCGAGCTGGCGGTCGTCGACTTCGGCGACGCGCCGGTGATCCCCGCCGACCCGGCGAGGAGCCACGCGGCGATCGAGCGCACGGTCGGCGAGGTCCTCGACGCCGGCGCCGTGCCGATCGTCCTCGGCGGCGACCACGGGATCGCCGAGCCGGACATCCGTGCCTGCGCCGCGCGCCACGGCGGCTCGGTCGGCCTGGTCCACTTCGACACCCACACCGACACCGGCGAGGAGGTCTTCGGCGTCGAGGTGTCCCACGGCACGCCGATGCGGCGGTTGGTGGACGCCGGCCAGGTCGACCCGAACCGCTACGTCCAGATCGGCCTGCGCGGCTACTGGCCGGGCGAGGAGGAGTTCGGCTGGCAGCGGGAGCGAGGGATCACCAGCTTCTTCATGCACGACGTGCGGGAGCTCGGCATCGACGCGGTGGTCGAGCGGACCGTCACAGCCGCCGGCGAGGGGCCGGTGTTCCTCTCCGTCGACATCGACGTCCTCGACCCCGCATACGCGCCGGGAACCGGAACCCCCGAGCCCGGCGGGATGACCACCGCCGAACTGCTGCGCGCCTGCCGCCTGTTGGCGTCGCGGCTCGAGATCGTCGGCGCCGAGCTGGTCGAGGTGATCCCCACCGCCGTCGGCTCGGCCGACATCACCGCGCTCGCCGCCGAGCGGATCGTGCGCGAGATCGTCACCGGGATCGCCCTGCGGCGCGCGGGCTAGGCGAAGAGGGTGCCGTCGGCGGCCGCGCCGAAGCCGGCGACGATCGTCAGGACTTCCGGCGCGTACTTGGAGAGGAAGCCGGGACCGACGCCGCCGATCTGACCGAGCCGCGCCGCGTCGGCGGGGCGGATGCTGGCGATCGCTTCGAGGGTCCGGTTGTTGGCGACGGTGTAGGCCGGCTTGCCCTCCGCGGCCCGCAGGCGCCAGGCCTTCAGCTCGTCGAAGAGCGGCGCGTCGTCGGGCGAGAGGTCCGGGCTCGGCGCGCTGCTCTTGGCGGACCGGGAGGGACGCACGGCGATCGTCTCCGGGTCCGGAAGGCCGAAGCCGGCCGGGTCGCAGAAGTCGCAGCACCGCACGTCCGAGGCGTCGAGCGCCGAGCTGTCGCCGAAGTGGTCGAGCAGCTGCCGCCGCCGGCAGCGGTCCGAGTAGATGAAGGCTTTGATCACGCGGTAGTCGCGCCAGCCGCGCTCGCGGGCGATCTCCAGCCCCGGATCGCGTTGTTCGATGAAGCGGACCAGGCGCCCCAGGTCGGACTTCATCGCCAGCAGCACCGCCCGCGCCGGAAGTCCGTCGCGCCCAGCCCTGCCGGCCTCCTGATAGTAGGCCTCGAGGCTGGTCGGGATCGCCATGTGCCAGACCGAGCGCACGTCCGCCTTGTCGACGCCCATCCCGAAGGCATTGGTGGCGACGATCACCTCGACCTCGTCGGACATGAATCGGCGCTGGGTTTCGGTCCGGTCCTCGGACTCCATGCCGGCGTGGTAGCCGAGCGCCCGCAGGCCGGCCGCGCGCAGGGCCTCGGCGACCTCGTCGGTGTCCTTGCGGGTGCCGCAGTAGACGATCGCCGGCCGGTTCTCGGGGTCGGAGAGGCCGGCCTCGAGGAGCGCCATGCGCCGCGCCTTCGAGCCCTTGCCCTCGAGCCGGACGACGTCGAAGGAGATGTTCGGTCGGTCGAAGCCGGAGCGGACCTGGAGCGGCTCGCGTAGGCCGAAGCGCGAGACGATCTCGGCGGCGACGGCCTTCGTCGCCGTCGCCGTGCAGGCCATCACCGTCGGCCGGCCCAGCCGCTCGGCGATCTGCGGCAAGCGCAGGTAGTCGGGCCGGAAGTCGTGACCCCACTCGGATACGCAGTGCGCCTCGTCGACGGCGAGCAGGTCGACCCGCCGCTGGGCCAGCGCATCGAGGAAGACGCCCGAGCCGAAGCGCTCCGGCGCGCAGTAGACGATCCGTGCCTCGCCGCTCCGCACCTGCTGCAGAGCTGCCCGCGCCGCCTCGTCGCTCATTCCCGAGGAGATCATCGCTACCGGGTGCCCGGCCGCGGTCAACCGCTGCCACTGATCGTTCATCAGCGCGATCAGCGGGCTGACGACGATCGTCAGGTCCTCAGAAGCCAGCCCGGGGAGCTGGTAACAGAGGCTCTTGCCGCCCCCCGTCGGCATCACCACCAAAGAGTCCCGCCCTTCAAGCCCAGCCTCCACAGCCTCCTTTTGCCCAGGACGCCAGTGCTGGAAGCCCAACTCGGCGAGCAGTGCATCTGCTTTCTCCGCCATGACCGTGCTCATAAAGTCAGGCTAGGCGATTCTCCGGCGGGTGCGACAGGACCCGCCGGCCTATCCCTAGCTCGTCTCGGTTGACCCGCCGCCGACGATCTGAGCAGGAACCTGCGACAGCAACTCCGCCAGCGCGTCGATTTCCTGTGCCAGCTTGCGCGTGTCCGCCTTGGTCAGTTCCGTGTAGGAGACGAACCCGTCGCCCTTGCGGTAGGGCTTGAGCGAGGCGTAGACGTCTTCGAAGTGGGCTTCGATTTCCTTGGCCAGCTTCGGGTCCTCGGCGGAGAGCATCGGCTCGACCGCTTCGAACGCCGCCTCGGCGCCTTCGACGTTGGCCTCGAAATCGACGAGGTCGATGTGTGAGTAGCGCTCCTCCTCGCCGGTGATCTTCGAGGCCGAGACCTCACCGAGGAGCTCGTTGGCGCCATTGGCGATCTGGACCGCCTGGAGGTCGACGTTCTTGACCTTTGCTTCCAATTCTTCGACGTCGGCGAGCAGTTGTTCGGCGACCGGAGCCATTCCCTGGGCTGTCCCTTCGGCCCAGAGTGCTTTCTCAATCCTGTGAAACCCTCCGAATTCATTCGGCGGGATGTCATTGGCACGGGCGTCGATGCGCGGGTCGAGGTCGCCGAAGGACTCGGCCACCGGCTCGATCCGCTCATAGGGGATGCGGGCCGCCGGGTAGAGGGCTTTCGCCTCGGCGACGTTGCCGGCGACGACGGCGGCGACGAACGGCTTCGTTTCGGCGGTCAGCTCGGTCGTGTTTTCCTCCAGGTAGTCGCGGTACCGGGAGACCGCCTTGTCCACCTCGGGGCTGCTCTCGGTGGCGAGCTTCCCGGTCACCGTCAGCGTCCCGTCTTCCTGATCGCCGCCGTTGCAGCGGATCGTGTATTCGCCTTCCTCGAGGGTCAGGGCGAAGCTGCCGGAGAGGCCTTCCGTGAGGTTCTCCTTCTCGCCGAGGATCGTGTCGCCGTCGAGGATCTCGAGCTCGGTGACGCTGGAGCTGCCGCCGTTTTCGATTTCGAAGTTGATCGGTCCCGCGGGAGCCTTGGCGTCATGCGGGTCACAGCCGGCGTCTGTGAGCTTGAAGGCCATCGACTTGGCTCCGGCGGGCCCCTCGTCGCTCGACCCGCAGCCGGCGACGATCAGGGCGATCAGGGTGACGCCGATCGTCAGGGAAAGAATTCGGACGGACATGCGGGTCATTTCTGCAGCAGCTCCTTGTCGGTGGAAAGACGGGATCGCGAGGTATTAGGCGACCCTAAGAAAGGCGACCCTAACAAAAACCGACAGGAAGGGTCGGAATACCGGCTTGACGAGTCAGCCGAGCAGGGTTTCGCCGACGTAGCCGCCCTTGCGGGCGCCGGGGGGCACCGCGAACACGGCACTGCTGACGTGCTTGATGTACTCGCCGAGCGCGTCGGAACCGCCCAGCCGCCGCTGGATCGCGACGAACTGCTTCTCCGGGTCGCGCTGGAAGCAGATGAAGAAGAGTCCGGCTTCGAGCTCGCCGAGGCTCTCGTCGACGCCGTCGGTGAAGGAGTAGCCGCGCCGCAGGATCCGCTCGCCGTCGTTGGCCTGGGCCGAGGCGAGCCGGACGTGCGCATCGGCCGGGATCACCGGCGTGCCGCCCTGTTCCGCGTCGAGGTCGAGCGGATCGAACTCGTCGCTGCCGCCGAGCGGAGCACCGCTGTACTTGTGACGGCCGATCGTCTGCTCCTGGTCTTCCAGCGACGAGCGGTCCCAGACCTCGAGCAGCATCCGGATCCTGCGGGTGACGACGTAGCTGCCGCCGCGCATCCAGGCCGGGCCCTCGCCGCCGACCCATACGTAGCGGTCCATCGCCTCGGTGTCCTCGGCGCGGATGTTGGCGGTGCCGTCCTTCATTCCCATCAGGTTGCGCGGCGTGTCCTGGCTGCGGCTCGTGGTCGAGGTGCGGCCGAAGCCGAGCTGCGACCAGCGCATGACCACCTTGCCGCGGCCGATCCGGGCGAGGTTTCGAATCGCGTGGAAGGCGACCTGCGGATCGTCGCTGCAGGCCTGCACGCAGATGTCGCCGCCGCTTTCGCCGGGGACGAGCTGATCGCCCGGCAATGGCGGGATCTGCTCGAGGACGGCCGGCCGCTTGGAGCCGAGGCCCAGGCCGCGCCGTTCGAAGAGGCTGGGGCCGAAACCGAAGGTGACGGTCAGCCGCGAGGGCATCAGCCCCACGGTCTCGCCGGTGTCGTCGGGTGGCGCGAGCTCCACGTCGTTGACGTCGCCGACGAGCTCCCCGCGGCTCATTTCGTCGGCCGCCGTGGTCCATTCCTGCAGCAGCTCCCGCAGGTCGCCCGGGCCGAGCTCGCCGTCGAGATCGAAGGCGGCGAAGAAGAGGCGGTCCTGGGCCGGGGTGTCGATGCCGGCCTGATGCGTCCCGTAGAAGGGGACGGAGCCGGTGCCCTGAGACTCGGCCTCGGCAGAGTCCTGGCCGACCAGGTACCCGGTCGCCCCGCCGAGGCCGATCCCGGCCGCGCCGACGCCGGCGGAGGCCAGAAGTCGGCGGCGGGTGATCGGGCTCATGAGGGGCTCCGGCTCAGGCCGGAGTCTGCGCGGCGACCGAGCCGCGGCTGCGCGAGGCGGAGCGGCGCATGCGGAAGCGGTCCGGCCAGAGCACGTACAGCGCCATCGGGACGGCATACAGCAGGTAGACCAGGACCTCGATCAGGGTCGGCTGCGGCTGCAGGCCGAGCATCCCGGTCAGCAGCGAGCCGCTGACCGTTCCCGGCCTGACCAGCCAGGTGAGGTCGATCGCCTGGCTCTGCATGCCGTTGATCCAGCCCGCCTCGTGTGCGGTGTGCACCGAGGTTGCGAGTAGGCCGGCGGCGACGAAGACGAGAACCAGCCCGGTGACCCGGAAGAAGCGGTTCAGGTTGATCCGCACGCCACCGCGGTAGAGGCCGACGCCGATCGCGATCGCGGCGGCGAGGCCGATCACCGCGCCGGCGCCCGCGGCGACGGTGTCGGTCGAGTCCTGGAAGGCGGCGAGCAGGAAGACCGAGGTCTCGAAGCCCTCGCGCAGCACGGCGAGGAACGCCATCCCGACCAGGGCCATCGTCGAGCCCGTCGCCAGCGCCGAGGCCGCCTCGCCTTCGAGCTGGGCTTTGATGCCGCGCGCGTGGCGCCGCATCCAGATGATCATGTAGGAGATCGTCGCCACCGCAATCACGCCGATCACCGACTCCATGCCCTCCTGCTGCTGCTGGGGGAGCTGCTGGCCGATCACGTCGAGCCCGACGCCGACCGCGGTGCAGAGGACGATCGCGATCGCGACGCCGACCCACATCTGCCGGATCGCGTCCGGGCGCCCCTCTTTGACCAGGAAGGCGGCGATGATGCCGACGATGAGGGCCGCCTCGACGCCCTCGCGCAGGGTTATAACGAGTGTTGGGATCATGGTTAGGCGCCCCTAATAAGGGGCTCCAAAACCTAGCAGGACGGTGTGAATTGCGGTAGGGGTCGACTACTCGGGGAGCCAGGGATCCGACCATTTGGCCAGTCCGCGGGTCAGGTCGTTGGCCTCCGAGGGCCCCCAGGTGCCGGGCTTGTAGGGGTGGACCGGCCCCGGTTCGTCGAGCAGCGGCTGCAGGACCCGCCAGGTCTCTTCGATCGTGTCCTGGCGGGTGAAGAGCTGATGGTTCCCGGTCAGGGCGTCGCCGAGCAGGCGCTCGTAGGGCTCGGGGTCCTCGCCCGGAGTCTTCTCGAAGAGGACCTCCATGTCGGCGGTCTCGAAGGCCTCTTCGCCGGCCTTCTTCCCGTAGAGGCGGATACGCGCGCCCGGGGTCGGCTCGATCCGCACCGTCAGCTGGTTCGGTTCGGGCTGGGTGCGGGAGCCGACGCCGAGCCGGGGCGGCCGCTTGAAGACGACCGTGACCTCACTCGACTTCGCCGGCATGCACTTGCCGGCCCTGACGAAGAAGGGGACCCCGCTCCAGCGCCAGTTGTCGACCTCGAGCTCGATCGCGGCGAAGGTCTCGGTCTGCGAGTCCGGGGAGACGTCCTTGACGTTGAGGAAGCCCTCGTACTGGCCGCGCACATAGCGCTTCGGGTCGGCGGTTCGCATGGCTTTGAAGAATTCGAGCTTCTTGTCGCGGATCGAGTCGTGGTGGTTGACGGTCGGCGCGCCCATGCCGACCAGCGCCAGGACCTGCATGGCGTGGTTCTGGATCACGTCGCGCATCGCGCCGACGGCGTCGTAGAAGCGGCCACGATCGTCGACCCCGAAGGGCTCGGCGATCGTCATCTGCACGTGCGAGACGTGCTCGCGGTTCCAGACCGGCTCGAGCAGGGAGTTGGCGAAGCGCAGGTAGGTGATGTCCATCACCGGCTCCTTGCCGAGGTAATGGTCGATGCGCAGGATCTGATCCTCTTCGAGCACCTCGCAGAGTTCGGCGTTGAGGGCCCTGGCCGAGGCGAGGTCGTGGCCGAAGGGCTTCTCGATCACGACCTGGGCGCCCTCGGTGAGGCCCGCGTCGGCGAGGCCGTGGACGACCGTCGCGAACAGCGAGGGCGGGATCTCGAGGTAGAAGACCGGTCGCTCCTTGCCCTCGATCGCCTCGCCGACCTTCTCGAAGGTCGCCGCGTCCGCGTAATCGCCCTGAATGTAAGAGAGCCGATCGGCAAGCCGCTTGAAGACGCTCTCGTCGTGGTCGCCGACCGAGGCCATGATCGCCTCGTGGGCGTGGTCGCGGAGCTGGTCGACCGTCCAGTCGTCGATCGCGACGCCGACGATCGGCATCTTGAGCTTGCCCCGGGCCTCGAGCCGGTAGAGGGCACGGAAGGTCATTTTCTTGGCCAGATCGCCGGTGATCCCGAAGATCGTCAGCACGCCCGCCGTTTTGCTCACGCCCGTTGCGGCCATTGGCCAGCCAGGCTATCGAGTGCGTGTCGTAGGGTTACGGCATGCAGCTGGGAATCGTCGGACTGGGTCGGATGGGAGCCAACATGGCGAGGCGCCTGATGCGCGACGGGCACACCATCGTCGCCTACGACGTCAACGCCGACGCCGTCGCCACTCTCGCCGGCGAGGGTGCCGAGGGAGCCTCCTCTCTGGAGGACCTCGCCGCGAAGCTCGAGGCCCCGCGCTCGGTCTGGGTGATGGTTCCCGCCGGTGACATCACCGAGAAGACCGTCGACGCGGTCGCCGACGTGCTCGAGAAGGGCGACGCGATCATCGACGGCGGCAACTCCTACTACCGCGACGACATCCGCCGCGCCGCCAAGGTGGGGGAGAAGGGCATCGATTACGTCGACTGCGGAACCAGCGGCGGTGTCTTCGGCCTCGACCGGGGCTACTGCCTGATGATCGGCGGGCCCGACGAGGCGGTCGAGCGGCTCGATTCGATCTTCGCGACGCTCGCCCCCGGGGTCGAGTCCGCCGAGCGCACGCCGGGGCGTTCCGGCGAGGTCTCGCCTTCGGAGAACGGCTACCTGCACTGCGGGCCCAACGGCGCCGGGCACTTCGTGAAGATGGTCCACAACGGCATCGAGTACGGGATCATGGCCGCCTACGCAGAGGGCCTCAACATCCTTCACAACGCAAACGCCGGCAAGGTCCAGCGTGAGGCGGACGCGGAGACGGCGCCGCTCGAGCAGCCCGAGTACTACCAGTACGACCTCGACCTCCCCGAGGTGACCGAGGTCTGGCGCCGGGGCAGCGTGATCGGCTCCTGGCTGCTCGACCTGACCGCCGCCTCGATGCAGGAATCACCCGATCTCTCCGACTTCGAGGGCCGCGTCTCGGACTCCGGCGAGGGCCGCTGGACCTCGATCGCGGCGATCGACGAGGGCGTGCCGGCGCCGGTCCTCACCTCCGCCCTGTATGAGCGTTTCTACTCGCGTGGCCTCGACGACTTCGGCGACAAAGTTCTGTCGGCGATGCGCAAACAGTTCGGCGGTCACGACGAGAAGAAGTCGTGAGCGGCGCCCCCGAGCTCGAGATAGTCGCCAACGAGAGAGACGCCGCGCAGCGGGCCGCCGGGCTGATCGCCGCCGCCGGGCGCGAGGCGGTCGACGACCACGGATCCTTCGCCCTCGCCGTCAGCGGCGGGCGCACTCCCTGGGCGATGCTGGCGATTCTCAGCGACCTCGACCAGATGCCCTGGGCCGAGACCTCGCTCTTCCAGGTCGACGAGCGGGTCGCCTCGCCGGGCAGCGAGGAGCGCAACCTGACCCACATCGTCCTCGGCCTGTCGATGGATAACCAGTCGGCGATCAAGCCGATGCCGGTGACCCAGCGCGATCTCGACGCAGCCGCACGCGAGTACGAAGAGGCGCTTCCCGAGCCCCTCGACCTGGTCCACCTCGGCCTCGGGCCCGACGGCCACACCGCGTCGCTCGTCCCAGACGACCCGGTCCTCGAGGTCACCGACCGCGGCGTCGCCCTGACCGAGTCCTCCTATCAGGGTCATCGTCGGATGACCCTCACCTACCGGGCGCTGGCGGCGGCGAGGCGCATTCTCTGGCTGGTCACCGGCGCCGAAAAGCAGGAGGCGCTCGTCAAGCTGCTGGCCGGCGACGCCTCGGTCCCCGCCGGACGGGTCGAGAACGACGCGATGACCGTGGTCGCCGACGAGGCCGCCGCCGGCTCGTCCGATGGCTAGGGACGGCTTCGAGACGATCCTTTACGGCGTCGCCGACGGTGTGGCGACGATCACCCTCAACCGCCCCGATTCCCTCAACACGATCGTCCCGCCGATGCCCGATGAGGTTCAGGCGGCGGTTGAGGACGCGGTCGCCGACGCCGACGTGAAGGCGATCGTCGTGCGCGGCGCCGGCCGCTCGTTCTGCGCGGGCTATGACTTCGGCGACGGCTTCCACCACTGGGACGAGGCGCTGACCACGGACGGCGAGTGGGACCCCGGCAAGGACTTCGTCGCCGCCACCGCTCCCTCGCTGGCGCCGACCCAGAAGTTCATGTCGGTCTGGCGCTCGCCGAAGCCGGTGATCGCCCAGGTCCACGGCTGGTGCGTCGGCGGCGGCAGCGACTTCGCCCTCTGTGCCGACCTTGTGATCGCCAGCGAAGACGCGCGGATCGGCACTCCCTACTCGCGGATGTGGGGTGCCTACCTCTCGGGGATGTGGCTCTACCGGCTCGGCCTCACCAAGGCCAAGGAGTACGCGCTGACCGGCAGGCCGCTGTCCGGGGTGGAGGCGGCCGAGGTCGGGCTTATCAACCGCGCGGTCCCCTTCGAGCGGCTCGAGAGCGAGGTCGCCGAGACGGCGGCCAAGCTGGCGGCGATCCCGGCCTCGCAGCTGGCGGCGATGAAGCTGGTCGTCAACCACGCCTACGAGAACATGGGCCTGGCCTCGACCCAGACCCTGGGCCCGATCCTCGACGGCCTGATGCGGAACACCCCCGACGCCAAGGAGTTCATCGAGCTCGCCGAGCGGGACGGGGTCGGCGCCGCGATTTCCCGGCGCGACGGCCCCTTCGGCGACTACAGCCAGGCCGGTCCCGACGAGAAGCCCAACCCGGAGAACGTGATCGAGCCCTAGCGGGCCCTGAGCTCGGCCAGCCGGCGGACGCGGGGATCGTCCACCCCCACCATCCGCCCGAGCCACGCTTCGACCTCATCGACGTCCAGCGCGTCGGTCGCCACCATCATCTGCTCGATGTCGATCCAGTCCTTGGGCCGGTCGAACATGGCCTTGAATACGACGAGATGCTCCGGACCGACGAAGGGCAGCGTCGTGTCGGCGAATGGGAGCCGCCTCACCCGCCTCGGCATCTCCTCGTGGATCTCCTCGTTGGTGAAGAAGACGTCGATCGGGTTCCGGCCCCACCAGACGCGGCACTGCCCGTCTCGCAGGAGAGCCGGTGAGTCGAGCTCCTCGGTGTCGACGCCGAGCGGCTCCAGCGCACCGATCACGTCCTTCCACCTCTCGGGCGGAACGAAGACGTTGAGGTCGATGTCGATCGTCGCCCGCGGCTCCGCGTAATAGGCGAGGGCCAGCGCTCCACCAATCGCGTGGGGGACCTTCGCGCCTCGCAGCGCCTCGTGGACCGCGACGACCTTGTCGGGCAGCGACGGCTGACCACCGCCGGTGGCGCTGCCGCTCATCGGCCGCCGGAGGGGAGTGGGGGGTACTCGAGCGGCTTGCTTTCCCGCCGCCCGTCGGGCAGCGCGTCGGCAAGGAGGAGCAGATCGACGAGCGCCCGCCCCCGCTCCGCCGGCGTCGCCGACATCCATTCCGCGACCGAGTGCGAGGCGTCGCCCGCGGAGCGTGGTTTCGCGTCATCCGCCAGGAGGTCGACGAGCATTCGGCGCAGGCCGGGGTCGGGCCGGCCGCCCTTTCCCAGCTCGGAGATCAGCTCCCGGGCGGCCCGGTCGATCGCCCTGGGCGCCACGCTCGCCCCGGCCCGCCTGGCGGCGTCGCGCAGCGCCTCGGTGGCCACCGGTTTGGCGGCCTTCGCGCGAGCCTTTTCGATGACCTCGTCGCTGAGCTCCCGGAAGGTGGCGAGCGTGCGGCTGCGGGGGCCCCTGGGGGTGCTTCGGGACTCGCGAACCTCGAACTCGCCGCGCTTGGTCGCCACCACGAAGGCCATAGTGGGTAAATTGTACCACTAGCGATCCGGAGGCCGTCATAGGCGTTAGGGTCTGCCGATGGAGATGCTCGAGGGGCTCGACGACCGCGCGCTGGCGCTCGACGGCGCAAACCTGCAGATCATGCGCTGGGGTGCCGAGCAGGAGCGGATCCCGCTGGTCAGCCTCGAGCCCTCCAAGCTGGCCCGGGACGACAAGAAGAAGATGTTCGGCGCGAACGAGGAGCGCTACCGGCTCGGCTTCGGCGCGTTGGTCACCAACATCTGGGTTCCGGCCGAGAAGCAGGCCGAGGCCGAGGCGTTCGCGGCCGCGGTCGACGCGGCGCGCGAAGCTCAGGCCTGAGTCAGGGGCTCCAGGTCGCCGTGAACGACTGGCTGCCGGTCGAGCAGGTCGAGCCGAAGACGTTGGACGTCACCTCGTAGGTCCCCTTCATCGTCTTCAACGAGGTGAAGGACCCGGAGATCGTGTAGCCGCTGCCGTCGGGCTCGACCTCCGAGCCGGAGAACGATTTGGCCTTGACGAAGCCGGTCGCCGCCACGGAGATCGGCTCTTCCTTGCCGTCGGTGCAGTGAACCATGATCTGGTAGGCCGACTGCGAGAGCTGCACGGCGATCTGGCCGGCGTGTTCGCCGGAGGAGAGTTTCGAGACCAGCACGCCGATCGAGCCGAAACCGTCCTTGCCGCCGTAGCTGCCGAAGGCGAAGAGGACCTTTTTCGGTTTTTTCTGTTTGCCCTTGCAGACGGTTTTGTGCGCTTTCGATTTGCAGTGGGTCGAGGCGGCGTCGGCGCCGAGCGCCGAGAAGGCGAAGGCGCCGAGCGCGGCGGTGGCGAGCAGGATCCCGACCCCGTGAAGGCGCGGCATGGTCAGGCGACCTCGAGTGAGATGGCGTGGTTGGCGACTATGCGGCCGTCGGGGTCCCACTTCGCCTTGACCTCGCGCAGCCGGTCACAGACATCGGCGGGCAGGATCGCGTCGACGTCGCAGGGCGCCTCGACGAAGTTGAAGTAACCGCCCTCGGACCCGTAGGGCTTCATCGTCTCGCCGATCTTGTCGAGGTAGCCGGGGATCGCCGCTCCCAGCTCGGGCGTCATCGGCATGCCGACGCTGTAGAGCACCCAGCCGGCGTCGAGGTGGGAGAGGGCGCCGGAATTCTCAGCCGGACGGTTGAAGGCACCGCCGAGCTGGCGAAGCTCTGAGAGCAGGAGGGGGGAGCCCGAGTCCGGGCCCGCAAGGCCGACGAAGGCGTCGATCGCCTCGTCGCTGAGCTCGCCGACCAGGCCGCCTTCGCCGATTCCGGGAACCGGCTGCTCCGGATCCATATGGATGCGCGAAAGGCCGGCGGCCGGCATCCAGGCGAAGGTGTCGAGGATCGTCTCGCCGATCTCACGGAGCGGGGCGAAGGCGGCTTCACCCTCCTCCTGGGTTCCGATGCAGGCACCGTCGATGGTCAGCAGCGGCACGCCGCGGATCGGCTCGGGCACGTCGGGGATCGGCGGCGGGGTGACGAAGCGGATAACCGAGGAGACCTCGTCGGGCTGGGAGGCGGCCCAGTCGCGGTAGGTACGGACGGCGTCGGCCCCCACCGCGGCCGGGAAGGCCAGCGCACCGGCGTAGACCTCGGCGATCGGCAGCAGGTGGACGTGGAGGGCGGTGACGATCGCGTAGCCGCCACCGCCGCCGCGCAGCGCCCAGAAGAGATCGGGCTCATTCTCGGCGTCGACGGCCCGCGCCTCGCCGTCGGCGGTGACGACCTCGACCGCCTCCACCCGGTTGCAGGCAAAGCCATGCTTGCGGCCGAGCCAGCTGAGGCCGCCGCCAAGCGTGTATCCGATGACGCCGACGTCGGGAGAGGAGCCGGGCAGCGAGCAGAGCCCGTGGGAGCCGGTCGCCTCGCCCAGCTCGAGTGAGAGGACACCGGCCTCGACCCGGGCGGTCTGGGCGTCGGCGTCGACCTCGATGCCGCGCATGCCCACGGTCTTGATCAGGATCGTGTCGTCGAGGTCGGGCAGGCCGGCGGCACCGTGGCCGGTGCCCTGGCCGGTGACGCGCAGGTCGTTGGCGGCGGCGAAGGAGACGGTCTTGGCAACGTCCTCGGCGCTCTCG
Organism: uncultured Solirubrobacterales bacterium; assembly: GCA_963704505.1. GTDB lineage: Bacteria > Actinomycetota > Thermoleophilia > Solirubrobacterales > 70-9 > VRUE01. The sequence continues at coordinate 1,200,522 of OY969912.1, forward strand.
ACCAGGGCGACCGCGGCGGGCTGCTGGTCCTTGGCGAGGTTCCAGGCGAGGCGGACCTGGTCCCAATCCGCGTCTGCCGGCGTCGCGATCCGGCCGTCGATCTTCAACTCGGTCAAGTCGCTCACAGAGTTCCTCCTAGGGTCGGCTCAAGTTGATCCGATCGACGGCGCTGCCGCGCCCGACCAGGACCTCGCTGACCATATCCGGCGGAAAGAGGCCGTGGGCGGCGACGCCGGGGTCGGCCTCGAGCCGGGCGGCGAGGTCCGCCGGGTCGGCCGAGATCGCGCCGCGATAGTCGGCGATCACGCCGTCGTCGGGGCTGCGCGGCGTCGACTCGCGCACCGACACGTCGTCGCCGAGGCGGGTGAGGGTCGAGCTGAGGCCGAAGGCGAAGAGCTCCAGCGGGACCGGCCAGGTGAACCGCTCGACCGGCTTGCTCGAGTCGGCGATGACGACGAAGCGCTCGGCTGCCGCGGCGACGATCTTCTCCCGCAGGTGGGCGCCCCCGCCCCCCTTGATCAGCCAGCCGTCGGGAGTCACCTCGTCGGCGCCGTCGATTGCGATGTCGAGTCGCTCGAGCTCGTTGAACTCCTCGACCGGGATGCCGAGCCCGCGAGCCTGGTCCTCGGTGGCGACCGATGTTGCGACGCAGCGGATCCCCCTGACGCCCCGGGCGGCGAGCGCAGGCAGCAGGTGGGCGACCGTCGAGCCGGTTCCGAGCCCGATGGTCATCCCGTCCTCGACCAGCTCGGCGGCAGCTTCGGCCGCGATCCGCTTCTCCGCGTCGGCGTCGCTCACTGCCGGGACTCTATGCTCGGGCGCCAGATGGACGCACGGATCTGGCTCAGCGGCAAGGAGGGCGAGCCTCGCTCGGTTGCGATCGCCGGCGAGCGGACCGTGGTCGGCCGCGACCCCGACGCGGACATCCACATCGAGGATGAGTCGGTCTCCTGGAATCACCTCGAGATCGGCGAGCGGGGTGGCGTCCTGATGGCGACCGACCTCGACAGCCGCAACGGGACCACCCTTAACGGCGAGCCGCTCGACCGCCCTCGGCGGCTGCGCGACGGCGACACGCTGATCGTCGGCGGGCACCGCCTTGAACTCTCCGATCCGCTTCCCGGCCGGGCCGGTGCGACGGTGGCCTCGAGCGAGCCGAGCGTCGCGCTCAGCGATGAGGAGCGGGCGACCGCGGCCGCCCTGGTCGCCCCGTACCGCACCGAGGGCGCTTTCGCCGGTCGGCCGGCAACCCGAGCCGAGATCGCCGAGGCGCTGCACGTCAGCGAGCGCACGGCCCAGCGCCGCCTCGATGCGCTCGCCGTGAAACTCAACGTTCCCGGCGAGTCCGGCCGCGAGCGGCCGCGCCTCGTCGCCGCCCGCGTGATCGAGCTCGGTCTCGACCGCCGCCGCTGAGAAGCGGCTCGACCGGCACTCGGATCCTGCGGGACGGAGAGGGCGGGCCGTCCCCCGTCTTCTGACGGGAACGTTCTGACCAAACTCCGGCCCGCCCCACTGATTGGGAGCTCCGACCAACCCCGGCCCCGCCCCACACATGGGAGAGTTCTGACCAACATTGACCACCTATACGGGGCTCAATGTTGGTCAGGTTCTCTGCACTGGTTGGGATCGCGGGCGGGGACTCGGAGAGGACCGGCGGCCTGATGACCCTCCACGCCGGCGGGTCCTGGGGGGACCCGCGGGCGTGGCGCACTGTCTCGTGGCCCGGGGGGGACAGGGCTGTCCCGGTCCGGGGCGCCGCTGTCGTTTGCGGGACCGCCCCTGCGCCTGACCATCGGTGGACAAAGCAACCAGGGAAGGAAACGCAATGTCCAACCGAATCAACATCGACCGAATCAACCCGATCAAGGCCGTTCTCATCGCGGCTCTGCTCATCGCGGCGCTTGTCGCGCTTGTCGCACCGAACGCGATGGCCGCCGGCCACGGGGGCGCCGTCGTGTTCTCCCGCGTGCAGACGAAAACCGAAAAAACCGTAGTCAAAGACGCCGAAGGCAATCCCAAAAAAGACGCCGACGGAAAAGTTGAACAGACCGAAAAAACGACCATCGAAGGCGGCCTCTTCGCCGTCCGTGAAGGCCATCTCAACCAGCTCACCGAAGACCCGACCGACACCGAACCGGCGTTCTCGCCGGACGGCCGCTCGATCGCCTTCGTCCGCTCGGGCGACGTCTTCTCGGTTCGCGCCGACGGCTCAGGTCTGAGGCGGCTGACCTCGGGCACGGAGCTCGACTCCGCTCCGATTGTCGCCCCCGACGGCAAATCCGTCGTCTTCGAGCGGCGCGGCTCGGCGAGCGCTCCGGCCGACCTCTACTCGGCGCCGGTTCTCGGCGGCGCGGCGAAGCAGCTGACCAGCGACGCGTTCGACGACCACGAAGCGTCGTTCTCACCCGACGGGCGCCTGATCGTCTTCGTCGAGAGCGGCGGGGCCTCGGATGACCTCTACTCGATGCGGCAGAGCGGGGCCCAGCAGGCCCGACTCACCCGCACCGGGCGGATCGACGAGTTCAACCCGCGCTATTTCGCCGGCGGCGTCGTCTTCAGCCGCGGTGACGCAAGCGACGGCCCGAGCGCCTACGCGGACGTCTACACGGCCCTCCGCAACGGTCGCAAGGTGAGGCCGCTGGTCGCCGGGTCGGGCTCGGCCTACGTCGAGGATGTCTCGCCGGACGGCCACACGGTCGTCTTCCGCAGGGACCAGGGCCTCTGGGTCAAGCGGATCGGCCCGGGGCGCGCCCGCAAGATCAGCGACCTGCCCGACGGCTCTGAGACCAACGCGGTCTTCGCCTCCGACGGCAAGAAGGTCGCCGCCTTCACCGAGGTCGAGGGCCGCGAGGAGCTCTCCTCGATCGATGTCGCCTCCGGCCGCTCGGACGAGCTCGCCGAAGGGTTCGAACCGACCGGCACCTCGGCGGAAACCGGCACGGTCAGCACGATCGGGCCCGTGATCACCTGGCAGCCCACCAGTTAGGGGCCGCCGCATCAGAAGGGGGGCCCTCCTCGAGGCGGAGGGCCCCCTTTTTGGTGGGGAGGGAGGGCGCCGCCGCCCGCCCGCGACGGTATAACCGCGGCGTGGGAGAACCGGCAATCGGATCGACGCTCGGCGGGTACCGCGTCGACGGGCTGATCGCCCGCGGCGGCATGGGCGTCGTCTACCGCGCCACCCACCTGGCGCTCGACCGCCCGGTGGCGCTGAAGGTGATCGCCAGCCACCTCGCCCACGACGAGGCCTTCCGCGATCGCTTCCTGCGCGAGTCCCGGCTCGCGGCCCGCCTCGACCATCCCAACGTCGTCCCCGTCTACGACGCCCGCGAGGAGGACGGCGAGCTGATCGTCGCGATGCGGCTGATCGGCGGCGGCGACCTCAAGCGGCGGATCGCCGCCGAGGGCCCGCTGCCCCCTGTTGAGGCGATTGAGCTGCTCGACCAGGTTGCCGCCGCCCTCGACGCCGCCCACGCCGCGGGGATCGTCCACCGCGACGTGAAGCCGCACAACATCCTCCTCGAAGGCCGCGATCGCGCCTACCTGACCGACTTCGGCCTCGCCAAAGCCCTCGGCGACTCGGGGGTGCTCAGCGGCATCTCGATCGCCGGCACGGTCGAATACATGTCACCGGAGCAGTGGCAGGGGAAGAGCGTCGGCCCGGCGGCCGACGTCTACTCGCTCGGCTGCGTCCTGTACGAGTCGCTGACCGGGATCGTTCCCTACGCGCGCCAGGACGCCGACACCGAACCGGAGATGCCGGAGGGCCTCGACGCGGTGATCGAGCGCGCCGTCGACAAGGACCCGGCGGGGCGCTTCCCGAGCGCCGGGGCGATGATCGACGCCGCCCGCGAACTCGAGGGCGGTGCCCCGGCGGCGACCCGGGTCCTCTCCGACACCCCGGGGCGCCCGACGGCGGTGATCGAAGAGCCGCGTCGGCGCCGCGGTTTCCGCGAATGGCTCGCCCACAGGTCACGGCGGCTGTTGATCTCGGTCGGCGTGATCGTGCTGGTGATCGCACTCGGGGCGGCGCATCAGAAGCTCTTCGGCGGTGGGGTCTCGGTCTCAGACCCGGTTCCGATCGGCAAGGGGCCGCTCCGTGTCGCCACCGGCAGCCGCTCGGTCTGGGTGACCAGCGCCGCCGACGGCACCCTCAGCCGCATCGACCTCTCCACGAACCAGGTCTCCGGCGCTCCCCTGCGGCTCGAACGCGGCCTTTCGGGCGTTGCGGTCGGCGCCGACTCGGTCTGGGTCTCCAGCCCGCGGGCCGGCGATGTGCTGCGAATCGATGGAGACACCGGCAGGATCGAGCGCCGGATCGCGGTCGGCGGCCGCCCCGGGGCGATCGTCTTCGGCGGGGACCGGGTCTGGGTCGCCGACGGGGATGGCGGCGGCATCACCGCGATCAACGCCGACGGAGGGCGGGTCATCAGGCGCCACATCGCACCGCACCAGGCGCCGCTGCGCCTCGCGGTCGGCGCCGGCGCCGTCTGGGTCAGCAACGCGGCGAGTGGCTCGGTGCGGCGCATCGACCTCGGCACCGCGGTCGCCGGGCGGCCGATCGTCATCGGTCGGGGGCCGTCGGGAATCACCGTCGGCGGAGGCTTCGTCTGGGTCGCCAATAGCCGCGGCGACAGCGTGACCAGAGTCGACCCCGTGACCAGGACCATCCTCGGTGAGCCGGTCCCGGTCGGCGAACTCCCGGGAGGGATAGACGCCGGCACCAAGTATGTCTGGGTCGCCAACGCGAGGGAAAACTCCGTCAGCCGCATCGATATCGAGAGCGGCGACCCGGTCGGCGGCCCGATCGCGGTCGGCGAACGCCCGGGGGCGGTCACGGTTGCCGGCGAAGCCGTCTGGGTGGCCAACAACGGCGACGGCTCGGTGACACGGATTGAACCGTGAGCGCGAATGAATAGGATCGGTCGACGGTGATGGCGCAGGACATAGACGAGCTCTGCATCAACACGATCCGGACTCTCTCGATCGATGCCATCCAGAAGGCGAACTCGGGCCATCCGGGGACGCCGATGGCGCTGGCTCCGCTTGCCTACACCCTCTGGCAGCGCCACCTGCGCTTCGATCCCGCCGACCCGATCTGGCCCAACCGGGACCGTTTCGTGCTCTCTGCGGGTCATGCCTCGATGCTGCTCTATTCGGTGCTCCACCTGGCCGGTGTCAGGGCCGTCGACCCCAAGTACGAGGTCGTCGGCGACCCGGCGGTCAGCCTCGAGGACATCGAAAGCTTCCGCCAGCTCGACTCGCGCGCGCCTGGCCACCCGGAGTACCGCTGGACGTCGGGCGTCGAGGCGACCACCGGCCCGCTCGGCCAGGGCGTCGCCACCTCGGTCGGCATGGCGATCGCCTCGAAGTGGCTGGGTGAGCGCTACGGCGCCGAGCTCTTCGATTTCGACGTCTACGCGATCGCCGGCGACGGCTGCTTCATGGAGGGCGTCTCCGGTGAAGCCGGCTCGCTCGCCGGTCACCTGAAGCTCGACAACCTCTGCTGGATCTACGACAACAACCACATCACGATCGACGGTAAAACCCAGCTCGCCTACGGCGACGACGTGCCGCTGCGTTTCGAGGGGTACGGCTGGAACATCGCCCACGTCGAAGACGCCAACGACCTCGAGCGGATTTCCGCCGCCCTCGACGAGTTCAAGGCCGAGGAGGCGCGGCCGACGCTGATCGTCGTCGACAGCCACATCGGCTGGGGGTCGCCGCACAAGCAGGACACCGCTGCCGCCCACGGCGAGCCGCTCGGCGAGGAGGAGGTGCGCGAGACGAAGCGCGCCTACGACTGGCCGGAGGACGCGCAGTTCCTCGTCCCCGACGGGGTCCGCGAGCATTTCGCCGACGGGGTCGGCAAGCGTGGGGCCGAGCTCAGCACGGCCTGGAATTCGAAGCTCTCCGATTTCTCCGGCGAGAAGCCCGATCTCGCCGGCGAGATCGAGACGATGCAGCGCCGCGAGCTCCCCGGCGGTTGGGACGAGGCGATCCCCTCCTTCGGCGCCGACGCCAAGGGGATCGCGACCCGCAAGGCCTCCAACAAGATCGAGAACGCGATCGCCGAGCGCCTGCCATGGCTTCTCGCCGGCTCCGCCGACCTCACCGACTCGACCTCGGTCCGGCTCGACTTCGACGGCGCCGCCGATTTCGAGCCGGGCTCCGCCGCCGGTCGTCAGCTTCACTTCGGGATCCGCGAGCACGAGGCGGCGGCGGTCTGCAACGGGCTCTCGCTCTCGAAGCTGCGGCCGCTGTGGTCGACCTACCTGACCTTCTCCGACTACGCGCGCCCGGCGATCCGCCTCTCCTCCTTGATGGAGCTGCCCGTCATTCATCTGTTCACCCACGACTCGATCGGCCTCGGCGAGGACGGCCCGACCCACCAGCCGGTTGAGCAGCTCGCCGGGCTGCGCGCGATCCCGGGCCTCGACGTGATCCGCCCCGCCGACGCCAACGAGGTCGCCGAGGCATGGCGGGTCGCGATCGACCGCTCCCACCAACCGGTCGCCCTGATCCTCACCCGCCAGGACGTTCCGGTCATCGACCGCTCGAAGTACGCCTCGGCCGCGGGACTGCGACGCGGCGGCTATGTCCTCGCCGACCCCGACGGCGGCGACCCGGAGGTGATCCTGATCTCGACCGGCAGCGATGTCGCCCTGGCGCTCGGGGCCCACGAGGAGCTGAGTGGCGAAGGCATCCGCTCACGGGTGGTCAGCCTGCCCTGCTGGGAGCTCTTCGACCGCCAGGACGCCGATTACCGGGCCCAGGTCCTGCCCCCGGAGGTCACCGCCCGTGTCTCGGTCGAGGAGGCCTCGACCCTGGGCTGGGACCGCTACGTCGGCTTCGAGGGCAGGACGATCGGCATGCACACCTTCGGCAGCTCAGCCCCACTCAAGGACGTAATGACCAAATTCGGCTTCAGCCCCGACAAAGTCGCCGCGGCGGCCAGGGAGGTACTTGGATGAACCCCACGCAGCAGCTGCATGACCTCGGCCAGAGCCTCTGGCTCGACAACATCACCCGCACGATGCTCGGTGACGGCACCCTCGCCGGCTACATCGACGAGCTCTCGGTGACCGGCCTGACCTCGAACCCGACGATCTTCGACAAGGCGATCTCCGGCGGCGACGCCTACGACGAGCAGATCGCCGAGGAGGGCCCGAAGGCCGACTCGACCGAGGATCTCTTCTTCAGGTTGGCGATCGCCGACCTGCGCGACGCGACCGACCTCTTCCGCGCGGCGCACGAGCGCAGCTCCGGGGTCGACGGCTTCTGCTCGCTCGAGGTCTCGCCGCTGATCGCCGACGACACGGCGGCCACGATCGAGCAGGCGGCACGGCTCCACGGCCAGGCCGAACGCGAGAACCTCTTCATCAAGATCCCTGGCACCGAGGCCGGTGTGCCGGCGATCGAGGAGTCGATCTTCGCCGGGATCCCGATCAACGTCACCCTGCTCTTCGACGCCGCCCAGTACCAGGCCTCGGCGGAGGCCTACATGCGCGGCATCGAGCGGCGCATCGAGGCCGGGCTCGACCCCGACGTCACCTCGGTCGCCTCGCTCTTCATCAGCCGCTGGGACGTCGCGGTGGCCGACGAGGCGCCGGCCGAGCTGAAGAACCGGCTCGGCCTCGCGGTCGGCTTCCGCTGCTACCGGGCCTACCGGGAGCTGCTCGACTCGCCGCGGATGCAGAGGCTGATGAACGAGGGCGCCCGCCCGCAGCGGTTGCTCTGGGCGAGCACCGGGACCAAGGATCCGGAGGCCTCCGACACCCTCTACATCGAGGGCTTCGCCTCGCCGTTCACGATCAACACGATGCCGGAGCCGACCCTGAAGGCCTTCGCCGATCACGGCAAGGTCGGCGACCCCGTCCCCGCCGACGGCGGCGACTCCGAGGAGACGCTGGCCGCCTTCGAGGCCGCCGGCATCGACGTGAGCGCGCTCGCCACCCGCCTCCAGAAGGAGGGCAAAGAGAGCTTCAACAAGTCCTGGGAAGACCTCCTGGGGTCGATCGACACCGAGCGCGAGAAGGTCGGATGAGCGTCGCGCCCGCGCCGACCCTGCGCGAAGGATTGGCCTGGAAGGCGCTCGAGGCGCACTTCGCCGGAGGCATGGGCGATGCCCATCTGCGCGATCTCTTCGACGGCGACCCCGAGCGCGGCAAGCGGCTCGTCGCCGAGGGCGCCGGCCTCTACCTCGACTTCTCCAAGAACCGGATCACCGACCAGACGGTGATGCTGCTCGGCGAGCTTGCCCGCGAACGCGGGGTCGAGGTGCGCCGCGAAGCGATGTTCGACGGCGAGCACATCAACATCTCCGAGGACCGCGCCGTCCTGCACACGGCGCTGCGCCTTCCGAAGGGCCGCTCGCTGATCGTCGACGGCGTCGACGTCGTCAAGGAGGTCCACGAGACGCTCGAGCGGATGGGCGATTTCAGCGAGCGGATTCGCTCCGGGGACTGGAAGGGCCACACCGGCAAGCCGATCCGCAACGTCGTCAACATCGGCATCGGCGGCTCCGACCTGGGGCCGGTGATGGCCTATGAGGCGCTGCGCCACTACTCGCATCGCGACCTGACCTTCCGCTTCGTCTCCAACATCGACGGCACCGACTTCGTCGAGTCGACCCGTGATCTCGACCCCGAGGAGACCCTCTTCGTCGTCTCCTCGAAGACCTTCACGACGCTGGAGACGATGACCAACGCCCGTTCGGCCCGTGAGTGGAGCCTCGCCGGGCTGGATGGGGATGACGCCGCCGTCGCCAAGCACTTCGTCGCCGTCTCGACCAACGCCGAGGCGGTCTCCGAGTTCGGCATCGACACCGACAACATGTTCGGCTTCTGGGAGTGGGTCGGCGGTCGCTACTCGATGGACTCGGCGATCGGGCTGTCGACGATGATCGCGATCGGCCCCGCGAACTTCGCCGAGATGCTGGCCGGCTTCCACGCGATGGACGAGCACTTCCGGGAGGCCCCCCTGGCGGAGAACCTGCCGGCACTGATGGGCCTGCTGTCGGTCTGGTACAGCGATTTCTTCGGCGCCCAGACCAGCGGCGTCTTCCCGTATGACCAGTACCTGCACCGCTTCCCGGCCTACCTCCAGCAGCTGACGATGGAGTCCAACGGCAAGCACGTGACCCTCGACGGCGCCCGCGTCGACTACGACACCGGCGCGATCTACTGGGGTGAGCCGGGGACCAACGGCCAGCACTCCTTCTACCAGCTGATCCACCAGGGAACGCGCCTGATCCCCTGCGACTTCATCGGCTTCGCCCACTCCAACAACGAGCTCGGCGACCACCACGACAAGCTGATGTCGAACGTGTTCGCCCAGAGCGAGGCCCTCGCCTTCGGCAAAACGCCCGAGCAGGTCCGCGAGGAGGGGACGCCGGAGGAGGTCGTCCCGCATCGCGTGATGGAGGGCAACCGGCCCTCGAACACGATCCTCGCCGAGCGCCTCACCCCGGCGACGCTCGGCTCGCTGGTCGCCCTCTACGAGCACAGCGTCTTCACCCAGGGCGCGATCTGGGGCATCGACTCCTTCGACCAGTGGGGGGTGGAGCTGGGCAAGGCGCTTGCCGTGGCGATCATCCCCGAGCTCGAGGCCGGCAAGGAGCCGAAGCTGCGCCACGACAGCTCGACCAACACGCTGATCCGCCGTTACCGCCACGCCCGGCGCGGAGAGTAGGGTCGGCCACATGCCCTCGCTCGACCCGCTCCCCCTGGCGGCGTCGGCATCGAACCTCCTTGCCGCCAGGGAGCAGATGGCGTTCACCCTCGGCTTCCACATCGTCCTCTCCTGCCTGGGGGTGGCGCTGCCGGCGACGATCCTGGTCGCCAACTACATCGGCCTCAAGCGCAACGACGCCGACGCGATCGAGCTCGCCCGGCGCTGGTCGAAAGCGATGGCGGTCACCTTCGCCGTCGGCGCCGTCACCGGCACCGTGCTCAGCTTCGAGTTCGGCCTGCTCTGGCCGCACTTCATGGACCGCTTCGGCGCCGCTTTCGGGGTCGCCTTCGCGATCGAGGGGATCTTCTTCTTCCTCGAGGCGATCTTCCTGGCGATCTACATCTACGGCTGGAAACGACTCAGCGGCTGGGCCCACTTCTGGTCGGGGATCCCGATGTTCGTCACCGGGATCGGCGGTGCCTTCTCGGTGGTCGCCGCCAATGCCTGGATGAACCAGCCGCAGGGCTTCACGCTCGACGCCGCCGGCAAAGTCGTCGACGTCTCGCCGCTGAAGGTCCTCTGGAACCCCGCGACCGGCTACGAGGTCCCGCACATGATCCTCGCCGCCTACATGGTCGTCGGCTTCCTCGTCGCATCGATCTACGCGGTCGGCATGCTCAAGGGGAGGCGAGACCGCCTGCACCGGCTCGGCCTGCTGATCCCGCTGGTGATCGGGTGCATCGCGACCCCGGTCCAGCTCTTCGTCGGCGACACCGCGGCGCGCGCGGTCGCCGATCACCAGCCGGCCAAGTTCGCCGGCATGGAGTGCATCCAGAAGACCGGCGGCGACCAGACCGAGTACATCGGCGGCATCTGCACCAACCACGGGGTCAAGCTTGCGATCCCGATCCCCGATCTCGACTCCTTCCTGGTCGGGTTCCACGCCGACACCAAGGTGATCGGGCTGAACGAAATCCCCAAGGACGAACGGCCCCCCGCAAACACCATGCTGCACCTCGCCTTCGACGCGATGGTCGGGATCGGCAGCGCGCTGCTCCTGCTCGGCGTCTGGCTCGCCTTCTCCTGGTGGCGCAAGCGGGAGATCCCGAAGACCCCCTGGTTCCTGCGCGCCGTCGCCGTATCGGGAGCGGGCGCCGTGCTGGCGCTCTGGTGCGGCTGGATCGTCACCGAGGTCGGCCGCCAGCCCTGGATCGTGCAGGGCTACATGCGGACATCCGAAGCGGTCACCAGCGCCCATGGGATCTGGTTCAGCTTCGGCCTCGTCCTGCTCCTCTACGCGACGATCGGGACGATCGCGATCAAAGTCCTGCGGGCGATGTCGCGCCGCTGGCGCGAGGGTGCCGCCGAACCCGAGGGGACCCCGTACTCGCCCGCCGAGGGAACGGGGGCGCCGTGAGCAAGGCCGACGCCGCGGCGGCGATCCTCTGGGTCGGGGCGACCTTCTACGCGCTCTTCGGCGGGGCCGACTTCGGCGGCGGCTTCTGGGACCTGATCGCCGGCAGCGCCGAGCGGGGGGAGCGGCCGCGGGCGCTGATCCAGCGTTCGCTGATCCCGGTCTGGGAGGCCAACCACGTCTGGCTGATCTTCATCCTCGTCGTCCTCTGGACCGCCTTCCCGCCCGCCTTCAGTGCCGTGATGACGACCCTGTACGTGCCGCTGTTCCTGGCCGCCGTCGGCATAGTCCTGCGGGGCTCGGGCTTCGCCTTCCGCAAGTCGATCCAGGGCCTCGCCGCGCGGCGGGTGGCCGGGGCGACCTTTGCGCTCTCCTCGGTCCTCACCCCGTTCTTCATGGGTGCCGTCGTCGGCGCGATCGCCGGCGGCAACGTCCCGGCCGCGGGCAACGGCGACGCCTTCTCGAGTTGGCTGGAGCCGCTGCCGTTGCTGACCGGAGCGATGTTCGTCGCCACCGGCGCCTACCTCTCCGCGGTCTTCCTGGTCGGCGACGCCCGCCGCGCCGGGGAAGACGACCTCGAGCAGTACTTCGTCCGCCGGGCGCTGGCGGCGGCCGGAGTCGCCGGGGTCGCGGCCGCCTTCGGCCTGGTCGAGCTCCACGCCGAAGCGCGCTACATCTTCGACCGGCTCGTCGACCAGGGGCTGCCCCTGGTGATCGTCTCGGCGCTCTGCGGGCTCGGCCTGCTCGTCGCGTTGCTGCGCGGCGCCCGGCGGCCGTTGCGACCGCTGGCTGCCGGAGCGGTCGTCGCCGTGATCTGGGGCTGGGGAGTCGCCCAGTTCCCCTACCTGCTGCCGACCAGCCTCAGGATCGATGAAGCGGCGGCTCCCGGACCGACCCTCGACACCGTCTTCGTGGTCTTCGGCGTCGCCGCGGTCCTCGTGCTTCCCTCGCTCGGCCTGCTCTACGTGCTGACCCAGCGCGACATGCTCGAGGGCGAGCATTGAGCGGCGCCGGCGCGACCGTCCTCTTCGACATCGACGGCACCCTGCTGGTCACCGGCGGCGCCGGGGCCGTCGCCTGGCAGCGCGCTTTCCGTGAAGTCCACGGGGTCGATGCCGACATCGAGGAGCACACCCACGCCGGGATGACCGACCCCGAAATCGCCGAGATCGTCTTCCGCGAGGTGATCGGCAGAGACGGCAGCGACGCCGAGCGTGCCGCTGCGATCGCCGCCTACCTGGGCCACCTCGAAGCCGCGGTCGACGAGTCCGCCGGCTACACGATCAAGCCCGGCATCGAGGCGCTGCTCGAGCGCCTGTCGAAGGACGGGGTGCTGCTCGGAATCGTCACCGGCAACATCGAATCGGCGGCCCACATCAAGCTCGCCCGCGGCAACCTCAACCACTTCTTCGCCTTCGGCGGCTACGGCTCGGACTCGCGTGACCGCACCGAGCTGACCAAGAAGGCGATCGAGCGGGGCGGCAACGTCGCCGGCTCGCCGATCGACCGCGAGCGCGCCTTCGCCGTCGGCGACACCCCGCGTGACATCGGCGCCGGCCACGGCGCCGGGATCAGGGTCGTCGGTGTCGCTACCGGGAACTACTCGGTGGCGGAGCTGACCGAGTCGGGCGCGGACTGGGCGCTCGAGACAGTTGAGGTCGACTTCCCGCTCTGAGCGCCGGCCGCGGCGTCGATCGCCACGGCCGCGGGGGGGAAGGTGCCGACCTGTCCGGCACGGTCGACCTGGCCCAGCGTGCAGCGCGCCTGGTAGATCGAGGTGAAGCCCGCGTCGAAGCCGTTGCGGGCGGCGCGCAGGTAGAGGCGCCAGACGCGGACCCGTTCCGGGCCCGCCAGGCGGACCGCCTCGTCGAGGTTTTCGTCGAGCCGCAGCGTCCAATGGCGCAGGGTCTCGGCGTAGTCGGAGGCGAAGCCCTCGACGTGCTGGGTCACGAAGCCGGCGCGTTCGAGCGCGATCAGGTTGCGCGAGAGGTGCAGGGGGGCGGCGTCGGGGAAGACGTAGCGCTCCGAGAAGGCGCCGGCCTCGCCGTCGGTGTGGCGAAGGCGGGTGATGCCGTGGTTGAGCAGCCTGCCGCCGGGCTCGAGCAGCCCGGCGAGGGTGCGCGCGTAGACGTCGATGTTGACCGAGCCGACGTGCTCGACCATGCCGATGCTGGCGATCGCGTCGAACGTTTCCCCGGACAGGTCGCGGTAGTCCATGACCCGGATCTCGACCCGGTCGCCGACGCCGGCGTCCTCGGCCCGCTTGCGGGCTTTTTCGGCCTGCGGCGGCGAGAGGGTGATGCCGACGACGCTGGCGCCGTGCCTGGTCGCGGCCCAGAGCGGGAAGCTTCCCCAGCCGCAGCCGACATCGAGGACCCTGTCGCCCTCCTTGAGCTCGAGCTTGCGGGCGACGGTCTCGAGCTTCTCTTCCTGGGCCTCCTCGAGCGTCTTCGCCCCGCGCGAGAAGATCCCGCAGCTGTAGGTCATCGAGTCGTCGAGGAAGAGCGCGAAGAAGTCGTTGGAGACGTCGTAGTGATGGCGCACCGCACGCGCGTCGCGCTCTTTGGAGTGGCGGCGGCCGCTCGGCTGCAGCTCGGCGTCCGGGCGCGGCGGGGGAGTGGTCAGGCCCGCCGCTCGCACGGCGCCGATCAGCAGGCCGCGCTTGTCGGCCCCCTCCAGCGCCGGTGGGTCCCAGCTGTCGAGCAGCTCGATCACCGCGTCCATGTCGTCGACCTCGATCTCACCGCTCACGTAGGCGCGGCCGAGGCCGAGCTGGCCGGGCGCCCGGAGAACGTGGGCGGCGGCCCGCGGAGAGCGCACGAAGAAGGTCGGCCCGCCCTCGCCGTCCGTCTGCGGGAGCGAGGTCCCGTCCCAGAACTCGACCTTGAACGGCCGCTGCGGAATCCGTGCCCCGATCTCGCGTCGGAGCGGCCCTGTGCTGGCGAAAGGCATCTTCCGGTCAGCCTATCCAACGCCCGCCGATTGGCTTGCTCTCCACGACCGTGCGTATGATCGGTACGGATGGAGAGCGCAACAGGACCACTACCTTCGGATATCCAGCCGGTCGCCAACGAGACGCGTGACCGGATCATCACCGGCCTCGTGACCCTGATCCCGTTCGTCGCGATCGGCCTCGCGGGGTGGCAGGTCTGGGGCAGCGCACTGCACTGGAGCGACGTCTTCCTCTTCCTCGGCCTCTACTTCCTGACCGGCATCGGGATCACGGTCGGCTTCCATCGCCACCTCACCCACCGCGCCTTCAAAGCCAAGCCCTGGCTCCATGCCCTGCTCGGGATCCTCGGTTCGGCGGCGATCGAGGGCCCGGTCATCTCATGGGTCGCCGATCACCGCAAGCACCACACCTTCTCCGACGAACAGGGGGACCCGCACAGCCCCCACGTCGATCACGGACACGGCTGGAGCGGCGCCCTGCGAGGCCTGTTCCACGCCCACATGGGGTGGCTCTTCATCCACACCCAGCGCGGCAACAAGGAGCGCTTCGCGCCCGACCTGATCAAAGACCCGATCATCAACTATGTCGATCGCACCTTCCTGATCTGGGCGATCGGCGGCCTGCTGCTGCCGTTCTTCCTCGGCTGGGCGATCGGCGGCACCCTCTTCGCCGGGCTGACCGGCCTGCTGTGGGGCGGCCTGGTGCGGGTCTTCGTTCTCCATCACTTCACCTACAGCATCAACTCGCTGTGCCACGTCTTCGGCAACAAAGACTTCGAGACCACGGACGAGTCGAGGAATTTGGCGCTGATCGCGATCCCGACCTTCGGCGAGGCCTGGCACAACAACCACCACGCCTTCCCGACCTCGGCGACCCACGGCCTCGGCCGCTGGCAGCTCGACATTTCCGCCCTGGTCATCGACGGCCTCGAGAAGACCGGCGCGGTCTGGGACGTCGTCCGCGTCTCGCCTGAGCGCATGGCCTCCAAGATGGCCTCCAAGGCCGCTTAGCTCAGGGCGACTCTTCCGCTTCGTACCAGTCGAGCCAGTGCCCGCAGGCCTGGCGTAGCGGCACGGTGCGGTGGGGCGCGTCCTTGACCGCCGCCAGCTCGCCGATCGCCGCCTGGCCTTCGTAGCCGGTCAGGCTCTGGATGCCGGAAGCGTCGGCGGTTTCGATGGTGAAGCGGGTCGGGCCGCCCTTGCTTTCGATCTCACCCGCCGGCCAGAACTGGCCGTTGTTGGCGAGGCTGATCGTGTTCGGGCGCTGGCCGTCGAGGGCTGCCGGCAGGTCGCGGTGGAAGCCCGGAGCGCTGAGGGTGAGGTCGAAGGGCGAGAAGTACTGGAGCGAGAGCATCCAGCGACCGGCCGGCAGGTCGAGGTCCTGCGACGTGGCTTCGCCGGTTTCGAGCAGGCTGCCGTTCGACCATTCGCCTTTGCCGCCCAGGACCGACTCCGGGAAGAGCGAGGCGCGCCCCGGCCGCGCGGTGAGGATGCGGATCTCGGGGGAGACGCAGTCCGCCCGGGCCGCCGCCTCGGTTCCCTCGATCAGGACGTGGCGTTCGCGGGGTGGGTCGGAGACCCGCTTCCAGAGGATGTAGGAGGGGGTCGAGGCAATCCGCTTGAAGCTGCGCGGCGCTTCGCTGTTCCAGGCAGCGTGCCCGGTGATCACGTAGGGAAAGGCGTTCAGGGTCGACCGGGAGAACGAGTCGAAGTCGATCGGGCTGTAGGCGTCGCCGGTGTCGAACGGCTTCTCGAGGTTCTGGCTGACCGCCTCGTCGGGGAACTCGACCAGGGGGACGTGGGTGTCGGCGCCGAGTAGCTCGTAGGCGGCATAGCGGTCCTGCCCGGCGTAGAGGACGGGCTCGCCGCGGACGATCGGCAGGAAGGCCTTCAGCTCGGAGCCGTGCCCGGGCGGCCCGATCGGCGCGTCGCGCAGCGCCAGGAAGCTCGAGAAGGCGGCACCGGCGATGAAGACCACGGCGAGGGCGCCCCAGGCGAGCCTCCGCGGCGAGGGCAGGCCGATCTCGGTGAGCAGGGGGCGGATCGCGACGAGCATCGCCAGCGGCGTTCCGATCATCAGTGCCTTCGCCTGGGAGTAGTCGCCGCTGGTCGGGATCGAGACCGCGTAGAGGGCAGCGCAGGCGCCGAGTGCGATCGGCACCGACAGGTCGCGCCTGCGCACCCACCAGATCAGGCCGAGGGCCAGGGCGAGGATCCCGATCGCCGCGGAGAGCCCGGTCAGGTGGGCGCCGCCCATCGCGTCGAGGCGGTAGTTGGAGGCGGGCCAGACGCCGAGCGCCTCGACCGGGGAGACCGGGCCGTAGGTATTGCTGCCGGCGACCTTGCTGAAGCCGCCGCCGAAGCCGAAGGGGCCGACCAGCGCCAGGACCCCGAGCCCGGCGAGGACGAGCAGGGCGAGCAGGGTCTGCGGGCGCACCAGCGTCCGCAGCAACGCCCGCGGGCGCAGCGCCCCGCGGACGGCCGGCTGGGTCAGGCTCCAGAGGGCGACGATCGCCACCGGCCAGGCGAGCCCGGCGAAGCTGTAGGCGAAGAAGACGCCGCCGGCAAGCGCCAGGTAGGGGAGGGCGAAGCGGGTTCGCGCCCAGCTCCCCTCGGCCGGCCTGCCGGGGTCGCGCAGCGCGAGCGCCACGGCGAGCACGAAGAGCGCCTCGGCGGTCTCCTTGAAGGCCCCCTGGGCGAAGTAGGAGGCGGCGAGATAGGTGATCGCGACCATCGTCGCCGCGATCGTCCGCCGCACCGGGCCGAGCTCGTCCAGGGCGGCCAGCGAGGTGAGCCCGATCATCACCGTGATCGCGAAGATCTCGCCGAGGAACGCCTGGCCGAGCGAGAGGCCGGGGACCGCGGCGACGGCAACGGCGAGGCCGTGCGGGCCGAGCGGATAGCCGGCGTCGGGGGTCGGGCCGAAGCCGCTTCGCAGCCACTCGGCCCAGGCCAGATGCAGCCCCAGGTCGTTGTTGAAGCCGACCCCGATCAGGCCCCAGCGGCCGCTGACCAGGAAGGGGATCGTGAGGATCAGGGCGATGACCAGCGCCACCGGGGCGCCGGCGGCGAGCGCGCCGCGGGCGCGATGGCTGCCGCGGGCGACGACGACCGCCGCGAGGACGATGAGGAGGAGAGCCCCGAGGGTCGCCGAGGTGCCGTGGCCGACGACCCGCGCGAGCAGGCCGGTGACGGCGATGATCGCCCCGAAGCCGACGGCCGGCTCCAGCCACGACCAGGCCTGCCGCCCGGCGATCGAGAAGAGGGCGCGCCCGACGAGCATCGAGGCGGCGCAGATCAATGCCGCCGAGGCGTAGGTACCGACCATTGAGGGCCGGAAACTACCGGCTCAGTACTTGTCCGCCGCTCGTTCCAGCGTCTCGCGCAGGTTGTCGCCGCGCAGGGGCTCCGCGTGCCCCGGCGCTACCACCGCCGGGTCGAGGGCGGCGAGCTTGCGGATCGACTCCTTCGCCTGCGCGTGATCCCAGTTCCAGGCGGGGTGGGGGACGCTCGCCTCTCCCGGCGGCAGATGCTTGCCCAGCTTGGTCGAGTCGATCAGGTAGATGACGTCGCTGACCAGCGCCAACCTGTCGCTCTCGCGCCAGAGGCCGATCAGCCCGGGGGCGTGACCGGGGAAATGAAGGACCTTGAACCCGGCGATCTCGTCGCCCTCCTCGACGGTGCCGGCGATCTTCACCGGGCCGCTGTCCCAGACCCGGAAGAGAACGGGGTAGATCCACCGTGCCGGCGGCGGCAGCTCGCCGATGTTCATGTAGGGGGAGGCGGCCTCGTCGCTTTCGGCGTCTGCGACCTCGGCCGGGTGGCAGAAGACGGGGACCTTCATCGCCGGTGCTGTGGCACGGTGATCGACGTGGGCATGGCCGAGGACGACGCGCTTCAGCAGTCCGAGTTTGGCGGCCTCGGCGCGCGCCTTCTTCGTCATCGGCCTGGTCCCGGCATCGAACTGGACGAAGCCGTCGCCGTCGTCGATGAAGTAGATGTTCATCGACTTGTTGGTGTCCCCACGCAACAGCCAGACGCCCTCGGCAACTCTCTCCATGGGCAGAGCCTAACCGCGCCCGGCGGCCGCGGCTAACCTGGCCCGGTGCCCAGCCTCTGGAAAGTCGGAATGCTCGTCCTGATCGCCTGCCTGATCGCCTCGATGGCGATCGCGATAGTCCGGCTGTCGACGACGCCGACCGAAACGATCGGCGAGGGCTTTCACGTCGCACCCGACGTGTCCCACTCCCGGCGTTAGTATCAGCGCCGTTCGGCTACCAGTAGGAGGAGGCGGCGTGTTCAAACGCATCGTGGTTGGGACCGATGGCTCGGAGACCGCGGGGGAGGCGGTGACGCAGGCGATCGACCTCGCCAAACTTTCCGGCGCGACGCTCAGTCTCGTCAGCGCCTACGCGCCGATCAAGGGGAGCCGGGTCGGCGGGGAGAAACTCTCGGCGCCGTCCGACGTCGAATACGAGATCGGCCCGCGGGAGGACGTCAACCTGGTCCTCGACGCCGCCGCATCGACCGCCAAAAAAGAGGGCATCGAGGTCCAGACCCATCCGGTCGAGGGCGATCCCGCCGAGGGCATCCTCACCGTCGCCGAGCAGACCAAGGCCGACCTGATCGTGGTCGGCAACAAGGGCATGGCCGGCGCCCGGCGCTTCCTGCTCGGCAGCGTCCCGAACAAGGTCTCCCATCACGCTCCCTGCAGCGTGATCATCGTCCGCACGACCTGATCCGGCCTTCCGGCTCAGTCGCGGTGGTGGGAGGTGCAGGCCGCGTCCTGGCAGTCGCGTTCGGTCGCCCTGGCGGCGTCGACCAGCCCCGACCCCTCGAGCAGCGGCGAGATGCCGATGCTGCGCGCGGTCTTCTTCAGCCGCGTTGCGACCTGCGCGGCCGTCGTGCTCACCGGCTTGCGCTTGTCGATCGCTCCGCTGGCGAGGACGAGCGCCGCGACACCGGAGACGTGGGCGGCGGCCATCGAGGTGCCGACGTAGTAGTTGGGCTCGCCGAAGCGGCGCTCGTTCGTGCCTTTGAAGGTGACCTGGTAGATCGGCCCGGCCAGCACCGAGGTGCAGCCGGCGATCGGTTCCCCGCCTCCGGGCGCGACCAGGTCGATGTCGGGTCCGGAGAGCGAGTAGCTGCCCAGGCAGCCGCCCTCGGTGCTCCCGCCGACCCCGATCACGCCCGGGATCGTCGCCGGCGGCGAGACGCAGGTCTCCGAGCCGAGGTTGCCGGCCGAGGCGACCAGGACCACTCCTTTGCGGATCGCGTATCGCGCCGCTTCGCTGACGCCGGGGACGCGCTTGCCGCAGCCGAAGTTGAAGCTCATGTTGATCACGTCGGCGCCCCGGTCGGCCGCGTAGCGGATGCCCTCGGCGATGTCGTCGGCGCGTCCCCGACCGAGGCGGTCGAGGACCCGGACCGGCATCAGCTTCGCTTTGTAGGCGATCCCCGCCAGGCCGATGCCGTTGTTGGTCTTCTCGGCGATCGTGCCGGCGACGTGGGTGCCGTGGCCGTTGCGGTCGAGCGGCAGGCTGCTCTTGTCGATGAAGTCGTGCCCTCTGACGAACTGGCCGGCGGTGAAGTCCGGGCTGCGCCGGAAGCGGCTGCCCAGCGGCCGGTAGGCGATCCCGGTGTCGAGGACGGCGACCGTGACCCCTTTGCCCCCGGGATGCCCGGCGGTGGCCAGGTTTTCCCAGGCTCCGGGGACATCGATCCCGCCCGGCGAAACCGGAAGCAGCGGGAAGCCGGTCCCTTCCCAGGGCAGGAAGTTCCATTGCTTCGTCACCCAGGCGCCGGGGATCGCGGGCAGCCCGGCCAAGGTGCCCGGATCGTTGGGGATGTTCGTCGGTTCTTTTTCGACGACCGCCGCGGAGCCCGACCCGGCGCCGGGGTCGTCGACCTTGGCCGCGGACGTCGTCGCTATGTAGTCGGGCGCCGCGTACTCGACGGCGGGGTTTCGCCTCAAGGCCGCGGCGGCAGCCCGCACGCCGACGCCGGCGGGCAATTCCTGGGCGCCGCCGACCCGCTCGCCCCTGAATTTGACGACGACCTGACGGGGGGCGAATTCATGGGCAGGGGAGATTCCCGCGGCAGACGCGGTCCCCCCGCTCGCGACGATTGTGAGCAGGGCGGCACCAAGGGCGATCCCGTTGAGTCGATTCATCTGGTCCGATGCCCGCATAATCCCTGCAATCAAGCGAGCCATCCATTAACACCGGGGGGCCGGTGAAGTTGTCCGGCCACATACTTGCGGATCGATGAAGGAAGGTGTTTTCAATCCGGTCGACGAGCGCCTGATGGGCGTCGCGCTGCAGCATGCCCGGCAGGCGGCGGAGGCAGGCGAGGCCCCGATCGGCGCCGTCATCGCCCGCGGTGAGGAGGTCCTGACGGCGGCGGGCAACGAGCGTGAGCTGCGCAACGACCCGACGGCGCATGCCGAGGTCCTCGCGATCCGCGCTGCCGGCGAGGCCCTCGGCGGATGGCGGCTGGCCGGGACGACGCTCTACGTGACCCTCGAGCCGTGCTCGATGTGCGCCGGGGCGATCATTCTGGCCCGCATCCCGGAGGTCGTCTTCGGCGCACCCGATCCGAAGGCGGGCGCCGCGGGCAGCGTCCTCGATGTGCTCGGCGAGCCCGCCCTCAACCACCGGCCCGCGGTCAGGGGCGGCCTGCTCGAGGCCGAGTCGGCGGATCTGCTGCGCAGCTTCTTCGCCGCCCGCAGGCGCTGAGGAGCCAATACTCTGTCGGCAGTTCCCGGAGAGGTGTCCGAGTGGCTTAAGGAGCGCGATTGGAAATCGCGTGGGCGGGGTTAACCCGCCTCGTGGGTTCGAATCCCACCCTCTCCGTTGATTCCGGCCAGCTCGGCGCTGAGCTCCCAGAGCCGGCGCCGCGCCTCCGGGTCATAAGCCTGCGGGTCGGCCTCCGCCTCGGTCTGACGCTCGAAGTAGCGGCCGCTGACCGCGTCGAGCTCCGGTGAGGTGACCAGCCGGGCAGTCGCCTCGACGCCCTCCTCGAGCGAGTCGATCGGCTCGCCGTACTGCGCGAGGACGATCTTGGTCGGCATGAAGGTCGAGGGGTGAAGGCTGTTGACGGTGACGCCGCTGCCCTCGAGGCGCGCGGCGAGCTCGACGCCGAAGGTGATCTGGGCGAGCTTGCTCTGGCTGTAGGCGCGTTTGCCCTCGTAGTCGCGCTCCAGCATCGGGTCGTCGAAGTCGAGCGGCGCCTGGCCGCGTGAGGCGACGTTGACGATCCGCGCCGGCGCCGAGCGGCGCAGCAGCGGCAGCAGCCGCATGGTCAGCGCGAAGCCCGCGAGGTAGTTGACCGCGAAGCGCAGCTCATGGCCGTCGGTGCTCTCCTGGCGGGTGGAGAGATCCGGCTTGCCCGAGCCGATCCCGGCGTTGTTGACCAGCGCGTGCAGTTCTGTGGTCGACCCCTCGACCTCGATCGCGAGCCGTTCGACCTGGGCCAACTCGGCGAGGTCGGCGCGGTGGGTGACGAGTCGTCCGTTGCCTGTGGCTTCTTCGATCTCGGAGGCGGCGCGGGCGAGGCGCTCCTCGTCGCGGCCGTGGAGGTGGACGGTCGCGCCCTCGGCGGCAAGGCGTTCGGCGAGCGCCCTGCCGAGCCCGTCCGTCGCCCCGGTGATCAGGACGACCGTCTCCTCGATGCTCCGCATGAGGCATCTATACCCGGTCGGCCTCGCCCGGCCGGCGCCAGCGCCTCAAGTAATCCCGGCCACCGACCGAAAGGTGGCCATGGAGAACAACTCACGCGTGCCCGCCGCGCTCAGAATCCTGGTCGCGTCGACGTTCGCCCTGGTCGCACTCGCGGCGCTGGCCGGGCCCGCGGCGTCACTGGCGGCTCCACCGCCCGCCGTCCTCACATTGAAAACCGTCACCGTCGGCGCGCCGGGCAATCCCTCGGTCGGCGTCGTCCCCTTCAAGGACGCGATCTATCGCTCCTGTGCCGAAGCCGCCGAAATCAAGCCCCCGTGCCAGGAAATTGGCGGGGTCAAGTACCGGTACGGCATCGGTCAGCTCGAGGTCACGGTCGACCAGTGGGTCGCGTTCCTGAACACCGTTGACCCGGCGGGCGCCAACAGGCACAAGCTCTACAGCTCCAGCGAGAGCTCATCGGCCTGGCCGAAGTTCGGACAGGTCAACTTCTCCGCCGCTGCAGCCAAGGGGCGGCACTACACGGTGGCCTCGCCCGAATGGGCCGACAAGCCCTACGGCTTCGCCAACTTCCTGCGCTCGGCGCGCTTCGCGAACTCGCTCTACAACGGCCGGCTGATCTCCAGGAAGGCGAGCAGCGAAGGTGCTTTCAACTACGTCACCTACCGGGTTCGGATCTCGCGCAAGACCGAGGGCGGGATGTACGACATGACCGAAAGGGCGGCGACCCGCGCCCACAAGACCGGCTTCGTCATCCCCAGCCAGGACGAGTGGATCAAGGCCGCCTACTACGACCCCAACGGCGGCGGGCAGTACTCGTATTGGAAGTACCCGACCAACGCCGGGGTCTTCGGCGACGGCACCGCGACCGCCCCCCACCAGACCACGCTCGACCCGACGACCGGCGAGGTCACCAACTCGGCGACGCAGCCTCTCGCAACCTTCCACGCCGCCGAAACCCCGGCCCCGAGCTGGTGCCCGGCGGCGGTTGGCCCCGAAGCCTGTGCGGCCGTCAACCCATTCGGCATCGACCCGACCACATACGCCTCGATCTACCAGGGCAGCCTCGGCACGGTCGGCGAGGCGAAGACCACCTCGCCCTGGGGCACTCTCGACCAGGGTGGCAACGTGGTCGAGTGGACGGACACGATCACGCCGCCGCCGTTCGGTGCGAGCGGGCACCGGGTCTGGCGCCGCCTGCACGGCGGCATCGCCAATGCGCCCGTCTACCAACTCTGGCTATCGGCGGTCGGTCTCCAGCCCCAGGACAACACCCTCTTCACCGCAACCTATCCCTGGCTCGGCATCCGGATCGGGGCGCTCGGCAACCTGAAGCCCGCCAAGGGCTAAAGCTCTCGGCCGGTTCGAATACCGTCCCCGCTATAGGAGCGAACTCGCTATGGCTGGCGACGATGACGTCGGGCGCGAAAGCTGAGTTCTTCCATTCCGCCTCGGAACCGTCCGGTATGGCACTGCTCCCAACCGCCTGGAATGTCGCTGCGCCAGCGCACCTCGATCCCGCCCACGATCTCCTCGGGCGTCACCTTGCCGGTCAGTTGTTCGAATGCGTCTTCGTTGGAGTAGATCCGTTCCTCGGTCCTCCGAAACCCACCCCGCTTGTTCAAGGTGATCGGCCGGCGCGGGGCGGCGTTTTCTCCTTCCAGGTGTGAGTGGTAGCGCCGACCCTCGGCGGTGCAGACCAGGGGAATGGAGATGTGTGCCTGGATTAACCTGTGACCCCGGAGTCGGAATACCGTCTTGACGCCATGGCTGCGGCCTGAGTAAAGGACCGATCCTCGAAATGGGTTCGGCGGGGGGCCGGGCTTCGTGCGGATGGTGAATTCGACGCGGCCTTCGGTTTCGTTGCCGGCGCGATCGAAGGCGATCACGACCATCACGTAGTTGGCTTCGGCCAGGGGGCGCGGCGCTCTGAACGAGGTCGGCCCGTCGCAGGAACGAACATTGATCCTCACCCCCTTGCTGAGGATCCGGCACCAGAAACTGTCCTCGCCAACGACTCTCAGCCTGAACTTGGGCCGTCGTTGATGGGTGACGCCGGTCGGCCCGGAGACGATTGCGGCGGTGGGCGGGTCGGTGTCGACCACGATCACCGCCTGCGCCGGGGTCGCGTCGGCCGCGCCATCCGGGGCGACGGCGCGAACTTCGATGGTGTGGGTGCCCTCCGAGAGCGCCGCCCCCGGATGCCCTTCGAGAACTTCGTAGGTGGCTGGACCGCAGAATTCGAAGAGCCCGGAGTCGAGCCTGCATTCAAACGTTGCGTCGGGGTTGTCGGATTGGTATCCGTAGACCGGCCTGGTCAGATTGGTCCATCCGATGGGACCGAATGTGATGGAGGTGTCGGGCGGGGAGGGGCCGACAACGGCAGCCTCGGCCCCGCCGCCTGGCGCCACAAGCGCCAGAGCGAGGAAGGACGCGGTGAGGACCGCCGCCACTCCGGTGCGCTTCGTGCAAATGCCCATCGGTACAGCGTATGAAGGCCGGCTGTCCCGGATCGGGCCACCTTTGCCTACGCGCTCCCCCGGCAGAGAGCGAGGTCATGCAGATGCTCAAGGTCATGAGCCTTCGAAAGCCCGGTCCGTGGTCCGCCCTGCGGGTATCGCTTTGGAGCCGTCTCGCTAGGATTCCCCGACTGGATCCCTCGGAGGGGTGCCGGAGCGGTTGAACGGGACAGTCTCGAAATTGAGTGCAACCCCTCGAGAGAATCGCCCTTTAAGGACGCTGAATATGGGGCAATCCTTATATGAAAGCGCTGCAAATATTTCGTTTTCTGCGGAGCTCTGCAACTCATAGGCGGAACCTCGAATTCGTCGTCGCTCGAGCTCCAGCATCGACGCCTGACGCCTAGCCCCACGACAGCTCCGGATCGCAGCTCGATCGCAGCCCGAGGACTTCCAATTAGCGCGGTTCAGAGCTATTCATGTGCCGTGGCGAAGCGAAGGAAACCAGAGGGCGTGGTCATCCGCCACGGACGGGCCTGTGCGGGCAATACGTCCGAGAAGCGTTGCGACTGCAGGCCTGGCTACCAGGCTCAGGTTTATTCCGCTCGGGAGAGCCGCACGATCAGGAAGACCTTTCGAACCCTCGCCGATGCTCGTGCCTGGCGCGCCGAATCTCAGGCGGCTCTCAACAAAGGTGCCCTGAAGGCCCCCTCTCGCACGACCGTCGCCGAGGCAATCGAGGCATGGGTAGCTGGTGCCAGAGCCGGCGTCATCAGGACCCGCTCGGGCGATCCCTATAAGCCCGGCGCCATCCGCGGCTACAAGCTCTCCTTCGAGTCCCAGATCATCCCCCGCTTTGGGGCGCTGCGGATCTCCGAGCTTGCCCGTCCAGAAATCCAGGACATGGTCGATGAGCTCTTGGCTAAAGACAAGTCTCCAAGCACTGTGAGAAATGCGGTCATGCCACTGCGGGCGCTCTATCGACGTCTCGTCTCCCGAAACGAGGTTCTGATCAATCCGACGGTCGGCCTGACCTTGCCAGCGATAAGGGATCGTCGCGAACGGATCGCCCGCCCCGAGGAGGCCCTAGCGCTTCTGGCGGTCCTAAGCCCCAAAGACAGGGTGGTCTGGGCGACAGCGCTCTACGCAGGCCTTCGTCGCGGCGAGCTTCGCGGCCTGCGCTGGGGCGATATTGACTTCCAAGCGGGCCTTATCCGGGTCGAGCGGGGTTGGGATCCAGAAGTCGGCCCCATCGAGCCGAAGAGTCGGGCGGGCAAGCGCAAGGTCCCTTTGGCCAAGCCGCTTCGCTCTCATCTGGCGGGCCATCGGCTGCGCTCTGATGGCACCTCGGAGGATTTGGTTTTCCGAGGACGTGGCGGCAAGTGCCTTGCGGCCGATGCTCTGATCGAACGGGCCCGCGCGGCGTGGGCGCTAGCCGGGCTCGAGCCGATCCTCCTGCACGAGTGCCGCCACACCTACGCCGCCTTCATGATCGCCGCCGGTGTCAACGCCAAAGCGCTCAGCACCTACATGGGGCACTCGACGATCTCGATGACGCTCGATCGCTACGGGCACTTGATGCCGGGGAATGAGAATGAGGCGGCGGGGATGCTTGAGAGGTATCTAGAAGGTTGAGGCTAGTTTCTGTCAGTCTCACCACCTCCATGAGCGAGTCCGCCTACGACCGCATCGGGCGTGGCTATGCCAAGTCGAGGCAGACCGAGCCTCGCATTGGGGCCCGCATCGAGGCAGCTCTCGGAGATGCCCAGAGCGTCGTAAACGTTGGTGCCGGCACTGGCTCCTATGAGCCCCTGAACCGCAACGTCATTGCGGTCGAGCCTTCGCAGGAGATGATTGCCCAGCGAGGACCCGATGTTGTGTCGGCGATCAGAGGCTCTGCCGAACACCTTCCGCTCGGCGACAACGTCGCCGATGCGGCCATGGCGATTCTCTCGATCCATCACTGGGACGATCCCGCGTGTGGGATCCGCGAGATGGGTCGCGTCGCTCGCAAGCGCATCGTCGTATTAACCTATGACCCCGATTGCGTTTTGCGCTGGTGGCTGCGCGACTATGCCCCCCAGATCGCTGCCGATGATGCCGAGCGTTTCCCGTCGCTGGACGCTTTGTTTGAGTGGCTCGGGGGCGGAGTGCTAGAGACAGTCGAGGTTCCCTCGGACTGCGCCGATCTGTTTCTCGGCGCTTTCTGGGCTCGCCCCGAGCTGGTGCTCGCCGAAGAAGTCAGGGCATCGACTTCGGGTTTCGCGCGGATGGACGCAGCCGAGGAACGAGCGGCAGTCGCCAAGCTTGGGGCGGATCTCAAGAGCGGTGCCTGGGACAAGCGCTACGGAAACCTTCGCGGAATGGACAAGCTCGATGTCGGCTTGCGTCTTGTCGTTCGCGAGCTTGACCGACCAACCTGAGCATGGCCTATCGCGGCTCCTATCTGTGGCAGCTCCGGCAAACCGTGGGTCATGAGCTCGTACTCATGCCCGGGGCGATGATCGCTCTTCTGCGGGACGATCAGCGCGTCCTCCTGACCAAGCGCACCGACGATGGAAGCTGGTGTTTACCCGGCGGTGCCGCTGAGCGGGACGGGAGCTTTGCCCGCACGGCGGTCGACGAGCTAGTCGAGGAGACCGGAATCAAAGTTTTGGAGGCCGACCTCGTTCCATTCGGCTGTCTGTCGGAGGCCGAGGCGCACACGATTACCTACCCGAATGGCGACGTCACTCATTGTTTTGCGTTGCTCTTTTTGGCGACGGTCTGGCAGGGAGATGCCCGTCCCGACGAGGAGGAGGCGACGGACGCGAAGTTCATTGACATTGCAACTCCCTCCGAGCAGCTCCATGCGCCGACCGGTCACGCGCTGGAGCTCTTGCGAAGCTACCTCGACAGCGGCGCTTTCCAACTCCGCTGAGCTCTATCGGGCCGATGAGCTGGGACGAGAGAGTTCGGCGACATGCGGTTGAGGGCTGCCTTGTCTGCCTGATCGGTTTTGCCCTTGTACTGGTCCTCGCCTACTGGGTTGGCCCGACCGAGCGACTCGATCGGAGCGTCCTCGATGCTTTGGGCACAGGCACCGACACGTTGGTCAACCACGTTGCCTATGTCGGCTTCCAGGTCGTTGACTCGATCCCAGTCTGGGTGCTCGCCGCAACGATCGCAGCCCTGATTGCTTTGGCCCAGTGGCGCCTGGGCGACGCCGTCTTCGCTGTTGCCTTGGTCGCCGGAACAGGACTTCTCGTACTGGCCCTGAAGGCGCTGCTCGCAAACCCTCGCTACCAGCCGGTTCCGCTCAACTCGGATGCCTATCCATCGACGGACGCCTTCCCGAGCGGCCACTCTGCGGGATCTCTGGCGATGTCGCTCGCGTTCGTCACGGTCGTGCCGTTCCCGTGGCGACGACCAACGGCAATCGCAGGCGCCATCTTCACCCTTTACATCAGCTTCGGAGTCTTGGTGCTCAACTACCACTACCCGGGCGACGTCGTTGCGGGCTGGCTGCTCACTGCGAGTTGGTGGCTCGCGCTCATCGCGTTCCGCTCGTCTTGGGGGACGAGGTCGACACGGACCGTTTCGGGCCCTCGCGCTCCACGGCGACGCGCCCGTCGTCGGTGACTCCCTCGCCTAATCCAAACCGCCGGTGGCGGCTTGGCGCCGGCCGAGACCGATCCTCGTGAGGCCTCGATACGATTTGGGCCCCGAAGGGACGAAGGAGCCGACCAGCGCGTCGACCTCGCCCGCGACCAGCCCGTCGAAGTTCCGTAGATTCCGTATCGATGAGTGACGTCGAGCCGGCCCGTCCCAAGATCGACACTACGCCGGTCGCAGCCGAAAGCGACGTCGCCTTTCCGCGCCTCGACCCATCCCAGATCGAGACCCTGCGCGACGCCGGCCGTACGGTGGCGCTGGAGACCGGCGAGATCATCTTCTCCCCCGGCCAGCTCGACTACGACCTGATCGTCGTCATCACCGGCTGCGTCGAGATTGTCGACGCGATCGGCACCTCCCGCGAGCGGGTCCTGGTGAGCTACGGGGCCCGCCAGTTCGCTGGCGAGCTGAACCTGATCACGCTCGAACCAACGCTCGTAAGCACCCGGGTCGCGGAGGCGGGCGAGGCGATCTTCGTGACCCGCGAGGCGCTCCGCGGAGTGATCTCCCGCGACAACCGGCTTGGCGACCTGGTCATGAACGCGCTGGTCACCCGGCGCGGGATCGTCATCGAAGCCGAAAGCGGCGCCCAGCTGATCGGCCACGGCGCCGACCCCGGGACGCGCGAACTGCGTGAGTTCCTCACCCGCAACCGGGTGCCGCACCGATTCATTGACCTAGACGGATCCGACCTGACGGCGCCTACGCCGGATGGCCGCCCGCTCGCCGCCGACGAGCTGCCGATGCTGATCGGCGGCGACAAGATCCTCCGCGCGCCGACGATCCTCGAGGCAGCGACCGCCCTCAACCTGCGCGCCCCCAACAAGACGGCGAAGAAAGCCTGGGACACGCTGATCGTCGGCGGCGGCCCGGGTGGCCTCGGCGCCGCCGTCTACGCGGCGACCGAGGGGCTCGCCACGATGATGATCGACTCGACCGCGCTCGGCGGCCAGGCCAGCACCTCGACGCGGATCGAGAATTACCTCGGCTTCCCGGCCGGCATCTCGGGCTCTGAGCTGGCCGAGCGGGCGATCGCACAGGCGCGCCGCTTCGGCCTGCGCACCGCCGTCCCCGAGCGCGCCCTCAGCCTCCGCCACGAAGACGGTCGCTACGTCGTCGCCCTCGACAGCGGCGACGAACTGGCGGCGCGAACCGTCGTCCTCGCCACCGGCGCCAGCTACCGCCAGCTGCCGGTCGACGGCTGCGAGCGGCTGAACGGGGCGGGGGTCTTCTACGCGGCGACGCTGGTCGAGTCGCGGATGTGCGGGAGCGGGGCGGTGGCGGTGGTCGGTGGCGGCAACTCGGCCGGTCAGGCCTCGATCTTCCTCTCCGGCACCACCGAAAAGGTCTTCCTGTTGCTGCGCGGCGGCGACCTCGGAGCCTCGATGTCGAACTATCTCGTCGAGCAGATCGAGGCGATCGAGAACATCGAGGTGCTCCGCCATACCGAGGTCCGCGAGATCCACGGAGATGCCGTTTTAGCGGGGCTGGCGGTGGAGGACAAGCGTGCCGGCGAGCGCCATGACCTCGAGGTCGGCGGCCTCTTCATCTTTATCGGCGCCGACCCCTGCACCGAGTGGCTCGACGGCCAGCTGGCCAAGGACGACGACGGCTTCCTGCTGACCGGCGGCGACCTCGACGTCACCCACCTCGACGTCGACCCGGTCAACGGTGGGCGCCCGTCGATGCCGCTGGAGACGAGCCTGCCCGGCGTCTTCGCCGTCGGCGACGGGCGCACCGGCTCGATCAAGCGCGTCGCCTCGGCGGTGGGGGAGGGCTCGATGTCGGTCCGCCTCGTGCACCAGTACCTGGCGAGCCAGGCGGCACTCGGGCGCTCCTAGGCCGTCGGCCCCACCACCCGGCGGCCCCGACTGCCCCCGGACGCAGAACGACCCCGAGAGGGCTGGCCCCGCTGTCGTTTGTCTTACGTCGCTTCTGGGGGAGCAGCGCCGAGTCCTTGGTCGATGCGGCGGCGACCGCGAACCAGCACCAGCGACCTCATAACTTGAAGTTCGCGGGGGTCCGAATCCGTTCCCGCTAGGACGACATCGGGTGTAAGACGGCCCACACATCCACAAGACATGGCTTGCAACCTCCCGACCGGCTGGAGCTGCTCTGCCTCTCTGGCCCGTTGCTACCGCGGTGAAGTGGGCGGCTCGACGGAGTACATGTGGTGGCGCCGGACGACTTATCGGATCCTTGCTCCTTCAGTCGTTGGTGTTTCGCCTGATCCTGGTGAGCGGCAACGCCTGAGTTAAGGTTGCCGTCGCAGCCTCCACGCGGACCCGAGAGTGTCCAACCACGCGAGAGCGACACTCTGGGGCCAGCCGGAAAGACTGGAAGATAAGTGGCGAAACAAGGAGGGCTAGTGATGCCACGTTAGGAGTTGCTCGTGGTTGATGACCTCAAGAAGGGCTACTACCTGCTGTTCATCGACGGAGGGAAGAGAGCCAACGAACAAGGCCAGGCGGAGGGCGCCATCGGGGTCATTCTCCAAGAACCCGACTGTGGTGCGGTGTTGGCCGAAGTGGCCGAGAAGGTGGGACCCGTCGGCAGTCCACACGAGGCCGAGTACCACGCTCTGATTCGCGGTCTCAAGCTCGCCGCCAAAGAAGAACTCCCCTATATCGCCGTGTTCAGCGACTCCTCGAACGTCGTCAACCAGACAACCGGTGGATGGAACAAGAACGAGCGCGCCACCGAGCTCCACGGAGAAGTCGAGAAGGCCCTCGAACCCTTCAAGGGGTGGCGACTTTCCTGGGTTCCCCGCGAGATGAACAGAGCCGCTGACAAGCTTGTCGATGAAGCCTTCAAAGGCAGCTCCTAACCCACGCGACCGACTAACGAAACGCGAGCATCGACGAGCCCGCTCCCGCTTCACGCGACAAGGAGCACCGCAGCGTCTTTGCCTTATTTTCGGTGGTCCGACTAGGCCAGTCCCACCGGAGACTCGCTATGGCTGGCGACGATGACGTCGGGCGCGAAAGCTGAGTTCTTCCATTCCGCCTCGAAACCGTCCGGTATGGCACTGCTCCCAACCGCCTGGAATGTCGCTGCGCCAGCGCACCTCGATCCCGCCCACGATCTCCTCGGGCGTCACCTTGCCGGTCAGTTGTTCGAATGCGTCTTCGTTGGAGTAGATCCGTTCCTCGGTCCTCCGAAACCCACCCCGCTTGTTCAAGGCGATCGGCCGGCGCGGGGCGGCGTTTTCTCCCGGCCGACCGACCTGGTCCGGGTCTCTCGGTCCTAAGTTGCTACCCGGTCCTGACTATCCGCGGGTGGTAGTGGGAGACATTTCGGGCCACCTATAGAACGAGGCGAGGCTGTCGCTGGGTAATCCTCGCCCGGCCCTCTTCACACCCTCGCGGTACCGAGGATGGGGTCGACCTGGTTGAGCGTTTCGGTCATGCCTTGCTCCATTCCCATCTCGATCATCCGCTCCATCGATTCGCGGTCGGCGAAGTGGGTCTGGACCGACATCGTCGCGGTGCCGCCGTCCTCGGCGATGGTCACAGTCATCCCCGTCGGCCCTCCGTCATCCGGCTTGCCGTCGTCGTCGACGGCGTCGTCCTTAATGTGCAGCCGATGGGGCGGGTCGGCCTCCTCGATCCGCCACCAGCCCGGGTGCTTCTCACCGTCGGGGCCGGTCATGAAGTAGGAGGTGCGCGCGCCCACCGTGAGCTCGTGCTCGATGAAGGTCGAGGAATGGGACGGCGGGCTCCACCAGCGCTCCAGCTGGCGCGGATCCGACCAAAGCTCCCAGAGTCGCTCTGCATCGGCCTCGAACTCGGCTGTGATCGTCATGGTTAGTGCGTCAATGTCTCTGTCTACGTTGGTAACTGGCATCAGCTGTCTCCTTTGTCGGTTTCGAGAATCTGCTCCATCCGCCCGACCCGGCCACGCCAGTCCGCCTCGAGGCGATCGAGTGCGGCGTGGGCGCGTAGGAGGGCGTCGGACTCGGTGTGGACGATCGACTCGCGCCCGACCCGGTGCTTGCTCACCAGTTCGGCCCGCTCCAGCACGGCGACGTGCTTCTGGATCGCCGTCACGCTGATCGGGTGTTCGCGGGCCAGGGCCGAGACCGATAGCCGGCCCTCGTGGGCGCGGCGGAGGATGTCGCGGCGGATCGGATCGGCCAGCGCCCTGAACAACAGGTCGGTGTCGTCCCCCTCTTCGGCGTCTCGGGCGCGTTTCTCATCTACAACCATTGGGTTGCAAGTTAGCACGACGCTTTGAGCTGTGCCCTCGCGGCGGGCCGGAGAGCGACACCGCGCATCGACCGGTTCCTACATGCGAGACTCGGTTGGTCGGCGCGGGCACCGCACGGGGGCCCGCGATGAGACATCTTCTCGACGCTCTCCGTGACCTGGGTTGCCCCAGATGCCCGCTCACAGTTCGCTTCCCGGCCGCGGGCGCGAGGGTGGCGGCGGGCACAGAAGGTGCGAAAGGCTCCCTGGAAACGCGACCAGGAGGGCCAGATGGCGCAGCGGAAGACCTTGACCGAAGCGCAGGTTGGTGTTCTGCGCTGGATCGATGACGGCTGTCCCGATGGGGTGATGCAGGACAGCTTCCATCGCATCTCCGCCGCCGCCCTTGCCCGGCGCGACCTAGTTGAGATCAGCGGCCGGCGCGAGACCTGGGCGGCAAAGACCACCGAAGCCGGACGGGCCTATCTGGAGAGCGTGGACGGCGCCGAACCGCCAATACCTCGCCAGAGCAATACCTCGGTCACTCACCAACTCGTTGACGATGTGATCAACGCCGGGGGTTCGCTTCGGGTACCCCAGCGTCGCTGGGGAGGCAAAGGCGTCGACTATGAGAACCGGGCTCTTATTGCCGAACGTCATCGCAAGGTCCCACCAGGCAACCGCCTCTCGGTAAAGGCGATCTCAGATGAGGAGCTAGAGATCGAGCTTGTCGAGGCTCCCGGTGTGGGCGAAGCCGAGGTCGTTGCGATCGAGGTGCCAGAGCGAGTCAAGCGATACCACCCGGCGGCGAGGCGCTTCCGAGATGCCAAGGGCCAACACGAAATCTCAAAGGCTCAGCTACCCAGAGCGCTGCGAATACTGCACGCGATCGCCTCTGAGGCCGAGCGGCGTGAGTGGTCGATCGAGGCAACCGATCCCTCGGAGGAGGGGAGGGGAGCCGCTCTGGGGATTGACCTCGAAGGGCAGCTCTTCACCTTGGCCTTCATGGAGAAGGGCGTCGGTAATCGGGCGGAGTGGGAAGCAGAAGTAGCCCGCTATCGCCACAACGTCCGCGAGTGGCCCAGATTCAGCGGAGAGTCTCCGCCGCGTTCCTATGATCTCGACGCTACGGGTGAGCTCACAATCGGATTGACCAGTGAGCGCTCTTGGCGGTTTCGTGCTCGGCAATCCCACTGGTCTGATCGCTCGTCCTGGACGCTGGAGGAGCGTCTCCCGCATCTCTTCGTGGAGATCCAGGAACGAGCGGTCGAAGGGGCGCGGCTAGACGAGGAGGAGCGGCGTCTAGCCGAGGAGGAAGCTGCCCGCGAGAAGCGCGAAAGGCAAGAGCGCGAGGAGCGCTGGAATGAGTTGATGGGGGAGGCACAGAGAGGCCTGATTGAGTCCCACCGCGCCACCTGGCTTCACTCCCGACTCGAGGCCTGGGATGAGGCGGAGCGCATCAGGCGCTACTGCCAGGCGATGGAGACCACCGCGGGTGAGTCCGAGGAGACAGCGACCTGGGTCGCCTGGGCGCTGGGGTATGCCGAGAAGATCGATCCAATCGGCGTTCCGACCAGCCTGCCCGAGGATCCTGTGATGACCCACGAGGCGGTCCAAGAGCATCTTCCCGACGGCTGGAGCACTTACGGTGCCGAGCATCGCTGGAGACCACGACCGCGGCGCGCCTGGCCCAGGTAGCCATAAGCGGGGGTTATCGAGCGTGGGGGTCTGTCGGGCTCATAACCCGAAGGTCGCGGGTTCGAATCCCGCCCCCGCTATACGCAGAACCTCCGGAGATCCGGGGGTTTTGTCGCTTCCGGGGTTCTGACGCGCAGTTGCGGTTGCCGTCAATTAGCCGTCATTGCGAGGCGCGGCTCCGATTGCCGTAGGTGTTCTGGCGCACCCATTCCTGGAGGTCCTCGCGCGTGAAGCGCAATCCGCGCTCCCCGATTCGGACATGGGGGAGGCCCCGCGACCGGACCAGTTCGTAGAGCGTGGCCCGGGGGACATTCAGCAGCTTGGCGGCTTCATCTGCGTTGAGGAGCGGGGTTTCGAGTCTCTGCGGCTGCTCCATATGAGTTGGCCGGACGACTTTCGAACCCCCGGCTTTCGGCAGCAGAATAGGCGATCTCTTGGAGCCTGGTCCTAAGGATTATGTATCGGCCAAGCGTTCACGCTTTCACGCGAAAGGGGATATCCGGTCTAGTGCTTTTGTGCGTGCGCGCTCCCGACGTCGTTAGGCATACTGCGGGCATCGTGGCTTCGCCAAGCGACCTCACTTACGACGTCTGGACCGACGGCGCCTGCGCCCACAAGACCAGCGGCGCCGGTGGGTACGGGGTGGTACTCGTTGCCCGCCGGGCCGATGGCAGCCTCGCCAAGCAGTGGGAGGTCTCCGGCGGCGAGGCCGCGGCCACGAACAACCGGATGGAGCTGATGGCGGTCGTCGCCGGATTGCGCGAATTGCCCGCGCCCGCGCGCGTTTGCATCCACATCGACTCGAGCTACGTGATGGACGCCTTCGACCAGGGCTGGCTTGAGCGCTGGCAAAGCAACGGCTGGCGGACATCGGGCAGAAAGCCGGTGAAGAACCGCGACCTGTGGGAGGAGCTGTTCACCGAGGTTGACCGTCACAAGGTGGACTGGGTGAAGGTCCCCGGTCACTCCGGGGTCGAGTTGAACGAGCGCGCGGACGAACTCGCCTGTGCTCAGCGGGACGTCTACGCCCGGCGCTGAGCGGTCCGCTCCCAGGGCCTCGATCCACTCGCGCTTCCTATGCACGAGAGGCGGCAGCGATACCACCTCGAGCAAGCGAGCATTGGGATGGGGCGGGCTGGACTCGAACCAGCGGCCAAGGATTATGAGTTTCGTGCTCTGACCAACTGAGCTACCGTCCCGATGCTCGAATCATCCTGCCAGGCGGATCGAGGTGAGCGTCGAGGCGGTTCCATTTATCCTGCCGCGATGTCCAGCGGCGATGATTTTGCGTCCGCCCTTAGGTCTCTCGGCGCATTTCTCGACAAGGCACCCCTCACGGAAAGCATCGCGGACCTTGAGGGGGAATTAGAAGATTCCGCGGCTGGAGAGGTCGAGGACGTTCTCAAGAACGCCGGAATCTCTCCACCTTTGCTTCGCAACGCGATGATCGTCCGGGAGAGACTCGGTCGCATCAGCGACGTTATTCACGCGTCAGCAATTCTGCTGGCCCTTCCGCACCTGCTTGCGCCAGACGAGATTCTTGCTAGACCCTCGCTGGGTGCGGGAAATGACAAGTCGAGGCCGTTCGATCTGGAGACGGATCGCCGAGTGGCAGAGTTCAAGTTGGCTGGATGGAAGGGCAGCGATGCAATGCGGAAGCGGCAAACCTTCAAGGACCTCGTTCATCTCGCTGCGGACGAATCAGATCGGGCGGCGGAGTTGTACGTTCTTGGCGATATGCCGATTCATTTCCTCACGACGAGCAAGTCGAAGGCAAGTTGGGGATTGGATCGGTCGCCGCCAATTCGGAAGTTGTTCGAGCAGCGTTTTGGATCGCTAGAGATGACGATTGCTGACTTCAGGAAAGGTCCAGG
Source organism: uncultured Solirubrobacterales bacterium (assembly GCA_963704505.1). Lineage (GTDB taxonomy): Bacteria > Actinomycetota > Thermoleophilia > Solirubrobacterales > 70-9 > VRUE01. Next base: position 1,236,111 of record OY969912.1, read on the forward strand.
CGCGCACGTCAAGATCATCGACCTGGAAGAGCGTCTGCCGGATCTGTTCGCTTCGTAGCGGCCTTCAGGGGCGACGAGACTTTCTGGCGCTAAACGCCGCCTGCCATCGATGCCAAGGTGGGTCAACGAAGGCGTACCCGACGCTCCTTGTTGTCGTACTCGTAAGAGCCGATTGTCTCCGCACTGACCAGATCAATCGCTTCATCGATCGCGGAGAGCGGAACGTCGAACCACTCGTTGGCCTCAGCGACGGCCTGGCCATTTTGCTCAAACCAGATGTCGAGACGAGCGGATGAGAAGAAGTTGTGCAGGATCGACTCGACTTGTCTAGCGACCGCAGCGGGGAGAGAGTAGGACGCAACCACCTCTACCGGGGCTCCCAGGAATGTCGTGTTGGCTTCGGCATCGGCTATTCGGTCCTTCACCGTCTGCGTGGTGGACCCGATCTTGTAGACGGTCTCGAATGCGGAGAGTTGAGAATCGTTTGAGAGCGAGCGGAGCACGTAGACGTGGCCCATCTTGGTCCCGGAATCCAGGCCCATGCGCTTCAGCGTTTCCTCGACAGGCTCGGTGACCCGGCGGCCATCCTTGTAGAGATTGCTGGCGAGTGATTGCATCAGCAAGTTCGATTCAGTTCCGTTGTCGAAGATGCAGCGAGTGCGTGCGTTGGCCTTGCGGATCTGGTCGAGCTTCAGGTCGCCCAGGGCGGCGACGTAAAGCAGGACGCCGTTCAGGACGAAGAACTTGCCCGCTTCGATCTCGCTCGGCTTCCTGAAGGGCAACAACTTTCGTCGTCCAGCGCGCAGGTCGGTGTGACAGGCCTCGAACAGATCCTGAAAGCTTTCGAAGTCCTCCGCAGGACGCCGTCGGGCGATCTCCTCGGGCATCGTCTGCGTCTTGGGCACATGTTTGAGGTCGAAGATGTCCCCGGTCCCTTCCAGCAGCCCAAATGGGTCGGAATCGCGGGCGTCATCGACCGTCTCCGGGGGCGTATCTGGAATCTGCACCGGCTCTGGCTCAGGCGGCGCCTCTCCGAGCAGCCCGAGGTCGTCTGCAGCACGCAAAGCTGCCGCCTGGTCTTCGTTCTCACGGATCGCGTGAAGCCGCATCGCTAGCTTCGCCTCGGTCATATCGGTCTGCGTTCGCTCCGGCTCCCTGCCGTTGGCACGAGTGAATTCGGCGATCTCTTGAAAGGAGGCCAACAGACGGTCGTCGGCGGTCACAGGGGCTCTCTTTGGGGCCGTCTTGAGCAGACCAAGTTCATCCTCCGCGAGCATCTGCAGAAGCATCTCGCGGTCCAGGGTCATTGTGCCTGGAGGTTCTGCTCTCGGACCTCGCGCTGCATATAGAGCAGCGCCTCAGCCATGCGACGCTCCAACGGATCATGGGAACGAATGTCTGGGCGCTGACCGCCATGTCCCTTCACAAACAGATTTATCTTTGGCCAAAGCAACTTGGCCTCGTCCTCGGTGATGGTCACACGCGTCGTGTCGATCGCGTCCTGGATCACCTTCAGCACCTGTTTAGTGACGCTCTTGGACAGGATCTCGAACGCCTCCTGGAAGGGGTTAACCTGATCGATCAGGTCAATGTGCAACTCGTTAATGTTGACGAACTTTCCGGCCATAAGAACGAACTTTTTGTCACCGACATCCTTGATTTCACCGTTCTTGACCACTGAGTCGACGACAACATGCTGGCGGACCTCCTCGATCTCAGCCTCGTCGAGGCCCGGGTAGACCTCGCGAATGATCTTCGGGATTAGCACCTTGTTCATGACCTCAGGGTCGATGTTGCCTGGCATCGCCTTGAGCATCTGCTGGTCTTGAAGGATCTTGGCCTTGAGATCGTTCAGATCGGTCTCGACGATGTTCTGCACCCGCTCGGTTGTGGGCTCCTTAAATCCGCCGATCTTCAGGTCGCCAGGCGAGGCCGGTGCCTCGTCCCCGGTGCGCCTTGTCCTGAAGTTGAAGTTCGGCGCCAGCACCTGCTCCATCAGGAGCGAGGCGGTGATTGCCTTGAGCATGTTGTTGACCGCGACCTTTACCTCGTCATCTTCGGCATCCGGTTGGGCGATCAGGTTCGTGAACTGGGCATGGGCCTTGTTCGGCGAGTCGCGGGTGGCGCGGCCGATGATCTGGATGATCTCCGTCAGTGAGCCGCGGTAGCCGATCGTCAGCGCGTGCTCGCACCAGGGCCAGTCAAAGCCCTCCTTCGCCATGCCCAGCGCGATGATCAGGTCGATGTCGTCGGCGTCCTCGATCTGACGTAGGTAGTTGACGATCTTGTCGCGCTCCCGCGGGTCGTCGTTGACGAGGTCGGCGACTTTGATCGGTTTGCCATCGATCTCGCGCTCGACGGTAATGACGCCGTTCTCGGGGTCGTGGCCAACGATCCTGCCGATGCTGTCGAGAATCGAGTCGACCTCGGCGACCTTGTCCTTGAGCGACTCGCCCGACCCGACGTGCGGGATGTGCAGGATCGTCTTCTTGTCCGTGTCCAGCACTTCGTGTACCGCTTCCGTATAGCGACCTTGATAAAAGTGATAACCAATTCCAAGGCTCTTGAGGTGGGTGTATCCGTTTAGCTGCTCGTAATAGTTGTAGGTGATCTTGGTGAACCTCTCCTCGTCCTCAGGCAGAAGCACGGGGGCGGCGTCACCGCGGAAGTACGAGCCCGTCATCGCCACGATGTGCGCGTCGGTGTTGCGCATTACAGAGCGGAGCAGAGCACCAAGGCGACTGTTCTCGTCGGAGGAAACGTGGTGGAACTCGTCGATCGCAAGCAATGTGCCGTTGAGCACCTCCTCGTCGATGGCGTCGTGAGCGAAGCGTAGGGTCGCGTGGGTGCACACGAGCGTCGTATCTGCGCCATTGAGGAAATCGATCACTGACTGGACCTTTCCCTGGTCTGAGCCAGGGAGACAGAGGTTGTTCCGTTCCTCCACCTCCCAGTCGGCAAAGAAGCCATGCTTCGTCAGCGACGTGCTCGCAAAGGATTTCCCGATCGCGCGCTCCGGCACCGCTACGATCACCTTTTTCAGCCCCTGATTGAAAAGCTTGTCCAGCGCCAAAAACATCAGCGCACGTGACTTGCCGGATGCTGGCGGCGCTTTTAGCAAGAGGTACTGGCTAGCACGGGCGGCAAACGCTTTGCGCTGCATGTCCCGCATCCCAAGCGAGTCGGTCTTGGTGCTCTCGCCCGTGCGTGCGTAGGTGACGTCAACGAGATTAGGCATCAGTCTGTCTCCACTATTGATGCTTGCTCAATGTTGCCGTTGGTTGCTGCCTCGTACATGTCGAACAGCAACTCCAGTCGTTCATCGTCAGATCGGAAAGGCCGGCTGCGATATAGCTGGTCGACGGCGACGTCGAGGAACTGGTGCGCCTCACGTAGCTCGCTGGGCATCTGCTTCGGGTCATATAGCTGCGCGAGCGTCTTGTCGGAATAATGCTCGCGCGCTTCAAGCACCGCGAACGCGCGCTCGGACAACAGCTCGTGCTGCTTTCCCGACAGCGAGGGAACCGGAAACGTGTTGTAACAGAGAGTCGCGGAGTACCGGAAATCAGTCTTAATGCGTCCGCAGACAGCTCGGACCCACACGTTGTGCATGCGTGAGGTGAGCAGCGCGAACAACCACGGCTCCGCCCCGTAGATCGCGCTGCATGCGTTCGACACGATCGTCTTCGCGTCGAGGAAGCCCATCGGGATGTATTCGCGGTTCTGCGAGGAGTGAAGGGGGACGACGATCGAGGTTCGCTGCTCGTAGCTCGTCGCGTAGAACGCGTGTGGTGAGGCGGCCAGCTCCCGCGTCCGCTTCTCCCGGCTTTCCCGGCGCACGGCGGCCACCCGCTCGAGGCGCTGGGCGATCTCCGGGATCGCTTTCGCCTCCTCGACGTTCGGGTCATCCAAGTAGAGCACGTAGCGATCGATCCCGCCGAGGAACTCGGTGGCCCCGATGAACCGCCGCAGGTAAGGGTCCGCCTCGGGGTGTGCAGCCAGCAGCGAGGATCGCTCCGCCGGGCTGAGGATGAGATTGCCGCCGTCCACCGCCCTCGTCCCGAACACCATCTCCGGCAGGCTTTCCGGCGGCTGCCGTCGGGCGGCGACGATCGTGCGCCTGCGGCTGGGCACGAGGTAGGGCGAGATCAGCGGGGCCGACTGGCGAAACCCGTCCCGGTACACCACGCGCGGATAGTTGCCGTCGGGCCGGATTCCGATGATCACACATGTGACGCCGGCGTTGGCGCGAGCGTTGTTGTTCCAGCGGAACGCCTGAACGCCGAAGGCGATGTCGGCGCCGAGCACGTAGATGTGAGGCCAGAGCAGCGCGACCTGGTCGCCCTGGCAGATCGAGTTAGTCGAGACAAAGCCGAGCGCTGCCTGGTGCTCGGTTACGTAGCGCGCCCCGAGCAAGAACCAGGTGGCGACGTAGTCGAGGCTGTTGGAGATCGGCCCGAACCCTTCGAGCCCCTGCAGGTCGGCCTTCTGCTGTGGGCTCTGCAGTCGCGCGCCGAGGTACGGCGGGTTGCTGAAGAGGTAGGTCTCACCGTCATGGGCGCCCGGGCAGACGGTGTCCCAGTCGATACGCGCGGCGTTGGCGCACTCGACGGTGCCGGTGTCGCGTAGCGGGATCAGCCGGATGTCGGCACCGAAGCGTTCCTTGAACTCCACGTTCATCTGATGCTTGGCCAACCACAGCGAGAGGATCGCGATCTCGTGGGCGAAGTCGTCGATCTCAATCCCATAGAAGTTCTCCAGTCTGATCCGCGAATCTTGGAACAGCGCAAGCGGCGCCCGCGGATCGACCTCCTGCAGCCTGCTGAGGATGCCGTGCTCCAGCTTGCGCAGCTCCTTGTATGCGATGACGAGGAAGTTCCCCGAACCGCAGGCCGGGTCGAAGCACCGGATCGATGCAATGCGATCGTGCAATCGGTTGAGCTTGGCTTTCGTGTCGGCGGCTTCGAAGGCGGCCTGCAGCTCGTCCAGGAACAGTGGCCGGATCACCTTCATGATGTTCTCGACCGACGTGTAGTGCATGCCCAGGCTCTCGCGCTGGCCGGGATGGACCACCGCCTGCATCATTGACCCGAAGATGTCCGGGTTGATGACCGACCAGTTGAGTGAGCCGCACTCGATCACGATCTCACGGGCTTTCCGAGAGAACGTCGGCGCCGACGAATGCGCTGAGAAAAGACGCCCGTTGACATAGCCAAAGTTCTTGAAGTGAGCTGACACGCCGTCACGCGAGTCGATCGGCGTGTCCAGCACAGCGAACAGCTCGTCCAAGTAGCGCCCGGTGTCCGAGCCATCAGTCGCCGTGTGGGAGGCGATGCCATTGGTGAAGATGCCATCCGTGAAGACGCCGGTGTCCTCAGCGAAGAAGCAAAACAGGAGGCGCGTGAAGAAGACGTTGAGGCTGTGGACGTCCTCGGTCGTCTCGATCTGGTTGTGCTTGACAATCTCGTCGTAGAGTCGCGCCATCCGCTCCGCAGCCTTGATGTCCGCGTAGTTGACACTCTCCAGTTGCGTCTTCTCGACGCCCGACCAAGGCAGGAAGAAGGCGGAATAGCTGGGCAGATCGGCCAAGCGCGTATCAAGCGTGTCGCCGGTACGCGCGTCGATCGCGACGATCTGTTCACGGTTGCGGACGATCAGGAATCGCGGGCGTTGCTTCTTGATCGAGTCGTCAGCGCGCGCTGCGTCAATCAAGGCATGGATGTCCTCGTTGCCATCCACATAGCGATAGAAGACTTTGTCGCGCCAGAGGACTTGGTCGGCGTCGTCCGCCTTGTTGTAGCTGCCGTTCCTGAGTCGCGTGACAGACGCCGCGGGGAGCCCGTACGCCTGGAGCAGATCGTAGATCAGCTCGAAGCCCTGACTTAGGTTCAGGTCTGCGACATTCGCCTCTACCTCGTGCAGTTGCATCTTTCCCTGCGACTCCTCGCATCGTGGTTTCGCTCGAGCGCGAAACTCAACCCCCGATTCTCGCAAGACCCTATCCGCCCCGCCCGTCTCCGCCACGGAACGGCAACAAAGCGGCCGTGATGATCAAGACCTCCGAAGCCCATTCCTCGCGGCCCCCTCTCCTGGGCGCCTCGAGCTTTACTCCACCCTCAAAGTAGCGCGCGCGAAAACTTCGGATCAGGCACTTCCAATCACGTTTGCTGAGGCCTGGTGGAACTTATTGCCGTTGCTCAGGTCGCGGTGGGGCCCACCAAATTCGGGGAGGCTGATGCCTGCGGAACGGCATGCTGCTCCCTGGCGAAAGCTATTCGACGTATAGAGCCAGTTTGGGCGACCGACGAAGAGGTTCGGGAGAGCCGCCGCAGCTCTCGGAACCGCTGTGAAAAGCAGCCAGGACGGCCTCGGGTAGGGTCAGGCGATGCACGGCGCAGCGGGGACAGTAACCGCGGTCACATTCACATATCTGGTCGGATTTGCCGTGGTTAAGGGCGAATCACCCAGGGGAGCGTCGCTCCCCATCTTGGTCGCGGCATGCGTTGCCGCCGCCATTGTGTGGTGGTTTACCCGGAAGTCGACGCCCGAGGGGCGACCGGGCGCGACATCCACTAGTTCGGAGCGGGTTACGATTGCCAGGTCGAGTGACGCCGCCAGCAATCGCGACCGACGCTCCCACCGCAAAGACGATCCCCACCCCTCAGGGCCGCCGGCCTCCGATCAACCCGGACCACCGCGAGTCGTCGCGAAGCTTCGAAATTCAACCTTTAGGAGTAAGGGCGGGACGTTCCGAGGGCACGATCAAGCCTTTGATGCGGAGCACTCCAATGTCGAAACCGATGGCACCGACATCGATGCTGGCGACTGACGTTCTAGGAGATATCGGGATCGGTCAAGTCGATCTCAGACCCGTCGGCATCGAACGAGCTGCGGTTGCGGCGGAAGATCGAGCGCCGACCCTCATACCTGGACCCCCTGCCTGTCTTTATTGCAGTATCGGCGTCTTCAATGACCAGGTCATCGCTCGATCCTGTCTCTCCGTCCGGGATCTGCCACCCCACGCCGTTGAACCCACGGATCGTGACCGACTTCATGTGGGCTCCTCCGAATATCGCGCCAGTGCCTCCATGAGGGGGCGGCGGGGCGTCGGCCGACTCAGCTTCGGCTGGAGCAGTCGATCGATGGCGAGGTGCAGCGAACGATGAGAGCCGCTTAACGGCTTGATCCTCACCGCAGCTGGGGCATCGGGGGATCTTCGAGCCGCTCACTAGCTCTTCGAACCCAAAGCCGCAAGGGCAGTCGTACTCGTGGATCGGCATCTCCGAATGTTCTCACCTCAGGGGGCGTGAACTTCCGTGACAAGCTCCGACGCGGATTAACTGCTCGACGATCATTCCCGTGGCCGGATGATTTGGGACCTTGGAACGGCATCGGCATTGGCTCTAAGTCCTCGCGCCTACTAGGCGAATAGTGGATGGCCCGCAGGGACTTCTGCCGCTTTCTGCGCCGCCTGAACTTTGTCCGCACCTCGATCGCAGTTAAAGACTGAAGGGTGCTTTGGCGTCTTCGAGGACGTGCTGCTTAATGTCCTGAGTTAGCTGCCTATTGTTCGCGACGATCAGGCTCACTATCGCCTCAATGACCATCTCCACGGCGTCCTCTAGCTCCTCGCTCTCCCAGTAGAAGCTCGACGTGCTTGAGCTCTGGAAGAGCTCGCGTTGAAGGTAGTCCCGGATCTGGGTCTCGCTCAACCCGTATTTTCGGAAAGCGTTCAATCCTCAACCTCCTCGAGCTCATACTTTCTCGCGATCATCGCGATGCCGGCATCTAGCGCGGCGGCGGCGTTGTCAACCTGTTCCCGTAAATTGCCGTCGCTTTCTGAGAGTCTCATTCGAACGGCACGGACCTCGTCTGAGGCGTTGAACTTTGCGCGCAGCTCAACGAAGTGAGGTACCCCAGGCGTCCGCTGCCACGGATACCAAACCTCATCCGTCTCGTCGCGTAAGACCTCCAATAGCGCAGTCCCGTTGTCCCACGCATTTACTACCGTCGGGCTCTCTCCGACCACTTCGGTGTAGGTCAGGTCCCCGACCTCCGCGAGGGTTGAGAAGGCCTCATCACGGCGGGCTTCTAGGCGATCTATTGCGCCTTCGACCGCATCGAGACGCTCGGCAACTAGACGGCTTGCGGAGGTCGCAGCGCGCCCGTCCTCGTTGAGGGAGCGCCAGAGCCGCCAACTTGGGCCTCTATCCGGATACTGCGGATCGCGCTGCTCGGTCTTGATGCCGTATTGAAGATGCGCGTCCTTTTGGAGCTCGCGAGAGAGCTTGATTAGTTCGCCGCGCAGCGGGGTATAGACCTTTGCTTTTCGGCGAATCGCGACGCGCATCCGCCGCCGCCTGACTTCCAGCGCGAGGTTAGCGCGGTAGCTTGCATAGCCACCGACCACGGCGCCGAGGATGGCGGCGGATGCAGCCACGATCGCTGTAATTGAGACATCCGGGGAGCTCTCTTTCAGATTGACGATCGTGTGGGCCGCGGCGGCAATCATCGGGTTCGTAGCTTGCCGAGCCGGGCGGATGCAGACTCATGCGTGTCGTGCTCTCAGCCCGCAGCAAGGCGGAAGCGCGGATACGAGTTAGCTGGTCTTTCGCCTCGACCGCGGAAGGCGGATAGCCCTTTGCCGACATTGCAAGGCATCGCTAGGATTGCACTAATCAAAGCCCTGGAGGGGTGCCGGAGCGGTTGAACGGGGCAGTCTCGAAAACTGTTGTGCGCCTTTGGCGTACCGTGGGTTCGAATCCCACCCCCTCCGCTTGAAAGACTCAAACGACCATCACGGCATCCTGAAGGGTCGCTAAGTCCGCGGTCCTGGGTTCGCGACACCGGGGGATTTCGGTTGGAGCTAGTAGGACGGAGCCATTCGAAAAGAGGCGCCATTATGGTTGGGCGATGGCTGTAACCGTCCAAGTGCGCAACTTGGGGCCAATTCGGACTGGAGAGTTCGACCTGGCGAATCTGACCGTCTTTATCGGCCCCAACAACTCGGGAAAGTCCGTGGCGGCCATTTGCGCTTACGCGGCAACCTTGCCGGCCGAGCATGGCGTGTTGTTCCAGGGGGGGTACCTTCAGCGCCCTGGACACGGGCGGGGCGGGCTGGCGCTTGATCTGCCGCACCAGACCCTGCCCGTGGAGACAACGGGTCCTCTGGGCGAGGAAGTGCGAGACGTGTTGGCACAGTTCCATTCGGGTCGAACTCATCGAGGAATTCGCATAGGGGAAGGTCTAGAAGAGTTCGCAGACGAGCGCATCAAGGAGAGCCTAACTGTGTTCGGCCTCCGAGTCGTCGATCAACTGGAACGATGCTTTGGCTCGCGGGTCGGAACCCTGACGAGGCGCCAAGCGCGGTCTGACGGAAGCTTGACTATCAGGTCAAGGGAATGGCCTTGGTCGGTTGCAATCTCGGTGGCACGGGGTGTTAGAAATCGAAGCCGAGTTGAAGTGCATCGACAGCCATCGGCGCGGCGAGTGCTTCTGCCTGTCCTCGAGAACCTGTCCCAGTTTGGTCCGGCATGGTCAGAGGAAAGAGATCCTGAGTTCCTCGCAAGCGACATCGTCTGGGACCTAGTTCCCAGCCTTTTTGAAGAGTTTCCAAGCAGCGCCGAGTATCTGCCCGCGGAGCGGTCTGGATTGCTGCAGGGACATCGACTGCTAGCGAACGCAATGCTTCGTCAAGCGCCCTACGCTGGCCTCGAAAAATTGGAAATGCCTCAAATGAGCGGCGTCATAACGGATTTTCTGAGCAATATTTTGAACATCAATGAGGCAGGGTCAGGCGATTTCATTTCGAGTGCAGATAGTCTCGAAAGCCAGGTACTCGATGGCACAATCGGAATTACCAAGCACCAGCAAGGGTATCCAGAGATCACCTACCGGCAGGGAAAGCATGCATTTCCCGTGCATCGCGTTTCCTCGATGGTTACTGAAGTAGCACCTATTGCGTTATACCTGCGGCACCTCTTGAAGAGAGGTGAGCTTTTTATAGTCGAGGAGCCGGAGTCACACCTCCATCCGAAGAACCAACTTATCGTTGCGAATGCAATAACCAGGCTATTCAACGAAGGCCTGCAGCTTCTGGTGACCACTCACAGTGACTACTTCCTCAGCGCGCTCAACAATTCGGTTCGGCGCTCGGCTCTTGGCCAGAATGCGGAAGGTGGTGGAGCGGATCAGATCGATCCCAGCCAGCTTGCGGCTTATGGGTTTCAGCCACATTCACACAAAGGTAGTCGGATTCACAAGCTCCCAATCTCAGCTGTGGATGGTATGGATGATCAGGAGTTTGGGCGGGTAACTGAGCAGCTCTATGATGCAACTGCTGATCTTCAGGAACAATTGATTCGTGCCGAGCAATAGAATCGTCGAGCAGGCGCGAGACCATTGCACTTGCTGTTGGGTAGAGGCGTTCGGCCCGGACGGTTGTAAATTCCAAGCTCTGGAAGATCCCTTCGAGGCTCTGTGTTCCGACAACCGGTACCGCGCTAACCATGGTGAGCGTGACGGGATTTCAGACGGCAGGATCTGCGATTTTGTTCTGTTTGTCGAGCGCGGCTCGAAGCAAGTGGTGTCTCCGTGTGAGTTCAAAGGGGCGAACCCCAATGTTGACCGAGCCGCAGAACAACTCCAGACTGGCGCCGATATTGCTGCGACAGTGTTGGCCGGTTGCGCTCCCACGGGGTTCAGGCCGCTCCTAGTGTCACCTAGAGTGCTAAGTCCTATGTTGCGTAAACGTCTAGGTACACGGCGTGTCCGGTTCCTCGCCAAGGACTACCCGATTCGGTGGGCGAGCTGTTCGAGTGAATTGGAAGAGGTACTGATCTCCTAATCGTCGGGGCTTTCTGGCCGTAGGTGGTAAGGGCCATTGTGACTCGAGTGTTCATAACTCGCGCTTATCGTGCGCGGCGAAGGCACCATCGCTTGGACTTACGAGCGTTGTAGGAGTTCAGCCGCGGCTGAGTCGCGATCCGAACCCTGTGCGGGCCGCTTACTCGACTGCCGTCGCCAAGTCAGGTCCCAGTCGTCCTGCGGCTTCGTAGGACATTGTCGAGCTCGGTCGTGGTCTTAGCTTCCTGGAGAGCCGTCCCGGCTACGTATCCCTGACCCATTGTCCATGCCCAAGGTTTCCCATTTTTGTCCACCTTCGTATTAGTGATGGGCGCACTTAGTCTCATCGTCTCGTCAGCCTCAGGTGCCGTTAAGACGAAGACTTGGTGCGCCTCGCCTGGAGCGATCCGCCCCTTCTTGAGCAGTTTCTCGATCACTTTGCCGATGGCTTTGGTCTGCCTGCCTCGGCGCCTTGCTCGGGTTCTCGCCTCCTCTGTTGAGAAGATGACGTTGTCCTCTCGATGCAAGATCTTCGGCACCTCCCGTTGGATTTTGCCCTCCGCATAAAATCCCAATCGCTCTAGACCTGAGCGAAAAGGGCGAGCGGGCTGGCACACGTAGGCGTGCGTGAGAAAGTAGTCGGGATAGGCGATGCGAGCGGCGATGATGACCGTATCTCGGTGCTCGAGAAGACCCTCATGCTCGAACAGGTAGTGAAGTTCACGTAGAAGAAACTGCTCCCGCTCTGATAGGAGCTCGGTCCGGTCGGCCAGAAGCTCCTGCAGCGCGTTGTCGAGACTACGGAAGTTCAGCCAGGCGATGCGTTGATCCTTTAGTTCGGCGATCGCCTTTGGCAGTCCCGCATCAGGAGTGAGGACAAACAAACGCTGGGTCTGTCGGCCCGATTTCATGTGCTTGAGGTGCCCTTCTAGCTGGCTTTTGCGCACCGCGTTGGCGGTCGTCTTGACCTCGAATAGGTATTGGAAATTCGCACTGATCTCTGCATCCGGGACCGATCCGCGTGAAGCGGCAGCTTGATTCGTAAATGAGACGAACGGCAGTTCTGATTCGCCGACGGATTCACCTAGGAGGCGAGCTACATGGCCGGAGTCGATGCGTTGAAAGACCGCTAGAACCGAGCCGGTGACTCGATTCTCTCCCTGGCGATAGGTCGAGAAGAGAGGGGTTCTTAGATCCACGAGGCGACCGTATCGCGCTGGCAACCATTTCGTGCCATTCGATCAGTCCGCCAGGGGGTCCTGATGACCGAGTTCCACTGGCAATCAGCGCAATGGGCCCCACGCCGGGCACTCTGCATCTCCACCAACGGCGGCTCGGGCGCGGCAGTGTTCGACCCCTCTTTGCCTGTCTTAACGTGGCCCAGGTCAGTGGGTCCCTAGTCGGGCCAGGGGAAGAGGGCAGAGCTACATAAGGGATGGTTATCGAGCGTATTCGGGCTACGTCACGGCTAGTGGCTCGACTCAGGAATCGTGCGCCATCTCCTTAGCTGGCTCGGGGGCACCAGCGCCCGAAGCGGATTTCCGCCATGCCCCTTCATCCGCGACGGATTGACGGAAGCCGCTGAGGCCTGATCACCTCTGCAGCAACGCATTCCGACCCTATTTACGGGAAGGCGTTGCCGCGGCCGTCAGCTTGCGCTCACGCAAGAGAGGAAGAGCGGCAGCGCGAAGCAGGGCCCGACGAGCAGCGAGGCCGGCACCGGCACCCACCAGGAGCGCATGCCGAGCCGCCGCCCTCCCAGGCCGCCCAGATCGCGAAGGCGAGGAAGGCGATCGTCACGTCGGCGACGAGCTGGACTGCGGGTAGCGAGGCGGTGCAGGCATCGATGAAAGCGCCGATGTCGCCGCCGTGGTTGATCAGGAAGACAGCGATCATCGTGTTGGGGACGACGAGGCCGATCGTCGCCAGGACGGGGAAGGCCTCTCCCTCACGTTCATGCGCCGACCCCGCCGCCGAAGGGCAGGCGTTCGGCCCAGGACCTTGCCCATCACCTCGGCTACCGACGAGCTGCGCGCCGCACGGCGCAGGAAGACGCGTTTGAGCGGGGTACCGGCTTCGCGACCGAGAAGGCAGCCATCTGCAGGTGGTGAGCCAGCCGCGATTCCGATCAGCCGGGCGAGGCGAGTGCCTAGGGCCGGCGCGGCTAGTGGAGGTACAGCGAGCTCGGCGTCGACGACCAGCTCGCTGTAGCCGTAGTCGGATTCGAGGACGTCGACGACTTCGCCCTCGACATGGGCGACCGAGTCGGAGTGGATGTCGAGGTCGGGATCGCCGTAGATCACCGCGGTGAAGAGGAATTCATCCTCGGGCACGTGCTGGCAGGACATCGTCAATTCGATCGAGTCCTCCGAGCGCACCGGCGCGGTCGGCCAGGCGACGACACATTCATCGTCAAAGGAGGAGCCCACCGAAAGTGATGACGCCTTGGGAGCGGGAGCGGGCTTCGGCTTGGGAGCCTGCTTCGGTGGAGGCGCTGGCGGCGGAGGCTTTGAACTTCCCTTACCCGCGGCCTTCAGCTCGATCGGGGGCGAGTGCAAAACGGTCTTCACCTGGTCGGGCTGGGCATCGAACCAGCGTGCGAAGGTGGCCGCCGCCAGTAGCGTGCCCACCAGCCCGCTGGCCGCGCCCTTGACGGTTCCCCGCCCGACCGCGTAGGTCAGGTTGCGGGTCAGCAGCGCTTTACAGCCGAGCTGACCGATCCAGTTCTTCCCCGCCAGGCAGTTCTCATACTGAGAGAAGTCACCATCGACCTCGTGCATGAAGGAGGTAAAGGACCCGATCACCGCACTCGGCCTGCCGGGGATGAAGTTGTCGGCCGTCGTCGCGAGCGCGTAGAAGCCCGCCGAGTTCGAGGTGCCTACTCCCAGGGCTGCCTTGCCGGCGCCGACCGGGAAGCGCAGGGTGTCACCCGGCAGGAGGATGTTCGAGTCCTCGGACTGCAGGCGGGTCGCCTCGGCCGCGAGCCCGTGGTCACTCTCGCTCCTCGAGGGCCTGCCCACGTCGCCACGTGTCTCGACGCTGAGTGCGACCTCTAGGTCATTGCGCAAGGTCACGGTCTTTCCGTCAAAGCAGGCTTCGATCGCGAACCCGGAGGGGATCTTGCCGCGGTCGGTCTGCATCTGGCACAGGCCCGGGGCTGGACCGGCGTCGGCGCTGGGCCCGGACAGCCCGATCGCCACCACCAGGGCAAAGGCCGGCAAGGCCACCCTTGTCAATCTCAGCCGCGAGGAAATCTGCATGCCCCCTGGAGCTGGTCACCTAGCCGGCGCAGCGCCCTCGACACCCTGACACTCGCCTCTCCACGCTGCCCCGCGGCCTTGGCCAGGGCCCGAAGCGAGGAGGCGGCCCCCACCAGGTCGCGACGTAGCGGCTTTCCGACCGCCTCTGAAATCCGACCCAAGTCCCGTGCCGCGGCCAACGACCTCGCCCGGGCGGCCCCGAGATGGCGCCCGGTCGCGAAGTCATCGAAGCTCGCCCCGAGAGAGGTCAGCGGGCCCGCGTCGACCAGCTTCTGACAATAGAAGGGCGTGCCGGCAGTGACCCTCGCAACCGCCCCTCCCGCGACCACCGAGCTCGGCTCCTGATCAGACCCGCCGCATCCCGACCAGGCGGATGCGAGCATCAGGCAGAAAACAGCTCCGATTGCCGTAGCTGGGAGCTCGCGCCCGCGGGAGTGGGCGCTGTCCCCGGTCCGCCCTCTCACCTTACGTTTCAGCACTACGTCTCCCCACGTGCGGCCATGCTATGGCCTCCGCATGGAGGCGCCAGTACACAATTCGATGGGCTTCGATGTCCCTGGAAGTATGGCGTCCGAGAAAGAACTGTACTTCAACAATAAAACGAACTCTCCCCGTTTGACTCGCATCTCCCTGGACTCGGTCGATCCGCAGTTCATTGGTAGCTATGAGTCAAAGAAAAAGGGAAGCGGAGGCTTCTTCGGGGTAATCGTCCCACTCGGGGACCGATTCCGGTACTCAATCAGGGCCGCTGAGCACCCGTCCGTATCGCAGTCTCGAACTCATGGGCGGTTAGCGAGCCGGTAGCGGGAACGCGCCGCAAGCTGATTGAGTCTCCAGGTTCCTGACAGCTGCCTGGTGGCCCCGTGGGGGCGATCCGGCTCTTCCGTGTCTACCTCTCCAGTCCCTCGAGTCTCTGGCTCTGGCGATAAGTGGGCCTTGACCGGGATCACCGGGTATGGGAGCGTCCGGCTTTCAGGCACCATCGAGACTAGGCCACTTTCATGAGGGGGAAAATGTCGGACCAGGGTGATGATCTGATGATCGACCTGTCGAGGTATCACAAGCTTGAAGATCGACTGACGATATTCGCAGTCAACGGAAATGAGGTCGAACGCGTTGGCGACTCAGATGACCTGCAGATTGCGGACGGTGAGCCGGTCATGGTCCATTCCGAGGAAGAGATAGGACGAATATTCGGAAATGTCAAAGTGATCTCGGTTGGCTCCGCCGACGGAAAAATCCATGTTGTAGACGGCGTCGCCGTAGTAGTTATTACGTCCGAGCGCATGATCTTGATGGTTACTGGAGGCCGGACAGCGATGGCACCAGTGGAGTCCGGAATGGTTCACACCATCGCCCTACCGTGGGATCTGATCGATTCTGTATCTATGCCTGCGCGGAAGTCGATCTCAGATCGGGTCGCGGGCGGGCGAACGATTGAGATCTTTTCGGCCTCGGGTGGATTCGGGCTTCATCTCATCCCCCGCTTCAAGGAGTCAGCAGCAAGTGACAAGGAGAAGATTTCGGACGAGGACGCCATGGTCCTGATCGTGGGTGCCCTCTCAAAGCATCGTCGCAGGTACTTGCCGCCGGACAAGCTTGATCATTTGGACCGGTTTGACCGCGGTGATTTCCCAACCGAGGATGGCGAGCTAATGGCAGAGGTTTCCCTTACAGATCCAAACGAGGACCTCCCTGTGCATTTGGTGGGACGGGTAGTCGAACACCAAGCGAATAGCTGAGGCCCTGCCATGGGCGACAGCTGATCGTCCCGAACAGAAAGAAATGCCGCGAGCGCTGCCGTCCGCCCAGCCAACGACAACCGGGCTCGTTTGCGGACTGGGATCTCTCTGGGCCGGCCCCAGTTGCTGCCGTCAACAGCAACTCCGCCCCGCAGGCGTCAAACGGGAATCCTTGGCTGTGTTCGGCGAAAACGACATTACGCCCAGTCCAATCCTTGCCTCGCTCTTAGGGTCGGGCATGAGTAACGCGAGCCCCCGGTAGTCCTCGGCCCAGAATGGACGGCCAACGAGCGAAATGTTCATCTCCTCAGGGCAGCGGTTTGCCGGGCAGGTCTGGAAGGCTCGGGCACTCCCTGAGCGCCATCGCCAGCTCGAGTGCCTCGAGAGTCCTGGCCCCACACTTGGCCAGTCACATTGATCGCGAGGCGAGCGCCGGGATAGCTTCGACGGTGCCGTGGCTCTTGACGGCTACATCCGGGTCTCCCAGGTCGCCGACCGAGAAGGCGAGAGCTTCATCTCGCCAAGCGTGCAGCGTGAGCAGATTGAACGTTGGGCCAGCGGGCATGGCGCCAAGGTCGGACAAATCTTTGAGGAGCTTGACCAGAGTGGAGGACGAGCCGATCGGCCGCTATTTCTCCGGGTAATTGAGCGGGTAGAGGCGGGCGTCTCGACCGGCGTGATCGTCGCGAAACTGGACCGTTTTGGGCGCTCGGTTCTAGATGGCCTGGCGGCGATTCAACGGATCGAGGACGCCGGCGGCACCTTTGTGAGCGTCGCTGACGGCCTTGATCTGGGCACCCCTACTGGAAAAATGATGCTCCGCCTGATGTTTGTGATCGCGGAGTGGGAGCTCGATCGCTCGCGGGAGAGCTGGGACATCGCGCGGGAGCGTGCCGTCGCACGTGGCGTGTATCTCGGGCCGGTGACCCCACTCGGCTACCGACGACTGAAGAGCGGGCGCCTCAAGATTCTTCGCTCAAGGGCGGTGGTGATCGTGGAGGTTTTCCGCCTCCGTGCAAAGGGCGTCGGAGTTGATGACCTTGCCGGGTTTCTGAACGCCTCCCATCTCAAGACCAAATCGGGCGTCCCATTCAGTCGCGGACACGTCTATTCGATCATCAAAAACCGCGTCTATCTCGGCGAATCAATCAGTCGACCCTTCCGAAATACGACAGCCCATGAGCCGATCGTTGACTCTCGGACCTGGCAGCTGGCTCAACTGCCGCCCCAACAGCCCCAGGACCGCAATGGCGCCTTCCTCGGAGGTTTGGTCCGCTGCGCCGCCTGCGGCTACACGATGTCGTTGTATCCGCCGGTCTCCAAGCGCTCTCCGAGTCCATCTCATCGCTGTAGTCAAGGGGTATGTCAGGAGCGCGCGGTCGTTCGCTGCGACGAACTGGAGCCCTTGGTAGAGCAGCTCCTCTTTCGTCTTCGGCCGGGGGATCGGCGCGTCAAGGGATGGCGTGAGCTTCAACCAAGCGAGCGGAGAGCATTCACAGCAGAGGTCTTCGACTGCGTCTACATCGAGCGTGGATCACAACCCGCGATCGAGCGATCCTGGATTTACAGACGTGGTGAAGGTCCGGGAAAGGTCGGCGGGGGATCGCGTTGCATACCGCTAGACCAAGCGGGAGGAAATGCTCGGCGATTGGCCCCGCTCCGTGACTGGAACGACAGCCACATCAAGCGAGAGCTGAAGGGCTTTTTCGCTCAGATATTCGAGGCCGCTTGGCCACCTTACGTCGAGTTCGCTAAAGCCGGATATGCCCAGGTCCACGCTCAGGCGTTCGCCTGGGGCGGCCCTCACTACTGGGGGGGCGATCCTTGGCATCGAGATTCCAAAGCGAACCGTCATGTGGAGCGAGGACCGAGTTCGAGCCGCCCTGGGTCCGTTCTTGAGAGGGAAGACCAAATGGCCACGCCTGAGAGAATTCGAGGAGGCAGGGCTCCGCCATCTCCACGCCGCCATCTACACCCACGGTGGGATCGAATTCTGGGCCCGCCAATTCGGGCTTCAGTGGAAAGAGCGCCGCCATTACTGGACCTTCACTCGAATCGAAGAGGAGCTCGTCGACTTCACGAGAGGCCGTGAGACGTTTCCGACCTCCAACGAGTTTCGCCGGGCTGGGAAGGGAAAGCTCTATTCGGCGGCACTCAGCCACGGAGGCTGCCCATATTGGCGCCGGAAATTAGGCCTCGCGAAAACCTATGGCCTCCAGGGCAAGCGGAACCGGGGGCATTTGTCGAGTCCATGAAACACGGCCAGATTGTGACTGAGCTCGAAGCCCCTCGCTCGAATCCAAAGGCTGGGACCTGGCCTTCGAAACGCGCCCTAGGAAAACCCGCCACTAGACGGGTTGTACCAAGGCTGCGAGGTGCGCGGGTCATCCGGGGTGGGTGGTTTCTCGTCGGCGCGAATCGCGGGCGTTCCGTCCTGGTTGGCAGGCGGGAGCCCGATCTTTGCGACGGCCCACTTGTCTCCTCGCTTCGTCGCCACCCAACGGTGCGTGAACCGGTCGGGGTGCTCCTCGGCCAGCTGGGCGCAGCGGTCCCTTGCCTCCTGCTCGGTCACGCCAGCAGCCTAGCCCGCCGAGGGCCGACCGCCGTTGGCTACGGCGCGGGCCTCTACGGGACCGAGGTAGGGAGCAAGAACGAGCTGGGTTAGATCGGGAAGGAGGTCGGTTGGATCGCCTCCGGCCTCGATCTCACGGATTACGAGCGCCGCAACGCCTCCCATCAGTCCGACTTCGACTGCCCTCGACGGCGCTGTGCCTTTAGGAGCACCAGCAGCCAGTTCAGCGTAGGCCCGTTCGAGCCCGGCCCTGTACCGCTCACCTACCGCGCCCCCCGCCCGACTCGGTGCGATCAGGAGAAGCACCCCCAGATCCAGATTGGCGGCAAAGGTCTCAAGGGCTGCGGAGAGGCGCGCGCGGACCATTTGTGGCCAGTCGGGTCCGTCCTCAGCTGCCTCCCTAGCGACCTCTCTGAGATGGCCGACCACCTCCTCGCAGGCGGCGAGATAGCAGGCTTCCTTGGTCTTGAAGTAGCCGTAGAACGTTCGCCTTGAAAGGCCAGCCGCGGCGACGATCTGAGAGATCGTCGCATCCTCGTATCCATGCTCGGCAATCGCGGCGATCGTCCCTGCGGTCAGGCGATCCCGCTGATTCTGTTTGACGAACTCGCGTGGAAGTCCGTGGCGACCTGGGGGAAGTCGTGAGAGCCCGGGGGGTGGACTCTGTTTGCGCTTCGAGGCCGTCACAGCGCCGCGACCGCCTTCGCACCGATGTATGGCTCGATCACGATCTCGAGAACTTCGGGGAGGTGGACCTTGGCGCCTTTGAAATTTCCCTCAGCCACCTTCTCCTGGAGGAACCAGGCGAGACCCCCAGCGATTGCCAGCTCAAGGCGATCCGGCAGAGCATCGGCCCACGGACACAACTCCCGACCTTGAGCGAGGGGAGGAAGAGCGCCGTCGATCGTGATGTGGTAGCGCTCGAGCGCAGCGGGACCAGCCGTCTGGGCCTCGGCTAGGGCAAGTCGGGCGCGCGATGGGTCTGCCTCGATCAGCTCGAGGAGGGCCTTCAGGACAGACCTGGTCTGCGCCGGCCAATCGCCCTCCGCAGCAATCGCCTCGGCAAAGATCGCCTGAGCCTCCTCGATGACCAAGTCGTAGGCCTGAAGCAAACAGTCTTCCTTGCCCTCGAAGAGGTTGTAGAAGCTGCCAACGCCGACTTTGGCGGCGGCGACGATGTGGTCGATGGTCGCGTTCCTATAGCCGCGTTTGGCGAAGACGGGAATCGCGGCGGCAATCACCTTGTCGCGCTGGTGGGACTCAAGCACCTCCTGAGAGATGCGCTCAGTCCCGACCGACGCTTTCGAGAGATGATCGGGCAGCAAGGTCACCGAAGGCGAGGCTACTGAATGGGCGGGCTATAACCAAGAGTCCCCGTAACCGGATCCGACGTTGAAGTGTGATTGCGTCATCGCATCGCTCTCGACGCCTATATCCGCGTTTCTCACGTGGCCGGCAGGGGAGGTGCCAGCTTCATATCCCCCGAGATCCAGCAAGAGCAGATCGAAGGCTGGGTGCAAGCAAGGGGTCGAACTCTTGGCGAGGTCTTCGTTGAGCTAGATGAGAGCGGCGCCCGCGCCGACCGTCCGTTGCTCATGCAGGCGATCAAGAGGGTGGAGGCAGGGGAATCTCAGGGGGTAGTCGTTGCCAAGCTCGACCGCTTCGGTCGCTCACTGATCGACGGGCTCGCCGCTCTCGCTCGGATAGAGGACGCCGGCGGCCAGTTCGTCAGCGTCCAAGACGGATTCGACCTCGCGAGCCCGACTGGCAAGCTCATCTTGCGAATCATGTTCGCGATGGGCGAGTGGGAGCTCGAACGCATACGCGACAGCTGGATCATCGCGAGGTCGAAGGCCACGGAGCGCGGAATCCACGGCGGGAACAAAGTGCCATTCGGCTACCTAAGGGGCAAGGACAAAAGACTCTTCCCCCATCCCAAATGGGCCCCGGTCGTCACCGAGCTTTTCCGCAGGCGAGCCGAAGATGTACCGGTGTTCGACCTCCTCGAGTACTTGGAGGAGGTTGGCTACCGGACCGGGGCGGGCACACGACCGCGGACGAACTTCGCCTACCGGATCGTCTGCAATCGGGTCTATCTCGGCGAGGCACGCTCGGGCGAGTTCGTCAAGCTGGGCGCCCACCCAGCCCTGACCGATCCGGCGACCTGGCAGCGGGCCCAGGTCCCCCGACGTCGGCCTCATTCTCGAATCGAGTCGCTTCTCGGGAATGTGATCCGGTGCGCGAGCTGTGGCCGCCCGATGGGTCCAGTCCGCGAACACACCAGCGGGGTCGCCAGGGCCTACCGATGCGCTGGACAGGCTCGCGGAAGGGGCAATAGCTGCGGGGCGCCGGCCTCCGCGTCCATCGAGGAAATTGATCCCGTGATCGAGGCGCTTCTTTTCGATCTGGCGCGGCGTCCGAAGCCGGGAACGAGTGAGTCTTCGCTCGCCTCAGATGAACAGAAGGTCAAGGACGCATTGAGGGGCCTTGAGCAGTATCGAGACAGCTCACGAGTGCTCGAGATGCTTGGAGCGACGATGTTTGAGGCTGGAGTTCGCAAACGCGTCGCTACCTATGAGCGCAGCTTGCTGAAGGTCGCCACTGCCCGTCGGGGGCTCAACGCTCCGAGCTTGCCTCCTGAAGAACTGGATCGCATCTGGAGACACCTGACGATTCCCCAGCGGCAGGTGTGGATCAACGAGTTCGTGGACTGCGTTGCGATTGAGCGGGGGCGCGGCCCGGCCTTCGAGCGAGCTTGGGCATACCTACGCGGAACCGGCCCGGTGAAGGTCGGTCGGGGCGTCGTTGCCCACCAACTCAGGCCGGCTAGCGAAGGCGCCCGGCAGCTGAGTGCAACCCGTCGCTGGAGTGAGGAAGCAATTGCGTCGCGATTGCGCTCATTTGCCGGTGATCGAACGGATTGGCCCACGTTCCGCGACTTCGAGGCCGCTGGGGAGGGCCCACTGCACTGGCAGATCATGAACTGGGGAGGGCCCTACTACTGGGCAAACCTGCTTGGAGTGCCAGACGATGCAATTCGTGTCACCTGGAGTAAGCCGCGGATACGCGGAGCGCTCGGACCCCTCCTAAGGGGTCGGGATACATGGCCTGCAAAGGCAGACTTCAGGCGGGCGGGCATGCTGCCGCTCTATCAAGCCCTCAACAGCCACGGAGCTCAGGAGCACTGGGCGAAAACCTTTGGCGTTCGGTGGGCTCCACGTAGCCGGCGCTGGACGAAAGCGGAAATTCACGAAGAACTGGAGCGCCTGTTGCCTGACTTCGAGGTGTTCCCGAACCAAAAGCAATTCCGCAAGATTGGCCAACGAGGGTTGAACGTAGCGATCCGCAAGAACGGCGGGCTGGACTATTGGTCGGAGCGAATGGGGATGAAGCGCTCGAGATGCTCCTACGGCCAGACTCGGGGCCCGGATCCCAATCGTAAACGTGGTCGGAAGGCATCTGGTTTGTCAGGGAGCTCGGCTCAAAACGCGAAAAGTAAATAGGTCTGGGGGCTCCAAGCCACTGGAGGATCACGCGATCAAAGCTGCTCCGTCATCAGATTGGCCGACAGCGGGCGCGCACCCTCGTGGCTGCCGCGGCGATGCTGTCGGGGAGCTTGGAGGTTGGGAAGATCGCGAGCGGCGTAGGCAAGGGCATCCACCTGGTCGTCGTGATCACCGGCGGGAAAGGCCAGCAGCTCGGACTCAAGGTCGTGTAGCCACTTCGCATTCCTAAGGTGGTAGATGCGTCCCGACCTGTAGAGGGCGCCTGCGGCAGAGGCCCGCGTCACCTTGTCCTTGTCCGGATAGACAGGCTCGACTGGGAGGCCACGTCTGGCGAGCGCCTGAATCAGAGCTGATTGATAGCCAATGGCCTCAACCTTCATCGTGCCAATGAAGTTTTTCTCGAGGTAGTCGACTTGCGCAGGTCCGGGTATGCGGGCTCGAGCCACATCGACAATCAGCAGCTCCCCATCAGGTCCAATCCAGACCTTCAGGGCCACCGTGTAGTCGGCTGTCTCCTTGGTCGAGACGGCGAGATCGACGAACGTTGCCTTGCGACAAGAGTTCGGGTCAGCAGCTCCAAAGGTGCCGTCGGCGCGGTCAAAGTGGGCGATCCCGTCTCTCAAATCGAAATAGCGGAAATCTCGCCGATCAAAGATGCCCCCGTCATCCGGACTAGGGCGCCCCTGATACATCGCCGACCACCAGTAAGGACCAACCACGCTCCGGGTCTTCTCCAAAGCCTCGCGCCCGTAGCGACCCGGCCAAAGGGGGGCGCCCCTTTCTCGCCTGAGCGGGTCAGCCTCCTCGGCCAGTGCCGGCAGGCGAATCTCGCGGACGGGATCACCTCCTGTTCCCGCGCTTTCACTCAGCATCCGACCGCCGAGATCCCCCTCGTGCCAACGAGTCATGAGCACAACTACAACGGCCCCTGGTTCGAGGCGACTCCGAGCAGTCGAGAGCCACCAGTCCCACTGGCGCTCGCGAATCACCTCAGACATCGCTTGTTCAGCGTTCTTGATCGGATCATCAATGATCAAGAGGTGGGCTCCACGCCCCGTGATCGCCCCGCCGACCCCGGCGCTGATCATCCCCCCGCCAGCGCCCTCCAGCTTCCAACGGCGAGCAGCTCGGCTCGCCGGGTCGACCCGGACTCCATAGAGGTGCCCATGCTCGGCTAGGAGATCACGGACCCTTGAGCCCCACCCTGCTGCGAAGTCGGCCTCATAGGAGGCCAGCATTACCTGGCGATCTGGAAATGCTCCCAAGTACCACGCCGGAGCCAGAGTTGAGATCAGCATCGACTTCCCGTGGCGCGGGGGAATAGCGACGAGAAGAATTTCCGGAGTAGCTGATCGGCGTTGCTCCGCGGCAGCAATCGCCTCCACAATCTCCCTGTTGATTAGCTCAATATGGGGCGCCAGCTCGAAGCTGGGCTCAGTCACCAGGCCCAGCCCCGCCGGTCCCGCTTGCGTGAGCACGGCCGGCTGCTTTGAGTGCGTCATTTAGCGCCCTCCTTGTCTCTGGGTCCTCGAAGATCGAGTCTGTGAGGCGAAGCGGTGAGCCATTGATGCCGGTGAGTTCATGGGCCTGTCGGCGACCCCATCGCTTTGGATGGCGGCGCTCGAGGTAGGCGAGCCCGGCCCTCCAGTCATCAGGCACCGCCTTGAGAAGCCGGGCCACGATTTCAACCTCAGCCTCCGCTTCGGCGCGCCGAATTGTTTCGTAGAAGTCTCGGTGGATGCCGCGCGTCGCCTCTTCGCCGGCCTTCATCCAGCGGTAGAAGGTGGCGGGGGAGATCCCAGCTGAGCGGGCTGCCGGCTCGGCGTAGTTTCCGGCCCGCATCGCGCCCACTATCCGTTGGGCGACCTCGGGCGTGAGTTTCGTTGGACGTGCCATCAGCTCCTCACTTGACTGGGTTGCCAGTGAGGGATTGGTAGCGATCACAGATCACATCGCAAAAGCGAGGATCGAGCTCGATCAGGCGGGCGGCTCGCTTGCTCTTCTCACAGGCGACCAAGGTCGATCCCGATCCGGCAAAGGGGTCAAGAACGAGCTCTCCCGGAGATGAGGAATTACGCAGGCAGTACTCGATCAACTCGGGCGGCTTCATTGTCGGGTGCTCCCGTGAGGCCTTCGGTCGCTCGAACTCGAGAACGCTTGACTGAGCGTCGTCCCCTTTCCACGCTGGTCCTCCTCGGCCCAGGCGCCCTGGGCCCGGCTTAAAGCCATAGAGGATGAGCTCGTGGCGGTAGTGGTAGTCGCAGTGGCCCAGAACGATCGAGTCCTTGAGCCAGACCAGCGTTTGGCGAAGTGACCAACCGCTCTCAAGGAACGCGGAGCCGAAGATCAGCGCACGCTCCCCGCCTGGGTGAGCGACGTAGATAGGCGCGCCGGGTCTCAGAGCTCGGTCCGCGGCTCTGAAGGCGTTGGCCAGGAGACTGGCGAGATCGGCTTTGCCGTCACCCTCGATTCTGAGCTTCTCGTCTGTCTTTCCCTCATAGTCGACGCCATACGGAGGATCACTCCAGATGAGATCTGCGTGGCACTCACCGAGCAGCTTTCGATAGGCGTCGGGGTCACGGGCATCCCCACAGAGAAGCTTGTGTTCTCCGAGCTCGATTAGGTCTCCCGGTTGCGTCCGCGCTTTGCGCGGCGGGGGAGGCGGGTCGTCATAGACGATTGGCTTGAGATCGAGCTCGGCGAGCAGGGCGTCGAGGCCATCCACGTCATAGCCGGTCCCGTCTAGATCGGGGAGTTCGCTGAGGAGATCGGCGAGGGCTTCGTTGTCATAGCCGGCGAGGTCGTTACTTCGGTTGTCGACGAGAACGATCCGGGCTGCCTGCTCATCATCAACGTCGACGTAGGTAACCGCGATCTGGGTCCAGCCGAGATCCTCTGCTGCCTGGAGGGTGTGATTGCCGGCCAAGACCTGAAGGGTGGCCCGATTCACAACGATCGGTCTGTATTGACCGTTGCGAGACAGACTTTCTTTCAGGACCTCGAGGTTGCCCTTCCGGGGGTTGCCTGGGTAGGGGTGAAGCTGATCAATCTGGGCGAACTCAGGATGAGAAATCGGTTTTGGCGGGCGCGGTATGTTCTTTCTTGGGTCAGCCATCGCGCCCGACTATCGGACGCTTACGAAGTTTTGAATTGAGAAGTTCTCAAGGCACTCGCTTTTGCGAACTTGAGATGTTGAATCGGCTCGACTTCTGGAGCATGTTGGGCCAAACTCGCGGCATGGACATGACCGGCGCTATGCCAACCAAGGCCTGGCTGGAGATCCGAGACGAGAAGGGCGAGCTCCTGGAGTCGATCCCAGCTCGCATCGCCGGCGGCTCCATAACGGCTCAGCTACCCGGGTTCGCCGCGGGGACTATGGGGTCGCTTCAGCTATGCACAGGCGAGCCTGACGGAGTCGTCTGGAGGGAAGATGCAGATGTCCAGGAACTTCCGACCAAGCCAGCGATTCAGATCTTTGTAATCGGCTGAATTCCAGGACCTCATTGGGGTCTCTCAAAACTCTCGTTACGCGAATCGCAAGCGGATCTCAACGCTGCGGCGAATGGTGAGAAGGTGCTGCAACCTGGGGCGTTCTCGTGCCATTGGGAGTTGTCTCGAAAACTGTTGTGCGCCTTGTGCGTACCGTGGGTTCGAATCCCACCCCCTCCGCTAGCGTCTCTCACGCCTCAGCCGCGCGGGAGGATCGTGAAGCCCTTTTTCACGACTTTCGACTCGTTGTTGGCCTGGTCGGAGGCCTGTAGGACCGCGATGTAGCGCCCCGGCCTGCTCTTGAAGTGCTTTGCCGAGCCGCCGAGCATGAGCTGGTTGGAGCCGATGAACGACTTCCAGGTCCCGTAGCCGTTGAAGATGCGCTTGCCCTTCGAGTTGAAGCGGTAGTACTCGACGTCGAGCGTGCCCCGCTCGTTGATCGCTGCCGTGGTGCGCACGCCCTTATGGCTGCTGAAGCTCGGCTTCGCGAGGCGGACTTCGCCGAGCGTCGGCTTGGTCACGTCGATGTTCAGCGGCGGCTGGGGGCCGGGGTTGGAGTTCGGGTCGCCGGGGGTCGCGGAGACGACGACCTCGCCGCGGACGAAGGCGTGCAGTTTGCACTCGAATTCGTAGACGCCGGGCTGGTCGAACTGGACCGTATAGCTGTCGCCCGGCCGGTGGTCGGGGGCGTCGGTTCCCGGGTCCGAGTCCCACTGGAGGTCGTTCGCCGAGATCCCCGTCACCGAGTGGGCAAGGTCGGGCCCGAGCCAGTCCCAGGTGACCTTCTCGTCGAGGTTGACGTGGACCTCCGGCTGCGACCAGGCGAAGTTGGCGATCGAAACGCGGGTGTTGCTCGCCGAGGCCGACGCCGGCAGGGCGAGGGCGGCCGCGATCAACGCCAGCGCTCCGAGGCCCCGACGGGCTAGGAGACGATGTACCAACCGTTCATTCCTTGGTGAAAGTGCTGGAAGACGTGGCAGTGGTAGAACCAGCGCCCCGGGTTGTCCTCGACGAATTCGACCTTGAACGAGTCGGCGGGGCCGAAGGTTTTGTTGTCGATGATCGTTCCGTCCGGCTCCGTCCAGCGATGTCCGTGCACGTGGAAGGTGTGGAAGAAGTTGTCAACGCCGTAGACGTGGAAGGCGACGCGCTCGCCGACCTTCGCTTCGAGGGTTGGCGTGTTGCCGGCGTAGGCCCTGCCGTTGATGCAGTAGTAGTTGCCCTTCAGCCCGGTGATCGACGGATCCAGGGTGTGGAAGCCGAGGAAGAAATCCCGGTCGGGCCGCGATTCGCCGCGCGGGCGGATGAGCAGGGGGCCGAAGAGTCCTTTGAAGACGGGCAGCGGGTCCATCGGGCCGTGGTCGTGGTAGAGCCAGGTCCCCTCGGTCCCTTCTTTCGCCTCCCAGACGTAGGTGAAGGTGCGGTTGCGCTGGACGAAGCCCCCGGGGTCGGTGAACTTGCCCTTGTAGGAGCCGTCCATTTCGTTGGAGTAGAAGACCCCGTGCGGGTGGATCGTCACCGCCGGCTTCAGCTTGTTGCGGAAGTGGACGATCACGGTGTCGCCGACTTCGGCTTCGATCAGCGGGCCGGGGATCGTCGCCGGGGTCAGCGGCTCGGCGAAGCCGGGGGAATACTGCCGGTAGGCGTAGGCGTTGAAGGTGGTCCGCCCTTCCTTGACCGGCTTGGCCATCATCTGGTCGCGGTGGGTGGGGACGATGTCCCACTCTCGTTCCTCGGCGGCGATCCAGTATTCGCGCACCGGCCCACTCGCCGAGGCGGTCGCTGCGCCGACTGCGGAGGCGTCGGCCCCCGCGCTCGCCTCCGCGGCGACCCGCGGCGGCACGTCGACTTCGCTCGAAAGCTGAGCGACGTCGATCTTGCCGCTGTCGGTTGCGACGTACTGCCCGGCCAGGGTGCAGACGAAAGCGCCGCCGGTCAGGCTGAGGAAGTCGCGGCGGTCGACGGGGCTCATCCCCGGGCCTACTTCTTGACCGTGACCGTGAGTTTCATTTCGGTCGGGTGGATCGTGCAGATGAAGTGATAGGTGCCCGGCGTTTCGAACTTCTTCGTGAACTGGGCGTTGGTCGTCGCGGTCGGGGTCGAGTAGGAGCCCTTCTTCTTCAGGCCGCCCGGGCCCTGCTTGAGATGAACGTCGTGGGGCTGGGTGTTGGCCGACGACCACACCCACTTGATCGAGCTCCCCTTATTCACCGAGACCGCGCTCGGCCCGAAGTAGAAGTCGTTGATCGTGACCAGCTTCGGCGGCGGCTTCTTGCCGGAGGCCGCGCCGGCGCTCGCCCCCGACGCCCCGAGGGCGGCGACGGCGAGGGCAGCGACGGCCAGGGCGGCGACGGTCCGGCGGATCCCTTGGCGGCTCATTTGGGACACGTCACTTCACCGGCCAGCGGCGGGATCTCGACCGGCGTGAACTTTTCGAACGCCGGGTGCGAGCCGACCCGCCTGATCCACGAGCATTCCTGGTTCTGGGCGGGGTTGGCGCCGGCGTAGCCGAGGATCGTGGCCGGGTTGCTTTCGTTCGAGAGGTCGAGCTGCAGGCCGGCTTCCGTGTTCAGGCTGCTGGCCTGGTCGTTGTAGACGATCGGCTGCGGGCAGCCGGGGTAGATCTTCGCCAGCGACAGTTTGCCGTTGCCGGGAGCGAAGCTCGAGCCCGCCGTGTTGCCGGACCAGCAGTTCCCGCCGCCGGTCGCGTCGTTCCAGAAGTCGAATTCCCCGTTCGGGTCGGTCCCTTCCCGGCCCATCGAGTTTTCGACGATCTGGTTGTTGATGTTCTTCGCGTCGTTGCCCGTGTTGGCGACGTAGATTTCGCCGGGGCCCGAGAAGGACGCGACTCCCCACTTGTAGTTCCCGAAGATGTTGTTGTTTTTGACGATGTTGCCGTCGCCGCCGTAGAGGACGACGCCGACGCCGGTCGGGTAGTTGATCGTCAGGTTGCCGAGTTTGCCCAATCCGGCCGAGACCGTTTTGAAGGCCGAGCCGGAGAGGAAGTAGTTGTAGTTGTTCCAGAACACGTTGTTCTTTTCGAACACGTTCCAGCCGTTCGGCTCATAGCCCTCGCTGTCGAGCGTGTTGGGGACGATGCCGGCGCCGTTGTTGAAGAAGTCGGATTCTTCGATCCGCACGTACTTCGAGTTGGTGCCGGAGTAGCCGAGCACGTTTTCGTAGCTCTGGTCGTTTTTCAGCAGCGTCCATTTCGGGCTGCGCTGGCAGACCCGGGCCGGCACTTCGTGATCGGTCCAGGTCGTGCTGTCGCACGGCGTTTCGCCGACGTAGAAGGCCGAGTCGCCCTGGTGGTAACCGGAGGAGTTGATCATCTTGCCGCCCAGGCAGCCCTTGGAGAAGAGCCCGTAGGAGCGGTTGTCGGAGGCGAGCAGGTTGTTCATCGTGAAGCCGTCGCATTCCTGGCCGGTCTGCGTGGCGGCGTGGATGAAGAAGCCGTTCGATTCGTAGTTGCGCGCCCACATGTTCTTGATCACGACGCCATTGACGTCAACGGCCTCGATCCCGTTCTGGGCCGGGCCGAGCGGGCCCTTGGCGTTCTTGCCTTCGAGGATCGTCTTCTTCGGATCCTTCTTGGCGCCCATGATCGTCAGGCCTTCGAAGTTCTTCTTCTTCTTGGAGCCATCGAGGATCACGCCCTCGATGTACTTGCCGGGCTTGACCTTGACGTAGGCCTTGACCTTGCGGTTCGCCTTCTTGGCTTTGAATGAGCCGGCCGCGTCGACGCCCTTCTGGACGGTCCGGTACTTGCAGCCGTGCTTGCAGACTTCGAAGGTCTTCGACTTCGGAGGCTGCTTCTTCGTCTTCTTGCCGTTGCTCTTCGCCAGTGCGCTGGAGGCGCCGAAGACGCCGAGGCAGAGGACGAGCAGGGACAGAACCGCAAACCTGAGCTTCATCGTGCTCCTTGTTCCGTGGGTGTGAGTAGGTCCCCCTCCCACGGGCTCCCTGCCCTCAAAAACTCTAGCGGAGGGAGAAAGTTGCGCATCGGCCACCCGCCGCCCTTGCCATAGAGTCACGGCGTGCCTGCCGTCCTGATCACCGGAGCCAGCCGCGGCATCGGTCGCGCCACCGCTCTGCGCCTCGCGGGGTCGGGCTGGGACGTCTTCGCGACGGTCCGCGGCTCCGAGGACGGTGAGCGGCTCACCGCCGAGGCGCCCGCGGGACGGGTCCAGGCGATCGAGCTCGACGTCACCGATGCCGGCCAGATCGCCGCGCTCGACGGCCGGCTGCCGGAGCGGCTCGACGCCGTCGTCAACAACGCCGGCATCGTCGTCGGCGGGCCGATCGAGAGCCTCTCGGCCGAGGACCTGCGACACCAGATGGACGTCAACGTGGTCGGCGCCGTCGCCCTGACCAACGCAGTGCTGCCGAGGCTGCGCGAGAGCCGCGGCCGGATCGTCTTCCTCTCCTCGCTGAGCGGACTGATCTCGACGCCGATGACCGGCGCCTACAACGCCTCGAAGTTCGCGATCGAGGCGATCGCCGATGCCTGGCGGCTCGAGCTGCGGCCCTGGGGCATCGAGGTCGTCCTGGTCGAGCCGGCGATGACCGACACCGACCTCTGGCGACAGGCCCCTGAGACCCTCAAGGGCGAAGAAGCGGAGTTGTCGGCCGAGCACCGCGACCTCTATGCCGGGCACCTGGCCGGGATGCGGAAGTTGATCCCGCGGGCCCAGAAGATGGCCAAGCCGGTCGACGGCGTCGCCAAGGTGATCGAACACGCTCTCACCACCCAGCGCCCCCGAGCCCGTTACGCGATCGGCGCCGACGTCAAGGCCCAGGCGGCGTTCAGCGCGATCGCGCCGACGCGGGTGAAGGACCGCGTCTTCGGGCTCGCCACCGGCACGCCCCGCAAGCCCTGAGCGGCGCCGCCGGTCGCCGGGCGCTCAGTCCTGGCGCGGGTCGTCGGCGTCGAGGAGCCAGTGGAAGACGACCGTGCAGAACCAGCCGTCGTCTTCGGGGACCAGGTTGAAGCGGCTGACCGCGTGCTGGCCGCCCTCGTGGTCCCCGTAGAGAAGGTCGACCGAGAGGGCTTCGGGAACGTCGAGGACCTCGCTGACGGCCCGGTGCAGCTCATCGCTGTCGTCGCGCAGCGCCGCCTGCCAGAAGCCGGTGTCGCCGCTGGCGATGTAGAGGTCGCGCTGCTGGTGGCGGAAGTCCTCGATCGGCCCGTAGTGGCGCTCGCTGCGGGCATGCAGCCCATGCTCGAGCGCCCTGTGGGACTCATGGACGGGGTTGTCGGTGATCAGGTCGTAGCGCTGCAGGACCGCCAGCCCGGCGCCGACGTTGCGCAGGGGTATCGCCAGGTAGATCACCCCGTCGATGCGCTCGACCAGCCCGTGGCCCGAGGAGACGTGGAAGTTCTGCCCGTCGCCGAAGATGATGTCCTGGTCGGGGTCCTCCGGCCTCGAGGGAGTCAGGACCGGGCGCAGGCCGAGCAGTAGCGCCCGCTCGGAGACCCGCGCGGCGCGATTGGCCGAGCGGGTCGAGGCGAAGGTCGCCGCGCCGAGAAAGATCGTCCCCACGGCGGTTCCGATCTCGGCGATGGTTCCGATGTCGGCCATTCGGGCAATCGTTTCAGGAAAGCCCAGTCAGTAAGGAGGAGTCGAGATGGTGAAGAGGATCGAGGGTATGCCGCCCGGGACGATCGGCCTGGAAGCATCGGGCGAGCTGAGCAAGGCGGACTATTCGGAGGTGATGGAGCCGGCCCTGCGCGAGGCGCTGGAGAGCGGCGAGATCCGCATGCTGTTCAGGCTCACCGACTTCAAGGGCCTCGGTCACGGTGCCTGGTTCGAGGACCTGAAGACGGGCCTCGGTCTCGGCTACGGCCACCACTCTGCCTGGAAGCGCTCGGCGATCGTCACCGACGTCGAGTGGGTTGCCAAGGCCTACGCGCTTTTCACCTGGGTCACCCCCGGTGAGGTGCAGATCTTCGACCTCGGCCAGATCGATGAGGCGCGGGACTGGGTCGCGGCCTGATTTCAGGCGTCGCTCTGTTCCGCCAACTTGAGTAGGAACGGTGGGAGCTTGCCGGCCCCGAAGTCATAGAAGCGCGCCCATTCGGGAGTGATCGAGATACGCGCCTGCTGGTCGAAGATGGCGCGCACCTGCTCTTCGAACCCCTCGAGATCGGTCCCGCCCTCGGTCTTTGCCGCGGCTTCGAAGTACTCGGGCGCAACGCCGTCGACGATCTCGATCGAGGCGGTGCCGCGGATCAGCAGCTGCTTCGCATCGCTCGAGGAGATGCCCGCGTCGATCGTCACCGCCACGTTCGGGCGCTCTCTCAGAGCGGCGACCTTCGGCGCCGAGGTCGCCGTACAGACGAAGAGCTTCCCGGCCTTCCAGAGGAACCCGACCGGAACCACGCGAGGAAATCCGTCGAGCCCGCCATAGGCGAGCCGAGCGGGCTGGGGGGACCGCAGTAGTTCTTGGGCACCCGGGTCGTCGAGCTGCTCCAGGCCGTTGCTCATCGCTTCGCCTTCCTGTAGGACCAAGCCGACGATCGGATTTGAACCGATGACCCCTTCATTACGAGTGAAGTGCTCTACCAACTGAGCTACGCCGGCGCGCGCGCCCCATTCTAGGATCACCGGGATGCCCAGGTCGGAGACGGCAAAGCGACGGGACGAGCACGAGGTCGAGTTCGCTCGGATCGTCGCCTTCAGCGATGGCGTCTTCGCGATCGCGATCACCCTGCTCGTCCTCGGCCTCAGCGTGCCGCCCGACCTCCACGGGAAGGCCTTCGAGACGGCTCTCTGGGATCAGCGCGACGGCGTCTTCGCCTATGCGCTCAGCTTTGCCGTGATCGGGCGGTTTTGGATCACCCATCACACGTTCTTCTCGGAAGTCACCCGCTTCGACGGCAGGCTGCTCTCGCTGAACCTCTTCTATCTCGCCTGGATCGTCCTGATCCCCTTCAGCAGCCAGGTGCTCGGCGACCATGGGAGCGAGGACGGGGCCGTGATCCTCTACGCCTTGAACCTCGCCGGGGTGGTCCTGGTCAACCTGCTGATGATGACCGACGCCCGGCGGGCCGGCCTGACCAAACCCGACACGGTCGACGCGCGGGAAGGGCGGCGGCGGGCGCTGGTCGTCGCGATCGTCTTCCTGATCTCGATACCGGTCGCCCTGGTCAGCGTCTCGATCGCCGAGCTGATCTGGCTCTACCTCTTCATCGAACCGATAGTCCGTCGAACCCTTGCTCGCCGCAAGAGGGCGGCGGGGCCCTCAGCGGGGCTTGGAGATGAAGGAGACCGACCTGCCGGGCCTTGAGCAGCTGACGACGATCCCCGCGTCGGCCTGGTTCGCGAAGCAGGTGTACTGGCTCACCTTGCAGCTGTAGTGCGAGGCGCCGCTCGGGCTGTGGCACTTCGGTTCGCCGTTCCAGATCGCGACGACCGGCTTGGCTTCCGAGCAGCTGACCCCCGTCGCCCGCACTTCGCCCTTCAAGGCGGCGACGCCCTTACAGACCTGCGCGCTCGCCCCGGGCGGCGCTGCCGAGGTCGACGCCGGCGCTTCTTCGGTGGCGGTCGAGTCGCCGGAGGAGCCGCAGCCGGCCAGCGCCAATACGACACCCGCCAGAGCGGCGACGGCGAGCATGACGAGCGGGGTGGAGGCGCGGGTTGCCATCGGCGCCAATCTAGCGGGAGAGCTCGAGCGCGCGGGCGATCGCCGCGTCCAGCATCGGCTCTGTCAGCCGCCCGGTGAACGTGTTCTGCTGGCTCGGGTGGTAGGAGCCGACCAAGGCCCATTTGCCGACCTTCGCCTCGGCCAGGTGGCCGAAGCGCGGTTTGGGCCGCGGCGTCTCGGTGCCCATTGCCGCCAGTGCCCGCAGGGCACCGTCCCAGCCGAAGGAGCCGAGCGCGAGGATCGTCCGAGAACCGGCGAGCAGGTCGAGCTCACGCTCAAGGTAGGGCAGGCAGTTGTCGCGCTCGGACGGCGTCGGCTTGTTGGCGGGCGGCGCGCAGCGGACCGTCGCGGTGATCCAGACCCCGCTGAGCCGCAGTCCGTCGTCGCGGCTGACGGAGGCCGGCGCGCTCGCCACCCCCGCCCGGTGGAGCGCCGCGTAGAGCCAGTCGCCGGAGCGATCGCCCGTGAACATGCGCCCGGTCCGGTTCGCGCCGTGCGCGGCGGGGGCGAGGCCGACGATCGCCAGCGACGCGCGCGGGTCGCCGAAGCCACTCAGCGGTCGCGCCCAGTACTCCTGGCCGCGGTAGCGGCGCGGCGGGTCCGCGGCACAGGCCTCCCGCCACTCGACCAGGCGCGGGCACTTCCGGCAGTCGTGGACCTCGGCGGCGAGTCGTTCGAGTCCTGAGGCACTCATCGCGGTAACTGAATCACCCCCGGCAACCCATACGATCCGCCGATGCGAGCTGGGAGGCGCCGCGCTGCCATCCTCATAGCCCTGACCACGGTCACGGCGAGTGCCTTCGTCACCGGCTGCGGTGGGGGGGACGCGGGCCCCGGCGGCACGGCTGATGCCGAAAAGGCCGCCGATGCCGAGATCGTCAACACCGCGATCGGCCAGGAGCTGACCCTGATCGACGCCTACCGGCAAGGGCTACCGCTGCTCGGCGGCGAAGACAGGCGCGTGGCCCGTCATTTCATCGCCCAGGAGCAGGAACACATCAACGGCCTGACCAAACTGCTGCGTGGGCTCAACGGCGACTACGAAGGCGAAGCCGGCGAAACGGATTTCTCCGAAGTGAAGAGCGAGCGGGACTTCCTGACCCTCGCCTACGAAATGACGAGCGACCAACTGACCGCCTACATATATGACGTCCCGAGTTTGGCCACGCCGGCCCCGCAGGCGCTGGCGGCGACGATGGCGGCGAACGAGGCCCAGCACCTCGTCGTCCTCAGGCAGGCGCTGGGGCTGGATCGAGTCGCCTCCGTCCCCGAGGGGTACGACAACGGAGAAATTCCGGCACCGCTTGAAAAAACCGGAGCGGATCGGGGATGATCGCGCCGTGACCGGCCCTCTTTACGCGATCGGCCGCTTCTGCTCGCGCCACCACTACCCGACAATCGCCGTCTGGCTGGTCGCCGCGATCGCCCTGATCGTCGCCGGACAGGCCTCCGGGGACAAGACGAATGACAACCTGACGCTGCCGGGCACCGGCTCGACGATCGCCACCGAACTGCTCGAAGACAACCTGCCCGAACAGGCCTACGGCAGCAACCCACTCGCCTTCGAAGCCAAGAGCGGCAAGCTCACCGATCCGAGGTACGCCGCGGCGATCGAAGAATCGATCAAGCGCCTGAAGGCGATGCACGAGGTCAACTCCGCGATCAGCCCGCTCAGCAAGGAAGGCATCGCCAAAGGTCTGCTCAGCAAGGACCAGACGATTGCCTACACGCCGGTGGTCCTCGGCGTCGGCCCCGGTGACCTGACCGAAGAGCAGGCCAACGCGGTCCTCGACGCCGCCGAGCCGGCGAAGAAGGCGGGGCTGGAGACCTCGGTCGGCGCCTACGTCGGCCAGCAGCTCTCCAAGCCCGACACCGGGGTCAGCGACGCGATCGGCATCGCGGCGGCGATCGTCATCCTGCTCTTCGCCTTCGGCACGGCGACGGCGATGGTGATGCCGATCGGCTCGGCGATCATCGGCCTGGCGATCTCACTCTCGGTGATCAGGCTGCTCGAGAACGCGGTCGAAGTGCCGAGCGTTGCCGCGACCCTGGCGACGATGATCGGCCTCGGGGTGGGGATCGACTACGCGCTCTTCATAGTCACCCGGCACAAACTCCAGCTCGGCGAAGGCATGGAGCTGCGCGAGTCGATCGCCCGCGCCACGGCGACCGCCGGCGGCGCCGTCGTCTTCGCCGGCTTCACCGTTGTGATCGCGCTCTGCTCGCTCGCCTTCGCAGGCATCCCCCTGGTTTCGACCCTCGGCTTCACCGCGGCGATCGCCGTCGTCGTCGCCGTCCTCGCCGCATCGACCTTGCTGCCGGCGATGCTCGGCGCCCTCGGTCCTCACATCAACTCGCTGCGCGTGCCCGGCACGAAGGGCGAATCTGACGACAACGAGCCGCACGGCTGGCGGCGCTGGGCGCGCGGAGTCGCCGACCGGCCCTGGCGCTCGGCGATCGCGGCGCTCGCCGTCCTCATCGTCCTTGCCCTGCCGATCTTCCAGCTCGAGCTCGGCCAGAACGACCTCAGCGCCCTGCCCAAGGACACCACCGCTCGGCAGAACTACGACTCGATGACCAAGGGCTTCGGCCCCGGCATCAACGGCCCGCTGCTGATCACCTCTGAATTCAAGAGCTCCGAGGAAGCCAAACAGTTGCTGCCGGTCCTGCAGAAAGCGGTGGCCGGCGCCGCCGACGTCGCCGGCGTCTCCGAACCGACCCTCGACCCGACCGGCACCGTCGCCGTTTTCACCGCGATCTCCAAATCAGCCCCCTGGGCCGATGAGACCGTCAGCATGGTCGAAGGCCTGCGAGCCACCACGATCCCGGCCGCGGTCCGGGGTACCGGCGGCGTCGCCTACGTCGGCGGCCAGACCGCGGGCTACATCGACATGGCGAGCCAGATCGCCGACAAGCTGCCGCTGATGATCGGGATCGTCGTCGGGCTCAGCTTCATCGTCCTCCTGCTCGCCTTCCGCTCGCTGCTGGTGCCGATCAAGGCTGCGGCGATGAACCTGATCTCGGTCGCCGCCGCCTACGGCGTCGTCACCGCGGTCTTCCAGCTCGGCTGGGGCTCGTCGCTGATCGGGTTGGACCACTCGATCCCGATTGTCAGCTTCGTCCCCTTATTGATGTTCGCGATCCTCTTCGGGCTCTCGATGGACTACGAGGTCTTCCTGATGACCCAGATGCGCGAGCACTACCGCCAGAACGAAGACGAGCGCGAGGCGGTGATCGAAGGGCTCGCCAACACCGGCCGCGTGATCACCTCGGCCGCCGCGATCATGGTCTGCGTCTTCACCAGCTTCGTCCTCAACGGCAACCCGATCGTCAAGGAGTTCGGCGTCGGCCTGGCAGTGGCGATCGCGATCGACTCCACCTTGGTGCGCTGCCTGCTGGTCCCGGCCGTGATGGTCCTGCTCGGCAAGAAAGCCTGGTGGATGCCGCGCTGGATGGACCGCTTCGTGCCCCACATCAGCATCGAGGGTGAGGAGTACTTCGCCCGCAAGGATGCCGAGCTCGCCGCCCATCGGCCAGACTGAGTGACGTGTTTCCGCTCAATCTGCCGAATGCGCTGACCCTGCTGCGCATCCTTGCGGTGCCCGTGCTGGTCGTCGCGTTGTTGGGGGAGACGCCGAACGGGGACGAGGTGGCAGCGGTGGTCTTCGCTCTGGCGGCCCTGACCGACGGGCTCGACGGCTACTTCGCCCGCTCCCGCAACGCGGTCACGACCTTCGGCAAGCTGATGGACCCGATCGCCGACAAGCTGCTGATCGCCGCGGCGCTGATCTCGCTGGTCTCGCTCGACCGCCTCGAAGCCTGGGTGGCGATGGTGATCATCGCCCGCGAGTTCGCGGTAACCGTGATGCGGGCGATCGCGGCCGAGCGTGGCGTGGTGATCTCGGCAAGCTGGATGGGCAAGGTGAAGACCGTGCTCCAGATCGCCGCGATCTTCGCCCTGATCGCCACCAACCCGGCGCCGACCTGGGTCAACGGGCTCGTCTACCTGGCGGTCGCCGCCACCGTGATCAGCGGTGCCGACTACTTCTTCGGGCTGCGCAAAAGGCTCGCCGAGCCCAGGGCTAAGAGCCCGGGGCCTCGAGCCACTCGCGAATAGTCATGTGGGCGCCCTGCTCGCCGCCGGCGAGCTCGGCCCTCAGGTCGGCGAGGGTGCCGTAGCGCTCGGCGACGACGTTGTGGCGGTGGATCGTCTCGAGGTTCTCCTGCTTGGCCATCACGAAGGCACCGCCCGGCAGGTCGCCGTAGCCCTCGACCACCTGGCGGATCATCTCGCGCACGCAGTCCTCGACGAAGCGCGGGTTCGCGTGGGCCTTCTCGACAACCGCGAGCTCGTCGGGCCGCTTCATCAGCTCGTAGATCTCCGAGCTCATCGAGCTCTCGACGATCCGCAGCAGCTCGGGGGCGTCGATCCATGAGGGGCCTCCCTCGGGGCAGCCGACGTGAAGGGTGCCGATCCCGCGCTGGTTGTGGGTCGCGATCGGGACCGCCGCGAGGGCCCGCTCGATCTCGTCCTCGCTGAAGCCCTGCTCCGCCAGGCGCTCGCGCCCGACCTCGGCGACCATCTCCTGGGCGCACGGGCAGGCGGTCATGCCCTGGGCCTGGACGCCGGTCAGGGTGCGGCTGCCGCTCTCCGAGTCGACCGCAGTCCCGAAGAGGACGTAGATCTCCTGGGTCTCCTTGCCGCTGACCGGGGTCGTCACCGTCTGCGGGTAGCGGGCGGTGACCGAGACCTCGGCGCGAAGCCCGTTCTGCTTCTCGCGGACGCGCTGGGCGATGTGGGCGGCGAGCACCTCGGCGTGGAAGGCCTCGCCGAGGACGACCTCGTCGATCGCTTCGCCGACGATCTCCTCGAAGCGCGACATGTGGACGCCGGCCTGGCGCGGGTTGAGGTCGACGAAGCACTCGAACTCCGCGTGGAAGGTGTTCTCGACGCCGCCGCTCTGGACCCGGATCACCTTCTCGACGCCGGTCACGCCGACCCGGGAAAGGCTCACCTGGGTGTCCGGCACTCCGGCCTGGACGTCGGGGGGTGTCGTTGTCAGGGTCGTCGGATTCGACATCGGCTTATGAAGCGTAAGCGACGGCGACCATCTCCCTATACTTCGCCGCGGCCGGAGCGTTGGGGCCGGCCCCCCTGGGAAGGGGGTGAGGGAAGCAACTGGAGGCAGTGAGATCGAGCCGTTGGAGACGGTCCCCCAGGGACTGAACCAGGATTCGGCAGCGCAGCCGTTCGCGGACTCAGAGGAGTTGCGCGGGTTGATCGCGCTGGGCCGCGAGCGTGGCTACCTGACCTTCGAGCAGGTCGCGACCACCCTCGAGGAGGTCGAGGTCACCAAGGAGCAGGTCTCCGCCCTTCACGCCCACCTGGTCGAGCACGGCGTCGAAGTCGTCTCCGAGGACGGCGTCGCCGCCCAGGCCGAGGCCCGCGCCGAGGCGGCCGCCGCCGGCCGGGCGAAAAAACAGGAGCTCGACCTGACGGTCGAACCGAGCCTCGACAGCCTCCGCCTCTACCTTCGCTCGATCGGCAAAGTCGAGTTGCTCACCGCCGCCCAGGAGGTCGAACTGGCGAAGCGGATCGAGCGCGGCGACATGCTCGCCAAGCGCCAGATGGTCGAGGCCAACCTGCGCCTCGTCGTCTCGATCGCAAAAGGCTATTTGGGCCGCGGCCTCAGCTTCCTCGACCTGATCCAGGAGGGCAGCCTCGGGCTGATCCGAGCGGTGGAGAAGTTCGACTATCGCCGCGGCTACAAGTTTTCTACCTACGCGACCTGGTGGATCCGCCAGGCGGTGACCCGCGCGATCGCCGACAAGGCACGGACGATCCGCATCCCGGTCCACATGGTCGAGAAGTTGAACCGGATCGCCTACGTCGAGCGCCAGCTGGTGCAGACGCTCGGTCGCGAGCCCGAGCCGGAGGAGATCGCGGACGAACTGCGCTGGTCGGTGACCGATGTCAAGGAAATCCTCCGCGTCGCCCAGCTGCCGGTATCCCTGGAGAAACCGGTCGGCGACGAGGACGAGTCCGAGCTCGGCGACTTCGTCGCCGACGACGAGGTGGCGGAGCCCTTCGAGGAAGCGAGCGAGCACCTGCAGCGGGAGGGCGTCCGCAAAGCACTCGACGCGCTGCCCGAGCGCGAGCGCCAGGTGATCGAGCTGCGCTACGGCCTGACCGGGCTCGAACCGCTGACCCTCGAGGAGGTGGGCCGCACCTTCGGCGTCACCCGCGAGCGGATCCGCCAGATCGAGAACAACACGCTGAAAAAACTCAAGCGCCTCCCCGAGGCGCAGATGCTCCGCGACGCCAGCTAGGCGGCGGGCTGCCGGGCGGCGGCCGGCTCGAGCACGAAGACCTCGGGCTGTCGGGAGATCTTCTCCTTGTATTCGTCGAAGCCCGAGTACTGGACGTTGTGCTTGCGCCA
The DNA here is from genome assembly GCA_963704505.1 of uncultured Solirubrobacterales bacterium. Lineage (GTDB taxonomy): Bacteria > Actinomycetota > Thermoleophilia > Solirubrobacterales > 70-9 > VRUE01. The sequence goes on from OY969912.1 coordinate 1,275,612, forward strand.
GAGGTCCTCTCGCTCCTCACCCTCGGCGACCCGGGCGAGGACCGGGCGCTTCTCGCGGCCGATCTCCACCTCCGCCTCGGCCTTGGCTTTGAGGTTCAGCGACCAGGCCGGGACCTTCTCGTGACCGGCGTTGGTGTTGATGATGACCAGGCGGTCGCCGTCGGCGAGGTAGACGACCGGCGCCGTCCGCTGCTGCCCGGATTTGCGACCCGTGGTGGTGAGGAGCAGGATCGGAGCCTTGCCGACCATGCCGCCGACCCGGCCGCCGGTCAGCCGGTAGACGGGCTTGTTCAGTTTTCCGAGGAAGCGGAAGGTCCCGGTGCCGAGGCCCATCGAGAAGCGCGCGTAGAAGCGGTCGGCGGGCATCGGGGCGAGTATTTCATGGGGGTGGGCCGAGAACCGACCGGGAGGCGGTGACGGAATCCGCGCCTTGACAGCGTGACTCGGCGCTGTGTAATCTGCGGACCTTCTGGTGAGGGGGTTCTCACCAGCTGCTTCGGGAAACAGGGAACAGGGAAAGAGATTTGAGTTTCGGGAATGCAGGGACAAGCGTAGCTTTGCGCACCTTCGGTGTTGAGCGAACGGCTCGGGCGGCGAGGATCGCCGCGGTCGCGTTCGTCCTTGCCCTCGCCGTTGGGGCCCTGCTCAGCAGCAACGCTTCGGCGCAGACCAGCCGTCCGCTGCTGAAAACGCTCAAATTCCCCGACGGCACCGAACCGCAGGAGGTGGCCACCGACAAGGCCGGCAACATCTACGCGGCGGTGGCCGGAAGCCCGCAGCGGATCGAAAAATTCGATCCGGAAGGGAACCCAGTCAACTTCACGGCCTCGAAACCGTATGTCTCCGGCAACGAGATCACGGAATCCGGCGATGCGTGGCCGCTGGAGCTCGGCGAAGGCGGCATCGCGGTCGACCAGACCAGCGGGCCGACCGAAGGCTATATCTACGTCACCGCCACCCTCACCGAAAATTACGGTGGTGCCGTTTACATATACAAGCCGAGCGGCGAATGGGCCGGCAAAATCGATCAAGGGGACTTTTTCGCGTTTCGCTTCTCCTGCTCGGTTGCGCTCAACCCGTCCACCGGAGCCGCCTATACCGGCTACTTCTACACCGGCTACGTACGACGCTTCGCGGCGACAACGGAACCGGAAGGCACCGTCTCCAACGGCCAGGCAAGTACAGCTGAACAGGCGAACTGCGCTCTCGCGGTCGACCCGGGGGGCAATTTCTATTCCGTGGGCGGCGAAGTCCCCAACGGGCCGATCATCAAATATCCGGCCGACAGCTTCACCGCGACCCCGTCCCCGCGCGAACAGATCTACGCCGGGCCGGCGACAGGGCTCAACTACGACGCCGCGAGCGGCCACCTGTTCGCCGATCGTGGCGCCGACCTGGTCGAGCTGACGCTGGCGGGCGCCGAGGTCAACGCTCCGTTCGGCGGGCTGTCCCGTTCCCGTTCGGTCACCGCGGCTCCGGGGAACAGGGTCTACGCCCAGTCCAACGGGAGTAACGAAACGGCCGGGTCGGGCAGCATCGCGATCTTCGGGCCGCCGGCCGCCCTGCCGAAAGTGACGACGGAAGAAACAGCGCCGCTGCAGACGAGCGCGATTCTGAAAGGAACCGTCGATCCGGACGGCGCCGGGGCGATCACCAAATGCGAATTCCAATGGGGTAAAGACGCCCGCTACCTGGAAACGCCGATTCCGTGCTCAGAGGCGACGCCGATCAACTCGGCGACGGCGGTCAGCGCCGAACTGACCGGCCTGCAGTCCGTCAGGACCTACCACTACCGACTGGTGACGACAAGCGCCAACGGCGTCCAGACCGGGCACGACTTCAGCTTCAAAACGCCCGACAACGTCGCCGAAGTAGCGACCGGCGGCCCCGACCCGTTCAACAAGGAATGCGCGACGTTGCACGCTTCCTACCGAGGACAGGGCCTGGACACCAAATACTTCTTCGAAATCGGGGCCGACACGAGCTACGGAAGGAAAGTCCCGGTACCTCCCGCGGACGACGGCGTCCAGAGCGGGCCGCGCGAAGTCGCCCCACTCAAAGTCTGCGGTCTCCAGGGCGAAACCGAATACCACTACCGCGTCGTGATGGAAAACTCGCTGGGCGCCAGCGTCGGCGCCGATCGGACGTTCGTCACACCGGTCGCGGTCGACAGCCTCGAAACCGGCGGTGCGATCAACGTCGGAAATGAAAGCGCCGAACTGACCGGCTCCTTCACCGCTGACGCCCTCGAAGTCCACTACTTCTTCGAATGGGGCCCGACGACGTCCTACGGCAACAAAACACCGGCCCTCCCGGGCAACGCCGTGCCACCTGGAAGCGGGCACGTCGACGTCCCGCCGGTACTCCTGGAAAACCTCCAGGAAGGCGGGATTTACCACTATCGGATCGTCGCCACCAACTCGGCCGGAATCAGTCGCGGCGGGGATAAGACCTTCAAGACGGCGGAAGGGCCGGAAATCAGCAACCTCGCGTCCAAGAACGTGAAAGCGACTTCGGCGGACCTGACCGGGGAAATCAACCCGAATCGCGGGGTCACGGAATGGTTCTTCGAATGGGGCCCGACGACCAATTACGGCAACAAAACCCCGGTCCCGCCGGGGTCGGTCCCAGCGGGCTCAGACCCGGTTCCGGTCCAAGTCCATCTCGAAAACCTGACCGTCGGTCAGACCTACCACTTCAGGCTCGTTGCGAGCAACCAATTCGGGTCCCGTGAGAGCGGTGACCAGGCCTTTGGTTTCTACCCGCCGGAATGCCCGAACTCGCTGCTCCGCCAGGAAACGAATGCGTCGCACCTGCCCGACTGCCGCGCCTATGAGCTCGTCTCCCCGGGGAACGCCAATGGGGCGACGATCGAGCCCTTCAATGCCCCCAGCAGCGGGCTCGCGACGAACCCTCCGCGCCTCCTCTACGGAGCCAGCTACGGCGAACTTCCCGGCGCCGGCGAAGCGCTGATCAGCGTCGGCGACATGTACGTGGCGACCCGCGAATCGAACGGATGGGTGAGCAAGTACGTCGGGAAGAACGCCAGGGAAACCAGCTTCATGGCCGGGCCGCCGCACGGCCAGACCTACGGGACGACGGGATACGGCGGCAACAACAGCTACTTCGGCTCGGTGGCGGATCCCAGCCTCAGTCGCGTGGCGATGTTCGACCTCGGCTACCCGGCGTTCTCGGAAACGATCGAGCCGGCCTCCAACACGGCCTGGGTTTTCAACACGACGACGAATTCGCAGGTCGGTCACTGGCCGACCAACGTCGGGGAGGTCGCCAAAGGCGAATCATTCGTCGGCTGGCAGGCCTTCTCGGAAGACCTGTCGCACTTTGTCTTCTCCTCGAACATCGCGTTCGCGCCGGGCGGAGAAGAATTCGCAGCGAGCATCAAATGCTGCTCGTTCGATGAACACGAATTCGAAGCGGGCCGGTGCTGTCCGGGGCCGATCTACGACAACGACACCGAAACCGGCGAAGTCGACCTGATCTCCGAACGCGAAGACCACAGCCACTTCCAGGGAGTGCCGGTCAAGGTCTCGAGCGACGGTTCCCACATCCTGATGAGTGAAACCGCGGACTCCCTGGTCAGGATCCCGCGGCCTCTCTACATGAGAGTCGGCGGGCAGACCTACGACATAGCCAACCGCGCCCCGGCGGACTACGTCGAAATGACCGCGAACGGCTCCACCGTGTACTTCACCTCGACCGAACAGCTGACCGCCGACGACCACGACCACAGCGTCGACCTCTTCGTCTGGAATGACAGCGAACCGCATGCCGTCACCAGGGTCTCGAAGGGCATCAGCGGCAACGAAGGCGATCGCGACAATTGCGAACTGACCTGGGTCGAAAACTGTGACATCCAGTACATCGACTTCAACAACACCACCTACGCCGGGGCGTCAAACGGGAACGTGACCGGCAACGAGACATCCGACAGTTCTGTCGCCAGCGCGACGGGCGATATCTACTTCGTCTCGCCCGAGCAGCTGGATGGCGCCCGGGGCAGCTTCGGCCAGGCGAACATCTACCTCTACCACGAAGGAAATGTGCGGTTCGTCGCCTCGGCGGAACCGGAATCCTGCATCGGGCGGAAACCCACCTACTTCGATCCCGCCCACTGCAACGCGGGAAAGATCAGCCGCATGCAGGTGACGCCGAACGGGGATTTCGCGGCGTTTATCAGCAAGAGCAGGCTGACGCCCTACAACAACAACGGCAAAGCGGAGCTCTACCTCTACTCGCGCTTCGATGACCGGCTCGACTGCGCTTCCTGCCGGCCCGACGGGCAGCAGCCCAACAACGATGCTTGGGGCAGTCAGAACGGCCTCTTCCTCTCTGAAGACGGCCGCGCCTTCTTCTCCACCGACGAGCCGCTGCTCCCGTCGGACACCAACGAAGGCAACGACGTCTACGAGTTCGTCGAAGGCAAGCCGCAGCTGATCACGACCGGCACGGGCGAAAAAAATGTCTATCAGGGCTTCCAGGGCGAACTCACGGCACCGGGTCTGGTCGGTGTCAGCGCCAGCGGCGGCGACGTCTACTTCGCGACCCTCGAGAGCCTGGTCACCCAGGACCACAACGGCCAGGCGGTGAAGATCTACGACGCGCGCAGCAACGGTGGCTTCCCGGCCGATCGTGTGAAACCCGAGTGCGAAGCCGCGGACGAGTGCCACGTCGAGGGGTCAGCCCCCCCGGTGCTCCCCCAGGACCGCACCAGCGTCCAGCTCGAAGGGAACCCGAAACAGGCCGGCAAGAAGGCCAAGAAGCACAAGAAGGCCAAGAAGGCCCACAAGAAGAAGCACAGGAAGGTCAAGCACGGAGGGAGGGGGGGTCGCCATGCGGGCTGACGTCCAACGTCTGAACCCGGCGAAGGGGCTTCTGCTGGTCGCATTCGCCCTGCTTCTCGCCGCGGCGGGCTTCGCGTCCCCGGCGAAGGCACTGAAAGAAGAAAACGGCGTCGTCTACGGCTCCAAGATCATCCAGTACTCGACCGATATCAGCACCACCCAGGCGGGCGGCCATCCCGACTTCCACATCCACTTCAAGGTAGGAACCAAGCTCACACCGGAAAACCCGGTGGGCACCTCGCACGGAAACAGCATCAAAACCGCTCTGGTCGAAACTCCCAGGGGCTTCATCGGAGACCCGCACGCGACGCCGCAGTGCTCGAAAGCCGAATTCATCGTCGGCGCATGCTCGGCCGACAGCCAGGTGGGTTTCGTCGAACCGGGAATCGAACTCCAAGAGTCCTGCCGGCACAAGGGGGACGACTGCGACGGGTTCGTCCCCTGCTGCGGGTTCCCGCTGTACAACATCATCCCCCCGCCGGAACAGGCCGGCCTCCTCGGCTTCCAGGCCGTCCTCTTCGGCTACCCCATCTACACCGTCCTGAGCTCACGCACCGGGGGCGACTACGGCCTCGATGCACTGGTGACCGGGATCAACCAGAACTTCCCGTTGCGAAGGTACGACCAAACCTTGTGGGGGGTCCCGGCGTCACCGATCCACGACTTCCAGCGGTTCCCCTATGGCGGATTCTTCCCGGGGTTCCCGGGCGTGTCGTCGAACGCCCCCGAAAACCCGTTCCTCAGCAACCCGACCACTTGCACCGGTCCGTTGCAGAGCACGTTCACCAGCCTCGCCTACGACGGCGAGCCGACCTCCAAAGACCTCGCCTGGCCGGCGACCACCGGCTGTGACCTGCTCGGCTTCGACCCGTCGCTTTCGGCCTCGCCGTCGACGACGGAAGCCGACTCCGCCTCCGGCGTCGACATCGACCTTCAGGTTCCGCAGACGCCGAGCCCCGTCGCTCCCTCCGACTCCGAGATCAGGTCGGTCGAGGTCACCTTCCCCGAAGGCTTCTCGATCAATCCGAACGCCGCCGACGGCAAGGTGGCGTGCGCTGACGCCGCGGCGAGGTTCGGCACAGAAGCGGAAGCCGAATGCCCGCAGTTCTCGAAGGTGGGCTCCCTTTCGCTATTGAGCACGGCCCTGCCCGAGGCCCTGCCGGGGTCGATCTACATCGGCCAACCGGATCCGGGCAACCGCTACCGCCTCTTCATCACGGCGAACGGGTTTGGAACCCACATCAAGCTCGAGGGCTCCGTCCGTCCGGACCCGCAGACCGGCCGCCTTACGGTCGCCTTCGAAGACCTTCCGGAGTCGCCCCTGTCCCGGTTCCAGATGCACTTCTTCGGCTCCGAACGCGGCCTGCTGGCGACGCCGACGCGCTGCGGCAAATACCCGGTCGAAACCAACTTCACGCCCTGGGACAACGTTCTGCCTGACCAGCAGTCCACCCAGTTCTTCGAAATTACCAGCGGCCCCGGTGGATCGCCGTGCCCCGCTGAAAAGCGCCCCTTCTCGCCGGGGTTCAGGGCCGTCGGCCAGGTCAACGGGGCCGGGTTGCACGGGCCCGTCTCGGTCCGGATCTCCCGCGCCGATGGAGACCAGGACCTGGAAAGCATCAACGTGAACGGGCCGCCCGGATTCCTGGCGACGCTGAAAGACATTCCCTACTGCCCCGACTCCGCCATCGCCAAGGCCAAGAGCGCTGGTTATGCGGGTCTCGCCGAGCTGGCCGCCCCCAGCTGCCCCGCTGCCAGTCAGGTCGGTGTCGCGTCCTCCGGCTCCGGCGCCGGCACCCACCCGCTCTACTCACCGGGCATCGTCTACCTCGCCGGTCCTTACAAAGGCGCGCCGATCAGTTTTGTGGTCATCACCCCGGCCGTCTCCGGCCCCTACGACCTCGGCAACGTCGTCGTTCGGACGGCGGTCCAGGTCGATCCCGAGACAACCCAGGTGACTGTTGTCTCCGATCCGCTGCCGCACATCCTCGAGGGCATCCCTCTCCGCCTACGGTCGATCCAGATCGATCTCAACCGGGCGAACTTCACCCTCAACCCGACCAGCTGCGAACCGTTCTCCTTCAAGGGCACGATCTTCGGCGCCGAGGGCGGCGTCGCCAATCCGGCTGAGCACTTCCAGGTCGGCAATTGCGGCTCGCTCAACTACGAACCGAAGCTGTCGGTAAGGCTCATCGGTGGCCTCGCGCGCCTCGGTCACCCGGCGATCCACGCGGTCCTGGCCGCCGCTCCCGGCGAAGCCAACTCGAGCAGCGTCTCGGTCGCGCTCCCGCCCGGCGAGCTCCTCGACAACGCGCACATCGACAACATCTGCACCAGGGTCCAGTTTGCCGCCGGAGCGTGCCCGGCGAGCTCGGAGCTCGGGACCGCCCAGGTCAGGACTCCACTTCTCACCCAGCCGCTCAGCGGCAAGGCCTACCTGCGCGCGAATCCGAGTGGCGGGCTCCCGAACATCGTCATCGACCTGCATGGACAGATCAATGTCGTCCTGGTCGGCAAGATCGACACCGTCGGCAATGGCTCGCTGCGGACCACGTTTGCCTCGATCCCCGACGCCCCCGTCGAAGAATTCACGCTGGACCTCGCCGGCGGCAAGAAGGGCCTTCTCCAGAACAGCAAGCCGATCTGCGGGAGCAAGCTGCGGGCGACGGTGAAGATGGTCGGCCAAAACGGCGCCCACTACAACGTCAAGCCGCTGCTCCAGAGCGCCTGCGGCAAGGCCAAGCGGCACAAGAAGGCCAAGCGGGGCGGCGGGCGATGAAGCCGGCCCGCAACTTCTGCGCGACGTTCGCCGCGATCGCTCTCGCCGCCTTCGCGGTGGCGCCCGGCTCGGCGCTGGCGGCGCCCGACGAACCGCTCGTGTTGACCGGATCCTTCAATGGAGCCGCCACACCCGACGGCTCGATGGAAACCGGCGGCCTGGTCGTCAATCGCGACACCGGCAGGATCCTCGTCGTCGACAACGCCCACTCGGCCGTGGTCCAGTTCGACGAATCCGGCAACCCGGTGAAATTCTCGGGGCTGCCGACGGCGAAACGCCCGCTTCCCTCTCCCGGCCAGATCTTCATCGACAACAGCTCCGGGCCGACGCAGGGCAACTTCTACATCGTCCATCGAGGTGCCTTCGTGGAAGGCTTCGCGCCCAGCGGCGAAAAACTTCCGGGCTGGCCGGTCGTGGCCGTCCCCGCCGTCGGCACCCTCTACACCGCCGTCGTCGATCCGGTCGGGAAGATCTGGTTCTCCTACCTGAACCAGACCGGCTCCTTCCTCGAGCAGCATGACGTCAGCGGTGCCGCCACCGGCGTCAAAATCGAAGGCACCCTCAAACCGGAAGAACGGATGGACGCGACCGAGGCGGCATTCGATTCGCACGGGAATCTCTACTACGGGGCCGGCGATGGCTTCGGGGTCGATGGGGAAATCATCTACCGGAGAGACGCCGCGGAGAACTTCTTCCCCCGTCACGTTCTCAACGACACGCGGACCAAGCAGCTGGCGGTGGATCCCTCCACCGACGACCTCTACGTCAGCCACGTGACGTCGATCACGGCGAACCTCTACACCGAAGAAGTCGGAACCAAACCTCCCTTCGAAACCCTGCCCGGGCTCAACGTCGTGGGCTTCGACTTCTCGGGTGACGGCCAGACGCTGTTCGAGGCCGAAGGCTCGAAGGTGAACATCTTCAAGAGGGTGCCGCCTCAGGTACCCGTGATCACCGAACCGCTGGACTTTTTCGGGGTGAAATCGCGGGGCACCTTCGCGTCCGGCTTGGTCAACACAGGCGGAGGCGCGCCGGCGACGTACGCATTCGAATTCGCGAGCGCGGCGGAATGGGAAGCGGCGCCAGGGACCTACGGGCACACCTACCCGACCCCCGGCTACGCCCTGCCGCACACGACCTTCGGGCTCCAGGACTTCAGCAGCCTGGTCGATGGCCTCGAACCGTCGACGACCTACCACCTGCGGCTTGCGGTCACCAACAAATCCGGAACCGGGCACTCGCCCGACTCCGTCATCAGGACTCTGCCGCCCGGCGACTCCGGGGGAACCGAAAGCTGCGGGAACTCCCTCGCCCGCAAACAGACCGGCGCCAGCGCGCTGCCCGACTGCCGGGCCTACGAGCTGGTCTCCTCCCCGTACGCCGGCGGCTTCGACGTCGAGTCGTCGATGGTCCCCGGCCAGCAGCCGTTCGCCGGCTATCCGTCGGCTGACGGGCGGGTGCTCTACGGCGTCCACGCCGGCATCGTCCCGGGCCCGTGGAACCCGACGAACAACGGGGTCGACCCCTACGTCGCCGTTCGCGGTACCGATGGCTGGACCACCGAATATGTCGGGCTTCCGGCCGAACTCAGCCCCGATAAATCGCGCTTCTCCTCGGACCTCGGCGGTGCCGATGCCGATCTGCATACGTTCGCGTTCGCCGGCGACGGCCTCTGCGACCCGTGCTTCGAACAATCTCCTGAAACCGGCATCCCGCTGCGCCAGCCGAACGGCGAATTGATCCAGGCGATGGTCGGCGACAACCCCCCGGCCTCCAACATCGAGCCCGAAGGCACGGTGGCCAAGATGCTGTCGGCCGACGGCCATCACCTCGTCTTCGGCTCGCAGTCCCCGTTGGTCGACGGGGCCAACTCCTCCGGCGGCAACCTCAACATCTTCGACCGGGACCTGGTCACCAAACACACCCAGCTCGTCTCGACGACCAGCGGCGGCACCGCGATCCAGGCGGGAATGGGCGTCTCGGAGCTCGACCTTTCAGCGGACGGCTCGAGGATTTTGATCGGACAGCACGTCGTCAACGACGCCGCGGGCAACGAATACGCCCGCCTCTTCATGCATATCGGCAACTCGCCGAACAGCGTCGAGCTGACCCCGGGCTTCAGCCAGGGCGCGATCTTCGCCGGGATGACCGTCGATGGATCCAAGGTCTTCCTCACGTCGCGGGAGAAACTGCTCCCCGCCGACACCGACGAAGCCGCCGATCTCTATGAAGCCGCGGTCGGCCCCACCGGCGTCGTGACCCTCCGCCTTCTCACCCCGAACGGGGGCGGTGGCTCGTGTAACCCGGCCGGGAACAAAGCCGGCGCTCATTGGAACACGGTCGATGGCACTGCCGATTGCAGCGCGGTGGCAATCGGAGGCGGAGCCGGAGTCGCTTCCGCCAACGGCGTCGTCTTCGTACTGAGCCCGGAAAAGCTGGCCGGCGCCGACGGGACCTCCGACCAGCCGAACCTCTATCGGATCGCCTCCGGCGGCAGCCCGGAATTCGTCGCCACTCTCTTTCCCGACGATCCCCTCGTCGTCGACTCGACCCGCGACGCCGCGGTTTCCGCGTCTCCCGACCTTCAGACCTCCCCGGACGGGGCTTTCGCGGCCGTCCGCAGCGTCATTCCCCTCACCGGGACCGGCAACGCGGGCAAAGCGTCGGTCTTCCTCTTTCACCCCGGCGCGGCCGAACCGTTGGTCTGCGTCTCCTGCAACCCGACCCTCACCGAAGACCCGACCCAGCAGGGCGAAGCGACCCTCGCCAAGAACGGCCTCGCGATCAGCGATGACGGCCGGCTCTTCTTCAACACGGCGGCCTCGCTCGGTGTCGAAGACACCGGCGGGACGAAGGACGTCTACGAGTGGATCGGGGGCAGGCCGAGGCTGATCTCCTCGGGGATCGGCCGCTTCGACTCTGAGCTGCTGACGGTCACGCACGACGGCACCGACGCCTTCTTCTTCACCCACGACACGCTCGACTCGAAGGTCGACGAAAACGGCGAACGGACCAAGATCTACGACGCTCGTGTCGGCGGCGGCCTCTTCGAGTTGCCGAAAGCACCCGGATGTCGTGCCTCGGACGAGTGCCACGGCCCGGGGACGATCACGCCCGGCCCGCCGCAGATCGCCAGCTCGGGCAAGACCAGCAACGGCAACCACGCCAATCGGATCACGAAATGCCCGAAGGGCAAGGTCAAGCGCCACGGCAAGTGCGTGAAGAAGCCGAGCAAGCACTCCAAGAAGGGAAAGAAGCACCGTGGCTAGGACCCGAATCCTCTCGCTGCTCCTTCTTGCGCTCGGTGCGCTCTGTGTCACGGCCGGACCGGCCGCCGCCCAGGGGCTCGCAATCACCGAATTCGAAACGACCTCGTCGAGCAACCTGGCCGGCGACCATCCCGACCTGCAGACGAAATTCAAGCTCTCCGGCGCCGGCGACCCGGAAATCGCCAAGGACATCAGCTTCGAACTGCCGGAAGGCATCTACGGCAACCCGAGCGTTCTCGGCACCTGCTCATCGGTCGACTTCTCCCTCCAGCATTGCCCGCCCGGGGCGCAGGTGGGGCTCATCGTCCTCCACGCGAACTACCAAGGCAACCCCAACTACCTGCTCGGGCTGGCGCCGGTCTACAACGTCGAACCGGGAGCCGACGAGGCGGCCCGGTTCGCCTTCACGGCACCGACCCTGAACGTCCCGATCGTGATGCCGGTCAATGTGCTCTCGGCCCACGATTTCCGGTTGCTCTTTACCTTCTCCGGGGCCACCCAGCTTGCGCCCCTGGCCGCCGTCGACGTCACCTTCTGGGGCTTCCCGGCAGCCGAATCGCACCAGAGCGCCCGCTTCGGACGCGGCTCACCGTCGACACCGCAGAACTGCCCGGGCGTGGAAGTCCCGGAATGCGCGAACAAGACGGAAAGCCCCCGAGCCGGGGTCCCGCTCAAGCCGTTCACCGGTAACGCCTCGGTCTGCAACGTCGAAATGCCGACCACCCTGCGGGTTCAGACCTACCAGACCCCCGGTGTCGACATCGAGAGCCACTCGCAGTACCCGCAGATCACGGAATGTGCGCGGCAGACCTTCAAACCGCTCGCTCAGGCGAAACTGACGACGAGGGAAGCGGACTCTCCCTCGGGCCTCGACCTTGTCGTCAAAGCGGGACAGGTGCAATCGACCGCCGCGGCGCCCTCGCAGGTCCGCAAAGTGGTCTTGCACCTTCCGGAAGGCCTGACCATCAACCCGGATGCCGCCGACGGCCAGTCCGACTGCACGGATGCACAGGCAAAGATCGGCTTCGAAGTGCCCGGGGAATGCCCGGACAACGCGAAAGTCGGGACGATCTCGATCAGCTCGGCAGCGCTTCCCGGGCCCCTGACCGGATCGATCTATTTCGGCGAACCGAAGCCCAACAGCCAGTACCGGCTGCTGATCCTCGCCGACGGCTTCGGGATCCACACCAAGTTCCTCGGCGACCTGCTCCCGGATCCCGAGACGGGAACACTGACCGCGGTGTTCGATGACCTGCCGCAGCTTCCGTTCGACGAATACGGGATCCACCTCTTCGCTTCCGATCGCGGTGTTCTTGCGACCCCCACCCGCTGCGGGATCCACAACACCGAAACTGACCTCTTCCCCTGGAACAACATTCTCGCCGACCGCAAATCGGAATTCGGTGTCTCGATCGCCAGCGCCCCGGGCGGAGCGCTGTGCCCAGGCCAGCAGCGGCCCTTCCACCCGCGGCTCGAGGCCGGCACGTCGAACTCCCAGGCCGGCGGCTACAGCGACTTCCACCTCAAGCTCGATCGCGACGACGGCGATCAGTACCTCGGCGACCTCAACTTCACGATGCCGCCCGGCCTGACGGGCTCGCTGCGCGGGCTGACCCGCTGTCCCGAGGCCGCGATCGCCGCCGCCGCGACGCGCAAAGGCCGTGAGGAGCAGGCCTCGCCGAGCTGCCCGGCCTCGAGCCAGCTGGGGACCACGAACGTCGCCGCCGGCCCGGGATCGCACCCGTTCCACGCCCTCGGCCGCGTCTACCTGGCCGGGCCCCTCAAGGGTGCTCCGCTCTCGCTTGTGGCCGTCACCCCGGCGCTCGCGGGGCCCTACGACTACGGCGTAGTGGTTGTCCGGGTCGCAGTCGTCGTCGACCCCTCCGACGCGCACGTGATCGCGACCTCCGACACCGTCCCCTCGATCATCGGCGGGGTGCCGATTCGTATGCGCTCGATCCAGGTGAACCTCGACAAGCCGAACTTCATGATCAACCCGACGAACTGCACGCCGATGAGCGTCGATTCGCAGGGGATCGGAGACCAGGGCACGGTCACCGACTTCTCCTCGTACTTCCAGGCGGTCAACTGCTCGAACCTCCCGTTCGAACCGAAGTTCTCGGTCAAGCAGCTGGGTGCCCGCAAGTCGACCCGTCGCAGCGCCAACCCGGCGCTCCGCTTCGAGTTGAAGACGCGCCCGGGCGACGCGAACATCAAATCCCTCGCGGTGACCCTGCCGCCTGCCTTCTCGATCGACCAGCGCCACCTGGGGAACATCTGCAGCGAGAAAGAACTCCTCGCCACCCAGTGCAAGGGGAAACAGACGATCGGGACCGCGAGCACGACCACGCCGCTGCTCGACGCGCCGCTCGCCGGCCCGGTCTACGCGGTCTCCGGGGCCGGCGGCCTGCCGAGGCTCGCGTTCGTCCTCGACGGCGAAGTGAACCTGCTGCCACGGGCCGAAAGCAAGAGTGTCAACGGCGCCCTGCGGACGACCGTCCCGGTGGTGCCGGACGCGCCGGTCGGCGATTTCGTCTTCAACCTCTCGGGCGGCAAGACCGGGTACCTGCAGAACACCCGTGACACCTGCGTCAAACCCGTGAAGATCAAGGTCGACTACACCGCCCAGAGCGGCAGGACGTTCTCGAAGTCGGTCAGACTCCGCGTCCCCTGCCCCAAGGCGAAGAAGAAGGGGCAGTCCAGAAGGAGCTGAGCGGTGCGGCGGGGGCGTCAATACGATCCCGTTGTCGAGCGGACCGGGAGCGTCGTGGGGAAGGCCAAAAAGCAGCAGGCTTCTTCAATAAGCCAGAAGATGGGCTGGGCCTACGCCCATCCGGTGAGGGCACGTGCGCTGATGTTTCTCGGCTCCCGAATCGCGAGCCCACGGGAGATCGCCGCCGAGCTCGGTGAGCCGCTGGGGAAGGTCAGCTACCACGTCCGCACGCTGCGCGATGCGGGCCTGATCGAGCTGGTCGAGACGGACGGAAGCCGCGGGGGCGTCGAGCACTTCTACCAGGCCACCCAGCTGGCGATCGTCGAAACCGAGGCGGCGATCGAGCAGAATCTCGAGGAACGCGCGACCAGCTCGGCCGTGGTGATCAACCTGATGGTTACCGACGTCGCCGCGGCTGCGGAGGGGGGAACCCTCGACGCCCGTCCGGAGCGGGTCCTGGTCCGATACCACGCGAGCGTCGACGAGCAGGGCTGGAACGAGCTGAGCGAGCTGTACACGAACTCGATGTACCGATCGATCGCGATCCAAAAGGAGTCGGCCGAGCGGGTGCGCGAGTCGGGCGAGTCGGCGATCCAGGTCAGCGTGCACAATCTCGTTTTCGAGATGCCGACAGCGGGAGAGGTGGCCCTGCCCGGGCCGATCGAGGCCACGCTAGAGTGGGCCGATGGCGGAGCGACATCCTTTTCGGCGCGCGGCGGAAGCGAAAGACGTGCCCCTGATGACGGAGACGCTTCGTGACGACGTCGTCCTCCACAGCCCGGTCATGTTCAAGGGTTTCGAGGGCAAGGAGATCGTCGGGATGGTCCTCACGCACGTCTCCGAGGTGCTCGAAGGCCTCACCTACACAGACGAAGCCGTGGGCGAGGACGGCACCGTCGTCCTGCGCTTCAAGGCCGACGTCGGCGACAAGCAGCTCGAGGGGATCGACTACCTCACCCTCGACGAAGAGGGCCGCGTCGCCGACCTCACCGTGTTCATGCGGCCGATGTCGGCGCTGACCGCCTTCAACGCGCAGATGGCCGAGCGCCTCGGCGTCGAGCAGCCCGGCTGAGCCCGCCCGAGCCGGGCAGCCCGCCAGCAATTAGAATCGCCGGTCGCGTCTCCCGGGGGAGTGTCCGAGTGGTTAAAGGAGATCGGCTGTAAACCGATTGGCTCAGCCTACGCAGGTTCGAATCCTGCCTCCCCCATAGCTTGCCCCGCGACAGGTGCACCGATTCCAGGCCCGCCGTCAGCGCCGCCGGAATGTTCGAAGCGTGCGTATTTCGGGCCGCCCAGCAAAAGGCACTGACCGCCCCCGACTTCGTTCGCCGGGATGAACCAGCGGCGGCCGTCGGCAACGAGGACGAAGAGGTAGTCCAGGCGAGTCGGGTCAAAGTGCTTGGAAACCCCGCTCCAACTCTGATTTCCACCCTTCGTGCGAAGGGAGACTTCCCAACGCCCTCTGCGCAAGACGGAGGAGGTCTTCACCTGGATCCTGAAAAGTCGATCCTCCCTCTGGGCGATCAGGTCGATGTGCGCACTGTGGCCGAGCGGGATCCAAACGTCGAAGCCTTGACAGGCGAGCCAAGCGGCGGCAGAGATCTCACCGAGGTTGCCTTGCCGCCGCCGGTCGAGTTGAAAGAAGGCCACGCCTCGAGTGTGGCCGGCCCTGCAGACAGAAGGTTTCGACCGGCGGGTCGGGCTCAGCTCAGGCTGCGAGGCCGCCGAGGACCGCGAACGGGTTGGGCGGCTGCTCGGCGTAGGCGATCTGCCAGGTGCCCTCGACCTTGATCTTGCTGTCGGCCGGCGCCTCGCGGCCGATCTGCTCGGCCAGTTCTTTCGCACTGTCCTCGTCGGCGGCGCCGACGAGAAGGAACCGCCAGCGATGGACTACGGGGATGCCCTCCTCACGGAGGCGATCGCCGAACTCGATCGCCTCATGTCGGCTTGGGAAGTCGATCCGCACCTCGAATTCCGGGGTGCCGCGCTCCTTTGTCTCGGCGCGCTCCTCCGCCATCGCCCGTGCCCGCTCGGCGCGGACCTCGTCCTCGTCGTCGGGAAGGGGAGCGTCGGGGTCCTCCCATTCCTCGGCGACCGGATGCCAGCGGGTCAGCGTGCGGGTCGCGCTCCAGCCGTTGGACCGGTCGAGGCGCTCGAGCACCGCGGCGGCGGCCTCGATCTGCTCCCGGGTCCCGGCATAGAGGAACAGGCGGTTGCCGTCGCGGCTGACGATCACACGGTCGTGGAACTCGCCGCTGAGGTCGTGCTCGAGCTCCCGTGCCTCGAGGTGGTCCCTGAGCGGGAGGTGGTGAGAGTCGTCCTCGAGGTCGACCTGCAGGCGCCATTCTTCGTCCATCGGGACGCACCCTATTCCCGATCGGGGATGATTGGGCGATGAGTGACGCGCTCGATGGTCGGGTCATCGCGATCGCAGGGGTCGGCGGCGGCCTCGGGCCCGTCGTGGCCGAGAGGCTCGCGGCCGACGGGGCGATCGTCGCGGGAGCCGAGCGCAGCGCCGAGACGCTCGAGCAGGTCGGATCCGGCTTCGACCCCGAGGCCTGGGACGGCCGCGTGGTCGACCTCCTCGACGAGGACGACGCGCGGGGCTGGTGCGCGGCGCTGGTCGAGCGCTTCGGCCGGGTCGACGGGCTCGTCCACCTGGTCGGCGGCTGGCGCGGGGGAGAGGCCCTTCAGGACGCTCCGCTCGAGGACTGGGACTTCCTCCACGGGTTGCTGGTCAGGACGCTTCAACACACCACGCGGGCCTTCCACGACGCTCTCGCGGCCTCTGAGCAGGGGCGCTTCGTCCTCGTCTCCGCCAAGCAGGCGCAGGCGCCGACCAACACCAACGCCGCCTACGCCGCGGCGAAGGCGGCCGCCGAGGCCTGGACCCTCGCCTTCGCGGACGGCTTCGGCGAGGGGCCGGCGACGGCCAACATCATCGTCGTCGACGCGATCCTGACTCCGCGCATGCGCGAGGAGAACCCGGGCAAGGAGTTCCCCACCTTCACGCCCGCCGAGCACCTCGCCGACGGCATCGCCTTCCTCTGTTCGGACGCCGCCGCGGAGATGAATGGGCAGCGGCTCCCGCTTACCATCCGCTGATGCCCAAATCCGCCCCCGACGGCGAGATGACGATCCGCGAGCTCTCTGAGCGAACCGGCATGACCGTGCGCAACATCCGCGCTCATCAGGCCCGCGGGCTGCTGCCGCCGCCGGTGGTGCGGGGCCGGACAGGCTTCTACACCTCAGCCCACGTCGCCCGGATCGAGTTGACCCGCGAAATGCAGGCCGACGGGCTGAATCTCGAGGCGATTCGCAGGGTGCTGGAAAGCAGCGACGGTGGCGCCGAGGAGATGTTCGACTTCACCCGGGCCCTGCGCGTCCCCTTCGAGGATGAGACGCCCGAGATATACGACGTCGAGGAGCTGGCCGCGACCTGGGGGGGCACCGAAGCCGACCCGAAGCTGATCTCCCACGCCGAAAAGCTCGGCATCCTGCGCTCTCTCCCCGACGGCCGGGTCGAAATGACGAGCCCCCGCATGCAGGCGGCAGCGGTCGAGGTCGCCGAGCTCGGGGTCGGCGCCGACGCGGCGCTGGACCTCGCCGAGAAGCTGCGCCGCCACGCCGAGGGCTCGGCCCGCGCCTTCATCGAGCTCTTCGTCAGGGAGATCTGGGAGCCCTTCGACAAGGCCGGCCGGCCGGACGACGGCTGGCCTCGCATCCGCGAGACGCTTGATCGGATGCGGCCGCTCGCCTCGACGACCGTCCTCTCGATCTTTCAGATCGCGATGGACGAGGCCGCTGAGAAAGCCAGCGAGCGCACGCTGCGCACGGCGGCGGCCAAGACCGTCCCCAAAAAGCGGAAAAAGCCCTCTCGCCGCCGGCGCTCCTGACCAGCCCGCGCCATAGGCTGAGCGGATGAGCGAGGTAGCGACAGGGGTCGCCGGCGGGGTCTTCCCGTCGCAGGCGCTGTCCGAGGCGATCGAGCACGGTTGGATCGGGTCGGGCGATTACCGGATCAAGCCGGAGGCGATCCAGCCGGCCAGCGTCGACCTGCGCCTCGGCGACTACGCCTGGGCGCTGCGCTGCAGCTTCCTGCCGGACATCGACTCCACCGTCGAGGAGAAGATCGAGGGCCTGGCTTTCCAGAAAATCGACCTCCGCGACGGTGCCGTGCTGGAGCGCGACCGTCCCTACCTGGTGCCGCTGATCGAGGAGCTCGCCCTGCCCGACGACGTGCGGGCGAAGGCCAACCCGAAGAGCTCGACCGGCCGCCTCGACGTGTTCACACGGGTGCTCACCGACCGCCACCACCGCTTCGACGAGATCCGCGCCGGCTACCGCGGCAGGCTCTACCTCGAGGTGGTGCCGCGCTCATTCGCGATCCAGGTCCAGACCGGGCTCTCGCTGAACCAGCTGCGGCTGGCCCGCGGCGACGTTCGCCTCGACGACGACGAGATCCGTCGCCTGCAGGCCGAGTTCCCGCTCCTCTACCTCGACTCCCACGCGCTGCGCGAGTCCGAGCTGGCGCTCGCCGACGGCCTCTTCCTCAGCGTCGATCTCTCCGGTCCCAGCGACCGCATCGTCGGCTACCGGGCGAAGAAGAACAGCCTGCCGATCGACCTCTCCAAGATCCGCGCCTACCGCTGGACCGACTACTGGGACCCGGTGCTGCCGGAGCGCGGCGGCAGGATCGTTCTCGAGCCCGAGATCTTCTACCTGCTGCTCTCCGCCGAGGGTGTCTGCATCCCGCCTCAGATCGCCGCCGAGATGATGGCCTACGACCCGACCGCCGGCGAGCTTCGAACTCACTACGCCGGCTTCTTCGACCCGGGCTTCGGCTACGACCCGGCGGGCGACCGCCACGGCAGCCGCGCCGCGCTCGAGGTTCGCGCCCGCGACGTCTCCTTCATGGTCGAGCACCGCCAGCCGGTCTGCAAGCTGGCCCTGGAGCGGACGAGCGCGCCGGCCGAGCGCCTATACGGGTCTGACCTCGGCTCGAACTACCAGGGCCAGGTCACGATGCTCAGTAAGCACTTCGAGGAGCAGACTCCCGGCTGAGCGCCCGCACCCGCTTGCGCTTCGCCAGCAGCTCCTCTTCCAGCTTCGCGATCTCGTCGCGGCGGCGGCGAACCAGCTCCAGCTGCTTGGTGATGTGCCCGAGGCTTTCGTCGAGGATCTGGCGGCGGCGGACCGGGTCCTCGACCCCGGATCGCCACTCCTGGCGCAGCTCGGCGCGGGCGTCCTCGGCGCTGACCAGCTCCTTCAGCTCCTCGAGCGAGACGCCGAGCAGGTCCTTCAGGCGCAGCAGCTCGGTGAGCCGCTCGACGTCGCCCTCGGCGTACGTGCGGTGGGCGCCCGGCTCGCGGTCGGCGGCGGCGGGGAGCAGCCCGATCTCCTCGTAGTAGCGGATCGTGCGCGGCGTGGTCCCGGTCAGCTTCGCGACCTCGCCGATCCGCAGTCCCTCCTGTGCGGGGCTCATCTCGAGAGCTTCCTCATGGGGCGGCGTGGACCTCCTCGAGGATGGCCTCCTCGGTGGCGACGGGCGCGGCGGTCCGGCCGGGGGCCGAGACATGGGCGGGGCGCAGCAGCGAGACCCCGGCGCCGAGCAGAGATGTGATCGCCAGCACCCAGAGGGCGGTGTGCATGTTCTGGATGAACGGATCGAGCTGGGCGGGGGTGAGGCCGGAGGCGAGGCCGGAGAAGATCTTGAACAGGACCGGCTTCGGGATCGCGGCGGTGACTATCGCGAGCACGAAAGCGATCGAGATCACCGCGCCGGTGTTCTGCACCATCGTCCGCGCGCCGGCGGCGATGCCGCGGCGGTCGGCGGGGACGGTTCCCATCATCGCCGCCGTGTTGGGCGAGTTGAACATGCCCGAGCCTATCCCGACCAGCCCGAGCCAGACCATGCCCTCCCAGTAGGAGGAATCGGCCTGCAGGGTGGTCATTCCCGCCAGCGCAACCGCGCTGACGAGCATGCCCAGCGCCGCCAGCGTCCTTGACCCGTGGCGGTCGGCCCAGATCCCCGCGAGCGGCGACGCGACGAGCATTCCGATCGCCAGCGGCGCCAGCTTGATCCCGGCGGTGATCGGGTCGTCTCCCTGGGCCCCCTGGTAGTAGAAGACGAAGATGAACATCAGCGCGAAGCGCGAGAGGCCGTTGATGAAGGCGGCGCCGGTGGCCGCCGCGAAGAGGCGATTGCGGAAGATCGAAAGGTCGAGCATCGGCGCCCGGCCGCGGTGCTCGATCAGGACGAAGAGGGGGAGGAGGATCACGCCGGCGATCAGCGAGCCGATCACGAGCGGGTCGTCCCAGCCTGAGATCCCTCCACGCGAGATCCCGTAGACGATCCCGGTCAGGCCGAAGACGAAGGTGACGGTGCCGCCGATGTCAAAGCCGCGGACCGGGTCGCGCGATGCCAGCTCACGCAGGATCAGGGCGGCCCAGAGGCCGCCGGCCAGGGCCAGCGGCACGTTGAACCAGAAGACCCACTGCCAGGAGATCGCGACCAGGGCGCCGCCGAGGACGGGGCCGATCACGAGGCCGATCGCGGCGACCATCGTGTTGGTCCCCATCGCCAGCCCGAGCTGCTCCTGGGGGAAGGCGTCGGTGACCAGGGCCGGGCCGTTGGCGAAGATGAAGGCGCCGCCGACCCCCTGCAGGATCCGCCAGAGGATCAGCTCGGTCCCGTTGGAGGAAAAGCCCGCGCCCAGCGAGGCGAACGCGAAGAGGACGAAGGCGCCGACAAAGGCCGACTTGCGTCCGAAGAGGTCGGAGAGCCGCCCCGCGGTGAGGACCAGGACGGTCGAGGAGATCATGTAGGCGAGGATCACCCAGACCAGTTCGAGCAGGCCGGTGCCGAGCGAGCGCTCGAGGTCCGGCAGGGCGATGATCAACGTCCCCGAGTTGGTTGCCACCAGCAGCATCCCGAGGCTGGTGCAGGAGAGAGCCCACCAGCGGTAGTGCTCGTGGTCGGCATCGACCCCGGCCCTTCCGACGAGGCTGAGGCGCCCCAGTCCGCCGCTTAATCTATTTCTTACGTTCACGTTAGATAGCGTAGCACCGACCTGAACGCACTTCTTCCCGGATAGCGAGCCGAAGTGCGTTCAGGTCGGGAACGTAGGATGGGCGCGTGGCCGAGCGAACCTGGCGCGTTTACCTGTCCGGCGAGATTCACTCCGACTGGCGAGAGCGGATCGCGAGCGGGGTGGAGGAGGCCGGCCTCCCGGTCGAGCTCTCCGCGCCGGTGACCGATCACGGCGCCTCCGATGACGCCGGGGTAGGGACGCTGGGCGACGAGGCCGAGAGCTTCTGGAAGGACCACATGGGCGCCGGCGTCAACTCGATCCGCACGCAGACGCTGATTCGCGATGCCGATGTCGTCGTGGTTCGCTTCGGCGACAAATACAAACAGTGGAACGCGGCCTTCGACGCCGGCTTCGCCGCCGCCCTCGGCAAGCCGACGATCACCCTGCACGACCCGGAGATCGACCACGCGCTGAAGGAGGTCGACCGGGCCGCGAGCGCCACCGCGCGAACCGCCGAGCAGGTGGTCGACGTCCTCCGATACGTGATTAGTGGGAAGCTGCCCTGATGGCCGGTGCCGAGGAGAACCGAGCGACGATCGAGCGCCTCTACGCGGCGTTTGCCGAATGCAACGGCTCGGCGATGACCGCCTGCTACACCAGCGACGCCCATTTCCAGGACCCCGCCTTCGGCGACCTCGAAGGCGATGACATCGGCGCGA
Source organism: uncultured Solirubrobacterales bacterium (assembly GCA_963704505.1). Classification (GTDB taxonomy): domain Bacteria; phylum Actinomycetota; class Thermoleophilia; order Solirubrobacterales; family 70-9; genus VRUE01. The sequence continues at coordinate 1,296,988 of OY969912.1, forward strand.
TGTGGCGGATGCTGACCGGGCGGGCCAAGGACCTGAAGATCGAGCTGCGTGAGCACGACGCCGACGCCGGCACCGGTTCCGCCCACTGGATCGCCCGTTACACCTTCTCCAGCGGACGGCCCGTCGTCAACGACATCCAGGCCAAATTCCGCTTCGAAAAGGGCCTGATCGCCGACCACGTCGACGACTTCGACTTCCGCCGCTGGGCCAAGCAGGCGCTCGGGCCGAGCGGCAACCTGATCGCGGTGCTGCCGCCGCTGCGCTCGAAAGCGCGCGCCAAAGCCCTCGACCAGCTCGCCACCTACCGCCGCGAAGAGACGGGGTCCAGCGTCTAGAGCCCTCCGACCGCTGTGCGAACATACGTTCGTATGCGATGGGATGAGCAGAGGGTCGAGCGCGATCTCCGTCTGCCGGGGGTGGGCGACGGAACGGTGGTTCGCACGTTCGATGCGCCCGAGGCGATGGGGATCAACTTCCACGAGGTTCGGGCGCGCTCGGCCCTCAACCACGTGCCGGGCGGCCGCTTCGGATTCGAATGGACGATCAACGCCTTCCGGGGATGCACCCATGCCTGCGTCTTCTGCCTGGGTGGCAATACGCCGATTCTCATGGGCAGTGGGGGTACGAAGCCGCTTTCCGAAGTGCACGTCGGGGATGAGATCTATGGAACCGTTCGACGCGGGATGTACAGGTGTTACGAGAAAACACGCGTCCTGGCCCACTGGAGTACCCGCAAGACGGCCTACCGGGTTCTCTTGGAAGACGGCACGGAGTTGGTCGCGAGTGGAGACCACAGATTTCTCACGGATCGAGGTTGGAAGTACGTCATCGCCGCCGAACACGGCCGGGCCCGAAGGCCCTTCCTAACCCTGAATAACAAGCTCATGGGCCTGGGGCATCTGGGGGCCTCGCCGACCCGGACCGTCGACTACCGGCGGGGGTATCTGAGTGGATTGATACGCGGCGACGGTCATGTCGGCTCCTACACCTATGACCGCCCCGGCAGGGGGTCGTCGGAAGTTCACCGGTTCCGCCTTGCTCTCACCGATTCGGAGGCGCTCAACAGAGCCCAGGGGTTTCTCCGAGGAGAGGGAGTCAAGACAGACGAGTTCGAGTTTCTCGCCGGGAACGATCGCCATCGCCCGATGCGGGCACTCCGCACTTCCTCTCGGCGCGGGGTGGATGCGATTCGGGACTTGATCCGCATGCCCGACTCACACGATCCGGAGTGGTCAAGGGGTTTCATCGCGGGAATCTTCGATGCGGAGGGCAGTTGCAGCGAGTCACTCCGAATTTCCGACAAAGACGGCGAGATCATCGAGCGAACGGTCGACGGACTGAAGGGTCTGGGCTTCTCCTGCAGGATTGAGGGGCCGAACAATGCGGGGAGCATGAACGTGCGTCTCCTCGGCGGTCTCGTCCAGCAACAGAAGCTCTTCCAGCTGATCGATCCGGCGATCAACAGGAAAAGGTCGCTGGCGGGTGTCGCGATCAAGTCTCAGGCGAAACTGGGGGTCGTCTCGATTGAACCCCTCGATCGCCGAATGAGGATGTTCGACATCACCACAGGTACCGGTGACTTCATCGCTGATGGGGTGGTGAGCCACAACTGCTTCGCCCGCAGCTCCCACACCTACCTCGACTTCAACGCGGGCCGTGACTTCGAGCGTGAGATCGTCGTCAAGGTCAACGTCCCCGAGCTGGTCCGGGCGGAGTTAGCCAAGCCGACCTGGAAGCGCGAGCTGGTCGCGCTCGGCACCAACACCGACCCCTACCAATGGGTCGAGAGCCGCTACCGGATGATGCCCGAGATCCTCGAGGCCCTCGAGCATGCGCGGACGCCGGTGACGGTCCTCACCAAGTCGCCGCTGGTGATGCGCGACATCGAGATCTTCGAGCGGATGGCGAAGACGGTGCCGGTCTCGGTCAACCTTTCGATCCCGACCCTCGACGAGGGCGCGTGGCGAGCGACCGAGCCGCACACGCCGAGCCCGGCGGCACGCCTCGACGCGGTCGCCGAGCTGCGCCGCCGAGGGATCGATTCGGGCGTCCTGATCGCACCGCTGATGCCCGGCATCAACGACTCGCCCGAGCAGGTGCAGCCGATCGTCGACCGGGCCGAGGCGGCCGGCGCCTCCTTCCTCGGCGGCGTCGCGCTCCATCTGAAGGGAGAGGTCCGCGACGTCTTCTTCGGCTGGCTCGAGGCCAAACGCCCCGACCTCCTCCCCAAATACGAGCAGCTGTATCCCGGCCGCCGCGGCTACATGCGCCCGGAGGACCGCTCCCGAACAACTCTGGCTCTCCGCGGCCGCACCTGGGGCCGTAACAACCGGAGCCGGCCGGATCGGCCGGCGGGTCCGCCACCCGCCGACCGATCCGCTCAGTCCCGGCTCTTCTAGTTCCTCAGCCTTCGTCGAGCAAGGAGAACAGGCACTCGCGCGGGTCCTTGTCGGTGCGGAAGCGCCTGAACCGGGCCCCGTGGCGGATGCGTCCCGCCGCCGCGTGGTCGTAGCCGACTTCGATCACCAGCTCGGGGCGCAGGGCGATCCACTCGAGGTCGCGGTCGCCGGCCCAGCGGCTCGGCTCGGCGGTCCCACTCTCACCGGTCTCGAGGGGCGCCAGCATCGCCGGCATCGCGCGTTTGGCGTCGGCGCTGAAGCCGGAGATGTGGCCGACGGGGCGCAGGCTCTCGCCGTCGTAGAGGCCGAGGATCAGTGAGCCGACCGTGCCCTCCTCTTTCCCCGGCCTCCAGCCGAGCACCACGCAGTCGATCTCGCGCTCGCGCTTCACCTTCGCCATGCCCTTGCGCTTGCCCGGCAGGTAGCGGGCGTCGAGTTCCTTGGCCATCGTCCCCTCGGTACGCTGCAGCCACTGCTCGGCCTGGTCGGTGTCCTGGGTGAGGCGGGAGACGGCGACGCTGTGGCCCGAGCGCGGGAAGGAGGTCGCCAGCGCCTCCAGCCGCTCGCGGCGCTCCCGCAGGGGTGAGTCGAGCAGCGACTCGTCCCCCTCGGCCAGCAGGTCGAAGGCGACGTAGCCGGCGGGGATCTCCTTCGAGAGCAGGTTGATCCGCGACTCGGCAGGGTGGATGCGGCTCTGCAGGGCGTCGAACTCGATCCGTCCTTCGTCGTCGCGGATCACGAGCTCGCCGTCCAGCACGTAGCGCCCGGCGGCGAAGCTCAGCTCCGGGAAGTAGCGGCCGAGCGATTTGGCGCCGCGCGACTGGATGTAGACCTCATCGCCGTCGACGAAGACGATCGCGCGGAAGCCGTCGAGCTTCTCCTCGTAGGCCCACTCCTCGCCCTCGGGCAGCGCTTTGCGGGTCAGCGCCAGCTGCGGCTTGATCGGCGGTTGGAGAGGGAGGCTCACCGAGCGAGAAGCTACCGCGCGGCCCGCCGCGCCCGCGCCTCGCGCGGATCGGGCACCGGCACGGCGGCCAGCAGCTCCCGCGTGTACGGGTCCCGCGGCCGCTCGCAGACCTGGTCGGCGGATCCCTCCTCGACGATCCGGCCGTGGTGCATCACCGCGATCCGATCGGAGACGTGGCGCACGACGCCGATGTCGTGGGCGACGAACAGGTAGGTGAGGCCCATCTCCTCCTGGAGATCGGCGAGCAGGTTGATGATCTGCGCCTGGATCGAGACATCGAGGGCGGACACCGGCTCGTCGGCGACGATCAGCTTCGGCCGCAGGACGAGTGCGCGGGCGATCCCGATCCGCTGTCGCTGCCCACCGGAGAACTCGTGCGGGTAGCGGTTCGCGTGCTCGGCGGCGAGCCCGACCCGCTCGAGCGTCTCGCCGACCCGCTCACGCATCTCCGCCCGGGAGGAGACGCCCTGGACGCGAAGCGCGTCGCCGACGATCTGTCCCGCCCGCTTGCGCGGGTTCAGCGAGGCGAACGGGTCCTGGAAGATCATCTGCATCTGCCGTCGCAGGGGCCGCATCGCACGGCGGCCGAGGCCGGTCAGCTCCCGCCCCTCGAAGAGGACCGAGCCCGACGTCGGCTTGGTCAGTTGGAGGATCGTCCGGCAGAGGGTGGACTTGCCGCTGCCCGACTCTCCGACCAGGCCCAGCGTCTCGCCCCTGGCCAGGCTGAGGCTGACCCCGTCGACGGCGGCGACCCCGTCGCCCCCGCCGCCGAAGAGCCGGCCGCCGGCCGCGAAGTGCTTGGTCAAGTCATGGACCTCGAGCAGGGCTCCGTCGCCCACGGGCTCCTCCGGGCGGATGGTCGCGCTCATGCCGGCTCCTCGAGGCCGATTCGGCCGTCCTCGACCTGCCGCAACTCGCGCTTGCGCTCGACCGGCAGCCAGCAGCGGTCGAGGTGGGCAGGCGCCTCGGCGACCCGGGCCTCGAGGTCGGGCATCCGCGCGCAGCGGTCGAACGCGTGGGGGCAGCGGGCGCGGAAGGCGCAGCCGCCGTCGAGGCCGACCAGCGAGGGCGGTTGCCCCGGGATCTGCGGCAGCCGTTTCGGGCGCGCCCGGTCGAGGCGCGTCAGCGAACCGAGCAGCCCCCAGGTGTAGGGGTGCTGGGGGTCGTAGAAGATCTCGTCGAGCGTCCCCTGCTCGACCACCCGTCCCGCGTACATCACCAGGACCCGGTCGGCGAACTCGGCGACGACTCCGAGGTCATGCGTGATCAGGATCGTCGCCAGCCCGCGCTCCTCGTTCAGCCGCTCGAGCAGGCCGAGGACCTGGGCCTGGACGGTGACGTCGAGCGCCGTCGTCGGCTCGTCGGCGATCAGCACCTCCGGCTCCAGGGCGAGCGCCAACGCGATCATCGCCCGCTGGCGCATCCCGCCCGAGAACTGGTGGGGGTAATCCCGCACCCGGCGCTCGGCGTCCTCGATGCCGACCGAGGAGAGCAGCTCGATCGCGCGCACCGCGTCATCACCCGCCTCGTCCTTGCCGCGGTGGGCGCGGATCGCCTCGACGATCTGGTCACCGACCCGGTAGACCGGGTTGAGCGAGGTCATCGGGTCCTGGAAGACCATCGCCAGCCGCTCGCCGCGGACCAGGCGCAGCTCCTCCTCGCTCGCGTCGGCGAGCTCCTGGTCACCGAGGCGGACCGACCCCTCGATCGTCGCGTTGGCGGCGCGCGAGAGGCCGATCAGGGTCTGCGCGGTGACGCTCTTGCCGGAGCCCGACTCGCCGACGATCGCCAGCACCTCGCCGCGGGAGAGGTCGAAGGAGACGCCGTCGACCGCGCGCAGCGGACCCTCTTCGGTGCCGAAGGTGACCGCGAGGTCACGAACCGCGAGGAGCGGCGCCCCGCCCGCCGACGGCCTGGACGGCTCGGCGCTCATCGGGAGTCCCCCCGAGCTGGACGCGCGGGTCGAGCTTCGCGTAGGCAATGTCGACGAGCGCGTTGAAGAAGACGATGAAGAAGGCGCCGAAGAGGGTCACTCCCATCAGCGGCGGCAGGTCGAGCGTTTCGACGGCTTCCGCCGCGTACTGACCCACCCCCTGCAGCCCGTACAGTTTTTCGATCAGGATCGCGCCGCCGCCGACCACGGCGCCGAAGTCGAGGCCGAAGAGGGTGACGATCGGGATCAGCGAGTTGCGCAGCACGTGGCGGAGGCGGACCTGGCGTTCGCCCAGCCCCTTGGCGCGGGCGGTGCGGACGTGGTCCTCGTTCATCGTGTCGAGCATGTTCGAGCGCAGCACGCGGCTGTAGAAGCCGATGTAGAGGACGGCGAGCGTCGTCCAGGGCAGGATCAGGTGGTAGGCCCATTCGAGCGGTTCTTCGGTCAGCCCGACGTAGCCGGTCGCCGGGAAGAGTTCGACCTTGAAGGTCAGGTAGATGAGGAAGAGGCCGGCCAGCCAGAAGACCGGCATCGAGATCCCGACCAGCGCCAGGATGGTCAGCAGCCGGTCGCCGATGCCGCCTGCCCGCACCGCCGAGAGGTATCCGAAGACGAGCGCGACGAGCATCCAGATGATCGCCGCGCCGATGCAGAGCGAGAGGGTCGCCGGCAGCCCGTTGACGATTTCTTCGGTGACGTTGGCGTGGGTTTCGTAGGAGATCAGGTCGCCGCTGAAGACCTTGCCCATCATCGAGGCGTACTGCGCCGGCAGCGATTCGTCGAAGCCCCATTCTTCGTCGATGCTCGCCAGCAGCTGGGTGTCTCCCGCGGCTTTCTGACCGGCGATCCGGGCCGCCGGGTCCGAGTTCGGGATCACGTTGAAGATCAGGAAGACGATCACCGAGATCGCGAAGAGGACGACGACCATCCCCGCCAGGCGGCGCAGCGCGAAGCGGCCCATCAGGCTCCTTCCGCCTCGACCTCGGGCTCATAGATCCCGGCGTGCGCCTCGACCCCGATCTTCGATTTCGGGTCGAGCGCGTCGCGCAGGCAGTCGCCGAGCACGTTCAGCGAGAGGACGGTGAGGAAGATCATCACGCCGGGGGCGATCGTCAGCCAGGGGGCGCTGTAGAGGAGTTCGCTGCCCTTGGCGATCATCGAGCCCCAGGAGGAGTGGGGCGGCTGCACGCCCGCCCCGAGGAAGGAAAGGCCGGACTCGAGCAGCAGTGCGTTGGCGATGTTGAGGGTGAAGAAGACGATGATCGTCGAGGAGAGGTTGGGGAGGAGCTCGCCGAACATCACCCGCAGCGGGCCGGCGCCCTGGGCGACCGCCGCCTCGACGAACTCTTTCTCGCGCAGGGCCAGGACTTCGCCGCGCAGCGGCCTCGCCATGTAGGTCGAGTAGGCGAAGCCGATGATCAGGATCGGGATCCAGAGGGATCCGCCTTCGATTTCGATCGGCCCGATCTTCAGCCCCCCGACCGCGAGCGCCACGCCGAGCGCGATCCCGAGGAGCATCACCGGGAAGGCCCAGACCAGGTCGAGGCCGCGGGAGATCACCGCGTCGACCCAGCCGCCGTAATAGCCGGCGAGCAAGGCCAGAACGATGGCGAGGATCGTCGTGATCAGCGCCGCCGAGATCCCGATCAGCAGCGACGTCCGCCCGCCGTACATCAGCCGCACCATCTCATCGCGGCCGAGGCGGCCGTCGGCGCCGATGAAGAACTTGCCGTCGGCGCCGAGCCACTGCGGGCCGATCGGCGTCCCGTCGGGGCTGACCACGTCGACGCGTTCGCCGCCGACGTCGATCTTTTCCAGCGTGTGCGGCTTGTCGGGGTCGGTCCCCGCCACCGAGTCGGCCCAGAGCGGCGCCGCCAGGACGAAGATGACGATCCCGAGGAACAACCCCAGCGCGACGATCGCCACCGGGTCCGATCGAAGACGGCGGAGGGCGACCTGCCAGGGGCTGCGGCCGGCCACTACTTGAACTGGAAGCTGGTCAGGTCTCCCGAGAAGATCGGGTTCCAGATGACCGAGTCGAAATTGATGTCGCTGGAGACGAAGACGGAGACGATCGGCGTTCCGTATGGCGCCCACGGCGCCTGTTCCATGTAGGCCTTGTCGAGGGCGGCGTATTCCTTTTCCTGCTGCGGGCCGGGTGTTTCCGTGGCCAGCTCCTCGATCTTCTTGTTCAGCGCCGGGTCGTCGATCCGCGCCAGGTTCGTATTGTTGGTCGGCGCGATGCTGGAGCCGGCCAGCATCGGTTCGAAGAACGCGTTCGCATCCGGGTATTCCGCTCCCCAGCTGGCGTAGCCGAGGTCGAGGTCGGGAGTCTTCTCGTCGCCGATGACCGGGAAGTAGTTGTTGGCGTCGACGACCTTCAGGGTCGCGTTGAAGCCGATTTCATCGAGAAGCGATTCGAAGCTTTCACCCACTTCTTCATTGAGGGTGTCGGTCCAGAAGGTGACGTCGAGGTCCGCGGGACTCGCTTCCTTGAGCAGCGCCTTGGCTTTCGCCATGTCGAACGGGTAGAGGTCGAACTTCTTGTAGCCGGGGACCCCGGGGGGAAGGATCTGATGGGTGGGCGCCAGTTCGCCCGCCGAGAGCCGTTCGATTTTTTCCGGGTTGACCCCGTAGTTGACCGCTTCGCGGACCTTGAGGTCGTCGAAGGGCGGCTGGGTCGTGTTCATCCAGACGAATTCCGTGCTGATCGTCGGCACGGTCCTGAACTGCGTCCCTTCGTATTTGCTCTTCACTTCGGCTACTCGGTCGGCGGGCAGGGGGTCGAACATCCAGTTGCTGTGGCCCTGCTCGACTTCGTTGACCTGGGTCGACTGGCTGGTGATCACGCTCGCTTCGATCGCGTCGACGTGGCCGCTCGGCACTTCCGGCACCAGCGCCGCGTTGGTCGACTTCCAGTGCGGGTTGCGCGCGTAGGTCCAGCCTTTGCCCGGCTTGATGCTGGTGATCTCGTAGGGCCCCGTCGCCGGAAGCGGCTCGTCGGTCACGGTCTTGGCCGGCGAGTCGGCGGGGACGGGGGCGGCGAAGAGCAGCGCGAGGAAGTCGACGAAGGAGCCCTGGGGCGCGGTCAGGTGGATGACGATCTTGCCGCTCTTGTCGTCGGTTTCGATCCCGGAGATCCCGCCCGACTTGGTCTTCTGAAACTTTTCGGCGCCCTCGATGATCGTGTAATAGAACGAACCGCTCGAGTTGAGCTTGAACATCCTTTCGATCGATGCCTCGAAGTCGGACGCCTTGACCGGGGACCCATCGGAGTACTTGAGCCCCTTCTGGAGGGTGAGCGTGTAGGTCTTGCCGCCGTCGGTGATCTTCGGCATCGCGGTCGCCAGGCCGGGGACGACCTTGCTGCCTTCCTCCCCTTCGGCGTGGGCGAAGGTGAGCAGCGGGATGTAGGTGTTGTACATCGCCGACTGGCCTTCGACGGTCAGTGAGTACTGCGGGTCGAGGGCATCGGGGAAGGCGGCGAAGCTCACCTTCAGGGTGCCGCCCTCCTTGCCGCTCGATTTCCCGCAGGCGGAGAGGCCGAGGACGATGACGGCCACCAGCCCCAGGGCCGCCAACGTGGTGATCGCCTTCCTCACTTCAGACCTCCGGGTCGCACTTGGAAAGGGACGTCCGCGGGGGTGGCCGGGACCAGTTCAACCATAATCCGGCCATCGGCCGGTCTACCGGCCTTTCGCGGCCATCTGGACCCGAGTATGGGAGCCGCGATCGCGACGATCGCGAGCACTCCGGTGCCGGCGACGAAGTAGGTGGCCCGCGGGTCCTGGTTGGCGGCGATCGCGCCGCCGATCACGTAGCCGATGCCGGGCATCGCCGCGCCGCTCGACTCGAGCACGCTCATCACCCGGGCCTGCATGTTCGGCGCGGTCAGCTCCTGTACGGCGCTGACCATCGCCACCCACTGGACGCCGTTGCCGATGCCGCCGAAGGTCGAGGCCACGCAGGCGACCAGCAGGGTCGGCGCGGCGGCCATGCCGAGGTAGCCGAGACCGATCGTGATCGTGCTGAAGAAGAGCAGCAGCGGCAGGCGGGAGCCGCGCATCGCGGTGAAGACGAAGCTGCCGCCGACCATGCCGACCCCCCAGCTGGCCAGCAGCAGGCCGTAGCCGGAGTCGCCCGCGCCGAGGGTCTCCTTGGCGTAGATCACCTCGATCGGGATCACCGCGGCGAAGAAGATGAAGGCGAAGCTCTCGGCGATCAGCAGCTTCAGTAGGCGGGAGTGGCCGCGGATGTAGGAAAGGCCGGCGCGGACCCGGTCCATCACCTTGCCCGGGTCGGGGGTCGCCTGGGGGAGCGGGCCGGCGGTGAAGAGGATGACGGCGATCGCGTAGAAGGAGATGGCGTCGAGGGCGAGCGCGGTCTGCGCGTCCCAGCCGGCGACGACCAGGCCGGCGATCCCGGGCCCGAGGGCGGCGCCACCGGTGAAGGCGACGTTGAGGATCGCGTTGCCGGCGCGCAGCTCGCCGGCCGGCTCGAGCATCGCCGCGGAGACGGATCGGGTCAGTGCCCGTCCGGTCAGGGCGAGCGCGCCGTCGATCGTCGCCAGCGCGATCACGGCGGGGAGCGAGAAGTGATTGGCGAGGACGGCGAGGGCGCCGAAGGCCGCCGCCTCGCCGCAGTAGATCACCGGCAGCGCGTAGCGGGGAGGGGGCAGCTCGGCCCGGGCGACGAGGATCGGCGCGAATATCGCCGGCAGGAAGCTGGTCCCGAGGAAGAGCCCGACCGTCGCGAAGGCGCTTCCTGTCTGGTCGAAGACCAGGACCGAGAGGGCGATTATCCCCATCCAGTCGCCGAGCTCGTTGACCGCGTAGGAGGTAGCGAGCCGCCTGAAGGCGGGCCTGCGCAACGGAGCCATCACGCCTGAGCTAGGCACTGTCCTGGGTCCTTCTACGCATAGGATTCGCCTCCGCCTACCTGCTTTCTGCACAAGTTTTCCTGCAGATGCACAACTTTCCGCCGAGTTGTGCTACAAAATGCGCAGCGTTTAACGAGCTTCATGTACCCACGCTCATCCACGGGCTTCAACGAAAGGATTCGCAATGGGTTGGCGTCGATAGAACTTCCTCAAAAGCAACTGGCCTGAGAACTCGGTCAGTTGTGCGTTTTTCCAAGGGGCACCCATCGGGTGTCCCTTGCTTTTTTCAGCGGCCATAGGCCTCCGCTTCGCCACCCCTCTCCGGAGGCCTTCCCGCCCGATTTTCCGCTCTGGACATGCGATTGAGAGCGGTTGAGGCTCGCCAAGAGTCGCTGTACCGTGGAATGTCGCCTGAAATTCCCCTCGCAAGGCGCCCCAAGTCGCAGGGAACCGGGAGATTTCCGGGAAATTCCTAAGACAGCCGGGCCCCTGCCTGGCATCGGCGAGACCAGCCCATGACAAACGACAGCCCATCCACGCGAAGCAAAGTGCTGCTCTGGCTTGCCGCCGCGGCCGTCGTCGGCTTCGGCGTCTGGCGGGCGCCGACCGCCAACTGGGACCCGGAGCTGTTCGGGATCCTGCTCGGCTTCTCGATCTTCAGCGACCTGACCGCGATCGAAACCAGCTCGAAGCTGAAGACGTCGGGCAGCTTCCTGGCGGTCGTCCTGGCGATCGTCTTCCTCGGCGGCCCGCCGGCGGCGATCATCGGCGTGATGTCGATCCTGGTCGGCTGGTTCCGCTGGCGCGACGCCCCGCACGACCTCCTCGTCAACGTCGTCACCTACGCGGCCTTCCCGCTGATCTCCGGCTACGTCTTCCACACGATCGTCGACCGGTCGAACATAAGCGACACCGAATCGTCCTTCTACGTCCTCGTCTTCGGCACGTTCCTCCTCGCCCTCGGGCTGAACTTCTGGATGATCGCCGGCCGCTCGGTGATCAGCAAAGCGCGTGAGGCGCTGATCCCGCTGCTGCCTTCGGAGCTCGCGGCGGCGCTGATGACCGTCGGGGTCGCCTACATCTACAACCAGATCGGCATCGCCGGGGTCGCCCTCTTCGGCATCGTCCTGATCACCTTCCAGTACCTGCTCGGCGCCCTGCTCCTCTCCCAGCAGCGGGCCGAGGAGCTGGGGGAGCGGACCAAACAGCTCGCCAGCTTCCAGGTCGGCATGTTGAGCGCCCTGCTCCGCACGCTCGACCTGCGGGACCAGATGACCGCCCGCCACTCGGCCGCCGTCGCCCGTTACTCGCGAGCGATCGCCCAGCGCGCCGGCCTCTCCCGCCAGGAAGAGGAGCTCGTCCACATCGCCGCCCTCCTTCATGACATCGGCAAGTTCATCCTCCCCGACCGGATCCTGAAGGCCAACGTGCCGCTCACCGACGAGGACTGGATGCTGATCAAGCGCCATCCGCAGCAGGGCGCTCGCGTGGTCTCCTCACTTGACGGCTACGGCCCGGTCGCCGACATCATCCTCGCCCACCACGAGCGGATCGACGGCAAGGGCTACCCCCGAGGCATCGCCGGGGACGACATCCCCAAACTTTCGCGGATCATCTCGGTCTCGGATACCTACGACGTGATGACCGCACGCGACTCCTATCGCACGCCGATGTCCTCGGCCGACGCGATCATCGAGCTGCGCCGCGTCGCCGGCAAACAGCTCGACGCCGACTTCGTCGAGATCTTCATCGAGCTGATCGAAGGCAACGACGTCTCCTTCCAGCACGCCGAGGCCTCCGACTTCGAGAAGGAGCTCTCACTCGAGTCGCGGATCGCCGAGACGGCGAGCCCCGGCGAGGGCGCCGACCGCTTCCAGGTCAAAGCCCCGGCCTAGCCGCCCGCCGGCCGACTCGAACGCAGTTCTTCCCGGTATGCGGGCGCAACTGCGTCCGAGTGAGCGATAGCGTGCGACGGGCATGCGAGCAGTCACCTTTCAGGCGCCGGGCGAGGTCCGGATCGAGGAGAAGCCCGAGCCGCGGCTCGAGGCCGCCGACGACGCGCTGATCCGGGTCGAGGCGAGCGGCATCTGCGGCTCGGACCTCCACATCTTCCACGGCCGGGTCCCGGTCGAGCAGGGCTTCACGATCGGCCACGAGTTCGTCGGCACGGTGCTGGAGGCGGGCGACGACGTCGAGCGGGTCGCGGTCGGCGATCGTGTCCTCGGCTGCTTCCACACCGCCTGCGCCACCTGTGTCGCCTGTCTGCGCGGCGACTACCACCGCTGCGAGCGCCAACGCACCTTCGGCCACGGTTCGCACCTGGGCGACCTGCAGGGCGCCCAGGCCGAGCAACTGCTGGTCCCGCGGGCAAACCTGACCCTGCGGCGAGTCCCGGAGGGCATGTCCACGGAGGCGGCGCTCTTCGCGGGCGACGTGATGGGCACCGGCTACCACGCGGTGGCCCACGCCGGGATGACCGCTGGGGACACGGTCGCCGTGCTCGGCCTCGGCCCGGTCGGCCTCTGCGCGGTGCAGGCGGCGCAGGCGTCGGGCGCGGTCGCGGTCTTCGCGATCGACTCGGTGCCCGAGCGCCTGGAGATGGCGCGGTCGTTCGGCGCCACTCCGATCCACCTCACAGAGGAGGAGCCGAAGAAGCTGATCCGGGCCGCGACCGGAGGGCGCGGCGTCGACGTCGTCGTCGACGCGGTCGGCGACCCGGCGCCGCTGGCGATGGCGATCAGCCTCTGCCGCGACGCGGGGGTCGTCTCGGGCATCGGTGCCTACGCCGGCAAGGGAGAGGTGCCGCTCGGCCTCGCCTGGCTCAAGGGCCTGCAGCTGCGCCTCGGCCTTGCCAACGTGATCGCCCACGTCGACCGCGTCCTCGCCCTGATCGAGGCCGGCAAGCTTGACCCGGCGCCGCTCGTCACCCACCACATGAAGCTCGACCAGGCCGCCGAGGCCTACGAGCTGTATGACCAGCGCGAAGCGCTGAAGATCGTCCTCACGCCCTAGCGACGGTCGCCGGGTCCCGCGCGGCGCCCAGGTCTATCGGCCCAACCCCGGCGTCAGTCGACGCGGCGGTCGCGCTCGTAGAGCCGGTCCTTGGCGGCGAGCAGTTCGCGGTCGGCGTTGGCATGCAGGCTCGCCGGGTCGGCCCCGCCCTGGGCGACGCCGTAGGAGGCGCCGACGCCCGCGCCGCTGGTCTGCACGCAGTCGATCGCCGCGGTCAGGCGCTGCGCCGCCGAGGCCGCCTGCGCCGCCGTCGTCTGCGGCATCAGCACGGCGAACTCGTCGCCGCCGAGGCGGAAGGTGTCGTCGGCAAGGCGCTGCTCGTCGATCGCCGCGGCGACCTTGCGCAGGACGTCGTCGCCGGCCGGGTGGCCGAGCAGGTCGTTGATCGCCTTGAAGCCGTCGAGGTCGAGCAGGCAGAGCGAAAGGGGGTAGTCGTAGCGGCGGGCGCGGGCGGTCTCGATCGCCAATCGCTCCTCGTAGGCGCGGCGGTTGAGCAGCCCGGTCAGCGAGTCATGGCGGCTGTCGTGCATCTCGACTTCGAATGAGGACACGTGGGCCATCTGGGCGCCGATCAAGCCGCTCAGCAGCGCCAGCGCCTCGGTGTCGCGATCGTCGAAATGATGCGTCTTCGACGAGTAGACCTTGAGGGTGCCGATCGCCTCGCTGCGGTGGGACAGCGGGACGCAGATCATCGAGGCGGCACTGACCCGGCGGCAGGTCTCGGCGTCGGCCCGCGGGTCGACGCTCGTGTCATCACTGCGCAGGATCTCGCCCTGGCGGAGGCAGAGGCCGGAAAGGCTGCCCTTGATCGGGACCTTGAGGCCGAGGTAGGGGGTGGCCTCGCCGCAGGTGACCTTGTAGGCCATGTGATCGCCCTCGGCGATCTCGATCACGCCGGCGGTGGCGGAGGTCAGCTCCATGCTGCGCTCGGCGATCAGCTGCATGACCGTCGCCAGGTCCAGGTCACTGGCGGCGATCTCAGTCTGGGTGCGGATTATCGCGAGCAGCTGCTCGTCGCGGGCGGAGTTCATCGCGGAATCATCGGCAGCATCATGAGTCTGGATTAGAAACGAAGGCGGGAGCGCAGAAATTCTTATGCGCCTTTTACGAGTACCGCCGCGATCACGCCGCCGAGCGCGATCAGCAACCCTCCGCCGACCCGGTTCAGCGTCGTCTGCAGGCTTTCGAATCCAGCGCGCATCTCACATCGAAGCTCGAGAATCTCGGATTCGATCCGGTTGAAGCGCCGATCCACAGCCTCGAACCGTTGATCCACAGCCTCGAACCGTTGATCGATCGCGTCGAAGCGCTTGTCGATCGCATCGAAACGCTCGCCGAGCCTGTCGTCGGTCCAGGTCACGTTCTCCATGATCGCACCCTTGCAGACAAAAAGTTACGAACGGCGTGCAGGGTGTGACGAAGTCCCCGTCGAGACCTACGCGGCGACGCTCGCCTGGTGGCGGTGGCGGCTGTACATCTCTTCGAGGTAGCGGTAGCCGCGGCGGTCGAGCAGCGGCTGGCGGAATTCGACGACGCCGCGAGCGGGAGTGACCGTTGGGGGAACCGGTCCCTCCGGAGGCAGGACGATCGGGAAGAAGAGCGAGGCGGCGGCCAGGTCCGCCACCGAGAACTTCTCGCCGACCAGGTACTCGCCGTCGCCGAGCTCCCGCTCGATCCGGTCGAGGGTGTCGAGGAGGGTCTGGCGGGCCTCCTGCGCAGCCTGCTCGTCGTGAACGCCGAAGCGCAGCCCGGTGAAGACGCGCCCATAGGTGGCGGAGACAGCGGGGATCTTCGCCAGCGGGCCCGGTGCCGACTCTTCCATCAGGCTTTCCAGGCTCTTCCTGTCCTTACCCATCTCGTGGAAGGCGAAGAGGCGGGCGCCGGGGCCGAGCTCCTCGTCGAAGTAGGCCTCGAGGGCCAGCGCCCGGCGGCGCTCCTCGGGGTCGGCGGGGAAGAGGGCAGCCTCGGGGTGACTCTGCTCGAGGGCGGCGACGATCGCGCTCGAGCCGACGATCGTGCGGCCGTCCATCCGCAGGATCGGAAAGGTGTTCGCCCGGCCGCGGGTCAGGGCGGCGGCGATCGGCATGTGGCTGCCGGGAACCGGGGAGCGGCGTCGGTGCGCGACTCGCTTGTGGTCGAGCGCCCAGCGCGCCTTCTCGCTGAAGTGCGAGGCCGGGAGCTGCCAGAGGGTGGGGAGGGAGTTGTTCATGCGTTTTTCCGGGGAGCCGCTTTGGGAGCATAGGCCGATGCTTCGCCATCGACGTCGCCTGGCAGGACCAGCGGTCGCCCTCGGGCTCTGCGGGGCGTTCGCCTGCGCCGGCGCGCAGGCGGCGCCGATCACGGTCGGCAGTCCGATTCAGGGGCAGATCTTCTCTCTGCCCGCCAAAGGCCCGGCCACGATCGTCCAGACACGGCTGCCAGAGCCGGGAGCTCGGGTTGTGTCGCCGGCCGACGGTGCGGTGATCCGCTGGCGGACCGGCGGCGGGAAAGGCCCCTTCACGTTGGACGTCCTCACGCCCAACTCCGACGGCACCTATACGCAGACCGCGGTCAGCGCCCCGCAGACGACGGGAAACCCCGGCATCGAGACCTTCCCGACGGCGCTGCCGATCAAGGCCGGCCAGACGGTCGCGGTCTCCCCGCTCGCCGAAGACGAACTGGGAGTCCTCAGCGAAAACGCCGCCTACTCGTACTTCGGGTCGCTGCTCTCGCCCGGTGTGCCGACCGCTCCCGAAACGACGGAAGGCGAATTCGAGCTCGCCTATAACGCCGACGTACAGCCGACGCCGACCGTCACGGCACTGTCGCCGACCTCGGGGTCGATCTCGGGCGCCGCGGTGACGATCACCGGCACCGACTTCGCCAGCGTCAGCTCGGTCCAGTTCGGCGGGGTCCCCGCCAAGAGCTTCTCGGTCGGCTCCGAAGGCCAGATCACCGCGGTCCCGGCGGCGGTCCCGAAGCCCGGGGCGGCCGACGTCGTCGTCACCACGGTCGCCGGCTCCTCGGCCGTCGTCCCGGCCGGCGCTTACACCTATATCGCCTGCAAGGTCCCGAAACTGACCAACAAGAGCGTCAAGGCCGACCGCAAAGCGCTGAAGAAGGCGCGCTGCAAGCTCGGCAAGGTGAAGAAGGCCAAGGGGGCCGACGCCAAGGCGAAGGTGACCAAGCAGAGCATCAAACCGGGGACGCTCAAGCCGGTCGACGCCAAGGTCAACGTCAAGGTCGGATAGCGGGCGCGGGCACCGCTCGCTATAAGCTCGATCGATGGCCCTGCTCAGCGATACCGAGGTGCAAGAGCGCCTCGCCAAGCTGCCCGAATGGCAGCTCGCCGGTAAAGAGATCAAGCGCACCTACGAGTGCGGCGATTTCGTCGGCTCGACCAACTTCGTCGCCGAGATCGTCGAGCCGGCCGAGTCGATGGGCCATCACCCCGACCTCGAGGTCTCCTGGGACAAGGTCACGGTGACAATCTCGACCCACTCCGAGGGCGGCCTGACCAAGGCCGACTTCGAGCTGGCAGCTGAAATCGACGCCCGATACCCGAACGACTGAGAATCGACGACCGGCTCTCGATCCCGCTGGCGGAGATCGAGCTGCGGACGAGCCGCTCCTCCGGCCCGGGGGGCCAGCACGCCAACGTGACCGCCTCGCGGGTGGAAGCGGTCTTCGACGTCGAGGCCTCCGAGGCGCTCGACGAGAACCAGCGGGCACGGCTCAGCGCCCGTGCGGGCGCGACGATCACCGCGGTCGCCCAGGACGCGCGCGGCCAGTCCCGCAACCGCGAGCTGGCGCTGAGGCGGTTGGCGGAGAAGATCGCCGCCGGGCTGACGGTGCCGCGGCGGCGACGGGCCACGCGGCCGACCCGCGCCTCGAAGGAGCGCCGGCTGCAGGGCAAGAAGCGCACCGGGGAACGCAAGGCGGCGCGGCGCCGGCCGCGGAGCGAAGACCACTGACATGAGCGGAGCGGGGGAGGGCTGAGATGGCGAAGCGAAAGAAGCCGCGGCGGGCGAGGGAAAAGACGACCGCGGTCGAGTACGTCGACGACGACGGCAACAGGCTGAGCCTGCGCGAATCCCTGAGCTGGGCGACGAAGCGCAAAATCGTCGAGGGGCCGCGCACCGCGGCGGCGACGCAGGAGGACGCCTGGCACCGGCGCTCGGAGATGCTCTTCGAGCGGCTGGCGGTCAGCTGGGAGATCGCCGGGCTGCCGCTGGAGGACCAGAAGATGCTGCTCGGCCGCTACCGGATGGCCGATTTCGCCACTCAGCAGTGGGTCCGGGCGACGATCGACTCACACCTCGAAAGGTTCATGCCGGAGCTTTTGGAGTAGCCGGGAAGGATCCGGGCTCGCGTGCGTCCTGGGCTGTAGACGCACTCGATCTCCCGCACGGGCGGTCGTCAACTCGACCCGGAGGTATTCCCCATGTTCAGGTTCCCGAAGAGGGTGGCCCTCGTCGCCGCACTCGCGGCGATCGGCGTTCTGTCGGTCGCGAGCAGTGCCGGAGCGACGGTGGCGCCGCCCGAAGTCATCGAACACTCGGTCTTCGTGACCGGCAACGACGACCCCGACGCGATCGCCCTCACCGTCTCCGGCGGCTTCATCGCCGTCAACGGCACCCCGACGACGCTCAAAGCCGACGCCCAGGCCGAGGTCTCCGTGGACGGGGGCGGCGGCAACGACACGGTCGACGCGACCGCGCTCGGCACCGCCTACAAAACGCTGGTGATCGAAGGCGGGACGGGCGATGACCTCCTGACCGGCGGCGCCAACGCCGACATCATCGGCGGCAACGCCGGCGACGACCGAGTGGTCGGCTTCAAGGGCGACGACGAACTGTTCGGCGGCGAAGGCGCCGACGTCCTGGTCTGGAACAACGGCGACAACACCGACCGCGACAGCGGCGACGCGGGAGTCGACGAAGTCGAGATCAACGGCGCCCCGACCGCGAACGACTCGTTCGTCGCGCGGCCCAACCCGACACAGGCCGGCTGGGTCGAATTCGAGCGCCTCAACCTCGGCAAATTCAAGGTCAACCTGCAGGCCGAGCGGCTCACCGTCAACGGCCTCGGCGGCGAAGACGGCTTCGCGCCGGACCCCGCCGCGCCCACCGGGCTGGCGGGCCTGACCGCGATCAACCTCAACGGGGGAAGCGCCAACGACGTGCTCGACGGCGGTGACGGCGCCGACGTGATCAACGGCGGCGCCGGCAACGACTCGCTGTTCGGTCTGGCCGGCAACGACCAGGTCAACGGCGGCGAAGGCAACGACGTCCTCGAAGGAGAAGAGGGCGAGGATCGCCTCACCGGCGGCACCGGCACCGATGAAATGTTCGGCGACCAGGGCGACGACGTCCTGGTCTGGAACAACGGCGACGGCACCGACCCCGTCAACGAGGGCGGCGCCGACTTCGACAGGGTTGAGGTCAACGGCTCCCCCGCGGCAGGCGACGAATTCCTGCTCGAAGCCGACGGAACCGGCGGCGTCTTCCAGCGCCTCAACCTGGTTCCGTTCACGCTCGGGATCTCCCCGAGCGTCGAGGCGGTCTCGGTCAACGGGGCGGCCGGCAATGACGTGCTGACCGTGGTCCAGGACGGCGCCCGGATGCTGGTCGCCGCCGACGGCGGCTCCGGCAACGACGAACTGACCGGCGGCGCGGAGGCGGACAGCTTCCTCGGCGGCTCCGGTGACGACAGCCTGGTCGGCGGTCGCGGCAGCGACCTGCTCGACGGCGGCGTGGGAGACGACGGCATCGCCGCTCGCGACGTCGCCGGCGACCTCGTCCGGGGCGGTGCGGGCTATGACGCCGCGGTGACCGACGAGACGACGGTCGACGCGATCGACGGCGTCGAGCAGCTCGACGCCACTCCGGCCCCGGTCCCGGCGCAGCCCCAACAGCCGGCCGGCGGCACAACCGACACGAGGGCGATCGCCCCGACGGTCGGCAAGGTGGCGCTGGTCCGGCCGGGCGGCAAGCTGACCGCCCGCGTCTCCCTCACCTGCCCGGTGGCGGAGGCCAACGGCTGCCACGCGGCGCTGACCCTGGTGACGGCAAAGCCCGTCTACTTCGGCGCTCTGCGGGCTGCCCTGGTGCTCGGCTCGCGCTCGGTCGACCTGGCTCCCGGCCAGACGATGACGGTGCCGGTCCGGCTCAACGGGGCGGCCGCCAGAGTCGCCTCGCACGGCAGGCTGGCAACCCGGATCAGGGTCGACAGCTCTGACGCGGCCGGCAACTCGACGACCCGCTCGGCGCTCGTCGCCCTGCGGATCCCGGGCAACTAGCCGAGATGGCCGGCTGGAGGAGGTACCGGGGATGAGCACGGCGCTCGTTGATAGCGTCGCCCCGGTGCCGACCTCCGGCCGGATTCTCGATCCCGACACGCTCGGTGACCACATCGACCGTCTCTTCCGCGCCGCCTGGGCCCTCTCCGGGTCGCGGGCCGATGCCGAGGACCTGGTCCAGGAGACCTTCGCCCTGGTCCTCGCCAAACCGCGCGTGGTCCGCAACGAAAACGACGTCGGTTACCTGCTGGGCGTCCTGCGCAACACCTTCATCAGCTCGCGCCGCGCGGCGGCCCGCCGCCTGCGCCCCGAGACCATCGCCGAGGGCTTCGAGCCGGCCGACCCGAGTTCGGCGACCCGGCCCGACCTGGCGGTCGAGGCGCGCGAGGTCTTCGCCGTGATCGCCTCGCTGCCGGACGACTTCCGCGACGCCCTGGTCGCCGTCGACGTCGCCGGCCTCAGCTACGACGAGGCCGCCGAGCTGCTCGATGCGAAGACGGCGACAATCACATCGCGGCTCTTCCGCGCCAGGGCGCAGGTGGCTCGCGGGATGGAATCGCCCTCCACGGGCGTCGAAGGGGGTAGAGGCATATGACGCACCACGAAGACGACACCCCGATCAGCGACGAGGAGATGGAGCAGGCGCAGCGGGGCGAGGCCCTGATCGCCGCCGCCGTCTCCGAAACGCAGGCGCCGCAATCGCTGCGCGAGTCGATCGAGCGCGATCGCGAGCGCGCCCAGGCGCCGCCCCCTGCGGCCCCCTTCTGGCGCCGCCACCTGCGCGTGCTCGTCGGCGCCGGCGCCGCGATGGCCGTGGCGGTCGCGCTGGTCGTCGCGCTCGGCTCCGGCGGCTCCGGGTCCGGCGAATCGGCGCCGAGCCTGGCTGAAGTCGAGTCGACCGCCCAGCTCGCGGCGACCCACCCGGCACCGGCCAAGGCGGGCGGTGACCCGCCGGTCCTCGACCAGCGGGTCGGGGCGATCAAGTTCCCCGACTGGCAGGAGAAATTCGACTGGCGCGAGGTCGGCAGCCGCACGAATGAGGTGTCAGGCAGGACGGTCGAGACCGTCTACTACCGCAACCCCAAGGGCGCCGACCTCAGCTACGCGATCGTCGACGGCGCCCCGATCGACGAAACCCCACCGGGCCGCGAAATCGTCCACGAAGGCAAGACCTACCACGTCGCCAACGACGCGCAACACACCGTGGTGACCTGGAAACAGCAGGGCCACACCTGCACCTTCGTCGCCTCCTCGGCGGTCCCCGACCTCAACCTGGTCGAACTAGCGGCGTCGCGCAACGTCTGAGCGCTCGGCCAGCGCCGCCGCGGTGATCTCCTCGGCGGCCATCGCCCGGCCGAAGTAGAAGCCCTGGACTACATCGCAGCCGAGCTCGGCGAGGCGGCGGTTGCACTCGGCCTCCTCGACGCCCTCGGCAACGACCCGGAGGCCCAGTTCGTGGCCGAGGCGCACGGTCGAGCGGACGATCGCCGCGTCGTCCTCGCTGCGCAGCATCCGCATCACGAAGGAGCGGTCGATCTTCAGCACGTCGAGCGGCAGGCGGCGGAAGTAGGCGAGCGAGGAGTTGCCGGT
Source organism: uncultured Solirubrobacterales bacterium (assembly GCA_963704505.1). Lineage (GTDB taxonomy): Bacteria > Actinomycetota > Thermoleophilia > Solirubrobacterales > 70-9 > VRUE01. The sequence continues at coordinate 1,318,048 of OY969912.1, forward strand.
CCCGTAGTCGTCGATTGCCAGCTTCACGCCGAGCTCGCTGAGCTGGGCGAGGATCGAGCGCGCCCGGGGGATATCGGAGAGCGCCGATTTCTCGGTGATCTCGAGCTCGAGCAGCTCGGGGTCGACCTGCCAGCGGTCGAGCAGTTCCCGCACTTCGTCGGGCAGGTGGAAGTCGAGCAGGTCGCGGGCGCTGATGTTGACCGCGACCCGCAGCGGCCGGCCCGCGTGCTGCCACTTGCCGCACTGGCGCAGGGCGGTGTCAAGGACGTGGCGGGTGAGCTGGCGGATCAGCCCCGTGTGCTCGGCGAGGGAGATGAAGGCATCGGGCATCAGCAGCCCGTGGCGCGGGTGCTGCCAGCGGACCAGGGCCTCGACCCCCATCAGCTCGCCGCTGGCCGGGTCGCACTGGGGTTGGTAATCGACGATCAGCTCGTCGTTGCCGATCGCCCGGTGCAGGTCGGCGATCAGTGCCAGGCGCTCGGGCGAGTAGACGTCGTGCTCGCGCTCGTAAAGCGCCGGGGTGTGGGTTTCCTTGCTGCGGTACATGGCGACGTCGGCACGCCGCATCAGGGTTTCGACGTCGCTGCCGTGCTCGGGGTAGAGGGCGATGCCGACGCTGGCGTCGACGGAGAGCTCGACCCCGTCGACGCTGCGCGGGTGGGAGAGGACGGCGCACACCTTCTGGGCGAGGGCGAGGATCGCGGAGCTGTCGTTGAGGCCGAGGGCGAGGATGCCGAACTCGTCGCCGCCGAGCCGGGCGATCGTGTCGCCCTCGCGCATGTAGCCGGGCAGGTCTTCGGCGATCAGGCTGAGCAGGCAGTCGCCGCTGTCGTGACCGAGCGTGTCGTTGACGTCCTTGAAGCGATCGAGGTCGAGCAGCATCACCGCGACACTGGTCCCGTTGGCGGCCGCTTCGGCGATCGCCACTTCCGCCTTGTCGTGGAAGAGCGCGCGGTTGGGGAGGCCGGTCAGGTCGTCGTGGAAGGCCTTGTGCTCGATCTCCCCGAGCTGGTTGCGCATCGTGCGCGAGGCGCGTTTGAGGATCGGGAAGTAGGAGAGGTAGAGGACGAGGAGGAGGATCGCGGCGCCGAGCGCCAGGGGGATGAAGATTTCCCGCGCGTTGCTCGCGATCGGCCCGTAGTCGGCGTAGAGCTCGAGCACGCCGGCGGGACGGCCGCCCGGGCCGCCGACGCCGACCGGGACGTAGCTCTCGAGGACCCGGGGGTTGGGGCCGGAGCCGCCCTCGGCGTTGAGGTGGGTGACGTCTCCTACCGGGTTGCCCTCCATGATCTCGGGGATCTCGTCGAAGTCGTCGGGCCGGGTGCCGATCAGGTCGTGTTCGGAGGAGTAGACGACGGTGCCGCTCTCGTCGTAGAGCTTGGCGCGCAGGATCCCGGGAGTGAGGAGCTGGCGGTGGGCGATCCGGTCGAGCGCGGCGAGGCGGGCACCGCTGGCGGGCCCGTCGAAGTCCGCGGCGTGGAGCTCACCGGGCAGCACCGAGTCGGCGATGTACTCGGTGTGGCTCATCGTGTTGTCCTCGGCGCGATTGGTCGAGTAATCACGCACGAAGAAGAAGGCGGCGACCGCCGCGGCGATCAGCGCCACCCCCGCGTAGAGCGCGAACGTGCGGACCAGGCTTCGTGGCGGCCCGCCTTTCCGAAAGCGGCCTCTGATGGCTTGCCAGAGCGACATCGCCTCTGTTACATCGGCACGCGGGCGGGTGAGGATGAGAGTCGGGAGCGCCCCGTTAGGGTGGTCGGAGGAATGCGGCGCTCGATTCGGGTCACCAGAAAGCTCAATGCCTCGCCGGAGGCGGTGTTCGACGTGCTCGCCGATCACGCGCGCTATGACCGCTTCGACGGCGTCCGGCGCTCAGAGCTGACTCGAACCGGGGAGCCCGATCCCAACGGCCTCGGCGCCGTGCGCTGGGTGTGGCTCGGGCCGCTCCGCTTCGAAGAGGAGGTCACCGCGTATGAACCCCCCGTCCGGCTCGATTACCTGATCCGCGACGTGCGCGGCCTTCCTCTCAGCCACGAGGGCGGCAGCATCCGGCTCTCGCCGACCGAGTCCGGGACCTACGCCGTCTGGACCTCCGTCTTCGAGATCCCGATCCCGGTGGTCGGACCCGCGATGGACCACATTTTCTCCAGGCAGCTCGAACAGGGCTTCGGCGCCACGCTCGAGAAGAGCGCCCTGCTGGCGAGCGGCTAGCCGCCTAGGGGCAGCCGGCGACGCCCGAGGGCGGCGCAGCGGGAGCTGGTGCCGCTGAGGCTTACGTCGCCACCCTAGGTGGGGCCGGAGACGTAGACCAGGTTCTGCTGGGAGTCGGCGCCGATCTGGACGACGGGTTTGGTCGCGCCGGACCAGTCGGACGTGAAGAGGAGGACGCCCTGGGTCGGGCTGATCCGGAAGCCGGAGGTAGTTCGAAGACCCCGGCACTCGAGGAGGGAGTGGTCCCGCAGTGGGTCGACCACGCCGAGCGGGAGACGCATTGGCGGATCAAACCGGTCGGGAAGGAATCACCGTTCGCGACGTCCTGGGATTCGAAGGCCGAACCCAACGAAAGGTGACCCATGAAGTCGAGCAAGAACAAGAGCGCGCAGGTGCTGCTGGCGGCGATCGTCGCGGCGATGATCGTCCTCCCCGTCGCGTTTGCCGGGGCCCAGGGCCCGACGGCGAGCGCCAGTGTCGGCGCCAAGAAGCAGCTCAAGGCGCTGAGCAAGAAGATCGGCAAGCTGAGCAAGCGGATCGCGACCCTGGAGGCGAGCAAGCCGACAGTCCCGACCACCCTGCCGCCCAGCGGTCCGGCGGGCGGCGACCTGGCCGGCGCCTATCCCAACCCGACGATCGGCACCGAAAAGGTGGGCACGAACGCGCTCGCCTTCGGTGGCGTCACCGGAGAAGACCTCGACACCGGCAGCGTCGGCGGCCTGTCCCTGGCGACCGCGACCGCGACGGTCGGCACCGGCGTCACGGTCAACCCCGGCGAAACCAAGACCGCGACGGTCACTTGCCCGGGCTCCTCACGCCTGCTGGGCGGCGGCTTCGAGTGGAGCGGCGCTGACAAAAACGGCGCCTCGATCATCTCCTCCTCGCCGACCTTCGTCGGCGACGCCGGCTTCACCTGGGAGGTCCAGGCGCGGGTCGACACCGGCGGGCAGGCAAACACGGTCTTCGCCGAGGCCCTCTGTCTCAACGCATAGATCCTGGGCCCCCGACCCAGGGCCACCATCGCGCCGGTCGCTTCCTGAATGGGGAGCGGCCGGCTCAGGTGATCGCGAGGACCAGGCAGAAGACGACGAAGAGCCCGAGCAGCGAGTAGAGCGCAATCGTCATCGTCCGCGTGCTGAGCCGCCCGATTCCCCGAGCGGCGAATTCCTCGCTCCGCCACTCACCGGTCTTCAGCCAGTGGTTGACGATCTCGAGGAAGCGGTTGAAAGCGAAGCCCATAGGGCAGTATCGGCATGAGCGCCTTAAGAATCAACAAATTCCACCGAAGGAGCGGAAACATGCTCAAAGACGCAGAGGCATTCAACGGTTTCGCCGTCGATGACCTGGAGAAGGCTCGCGCCTTCTACGCCGACACCCTGGGCCTCGAGGTCGAGACCTTCGAGAAGGGCGCCCCCCTGATCTCCCTCCACCTCCCCGACACCGGCAAAACGATGGTCTACGCCAAACCCGACAACCAGCCCGCGAACCACACGATCTTGAATTTCCGCGTCGATGACCTGGAGGCCGAGGTCGACGAGCTGGCGGGCCGTGGCATCGAGTTCGAGCGCTACGACGACTTCGACCAGAACGAGAAGGGCATCTCAGAGGGCGGCGGAGGCCCGAGGATCGCCTGGTTCAAGGACCCGGCGGGGAATGTGCTGAGCGTTTTGGAAGAGAAGTAAGAGCCGTTCCGGCGACAGCGGATGCGTACGCCGTCGGTCGTTAGTGCAGCGCGTCTCACGCCATCTTGGGCTCGAGCAAGAAGACGTCGGTCTTCCAGTTGCCGGACCAAGCTGCGCGGAGGGCGTCTTTTGATCCAAGCGCGGCCAGCATCCGGCACTTCTCTTCGACCGGCTGGGCTTGGGTGATTTGTCCTAAGCCATCAATGCGGATGAAGTGACATGGCGCTGTCGGTAAGGGAAGTCCTGACCAGGCCGTCGAAGACCGGGCGCAGAGAAATTTGCGAATCGAGGCACGCACTGCCCCTTGTACCACCTGCTTCGTCACCCGCCCCCGACAACCAGCACCGCGTGCATCCCTTTTTCGTCGTGGCCTTCCAGGTCGCACCACAGCCGATAGGTCCCTTCCGGCAGTTCGTAGGTTGCGGTCTTCTGGCTGCCGGGGACTACGGTTGAGATCTTCTCGGGGTGGGCTTCTTCGCCGGCGGGGGCGATGTCGAGGTTGTGGGGGTCTTCGCCGAAGTTCTGGAGCTGGACGGTGACTTTGCCGGCCGGGACTTCGGAGCGGCTGAGGGTGTAGCTGTACTCGACGGCTTTGACGCCCAGGGCCGTGCCGGTCGGTTCTTCTTCGGCCGGCGGTGGGGTCGGGGTCGGCGCGGCTGGGGGAGCAGGCGTGGCCGGCACCGCGGGGGCCACCGGCTCACACGTGAACCAGTGTTTGGTCCGCTTCATCCTCCTCACCTTGCCGTGGCGCTTGACCTTCTTGGTCACCTGCTTCGAGTGCTTCGTAACCACGCATTCGGCCGAAGCCGGCCCGGCGCTCACGGCAACAGCGAGGAGCGCGATGGCGAGCAGCCCGGCGGCTGCCCGCCTCACGACTTCACCAGGACCGGTTTGGTGAAGCCGCTCGCTCCCGGAATGATGCTGGTCGAGTCGTGGCCGAGCCATTCCTCGAGCAGCGAGCAGTACATGCCCCTGAAGTCGCTGGTGACCCGCAGGTTGTCGTTGTCATCCAGGGTCGCCAGGCCGGGGAACTCGCCGACCATCTCGCCCTTGGCTTTGCTGCCGATCACGAAGGCGCAGCCCGCCGCGCCGTGGTCGGTGCCGGAGCTGTTCTCCTCCGGGCGCCTGCCGAATTCGCTCCAGACCTCGACCAGAACCCTGTCCTGGAGGCCGCGCGCCTCGAGGTCGCGCTGGAAGGCCAGCAGGCCGTCGCAGGTCGCCTGGAGGTTGCCCGGCAGGTCTTCGGCCTGGTCGGTGTGGGTGTCATAGCCACCGGCGGCGCTGATCGTCACCACGCGCATCGGCAGGCCGATGTCGATGTAGGCGGCGAGGCCGGCGAGCTTGTGGGCGAAGTAGTTGTCGGGGTATTTGACCGGGCTGGTGAAGTCGCCGACGCCGCCGAGTTCGGTGCGCAGCTGGTCGGTCTGGGCGGTGGCCCGGCGGACCTGGGAGAGGCCGGCCGAGTCGGAGGGGAGGGAGCCGAATTTGGCGAAGCTGCGGAACATCTCCGGCTCGATCGGATTGCTGACCTGGGACCAGAGGTCGTAGCCGTCGACGTCGTCGATCGCCGCCACCGGGCGCTGGGCGGTGGCGATCATCGGCGAGAGGGAGCCGTCCATCGAGAGGCCCTGCAGCGGGTTGTCTTCGTCGCCGACCTGGTCGATGTAGCGGCCGAGCCAGCCGGTGTGGAAGCCGACGTCGAGCTCACCGACCTCGTAGTAGTGGCGCGAGGTGAAGTGGGACTGGTCGGGGTGGTCGTAGCCGATCGCCGGGAAGGTGGAGACCTTGCCCTCGTCGTGCAGGGTCGCCAGGCCGGCGGCCGCCGGGTGCCACTGGAGGGTCGGGTCCTCGGTGAAGGTCGCGCCGGCCCCTTCGGGGAGCGCCAAGGTCGGGCGCAGCTGTTTGTACTTCGGGTCGCCGACCGGGGCGAGGACGCTGAGCGCGTCGATGCCGCCGTCGAAGAAGACAGAGATCAGGATCTTGTCGCTCTGCGCCGCCTGGGCGATGCCGTCCTCGAAGGCGGCGAAGGGAAGCTTCGACGCCCCGTACACCGCCAGCGCCATCCCCGCCGAGCGCGACAGGAAGGTGCGCCGCGAGAGTCCGGTGCCGGCCGGCTCGGGCATCCCCTGCTCGATCGAGGGCAGGCCTTTGCCGGCTTCGGCCGCCGCCGAGCGCAGGAGCTGGGAACGCGTGTAGTTGTTGCAGCAGCCGTGGCTCATTGGAGGAGGAGGTCGGGGCTGGTGCCGATCAGCTGAAGCAGGGCGTTCTGGCGCATCGCCCGGTAGGGGCCCCGCTCCCAGTCGGCCGTGGCAAGGTTTTCGGAGCGCTGGGCGAATTCGAGCAACGTCGCGCGGTGTTCTTCGCGGAGCGCCGGCGAGCTCCACGAGTGGGTCGCGCGGGTCAGCGCTTCGTCGGCGTTCTCGGTCTCGCTGTAGTCGTCGTTCCAGGCGTCGACGGCGACGTTGTCGATCGCGTAGTAGGCGATGTTCCAGCGCGCCCGCATCCGCGAGGTATCGAGCCAACGGGTGTCATCCCAGCCGGAGACGTTGGGCGGCCAGAAGAGCACCTGCCCCGCCGGTTCGCAGAGCCAGGTCCAGGCGTCGGTGTCGATGTAGCGGCCGAGTGAGCGCAGCATCCCGGCCAGGTGGACGACCGGCGGTTTGACCATCGGGCCGCCTTCGTAGAAGGCCGGGCTCATCAGGACCTTCTCCAGCACCGGGCGGATCTGCATCCCGTTGTCGGTGTAGGCGGAGGTCAGTTCCGAGGCGACCTGCGCGCTCGGGGCCTCGGCGACGAAGTAGCTCCACAGCTTGGCGACGAAGAAGGAGGGATGGAGGGGGTTTTCGGTGCAGAGCCGGCAGGAGTCTTCCCAGTTCCAGTTGCCGGTCTTGCCGAAGATCGTCTTCGAGCCTTCGTCGTGGCGTTTGGGGTCGAAGCGGAAGTTGTGGGCGCCCTCCTCGTCGGACCAGTCGTTGCGCCAGCCGGTCAGCGCCCGGGCCTGTTCGCGGATGTCGTCCTCGGTGTAGGCGCCGCGGTCGGCGCCGAGGCTGAAGAGCTCCATCATCTCGCGGCCGTAGTTCTCGTTCGCCCCGTACTTCGAGTTTTCGTTCCCGTTCAGCCACTGGAGCATCGCCGGGTCCTTGGTCACCGCCTTGAAGAGGTCGAGGAAGCCGCCGAAGCAGGCACCGCGGAAGAGGTTCGACTGGTCGATCATCTGCTGCGCCTTGGAGACGCTGGCCTGCGAGGTCGCGAACCAGTCGTGGAGGACGAGCGCCATCCGCTCGACCAGTGGCTGGTCGGAGCGGACCATGCGGTCCAGCCACCAGAGGTGGTCGTGGCCCCAGAGGTCGGCGGGCGCCAGCGGGTTGCCGTCGTCGTCGTGGGGGGCGGGGCCGTTGAGGTTCGCGGTGCCGCTCGGCCGGGTCAGCGATTCGACCGCCCTGACCAGCCCCATCGAGGCGAGGCCCTCGGCCTGGCCCGGGACGGGGCCAAAGCCGGCGCGGTTCAGCAGGCGGGTCGCCTGGGCGACGCCGAAGGGGCCCTGGTAAGCGCCCGCCGGTCGCGGGTCCGGGTTGGCCGGCGGCTGGCAGCGCTGCGTCGGCCTCGGGCCGGGGCCCTTGTGATGGTGGCGCTTGGGCTTGTGATGGTGGCGGACGTAGTAGGACTGGACCCGCCAGTCGCAGTCGCCCTGCGGAACCCAGCGGAAATGCTTGTCTTTCCAGACCTTCTTCTTGCGCTTGTGGTGCTGACCCTTCTTCGGGCCCTTCGAACGAGGTGTCGACTGGGGAATCGCCATGCCTGTGTTGCGGTCCGGGGCCCGGTCCGTACCCGTTCCTCGGCCCTGCGCTCAACCCGCGTGAAGTAAAGCCGCACGGCTGGACGTAAGGCTGACTCCAGGGGTGGCGAAAACGGCGCTGCGGGCGTATGTTTGTCCCAACTGGACCCCTGGGTGTCCGTTCGTTGGACAAAGGGGTCCATGGGAAAGCAACGGAGGTGGAGAGATGTTCCAGTGCGAGAGGTGCGGCAGCAGTTACAGCGCGCGGCACGCGACGGGAATCGGGGATTGCCCACGATGCAAGGCGAGGGACAGCGTCGATGCGCCGCTCTCCTTCAGGCCGTTCAGCAGGAGCCTTCCGTCCCGGCTTGAGAAAGCCGAGGACGAGGTGGTTTCGGAGGCAACCACTTCCGGGTAAATGACCAGGCATGGACCTGGTTCTCTTCGCGCTCCGAGTCATCGTCGGCCTCCTGTTCGTCGGCCACGGCGCTCAAAAGCTCTTCGGCGCCTTCGGCGGCGGCGGGCTCACGGGGACTGCGGAGAACTTCGAAAAACTCGGCCTGCGCCCCGGGCGGTTGCACGCGATCGCCGGCGGCTCGGGCGAGTTCCTCGGCGGCCTCCTCCTGGCGCTCGGCCTGCTCACCCCATTCGCCGCGGCGGCGCTGATCGGCGCGATGGCGACGGCGATCTGGACCGTCCACATGAAGAACGGTCCCTGGGTCACCAAAGGTGGCTACGAGTACAACCTGGTCCTGATCGCGGTCGCCTTCGCCCTCGCCGGGCTCGGCGCCGGCGGCTGGTCCCTCGACAACGCCCTCGGCCTCGACATGACCGGGGACGTCTGGGCCCTTTCGGCACTCGCCGCCGGCCTGATCGGCGGCGCGCTCGCCGTCCTCAGCGGCCGCTTCTACGGGCAGCGCCGCGCCGGCCACCCGGATCCCCATCCGGCCGGCTGAGCCTTCTCAACGCCCCACGTGCCTCGATTCGCTGGTTAGGATCGGGGCATGTGCAGAAACATCAGAACACTCCACAATTTCGAGCCACCCGCGACCGAGGACGAGATCCACGCCTCCGCGCTTCAGTACGTGCGCAAGATCAGCGGATCGACCAAGCCCTCGCAGGCGAACGCCGAAGCCTTCGAGGACGCGGTCGAGGAGATCACCGAGGTAACCGAGAGGCTGCTCTCGCGCCTGGTAACCACGGCGCCGCCGAAGGACCGCGAGGTCGAGGCCGCCAAGGCCAAGGAACGCTCGGAAAAACGCTTCGCCACCGCCTAGCGCGGCAGCTCGCTACTTGAGCTGAAAGCTGGTCAGGTCCTGGGCGAAGATCGGGCTGACGATCAGCTTGTCGAGGTCGACCTTGCTGGAGACGAAGGTCCCCAGGGTCAGCGTCCCGAACGGCGCCCACGGCGCCTGCTTCATGTATTCGCGGTCGAGCGCCGCGTACTCGGCTTCCTGATCGGGTCCCAGGGTCTGCTGCGCCAGGCGGTTGGTCTTCGCGGTCAGCCTCGGGTCGTCGATTCGCGACCAGTTGGTGTTATTGACCGCCTTGATGCTTTCGCCTGAGAGCTGCGGTTCGAAGTAGTCGTTGGGGTGGGGGTAGTCGAGCAGCCAGTCGGTCCAGCCGGTGTCGAGGTTCGGCGTGTGTGTGTTGCCGATGACCGTGAAGTAGTTGGTCGGGTTGACGACCTTCAGTGTCGGGTGGAAGCCGAGCTCCTTGAGCACCCCCTCGTAGTATTCGCCCGCTTCGTCGCTGGGCGGAACGCCGATCGTCCAGACGGTGATGTCGCGATCGGCCGGGTCGGCTTCGGCGACCAGCCTCTTCGCCTTCGCCAGGTTGTGCGGGTAGAGCTCGTATTTGCGGTACCCGGGCATGCCCGGCGGCAGGATCTGCTGGGTCGCCTTGAGCGAGCCGGCGTAGATCCTTTCCAGCGCCTTCGGGTCAACCGCGTAGTTGACCGCGCGACGCACCCGGAGGTCGTCGAACGGCGGCCGGGTGGTGTTCATCCAGAAGTAGTAGTTGCTGATCACCGGGTCGAGCCTGAACTGAGTCCCTTCGTACTTGTTCTTGACTTCGGCGAAGCGGTCCGGCGGCGGCGGGTTCTTCATCCAGTCGACCGACCCTTGCTCGACCTGGTTGACCTGGGTTGACCCGTTGCCGACGACCGTGAACTTGATCGCGTCGACGTGGCCGCTCGGCAGGTCGGGCATCGCCTTCGAGTTGACGTCGGCCCAGACAGGGTTGCGGCGGTATTCCCAGCTCTTGTCCGGCGTGCTCTTGGTGATCACATAGGGCCCGGTCGCCGGTGGCGGGCTGTCGGTCTGGTCGCTGGCGGGGGTGCCGGGCGGCAGCAGGGCGACGAAGATCGAGGCGAGCTCGTTGGTGAAGGTGCCGCGCGGCTGCTCGAGGTGGATGACGATGCGGCCCGTGGCGTCATCCGTGTCGATCCCGCTGATGCCACCTTTCTTCGTCTTGGCGAAGCGCTCGGCCCCGGCGATGTGGGTGTAGAAGACCGACCCCGACGAGTTGGTCCTGAACAGTCGCTCGACCGCCAGCTCGAAGTCCGAGGCCCGGACCGGCGAGCCGTCGGAGTACTCGAGCCCATGGCGCAGGGTCAGGGTGTAGGTCCTGCCGTCGCCGCTGATCTTCGGCAACGCCTCGGCGAGGGCGGGAATCAGCCGGGTGCCCGCGGTGCCGTCGGCGTGCGCGTAGGTGAGCAGCGGCAGGTAGGTGTTCTGCATAGCCGTCCAGCCTTCGAGGGTGAAGGAGAGCGACGGGTCGAGGGAGTCGGGGAACGCCGGGTAGGTCCCGGTCAGCGTCCCGCCCTCGTCGTCGGAAGATTCACCGCAGCCCGGGAGCCCGAAGGCGACCACGACCAGGACCGCGGTTGCGGCCAGAAAACCCTTCACCCTTCTCGAAGAGAAGATCTCGTCAGTGCGGCGGCATCTCAAACAGAGCCTGGATGCTACGCGCGTTGATCGGCTCCTCGCCGGATGCCTCCAGGCGCTTGATGCTGCGGGCCTGTACCTCGAGCGCGGCGTCGATCAACTCGGTCTGGATCTTCGAGAGTTCGCGCCAGCCCTGCTCGTCGAGGAGCACGGGTGCTCGTGACAGCGCCCGCTCGACGCGTTTGTCGAAGTAGCCGGTCCGGAGCGAGCTTTCGACGTCGCCTTTGATCAGCTCGCCGACCTGCCTCGAGATTGCTTCGCGCTGGTCGATCGGCAGCCGTGCCCACTGCTCGGTGTCGATCTGCCGCATGTTCGTCCGATAGAGGACCTCGCCGTCCGGGTTCCGCTCCTTGACCTCTTCGACCAGGCCGGCGCGCTCCAGTTCGGCGACGTGATGGGCGACGTGCTCGGGCGGCTGCCCGAGCTCCTCGGCGATCTGCGCGAGGGTGGCCGCCTCGAAGAGGCTGACGGCGGTCAGCGACATCTGCCGCAGCGGCTCGTTGGTCACCGCCCGGATCAGCTCCGGGTTGGCGGGCGGCCCGACCCGGGCGCCGACCTCGCCGTTGGCGACCGCGCAGGCCTCCTCCGGGCCGACGAAGGGGGCGAGGGCGATGTAGGCGCAGATCGGGGCCAGCCCCGGCAGGGCCTCGGGGCCGGACTCGTCGATCGTCCGGTAGGCGAGTGAGTAGATGCCGCCCGAGATCGCCTCGAAGGCGACCGGCGGCACGTCCGGGGCGCGGCGGCGGCCTTCGGCGAGGATCACCTCGAGCTGGCGCAGGGTCTCGGCGCGGCGGTCGAGGGCGACGGGGCCGGCCGCGTAGACCTCGACCATCACCAGGCGGGCCAGCGCCGGGCGCGAGGCGAGGAACGAGAAGAGCGCCCCGAGCGCGGCGCGCACGCCGATCCGCCAGTCCGGGCTGCGGCGGAAGGCCGGCAGGATCGCGGCCATCATCTGCGCCCCGGCGCTCTCGACCGCGGCGAGCATCGCGTCCTCCTTGCCGCTGAAGTTGGCGTAGAAGGTGGTCGCCGACATCGACGCCCGCTTCACGACCTGGTCGATCGTCGTGTTCTCGTAGCCCCGCTCGGAGACGACGATCGAGAAAGCGCGCAGGGCGCGCTCGGCGTGGTCGTAGGCATCCAGCGTTTCCGGGCCGGCGCTCGGCCGGCGGGCGGTGAGACGCAATGGCTCCGGCGGCGAGGTGTAGGAGAGGACGATGCCCGAGAGGTCGTCGATCAGCCCCGGCAGCTCGGCCTCCTTGCCGCGTCGCAGCCGGGTCCGGGCGAGCTCGGTGAGGGCGCCGACGTAGGCGGTCGCGATCTCCGGCGGCAGGTCGGCGCGCTCCGGCGATTCGGCGATCATCTGCCGGAGGTGCGCTTCGAAGCGTGCAGCTGTTTCGCGCAGCGGCCGCAAGGCGCGCGGGCCGGCCGCGAAGGCCTCGATCAGGCAGGCCCTCGCCGCGGCGGGCTGGGCGACGATCAGCTCGGCGAAGCTCCTGGTGCCCAGGCGGGCGCGCTCCTCCCATGTCCCCTCACGGCTGACCGATGCCCGGTCGAAGACGACGGCGAGCAGCCCCTCGATCGTCGCCTGGAAGCAGGCGCTCTTGTCCTCGAAGAGGTCGTAGAAGGATCGGCTCGAGACCCCGGAGATCTCGACCAGGTCGGAGACCCGGGTCGCCGCGTAGCCGCGGCGGGACACGCAGGCGATCATCGCCGCGAACAGCCTTTCGCGCTGGTTCTTTTCGACTTCCTCCGGAAGGCCCCCTGTGCCGGGGCGGAGCTTTCGGTCGCGGAGCGTGTCCGCGTCCCCCCACGGGGTGAGGACCCTCACGGGGGCGTCGGCCACCGACGCGCGGCCGCTCATCGTCCGATCCCCTTCCGTCCCGGTGCGCTCATTTCCCTGGCGGCAGACTAGCGGGGTAGGCCGGGTTGTATGGCTAGCGCGCGGTGACGAGGACGATCTGGACGAGCTCTGCCGCGCGCTCGGGCAGCTCGGCGCGCCGCCCCTGCGCGATCTCGAACTGGATCACCTCCCAGGCCCCGCTGGAGATCGCTCGGAGAACCGGCTCCGGGATGGTCTCGGGCCCGGGTGCGTCATCCGGGCCGAGCAGGCCGGCGAAGGTGTCCATCACCGCGTCGGCCCGGTCCAGTGCGGGGGCGCCGGCGGTCGGGAGCTCGAAGAAGGCGAGCCTGGCGAAGAGCTCGTTGGCGGCGACGTACTCGAGCATCGCCCGCAGCGCGGCACCGACCGCCTCCGGTCGCGAGTCGGCGGCCTGGAACGCCGCCGCCGTCCAGCGCAGGCACTCCTCGCCGAGCATCTCGAAGGCGGCGAGGAAGGCGTCGCCTTTTCCGCTGAAGTGCTCGTAGAAGGTCTGGTGGGAGGTGCCGGCGGCGGCGGAGATCGTCGGGATGCTGAGCTTGTCGTAGCCCCTCTCGACGACGACCCTGGCCGCGGCCCTGACGATCCGCTCGCGCTGGCTCAGCTCGCTGCGGCTGCGGCTGCTGTCCGGAGGCTCGGCCCAGTCGACGGCGGGAGCGGCGGCCGGCGGCGGCTCGGCGGGCCGCGACGCTGCCGCCATCGCCTTCAGCACCGTGTCGGACTCCTCCTCCTGGTAGGAGAGAGCCCAATCGACCAGCCCGTCGATCTCACCGGGGAGCGTCTCCGGCCGCCCGGCGCGCAGCGCCCGGTAGACGACACCGCGGATCCCGGCGACGATCGCCCGGATCGTCATCGCCGAGACCGGGCGCGGGGTGGGGGAGTGCTCGAAGCTCTGCTTGAACATCAGCTCGAATGCTTCCGAGCCGCCCTGCCGGTGGGTCGCGCCGGCGGCGCCCAGCGAGAGCGATTCGACCACGGCGAAGGTGGCTGCACCGGGCTGGTCGATGACGACATCCATGAACGCGCCGAGCGCCGCGACCAGGCGTTCGCGGAAATCGCCGGGCCTGCGGAAGGCCTCACTGACCTGCCCGGTTGAGGCGACGAAGACCTGGTCGAGGGTCGCCAGGAAGCAGTCGGCCTTGCTGTCGAAGTGCTTGTAGAAGTCGCTCTTCGAGATCCCGGCGAGGGCGACCAGCTCGGCGACGGTGGTGCTCGCGTAGCCGTGCTCGGTGACCGCCTCGAGCATCGCCCCCTCGAGCCGGCTGCGCTGGTGCTGGGCGACCTCCTCCGGTGCCAGGCGGCTGCGGCCGCCGGTCAGCGTCGGGAAGAGTGCCTTCCGCGGTTCTTGCCGGGATGGGGTCGTAGTCATGGGGCAGACCACAATGCCAAATCGCCCTGGTAAGGCGGGAAATCTCGGGGTACAGCGCTGTCTACCAGGGGGCGAAATGCGCTGAGTACGGCTTCTTATTTATCGGGTACTAGCCTTGACACAATTCTGTCTCTCTGCTTTCCTACCCGAACCGCAGGGTTGCGGATGGGAAATGCAGGTCAGGACAGGGTTCTGGGGCTCCGGGGGAATGAGGAGACCTGGCGACGGCCGGACCGGGAACTGAGGAGAGTCAACGAGTGAGGGCGTCGTCCGCTGGACCGACCCACGCCACCGGCAGCGCTCGGGGCGGTCCCCGTCATGCGTTCAGGTCCCGCCGGGCTTCGACGACGCTGGCCGCCGCCGGGCTCGCCGCACTTCTCAGCCTCGCCATCGGAGTGGGCAGCGCTGCCGCCGCCTCTGAACCCCCGACGGTGACCCTGGAACCGGCGAGCGCCGAATACACGACCGCGCACCTGGTCGCGAAAACCGAATCTCCGTATCTCGTTCAGTACGACTTCCAGTACCGCGAATTCACCGAAGACCCCGCGGCGGAAGGATGGAACGACGGCAACAACCAGCCGAACGGACCCTTCGCCAACCAGTACCCGCCGGGAACGAACCTGATTCCCGAAGACATCACCGGCCTCAAACCGAACACGAAATACCAGTTCCGCCTCATCACCTTCGGCCAGTTCGGCAACGAAGAATATGAAGCGTTCATCACCGAAGCGCCGTACCCGACCTTCACCACCAAATTCGTTGCCAAGCCCGTCGTGTCGCTGGACCCGGTCACGGCCGTCACCATCAACAGCGCCCACTTCTCCGGGATCGTTCATCCGAACGCCCCGGCCGGGCCCCTGGGTGCCGCCGAGAAAGCGGCTTACCAGACCGAATGGCACGTCGAATGCAGTCCGCACTGCCCGACGGCCGAAGCCGGCGTGGTGCTCGAAGGCGACGACCCAAGCGGAGCCGTCTCCCTCGATCCCATCCGCCTCGAAACGAACACCTTCTATGAAGTCTCTTTGATCGCCACCAACGCGGCCGGGTCGACGATCGAGACGAAGTCCTTCCAGACGCCCCTGATCCTGCCGGCGGTCAAATCCGCCCCCGGCGGCTCAGCCGGCGCCGGCTCTTACAACGTCGGCGGCATCGTCACGCCGTTCAACTCCAAGATCACCAACTGTCACTTCGAGTACGGGCCGACCACCGAATACGTCTACAGCGCGCCGTGCTCGCCGGACCCGGTCGGCCGCAACGAGGTTCAGAAGGTGTACGTGCCGGGCCTGGAAGGCGAGTTCAGGCTCACCTTCCGCGGCCAGACCACGGACGACATCGAGTGGGGCGCCGACAATTCCGTCGTCGAACACGAACTCCAGAGGTTGTCCGTGATCGGCCCCGACGGCGTCGACGAAGTCACCAGCGAAACGGGCTTCTTCGTCAGGTCCTTCGTCATCCATTTCAGCGGGCAGCTGTCGTCGACGAACCTCGGCCAGCTGCATGCCGAAAACGGCACTATCCCGCTCGACAACAGCGGCGGCGGCGGCCCGGCGGGCAACCCCTCTGTCGAAACGTTGGTCGACGGCGGCAATAACTCGCCGGTCCTCGTCGAAGCCCATCTGACCGGCCTCACTCCCGGCGCGACCTACCACTACCAGGTCTTCGCGACCAACAGCGTCGGCAAAGTCGGCAGTGGGGACAACCTCTTCGTGCCGCCGCTGGCCGCCGATGAAGTGCCCTGTCCGAACGAATCGAAACGGGTCGAAAACAGCTCGACGCGACTCGCCGAATGTCGCTCCTACGAGCTTGTGACCTCGTCCTTCAAGGCCAGCTCCGCCGCCGAACTGGTGAGCATGGGCAGGGAAGGCACGATCGCCTACACCTCGCGTGCGGGCAACATCAATAACTCCGGCTATGGCGGAATCGTCAATTCCTACGTCGCCGAACGACACGAAAGCGGCTGGGAAACGATTCCGAACCTCAACGGGCCGCGGGGGTCGCCGTTTGCCCCGCCGTACAGCCTCGGCCAGGCCAGGCCGCTCTACACGACTCCGGATCTCCAGCACTCGATGTGGTTCCTCAGCGAAGGCCGCATCTCGAGCATTGCCTACCCGTACATCCGCCTGCCGGACGGAAGCTTCGAACCGATCACCAAAGTGCCCCTGTCATCGGTGTTCGGCGAAGTGCTCTTCGCGGGGGCCTCGGCAGACCTGTCGCACACGCTCTGGGACGGTGCCTTCGCGGCCGGCATGGAACCGTTCGGGCTGGGCGTCTACGAGTACGTCGGTGTCAATAACACAGCAGCCACCCGCGTCGACGTCGACAACTCCGGCGAACCGATCTCGGATTGTTACAACGGATTGATTTTCTTCCCGGGGAACGCCAAAGCGAAAACGATCTCCGAAGACGGGCGGGTCATCTACTTCATTGCAAACGGCTGCCCCGGCGGAAAGATCGAAACGAACGAGCTGTGGGCTCGGGTCGATGGCAAAACGAGCTATTACGCCTCGGCTTCCGAATGCACCCGGACTGCCGGTGACCTCGGCGGCGCCTGCAACGCGCCCTCGGATCCGACCTTCGAAGGCGTCGCCAGTGACGGCTCGCGCGTCTTTTTCACGACCAACCAGCAGCTGGTCAACGGCGATACCAATCAGACCAGAGATCTC
This sequence comes from uncultured Solirubrobacterales bacterium, assembly GCA_963704505.1. Lineage (GTDB taxonomy): Bacteria > Actinomycetota > Thermoleophilia > Solirubrobacterales > 70-9 > VRUE01. The sequence goes on from OY969912.1 coordinate 1,334,572, forward strand.
TACGCATACACGCTGCCGACGGCTGCGAACCCGAACCCGGCAAACCCGCTCACCGATGTGTCGGGGACCAGCAGTGACGCCAAAGTCCAGGAAATCGTCCGCGTAGCCGACGACGGCTCGCGGGTGTACTTCCTCGCCGAAGGGGCCCTCGCCGGCAACCACGACGCGCTCGACGAACCGCCGCGGGCCGGTGACCACAATTTCTACGTCTGGCAGAAGACCCCGAGCCACCCGGAAGGGGAAACGAAGTTCATCGGGCAGGTGACGAGCGCCGCCGATGTGAGCAACCTGCGCTCCTCGTCCCAGACGACGCCGAACGGGCGCTTCCTCGCCTACAGGGCCTTCACGCCGATGGTCGAGACCGATACCGATAACTCGGCCGACATCTATCGCTACGACGCCGACACGGGTGAACTGATCCGGGTGTCGACCGACGCATCCGGTGTTGGTGGCAGCGGCGACGGGCTCGACGCCAACCTGTCCCGCGCCGTCAACGAACACGCGCGCCCGAACATGTCCGCCGACGGACAGCAGATCGTCTTCTCCACGAGCGAGGCGCTGTCCGCCGATGACGGCAACGGCGCGTCCGACATCTACCTCTGGAGGGGCGGGCACACCTCCCTCGTCTCCACCGGAGCAGTCGGCGGCGGGGCCAACGAACCGCTGATCGACAACTCCGGAGATGACATCTACTTCACGACCGCCCAGGCGCTGACCGCCGACGACGTCGACAACGTCACCGACGTCTATGACGCGCGCCGCAACGGCGGCTTCAGCTTCGCCGTGGTCAGCAGCTGCGCGGGGGAAGGCTGTCAGTCGACTCGATCCGCACCGCCGCCCGACGCCGCGCCGGCCACCGACCACGCGCGGGGCACCGGCAACTATCGGCCCGCGACCGTCTCGATCGCGCCCCTCAGCTCTTCGCAACGGGCAAAGCTCGCCGCCGGCGGGAGGGTCGGCCTCACGGTGAAGGTAAGCGGAGCCGGGACGATCGCCCTCAGGGCCACGGCCTCCCTCGGGAAAAAGCAGAAGCAGGTCTTCGAGGCGAGCAGGCGCATGGTGCAGGCGGGCCAGGCCTCGCTGCCGGTCACGCTCTCCAATTCCGCTCGAGGGCAACTGGGGCGAACCGGCTCGCTGAAGATTCAGATCTCGGCCGAATTCGCGGACGCCGAGCCGGCGACCTCTTCGGCGACGCTGAAGTCGCCGACCGCCAAAGCCACACACTCGAAGCGGCGGGGCAGCTGAGATGGGCCTGAGAGCGGTAAGGCCTTCGAGCCCGATCGCGGCGATCGCCGTCCTGCTCACGACCGCGGCGCTGCTGAGCATCGGCATGGCCTCCTCGGCGCGCGCGGCGGGCCCCGAATGGACGCTGGAAATGACCCACAGCGCGCCGAACCCCGGCGAACCCTTCGTCCGCGGCCCGGAAAAGGCGAACAGCTGGGTGACCTCCCTTGTCAACACGGGCGACGCAAACCTGGACGGCGGCACGATCACGCTTACCGACACGCTCCCGGCCGGGGTGAAACTTCTCAGCACCGGAGCGGAATGGGCCTGCACCTCTCCCGAAGAAGTCAACGGGGGGGCTCCCTTGGTCTGCACCGAGCTGTACCCGTCGATGGCCGAACCGGGCCAGGGCTTCACGCCGTTCGTGGTCACGGTCGAAGGCCTGCCGGGACCGGAGACGACGATCACCAACACACTGACGGTAACCGGCGGCGGCGCACCGGAAGCGACCGTCAGCGACGTGACGCCGATCGTCGACCTGCTCCCGTTCCACGCCAAAACCTTCACTGCGAAAAGCACCGACTCCGAAGGAAACCTCTACGCCATCGCCGGCGGCCACCCATTCCAGACGCTGAACAGGTGGACCTTCCCCGTATTCCCTGATGAACAGATGAGGAACGCGTCCGTGACGCTTCCTCCCGGGTATTTCGGCAACCCCGCGGCGGCTCCGCGCTGCCCGATCGGCCAGATCGGAGCCTTTTCCTCGAACTGCCCCGCGGGGTCGCAGATCGGCCAGGCCGGGGTGGGCCTCTTCGGCTTCTACAACGAGTTCACGACGCCGATCTTCAACGTGGTTCCCGACAAAGGGTTCCCCGCCCAGTTCGTGCTGAACGTCTTCGGCACCCAGATCTCCCTATATGTAGTGCCGCTGCCGCGAACGGAAAAGTACGGCCTGACGATCGGGGCGACGAACGCGGGGCGCGTCGACATCAAGAGCTTCTCCGCCACCTTCTTCGGGGTGCCGTCCCAGCACGGACAGGGCACCTCGGGCTCCCCCTTCCTGACCAACCCGGTCGATTGCGCGGAAAGCAACCCGTCCTGGGGCCTGATCCTCGACACCTGGGAAAACCCCGGCATCGTCCTACCCTCCAGCCTTCCCGACCAGAGCGACCCGGCCTGGATAACGGCGACCGAACCGACCCCGCCGGTCACCGGCTGCGAAAACCCGGCCCTCGCATCGCAGTTCCACCCGAGCATCGAAGTCACGCCCGCCCAGGAAGGCCCCGGCCCGCAGGCGGACCAGCCCACCGGGCTGAAGGTCGGCCTCAACTTCCCCCAGAGCAACGACCCGACCGACCTCAGCACCGTGTTCGACCCCTCCGTGCCGCAGTCCCCGGAGCCGAAGGACATCACCGTCAAGCTCCCGGCCGGAGTGAGCGTCTCTCCCGCCTCGGCCGACGGGCTGCAGGGGTGCTCCGACCTTGCCGACGATCCGGCCGGTGACCAGGTGCACTACGACAACACCAACCCGGTCGACTGCCCCGACGCTTCCAAGATCGGCACAGCCCTGACGAACACGCCCCTGCTCGCCTCCCGCGACCCGGTCGACGACTCGGTCACCGGGCCTGAACCCATCCACGGCGACGTCTACCTGATCAAGCCTCACGCCGGCGACCTCGGCCAAGGCGGTGACCGGGACGGCACCTTCCGGATCCTGATCCAGCTCGAGTCGGCCCGCTACGGGCTCAACTTCAAGCTCCCGGGCGTCGTCACCGCGGACAAGAGCACGGGACAGCTGACCGCGACGTTCGCCGATAACCCGCAGCTCCCGGTCAGCAAGCTGGAGCTCGACCTGAAGTCGGGCCCGCGGGCGCCGCTGGCGTCCCCGCCCACCTGCGGAGACTTCATCACGACCTCCCACATGGTGCCCTGGAGCACGCCGGGGACACCCGACGCGACCCCCGCCGCGAACTTTGCGATCGCCGCCGGCCCGAACGGCACGAGTTGTCCCGCCGACGCCGCGGGCCGCCCGTTCAGCCCGGCCCTCAAAGCCGGGTCCGGCTCCGCCAACGCGGGGCAGGCCAGCCCGTTCGTCCTCTCGCTCCACCGCCAGGACGGCGAACAGGAGATGAGCTCGATCAACGCGAAATTGCCCAAGGGGTTCTCCGCCAAGCTCGCCGGAATCCCCTACTGCTCCGACGCCGCTATCGCTGCCGCTTCGGGCGAGAGCGGCGCCGCCGAGCAGGTCGGCTCCTCCTGCCCGGCCGCCAGCCGGGTCGGCACGATCGACGTCGGCGCCGGCGCCGGGCCCGCTCCCTTCTACGCCAAGGGCACGGCCTACCTCGCCGGGCCCTATAAGGGCGCGCCGCTGAGCATCGTCTTCATCACTCCCGCGGTGGCCGGGCCCTTCGACCTCGGCAACGTCGTGGTCAGGGCCGCGACCTTCATCGACCCGGAATCGGCGCAGGTCACCGTCAAGGCGGACCCGCTGCCGACAGTCCTCGACGGCGTTCCATTGCGGATCCGCTCGATCGTCGCGCGCATCGACCGGTCGGGCTTCGCGCTCAACCCGACCAACTGCGAATTGGGCTCGGTCGACGTCACGGTCGGCGCGCTCAGCGGGGCCAGCTCGAGCCCGTCCTCCGCCTATCGGGTCGATGGGTGCGAGGGGCTCGGCTTCCAGCCGAAGCTGACGATCCAACTTCTCGGCGGCCGCAAGGCGACGAAGCGCCGCCAGCATCCGGCGCTGACGGCGGTCCTTCAAGAGCGGCCGGGGGACGCGAACATCGCCGCCACGACGGTCACCCTGCCGCCGAACGAGCTTCTCGACAACTCACACATCGGAACCGTCTGCGCCCGGGCGCTCCTCGCTGCCGACGCGTGCCCGGCGGCGTCGATCTACGGTCACGCGAGCGCAAGCTCGCCGCTGATCGACCAGCCGCTCGCGGGCAACGTCTACCTGGTCCCGGGCGCCGGCAAGCTGCCGGACCTACTCGCCGACCTCAAGGGCCAGATCGACGTTCGGGTTCGCGGGGCGATCAGCGCCTCCAAACAGGGGGGGTTGAGGGCCGCCTTCACCTCGCTGCCGGACGTCCCGGTGACCAAGTTCACCCTGAACATGGAAGGCGGCAAGAAGGGGCTTTTGATCAACTCGGAAAGCCTCTGCAAGGCCGACAACCGCAACGCAATCCTCAACATGACGGCGCAGAGCGGCCGGACGTTCAACGTCAAGAAGCTGCAGCTTCAGGCCAGCTGCCCGAGGCAGAGCAAGAAGCACGGAAGCCGTAGCCGATGAGGCGCGCGGGTCTCCTCGCCGTGCTCGGGTTGGTGATCGTCTGCCTCGGCGCTGATGCCGTTCCCGCCCTCGCGGTCACTCCTCAAAGCGCCAGCATCCAGTCGGTCTCGCCCGGCTACGCCGCCGTGCACATCTCCGGCACGGTCGACCCGGGAGACGAAGACGCGACCTGGTGGGCCGAAACCTCGACCGACAACATCACCTGGAGCGGCTATCCCGGCGCCTTCGGGGAATTCGCCGCCCACACCGGGCCGCACGCCGTCGAAGTCGAAGTCAACGACGAAAAAGGCGACCCGACGAAATTCCTGCAGGGCGAACAGCGCTACTACGTCCGGCTCGTCGTCTCCAACGGCGCCGCACTGACCTTCTCCTCCTCGCCCAACCCGTTCACGAACACCCTGCCGGTCGACGCCCCGGCGGTGCTCACGGTGAACAACGCCGCCGAAGTGACCTACACGACGGCGAAGGTCTCGGGCACGGTCGAACGGCCGGCAAACCCGGCCCCGGCGTTCAACGCCAACTGCGGCTTCGAATACGTCATCCACGCGCAGTTCATCGCGACCGGGTTCAAAACCGCGTCGCGGGTCCCCTGCACGACCTCACCGGTCACGACCCCCGGCTCGAATCCGGCCAACGCCGAACTGACGGGACTCAAGCCAGGTGGGACCTACCACCTGCGCCTGACCGCCGCCAACGCCGGTGGCACCAGGTCGCTGGTCGCGGCCAGCACCTTCACGACGACGGCGATCACACCGCCGACGGTGACGATCTCGAGCCCCGTCCTCGGCGCCGGCACTTCGGCCCATTTCTCGGGCTCGATCAACCCCCAGCTCGGGCCGGCGGCCGCCGGCCTCTACGAAGTCGACTGGCACTTCGTCTGCACCCCGAAATGCCTCGACTCCAACGGGCAGCAGTTGAGCGGTACGCCGATCCCGCCGGACAACTCCTCGCATCCGGTCTCCGCCGACGTGACCCTCGAACCGAACACCGAATACCAGGTGAGACTGGTCGCGGCGAACGCCGGCGAGACGGCGACCGCCGGCCCCACCACCGTCGCGACACCCGCCTTCCCTCCGATCGCGCGGACACTCGGCGTCAGCGCCACAGCCGAATCGGCCGTCCTCGGCGCGAAGGTCAACCCGTTCAACTCGCCGGTCACCTACCAGTTCGAATGGGGCCTCACCGACTCCTACGGGAACCTCGTCCCGGCAGCGGCGGAATCGCTCTCACGCGCCGACAACGCCTTCCACTACGTCACCGCATCGCTCCCCGGCCTGAGCCCGGGAACGGCCTATCACTACCGGGTCGTCGCGACCAACACGCAGATCGACCAGGAATCGGCGGGCGCGGATCGCACCTTCACCACGCCGGCTGTGCCGGGGCCGACGCCGGCGTGTCTCAACGACTCCTCGCGGGTCGGCACCTCGGCCAACCTCCCGGATTGTCGGGCCTATGAATTCGTCACCCCGAACCTGAACGGCTCGGCTCCCACAGCGGGGTGGCCGGGGCTCGCGGTCGATGGGGTCAGGGCCGACGGCGGTGCGATCGCGTTCGTCAGCGGCGACGCTCCCGAGGACGCGGAAGGCAGCACCTCGGTCGCCAACACGCTCCTCGCCCAGCGCGGCGGGACGGGATGGACGACGAAAAGCCTCTCGGCGGGCACGCCGAACGCATCGGGCACCAATTTCGGCAGCCGCAGATCGACCGTCGGCCTCTCCGGCGACCTCTCCCAGTCGGTGCTCTGGACCAACCAGCCGCTCGCCGGGAGCGGCTCCCCCTCCGGGACGAACCTCTACCTGCGGCGGGGGGATGGCACTGTCGTCGCCCTGACCAAAGTCGGAGCCGCGAAATTCACCGAAGGCGGCGGGCTCAGCGGGGCATCCCAGGACTTCACCCGCCTCTTCATCGTCTCGACCGTGAAGCAGATCCAGACGGACCCGGTCGCCGGGGGCAACACCTATGAATGGAGCGGCGAAAATCTTCAGCTGGTCACGATCCTCCCAGGGGCTGCCAAAGAAGCCGCCCCGGCCGGCGGCTCTGTTCCGCAGGGGGCGCTGCCTTCGGTGTCCGACGACGGCCACCGGGTCCTCTTCAAGGCGACCGGATTGCCCGGCCTGTACCTGCGTCTCGACGGCGAACGGACGGTCGAGGTCTCGGCGAGCAAGCGGACCACCGACCCGGACCCCAATCCGACAGCTTCGGCGATCTCCGCGGGCCTTGCCGCCGACGGCTCGACCGTGCTCTTCACCAGCGCCTCCGAGCTGACCGACGAAGCCAACACCGGCGAGACCGCGGGTCAGGCCAATGACCAGGGCAGCGACCTCTACTCCTACGACGTCGCAACCGACCAGCTCATCGATCTGACTATCGACGAAGACCCCGCGGACGTCGGCGCCGGTGCTGACGTTGAGCGGGTCGTCGGCGCCAGCCGGGACGCCTCCTACGTCTACTTCATCGCCAGGGGCAAGCTTGCCGAAGGCGGCACCTCGGGCGAGCGCAACCTCTATGTCGAGCACGGCGGGGCGATCGACTTCGTCGGCAGCAACCCGACCGGCGATGAATCGCAGGGCTATCCGTTCTACGTCACGCCCGACGGGCAGCACGCGGCGTTCATGGCGACCGAGGGCCAGACCGGCTACGACACCGCCGGCCAGTCCGAGGTCTACAAGTTCACCTACGGCGCGGGCCTCGAATGCGCGTCGTGCCGGCCGAGCGGCGAAGTGCCGAGCGGCGGGGCATCGATCGCCGGCCGAGCGCTCAGCGACGACGGCAGTCGTCTGTTCTTCCAGAGCACGGACGCCGTCGTGCCCCAGGCGCAGAGCGGCCTCTCGAACGTCTTCGAGTACGCCGGGGGCGCGGTTCGCCTGCTGACCCCGGGCGATGGGCTGACCGCGCTTCTCGCCGGCGCCAGCGCCTCCGGTGACGACGTCTTCATCGCGACGTTCGAAAAACTGTCGCCGCGGAGCCAGGGGGCGGCCTTCGCGATCTACGACGCCCGCGTCAACGCGGACGTTCCACCGCCGCCGGCGCCGTCGGTCTGCCAGGGGGAAAGCTGCCGCGGCACCGCGACCGCGGCGCAGCAGCTGGCCAGCCCCGGCACGGCCAAATTCGAATCCCCCGGAACGGTGGCCGCGCCCAAATCCAAGACCGTGGCCGGGTCCAAGGCGAAGTTGCGGCTGACCGTGCCCGAGAGCGGTGAACTGTCGATCGTCGGCAGGGGAATCAAGCCGCTCAAGGAATCGGCGGCGGGAACGGTCAACGTCACCGTCGCCCTCACCAAGACGGCGGACAAGAGGCGACTGCGGAAGGGCTCCTTCAAAACCACGGCGGAAGTCCTCTTCACATCCCCGGCCGGCAGCCTCTCCAGAGCGGAAGTCACGTTGAAGTTCACGGCGGGCTCGCAGAAGAAGGGTGGGAAGTGATCCGGCTCGGCAGGAGCACACTGGGCCTCGCGGTCATGGCAATCGGCCTCTCCGGCCTGCTGTCGGCTGCGGCACAGGCGCGCAACCTCGAGGTCCCGATCTTCGTCTCACCAGGCTTGAACCAGGACCTGAGCCCGTCGACCACCGCCGGCGCCCACCCGTTCGAACTGCTCAGCTTCTTCGCGGTGAACCGGGCGCCGACCGAGGAAGAACTTTCGAACGGCGGCCACGAAGGCCCGGTGGCGAACGTGAGGGACCTGAGCTTCAACATGCCGGCGGGAATGGTCAGCAGCGCGGCCGTCTTCCCGCAGTGCACCCAGGAAGTTTTCAATGCGGGCAATTGCGCCACCTCCTCCCAGATCGGGGTCGCGAACGTCACCTTCGCCGACACCCAGAAAAGCACCACGGCCCCGATCTTCAACATGGCCTCGCCCCCGGGGCAGCCGGCGCAGTTCGCCTACCGCCTCAATCAGAGCAACGTCTTCATCAACCTCAACTTCAGGAGCGGCACCGACTACGGGCTCACCGCCACCGAGAGCGGCCTCAGCGAGTCGTTCGGGATCCTCACCGCGTCGCTGAGGATCTGGGGAGTGCCGGGCGACCCGGGCCACGACGCGCTCAGGTACACGGGTAGCGGCGTCCCCGCGCCGGGCCCCTACCCGGAACCGGCCCCGTTCCGTCCACTGCTGTCCAACCCCACCACGTGCAACGGCCCGCTCGTGACGACGATGGAAGCGACCAACTGGCAGCACCCCGGCGAGGTCGCCTCGGCGGCTCCCTTCGAAGCGCTCGGCGTCGGCGGCTGCAATCAACTCGACTTCAACCCGACGATCGAAGTCAAGCCGACCACCAACCTGGCCGACTCGCCGACGGGGCTCACGCTCGGTGTCCACGTGCCGCAGACACAGGACGCCGAAGGCCTCGCCGCCGCCCACCTGCGCCGGGCAGAGATCATGCTCCCGCCGGGCCTGACGGTGAATCCCTCGATGGCCAACGGGCTCGATGTATGCAGCCCCGGGCAGATCGGCTTCACGGACCTGAGCAATGAGCGCCAGCTGATCCGCTACGACCTGCCGCCCAAGGAATTCTCGGGCAGCTTCACCGTCAGCTACGGGGAACAGTCCACGGCCCCGATCCTCGCGAACGCCGACCGCTCCGAAGTCACGGCGGCGCTCGAAGCGATTCCGGCGCTTGCCGGCAACGTGAGCGTCAGGGGTGCAAAGGGGGGCTGGATCGTCTCCTTCACCGGGGCGCTGGGGGGGACGAACGTCGCCCAGATGACCGGCACCGTCACCAATGACCCGAGCCAGAAAGTCTCGGTCACCGGTGATGCGGGCGGGTTCAGCCTCAACTTCGATGGCACGAGCACCCCGGTGCTGCCCTTCGACGCATCCGCCGCGGCGATTCAGGAAGCCCTGAGCGACATCCCCGCGATCGGCGGCGACAACCTCTACCCGGGCAACGTCTTCGTCACCGCCGAACCGGTCAAAGGTTCGACGCGCTCCTTCATGGTGAACTTCGCCGAAGACCTGGCCGGAGCGCAGCCGACCCTCACCGCGAGCTCGTCGCTGACCGGGCCGGAAGCGGGAGTCAACATCGTTCCCCTGCCGCCGGCGCCTTCTCGATCCCTCAGCGTCGCGACGATCGGCGGCATCGCGCCCGGCACCCCGCAGTTCAGCGAAGCGCCGGCCGCATGCCCCGAAACCTCGAAGATCGGGACGGTCCGGATCGACTCCCCGACCCTGATCGACCACCCGCTGGAAGGCGTCATCTACCTGGCGACCCCGCGGCAGAACCCGTTCAACTCCCTTCTCGCCTTCTACATCAGCGTCAGCGATCCGCAGTCGGGTGTGGTTCTGAAGCTGCCGGGCCTGATCCAGCCCGATCCTCAGACCGGCCGGCTGACCGTGACCCTTCCCGAATTTCCGCAGCTTCCATTCGAAGACCTCCAGCTCGAACTCTTCAAGGGCTCGGCGGCGTCGTTGAAGACCGGGATCGCCTGCGGCAGCTACGACGTCGAAACGGACATGACCCCGTGGACGGCTCCGGCGAGCGTCGTCGCCCATCCCGGCGATGCCTTCGTGATCGAAAAGGGAGCCGGCGCCGGGTCCTGCGTCAGGGACGAGGCATCCGCTCCCAACTCGCCGAGCTTCGGAGCCGGAACCTTCGAACCGACCGGCGGCCTCTTCTCGCCCTTCACCCTGAAGCTGACCCGGCAGGACGGCACGCAGCAGCTCTCGAGCATCGACACCGCGCTGCCCAAGGGCCTGTTCGCGAAGCTCGCCGGGGTCCCGTACTGCTCCGACGCCGCCCTCGCCGCGGCGGCCGCCAGGAGCGGCAAGGAGGAGCAGAACAGCCCCAGCTGCCCGGCCGCTTCCAGGGTCGGCGGCGTCGATGTCGGCGCCGGCGCCGGGCCCACCCCCTACTACGTGCAGGGCAATGCCTACCTCGCCGGCCCATACCGGGGCGCGCCCGTCAGCCTGGCGCTGATCACGCCGGCCGTCGCCGGCTCCTTCGACCTCGGTGACGTCGTCATCAGGGTTGCCCTCCAGATCGATCCGGAATCGACCCAGATCCGTGCCGTCTCAGACCCACTTCCCTCGATGCTGCAGGGCATCCCGCTGGAGCTGCGCTCGGTGGCGCTCAATCTCGATCGGGGTCAGTTCACGCTGAACCCGACCAACTGCGGCTCCGCCGCGATCACCGGCTCCGTCACGGCGTTGAGCGGCCAGAGCACCTCTCTCGCCGAACACTTCCAGGTCGGGGAATGCGGCAAGCTCGGGTTCAAGCCGAAGCTTGCCCTGAGTCTCCGGGGCTCGACCAAGCGTCGCGGCAACCCGGCGCTGAGAGCGGTGATCAGCGCTCGGGGCGGTGACGCCAACATCGCCCAGGCCGCGATCACGCTGCCGAAGTCGGTGCTCCTCGACAACTCTCACATCAAGGCGGCGTGCACCGCGGGGGAGTTCGCTGCCTCCCGATGCCCGGCCGCTTCCCTCTACGGTCAGGCCAAGGTCGTCTCACCGCTGCTCGACGCGCCGATCCAGGGGCCGGTCTACCTGCGCGCGTCATCCCACTCGCTGCCCGACCTCGTCGCCGACCTCGACGGCCAGGTCAACGTCGTGCTCGACGGCCGGATCGACACGATCAGAGGAGGGGGCATGCGGACCACGTTCGAAAGCCTCCCCGACTTCCCGGTCTCCGAAGTCACGCTCGAATTGCAGGGCGGCAAGCGGGGGCTGATCAAGAACAGCGCCAACCTGTGCGCTCGCGCCGGCAGGGCGGCGGCGCTGCTCGGCGCTCAGAACGGCAAGAGCATCAGCCAGAGCCCGACGGTCGGCACGAGCTGCAAGAAGGCGCCGAAGAGCAGCCGCCACAAGAAGCGCTCCCGGCATCTGGGGGGCAAGGGATGAGGCGCGTCCTCGCGATCGCGGTGGTGCTGGCGACAATGGCGCTCGGCGCCGCGACGGCACAGGCCGACCCGCCGACGGTAGTCGCCACCTGGGCGACCGACGTCGGCGTCAACTCGGCCAACCTGCGGGCGCAGATCGACCCGGCCGGGCAGCCGACCACCTACCTGTTCGAATACACCACCGATGCCAATTACCGTGCCAAAGGCTTCACCGGTGCGGCCAAAATCCCGGCGACCGGAGTGACGATCGCCGGCGGCACGGTGCTGCAGCACACGGGCGGCCTGGAAGCCGAAACCACCTACCGCTACCGCGCCGTCGCCACCAACAGCAATGGCGCGATCGCCGGGCCGATCCGACAGCTCACCACCCGCGAAGTGGCGCCGCTCTTCGTCCTGCCGGACTCCCGCGGCTGGGAGATGGTCTCTCCGATCGCAAAAAACGGCGGTGGGATCCCGAGCTTCGGAGCCACCTTCGGTGGCGGCGTCTTCCAGGCCGCCGCCCAGGGAGGCAGCTTCACCTACACATCTCCCTCGTCCTTCGCAAACCCGATCGGAGCGCCGGGTGCCGGCCAGTACCTCTCACGAAGAGGCGGCTCGGCCTGGAGCACGCAGAACATCACCCCGCCGACCGGCGTATCGGGCGGCTATCCGGAAACGCCGACCAGCGGCGTCCCGTACCAACTGTTCTCCTCCGACCTGAACGGCGCTCTGCTCAGCAACGGCCGCCGCTGCCGTACGACCGCCTCGAGCCACTGCCCGGTCGAAAACCCGCCGCTGGCCGGATCCGAAGCCCCGTCGGGCTACCGCAACTACTACCTGCGCGACAACTCGGCCGGCACCGTCACGGCGATGCTGAAGAGCGCCGATCTCGCCACCCTCGCGCTCGGCGCCGAAGACTTCGAGCTTGCCTTCGCCGGTGGCACCCCCGACCTCGCCCATGTGATCCTCTCGACCTGTGCGGCGCTCACCGCGAATGCCACCGAAGTCGCCGGCACCGAAGGCGAATGCGATCAGGCAAAGGCCAACCTCTATGAGAAGTCCGGCACCGCCCTCCCGCAGCTGATCAACCTGCGCCCCGGCGCCGCGGTGGGCACGCCGGGAGCCACTCTCGCCGCCCAGAGCGGGGCGATCTCGAGCGATGGCTCGCGGGTCTACTGGACCGATGGCGTCGACCTCTTCCTGCGAGAAGGCAGCCAGACGAAGCAGGTCGACGAAGCGCAGGGAGGAGGGGGGACCTTCCAGACCGCGAGTGCCGACGGCTCGGTCGCCTACTTCACCAAAGCGGGCCAGCTCTGGCGCTACTTGGCGGCGACGAACACCGCCACCGAATTGACCAACCCGCTGGAAGTCGTCGAGGGGGTCGTCGGGACCTCCGACGATGGCACCTTCGTCTACTACGTCACCGAAGCCGGCCTCTTCCTCTGGCACAACGGAGTCGTCACCACGGTCGCGCCCCAGGTCGATGCCGACAGCTACCCGTCCACCACGGGGACAGCCCGGGTCAGCGCCGACGGACGCCACCTGGTCTTCGTCTCCTCGGCCTTCGAACTGACCCCATACGACAGCAGGGATCTCAGCACCGGCGTCCCGGCCCCCGAGGTGTACCTGTTCACTGCCCCGGGCAGTATCAATTCCGGCGTCGTCTGCGTCTCTTGCAACCCGTTCGGCGAACGGCCGCGCGGAGCCGCGAGCCTGCCCGGCGCATCCGCCAACGGCGCTGCACTCGAGTTCTACAAGCCCCGGGTGCTCTCGGCGGACTCCCAGCGGGTCTTCTTCGACACGGTCGACACGCTCGCCTCCGAGGACACCAACGGCGCCGAGGACGTCTACCAGTGGGAGGCCGACGGCTCGGGCACCTGCGCCAGGACGGTCGGCTGCATCAGCCTGATCTCGAGCGGACGGGCGGAAGGCGGCGCCTCGATCCTCGACGCCTCGCTCGACGGCTCCGACATCTTCTTCCTCACCGATGGCTCGCTCGTGCCCTCCGACCCCGGCGCTTCCGACGTCTATGACGCCCGCGTCGGCGGCGGATTCCCGGTGGCCCCGACCGCGGTCCCCTGTTTCGGCGACGCCTGCCAGCCGCTGCCCCCGGAACCCGAAGACCCCACGCCCGGCACCCAGCGCACCAAACCGTCGGGGAACCTGCCCGCGCCGCCGGCGAAAAAACCCCTGCGATGCAAGAAGGGCCAGATCAAGAAGTTCGGCAAATGCGTCAAGAAAAAGAAGAAGAGCTCGCACAGGAGGGGCGGGCGATGACAGTCATGAGCCTCAGGCGCATCTCCTCGGCGATCGCGGCCCTGGCGATCGTCGCCCTCTGGCTGGTGCCCTCCGCCGCGCAGGCGAGCTTCGGCTTCCTGCCGGGCCCCGCCGGCTTCAACGCCACGGTGACCGCCGAAGGCGGGACGGAACCGGCCACCCTGGCCGGTTCCCACCCGTATTCGCTGGTCACCGAAGCCAACTTCAACCTCGACGGAAAATTCTCCGACGGAGCCCTCAGGGACCTGACCCTCGACCAGCCCGCCGGCCTGATCGAAAACCCGACCGCCGTGCTCAAGTGCAGCGCCGCGCAGTTTGCGACTCCGCGGACCTCGCCTTTCGAATCGAGCCTCTCGGGGGAGAGCTGCCCGGCGACCACCCAGATCGGAATCGTCACCCTGAAGAGCTCCCACGGCGGTGGGGAAACCAGGACGTTCGGTGTCTTCAATCTGACGCCGCCGCCGGGCTTTCCCTCGCAGTTCGGCTTCTCGGCCTACGGCGAGCCGATCACCATCACCCCTCGGGTGCGCGAAACGGGCAGTGAATACGGCCTGACGCTGGAACTGAAGAACTTCTCCCATCAGCTCGACGTGACCGGCTTCAAGCTGGTCATCTGGGGGACCCCCTGGGCGCTCTCCCACGACGATCAGCGGGCCGACTGTCTGAACGAGACCGATCCGTCCTCCGGCTACGCCAAATGCCCGGTCTCCGAATTGAAACCGCCGCACGCGAGCCAGGCCTACCTGACCCTGCCGACCGCCTGCGAAGGTCCGCTCAGCTTTCACATAAGCGCCGACTCCTGGCAGCAGCCGGCCACCGTCGAGGCGACCTCGACCGGCGATCAGTCCGAAGCCCTCACGGACTGCGAATCGCTCTCGTTCAACCCGATTCCGCGCGGGGTTCTCTCGACCGACCGGACTAGTTCTCCGACCGGTTACGACTTCACCCTCGACGGCAACAGCGCCCCTCTGCTCAACCCGCAGACCCGCGCCTTCTCCCAGATCAAGAAGGCCGTGCTCGCCCTGCCGCAGGGCATGACTGTCAACCCCTCGGTCGCCGCCGGCCTGGGCACATGCTCGGAGGCCCAGTTCGCGGCAGAGACGGTCACCTCGGCGCCCGGCGCCGGCTGTCCCAACGACTCCAAAGTCGGCGAAGTGTCGGTCGAAAGCCCGATCGTCGAAGGCTCGCTGGAAGGCTCGATGTTCTTCGCGACGCCGCGTGACAACCGCTTCGGCACCCTTCTCGCCCTCTACATCGTCGCGAAGGCGCCCGACCGTGGCCTGATGGTCAAGGTCGCCGGCCGCATCGATGCCGACCCCTCGACCGGGCAGCTCACGGCCACCTTCGACAACCTGCCTCAGTTGCCCTACTCGCACTTCAACGTGCACTTCCGCGAAGGCCAGCGCAGCCCGCTTGCGACGCCCTCGGAGTGCGGGGAGTACACGACCGAAATCAACACCAGCCCCTGGCTGAACCCCGACGCCGTCCTGCGCCAGTCCTCGCCGTTCAAGCTCTCGGCAGGGATCGGCGGTGGGGCCTGTCCGGTCGGGCTCGCCCCGTTCGCGCCGGGCGCCTCGGCCGGCACGGCGAACTCGAACGCCTCCGCCTACACACCGTTCTTCCTCCACCTGACGCGCGGCGACGGCGACCAGGAGATCACCTCCTACTCGGCGACCCTGCCGCGTGGGCTGCTCGGGAAAGTCGCCGGCGTCCCCTTCTGCCCGGAGGCCCAGATCGAGGCGGCCAAAAACCAGACCGGAGCCGAATCGGCGGACTCGCCGGCCTGCCCCGGCTCCAGCCTGATCGGCCACACCTACACCGGCTACGGCGTCGGCTCGACCCTCTCCTACGCGCCGGGGACCCTCTACCTGGCCGGGCCCTACCACGGCTCGCCGATCTCGGTAGTCGCGATCGACTCGGCCAAGATCGGCCCGTTCGACCTCGGCACCGTCGTGATCCGGTCGGCGATCCGGATCGACCGCGAAACGGCCCAGGTCTCGATCGACTCCGTCGGCTCGGACCCGATTCCCCACATCCTCGACGGCTTCCCGCTGCGCCTGCGGGACATCCGCATCTACATCGACCGGCCGAACTTCATGCTCAACCCCACTTCCTGTGACCCGTTCTCGGTCACCTCCAACCTGACCGGCGCCGGTGAACGCTTCTCGGACCCGGCGGATGACTCGCACGCCGCCGCGCCGTCTCCGTTCCAGGTGTCGAACTGCTCGCAGCTGGGCTTCGGGCCGAAATTCTCGATGGTCCTCAAGGGGGGGCATGAGCGCGGCGACTTCCCCGCCCTGAAGGCGACCGTCACCCCGCGCGTTGGCGACGCGAACCTCGGCAAGGCCACCGTCACCCTGCCGCCGAAGATCTTCCTCGCCCAGGAAAATATCGACACGATCTGCACGCTGAAACAGTTCGGCGCCCACGAATGCCCGAAGGGCTCCATTTATGGCAAGGCGACGGCGATCTCCCCTCTGTTGGACGAGCCCCTGACCGGCCCGGTCTACCTACGCTCGAACGGCAACGCGCGCGCTCTTCCCGACCTGGTCGCGGCGATCTCGGGCCGCGGTGTCGAGATCGACGTGCTCGGCAAAATCGACTCCCGCCTCGGCGGCCTGCGAGCCCGTTTCGACGTGCTCCCCGACGCCCCGGTGACCAAGTTCACGCTGACCCTGAACGGCGGTGCAGGCGGGCTGATCGCGAACGCGACCAACACCTGCACCAACCCGCAGGTCGCGACGGCGAAGTTCATCGGCCAGGACGCCGGGATCAAAACCCTGAGGCTGCCGATGAAGGCCAGCTGCGGGAAGAAGAAGGGCGGCCACAAGGCAAAGGGGGGAGGGCGATGAGCACGCGGAGCGGATCGAATCCGGGAAGACGAGGACGAAGGGCGATCCGCGGGGCGCTGCTGGCTCCGTTGCTGGTCCTTGCGCTGAGCGCGACGGCCCACGCCGAAGTTCCCAACCACCCATTCCTGGGCGCGCTGGTCAGCGGGCTCGAACCTGAACCGAAACCGCTGCGCCCGAAACTCGAAGCCCCTTGTGGGGTCGCCGTCGACTCCGCCGGCTCGATCTACGTCTCCGATTACCGTCGCCGCACCGTGAGTGGCATCACCCTGCCCGACCTCTTCCCCGGCAACGGCCCCTGCACCCTCGCCAGCGATGGCAACAACCTCTACGTCAGCTATTGGCACGGCGCCGTGATCAACCCGGACGCGGGCGTCATCTACCCGAGCCGCTCCTTCGGGGTGGCGGTCGACACAGTCACCAAAAACCTCTACGTGAACCGCGGCACCTCGATCGCGGTCTATGAAGCACCGGTCGAACCCGGCGACACGCCGCTGATGGAAGTCGGGGGCGGGGGCGCGCTGGTGAACAGCTTCGGGGTCGCAGTCTCAACCTTCCCGGCCACCGCCGGCGACGTCTACGCCGCCGATGCCGCGACCAACACGGTCAAGGTCTTCGACCCGACGGTCAGCCTGACCGTTCCAGTCCAGGAAATCGACGGACGCGGCACCGCCGCCGGGCGATTCGTGTCTCTGAGGGACACCAGCCTGGCGATCGACCAGAGCAACGGCCACCTCTTCGTCGTCGACAACACCCAGCCCGGGTTTGAACACCCGCTTGCGGCCATCGACGAGTTCAACGCCGAAGGCATCTATCGCGGCCAGCTCGAACACGCGATCGTCGATGGGGCACCGGTCGGAATTACGGTCGACGAATCGGCGACCGCCGAAACCGGTCAGGTTTACGTGACCAGCGGCAATGGCTCGAGCAGCGTGATCCCGCCCGAACTGGGCCCGCCCGCATCCGAACAGGGCGCGCTCTACGCCTTTGGTGTCGCGGGCTCGGGGCAGAAACTGTCCGCGACCGTCTCCGGTGTGGGCGACGGCTCGGTGACCAGCGACCCGGCCGGGATCGCCTGTCCCGGGGCATGTGAAGCGGAACTCAACAGCGGCGCGATCATCAACCTGACCGCGACCGCCGAGCCCGGCTCGGTTTTCGCCGGCTGGTCGGGAGCCTGCCTGGGGAACGGAGATTGCCAGGTGATTCTCGGCGCCGCCACGACCGTCAACGCGAAATTCGACCCCGCGCCGGCGCTGCTCGGTGCGGGAGGGGCGAGCGTCGCGGCGGCCACCACCAGCGGGCCCGGGGAAGCCGCCTCCAAGGCAAGCGGTGCGGCGGGCGCCCGGCCGCAGAAGCAGGCCGGGCACCGCTCGACCTGCCTTCGAGGCCGGCACGCCCATCGCAAGCGGGGCAACGCGTCCCGCCCGCCGCGCCGCTGCGGTTCGTCGGGCTAGGCCGCCCCGCCCCGCCTCGTTCCTAGTGGCCGGCCTTTTGCCCGTTGGCGTGCAGCGGGTACCAGGACGCGCCGAACGCCTTCGAGTCGGTCCCGTTGTCTTCGCCCGGCTTCGAGTCCTCGACGAAGGTGTACAGCGGCCATCCCGCGTAGGTGACCTGCGTCGAGCCGTCGGATCGGTCGATCGTGCCGAGCATGCCGCTGTCGACCCCGCTCATCGCTTCCGGTTCGCCTTCGGTCGTCAGCGGCGGCCAGCCTTCGGCACAGGCCCCTTCGCACTTGGATTTGCCGCTGCCTTTCTTGTCTTTCTGGAAGTAGTAGAGGGTGAGCCCGTCCGAGTTGACGAGGACCTTGCCGACGCCCGTGGCGGTGCCGAGGGAAACCGGCGTGGCTTCAGCGGTCGCGCTCGCCGTGGTCTGGGTCGCTTCCCCGCCGCCGCCGCCGTAGAGCCCGCCGCCGCTCGACGCTTCGCTTTCGGAGGTGCTCGAGGAGCTGCCCCCTCCGCTGCCGCAGCCGGCGAGCGCCAGCGCGGTGACCACCGCGATGGCGCTGATGGCCAGATAGGACCTGTTCATTGGATGTCTCCTTGGTGGGCTTGTCGCCGCCACCGTCAGGTGGCTTCTCCCGTTTCGTTGTCGCATCGGGGTACGGCGGGCGCGAGAGGGGCGTTCAAAGGCGGAACGGCCGGGGGGGGGGGTAAATAGTCCTTAAGGCACTTCTTGAGTTAGCTAATCAACTTCATCGGGTATTCTTCCGCCTCCGAACGATTCAGCAGCGCGGTCTTCGGCAGGGCCGGGCACAACCAACAAGGAGGTGTCACCCCGAATGTCCAAGACCCAGTCCAACAGCCCAGGCATCGCGTTGAACTTCGCACGCAGGACGGCTGCGGCCCTCGCCGCAATCGCCGTTGTCGCCTTCCCGTCGGTGGCCGCGGCCCACGGCCGCGGCGGCGACAGCGATCACCGGTCGTCCCACGGCCACGCCACCCATCACCGCAGCCCGTTTCACCACCATCCCGGGCACCCGTCAGGCCCGCCCTCGCACCAGGTCGACCCGCTTTCGGCGGGGCCGCTGCTGGCGAACGTGCGCCAGTACGCGAGCCTTCCCGACCACTACAGCGGCACTCCGAACGACTACTGGGAGCTCAATCAGATCGCCCAGCAGTTTCACGCGGACGGCCTCCAGGTCCACTCGCTGACCTACACGTTCCCGCGCTTCGAGCCGATCCGCGTCGCGCTGCGGACCGACTCGCGCTCGGTGTCATCGGCGGCACTCGCCCCGCTCCTCTACTCGGGGACGACCGGGTGGGACGGGGTCAAAGCGCCGCTGCTCGATGCGGCCGACGGCAGCTTCTCCGCGGCTGACGCGGCGGGCAAGATCGTCGTCGTCTCGGCCCTTGCCGGCGGCGCCATCGACCCCGCTATCGAGGCCGCGAAGGCGGCCGGTGCCGAGGGGCTCGTCTACGTGACCAAAGGCGTCGCGGACCTCCCGCGCAAGGAAGACGTCAACTCGCGCCTGGGCACGGGAGATTTCCCCGTGCTGCTCGTGGGCAAGCAATCGGGGGCGGATGTGGTCGCCGATGCCGACGCGGGTGAGAGCGCCGACCTGACCCTGCAGGCTCGGACCGGCACCGCCCACGACTACGACGTCTGGGGCACGCTGCCGGGCACCGATCCGACCCGGAGGGTGATCGTCGGCACGCCGAGCTCGAGCTTCGTCCCCGCTGCCTCGGAGCGGGGCGGCGGCATCGCAATCCTGCTCGGCCTCGCCCGCCATTATGCGCTCGAGCCGCGCTCGCAGCGCCCGGAGACGCTGGTCTTCGTCGCCACCACCGGGCACGAAGTCGGCTTCCTCGGGCTGCAGGCGCTGATCGGGGCGACCGGCACCTGGTTCACCGGCGCGGACGCCTACGTCCACCTCGGCGCTTCGCTCGGTGCCCCGAAAGGAGTCGAGAACCCGGATGGGTCGATCACGATCACGCCGGGGGCCCCGGATCCGGGGCTGAAACTCCACTCCAGCGAGAACCCGCTGATCGAAGCGGGCCAGGCGGCGGCCTTCACCGCGGCCGGTCAGCCGCTGGCGAACCAGCCGCCCCACCTCGGCGGTGGCGGTGAGCAGGTGTACGCCTACGCCGAGGGCGTGCCGGTGATCTCGGCCAACGGCGGCAGCCTCTGGTTCCACACCGCCGCCGACCTGCCGGGCGTCGTCGACCCCGGGGTGCTGACCCGCCTCGCCGATGGCTATCGCGGCTCGGTCGACGCGCTCACGGCGCAGCCGGCCGGTGCGGTCCGCGCCGCCAACAGCGCCGCGGCCGGCTACGCGGTCGGGTTTGACCCGAATAGCCGCGCGCCGGGCAACCCGGTGTTCGACGACGGTGGATTCGGAGGCCCGCCGCCGGTCGTGGTCGGCCCCGGCCTCTGGTAGGCCGCCACCGCGTCCCGACGCGAAAGGGCCCCGCATGGCGCGCGCCGTGCGGGGCCTCACGCGTTCTCGAACCTCTAAAGGTTCGGAAGCACCTTCCTGGCGACTTCTTCCTCGAGCGCCGTCGCCTGCTTTTCCTCGCTGGTCGCTGCGGATCCGCTGAACGACCCCGATTGGGCGAAGCCGGTCACGTTGATCCCGTAGCCCCCCTTGCGGGCGACCAGGCCACTGCTCGAGACGTACGCTTCGTCGCCGATGCCGTGGACCTTGGTCGACTTGAAGCCGGCTCCCGGAGCACCGAACTCGTTGATCGGCCCCCAGTCGCCGACGAGGATCGAGATCGAGCCGCCGCTCTTCCCCGTGTAGACGCACTGCGTCATCGAGGGATTGGGCTTCGCTTTGCGGGTCAGCTTCGACGGGCCGATGACCGAATTGGCGATCTGAGGCGTGAGGACCTTGCAGGCGTTGGGGGCTGAGGTGTCGCTCAGGCCACTGGAGCCGGTGCTCGCCCCACATCCCGTGACAGCCACCGCGGCACAGCCGAGCACGGCGACCCCGATCAGAACTCTTCCCCTGCGCAAATCAACCCGTCGTTTGCAGCTACCCATCAGCGCTCCCTCTCTAGTCGGTGAACGATGTGGCCTCTGCAAGACGCCGGTAGGCGGTTTGCGCGGTCTCCCCAGGACCGCTGCACCCTAACGTCGACATCTCCCGGAGCGCCGGTCCCAGGTTCGTCTTGCTGCTCGCCGTCGCAAACGCATCCGGCAAGGCCGTGGAAGAGCTCTTCCCGTTCTGAGCTCATCAAATGCGGCGACTTGCGTCATGATTGGGCGATGACGGGGCGTGGGGGTGTTTTCGGGACGATCGCGGTGCTCTTGGCAGCAGCGGTCCTCTTCGCCGTCGGCCCTGTGTCCTCCGCCATGGCTCGGGGCGGCGCGCCGAAGTGCACCATCCATGGAACGGCGGGACCGGATGTCCTGCGCGGCACCAAGGGCACCGACGTGATCTGCGGTGGGGGCGGGGCGGACACGCTCTATGGCCGATCAGGTGACGATTCGATCTTCGGTGGGGCGGGCAACGACAAGCTCTACGGCGGACCGGGCAGTGACTTCGAGGACGGCGGCACCGGTGGCGACGTGTGCCACGGGCAGATCGGCGACAGCGAAGCGGTCGACTGTGCGGTGGTCGGCGCGACGCCCAGGGTGACCGAGCTGGATCCGGGCCCGCCCACCACGCCGACGGCGCCGGCCCCGACTTCCCCGACTTCGATTCCGCCCCCGTTTGGCCCGACCTGTGAAGAAATAGCCTGCACGCCGCCGTCGATTCCGCAGCCGCCGGCCGACGAAGCCGCTCCGGAACTCTTCATCCTGGGGCGTGGGCCGGAATTCATCGACACCTCGGAAGGGCCCGGAACCGTCACCTACTACCTGACGACCTGGGACGAAAGCTCCCTGAAGTCCGGCTCGATGCTGATCGAAGGGCCCGAAGGCGCCTGGCGCACGATCGACTTTCCGGCAAGCGAAGACCACCTCGGCGAATACCAGCTGCCGGTCACCGTCCCCGCCTCGACCCCCTCCGGCCGCTACCGACTGGCGAGCATCACGCTCGAAGACTCGGCGGGCAATTCGACCACCCTCGGCCGCAACCGCCTCGAAGCAGACGAAGCCGGAACGCCGACCGGGTTCGATCTCGACTTCGACGTCTATGCCGGCCCCGACACCACCCCGCCCGTGCTCAAGGGGTTCTCGCTCTCGACGGACACGGTCGACACCAGTGCCGCTCCGGCGTCGGTCGACTTCACGGTCGAAGCCACCGACGACCTGTCGGGGCTTGCGGCCGCGTCGCCCAGCTTTCGCCTGCCGGCAGCGGGCCCGCAGGGGAACACCTGGGCCCTCGGCGCCGGCTCGAGGCTCGCCGCCGGGACGATCTTCGACGGCACCTGGGGCGGGCAGGTCGACCTTCCGGAGGATGCCCGCCGGGGCGTGTACGCGGTCGAAGGGCTCGAACTCCGCGATCGCGCCGGCAACTCCGTCACCTACGAACGCTCGGAACTCGAAGCGATGGGCCTTCCCCTTCAGTTCACACAGGAGGGCGCCGGCGACTCAGTCGGTCCGCAGATCCTCGACTTCAAGATCGACCCGCGGACGATCAGCACGGCCAACGGCGAGCGCAGCTTCAAGGTGAGGATGCATGTGAAGGACGACCTCAGCGGATTCGGCGGGTGGCCCGACAAAAGCTTCAGCGATCTCGCGTTCAGCTTCGACGTGCCCGGTGACCCGCAGCAGTTCGAGACGAGCGGCCGCGGGGCCGAACTGGTCTCCGGTACCGACCTGGATGGCGTATGGGTGCTCGAAAGGGAACTGCCGAGCAATGCCCCCCTCGGCGAATACCCGGTGATCTCCGTCTCGGCCATCGACCGGGCGGGTAATCAGACCCTGATCAAGGGCCCCGAGCTCGCTGCAGAGCCCTGGGACCTGAGCTTCGAAAACCTGCCCTAGAGCTGCGCCCATAGCGAGCACAGCGACCGAGACTGCGCAGCGTAGGATCGATCGATGGAGCTCAGGCTGGCCGCTCATCTTCCGCTGGTCCAGTTTGACTCCACCCCGATCACCCGCGAGCGGATCCTCGAGACGGCCGCCGCCGCCGAGGCGCTCGGTTTCTGGGGGATCGCCGCCAACGACCACCTGATCTTCTCGCGCCCCTGGATCGACGGGCCGACGGCGCTTGCGATGGCGATCCCCTTCTCGGGTGAGATGAAGGTCTGCACGACGATTGCGCTGCCGACCGTCAGGGGACCGATGCCGCTGGCGAAGACCCTGACTTCACTCGACGCCCTCGCCGACGGCCGCCTCATCGCGGGTCTCGGCCCCGGCTCATCGTCACGGGACTACGAGGCGGTCGGGGTCCCGTTCGACGAGCGCTGGCCGCGCTTCGAGGAGGCGACTCAAATGCTGCGGCGGATCTTCGCCGGCGGGGAGCCGCTCGACGGTGCCTACTACTCCGCCGCCGGGGTCTCTGCCGAGTTGCAGCCGCGTTCTCGGGCACCGGTCCCGATCTGGATCGGCAGCTGGGGATCGGAGGCAGGCCTGCGCCGGGTCGCCCGCCTCGCCGACGGCTGGCTGGCCTCCGGCTACAACACGACGCCGGAGGAGTTCGGCAATGCCCGAATGAGGCTTGAGCTCGAGTTAGAGGGCCAGGGCAAATCAGCCGCAGACTTCCCCAACGGCCTGGCGACGATGTGGCTGTGGATAACGGAGGAGCGCAGCGAGGCGGAGTCGGTCCTCGCCGACCTGCTCGGCCCTGCCGTGAAGCGCGAGCCGGACTATCTGCGGCCGCGTGTCTGCGTCGGCTCGGCCGAGCATTGCGCCGACCTTCTGCGCCGCTACGCGCAAAAGGGGCTCGAGACGGTCTTCCTCTGGCCGCTCGGCGAAGAGGCCAGGCAGCTCGAGCTCGTCGCGGAGAAGGTCATGCCCGCGCTGCGGGAATGACCGGTCCAGCCGGCGCTGCCACTTGGCCGATGGCGCTCTGCAGAGCCATTTCCGGCCCGGAATCGAAGACTCTACGAAGGGCACCGCAGAACTCTCGAACTAATTCCGTGGCGCCTGCGCTCGCTGAGGGCCATGCTGCTCTTTGCTCGCTTGGGTAGCGGGCGTGTTTCAATTCACTGACCGGGCAGGGGCCCTTCGATCTCCCTCGCATTGACGGAGATCCGGGGAGATGACCGGTCTGACCGAGGAGGGATCAGTGAGCGCATCGCCGAGGGGACGCTTCGCCGCCACTCGCGCTGCTCAAAAGCCCTCCGTCGCCGTGAGCAACGGCAGCAAAGGAGACACACGAGTGACGCATCGAGCGATGGCAACGTCCGCGGGTTCTACCGAGGGCTCCGGCAACAGCCGTGGCCTGCTCCGCCGTGCCTTCGCCACCCGTGCTGCTTCGGGCGATTCCAAAGGGAGTGGTGCGCCCTCGCATCGTGGGGCTCTATTCGCCCTGTTCCTCGCCTCGGCGATCGCGGCCTTCGCTTTCGGCGCCTCATCGGCGTTGGCAGCGACGCCGGAAATCAAAATCGATCCGACCGTCACCGCCAACTTCACCAACGTCGAATTCTCAGGTGAAGTCGATCCCAAAGGCGATCCCGTCGTCTGGTTCGACCAGATCTCCACCGACGGAGGCACCAACTGGCGAGAAGCATACGAATTCGGAGAAGGCTCATCAGGGACCATAGAAGAATCCGAAGCAAACGTGCCGCGAGCACTCACGAACCTCGTCCAGAAGGGTTTGAGGCCCGGCACGACCTATCAGGTGCGGCTCGCAGTCGCCGACTTCACCACCGGAGAATTCATTGTGAGTCCAGGTGTCGAATTCACGACCAAAGCTCCCGTCGCTCCGAGCGTCACCGTCGCTCCGGTCACGGCAATCACCATCAACTCGGCCCACCTCGCCGGCACGGTCAACGCAAGCGCCCCGGCCGGGGCGCTGACCGCCGAACAGGAAGAAGCCTACGAAACCAAATGGCAACTCGAATGTGATCCGGGCTGCCCCGGAGCCCCGAGCGGCGTCATCAAATTCGGCGACGCGGGATTCAGAGCTGCCGAAGCCGGACTGCCCGTCGCGTTCGACGCCGCAGGCTTGGAAACCAACACCACCTACCAGGTGAGACTGGTAGCTACCAATGGCAATGGCAGCACGCGAATCCTCGCTGAACGATCCTTCTCAACTTTGCCGGCGGCGCCGTCGGTCAAATCTACCGCCGGTGCTCCCGACGGGCAGGGCGGCTACGTCATCGAAGGGATCGTCAACCCGCTCGGTTCGAGTATCACCGATTGCCACTTCGAATACGGCCCGACGGCGAACTACGTCTTCCAGGCGCCCTGCTCGCCGACCCCGATCGGTCGCGACGAGGTGCAGGAAGTCGAAGTCGTCGGGGGGGGTTGCGGCACTGGCCGGTGCGGCATCATCGAAGGTCAGTTCAAGCTCACCTATCTGAGTCAGAAGACCGGCGATTTGCCCTATAACGCCACTCCTGCCGAAGTTGAAGCCGCTCTCCAGGGACTTCCCGCGATTGGTACGGGTAACGTCACCGTGACGGGGAAACCGAGCTTCTACCGCATTGACTTTAAGGGCGACCTTGCCCAAACGAACGTGGCGCAGATCGGAGGCGAAAGCGGAACTGATCCGCTCGGATCGGACCCCAGTCAGGGCGGAGGCCCCGTCGGTTTCGTTATTGGCTCCACCCCTGTACAAGGCGGCAACAACAAACCGATCGTCGTCGAAGCGCACCTGACCGGCCTCACGCCCGGAGCCACCTACCACTTCCAGCTGGTGGCCACCAGCGCCGTCGACACAAGTACGAGCGGCGACCGGATCTTCGTCCCCACCCAAGACCCACTTCAGCCGCCCTGCCCGAACGAAACCGTCCGCCGCGAAAACAACTCGCTGGCGCTGCCGGAATGCCGCGCCTACGAGCAGGTCAGCCCCGCCCTCAAGGCTGGCTATAAAGCCGACTTCTACGGCTTCCTCGGAGGCAGCTCAGTGCTCTACCATAGTGCCGCCGGCAACATCGCGAATTCCGGACAGGGAAGCCTCGCCAACAGCTACGTTGCGAATCGTACGTCCGGTGGCTGGGAAACGATTCCCAACCTGAACCCCGCAGGAACGCTTAATGCTGGCCCAGAAGCGCTCCCCGAAGGGTCCGGCGGGCTCCCTTTGCTCTTTTCGGAAGAACTTCAGACCTCGTTGTGGTTTGCGGGCCCCGGGCGTCAGTTGCCCGAAGAATCGGATTCCTATCTACGCGGGCGTGACGGCCGCTTCACCTTGATCGGCACCCCTACGCCTGCTGGGGCAGGCCAGCTCATCGGCGGCTCTGCCGATCTGTCCCACGTTGTGTACGGCGGTGTGCTCGGTCAGCCCGGCCTGTTCGAGTTCGTCGGTACCGGCCACGCCGCTCCGCGCCGGGTGGATCTCGATAACTCGGGGCAGCCGATCTCCGAATGCGAAGGGGGTCCCATTGCGGGGAGCGCCCTTGCGGGCGCCGAAGGCAAGGCGGTGTCGAATGATGGTCGGACGATCATTTTCGTCGCGGTCGGCGGGTGCGCCGAAGGGCCACCCGCTGACGAGGTCTGGGCTCGGGTCGACGGGACCACCAGCTACGAGGCCTCGGAATCGCATTGCACCCGGGTCGACTGCAACGCCCCGGCTCCCGCGCGCTTCGCCGGCGCAGCCCGCGACGGTTCGAGCGTCTTCTTCACCACCAGGCAGCAGTTGCTGAACAGCGACACCGATAACGCCGTAGACCTCTACGTCTACCACCTGCCGACGGCGTCGGACCCGAATCCATCTCCGGCTCTGACCGAGGTATCCGGCACCGGGCCTGGAGCCAATACCGAAGAAGGCGTGGCCACGGTTGCCAAACCGAATACGGGCCTACAGACCCCGAGCCGTTCGACCGCCGAAGGTGTGACTGTCTCCGCTGACGGGACGACCGTCATGTTCGTCTCACCCGCCGTCCTCGCCGGCAGCGATGACGCGTTCGAAGAACCGGCGCATCAAGGGGACAACAACCTCTACGTCTGGCGGAGTGACGCTTCACATCCCGGAGGCCAGGTGAGGTTCGTTGGACGATTGATCAACAACGACCTCGCCGCTGCATACGGCGGCAGGGGCATAGATTATTCTCACGAATCAGAAATGACTCCAGACGGTCGTTACGTGGTGCTCAACACCGCCAGCCCGTTGGTGCCGACCGACACCGATACCGGATACGACGTCTATCGGTACGACACCGAATCCGGAGGGTTGACCCGGATGTCGACCGGGCCGCTTGGCACCGGCGGCAACGCTGACGGATTCGGCGCTTACGTCTCTTCGAGAACGAGAGAATACGGCTATCTCGGCGCGGACCCTGGACCGTCCCAGATCTCCATCTCGGACGACGGACAGGCGGTTGTCTTCGCCACCACCGAGGGCCTGGTGCCCCGCGACGGCAACGGCACCAATGACATCTACCTCTGGAATGGCGGCCGCGTGTCGTTGATCTCCAGCGGGGCCTCCGGAAACAATGTCGGCGAATTTGAATTCGCGATCGACGCCTCGGGCCAGGACATCTACTTCACCACCGGGGAACCGCTCAGTCCTGGTGACGGGGATGCCGTCAGGGATGTCTACGACGCGCGGGTCGGCGGCGGCTTCAGCGCTGCGACTGTCGCTGCGGGCTGTACTGGCGAAGCATGCCAGCCGGCTGGTCCCGGGCCGCCTTCCTCGCCGAACCCGGCAACGGGCCAGGCGCGGGCTCCGGAATCACCGCCCAAGGCTCCGCCCAAGAAGAGTTGTCCTAAGGGCAAGGTTCTGAAGAAGGGCAAGTGCGTCAAGCAGCACAAGAAGCAAGCCAAGCACCACAAGAAGCACAAAGGCAAGCGAGGCGCCAAGAAGGCCGGGGGTGCCAAGTGATCGCCCCCGACCGCACTCGAGCCCGCACCGCCAAGCGCAAGGAGAACGCAACCGTGAAGTCCCTCGGAGGCATCGCCGACACCCTGAAGCTGACCGCCACCTCCATGCTGCTGGCCGGCCTCGGCCTGCTTTGCTTCGGAGTGCCCGGCGCGTCCGCCGCGGGTCCCGAACTGACCGTGCAGGTCTCCCACAGTCCCGCGACCTTCCACCGAGGTGAATTGGGGGCACTTGGCACTTCTGACTCATACCTGATCGAAGTCATCAACACTGGCGACAGCCCTACGGTCGGTACGGTAACCGTCACGGACACTCTGCCGGAAGGGGTGAAGCTCGGGATTAACGGGCCAACTAGTGGTGGCATCGCCATGCTCTGCGCGAGCGACGGCGAACCCGGTCACCACCCGGGGGCGTCCGTGCTGACCTGCAGCTTCAGCAGAGAACCTGAAACTCCAGGACCGCCGATCACGGAAAACATAAATCCGGGTCAGGCGGTTACGATCGCCGTGCCGGTATCAGTCTTCGACCCCCCCGATTCGGTCGTGAACCACGTCACCGTTTCTGGCGGCGGCGCTCCAGAAGTATCAGCGCAGGACGTTACTCCGGTTGCTGACAGAGTGCCTTATTCGGTGAAAGAATTCACCTCGAATACCACCAACGAAGGGGGTAGCGAATACTCCGTGGCAGGTGGGCACCCGTTCCAGAATCGGACCCGATTTTCGCTGCCGCTAAACGATAATACGGCCGGGAAGTTGCCAGTTGAGCAACTCAAGGACGCCAGCGTCGACCTGGTCAACGGCTTCTTCGGCAACCCGGCAGCGGCCTCCCGTTGCGAGATCTCGAAGGTCGAGCCATTCGAATTCCCGATCGGGTCGAAGTGCCCGGCGGATTCCAGAGTGGGCTACGCAGAACTTAACGACTCCGGATTCCGTGCGCCGCTTTTCAACGTCAAGCCGGAACGGGGATACCCGGCGGAGTTCGCTTTCAACCCCGGCGGCCCGATTGTGCCTATTGTCGTGATTCCGCGCGCTCGCACCGAATCGTACGGTCTGACGCTGGGCACGACCAACGCCGCCCGGGTAGGCATTTGGGCCTTCACCACCGTCTTCAATGGCACCGTCGCCAACGCCACCGAAGCTCCCTTCCTCAGCAACCCGGTCGACTGCTCCCAAGCCAACCCGCTATGGAATGTGAGCCTCGACAGTTGGGAAAAGCCGGGGCGGCTGTTGCCGTCGGGCAGGCCCGACCTGAACGATCCCAACTGGAAGAGCGCCGCGTTCCTGGCGCCGCCGGTGACCGGTTGCGGCGACCCGGAACTCGCCTCGCAGTTCGAAGAGGCGAGCCTCGGCGTCAAACCGCTGCAGGGCAACGGTCCCGCGCAGGCGGACCAACCCACAGGCCTGGCGGTCGATCTCGATTTCCCGCAGTCGAATGACCCGACCGACCCCAACGCCAACATCGAACCAGACAAACCGCAGGCCCCCGAGCCCAAAGACATCACGTTGAAGCTGCCCGCGGGCCTGGCGATCTCGCCGTCCTCGGCAACCGGTCTCGCCGGCTGCTCGGATCTCGCTTCCGACCCAGCGGGCGACCAGGTCCACTACGACACCACGGAACCGGTCACCTGTCCCGACGCCTCCAAGATCGGCACGGTCACTGCCACGACGCCGCTGCTGGCTAAACATGACCCTTCCTCCGACGACATCGTCGGTGCCGACCCGATCCCCGGCGACGTCTACCTGCTGAAGCCCCACCCCGGCGACTTCGCCACCTCTGGCAAAGCGGACGGCACGTTCCGCCTGCTGCTGCAGCTCGACTACCCGCGCTACGGGATCAACTTCAAGCTCCCCGGCACCGCCGTGGCCGACAAGCAAACCGGTCAGCTGATCACGACTTTCACCGATAACCCGCAGCTGCCGACCAGACATCTGACCGTCAGCCTCAAGCCCGGTCCGAGGGCACCGCTGGCCTCACCGCCGATATGCGGGGACTTCGAGGCGACCAGCACGATGGTCCCCTGGAGTGCCCCGGAGACGCCGAACGCCACCCCGAGCTCGAGCTTTAACGTCGGCTCGGGACCGAACGGATCGCCCTGTGCCGGCTCGCCCGGTGCGCGTCCCTTCAGCCCAGGCCTCAGCGCCGGCAGCGCCAGCGCCAGGGCCGGAACCCCCAGTCCCTTCGTCCTCAAGGTCACGCGGGAAGACGGCGAACAGGAGCTCGGCTCGATCAACGTCACCACGCCCCCCGGTTTCTCCGCGAAGCTGGCCGGCGTCGCCTCATGCTCAGACGCGGCGATCGCCGCGGCGGTGGGGAAGAGCGGCGCCGACGAGCAGGCCAATCCCTCCTGTCCCGCTTCGAGCCAGGTCGGCACGGTCAGTGTCGGCGCGGGTCCCGGCTCCAGCCCCTTCTACACCCCCGGCAAGGTCTACCTTGCCGGTCCATACAAAGGGGCCCCGCTTTCATTCGCCTTCATCACACCGGTAGTGGCCGGTCCCTTTGACCTCGGGGACTCCATCGTCCGCGCCGCCGTCTACCTGAATAGCGAAACGACCCAGGTCACGGTGAAAACCGACCCCCTGCCGCAGGTGCTCGACGGCGTGCCGCTGCGTATTCGTTCGCTGGAAACGAGACTCGACCGCGCCGACTTCACCCTCAACCCGACCAATTGTCGGGCGATGGCCGTGTCGGCGACCGTGAACGGCTCCGATGGAGCCGCCGCGACGCCGACCCAGCATTTCCAGGCAAGCGACTGCAACGCGCTGGGCTTCAAGCCGTCTCTGAAGCTGGCCCTCAAGGGGCAGGTCGCCCGCCGGGCCCACCCGAGCCTGAAGGCAACACTGACCGCCCGCCCCGGCGATGCCAACATCGCATCGGCCCAGGTCAAGCTCCCGCAGGCGGCGTTCCTCGACAACGCCCACATCGGTCAGGTCTGCACCAGGGTCCAGTTCGCGGCTGACCAGTGCCCGGAGGGATCGATCTACGGGACGGCGACGGCGAAAACGCCGTTGCTCGACTACCAGCTCACCGGTAACGTCTACCTTCGCTCCTCGAGCCACAAGCTCCCGGACCTGGTCGTCGGCTTCAAGGGTCCGTCGAGCCAGCCGATCGAAATCGAGCTGGCCGGCAAAACCGACTCGGTCAAAGGCGCGTTGCGCAATACCTTCGAAGCGGTGCCCGATGTCCCGGTCACGGAATTCAGCCTCACTCTCTTCGGCGGCAAGAAGGGCCTGATCATCATGAGCTCCGGTTTCTGCGCTCACCCCGAAGCTGGCGTCAAATTCACCGGGCAGAACGGGGCCGCGTACGACACGACCCCGAAGGTCGCGGCCAAGTGCCCCAAGAACGGCAATAAGGGCAAGGGCAAGAAGGGCCCCAAGAAGCGCACCCTGAGTTCGTTGAGCAGCGCTCTCGGCTGGTAGGGCCCTGTTCGCCCGGGGGACGTGAGCAGGGTGTTACTCAAGGCGTTTCCAGGCGCCGTCGCACTCGCCCTGGCTCTGAGCTACAGCGCCGCGCTCATTGCCGCGGCCGGCGCGCAGGCGGATGTCGCCTGCCCCAACGAGACCTCGCGGGTCGGGCCCTCGGCCGCTCTGCCCGACTGCCGCGCCTACGAACTCGCGACGCCCGGCCTCAACAGCTCCGCGCCCGGGGGTTGGCCCGCCGTGGCGGTGCCGGGGGTCCGCGCCGACGGCACCGCGATCGCCTTCCTCGGCGCCGGCACGCCATTTGAGGCCGAAGGGGCGACCGCCGCGGCGCCGGTGATTCTCGCTCGGCGTGGGGATCTGGGCTGGTCGACCCGCAGCCTTTCGGCGCCGACCCCGCTCGCCAGCGGCACTTATTTCGGTGCTGCCGCCTCGACCCTTGGCGTCTCTGAGGACCTGCTCCAGTCGGTCCTCTACTCCGACCAGCCGCTTGCCGGCCCTACTTCTCCCACCGGCGCCAACGCCTACCTCCGCCGCGCCGACGGCACGATCCTCGCCCTGACCAAAGTCGGCGCCGCGGGCTTCGATCCCAGTGCCATGCTCGACGGGGCTTCGCGCGACTTCAGCCGCCTCTTCCTCAAGACGACCGTCAAACAACCGGTCGTCGGCATCGAAGACTCGCTTCTCAACGGCAACACCTACGAATACTCGGCGGGCCAGCTGCGCCTCGTCACCATCCTGCCGGAACCCTCAGGCGAAGAAGCCGCGCCCGCCGGCGGCGCCCTGGTTGGGGGGGCGCTGCCCCCGGTCTCCGAAGATGGCACCCGGGTCCTCTTCAAGGCCAATGGCTACCCGGGCCTCTACCTGCGCAGCGACGCGGTGAAATCGGTTGAGGTCTCGAAGTCGCAGCGATCGCTGCCAGACCCCGATCCTCCTGCCGAGGCCGTGCCGGTCGGCATTTCCGCCGACGGCTCCAAGGTGCTTTTCACCTCCGTCGCCAAGCTCACCGACGACCCCGGGGTGGGGCCGACCGACGACACGGGTACCGACCTCTACTCCTATGACGTCGACGCGAAAGTCCTCACCGACCTGACGCCCGATGCGACCGGCGCCGACGTCGAAGCCGTGCCCGGTGTTTCCCCGGATGCGTCCTTCGTCTATTTCGTCGCCCGAGGCGACCTGGCGACGGGGGGAACCTCAGGACAGCGGAACCTCTACGTGGAGCACGACGGGGAGATCGACTTCGTCGCCACCGACCCCGAGCCCGCCGCGCACTTCTACGTGACCCCCGACGGCCGGCACGCGGCGTTCACTTCGAAAGCGCCTCAGAGCGCGTACGACAACGCAGGTCTTGCCGAGGCCTACCGCTACACCTTCGGCGAGGGGATCGTGTGCGGGTCCTGCCGCCCCGGCGGCGAGCTTCCCGCCGCCGGCGCCTCGCTGGCGGGCCGCTCGCTGTCCGATGACGGCGCCCGCCTCTTCTTCCAGTCGGCAGATGCGATTCTTCCCGCCGCCCAGAGCGCCGTCCCTAACGTCTATGAGTACGCCGGCGGACAGCCATTTCTGCTCAGCCCGGGGGAAGGCGCGCCGGCGATCCTGCTCGGCGCCTCCGCCTCGGGTGACGACGTCTTCATCGCCAGCTTCGAAGAACTCTCACCCCAAGGTCAGGGCAAGGTATTCGGGATCTACGACGCCCGGGTCGGGGCCGTCGTTCCAGTGGCGGAGGAGAGCCCCAGTTGCCAGGGCGAAGGCTGCCGTGGCCCCAGCTCGCCGGCGGCGCCAGAAGTCGGCGCCAGCTCGGCCGGGTTCGAAGCGCCCTCCAAGGTCGCCGCTCCCGAAGCACTCTCGGTCAACGGCTCCAAGGTCCGCCTGCGGGTTATCGTCCCGGGCTCGGGGGAGCTCCAGGTCGGTGGCCGCGGATTTGCGCCCTTCAAACGCCAAACAGGCGCGGCCGGCTCGGTCGCCTTCGCCCTCAACTTGCGGCAGGGCGCAGATCGCAAACGCAAGCGCTTCGGGATCTTCAGAACCGAAGCTGAAGTCTCTTTCCGATCCGCAGCGGGAGCGATCTCGCGGGCCGGGGTCGCGCTGACCTTCACCGGCTCTTCCCAGCGAGGCGGGAAGAAATGAGCTCCGGAGCCCGCCTCGCCCTGGCCCTGTTGGCACTCCTCTCGGCGGCCTCGCTCGGCCCCACGGGAGCAGCAGCCCGCACCCTCGAAGTGCCGGTCTTCCTCTCCCCGGGCCGCAACCCCAATCAGTCACCCTCGACCGCGCCGGGCGCCCGGCCCTTCGAGGTGCTCAACGAGTTTGCCGTCAACCAGAGCCCGGCCAACGGCGGGGAAGTCGGCCCCGCCGAAAACATCCGCGACCTGCGCTTCGAACTTCCCGCCGGTTTGCTGGCGGCCGCCGCGCGCTACCCGCGCTGCAGCGCCGAAGCCTTCGCCCAGAGCTCCTGCGCCACCGTCACCCAGGTCGGCGTTGCCAAGCCCGAGTTCAGTGCCGGCGCTCCCAGCCAGCTCGTCCCCGTCTTCAACGTCGCCCCGCCGAGTGGCCGCGTCGCACAATTTGCCTTCCGAGCGGCCGGCGCACCCGTCCACATCGAATTCGAGCTCCGAAACGGCGGGGACTACGGGGCAACCGGGACCCTGCGCGGACTCAGCCAGGTCGCCGGGCTGGTGGGCTCCTCGCTGCACATCTGGGGCGTTCCCGGCGACCCCGGCCACGACGCCGAGCGCTTCGACGGGGTCGGTGTTCCGGTGCCCGGGCCCTATCCCGAAGCGCCCCCCTTTCAGCCGTTGATCTCGAATCCAACCTCCTGCCGAGGTCCGCTCGTGACAACGATGGAAGTCAGCACCTGGCAGCACCCTGAGCAGTCGATCTCCGCCGCTCCCTTCGAAGCGCCCGGGACGAACAGCTGCGACCAGCTCGA
Source organism: uncultured Solirubrobacterales bacterium (assembly GCA_963704505.1). Lineage (GTDB taxonomy): Bacteria > Actinomycetota > Thermoleophilia > Solirubrobacterales > 70-9 > VRUE01. Next base: position 1,368,686 of record OY969912.1, read on the forward strand.
ATTCGACCCGGAATTCTCGGCCAAGCCGACGACCAACCTCGCTGACTCGCCATCGGGACTCGATGTCCACCTCCGCATACCGCAAATCCAGGATCCCAACGGCAGCGCCGCCGCCGGCCTCCGGGATGCCCGCGTCGACCTTCCTGCCGGGCTCACGATCAATCCGGCCGGAGCGAGCGGCCTCTCGTCCTGTACGCCGGCGCAGATCGGGCTCGCCGGCGTCGCATCCGAGCGACAGCTGCTGCGCTATGACATGCCGCCGGTCAGCTTTTCGGGCACGTTCACGGTCAGCCGTGAGGGCGCCACAACTATCCCGATCGCCTCGACGGCAACGCAGGCGCAGGTCCGCTCGGCGCTCGAAGGCCTTCCGGAACTGGCGGGCAACATCGAGGTGAGCGGCGCGGCCGGTGGTTGGATCGTAACCTTTGTAGGCGCCCTGGCGGGCACCGACGTGCCTCTTCTGACCGGCGCCGTCACAGACAACTCGAGCGAGATGATCGCGGTCACCGCCACCGGCGGCACCTACAAACTCGAATCTGGCGGTGTCAGCACGACGGCGCTCCCCTTCAACGCCTCCGCGGCCGAAGTCCAGTCGGCGCTTCGGCAGATCCCGGCGCTCGGCCTCGGCAACCTCTATCCCGGCAACGTCTTCGTCGGTGACCCCTCCCTCGACAAAGACACCCGGACCTACTCGGTCTTCTTCGCCAACGACCTGAACGGCGCCAAACCGGAACTAGTTGCCGACCCGTCGCTCAGCGGTCCCGCCGCCGGGGTGACGATCACCCCAACCGACCCGCCGTCGCCGCACGGCCTCAGCGTCGCCACCTTCGGCGCCGAGGTCCCGGGTACCCCACAGTTCAACTCCGCGCCGGCCGCCTGTCCCGACGCCTCTCAGATCGGAACCGTGCGGATCGACTCACCGGCCCAACTCGACCACCCCCTCTTCGGCAGCGTCTACCTCGCGACTCCCGGGCAGAACCCCTACGGCAGCCTGATCGCGATCTACATGACGCTCACCGATACGTCGTCGGGAATCAACGTCAAGCTGCCGGCCCGCATCGACCCTGACCCGGCGAGCGGCCGCCTCCGCGTCAGCATCGCCGAGGCGCCTCAGCTCCCCTTCGAAGACCTCGACCTAGAACTCTTCAAGGGCACCGCCGCGCCGCTGCGCACGCCAAGCGTCTGCACCACCTACACGGTCGAGACCCAGCTCACGCCGACCTCAGCACCCGAAGGAGCCCCCCGCCGGCCCAAAGACAGCTTCACGATCGCCAACGGGGCGGGCGCCGGCGCCTGCCCGAAGGACTCGGCTTCGGTTCCCGACTCGACGCACTTCAGCGCCGGCACGGCCGATCCCAGTGCCGGCATCTACTCGCCCTTCGTCCTCAGGCTCACCCGTCCTGACGGCAGCCTGCCGCTCCGCGACATCGACACGACCCTGCCCGAGGGGCTGCTGGCCAGGGTCGCCGGCGTCCCGCTCTGCCCCGAGGGTGCCCTCGTCGCCGCGGTCGCCAATTCCGGTGCCGCCGAGCTGCGCAGCCCGAGTTGCCCGGCGGCCTCGCGGATCGGCGCCGTCGCCACCGCCGCCGGCGCCGGCCCGGCCCCCGAAAACCTCATCGGCAGCGCCTACCTGGCTGGGCCTTACCGCGGCGCCCCGCTCAGCCTGGCGCTGGTGACCCCGGCGCTCGCCGGGCCCTTCGACCTCGGCACCGTCGTCCTCCGGGTCGCCCTCCACGTCGATCCGCAGACGACCAGGGTCACGGCCACCTCCGATCCCTTCCCGGCCAGCCTGGGGGGCGTGCCGCTCGACCTGCGCTCGGTAGCTCTCAACCTCGACCCCGGCTTCGCCAAGAACCCGACCTCCTGCTATCCGCTCGAATTCAGCGGTCCCCAGAGTGCGCGCTTTCAGATCGGCGACTGTCGCAAGCTGGCCTTCAAACCCAAGCTCGAACTGGCTCTGAAGGGCTCGACCGAACGCGGCGCCCACCCTGCCCTCAGCGCCACTCTCACCAACTCGGCCAAGCGCACGGCGGCCAATATCGCGGGGCTCGACCTCAACCTGCCCCGCTCGCTTCGCTTCGACAAAGCCCACCTCGGGGCGGCGGGAACGGTCTACGGGCAGGCAACCGTCACGACTCCGCTTCTTGACCAGCCCCTGCACGGACCGCTGACCGTGCGACGCTCGGGAATCGCCACGCAGCTGATCGTCGATCTGCACGGCCAGACCGACCTCGTCCTCGCAGGTCGACCTGCAGGTAAGCAAAGCCGGTGCGATGCGGGTCAGCTTCGATTCGCCGCCCGACGTGCCGCTGACCAAGTTCACCCTGGCGATGGCCGGCGCCAAGAAGGGACTCTTCAAGGCATCTCGCAACCTCTGCGCTCAGTCCAACCGCGCCACCGCCGAGCTCACCGGCCAGAACGCAGCCACCTACGATCACGCCGTCCAGATCGAGACATCTTGTTCCAGGGGCGGGCGGTGAAGCGCGCGCTATGCATCGGCCTCGTCCTGGCCGCGGTCGGGATCACGGCGCCCGCGGCGCTGGCGGCCGGCCCCCCGATCGTCGTCGGCTCCTGGCCATCCGGGGTCGGCTCGGAAGTCGCGACCATGCGGGCCGACATCAACCCCAACGGCTCGGCCACGACCTATCTTTTCGAATACACGACCGAAGCCAAGTTCCGCGCCGAAGGCTTCTTCGGTGCCACCAGAATCCCCCAGACCGGAGTCTCGATCGGAACTGGCAGCGTCTCCCAGCGCCTCGACGAACTCACCCCGGACACGGGCTATCGCTTTCGGGTGATCGCCACCAACAGCGCCGGTGTCACGCCGATTCTAAAAACCCGCTCTTTCCGCACCGATCGACTGGAACCGATCTTCGCCCTGCCCGACGATCGGGGTTGGGAGATCGTCTCGCCGTTTGACAAGAACGGCGGCGATATCCAAGGGGTCGGTGCCAATCACGGCGGCGGTGTCCTCCAGGCCGCGGCGCAGGGTGGCTCGATCACCTACACCTCGGCCTCCTCGTTCGCAAACCCGCTCGGATCGCCCGGCCCGAACCAGTACCTCTCCACGCGCGGTTCCGATAGCTGGTCGACCGAAAACGTCACCCTGCCGATGCTCTCTGGCACCTATCCGGAATCCCCGGCCAGCGGCGTTCCCTATCAGCTCTTCTCCGGCGATTTGCAGAACGCCCTGATCTCAAACGGCCGCCGCTGTCGCGTCTCCACCCAGACCCAGTGCCCGGTCGAAAACGCGCCCCTGTCCGGCTCCGGCGCTCCGGCGGGCTATCGCAACTACTACCTGCGCTTCGGCCCGGGATCCTTCGAAGCGCTCCTCACCCAACTCCCCAATCTCGACGCCTCACACTTCGAAATGGCCTTCGCGGGGGCCACCCCCGACCTCGCCCACGTCGTCCTCTCGAGCTGCGCCGCGATCGGTCCAGGCGTCGTCGAAGTCCCCGGCTCTGACGGTGAATGCGACCCCACGAAACAGAACCTCTACGAGGTCTCAGGGGCCCAGATGCGCCTGATCAACCCGACCCCCGGCGGCGCCCTCGTCGCCCAGAGTCGGGCGATCTCCGCCGACGGCTCTCGCGTCTACTGGACCGACGGCGCCGCGCTCTATCTCTCCTCGCCTTCCTCGAACACGAAAGTCGCCGACGGCGGCACCTTCCAGACCGCCAGCCTCGACGGCTCGCTCGCCTTCTACACCGCCGCCGGCCACCTTTATCGCTACACGGCGACCAGCGGCGCCAGCACTGACCTCACTCCCAGCGGCGGGGTCACCGGGGTCGTGGGCGCCTCCGAGGACGGCGGCTTCGTCTACTACCTGACCGCCGCCGGTCTCTTCCTCAGCCGCAACGGCGCCCCCTCCTCGACCCTCGTCGCCGAGCAGGCCGAACCCTCGAGTGCTCCGCCCTCAACTGGCAATGCTCGCCTCTCCGCCGACGGTCGCCGCCTCCTCTTCGTCTCCACCGCGGAACTCACCGCCTATGACAACCGCAACATCAATACCGACGCGCCCGAGCCGGAGGTCTACCTCTACACCGCTCCGGGCACTGCCGGGGCTGGCGTTACCTGCGTGTCCTGCAACCCCTCCGGCGAGCGACCGATCGGCGCCGCCGAAATTCCCGGTGCCAGCCCCAACGGCGTGGGCGCTTTGGCCCCGGATGTCTACAAGCCCCGGGTGCTCTCCGGCGACGCCAAACGGGTGTTCTTCGAGAGCTTCGACTCGCTTGCCGTCTCCGACACCAACGGCGACCTCGACGTCTACCAATGGGAGGCGAACGGGACCGGCCAATGCGTCAGGCCGACTGGCTGCATCGACCTGATCTCCAGCGGCCGCTCAGAAGGCGGCGCCGGCTTCATAGATGCCTCCGCCGACGGCTCCGATGCGTTTTTCCTCACAGACGGCTCTCTCGTCTCCGCCGACACCGGCGGCGTCGACGTCTACGACGCCCGCATCGGCGGCGGCTTCCCCGGATCCACCGACGCCATTCCCTGCTTTGGCGATGCCTGTCAGGTGCTTCCCTCGGCTCCTCAGGGAGCCGAACTCAACTCGGTTCACTCCAAACAGTCGGGCAACGCCGAACAGGTCAAGTTCAAACCCCTGCACTGCAAGAAAAACCAGATCAAGCGGCTCGGCCGCTGCGTGAAGAAGAAGAGCCACAAGAAGAAGGGGGGGTCGAAACGATGAACCGACGCCGTCCCCGCGCCGGCCTTTTCGCCGCTCTGGCGAGCGCGCTGCTCGTCGCCCTGTCCGTCGCCGCCCCCGCGGCCCAGGCCGCCTTTGGCCTTCTCCCCGGCGAAGCCGGCTTCAAAGCGACCGCCACCGCAGAAGCGGGCGGTGCCCCGGCCACCCTCGCCGGCGCCCACCCCTATTCGCTCGTCACAGAAGTCAACCTCAACAAGGTCGGCAACTTCTCCGACGGCGACCTCAAGGACCTGACCTATGACCTGCCGCCGGGTCTGATCGAAAACGCGACCTCGGTCCCGCGCTGCGGCGCCGCCCAGTTCACCAGCCCCCGCAGCTCTCCATACGAAGAAGCGCTCTCCGGCGAGAGCTGCTCGGGCCTCGCCCAAATCGGAATCGTCACCCTCGAGAGCTCCCACGCCGGTGGTGAAACCCGGACCTTCGGCGTCTTCAACCTCGCCCCGCCCCCGGGCTCGCCTTCGCGCCTGGGCTTCTCTCCCTACGGCGAATCGATCACGATCGCCCCTCACGTTCGTGAAGCGGGTCGCGAATACGGCCTCACCCTCGACCTCGACAACTTCAGCCAGATCCTCAACGTCTCCCGAATCCGTGTCGAGATCTGGGGCACCCCGTTCGCTGCGGTCCACGACGGCCAGCGCGGCAACTGCCTCAACGAGGCCGACCCTTCGGCCCCGCACGCGCTCTGTCCGGTCTCGGACCTGAACCCGCCGCACCCCGCTCAGGCCTACCTGACGCTGCCCAGTAACTGCGACACGCCGCTCAACTTCCACCTCGCGGTCTCCTCCTGGCAGCAGCCCACAGCCCAGTTCGAGCAGTCCTGGACCAGCGGTGCAGCGCTCACCGGCTGCGACAAACTCGCCTTCAACCCGATCCCCCGCGGCCGACTCTCGACCGAACGTGCGAGCTCGCCGAGCGGCTATGACTTCACTTTGGACGGCAGCTCCGGACCACTTCTAAACCCACTCGCGCACGCTTCCTCTCAGGCCAAGAAGGCGGTGGTGACCCTTCCCGAGGGGATGAGCGTCAACCCCTCCGTGGGCTCTGGCCTCGGTACCTGCTCAGAGGCCCAGTTCGCCGCCGAGACCGTCACCTCGGCGCCGGGCGCCGGCTGTCCCAACGACTCCAAAATCGGCGAGCTGACGATCGAAAGCCCGCTCGTCGAAGACCAGATCGAAGGCGCGATGTTCTTCGCCACCCCCAACCAGAACCGCTTCGGCACCCTGGTCGCTCTCTACATGGTCGCCAAGGACCCCGACCGCGGGATCCTCGTCAAGGTCGCCGGCCGCGTCGACTCCGATCCGCTTACCGGACAGCTGACGACGACCTTCGACGACCTGCCGCAGCTGCCCTACTCACATTTCAACGTTCATTTCCGCGAAGGCCAGCGCAGCCCGCTCGCTACGCCATCGGCCTGCGGCGCGTACGCGACCGAGGTCGAAACCAGCCCCTGGCTCGACCCGAGCATCGTCGTCCATTCCTCCTCGCCCTTCACGCTCAGCTCCGGCCCCGGCGGGGGTCCATGTCAGCAGGGACCGCTGGCGCCCTTCTCCCCGAGCGCGACCGGAGGCGTCGCAAACGGGAACGCCTCCTCCTACACGCCCTTCTCCCTCCATCTCGCCCGCAACGATGGCGAACAGGAGATCACCTCCTACTCCGCCGTCCTGCCCCCGGGCGAGCTCGGCAAGATCGCCGGCGTCCCGTACTGCCCGGAGAGCCAGATCGAGGCGGCGAAGGCCCAGACCGGAGCCGAATCAGAGCTTTCCCCGGCCTGTCCGGCAGCCAGTCTGATCGGACATACCTACACCGGTTACGGGGTGGGGCAGTCCCTCGCCTATGCGCCGGGGTCTCTCTATCTGGCCGGCCCGTACCACGGTTCGCCGCTCTCGGTGGTGGCGATCGACTCGGCCAAGGTCGGCCCCTTCGACCTCGGCACCGTGGTGATCCGCTCGGCAATTCGCATCGACAAGCAGACCGCGAGGGTCTCGATCGACTCTGCCGGCTCGGATCCGATCCCCCACATCCTCAAGGGCTTCCCGCTGCGGCTGCGCGACATCGGAGTCAACATCGACAAACCCGATTTCATGGTCAACCCGACGAACTGCGACCCGTTCAGTCTGACCTCGAGCCTGACCGGATCGGGGCTGGCCTTCGGCGACCCCGCCGACGATCAACTCGCGAGCGGCTCGGTGCCGTTCCAGGTTTCCAACTGCTCGGCGCTCGACTTCGGCCCCAAACTCGCGATCGCGCTTGCCGGTGGACACAAGCACCGTGACTATCCCTCGCTGCGGGCGACCCTCACTCCGCAGGAGGGAGATGCGAACATCCGCGAGGCCTTGGTCACTCTGCCCCCGCGCCTCTTCCTCGCCCAGGAACACCTCGAAGCGGTCTGCACTCCGCGCCAGTTCGACGCCCACAGCTGCCCCAAGGAATCGGTTTACGGAAGCGCGAGCGCGACCACGCCGCTGCTCGAAACCCCGCTCAGCGGTCCGGTCTATCTGCGCACCAACGGCAACGAACGTGCCCTGCCCGACCTGGTCGCGGACCTCGCGGGCCGGGGCATCGAGATCGAGGTGCTCGGCACGATCGACTCCTTCAAGGGTGGGCTGCGAGCCCGTTTCGACGGCCTTCCCGACGCTCCGGTGAACAAGTTCACGATGTCGCTCAAAGGCGGCGATCATGGACTGATCGTCAACGCCACCGACATCTGCCAGCACCCGCAGACGGCAACCGCGAAGTTCATCGGCCAGGAGAACACCGCGCGGAAGCGCCTCGTGCCGCTGAAGGTCAAATGTAAGAAGGGGAAGAAGAAGGATCGCGCCGCCCGCCGCGGCACGGCGCTCGGATGAGCCGTCTGCTCCGCGCCCTGTTCTTGGGCGCGGTCTCGGCGGTGGCGCTCTTCGGGGTCGCCCGGGCCGACGTCATCGGTGGTGGCAACGTGAGGGTCGCCTTCCGGGCCTCGATCAACCCCAAGATGCTGCCACGCTCGGTAAGGGGGCCGGTCGCGCTGCACGTTTCGACGGTGGTCACCACGATCGAAGGCCGCCGCCCTGAGGCGCTGCGGCGGGTCACGGTCGAGGTGAACCGCCACGCCGTGGCGACCACCCGCGGCCTCCCGGTCTGCCCCTGGAGGCGCCTCGCCTCAGTGACCAGCAGCAGGGCGCTGGTGGTCTGCGGTGACTCGCTGATCGGCACCGGACACTTCTCGAGCCACATCGATATTCCCGAGCAGGCCCCATTTCCCGCCGAGGGCCGGATGCTCGCCTTCAAGAGTGAGAAGGGAGGCCGGCCGGCGATCGCCGTACATGTCTTCGGCCGCAACCCGGTGGCAACTTCCGAAGTGCTGCCGATGACCTTCAAGCGCCGCGGCGATGGCAACTTCGGCCCGATCGTCTCGGTCGAGATGCCCGACATCGGCAACGAATGGGGCTACGTCACCGGGTTCGATCTCACTCTTAAGCGTCGCTACACCTACCGCGGGCGCCGGATGAGCGTGATCAGCGCCAGCTGCCCCGCGCCTCCCGGCCTCGACGTGGTTCCGTTCAAGGCCGCCCGTGGGGTCTTCGAGCTCGGGGATGGCAGCAGGCTGACCCGGGTCGTCGGCGGGACCTGCAAAGCCGCCCGTTAGCTCGGCGTTCCGAGATCGGGCATTCTCCAACCCCGGAGACCCCACGGGCTAGGCTGGAGACCGAGCCGAATCCGCTCAGGGTCGGTTTCAGGGACGGTGCGAATCAGCGCGAAGAGAGATCGGGACAGGCTTGCCCGCGGCGTGTTTTTGGCCGTGGTCCTCCCGCTGCTGGTTTTCGTCCCCGCCGCGCGGGCTGAATTCGCCATCGAGTCCTTCTCGACCAGCACCACAGGTGTTGGCGGGGCCCCCTTCAGCCTCGCCGGCGGCCACCCCTTCCAGCAGGTCGCCCAGTTCTCGATTCTCAGCAACGAGGATCTGGGTAGCTTGTACCTCCACCCCCCGCACGGCTTCATCGTAAATCCGGCCGCAATGGCCCGCTGCCAGGTAAGCGCCCTGGAAGCGGGAAAGTGCTCGCCGGAATCGCGCGTCGGTTTCGTACAGATCATCCGGCCCGGTGGCATCCAAACTATTTCACTTCACAACCTGGTTCCCGAACGTGGTTTCCTGGCCCAGTTCGGTTTCGATGTAGTGGACGTTCCGATCTTTCTCTCGGTCATCCCGCGTCCACGTGCCGAGGGCTATGGCATCACTCTCGACGTCCCGACCCTTCCCTCTGGCAGCGAAGCCCTGGGGCTGATCTCCACCTTCTGTGACTTCGGCGTCAAAGGCGACGGCTCCCAATCGGACCCCTATGAGTGCGAGCCGCCTGCCGCGCTGGCCGGGGCGCCATTTCTCTCGAACCCCCTCGACTGCTCGCGGCCGCCGATCTCGAATCTCGCGCTCGACACTCTCCAACACCCCGGCGCTCTGCTCGAAGCAGGATTCCCCGACCTCGCCGATCCCGACTGGAAGACCTCGAACTTCGAGGCTTCGGCGATCACCGGCTGCGAAGACCCGCTCCTGGCCGCACAGTTCGCCCGCGCCGGCCTCGCCGTCACCCCGCGCCAGGGCCAGGGCCCGACTGAGGCCGAAGCGCCGACCGGGCTCACGATCAACCTCGACTTCCCGCAGTCGAATGACCCCACCGATCCCGACTCGGCCATCGACCCTGCGCTCCCGCAGGCCCCCCCACCGAAGAAGATCTCCCTCACATTGCCCGAAGGCCTCGCGATCAACCCCGCCGGGGCCGACGGGCTCGGTGCCTGCTCCGATCTCGCCTCCGACCCCGCCGGCGATCAGGTCCACTACGACAACACCAGACCGGTCAGCTGCCCGGACGCATCGAAGATCGGCACTGCCACCGCGCTCTCGCCGCTGCTCGCCACCCGAGAAGCGCTAAACGACCAGGTCATCGGCCCGGAGCCGATCGAGGGCAGTGTCTACGTGTTGAAGCCCCACCCGGGAGACCTCACAGTCGGCGGCGAGGGCACCTTCAGGTTCCTGGTCGCGCTTGAAAGCACCCGCGGCGGGGTCAACTTCAAGCTTCCCGCGACAGCCACCGCCGATCGCCGCACCGGTCAGCTCACCATCGTCTTCACCGAGGCCCCTCAGATCCCGATCAGGCGGATCACCATCGACCTCAAGGAGGGCCCCAGGGCGCCGCTGGTCACCCCGATCTCGTGCGGCACGTTCAAGACCACCTCCGAGCTCGTCCCCTACTCGGCGCCGGGCACCCCCGACGCCCATCCGAGCGCCGACTTCGAGGTCGAATCGGGCCCGGGCGGCGGCCCTTGCCCCGCATCCGGCACCGCTCGCCCCTTCGCCCCGGTTCTCGAGGGCGCGGGCGCGGAGTCCGATCGAGCGGGTTCCGCAAGCCCCTTTACCTTCCGACTAACCCGTCCCGACGGCGATCAGGAGCTCGAGTCCCTGAACATTCAAACGCCACCCGGCCTGAGCGCGAAGATTGCCGGCCTGACCCGATGCCCCGATGCCGCGATCGCCGCGGCGGAGCGCAGGAGCGCCGCCGCCGAGCAGGCTGACCCGAGCTGCCCGACCACGTCTCGGGTCGGCGCCGTCATCGCCGGCGCGGGACCGGGCTCCAAACCGTTCTACGCTCAGGGCACCGCATATCTCGCCGGCCCCCGCGGGGGCGCGCCGTTCAGCTTCGCCTTTATTACCCCGGCGCTGACCGGGCCTTTCGACCTCGGCAACCTGGTCTTCCGGGCCAACGCCTCCGTCGACCCGACCACCGCCCAGCTGACGATCGCCACCGACCCGTTGCCGCAGACCCTGAACGGGATCCCCCTGCGATTGCGCTCGCTCACACTCAGCCTCGACCGTCCAGGCTTCATCCGCAACCCGACCTCCTGCGAACCGATGGCGATCACCGGGACCTCGACGAGTTCGCTTGGCCAAAGCGCCCCGCTTGCGCAGTACTTCCAGGTTGGCGGCTGCGCCGCCCTTCCGTTCCGGCCTCGAGTCTCCGTGCGACTCAGCGGGGCCCTCGCCCGCAACGGCCATCCGGCTCTGCGGGCCGAGATCGCCGCCAAGCCCGGTCAGGCCAACATCGCCCGCGCGGCACTCACCCTGCCTGTCACCGAGCTCCTGGACTACGACCACATCCGCGCTGTCTGCGCCCGATCGCGCTACGCCGCCGGGGCCGGCGGCGGCGTGGCCTGTTCGCCCGAGTCGCGCTACGGCCGCGCTCGACTCGTCACACCCCTGCTCGACAAACCCCTTGAAGGCCCGCTGTATCTGCGGACCAGCAGCGATCCGCGTCAGCTACCTGACCTCGTTGCTTCGCTGGACGGCGAAATCCACCTGGACCTTGCCGCCCACGTCACGTCGGCCCACGGACTCCTGCGGGTGACCTTCGACGGGGTCCCCGACGTTCCGGTGAAAAAGGTCGTACTGCACCTGCAAGGCGACCGGCGAGGACTACTCGTCAACACCACCAACCTCTGTCGCACCGGGGCGCGTACCTCGGCTTCCTTCAGTGGGCACAACGGCAAGCGCCACTCCTCGAGGTCCACTCTCGATCTGAGCTGCGGCATCGGCAGGGCCGCGAGCCGCTGAAGAACCTCTCGGGGTAGGTCCGCATCCCCGGGTTTCCCCAGCACCCCGGGGCAACCGGCGGGCGCGTTTGACATGACGGTTGGTCTATGTTCTAGTTCGGGTTTGATCTGAGGGACCTTTTCGCACGCCGGGGGTTACGGGGAAGCTGGTGGGAAAGAAAATCGCGTGCCTGGGCGAACGCCGTTGAGCGCGACTGACAAAGCACGGCCTCGCAGGGCCCTCGCCGGACCTCTCCTCGTCCTGATCTGCTGCGTCGGGCTCGGGGTCGTCGGGCTCGGTGTCGAGGGGCGCCTCGAGCCGACTTCCCTGATCGTCCCGGGCACCCCCTCCGCCCACGGCCAGGAGCTCGCCGAAGAGCATTTCGGGCCCTCCTCGCCGTTCGCCGTCCTCCTCCGCGGTCCCGACGGCGCGATCGAACGTCAGGGGCCCGGCCTGGTCAGGGCGCTGCGCCGCGACCCCGCCGTCACGGTCGTCTCACCCTGGGACCGCGGCGCGGTCGGTTTCCTGCGCCCGGGCCCACGCAAGGCGATCGTCCTGCTCGACTACCACCTGCCGCTCGACGTCGCGATGCGGGAGACGGCGCCGGATCTCGAAGCGAAGCTCGACGCACACGTCCACCCGCCGCTCCGCGCGGTGCAATCCGGCTACGCCAGCGTCTCGCGTGCCCTGCAGTCGGAATCGCTCGATGCGACCGAGCGTGCCGAGCTGATCGCCGCGCCCCTGCTTCTCATCGTCCTCCTGCTGGTCTTCCGCTCGCTGGTCGCGGCGGCGATCCCGCTGGCCCTCGGTGCCCTCACCGTGCTCGCCGGCCGCGGCGTACTCGTCCTGCTCGATTCCGTGATGACGATCGAAGCCCTCTCGGTCGTCGTCTGCACGATGATGGGCCTCGCTCTCGGGGTCGACTACTCGCTCTTCATCGTCTCCCGCTTCCGCGAGGAGCTCGCCAGGGGGACCCCACCGTGGGAGGCGGCCCGGATCACCAGGCGGACCGCGGGACGCACGACCCTGGTCGCCGGGGCGACCCTTTTCATCTCGATCCTGCTCTCCTCATTCCTGCAGCCAGGGTCGCTGCTGCTCTCGCTGGCGACCGCGCTCGTCGTCGTCACTCCGATCGCCGTTCTGGTTGCCTGGATCGCCCTGCCGCCGCTGCTCGCCCTTCTCGGCGAGCGGATCAACGCGGGGGCGATCGGCAGGGGCGGGGGGGAGAGCGGGCGATCTCGGGTGGCCGCCGCCGCCGACGCCGCCCTGCGCCGACCCGCTCTGGCGGCGGCGCTGATCGCGGTGCCCTTGGCGCTGCTCGCCGTGCCCGCCCTGGCCTTCAACACCGGCGCTCCCGGGATTCAGGAGCTGCCGAGCTCGAGCCGGGCCCGCCAGGCGACCGAAGCAATCGACCGTGCGGTCGGCCCGGGCTGGGAGGCTCCGTTCGAGATCGTGGTTGCCGCTCCGCGCGGGCCGATCACCACCGCAAAACGGCTCGCCCTGCTCGGGCGGGCACAGCGGCGCATCGTCGAGCGCCCGGGCGTGCGGGCGGTGATCGGCCCGGCGCCGATCAAGCGAGCGTTGCGGCCGATCCGCGGGCTCGGGGCGCGGCTCGCCTCCGACGGGCCGGACAGCCCCTCACACCTCTCTGCGCTGGGGCCCAATCTCAGGCGCGGCGCTGCCGCGGTCGCGAAGCTGCGGGCGGGCCTCTCGCGCGCGGCGAGCGGCAGCGGATTGCTCGGCGTCGGATCGGAACGGGCCGGCGCGGGTGCGCGCACGCTTGCTGGCGCTCTTGAACGCGCAGCGGCCGGGGGCGGACGGGCGAGCGATGCCCTCAAGCGTCTCGCCTCCGGATCGGAGCAGCTCGCCAAAGGTCAACGAACCGCGACGAGCGCCGGCCTCGCCCTGGAAGTCGAACTGCACGCATTGGTTCCCAGCCTGCGCAACAAGGCACTGCGGCGCGCTCGCCGCATCGCGAACGAACTCGAAGCGGCGGCTCGCGAGGATCCCTCGCTTCGGGCGATGGCTCAGCAGCAGCGACTCCTTGCTCGCGTCCTCGCCGCCGAGCGCGACAAGGTCAGGGCCTCGCGCGAAATCGCGATCGAGCTGCACGGCGCCCTCGAGCGCCTCGAAGCGGGAGGGGAACGGCTCGAAGCCGGCACCGGGGAACTCGCCGGCAGCGCGTCGGGGCTCAAGGACGGACTCGAACAGTTGAGCGCCGGTGCCAATCGCCTGGCCGACGGTCTCGACGAACTCCACGGCGGAGCCGGCGCTCTGCAGCGGGGTCTGGCGGATGGCTTCGCCCGCTCCTACCCGCTCCAGAAGGGGATCGGGCAGGCGGGTGTGCGGGTCAGCGCCGCGACGGGACCTCTCCTGCGCAGCACCGCGGCGCTCCGCCGCCGTTCGCCCCACCTCTTCGACTCCGGCTATTTCGTCCTCTCCGCCCTCGATGGGGCGCCGCCGGTGGATCGCGCCCTCGCCGCCGAGGCCGTCAACGTCGAGCACGGGGGGCAGGCCGCCCGCCTGCTCGTGGTCTCGACCGATCCCTTCAACACCGAGGGCTCACGCGCGACCGGCGCCATGCTCCGCACCGAAGCGGCGCGGGTGGCCCGCGAAGGCAATCTGCAGGCGGGCGTCAGCGGCGGCGCCGCGATCCTCAACGACTACGCCTCGGCGACCCGCTCGCGGCTGCCGCTCGTCATCGGCGCGATCATCGCGATCACCTTCCTGCTGCTCGTCGCGATCCTGCGCGCCCCGCTTCTCGCCGCCCTCGCCGTCGCCCTCAACCTGGTTTCCGTCGCCGCCGCGGTCGGCGTCGTCACCCTGATCTGCAAGGTCCCGGAGGGCTACCCGCTCGGCGGCCACAGCTATATCGACACGGTTGGCGCCGCCGGCATCTTCGCCGTCACCTTCGGCCTCTCGATCGACTACACCGTCTTCCTCTTCGCCCGCATGCGCGAAAAATACGACGAGCTGAGTGCACCAACCTCCTCAGAGGACCTGCGGGCCGAGGCAAATCGCGCGGCGATCCGCTTCGGCCTCGACAAGACGGCGGGTGTGATCACGGGCGCGGCCGCGATCATGATCGCCGTCTTCGTCGCCTTCGCCACCGCGCCGATCGCCACCGTGAGCCAGCTCGGCGTCGGCCTCACCGTCGCGATCCTGCTCGACGCTACGGTGGTGCGGATCGTCTTGCTGCCGGCCCTGATGCTGTTGCTCGGCGACCGTGTCTGGCACGTACCCACCGCTCTAGGGCGCATCCTGCCGGGTTTCGATATCCATGGAGCCCCCTCTCGACAGAGCGGGAGCCCGAAGCCTTGAGAGGAGAGAGAAGACGATGCGATCTCGCGCGAGCAGCAACCTAGGCCTGCGGCTGGTGGCCGTGGCAACACTGGCCGCGCTGGCGCTCGCCGCCTACGCCCGGGCCGATTCGCCCAGCGAACGTCAGGCCTATGTCGAGCGGCTCGAGGCGGTCTGCAAGCCTGGGGTGGAGGCGACCCAGCGTGCGGTGAAGGGAGTGAAATCCGACGTCCAGGCCGAACGCCTCGCGGTCGCGGCGGCAAAGCTCGGCAAGGCCGCCCACATCTTCGGCGGCACAGTCGGCAGCATCTCGGCGGCCCCGCGCCCCCCTGCCGACGCCACCCAGCTCGAAAAGTGGTTCTCCTACCTGCGGCTGCAGGAGTCCTACCTCGCCAGCGCCGGAGCTGCCCTGCGTGCCGAACGCATCCCCAGCTACCAGCGCAACATCGTCCGCTTCGCACACAACGGCAACAAAGCCAACGACGTCGTCATTGCCTACGGCTTCAACTACTGCCTCTTCAACTTCCGACGCTTCAACTAGATGCGTCGTTCGGTCATCGCCCTGATCGTCGTCGCGGTCCTTGTTTCACTTACGGCTGCCGCTGCGCACTCCGAGCGCAGCCAGCGGGGCAACCTCCGCGCCGCCCTGCAGGGCAAAGTCTCTCCGTTGAAGCTGCCGCGCCACCACCCGGCGCCTGTCTCCCTGCGCCTCAGCGGCGGCTTGAGCACCACCGACGGCTCACCTTTGCCGCGGGTCACCGCGATGCGCTTCGCTCTAGCCGGGCGCAGCGCGATTCAGGTCCGCGGCATTCCCGTCTGCCCGCCGGCGCGGATCCGGCATACCCGTGACCGCGAAGCGCTCGCCGCCTGCAAGGGCGCTCTGGTCGGCCGCGGACGGATCGAGGTGGCGGCTCGCATCCCCACTCAGCCGCCGCTTCCCGTCGATGCCAGCCTCCTCGTCTTCAACGCTCGCACCAGCGCGGGCCGCACCGCCCTGCTCATGCACGCCTACGCCGAGAGCCCGCCGGTCTCGGTCGTCATCCCCTTCGTCCTCCGTCATGCTCGCGGCGATTTCGGCACCGAACTCATCGCCCGCGGCCTTGCCTCCAAGCCGACCATGAGCGGCTTTTCGATGACCCTCTCGCGCAGGTCCTCGGAGGGCGGCTCACGAAGCAGCTTCCTGGTCGGCTCCTGCCCGCTGGCTCCGATCTATACCTCTGGCCTGCTCACCCTCGCGCTGCTCGAATTCAGCCTGCAGGGCGGCGGGCGGATCCGGGTCGAACACCTCGCCACCTGCCGCGCCCGCGACTGAGGTATCGAGGACTAGCCTTCAGCTCGTCTTTTGGCCCGCTCCAGAAAGGCCTCGATCGCGGCCTCGAGCGAGGCACGCGAGAATTCAGGCCACAGCTCCTCTGAGAAGACCAGCTCGGCATCGGCCAGCTGCCAGAGCAGATAATTGGAGAGGCGCCGGTCGCCCCCGGTGCGGATCAGCAGTTCCGGGTCGTGCATCTCGGGCGCATAGAGGCCCGCCCGGAACTCTTCCTCGCCGCCGTCGGCGAAGCGCTGGGCCGCACGAACGATCTCGGCTCGGCCCCCGTAGTTGAAGGGAACGAAAAGCGTGATCCGTCGATTGCCGTCGGTCAGCTGCTCGGCCCAGTCCATCCGCTCTGCCAGCTTTGCCGGAACCGGCCCGCCACGCTCGCCGACGAAGCGCAGCCTCACCCCGTTGGCGTGCAGCTCGGGCGTCACCCCGTCGATGTACTCGACCAGGAGCTCGATCAGCTCGCGCACCTCCTGCTCGGAGCGAGCCCAGTTCTCGGTCGAGAAAGCGAAGACGCTGAGCTCGCGGACCCCGAGCTCGGCCGCGTCGCGCAGCCGGTTCCGAACGTTCTCGGCGCCGGCGCGGTGCCCGGCGCCCACCCCCAGCCCACGTGCCTGCGCCCAGCGGCCATTGCCGTCGGTGATGATCGCGACGTGCCTGGGCCCCAACCGCTCAGCCATGGCCACGCAGCCTCAGGGCAGCAAGGATCGGCGGTACCCCTGGGCCGGCGGCTTCGAGCAGGCGCCCGCGAACCGCCCGCGGGTACTCGTCCCGATCGCCCGCCGCGCTCAGGTAGAAGGCGAGGACCCCGGCGAGTATCGCCCCGTGGCGTCGTCGGCGCGGCAACTCGACCAGCCTCGTCCTTGCCCGCGCGGCGATCAGACCGATCCGCTCGGCCGCGACCTCGGCGTCGCGGTAATAGTCGAGGTAGTTGTGCTCGCCGGTTGCGCGGTCCTGGTCGCGGTCCACGAGGTCGTCGAGCAGAACCGTCAGAGCTCCGATCGAGGGGAAGTAGGCCGCGTCGATGAGCTCGGCCTGCTCGGCCGTCGTACCCCGGTCCGCGGCGGCGGCGATCAGCGCGTGTGCCGCGACCGAGGAGCTGGCCCCGCTCGCCAGCTCCCACCAGCGGTATCCGGGCGCTGCCGGCAGTTGAGCCGCCCAGTCTCGTAGCTCGGAACTGCCCCTGCCGCCTGCGCTCGCGTGGGTACGCGCCTGCCCCTCGCCACAGCGCTGGACCGCGCGGCGCAGCGCGCTCGCAACGACCTGCCGGGAACGCAGCGCCACCAGCTCCCCCCGGCAGGCGACGACCAGCTCCTCGAGGTAGCCGCCGTCCTCGCTCTCGGGACGATGCCGGTACCAGTCGCCGTTCCCTGGGCCGGGGGAGACCGCGTCGGCAAGGGCACCGTGGAGCGCCAAGCCGTCGCCGAGAGGGTCAGCGACGGCCTGCTCGCCGAGCGAGTCGAGGTAGTCGATCGCGACCTGCAGCGCCGTCATCGCACGGAGGGCCGCGGTCCGCCGCGGACGCGGCGCGAGGATGGCGAAAACCGCGGTTGCTTCGGGATTCGATCGCTTCTCCCGCAGTGCGGCGAGCGCGGCGTCGCGCAGGGGGCCGCCGGGCATTCTCGCCGCGCTCGCATCCCAACGGCACAGCTCACGGCGGACCGCAGGCAGCACTTGGCGCCGGTAGAGCGCCAGCGCTCCGAGCGCGCTCAAGGTCTCTGCGGGCGCCGGCATCTGCGAGGTTCGACGGTGCGGAACGAGGGCCGCGTCGCCTATTCGGTCGACACTGCGTAGGCGTCCTCGACGCCGATGAACGGCGTCAGCGTCACGTAGACCGCCCATGGCACCAGCTCGGCAAGGCGCTCGGGCCCCTTCTCTTTGACGTGGTCATAGAAAAGGGCATAGAGCGCCCCGCCGATCGCTTCGGCGGTGATCGGCGGGATCCCGGGGGCGAGCTCATACCCGGGTTTCAGCAGCGCCTCGAACTGTTCTGTCACTTTCTCGCGCTGCTCGAGCGCCGCCTTGCCGGCCGCGTACATCTCGACCGCCCCCAGGCGCGCGTACTCGGGCTCGCCGACGCCGTAGAGGAACATCGCCTCCTGGGTGCCCCTCACCGCATGTGCCCAGTCGCCCGCCCGGCGGAAGGCCGGAAAGGCCGCCGCAATCATCTGCAGGGAGCCGACGTCGAGGGCCGCGACGGTCGCCATCTCCTTGCTCTCGAAGTTCTTGTAGAAGGCCCGGTAGGAGGTCCCCGCCCGCTCGATCACGTCGGTGATCGTCATCTCCGGGTAGCCCTTCTCGGCGACCACGGCCGCCAGCGCCCGCAGTAGGCGCTCGGGGGTGTTGGATGCCGCCTGGCGCTCCTCGAAGGGAAGCGCCCGCGGAACTCGCCGCCGCGGACCGCGCAGCGGGCCCGGAGGCGCCGGGTAGAGCAGGAGCCAATCCCAAAGCTGATCGGCGATGCCGTGCAGCTCCTGCGGTTCGCCCCGGTAGAGGTGCTTGTGGATCACCTTCTGCACGCCGCCGAGCAAACCGCGCACCAGCTCCGAGGGCATCCCCTCACGTCCCATCGCCTCGAGCACGCTCGCGGCCAGCTTCTCCAACTCGTCGGTCGCGCGGTCGAGAAGCGCCACCGCCTCCGGTCCCGCGGCATAGATCTCGACGAAGCACATCGTCGCCGCCGCCGGCTGCCCGGCGAGGTCCTCGATCAGCCCCGCGAAGGCGAGCTTGGCCTGTGCCGGGTCCTCGATCGGCGAGCCGCCCGGGGCAAGCCTCTCTGAAGCGGCGTGCAGAGCAGGCTCCATCAGGGCCTCGATCGCCGCCAGGAAGCAGTGCTTCTTGTCTTCGAAGAGCCGGTAAAAGGCGCTGCGTGGGACCCCGGAGAGCTCGGCCAGGGCAGCCACGGTCGTCGCCTCGTAGCCCTCCTCCGAAGCCATCGCGACCATCGCCCCGAAGAGGCGTTCCCGATGGTTGCGCTCGGCATCGGCTCCACTGGTGCTGCGACCGGGCGGCAGGCTGCGCTCGCGTAGGCGACCGGACTCTCCCCACGGCGTCAGCACCATCCCAGGCGAGACCATATTCACCCCTTCCGAGCCATCCGTTGCTTCGAACGACGCTCTGTCTTGCTGGTAACCGATCGACTACCCTCCTCGCCCTTCCCAGGGTAGCCGATGAAAACCCCTTTGCCGCATCCTGATGGGCTTTGAAGTTTCGTCGCCACCTCGCCGGGTTGAACGGTGTTCGCTTTGCATCGCCTCTTGCCGGTAAGGCGCTGTCTGGGATCTTCGAAAGCAAAGGCGAGCCTGAAAGTTCGAAGGGGCATCGAATCCCTCGCCGGGAAGCTCACTACTTCTTCGAAACGTCCCGTGAAGGCGGCCAAACCGGAATCTGTTGTCCCCAGGCGCAAGGCGCCGACGTCGCCGGATGGCGGTAGACCTGCGCCTTGTGGTTCCACCGAATCCGGTAGAGCGATATCGTGCGCTTCCCTGCTTCTGAAGGGGTTTGCCGATCTCTGAATTGACATCCGGGTTGATGTATGTTCTAGTTGTCGTCAGTCACAGGGAAGACCGTCGCATCGGGAATGGCGGTGGTCGATCCGGACCTACGCATGAGGAGGTCTGAGTTGAGCGAGCAGAGCAAGAGTTCCTCCCGCCCCCGTCTGGGCCGGGCCTTCACATCGCGCCGGTCGCCCGCCCTGTTCGGCCGATCCGGAATTCGCAATCCCTACGAGCATTTCGGCTGCCGCTTCGGCCTATCTGCGTAGCGGCACATGGCCCATGCGAACGAGACTTCCCCGTCCAAGAGCGGTCTCTCCCTGACGGGGCGCGGCCTGCATGTTCGTCCTGACCCTCATGCGGGAGGCGTTGGGCTTCTTGGCGCGGTTGGCCTGAGAGACCGACCGCGCTCGACGCATCCGAGCAAAAACGGAATGAGCCAACCGGGGGAACAGTCAAATCCAGAGGGCGATGGCGGGCCGACGCGAGCCCCGGCCGAGGCCGGGGCAGAGCTCGACCGGCTGGTCGCCGCGATGGAATCTGACCTCGAGGGGTTGGTGATCGAGATCCTCGACCGCGTCCGCGAGACCGGCCCCGCCTGGATGCTCGAAAATGCCTTCCTCTGGGAGGAAATCGAAGAGTTCGCCAGGATCAGTGTCCGTACGCAGCTCGGTGGCCTCCGACGCGGAACCCTTCCCGAGAGTTGCCCGCCGGTGGACGCCGCCGCCGCTCAGGGAGCCGCCAAGGTCGGTGAGCTGAAAGCGCTCCTCAACGGCTATCGGATCTGCCAGATGTCCCTCTGGGAGCACTGGCTCGACCTCGTCGACCGCAGCGACGTCGAGAACCAGCGCCGAAACGACCTCCTGCGCCACGGCTCCGAGTACCTCTTTCGCTACACCGGCCTGATTTCCGACTACGTCACCGACATCTACCAAGACGAGCTCGAACGCACGGTCCAGAGCGGGGAGAATCGACGTTTCCATGCAATTCGCAGTTTCCTCGAAGGCGCGCCGCTCGTCGATTCCCCCCCGACCTCGACCTCGAGCGCTACCACCTCGGGCTCGTCGCCTGGGGACCGGCCGGTAAAGACTTCGCCCGTGAATTGGCCGCTGCCGTCGGTCGGCCTCTCTTGATCATCAGCGTCCTCAACGAGAGCTGGTGGGGCTGGCTGAGCGGCTCCCGCCCGCTCTCAGCCGCCGAGGAACGCAAGCTTCTCGCCTTCAAGGCGCCCGAGAAGGCGGGGGTCGCCCTCGGCCTCGAGTCTTTCGGCGAGCATGGCTTCACCGCCACCAACCGCCAGGCCCTCCGGGCCCGCTGGGTCGCGCGCAAGACCAACCGCCACCTGGTCCGCTACGCCGACGTCGCCGTCGAGGCTCTTGCCTCCGAGAATCGGGCTGACGCCCGCGCCTTCGTCGCCCGCGAGTTGCGCGGCATCGAGGACGACACCAAGGCCTCGCGCGAGCGCCGAGAGACGATCGCCGCCTACTTCGCCGCAGAACACAATGCCGCCTCCGCCGCCGCCACGCTCGGCGTCCACCAGCAGACCGTCGCCAACCGGCTGCGCGCTGCGGAGGACAAACTCGGCCATCCGGTCGGGGCTCGCCGGGTAGAGCTCGAGCTCGCCCTGCGCCTGCGCGCCTGCCTCGACGGCTCCGCGCCCTAGCGCTCTCCAGGGGCTGACCCCCGCCGATGGGACAACTCGTAGGGATTGCGAAGGACTGCCGGCGTTGCTCGCAACATTTCAGTGGCGCTCGCCTCGCGCGAAGTCCATCCTGACCATGCCCGGCCGTTTTTCAATCTGGCCGCAATAGGGAAATGCGAATGCAGCGAAATCAAACTGCCGAACCGGCCTTGGGCGTGGACGTCCTATCCACCCAGGAGCCCCTGTGCGGGATCGGCGCCGCGGTCGACCCGGGCAAGTCTTCCCTCGAGCGCCGCGCGCTCGAGAAATCGGCCGTCGCCCCTCTCTCTGTGGGTAGCGACGGCAAGGGGGCCAACCGACTCTTCCCGGTCGGGAGGCGCCAAGGCAGTGCCCGCGGAGGTTCTCGGTCCCGAGGTGCTTCCCGCGCCCCGGGCCGGCCGCCGAGGTAGAGGGCGCCGGGCGCCTGTCGGGTCTCTAACCCGGACCCACGGCGCCCGGTGCCCTGTCTTCTTCGACTGACCCAGGGTGCCGGGAACCGATGGGCACGGCTGGTTTCGAACCAGCGACCTCTCGCGTGTGAAGCGAGCGCTCTCCCACTGAGCTACGCGCCCTCGGGCGCGGATTCTACGGATGCCCGGCGGGCCTGGTCCATTCGTCCGGGCGTACTAAATACCTACGTTGTTCCTACATAAAAGTGAGTAGATCGGACAGGCATTACTGACTAGCCCGGAAAGTTTTTAACGGGCCAATACCGATCCGAAGGAGACAACGACATGCGGCACACAGGATGGCGTTTGGCTCGCTCGCTTTTCATCGCGACCGGCCTTCTGATGGCATTTGCGGCGCCCACCATGGCGGCGGGCACCACCGAATATCCGAGCAGCGCGGCCTCGAGGACGTTCAACGGCGGGCTCGCGGGCTGGAACCAGTCGACGACGTTCGACGGGACCTGCATCCCGCCCTTGGTCTGCCCCGCCGCGACGAATTCCTACGTCGGCTCCGGCGATTCCGAAGGCAGCGGCTACATCACCTCCTCGTACTTCGGGGTCGCGGGTGTGGGCGGCATCGGCGGGACCACCACCGCCACCTGGGAAAGCCCCGCGTTCACCTATTCGGGTAACGGCGGCGGCGCTCCGGGCTCCCTGAGCCTGGCGATGTCCCGCCGCTCCGACGTCGGGCAGCTGCTGGCGATCGCCGGCAACTCGGCGGACTACGCGGTCAGCCTCGTCGACGTCAGCGAAGGCGGCAACACGGAGACGGTGATCGCGCCGACCACGCTCGGCGGTGCCGACTCGTGGACCACGGTCAGCGCCTCGGTCGGCGCCAGCCGACTCAACCTCGGCGACCAGTACAGGGTCCGGATCGAGTCGATCTACTCGACCGGGACCAGCGTCCTGGTCACCGGCTCGGCCGACTACGACAACGTCGCGCTGCGGGCTTCCGGATCCGGAAACGGCGGCGAAGGCGGTGGCGGAGGTGGCTCCGACGGCACGAACGGGAAGAACGGCAAGGGAGGACGCAACAGCCTGCGCTCCGCCCAGCTGCTCGCGATGTTCGGCTCCGGCCAGTCCAGCACCGCGGTGCTGGACAAGGGCAAGCGCCTGTTGGTCAGGGTCAGCTGCCCGAAGCGGATCGGCGGCGCCTGCCGCGTCACCGCTCAGGGCCTGCTGAAGAAGCACAAGCCCGCCACGAAGACCCGCACGGTGAAGGTGCCGAAGGGCAAGAGCCGGCAGGTCGTCCTGCAGGTCAAGCCTGCGTTCCGCGACAAGGTCGCCAAGCGCAAGCGCCTGCTGGTCAGCGAGAAGGTCCACGCC
The DNA here is from genome assembly GCA_963704505.1 of uncultured Solirubrobacterales bacterium. Classification (GTDB taxonomy): domain Bacteria; phylum Actinomycetota; class Thermoleophilia; order Solirubrobacterales; family 70-9; genus VRUE01. The sequence goes on from OY969912.1 coordinate 1,391,527, forward strand.
GGAACCACTTCGGCGACCCTCTACAAGGTCCGCAAGCTGATTCGTCGCTAGCCAGCCGCGAGGACTCAGGCCTGGGCCGGCGCTTCGGCGGCCGGCCCAGGGCCGACCTCGCTCTCGTCACCCGTCGCATCGCGTCGCAGGTACAGGCCGACGAACGGGTAGACCAGGGTCGAGAGCATCGCCGCGCCGACCAGGCCGGCGGCGGTGGTCGTTTTCATATCGCCCGAGTCGATGGCGATCGTCGTGATCGCGACCACAAGGGGCAGCTCGGTAGCGGAATAGAAGGCGAGTGCAGCACGGTCGCGGGCGCCGAGAACCCCCCGGTAGAGCAGGATTGCCGGCGCCCCCCGCACGACCAGGAAGAGCCCGAAGAACATCACCAGCTTCGCTATCGCTTCGGCCGAGCCGAGCGCGTCGAGGTTGAACTCGATGCCGCTGGTGATGAAGAAGAACGGGACGAAGAAGCCGAAGCCGACCGCGGTCAGCTTCGACTCGAACACCTGCAGCTCGTGGCCGCGTAATGCGGCGCGGGTGATCATCCCGGCGACGAACCCTCCGAGCAGGACGTCGAGGCCGAGCTTGCTGGCCAGCAGAACGAGGCCAAAGACGAGGACGACGGTGATCCGCACGGCGAGCTGGCTGCTCGACTCGAACGATTTCTCGAGCGCCGGCCAGCCGCGCCAGGCGAGCCGCACCGAGGCCAGCGCGACCCCCAGCGCCAGGGCGATGAAGCCGACCAGGATCGCCGCCTCGCGAAAGGGGCTCTCGGTCGTGAGGACCAGCGTCACGAGCAGGATCGGCCCGAACTCACCGGCGCCGCCGGCGGCCAGCAGGTAGGTGCCGAAGCGGCTTTTCAGTTCGTTGTTGTCGCGCAGGATCGGGATCAGCGTGCCGATCGCCGTCGTCGCCATCGCCGAGCCGGTGTAGAGGAACGAGACGACGATCCCGGCTGCGGCAAGGGCACCGCCGATGCCGTAGGCGAGCGCCACCGACATCGCCCAGCCGATCGCGCCGAGCTTCATCGGCTTGCCTTTGATCCGTTCGAAATCGATCTCGTAGCCGGCGAAGTAGAAGAGCATCCCCAGCCCGAGGTTGGAGAAGAATTCGATGAAGTCGCTGCTGTGGGCGAGGCCGAGGACCTGGGGCCCGATCAGGATCCCCGCCATCAACTCGAGTACGACCACGGGCGGCGCCAGGCCCTTGGGGACGACGGCGACGGTGATCGAGGCGATTGCGGCGACCAGGACGATTGCGAAGAAAGAGCCTGTGTCGACGTCGATCAAGGGCCCTGATCCTATGTGAGCCGGTAGGATCGAAAACGGACCGTGCTAGGCGGGGAATCAGCGGTGCCTTGTAACCCGCAATCCGCTCTAGCGGGGCCGAATCCCGTTCTGAGGGGCTGGCCTTCGGGGTCAGAACGCCGCAGGCGGCGTTGACGGCCGGGTCCTGCGCGACGTGGGCACGCGAATCAGGTCAGGTCCGGAAGGAAGCAGCCTTAAGCGGATGCCGCGGGTGCCGCAGGCGAGCCCGGCCCGAGCCAAATGCGACGGAAACGCCCGGGGACTTCGTTTCGACGGACGGGGCGCACGGTCCATTTTCTTCAGGTTCAGGTCGCATTTGGTCCCGCATACCGGGAACAAGTGCGACCTGAACGATCGAGGTGAGCGACCGCCGATCGATGTCAGTCGACGAGGCGCTTCGTCATCCGGCTGACGGCGATCCGCCACATCAGCAGGGCGAAACCGACCAGGAAGGCGAAGCGGGCGATGTCGACGGCCTCGAAGCCGAAGGCACCGCCGCGGACCAGTTCCACCAGCTGGTGCAGCGGGTTGACCTGGGCGAGGACCTGGAAGCCCTTGGGCAGGCCTTCGATCGGGAAGAAGGTGCCGGCGACGAGGAAGAGCGGCGTGACGAAGAGCGCGGTGACGTAGTTGAACTGATCGATCTTGGCGACCGTCGCCGCCGTGGCGACGCCGAAGCCGGCGAAGCCGAGCGCGGTGACGAAGCAGAAGAGCGGGACCAGCAGCATCCCCCAGGCAGGATCAAGTCCGAAGGCCATCGTCACCAGCAGCGGCACGCAGCCGTAGAGGCCGGAGCGGATCGCGATCCAGAGGATCTCCGCGGTGACCAGCTCCTCGACGTCGACCGGCGCGGCGAGGATCGCTTCGTAGGTGTTCTGGAAGCGGTGCTTGACGAAGGTGCCGAACATCGCCGGTAGGGCGCTGGAGAAGATCACCGCCGTCGCCACCATCCCGGTGCCGACGAACTGGATGTAGGGGACGCCGTTGACTTCGTCGACCAGGGTCGCGCTGAGGCCGAGGCCGAAGGCGAGCAGGTAGACCAGCGGTTCGAGCACGCTGGAGAAGGTCGTCCCCTTCCAGTAAGTGCGGAAGTTGGCCAGCTCGCGGCTCATCACGCCGAACACCGCCGCCGGTTCGAGCCGCCGCATCCGCGGCCTCCGCTCGACCGCACCCGGCTCGACCCGCGCCGCCTCCATCACTCCGCCGCCTCGCCGGTGAGCAGCACGAAGACGTCCTCGAGCGTCGCCGCGCGGGTGACGGCCTCCTCGGGGATCCGCCCGCGCTCGGCCCGCTCCGAGCCGACGATCGCCACCGCCGGGCCGGCGGCGCGGACCGCGAGCCCGATCTCCTCGGCGTCGGCGCGAACTTCGGCGAGGCGCTCGGGCGGCCCGTAGACCTCGGCGGTCTCGGTTCCGGCGTGCTCGGCGACCAGCTTCGAGGGCTTGTCGCGGGCGATCACCTTGCCCGCCGCCATCACCGCGACCTCGTCGGCGAGTCGCTCCGCCTCCTCGATGTAGTGAGTCGACATCAGGATCGTCTTGCCTTCGGTTCGAAGGCGCTCGATCAGGGTCCAGAGCTCGGTGCGGATCTGCGGGTCGAGGCCGACCGTCGGCTCGTCGAGCAGGACCAGCTGCGGGTCGTGGACGAGGCCGCGGGCGAGCAGGAGGCGCCGTCGCATCCCGCCCGAGAGCTCGTCGACGGCGTCCTTGCGGCGGTCGCGGAGGCGGGCGAGGTCGAGCGCCCGGTCGACCGCGGCCCCGACGTCATCGACGCGGTAGAGGCGGGCGAAGACGGCGAGGTTGTCCTCGACCGTGACGTCGATATCGAGGTTGTCGAGCTGGGGGACGACCCCCATCATCGCCCGCGCCGACTTCGATTCCGCCGGGAGCTCGTGGTCGAGCACGCGCAGCTTGCCCGAGTCGGCAATCGCCTGGCCGGTGAGCAGGCGCATGGTCGTCGACTTGCCGGCGCCGTTGGGACCGAGCAGGCCGAGGCAGATCCCGGTCGGGACGTCGAGGTCGAGGCCGTCGACGGCCCGGATCGGTCCGAAGCTCTTGACGACACCCTCGAGTTCGATCGCGGCCATCAGCCGATTCTCACGAACCGGGCGTCTCGGCGGCGCTCTCGGTGAATTCGCGCTCCAGCTTCCGTGACTTCTCGATGTCGAAGATGCTGAGCGTGACCGCGACCACCACAGTGCGCAGGGTCGAGACCGCAAGCAGGCGCCGGTCGGCGGGCAGCCGGGCCGCCGTCCCGGGCAGGAAGAGCTCGGCGACGACGGGGATCTCATCGGCGGCGGCGTGGAGCACGTGCAGGGTCGAGAGCGTCACCTCGGCGTCGGAGATGCGGCTGTTGAAGGTCGTCGGGCTCGGGGTCACGAGGACGACGTCCGGCGCGGCGGCCTCGAGCGCGGCGGCCAGGCCCTGCGGGTCGGTCGGGCTGGCCTGGACGAACTCGATTTCGACTCCGTAGCGCTCGTGGGACCCGAGGTAGGCGTCGAAGGCCTGGCGCTCGGCGAGGACGGTGAGCTCGAAGTGCTCGGCCCCGGTCAGCGAGAGGTCCTCGAGCAGGGCCGGAGCGTTGAAGCCGCAGCCGACCATCGCCAGGCGCAGCCGTCTGCCGTCGCCTCGCGCCTTGGACCAGGCGGAGTCGATCAGCTCCCTGAAGACGGAGATCGGCGGGGACCCCTCCGGGAGGCCGCCGGGGATCCTCTCCAGCGAGTGCGGCTCGGTCAGCGCCAGGCGCAGGACGGCGCCGACGGTGCGGTCGCCGACGATCGCGTCCCAATCCGGGGGGAATAGCTCCCAGGCGGCGTCGACGTTGCGGCCGCGCCGAAAGAGGAGGCGCACCGCGGGGGCGGTGTCCTGCTCGCGCAGGTAGTCGAGCAGCGCCAGGCCGCTCTGGGTCACTTCGACGTCGGCCGCCTCGGCGCCGATCGGGTCCCTGGAGGAGGACATCAACAGGACGGTCCGGGCGTCATGGGCGGCGGCCAGCTCGAACCCCGAATCGCCGGCCGTGTCTCCAAAAACGAGGTCGAAGCGCTGTCCGCTCGTGGCGTCCTCCAGTTCCGAGCGCAGCTGGGCCCGCGAGTCCCGGGCCGCCTCCGGCGCGAGGACGACGATGTGCTGCTCCTTGCCTTCGGCGTGCAGCGTCTCGGCGGCCGAGCGCGCGGCGATCGGGACCAGACCCGAGCCGCCGACGATCAGCAGATGGTTGCGAGCGCGAAGCGGACGGTCGGTCTGGCCGAGCCGCTGCAGCGAGTTGCTCATCACGTCGGCGATCACGGTGAAGAGGACGCCGACCAGCAGCACGAGGCCGGCGATCACCTGGACTACCCCGATCGCGCGCTGTGCGGTGCCCTCGTCGTCCTGGAGGCTGGAGGGGTCGAGCAGGTGGAGGATCGCCGACCAGAGCGCCGCGCCATAGCTGGGGAACTCGTCGAAGGCGAAGTGGCCGAGCGCGGCGGTGCCCAGCACGACGATCGCGATCGTCGTCGCCAGCAGCGTCAGCCTTCCGCGCGTCGTTTCGGCGGCTCTCCTCAACATGGCGACAAGCCTAGGGGCCGGGCACCTGGCGCGACGACGCGTGGGAGACTTGCGCGGTGCTCGACGAGCGCTGGATCAAGTCCCTGCACGTGGAGGCGCTGCGGCAGGACGAGCTGCACGCGGAGCGGGAGCCGCACGTCCTCTTCCAGGCCTCGACGATCGGGGCGCTCCTCGACGGCGCATACGACGGCGACCTCAGCTTCGGCGAGCTCGCCGAGCACGGCGACCTTGGCCTGGGCACGCTGAACGGGCTCGATGGCGAGATGATCGCCCTCGACGGGGAGTTCTTCCGGGCAGACGTCGACGGGCGGATACGGCGGGTGGGGGAGGAGGAGCGCACTCCGTTCGCGGTGGTCACCCGCTTTACGCCGACGGTCGAGGAGACCCTGGAGGGCCCGCTCTCCCACGCCGATCTGCTCAGCCGGCTCGACCGGCTGACCGGCGAGGGCGCCTCCTCCTGCGCGGTCCGCCTCGACGGCGAGTTCGAGTCGGTGCGAGCCCGCTCGGTTCCGCGTCAGAGCCCGCCGTACCGGCCGCTGACCGAGGTCGTCGCCGATCAGCACGTCTTCGAGCTGAGCGCCACACGCGGGACGATGCTCGGCTTTCGCTTTCCCGCCTACGTCGAGGGGATCGAGGTGGCCGGCTACCACCTCCACTACATCAGCGAGGACCGCAGCCGCGGCGGCCACGTGCTCGATTCACAAGCCCTGAGCCTGCGCGCCCGGATCGATCCGTCCGACGACCTCCACGTCGAGCTGCCCCCGGCGGTGAGCCTGGTCGACCCGGATCTCTCCGCCGAGGCCCACGCGGCCGTGGTCAGCGTCGAGGGCGGCTAGGCCCTAGCTCTCGGAGCGGCAGCCGCCGATGATCGCGCGGTAGCGATCGTTTTCGAAGGCGAGCCGGTAGGCGTCTTCGCGCGAGAGTCGGTGGGATGCTTCGATCACGCAGTCCGCCGCCGCGGGCTCCAGATATTCGTGGGCGAGGAGTTCGCGGCGCATGAAGTCGAAGGGGGCGGCCGGATCGCATGCCAGGACGAGCCGGCTGTACTTGGCGATGTTTTCCTGGGTCGCGCCGACCTCGGAGTCGGATGCATCGCGCAGGTGACGACGGGCGCAGGAGACAGCTCGGCCCGGTGAGTCGATCCGGGCCGCGCCGATCGTCGCCAGGATCTCTTCTTCGACCTTGCCGCGGCCGCAGGCGACGCCGATCGCGACGAACGGGTTGGGCGGCCGGTGGAGGAGGGTGTGCTCGATCGCCGCGGTCGAAAGCGTCTTTTCGCGGCCGAGGACGCAGCTGACCGCGGCCGCCGGCCAGCCCGCCGCGAGGTAGGTGCGCGGCAGGGCTCTCCGGTACGCCGGGCGATCGAGGTCGACCGAGAGCAGGCGGTCGAGGCGCCAGTCTCCGCCGACCTTGCGCAGCCCGACGGCGAGGCGGCTGCCGTCGAGGGCGCCGCCGATCAAGGTCAGATGGGCGGTCGCCCGATCTCCGTCCACCTTCAGGCCATGGATCTCGATCGAGCTTGCCGGTTCGCTGTTTTCGACGCTGACGCGGCAGTGGCTGTCGGCGTAGATCGACGGAGCGCCGGTGACCTGGCGAAGGTAGCGATCGGTCTGGAGCTCCACGCAGACCTCGGGGTCGCCGCTGGTCTCCGCATAGCGCAGGGTCTTTTCCACCTGCTCGGTGTCACTCGGGCGATTCAGCTCCCGGACCCCCCAACGCACGAGCCCGGCCAGCGCCAGCACCCCGAGGGCGATCAAGACCCACTTGCCGATAAGGCGGATGACTCTCATCAGGGAAAGGATCGGCTCTCGGGGCAGATTCTTCTAGCAACGGCGGTACAGAACCCAGGAGCGGTTGCGCGCCGTTTCGCGGAAGCCGGGGGGAACCTGGGTCGACGGTGGCCGGCTCGGGTCGTTGGGGTCGAGGACGAAGTGGTGGAGAACGAAGTCGTTCGCCGGCTGGAGGAAGTCTCCGCGGGGGGACTGGTGCTGCTCGCTCGTGCTGACGATCCTGCTCGGCCGCAGGTCGAGGTCGAAGGCCAAGCGCGGGACGGCGCGGTGATTGGGGACCGAGACCGGGCCGCAGATCGGCTCGAAGGCCCCGGAGTCGGCGAGGTCGTGCAGGTCGCCCTCGATCCGGGCCTGGTCGGTGAGGTCGGTGTCGACGGTGTGCAGGAGGTCGTACTGGTTCGGGATCCAGACCACGAACATCAGGGCGACGAGCCCCGCGAACCACTGCCAGGGGCGTCGCCAGGGATGCCCGCTCTCGAGCAGGCGCCAGCCGAGCAGGGCGAGCGCGACGAAGACGGCCAGGATCGCCGCGGCGAGCATCGTGTAGCGGGCGATGATCGCGAGCCCGGCGGTGGCGAGCAGGGCGAAGGCGCCGAGGGCGAGGACGGCGGCGGCGATCCCGAGGGCCGAGCGCCGGCGCATGGTGGCGAAGCCGAGGACGACGCCGCCGATGGCACCGACCATCCCCGGCCACTGTAGGACTTCGCCGAGCCGCCGCGGCCCGTAGAGGACCAGGTCGACCGGGCCGGTCTGCCGCTTCAGCGTTTCGACGGTTTCCTGCGTGCCGGTGAGCGAGTAGAGCGGTTCGCCGGTCGTGATCGCGTCGAAGAGGACCCAGAGCAGCGGCCCGGCAAGCGCCAGCAGCCCCATCCCGACCAACCAGCCCCGTCGATGGGCCGACAGCCCCCGAATATCGACGGCGATCGTCCCGTCGGCTCGTGGTTTGGTGAAGACGAGGTAGGCGTAGTAGGCGATCGCGAAGAGCCAGGCCTCGGGGCGCAGCAGGCCGGCCGGGACGAGCAGGGCGAGGACGGGCCAGCCCGCTCGCGGCCGGCGGGTCTCGATCAGCAGCGCGCCGAGGCAGAGGGCGATGAAGGGGAGGTCGATATAGGCGCGCAGGCCGTTGGAGAGGAAGGGCGCACGGGTGAGGACGATCGCCGCGGCGACGGCGCCGATCCAACGGTCGAACCAGAGCGAGCCGAGGCGGTAGACCAGGTAGCCGGCTAGCGCCAGCGAGACGTAGGCGACGATCATCGTCACCGTGATCGCGCCATCGCCGAGCGGCGTCGTCACCAATCCCTGGAGATCGGTGAGCGGGTGCGGGGTGGGGGGGAGTGCGGCGCCGTAGTCGGGGCTGACCCCATGCGCGAGTTCGCGACCCCAGACCAGCGCGTAGATCGTGTCGTAATTCGGGAAGCCGGTCGGGAAGATCAGCAGCAACAGCCCCGACACCGCGGCCACCCATGCTGCTGGCGTCAACCATCTGAGGGCCCCGGTTGGCACCGGCGCACGGTATCGCCAAGGCGCGGCGACTTTCTCGTCCCGCAGACGAGAAAAGCGCCGCGCGAGCGGGGATGGGCGCCGGAACCGCGCAGATACACTCAGCCAGGTGCCGTCTTCCAGCGATTCGACCTCCCTCTACCGCCGTCACCGGCCCGGTTCCTTCGACGAGGTCGTCGGCCAGCAGCACGTGGTCCGCACCCTTCGCAACGCGGTCGAGCAGGGCAAGGTCCACCACGCCTACCTGTTCGTCGGCTCGCGCGGGACGGGGAAGACCTCGATGGCGAAGATCCTCGCCCGCTCGCTCAACTGCGAACGCGGCGGGCCGACCGTCACCCCCTGCGGCGAATGCGAGTCCTGCACGACGATCGCCTCCGGCACCTCCGTTGACGTGATCGAGATGGACGCCGCCTCGAACCGCTCGGTCGACGACGTCCGCGACCTGCGCGAGCGCGTCGCCTACGCGCCGGCCGGCGGACGCTGGAAGGTCTACATCCTCGACGAGGCGCACATGCTGACCAAAGAGGCCTGGAATGCCTTCCTGAAGACGCTCGAGGAGCCGCCGCCGAACACCGTCTTCGTCCTCGCCACCACCGAGTCGCACAAAGTGATGGCGACGATCGCGGACCGCTGCCAGCGCTTCGACTTCCAGCGGCCCTCGATCGAGCAGATCTCCGAGGTCGTCGACCGCGTCGCGGTAACCGAGTCGATCGAGATGGAACCGGGGGCGACGGCGATGATCGCCCGCTCGGCGACCGGCAGCTTCCGCGACGCGCTCGGCACCCTCGACCAGCTCGTCTCCTTCGGCGGCCAGACCGTCGCCCTCGAGTCGGTGATGGAGATGGTCGGCGCGGCCGATGCCGAGCTCCTCTTCGACGCAGTCGACGCGGTGATCGCCGAGGACGCGCGGGGCGTCCTCCTCGGGGTCGAGCGGATGGCGCGCTCGGGCCGCGACCCGGCCCAGTTCGCCCGCGACCTGCTCGGCCACCTACGTCACCTGCTGGTCGCCCAGACGATCGGCGAGGTGCCAGAGACCTTCGTGATCACCGCCACCGACGAGGGCCGTCTGCTCGCCCAGGCGCAGGCGATCGGCCCGGCGACCCTGGTCCGCACGATCGACGAGCTGGCAACGGCGCTGACCGCGGTCCGCGAGGGCGACGAGGCGCGGATGGCGGTCGAGATCGCGCTGCTGAAGGCGGCCAGGCCGGATATCGATTCTTCCACCGAGGGACTTACGAGGCGGGTGGAGCGACTCGAGAAGGGCTTGAGTGGGGGTGCTGCGCCGCGGGTCCTGTCGGGGAATGAGGGGGGCGCTGCGGGCGGGGACGTCCTCGACCCCCCTCATTCCCCGCCACCCCCGGCAGCAACCTCACCCAAGGACGACTCGGGCTCGGCGCCGCCTAAAGCAGAAGCGGATTCGGGCTCTGTGCCTTCGGAAACTGAAGCGAACTCGGGTTCGGAGGCCCATTCTGAAGGAGAGGCGCCCGCGGACCAGATCGTTGCTCAAGACCCCGGGCCCGCTGAAGAGGAAGAGGCGGAGCCCACCCCACCAATCGCGCCCACCGCAGCTAGCGAGCCCATCCCAGCTGGTGAGCCCACCCCTGCTGGAGATGGAGATCTGTCTGGGGACTTGGATGGTGGTGGCGCGGGTGGCGTGGACTCGGGGGGGCCGAGAACGGAGACGCAGTCCCCGCCCGCAGGCCCCCCCGAGGCCGCGACGGGCCCCGCCGCCCCGAACGCCCTGTCCCTGGACGAGCTACTTCAACTGTGGCCCGCAGTTCTCGACAACCTGAGGGTGGAAGCCCCGGCCCTTGCCGCCACCTTCGAGGGGGCGCGGCCGGTCGGCCTCGAGGACGACGGGCTGCGGATCGGGTTCCCGGCCGAGTCGACCTTCAACAAACGCAAGGCCGAGGCCCCGGACAAGCGCGAGCAGATGTCCGGCGCGCTGGAGACGGTTACCGGGTCGAAGCTGAGGCCCGTGTACGTCCTCCTCGAGGATGAGGCGGCTGATGAGGGCGGCGAGCCCGATGGCGTGGACCACGAGGCAGTGATCGAGAAGATGAAGACGGAGTTCGACGCAGAGGAGGTTGGTTAGGTGGCGAAAGGTGGAATGCCCGGAGGCTTTGACGTCAATGCGCTGATGAAACAGGCGCAGCAGATGCAGACCGAGATGGCGAAAGCGCAGGAGCAGCTGAAAGACGAGGTCGTCGAGGCGAGCGCCGGCGGCGGCATGGTCAAGCTCAAGATGGGCGGCGACCTGACCCTGCGGGAGATCGTCATCGACCCCGACGCGATCGATCCCGAGGAGGCCGAGCTGCTCGCCGAGATGGTGCAGGCCGCGGTCAACGAGGGGCTGCGCGCGGCGCAGGAGCTGGCGAGCTCGAAAATGGGCGGCATCACCGGCGGGCTCGGCGGCCTTCCGGGAATGTGAGCGCCGAGGGTCCCGCACCCCTGGCCCGGCTGGTCGCCGAGCTCGCGCGACTGCCCGGCATCGGGCAGCGAACCGCCCAGCGGCTCGCCTTCCACATCCTCCGCGCGCCCGACCAGGAGGCCGACGCGCTGGCCTCGGCGATCCGCGAGGTGAAGGAGAAGGTCGGCCTCTGCACGCGCTGCTTCAACCTTGCCGAGGGCCCGCTCTGCCGGATCTGCTCGGATCCGAACCGGGATCAGACGACGATCTGCGTGGTCGAGGAGCCCGCCGACGTGATCCCGATCGAGCGGACCCATGAATACCGCGGCCTCTACCACGTGCTGGGCGGGGCGCTCTCGCCGATCGACGGGATCGACGCCGACGACCTGAAGATCGCCGAGCTGGTCAGTCGGGTCGAAGCCGGCGGGGTCGAGGAGGTCGTGCTGGCGACCAACCCGACCACGACCGGCGAAGCTACCGCCCTGCACATCGGCGGCCTCCTGCGAGGCGGCGCCAAGGTCACCCGGCTCGCCAGTGGCCTGCCGGTCGGCGCCGACCTCGAGCACGCCGACGAGGTGACCCTCGGCAAGGCGCTGGCGGGTCGCCGCAGCCTCGACTGACGGTCCCCGCTTTCAGGCCGGTGATTGGCCGAATTGCCTGGACGATTATCGGATCGCAAATAGCGACTTTTCGGGTGGCTGGCGTCCGGCCGGTAGGCGAAGGTCTGTCAGTGACGAGCGCCGCGGCAAACGGGAGTGACGGCGGACAATCGCGCCCGCCCGCGGAGGCCGCCGGGGAGATGGCGCGCGAGGTCTCCGCCCTGCAGGCTCAGTTGCTCGAGAAGCTCGGCCGCGAGATGAGCGGCGGCGACGTCGAGGGCTTCGCCGGGGCCGCCAAGCGGCTGGCTGAAGCGTTCGGCTCGGTCACGGCGGCGGCGGTCGAACCGGTCGCAGCGCCGCCGATCCCGCCGTTCGAGGAGCACGCCAGCCTCTACCGACCCGGCCACATGCGCCGCCGGCTCGATCAGATGGTCGAGATGCACCGGCGCTACGGACACGGCTTCGGGCTGGTCGTCCTCGACGTCGACGGGCCGGCGACCCGCAACGGCAGCGGCGGCGGCACCGAGGAGGCTCTGACCATCGTCGACGCCGCGCTGCGCGACGCGGTCCGCCTGGTCGACGAGACCTTCCGCCTGGAGGAGGACGCGCTCTGTGTTCTGGCCCCCGCCCAGGACACGATCGGCGGCGTGCAGATGAGCGAGCGGCTGCTCAAGGTGCTCGCCGAGCTGAAGGCCGCGGGGGGGCTCCCGATCGGGATCTCGTCGGGTGTCGTCGCCTGCCCCGAGCACGGCAACGAGGCGGATACGCTGCTGCGCAAGGCCGACGAAGCGATGTGGAGGGCCCGTTCGGTGGGCCAGCCGGTCGGCGTCGGGGTGTTGCAAGATCGCTGACAGATTCGCGAAATCTGTCCATAACTTGCGTAAACCTGCGGATCCGGTGGGAGAATCACGCACCGCGGCGAAATCCTCAGCCGCGTCCCCAGACCCACAGAAAGACCCGAACCCGCCGATGCCAGGAATAAGAACCAACGCCGCCGCCGAAGTCCTCGGCGTCAGCCCCAACACCCTGCGCAGCTGGGAGCGCCGCTACGGCTTCCCGACCCCGAAGCGGACCCCGGGCAACCACCGCAACTACGAGCTGGTCGAGCTCCAGACCCTTCGCGACGCCCTCGGCCAGACCGGCAACATCTCCTCGGCGATCGAGCTCGCCCGCCAGCGCCAGGCCGCTCCCGCCAACGGCAACAACCTGATGGCGGCGCTCGAGAGCTTCGACGAGGACGCCGCCGACCGCGCGATCGAGGAGAGCCTCGCGCTGCGGCCGCTCGAGCGCACGGTCGAGGAGCTGCTGCTGCCCGCGATCGACACCCTTGCCGCCGGCCCCGACCGCGAGGCCGAGCTCGAGTTCGCCTCGCGCTGGGCGATGGGCTGGCTGCACAGCGCCCGCCGCCTCGCCTCCGCCGCCTCACGCCCGGCCGGCATCCTGCTGCTCGACTCGAGCAATGGCAACGAAGCCGAGGCGGTCCATGCCCAGGCCCTCGACCTGATTCTTCGCCGCGCCGGATTCCGCGTCCTGATGCTCTCCAGTGAGCTCGGCGACGAGCGGCTCGAGCGTGCCCTGCGCGCCCTCGACCCGACGGCGATGGTCATCTGCGGCCCCAATGCCGACACGCCCTCCGCTGTGAAGCTGGTTCGCAAGATCCGCGAGGTCGGCTTCGAAGCGCCGCTGCTCGGCTTCCGCGCCAGCGGCCTGATCGGCGACGCCGTCCCCTCGGCCGGCGAGCTCCCCAGTCAGGTGACCGGGATGCTCAACGCCGACCTGCGCCGCCGCGCCAGCCGCGCCTTCGCCTCGTAGAAACAGAAACGACCCGAGGCTGGCCTGCCCCGGGTCGTCCCTGAATCGCTCAGTCGCGGCGCCTCCCGCCGCGGGCTTGGCCTAGAGGCCTGCCACGGAGCTTTTTCCGGCGTTGAGAACCACGCTGGGGAGCGGCGCGAAGTCCAAGGCCGGGCCGTATTTCTGCCCGAACGTCAGGTTGTAGTTGATGAACTGTTCGAGTTCGCCCTTCTTCGGCGAAGAGTGCGGGACGATGCAGTAGGTGAACGTCGAGATCGGATAGGCGAGGGTGTACTTCTTCGGCGGGTTCACGATGTGCAGCTCGTTGCTGGCCGGAACTTTCTTGACCATTTCGGCGGCTGCCGAGATGTTTTTCAGGTTCGGGTAGGTGAACTTGCCCGCTTCGTTCTCCACTGCGGCCGCCCTCAGCCCGGCGGCGATGATGTATGACGCCGAGATGTAGCCGATCGCCCCGTTCGTCGACTGGACCACGGAGGTGACGCCGACGTTGCCTTTGCCGCCCACTCCAGCGGGAAAGCTGACCGAGGTCGAGAAGCCTCGTTCGTTCTTCCAGGCCGTGCTGACCTTGGAGAGGTAGTTGGTGAAGGCGTAGGTGTCGCCCGAGCCGTCGCTGCGGAATACGGGAGTGATCGGCGTTGCCGGGATTTTCACTCCGGGGTTGAGTTTGGTGATCTTAGGGTCGTTCCACTTGGTGATCTTGCCGAAGTAAATGCCGGCGATGACCGGGCCGGAGAGATTCAGTTTCTTCACTCCGTCGAGGTGGAAACCCAGGCCGGTTGCGGTCAGGGCCCAGGGAATCTGCACGCAGTTGTTGCACGCCGAGGCCTGTTCGGGGGTCAGGGGCGCGTCGGAGGCACCGAAGTCGACGGTCCGGGCAGTGATCTGCGCTATCCCGGCTCCCGAGCCGACCGACCCGTAGGTGACTTTGAGAGCGCCGTTCATGCGCGCTTCGAAGCCGCTGATCCAGTTGGCCATCAGCGGGGCGACCAGCGAGGAGCCCGCGCCTTTCAGTTCAGCGGAGGCGGCGGCGGTCGAGATCGATGCCATGCAGCCCGTCAACCCCACCACCGCGAGGAAGAAGCCTACAAACCTGTTGCGAATCAAAAGGGAATCCTTTCGGCATTGTTTCCTAGTCTTGACGCTGGCAGGATCGTCGCGGCGCAACCCAAACATGTTTCAATCGTGTGAACGTCGTGGTGTGACAACGATGTAACAGTGTGAGAGGGAGTTGTTACTCACTCGTGAACGAAAACAACACACTTGTGTCAATTCTGTGAAAGTTTGCAGGTGCTCCCATAGATGTGTGTTGTTGTCGTCTACGCTGCGCGGCGATGAGCTCCGTGGCAAGCACTGCGTCCGGCAATGGCTCGACCGTGGGGCCTCGCCGCGGCCGCGACTGGCGGCGCAGCCTCGATCGTTTCGGAGACGAAGCGCTGCTCGGCGTCTGCGCACTCGCGGCTCTCGCCGCGATCGTCACCCTGCTGCTGATCGGGTACCAGGTGGTCCACGGGGCGGCGCCTTCGTTCTCCAAATTCGGCCTCGGCTTCGTTTTCGACACGAACTGGCAGCCGAATCCCCCCTTCGAAGAATTCGGCGCCGGCACGGTCCTCTTCGGGACCCTGGTCAGCTCGTTCGTGGCGCTCGCGATCGGCGCGCCGATCGCGATATCGATCGGCCTGTTCCTGAGCCTGCTGGCACCGAAGGGGGTCCGCGCGGTGATCAGCCCGCTGGTCGAGATGCTGGCGGCGATACCGAGCGTGATCCTCGGCTTCTGGGGAATCCTCGTCCTGGCCCCGTTCGTTCAGGCCCACGTGGAGCCATGGCTCCACGACAAGCTCGGGTTCATCCCGCTCTTCGGCCCGCCCCAGACCACCGGCGCCAGCGTCTTCACCGCCAGCCTGATCCTGACGATCATGGTCGTGCCGATCATCGCCTCGATCTCCCGCGACCTCTTCCTCTCGGTGCCGCAGGACGTCCAGGACGGCGCCAGCGCGCTCGGCGCGACCCGCTGGGAGGTCGTTCGGGGCGTGGTGCTGCCGAGCACGGCTTCGGGCGTCACGGCGGCCTCCCTGCTCGGCCTCGGGCGCGCGCTCGGCGAGGCGATCGCCGTCACCCAGGTGATCGGAGCCGGCTCGGCGATCAAGGCATCGCTGTTCGAAACGGGGGACACGCTCGCCGGGCGCATCGCGAACCAGTTCCCGGGTGCGATCACGGAGCTGCACAAGGCGTCCCTCTTCTACCTCGGGGCGATCCTGCTGGTGATCGGGATCGTCTCCAACGTCTGCGCGCAGCTGATCGGCAGGCGCTTCGACTACCAGCGATCGGCTCCGCGATGAGCTCGGCAGCGATACCCGACCCGACCGCGCCGCTGACCCCCAGCGGCAACCTGCGTCGTCGGCGGGTCTTCAGCCGCGTGGCCGAGACCGCCGCGACGGCCGCCGCGGTCGCCGCGGTCGCCGTTCTCGGAATCGTGATCTTCACGGTGATCTCGAGGGGCGCCGGCTCACTCAGCCTCGACTTCTTGATCAAGGGATCCCCGGAAGGGATCGGCCCGGCGATCGTCGGCACCGGGCTGATCGTCGCGATCGCGATGGCGATCGCGACGCCGATCGGGGTCCTGATCGCGATCTACTTGAGCGAGTTCTCCGGAAGGCGCGGGGCCGCGGTGGTGAAGCTCGTCCTCGACCTGATGAACGGGCTGCCTTCGATCATCATCGGGCTCTTCATCTTCGGCCTGCTGGTCGTAGGCCGGGGTCAATCGGCGTTCGCGGCGGCGGTCGCCCTGGCGATCATCATGCTGCCGCTGATCGCCCGCGGCAGCCATGAGGTCCTGGACCTCGTCCCGGGAAGCCAACGCGAAGCGGCCGAGGCCCTCGGCATCAGCCGCTGGCGAACGGTGCTCGGCGTGATCCTGCCGAGCGCGGTCGGCGGCATCGTCACCTCGACGATCCTTGCCGTCGCGCGAGCCGCCGGTGAGACGGCGCCGCTGATCTTCGCCTGCTCGGTCTTCGACTCCTCCCGGGTCTCGCTCGACCCGTCGCAGGCCGTTCCCAACATCCCGGTGACGATCTTCCAGCTCTCCGAAGAAGCGAATCCGGAATCGTTCGCGCGCGCCTGGGGAGCGGCACTGGTCCTGGTCGCGTTCATCGTGATTGCCAGTCTCGGCGCCCGTGCCTTGTTGGCCCGCAGCAAGAGGCGGATGGGGGGATGACCTCTGCTCTCTCGAGGATCAGGATCCGGACCGAGCCGCCGCAGCAGCTCGCGTCGATCGAGGCGAGCCGCCGTTCGGCGCCGGTGGAGGCGGTCTTCGAGGCCGGTGACGTGTCGGTCTTCTACGGGAAGAAGCAGGCCCTCGCGGGCGTGGACCTGAGAATCCCTCGCAGCCAGATCACGGCGCTGATCGGGCCCTCCGGCTGCGGCAAGTCGACCTTCATCCGCAGCCTCAACCGGATGAATGACTCGGTCCCCGGTTTCCGGCTCGAGGGCAGCGTCCTCTACCACGGCCACGACATGTACGCGAGCAGTGTCGACAAGGTCGAGGTCCGCCGCCGGATCGGAATGGTCTTCCAGAAACCGAACCCGTTCGCGAAGTCGATCTACGACAACATCGCCTGGGCGCCGCGCAATCTCGGCCTCAAGCACGATCTCGACGAGCGAGTCGAGGGGGCGCTGCGCGGTGCTGCGCTCTGGGACGAGGTCAAGGACCGGCTGAAGGACAGCGCCCTGGGCCTCTCGGGCGGGCAGCAGCAGCGCCTCTGTATCGCCAGGGCGATCGCGATCGAGCCCGATGTGCTGCTCCTCGACGAGCCGGCGTCGGCCCTCGACCCGATCGCCACCGCTTCGATCGAGGACCTCATGCACAGCCTCAAAGGCCGCTTCACGATCGTGATCGTCACCCACAACATGCAGCAGGCGGCGCGGGTCGCGGACCAGACCGCCTTCTTCAGCCTCGACTCGGTCGGCGCCAACCCGGTCGGCACCCTGGTCGAGTTCGCCGACACCGGGACGATCTTCGGCAGCCCCGCCGATCCACGGACTCGCGACTACGTCTCGGGCCGGTTCGGCTAGCGCCGCTGAATCGCGTCGCTGGGGATCTGCTCGAGCAGCGGCTGCCCACACTGCCAGCAGAAGGTCGCGCCGTTGCTGTGTGGGGCCCCGCAGGAGCGGCAGGCACCGGCGGTGCCGGTCTCTTCGCTGCGGACCAGCCTTTCGACCTCACTCAGTTCCGCGTCGGCGTCCTGCAGGATCGCCGCCCGTTGGACCAGGACGTCGACCTGGACGTGGTTGCGGGTCGCCATCTCATAGGTCAGGCCGCCGAGATCCCACTGCAGCTCGGCGACCTTCGCGACCAGTTGATCGCGGCGCCGCTTGAGGTCGACGATCAGCTCGCCGCGGTAGTCCGGGGTGGCCACTGCCTGAAGCTCTGTCGCGACGGGCCCTTCCCCCGTGCGCCTGCGCATGAGGTTTCTCATTCGCCGAAGAAGTTGCCGGTGAATTCGCCGCCGTCGCAGCCGGCGGTCCCCTTTTCGCACTTGTCCCCGACCCCGGTCGTCGGCGGGGGCAGCTTCACGTCGGCGGCCGGCTTGAGCACTTCTTCGGCGCCCTTCGGATCGACTTCGGCGGCCTTCTGGGCACTCGGCGACTGCTTTCCCTTGCTTCCCTTGGCGTCGCCGCCGATCGGGGCGCTGGAAGCCGAGGCCGTCTTCGCTTCCCCGCCGCCGCCCTTGATCACGATCGGCGCGGCCTGCGCGGTCGACGTTTCGCCGTGGTCGCCGGTGCGGCCGATCAGAACGCCGATCCCCAGGGCGAGGAGCAGGGTCCCGACCCCGGCGATCAACGCCGCGTTCGGGGAGATTCGCCGCTGCTTCTTCGCGGGCTGGGGCGAGGCGGTCGCGGGAGGCCCTTTCATGGCCTCCATGAAGACGACCGCGTCCATGAAGGGCAGGCGCGGGTCGCCTCGCCGCTGGCCGCAGGAGAGGCAGTAGCGCTGGTCGCTCAGCACGGCGGCACCGCACGAGGGGCATTGCTCAGAGCCGGTCATCGCGCACCCCATGGTCGAGCCAGGCGTTCGGCGCGGTGTTGCCGAGTTGTGAAGCGGACCCAGGATTTTCACAACTGAGCAGGTGCCGCTGTCGAGACTTGGCGCGGTGTCGGTCCGATGAACGAGAACGGCGGTCCCAGCCCGGGGGAGAGCGGTGGCCCCGCTCCCGGCGGGAGGCCCCTGCCGACCGTGGTCTCGCGCTGGCTCGAGACCCACGGGCTGGCGCGCCGCGGCGGCCCGTCCCCCGGCGCCGCGGAGGCCGGCTCGCCCGACGAAACCCAGCCGGCGAACCCCGGCTTCATGCCGTCGCCCCAGGCGGCGGCGGTAGCGGTTATGGCCCTGCTCGCCTTCGGGGTCATCCTCGGCTCGCTGGGCAACCACATCGCGCAGAGCGCCGGCGTCTCGACAATCGTGCTCGAAGAACCGGAGGAAGCGCCGCCGGCACCGACCCCCGCCGCCCCGGTGCAGGAAGCAGAACCGGAACAGGTCAGCGCCCCCGTCCTCGCGACAACGACCGCGCCGCTGCCGATTCCCCTCCCCGAAGAACCGGTTGAAGAGGCGAGCGGCGAAGACCCCCCTGCCCAGCTGCCGCCCGAACTACCGCCGGAACCGGGCCTGCCGCCGGTCAGCCATGTCTTCCTGATCGTCCTCCACGAACAGGGCTACGAAAAGACCTTCGGCGCCGAATCGACCTCGCCGTACTTCTCACAGGTCCTGCCGGCGCAGGGCGAGCTGCTCGCCAACTACTACGCCGTCGCCCAGGGCGACCTGGCCAACGAGGTCGCCCTGCTGAGCGGCCAGGGGCCGACGCCCCAGACCAGCGCCAACTGCCCGGAATACGCACCGATAGCGCCTGCGACGACCGGCCTCGGTGAACAGGTCGAAGGCGCCGGCTGCCTGTATCCGCCGGCGGCGACGACCGTTCTCGACCAGCTCGCCGAAGCGAAAAAACCGTGGAAGGCCTACGTCGAGCAGCCCGAAGAAGCCAGTGCCCCGCCCTGCACGCCGAACTGGCGCAACCCGACCGGCTACTTCGGCTCGCTGCTGGGCGAAGGAGGCTGCGCCGAACGCAACGCCGGCCTCACCGGCCTGTCCGCCGACCTGAAGAGCGTGAAGGGGGCGCCTGCGCTCTCCTACATCGTCCCCGACGCCTGTCACGACGGATCGCAGCTTCCCTGCGCCCCGGGCCAGCCGGCCGGCCTCGAGGGCGCGGAAGCGTTCCTGGTCAAGGTGGTGCCGGAAATCGAAGCCTCCCCCTCGTTCACCGCGGCCGGGCTGATCGCGATCACCTTCGCCCAGGCGCCCCAGGTCGGGCCGGAAGCCGATCAGAGCTCCTGCTGCGCGACCCCGGAATACCCCAACCTGGCGGCTGCGCCGCCGCCCGCCCCGATCGCCGCCGAAGGTCCGGTCAAACCGACCGGAGGAGGGGGGCGGGTCGGCATGGTGCTGATCTCGCCCTACGTGACGCCCGGGAGCGTCGACGAAGCCGGCTACTACAACCACTTCTCGATGCTGCGCAGCGTCGAGGAACTCTTCGGGCTGCCGGCCCTCGGCTACGCCGCCGAACCGGCCGTCGCGCCGTTCGACGAAACGGTTTACAACAACCTTGAAACCTGAGCGCAGCGCGGCAAGCGGCCATTGGGGCCGACTATCCTCAGACCCGCATGAGCGATGGCGCTTCGGACATAGTCGTGATGAAGTTCGGCGGCACCTCGGTGGCCGGCGCCGAGCAGATCAAACGTGCCGCCGGGCGGATCGTCGCCGCCCGCGAGGCCGGCAGCCGCGTGGTCGCCGTGCTCTCCGCCCGCGGCAAGACCACCGACGAGCTGGTCGAGCAGGCGATGGAGATCTCGGATCGGCCGGTCGCCCGCGAGATGGACATGCTGCTCTCGACCGGCGAGCGGATCTCCTGCGCGCTCTGCGCGATGGCGATCCACGACATGGGCCACGAAGCGATCTCGCTGACCGGCTCGCAGGCCGGGATCGTCACCGACTCGACCCACACCAAGGCCCGGATCATCGACGTCCGTGCCGACCGCATCCGCGAGACGCTTGACCAGGACCGGATCGTCCTCGTCGCCGGCTTCCAGGGAGTCTCCACCGACAGCCGCGACGTGACCACGCTTGGCCGCGGCGGCTCCGACACGACCGCGGTCGCGCTCGCCGCGGCGCTCGACGCCAGCGTCTGCGAGATCTACACCGACGTCGCCGGCGTCTTCAGCGCCGACCCGAGGATCGTCCCCAACGCACGCAAGCTGCCGGTCGTCTCCTTCGAGGAGATGCTCGAGATGTCGGCCTCGGGCGCCGGCGTCCTGCAGCTTCGATCGGTCGAGTACGGGCGCAACCACGGGGTCCGCATCCACTGCCGCAGCAGCTTCGAGGACGGCCCCGGTACCCTCGTCGTAGCCGAGGAGGAAACCGTGGAGCAACCGTTCGTAACAGCCGTGACCCACTCCGACGACGAGTCGCGGGTGACCCTCACCGGGGTCGTCGACGAGCCCGGAGTCGCCGGCCGCATCTTCACCGCGCTGGCCGAGGCGAGCGTCAACGTCGACGTGATCATCCAGAACGAGCCCGTCGGCGACGACGAGCTCGCCGACCTCTCCTTCACGGTCGGCCGCGCGGACCTGGTCCAGGCCACCGACACGATCGCCCAGCTCGCCGGCGACCTCAGCCGCGGCGTCAAGACCGAGGAGCGGATCGGCAAGGTCTCGATCGTCGGAGCCGGCATGCGCTCGCACCCGGGCGTCGCCGCCAAGGTCTTCGAGGTGCTCGGCGGCGAGGGGATCAACATCGAGATGATCTCCACCTCGCCGATCAAAATCTCGTGCGTGATCCTCGCCGACCGCGTACCCGACGCGGTGAGGGCCCTGCATGAGGCCTTCGAGCTCGGCGCCGACGCCGTTCGGCCCGAGGACAAGAGCACCGCCGAGCCGACGGTCTCATGAGCGAGTACAGAGTCGGCGTCCTCGGGGCGACCGGACTGGTCGGCACGACGATCCTCAGCCTGCTCGCCGAGCGCGGCTTTCCGGCGTCCGAGGTGGTCGCCTTCGCCTCCGAGCGCTCGGCCGGCAAGCAGATCGAGTGGGGTGGAGGCTTCCTCGAGTGCCGCCAGCTCGACGACGACAGCATTCAGGGGCTCGACATCGTGCTCTCCTCGGCCGGCGGCTCGGTCAGCGCCGAGTGGGCGCCGCGGCTGGTCGAGGCCGGTGCCGTCGTGGTCGACAACACCAGTCACTTCCGGATGCGCGAGGACGTGCCGCTGGTCGTCGCCGAGGTCAACCCGGACGCCCTCGAGGGCCACGCCGGCATCATCGCCAACCCGAACTGCTCGACCATGCAGATGGTCGTCGCGCTCAAACCGCTGTATGACGAGGCGGGAATCGAGCGCCTCGTCGTCTCGACCTACCAGGCGGTCTCCGGCACCGGCAAGGCCGCGGTCGACGAGCTCCTCAACCAGACCGAGGCGGTGCTCGGCGAGCGCGACGCCGTCGCCGAGGTCTACCCGGCGCAGATCGCCTTCAACGTCCTGCCGCAGGCGGGCAGCTTCCCCGAGGGGGACGATCACACCGACGAGGAGCGCAAGCTGATCAACGAGACCCGCAAGATCCTCGGCGACGATTCGATCCGGGTCAGCGCCACCTGCATCCGCGTCCCGGTGATCACCGGCCATTCCGAGGCGGTCAACGTCGAGACCCGCGAGCCGCTCTCCCCCGAGCGCGCCCGCGAGCTGCTCTCCGCCGCGCCGGGGGTGACCGTCCTCGACGACCCGGCGGCGGGGGCCTGGCCGACGGCGATCGAGGCGGCGGGCCGCGACGACGTCTTCGTCGGCCGAATCCGCCGCGACCCCGGCAACGAGAGCGCGATCGACCTCTGGGTCGTCGCCGACAACCTGCGCAAGGGCGCCGCGACCAACGCTGTCCAGGTTGCCGAGCTGCTGGTCGAGCGCGGGCTAGTCCACGGGCGGGAGTAAACGCCGTGAACATCGGATTCGGGGAAGCCATGCTGCTGTTTGGCGGCCTGCTCGCCGTGGTCGCCGCCCTGTCTGGCGTGTTCAAGGGCACGGTCCTCTCGGCCTCGGTGCTCTCGGTCGCCCTCGGGATCGCGATGGCCGCGACAGGGGTGGTCGACGTCGATCCCACCGACAAGGCGATCGTCGAGCTGGTCGAGCTGGCGCTGATCCTCACCCTGTTCTCCGACGGCATGTTCGTGGAGCGCGAGCTTCTTAAACGACATTGGAGCCCCGTCGCCCGCTCGCTGGTCGTCGCCATGCCGATCACGCTGGCCCTGCTCGCGCTCGCGGCGAAGGCGCTATTTCCAGAGCTGAGCTGGGCGGAGGCCTTCCTGCTGGGCGCGGTGCTTTCGCCGACCGACCCGGTGGTCACCTCGGCAGTAGTGACCTCGAAGCTGGTCCCGGCCTCGGTCCGCCACACCCTCAACCTCGAGTCGGGCCTCAACGACGGCCTGGCACTGCCCTTTGTTCTCTTCTTTCTGGTTCTCGCCTCCCCGGGGGGAGACGCGGGTATGGAAGCCCTGAAGCTGGTCGGCGAGGCGGCTGTCGGCGGCGCCATCGGGGTCGCCCTCGGAGTCCTCGGCGGCCGGCTCCACCATCATCTTCCCGGCGGCGGCCTGACCGCGCGCTATGAGGGCATCTACGCGATCGGGATTGCCCTTTTCGCGTTCGGACTTTCCGAAGCCACGATCGGCAACGGCTTGATCGCTGCCTTCGTCTGCGGGATCGCGATGGGGGCGAGTGAGCGACAGATCCCCGAGGGATTCACCGAGTTCGCGGAGAACGCAAGCGCGATCTTCCAGGTGGTCACCTTCTTCGTCTTCGGCGCCCTGATCGTCGCCACCGGCTTCGACCACAGCATCCCGCCGCTGGTCGTCTTCGTGATCTTCGCGCTGCTCCTCGCTCGTCCCGCTGCCGTGTTGATCTCCTTCGTCCGCACCGGAATCCCGCGTCCTCAGAAGCTCTTCATGGCCTGGTTCGGCCCCAAGGGGGTCGCCTCCATGCTCTTCGCCCTGCTCGTCCTCAAGTCGGGCGTGTCAGACGGCGGCCTGATCTTCGACGTTGCCTCGATCGCGATCATCGCCTCGATCGCCGCGCATGGCCTGACCGACACGGTCGGCGCCAAATGGATGGCCCGCCGTGTCGGGCTTGACCGCGCCGGTTCCTAGGCGGGGACGCCGGCGAGGCGCTCCTCGACCCACTTGGTCGAGGCGATGTGTCGGCTCATGCCGAGCTCCTTCGGCTCGGCGCCCAGCGCCAGGCCGACGAGCTGCGGAAGGTGCAGGACCGCGAGGCCCAGATCGCGGTTGACGATCTTGGCCGCCTCGGGCTGCTGCAAGTCGAGGTTGAGGTGGCAGAGCGGGCACGGGGTGACCAGGCAGTCGGCGCCGGCGTCGAGCGCGTCGCCGACGTGGGTGCCGGCCTGGCGCAGCGAGGTCTCTTTGTTCATCGTGATCACCGGGAAGCCGCAGCATTTGCGGGCGCCGTCGTACTCGACGACCTCGCCGCCGAGCGCCGTGATCACCCGCTCCAGGTAGACGTCGCGGTCGGGGAACTCGTCGTAGCCGAGGCGCTCCTTCGGACGCACCACGTAGCAGCCGTAGAAGGGGCCGACCCGCAGGCCGGAGAGCGGGCGCTTGACCTGCTCGGCGAGCCGGTCGAGCCCGTAGTCCTCGACCAGCAGCCAGAGGAAGTTCTTGTTGGTGAAGCCGTCCTTGTCCTTCTCGTAGGAAAGGCCCTGGCCGCTCAGCACCTCGTTGATGTGGGCGCGGTAGGAGGTGTCGGCGTCGAGGCGCTGCTGGCACTCGGACTGGGCTCCCTGGCAGGTGGAGCAGATGTTCATCATCGCCAGCCCGGTCTGCTGGGCGAGGGCGAAGGTGCGCGCGTTCAGCGTGTCGGCGAGCTCCTGGTTGTGCTCGGCGATGACGCCGGCGCCGCAGCAGTTGGCGCGGTCCAGTTCGACCAGCTCGATGCCCAGCTTGTCGGCGACGAACGCCATCGAGCCATGCAGCTCGGTGGTGAACCCGCGTGAGACGCAGCCGGGCCAGTAGGCGACCTTGATCTGCCCGTCGCTCATTTGTCCTCGCTCTCCGCGGCCACTGCCGCCTCTTCCGAAAGGGCCTGGTCAGTCGGCTCGTCGGGCTCTGGTTCGACGAAATCCTCGTCTTCGCCGGTGATGTAGAGGTTGAATTCCTCGCGGTGCTCCTCGGCGTGCTTGTAGATCGCCTTGACCTCGTCCTGGGCGCCGTCGGGAAGCTTGGGATGGACGCCGGGGATCAGCTTCGGCAGCGAGCGCATCTTTCCCGATTTGAGGCCGCGGATCGCGGTCGGGATCGAGCCGATCATTTCTTTGATCGCCTTCTTGCTCGGTTTGAGCTTGCCCTTGATCCCGGGCGCGAAGGACTCCTGCAGGAGGAGGGACTCGTCGAGGGTGCCCTTCTTCTCGATGATCTTGACGAAGGCCTCCTCGTGGCTGTGGCCGCTGTTGGGGTCTTCGATCCCCGCTTCGCCGGCTTTGCGGCGCAGGCGCATGATCTGGTCCATCGGCGCCACGCCCTTCGGACAGGCGTCGATGCAGCTGAAGCAGTGGGTGCAGTCGAAGATCCCGTGGGGGTCGTCGGCGAGGTCGTGCAGCCGCTCCTTGGTCTCGGCGTCGCGCGGGTCGCCGACGAAACGGTAGGCCTTGGCGAGCGCCGCCGGGCCGATGAAGTCGGGGTCGGCTTCCATCGAGAGACAGGAGGAGACGCAGGCGCCGCACTGGATGCAGGCCATCGACTGGGTGATGTCGATCATCGACTCGGGCTCGACGATGTACTCGCGCTCGGGTGCCTCGCCGTGGGGGAGGAGCCATGGCGTGACGCGGCGGATCTTCGTCCAGTGGGTCGACTCCATGTCGGTGACAAGGTCCTTGAGGACCGGCATGTTGCCCATCGGCTCGACCACGATCGGGACGTTGCCGCCGTTGCCCTTGCCGACCGCCTCGGCTTTCTTGTTGGCGAGCTCCTGGGCCTCGCCGATCTGGGTCTTGCACCCGAGGCCGGACTGGCCGTTGATCTTCATCCCGCAGGAGCCGCAGATCGCCGCCCGGCAGGAGCAGCGAACGGCCAGCGAGCCGTCCTCGCGGTCCTTGGCCTGGAGGATCCCGTCGAGGACGGCGAGCGAGGGCTCGAGGTCGACATCGAAGGTCTCCCAGTAGGCGCCCTCACCGCTCTCGGGCTGGTAGCGACGGACTTTCAGCGTGTACTCGGCCATCTTCCTAGTACTTCCTCTCTTCGGGTTCCCACTGTGTGATGGTCACCTCTGAGTACGAGAGCTCGGGGCCGTCGTCGCTCAGCTGCAGGTCGATGTGTTTCAACCACTCCTCATCATTGCGCTCCGGGAAGTCGGTCCGGTACTGCGCGCCGCGGCTCTCCTTGCGCTCGAGCGCCCCGAGGCAGCAGCACTCGGCGTTGTCGATCATGTAGCCGAGCTCGATCGCGCCGAGGATGTCCTGGTTGAAGACGGTTCCGCGGTCGTCGATGTAGGCCGAGCCCGCCTCCTCCTTGAGCCGGCGGACCGTCTCCAGCGCGTCCTGGATGCCGGCCTCGTCGCGGAAGACCGCGACCTTGCCGTCCATGGTCTGGCCGAGCTCGAGCTTGATCTCCGAGACCCGGCGGCCGGAGCCCTTCTCACGGGCCGAGATCGCGTCGATCGAGGCCTGCTCGGCCTCGAGCACCTGCTTGGAGGGCTTCGACCCCTCGATCTGTTTGGCCCGCTCGGCGGCGTCGATGCCGGAGCGGCGGCCGAAGATCAGGGTGTCGAGCAGCGAGTTGGCGCCCAGCCGGTTGCCGCCGTGGACCGAGACGCAGGCGGTCTCGCCGGCCGCGTAGAGCCCGGGGATGTCGGTGCGCCCCTCGGTGTCGGTTTTGACCCCGCCCATCGTGTAGTGGTTGCCGGGCTTGATGTGGATCGGTTCGCGGGTGATGTCGACGCCGGCGAAGTCGCGGCCGACGAGGACGATCTCCCGCAGCGCCTCATGGACGCGCTTTTTCGGGACCACGGTGATGTCGAGCGCGACGGTGCCGTCGTCGAAGCCGCGGCCCTCGTTGATCTCGGTCTGCTCGGCGCGGGAGACGACGTCGCGCGATGCCAGCTCCATTTTGTTCGGCGCGTACTTCTCCATGAAGCGTTCGCCGTTCTTGTTGAGCAGGTGGGCGCCCTCGCCGCGGGCGCCCTCGGTGATCAGGAAGCCCTTGCCCGCCAGCGTGGTCGGGTGGTACTGGATCATCTCCATGTCCATCAGCTTGGCGCCGACGCGATAGGCCATCGCGATCCCGTCGCCGGTGCAGATCAGCGCGTTGGTGGTCGGCTTCCAGACCTGGCCGTTGCCGCCGCAGGCGAGGATCACCGACTTGGCGCGGAAGAGCTCCATCGAGCCGTCGGCGATGTTGCGGGTGACGACGCCGCAGCACTCGCCGTTCTCGTCGACCGCCAGCGCCGTCGAGAACCACTCCTCGTAGCGGGTGACAGCCTCGGCGTATTTCATCAACTGCTCGTAGAGGACGTGCATGATCGCCTGGCCGGTGATGTCGGCGACGTAGTAAGTGCGGGCGGCGGAGGCGCCGCCGAAGGCGCGGGTGCCGAGTTTGCCTTCCTCGTTGCGATGGAAGGTGACGCCTAGGTGCTCGAGGTGAAGGATCTCCTCGGGCGCCTCGCGGACCATGATTTCCACCGCGTCCTGGTCGGCAATGTAATCGGAGCCCTTGATCGTGTCGTAGGCGTGCGACTCCCAGGAGTCGTCGGGGTTGAGCGCAGCGTTGATCCCGCCCTGGGCGGCATTCGAATGCGAGCGCACCGGGTGGACCTTGCTGACGATGCCCACCGATACACCGGCCTCGGCGGCCGCGAGAGCCGCTCTTTGTCCGGCCAGGCCGGCACCGATCACCAGTACGTCATGAGTAGGCACGAGCGCGAACTCTATAGGCGCGAAATCCGACCTCGCAGTCGGATTTCGCCTCCGCCCGACTCTTAGAGCCAGGCTTGGTCGAGGCGGCGGACCACGGCCTCGCCGAGGCGGACGCCGTCGGCGACGGTGCTGAAGTCGACGTTCTCGGCGATGTCGTTCGGCCAGTGGTAGAAGGCGGGCTGCTTGAGGTCGTTGCAGGCGCAGAGCGCCGCGGTCTCATAGCCGGCGGCGAGCGGCTCGAGGCCGTCGGTGCCGTTGTGGAGCCGCAGGTTGGGATAGAGGTAGATCCCCATCTCCTCGGCCAGGCCGTCGAGCAGCGCCAGCGCCCGGGGCGGGTACTCGCGCATTTTCAGGAAACCCTCGCCGCGCAGGACGAGCAGGTGGGGAGAGCCGAGCGACTCGAGGACGAGGAAGAAGGTGCTCTCGCGGTCGAGCTCGTCGAAATGGCGCTCGCCGAAGGCCTTGATCCCCTCGCTGAAGGACTCCTCTGCGCCGACCGAGAGGAGGATCACCCGCACGTCGTCCGCCGGCTCCTCGAGCAGCCGTTTGGCGAGGGCGAGCAGGGCGACGACAGCCGTGCCGTTGTCGTTGGCGCCGGGCACCGACTTCCGGGCGCCGATGTCGACCATCGCCGCGGCCGTGCCGAGGCCAAGGAGGGCTCCGAGTCGAGAGAGCAGCCGCCGGCCGGTAAGCGCCCCGAGCGCCGCCAGGATCGGCCCGCCGACGACCGGCGCCATCAGCATCGGGCTGGTCTCGGTGCGCTCGAGCAGGCCCAGCCGGTCGGCGATCAGCGGGATCTTCGGGTGGTAGATCAGGCCCGAATGGGCGGCGTCATGGTGGGCGACGAGGACGACCGTGCGCTCGGCATCGGGGTCACCGAGCTCGCAGACGACGTTGTGGGTGGTGCGCCTCGGGAGAAGGCGCCGCAGCGGCCGCCGGTTGGGCGGGAAGTCGCCGGCGATTCCCAGCGCCCCTGCGAGTCCCGCGAGGACGCCGAGCACCCGCCTGCCCCGCAGCCCGGCGATGGAGCCCAAAACCCCCAGAAGGGCGCCGACGCCGAGCGGCCACCAGTAGGTCCCGTGCGCCGCCTCGGCCTCGATCCGCGCCTCGGAGGCGCCCAGCTCGGCGAATTGGCCGACCAGCCACTCGGCGGCGCGCCGCTCGCCTTCCGATGCCGAGGGTCGCTCGATCCGCTCCAGTTCCTCGAGCTTCTCGCGCAGCCATGTCTGGTCTGGGACCATCTGAGCATGCTAGGTGGAGGCAACTCGCTCACGCTGTTCCACGTTCGAGGAATTCGGATCGCGGTCGACTGGTCTTGGTTCCTCGTCCTTTTCCTCTTCATCTTCTGGCTCTCCAACTTCTACGGCGACGTCCTCGGCGAGAAGAGCACCGCGACCGAGCCCTTCGTCCTCGCCGTCCTCAGCACGTTGGGGTTCTTCGCCGCGATCGTCCTGCACGAGCTCGGCCACGCGATCGTCGCGATGCGGAACGGGATCGGCATCTCCAGCATCCAGCTCTGGATCTTCGGCGGCGTCGCCCGCATGGACCGCGAAACCGACAGCCCCGCGACCGAGTTCAAGGTCGCGATCGCCGGCCCCGCGGTGACCGCCGCGATCGTCGTCGTCCTCTCGCTCGCGGGCTTCGCCATCGCCGGCATCCATGACTTCGGCGAATCGCTCCTGCAGGCGCTGCGGTTCCACACCGACAACGACGTCACCGGCGTCGAGGCGATGCTCGCCTGGCTCGCCTCGATCAACTTCTTCGTCCTCGTCTTCAACCTGCTCCCGGCCTTCCCGATGGACGGCGGCCGGGTCGCGCGGGCGATCGCCTGGTGGCGCACCGGCGACCGCGCCTCGGCGACCCGGTTTGCCGCCACCCTGGGCCGGGTCTTCGCCTACATCTTCATCGGCCTCGGCCTGATCCTGCTCGCGACCGGTGACATCTTCGGCGGCGTCTGGTTGGCCCTGATCGGGATGGTCATCAACGGCTCGGCCCGTGCCGCGGCGGTGCAGACGGCGGTCACCGGGAGGATCGAGGGGGTCCGGGTCTCCGACGTGATGGACCGCGAGCCGGTGGCGATTCCCGGCGAGCTGAGCGTCGAGCAGGCGCTCGACGAGTACTTCCTCCGCTACCGCTGGCCCTGGTTCCCGGTCGTCGACGCCGCCCACCGCTTCCTCGGCCTGCTCGACCGCGATGCCGCCGACGAGGTTCCCGAGGTCTCCCGCGCCACCTCCTTGGTCGCCGAGCTGCTCGACGCCTCCGACCTGGCGATCAAGGTGCGCGACGACGCCCCGTTGGACACCCTGCTCGGCAACCAGAGCCTGCGCCGCTTCGGGGCGCTGATGGCGGTCGACGCCGACGGCCGCCTGTCTGGGGTGATCACGGCCGAGCAGATCGGCCGAGCCCTCCGCGACCCCTGACCGGCATATGTCGGCGTCCTCGGTCGCTTGCGTGCGATTGCACGCCGCGCTCCCTGCGTCCTTGACCTACCCGGTCAGATGCCCGGCGAGTGGCGATTGATGATGCGGCCGAAGTCGGTGCCCGCCGGCAGGGTGCCGAAGGCGTGGCCCCAATCGCCGTCGAGGCGAGATGCGCAGAAGGCGCCGGCCACGGCCTCATCGCCGTAGCGGACCAGGAGCGAGGCCTGCAGGGCGACGGCCATCCGCTCGACCACCCGGCGGGCGCGGGCCTCGATCGTCTCGATGTCTCCGGGCAGCTCGGCGCGCAGGCCCTCGGCGAACGCGGCGAGGCGCGGCTCGGCGGCGGCCCCCTCCTCGACCTCGGCGAAGTAGGCCTCGAGCGACTCGGGGCTCTTGATCATCGCCCGCAGGACATCGAGGCACTGGACGTTCCCCGAGCCCTCCCAGATCGAGTTGAGCGGGCTCTCGCGGAAAAGTCGCGGCATTCCCGACTCCTCGACGAAGCCGTTGCCGCCGTGGACCTCGAGGCACTCGACCGCGTGCCACGGCGCCCGCTTGCAGACCCAGTACTTGAGCACCGCGTTGGAGATCCGCTTGAAGCTCTGCGCCTCCTCGTCGCCGGCGATCGCCTCGTCGTAGGCCCGCGCCAGCCGCAGTGCGGAGATCGTCGCCGCCTCGGACTCGACGCAGAGGTCGGCCAGCACGTTCCGCATCAGCGGCTGGTCGACCAGCTCCCTGCCGAAGACAGAACGCCCCTGGGCATGGTGGATCGCGTGGGCGACTCCGGCCCGCATCCCCGTCGCCCCGCCGATCACACAGTCGAGCCGGGTGTGGTTGACCATCTCGATGATCGTCGGCACGCCCGCCCCCTCCTCGCCGACAAGCCAGGCGGAGGCAGCGTCGAACTCGATCTCGCTGGAGGCGTTCGAGCGGTTGCCGAGCTTGTCCTTGAGCCGCTGCAGGCGGAAGCGGTTGCGCTCGCCGTCCGGCGTCCAGCGGGGGAAGAGGAAGCAGGAGATGCCGCCGTCGGCCTGGGCGAGGACGAGGAAGGCGTCGCACATCGGCGCCGACATGAACCACTTGTGCCCGGTCAGCTCATACTCGGCGCCGGGGCCGCCGCCGTTGACCGCTCGGGCAACGGTGGTGTTGGCGCGGACGTCGGTGCCGCCCTGCTTCTCGGTCATGCCCATGCCGGCCAGGGCACCCGGCTTCTGCGGTGCCGGCCTGTTTGAAGAGTCGTAGTCGGAGGAGAGGAAGCGCGGCTCCCACTCGGCCGCCAGGTCGGGCTGGTGTCGGAGCGCCGGGATCACCGAGTAGGTCATCGAGATCGGGCAGCCGACCCCGGCCTCGGCCTGCGACATGCACATGAAGGCGGCGCCGCGGGCGACGTGGGCGCCGGGCCGCGGGTCGTTCCAAGGAGAGGAGTGGAGCTCGTGCTCGACCGCGAGGCCGAGCAGCTCGTGCCAGGCGGGGTGGAACTCGACCTCGTCGACGCGGTTGCCGAAGCGATCGTGCGTCTTCAGCTTCGGCGGGTTCTCGTTGGCCGCCGCGCCGAGCTCGATGACCCGGGCGCTGCCGGCCAGCTCACCGACCGCGGAGATCCGGCGCTCGTCCCAGTCGGCGCCCTCGCGTCGCACCGCCTCGCGGAGGACGGCATCCGCCTCGTAGACGTTGTAGTCGACGAGGGGGGAGGGCTGGTTGAAGACCGCGTGGGTCTCCCGCGAACCTGGGCGCTCTGCCGTTGCCACGGGCCCATTCTCGCAGGAGACCCCCAGGCGGGTCAGGCGGTTGCCGTGGCCGGCTCCGGGTCGGGTCGGATGATCACCGTCGCGGCGACCTCGTGGATCTCGTCGGCGGGCATGCCGACGCGGGTCGCGTGCTCGCGAATCGCCTCGGGCCCCGAGGCCTGGTAGATGCAGATCGAGCCGAGGGTTCCGTCCTCCTCGACGATCGCGTAGGTGCGGATCCAGCGGATGTCGTCGGGGAACTCGCCGGCGGCGACCTCTTTCGAGCGCGCGCCCGCGGCCTCGAGCTCCTCGGGGCTTTTCCAGGCCTGCTTCCTGCGGATCGTGTACGTCTTCATGTCGTCCTCCTGTGGCTGCGGTTGATGGGCTTGCTGCCCTGTAGACGCCGGTGGAGCGCAGATCATTCCCGGCGGAGGGCAATTACCGTTTAGCAGTCGGTAATAATACAGACAGACGGTCGGTAAGTAGTATGCGTCGAATGGCGGGCAACACCCACAGGGCGCCGGGGCGCCCGAGCGAAGGCGCGCGCGACGCATTGCTCGCCGCTGCGCTCGAGCTGTTCATGGAGCGCGACTACGACCAGGTCTCGACCCAGGAGATCCTCGACCGCTCCGGGGTGAGCCGGGGAGCGCTGTACTACCACTTCGAGAACAAGCTGCGCCTCTTTCGGGCCGTCTTCGAAATGAGCGAGCGGCGGGTGATCGATCGGATCGCGGCGCAGGCCCCCTCGGATTTGACGCCCTTCGAGACCTTGGTCTTCCTTGCCAAGGGATATCTGCGAGCGGCGGAGTCCGACGAGGAACTGCGCCGGATCGGTCTGGGTCAGTCCCGGGCCGTCCTCGGCTGGGAGGGCTGGCGGGAGGCGTGTGCCGACCTCGGGCTCGGTGCAGCGCTCGCCGGGGTCAAGGCGGCGGTCGAGGCCGGCGAACTGCCACCCCGCGACCCCGAAGCGATGGCCATCGTCCTGCTGGGGGCGATGATCGAGGCGGGAATGTTGATCCTCGTGGCCGAGGATCGAGCCGCGGCGCGCGAGAAATCCGAAGAGGTCGTCGTCGACCTGCTCGAGGGCCTGCGTCGATAGCATCGCCGCCGAATGGCGGACAAGATCAAAGTCGAGAACCCGATCGTCGAGCTCGACGGCGACGAGATGACCCGGATCATCTGGGCTTTCATCAAAGAGCAGCTGATCCTTCCGTATCTCGACGTCGACCTCATCTATTTCGACCTCGGGATCGAGAGCCGTGACGCCACCGAGGATCAGATCACGGTCGACGCCGCCAACGCGATCAAGGAGCACGGCGTCGGCGTCAAGTGCGCGACGATCACCCCGGACGAGGCGCGGGTCGAGGAGTTCGGCCTGAAGGAGATGTACCGCTCGCCGAACGGGACGATTCGCAACATCCTCGGCGGCGTCATCTTCCGCGAGCCGATCGTGATCTCGAACGTGCCGCGCCTGGTGCCCGGCTGGACCAAGCCGATCGTGATCGGCCGCCATGCCTTCGGCGATCAGTACCGGGCCACCGACATGGTGGTCCCCGGCGAGGGGACGCTGACCCTCACCTACACGCCCAAGGACGGCAGTGAGCCGGTCGAGCTGGAGGTCCACGATTTCCCCGAGGGTGGGATCGCGATGGCGATGTACAACCACGACGACTCGATCAGGGACTTCGCCCGCGCCTCGATGCGGTACGGACTGAACCGTGGTTACCCGGTCTACCTCTCGACCAAGAACACGATCATGAAGCGTTACGACGGGCGCTTCAAAGACCTCTTCGCCGAGGTCTACGAGGCGGAGTTCAGGACCGACTTCGAGGCCAAGGGCATTACCTATGAACACCGCTTGATCGACGACATGGTCGCCGCCGCGATGAAGTGGGAGGGCGGCTATGTCTGGGCCTGCAAAAACTACGACGGTGACGTGCAGTCCGACACCGTGGCCCAGGGCTTCGGCTCACTGGGGCTGATGACCAGCGTGTTGATGAGCCCCGACGGCAAGACGGTCGAGGCCGAGGCTGCGCACGGGACCGTCACCAGGCACTACCGCCAGCACCAGCAGGGCAAACCGACTTCGACCAACCCGATCGCCTCGATCTTTGCCTGGACCCGCGGGCTGTCTGCCCGCGGCCGACTCGACGACACCCCCGATGTTTCGCGCTTCGCCGAGGAGCTCGAGCGGGTGTGTATCGAGACGGTCGAGAGCGGCAAGATGACCAAAGACCTGGCCCTGCTCGTTGGCGGCGGCCAGGAGTACCAGACGACCCAGGAGTTCCTCGGCTCGATCGACGAGAACCTGCGCCGCGCGATGGCGTAGGACGAACCCACCACTTCAGGAGAAGACTCAGTGAGCACACCCGTGAAAGTCACAGTCACAGGCGCGGCCGGCCAGATCGGCTACGCGCTTTTGTTCCGGATCGCCAGTGGTCAGATGTTGGGCGAGGACACCCCGGTCGAGCTCAGCCTGCTGGAGATCCCGGACGCGGTCACCGCCGCGGAGGGGACCGCGATGGAGCTCGACGATTGCGCGTTTCCGCTGCTCTCGCGGATCGACATCTTCGACGACCCGAAGGCTGCCTTCGAGGGCACGAACGTCGGCCTCCTGGTCGGGGCCCGGCCGCGCGGTCCGGGAATGGAGCGCTCCGACCTGCTCGAGGCGAACGGCGGCATCTTCAAGCCCCAGGGCGAGGCGATCGCCGCCGGCGCCGCCGATGACATCAGGGTCCTGGTGGTCGGCAACCCGGCCAACACCAACTGCCTGATCGCGATGTCGAACGCCGACGGCGTCCCCCGCGAGCGGTTCACCGCGATGATGCGCCTCGATCACAACCGTGCCATCGCGCAGCTCGCGAACAAGCTCGGTAAGACGGTCTCCGATGTCACCAACATGACCGTCTGGGGCAACCACTCGACCACTCAGTACCCCGACCTCGTCAACGCCAAGGTCGGCGGCTCCAGCGCCTGGGATCAGGTCGACGACGAAGCTTGGATCGGCGACGAGTTCATCCCCCGCGTCGCGAAACGGGGCGCGGCGATCATCGAGGCGCGCGGCGCCTCGAGCGCGGCCTCGGCCGCGAACGCGGCGATCGACCACGTTCACGACTGGGTGCTGGGCACGCCCGACGGAGACTGGGTCTCCATGGGTGTCCCCACCGACGGGTCCTACGGAGTCGACGAGGGAATCGTCGCCGGCCTGCCGTGCAGCTGCGCAGGGGGAGAGTGGTCGGTGGTCGAGGGACTCGACATCCCGGACTTCTCGCGGGGCAGGATCGATGCCAGCGCTGAGGAGCTGAAGGCCGAGCGCGACTCGGTCGCCGAGCTCGGCCTCCTCAGCTGATCCTCAGACGGCGCGGTACTTGCGTCCGTTCTTTTTCACCCTTTTCTGTGACTCCAGGTCACTGAGGACCCGGTACAGATAGTTGGGCTTGATTTTCATCGTTTTGGCGATCTCCGACGCGGTGATGTCGGGATTCTCGGCGATCAGCGCGACGGCCTGATCGGCGCGCGTTCCGCCACGGCGACGGCGCCGGCGGCCGGCGGGTTTGCCGGTACTTTTGGTGGCCGATTTCGAGCCTTTCGGCCGGCCTGGCCGACGAGCGGTGACTTTGCCACCGAGCTCGACGAGGGCGCGCTCTAGGCGTTTCTTCTCGTCCTCCAGCTCGACAAGTCGTGTTTTGACGAGGTCGCGTGCCTCGTCGAGTGCGTTACTGGGCATCTCTGTGTATTCCTTTCGTGATGTTGAGCCTCCCGAAGCTCAGCCTGCTCTTCCCTACTTTTAGTGTGTCATAGGGAAACGGTGACAGTCACACTGCCCCTTTGACCGGTGTGACTACCGAATGTTGGCCGTTTGGTCGAGCCGGGAGGATGGAGTGGGTCAGGTGATTCTCTGACCCTGGCGCTCCTCGGGAATTCGTATCACGTTCACCGTCTGACGCTCTGCATCAGACGGTGAACGAAAAGAAAGCTG
The DNA here is from genome assembly GCA_963704505.1 of uncultured Solirubrobacterales bacterium. Lineage (GTDB taxonomy): Bacteria > Actinomycetota > Thermoleophilia > Solirubrobacterales > 70-9 > VRUE01. Next base: position 1,426,608 of record OY969912.1, read on the forward strand.
CCTACCGGCGGGCGCTCAGCGACGGCGCAGCCGCGGCATCGTCCTGAAGACCGCATCCCAGAGCGGCGAGGAGACACCGAAGCCGAAGCGGTGGTCCTGAAAGTGGTGGCGCATGTGCGACTCGCGGAGCTGCTTTCCGAATTTCGACTTGGGCACGAAGTGGTGGACGTAGTAGTGCGTGTAGTCGTAGCCGAGGTAGCCGAGGATGAAGCCGCCGAAGAGGGGGTAGGCCGTCGGTGTGCCGAAGATCAGGACGAAGGCGCCGAAGAAGAGGGCCGCGAGCGGGATCGACACCGCCGGGGGCATCACGAGGCGGAGCTTGTCATTGGGGTGGTCGTGGTGGATGCCGTGGATGATGAAGTGCATTCGCCGGCCGAAGTCGTTGTCGGGCTCCCAGTGGAAGACGAGCCGGTGCAGCCAGTACTCGGTGAGCGTCCAGATGCCGACGCCGCCGAGGCTGAGCAGGAGCAGCTCCCAGGCCGCCTTGCCGCCCGAGGCGCCGAGCCACTCGACCGCGACGATCACCGGAACGAAGACGATCGCCGGGACGGCCGGGTGGACCCGCGAGAAGAAGTTGAGGAATTCGCTCTCGAAGAGCTGCGGTGATGCCGACAGCTTGTCTGTGCGCTCGTGGGCCTCCATTGCGGCCAATGGTAGCGGCGCCGTACTCGACGCTCGTACGAGGCCCCGCCCCCGGTCCCCCGCAAGACGCGGGGAAGTTGTCACCGGGCTGTGACGAAGACAGTGCGCTTTGCGGAAATGCCGGTCACGGAATCGCAACAACCGTGGCACGATGCGCCCCGATGCCGCGCAAGCCAAAGCCGCCGACCTGCGATGACTGCTATTTCCGCAGGAACATGCTCTGCGCCCTGGAGCTCGAGGAGCCCTGCACGACCTTCAGACCCGACCGGCCCGAGGGCTTAGTGCCCCCGCGCCAGCCGGTACTCCTCATGCGCCCACCTCGATGGGCTACCCAGTCGCAAGCCGCTTAATCAAAGTTCTCAAACCGCCGGCTCCATAAGCCGACGCCTGGTCCGCTTCGCGATAACCCACCGCCTCCTCAGCTTCGCCACAAACCACCGCCTCCTCCGCTTCGCGTCCGGGGGCGGTGGCTATCGGCGACTGGGCGCCGCTCGCAGAGAATCAGATCGTGATGCTCGCTAATCGGTTCTCCTAGAGGAGCATTTTGGCGGCTCGAGGTTCAGGTCGCACTTCCTCCCGCTATGCCGGAATAACTGCGACCTCAACGGGGGTGTCCGCCACCTGCCGGATCGGAACCTGAACGCACTTTTCCCGCTATGCGGGCTTGACTGCGTTCAGGTCCGCCGCTGCTGTCCCGACGGGGGGTTGACGCGCGGGTGGCGTGGGGTGGGGGGTGTCCTCCGCCTGTGCGAAGTCTGCGGAGGGCAGGGCCACATCCCGGCGGGCGCTTTCGTCCCGGCGCCCGGAGCAGAGCGCAGCACCAGGAGGACACCCCCCACCCCACGACAGGACCCGCGCGCCGACCACCCCGCAGGTGGCTATGTTTTGCGCATGCCCCGCCGCGATCTATTTGCCCTCACGCTCGGCGACCAGTGGAGCCGCACCACCTACGTCAGCAGCCGCAGCTCCGGCTTCTCGCCCAACGTCGACGTCTACTACTGCGGTGAGCCGCAGCGGGCGATCGTCAAGGTCGACCTCGCCGGGGTGCGCCTCGACGAGGTCGGGATCGAGGTCAGTGGCCGGCACGTGGCGATCGTCGGCGAACGCCAGGTCCAGGAGACCGAAGGCCGCGTCTACCAGCAGGTCGAGATCCCGTCGGGGCCCTTCCGCCGCATCGTCGAGCTCCAGGTCGACGTCGACCCCGACCAGGCCAAGGCCTCCTACGAGGACGGGGTGCTGAGGATCGAGCTTCCCCTGCGCGACCCCTCGGAGTCCACCCGGCGGGTGCCGATAGGGCGCGATTAGTGCCCGGACGGACCCGCGAGAGGCGGCTTTGATGGAGGGCGGTCCCGTCCTTGAAGTGGTCGAGTCGCCGCTCGACGTCGACGACGCGATCCTCGCCAATGCGCCTCTCCCCGACGCGCTCCCCGTCCTGCCACTGCGCGAGACGGTCACCTTCCCCGACACGGTCACCCCCCTTGCCGTCGGCCAGCCGCGCTCGATCAAGCTCGTCAACGACGTGCTCGGCGCCAACCGGCTGCTGGTCATGGTCGCCTCGCGAGATCCTGAGAACGAAGAGCCGGGCCCGAAAGAGCTTTACGAGGTCGGTGTCGTCGGCGTCGTCGCGCGGATGATGAAGGTGCCCGACGAAACCCTCCGCATCCTGGTCCAGGGGACCCAGCGGGTGCGCCTCGGCCCCTACGTCTCCGAGCAGCCCTACCTCGTCGCGCGGATCTCCGAGCTGCCCGACAACGAGGTTGACACCAGCCCCGAGCTCGAGGCGCTGACCCGCAACGTGCAGCGCACCTTCTCCGAGATCATCGAGCAGATTCCGTACCTGCCCGAAGAGCTGCAACTGGCGGTCGCGAACATCGATGACCCCTCGGCGCTCTGTTACCTGATCGCCGGGGCCCTGCGGATCTCCACCGAGGAGAAGCAGAAGCTGCTCGAGGAGGACGACATCTCCGCTCGCCTGCGCCACCTCGCGCAGATCCTCGCCCGCGAGCTCGAGGTGGTTCAGCTCGGCACCCAAATCCAGTCGCAGGTCCAGTCCGAAGTTGACAAGGGCCAGCGTGAGTTCTTCCTCCGCCAGCAGATGAAAGCGATCCAGGACGAGCTCGGCGAGGGCGACGAGGAGCAGGCCGAAATCAACGAGCTGCGCGAGCAGATCGACGCCGCGGAGCTCCCCGAGCAGGCCCTCAAGGCGGCCGAGCGCGAGCTCTCCCGGTTGGAGAAACTCCCGCCGGCGGCGGCCGAGCACGGGGTCATCCGCACCTATCTCGAGTGGCTGGTCGAGCTGCCCTGGTCCAAGGAGACCCATGACAACCTCGACATCCGCCACGCCCGCAAGGTCCTCGATGCCGACCACTACGACCTCGAGAAGATCAAGGACCGGATTCTCGAGTACCTGGCGGTGCGGAAACTGAACCCGGACTCTCCCGGCCCGATCCTCTGCTTCGTCGGCCCGCCCGGTGTGGGAAAGACCAGCCTCGGCCGCTCGGTCGCCAAGGCCCTGGGCCGTGAGTTCGAGCGGATTTCGGTCGGCGGCGTCCGCGACGAGGCGGAGATCCGCGGCCATCGCCGCACCTACATCGGGGCCCTGCCGGGGACGATCATCCGCGCCCTGCGCGATGCCGGCACCCGCAACCCCGTCTTCATGATCGACGAGATCGACAAGATGGGCGCCGACTTCCGCGGCGACCCCGCCTCGGCGATGCTCGAGGTGCTCGACCCGGCGCAGAACGACTCCTTCCGCGACCACTACCTCGACCTCGAGTTCGACCTCTCCGAGGTCCTCTTCATCGCCACCGCCAACGTGCTCGACACGATCCCGGGCCCGCTCCAGGACCGCATGGAGACGATCGAACTGGCCGGCTACACGGTCGACGAGAAGAAGCACATCGCCCGTCGCTACCTGGTTCCGCGCCAGATCTCGGCGAACGGCCTGAAGGCCTCGCAGATCGAGTTCGCCGACCCGGCTCTGGTCGCGGTGATCGAGGAGTACACCCGCGAGGCCGGCGTCCGCAACCTCGAGCGGGAGATCGGCACGATCTGCCGCAAAGTCGCCCGCGACGTCGCCGAGGGCAAGGCGAAGGGCAAGGCGAAGATCTCCGGCAAACGGGCACGCGAGCTGCTCGGCCGCCGCCGCGTCTTCTCCGAGACCCGGCGCCGCACCAAAGTCCCGGGCGTCGCCACCGGGCTCGCCTGGACGCCGACCGGCGGCGATGTCCTCTTCATCGAGGCCACGGCGATGCCGGGCTCGGGATCGCTGACGATCACCGGGCAGCTCGGCGACGTGATGAAGGAGTCCGCGCAGGCGGCGCTCTCCTGGGTCCGTGGCCATTGGCAGGAGGTCGCGCCCAAGCTCGAGGAGGACTGGTTCGCCAAGCACGACATCCACATCCACGTTCCCGCGGGCGCGGTCCCCAAGGACGGCCCTTCTGCCGGGGTGGCGATGACGGTCGCGCTCAGCTCGCTGGTTCGCGATCGCCCGGTCAGCAACGAAGTGGCGATGACCGGCGAGCTGACGCTCACGGGCCAGGTGCTGCCGATCGGCGGGCTGAAGGAGAAGTCACTCGCCGCCCAGCGGGCCGGCATCAAACGGGTCATCGTCCCGGAGCGCAACCGCGGCGACGTCGAGGAGATTCCCAAGCGCGAGCGCTCGGCGCTCGAGTTCGTCTACGTCGACGAGGTCTCCAAGGCGATCGACGCGGCCCTGTCCTAGGCGGATGGAGGCTGCCGAGGCGCTCGCCCCGAGCGCTCCAAGACATCGCCGTGCCGCCGGGGCGAGGGAGTGGGTCGCCGCCCGCTCGACCACCTTCTGGATCGTCGCCGGCGTCTCCCTGCTCGGCGCCGCCCTGCGTTTCGCGACCCTCGGCGTCCAGTCCTACCACCACGACGAGATCGTCACCGCCGCCCGCATCCTCGGCGGCGGCTTCGGCCGGGCGATGGACGGCGTCAACGCCAGCGAGTCCGCACCGCCCCTCTATTACGCACTTGCCTGGGCCTGGACGCAGCTGACCGGCACCGGCGAGTTCGGCCTGCGCTCGCTCTCGGCCGTCGCCGGGGTGGCGACGGTCCCGGTCGCCTACCTGATCGGACTCGAGCTTCGCGACCGCCGCGCCGGCATCGCCGCGGCCGTCCTCGTCGCCGTCAACCCGATGCTGCTCTGGTACTCGCAGGAGGCGCGGGCCTACGCGCTTTTCGCGCTCCTCTGCGCGGTATCGCTCCTCTACTTCGTCCGAGCCCTCGAGAACGGGCGCCGAAGAGACCTCGTCGGCTGGGGGGTCTTCTCGGCGCTCGCCCTCGCCACCCACTACTTCGCGATCTTCCCGGTGGCGGTCGAGGTGCTCTGGCTGCTGCGCCGGCGCGGCCGCCCGGCGGCCGTCGGCGTCGCGATCGTGTTCCTCGCCTGCCTGGCCCTGGCCCCGCTGGCCCTGCATCAGGCCTCGATCGGCCACGCCGAATGGATTGCCGACCAACCCTTCCTGAATCGGCTCTGGGAGGCTCCGGCGACATTCTTCGCCGGCGAGACCGGCGAACTCATCGCCCGCGGCGACAGCCCGATCCCAGCCGCCGTGCCTTTCCTGCTCGCCGTTGCGGCGCTGCTGCTGCTGGCAATTCGCGGCTCCCGGGAGGAGCGCCGGGCGGCGTCGATCCCGCTCGCCTTGGCCGCCGCCACCGTCGGGCTGCCGGTGCTGCTGGCGCTCGCCTCGCCGAGCAAGGACTACGTGATCGGCCGAAACCTGATCGCGGCGCTGGTTCCTCTGCTGATCGCGGTCGCAATCGGTGTCACCCTGCGCGGCGCCCGCCGAACGGGCGTCGCGATCGGCGCGGCGCTCGCCGTCTACTGCCTCGGCTTCAGCGTCTGGGTCAGCGTCTCACCCGCCTGGCAGCGGCCCAATTGGGACGCCCTCGCCGCCCGCCTCGGGGAGCCGACCGCGCCGCGGGCGATCGTCACCTGGACCCTCGGGCAGGCCTCGCTGCGCCACTACCTCTCCGACGGCTCTTTCCAGGTCTTCCCCGACGAAGAGCTGCCATGGGACGTGCACGAGGTCGATTTCGTCTCGACCGGCACGGTGCCGCCGATGCCCGCCCACATGCTCGGGCCCGACTTCCGCCAGGTCGGCCACGAAGAGGTGGGTGGCCGCCTACACGTCCGCCGTTACGCGCTGCCGGGGCCGGACCTGGCGAGGCTGCGGCTGCGCAGGGTCCGGGGGGCGGACCTCGGATTCGGCAGCAACACCGTGCTGATCGACGGCGCTTCCCCCGGCTAGAACGTCCACCTCGGCCCGGCGACGGCTATCCTCAGCGGACATCTGCTTAACCAGTGAGGAGAGGGCATGGCAAAGACGACAAAGGCGACACAAACCGCCGACCGCGCCGCCGACCTATACGCGACGGCACGCGAGAACCCCTATGTGCAGCGGCTGATCGAGGACGACGAGCTCCGCGACAGCCTTCGCAACGCGTTCGAAGCGGCGAAGGGCGCCTACGGTCGCGCGACGGGCAACGGCAAGGGCCCGGTCAAGGCCGTGACCAGCGATCGCAAGGTGCAGCGCGACCTCCGCGACGCCGCTGAGAACCTCCGTGACGCCACCGAACAGCTGCGGTCGCCGAAGAAGCGCAAGCGCAGCAAGCTCGGCCGCCTGATCCTGCTCGGCATCGTCGGGGCGATCGTCGCCCTGGTCGTCAGCGAGGATGCCCGCAAGACCGTCCTCGACGCCCTGTTCGGCGCCGAAGAGGAGTTCGAGTACACGAGCAACAGCATCAACGGCGCCTAGCCGGGTGGAGACAGCCACAAAAGAGCGCGAGCTCAGCGGCGAGAAGGCTCAGCGCATCGTCGACGCGATGCGCCAGAGCGTCGCCGCGCGCGGCGCGGCCGGCTCGACTTTCGAGCAGGTCGCCGGCGAGGCGGGCGTCAGCCGTGGGCTGCTCCACTACTACTTCGGCACCAAGGAGCGGCTGCTGATCGAGGTCGTCCGGCGCGACTCCGAAATCCGCATCACCCGCCTCGACCAGGCGCTGTCGCAGGCGAAGAGCGTCGATGACGTCCTCGACGTCCTCGTCTCCAGCCTCACCGACATGATCGACAACGACCCGGGCTTCTTCCTGATCCTCTACGAGCTGTTCAGCGCCGGGCGCCGCAACCCGGAGATCCAGCGTGAGCTGGGCCAGCTCTTCGACCGCACCCGCTCCCACGTCGCCGAGGTCCTCGAGACCAAGGAGGGGGAGGGGGTCCTCGACCTCCGCCACGAGGCCGAGTCGATCGTCTCCTTCCTCTTCGCGCTCGGCGACGGTTTCGCCCTGCAGGCGCTGTCGGACCCCGAGCGCGACATCTCCGGCGCCCTCGCCGCCGGCACGACGGCCGCCCGGCACCTGATCGTCAAGGAGTAACCGCCGGGGAGTGACACTCCTCACAGACGCGCGCATGGTCGGTCGAAGAGACTGGCTAACCAGCCAATGCGCGAGTCCATGATCAATCTCTCAGGGTTTCTCGGCCGCCATCGACGCTGGGTGGTGGGGGCTTGGGTCTTGATTCTGTTGCTGGCGCTTCCCTTCGCCTCGAAACAGACCGAACACCTCACCGGTGGCGGCTTCGATGTTCCGGGCAGCCAGTCGAAAGCAGTCACCGACGTGGTCGAAGAAGACTTCGGATCCCGCTCGAACGGGATAGCGGTCGTCCTCCATTCCGGCGCGGAGGCGACACCGGCTGCCGGCGCCGCCGCTCTGAAGCGCGTGCGCGGCGCCGTCGATGGGGTCGAAGGAGTGCGGCTGCCGCCGGCCGCGCTCGGCGCTGCCGCCGCGCAGCTGCGGCGCACCGGAACCGCTTTGATCCCCCTGCGCAGCGCCCGCACGCCCGATCAGTTGATCGACTCGGCCACGGACCTGCGCGGTGATCTCGACCCAGGTACCAGCCAGGGCGGCGTCACCACCTACCTCGCCGGCCAGCCGACGATCTGGGCCGGGATGCAGGAGCTCTCCAAGGAAGACCTGGCCAAGGCGGAGTCCGGTGGCTTCCCGATCGTCGCCCTGATCCTGCTCATCGTCTTCGGCTCACTCGCGGCGGCGGCCCTGCCGCTGGCCCTCGGCTTCTTCAGCGTGATGGTGACCGGGGCGCTGATCTACTTCATCTCGCTGCAGATGGAGACCTCGGTCTTCGTCACCAACATGGCCTCGATGATCGGGATCGGGGTCGCGATCGACTACTCGCTCTTCATCCTCGCCCGCTACCGCGAGGAGCGGGCCAAGGGCCTGGGCGCCGATGAGGCGCGCTCGCAGGCGCTCGCCACCTCGGGCCTTGCGGTCACCTTCTCCGGCATCGCGGTGATCGTCTCTCTGGCCGGGCTCTGGATGGTCGACAACCAGGCGCTGCGCTCGATGGCACTGGGGGCGATGATCGTCGTCGGAGTCTCGATCCTGACCGCGACCACCCTGCTGCCGGCGCTGATCGCGATGCTGGGCGACCGGGTGATGCCCGGCGGCATCGTCGCCAAGGTCCTGACCTTCTTCAAGCGCCGGGTCTTCAGGCGGCCCGAGCGGCCGGCCAGCGACGCCCCTGCTTTCTGGAGCCGTTGGACGACGATGATCATGTCCCACCCCTGGCGCTCGATCGCCTTCGCGGGCGGCATCCTCCTCTTCCTCGCGGTGCCGCTGCTCTCGATCCAGACCGGGACCCAGGCGCTCAGCCAGTTCCCCAAGGGCAGCGACGTCCGGGTCGGCAACGAGCTGGCTTCGGCGAAGCTGGGAGGGGGCACCGACCCGATTCAGATCACGGCGAGCTTCGACGGCGCTCCCGATCGGGCCGCGGTCGTCTCCCTCTCACGCACCGTCGCCGCGATTCCCGGCGTTTCCTCGGTCGCCCCGCCGGCCTACTCCGCCGACGCGGCGTTGATTCAGGCGACGCCGGCCGTGCCGAGCGAGTCCGACGCGGCGACCGCCCTGGTCGAGCGCTTGCGCGACTCCGTCGTCCCCGCCAGCGCTCTGGCGAAGACGGCCTCGGTCGACGTCGGCGGTGAGACCGCGCGCAGCCACGACAGCCGCGTGCAGATCGGCGGATCGATGTGGAAGATCGTCCTCTTCGTCCTCGCTCTCAGCTTCCTGGTGCTGATGGTGATGCTGCGCTCGCTGCTGCTGCCGCTCAAGGCGGTGCTCATGAACCTGCTCTCGATCGGCGCCGCCTTCGGCGTCCTCGTCGCGATCTTCCAGTGGGGCTGGTTCTCGAACCTGCTCGGCTTCGAAAGCCAGGGTGCGATCGACACGATCAACGTGCCGTTGATCTTCGCGATCGTCTTCGGGCTCTCGATGGACTACGAGGTCTTCCTGATGTCGAGAATCCGCGAGCGCTATATGGCCCACGGCGACAACGAGCGGGCCGTCGCCGAAGGCCTCTCCGGAAGCGCCCGGACGATCTCCTCTGCGGCGCTGATCATGGTCTGCGTCTTCTCGGTCTTCGTGCTCACCGGGGTCCCCTCGATCAAGGAGCTCGGCCTCGGCTGCGCGGTCGCGATCGCCCTCGACGCGACCCTCGTCAGGTTGATCCTGGTGCCGGCGGCGATGAAGCTGTTCGGCGATTGGAACTGGTGGATGCCCTCTTGGCTGGATCGGGTGCTGCCTCGTCTCAACTTCGAGGACGGCGCACCCGAGCCGGAGCCCGCCGAGGCCTAGGCCGTTCGCGCCGAAGCGGGTAGGGTCGCCAGATCGCAACGCGCGCAATCGATACCGATGTCGCCTTCGCCGGCGCCGCCCGCCAGGCCGAGATGGTCCGAGCGGGAGAGGTCTCGCCGACCGAGTTGGTCCAGCTCAGCCTCGACCGGATCGCCAGCCTCGACCCTGAGCTGAACTCCTTCCTCAAGGTCTTCCCGGAGAAGGCGCTGCTCGAAGCCGAGCAGGCCGAGGCGCGCCTGAAGGCAGGCGAGGACCGCCCCCTGCTCGGCGTGCCGATCGCGATCAAGAACGAGATGGACGTGCACGGAGAGGTGACCACCTGGGGCACGGACGGGTTCAGCGAGCCGGCTCCGGACGACTGCGACATGGTCAAGCGGTTGCGCGAGGCCGGGGCGATCATCGTCGGCCTGACCCTGCTGCCGGAGATGGCGATCTGCGGCTTCACCGAGTCGGCGACCTTCGGCGTCACCCGTAATCCCTGGAATCCGCAGCGCACGCCGGGCGGTTCGAGCGGGGGTTCCGCCGCCGCGGTCGCCGCCGGCCTGGTCCCGATCGCCTCCGCGGGCGACGGCGCCGGCTCGATCCGCATCCCGGCCGCCTCATGCGGCCTGTTCGGGCTCAAACCCTCGCGCGGGAGGGTCTCATTGGCACCGGAGCTCGAAGGCTGGCACGGGCTGACCGCCTACGGCTGCGTCAGTCGCAGCGTGCTGGACACCGCGCTCTGGCTCGACGTCGTCTCCGGCGGCTCCCAGGAGGACGAGGCGCCGCCGCCCCCGGAGCGTCCCTTCGTCGAGTCGGCGCAGACCCCGCCGGGCCCGCTGCGGGTCGCCTACTCGACCGTGCCTCCGGGAGCCGCGGCCCCGGCGACGGTCTCGGACGAGGCGAAGCGGGCGGTATCCGACGCGGCCGACCTGATGACCTCGCTCGGCCATGACGTCAGCCAGAGGGATCCGGACTGGGGCAGGATCGGCGACAACAGCGCGGCGCGCTTCCTGCGCGGCGTGGCGGACTCGGTCGCGGACGTTCCCCACCCGGAGCGGCTGGAACGGCGGACGCGGGGCTTCGGGCGGGTGGGGAAGCTGCTGCCGGACTCCCTGTATGAGAAGGCGATGGCGGGACGCGCCGCCGATGTCGCCCGCCTCAACGCGATCTTCGACTCCTGCGACGTACTGATCACCCCGGTGATGGGCGGCACCGCGCTGCCGGTGCGCCGCTGGGAGGGCAAGGGCGCGATCCGCACCGTGCTCGGGATGAGCCGCTTCTATCCGTACTGCATCCCCTGGAACCACGTCGGCAACCCGGCGATGGCGGTTCCGGCGGGGTTTGCCGCCGACGGGATGCCGCTCTCGATCCAGGTGATCGGCCGGCGCGGCGACGAGGCGACATTGCTCTCGCTCGCGGGCCAGATCGAGGCCGAGCGGCCCTGGGCGGACAGTCGCCCACCCATTTCCTAGACCCGCTTTCGCAGGGCGCTAGCCAGGGAAGACGTTGCGCATGCGTGCCAGCTCGCGGACCTTGCCCCGCGGACGGATCTTGCCCCGCAGCATCGCTTTGATCGGGCTGCTGCCCGGTTTGGTCGCGTTCAGCCAGTCGGCCCAGCTGGTCTCGAAGGTGACGTTGGCGCTCGGTGCCTCGCCGGGCTCGGCCCGGGTCGAGCCGTTGTCGACGATCACGTGCCAGGGGTCGGCGTCGCTGAAGCGCCACTGGTAGACGAGGGGGGAGGAGCCGTTGGCGGCTTTCGGGTTGGTCGAGCGGGCGACGATGTCGAAGAACATCCGCTGCAACTCCGGCGAGGACTTGGGCTCGACCAGGCCGGGCTGGCCGACGACCCCCGCTTCCAGCATCTTCACCTGATTGCTGGCGATTTCCGCCTCCGACATGTCGTGGTCGAAGGGGAAGACGCCGGGCGGCATCTCCTCGGTCGGGAAGCCGATCGTCCGCCAGCGCTGGCGGATCAGTTTCAGGCCGAAGGCGTAGATGTCCTCGAGCGAGAAGCCGTAGCACTCGGTGTAGGAGCGGTCCCAGTTGGGCGGGGTGAAGACGGCGACGCCGTAGGGGAGCGTCTCCCGCAGCAGCTCGATCACCGCCGCGCGGTTCTCCTCCCAACCCGGGTTCCCCTCGCCGAGCAATTCGGAGAGGACTTTGACACCGAAGCCGATGTGGCGCTGCTCGTCCTTGGAGACGTTGGCCATGCCGGAGCTGAATCCGGGCATCGTGTCCTCGGAGGCGAAGAAGTCCTCGATGAAGTGCTGCCCCGGCTGGGCGAGGCTGCCCTCGACGATCAAGTGGTAGAGCGTGATCGCCTGCGCGTACTTCGGCAGCGAGCGGTCCTTGCGCAGTTCCTCGGCCATAACGTCGAGGCGGTCGAAGATCCCGTGGTAGCCCCAGTTGAGCTGGGGGAGGGTGGCGGCGAGGGTCTGCTTCAACGATGTCCCGTCGACCCCGATCACCTCTTTGAAGAAGCGGTGGAAAAAGACCGAGTGGCGGACCTCGTCGACCTGCTGGGTGGCGAGGAAGTAGGACTGCTCCTCGGTCGGCGCGGCGGTGATGTACGGAGCCAGGGTGTCGGCGACCCGGTCCTCGCCGTAGAAGAACATCGAGTAGATCCACATCGCCGAGCGCCGCTGGATGTCGTCGAGCCCATTCCAGCCGGCGAGGTCGGCCGAGAAGTCGATGTCGTAGGCGCTCCAGTTGCCACCCTCCCAGCGCTTGTAGAGGTCCTCATAGGTGACGTTCTCCATCAAGCTCTGCGCCGCGACGCTCATCTCTTCTCCTTTTGGTGTCTCATCCCCGTGCGGCAAATCTAGCGCGAAACCTGGCTGGGCAGCCAGGCGTCCAGTGTGACGTCGGTCACGCTTATCCCTTCTTTGTATGAGGGCCAAATGCTCTCCGCACGGTCGGAGGCGGCGATCTCGGCTTCGAGCACCTCGAAATGCAGGTGCGCCCACTCCAACTTGTGCCGCGCCCCTTCTAGTGGATGAGTCACTCGCTACCCTCGCCTTAGATGCCTGACGAGCGCAAGGCTAAGCAGAAAACCGAGAAGGGACTAGAGATTCCAGTCCCGTCTAGGTCGGAGTTTGACTTTGTGCTGGGGAAGCTGGCTCCGCCGGTAGGTCGTAAAGGGACTGCCGGGAAAGACCAGCCTCCGAAGCGATCCGAGTAACGCCTTCTTTCTGAGCCCATGCCGGCCGAACCTCTCGAGATTCCGGTGCGCAGGCGGGGCGAGATTGACTGGATGCTGAAGCGTGCCGCGAAGCCACAGGAGCACTGAGTCTTGGCCGCCCTGTGGATGGCCTCATTGCTCTTTATCTTCGGCGTCGTAGCGGGCGCTCTCGCATTCGTCGGAGCCGTCGAAAAGGGCGAGTACCTAGCGGCTCTCGCATTTGCGGCGATCACGCTGATCTGCTGCTTGGGCGTCTATGTACCCATCAGATCCAAGCGCGTGCGACGGTGGTGGTGGTGATTTGAAGCGGCCTGGAAGCGAGAAGGGTTCTGCTTGCACACCCGACTGAACTGCTCGGTAGAGGTGACAGAATCGAGGGCGTGCTTCGAAGGATCGGCTCCTTGGCGGTATCTGTTTTCGAATCGGCCCGAGAGCGCCTGGAAACGCTCTGGGTGATCGACAAACCGGAGGGATGGGACCCGCCGAAGAAAGACCCGCGCAACGGCATCTAGGCTGCCCCGATGCCGATCCTGCGCAAGAAGCTTCCCGAGGGCGTTCGCCTCTTCTATGTGGAGTGCGAATGCGGAGAGGAGTTCAAGGCCTACGTCGAGGTCGACGAGGGTGCGGCGCGGCCTGAGAAGGGCCTCCTGGTCCCGGTCTCCGGCGAATGCCCCTGGTGTGGGCTCAAGCTCGAGGAGATCGAGTTGCCTGGAGGTGGCTGAGCCCGGCGCCGAGGCTGGCGCCGATCGCGAGCGGCACCGCGGAGACGAACAGGCTGATGAGGCTGATCAACCCGAGCGGCGGGACGCCATCGTGCCAGGGGCTGACGTAGCCGCTTATCTGCAGGTAGGTGAGCACGGCCAGCGGCCCGAGCAGGGAGGCGAGCACCCACCAGCGGCCGACGACGACGCCGACGACCAGCGGCAGGGCCAGCGCGAAGACGACGCGGAAGCCGGTCGAGTGGAGAAATTCGTAGGTCCCCTGCGAGTAGGCGTCGATCTGTTTCTGCTCGGCGTAGGCCCAGAGTCCGAGCAGGAGGCCGTAGGCCGTGGTCACCGCGATTCTCACCCTCATCGCCCTGTCTACACGGGCGATGTCGCCGCGGTTACTCCGGCGGCTCGATCTCGCGCTTGAGGATCTTGCCGGTCGGGCCCTTGGGCAGGTCGTCGATGAACCAGACGGTCCGCGGGTACTTGTAGGCGGCGATCCGCTCCTTGACGTAGGCGCTGACCTCCTCGGCCTCGAGCTCCTCGCCGTCGTGGAGGACGACCGCGGCGCCGATCTCCTCGCCCCATTCGTCGTGGGGCACGCCGACGACCGCGGCTTCGCGGATCTTGGGGTGCTCGTAGAGGACCTCCTCGACCTCGCGCGGGTAGACGTTGTAGCCGCCGCGGATGATCAGGTCCTTCTTGCGATCGACGATGAAGAAGTAGCCGTCCTCGTCGACGCGGGCCATGTCGCCGCTGTGGAACCAGCCGCCGCGCATCGCCTCCTCGGTCGCCTCGGGCCGTTCCCAATAGCCCTTCATGATGTTGTGCCCGCGAATCACGATCTCGCCGACCTCGCCCTGCTCGACCTCTTTGTCGTCCTCGTCGACGACCCGCATCTCGACACCCTCGATCGGGGTGCCGATCGAGCCCGCCTTGCGTTCCCTGTCGGGATGGTTGGAGCAGGCGACCGGGGAGGTCTCGGAGAGCCCGTAGCCCTCCATCACCTTCGCCCCGAAGGCCTCTTCGAAGCCGCGAAGGACCTCGACCGGCATCGAGGCACCGCCGGTGATGCAGATCCGAAGCGTCGAGGTGTCGTAGTCCTCGCGGTCGGGGTGGTTGAGCAGCGCCCCGTACATCGTCGGGACGCCGTAGAAGTGGGTGACGCCGTCGCGCTGCATCGTCTCCAGCGCCTCGCCGGGGTCGAATTTCGGCACCAGCGTGAGGCAGGCGCCGTATCGGAGGGAGGCGTTCATCGCCACGGTCTGGCCGAATGAGTGAAAGAGGGGGAGGGCTCCGAGGACGATGTCACCGGGACCGATCTCGCTGGTCGTCCGCGCCGAGACATCGGCGTTGCGGGAGAGGTTCTCGTGGGTGAGCTCGGCCCCCTTCGGCTTGCCGGTCGTGCCCGAGGTGTAGAGGATCACGGCGGTGTCATCGCCGGCGGTGTCCGCGACTCCCGCGTTCGGCTCGAAGCCGGCGAGCGTCTCGGCAAAGGAAAAGGGCTCGATTTCGACCAGCTCGGCACCGGCATCCTCGGCCCCCTCATTGGTCCCCGCGGCACAGAAGCCGTGCCAGGCGAGCAGCAGCTTGGCGCCCGAGTCCTCCAGGTAGAAGGCGATCTCGCGTCGCTTGAGGAGGACGTTCATCGGCACCACCACGGCGCCGGCGCGCAGGATGCCGTAGTAGACGATCGGGAACTCAGGGACGTTCGGCAGCATCACCCCGACCCGGTCGCCGGGCTGGACCCCGTTCTCACGCAGCATCGACGCCAGGCGCGCCGAGAGCTCATCGAGCTCGCCGTAGGTCAGCTCGGACTCGCCGAGCCTGATCGCCGGCCGCTCCGGGTCACGCGCAGCGCTGTCAGTGAGCGTCGATGCCAGATTCAGTCCCATTTCAGCCCTCTCCTCGTCGTCCGTCCCCTGCCGGCCGAGCATAAACCAGGGGTTATGCTGCGCGGGATGGACGACCTCGGCGAGATGAGCTCCTACCTGGCGATCACTCCCGGGATGTCCGTCTTCTCCAGCGACGGCACCGAGATCGGGAAGGTCGAGCATCTCCTCGCCGACATCGAGGACGACATCTTCGACGGCGTCGTGCTCGACACGAGTGCCCTGCCCGGCGGACACCGTTTCGTCGACGCGCCCGAAGTCGACCGTGTCTATGACCGCGGCATCGTCCTCAAGGTGGACGCTGCCGCCGCGGAGTCCCTGCCCGAGCCGAGCGCCAACCCGGCCTCGCTCGAGGTCGGCGCCGACGACATGGTTCCCGAGAAGCACGCGAAACTGCGGCGTGCCTGGGACCTGATCTCCGGCAAGGGCTGAGCGCTCAGGCGGTCGTCGCCTCAGCGATCACGGGCTCTTCCCACAGCTTGTTCATTTCGTTCTGCAGGTAGCCCGGCAGGATGATCGCGAACACCCCTATGAACGGCAGGAACGAGACTACGACCAGGATCAGGACGATCCAGCCGTTCATGGTCGCTTTTCCGACCACCGCCTCCTGGGCGCGCTGGATTCGCTGGATCCCTTTGTAATAGGAGACCAGCGCCGGGACGACTATGAGACTTCCGGGGAAGACGGCGAGCAGCGAGCGGACCGGCCTCTCGCCCAGCCCCTCGATGCCGCGAACCTGTCCGAGATCGCGCAACTCGCGATTGACCTGGTACCACCAGTAGACGAAGTAGACCCCAAAGCTCACGAACGTCCACGCCACGACGGCGACCGGATGGCGGATTTTCGCCGTCTTCTCGAGCGACCCCGGCTCGATCTGGACCTCGGTCGCCACCGGCGCGACCCTACTTCTTTAGGGAATTTGAAGGCAATCGCATACGATGCCCGGCCGTGAAGCTCCTCGCCCTGATGATCTGCGCAGTTTTCGCACTCGCCGTCGCCGGTTGCGGCAGCAGCGATGACACGTCCTCGACCGAAGCGGCCGCGGAAACGACGGCCGAAACGAGCGCCTCGCCCGAAAAGGCGAAGACGAAGCCGAAGGTGACGGTGCCCGAGGGCGCGCCGCCGAAGGAGCTCGAAACCAAGGAACTTGAAGAAGGGACCGGCGCCGAAGCGAAGTCGGGCGACGAAGTGACCGTCCAGTACGTCGGCGTCAACTACAAGACGGGCAAAGAATTCGACGCCTCCTGGGACCGCGGCGAACCGTTCACCTTCACCCTCGGGGAAGGCGAAGTGATTCCGGGCTGGGACCAGGGAGTCGAAGGGATGAAGGTCGGCGGGCGCCGCGAGCTGGTCATCCCGCCGGAATTGGGCTACGGCCCGCAGGGTGCGCCGCCGGCGATCCCGGGCAACGAAACGCTCGTTTTCGTCATCGACCTCCTCGAAGTCGGCTGATCCTCGCCCAGCGCCTCACGGCGCAGGGCCTCGCGGGGCAGCCCCTCGCCGATCCGGTGGCGGTTGCCGAGCGGCTGCTGGCGGTGCAGGGACAGGACCCCAGGGGTGCGCGGCTGGCGATCCGCGCCCGCACCGAGGGGTTCACCGCGGCCGACGTCGATCGGGCGCTGACCGAGGACCGCTCGCTGCTGATCACCTGGCTCAACCGAGGCACCCTGCACCTGGTTCGCAGTGAGGATTACCCACTGCTGCAGGCGCTGACGACGCCGCCTCTGGTGACCGGCAATGCCCGTCGCCTCGCCCAGGAGGGCGTCGATCCGAAGAGCGCCGAGAAGGGCGTGCGCACGATCGAGCGTGCCCTTGCCGACGACGGGCCGCTCTCCCGAGTCGAGCTACGTGAGCGCCTCGACTCGGCCGGCGTCAGGACCGAGGGCCAGGCTCTCGTCCACCTGCTGATGCTGACCTGCCTGCGTGGGATCGCCGTGCGCGGCCCGATGGCCGGCAAACAGCATTGCTACGTCCTCACCCGGGACTGGCTCGGGGAGCCGCCGTCAGTGGATCGCGATACCGCGCTCGCGGAGCTCGCCCGCCGCTACCTGGTCGGACACGCTCCGGCCGGTGACCGCGACCTGGCGCGCTGGGCGGGCCTGCCGCTGCGCGACGTGCGCGCCGGCCTCGCCGCTATTGCCGACGAGCTCGAGCAGCGCGACGACGGGCTGGTCGAGCTGAAGGGAAGCCCGCCCGCCGAGGAGCTGCCGCCGCCTCGGCTGCTCGGTCCCTTCGACCCGGTCTTGCTCGGCTGGACCTCGCGTGAGGAGATCACCGGGCCGCACACCCAGCTCGTCACGACCAATGGGATCTTCCGGCCCTTCGCGATGGTCGACGGGCGCGCGGTCGCCACCTGGCGCCACACCGGGGGGAAGGTCGAGATCGAGCCGTTGGGGCGGATCTCAAAGACTGCGCGGTCCGCTCTCGACGCGGACGCGGCCGCGGTCGAGGCGTTCCTGGCGGGCTAGGAGGCCTCGGCCTCGATCGCGGACTTGATCGAGGCGGCGAATTCGTCCGCTCCTTTGCGCGCCGAGCGCAGGGCCATGCCGACCAGGAGCTTGCCGAAGCCGCGCCCCTCGAGACGGTTGAAGAAGGAGACCTCGGTTCCCTCGCCGGCGGGGACGAGGTCGTAACCGCCTTCGGTGACGTGCACCGGGCTCTTGCTGAGCTCCTTCCAGCGGATCTTCGTCGGCGGCTCGACCTGGGTCAGTTCGAACTCGTGCTTCTGCTTGATGCCGACGTCGTTGGCGACGCTGGCGTAGACGGTGCCGGCGTCGGGCGGCCCGTCGGTCTTCTTCTCGATCTCGACGATCCGCTTGCTGAACTTCTTGTCGTTCTGACCGTCGAGGAGGAAGGCGAAGACCTCGGCGATCGGCCGGTCGACCTTCACCGTTGCTCCGAAGTGGTCGCTCACCCGAGTGGTTCTATCAGGCGGGGGTCAGGTGGGCGGAGCGGCGGGCGGCAGCCGTCGTCCCCAAAGCGACGGCGGCAGGTGGCGCGGGCACTCCCGGCCGCTGCCGATGCAGATCACCTTTTCGGAGCCGCGGAGGCTGACGTGGCCGCGCCCGGCCCGCATTTCGGAGGAGAAGCGCGGGTCGACCCGGAAGTTGTTGTAGACGGTGCCGTCCTGCCGGGTCGTGCCGACCACTGCGCCGATCTTCCAGCCATGGAAGAGGACCGGGGTTCCGATCGGCAGGTGGGGAGCGTTGCCGACCGAGTGGTAGAGGCTGAATTCTCCGCGAGCGGCGGCTTCGACCGACCTGTCGTCGCGGCGGTGATGGCCGAAGATCGCGAAGGCGACGAAGAGCACCGCGAAGAGGACGAGGATCGGGACGCCGATCCGCAGGATCCACGACTTGCGCCCGGCCCGCCCGGTGAAGGGGTTTTCCAGGTCGGCCGGGGCGAAGCCGCCGGTCGGGGCGTCGATCGCAAAGCGGTAGAGGGCGACGGCGAAGACCTGGCGGGCGGCCACCGCCACGGTGGAGAGGAGGATTCCGCCGACGATCGCGAAGGCCAACAGGGAGAACCCGGGGGCGGGGTATTTCTCGGTGAGCGCCAGGCCGGCCCCCGCCACCACGCAGAGCGGGATCGAGACGATCGCCGCCCAGCCGCCGATCGCGACGGTCCCGGTCAGCCCTTCGCCCCAGCGCGCTTTGACGATCGAAGCGGAGCGTTTGGCGGCGTCCCCGGCGCCGACCCCTTCCATCGCCAGCATCGGAACGACGAAGATGGTCGCCAAGCCCCAGGCCGCTCCCGCCAGCCAGCCGACGATGCGCCCGCCACCGGGTAGGCGACTCGCGATCTGGGCGATGATCGCGCCGATCACCGCCGTGATCAGCGCCCAGGCCGCGATCTGCCTGCGTTTGCCGAACGCGATCCGGATCGCCTCGCGGGCGCCCATCGGCTCGTCGTCGAGGGCGGCGCTCGCCGCGCAGGCGAGGGCGACGTTGAAGAAGATGCCGACGAGAATCGCCGGGTAGTAGGCGACCAGCGCGATCAGGCCGAAGTGGGTGTTGTGATGGCGGCCGCCGGGGGAGAAGTAACCGGCAAAGTAGAGGACGAGCAGGGAGATGGCGGTCGAGAAGGCGACGCCGATGAACGCGAGCAACAGCATCGTGTGATCGCGCCGGATCAGCGTCCAGGCGATCTTGGTCAGGCGCCAGCCGCGCCGGACCTTGCCCTCGCTGCCGGGCGTACCGCTCGTGAGCGTCGTTGACGCCTCCACCCCCGGAATATCGGCAGCCCCGGCCGAGGCTTGATTCTCAGGCGTCGAGCTTCGGGCTCGACCAGGGAGCGGTGAGCCGCGACCCGATCTCGCCGCCGACATCAGAGGCCGGCAGGCGGGTCTGCTCGAGCGTGTCACGGTCGCGCAGGGTGACGGTGTCGTCTTCCATGGTCTGATGGTCGACGGTGATGCCCCAGGGGGTTCCGATCTCATCCTGGCGGCGGTAGCGCTTGCCGATCGAGCCGCCCTCGTCGAACTCGGTGGTGATCCCGCGGCGGCGCAGCTCGGTGAAGATCTCCCGCGCCTTCTCCGGCATCCCCTCCTTGGAGACCAGCGGCAGGACGGCGACCTTGACCGGCGCCAGTCGTGGGTGCAGGCGCAGGACCGTGCGCTGCCGCCCCTCGACCTCCTCGACCTCGTAGGAGTCGACGAGGAAGGCAAGCGTGGCGCGGTCGGCGCCGGCGGCCGGCTCGATCACGTGGGGGACGTAACGCTCTTTCGTCTGTTGGTCGAAGTACTCGAGCTTCTCGCCGCTGAACTTGGCGTGCTGGGTGAGGTCGAAATCGCCGCGGTTGGCGATCCCCTCCAGCTCGGACCAGCCGATCGGGAAGAGGTACTCGACGTCGCTGGTGCCGGATGAGTAGTGGGAGAGCTCATCCGCGTCATGGGGGCGGACCCGGAGGAAGTCGGGACGGATGCCGAGCTCCAGGTACCAGCGGTGGCGTTCCTCGATCCAGGTCCGGTACCACTGGTCGGCGTCGGTGGGGGGGACGAAGAACTCCATCTCCATCTGCTCGAACTCGCGGGTGCGAAAGATGAAGTTGCCGGGGGTGATCTCGTTGCGGAAGGACTTGCCGACCTGAGCGATCCCGAAGGGCGGCTTCTTGCGGGCGAAGCCGAGCACGTTCTTGAAGTTGATGAAGATGCCCTGCGCGGTCTCCGGCCGCAGGTAGACCTCGGAGCCCTCGCCGGCGACCGGACCGACGTGGGTCTCGAACATGAGGTTGAACTGACGCGGCTCTGAGAGCTCGCCACCGCACTGCGGACAGCGCAGTTCGGCGTCGGGGTCGCCGCCCTCGGCCTCGATCGCCTCGCGCAGGTGATCCTCGCGCCAGCGCTTCTTGCAGTCGCCCAGGCACTGCACCAGCGGGTCGGTGAAGCCCTCGAGGTGGCCCGACGCCTCCCACACTTTGGGGTGCTGGAGGATCGCCGAGTCGAGGGCGACGATGTCATCGCGCTCGACCAGCATCGCCCGCCACCACTCGGCCTTGACGTTGTTCTTCAGCAGCACCCCGTAGTGCCCGTAGTCGTAGGTCGAGCCGAGCCCGCCGTAGATCTCCGAGGAGGGAAAGACGAAGCCCCTGCGCTTGCAGAGAGCGACGATCTCCTCCATCGAGACGTCCGCTGCCGGGTTCCCCTGCTCGGTCGCTGCCATGCCGGAACCGTACCGACTGCGATAATCGCCGACTCCCGATGCCGATCTACGAGTACAAATGCGAGAACGGTCACGTCTTCGACGCGATGCAGCGGATGAGCGACGAGCCGCTGACCGAGTGCCAGGAGTGCGGCGCCCCGGTCGTTCGGGTCCTCCACTCTCCGGCGGTCCACTTCAAGGGCTCGGGCTTCTACAACACCGACTACGGCAAACAGAAGACCGGCGCCAACAGCGGGTCGGGCTCCGATAGCTCGGGCGAGTCGCAGTCGGACTCGGGAAAGAGCTCCTCCGAGTCCGGCTCGTCCGACTCGAAGTCCTCGGACTCGAAGTCCGGCGACTCGAAGGCCAAGGCCTCCAGCGCCGACTAGCCGTTCATGAGGCGGTTGACCGCCTTCTTGCGAACCGAGTCCGGCACTTCGGTGCTGCCGCCAGGGCCTTCGCCGCATTCCCCGTTCGCGCAGAGCACGTCGGTGTCGGCGCTGCCGCCGATCGCCGCCGAGAGCACCAACTGCGGCATCGTGAAGAAGCCCATGTCGCTGACGAAGGCCTTCGGCGCGTCCCAGCCGATGATCGGGCCCTTGATGAAGTTGTAGGGGATCCGCAGCGGGTCGGTGAGGCGGCCTTTGATCCCGTTGATCACGTCCTGCTGGGCCTTCTCGCGGTCGTAGTCGTTGTAGCCGAGGGTGTAGGCGCTCGTCCCGGTTCCCGGGCATTCGCTCGGCTCGCGGGTGCGGGCGTAGACCAGGGCCTGTTCGCCGTCGAGGGTGTTCTCGCCCTTCCCGAGTCTCAGTGTGTAGCCGCCCTGGCCGCCGCCGGCGCCGCCGGAGATGTCGGTGCAGAGCTTGTTGGGGACGTTGACTTCGACCCCGCCGACCGCGTCGATCAGGTCTTCGAAGCCGGTGAAGTCGACGATCGCGACGTGGTCGACGTCGATGCCGAGGAACTGCTCGACCGTTTCGATCTGCAGCTTGGCGCCGCCGAAGGAGAAGGCGGCATTGATTTTCGTCGATTCGTGGCCGGGGATTTCGGCGTAGCTGTCTCGCGGGATCGAGAGTTTGCGGAAGGCGCCGCCGCCGGCCCGGATCAACATCAGCGTGTCGGCCCTGTATTCGCCGGCTTCGCAGCCGTCGTGAGGGGCGTCTCCGTGCGACTGCTGTTCGAAGCACTTCTTCTTGTGCGGGGCGCCGGGCTCCTTGGTGTCGGGCGGGCGGGCGTCGGTCCCCAGGACCAGGATCGTCTGCGCGCTGGGAAGGAGCAACGGGTTGCCGTGCAGCGCGTCCTTCGCTTCTCCGGAGAGCTTGAAGGCCTGAAGCTGGGCGGACACGGCGAAGGCGAGGAAGCTGAGCGCGATCCAACCTGCGGCCGCAATGCCGACCCATTTGAGCGCGCGCCTCGACGGTGTTCCGGGCCTCGGCATCCTGAAGCGACGGCCGCCCCCTCCGCGGTCGTCACCGCCGGAGTCCTTCTTCGAGCCGGGGCGCAGGTCGCGCAGGTCCGACCCCTCAGGCTTGCGCAGGCGCGCGAGGAAGCCCTTCCGCTGCCGGAAGACCTTGTACTCGGGCTGCCCGGAGGGCACCCCATCGGGCCGCTGCTCGCCGTTCTCGGGCATAAAGGGCTAGAAATCATGGCGATGGCCGCGGTCGACTGCACTCAGATGCCTTTTTGGGCGCGCTCGTGAGCACCGTCCAAACGATCGGCGTCGACCTCGGCGGCACCAAGATGCTCGTCGGTGTGCTGGATGCCGACTCCGACGTCTCCTATGAGAGCCGTGAGGCTTCGACCGGCCAGACCGAGGATCAGCTCGTCGACCTTCTCGTGCGCCAGATCGGCGAGGCCACCGAGGCGCAGCCCGGGGTCGTGGCGGTCGGGCTCGGAATCCCGGCGACGATCGACCACGATCGCGGGATCGCGATCTCCGCGGTCAACCTGCCGATCGACAATCTGCCGATCCGCGAGCTCACCGAGGAGAGGACCAAGCTGCCGGTCTTCGTCGACAACGACGCCAACGCCGCCGCGCTGGCCGAGCATCTCTTCGGCGCCGCGCGCGGCGCCGACAACGCGGTGCTGCTGACGATCGGAACCGGCATCGGCGGGGGGTTGATCCTGGGCGGCGAGATCTACAGGGGCGCGACCGGGGCGGGCGCCGAGCTCGGGCACGTCGTGATCGCCATGGACGGGCTCCCCTGCCAGGGGAACTGCCCCGGTCAGGGGTGCGTCGAGACCTACGCTTCGGGAACGGCGCTGGGTCGGGAAGGCCGCGCCGCGGCCGAGAGCGCACCGGATTCGGTGCTCGGGGCGATGCTCGCCGACGGCAAGGAGATCGACGGCAAGGCGGTCACCGAGGCGGCGCTGTCCGGTGACAAGACCGCGATCGGCGTCTTCGACCTGGTCGGCGGCCGGCTCGGGGTTGCCCTGACCAGCTTCGCCAACATCTTCGAGCCCGAGGTCTTCGTGATCGGTGGCGGTGTGATGGCGGCGGGCGACCTGCTGCTCGAGCCCGCCCGCCGCGAACTGCGCAAGCGAGCATTGACGCCGATGAAGGACACGCCGGTCGTCGCCGCCGAGCTCGGCCCGGACGCGGGCATGATCGGCGCCGCGGCGATGGGGCGGATCGAACTCGAACGAGGACAGGGCGGAGGCTGATGCCCGGCGAGCTGATCGTCTGCCCGACCCCGATCGGCAACCTCGAAGACCTCACACCCAGGGCTCGGGACGCTCTCGTCTCGGCCGACTACATCGCCTGTGAGGACACCCGGCGGACCGGTGGCCTGCTCGACAAGCTCGGGATCCGCCCGGCGCCGCCGCTGATCTCAAACCACGAGGGCAACGAAACGGCGCGGGCGACCGAGCTCGCCCAGCAGATCGAGCGCGGCGCCCGGGTCGTGCTCGTCTCCGACGCCGGCATGCCGGCGATCTCCGACCCGGGCTTCCGGCTGATCCGCCGCTGCCTCGAGCGTGCCCTCGACGTCACCGTCCTGCCCGGCCCCTCGGTCGTCCCGGTCGCGCTCGTCGCCTCGGGCCTGCCCACCGACCGCTGGCGCTTCGAGGGCTTCCTGCCCAAGCGCTCGGAGGCGATGGAGCAGGTGCTGCGCTCCGACGTGACTGTCGTCGCCTTCGAGAGCCCGCGCCGGATCGGCGACTCGCTCGCCGCGCTCGCCGCGATCGCCCCGGACCGCCCGACCGCCGTCTGCCGCGAGCTGACCAAGATGCACGAGGAGGTCTCGCGCGGCTCGCTCGCCGAACTGGCCCGTCGCTTCCGCGGCGATGTGAAAGGCGAGATCGTGCTGGTCATCGGCCCGGCCACCTCCGACGCCCACGACCAGGACGTCGGCTTCGCCGTCGATGCGCTCCGCCACCTGGTCCAGTCCGGCGCCCGGCCGCGCGCCGCTGCCAGCGTCGTCGCCGCCCTCACCGGTACCAGGGCGAACGACCTCTACCGGGCGCTGACCGGCAGGGAGGCCCGGCAGTAGGACGCCGATAGCCTGGCCTCGTGTCGTACTTCATCACCACCCCGATCTACTACGTCAACGCCGAGCCCCACCTGGGCCACGCGTATTCGACGTTGGCGGCCGATGTGCTCGCCCGCCACATGCGCCAGCGCGGCGAGGACGTCTTCTTCCTGACCGGCACCGACGAGCACGGCGAGCCGGTTGAGAACGCCGCCGAGAAGGAGGGGATCTCCCCGCAGGAGCTCGCCGACCGGAACGCCGAGAAGTTCCAGGCGCTGATGCCGATCATCGACGCGACCAACGACTTCTTCATCCGCACCTCAGACCCGCGCCATGCCGAGCGCGTCGCCGAGGTCATGCAGCGCGTCTACGACAACGGCTGGGTGACCAAGGGGACCTATGAGGGCTGGTATTGCCCGCGCTGCGCCGATTTCAAAAACGAGCGCGAGATCGGCCCCGGCCAGACCTGCCCGATCCACGAGATCGTGCTCGAGAAGGTCAAAGAGGAGAACTGGTTCTTCAAGCTCTCCGCCTTCCAGGAGCGGTTGGAAGCGCTCTACGAGAACCAGCCGGACTTCGTCGTCCCCGACTTCCGCCGCAACGAGGCGGTCGCCTTCGTCAAGCAGGGCCTCGAAGACGTGTCGCTCTCGCGGCCGACGCTGAAATGGGGAATGCCGCTTCCCTGGGATCCCGACCAGCGCATGTACGTCTGGTTCGACGCATTGCTCAACTACTACACGGCCCTCGGGTTCGCCCGCGAGGGGGAGGACCTGACCGAGCGCTTCTGGCCTCCCAGCCTGCACGTCATGGCCAAGGACATCCTCAAGTTCCACGCCGTGATCTGGCCCGGGCTCTTGATGGCCGCCGAGCTCGAGCTGCCGCGGCGGATGGTGATCCACGGCTTCCTGCTGATGGGTGAGAAAAAGATGTCGAAGAGCCTCGGCAACGTCCTCGACCCCTTTGACGTGATCGAGCGCTTCGGCGCCGACGCCCTGCGCTTCTACCTCTTCCGCGAGGTCAGCTTCGGCCAGGACGGGGCGATCTCGACCGCCGGCTTCGAGTCCCGGTACGAGTCCGAGCTAGCCAATGACTACGGCAATCTCGCAAGTCGCGTGCTGGCCATGGTCGAGCGCTACCGCTCCGGCGTCGTCCCCGCCGAGGCCCAGGTCGACGCCGTCCTCGCCGAGGACTTCGAGGGGGCGCCAGACCGCTTCCGTGACCTGCTCGACCGCGCCGAGCTGACCCAGGCGCTCGAGGTTGCCTGGGCCCTGGTCCGGCGGCTCAACCGCTACGTCGAGGAGAACCGGCCCTGGGAGCTCGCCAAGGACGAGGCCGACCCGCAGCGGCTCGACGAGGTGCTCTACAACTTGATCGAGGGACTGCGGGTGACGACCCTGCTGCTCGTCCCCTACCTCCCGCGGGCGACCGCGACTCTGCTCGAGGCATTGGCCGAGGAGTCGCTCGAGCTCGCCGAGCTCGGCTCCCGCGGCGGCGGCCAGAAGGTCGAGCGGGTGCCCTCACTCTTCCCGAAGATCGAGGACTAGGGCTCGGCGAGAGCCGCGGGCCCGAGCTCCTCGGGGCGGGTGTAGCCGCAGAGCGCCATGGTCAGGTCGAAATCGGCCAGGAACATCTTCAGCACCGCTTCCACGCCTGCCTGTCCCTCCAGCGCCAGGCCCCAGATGTAGGGCCGGCCGACGCAGACCGCGTCGGCGCCGAGGGCGAGCGCCTTGATCATGTCCGAGCCGGTGCGGATGCCGCTGTCGAAGAGGATCGCCATGCCGGTGTCGCCGACCGCGGCGACGATCGGCTCGAGCGCGTCGGCGGACGCGATCGCGCCGTCGACCTGCCGGCCGCCGTGGTTGGAGACGATGATCCCGTCGATGCCGCGCGAAGCCGCCTCGCGGGCGTCGTCGGCGTGCTGGATCCCCTTGATCAGGATCGGCAGCCGGGTCATCGCGCGCAGGCGCCCGAGGTCGTCCCAGGTCAGCGCCGGATTGGCGAGCACGCCGATGTAGTGGCCGGTCGCCGCGCCGGGATCCTCCTCCGGCGGCTTCTCGAGGGCGGCGCGGAAGACGGGGTCCTGGAAGTAGTTGGCGTTGCCGACCCCCTGCAGGAACGGGAGCCAGGCCTGCTGAAGGTCGCGCGGCTTCCAGCCCGGGATGAAGGTGTCGACGGTGAGCACGATCGCCCCGTAGCCGGCCGCCTCGGCGCGGCCGACGAAGCTCTCCAGCAGCTCCGGGTCGTTGGGCCAGTAGAGCTGGAACCAGCGCGGAGCCTCGCCGCTCGCCTCGGCGATCTCCTCCATGGTGAAGGCGGAGGCGGTGCTGGCGATCATCGGCACGCCGAGCGCCGCGGCGGCGCGGGCGGTGGCGAGCTCGCCGTGCTCGTGGACGATCTTCTGCACGCCGATCGGGGCGAGCAGGAGCGGCGCCGGCATCGAGGTGCCGAGCACCGTCGTCGCCAGCTCCCGCTCGGCGACGTCGCGCAGCATCCGCGGCACCAGCCGATGGCGGCGAAGCCCGGCGAGGTTGGCCTCCATCGTTCCCTCGCTGCCGGCCCCGGCGAACACGTAGCCGGCGGCCTGCTCGTCCATCGTCTCGGCCGCGAGCCGTTCGAGGGCGTCGCTGGGCACGGGCACCGAAGGCGTCTCCCCGGCAAGCCCCCGCAGGTAGATCTCGGCGACGTAGTCAGCCGGGTTCGGCATGGGTCAAGGCTAGTCGAGCCTAGACTCCAGCGGATGATCGATTCCCACACACACCTCTTCCTCTGCGAGCCGCCCGAGGACGAACTGGTCGGCGCGGCCGGCGAGGCCGGCGTGGTGCGGATGCTGAATGTCGGTCTCGGCCGCGACACGAACGAGGTGGCGATCGCCGCCGCCGGACGCCACGAGGAGGTCTACGCGAGCGTCGGCTGCCACCCGACCTCGGCCGGCGAGTTCGACGACGAGCTCGAGGCCGAAATCGAGCGCCTCGCCGCCCACGAGAAGGTGCGGGCGATCGGCGAGAGCGGGATCGACTACTACCGCGACTCGGCGACGCCGGGGGAGCAGCGGCGGGCCTTCGAGTCCCAGATTGCCATCGCCCGGCGCCATGAGCTGCCGATCATCATCCACGCCCGCGACCCCGAGGGAGAGACGACGGCGACCGACGACGTCTTCGAGATCCTCGACGCCGAGGGCGACGGCGTGCAGGTGATCCTCCACTGCTTCGTCGCCCCGTGGCGCCTCGACGACGCGATCGAGCGCGGCTGGTACTGCTCCTTCTCCGGGATCGTCACCTTCCCGGCCTCCGAGGACCTGCGCGACGCCGCCGCGAAGCTCCCCGACGAGCTGCTCCTGGTCGAGACCGACGCTCCCTACCTGGCGCCGCAGCCGGTCCGCGGCAAGCCGAACGAGCCCGCTCACGTGGCGGCGACGGCGAAAGCCGTGGCCGAAGCGCGCGGCGAGAGCTACGAGGCACTGGAGGGCATCGTCGAGGCGAACGCGCAGGCTCTCTTCGGCTGGTAGCGGCGATGGCCAGGCTGGGGCAGAACTTCCTCGCCGACCCGAACCTGCTCGAGGCGATAGTCCGCGACGCCGAGGTCGGCCCCGAGGACGTCGTGCTCGAGGTCGGGGCGGGGGAGGGCGTGCTCACCCGAAGGCTTGCCGCCCGGGCCGCCCACGTCCACGCGATCGAGATCGATCGCCGGCTCGCCGGCCCCCTGGCCGAGGTGGAGGAGCTGCCGGGCGTCGAGCTGCATTGGGGCGACGCGATGGGCTTCGACTTCGGCGACCTCGAG
The DNA here is from genome assembly GCA_963704505.1 of uncultured Solirubrobacterales bacterium. GTDB lineage: Bacteria > Actinomycetota > Thermoleophilia > Solirubrobacterales > 70-9 > VRUE01. The sequence continues at coordinate 1,454,565 of OY969912.1, forward strand.
CCGTCGCCGGACGCGATGGTCGCCAACCTCCCCTACTCGGTCGCCACCCCGGTGCTGCTGCGCACGATCGAGGAGCTCCCATCCCTGCGGCGCTGGACGGTGATGGTCCAGCGTGAGATCGCCGACCGCCTGCGAGCCGCCCCGGGCAGCAGGACCTACGGCTCACCGAGTGTGATCGCCCAGCTCGCCTGCGAGGTCCGCCTGGTGCGCAAGGTCGACCCGGCCGTCTTCCGGCCCCGGCCACGGGTCGATTCGGCGATTCTCTCCCTGCGGCGCACCGGCGAGGGGGCCGACGCCGCGACGCACGCCCTGGTCAGGGCGGCATTCGCCCACCGGCGCAAGTCGTTGGCCCGCTCGCTCGAGCATTCCCGCCCTGGCTCCCTGGTTCCGGCCCGTGCGGCCCTCGCCGAGCTCGGGCTGGCCGAGGACGCACGGGCCGAGGCGCTCTCGCCGACCGAGTTCGCCGCGCTTTCGGCGAAGCTAGGCGCCCGCACCTGACCATGCTCGCCCCAGCCAAGCTCAACCTCTGCCTCTTTCTCGGCCCCCGGAACGCCGACGGCCTGCACGAGCTCTGCTCGCTCTTCGAGCCGCTGGCGCTCGCCGACCTGATCGAGGTCGGCGAGGCGGCCGCCGACGAGGTCCTCTGCCCGGGCGTCGAGGGCGAGAACCTGGCGACCCGCGCGCTCGAGGAGCTGCGCCGCGCGGGCTGGGGGAGCCCGCCGCTGCGGATCGAGATCGAGAAGCGGGTGCCGGTCGCCGCCGGCCTCGGCGGCGGCTCGGCGGACGCCGCCGCGGTGCTGCGCCTCGCCCGCGGCGAGGTCGCCGGGCTGGAGGGGATCGCCCTGAACATCGGCGCCGATGTCCCCTCGCAGTTGGTCCCCGCGCTCTCGCTGGTCCGCGGGGTGGGGGAGCGCGTCTCGCGCCTGCCCGACCCGGCTCCGCACGCGGTCGTCCTCCTGCCCGGCGGCGGTGGCCTGGCGACCGCCGACGTGTTCGCCGAGGCCGATCGCCAGGGGCTCGGCCGTCCCGCCGCGGAGCTCGACGACATCGCCACGCGCCTGCTCGCCGTCGCCGGCTCGGGCGCCTCGCCGCTCGCCTACGCCGAGCTGTTCGCCAACGACCTCGAGCCGGCGGCACGGGCGCTGCGGCCCGACATCGGGGCGGCGCTCGACGACCTGCGCGCCGCCGGCGCCCCGGCGGCCCTGATGAGTGGCTCGGGCCCGACCGCGCTCGCCCTCTTCGAAGATCTCTCCGCCGCGCAGGCGGCGGCGGCGCGGATCGACCGCGACGACACGATCGTCTGCACCGCGGGGGCCCCGGAGGTGACGCCATGAGGATGGCCGGGGAGGAGAGCAGCAACCGCAAACTCGCATTCGTCGCGATCGGCGTCGCCGTGGTCGCCGCCGCGTATTACTTCATCAGCCGCGAGCTGGGCAGCGTCGATCTGCAGGGATTGCTGGAAGACCTCTCCAACACGCTCGGCGCCTGGACCTACCTGATCGTCGGTGTCTTCGCCTTCGCCGAGACCGGCGCCTTCGTCGGTCTCGTCGTCCCCGGCGAGACGGTGATGCTGCTCGGCGGCGCCGTCGCCGGCCAGGGCGCGATCGACATCTACGTCCTGATCGGCATCGCCTGGTTCTCGGCCTGGCTCGGAGACACGACCAGCTTCTTCATCGGTCGCAGGCTGGGGCGCGACTTCGTGCTCAAAAACGGCCCCCGGGTGGGGATCAGCCACGAGCGCTTCGAACGGGTCGAGGACTACTTCGACCGCCATGGCGGCAAGACGATCTTCATCGGGCGCTTCATCAGCCTGGTGCGCGCCTTCGCGCCGTTCATCGCCGGCAGCTCGGGGATGCGCTACCGGGCCTTCGTCCCGTACAGCATCCTCGGCACCGGTCTCTGGGCGACCGCCCACATCCTCGTCGGCTACTTCTTCTCGCGCAGCATCGAGACCGCCGCCAAGTACGCGGGCAAAGGCGCCTTCCTGCTGGCGACGGGGATCGTCGTCATCGTCGGGATCGTCGTCTCGGTGCGTTTTCTCCGGGTCGAGGAGAACCGGCGGGAGGTGGGGCGCTGGATGGAGGCGCACCTGGCGACCCGCTGGATGGTGCGGCTGACTCGGCGCTTCCGCCCGCAGCTCCAGTTCCTCTGGGCCCGGGTCACGCCGGGCGGGACCTTCGGCCTCGAGTTCACCTCATTGATGGCGGCGCTCGCGGTTTCGCTCTTCGTCCTGATCGCCTACACGGTGATCGTCAGCGGCGACTTCGGGCCGACGCCGGGCGACGAAGTCGCCGCCGAAGTCGTCGAACACCTGCAGGCGGGCTGGCTCGAACACCTTGCCAAGGCGGTATCGATCCTCGGCTCGGCCTTCGTTGTCCTGCCACTGGCGCTGATCAGCGCCCTGCTGCTCGGCGCCCGGGGGCGTTGGGCCGAGGTCGGCGTCCTCGTGATCGGCATGGCGATCGTGATCGTCGGCGCCCACGAGCTCAAGGCCGGGGTCGACAGGCCACGGCCTCCCGGTGGCGGCCTCGTCGACGTCTCGGGGTCCTCGTTCCCGAGCATCCATGCCGCCTACTCGACCTTCTACGTGTGGGGCGCGGTGACGATCGTCGCCCGCTTGCGGGTGGGGATGGCGCGCGGCGCCCTCCTCGTGTTCGGCGGCGTGTTGCTCGCCGCGCTGATCGGGCTATCGCGGGTCTACCTCGAAGTTCATTTCCTCAGCGATGTCAACGCGGGCTGGGCGCTGGGCGCCGCCAGCTTCTCGCTCTGCGCGGCGGTGGCGCTGGTCATCGTCACCGTGCGGCACAATGGCCCGCAGATTGCTGCCGCTCGCACTCCAGAAGATCGAACATGAGTACCTCCTCTTCGGCGCCGCCGGGCTGCTCGCGCTGGTCGCGTTCGTCGGCCTGATCCTGGTGCCGGCGCTCGGCGCCTACGGCCGGATCTGGGAGAAGGCGGCGGCCGGAGTGCTCTCCGTGTTCGTCCTCGCGGCTCTCGTCCTGGTCGGCGTCGTGATCGGCCTGTTGATCGTCTACTACTACAACGACATCACCAGGGTCCTGAACCTCTGAGCGCGCGGCGCGCCGGTCTGGATAATGGGCGCATGTCCGCTGCGCCGAAAAGCGAGAAACCCGCGCCCCAGGCGGAGCCCGGCAGCCTCGACGCGCTTGCCGAGGCGGTCGAGTCCGGCGCCGGCCTGCCGGCGATCTCGCGGGCCGCGGCCAAGGTGCTCGACGCCAGCGTCGCCCTGATCGACCGCTCGAGCGCGGTGCTCGCGGTCGCCGGCGCCTCGGCCGACCAAGAGAAGAAGCTGATCGCCGGCGGCGACGACGTCACCGGAATCGAGCTGCGCGTCGCCGACTCCGTGGTCGGAGAGCTCCGCTATCGCAGCCGCAAGAGCCCCGACCCGGCGATCGCGCGGATGGTGACGACGTTGATCGCCCTCGAGCTCGAGCGGGCGCGCTCGCCCGAGTGGGAGAGCGAGGAGGTGGCCGGTGCCTTCGTCAGCGCCGTTCTCAACCGCAAGGTCACCGACCGCGGCGACATCGTCGCCCGCGCCTCTGAGGTCGGCGCGGACCTCGAGCGGGGCGCCGGGGTCCTGATCGTCCGCGCCGCGCCGCGCGCCGCGCAGAGCGGGGAGTGGCGGGCGCGGGTGATGACGCTTTCGCTGCGGGCGCTGCGCTCGCTCGCCGCCGGCGCCCTTGCCTCCAGCGAGGAGAGCGAGCTCCATGCGCAGCTCGCGGTGATCGTCCCCGCCGAGGACGACGACCGCGTCGCCCGTGCCGCGGCGGGCCTCTCGCGGGAGCTCGAGGACGGACTTCCCGGCTTTCATCTCACGATCGGCCAGAGCCGTCGGGCGGCCGACCCCGTCGACCTCTACCGCGCCGGCAACGAGGCCCGGCTCGCCGTCAACGTCGGCGAAGCCGAGGGCCGCCCTCTGCTCGCCTTCGAGGACACCGGCGCCTACCGCCTGCTGCTGCCGGCGATCAGCGAGGACCCGCGTGAGCTGGAGCGCTTCTACGCCGAGACGGTGTCGCCGCTGGCCGACTACGACGAGCAGTACGAGACCGAGCTCGTCGCCACGGTCGAGGCCTACCTGGAGAACGACGGCAACGTCGCCGCGACCGCCAAACAGGTCTTCACCCACCGGCACACGATCCGCTACCGCCTCGAGCGCGTCCGCGAGCTCTGCGGCCACGACGTCTCCGCGACCGAGGGCCGCGAGAAGCTCGGCCTCGGGCTGAAGGCGATGCGTGTCCTCGGCATCGCCTCGCCGCGCGGCCCGGCGCTCGAGCCGGGAGCCGAAGCCGGCAAGGTTCCGCGCTCTTCCGAGGAGTAGCCGGGTTACGCTACGCCGGCGCTGGGGAGTCGGCTAATGGCAAGCCCCTGGCCTTTGGAGCCAGTTATCCCGGTTCGAGTCCGGGCTCCCCAGCTGACATCCGCTCCGATTGACCGCGTCCGGCGAGCGACTTAGGGTTCGTCGCATGGAGATGGGTGGAGCATCGATGGACCCGGCCGTCCGGGAAGGGCTGGCCCGCTCGTGGAAGGCGTTGATGGGCGTCGGCATCGTCGCCATCGCGATCGGCTGCTTCGCGATCCTGGTCCCCGCGGTCGCCTCGGTCGGCACCGCGATCTTCATCGGCTGGGTGCTGCTGGTCTTCGGCGCCTTCCTCGTCGCCGGCGCCTTCATGGCCCACTCGATCGGCAGCGTCATCCTGCGCCTGCTCTGGGCCGCCCTGACCGTCTTCGTCGGCGTCTGGCTGATCGTCGAACCCCACAGCGGCACTCTCACACTGACCCTCGTGCTCGGCATCTACTTCCTCTTCATGGGCCTCACCCGGCTCGCCGCCGCCTTCGTCGCCCGCGGCCGGGAAGGTGCGGGCCTGCTCGGCCTCAGCGGCTTCTGCGGCCTGCTGATCGGCATCCTCGTGCTCGCCAAGTTCCCCAGCTCCGCCGACTGGGCGATCGGCCTCCTGGTCGGCATCGACCTGATCTTCGCCGGCTGGACCCTCGTCTCTGCGGCACTGGTCGGCAAAGACCTCTCCCGCGCCTGAGGCTGCGCGGGTCTGCGGCTTCGCTCGCTGCAGCCTTGACCAGCATCGCCTCAGGCGCGCGACCTCGAGCGGGCCAGGAGGGGCACCCTGCAGCGCGCGGCGTCCACTTTTCGCCCCACGACTCAGCGAGTGACGCCGCGCTGGTGGCGAAAACCCAGCAAGCGGAAGGGTGCCCCTCCTGGCCCGTCCGCTATTAGGATCCTGGGGTGAGCCCGCCACTGGTCCTGGTGATGGCGGCCGGCGCCGGCACCCGCATGCGCTCGAGCCTGCCGAAGATGCTGCACCCCGTCTGCGGGAGGCCGATGGTCGCCTGGTCGATCCTCGCTTCGCGTGAGGCCGGTGCCGGGCGGATCGCGGTGATCGTCTCGCCCGGTAATGACATCTCCGCCGGGCTGCCCGAGGGCACCGAGACCGTCATCCAGCCCGAGGCGGACGGCACCGGCGGCGCCGTCCGCGCGGCGGCCTCACTGGTCGCCGACGCCGGGACGGTCCTCGTCCTCTCCGGCGATGTGCCGCTGATCTCCGCCGAGACGGTCGCCGGCCTGCTCGAGGCACACGAGGGCTCGCCCGCCGCGGCGACGATGTTGACGATCGAGCTCGACGAGCCCGGCTCCTACGGCCGCGTCGTCCGCGACGCCGAGGGCAACGTGGAGAAGGTGGTCGAGGCGAAAGCCGCCGGCGACGCCGGCGAGGCCGAGTTGGCGATTCGCGAGGTCAACGCGGGCACCTATGCCTTCGACGCCGCCCCGTTGGCGGAGGCCCTCGCCGGGCTCTCCAACGACAACGCCCAGGGCGAGTACTACCTGCCCGATGTCTTCACGGCCTTTCGCGAGTCGGGCCAGACCGTCGCCGCCCACATCGCCGATGACATCGCCGTGACGATGGGGGTCAACGACCGCCGCGACCTCGCCGCGGTCGAGGCCGAGGCGCGGCGACGGATCCTCGCCGGCCACATGCGCGCCGGCGTCACGGTTGTCGACCCGGCGTCGACCTGGGTCGACGCCGACGTCGTCATCGAGGCAGACGCCAGGATCGAGCCGGGCACCAGCCTGCGCGGCGACACCGAGGTCGGCGCGGGGACCGTGGTCGGCCCGCTGACCACGCTGACCGACTCCAAGCTCGGCCGTTCGGTCACCGTCCCGCACTCCTACCTGGTCGATTGCGAGGTCCTCGACGGCTGCACGGTCGGCCCCTTCGCCTACCTGCGGCCGGGCGCGGCGCTCGGGCCGGAGGCCAAGGCCGGCGCCTTCGTCGAGGTCAAGAACTCGCGGATCGGCGCCGGGGCGAAGGTCCCGCACCTCTCCTACATCGGCGACACGGACGTCGGCGCGGGCAGCAACATCGGCGCCGGGTCGATCACCGCCAACTACGACGGATCCCGCAAGCACCGCACTGTGATCGGCGCCGATGTCCGCATCGGAGTTGACACGATGCTGATCGCCCCGGTAGAAGTCGGCGACTCCGCCTACACTGGCGCTGGCGCGGTGATCAAGAGCGACGTGCCGGGTGGAGCACTTGCCGTGAGCCGAAACGAGCAACGCAACATCGACGGATACGCGGAGGCCAAATCCGCGCAGCCGAAAGAGGAAGAGGACTCGTGAGCACTATCGAGCAGCAGCCAGGGGCGGCCCCGACCGCGATTCCACACGACTACTCGAAGCGCCTGATGGTCTTCGGAGGCCGCAGCTCCGGCGAACTCGCCTCCAAGGTTGCCGGCAAGCTCGAACTGGACCTCGGCCAGGTGACCCTGAAGACCTTCGCCAACGGCGAGGTCTACTGCCGCTACGAGGAGTCGATCCGCGGCGCCGACGTCTTCATCGTGCAGTCGACCTGCGCCAACGAACAGACCGGGATGACGCCGAATGACGCGCTGATCGAGCTGCTGGCGATGATCGACGCCGCCCAGGGCGCCTCCGCCCACCGGATCATCGCCGTCACCCCTTGGTACGGGTACGCGCGCCAGGACAAGAAGTCGGCCCCGCGTGAGCCGATCACCGCGCGGATCGTCGCCAAATGCCTCGAGGCCGTCGGCACCGACCGGGTACTGACCATGGACCTCCACGCAGGACAGGTCCAGGGCTTCTTCCATGTCCCGGTCGACCACATGACGGCGATGCCGATGCTGACCCAGTGGTTCGCCGACCAGCACATCACCGACGAGCTCGTGATCGTCTCCCCGGACGCCGGCCGGGTGAAGACGGCCCGCAACTTCGCCCGCCGCATCGGCACCCACTGGGCGGTGATGGAGAAGGAGCGCCCGGCCCAGCAGGTCGCCGAGATCGGCTACGTCGTCGGCGACGTCAAGGACAGGACCGCGGTCCTGGTCGACGACATGATCGACACCGCCGGGACCCTCTGCGCCGCTGCCCAGACCGTCCTCGACGAGGGTGCCGCCCGAGTGATCGCGTGCGCCACCCACGGCGTCTTCTCCGGCCCCGCCTTCGAGCGCCTCGCCTACGAGAACTCCGGGATCGAGCAGATCGTCGTCACCGACACGCTGCCTCTGCGCGAGGGCGCTCCCGACAACATCAAGGTCCTCTCGACCGCGAGCACCTTCGCCGACTCGATCCGCCGCATTTTCACCGACGACTCGGTATCCGAGATATTCGCCGGCGAGAACCAACTTTTTTGAGCGGGCGGCTGCGGCCAGGCATGGCGTCTGGCCGCCTGGTGCCGGCGCGGTTCGCCACCTCCCCGACGTCCCGCGTAGCGGTGCTACGCGGGAGTCGTGTCGTCGTCGCCCCGCTTGGCTCCAGTCGCCCAGCCATCCATGCCTGGCCTTGCCGACCGCTCTGAAATTGCGATGACGGGAGCGGGCGGCGGGTTGAGGCTCGTCGGACACAAGGGGGCGGATCTGATTGCCCCGGGCAACACGCTCGAGAGCTTCGCGGCGGCGGTCGAGGCGGGGGTGGACACGATCGAGTTCGACGTGCTCTGGCTGCGCGACTCGCACCTGCCGGTCGAGGAGCGGGCGCCTTTGGTCGTCGCCCATGACTGGCACGACGCCGAGAGCCGGGCGCCGCTCAATCTGACCGAGGCGCTCGATGCCTTCCTCGAGCCGCCGCTCGACCGGGTCGAGATCGACCTCGACATCAAGCTGCCCGGTAGGGAGGAGGAGATCGTCGAGGCGCTTCGCGAGCGCGATCTGATCGACAGAGCGATGGTCTCGACCATGGAGCTCTACAGCCTCGGGCGAATCGTCCAGCTGGAACCGGCGTTGAGGCGCGGCTGGACCTACCCGAAGGTCACCAAGGACTGGACCTCGAAACGGTGGGCGAAGCCGGCGCTGCTGGCTGCGCTGGTGGCGATGCGGCACCGCCTGCCCGGCCTTGCCGCCGAGAAGCTGCCGCAGATGGGGTTGGCGGCGATGTGGGTCTACCACCCTCTGGTCTCGGCGCAGCTGGCGCGGATCACGAAGCTCGCCGGCGTCGAGCTGATCGCCTGGACGGTCGACGATGCCGCGCGGATGAGCAGGCTCGTCGACCTCGGCGTCGACGGGATCGTCTCCAACGATCCGCGGCTCTTCGCCGGGCTCAATCGCTGACGTCGCGGCGCATCACCAGCAGGGTGCCGATCGCGAAAAGGCCGAGCACCCAGCCGGCGAGGACGAGGCCTCCGGCCACCTGACCCAGACCTTCTTCGATGCCGCTTTGGCTGCCGTGCAGGGACCCGATCGCCTGTGAGGGAAAGTAGTGGCCGATATCTCCCGGGAGCAGTTCCGGCAGCGGGGAGAGGATGAAGAAGGAGGCGAGCGCGGCGATGATCGCGCCGACCTGGTTGCGGACGATCGCGCCGACTCCGAGCCCGAAGCCGCAGAGTAGGGCGTAGGAGATCAGGACGCCGGCGTAGATCGAGAAGACGTCGCCGGCCCCCGGCCGGGGAACGCCCCGGATCGAGAGCAGCGTGAAAGTAAGGGCGCCGTTGATGGCCACGAAGGCGAGGCCGGACAGGGCGCCGAAGACCAGCACCGCGGCGAGCTTCGCCAGCATCGCCCGGTGTCGGCGCGGGTCGGCCAGGAAGGTCGTGCTCGCCGTCCCGTGGCGGAACTCGGTGGTGATCGCCAAGACGCCGAGGACGAGCAGCATCACCATCAGCAGGCCGATGCTGGTCTGGATCCCTTCGATGCCGCTGCGGTCGAGTTCCTCGACCTTCACGAGGCCGGTGAAGAGACCGGCGAAGAGGGCCTCGGCCAGGAGGCCGATCCCGAGCATCACCCAGGTGGTGCGGACGGTGGTCAGCTTCAGGAGCTCGGCCCGGAACAGCCTCATGCCTCGGGGTCCTCGCCGGTGACCTCGAGGAACCTCTCCTCGAGGCTCGAGCGCACCGGAGTGAGCTCGTGGATCGCGACGCCGGCGGCCAGCGCCACCTCGCCGATCCTCTCGCCGTCGACTCCCTCGACCGACAGGGCGCCGTCCTCGTCGCGGGTGACGCCGGCACCGGGGAGGGCCGACAGGGCCTCGGCCAGCCGCGTCGGGTCGGCGCTCCTGACCTTCATCCGCGCCGCCGCGCCGGTCGTGAACTCCTCCAGCGAGGCCTGGGCGACGAGCTTGCCATCGCGGATCACGATCAGCTCGTCGGCGGTCTGGGCGACCTCTGAGAGGAGGTGGCTGGAAACCAGGACGGTGCGTCCGGCCGCCGCTTGCTCGCGGAGGAGGTCGCGCAGCCAGCGCATCCCCTGCGGGTCGAGGCCGTTGGCGGGCTCGTCGAGGATCAGGATGCGCGGATCGCAGAGCAGCGCCGCGGCGAGCGCGAGGCGCTGGCGCATCCCCAGCGAGTAGCCCTTCACCCTCCGCCCGGCGGCGTCGGTCAGCTCGACCATCTCGAGGACCTCGTCTACCCGCGGCGCGGGCACGCCGGCCGTGGCCGCCAGCACCCGCAGGTGGTTGCGGCCGCTGCGCCCGGGGTGGAAGGCGGTCGCCTCGAGGGCAGCGCCGATCGTGTGGAGGGGCTCGACCATCTCGGTCGGCGGCCGGCCCTCGACCAGCGCCTCGCCGGCGCTCGGCCTCAGCAGGCCGAGGAGCGCCCGCATGGTCGTCGTCTTGCCGGCGCCGTTCGGTCCGAGGAATCCGGTGACCCGGCCGGCCTCGACGGCGAAGGAGAGCCCGTCGACCGCAAGCGACTTGCCGTAGCGCTTGCTGAGCCCCCGGACCTCGAGCTCGGGCACTAGACGGTGCCGGGCGTCGCGCCGGGCGGGCTGGCGCGGCCACCGCCCTTGACCTTGACCGCGGATTCGAGCTCCTCGGCGGTGAAGCCGCCGACCGCCTGGCCCTCGAGGGCGTAGCGGTAGAGGGCGACGCCGAAGATCCCGCTCAGCGCCTTCTGGATCAGCAGCGCCACCGCTAGCACCAGGGCGCCGACGATGACCAGCAGGGCGCCGAGGAAGGCGGCGGAGGACCAGAGCGCGATCCCCCCGGCGATCAGAACCGCGGCCGGCAGAATGCCGATCAGGAAGACGGCACCGCCGATCGCAATGTTGCCGGTGATCTGCTGCCCCCAGCGCTCGCGGAAGATCGAGGCCGATCGCTTGAGCGTCCCGATCGCCCCGGTTCCCTCGAGCGCGATCACGGGGACGGCGAGGAAGGTGACGAGCGACCAGGCCATGCCGACGAGGCGGGCGGCGATCTGGCCGCCGATCCCTCCCTGGTTCTCGAGCAGGCCCATCAGCAGGCTGATCGCGGTTGAGAGCGCCGCCCAGCCGCAGATCTGCGAGAAGCGGGCGCGGGAGACGGCGAGGCCGTCGGCGACCGTGACGCCGGCCTGGCCGCGGAAGATCATGTCGGCGGCGGCCGCCAGGCCGACGCTGAAATAGAAGCCGACGACGCTGAGCACATAGACGCCGATCACCAGCAGCGGGATCGCGCCGGCGAGGCTGTCCTGGTCGAACAGGTAAAGGCCGGGGCCGATCGTGACGATCGCCAGGAGGGTCGTCGCCACCGCTCCGTACAGGGGGAAACGGATCAGCTGCGGGTGCGAGCGCAGCAGCCCCCAACTTTTCTTCGTCAACTCCCAACCGCGGCGGATCCTGCTCATCGCCGGTCTCCTTTCAGGCGTTGCTCGTCAGTCCCGGGATTCTGACCAGACCTGTTCCCTCGAAGTACTCCCACTCCTGCTCGCCCAGTTCGGTCGAGGGCTCGTCGCCGTAGACCCACTCGCGCATGATCCGGTGCCAGTTGCGTTTCGCCCGCAGCTGGCCGAGCACGGCGACGACGCCGATTTCCATGCGCCGTCCCATCAGCTCGTCGGCGGGGATCGACTCGCGCCGCATCAGGTCGTAGTACTCCGAGCGCGGGTCGTTGGTCGACTCGATGATCTTCATCACCCGCCGGGCGGTGATCTCGATCTCGCGGTCTTCGATGTACCAGCCGCCGACCGCGCCCATGTGCTCCAGGAGCCGTTCGGCATCGAGCTTCGAGGGCTTCTTGATGAAGCCGAGATCGTGAAGTGCCTGGCGGAAGGCTTCCGGGTCGGCCCGCGAGGCGGCGTCGAAGGCGCGCTGCTCGAGCACGATCTGCTCGCGATCGAGCTTCTTGGTCATGCCGAAGTCGAGGAAGGCGACCCGGTCGTCGGCCATCAGCAGATAGTTGCCGGGGTGGGGGTCGGCGTTGAAGTGCTGGAGGTTGAACATCGAGCCGAGGTTGCCGCGGAAGATGATCTCGCCGAAGCGGCTGCGCTCCTCGTGCGGGAGTTCCTTGATCTTCTCGAAGCCGATTCCCTCGACGAACTCGGTGACCAGGACCCGCCGGCGCGAGAGCCTGGTGATGACTTCGGGCACGTAGATGAAGGGGTGATCGCGGTAGGCACGCGCGAAGCTGCGCTGGTTCTGGGCCTCGTACTCGTAGTCGAGCTCCTCCATCACGCGCTCGCGTATCTCCTCGGCAATCGCCTTCGCGTCGAGGCCCGGCGCCAGGGCCCGGGCGAGCCGGACGATCGTCCCTGCGTTGCGAAGGTCGGCGTCCATCGCCTCGGCGATCCCGGGGTACTGGATCTTGACCGCGACGACGCGGCCATCGAGCAGCTCGGCTTTGTGCACCTGGCCGATCGAGGCCGCCGCGAACGCCTCCTCCTCGATTTCCGCGAAGAGCTCGGAGATCCGTTCGCCTTCGTACTCTTCGTCGAGCACCTTCTCGACCTTGGACCAGGGCATCGACGGTGCCTCGGTGCGCAGCTTGGCGAGCTGCTCCTGGTAGATCTCGCGGTACTCGTCGGGGATGAACTCGGTGTCGATGAAGGAGGCGAACTGGCCGAGCTTCATCGCCGCGCCCTTCATCTGGCCGAGTGCACCGACCATCTTCATCGCCGTTTCGAGGTGGCGCTGCTCGAGCTTCTCTTTGCTTCCCTCCTCGGAGCGGGCGACATTCGTCGCCTTGGTCCCGGCATAGCGGGCGCCCTGGACCCCGACGATCGAGCCGAGTTTCGCCGAGCGGCGGACGCGCCCCTTGGGGATCTTGGAATCGTCGGCCATTGCTGGAGTCTGACGATTCTCTATCCTCCTCCGTTCGATGGCTGCAAACCGCGAAAAACTGAAGGCCGCTCCGCGAACCGATTTCGGCTCGCGGACGTCGCGCCGCCTGCGCCGAGAGGGCTTCGTCCCCGGCGTCGTCTACGCCGGCGGCTCTGAGGCCCGCGCCTTCCAGGTCGGCGCCCGAGACGTCCAGAACGTGCTCGCCTCCGGCCAGGCGTTGTTCGACCTCGACCTCGAGGGCTCCGGATCGGTCCCGGTCGTCGTCAAGGACCAGCAGCTTCACCCCGTCCGCGGCAACCTCGAGCACATCGACCTCCAGGAGGTCAAGCTCGACGAGGCGATCCAGGCCGACGTCTCCCTCGAGCTCGAGGGTGCCGAGCAGGCCCCCGGCGTCAAAGCCGGCGGTGTCCTCGAGCACGTCACCCACGAGATCACCGTCGAAGCCCTGCCTACCGAGATTCCTGAGCGGCTCGTCGCCGACGTCTCCGCGATGGAGATCAACGACACCCTGCAGTTGACCTCTCTCGACGTTCCCTCCGGCGTCAAACTGATCGCCGAGGACCTCGAGGAGGTCACCATCGCCACCCTGTCGCCGCCCCGTGTCGAGGAGGAGCCCGAGCCCGACGTCGAGGAGGAGACGGAGCTGATCGGCGAGGAGGGCGAGGAGGGTGCCGCCGAGGATTCAGGTGGCGACTCCGGGGGCGATGGCGGTTCCGGCGACTCCGACGGGGAGTAAGCCCTGATCCTCATAGTGGGCCTCGGCAATCCCGGCCAGCAGTACGCCGGGACCAGGCACAACCTCGGCTTCGAGATCGGCGCCGAGCTCTCACGCCGTTGGGACCTTCCCCGGGCCAAGCAGCGCTACGCGGGACTGATCACCGAAGGCAGGGCCGGCCCGGGCGGGCCGAGGGTTGCGATCCTGCTGCCCCAGACATTCATGAACGAATCCGGCGACTCGGTGGGGCCGGCCCGAGGCTCGCTCAAGGTGCCCCTCGACCGAATCGTCGTCCTCCATGACGAGATCGACCTTCCCTTCGGCGAGATCCAGGCCCGTCTCGGCGGGGGCCTCGCCGGCCACAATGGCCTCAAGAGCCTCAAAGGGGGGCTGGGCGACTCCGAGTTCTGGCGGGTCAGGTCCGGCGTGGGGCGGCCCGACTCGACCGATCCGGAGATCGTCTCCTCCTACGTGCTCTCTCGCTTCCGTGAGCCGCGCGAGGAGGTCGAGGGCCTGATCGCGGCTTCGGCCGAGGAGGCCGAGCGCCTGGTCGAGCGGCTAGGTTCCGAAGCCGACGATGGCTGAGTCGAGAACCAGATACGCGGTCGACGAGCAGGGGGTCGCCCTGCTTCAGCTCGACCGTGCCAAGGCCCGCAACGCGATCGACACGCAGATGCTGACCGAGCTGCTCGAGCACCTGGCGGTGGCCCGCGGCGACGACGCGGCCCGGGCGCTGGTGGTCAGCTCGACCGACCACATGGGCCTCTCGGCAGGCGCCGACATCAAGGAGCCGATCGACGACGAGGCCAAGGTCCGGCGCATGCAGCTCTTCGCTGACGTCTACGACGGCTTCGTCGGCTTCCCCAAGCCGACGATCGCGGCCTGCCACGGCGACGTGGTCGGCGGCGGCGCCGAGATAGCGATCTCCTGCGACATGCGAATCGGCGGCGCCAACCTGAAGATGCGGTTCCCCGGCGCCGCGCTCGGCGTCCCGGTCGGTCCGGCGCGGCTGGTGACGCTCTGCGGCCTCGGCGCCGCCAAGTACCTGCTGCTCTCCTCCCGCACGGTCGGCGCCGACGAGGCGCTGCGGATCGGGCTCGTCAACCGGGTCGCCCCGGCGACCGCGACCGAGGACGCCGCGCTCGCGCTCGGCGCTGAAGTGGCGGCACTCGACCCGGAAGGCGTCGCGCGGCTGAAGGCGATGCTCCATGAGTGGGACGACGTCGTCGGCCGTTCTGCCTCAGAGGGTGCCGGCCAGGTCGAGTGGCAGCGCAGCGGCCCCGGCCTCCACTGAGCGTCCAGTTCTAAGACAGGCGCTTACATAGGGTTTCTGTAGCGGTCTACGATGCCTGGCCCGACGCCTCGGAATCCCTCAAGCCAAGGAGTAGATCTGCGCTGCTCACCCCTCATCCTGATCGCCCTCATCTCGGCACTCACCCTCGCGGTTCCGGCCGTCGCCTCGGCTGAAGAAATCCTCGTCAACAGCACCGCAGACGAAGCCGACATGACGCCCGGGGTCCCGTGCAGCACCGCGGCGGGGAAATGCACCCTCCGTGCCGCGATCCAGGTCGCGAACCTGAGCTCGGGCGGCGACGACATCTACTTCGACCTCGCCGTCTTCAAAGGTCAGCCGGCGAGCTCGACGATCACGCTCGGCTCGGTACTGCCGACGATCACCTCGCAGGTTCACATCTTCGGCTTTGGCTGCTCGACCCCCGCCAGCACCTTCGGGCCATGCGCGACGATCAGCGCTCCCGGCAACCAGCCGGCGCTGACGATCGAAGGGGACAACAGCATCATCGACCACCTCTCGATCACCGGTGGCTCATACGGGATCAGGGTGGTCGGGGCGGCAACGGGAGTCACCATCGAAAATTGCTGGATCGGGTTGAAACTCGACGGCACGAGTGGGGGAAATTCGGTCGCCGGCATCTTCATCGATCCGGATTCCAACGGCGCGACGATCGGCGGCGACGGCATCTCGGAACGAAACGTCATCGCAAACAACACGATCGGTCTCGATATCGAGGGGGCCGACGACACCGACGTGCGGAGCAACTACTTCGGGACCGAGCCGGACGGGAACGAACCAGCCCCCAATTCGGTCAACCTCGAGGTCACCGGCGTCACCGGCTTTCCGTCGACCGGGACCACGATCGGCGACGACGTCGGCAAAGCGAGCCCGGGAGCGCAGACGACCGCGGACTGCGATGGAGGCTGCAACGTATTCGCCAGCAGCGGTAGCGGCGCCGCGATCGACCTCGGCGCAGAGCAGGGCCAGAACGAGATCCCGGTCTCCTCGGCCACGATCCAGGGCAACTACGTGGGGCTCGATGCCCAGGGCCAACCGTTCTTCACCACCGCGACCTTCGGGATCTTTGCCCAGGACGCCCGGAATGTGCATATCGGCGGGCCCGAACCGGGCGAGGCGAACCACATCAACGGCAGCACCTACGGCGTCTACGGCGAAGACTCACCGAACCTGGTGGTCGAGCGCAACGTGGTTGGCCTCAATGTCGGTGGCACCGGTGTCTCGTCGGCCCCCAGCGTCGGCATCTACGACTTCGGCGAAGACCTCGAACCGGGCGAGCGCAACGAACTCACCGGCAACAGCGTCGCCGCCGGCAACGTCGCGATCGAACAACAGGGGATTGGCTCGTTCATCAACAACAACAAGATCGGCCTCGGCCTCGACGGAACCCCCTTGGGATCGAGCCCGACCGCAATCAGGCTCTGGGGCAACACCGGCGGCAGCGCCGTCGAAGGGAACGAAATCTTCAACGTCAGCGCCACCGCCGTCCTGATCGAAAGCGGTGACAACTCGATCACCGGCAACGAAATCGTGAAAACGGGTGGACCGGCAATCCTCGTCCAGAGCTTCCTGTCGAGCCCGAATCTCGGCAACCAGATCGGTGGAACCGACGGGGAAACCGAAAACGTGATCTCGGAAGCGGGGGAGGCTGCAATCGAGCTCGACGACGAACAGGTCAACGAAACGGTGATCTTCCGTAATCGCGGGAACGGAAACGGCGGTCTCTTCATCGACCTCGGCGGCGATGGTCCCGGGGTGGGCGCCGGCGCTCCGAACGAAGGGATCAAACCCCCGACGATCGTCAAAGGAACGACTACCGGGATCAGCGGCGGTGGAGCGCTCCCCGACGCGACGGTGAGGGTTTTCCGTAAGAAAACCGCCTCTCCGGGCGAGATCGAGTCCTTCCTCGGTGAAGCGACCGCCGACGCCGGCGGCAACTGGTCGCTGGACTACCCGGCGAGCATTCCCGAGGGAACCAACGTGGCGGCGACCCAGACGGGACATCAGGGAACGTCGGAGCTTGTACTCGGCTCCACTGCTCCCGAAGAAAAAGGCGGCGGCGGCTCCGGCGGGAACGGCGGCGGTGGCGGCGGCGGTGGCGGTGGCGGTGGTGGCAGCGGTCAAACCGACAAGGCCGCCCCCGACACCATGATCGCCAAGAAGCCGAAGCCGAACGGCGGCACCACCGCCAAGTTCAAGTTCACCTCCTCGCTCGCCGGATCGAGCTTCGAATGCAAGCTCGACAAGGGCAAGTTCAAGGCCTGCCGCTCGCCGAAGACCTACAAGAAGCTGAAGTCCGGCAAGCACGTCTTCAAGGTGCGGGCGAAGAGCTCGGCCGGCGTCGTCGACCCGTCGCCGGCGACGAAGAAGTTCAAGGTCACCGGCTGAGCCGCAGGTGCCGACACTAGGCCCCGAAGGTTGTCCAGCGTTCGCTAAACGAACCTTTTCCTAAAGTAGGATCGGTGCGTGACCGCCCTTTCGAACCGCCTTCGTGGGCGGTTGCTCGTCCTCCCGGTCGTCCTCGTCGCGGCTTTTCTCTGCGCCCTGCCGGCGGCCGCTTCGGCGATGAAATACACGGTCAACAGCGTCGGCGACCAGCCAGACCTGCCCGCTGCGGGCTGCGAAACGTCATCGGCCAACTGCACGCTGAGGGCGGCGATCGAAGCCTCGAATGGCACCGTCGAAGATGACGAAATCGTTTTCTCGCCGCTGTTCAATGGCGACGGCTCGAGCAAGATCACCTGGGGCATCACCCAGCCGGCGATCACCGACTCGGTGAAAATCGAGGGCGGCCGCTGCGAGACCGAAGTCGAAGACGAAGCGGGCGAAGCGGTCGAAGGGCCGTGCGTCGGGCTCGACGGCGGCGGGGCCAACTTCGGCATCGACGTCGCCGGCGCCGACGACGTCACGGTCGAAGGGTTGGCGATAGACGACGCGGCGATCGGGATCAACGCCGGCACCGGCAGCAAGCGGCTGACGGTCAAGAACACCTGGGTCGGGGTCGCGCTCTCCGGCGCCCTCGGCCCGATCAACCACGGGATTCGGCTTGGAGCCGAAGCCGACGAAGCGGTGGTCGGCGGGCCGGCGCCGAGCGAACGGAACGTGATTGCCGCAACCCAGTCCGAAGGGCTCGGGATCAAGGGTGCGAGCGACGCCGCGGTCCAGGGTAACTGGTTCGGCCTCGCCCCCGACGGGCTTGCCAGTCAAGCCGCCGCCGTCGAGATCGGCATCGAGATCACCGGATCCGGCGCCGCCGAAGCGGTGGACAACGAGATCGGCGCCGACGTCGGCGCTGCAGGCGCTGCGACGGCGGCCTGCGACGGCGGCTGCAATGTGATCGCCAACACCGCCGACATCTCGAGGAACGCGATCGACCTGCGCGGTGAATTGGGCCCCGGCGAAGCTCCGCCGACCGGCACGACGATCCACGGCAACTTCATCGGGCTCGGCCCCGAAGGCTCGGCACAGACCGGCTTCTTCTCCGGGGTCGAAGCCGCACGCTCGACCGACACTCTGGTCGGCGGGCCCGATCCGGGGGATGCAAATCACCTGACCGGTGGCCAGTACGGGGTGCGAGGAGAAAACTCACCGGGCCTGGTCGTCGAAGGCAACGCGATCGGGATGAATGCGGCGGAAACGCAGGTCACGCTCGACCCACTGGACGGGATAGCGGTAACCACCGAAGGATCGGTTGCCGCAGAAGACAGGGCGCTCGTCGCCGGCAATCGGATCGCCTCCGGCCTTGCCGGGAGGGGCGTGGAGATCCAAGGGGCAGGAGCGGAAGTGATCGACAACACGATCGGCCTCGGCACCGGCGGCGTCGGTCTGGGCGCCGGGGAAATTGGAATCAAGGTCTACGAAGGCCCCGGCGAAAGCCGGATCGAAGGCAACACGATCGTCGGCGCAGCCAAATACGGAGTGCTCGTCGAAAGCCCGGCCGAAGTTGAATCGAACACGATCCTGAGCTCGGGTGAAGTCGGCGTCCTGGTCGAAGAGGAAGCGCCGGGGCAGCCGCTGGTGGGCGTCTCGGTCGGCGGCGAGGATGCGCTCGAAAACGAGATCAGTGGCAGCGATGGCCCAGCGATCAAGGTCGTCGGCTCGAAAGTCCGGCAGGTCTACGCATTTCGCAACCACGGGTCCGGGAACTCGGGCCTCTTCATCGACCTCGGCGGCGACGGCCCCGGGGTTCCGAGCGGGCCCGGGCACCCCAATGACGGGCTGCAGGCGCCGACGATCGAATCGGTGACTGCGACCGCCGCCGGCGGCAGCGCCGAACCGGAAGCGATCGTCAACGTCTTCCGCAAGGCGAGCGCGGCGCCCGGCGAGGTCGAGTCGTTCCTGGCAACCACGGTCGCCGACGCCAGCGGGAAATGGAGCGTCGCCTTCACGGCGCTCCCCGCCGAAACGAACATCGCGGCGCTGCAGGGGACCATCATCGGCACCTCCGAGCTGGCGCTCGCGGCGACGCCGGCGCTGCAGGCCTGCCTCGCTTCGTCCTCGAGTGAATGCGGGGGCCTTCAGCCCCCGCCTCCGGGCCCCTCGCCGAAGCCGACCCCTGCGCCGCCCGAGACCAAGATCACCAAGGCGCCGAAGGCGAAGTCGACCAGCACCACCGCCAAGTTCAAGTTCACCTCCTCGCTCGCCGGATCGAGCTTCGAATGCAAGCTCGACAAGGGCAAGTTCAAGGCCTGCCGCTCGCCGAAGACCTACAAGAAGCTGAAGTCCGGCAAGCACGTCTTCAAGGTGCGGGCGAAGAGCTCGGCCGGCGTCGTCGACCCGTCGCCGGCGACGAAGAAGTTCATGGTCACCGGCTGAGCCGGCTCAGCCCGCTCCGCTCCAGCTCGTCGCGTCGAGGGTGAAGCCGCCGCCGAGCGGCCCGTCGACGACCTCCTCCGCCGCTTCGCCGCAGGTGCCGACTTGCAGGCCCTGCTCGGCCGCGGCGAGGGCGATGCGATCGAGAAGACGACCGAGTCGGTCGCGGCCGAACCAGTCGAGCATGAAGGGGTGGAGGACGAACACGGCGAGCCCGCCGGACTCGACCAGGCGCCGGACCTCGCGCTCGAGGTGGGCCAGGAAGGCAGCGGGGGCCACCGGCTCGCTCGAGCCGGCGATTTCCTCGCGCACCGAACCGAGCGGGGGGAGCACGCAGCTCGGCGTCGACATGGGCCCAGCGGAAGGGCAGCACCGCGATCTCGCCTTCGATCCCGCCGCCCGAGCCCCCCGGCGAGCAGTAGAGGAGGCCGGCGTCGCGGATCGCCTCGGTGCCGCCGGCGCCGAGCAGGCCGCCGGGCGGGCGGAAGCCGACGACGCCGATGCCGATCGCCTCGAGCGCGGTCCTACCGCGGTCCAGGTCCGCCGCCTGCTCGGCGGCGGGGAGACGGCCCCAGTCCTGGTGCTGCCAGGAGTGGTACCCGACTTCGTGGCCCGCCGCGGCGATCGCGCGCAAGGCGTCGGGGTAGAGCTCGGCATTCATCCCCTCGACGAAGAAGGTCGCGGTCAGCCCGCGCTCCTCGAGCGCGCCGAGGATCCAGGGCAGCGCCTCGGTGACGGTGGGGTGGGCGGCGACGGCGGGGTCGTCGGGCGCGATCGCACCGGCGCCGATCTCGGCCGCGGCGCCGAGGTTGTCAAAGCTGAGGGCGAGCAGTCCGGGCACGTCAGTCGCGCAGCGCCGGGCTCCAGCGCTCCGGGTCCAGCTTGGCCTGCTCGCGGGCCCAGCGGAAGTGGTGACGGGCGGAGACGAGGAGGATCGGGAAGTTGATCAGGCCGGCGACGATGCCGATCCTGCGTGAGCCCGGGCTCGTCTCCCGCGCCAGGCTGGCGACGCTGCACACCAGCCAGAACCAGAGCACCGCGTTGTAGGCGGGCAGCTGCTCCTCGGTCAGCCCCTCGGCTTCGTCGAGCATCGGCAGGCCCCGATGCAGGGACCAGGGCCAGGCGGCGAAATGAACCGCGACCCCGGCGGCGCCGATCCCCGCGTTGACCGCCGAGAGGCGCTCGTCAAGGCGGGTGCCGCGCGCCGCGCTGAGCAGCATCAGGGGGAAGAGCGTGCCCCAGAGCGCGATCGCCCCGCGCCGGCCCAGCTCCGGCTCGAAGACCAGCCCGACCCCTGCCCGGGTCTCGAAGCCGTGATGGGCGAGGGCGCCGAGTGCCGAGCCGGCGGCGAAGGGGCGGCGGAGCATGCCCGCAGCGTAGCCTGGGCGGGCAGATGAGTCTTCGCCCGCTGATTGATGTCGCCGCCGAGAATGAGCGCCTGCACGCGCTCAGCGGTGCAGCCCGTGCGGCCGCCGAAGGCGGCGATCGGGCGAGCGCGCGGGCCTCGGCGACGCTGCGCCCGCTGCTGCTCGCGGCGCTCCTCGACGACGACCGCGGCCTCGCCGGCCGCCCGGCCCTGGTGGTCAGCCCCGACGACCGCTCGGCCCGCGACCTGGCCGCCGACCTGCGCGCATACCTGGCGCCCCGACGGGTCCGCTTCTATCCCTCGCGCGGGACCGGATACGCGTCCCATGTGACCCCGCCTCCCCATCTCGTCGGCCTCCGCATCGATGCCCTCGACGCGCTCTCCGATCAGCGCGCCGCGGACCCGGCGATCGTCGTCGCCGGCGCCACGGCGATGGCCGAGGCGGTGCCCGACGCGTCCCTCCGGCCGGCCGGCTCATCGCTGGCGGTGGGGGAGGAGATCGAGCTCGACGCCGTTGCCCGGGGCCTGGTCGCCGCCGGGTACGAGCGGGTCGAGCAGGTCGAGGAGCGCGGCCAGTTCGCCCTGCGGGGCGGCATCCTCGACGTCTATCCCGCGACCGAGGAGAGGGCGGTGCGGATCGAGCTCTTCGGTGACGAGATCGAGTCGATGCGCTGGTTCTCGACCTTCACCCAGCGCTCGCTGGGCGAGGCCCAGTCGGTCGAGCTCGCCCCCGCCGCCGAGCTCGACGTCGAGCACCGCGAGCTGGCCGAGCTGGCGGCGATGGAGGCCGCCGAGAACGGCAGCGAGCCACCCGGCCTGGCCGAGGTCCTGCCGGTCGAGCACTTCGGCGCGCCGCTCGACCTCGTCCCCGAGAACGCGGCCGTGATCCTCGTCGCCCCCGAGGAGATCGAGCCCGCCCTGCGGGATCACTGGGAGGACGCGACGACCTCGATGCACGCCGACGACGCCCGCCATCTCTACGTCGACGTCGCCGAGCCGCTCGAGCAGCGGGCCTCCCTGACCCTGACCGGCGCCGGCGAGGACGACGAGGACGCCTTCCGCGCCTCGCGCGCCGAGTCCCCCGCGCGCAGCGTCAAAGAGGCCGAGGGCGAGCTCGACAAACTCGTCCGCTCCGGGTATCGCACGGTCGTCGCCTTCGACAGCATGGGGGAGGCCGAGCGCACCCGCTACGGGATCGATCGCCTCGATGTCTCGATTCTCGACGGCGGCCGCCTCTCGCCCCAGCCGGGCCTCTCCTTCGCCGAGGCACGGCTGCGCGAGGGCTTCGTCAGCCCCGAGCTGAAACTCGCCGTCTATCCGTTCCGGCGGCTCGTCCACCGCCGGCGCCGCTCCGAGGAGCGCGCACCGGGTGGCGGCCGCGGCCGGCTCGCCTTCAGCGACCTGCGGGTTGGCGACTACGTCGTCCACGAGGACCACGGCGTCGCCCGCTTCGCCGGCTTCGAGACGCGCGAGGTCGGCGGGGTCACCCGCGACTACCTCTACCTCGAATACAAAGGGGAGGACCGCGTCTACGTCCCCACCGACCAGCTGGCGAAACTGAGCCGCTACGTCGGCGCCGGCGGCTCGCCGACGCTCTCGGCGCTGGGTGGCAAACGCTGGCAGAACATGAAGGCGCGGGCGCGCCGTGCGGCCGGGGCGCTCGCCGGTGAGCTGATCAACCTCTACGCCGAGCGGCGCACCCGCCGGGGCCACCCCTTCCCGCCCGACGGCGAATGGCAGATCGCGATGGAGACAGCCTTCCCCTATCGCGAGACGGCCGACCAGCTGGAAGCGATCGAGGCGGTCAAGGGCGACATGGAAGCGGAGCAGCCGATGGACCGCCTGGTCTGCGGCGACGTCGGCTTCGGCAAGACCGAGGTCGCCCTGCGCGCGGCGGTCAAGGCTGCGGCCGACGGCAAGCAGGTGCTGATGCTGGTGCCGACGACGATCCTCGCCCAGCAGCACCTCGGCACCTTCCGCGAGCGGCTCGCCGACCTCCCGTTCGTGGTCGAGGGCGTCTCTCGGCTGCGCAAGCCGGCCGAGGTGAAAGCCGTCCTCGCCGGGTTCGCGGAAGGAAAGGTCGACGTGCTGATCGGCACCCACCGGCTGCTCTCCCGCGACGTGCGCGCCAAGGACCTGGGCCTGGTCATCGTCGACGAGGAGCAGCGCTTCGGGGTCAAACAGAAGGAGCTGCTGCGCCAGCTGAAGCTCAAAGTCGACGTCCTCTCGCTCTCGGCGACGCCGATCCCGCGGACCCTGCAGATGAGCCTGGCCGGCCTGCGCGACATCTCGGTGATCGAGACCCCGCCCGAGGGGCGCCGCCCGGTCCGCACCTACGTCGGTCCCTATGACGAGGACCTCGTACGCCACTCGATCGAGCGCGAGCTCGAGCGCGGCGGCCAGGCCTTCTTCCTCCACAACCGGATCGACTCGCTTCCCGAGGTGACCGAGAGGCTGCGCGGGCTGGTCCCCAAAGCGCGCTTCGCAGAAGCCCACGGCCAGATGGACGAGGGTCAGCTCGAGGAGACGATGCTCGATTTCATGCGGGGCGGCGCCGATTGTCTGGTGACGACGACGATCATCGAGTCCGGGCTCGACATCCCCTCGGCGAACACGCTGATCGTCGAGCGCTCCGACCAGCTCGGCCTCTCGCAGGCCTACCAGATCCGTGGTCGGGTCGGGCGGTCCAAGGAGCGCGCCTTCGCCTACCTCCTCTACCCGTCGGTCGATTCGCTGACCGAGGACGCGGCCGCCCGCCTGGCGACCCTCGCCGATCACACCGAGCTCGGCTCCGGCTTCAAGATCGCGATGCGCGACCTCGACATCCGCGGCGCCGGCGACCTGCTCGGCGAGGAACAGTCGGGTCACGTCGCGGCGGTCGGCTTCGAGCTCTACTGCCAGATGATCGACGAGGCCGTCGCCGAGGCTTCGGTGCCCGGCGAGGGTGACGAGGAGGCCTCGGCGCCGGTCCGCCTCGACGTCCCCGTGGACGCCTTCATCCCCGGCACCTACATCCCCTTCGAGGCGGCGAAGATCGATGTTCACCGCCGGGTCGCCGCCGCCCGCGAGCCGGGCGAACTGCGGGCGATCCGCGACGAGCTCGACGATCGCTTCGGCCCGCCGCCGCCGGAGGCGGAGAACCTCCTCGCTCTGCAGCGCGCCAGGATCGAACTCGGCCTCGCCGGCGCCGAGAGCGTCGAACTGCGCGGCGGGCGGCTCAGCATCACCGGGATCGAGCTCGATTCCGAGCAGGCCGGGACGCTCTCGGAGGAGGTCGAGGGAGCGCTTTACGAGTGGCGGGAGAAAACCGTGTCGGTGCGCGTCCCGGATGATCCGGAGCCGCGCCTGGCGGCAGTCTTAACGGTGGCTAAAGGCCTTCGCGAGGCTAAGGGGTCTCCAACCACAGAAGCGGATATGCTGCCCGCTTCGTGAGTCCGAGCAAGGGAAAGAGGCCCACGAGCCGCGCTGGGGGCGGATCGAAAGCCAAAGGCGCCAAGGGCGCGAAAGGTGGGGGCGGCCCGGGCCGTGTGGAGGCCCGCCGTCTGGGTCTCGCCGTCTTCGGCGTCCTCTTCATCGCGCTCTTCGTCGGTTTCGCGGTCGCCGAAGGGCTTGGCGAGCCCAGCATTCCGTCCGGCTCGGTCGCGGTGATCCAGGACGTCCCCGCCGACGCCGCCGCTCCGTTCGACAAACCCTTCACCAACTGCAAGGGCGAAAAAGTCACCCAGGACCTGGGCGAAATCACCGGGCCCGAGTTCGAATGCGCATTCGAACAGGTCGTCGCCGCCTCGGGCATCAAAACAACCCCGAAACCCGGCGACAAACAGTACGACGAACTGAAAGAAACGACCGTCAGCAGCATGCTGGAAACGATCTGGATCCAGGGGCTCGCCGCCGAAGAAGGCATCTCGGTCAACGAAAAAGAAGTCGAAGAAGAACTCGAAAAAATCAAAGAACAGACCTTCAAAACGCCCGCCGAATTTCAGACTTTCCTGAAAACTTCGAAGTACACGACGCAGGACGTCAACGAACGGGTGAAGATCCAGAGGCTCAGCAAAAAAATCCAGGAAAAGCTGGGCAAAGAAGCCGCGAAACCGAGCAAATCGGACATCGAAGACTTCTACGAAGAAGCGAAGGCGACGCAGTTCACTACCCCGCCCAGCCGCGACATCCGCGTCCTGATCACGAAAAAGAAGTCTGACGCCGAAGCCGCGAAGACGGCGCTCGAAAAAGACGATTCCGAAACCGCCTGGACGGCCGCGATCAAAAAATACGCGGAATCGGCAGCCAGCGCGAAAACCGGTGGCCTGCAGGAAAAAGTCAGCGAAGAACAGTACGCCGGCCCGGTCGGCGAAGCGATGTTCTCGGCTCCCCTGCACGCGGTCGAAGGGCCGCTCAAATACACGACGGCGGGCTATGTCGTCTTCGAGGCCGAAAAAGAGAACGCCGAAAAAACGCAGCCGCTCGGGGAAGCCGAAGCGCAGATCAAATCCCAGCTCGAACAGCAGAACCAGGAAGCGGTCTTCAACTCGTTCGTCGGCAACTTCCAGAGTCTCTGGCGCTCGCGCACCTTCTGCGCCGGCGGCTACACGATCGAAAAATGCGCCAACTTCAAGGGCGACGGCCGCCCGGCTGAAGCCGACCCGGCCTGTTACGAAGCGAACCCGAAAAAAGCCCCCGAAGGCTGCCCGGCCACGGTCACTCAGGCAAAACCGGCCCTTCCGGGGACGATCAGCCTGGTCACCCCGAAAGGCGAAGCGCTGGCCCAGCGCCCCTACCCGCCGGGTCTGGAAGAAGCCGCCGCGGGCGGTCTCTCCGAAATCGAAGGCCTCCCGCCCGGCGTGACGACCGCGCCACCCACCTCCGCTCCCTGAGTGAGCGTCATCGACGCAATCCACGCGCGCCAGGTCCTTGACTCGCGCGGAAACCCGACCGTTGAGGTCGAGGTAAGGCTCGAGTCGGGCGCAGTCGGGCTCGCCGCGGTCCCCTCGGGGGCCTCGACCGGCGAGTTCGAGGCGGTCGAGCTGCGCGACGGCGGCGAAGCCTGGGCCGGCAAGGGCGTGGCGCAGGCGGTCGACAACGTGAACGGCGAAATCGCCTCGACGCTGAAGGGCGCGCGGGCAGCCGAGCAGGGCAACCTCGACCAGACGATGATCGCCATGGACGGCACGCCGAACAAGGGCCGCCTGGGCGCCAACGCGATTCTCGGCGTCTCCCTCGCGGTCGCCAAGGCCGCCGCCGCCGACTCGGGCCAGCCCCTGTACAGGTACCTGGCCGAGCTATACGGGGGAGGGGAGCCGCGCCTGATGCCGGTTCCGATGATG
The DNA here is from genome assembly GCA_963704505.1 of uncultured Solirubrobacterales bacterium. GTDB lineage: Bacteria > Actinomycetota > Thermoleophilia > Solirubrobacterales > 70-9 > VRUE01. The sequence goes on from OY969912.1 coordinate 1,480,607, forward strand.
AACGTGCTGAACGGCGGTGCCCACGCCGACAACTCGGTCGACTTCCAGGAGTTCATGATCGTCCCGGCCGGCGCCTCGAGCTTCTCCGAAGGCCTGCGGGTCGGGGTCGAGGTCTTCCACGCGCTCAAGAAGAGCCTCGCCGGCAAGGGCCTCTCGACCGCGGTCGGCGACGAGGGCGGCTTCGCCCCCAGCCTGGAGTCCAACGAGGCGGCCCTGGAGGCGGTCCTCGCCGGCGTCTCGGCGGCCGGCTACGAGCCGGGTAGGGACGTCTACATCGCCCTCGACCCGGCGACCAGCGAGCTCTTCTCCGACGGGTCCTACGCGCTCGAGCACGAGGGGCGAAGCCTCTCGCCCGACGAGATGGCCGGCTACTGGGCCGACATCTGCGCCCGCTATCCGGTCGTCTCGATCGAGGACGGCATGGACGAGGAGGACTGGGATGGCTGGAAGCTCCTCACGGAACGGGTGGGGGAGAGGGTCCAGCTGGTCGGCGACGACCTCTTCGTCACCAACCCGGAGCGCCTCCGACGCGGCATCGAGCTCGGCGTCGGCAACTCGATCCTGGTCAAGGTCAATCAGATCGGAACCCTGACCGAGACCCTCGAGGCGATCCGCGTCGCCCGCGACGCCGGATACAGCGCGGTCATCTCCCACCGCTCGGGTGAGACCGAGGACACGACGATCGCCGACCTCGCGGTCGGCACCGGCGCCGGGCAGATCAAGACCGGCGCACCGTCGCGCTCGGATCGCACCGCCAAGTACAACCGCTTGCTGCGGATCGAGGAGGAGCTCGGCGACGCCGCCGAGTTCCCCGGCCTGCAGGCGTTCGCCCAAGCGTCCGGTTAGTGGAGGAAAGCCGGGCCCGGTCGCGTAGGACCGAGCATGGCAGCACGTGCGCAGGCAGTCAGGAGCACCGGCCGCCGCCGCCCCGCGGCCAGGCGGCCCGCCGCCCGCCGCGGGCCCAGCAGGATCCAATGGGACCGAGTCGGTCGAGTCGCGCTGACCCTCGTCCTCGCCGCCGTCCTCTATTCCTACTTCCACCCGGCGATCGACTTCTTCAAGACCTATCGCTCGACCAGTGCCGCCAAGGTCACCTTCCACGAAGAGCTGACCGAAAACAAGCGGCTTCACCGCCGCGTGCAGCGCGCAGGCGACCCGATCGCGCTCGATGCGATGGCCCGCGGCCAGGGCATGATCGCCGCCGAAGAGACGCCGTACGTGGTCCGTCCCGCCGGCCGCTAGCCTGCCCCGGGGTGGCGCCCCTGCGATGACCAGCGTCGGCTCCTATCTGCTCGGCGCCGCCGGCCTGGCGGCACTCGTCCTGGCCCTCGGCTTCAGTGCCTTCAGCCTGCGCAAACGCCTGCTGCCCGACTGGTCCGGCGCCCCTGCCCGCCTGATCGAGACGATCACCGCCCTGGCCCTCCTCCTCACCCTGAGCGAGCTCCTGGGAACGGTGAGCCTCCTCTACGCCTGGACCCTGTTCGCTACAGCCCTCCTGGCGGCCGGCGCAATCGCCTGGTGGTCTCGTCCCTCACCCGCTCCCGCCCCCGCCATCTCGGACGCCCGTCCTACGAATCCCGCTCCTGCCGGGCCCCGCGGCGCGGGCGTTGACGGCCCGGGCACGTGGGAGCTGGTCGTCATGTTCGGGGTCATCGCCCTGGTCGTCGCCCACTGGGGCCTGACGATCGACTCCGCCCTCGACCGTGGGATCTTCAACTTCGACTCGCTCTGGTACCACATGCCGTTCGCCGCGGACATCGCCCAGAGCCACTCGGTCACCGGTCTCCACTACACCGAGACGGTCTTCACCAACTGGTTCTACCCGCAGAACTCAGAGCTCCTGCACGCCGACGGCATCCTCTTCGTCCATCGCGACACCCTCTCCCTGTTCATCAATCTCGGCTGGCTCGCGATCGCCTTCCTCTCGGCCTGGGTGATCGGCCGGCCCTGGGGGCGCGGGCACCTCAGCGTGGTCGCCGTCGCCATCGTCCTCGAGTGCCACACGCTGATCGTCCGTGAGCCGGGTGCTGCCAAGAACGACCTGATGGCCGCGGCTCTGATCCTCGCCGCCGTGGCGATCGTCGTCGTCGCCTGGGAGGTGGGCCGGGATGGAGAGCGCGGCGTGCTTCCGGTCGGCTGGCCGTTGGCGGCGGCCGGGATCGCGGTCGGCATGGCCGCCGGGACGAAGCTCACGGTGCTGGCGATGGCGGCGGCGATGAGCGTCGCGGTGATTGTCCTCGCGCCGGCCGGCCGGAGGCGGGCAGCCGCCGCCTGGTGGTTCGTGCCGGCCCTCCTCGGCGGCGGCTACTGGTACCTGCGCAATCTGGTCGTCTCCGGCAACCCGCTTCCCGAGGTTGCCCACCTGGGGCCGATCGCGCTGCCACACCCCGAACGCCTGCAGACCGCGAGGCCGGACTTCAACGTGGCCCACTACGCCACCGACACCGATGTCTGGCGCCACTACTTCCTACCCGGCCTGCACGAGCAGTTCGGGTCGCTGTGGCCGCTGGTGATCGGCGGAGCGATCCTCTCGGCGGTCCTCGCGATCGGCTGGGGCCGCAGCCGCGCCGTGCGCTGGATGGGCGGCGTGACCCTGTTCGGGATGCTCGCCTACCCCTTCGCGCCGCTCAGCGCCGCCGGCGCGGAGGGCGCCCCGGAAGCCTTCGCGATCAACCTCCGCTACGTCGTCCCCACCTTGCTCGCGGGCCTCGCCCTGCTTCCCCTTCCCAGGATTCTGGACGCCCGGCGCCGGCAATGGGCGCTGCTGGCGGCGCTGGTCGTCGTCCTCGTCGTCACCGACCGCTCCGACGCCGCCCTCAGGGACCCGTCGCGCGTGTTCGGGGTCGCCCTGGCGCTGCTCCTGGTCGTGGTCCCCGCCGGCCTGCTCCTCTGGCGCAGGCGCGGCCTCCCGGCGCCGGCCCTGGCAGCCGGGCTCGGCCTGCTGGGGATCGTCCTGATCGGGACCGGGTACCCGGTCCAGCGTGACTACCTCGACGCGCGTTTCAGCAACGACCTCCCCAGCGAAGAACGCATTCCAGGCCTCGACCTCGACTCCGCCTACGGCTGGGCAAGGAACGTCGAGGACTCGAAGATCGGGCTGGCCGGGACGACGGCGGGGTTCCTCGGCTACGGCTTCTTCGGCACCGACCTCTCCAACCGGGTCGTCTACCTCGGCGAAAAGGCTCCACACGGCGCCTTCGTCCCGATCCCGACCTGCGGGCGCTTCCTCGCCGCGACTCGCGCCGCCGACCTCGACTACCTGGTGACCGCGCCCTTCCTCAACTTCGTCCACAGCAGCGACCCGATCGCCTCGCCCGAGGCGCGCTGGCTGCGCCCCGCGGCGGCCTCCGGCGAGATCGCCCCGGTTCTGCGCAGCGGCCCGGTGACCGTCTGGCGGGTCCGCCGCCCGCTCACGACCGGCTGCGGCCCCTCGCAGGCCCCCCTGCGCCAGGTTCCCGACTCACCGGGCTCCGATGGCTAGCTACCCCCTCGAGAACGCCCGCTTCCAGTGGGAAGACGGCTGGCGGGCCTACGGGGCTCTTGAAGACGACCCGCGGTCCCGCCGCCAGGCCGAGCGCATCGTCGGGGCGATCCAGGACGAGCTGCGCCGCCGGGTCGGCATCACCTTCACCGCCGCCGAACTGGCCGACTGTTACGGGGCAGGCACCGATTGGTGCCTGCAGGTGGCCCTGGATACGGCTCCCGAGCTGAGCGGTGAAGCCCAGGCCCTCGCCGACGCGGCCTTCTGGCTCTACCTGCGTCGCGCCGGCGACTATGCGGGCGGGCGGCTAGCTCTCTGAGTCTTCGTCGTCGTCGGCGGCGGCGGCGCCGGCGCGGCGGATCACGATCTGATCCGCCTCGATCCGCACGGTGACGTCCCGCTGTCCGGCCCAGTGCTCTGTGTAGACCGGGTTGTCCTTGACCGAGGCGTCGAGCCAGAGCCCGTAGCCGTCGGTTTCGCCGTGGTCGAAGGTCGCCTCGATCTCTTTGCGACGCCCGCGGCCTCCGCGGCGCCCACGGCGGCGACGGCGTTTGGGCCGCTCCCCGTCCTCGTCGCCATCGTCCTCGGCGTCTGAGCCCTCGTCGTCCTCGACGTCCTCGTCGGGAACCTCGGCCTCCTCGGCCTTGGTCGCCTCCTCCTCGGCGGTCGCGGCCTCGATCTCGGCCTCGATCTCGTCGCGGAGATCGACTTCGCCGGTGCCGGGGTCGTCGGCGTCGGGCTCGAAGCCGTGCTGCTTGCGGAACTCACGCAGCTCCGAGGTGCTGACCTCGAGCTGATGGGCGATCCACGCATCGGTCCGCCCCTGGCGGACCCAGGCGCGAATCTGATTGAGCTGTGGCTTCAGTGACCTTCTGGGCATCGGCGCGCGAGTCTATTCAACCGTGGGGGTAGCCCGCACGGCCGCTAGGCCATCAGGAACGCTAGAGCCTCGAACATCGCGACCACGACGACGATCACGGTCACCGTCAGGCAGACGGCGAGGACGCTGAAGCGCACCTTGCCCTCCTGCTCGGTACGCGTGATTCGCCGCTCACGGGAGCGGTTCGCGGCGCGACGGCGGAGCTGCTCTCGCCGGCGACGCTCAAGGGATGTCTCCTGTTCGAAAGCCGACTCGAACTGGGAGATGCTCTGGCGCATTCGCATAGTCAGGGGGCCCCGCAGGGCTGCGCGAGACCGTAGCAAAGCTGCAACGTCAATTGCAGGGACAAGATGTGGCAAGCGTCACACGAAGTCAGGACCCGCAGGCGCCCCAGAGGCCGCGCCCGCTGCGAGCCGCCTGCAGCTCGAGCCGGCGGAAGAGAGGCGCGTAGCGGTCGTTGGGTGGGATCGTCAGCGAACGCGCGAGCCCGCGCCTGACCAGGGTCGCGTTGAACATGCTGCCTCCGAGGTGGAGGTATCCGAGCAGCCGCCCGTAGACGTCGTGGCGCTCGACCCCGAAGTCGACCGTGACGGCGCGGCCTTCCAGACGGGAATGGCTGAACGCCGACGCCTGGGGGCCGAAGCACTGCACCGGAGTGTCCGGCTTCACCGTCTCCGGCGTGTCGACCCCGATCAATCGCAGGTCCTCGCGCCGCCCTTCGAAGGCGATTTCGACGGTGTCGCCATCGACCACCCTGACCACCTCGGCACTCACCGAGGCCGGCCCTCCTTCGCCGCGCTCCACCTCCCACGGCCGCAGGACGAGCAGCGCGACGACGACGACGAGCACTGCACTGCCGATCCGTCCGCTGTTCATTCCCTCCTAAGGGCGCGGCGCCCGCGGAAGGCCTGCTCGGTCCGCTAGGGAATCCTCGTCACGTTGGAGAGGAGCGTCTCCTTGATCTGGCCGACGATCTCGAGCGCCTCGCTCCACTCGCGCTGCCAGACGTTGCGGCCGAAGATCACTCCCGAGCCACCGGCACGCATGATGTCGCCGGTGTGGCCGAGGACGGTCTCGTCGTCGACCTTCGAGCCGCCCGAGAGGACCACGAGCGCGCGGCCCGCCGAGGCGACGCAGTGCGCGACCGCTTCCTCGTGGCTGAACTGTTGCTCGTTGTAGGGGGCGGGGGCGGCCTTGTCCTTGTCGGCGTCGATCTTCGGCATGTTGAGCTTGACCACATCGGCGCCCATCTCCATCGCCATCCGCGCCGCGTAATCGATCGCGTAGAAGGAGTTCTGTCCTCCCTTTTCCTCGATCCCTTCGCCGCGCGGGTAGGACCAGACGATCAGCGGCATCCCGAAGCGGTCGCATTCTTCGCGCACGCGGCGCAGTTGGGCGAGGTCCTCGTCCTGGCGCGGCGAGCCGACGTAGAGCGTGTATCCGATCGCGTCGGCTCCGAGGCGGACGCCGTCCTCGACACTGGCGTTGCACGAGGAGAAGGCCTTCGCCGAGGAGGGGACGTCGGTCTTGCCGTTCACCTTGAGGATCAGCGGCACCTGGCCGGCGTAGTCGGGGTAGTACTTGCTGGCCAGGCCGATCTGGCAGGCGAGGGCGGAGTAACCGGCCTCCGCCGCGAGCCGAAACTGGTAATCGGGGTCCTTCGAGGCGGGGTTGGGGAAGAAGTCGCGTGGGCCGTGCTCGATGCCCTGGTCGATCGGCAGCAGCATGAGCGTGCCGTTGCCGGGGCCGAACTCGAACAGCAACCTGCGCAAGCGGGTCCGTTTGCCGGGTGCGAGCTCGGCAAGAAGGGATTTCTGCTCGGTCTGGGTGTCGACAGCCACGCTTCTCCTCCTCGAAAATTTGGGTCCGGGGAGTATGCCACCGGGACGCGGCCTTCAGCGGGCCGGGGCCGGGGGCTATCCTCGGATGACCATGAGCGAGACTGAGCTCAGCGTCATTTGCAAGAACTGCGGCTCCGAGGTCAGTCCCTACGTCACCGAGTGCCCGTATTGCGGCGCCCGCCTTCGCAAGCGGGCCCCCAAGCTCGAGCGTCGCGGCGACGGCCTCGAGCCGACACCGAAGCGCCGCCCCGGGCGGCGGCTTTTCGGCGGCCGGCTGAAGAAGCTCGGTGCCGCGACCGTCGCGGAGCGCCCATACGCGACCCTTGCGGCGGTCGGGGTCTCGGCGGCCGTGCTCCTGGTCCAGAAGGCCACCGGTGACTCGATCGCCCAGATCGGCGGCATCGTCGTGCCGCTCGACGACCAGCTCTGGCGGGTCCTGACGGCGCCCTTCGCCTACGTCGACGTCGGCTACCTCTTCGTGATCGCGATCGCCCTGGCGATCTTCGGTGTTGGCCTCGAGCGCCGTCTGGGCAGCCCGGCGACCGCCCTGCTCTTCATCGCCTGCGGGGCGCTCGGGATGCTGGCGGCAAGCGGCATCGTCGACGCCCGCGGCGACTTCGACGTGATCGCAGGCGGCAACGGGATGGCCCTCGGTGCGGTCGCGGCCTGGTTCACGATCCGCCGAGCCGAGACCCATGGCGCGATCGACCAGGACTACGACAAGATCGGCGTCGCGGTCGCCGCCGCGGTGCTTCTGGCGCTGCCGATCTTCGAGTCCTCGGCCAACGTCTTCGCCGGAATCGCCGGGGGCGCTGTCGGGGCGCTCGCCGGGCTGATCGCCGTGGCCCTGCGCTCCGAGCACTGATGGACCCGAGTGACGAGCGGCTCGAGGCCGCAGTCGAGCGGCTTACCGATTCGGAGCGTTTCGCCGAGGCGGAGCGGATCGTCTCGCGCGCCGCGCCGCACCTCCAGCGCGTCCTCGCCTCGGCCCTCGCCGAGGGTGGGTGGTTCGGGGAGTCCCACCGCTCGGCTGCGCTGACCGCCGCCACCGTCCCCGACCCGGACGAGCGGGTCACCGCGGTGAACGCGCTGCTTGCCGAGGAGGCGAGAATGGCGATGATGGTTGGCGTTGCCGTCGGTTGGGCACTACATGACGAGTTGACCGAGTCCGGGAAACCGGAAGGAGAGGATTGAAGCGATGGAGATCAAGTTCCACGGCCAGTCGTGCTTCGAGCTGAGCGAGGGCGAGGCGAACCTGCTCATCGACCCGTTCCTGAAGCCCAATAACCCGGTGGCGGTCGCCACCGCCGATGAGGTCGAACCGACCCACATCGCGCTCAGCCACGGGCACATGGACCACGTCGCCGACGCGGTAGCGGTGGCTACCAGGACAGGCGCGCACTGCATCGCGATCGTCGAGCTCGCCAACTGGCTCGACTCCCAGGGCGCCGACGCGGTCAGCGACCCCAACCTCGGTGGCACGGTCGAGCTCGACTGGGGGTGGATCAAGCTGGTCCCCGCCTGGCACACGAACACGATCCCGGGCTCCGACGAGGCTCCCTTCAGCGCCGAGCACGGGATCTCGATCGGAACCGCCGCCGGCTTGCTGATCAACATCGGCGGCGTCACCGTCTACCACGCCGGCGACACCTGCCTGTTCGGCGACATGAAGTTGATCGCGGAACGGAACCCGATCGACATCGCCCTGCTGCCGATCGGCGGGCATTACACGATGGACCGCCACGACGCCGTCATCGCGGCCGAGTTCGTCGGCGCCGGAACGGTGATCCCGATGCACTACGACACCTTCCCGCCGATCGAGACCGACGCCGGCGCGTTCAAGGACGAGGTCGAGTCGAAGACCTCATCGCAGGTAGTGATCCTCAAACCGGGCGAGACCCACACGCCCGGCTGAGCGGCCGCCTACGGTTCGGGGCTCGCGCCGGCGCCTTCGGCGGGCGCTTCCGCGGGCGGTTCGGCCGGCGGCGGGGGCGGAGTCACTTCGACGGGCGCCGGCGGTGCTTCGGCCGATCCTTCGGTCGAGCCGCCGACGGTGACGACGACGGTGCCGCCGCTGGCGGTGCTGCCGCTCTGGGCTGAGGCGTCGGTCAACGCCGGGACGACCGGCTTGGACCCGGACGGGATTCCGCCGCCTTCGACCGCGACGATCGAGGAGTCCGCGTCATCGGCGACCACTGTCAGTTCGGGTTCGGCGGGGGGAGCGACTTCGATGGGAGGCTGGGGCTCCGGCGCGGTCACCGGAGCGGCTTCCACGGAGGCCGGGACGGCGGCGATTTCGACCTGTTGGGCGGGCCGGGCGCTGGAGATCTTCGGCGCGGCGGCCTGCGGGGCCTGGCGGGAGATCGCTGCCGAGGGCTGGCCGGGCGTGGTGTCGACCTGCTGCTTGACCTCGACCGCACCGGCGGTGAGGACCGCGGCGGCAACGGCGCCGACGGCCGCCTTGGTTCCGATCGCTCCGCCGACGGCTCCGAGGCCACCCGCGGCACCGGATCCACTCAGCGCGGCGCTGACGCCGCCGACCGCTCCGGTGGCCGCGGTGCCGGCACCGGCGCCCGCGGCGCCGGCTCCGGCACCTCCGGACGCGCCGCCGAAGCCGAGCTTGCCGGCGAGGAAGGCTTTGGCCGCGAGCAGCGGACCGACCGGGAAGAGCGCCGCCAGGACCTTGTCGTTGGAGCGGACCTGGGAGCGGAAGTCAGAGCATTCGTCGCAGTCGCGGACGTGACGGCGGACGGGGCCGGAGACCTTGCGCAGCCCCTCGGCGGCCTCGGCCAGCTCGAGCCGGACCTCGCCGCAGGTCAGCTGGCGGGCCTGGCTTGCCTCGGCGAGCGAGATCCGCGCCCGGACCAGCAGCGACTTGACCGACGGCACGCTGGTGTCCATCGCCTGGGCGATCTCCTCATAAGACATCGCGTCCATCTCACGCAGAAGAAGGGCCGAGCGCTGGGTCTCGGGAAGCTTGCCGACATCGGTGAGGAGCTGGCGGAACTCCTCCCTGTTGTGGACCTTCTCCGCGGTGGAGGCGGCCTCGACCATCGGCACCATGTCCATCGATTCCTGTGCGTCGGCGGTCGGTTTGCGCAGGTGGTTGAGGCAGCGGTTGCGGGCGATCCGGTAGAGCCAAGGCCGAAGGTTGATCTCGCGCTCATCGGCGAGCATCGCTTTGTAGGCGTTGACGAAGACCTCCTGCAGGACGTCTTCGGCATCCTGGGTCGAGCCCAGCATCTGCCTGCAGAACCCGAGCAGGCGGCCCTGGTAACGATCGACGATCGTCTCGAAGGCACCGGCATTGCCGCTGCGGATCATCGCGATGAGTCGCTCGTCGCCCTGCAGTTTGAGCAGGGGGGACCGCCGGGCGAGCAGTCCGCGTTGACTGGCGTGTGTTAGGGCGGAAGCCTCCAAGCTAATCTCTCCAGGGAAGGCGTAGTTGCTGGTGCAACTTAGGAGACACCGTAGCAGCGCAGTAGTTGCGCTTCGACGTCACTATTTAGTGCGAATTTATGATTGTTTCGGCACCTCTCGTAGTGCCCGGGGCGGGACTCGAACCCGCAAGCCCCCGAGGGGGCAGCGCCTTTTAAGGGCGCCGCTTTTGCCAGTTTCGCCACCCGGGCAGCGCCGATGGTAGCCCGGCGATTCCCGTAGGCTCCAGGCGAATGGCGGAGCACGGGGGGCGGATAGTCGCCAAAGTCCTGAAGTCACGCGGGGTTACGCACCTCTTCACGCTGTCCGGAGGCCACCTCTTCTCGATCTACGACGGCTGCAAGGAGGAGGGCATCGAGATCGTCGACGTCCGCCACGAGCAGACCGCGGTCTTCGCCGCCGAGGGCTTCGCCAAGGCGACTCGCGCGCTTGGCGTCGCCGCGCTGACCGCAGGGCCCGGGGTGACCAACGGGGTCAGCGCCCTCGCCGGTGCCCAGGCGAACGGCTCACCACTCTGTGTACTGGGCGGACGGGCGCCGGAGATGCGCTGGGGTTCGGGGTCGCTTCAGGAGTTCGACCACATCCCGGTGGTCGAGCCGCTTGTCAAGTCGGCCGAGACGGTCAGGGACACAGCCCAGATCGCCGCCCGCACCGCCGCCGCCCTCGACCTCGCCGCGCTTGCCCCCTCGGGCCCGACCTTCGTCGACTATCCCCTCGACGTCGTCTTCAGCGAGGCGGAGTCCGAGCTGCCCGCGGTGGGAGCTGCCACGGCGACGATGCCCGCAAGCGGCATCGAGGAGGTGGCGGCGTTGCTGTCTGCCGCCGATCGCCCGGTGGTGATGGCCGGCAGCGGTCTCTATTGGGGTCGAGGGGAGGCAGAGCTGCGCGCGCTGGCGGAGGCTCTCGGGATCCCCGTCTTCCTCAACGGCCTCGGTCGCGGCTGCCTGCCAGCCGACCACGAGCTCGCTTTCAGCCGTGCCCGCGGAACCGGCCTGCAGGACGCCGACGTCGCTCTCGTGATCGGCGTCCCGCTCGACTTCCGCCTCGGCTTCGGCGCCAGCTTCGGCGAGCGGACCAAGGTGGTGAGGCTCGACGTGGCCCCCAACGCGCTGACCGCGAACCGGCTTCCCGAGATCGACCTGGTCGGCGATGTGGCCGCGACCCTGGCAGCGCTTCGTGAGGAGGCGGGGGAGGGTTCGGGCCGGACCAGGGCCTGGCTCGAGCAGTTGCGCAACGTCGAGTCGGAGAGGCGGGCGGCAGAGCGCGCCGAGCTCGAGGACCCTCGGGCGCCGCTGCACCCGGTCCGTATATATGGGGAGCTGGGGGAGGTGCTCGACCGGGACGCGATCGTCGTCGGCGACGGCGGCGACTTCGTCTCCTACGCCGGGCGTTTCATCGACACCTATGAGCCGGGCTGTTGGATGGACCCGGGTCCCTTCGGCTGTCTGGGCGCCGGGCCCGGCCAGGCGATCGGCGCCAAGCTCGCCCACCCAGACCGCCAGGTCTGCCTCCTGCTCGGCGACGGAGCCTTCGGGTTCGCGGGCATCGAGTTCGACACGATGGCGCGCCACGGCCTCGGCGTCGTCGGAGTGATGGGCAACAACGGGATCTGGGCGCTCGAGCACCATCCGATGAAGTTCCTCTACGGGTACTCGGTCGCCGCCGAGCTGCGGCCCGAAACCCGCTACGAGCAGATGGTCGAGGCGCTCGGCTGCGATGGGATTCTGGTCCGCGATCCGGGGGAGCTGCGGCCGGCGCTGGAGCGCGCCTTCGAATCCGGGCGGCCGACCTTGGTCAACGTCCTCACCGATCCCGAGGTCGTCTACCCGCGCAAATCGAATCTGGCCTGACCGGCCCCGAAAAAGAATCGACCGCCCGAAGGCGGCCGATTCGAGTTGGCCCCCCAGGACGGGCAGGGGTACGTCTTCAGGGACCAGTTATTTGGTGGGCCCAGACGGCGGGAGGCGCCAATGATGCGGCAATCGCCTGAACCCTGTACCGAGTCGACAAGAGGTTGTGTCCCCTCGTTTTCCCAGTGCGACGATTATCTGCCCGGCTATCCGATACGTCTAGTCGGCCAAAAACTCGCCTACTGAAAAATACTAGCTGACATATACCGATTTCTGAAGGTTCGACCCTTCCTTTTGCCCATCTGGCCTACGAATCGGGGCAGGTTGTCCAATGGGTCCGGCGGTTGTCCAAATCGGTCATTCCGAGACAGCCGAGAGTGCAGCCCCGTAGAGGATGTCGTGCTCGGAGGCCCGGACCCGGTCGAGGCCGAAGGCACGCATCGTCTCGACCAGGATGACCACGCCGGCGACGATCGTCGGCGCCCGGTCCGGATGCAGTCCGGTGATCCGTCGGCGCTCCTCCAGCGGCACCGCCGCCAGGCGGGAGAGCAGCTGCTGGATCGAGCCAAGGGTCAGCGTGTGGCCGTGGACCATGCTCGCGTCATAGGGATCCAGTTCGAGCTCGATGGCCGCCAACGAGGTCGGGGTGCCGGCGACCGCAACTCCCTCTTGAGGCAGGTCCCTTCTGAGCTTGGCGGCGGCGCCCTCGATCGGCCCGCGGACATCGGCGGCGAGCTCCTCGAGCTCGACCGCGGCCGGCGGGTCGGATGAGATGTGTCGCTCGGTCTGGCGGACGACCCCGATCTGCAGCGAGGTGCGGAAGTCGATCCGCGAGCCCGAGCCGACGATCAGCTCGGTGGAGCCGCCGCCGATGTCGACGATCAGAGTTGAAACGCTCGGCGCCCGCTCGTTGGTGGCGCCCAGGTAGGTCAGCCTCGCCTCCTCCTCGCCATCGAGCACGCTGGCGGAGAGGGCGAAGCGCTCGCGCAGCTCGGCGATGAAGGCGTCGCCGTTGTCGGCGTCGCGGACGGCGCTGGTCGCGATCGCGACCACGTGCTCGGCGCCGGCCTCCCTATATATGGGGGCGTAGCCGGCGATCGCCTCGCAGACGTCCTCGATCGCCTCGGCCGAGAGCTGGCCGGTGAGGTCGACACCGCGGCCCAGTCGGGTGACCGTGCTGCGTCGCTCGACCTCCGAGACACGTCCGTCGGCGACGTCGGCGACGAGCAGCCGGGTCGAATTGGTGCCGATGTCGACGACCGCCACTCTTGTTGCGTTGCCTTGCACGGACGCGGCACTCTAGCCGCCCGGTTGCGTCTCGAACCTTCGCTTATCGGGGCCGACGCGGTCGGTACGGTCCTGCCGTCCGTCCAGCCTCGACCTGAGGAGTCAAGTTGCCCTTCGGCGCGCAGTCAAGTCAGTTCCGCCTGGTTATGGCCGCGACCCTCGCGGCCATCGTCCTCGCTGCCATCTGCTTCGCTCCCAGCGCGCGTGCATCCGGGGCGACGGCGGTCGGCTGGGGATACAACGAATATGGCGAGGTCGGCAACGGGACGACGACAACCACCGGCTGCGACTGCATTTCCACGCCTGTTCCGGTCAGCGGTCTCTCGGAAGCGACGCAGATAGCCGGCGGCGAGTACCACGGCCTGGCCGTCACCTCCGACGGCACGGCGAAGTCCTGGGGCTACAACTACTACGGCGAGCTCGGCAACGGAACGACTTCAAGCCGCACGACTCCCGGCCCGGTCAGCGGCCTCTCGAATGTGGTCGCGGTGGCGGGCGGCGCCTACCACAGCCTTGCGCTGCTCTCCAACGGCACCGTGATGGCCTGGGGGTACAACGAATACGGGCAGCTCGGCAGGGGCGTCGTCTCCGGGCCTGAAGAATGCGAAGGCTACGGCTGCAGCAAAGTCCCGGTAGCCGTGCCGGGCATCGCAAACGCGGTAGCGGTCGCCGCCGGCTACTACACGAGCTACGCCCTGCTCTCCAACGGCACCGTGATGGCCTGGGGCAACGACCGCAACGGGCAGATGGGAGATGGCGGTTTCACGGAAGGCTGCGAGTGCCGATCGATTCCCATCCAGGTTCCCGGGGTGGCGAGCGCGATCGCGGTCAGCGCCGGTGAGGAAACCGCCACGGCGCTCATCTCCAATGGAAGCGTGATGGCCTGGGGCAAGAATTCTTACGGCCAGAGCGGGAATGGGACCACGAACACGACCGGCTGCGAGTGCTCCGCGCCGGTGACGGTCAGCGGCATCACGACCGCTACGGGCATCGCCAGCGGGGCTGAATTCAACCTCGCCCGGCTCGCCGACGGGACCGTCAAGGGCTGGGGGATCAATTACGACTCGCAGCTCGCCACGGAAACCGCCCCGGAAGACTGTTCGGGCTACGACTGCGCGAAGACGCCGATCCAATTGAATGGGCTCGGCAACATCCAGTCACTGGCGGCGTTCGGCTATGCCGGGATCGCTCTTGTGGGTGACGGCACCGCCAGGACATGGGGGTATGCGTACTACGGGGAACTCGGCAACGGGACGAATGCCGAATCGTTCACCCCGGGCGCGGTCAGCCTCGTCTCCGGCGCCAGCGCAGTCGGCGCGGGCGAATACACCGGGTACGCCTTGATCGGCCCCTCGCAGACCCTGACCGTCGCCCTTGTCGGCGCCGGCGCCGCCGGTGGGTCGGTCACGGGACGCGAAGTGTCCTGTCCGACACGCTGCACCGGCAAGTACCCGCAGGGCCAGGTCGCCCTGCTGACCCCGAGCCCGACCGGCTTCGCCGGCTTCTCGGGCCCCTGCACCGGCACCGCGACCTGCCAGGCGAAGATGGACGCTGATCAGACGGTGACGGCGACCTACGGAGTACCGGCCGGGACAAAAATCACCAAGGCGAAGATCCTCAGCCCGAAGAAGAAGGCGACCTTCTCCTTCTCGGCTCCCGGAGCGATCACCGGCTACCAGTGCAAGCTCAACCGCCCGAAGCCGAAGCCCAAGAAAGGCAAGGCGAAGAAGCCCAAGAAGCCGAAGTTCGCCTCCTGCAAGAGCTCGAAGCTCTACAAGAACCTGAAGCCCGGCAAGTACACCTTCCAGGTCAGGGCACTGGATGTGCTCGGTGCCGACACCAAGCCGGCCAAGCGTGCGTTCAAGATCCATCCGCCGAAGAAGAAGAAGCACGCCAAGCATTGAGGTCGGCGTGCCGTTGCTAATCTGATCGGACCGTCGCGGGGTGGAGCAGCCAGGTAGCTCGTCGGGCTCATAACCCGAAGGTCGCGGGTTCGAATCCCGCCCCCGCTATAGGAGAAGGCCCCGGAAACGGGGCCTTCTTCGGTTCCGGGGGCGGGCGGAGCGGGGCGCCGTGGTACCGCGGTGGTACCAGCGCACCGTCTGAAATCGACCGATTCGGTACGTGGGACGGGCCTTGCGAGCCGGGAAGAAGGGCGCATCCCCGTTGACCCGTGGCGGAACGAATCCTCAGCGGCGCTTGAGCAGGTCCGGCTCGACCTCGGACTGAGGCGGGTCGGCGCTGAGGAACGAGGCTTCGGCCCCGATCAGCTGCTCGAGCTCGCCACGGTCGAGGAACATTCCCCTGCAGGAGACGCACTGCTCGATCGTGACGCCGTTGCGACGGCGCGTGACCATCGGCGCTTCGCACTTGGGACAGGCGATATCCGACATCCAATGATCGTGGCAGATCGTCTCTAGGGGCGCCTAAACGACCCCGCGCTGCAGTTCGATTGGTGGTACCACGCGTGGTACCGAACGGAGCAAATCTCGACTGACGTGAGAAGCCCGGTTGGGCCTGAAAAGCCCTCAGACGACCCAAGAGATCGGCCCGGATGCTCCTCATGACCCGAAGGTCGCGGGGCTCAAGCGCTGAAAGAAGTCAATCCACCTAGGTCTTGCTCCGGCCCGAGGAAGTACGGGTCTGTCGCATAACCCGACGTCGAAGGTTTAGAAGGCCAGCAAACGCGGGCCTTCTTCGTTCTAGGGTGATCGCAGGATGTGATCCCTGAGCTGGCCACTTACGCCCTACTCGATTCCCTCCTGCTTACCTCCGGGCATGAGGATGCGGGCGGCGATGTAGCCGACGAAGAGGAAACCGGCGCCGACGTACCAGGCCTTCTCCATCGCCGCAGCGAAGTTGCCGGGGCCTTCGGCTCCGGTCAAATCGGTGGCCGAGGCGACGATGGAGCCCATGATTGCCATGCCGATGGCAGAGCCGAAGTTGCGGAAAGTCTGCGTCACACCTGAGCCCTGCCCGCGCAGCGAGTCGGGTAGGCGGTTGAGCGCGTCGGCGTTCAGTGGCGAGAAGACGAGGCCGAAGCCGGCGCCCGTGATCAGCATCCCCCAGAGCGTCGCGCTCGAGCTGAGTTCGGAGAGGTTGCCCGCCCAGACCACCATGCCGATGCCGCCGAGGAGGAAGCCGATCGAGACCGGTTTCTTGGCGCCGCCCTTGTCCATCCAGGCGCCGCCGACCCGGGCGGCGACGAAGAACGAATAAAACATCGTCAGGATCGAGAAACCGGCTTGGGTCGGTTCCTGGCCGACGGCGACCTGGAAGTAGACCGAGCCGAAGAAGAAGACCGCCAGCCATGGGGCGAAGACGAGGAAAGTAAGCAGGTTGTCGACCGCGAAGGGTCGGTTGGCGAGCAGGGCGTTGACGTCGATCAACGGGTCCTCCGTGCGGCGCTCGAAGACGAAGAACCAGGCAAGGACTGCGATCCCGGCCACGATCGAGCCGAGGGTCGCCGGGCTGTCCCAGCCCCATTCCGTCGACTGCTGGATGCCGAGCACGGTCAGCGCCATCCCGACCACGATCAGGACGGCGCCGCGTACGTCTAGGCGGGCCGGTCGCTTGATGTCGTTGAGGCGTGCGTTGCGGAACTCGAAGAGGGAGAGCAGCGCGACCGGGACGTTGATCCAGAAGATCGCGCGCCAGGTCCAGAACTCGGTCAGATAGGAGCCGGCGACCGGGCCGATCGCGGTGAAGAGGCCGGCGACGATGAAGAAGACCGACAGTCCCTTACCGCGTTCGGAGCCGGGGAAGGCATCGAGCACCAGGACGGTGGCCGAGGGGATCATCAGGCCGCCGCCGATCCCCTGAAGGACCCGGAAAACGATCAGCCAGGGCACTGCGATCGAGCTGCTGTCCGGGACGAGGCCGCACATCAGCGAGGCGCCGGCGAAGATCACCACCCCGGCGACCACGACCTTCTTATGGCCGAGGATGTCTCCCAACCGTCCTCCCAGGGCGACGAACGCGGCGGTTGACAACGCGTACGCGGTCACCAGCCACTGCACCGCGGTCTCCGAGAGGTGCAGGTCCGCCTGGATCGTCGACGCCGAGATCGAGACGATCGTGAAGTCGATCATCACCATCGCCACCGCCGGTACCAGAGGCCAAAAGACTCGGAATCGGAGGGACTCACCGGTCATGGGGCTCCTTTTGTGACATTTGAAGAATGGAAAAGGGAATCGACGGGCGCAATCCTCTCAGGCCAAAAGGCGGGAGGTGGGTCTTCGCGCAGGGCGAGCCCGGGTGAAGGGGTCAGGACCGGGCGACGGCGACGCGCTCCGCGGCCCACGCCTTCAAAAAGTCGACATTTGCCGCAGGTTTAGTGCCACACATCTCAGGGTTAACTCAAGCGGCCCGGGCTCAACACGGGCGAAATTTCCCGATCCCTCCAGGAAACCGCGTCGCCGTCCGAAATAGGTGGGGAGCCCATCGCGCCGTCCGGCGCTGATCCGAGGAGTGTCTTGAATCCGATGAACCCGTCCCGCAAGTTGCGTTCGCTCGTCCCGGTTACGGCGGTGGCCCTGCTTGCCGTCGCCCTGGTGGCTCCGGCTGCAAAGACCACCACCATCCCGCCCCTGGCCACGACCGCGCAGTACAAAGCGCTGGTCAGCTTCGTCGACAAGCTCGACAAGCTCTCGAACACGCCGGCCACTTCTGCCCAGAAAGCCGGCTTCGACAGTCAGCTGCAGAACAAGCATCAGGCTGCCGTCGGCAAATCGAGCGCGCTCTTCGGACGCGGCAAGAATGCGGCGCAGGCCGAATCTCAACGCGCCTTCAAGGTCGGTGTCCGGACCATTCGCCGCACAGAGGCGGGCGAATTGGCCGCTCTGCGCAAGGACTACGACTCGCGGATCGACCGCGCTGCCGACAACTACCAGGCCGCGCTGGGTCGCATCGAAGACGTCTACGACAGCCGTTCGGCGTCGCTGACCAAACAGGTGAAACGCCTGCGGAAACAGAAGGCCAAAGCCAACGACGTCCTCAGCAAGGCGCTGATCCAGGAAGCAATCGATCGTAGGGTCAAACGCGTTTCCGAGGACCGCAAACTGCAGCAGGAAGAAGTCGCCGATCTGAAAACCGGCTACCGCCGCGAAAAAGTTGCGATCCGCAGCGCCAAGGCGTCCGCCACCCAGGTCACGCAGCAGGACGACGACGAAGCGATCGTGACCCTGCGTAATCGCGGCAAGCGGATCTACAACACCAGGGTCCGCACACTGCAGAGCGCGCGCATCAACCAGCTCCACGATCTCGAAGCCAAGCTCAGCGACGGCCGCGACGCGATCGAGAGGATGCCCGCAGCGGGCTGAAGTCAGCCTCGGCTCGAATTCGCCCCGCTTTCACCGGAAGGCCCGCCACGGCGGGCCTTCCGCGTTCATCGGGGCCCCGGTCGACACCTGGATCCACGATCCAGGTGTCATCGCGCTCCTTGGCAGCAGGTCGATCGGCCATGGCGGTCGGTGCTTCAAGTCCATACCGGCATCTGGCAAAGGGGCCAGATGTGAACCATCGCCCTACCAACCAGGCGTCTCCGCCGGCCGGCGCCGGCGGCTCTCTAAACCTGGATCACGATGCCGCCCTCACCGGTGTCGCCGAGGCCGACAGAGCCCCAGGCCGGAACGACGATGGCTGAGGGCTCCGGAGTCAGCGTCGAGCTGAATAGCGGGCCGCGGAGCAGGATTGCCTGCCGCTGCTCGAGGGCTGTGTCGAAGAATCCCGATAATCTTGATAGACTTAGACGGGAATGCAAAAGCTCGACGTCCATCAGCATCTTCTGTTCGAGCCCTTGATCGCCGAGCTGGCACGGCGCAAGAGGCCGCCGGCGCTCGTCCGCAGGCGCGGGGGGTGGACGTTCCGAGTTGCCGGTGAGCCCGACAGCGTGCTCTCCTACGATGCGACGAACGTGGCTCTGCGGAGCATGGAGCTGCGCCGCGAGAACATCGATCGGGCACTCGTGGCCCTTTCCACGGCGCTCGGGATCGAGACGCTGCCGGCCGAGGAGGCGCAGCCGTTGCTGGAGGCCCATCATCTGGGGGTCGAAAGCCTGCCGGACGATTTCGGCGGATGGGGCGCCGTGCAGCTGGAGACGCCCGATCCCGTCCAGGTCGATGCCGCGATCGCGCGCGGCTGCGTCGGCATCTCACTGCCGGCGACGGCCCTCGCGGATCCCGCTGCGCTTGAGCGGATCGCGCCGCTGCTCGCGCGGCTCGAGCGCCATGACGCCCCGTTGTTCGTGCACCCCGGCCCGGTCGCCGCCCCGGGCCGCCGCCCTTCGCCTTCCGCGGCGGCACTGCCCGCTTGGTGGCCGGCACTCACCGACTACGTGGCGCAGATGCAGGCGGCCTGGTTCACATTCCTGCACGCCGGACGTGCCGCGCACCCGCGCCTGCGGGTGCTGTTCGCGATGCTCGCCGGGGGCGCCCCGCTGCAACTCGAGCGATTCGTCGCGCGCGGGGGGCCGGCTCCACCCGCGGTCGACCCCCTCGTCTTCTACGACACCTCCTCGTACGGCCCCCGAATGCTCAGGGCGATGATCGACGCGGTCGGGTCCGCCCAGCTCGTCTACGGCTCCGACCGCCCCGTCGTCGGCGCCGGGGCGCCTCACCTGGATTTCGAACTCGAGCGGGCGCTGCTGAGCACGAATCCCCAGCGCATGCTGGCACCCGACCTGAAAGGAGACTCCGCATGATCGAGCGCATCGAGGACATCCCCCGGCCGACCGGCGACGATCTGACCAACGACGAGCTGCGCGCGGTCGCCAGTCGGATCGGCGCCAAACCGGAGCTCTGGTCCGGCCACGTCCACCACGATCTGACGCAGCGGACCTTCAAACAGCTCCTCCGCGATGAGCACCTCGACCTCTGGCTGATCTGCTGGTCTCACGACCAGGACACCGGTTTCCACGACCACGACCTCTCGGCGGGCGCAGTCGCCGTCGTCTCCGGAAGCGTGCGCGAGGAGCGGCTGGTGCTGGGACGCTCGGTGGACGCTCCGATCAGCCGCGTGGCGAGCGCCGGTTCGTCGTTCGACTTCTCGGCGAGCGACATCCACCGGGTGCTGCACGCGGGCACCGAGCCTGCGGTGACAATTCACGCCTACTCGCCGCCGCTGGTGCGGATGGGCAGCTACACGGTCGAGCCGACCGGGCAGCTGCGACGGCATTCCGTCTCCTACGAGCACGAGCTGCACCAACTCGACGCCGCTTCCGGCTAGGCCGGCCTTCCGGCTCGCGTTAATGTGAGCCCATGGCCAAGCGTGGCTCGAATCAGATCGCCGACGATTCGCGCCTCGCCTCCACTGCGCTCGCGGCTCGCCTGCGGGAGCGCCTGCCGGAGATCCGGGCCGCGGTCACGACCCGGGTCTACTCAATCTCCGATCCGCGCGAGGTCTCCGACCCCGCCTATCTCGAGGGGCTGAACGCCGCCCTTACCGCCGCAGTCGATCACCGCCTCGCCGTGCTCGAGGACGGAGAGCGCCGCGCTCCGGCCGTGCCCGCGGTGCTGATCGCGCAGGCCCGCCTCGACGCCCGCGACGGTGTTTCGCTCGACACGGTCCTGCGCCGGTACTTCGCCGGCAACGCTCTCTTCGGGGACTTCCTCGTCGAAGAGGCGGAGCGGGCCGAGGTCCCGAGCTCGACCCTGCGCCGGCTCCTCGCCGAACAGGCGACGCTCGGCGACCGGCTGCTCGCCGCGGTCAGCGCCGAGCATGCCCGCGAGGCGAAGAACAGACCGCGCAACGCCGCCGAGCGCCGTCGCGAGTGCGTCAAGAGGCTGCTCGCCGGTGAGCTCGTCGATCGCTCCGAGCTCGGTTACGACCTCGACGCCCACCATCTCGCCGTGATGGCGAAAGGGGACGGCGCGGCCGAGGCGATGCGGGCGCTCGCTGGGATCCTCGACCGGCGCCTGCTCGCGGTTTGCCGTGAGGAGGAGCCGATCTGGGCCTGTTGGCTCGGCGGCGGCCAGCCCCTCGAGGCCGAGCGGGCGCTGAAGGCGCTCGCCGAGGTCCCCCTCGATCGGGTGGTCGTCACCGTCGGCGAGCCCGGCGAGGGCCTGGCGGGCTGGCGTTTCAGCCACCGGCAGGCGAAGGCGGCCCTGCCGATCGCCGAGCGCCGGGGCCAGGCGGTGGTTCGCTATGCGGACGTCGCCCTGATCGCCTCGATCCTCGGCGACGACCTGGTCTCCACATCGCTGCGGCGGATCTACCTGGAGCCGCTCGAGGGCGCACGGGACGGCGGCAAGGTGGCGCGGGAGACGCTCCGCGCCTACTTCGCCGCCGACCGCAACGTCTCATCGACCGCCGCGGCCCTCGGTGTCGACCGCCGGACCGTCACGAACCGGATTCGTGCGATCGAGGAGCTCTTCGGTCGTCCGCTCAGGGAGATCTCGACCGACCTCGAGACCGCGCTGCGCCTCGACGATTGACCGTCGCCTTCCCGGTTTGCTGATTCCGGGACGGCCCGGGTCCCACATTGGGGAGGCGACGGGCGCCTTCGGCCGGGAGGATCGCCCGCATGGGAAGGAAGGCGATCCGTGTGGTGACCGTGGTGGTGATGCTGGCGCTGTTCGCCGCCGCCGGGGCCATCGCCAAGCCGCACATCATTCGAGCCGGGAACCTCTTCCTCAGGGACGACGGCGGCATCACGCCGTCCCGATTGCCGAGGCACGGCGAGGCGCCGATCGGCGCCCACATCGACGCGGAGATCGGGACCACGGACGGGAGTCATCCGCCCGCGGTCCGGCATCTGGACATCGACTTCGACAAGAGCATTCGCGTCAACGCGGTCGGAGTGCCGGCTTGCAAGGAGGGGCAGCTGGAGGCACGGACGACGGCGGAAGCAAAGAGCGCCTGCCCCGAGGCGATCGTCGGCTCCGGGGAAGGGGTGGTCGAAGTCGCCTTCCCCGAATCGACCCCGTTCAGCGCAAAGGGGCCGGTGGTGCTCTTCAACGGAGGCGTCCACGGCGCCACCACGCTTCTCTTCGTCCACGCCTACGTCGCCGTCCCGGTGCCGACGGCGGTGATCGCCACGGTCAAGATCACCCGCATCCACCGCGGCCACTACGGCATCCACACCGTCTCGCAGGTGCCGGCGATCGCCGGCGGCGCCGGCTCGGTGATCCGGTTCAAGTTGACGATCGACCGCAAGTTCACCTTCAAGGGCACGAAGCGGAGTTACCTGAACGCCGGCTGCCCGACCGGCGTCTACTACACCGAAGGGAACATCCTCTTCGCCGGCGGCGCCAGGCTGAAGGGCACCCACCTGCTGCCCTGCACCCCGGTCGGCTAGCCCGCGCTCCGACCCCTTGCCGCGCCGGGGCGCGTGTCCTAGTGTCAGGGCCATGGATGTCGCGATCGCCGGAGCCCACGGAGCCATCGCTCGGCAGTTGACCCGCGTTCTGGTCGCCCGCGGCGACAGCGTTCGCGGCCTGATCCGCAACCCCGATCACGCCGACGACCTCAGGGCCGACGGTTCCGAGCCGGTGCTCTGCGACCTGGAGAGCGCCACGTCCGGCGAGGTAGCGGAGGCAATCGCCGGCGCCGACTCGGTCGTCTTCGCCGCCGGCGCCGGCCCCGGCAGCAGCGCCGAGCGCAAGGACTCGATGGATCGGGACGGGGCGATCAAACTGCTGGAGGCCGCCGTCACCGCGAACGTCCCCGGCTACCTGATGGTCAGCTCGATCGGGGCGGAGGCGCCGCCCGAGGGCGACGAGGTATTCAGCGTCTACCTGCGCGCCAAGGCCGACGCGGACCGGGCGCTGATGGCGAGCGACCGTGCCTGGGTCATCGTGCGACCCACGGCGCTCTCCGACGACCCCGGCAGCGGGAAGGTTCGGGTCGGGACCGACCCGGTCCAGGGGAAGGTCAGCCGCGATGACGTCGCCGCGGTTTTCGCCGCGCTCGCGCACGAGCCGCGCGCCGCCGGCCGCGTGATGTACCTGCGCTCCGGCGAGGACCCGATCGCCGAGGCCCTCGAGGGCTTCCTCGCCTCCTGAGCGGCCGGAGCCATCGTTGTGAACCGGCGCCGCAATTTCGCCTTCGCCACCTGCGCGGACCTGCCGGAGGGCGATCCGGACGACGCGCTCCTCGCCGCGGCGCTCGCTGCGCGCGGCGCCGATGTCTCGTGGCGCCTGTGGGACGACCCCGACGCCGACTGGGCCTCCTTCGACACGGTTCTGGTCCGCTCGACCTGGGACTACCAGGATCGGCGCGACGAGTTCCTCGCCTGGGCCGCCCAGGTCCCGACGCTGGTCAATCCGGCAGAGGTCCTGCGCTGGAACACCGACAAGCGCTATCTCGGAGACCTGCGGGAGGCCGGGGTCGCGGTGGTCGCCACGGAGTTCGTCGCGCCCGGCCAGGTGCCCGAGCTGCCGGCGGGCGGTGAGATCGTCGTCAAGCCGACCGTCTCCGCCGGCTCCAGGGACACCGCCCGCTTTTCCCTGGGCGACGAGGCGGAGCGGCAGGCTGCGCTCGAGCTCGCCGGCCGCATCCACGCCGGTGGCCGCACGGCGATGATCCAGCCCTACATCCCCGAAGTCGACCAGCTCGGGGAGACCGCGCTCCTCTTCTTCGGCGGGTCCTTCTCGCACGCGATCCGCAAGGGCCCGCTGCTGGAGCCCGGGGCCGGCCCGACGGAGGGCCTCTTCGCCGCCGAGACGATCGAGCCGAGGACGCCGAGCGCCGCCGAGCGGGAGCTGGCCGATCGGGCCCTTTCCGTCGTCTTCGAGCGGTTCGGAAGCCTCGCCTACGCGCGGGTCGACGTGGTCCCGTCGGCGGAGCTCGGCCCGATGGTGCTCGAGGTCGAGCTCACCGAGCCCTCGCTCTTCTTCGCACACGCTGAGGGCGCCGCCGATCGGCTGGCCGATGAGGTCTGCCGGCGCTAGGGTGTGGGCGTGGGTTTCGACCAGTACCACGAGCCTCCTGAGGAGCTGTCCGACGCGACGCGGACCTTCGCCCGACTCTGTGCCTCACTGACCGAGGAGGCCGAGGCGATCGGCTGGTATGAGCAGCGGATGGCGGTCGAGAAGGACGAGGAGGCGCGGGCGATCATGCATGACGCCCAGGGCGAGGAGTTCAAGCACTTCTGCATGGACCTGGAGTTCCTGCTGCGGCGGACGCCGCTCTGGCAGGAGATCGCGGCCGGCATCCTCTTCCAGGAGGGCGACATCGTCGAGCACGGCGAGGCGGCCGAGGAGGAGGCGACCGAGGGCCAGGCAGAGCGCGGCGCGCCGCTCGCCGGCGGCGAGTCGCTCGGTATCGGCAGCCTCAGGGGGGTCGGCCGATGAGCCATCTGCTTCGTGAGCACGCGCCGATCACCGAGCGCGGCTGGGATCTGCTCGACGCGGAGGCGAAGGAGCGACTGACGCCGCCGCTCGCCGCCCGCCGGCTGGTCGACTTCTCCGGCCCGCTCGGCTGGGAGCACTCCTGCGTGAACCTGGGCCGCACGGCGGACCTCTCCGAGGCTCCGGTCAAAGGCGTCGAGGCCGTGCAGAGGCGCGTCCTGGCGCTGGTCGAGCTTCGTGCCCCGTTTTCGATCTCCCGCTCGGAGCTCGAGGACGCCGACCGCGGCGCCGAGGATCCCGACCTCGACCCGCTTGCCGAGGCTGCGAAGCGGATCGCGACGGCGGAGAACACCGCTGTCTTCCACGGTTGGAAGGCGGCCGGAATCGAAGGCGTCGTCGACGCCACCTCCCACGCCCCGATCGAGCTCGGCGAGGACTGCGAGCGTTACCCGCGACACGTTGCCTCGGCGCTCGAGTCGTTGCTCGCGGCCGGAGTCGAAGGCCCCTTCGGCCTCGCCCTCGGCCCCGAGGCCTATACCCGGGTGCTCGAGACCAGCGAGCACGGCGGCTACCCACTGCTGCAGCACCTGCGCGAGATCACCGGCGGGCAGCCGGTCTGGGCGCCCGGCCTCGACGGCGCGGTCGTGCTCAGCCTGCGCGGCGGCGATTTCCTCTTCGAGAGCGGCGAGGACCTCTCGATCGGCTACACGGCGCATGACGCCGAGTCGGTCGAGCTTTATCTGCAGGAGAGCTTCAGCTTCAGGGTGGCGACGCCCGAGGCAGCGGTCGCTCTGGCCTAGTCGCCGTACTCGCTGTAGGGGAACCACCATTCCTTGCGCTCGATGCGCGACTCCATGTGGACGTGCTTGGTCTCCTGGAAGGCCTCGAGGCCCTCGCGGCCGAGCTCGCGGCCGAGGCCCGACTGCTTGAAGCCGCCGAAGGGGCCGGCGTCGTTATCGGTCAGCGGGTCGTTGATCCAGACCGTCCCGGCGCGCAGCTCCCGCATGCAGCGAATCGCGTTTTCGAGATTCGACGTATAGACGTTCGCGCCGAGGCCGAACTCGGTGCCGTTGGCCAGCGCGATCGCCTCGTCGAGGGAGTCGACGCGGACGATCGGCGCCACCGGTCCGAACGTCTCCTCGGTGAGCAGGGCGGAGTCGGCCGCGGCGCCGGTGACGACGGCGGGGGAGAGGAAGTGGCCGCGCTCCTGGTCGCCGGAGTCGCCCCCGACGAGAACCTCGGCGCCCGCCGCCCTGGCCGCGTCCAACTGGGCGACGACCTTGGCCCGCTGCCGGTCGGAGACCATCGGCCCGATGTCGGTGGAGGCGTCGAAGGGGTCACCGAGGACCAGGCCGCGGGTGTGCTCGACGAAGGCGCCGACGTAGTCGTCGTAAACCTCGTCGACGACGTAGAAGCGCTCGGCCGAGGTGCAGACCTGGCCGGCGTTGAGGAAGGCCGCCCAGGCGCCGCCACGGGCAGCGACCTCGATCTCGGCGGCGACGTCGGCGCAGACGATGAAGGCGTCCTTGCCGCCCATCTCCAAGTTCATTCGCGCCATTCGCCCGATGCAGGCCTCGGCGACCTTCTTGCCGGTGGCGACCGAGCCGGTGAAGGCGACGCAGTCGACGTCGGAATGGGCGGCGAGCGCCCCGCCGACGTCGCCCGCCCCGGCAAGCAGGCCGACGACGCCGGCCGGCAGATGCTCGAAGACGCGGGCCAGCATCAGGGTCGAGAGCGGAGTCAGCTCGGAGGGCTTGCAGACGACGCAGTTGCCTGCCGCCAGCGCCGGCGCGACCTTCCAGGCCAGCAACAGCAGCGGGTAGTTCCAGGGGACGATGCAGCCGACGACACCCAGAGGGTCCTTGACCACCATCGCCAGCTGGGTCGCCTCGATCGGCGGGATCACGCGGCCGGCGTGGTCGCGGCCGATCTCGGCGTAGTAGTCGAAGGCGGCCGCGGTCCAATCGACCTCGTCGCGATTCTCGATCAGCGGCTTGCCGCCCTCCAGGGTCATCGTCGCGGCCAGGTCCCCGGCGCTCTCGCGCAGGCGCCGGGCGACCTCGTGAAGGAGCTCACAGCGCTCGCCCGCGGTGGTCACGGCCCAGCCCGGCCACGCCGCGCGGGCCGCGGCGACCGCCGCCTCGACCTGTTCCGGCGAGGCTGCGGGGAGCTCGACGATGGTCTCGGTGGAGTAGGGGTTCTCGACCGCGATCGGCGCCCCGCCTCCGGCGACGAGCTCGCCGTCGATCAGGAGCTCGGTCGGGTGGGCGCTCTCCGCGGGCATCGTCGCCTCAGGCTAGCCGCCCGCGGAGGGCGGCGCCTAGTGCGCGATGACCCGCTTGAACTCGGTGTGGGCCGGGGCTTGGGGCTGGCCGTCGCCACGGCGAAGGCGGTTGCGGCGCTCGAGCGCCTCGGCGTCGTCGACCGCCCAGCCGACGCGCTCGACCAGCTGGCCGGAGAAATGGATTGACTCGAGATCGCTGTGATCTACCCGCTCGCGGTAGACGACCGTGCTCGTGATCTCGCTCGGTGAATCGGTGACGATCAGGATCTGCGGCATGGGGGCTCCTTCGTGGGGGGAGGTCCAAGGTTGGCCCGGCGCCCTTCGTGAGGCGTCAAGATCGGGTAAAGAATTGGGAAAACGCTGGTGACGAAAGAGGAGCTGCGTCGTTGGCAGGTCGGGCATACAGGCTGAAGCGCACCGAGCCGGCAGCGGGAGGGCTGCGGCGGATTGCCGTGGCCTGCGCCACGGAGGCGGCCGTGGAGCTGCGCAGGGTCGGGCGCGGGAAGGGCGGAGAGCGCGAGATCCACACGGCCCGCAAAGACCTGAAGAAGGTGCGCGCCGTCCTTCGCCTGGCCCGTGGCTCGCTCGGCGAGGACCTCTATCGGAGCGAGAGCCTGCGCTACCGCGAAGCGGGCCGGGCGCTCTCGGCCACTCGCGACGCCCAGGTGAAGATGGAAACACTCGAGTCGCTGCTCAGCGAGTTTGACGTCGAGGCGAGCCAGGAGTCGATCGACGAGTGGGGACGGGCGCTGGAACTCGACGAGGAGGCAGCGGGGGAGCGGGCGCGGTCCCGAGGGGGCGAGTCTGCATCGGCGGCGATCGAGCTGATCGAGGAAGGGCGGCGGTGGATCGAGGCCTGGCCGCTCGAGGACGACTCCTGGAGCCTGGTCGAGAGTGGGCTGGCGCGCGCCTACGGACGCGGCCGCGAGGCGATGCGCAGCGCCCGTCGCCGGCCCGTCTCCGATGACGTCCACGAGTGGAGGAAACGCGCCAAGGACCTCTGGTACCAGCTGCGCATCCTCGAGTCGCTCTGGCCGGAGGCGATGGCCGGGGCGGCCCAACGGCTCCATGACCTCAACGACCTGCTCGGCGACCACAATGACCTCGCGGTCCTCCGCGAGGACCTCGAGGGCCGCGACCTCGCGGCCCCGGACAAGGCGCGGTTGGAGGCGGCGATCGCCGCCCGGCAGCGGCAGCTTCTCTCCGCCGCCCTCGACCTCGGTCGCCGCATCTACGCGGAGAAGCCGAAGGCTCATGGCCGGCGGATCCGCGCCTACTGGGTCGCGGCCGGGCGCCCTGATTGAAATGCTCCTCCGCGAGTGAGTTTCTTCAGATTCAGATCGGCATTCAGCGGGCGAACCGCCTGGGCGCGCAGCCTGCAGTCCCCGCTGCGGGATTTCCTCACCACCGAGACGGGCAGCGCCAGCATCCTGCTCGCCGCTGCCGCCGCGGCGCTGATCTGGGCCAACATCGACCTCTCCTCCTACGAGAGCGTCTGGCACACGACGCTCTCGATCAACGTCGGCAGCTCGGGTGTCTCGCAGAGCCTGCGCGACTGGGTCAACAGCGGACTGATGACGTTCTTCTTCTTCGTCGTCGGGCTCGAGGTCCGTCGCGAGTTCGACGTCGGCGAGCTGCGCGAGCGGCGGCGGCTGACGCTGCCGGTGCTCGCCGGGCTGGGGGGAATGATCGTCCCGGTCGCGATCTTCCTCGCGATCAACGCCGGCGATCCCTCCGCCCACGGCTGGGGCGTCGCGATGTCGACCGACACGGCCTTCGCGCTGGGGATGCTCGCGCTGGTCGGCCCGGCCTTCCCCGACCGGCTGCGCGGCTTCATGCTGACCACGATCGTCGTCGACGACGTCGTCGCGCTGATCGTGATCGCGGTCGCCTACAGCGGCCAGGTCGACACCGGGCCGCTGGCGATAGCGGTCGGCGTCTTCGCGGTGATGTTCGCCCTGCGCATGGCGGGCGTCCGCGAGGGCTTCGTCTATCTCGGGCTGGCGCTGGTCGCCTGGGTCGCGATGTTCGAGTCGGGGCTCGACCCGGTGATCCTCGGTCTCGCCACCGGGCTCGTGGTCGGCGCCAACCCGGCCGGGCGCGGCGAGCTCGAGCGCGCCACCGACCTCTTCCGGAGCTTCCGCGAGCAGCCGACCCCCGAGCTCGAGCGCGAGGCGAGGGTGGGGCTGCGGGCGGCGGTCTCGCCCAACGCGCGCCTGCTTCGCCTCTACCACCCCTGGACCAGCTATTTCATCGTGCCGCTCTTCGCCCTCGCCAACATCGGCATCGCGATCGACGGCGACTTCCTCTCCCGCGCCTACACCTCGCCGATAACGCTCGGGATCCTAGTCGGCTATGTCGTCGGCAAGCCGATCGGCGTCACCGGCGCCGCCTGGCTGGCGACCAAGGCGAGCGGCGGCAGGCTGCGGCCGCCGGTCGGCTGGGCGGCGACCGCCGGCGGCGGGGCGATCGCCGGCATCGGCTTCACCGTCTCCTTGCTGATCGCGGCGCTCGCCTTCCACGGCGAGCAACTGGAGGAGGCGAAGCTGGGAGTGCTGAGCGCCGCCGTTTGCGCCTCGGTGCTGACCTGGCTGGTCCTGAAAGCGACGACCCTGCTGCCGAACCAGGCGCGGATCCGGGCGATGCTCGCCGGCTCCGAAAGCCTCACCGACCTCGCGGTGCCGGTCGACTCCGCCCGCGACCACCTGCGGGGACCGGACGAGGCGCCGGTGACGATCGTCGAGTACGGCGACTTCGAGTGCCCCTATTGCGGGCGGGCGGAGCCGGTCATGCGCGAACTGCTCGCCGACTTCGGCGACGTCCGCTACGTCTGGCGCCACCTGCCGCTCTCCGACGTCCACCCGAGCGCCGACGTTGCGGCGGAGGCGGCCGAGGCGGCCGCCTCGCAGGACGCCTTCTGGGAGATGCACGACCTGCTGCTCGACCACCAGGGCGACCTGCGCTTCCGCGACCTGCGCTCCTACGCCAAGCAGCTCGACCTCGACCTCGAGCGCTTCGACGAGGACATCCGCCGCCACGCCCATGCGCCGCGGATCGAGGAAGACGTCGACTCGGCAGATTCCAGCGGCGTCACAGGGACGCCGACCTTCTTCATCAACGAGCGCCGTCATGAGGGCGCCTACGACATCGAGACCCTCTCGTCGGCGGTTCGAGAGGCGGGGGCGCGCTCGGTGATCACCGAGGCGCCGAGGGTCGGCTAGGCCGGACGCCCTCCGCGCTCCTCCTCCTCGACCGTCAGCTCGGCGGTCGGGTAGGCCTCGAGGCGCTCGTCGGGGATGGTCTCGCCACTCTGGGTCGAGACGCCGTAGGTGCCGTCGGCGAGCCGCTTCTCGGCCCGCTCGACCGCGTCCAGCCGGGTTTTGAGGTCCTGTTGGCGACCCGCGTCGAACTCATCTTGGTAGAGGTTCTCCGAGTTGAAATCACCCGGCTCGCGCTGCTCGTCGCCCTCCTCGGGCGTGGCCCGCTCGAGAGCGGCCAGCTCCGTCTCGACCTGCTCGCGCTCGCCGGCGAGGAGCTCTTTTGCACGGGAAGGGTCCATCTGCGGTCCACACGCTACCGACTTGGCGCCGAGGACCCCAGGCGCTATCCTCTAACGACTAACTACAGAAACTGGACTTAGACATGGCACATCTTAGGTTGGTACCCCTCGAAGAGGCAATCGTTTTCCCCACTGTCACCGCGACCCTGCAGATCGACGTCGGCGATGAGGATCGCGTCTTCCTGCTCCCCCGCAGCGATGGCGAGTTCGGCCGCGTCGGCGTCGTCGCCGAGGTGATCGAGCACGGCCGCTCGCGCAGAGGCGCCCCGCTTGCCACTGTGCTTGGCCTCCACCGCGGCCTCGCCGGGGTCGCGAAAGCCGACGACGGCGGCGATCCCGAGGTGCTGCGGATCGAGGTCCAGGAGTTTCACGACGGCCACCCCGACGATGAGCACGCCCATGAGCTGATGCGCGAGTACCGCGCCGTGGTCGAGGAGATCCTCGAGCTGCGCGGTGACGACGGGCGGATCTCGGCCTTCCTTCGCTCGGTCGAGGAGCCGGGCGCGCTTGCCGACACCGCCGGCCTCAGTCCCGAATTCTCGGCAGAGCAGAAAGTCCGCCTGCTCGAGACGCTGGACGTCAGCGCCAGGCTGCAGGTCGCGGTCGAGCTACAGCGCGAGCGCCTCGCCGAGCTTCAGGTGCGGAGCAAGATCCGCGACGACGTCGAGTCCGGTGCCCAAAAGCAGCAGCGCGAGTACTTCCTGCGCAAACAGATGGAGTCGATCCGCAAGGAGTTGGGTGAGGACGACACCGACGTGGTCGAGGAGTACGAGCGCAAGATCGCCGAGGCCGAGATGCCGGAGGCGGTCGCCGAGCAGGCCGAGAAGGAGCTGCGCCGGCTGGAGCGCCAGGGTGAGCAGTCGCCCGAGTCCTCGATGATTCGCAGCTACCTGGACTGGCTGATCGCGGTCCCCTGGGGCAAGCGCTCCGATGAGCGGCTCGACCCGGCCCACACCCGTGAGGTGCTCGACGAAGACCACGCCGGGCTCGAGGACGTCAAGCGGCGGATCACCGAGTTCATCGCCGTGCGCAAACTGCGCCAGGACCGTGAGGTCGAGGACGACAGCCGCGCCAACGGCGCGATCCTGACCCTGGTCGGCCCTCCCGGGACCGGCAAGACCTCGATCGGCGAGTCGATCGCCCGCGCCCTGGGCCGGGAGTTCGTCCGCATCAGCCTCGGCGGCCTCCACGACGAGGCCGAGATCCGCGGCCACCGCCGCACCTACATCGGCGCCCTGCCGGGCCGGATCGTCCGCGCCCTGCGCGATGCCGAGACGATGAACCCCGTGATCCTTCTCGACGAGGTCGAGAAGGTCGGCGCCGACTGGCGGGGCGATCCGTCGGCGGCACTGCTCGAGGTCCTCGACCCGGCGCAGAACCACTCGTTCCGCGATCACTACCTGGACGTTGAGGTCGACCTCTCCGAGGTCGTCTTCATCGCCACGGCGAACCTGGTCGACACGATCCCGGCGCCGCTGCTGGACCGCATGGAGATCATCTCCTTCGACGGCTACACGACCGAGGAGAAGCTGGCGATCGCCAAGGGCTACCTGCTGCCGCGGCAGTTGAAGCGCAACGGCCTGGTGCCCGACGAGGTCGAGGTCGGCGACGAGATCCTGCGTGCGGTGATCTCCGAGTACACCCGCGAGGCGGGAGTTCGCCAGCTCGAGCGTGAGCTGGGCAAGCTGCTGCGCGGGGCCGCGACCCGGATCGCCTCAGGTGGGGCGGACGGCACGGTGGAGATCGACGCGAATGCCCTGCGCGAGGCGCTCGGGCGGCAGCGCTTCTTCCAGGAGTCGGTCGAGCGCACCGCGATTCCGGGTGTCTCGACGGGCCTGGCGGTGACCGGAGCCGGCGGCGACGTCCTCTTCATCGAGGCGACCGCGATGGAGGGCGACAAGGGTCTGGTCCTGACCGGCCAGCTCGGCGACGTGATGAAGGAGTCGGCTCGGATCGCGCTCAGCTATGCCCGCTCGCACAGCGAGGAGCTGGGGGTCGACCCGGACCGCTTCAACCGCGAGTTCCACCTGCACGTCCCGGCCGGTGCGATCCCGAAGGACGGCCCGAGCGCCGGCACCGCGATGACGACGGCGCTGGTCTCGCTGCTCTCCGGGCGGCCGGTCAAGCACACGGTCGGGATGACCGGCGAGGTCACCCTCCAGGGCCGGGTGCTGCCGATCGGCGGCCTCAAGCAGAAGGTGCTCGCCGCCCACGCGGCCGGCCTGACCGAGGTGATCCTGCCGGAGCGCAACCGCGGCGACCTCGACGAGGTTCCCGAGGAGGTTCGCGAGCAGATGACCTTCCATCCCGTGATGAGCGTGGACGAGGTCCTCGAGCTCGCCCTCGAGCCGGTGGAGAACGGGGTCGATGTCGCCGCGATGTCGTAGCTGCGCGCCGGTCCCGCCTGACCTGAGAGCGGCGGCGAGCCTGCTCGAGCGCCGTTGGACGCTGGCGACGATCTACGCCTGCGCCAGCGGCGCCGAGCGCTTCAACGAGTTCCGCCAGTCCCTGCCCGGGGTCTCGCCGACGACTCTCTCCGACCGGCTCGAGCAGCTCGAGGAGGCCGGGATCGTCGAGCGCAGGCTCGTCTCCGGCCGCCCTCCGCACACCGAGTACGCGCTGACCCCGCGGGGCGTTCGCATCGCCGGCGCCGTCGCCGGCCTGCTCGAGAAAGGCGCCTGAGGCGCCGCTCAGGCGGCGAGCTCGATCACGCTGCGGATCCCGTCCTGTTCCTCCATCAGCTCGAAGCCCTTGTTGACCTCGTCGAGGGAAATGCTGTGGGAGAGGAACGGCGCGACGTCGATCTCGCCGGCGAGGTAGCGCTCGACCAGCACCGGCACCTGATCGCGGCCCTTGACGCCGCCGAATGAGGAGCCGGCGATCCGCCGCCCGGTGATCAGCAGGCGCGGCACGACGTCGAGCGTCTCGCCCTTGCCGGCGACGCCGGCCACGGTGCAGAGGCCCCAGGCCATCCGCGCCGCCTCGACCGCCTGCTGCATGACCGCGACATTGCCGGTCGCCTCGAACGTGTAGTCGGCGCCGAAGCCGCCGGTCATCTCGAGGATCCGCTCGACCGTCTCGGGGCCGCCGACCAGCAGATCGGTCGCGCCCTGTCCGCGGGCCAGCTCGAGCCGGTCCTCGGAGAGGTCGACGCAGACGATCCGCTCGGCGCCCTGGAGCCGACAGCCGGCCACGGCGCCGAGCCCGACCATGCCGGCGCCGAAGACGACACAGGTGCTGCCGGGACTGACCGCGGCGGTGTTGATCGCCGCCCCCAGCCCGGTCGAAAGGCCGCAGGCGAACAGGCAGACGTGATCGAACGGCGCCTCGGGATTCACCTTGGCGAGGGCGATCTCCGGCATCACCGTGTACTCGGCGAAGGTCGAGCAGCCCATGAAACTACGGACCTCCTCGCCGTCGGCGGAGATCCGCGTCGTCCCGTCGGGCAGGAAGCCCTCGTTCTGCTGCTCGCGGATCGCCATGCAGAGATTGGTGCGCCGGTCCAGGCAGTGGACGCATTCGCGGCACTGCGGCGAGAAGAGAGTCACCACGTGGTCGCCCACCTCGAGGTCGCCGACGTCCGGGCCGACGCTCTCGACCACCCCCGCTCCCTCATGGCCGAGGACGGTCGGCGCGTACCCGGAGGGGTCGGCGCCGGAGGCGGTGTAGAGATCCGTGTGGCAGACCCCGCAGGCGTGCAGCCGGACCAGGACCTCTCCCGAGCGGGGCTCTGCCAGCTCGACCTCGCGTACCTCCAGCGGCTTTCCGAACTCCTCCAGCAACGCGGCGCGCATCTTCATTCCCGGCTCCTTTCGGTGGTCGGTCGATCCTACGGGCGCGCGACTCTGAGGTACCGTCGGGGTGTGGAATCGGGGGTCGCAGCGATAAGGAGAGCGGGCATCCGCCTGCTGCTGGGCGCCGCCGCCGCGGCGCTCGCCCTGCTCGCCTGCGCCTCACCGGCGTCGGCCCTGCCGGCGCCGTGGCGCTACGAATGCGAAATGCCGGAAGCCGGCGTGCCGAGGACCAGCTCGACCTGCGGTGCCCGGATCGTCGACGGCAGCGCCGTCGCGCCCCCTTTCGCGCCGCAGACGGTCAAGGACGTGATCAGCGCCGCCAACCGGATCGACGGGCGCCCCTACGTCTGGGGCGGTGGGCACCTGAGTTGGACCACCCCCGGGTACGACTGCTCGGGGGCGGTCGGCTACGCCCTCCACGGCGGTGACCTGCTGAGCACGACGATGGTCTCCGGCCAGCTCGAAGGCTGGGGCGACGAAGGCCTCGGCCGCTGGATCACGGTCTACGCCAACTGGCACCACGTGTACATGGTCGTCGCCGGCCTCCGTTACGACACTCGAGATGCGCCGACCGGTGTCTCGGGGCCGCGCTGGCACCGGGAGATGGCCGACCCGCGGAACTTCGCCGCGCGCCATCCCGCCGGGCTCTGACTCCGGCTCGAGGCTTTAGGCGAGGACGCTGCGGGCGGTGTCGGTGGCCGAGTCGAGGGCCGGACGCGGTGACCAGCCGAGCTGCTCGCGTGCCTTCGCGCTCGAGTAGATCTGGTGCCGACCCAGCTGCCCGATGACCGATCGGATTCCCGGGTCGAAGACGCCGGCGAGGCGGACCAGCAGGTCGGGGAGGGTGCGCTTCGGGATCTTCTCGCCCTCCTCGCCGAGGCGCTCGCGCAGGCCGGCGGCGACCTCCGACATCCATTTGAACTCAGAGACCGCGAGGAAGCGCTCCCCGGCGGCCTCGGGTGCCTTCATCGCCCTGACCTGCAGGTCGGCGACGTCGCGGACGTCGACGATGCTGAACCCGATCCGGGGCACCCCGGGCATTCCACCCAGCAGGCGTTCGACTACCTGAAGTGAGGAGGAGCGGCCCTCGCCGAGGACCGGGCCGAGGATTGCGCCGGGATTGACGACCGCCAGTCGCTCGGTCGCACCGCGCTCGCTCGCCAGATCCCAGGCCGC
The DNA here is from genome assembly GCA_963704505.1 of uncultured Solirubrobacterales bacterium. Lineage (GTDB taxonomy): Bacteria > Actinomycetota > Thermoleophilia > Solirubrobacterales > 70-9 > VRUE01. The sequence continues at coordinate 1,515,485 of OY969912.1, forward strand.
CCGCTCGGCGATCGTCTTCGATCGGGCGTACGGGGTCAGCCCGGGGTGGTCGGTGTCGGTCCAGGCGTTCTCGTCGAGGGGCCCATCGTCGGGATCGTGGCCGCCGCCGACCGCGGCGACGGAGGAGGTGATGACGACGCGCTCGACTCCGGCGTCGAGCCCGGCCCGCAGCACCCTCAGTGTGCCCTCGCGAGCGGGGACGATCAGCTCGTCGGGGTCCTTGGGCTGCGCCTGGGGGAAGGGGGAGGCGACGTGGAGGATGTGGGAGCAGTCGCGCGCCGCCGCGTCCCAGCCCTCGTCGCTGAGCAGGTCTGCGGGGAGGACCTCGAGCCGGTCGCCGACCTCGACCTCGCGGCCGATCGCGGCGCGAACCTCGGGCTCGCGGCCGAGGTCACGGACCGTGGTGCGGACGCGGTATCCCTGCCGCAGTAGCTCCACCAGGCACCAGCCGCCGAGAAAGCCGGAGCCGCCGCTGACAAGGACCGTGGTCTTTTCGGGCTCGGCCATCCCGGTGAGCATATGCCCGGGCGCTCAGCACGAGGCCTGAGCGCCGCGCGCGAAAGCGGCAACGTGGAAGCACGGGAGGTCCGGCAACGGCGTCACCTTCACCCTGACGACGGCGCGGCGTGTCTTGGCGTTCCCGGCCGTGACGACGGTTCGACTGCGCAGCGTTCCACTCGCCGAATCGTCGACCTGTGCGGTGGTCACGAAGCTGTGCGATTTTTCTGGAGCGAGCTTGGCGAGGTGCCAGCAGGCGTGGGCGTCGCCCTCGGACCCCGGTGCCTGCAGCCGATCGAGACCGGCCGGGAGCGCGTTGCACACCTCGACCTGGCGAAGCGCTGCGTCGCCCTCGGAGTCGACCGTCACCCGAATTCCGATCACGCCGGATGGGCGTGCTTCGGCCGGGTTGGCGTCGACTTCCAATCCGACCTCGGCGCCGCCCCCGTCGTGTTTCTTCTCGCTTCCGCCCTTGTCGCCGCCCTGGCTCGGAGTTTCGGCCGCGGGTGGGGTCGGCGTGGGCGGCTGCGGTGCCGGCGGTTGCGGCGGCGGAGGCGCGGGCGGTTCGAGCACCTCGGGGTCGAGCTCGATCGCGACGCTGACCGCCTGGGTCAGGTACTGCTCGTTGGATGTCGACTCTTCGAGGGTGGCCGAGGTCGCGCCGTTGGCCAGGATTCCGTCGGCGTCGAGCAGGTCGGCGTCGAAGCCGAGCTGGTTCACGTAGTTCGGGTTCTTTGCGGTCGAGTCGATCCCGGCAACCGAGATCGAGCTGTTGAAGATGTTTTTTTCCGGGTTGGCCGTGTCGAAGAGCGGGGTCCCTGCAAGTGAGAGCCTGTCTCCGGTCGAGCCCCGGTCGCCCTCGTATCCGACCAACCCGGCGCCGGCGGAGACCGAGCCGGCGCTGGGCGTCTCCAGTCCCCCGATCCCGATCTGCAGAGGTTCCTCCCCCTGCGAGATCGTCGCCAGGCCGTCGTAGACCCGGAGGCTCCTCGGCGGCGAGCCGGGGTCTTCGTAGGCGACGAGCAGGGACCAGCCGGCGTAGCGGTCTTTGCCCGTTCCCGCCTGGACATCGGCGACGCCGTAGGCGCCGGCTCCGGCCGCGGCGACGATCTGGGTGACGTCCGCGAAGCCGACGTAGGAGCCTTTGATCCCGGTGCTGTCCCGGACTTCGGCGGCGAGGGTCGCGTAGGCCGGGCTGCCGGGCGCGCGCAGCAGCACCGTCCCGCGGGCAGCGGAAACGGGAGCGGCCGCCCCTTCTTCCCCGGCGGTCGTCCGCGCTCCGAAGAACAGGCCCGCGAAGAGAACCGTCGCACCCGGCGGCAGTGAAAGGGTCGCCTGCGACGAGTCGAAGGTGGCCGCGTCGCCGTCGACGTCCACCGTCCCCATTTTGTAGCCGTTGTTGTTCAGCGAAGGCCCCGAGGTCCCGTCCCTGGCCTGGAGACAGGCGGTTTCGGCGCCGCCGTTGTCGGGGCAGGTCATCAGCGTGTCGGCGGCGATCGTCACGTCGCCCCGGGCATTGGCGCTGAAGCGGGGCGTGAAGGGGACTTCGACCGAGGCGGAGGCAGGCGCCGCGGTCAGGGCGATCGCGGCCGAGGTTGCGAGGAGGGTCAGGAGGGCGCGCAAGGCAATCCCTGTATCGGCACCTGGATCCCGGGCTTTAGAAGGAGGCGAAAACGCAACTGTCTGCTCTAGGAGTGCGTGATAGCTTCGAGAAATGTTGGGGGATTTGGCTGCGATCAAGAGGTTCGGCGCCGTCACGCTGCTCGCTTTCGCCGCGTTCCTCGGCGTCGCCTGTTCGCCGGCCTCGGCGGCGATCACGTTCACCGAAGGGGCCGACACTGCCGAATCCTCCTTCCTGCAGTGGAACTTCGGCGACGCGAACAGCAATGTCGACTGCGTCGACGAAGCCAGGTGGAGGCCCTCGACTGCAGAAGAATTCAAAGACCGACCGCAGCTGGTCCAGAACAACGGCGCCTGTGGGTCGGCGACCGAGTTCTGGGGTGAGTCATACGGAAACGCCGACAGTCACGGGCCGACTCCGGTCGTCGTCTGCAACAAGGGCTCCTGGGAGGCTCTGAGTGCACGTACGGTCGAGGCGAACTCGACCGCACCGTGTTCGGGGGACAACCCGGTGGTCCCGGTGCGCAGCCGCTACACGTTCTTCGACACCGGCCCGGCGTCGAATTCGGTGCGGATCGAACGGCGCTGGTCGTTCGCCCCGACCCAGACCTCGGCAAACCCGGCGCAGGGAATGAGGGCGTTCGTCCCGCGGCTCTACTACCCGATCTACAACCAGGAGATCTATCCCAAAGCCGACCACACGCTGATCACCGAGGGCGTCCAGGACACGACCCAGCGAACGGACTGGGACAAAACCTGGATCGCGATCAACGCCTTGTCGACCAACGCCGGCATCCTCCTGCTGCGAGACCCCTCCGACACGAGCCCGGCGAACCTCGTGATCGACTACGACGGCTCTTCAGGCTCCAACAACTCGGGCATCACGCTGGACAGGCCGCTGCCCGACGGCTGGAGGTCGTCGCTTCGTGAGACCGAGTTCCTCTGCTTCTACGACGCGACCACCTGGCCCGTCGCCGAACGGACGGCCACCCGGCTTCCCGACGGCTGTGCCGCGGTTGCCGTACCGGTGAGCGTGACCCCGCCGACGCTTTCCGTCGGCGCCGGAAACCCCCGCGCGGGTGAACAGTTCACGGCATCGCCGGGCGTTTGGGAAAACGCCACGGGAGCCCCGTTCGGGTACCAGTGGTCCCGTTGCCCGCTGGAAGGTTCCTGCGAAGCGATCGCGGGTGCGACCGGAACGACCTACACCGCGACGTCGGCCGACGCCGCCGACTCGCTGAAGGTGACGGTGACCGCGACCGCGCCCGGAGGTGAAGTCGATTCGGCTGCGAGCAACGTTTCCGGCTCGATCAGCGGGCACGTCTACGAGGGCGAACCCTCGCCGGCGAAAGCCCTTACCGGCGCTCCGGTTCAGGTCTGTCGCCGCTCCGGCAGCCCGTGCCGCTCGACCGCGACGGATTCCGACGGCTTCTATGAGATCCAGGTTCCCGTCTCCGGCAAATACCGGGTTACGGCCTTCCCGCCGGCCTCCTCGAAAGCCGTCTCGCACACCCGCGCGACCGTGGCCCGCGTGAGGCCCGAAGCCGAGGCGACCGGCCAGGACGTGGTCCTTCCCCTACCGGCGCTGCCGCCGCCGGAGGTCGGGTTCAGCGGTAGTGGTGTGCGTGGAACGAGTGCCGAAGGGGTGCCGGTCGTGCACTGGCAGGAACCCTTCGTTCTCGAATACGAAACGTACATCGTCGACGAAGTCGAAGCGAAGGTCGAATTCACCGACGGAAGCGACATCCGCTACCACCCCGACCAGCCGGTCGAAGCCAGCCCCGAAGACCCTGAAAAAGGCATCTTCAAATTTCACATCGCGCCCCTCTTCCCGAATCACGGGGCGGCGCGGATAACGATCATCGATCGTCACCCGGCGAGCGAAGCGGAAGAAGAAAAAGAACAGGAAGAAAAGGAAGAAGAAGAAGCCGAAGAAGAAGAAGAAGAACAGGAAGAAGAAGAAGAAGACGAAGAAGAAGAACAGGAAGAAGAAGAACCCGAAGAAGAAGAAACTCCCGAAGAAGAAGAACACGAAGAAGAACGGGAAGAAACCGAAGAAGAAGAAGAACAGGAAGAAGAAGAAGGCCCCGGCCCGGGCGGACCCGGCGGAGGCCCCGAAGAAATCACCTTCCCGATCTACATCGACCCGAGCGGCCTGGTCCGCACGATCGATGGGACGCCGATCACCGGAGCGACGGTCACCCTCTACCGCGCCGACAACAAGGCCGGCCCGTTCACAGTCGTTCCCGACGGCTCCGCGGTGATGTCGCCGATGAATCGTCAGAACCCCGACCTCAGCGAAGCCGATGGACACTTCGGCTGGGACGTGATCGCCGGCTTCTACAAGGTGCGCGCCGAGAAGAGCGGCTGCCACGCGCCCGGCGATGCCGCCCAGGGCTTCGTCGAAACCGACGTGCAGACGATCCCGCCGCCGGTGACCGATCTCGACATGCGCCTCGACTGCACGCCACCGCCGTCCGCGCGCCCCGCCCCGCCGCGGTTGCGCCCGACGCTGATCTTGGGACGTGCCGGCAAGATCGCCGTGTCGAAGAGCGGCGCCTTCACCGTGAAATCCGCGACGATCGGCTGCCCGGCGGAGAGCCGCTCCCCCTGCACGGCGGGGGTCAGCGTCACCGCCGTTCCACCGAAGAAGAAGAAGAAACGGCATGGGGGGGCGAGGCAGTCGAAGAAGGTCGCCGCGCTGAAGCTGGGCGCGACGACCCTCACGGTTCTCCCCGGTAAGACCCTGGCGGTCAGTGGCAAGGTTTCGGCGAGCGGCCTCGCCAAGCTCAAGTCGTCGCGCAGCCTCAAGGCGACGATCGCCGTCTCGGCGAGTGTGCCCGATGGCGAATCAGGGGCCGGGACGATCAGCGCGACGCTGACCGCACCACCCGCGCGCCGCCGGTAGACACACACACCCAAAAAGGTGTGTCCCGCCCCGGGTCAGGGCGGTCCGCCCTGTGTCATCTGTGGTACATCAAAAAAGACACCGTTTATGGATTGACATGGCGGTGTGGGGGTGGGAGTTTGGTCACCGGGGTGAATTCGACCGTGCCATCAGGTTCGACATGGGCGACGGCGCTTGTGGTCGAGGGGAAAGCCGACGGATTCGAGAATCTCGGTGGCCTGCTCGAGCGCGCCGGCGTCGCATGTGCGCGGGCCGACCGCGCCACCGGGCTGCAGGCCTTCTACCGCGAGCGGCCCGACCTGGTCCTGCTCGACGTCTCGGCGCCGATCGAGGACGCCAAGCACATCCTCGACACGATTCGGGAGATCAGCGAGGCGCCGGTGATGGCGCTGTCCTCCGGGGAAGAGTCGATGGAAGCCGCACTGGCCCTGCGCATGGGCGCTGATGACTACCTCCACGACGAGTTCACGGTCGAGGAGACGCTGGCGCGAGTCGAGGCGCTGATCCGCAGGGGGTCCGGCAACGCAGGCCCCGGCCATGTCCTCTCCGATGAGTTCATCGAGGTCGACCTGCACCAACACCGTGTCTCGGCGCTCGGTTCCGAAGTCGACCTGACCCCCACCGAGTTCCGTCTGCTCGCCACCTTCATCCAGCACCCCGGCCAGGCACTGAGCCACGCCCAGCTTCTCTCGATGGCCTGGGACCACGGCTACCGCGCTTCCGATGAGGTGAAGCTCTACGTCAGTTACCTGCGCCGCAAGCTCAAGTCTGCTGCCGGTCTCGACCCCGTGGAAACACTGCGCGGGGTGGGGTACAGGTACAAGCCGCATCGCGTCGCCGAAGCTGACGGCTGACAGCGCTGATGATTCGGTGTGAGGACTCACACAGTTTTCATTCGAGGATCCTTCTGAGAACACACGGGCGCTGTCGAAAAAGCGCCTATGAATATCTCCCGAAGCGCCGTGTCGGTCCTGCTCCTCGTCCTCATCCTCGCGGTCGCCCTGGTCGCCCCGGGGGGTGCCGGCGCCGCGGGTTCCAAGTCATACACCCGCAAGGGCGTGATCAAGGCCTGTTTCACGGCCAAGGGCGCCAGCAAGGGAACGCTTCGGATCGTCCGCTCGGGCCAGCGCTGCCGGCGCGGTGAGCGCAAGGTCTCCTGGAGCACCGCCGCGCGACCCGGCCCGCAGGGTGCGACGGGTGAGGCCGGGCGGAGCGGCACGCCGGGGGCAGCCGGAACCCCGGGTGCGGCCGGAGAGCGCGGCGCCGAAGGAGTTCAGGGGCCGATCGACGGGACGCTGAAAGCCCTGATCGACGCACAAAAACTCGAGCTCGACGAACTCACGAAACGTTTGAAATCGAGCGAAGAACTGCTCACCACGGTCGCCAAAAACGCGGCGAAACTCGAAGGGATCACCCTGGTGCAGCTCGAAGCGACGATCGCCAACGCGAACAAACTCGCCGGCTTCACCGCCGACGACTGGGCGAAACGGTCGACGCGGCGCTCTCGAGCCTGCCGAAACTCGAAGCCCTCTGCGATCGGACCGAACTGCTCACGGTTCAGTCGAACACCCAGCTCGCGGTCTTCGGCGGGATCCAGCTCAGTGGCCTGATCCCGGTCAACCTCGGCCTGACGATCCCGGCGCTGCCCTCATCGCTCGCGCCCTTCGCCTGTGAATAGGGCGGGGGCGAGGCGGCCCGACCACCGGCTCCACGTCAGCCTGGCGTTGACGATGCTGATCGCCGCCGGCGGGCTCTGGCTCTCCCAGGTCAACCCGTCGAGCGCCGCGACCGCGACCAACACCCAATCGGTCTCGGCGACGATCACCAACTCGATCTCGTGGGGGACCGCGGCGACCTGCATCCAGAGCACCGGCGCCGCCGCCTTCGGCTCCCTCTCTCCGGGCGCGTCGGCGAGCGCCCCCGGAGGCCTCGCGGTCTACACGGGCTGCATCACCTCCAACTCCAAATGGGGCGTGACGGCGACGATGACGACCGCGCCGACCGCGGGAAGCGAACCGATCGCCGCCAAAAACTTCCGCGCCGAAGTCGCGACCGGCCCCGTGGGCGGGACGGTGGGATGCCCGACCGGAAACTCTGCCTCGACCTGCACCCTCAACAACGCCTCGGTCCCACTCGTGTCCGAAGCACCGGCGACCCCGCTGATCGGAACCATCCTTACCAACGGCTTCACCTATGCCTACAAGCTGAACGTCCCGGAAAACCAGCCGGCCGGCAGCTACACGGGCGGCGTCATCACCCTCACCGCGTCCAACTGATGTCGACGCCCCGCTGGCACAGCGAGGCGTCGGTACCCGCCTACGACGAGAGCGTCGCTCGTTACGTCCTGCTGGCGCTCGTGTTGCTGCTGGCGGCGGGCGGCGTTCTATTCATCTCCTTCGGCGGCAGCCCCCCGGACCGCCTCGAAGGCCGGCTCGTCGCACAGCCGCGCCCCGCCCCGGCGCCGCGGGTCGAAACCCGATCGCTCGCGCCGGGCGCGTCGGCTCTGATCGCCGGAGCGCGCTTCGAGGTCACGGTCCCGCCGCGCGGAGCCTGGTCGAAATTCCTCCGGCCCGCGCCGAGGGGCAAACGCTGGGCGCTCGCCACGGTCCGCGTCGTCAACGTCGAGCGGGAGCACTTCAATCCGGGCCTGATCGACTACCTCCTCGGCAGCCAGGGACGTCTCTACGGCCCGGCGAAGTCGGCGACGATCGGCGGCTCGGGCCTCGGTCGGGCCGCCGGGCTTCCGGCCGGTGGGCAGGCGGTCGAGCGCCTTGCTTTCCAGGTGCCGAGCGGTTCCGCCCGGCCGGTCCTGCGGTTCCAGCCCTCTCCGACCCGGGCGCTCGAAGTCCGAGTGCCGCTCGGCGGCCGCTCGGCTCAGTAGCCCCAGCGCCGCCGGCGCCAGGCCCGGTAAAGGAGCGCGATCGCGGTCACCGCCAGAACGAGGGCGACGATCTTGCGCCAGGGAATGACGAGGAAGCCGCTCGATTCGTCGAAGTGGCGTCCGCGCGTTTCGATCTCCGCCCGCGCGTCGAAGCTGCCGAACAGGGGCGGGTCGTCCCAGGACGCCCGGAAGGCCCGGGTCGACCCGGGGAAGATCTGCCCGGCGAGCGGCATGGTCTCCTTGACGTCGTCACCGTCCAGGACCTCGATTGCCCCGCCATCGCCGCGGTCCAGGTCGATCGTGACGTTGCCCGTGTTGCGGATCAGAGCTTCCAGGTCGACCGGACCGCCGTCGGCGATTCCGGGAGCTTCGACGGCGACGATCTTCGCCCGAGGACGAATTCGGCCGCGGACCTCGATCGTCAGCCGCGCCGCCACCGCCTCGACCGGCGCGGCGGTCGCATCGGCCAGGCCTCGCGGCAGCCGTTCGAAGACCAGCGCGGCCAGGTGGTCGCCCGGCTGCGCGTTGGTCGGCACGCCGATTCGATACTGGACCGGCTGGACCCGATCCGGGCCGCCGGGGAAGCTCGAGGGGGTCACCGAAATCCAGGAGGAGGCCGAGAACGGCGAGCTCGACGGAGGGAGGTAGACCGGTGTGCCGTCGGGCTGCTGGCGCAGGTCCTTGACCCGCACCCGGAAGCGGTGGCCGCCCTCACCTTCGAGCCTCGTCTTGATCGTCCCCAGCGCGGCGAGGCCAGGGGCGCTCTTCACTTCGAGGATCGAGGGGAAGACCGTGAAATCCGCCTCCGCGGGGGCGGTGGTCAGGGCCATCGTGCAGGCCCACGTCGCAAGGCCGAGCAGCGGGCGCTTCATCGACGCACCCGAGAGTAGTCGGGCGGGAAGACGCCGGACCTAAAACGCAAATTAGAGTCATTCTCATTAAGATCCCGCGCTCTGTTCGAGCCCTTCCAACTCCCGTTCTTCCAGCGCGCCCTGATCGAGATCGCGATCCTCTCGATCCCCGCCGGCCTGCTCGGGACCTGGGTGGTGATGCGGCGCCTTGCCTTCTTCTCGCACGCGGTCGGCACCGCCTCCTTCCCGGGGCTGGTGCTGGCCGACGGGCTCGGCTTCGCGGCGCCGCTGGGCGCCTTCGGGGCGGCGATCGCCTTCGCCGCCGGGGCCTGGGCGCTCCGCGGCCGCAGGGCGGGGCAGGACGCGGCGGTCGCCCTCGTGCTCGTCGGCTGCCTGGCGGCGGGAGTGATCCTGGCCAGTGATGTTTTCGGCTCCGGTTCGAACATCGAGACCCTGCTCTTCGGCAGCCTGCTGCTGGTCGACGGCGGTGACCTCTGGCTTGCCGCCGGTGCTGCGGCGGCGACGCTGATCGCGAGTGCCCTGGTAAGCCAGCACTGGCTGAGGGCCGGCTTCGACCCCGGCCTGCCCGGCCCGCCCCGTCCCGGGGCTGGCACCTTCGACGCGATCCTCCTCGGCCTGGTCGCCCTCGCCTCGGTCGCGGCTCTGACGGTGGTCGGCGCACTGCTGGTCACCGCCCTCTTCCTCGTGCCGGCGGTCACCGCCCGTCTGCTGACCGAGAGGCTCCGGATTTGGCAGCTGCTCAGCATCGCCCTGGTCGCGCTCGAGGGGATCGCCGGGCTCTGGATCTCGGTCGAGACCAATGCCCCCCCTGGAGCGACGATCGCCTGCGTCGCCGGGGCGGTCTTCGCGATCGTCGCCCTCGGCCGCGAGCTGTCCAGTCGCCCTCGGCCGGCGCTGGCCGCCGCCGCGCTCGTCGCGCTTGCCCTGCTTGTCGCGGGCTGTGGGAGTGGCGGCGGGTCGGAGGGCAAACTCGACGTCGTCGCGACAACCACGCAGATCGGGGACTTCGTGCGCGAGGTCGGCGGCGGCGCGGTCGAGGTCGACCAGATCCTCCACCCGAACACCGACCCGCACGAGTACGAACCGCGCCCGGAAGACGTCCTCGACGCCGCCGACGCGAAGCTCGTCTTCGCCAACGGCGACGAGCTCGATTCCTGGATCGACGAGATCGTCTCCGACAGCGGCAGCAACGCTCGGGTCGTCGACCTCGGCGCCGGTGTTCCCGAGAAGCTGCCGGGCGAGGCCGGCGGCGCCGAGGCCTCGAGGTATGACCCGCACTGGTGGCATGACCCCCGCAATGCCGAGGCGGCCGTCGGGGAGATCGAGCGGGCCCTGGCGCGGGAGGACCCGGCCCGGCGCCGCACCTTCGCCCGCAATGCCGACAGATATCTCGCCAAGCTCCACGCCCTCGACCGCGGCATCGCCCGCTGCGTCGACTCGGTGCCGCCGGCTCAGCGCAAGCTGGTCACCGACCACGACGCCTTCGGCTACTTCGCCGGTCGCTACGGGATCGAAGTGGTCGGGGCGGTGATCCCTTCGCAGACGACGCAGGCGCAGCCCTCGGCGAAGGACCTCGGCGAACTTGCGCGGACGATCGAAGCGACGGGCGTCAGGGCGATTTTCCCCGAGAGCTCGCTGAGCTCCAAGGTCGCCGACGCGATCGCCTCGCAGACCGGGGCGAGCGCCGACCACACCCTCTACGGAGACACCCTCGGGCCGGCCGGGTCGCCCGGGGCCACCTACCTGAAGATGGAGCAGGCGAACGCCGACGCGATGGTCGACGGCTTCACGGAGGGGAGGGTCCGGTGCCGGCTCGGGTTCTGATCGAGGCGCACGGCCTCGCCGCCGGCTACGGCTCGCAACCGGCGATCGCCGAGGTGGACTTCGCCCTCGCTGCGGGCGAGGCGATGGCGCTGCTGGGGCCCAACGGCGGCGGCAAGACGACCCTGCTGCGGGCAGTGCTCGGCGATCTGGCGCCGATGGCGGGAGAGCTGCGCGTCTCGGCCCGCTGCGCGACCGTGCCGCAGACCGAGCGCTCCCAGCTCGACTACCCGGTTTCCGCCCTCGACGTGGCGGCGATGGGGGCGCTGGCCCGTCTTCCCTGGTGGCGGCGCCCGGGTCGGTCGGAGCGGGCGGCGGCGCTCGAGGCCTTGGCCCAGGTCGAGCTCGCCGAGCTCGCCGAGGAGACCTTCGGACGCCTCTCCGGCGGCCAGCGCCAGCGGGTCCTGATCGCCCGCTGTCTGGTCCAGGACGCTCAGGTCCTCCTGCTCGACGAGCCCTTCACCGGGCTCGACCGGCCCAGCGCCGAACGGCTCGAAGCGCTGCTCGGCAAGCTCGCCGGTGAGGGCCGGGCGCTGATGATCGCCACCCATGACCTCGAGCAGGCGCGGCGCTGGGACAGCGTCCTCTGCGTCAACCGCCGCCAGATCGCCGTCGGCGCGCCCGCCGAGGTCCTCGACCTGCCCGTCCTCGAGGCGACCTACGGGGGCGAGATCGTCGAGATCCCCGGCTCCGGCAAGGCGATCCTGCCCCCTCACCACGGCTGCTGATGCTCGAGCCGCTGCAGGAAGAATTCATGCGCCGGGCGATCGCCGAGATCGCCCTGGTCGGCCTCGCCGGTGGCGCGATCGGCTGCTGGGTGGTCCTCTACCGCCTCTCCTACGCCGCCGAGTCACTCGCCCACTCGGTCTTCCCGGGGCTGGTCCTCGCGGCCCTGGCCGGGGTGCCGCTGCTGGTCGGCGGCGCACCCGCGATCGTCGTCGCCGCCCTCGCGATCGCCCTCGTGACCCGCGTCCCCGGCGTCAGCCGCGAGGTCGCGGTCGGGGTCGTCGTGACGACGATGTTCGGCCTCGGCGCCCTGCTGGCGCTCTCCGCCGACTCGCCGCCGGGCCTGCAGGAGCTGCTCTTCGGCGACGTCCTCGGCGCCTCCGACGGCGACCTACTCGCCGCCGCCGCCCTCGTCGTGGTCACCGGGGCGACGCTGCACATGCTCCACGGCCGCCTGCTCGCGACCGGCTTCGACCGCGCCGCGGCGCGGGCCCTGGGGGGCTCGCCGGCAGCCACCGAAACGGCGCTGATGATCCTGCTCGCGGTCGCGATCGTCGTCGGCGTCCAGGGGCTCGGCAACCTGCTCGTCGTCGCCGTCTTCGTCGGCCCGGCGGCGGCGGCGCGCCAGCTGACCGAGCGGGTCGTTCCGATGCTCACGCTCGCGGTCGGGATCGCCGTCGCGGCGGGCGTCGCCGGCCTCTACCTCTCCTATTACGCGGGCACCGCGGGCGGTGCCTCGATCGCTGTGATGATCGTCTTCGCCTACCTCCTCTCACTACTACCATCGGCCTATGAAGCAGCCAAGCTCAGCCACCGCTGACAACGCCTGGGCGGACCACGCCCTCGAGGCTCTCCAGGCGGCCGGGCTGCGGCGCGGCGGGGCGCGCACCGCGGTGGTCGAGACCCTCGCCCGCCACGACTGCGCGGTCACCGCCCTGGAGATCGACGACGAGCTGCGCCGGGGCAGCGTCTCCGTCGGCCGAGCGAGCGTCTACCGCGCGCTCGACCAGCTCGAGGCGCTCGGCCTGGTGCAGCGCTTTGAGGTCGAGCGGGGGACCGCGAGCTACGAGCGCGTAGACCCCGGTGGCGATCACCATCACCACGCGATCTGCCAGGTCTGCGGGCGCATGGAGGCCTTCGAGGACCGCGACCTCGAGCGCGCGATCCACAAGATCGAGGGTGAGATCCCGTTCGAGATCTCCGCCCACGACGTCGTCCTTCGGGGCCGCTGCCGGCGTTGCTCCGCCGGGGCCGCCAACCGGCCATCTGGGAACATCCCGCCCCGTGTCCGACGGGGAGCCGAAAAGCGCTGAACGCGAGGATCTCGCCGAGGTCCTCGCCCGCCGGGCGCTGACCGAGGACGCGGCGCGCGGCGAGGCGATCGAGAAGCGTCACGCTGCCGGCGGGCGGACCGCCCGCGAGAATCTCGAGGACCTGGTCGACCCGGGCACCTTCGTCGAGTACGGGCGCTTCGCGATCGCCGCCCAGCGCGGCAGGCGCGAGGTCACCGACCTGATCGCCCGCACTCCGGCCGACGGGATGATCGGCGGCACCGCGGTCGTCAACGGAGAGCTCTTCGGCGAGGAAGCCGGCGCCTGCGCGGTGCTGTCCTACGACTACACCGTCCTCGCCGGGACCCAGGGCGCCCTCGGCCATAAGAAGAAGGACCGGCTGTTCGAGCTGATCGAGCGGATGCGGCTGCCGACCGTCTTCTACGCGGAGGGCGGGGGAGGGCGCCCCGGCGACACCGACTTCCCCGTGGTCTCGGCGCTTGACGTGCGCGCCTTTGCGCTCTGGGCGAAGCTCTCCGGCCTGGTCCCCCGGATCGCTGTCGTCGCCGGCCGCTGCTTCGCCGGCAACGCGGTGATCGCCGGCTGCGCCGACCTGATCGTCGCCACCGAGAGCTCGTCGCTGGGGATGGGCGGCCCGGCGATGATCGCCGGTGGCGGCCTCGGCGAGGTCGACCCCGATGACGTCGGCCCGATCGACATCCAGGCGCCCAACGGGGTGATCGACCTCGTCGTCGCCGACGAGGTCGCGGCGACCGCCGCGACCAAGAAGCTGCTCGGCTACTTCCAGGGCGCGACCGCCCCCGGCGCCGAGCCCGACCAGGCCGCCCTGCGCGAGATGATCCCCGAGCGGCAGCGGCGTGCATATGACGTGCGGCCGATCGTCGAGACCCTCGCCGATCAGGGGTCGGTCACCGTCCTGCGCGAGCGCTTCGCTCCGGAGATGGTCACCGCCCTGTGCCGGATCGAGGGCAGGCCGGTCGGTGTGATCGCCAACGACACGCGCCACATGGCAGGCGCGATCACCAGCGACGCGGGCGACAAGTCGGCCCGCTTCCTGCAGCTCTGCGACGCCTTCGGCCTGCCGGTCCTCTCGCTCGTCGACACGCCGGGAATGATGGTCGGGCCCCAGGCCGAGGCAACCGGGCTGGTCCGCCACACGTCGCGTCTCCTGCTCGCCGGGGCGGCGCTTCGGGTCCCGCTGATCGCCGTCGTCCTGCGCCGCGCCTACGGCCTCGGCGCGCAGGCGATGGTCGGCGGCGGGCTGCACGAGCCTCTCCTCACCGTCGCCTGGCCGACCGCCCACCTGGGGCCGATGGGGCTCGAGGGCGCGGTCCGGCTCGCGCTTCGCAAGGAGCTCGAGCAGATCGCCGACGAGGACGAGCGCGAGCAGCGCGTCCGCGACCTCACCGCTCAGGCGGAGGAGAACGCGAGGGCGCTGAACGCGGCGGCGTTGTTCGAGCTCGACGACGTCATCGACCCGGCCGAGACCCGCTCGCTGATCGCCGCCACCCTGCGGGCCGCCGGGCCGGCCGAGGGCGCCCCCCGGCCGCGCTTCGTCGACGCCTGGTAGCCCGTTTCGCCTGGTTCTCGGGGGGTAATTGAAGGATGAGAGCTTGGCCGCTCCGGTGCCGATTCGGCTACAGGAGCGGCCTCCGGCGAGCCATCGGCCGGGTTCCAGCGGCTTTTCACCAGACGGTTTGGTTCCCGCTAGGACGAAAAGACCAACCGCCGAGAGGCGGGGCGGCGCCCGGCCGGTGGCAACGCCGTCATTCACGGCGAAGGACGAAAAGGAGAGAAGACATGAGTGAGGACCTGAGCGGTAAGCGAATCGCGTTTCTCGTCGCCAACGAGGGGGTTGAGCAGGTCGAGCTGACCGAGCCGGCGAAGGCGGTGCGTGAGGCGGGCGCCGACGTCGACCTGATCGCACCGGCCGACGAAGCGGTCCAGGCCTTCAACCACCTCGACAAGGGCGACACCTTCGAGCCAGATCGGACCCTCGCCGACGCCGACCCGGCCGACTACGACGGGCTGGTTCTCCCCGGCGGGGTGGCCAATCCCGACCAGCTGCGCGGCGAGCCGGCCGCGGTCGAGTTCGTCCGCTCCTTCGTCGAGGAGGACAAGCCGGTCGGCGTCATCTGCCACGGCCCGTGGACCCTGGTCGAGGCCGACGTCGTCCACGAGCGCACGCTGACGTCATGGCCGACCCTGCAAACGGACATCCGCAATGCCGGGGGCCATTGGGTCGACGAGGAGGTCCACGTCGACGGCAACCTGATCAGCAGCCGCAAGCCCGACGACATCCCGGCCTTCAACTCGAAGATCGTGGAGGCGTTTGCGCGGCGGCGCGTTCCAGCTGCGCGTTGAGCGCGTTGCCGAAGAGGATCGCCAGGTTGCTGATCCAGAGCCAGACGAGCAGCGCGACGAGGCCGCCCAGCGTGCCGTAGGTCTTGTCGTAGGAGCCGAAGTTGGAGACGTAGAAGGCGAAGGCCGCCGAGGCGATCGCCCAGACGACGATCGCGAAGAGGCTGCCCGGCGTCACCCAGCGGAAGCCCCGCAGGGAGGCGTCGGGCGAGGTGTAGTAGAGGACACTGACCATGAGCACGAAGATCAGCGCCATCACCGGCCACTTGACGACCTCCCAAAGGGTCACGGCGGTCGAGCCGATGCCGATCGGATCGGCGATCGCGTGGACTATCGGGCCGGTCAGGACGAGGCCGAGGGCGAGCAGCGCGGCGAGCAGGACCATCGCCAGCGTGATCGCGATCTGCAGCGGCCGCAGCTTCCAGAACGGCCTTTCCTCTTCGGCGCCGTAGACGATGTTCGAAGCGCGGATGAAGGCGCCGACGTACCCCGACGCGGACCACAGCGCAACCCCCAGGCCGAGGACGAAGGCGACGCCGGCGGTGCCACGGCTCGAGGCGATCGATTCGACCGGCCCCTTGAAGGTTTCGACGGCGGAGCTCGGGCCCAGTTCGGCGATCACTTCGGTGACCTTGGCCGTGGTCGTCTGTGGGTCGCCGACCAGGCCGATGATCGAAACCAGCGCGATCAGCGCCGGGAACAGCGAGAGCAGCCCGTAGTAGGTGAGCGCCGCCGCCCAGTCGGAGAGGTTGTCCTCTTTGAACTCGGCGAGTGTGTCCTTGAGGACCGCGACGAGCTTTCCCATCGGCTACTCGCCGCGCCGCGCCGCGTAGCCGCCGCCGCGCACGCGCTCGATCCGGCCCTCGATCTCGGCCTCGCGCAGCGCGGAGCGGAAACGGCCGGGGCCCCAGAAGCGGGCGCCGACCAGGCGGGCGAGCTCGCGGCGATCGGCCCCCTCGTGCTCGTGCAGGGCTTTGTCGATCATCGCGACCTCCCGCTCGAGGCCGGGGCCGGGGCCCCAGAGAGGCGTCGAGACGGGCATACCCGGCGAGGTTCGACTGCTGCCCGGCCCGGGGCGGTAGCGGCGCCGGGGCCGGTCGGGCCTGGGCCTTGCGCCTTCGTGCTCGTCCTGGTCGCCGCCGCCGGTGCCGCCGGTGCCGCCGCTGTCGTCGGTCGCGGTCAGCGGTTCGGCGATGTCCTCGAGCTGTTTCTGCTCGGCCTTGACTCCGAAGAAGAGCTCGGCGAGGCCGCCGATCGCCATCGTCACCGCGCCGATGAAGAAGCCGATCGCGACCTGGTCTTCCTTGCCGGTGTTGATCAGGTGGCCGAACAGCAGCGGCCCGGCGATGCCGCCCGCCGCGGTGCCGACCGCGTAGAAGAAGGCGATCGACAGCGCCCGTGACTCCATCGGGAAGATCTCGCTGACGGTCAGGTAGGCGGAGCTGGCCCCGGCCGAGGCAAGGAAGAAGATGACCAGGACGAAGGCCATGAACGACACGGTGGTGAGGCTGCCGTCGAGCAGGAAGAAGCCGAGCGCGGTGGTGACCGCCGCCGAGCCGAGATAGGTCGCGGTGACCATCGGTTTGCGGCCGACGGTGTCGAAGAGCCGGCCGAGGGTGAGCGGGCCGAGGAAGTTCGAGATCGCGAAGATCGCGATGTAGATCGGGATCGCGCCCGAGGAGACGTCGAAGAATTCCGTCAGCAGGGTCCCGAGGTCAAAGGTGACCGCGTTGTAGAGGAAGGCCTGGCCGACGAACAGCGATAGCCCGAGAATGGTGCGCCGAGGGTAGGTCGAGACCGCCGTCCGCGCGATCTCGCCGAAGCTGATCCGCTCGCGCGGGTGGACGGAGATCGAGTCCTCGACCTCTTCGAGCTCCTCGCCGGTCTGCTCGCGGACTTCGTCCTCGATTTCCCCGACGATCTTCTCGGCCTCCTCCTCATGGCCGTGGATAAAGAGCCAGCGGGGGCTCTCGGGGACGTTGCGGCGGACAAGGAGGATGCCGATCCCGAGCGTCGCGCCGATGATGAAGGCCAGGCGCCAGCCGAGGTCGGCGGCGAAGAGCGCGGTATCGAGCAGGGCGATCGAGGCGACGGCACCGGCGGCGGCGCCCACCCAGTAGCTACCGTTGATCATCAGGTCGACGCGGCCGCGGACCCGCGCCGGGATCAACTCGTCGATCGCCGAGTTGATCGCCGCGTACTCACCGCCGATGCCCATGCCGGTGAAGAAGCGGGCGGCGAAGAAGTACCAGGGGGCAAAGGAGAAGGCGGTGGCGATCGTCGCGACGATGTAGACGGCGAGCGTGACCAGAAAGAGCTTCTTGCGCCCGAGCCGGTCGGTGAGCTGGCCGAAGAAGAGGGCGCCGACGCAGGCACCGGCGACGTAGAACGCGGCCGCGGTGCCGATCTGGCTGGGGTCGAGGGTGAGGCCGCTGCCCTGTTCGGTCAGCCGCCCGCTGATGCTGCCGACGATCGTCACCTCGAGCCCGTCGAGGATCCAGACGGTCCCCAGGCCGATCACGATCATCCAGTGGAAGCGGGACCAGGGGAGGCGATCGAGGCGCGCGGGGATCCGCGTTTCGATCGTGCGCTCCTCACCCGTGCTCATGGCCTCGGGGCTACCCCTGGCAGGTTCGCTCAAAACCGCTTGGGCAAACGCCAAGCGGGTAGAGCATTCGAATGAGAGCCGCCGTGATCGATAGCTACGACCGTCCACCCGGGCTTGGGGAGTTCGAGGACCCATCCGCGGATCGCGGCGCCCTGGTCGAGGTCTCCGTCGCCGGCCTCAACCCGGTCGACAAGGCGATCGCCGCCGGGAAATTCCCTGGTCGCGAGCCCCCGCTGCCCTCGGTCGCCGGGCTCGAGGGGGTCGGCACGCTCGACGGCCGCCGGGTCTACTTCGACGCCTCGATCGCCCCGTTCGGATCGATGGCCGAGCGCACCGCGATCGATCCCGAGGTCGCGATCGACGTTCCCGACGGGGTCGACGACGGCCTCGCGGTCAGCTTCGGGATCTCCGGGCTCGCCGCCTGGCTGGCGCTCACCTGGCGAGGCGAGCTGAGCGCCGGCGAGACGGTCCTGGTGCTCGGCGCCAGCGGGGTCGTCGGCCAGATTGCCGTCCAGGGCGCCCGGCTCCTGGGGGCGGGCAGGGTGGTCGCCGCGGCGCGCGGCGAGGACGGGTTGCGCCGCGTCCGCGAGCTCGGCGCCGACGAGGTGGTCGTCCTCGATGAGGGCGAGGACCTTGGCGAGCGGCTCGAGGTGGCGGGCGGCGGCGGCTTCGACCTGGTGATCGACCCGGTCTGGGGCAGACCCGCGATGGCGGCGATCGGCGCGCTGAACCTTGAAGGCAGGCTGGTGCAGGTCGGCCACGCGGCGGCTGCGACCGCGGACCTGCCGGCCCGTCTCTTCCGCGACAAGCTGGCCCGCATCGTCGGCCACACCAACTTCAGAGCGTCGGCTGAGCTGAAACGCAAGGCGTTCACGGCGATGTGCGATCACGCAGCGGCCGGCGAGTTGAGTGTGCCGGTCGAGGCGATTCCGCTGGCCGAGCTCGACTCGGCCTGGCAGCAGGAGAGCTCCCATAAAAAGACCGTCCTGGAGGCACGATGAACGACGACCGAGGAATTCCGGAGGAGAACATCCCGACCGAGGAGGACGACTCCGAGGCGCAGGAGGCGAAGGCCGCCGAAGCCGAAGCGGGTCAGATCGGCGGCAAGGTCGAGCCGCTGTCCGACGATCCCGCCCTGGAGCCGCTCGAAGAGGCGGGCGAGGGCGAGGAGGAGGGCTTCGAGCAGGCGGAGCGGAAGGCCGCAGAGCGGGGCGAGACCTTCACGCCCCCGGACGTCTAGGTGGTCGCCTCTTCGTCGGCCGGGTCGTTGCCCGGCCAGCGGCCCGTGGTCTTGGCGAAGCCGCTGCGGACACCGTGGTCGACGAGGCCTTTGACGAGGCGGAAGACCGCGCCCTCGACCAGCAGCGCGGCGATCAGCTTCGGGAAGGAGACCTCGCGGTTCTCGGGCTCCGGCGGCTGCTCTTCGTCGAACACGGCCCAGAGTCGCTCGAAGCCCTTCTGCGCGATCAACCCGGCCAGCAGGCCGCTGAGGATTCCGATCGGCGCGAAGATCAGCTTCATCTTCCAAACCTACCCCCGCCGTCCCCGGGCAAAACGACGAGCAGCCGGCTGCGGAAGACGCCCGTGGCCGGCCGGCTGAGGCGCGCCGACAGCGCCGGGGCCGGGATCCACAGGGTGGGCCGCGGGCGCGGCTTCGCCTATGTCGACGCCGACGGCGAGCGGGTGGAGGACGAGGAGACCCTGGACCGGATCCGATCCCTGGCGATCCCGCCGGCCTGGAAGGAGGTCTGGGTCTGCCCCGACCCGCTCGGGCACATTCAGGCGACCGGCTACGACGAAGCGGGCCGCAAGCAGTACCTCTACCACGAGCGCTGGCAGCAGCGGGCGGCCCAGCGCAAGTTCGAGGGGATGCGGGACTTCGCCGAGGAGCTGCCGAAGCTGCGCCGGGCAGCCAATCGCGACCTGAAGCTCGACGGAATGCCACGCGAGCGTGCCCTGGCCTGCGCGGTCCGCCTGCTCGACCTCGGCTTCTTCCGGATCGGCGGCGAGCGCTACGCCGAGGAAAACGAGAGCTACGGCCTGGCCACTGTGAGGCGGGAGCACGTCTCGATCGAAGACGGCGAGGTGGTCTTCGACTTCCCGGCCAAGAGCGGACAGCGCCGCGTGCAATCGATCCGCGATCCGGGGGTGCGGCGGGCGGTCGAAGCGATGCGCCGCCGGCGCTCGGGGCCCGAGGACCTGCTCGCCTTCAAGGAGGGGCGTACGTGGCGCGACGTCCGCTCCGAGGACATCAACGACTACATCCAGGAGACGATCGGCGAGGAGTTCTCGGCCAAGGACTTCCGCACCTGGCACGGGACCGTCCTCGCCGCGGTCGAGCTCGCCGCCCACGGTCCGCCCGAGTCGAGCGCCGAAGCCGAGCGGGCGATCCGCGAGGCCGTCGTCGCCGTCGCCGAGCGGCTCGGCAACACGCCCGCGGTCGCCCGCAGCTCCTACATCGACCCGAAGCTGCTCGACTGCTTCCGCGAGGGCGCGACGATCTCGCTTCCCCGGTCCGGTGCCGGTGGATCGTTGGGCCCGCGTCAGCGCACGGCGATCGAGCGCCGGGTCCTGTCGCTGCTCGGCTAGGTCCGGGAGGAGATGCTTCAAGCGGGCCGGTGTGGGGTAGGGCACATGCGTGCTCGAACGCCGTCTCGTCTCGATCTACCTCAACGACCACCTGGCCGGGGCGACCGGCGGCGTCGAGCTGGCCCGGCGCACGGCGGAGGCCAACCGGGGCACCAAGTGGGGTGAGCCCCTGGACGCGGTCCGAGCCGAAGTCGAAGCCGACCGCGACAGCCTCGTCGCGGTGATGGAGAGGCTCGGGGTCAAGCGCAACCTGCCCAAAGTCATCGGCGGCTGGAGCTTCGAGAAGCTCGGCAGGCTGAAGCTCAACGGCCAGCTTCGCGGCTACTCGCCACTGAGCCGCCTGGTCGAGCTCGAGATGCTCCAGATCGGGATCGCCGGCAAGGGGTCGATGTGGCAGGCGCTGCGCCACACACACGCCGAGGAGCTCAAGGACTTCGATCTGATCACCCTGATCGAGCGGGCTGGATCACAGCGGGAGACGGTCAAGGAGCTGCACAGGCAGGCGGCTGTGACGGCGTTCCAAAGCCCGTCATCCGGGTAGCTGCCCTCCATGCCATCGCTGAAGAAATACGCCGCCCGCAAGGCGGCCAAGACCACGGCCCGACACACCGTGCACGGAGCTGCGTCGAAACTGATGCGGACCCCCGTGCGCTCGACCAGCCTGCTGCTCGCCGGCGCCCTGATCGGGTTCGTCGCCGGCGGGGTGCTCCGCGGCCGGCGGGATAGTGTGGCCGCATGAAGCCAAAGAGCACTCTCGCTTTTGCCCTGCTGATCGCCGCTTTCGGCCTCGCCTCTTGCGGCGGTGGGGGGGACAGCACCTCGGACACCACCGTGACCGAGACCAGCGTCGAATCGGAAGCCTCTTCCGGCACGAGCGGAGGCGAAAAGCTCGAACGCTCGGTGAAAGTCGACATCGTCGACTTCGCCTATGACCCCGACCCGGTCAGGGTGCAGACGGGAGGCAAGGTGATCTGGCAGAACCAGGACTCCGCGCCCCACACGGCGACTGCCGACGACGGCAGCTTCGACACCGGCCTGCTCCAGGAAGGCAAGCTCAAGTCGGAAACCTTCAAGACCGCCGGGACCTACACCTACTTCTGCGAAGTCCACCCGACGATGCACGGCACCGTCGAAGTGGTCGACAAGGAATAGCCCGCCGAGTCAGCCGTTCTGGCGCAGCTCGGTGTCGATCGCTTTCCTGACCGCGGCGATCGCCGGGCCGCGGGCGCGCAGCTTGGTCGCCAGGTGCGCCTCGGCGTTCAGCCCGGCGAGGTCCGCGGCGATCTCGTCGGTGACCGTCGGGAACTCCTCGGCGGGCACCACTCGGTCGAGGAAGCCCGCGGTGACCGCCGCGGCCGGGTCGTACATCGTCGCGTTGACGACCGCCCGGTCGAAGTGGGCGGGCGCCAGGCGCTGGCGCGCGAGCTCGACCACGAAGAGCGGCATGGTCAGGCCGATCTTGACCTCGTTGAGGCCGAGCTTGAAGGGGCCGTCGACGCAGATCCGGGCGTCGGCGGCGAGCGGGATGAACGAGCCGGCGGCGATCGCGTGGCCGGTGCTCGCCACCAGCACCGGTCGGGGGAAGGAGAGGATCCGCTCGCAGACGGTGGCGCCGAGGGTAAGCATCTCGACGATCCGCTCCGGTTCGTCGCTGAAGACCTTGAGGTCGAATCCGGCCGAGAAATATCCCTCGCGGCCGGTCACCACCAGAACGGCGCCGTCCTTCTCGGCACGGTCGAGATCGGCGTGGATCGACTCCAGCATCGAGATCGAGAGCGCGTTCACCTTGCCGTCGTCGAGGGTGATCGTCGCCACCCCGTCGTCGTGCGCGTAGGTCGTCAGCTCCGGCATCGCCGGTCAAGCCTATTCGCCTGCTAACTTCACTTATCGGCCGGGTGAAGTCCCCGGACCTGATTTGTGGCGACGACAGGGAAGAAGCAAGAGAGGGTAATAGTCCGGTTCGCCGGCGATTCAGGCGACGGCATGCAGCTGGTCGGTGGCCGCTTCACCGCCGCGACCGCCGCCTTCGGGAACGACCTCTCGACCCTCCCCGACTTCCCCGCCGAGATCCGGGCGCCGGCCGGCACTCCGCACGGCGTCTCCGCGTTCCAGATCCACTTCGCCTCGCGCGACATCCTCACCCCGGGCGACCATCCCAACACGCTGGTCGCGATGAACCCGGCCGCCCTCAAAGCGAACCTCGCCACGCTCGAGACCGCCGGCACCGTGATCGTCAACGAGGACGCCTTCACCGACAACAACCTCCGCAAGGCGGGCTACGAGGAGAACCCCCTCGACGACGGGACCCTGGACGGCTACCAGCTGTTCCGCGTGCCGATGACTTCAATCGCCAGCCGAGCGACCGAAGACATCGAGGGCCTCAAGGCCGCCGAGGGCCAGCGGACCAAGAACATCTTCGCCCTCGGTCTCGTCTCCTGGCTCTACGGCCGCCCGGTCGAGGCGTCCCTGACCTGGCTGGAGACGAAGTTCGCGAAAATGCCGGCGATTCGCGACGCCAACATCGCGTCGTTCAAAGCCGGCTACAACTTCGGCGAGACGGCCGAGCTGGCGACGACGCCGATCGAAATCGAAGCCGCGCCGCTCGACGCCGGCGAGTACCGCAACGTCGACGGCACCGCGGCGCTCTCCCTCGGTCTGATCGCGGCCAGCGTCAAGAGCGGGCTTCAGCCCTTCTTCGCCACCTACCCGATCACCCCGGCCTCCGAGCTCCTGCATCACCTGGCGCGGCACGACCGCTTCGGGGTGCGCACGGTGCAGGCGGAGGATGAGATCGCCGCGGTCAACATGGCGGTCGGTGCCGCCTTCGCCGGCCACCTCGGGATCACCGCGACCAGCGGCCCCGGGATGGACCTGAAGGCGGAGACGATCGGCCTGGCTGCGATGCTCGAGCTCCCGCTCGTCGTGATCGACGTCCAGCGCGCCGGGCCCTCGACCGGGATGCCGACCAAAACCGAGCAGACCGATCTGCTGATGGCGATCCACGGGCGCCACGGGGAGTCGCCGCTGCCGGTGATCGCCGCCTCGACGCCGGCCGACTGCTTCGACGCCGCGGTCGAGGCGGTCCGCGTCGCGGTCAAGTACCGAACGCCGGTGATCCTGCTCAGCGACACCTTCCTCGCCAACTCCTCGGAGCCCTGGCGGATTCCCGACACGGCCGACCTGCCGGAGATCGACCCGAAGTTCGCCGAGGGCCCGAACGCCGGCGACGAGTTCCTCCCCTACCTGCGCGACGAGACCGGCGCCAGGCCCTGGGCGATCCCCGGAACCCCCGGGCTCCAGCACCGGATCGGCGGGCTGGAGAAGGACAACGGCAGCGGCAACATCAGCTACGACCCGCAGAACCACGCGCTGATGACCGAGCTGCGGGCGAAGAAGCTCGAGAAGCTCTCCGAGGAAATGCCCGGCCTCGAGGTCGAGGCCGACGACGGCGCCGAACTGCTGGTCCTCGGCTGGGGCTCGACCTACGGCGTCGTCCAGGCGGCTGCCCGGCGGGTGCGGGAGAAAGGCATCGCGATCGCTACCGCGCACCTGCGCTACGTCGACCCGCTGCCGGCCAACACCGGCGACGTGGTCCGCTCCTTCGACAAGGTCCTGATTCCGGAGCTCAACACGGGCCAGTTGCTCGGCATGATCCGCGGTAGGTATCTGGTCGACGCGATCGGCTACAACAAAATGGAGGGCCTGCCGATCTTCGCCGAGGAGCTCGAGGGCGCGATTCTGGAGGCGCTCGCATGAGTGGCAACGGCACCACCGGGAACGGGAACGGCACCGCCTTGCCGACCCTGACCAAGGCCGACTTCCAATCCGACCAGGAGACGCGCTGGTGCCCGGGCTGCGGGGACTACGCGATCCTCGCCAGCGTCCAGGCGCTGATGCCGGAACTCGGGGTTCCGCCCGAGAAGACCGTCTTCATCTCCGGGATCGGCTGCGCCGGGCGCTTCGTCTATTACATGGACACCTACGGGATGCACGGGATCCACGGCCGTGCGCTGGCCCTGGCGACCGGGATCGCCACCGCGCGAGACGACCTCTCGGTCTGGGTGGTCAGCGGCGACGGCGACGCCCTCTCGATCGGCGGCAACCACCTGATTCACGCCCTGCGCCGCAACGTGCCGATCAAGCTGCTGCTCTTCAACAACCAGATCTACGGCCTCACCAAGGGGCAGTACTCGCCGACCAGCGAGAAGGGCAAGATCACCAAGTCGACGCCGTTCGGCTCCGAGGACCATCCCTTCAACCCGGCGGCGCTGGCGCTCGGCGCCGAGGCCTCCTTCGTCGCCCGCACGATCGACGTCGAGAAGAAGCACGTCGCCGCGACTCTGCGCGCCGCCGCCGAGCACGAGGGCTCCGCCTTCGTCGAGATCTACCAGAACTGCAACGTCTTCAATGACGGCGCCTTCGACGCGGTGCGCGGCAAGGACGGGCGGCCGAACCAGATCAAGCTCGAGCACGGCGCGCCGATTCGCTATGGCGCCGAGCTCGAGAACGGAGTGATCCGAAACGCCGACGGCAGCCTCGAAACGGCATCGGTCGCCGAGGTCGGCGAGGGCGCCCTCGTCGTCCACGACGCCCACCGCGAGGACCCCAGCTACGCGACCGCCCTGGCGCGGCTCGCGGAATCGCCGACCGGGCCGACCCCGATCGGCGTCCTGCGGGACATCAAGCGCCCGGTCTACGGCGCCGGCCGCCAGCAGGAGTTGGCGCCGGCCCACGCGGGCGCCTCGCTCGCCGACGTCGACGAGCTGCTGCGCTCGGGCGACACCTGGACCGTCTCCTAGCCGCTCGCCGAGCTCCCCCGCCGCGGCGTTGCCCGTAGGATCGCGGCGGTGAAGCCGGTCGTCTCCTCGATCCTGGTCGACAAGCCCCGCGGGCAGGTCTTCGAGTACCTCGACGTCCTCGCCAACCACGAGGCCTTCCTCGATCACTTCCTCGTCAACTGGAGCTTCAGCGGCCCGGCGCGCGGGGTCGGGGCCAAGGCGAGGGCGCGGACCGACGCTCCGGGCGGCCAGGACTGGACCGAGTTCGAGGTCATCGAGGTCGAGCCGGGGGAGAGGATCGTCGAGGAGGGGATCGGCCCGAAGGGGAAGCGGCACACCCGCGGCATCTACCGGCTCTCCGACGGCCAGGGTGGAGGAACTCAGGTCGAGTTCGAGCTCGAGTGGCTGAAAGCGTCGAAAGCCGAACGGATGATTCCCGCCCTAACCCACGCCTTCGTCAAGCGCCCGAACGCGAAAGCGATGCGGCGCCTGAAAAAGATTCTCGAGAGCTAGGCGGAGGCCGTGTCCGAGCTTCGGTTTCGCATCTCGATCTCACTCGACGGTTTCGTCGCCGGCCCCGACCAGAGCGAGTACGAGCCGCTCGGCGTCGGCGGTATGGAGCTTCACGCATGGGCCCTGGAGCTGGCCGCCTTCAACGAGACCCACGGCAGGGAGGGCGGGGTCGTGAACGCCAGCAGCGAGGTGGTCGAAAGGGCGACCGAGAACGTCGGCGCCCAGGTGATGGGCCGCGGGATGTTCGGCGGCGGCCCCGGGCCCTGGGCCGAGGACCCGCCCTGGAACGGCTGGTGGGGAGACGACCCGCCTTTCCACGTGCCGGTCTTCGTCCTCACCCACCACGAGCGCGAGCCGCTCGAGCTCGGTGACACGACCTTCCACTTCGTCACCGACGGCGTCGAGTCGGCGGTGGCGCGGGCGAAGGATGCCGCCGGCGACGAAGACGTCCTGCTCGGCGGCGGTGCCAAGGCCGCGCAGCAGTGCCTCGCGGCCGGGCTCGTCGACGAGATTCAGCTCAGCCTCGTGCCGATCCTGCTCGGCTCCGGCGAGCGCCTCTTCGACGGCGTCGCCGACTCGGTCAGGGCCTTCGAGCAGGTCAGCGCGGTCGAGGCACCGGGCGTCACCCACCTCACCTACCGCGCCTCTGCCTAGCGGCCGAGCTCGATCAGCCGCTCGGCGAGTTTCCGCATCCCGCGTTCGAGCGCCGCTTTCGCCGCGCCCTCCCAGTCGGTCGCGCGGTCGGGCGGCGGCTCGACCTCGGCGTCGCGCAGGGTGGCGATGTCCTTGAAGGCGAGCAGCTCCTCGCGCTGGTTGATCAGCGCTTCGCGCAGCTTCGGCCGCCGCTCGCGGAGCGCGTTGTCGAGCAGGGTCTCGAGGTTGCCGTGCTCGCGGAGCAGCTCCGCGGCGGTCTTCTCGCCGACTCCCTTGGCGCCGGGCAGCCCGTCGGAGGGGTCACCGCGCAGGGCGATGAAATCCGGGACCTGGCCGGGGTCGATGCCGTAGCGCTCGCGCACCCCGTCGGGCGTCACTTCTTCGGCGCCTTTGCCGCCGGTGCGGACGTAGAGGACGGTGTTCGCGTCGGTGGCGCACTGGTACATGTCGCGGTCCCCGGTCAGGATCAGCGTCCGCCCGCCCGCCGCGGCCTCGCGCTCCGCGTAGGTGCCGAGCAGGTCGTCTGCCTCCAGCTCCGCGGCGGCGCTGACCGTCCAGGCGAAGGCCTCGAAGAAGTCGCGGCTGTCGGCCCACTGCGGCGAGAGCAGGTCCGGGACCTCGGGCCTGTCGGCGTGGTAGCCGGGGTAGAGCTCGGTCCGGTAGGAGGCGGCGTCGGGCCCGAAGCAGAGGACTACAGCCCGCGGCTCGTGGAGTTCGACCTCGCGCAAGATCAGATTGGCCGTGCCGAGCAGCGCGTTGACCGGGTTGCCGTCCGTGCCGAGTATCGATTTCGGCAAGGCGTAGAACGCCCGAAACAGCATCGAGGGAGTGTCGACGACAAGAAGCGGCCCGGCCACACTCGCAACCCTACGACTCACCCCGCCGACGGGCCGATCCACGACGGTATGCGTCGGGAATCGGCCCGTCGGCGTTGGGATGGCGTACGGTCCGGCGATGGCAGGCGAGGAGGAGCCGAGGATCGCGCCGGGCGACCGGAGCCAGATCGGATGGCGCAACTGGGCGATCGCCAACGGCGCCGGACTCGCGGCCAAGGGGAGCCCGCCGCACATCTTCACCACCCTCGGCCGCCACCGCCGCCTGTTTCGCGCCTGGATCCGTTTCGCCGGCACCCTGATGCCACGCGGCAAGCTGCCGCGCGACGAGACCGAGCTGGTGATCCTGCGCGTCGCCCACAACAGCGGCAGCGAG
Organism: uncultured Solirubrobacterales bacterium; assembly: GCA_963704505.1. Classification (GTDB taxonomy): domain Bacteria; phylum Actinomycetota; class Thermoleophilia; order Solirubrobacterales; family 70-9; genus VRUE01. The sequence goes on from OY969912.1 coordinate 1,542,815, forward strand.
TACGAGTGGAGCCACCACGAGAGGCTCGGCCGCCGGGCCGGGCTCAGCGACGAGGAGATCTCACGCGTGCGGCAGGGGCCGGACGCGGAGGGCTGGTCCCCGCGCCGGGCGCTGCTCCTGCGCGCCGCCGACCAGATGCATGACGAGCGGGTGATCTCCCGCGAGCTCTGGGACCCGCTCGCGGAGGAGCTCGACGACGTCCTGCTGATCGAGCTCTGCATGCTGATCGGCCACTACGAGATGCTGGCGATGACCCTGAACACGCTCGAAGTCCAGCCCGAGCGCCCGTCCCGGCTGTGAGCGGCCCCGCCTTCGGTGACCTCGCCGGCAGGCGGGTGCTGATCACCGGCGCGGCGAGCGGGATCGGGCGGGCGACGGCGGAGCTCAGCGCCCATCGCGGGGCCGAGCTCTACCTCACCGACGTGCGCGCCGAAGAGCTCGACCGGGTGGTCGAGGCGATCCGCGCCGCCGGCGGGACGGTCTCCTTCGCCAGGGCCGTCGACATCGCCGACCACGATGCGGTCGTCGCGATGGCCGCCGAGGCCCACGCCTTGTGCGGAAGCGTCGACGTCGTCATGAACGTCGCCGGCATCGCCGTCTGGGGGACGGTCGACAAGCTCGATCACAGCCAGTGGACGAAGGCGATCGCGGTCAATCTGGTCGGCCCGATCAGCATCATCGAGTGCTTCGTGCCGCCGATGATCAAGGCGGGCCGGGGCGGCCACGTGGTCAACGTCTCCTCCGCCGCCGGGCTCTTCGGCTTCCCCTGGCACGCCCCCTACAGCGCCAGCAAGTTCGGTCTGCGGGGCGTCTCCGAGGTCCTCCGCTTCGACCTCCGCCGCCACGGCATCGGCGTCAGCCTTGTCTGCCCGGGCGGGGTCAGGACGCCGCTCGTCGGCACCGCCGAGATCGCCGGCTTCGACCGCTCCGAGCCCTCCTTCGAGCGCGAGGTCAAGCGCTTCGAGCGCCACGCGGTCAGCCCCGAGCGGGCGGCGGAGAAGATCGTGGAGGGGGTCGAGAAGGGCCGCTACCTGGTCTTCACCTCCAACGACATCCGCGCCATGCACTGGCTCCAGCGCAAGTTCCCGCCGCCTTACGAGCTGGCGATGCGTCTCGCCAACGACCGCTTCGAGGCGCTGGCCGCGAGGCAGCGAGGGCCGGTCCCCTAGATTCCCGGGCGTGAGCGACGCCCTTCACATCGAGGACCTGGTCAAGCGCTACCCGACCGGAGTCGAGGCGCTGCGTGGCGTTTCGCTGAAGATCGGCGACGGCGAGCTCTTCGGCCTGCTGGGCCCCAACGGGGCGGGCAAGTCGACCCTGATCCACTGCACGACCGGGCTCGCCCAGGTCACCTCGGGGTCGATCGAGATCTTCGGCCACGACGCTATCTCGGACTACGGCAAGGCCCGCCAGGCCGTCGGGCTTGCCCCACAGGAGCCGAACGTCGACTGGTTCCTGACGGTCGCCGAGACCCTCGATTACCACGCCGGCTACTTCGGGATGCCGAAGCGGGAGAGGCACGAGCGCACCGAGGAGCTGCTCGAGACTTTCTCGCTGACCGAGAAGCGCGACGAACGCACTCGGACCCTCTCCGGCGGGATGAAACGGCGGCTGATCCTGGCCCGCGCGATGATGCACCGCCCGCGCCTGCTGATCCTCGACGAGCCGACCGCGGGCGTCGACGTCGAGCTTCGGCTCGAGCTCTGGCACTACGTGCAGAGGATCAACAACGAAGGCACCTCGATCCTGCTCACGACCCACTACCTCGAGGAGGCCGAGCAGCTCTGCGACCGGATCGCCTTCATCAAAGGCGGCGAGATCGTCGGCGAGGGGACCAGCGACCAGCTCGCCGAGAAGTACGGCGTCGCCAACCTCGAGGACGCCTACCTGACGCTGGTCGGCCGCAAGGAGCTCTCCCGCTCCCACGCCGAGGTCGAGGTCGAGGCCTGACCTCGTGACCACGGCCCAGATTCGCTTCGCGACGCTCTGGCGCCGCGAGGTAAACCGCTTCATGAAGATCAAGAAACAGACGCTCGGCGCGCCCCTGCTCGAAACCTTCCTCTACATCACCGTCTTCGGCGCGGCGCTCGGCTCGCGGATCAAGCATCTGCACGGGATCGACTACATCCTCTTCGTCATCCCTGGGCTGATCATGATGGCCTTCTCGACCAACGCCTTCGCCAACAACTCGTCCTCGATCCTCCAGCAGAAATTCCAGGGCGCGATCCAGGACCAGCTCTCCTCGCCCGCCTCGCCGATGGAGCTGCTGCTCGCCTTCAGCCTCGGCGGCTTCGTCCGCGGCCTACTTGTCTCGGTGCTCGCCTTCGTCGTCTCGGTGATCCTCGTCGGGCTGCCGGTCGACCACGTTCTCGTGCTGATCCCGGGCCTGTTCCTGGTCGGCTTCTTCTTTTCCCAGCTCGGTGTCCTGATCGGCGTCCGCGCCGAACAGTTCGATGACGTCGCCTTCGCCCAGACCTTCGTCCTGCAGCCGCTGATCTTCCTCGGCGGGGTCTTCTACTCGGCAGCGCTGTTGCCACAGCCCTTCGAGACGCTGACCCGGTTCAACCCGATCTTCTACATGATCAACCTGGTCCGCTACGGCTTTGTCGGCTACACCGAAGTGAGCATCCCGCTCTCGCTCCTGGCGCTGACCGCGGCGACCGCGGCGCTCTTCGCGGTCAACCTCCGCCTCTTCACCAGCGGCTACCGCCTGCGCGCGTAAGCGGGGTCGGCTCAGCCGGCGGTGGCGAGGCGCCGGACCTCGGGCAGGTGGACGCCCTGCAGATAGTCGTCCCACTCGAAGGCCGCCGTGTCGAAGGGGATCGAATCGACGTCGGAGGGGTGCAGGGAGGCGGCGAGGTCGCGGGCGTTGGCGTCGTCGAAGACGCAGTCGAGCTCCGTGTAGGCGCCGTAGATCTTCACCATCCGGGTCACCCGCTCGGCCAGCGTCCGGTTGCCGCGCAGCATCCGCTCCTGCGGGATCCTGATCGGCGCCCGGATCGCCGCCGTGGCCAGCATCCCGGCCAGGCGCTCGCGCCTGACGGTCGGCGCCAGCGCCGCCCGGCGGTCGACGAACTTCAGGTGGCCGATCTTGATCGGCTTGCCGCCGCGCCCCGGCAGCGGGTGGGCGAGGAAGTAGGTCCTGATCTGTTCCGCCAGCTCGCCGATCGCCAGCGGGTTACGGGCGCTGCTGGCGATGGCGATCGTCCGCCTCGGTCCCTCGGGCGGGTGCGCGGCGGCCGCCACGCAGGCATTGGCCACCTGATCGACGGGGACGATGTCGATCGTGTTCGAGGCGCGGCCGACCAGGTGGGTCAGGCCGCGGGCGGCATAGGCCAGGATCAGCGGGTCGGCGACCTTGATTCCCTCGAGCCAGCCCGGCCGCGGGTCTCGCAGCGCCGACTCGATGATCGTCGGGCGGACGATCGTCACCTTAGTCCTCTCGCCGGCACGCTCGGTCAGCATCCGTTCGCCGAGCGCCTTGCTCATCGCGTAGGTGTCGGGCCAGCCCAGCTCCTGCGCCTTGCGCCGTCCCTCGCGGGCGAGGCGGGCGAGCACCCAGCGCCGCCTCAGCTCGTCGGCCCGCTCCTCGGGGTCGAGGCCGGGCCGGCCGGCGGCGTCGCGCTCGGAGTCGGCGCGGAATTTGGAACGCAGGTCGTCTCTGCCCGACTCGCGCTCGGCCTCGGCACGCCACTCCTGCGCTTCGGCGCTGAGGGCCTCGGGGTTCAGCTCGGCGACGGCGTGATGGGCAAGGCCGTCCTCGAGCACCACTCCCGCCTGGCGGTCGGCGACGTACGCGGTGGAGACGTGGACGAAGTGCGCCGCCGAGCCGGCTTCGAAGAGCAGCTCGAGCAGGTGCTCCGGGCCGTGTGAGTTGAGCGATATCGCCTCGTCGAGCGGCTCCTCGAAGGAGACCGTCGCGGCGCAATGGATCACGGTGTCGATCCCGGCCCAGTCCGAGCGCCTCGGGGCGGCGGCCGCCCGGCCCGCGAGGTCGCCCGCCATCGCCCGCAGGCGCGCCGGGTCGAGCCCGTCCTCGGCGCAGCCCCGGGTCCCGTGGAAGGCCTCCGCGGCGAGCACCTCATCGACCAGGCGCCGGCGCGCGTCCTCGTCGGAACCGGCGCGCAGCAGGATCCTCACCTCGGCGATCTCCGGCGCGACGCGCATCAGCGTCGCCAACACCGCCTTGCCGAGGAAGCCAGATGCTCCGGTAAGGAGGATCGTCTTCCCGGCGAGCCTCTCCCGCACCGGATCCCTGGTCACCGGGGCGATTCTAGGCGCGAGCGCTACGTCTCCCATGTCCTCCACCTACCCGCTCGCACGCGAAATTGCGCGGGGCCCCGCGCCGAGGGGCCGGAAACCCCGTCTGAATACAATTTTCCCGGATGGCGCGCCGAACCCGGCGGCGACGACGCCGCGGCCATAGCTCGAAGTGGAAGAAGATCCTGGTCCCGCTCGGGGTCTGCGTCGCCGTGCTGGCCGCCGCCGGAGGTGTCGCGGCGAGCTGGGCTCTCGATGTCTACAACTCGGCGCCCCCGCTGGCCAGCCTCAAACCGGTGCAGAAGGGGCGCTCGTCTGCCATTTACGCCGCCGACGGCTCGCTGATCGGCTTCATCAAGTCGAGCAACGTGCGCCAGCCGGTTCCGTCCAGCGCGCTTCCCGATGACCTCAAGAATGCGACGGTCGCGATCGAGGACCGGAATTTCTTCGATCACGGAGCCCTCGACCCGGCCGGAATCGGGCGCGCCGTCGTCAAGGACGTCGCCGCCGGGTTCAAGCCGGTCCAGGGCGCCTCGACCATCACCCAGCAGCTGGTCCGCAACCTCTACATCCAGAACCCGGAAGACACCCTGAAACGAAAGCTGGTCGAAGCGCACCTCGCCAACGACCTCTTCGACCACCACGGCCGGGACTGGATCCTCACCCAGTACCTCAACACCTCGCCCTACGGAACGGTCGAAGGACAGACCGCGGTGGGTGCCGAGGCGGCGGCGCAGACCTACTTCGGCGTGCCGGCCAAAGACCTGACCCTGACCGAGGCGGCGCTGATCGCGGGGCTGCCCCAGGCGCCCTCCGAATACAACCCGTTCCTCGACCCCAACGCGGCGCTCGAACGCCGCGACGAGGTCCTGAAGGCGATGGAGGAGCAGGGCTACATCAGCCAGGACACCTACCACCGGGCTGCCACCAGCGGCCTCGGCCTCAACCCGGGCGAGAAGTACAAGGTGATCCGGGACCCGTTCCTCTTCGACCTGGTTCAGCAGGAGCTGATCAAGAAATACGGCATCAACACCGTCCGCACCGGCGGTCTCAAGGCCTACACGACGATCAATCCGGAACTCCAGGAACGGGCGGAGGAAGCGGTCGAATCGTGCAGCGTCTGTTACCCGGAAGGCGGCCCGGCGGCCGGCCTCGCCTCGGTCAACCCTGAAAACGGCGAGATCGTCGCCCTCGCCTCGACCGAAGGCTATTCGACCGAAAGTCAGTTCAACTACGCCTGGCAGGCGCATCGCCAGCCCGGTTCCTCCTTCAAGACCTACGTGCTGACCACCGCGATCAAGCAGGGGATCGACCCTTACACGACCTATTACGACGGCACTTCGCCGAAGACGCTCGACCTTCCCGGTGGCGGCACCTGGACCGTCAACAACGCCGAGCCGGGCGGCGGCATCATGCCGCTCTCCGAGGCGACCTGGGAGTCGGTCAACGTCGTCTTCGCCCAGCTCGACCTCGACGTCGGCCCCGAAGCGGTGACCCAGACCGCCCACGAAATGGGGATCGAAGCGCCGCTGGAATCGGTGCCCGCCGAGGCGATCGGCGGTCTGGCGATCGGCGTCACGCCGCTGGAAATGGCGGACGGCTACGCGACCCTGGCCAGCGGCGGAATCCACCACGACCCGACCGCGATCAGCCGGGTCGAATTCCCCAACGACAAGGTCGACGAAATCAGCTCCGACGACGGCGAACGGGTGCTCACCGAAGGCCAGGCCTACGAAGTGACGAAACTGCTGGAGGGCGTCATCACCCAGGGGACCGGCGCCGGCTACACCTACATGGGCTGCCCCGCCGAGGCCGGCAAGACGGGCACCTCGGAGGACCTCTCCGACGCCTGGTTCGTCGGCTTCACCCCGCTCTACTCGACCGCGGTGTGGGTCGGGCACCCGCAGTCACGCGAATCGACCGGCTTCGGTGGCCCCACGGCAGGCCCGATCTGGCGCTCCTTCATGGAATCGGCGTCGGCCGGCGACTGCCCCGAATTCAACGAACCGTCGAGCCTGCCCGAACTCGAAGGGCTGGACACCGACCACACCCGATCCTCGGGTGAATCCTCCTACTCCGAAAGCAACGCCTACGAAGTCCCCGAAGAAGAAGACACGGGCAAGAAGGGCGCGGCCAAGGGGGAAGAAGGTGGCGACGAAGCCGCCCAGGAAGCGGCTCCGCCCGCCGAAACCCCGGCCGCTCCACCGCCCGCCGCGCCGACCCCCGCGCCGAGCACCGGCGTCGGCGGCGGCGTCGCCGCACCGCACTGACCGGACCCTCGTCCACCGGGTCGCCGGCGTGACCTAGACTGAGCCGATGCCGGTCGGAATTCGCAGAGCGGTGGGCATCGTCCTGACGCTCAACGCAGTAATCACCCTCTTTGCCATTGCCTGCGCCTCGGCACTGGCCGTGCCGCATTTCGACGGCCACTTCCCGGTTCCGAAAAACGACCCGAACAACGACAAAATCGCCGCGGGGCCCGACGGGAACATGTGGCTCGTCATCCACGAAGGCGAAAACGACGTCGCCAAGATCAAGCCCGACGGCAGCTTCGAAGAATTCGAACTCGAAGGGGTCGAAGGAGCTTCTGGCATCGCCGTCGGACCGGAACAAAAGATGTGGGTGACCCAGATCAACAAAGTCGCCTCCTTCGAAGTCGCCGACCCAAAAAAAACTACGCACGTCTTCACGATCAACGACGTGACGTCCGACAACCCGATCGTCGCCGGCCCCGACGGTCAGATGTGGGTTGGGGCCAGCGAAAACATCGTTCACTTCAAGCCCTCGGAACCGGAAAAAGCCCAATCGATCCCGGCCAATGAACTGAGCCCGAAAGACATCGACGTCGCCGGCTCGCTGATCGTCGTCGCCGACGCCAACCACAAACACCTACTCACGATCAACCCGTCGAACACGGCGGAAGCGCCGAAGGAAATCCCGCTGCTCGGCTCGACCACCACCGCCCAGGGGGTCGCCGGCAGCCCCACCGGTCAGATCGCGTTCTCGAAGTCCGATGGCACCGAGGGCCTCGGGTTGGTCACCCCACCCGGAGCGCCCACCGCGGCCCTGATGCCGGGTGACCCGTTCGGCGTCGCCCGCGGCTCGGACGGCGCCTTCTACATCGCGATGTCGGCGGCAGACAACGTGGAGCGGCTGACCCCAGAGGGCACGGCGGCGCCGATCGAAGGCTTTCCGCCCAAATTCTTCCCCCGCCAGATCGCCGCAGGTCCGAACAACACGATCTGGGTGTCGATGGAAATCCCCGGGGAAAACGTCTACGAAGTCGCGAGGATCAGCGGCCTCGAACCGCCGGTAGTCCCCATCCTCGCGACGCCGAAGGCCCCGGAGACCAAAATTGCCAAAGGGCCGAAGAAGAAGGTGAAGACGACGGGGAAGACCGCCAAGGTGGCCTTCCGCTTCAACTCGAGCACCGCCGGCGCCAAGTTCGAATGCGCCCTGACCGCCAAGGCGAAGAAGGGCAAGAAGGCCAAGAAGCCGAAATTCAAGGGCTGCAAATCGCCGAAGACGTACACGCTGAAGCCAGGCAAGTACAAATTCAGCGTCCGCGCCGTCATCGCCGGGCTCGCCGACCCCTCACCGGCGACCAAAGCCTTCTCAGTGGTTCACGTCAAGCGCTAGCGCGCCGACGGCTGCCCTACCTTCCGACCAGCTCGATCCTGTACCCGTCGGGGTCACGGACGAAGGCGATGAATGAGCCCTCGGTGCGGCCGCCGGGGCGGTAGGGCGGCTTTTCGGGCTCGATGCCGTCGGCTGCCAGGCTCTCGAGGGTGCCATTCAGGTCCTCGACCGCAATCGCGATGTGGTTGTAGCCGGTGCCGAGTTCGTAGTCGCCGATGCCGTGGTTGTAGGTCAGCTCGAGGCGCGGGTCCTCGCCCGGCATGCCCATGAAGACATTGATCGCCTCGTCGCCGATCGGCATCCGCGCGACCTCCTCGAAGCCGAGCTTTTCGTAGAAGGCAACCGATCGATCGATGTCGCCGATGCGGTAACAGGTGTGCAAATAGGACGGCACGTTTTTCCTACCCTAGCGCCAAAAATCCGCCTTTGACCTTTGGCCTTGCGACCAATAGCTTGCCGTTCACAAATTCGAGATCTTGGCGCCGTCGGCAGTCGGCGCCGGAAGGAGCAAACGTTGAAGCAGCGTCTCTTTCGCAGCACACCCAAGCGGGCCCTGACCCTCGCGATCGCCACCGCCGCGATTGCCACCGCAGCGCTCGTGCCGGCGCTCGCCAGCGGAGCCGGGGCGGGAGCGTCGGCTGGAACGGCGACGATCCTGATCAAGGGAAGCCGGTCCGAACCGCTCAAATTCGTCGCGCCCAAGACGGTCGTCGCCGGCGAGGACCTGGAGATCAAGAACACCACCGACCCGAAACAGATCGGGCCGCACACGTTCTCGCTGGTCCTGCCGTCGCTCGTCCCGGAGACGAAGCCGGACCGTAAGAACTGCTTCACCCCGCAGCACATCTGCCTCTCGATCGCCAAATGGCACGGCGTCAAAGGCGAAGACAGCCCGCCGACCAAGAACCCGGCCAAAGCCGGCAAGACCGGTTGGGACACCGAGGGCACCGTCAGCAAGACGGGCGACTCCTGGTTCACGAGCAAGACGAACCAGACCTACACGCAGAAGGTGAGTGCCGCCCCCGGCATGACGCTGACCTTCATTTGCGCCGTCCATCCCTGGATGCATGGCTCGATCGAAGTCGTCGCGGCGGAATAGGCACACGCCCGGAACCGACCCAACCGAGCCCCGACTGGGGCGCCGAGACTTCCTCGGCGCCCTGGGCGGCGGCGCGGCGGCTCTGCTGCTGCCGCTGGAGACGCGTCCGACGCCGCTCGGCGGCGCAGGCGGCTCGCACGGGCATTCCGGGCTACCGCACGGCCGTCCGTTCCAGACCAAGCTTCCGATCCCACGGGTCCTCACCGACGACCGGATCGCGATCACGATGCGGGAGGCCGAGGTCGAGGTCCTGCCCGGGCGCAGGACTCGGATGTGGACCTATGGCGGCGAATTTCCCGGCCCGACGATCAGGCGCCCGGCCGGCCGCCGAACCGAGGTCACATTCGCCCACCGCCTTCCGGACGAGGCCGGCGAGCTTTCGGTCCATCTGCACGGCGGCCACAACCGCAGCGAGTTCGACGGTCAGCCCGGCGGCCTGACCCGCTCGCATCCGCACTCGTTCTACTGCGAAATACCGACCGGCCTCTCGGCTCGCAGCTCCGGCAACGACCTGCTCATCCACCCGGGCGCCGAGAAGACCTACGTCTATGACCTGATCGAGGACGGGCGCCCCGAACGCGCCGCCTTCCAGTGGTACCACGACCACCGCCTCGACCAGACGGCCCGGCACGTCTGGCGGGGCCTGGCGGGGATGTGGATCGTCGACGACGACCTCGACGCATCGCTGCCGCTGCCCGCGGGCGAGTGCGACCTGCCGTTGATGTTCGGCGATCGTTCCTTCGACAAGCACAACCAGCTGCTCGACCCCTTCAGCAGCGGACTGCGACCGCCCAACGACGCGGTCCTCGGCAACCGCGTCCTGGTCAACGGCACCTACCTGCCGCACCACCATGTCGCGGCCCGCCGTTACCGGCTGCGGCTGCTCAACATCTCCAACTTCCGCACCTACGACCTGCACCTCTCCGACGGGACCCCGATGGTGCAGATCGCCACCGACAGTGGACTGATGCCGCGGCCGGTGCGCCGCGACCGGGTCCTGCTCGGGCCGGCCGAGAGGGCCGAGGTGGTCGTCGACTTCGCCCACTCGGCGGGACGCCACGTCGAGCTGCGCAGTGGCGGTAGGGGCGGCGGCCGCGGGGTCCGCTCGCAGGTCGGCGCGGTGATGCAGTTCCGGGTCGACTCGAAACGGGCCAGGGACGGCTCGCGGGTGCCGCGCCACCTCCGGTCCCTGCCCGCCTGGACGCGAGAGGCCTCGGATCGCCCCGACCGAACCTGGACGATCACGATCGGGGGCGGCTTCCGGCCCGTCTGGGAGATCAACGGGCGCACGTTCAATCCGGCTCACTCAGAAGCGTTCCCCCTCCTCGGCACGACCGAGACCTGGGAGATCGCCAACCAGACCGCCGTCGCGCACATGATGCACATGCACCACACGGACTGGTACCTGCTGTCCCGCGACGGCAAGCCGCCACCGCCCTGGGAAGACTGCCTCAAGGAGACGTTCTTCCTGCGGCCCGGCGAAAGGATCAGGGTCGCCGGGCACTTCGCCGACTACACCGGCAAGTTCGTGATCCACTGTCACATGCTCGATCACGAGGATCACGGCCTGATGTCGCAGTTCGAGGTCGTCGGACAGCGACGAAAGGACTGACGTGGAAACCGACCCGGGCGCGGACGCCCGCCGCTTCCGTGCCGCCAGGCGCGACCCCGAGCTCGCCGTCCTCGAGGGCTTCCACGCGCTCAAGCACGCGCTTCGCTTCGGCGCCGAGATCGAGGAGGCGGTCACCTCCGACCCCGCCGGGCTCGAGCGCCTCGCCGAGGAGCTGGCTCCGGACCTTGCCGAGGCGCTCCCGGCCCGCGCCCGCGAGGTCGACCCCGGGTTGATCGCCGAGCTCGTCCCGCAGGCGCCCCGCACGGGGGTGGTCGCGATCGCCCGGCGCCCGGCGGTCGACGTCGGCGCCGCCCTTGCCGATCCACGACCGGCGCCGGTCGTCCTGCTCGAGCAGCCGCGGACGATGGGGAACATGGGGGCCTGTGTCCGGGTCGCCGCGGCCGCCGACGCGGCCGCGGTCCTGACCACCGGCGAGCACGACCCCTGGCATCCCGACGCACTGCGCGGCGCCGCCGGCCTTCACTTCGCCCTCCCGGTCGCCAGGATCGAGACGCTGGGTGCCGGCGATCGGCCGCTGGTCGCGATCGACCCCGAGGGGGACGAGCTGGGGGAGGGGGGGCTGCCGGAGCGCGCCGTGCTCGCCTTCGGCACCGAGCGCCACGGACTCAGCGATGAGCTCCTCGAGCGTGCCGACGCCCGGCTCGGGATCCCGATGCGGGACGGCGTCTCCAGCCTCAACCTGGCGACCGCGGTCGCCGCCGTGCTTTTTTCGCAGAGGCTTTGAACCTCCGTCGGCCCCTCTGCGTATAACGGCGCGATGCACCTCCACGCGACCCCTCGGGCAAAGAGAGCGACAGCGGCGATCCTCGCGCTTGCCGCGGCCACGGCCGCGTTGCTGCTGCTCACCTACGGAGGCGGCGAGCGGGCCTCCGCCTCCGCCGCCGGCGCCAGCGCCAGCGGCTCGAAGACGGTCAGCATCAACCACTTCGCCTACACGCCGAAAACCCTCAGCGTCGCGACCGGAACCAGGGTGGTCTTCTCGAACGCTTCCAAGGTCAAGCACACGGCGACGCTCCAGGGCAGCTTCGACACCGGAAAGATCGCGCCTGGAGCGGCTGTTGCCGTCCGTTTCACGGCCAGGGGCACCTACGCCTACCACTGCACGATCCACCCGGAAATGCACGGCAAGATCATCGTCGGCTGAGAATCGGCCCGGCGGAGGTATAGGTTTTGCGCAGCGTGATCTGCGTGGTCGCGCCTAATCCCCGCAACAGTTTCGAAAGGACGCCCACTTGTTCTTCGCCGACATCGACATAGGAGAAGCTCTCCTAGTCGCATTCGAGGTCTTCTTCTTCGTGATCTGGATCTGGATCCTGATCACGATCCTGAGCGACCTCTTCCGTGATCACGAGCTCTCGGGCTGGGCCAAGGCCGCCTGGGTCCTGTTCCTGGTCTTCATCCCATTCCTGACCGCCCTGATCTATCTGATCGCGCGAGGCAGCGGCATGCGCGAACGGGCGATAAAGGCCCAGAACGAGGCAAAGCACCATATGGACGCCTACATCCGCGAACAGGCGCAGAGCTCGCCGGCGGATGAGCTGCACAAGCTCAGCGACCTCAAAGAGAAGGGCGCCATCTCCAGCGAGGAGTTCGACAAGGCGAAGGCCAAGCTGCTCGCCTAGGAAGCCCAAGGCGGGTCGCGGAGACCCGCTGGAGCCTCAAAAAGGCCGCCGCGACTCGTCGTCGCGGCGGCCTTTTTTCCTGCAAGAGGCAGTTTTTTGCAAGCAATGTTGCAAGTTATGAGCAACCACTCACAGTTTTTAACCGACTTCAGTAGCCTGCGCCGCCGATGTTCGTTCCCCTCTCGGGCAAACCCAGGCGCCTGTTCCTCGGCGTAGCGCTCCTCCTCGCCACGATCGTGATCGCGGTGCTGGCCAGCGGTGCGAGCGCGCCCGCGAAGGACCTCAATGAAAAGTTCGAAGCCACGCAGGGCAAGCTTGCCCACGTGCGTCAGAGCGAAAGCGCGCTGACCGCGACGATCGCCGAACAGAATCGCGAAATCGACTCGATGATCGGCGAAGTGTCCGACCTGCGCCAGCAACAGGCCGCGGTCGAGGCCGAACTCGCCGAGAAGCAGGGGGAGCTCGACGCCGCGACCAAGAAGCTCGAACGGGACCGACACCACCTGGCGCTCGTCCGCGAACGGCTGGAGCGCGCCCTCTCGGTCCTGCGCGGCCGGCTGGTCGCGATCTACGAGGCCGGCAGCCCCGACATGCTCAACGTCGTCCTCGAATCTGCGAACTGGTCAGACCTAAACGCCCGTGCGGCCTACCTCAGCGAAGTCCAGGACTACGACGACTCCGTCGCCGGCCGCGTCAAGGGGCTTCGCGACGAAGCCAAGGCGGCGGTCAAGCGGATGACCGCGGTGCGCGCCCAGATCAAAGAAGCGCGTGACGCGATCTCGGCCAAGGAGAAGGAAGTCGCCCAGGCCCGCGACGAAGCCGAGGCGCGCTTCGCCGAACTGAAGGATGCCCAGGCCGCCCGGCGGGCCTCGCTGGAAGAGCTCGAGTCCCGCTCGCAGGCGCTGAGCGACAACCTCTCTTCGATCTCCGAACAACTTGCCGCCAGATCCGGCGAATCCGCCCCGGCGACCGCTCCCGCTCCCCTCAGCCCAGGGCAGAGCGCCGAATTCATCTCCGAAAGCCAGGCGAGCGTCCCGACTGGTGCGCCGCCGGCCGTACAGGGGGCGATCGAAGCGGCGAACTCGATCGCCACCACCCCCTACATCTGGGGCGGCGGCCACGGCTCCTTCGAATCCTCCGGGTATGACTGCTCGGGCGCGGTCAGCTTCGCGCTCAACGGCGGCGGCTTCCTCGATAGCCCGCTCGATTCGACCGGCCTCGAGACCTGGGGCGAACCCGGCGCCGGCCAGTGGATCACGGTTTACGCCAACGCCGAACACGCCTGGATGATCATCGCCGGCCTCGCCTTCGACACCGTCGGCGGCCCCGGCCCACGCTGGCATTCCTCGCCGGTCGATTCGCCGGAAGGCTTCATCGCCCGGCACCCGCCGGGTTACTAGCCGCTCCGCGGCGCCACTCGCAAGGGCATTCACCGGCCACCCGCCAGGGCCGTCTGCCGGCATGGAAATTTCGGTGTGTGAAGCCGGTTTTCCCGGGTAAATGGTTGAGCGGGTAAACAATTGGTTCGCCCGCTCCCGGGGCTCACTCGCCGAGCGGACGGGAAGGAGCCATCATGGAGTCAGCGTCCATTTCGAGGCGTGAGGCCGCCAACGGTGAGGCCACCCGACCGGTTGGCGTCGCCGAGGCGAGAGAGGGCTGGACCCCGGCCGACCCGGGCCCGCTCGGTCTCGCCGGGTTTGCGCTCACGACCTTCGTCCTCAGCATGTTCAACGCCGGCCTGGTCAGCAAAGCGGGGGAGCCCGTCGTGCTCGGCCTTGCCCTCGCCTACGGCGGGCTCGCACAGGTGCTGGCGGGGATGTGGGAGTTCCGCACCGGAAACACCTTCGGCGCGGTCGCCTTCACCTCGTTCGGCGCGTTCTGGATCTCATTCTGGGCCTTCGTCACCTTCTTCGAGGGGGATGTGCCCGCCGAACACGCCGGCGCCGCGGTGGGGCTCTACCTGATCGCCTGGGGGATCTTCACCCTGTACATGTTCGTCGCCTCGCTGCGGACGACCGCGGCGATCGCCACGGTCTTCGCCCTGCTGGCGGCGACCTTCTTCCTGCTCGGGATCGGCAACGCGAACGAATCCGAAGGGCTGATCGAAGTTGGCGGCTGGTTCGGCCTGGCCACGGCCGCGGCGGCCTGGTATGCATCGTTTGCCGCGGTCACCAACTCGACCTTCGGGCGGACGGTGCTGCCGGTCCGGCCACTGAGTCGCTAGAGGAGGGATCCGAGAATGGCAACGAGGGACCGACTGTCGAGCCTCGAGGAGGAGTTGAGCGCGCTGCTCGAGGTGGAGCGCTTCGAGCCGCCCGAGGAGTTCCGCGCCGAGGCACTCCTGACCGATCCGGCCGTCTATGAGGAGGCCGCGGCGGATCCGGAGGCGTGGTGGACGCGCCAGGCAAAGGAGCTCGTCGACTGGATCGACGAGCCCAGCGAGGGGCTCGACCAGTCGGACCCGCCGTTCTACAAGTGGTTCGCCGACGGCAGGCTGAACGCGTCGGCGAACTGCCTCGACCGTCACGTCGAGGCCGGCAACGGCGACCGGGTCGCCTACCACTGGCGCGGCGAGGAGGGCGAGGAGCGCGACGTCACCTACGCCGAGCTGCTCGCCGACACCCAGCGTTTCGCCAACGCCCTGCGCGACTGCGGGGTCGAGAAGGGCGATGTGGTCGGCATCTACCTGCCGATGATCCCCGAGGTCGTCGTCGCGATGCTGGCCTGCGCGCGGATCGGCGCGCCCCACAACGTCGTTTTCGGCGGCTTCTCGCCGGAGTCGGTGAAGGAGCGGATGGAATTCTCCGAGGCGAAGGCGCTGGTCACGGTCGACGGCGCCAGGCGCAAAGGCAAGACCGCGCCGATCAAGGAGCAGGTCGACGAGCACATGGGCGACCTCGATTTCCTGGAGACGATCGTGGTCGTCCGCCACACCGGGATCGACTGCCCGATGACCGAGGGCCGGGACCGTTTCTACGACGAGCTGCTCGAGGCGGCCGACCCCGAGTGTCCGCCGGAGCCGCTCGACGCCGAGCACCCGCTCTTCATCCTCTACACCTCGGGTTCGACCGCGAAGCCGAAGGGGATCCTGCACACCACCGGCGGCTACATGACCGGGGTGACGGCGACCCACCGCTACGTCTTCGACATCAAGCCGGAGTCCGATGTCTACTGGTGCGCAGCCGACGTCGGTTGGGTCACCGGACACTCCTACATCGTCTACGGCCCGCTCAGCAATGGGGTGACCAGCGTGATGTGGGAGGGGGCGCCGGACTATCCGGACAAGGGTGTCTGGTGGGAGAACATCGCTCGCTACAAGGCGACAATCCTCTACGCGGCGCCGACCGCGATTCGCACCTTCATCAAGTGGGGGGCGGAGATACCCGCCGAACACGATCTCTCCTCGCTGCGCCTGCTGGGCTCGGTGGGCGAGCCGATCAACCCGAAGGCGTGGCTCTGGTACCACAAGGTGATCGGGGGCGAACGGTGTCCGATCGTCGATACCTGGTGGCAGACCGAGACCGGGTCGATCATGATCTCGCCGTTGCCGGGGATCACGGCGACCAAGCCCGGCTCGGCGACGACGCCGTTTCCGGGAGTGGAGGCCGAGGTGGTGACCGAGAAGGACGGTGAGCCGGTGGAGGAGGGCCAGGGATTGCTGGTGCTGAAGCGGCCCTGGCCGTCGATGCTGCGCACCCTCTACAAAGAGGACGATCGGTTCGTCGAGACCTACTTCGAGAAGTTCGGCAAGGAGACGTATCTGGTCGGCGATGCGGCGCGTCGCGACGAGGACGACTACTTCTGGGTGATCGGGCGGATCGACGACGTCGTCAACGTCTCCGGCCACAGGCTCTCGACCGCCGAAGTCGAGTCGGCGATCGTCGCCCACGAGAAGGTCGCCGAGGCGGCGGTGATCGGCCAGGCGGACGAGGACACCGGCCAGGCGATCTGCGCATTCGTCACCCTCAGCGGCACCACCGAGCCCAGCGACGACCTGGTCGAGGAGATCCGCGCCGTCGTCGCCGAGAGGATCGGCAAATTCGCCCGCCCCAAGCGGGTGATCTGGGCCGATGACCTGCCCAAGACCCGCTCCGGCAAGATCATGCGCCGCCTCCTCCGCGACATCGCCGAGGGACGTGCGCTCGGCGATGTCGCGACCCTCCGCGACCCCGGCGTGATGCAGGAGCTCGAGGCAAAGATCGCCGAAGAGCAGAAGGACGCCGCCGACTAGCCGGTCCTGGCGGGCCGCCCTGCCCAACACGGCTCACGGCCGGGCGTCCAGCAAGCCGTGGACGATCTTCGCGACCCGGTCGGGCTCTTTGTTCAGGTGCGCTTCGGAGAAGCGGACCACCTCGAAACCCAGGTGTCGCAGGTCGAGGTCGCGGGTCCGGTCCCGTTCAAACGCGATTCGGCCGCGGTGGTAGCGGAAGCTGTCGGTTTCGACGATCAGGCGGTGCGCTCGCCAGAGGAAGTCGACCTCGACCCCTCCGATCTCGACGTTCACCTCCGGTGCCTGAAGTCGATGCCGACGGCAGATCCGGAGGAAGAGGAACTCGAGGTCGCTCTTCGTGCGATCGGTCGTCGCGTCGCCCAGAGGGAGACCGAGGGCCTCGGCCTGGCGGATCGCCCGACGCACCCCGGCGTCGCTGGCACCTCCCCGCTCGGGCGCCGCCCGAGTGAGGTCGGCGATCGTCCGCGTCGGCGTTGTCACCGGGATGCGCAGTCTCCGGGTCGTCGCTGCTCGCTCGAGCCCGGTCGAGCGGTGGAGTCGGATTCCCGCTCGTTCTCTGCGTCCCCCGTTCCCCTTCGCAATGACCTCCACCGGGCCGCTGCCTACGGAAAGCAGGCTCCACAGCGCAGCCGCGCTCCGGTGGCTGAGGAAGGCGGGGCGACGCTCCTGGTGGCAGGCGAGGACGGCAGCCATCCAGATTCCATGCTGGGACAGTCCGCGGTGGCCTACCGCATAGATGCCCTGGTGCACGCGGTGAAGCCGGCCCGCGCGCACCCTGGTGTCGATCGCGTCCTTGGAGAGCCCGGCGAGGCGGAGCTGGCGGCTACTCACCACGCCGTGCTGTCGCTCGGCGATTGCTGCGACTTCCGCGTCCGCGTGCCGGTCACCCGGCCGAGCTGACCGGTGGCGATTGGCTCCTTTTTCGCCCATGCGACGAGAAAGGCGCCAACCGCGGCCGAGTCGCCCCCAGGCACGAGCCCTCTCCCGCGCCGACGCCCCTAGGTGCGCTTCTCGGCGATGCGCTCGACGGCGATCTCGAGCGCCTGCAGCTGCTCGCGGACGCTGCGCAGTTCGCGCAGGGCCACGTCCTCCGGGGAGACGCGTTCGCTTTCCAGCTCCTTCTCGACCTCGGCCAGTTCGGGCCCGAGGAAGCGCTCGGCGAAGGCGCCGGTGAGCAGGGCGACGAAGCCGATTCCGACGACCAGGATCACCACCGAGACAACCTCGCCGCCCGTCGTCGTCGGGTAGATGTTGGAGCCGAGCGTGGTCATCGTCGTCAGCGCCCAGTAGATGCCGTCCCAGGTGTCGAGGTGCTGGGCGTGCCGCTCGAAGGCGTCGAAGAGGGCGCCGCCGCCGATCACCGTCAGGACGGCCAGCAGCAGGGCGTAGCGCAGGCCTGTGAGCGAAAAGACCTCACGCGAGAGCTGCGCCAGGCGCAGCAGCCGCAGCAGGCGAAGCAGCCGCAGGACGCGGAGGCTCTGCAGCCCTGGGGGCAGCACGGGAGGGGTGAGGAAGACGATCACCAGCTCCAGTGGGTTATGGCGGAGCCAGGTGCGCCGGTCGGGGACGACGATGAGCATCACGACGAGCTCGACCGCGAAGGCGACCCAGGTGATCCAGTTCAGTGCGATCGCGATGTCCTCGAGGGCTCCCCCCGGGTGGGACTCGGTGATCGCGACCATCGGCAGGGTCAGCGCCGCGGCGATCAGCATCGGCGTTTCCAGCCGGTCGGCCACCCTCGTGCTGCGGGCGTCCATGCCCGGCGCGTACTCGGGCTTCTCGTTCGGCTTCTCGTGCGCCATCCGCGTCTGCTTCGACGCCGACGGCCGGTTGCCTACCGCCGGGACCGCCCGCGCGCGTCCGCCAGACGGCGTTTCCGTACCATGCGGGAACGAACCCGACCGTCTAGGAGACGCCCACCACATGACCCCCAGCACCGTCACGCAGGATTTCAAGGTCGCCGACATCGGCCTCGCCGACTTCGGCCGCAAGGAGATCGGCCTCGCAGAGGTCGAGATGCCGGGCCTGATGCAGACGCGTGAGGAGTTCGGGGAGAAACAGCCGCTCAAGGGCGCCCGCATCACCGGCTCCCTCCATATGACGGTGCAGACGGCCGTGCTGATCGAGACCCTCGTCGCCCTCGGCGCCGAGGTCCGCTGGGCAAGCTGCAACATCTTCTCCACCCAGGACCACGCCGCCGCCGCGATCGCCGAGACCGGCGTCCCCGTCTTCGCCTGGGAAGGCGAGACGCTCGAGGAGTACTGGTGGTGCACCGAGCGGGCACTGCTCTGGCCCGATGGCGAGGGCCCGAACATGATCCTCGACGACGGTGGCGACGCCACCCTGCTCGTCCACAAAGGCGTCGAGTTCGAGAAGGCCGGCGCCGTCCCCGACCCGTCGACCGCCGACTCGGAGGAGTTCCGCATCGTCCTCGAGACGCTGCAGCGGGGCCTGTCCGAGGACCCGCAGCGCTGGACCAACGTCGCCGCCGCGATCCAGGGCGTCACCGAGGAGACAACGACCGGCGTGCACCGCCTCTACCAGCTGGCCGAGACCGGTGAGCTGCTCTTCCCGGCGATCAACGTCAACGACTCGGTCACCAAGTCGAAGTTCGACAACCTCTACGGCTGCCGGCACTCGCTGGTCGACGGCATCAACCGCGCGACCGACGTGATGATCGGCGGCAAGGTCGCCGTGATCTGCGGTTACGGCGACGTCGGCAAGGGCTGCGCCTCGAGCCTTCGCGGCCAGGGCGCCCGCGTGATCGTCACCGAGATCGACCCGATCTGCGCGCTGCAGGCGGCGATGGAGGGCTACGAGGTCCGCACCCTCGAGGAAGTCGTCGGGACCGCCGACATCTTCGTCACCGCGACCGGCAACAAGGACATCATCACCGTCGACCACATGTCGCGGATGAAGCACAACGCGATCGTCGGCAACATCGGGCACTTCGACAACGAGATCGAGGTCGCCGCGCTCGAAGAGAGCGACGCCGAGCGGGTCAACATCAAGCCCCAGGTCGACGAGTGGCGCTTCGCCGACGGGCACTCGATCGTCCTCCTCTCCGAGGGCCGCCTGCTCAACCTCGGCAACGCCACCGGCCACCCGAGCTTCGTGATGTCGAACTCCTTCACCAACCAGGTGATCGCCCAGATCGAGCTCTTCGGCGGTTCGGCCGCCTACGAGGAGAAGAAGGTCTACGTGCTGCCCAAGCACCTCGACGAGAAGGTCGCGCGCCTGCATCTGGCGGCGCTCGGCGTGAAGCTGACCGAGCTGAGTGCCGACCAGTCCGCCTACCTTGGCGTGCCGGTCGAGGGCCCGTTCAAGCCCGACCACTACCGCTACTAGGCCCGCGGCCGGGGGGCCTCCCCCTAGGAGACGGTCGAGAGGCCGGCGGCGACGGCGAAGCCGAGCGTCGTCACGAGCCCCGCGACGCGGCCCGAGTCACGGGTTGCTTCGGGGATCATCGAGTCGATCAGCATCACCAGCAGCGCACCCGCCGCGAACCCGTCGATCGCGGCGCTGAGGTCGCCCGAGGCGGAATCGGCGATCGCATAGCCGACGACGGTCGCAAGGGCGCAGATGCCGGCGACCGCGGCCCAGAGGCCGAGGATCTTCGGCCTCGGCGTCCCGGCCTCCTTCATCGCCGCCGCCGAGCCGATCGCCTCGGGCAGGTTGGAGACGAAGATCGCGACCAGGAGGCCGATACCGATCCCGTCCCCCGCCGCCAGGCCGATGCCGAGGACCATCTGCTCGGGAATCCCGTCGAGGAAGGCGCCGAGGGCGAGGGCGGTGCCGGCGTCGTCGCCTTCCGACCGGCCGGAGCGTCCCCGTCCGGTTGACATCCGCCGGGCGATCAGGCCGTCGAGGGCGAAATAGGTGAGGGCCCCGGCCGCCAGTCCGAGCGCCACCGACCGGGCGCTGCCGATCAGCACGCCCTCACCGGCCAGCTCGAAGCTGACGGCGCTGATCAACGCGCCGGCGCCGAAGGCGAGAACCAGGCCGACCTGCCGTGGCGGCCAGCTTCGCGAGAAGGCGAGCACGGCACCGATCAGAAGCGAGGAGGCGGCGAGGGCGCCCCAACCGATCGCGGCGAGCATCGAACGAGCCTAGAGCCTCTCGTCTCGGCCACGTGCGGTTGAGACCGCGAAAGTAGTTTGCTAAACTAATTACCTAAGCTAATGATTGGATGATCTGAGTGAAGTCAGCCATCGACACGCAGGGGACCACCAGCCTCACCGAGGCCGCCTCGGGCCTGCGCCTCGCGATCGTCAGGACCGCGCGCCGGCTGCGCCAGGAGAGCGCCGCCGCCGCCGGCGAGCTGACCCCGACCTCGGTCGCGGCACTCGCCACGGTGGAGCGCCACGGGCCGCTGACGCCGAGTGAGCTGGCCGAGATCGAGCGGGTCAAGCGACCCACCGCCACCCGCACCCTGCGGGTCCTGGAGGGAGCGGGGCTGGTCGACCGGGCGCCGGACCCTGGCGACGGCCGCAGCTGCCTGGTTAGCGTCAATGCCACCGGCCGCGAGCGCCTCAGGCGCCTCCGCGGCCGCAAGAACGCCTATCTGGCGCGCCGAATGCGCGACCTGCCGGATGAGGACGTCGAGACTTTGGAGCGCGCCGCCGAGATACTCGAGGCGCTGCTCGAGGACCGCACTTGAGCGCCGCCGTACGCCGCAGCTTTGACTCGCTCACGGTCCCCAACTACCGGCGCTACTTCACCGGACAGGTGATCTCCCTCTCGGGGACCTGGATGCAGACGGTCGCCGCGATCTGGCTGATTCTCAGCCTTACCGATTCCGGCGTCGCCGTCGGCCTGACCACCGCCCTCCAGTTCCTGCCGATGCTGCTCTTCGGTGCCTGGGGCGGCCTGCTCGCCGACCGCATGTCGAAGCGGCGCCTGCTGATCGTGACCCAGGCGCTGATGGCGATCCCGGCGATGGGCCTGTTCGCCGTGACCGCCACCGGCATCGTCACCCCCGTGATGGTCTACGTCGCGGTCTTCGCGATGGGCCTCGTCAACGCGGTCGACAACCCGACCCGGCAGAGCTTCGTGATCGAGATGGTCGGGCCGGACCGGGTCGTCAACGCGGTGAGCCTCAACAGCGTCATCGTCCAGTCAGCGCGGATCGTCGGCCCGGCGATCGCCGGTCTGCTGATCGCGGCCTTCGGCGTGGTTCCCTGCTTCGCGATCAACGCGCTGACCTTCCTGGCGATGATCGTCGCCCTCTGGGGGATGGACCCGGACCGCCTGGAGGCACCGCCGGTCGCCCCGCGGGAGCGCGGCGCGATCCGGGCCGGGCTGCGCTACGTCCTCGACACCCCCGAGCTGGCGGTCCCGCTTGCTCTGATGGCCCTGGTCGGCACCCTCGGGTTCAACTTCCAGGTGGTCCTGCCGCTGCTGGCCAAATTCAGCTTCGGCGGCGGCGCGATGACCTACGGGGTCCTGGTCTCGGCGATGGCGGTCGGCTCGATCGCCGGCGCCCTGGTCAACGGCTCGCACGGCCAGACCGGGCCGCGCCTGATCGCCGCCGGCGCACTCGCCTTCGGCATCCTCGCTCTGCTCTGCGGCGCGATGCCGAGCCTGGCGCTCGAGATCCCGGTGCTCGCCGGCCTCGGGGCCGCCGCGGTGACCTTCGCGGCGACGATCAACTCGACCCTTCAGCTGGCCGTCTCGGCCGAGATGCGGGGCCGGGTGATGGCGCTCTACTCGGTCGTCTTCCTCGGCTCGACGCCGATCGGCGGCCCGCTGGTCGGCTGGCTATCGCAGGCCTACGACCCCCGCCTGGCCCTGATGCTCGCCGGCGTCACCGGCATCGCCGCCGCCTGGGCCGCCCACGTCTGGCTCGGCCGAATCCGCGACAAGGAGTCGGGCCCAGTTCAGCTCCGCGAGGCCTGAGGTCGCTGCCCGAACATCACCGGGTTTCGCGCAATGGGAGGGGAGGTGTGGGGAGGGGCTCATCGGACACTCCATGCTGTTCGTCCGATGAGCCCCTCCCCGCGACTCCCATGGTCCCTAGCCGGTGTAGCCGGCTTCCTTCAGGTATTCAGACGCGGCTTCCTTCGCCGTCTTCTTTTCGAGTTCGACCCTTGCGTCGAGCTCCTGCATGACCGGCAGGGTCAGTCCCTTCTGGACCTGCACGATGGTCTTTTCGTAATCGGGCCCTGCTTCTTCCGCCGTCGCCTTCTTGGTGACGAACAGGATGTTGCCGGCCGGGAAGACGTGCTTGTCGTCTTCGAGGATCACGAACTTGTCGCTCTCGGCCGAGAGCTGCGGGTCCGTCGTGAACAGGATCGAGAGGTCGGCCTGGCCCTTTTCGAGGACCGTGTACCGGAGGCCGATGTCGACCGGGTGGAACGAGGCGAACTTGAGCCCGTACAGTTTTTCCAGCCCCGCCAGGCAGTCGATGCGCTGCCTGCACTCGGGGGATCCGTAGAGGCTCAGCTTTTCGGAGACCCCTTCAAGGTCTGAGATGTCCTTGAGGCCGTACTTTTCCGCGGTCTTCTTCAGGGTTCCCACCGCGTTGGCGCTCGCGAACGGCGTCGGCGGGAAGACGGTCAGGTCTTCCTTTTCGAATTCGGCCTTCGCCTTTTCATAGGCTTCGGTCGCGTCGGAGGGGACTTCTTCCGGTTCGAGCCCGAAGAACGAGGTCAGAGCCGTGCTGGCGTACTCCGGGTAGCCGGAGATCTGGCCCGCCTTCAGGGTTTTCAGCGCCACGGTTTCGGAGCCGAGGTTGAGGTCGCTCTTGGTCTTGTACCCCGCCGCGGCAAGCGCCTGGGCGTAGATTTCCCCGAGGATTTCCTGTTCCGGGAAGTTCTTCGAGCCGATCGTGAGCTTCACTTTGGCGTTGGCCGGGTTCGACACGATCGCACCGCCGCCTTCGGCGCTGGTTTCTCCGGGGCCTCCACCGGTGGTGCTGTCATCGCTGCTCCCGCAGGCGGTCAGGCCGAGGCTCAGGACAATCGCGAACAACGCTGAGGCCGCCGCGAGTAACTGGGTGGTTCTGCTCCTCATTACTTGGTTCCCCTCTCTTGTTTTTTCGTGCCGGGACATCACGCGGGGCTCAGCCGAAGCCCCTTGGAAGTAAGTCGTCGTTGTAGAAGCGCGAGAAGAAGCTCGAGCGAAAGCGCCATCAGGGCGACGACGATAGCCCCCGCGACGACGCCATTCTCGCCGTAGACGTTTTCGTTGATGATGTAGTCGCCGAGCGTCAAGACTCCCGCCAAGGGCGCGATGGTAGCCGTAGAGACGATCGCGATGGTCGCCAGGCGCACACCCGCCATCACGGTCGGGATCGCCAGTGGCAGCTCGACCTTGACCAGGATCTCGAACTCGCTGAGGCCGATGCCGCGCGCCGCCTCGACCGGGGCCGGGTCGACCTGGCGGATTCCGATGAAGGCGTTGGTGAGGATCGGCGGGACGCCGAGCACGGCGAGCGCGATCGTCAGGTTGAGCGTGCCGACGCCGATCGCCGCCGCCATGAAGGCGATCAGGACCAGCTCGGGGATCGCCCTGCCGGCGTTGCCGAGGCCGATCGCGATCAGTTCGCCGACGCCCTTGTGGCCGAGGTAGAGCCCGAGCGGCAGGGCGACCACCAGCGAAAGCGCCAGCGCCAGGACGGTCACTTCGAGCTGGGTCAGCGCCAATTCGACGGTTTGGTCGATGCCGCCGACGAGCTTGCCGCCGGTGACGTTGGACGGCTGTGGCGTGAAGATGAATTCGACCGCCCCCTGGATCGAGGCAACCGGCAGAAGCAGGGCGTTCACGCTCGGCCCAGTCGTTCCCAGGGGGTTGCCGCCCTGCCGATGAAGTAGAGGATCGCGTCGAAGAAGAGCGCCATCACGATCGCGATTCCGCCGGCGATGATGATGTTGGTCTTGAAGTTGATCCCTTCGGAGAAGATCGGCTGACCGAGCCCGCCGCCGCCGGCGAGGGTTGCCAGGGTCGCAATCGCCACCGTGCTCACCGTGGCGATCCGCAGCCCGGCGATGATCTCCGGGGTGGCGAGCGGGATCTCGACCCGCCAGAGCACCTGGCGCTCGGTCTGGCCCATGCCGCGGGCAGCGTCTTTGACCGAGGTCGGGACGTTGTTGAGGCCGACGATCGTGTTGCGGTAGATGACCTGCAGGTTGAAGGCGGTCAGGGCGATCACCGCGGTGTCGACGCCGCGCCCGGTGAAGGGCAGCAGAAGGAAGAAAAAGGCGACACTCGGGATCGTGTAGAGGACCCCGGTGGCGGCCAGCAGCGGCGGCTGCAGCCAGCGCCGGCGGTGGGCGAACAGGGCGAGCGTGAAGGCGATCGCGAACCCGATCGCGACGGCGAGCACGACCAGCTTCAGATGCTGGAGGGTCGGCGTCTCGTAGCGGTCGATGTGTTCCCTCGCCCAGTCGAAGCAGAAGAGCTTTCCGGTCGCCTGGCAGGGCAACGTGTCGCTGGTGCGTTCGTGGAAGAAGGAGTTTGGGAGTTCGCCGGCTGCGGCGAGGGGGAGCATGGTGCTACTCATCGACCTGCTCCGTGCCCAACGGCCGGTCGGCGGCGCCGTGCTCCTCCACCTTGGCCTCGGGGGAGACGAGGAACTCGGAGATGATCTCGACCGAGAGGACGCCGGCGATCCTGCCGTCGCGATCGATCACCGCCGCGTACTGGGCTCCGGCCTGGAGGATGTCGGCGAGGGCGTCGCGAACGATGTCGTCGCGATCGAGGACGGGGCCCAGGGGCGAGTCGGGGCTGTCGGGCACCGTCTCGGCGTCGAGGTCGCGCTCGGAGAGCCAGCCGAGCGGCCGGCGCTCGCCGTCGACGAGCAGGGGGTAGGCGATTTCGGCGCCCTCCAGCTTCGCCCGCACCTCGGCGGTCGCCTGGCCGACGTGGGCGAGAGGCGCTTCCCAGAGGTTGATGTCCGACACCCGCATCAGCGCCAGCCGCTTCAGCGCGCGGTCGGCGCCGACGAAGTCCTCGACGAACTCCGTCGCGGGGTCCATCAGCAGTTCGGCGGGCGTCGCGTACTGCTCCAGCTTGCCGCCCTCGCGCAGGACCGCGATCCGGTCGCCCATCTTGATCGCCTCGTCGATGTCGTGGGTGACGAAGAGAACGGTCTTGCGGATTTCCGCCTGCAGCCGCAGAAACTCGTTCTGGAGCCGCTCGCGGTTGATCGGGTCGATCGCGCCGAAGGGCTCGTCCATGAGCATCACCAGCGGGTCGGCGGCGAGGGCGCGGGCGACTCCGACCCGCTGCTGCTGGCCGCCGGAGAGCTGCGCCGGGTAGCGGTCGGCGAGCTCGGGGTCGAGGCCGATCAGCGCCATCAGCTCAACGCTGCGGTCGCGGGCCCACTCCTTGTCGCGCCCCAGCAGGCGCGGCACCGTCTCGATGTTCTCGCCGATCGTCCGGTGCGGGAACAGCCCGACCTGCTGGATCACGTAGCCGATTTCCCGCCTCAGCTCGGACGGCTCCCGGTCGCGAACCGACCGATCGCCGACGAGGATGTCGCCCTCGGTCATCTCGATCGTCCGGTTGACCATCCGCATCGCGGTCGTCTTGCCGCAGCCCGAAGGCCCGACCAGGACGCAGATCTCACCGGCGGGCACCTCCAGCGTCAGGTGGTCGACCGCGATCGAGTCGGCGTTGCCGTAGTGCTTGGTCGCACCCTCGTAGCGGACCGAAGAGGCGGCCGCCTCTCCCTCGTTGCCGCCCTTTTTGGCCTTCGGCGTGGGCACAGCGTTCGGACCCTATACCCCGATTTGGCCGATCCCGAGCCTGCGGGCGCGCTCCGCCGCCTTCGCCAGAACCTCCTCGGCGCCGGGGACGACGCCGCCCCGCATCAGCGGCCGGCCACCGGCGACGGTGGTCTCGACCACGGAGCCGCTTGCCGCGTAGACGAGGTCTGAGTGCAGGTCGCCGAGGCCGAGCTCGTAGGAGTCGCGGCGCAGGATCAGGAAGTCGGCTCGCCCGCCCGCCACCAGCCGAGCGCCGCCGAGCGTCGGGGCGCGGGCGCCGGTCGCCACCTCCCAGGCCTCGGAGGCGCCGATCACGGTGGCGTCGCCGGCGGCGTGGCGCTGGGCCAGGGCGAAGGCCTTGAGGTCGGCAAACAGGTCGAGCGAGTCGTTGGAGCCGGCACCATCGGTGCCGAGGCCGACCGCGACCCCGGCGGCCCTTGCCTCGGGGTAGGGGAAGACGCCGCCGACGGCAAGCTTCATGTTGGCGACCGGGTTTGTGATCACCGTGGCGCCCCGCTCGGCGATCAGCTCGAGCTCACCACGGTCGAGCCAGACGCCGTGGGCGAGGATCGTCCGTGGAGTGAGGAAACCGAGCCGGTCGAGGTAGTGGGCCGGTCGCATGCCGTTGGCGGCGACGCAGTCGCTGACCTCCTTCTCGGTCTCCGAGAGGTGGATCTGCAGCGGCAGGCCGCGCTCGTCGGCGGTCTCCGCGGTCCAGCGCAGCAGCTTCTCGCTGACGGTGTAGATCGCGTGCGGGGTCAGGGCCCGCTCGATTCCGGCGGGCTCGAGCTCGGCTTGTGCCGCGAGACTGCGGAGCGCCGTCTTTTTCGCCCCCTCCGTATCGGTGGCGAGGTCGAAGATCGGCCCGCCGATGACCGCGCGCAGGCCCGCGTCTCGCACCGCCCGCCCGGTCGCGGTCGGGTGCCAGTACATGTCCCAGAAGCGGGTGGTCCCGGTACGGATCATCTCCACGCAGGCGAGCCGCGTGCCCCAGTAGACGTCCTCCTCGTCGAGATTCGCCTCGACCGGCCAGATCTTCTCCTCCAGCCAGCGGATCAGCGGCAGATCGCCGCCGTATCCGCGGAAGAGCGTCATCGCGGCGTGCGTGTGGCCGTTGACGAGGGCGGGGACGAGCTCGGCGCCGCCGGCGTCGATCGTCTCGTCGCCGGGCTCGGGCTCGACCCCGGAGCCGATCGCCTCGATGGTGTCGGCGACGCAGCGCAGCCCGACGACCTCACCGCCGTGCCTCGCGCCGAGGACGGTCAGGCTCACGGGCCGAGCTCCGGGAGCATCGCCTCCAGGGCCTGGTTCAGGCGGGCCACGTTGGCGTGGCGATCGCGTTCCAGCTCCTCGACGTCGAGCTCGACCGAGCCGATCCCATTGGCCATGTTGTCGACCGCGCAGACCGCTGCGTAGCGGGCTCCGAGCTCGCAGGCGATCACGCACTCCGAGGCGATCGTCATCCCGACCAGATCGGCATGGGCGGCCATCAGGCGGATCTCGGCGGGGGTCTCGAAGCGGGGGCCGATCGCCTGCCAGTAGATGCCCCCGTCGCGCAGGCCCCCGGTGCGCCCGGCGTGGATGACGCGCGCCCGCCATTCCGGGTCGAAGCCCGCGGTCATATGGCCGCGGGCATCCTCGAAGGTCGTGACGGCGGACTGCAGCGAGATGAAATCGTCCGGGCAGACCAACTCGCCGACCGGGATCGCCTGCTTCAGCGAGCCGACCGAGGCGACGGCGAGCACCCGATCGCAGCCTGCCTCGAGGAGCCTGCGCAGGTTGGCGGCGTGGTCGATGCGATGCGGCAGGCGGAACTCTCCCTCGCCGTGTCGCTGGAGGACGACGGCGCCGCAGGCCGTTGCCGCCTCGACCAGCCGCGAGCCGCCGAGCCCGGTGGCGCTGCTGCCGAGGATCACGCCCAGTCGTCCCATCCGGCGATCCTATGCCTCGACCGCGGCCGCCCGGTCGCCTAGGGTTGGGCGATGCTGGACGCCGGTTCCGGGAGAGACGAGAGCGAGTCGGAACGCCTGGACCGAAACCTCGGAGAGCTGCTCCAGGAGTTGCGGGTGGCGCTTCCCGGCGTGCAGGTCCTCTTCGCCTTCCTGCTCGCCGTCCCGTTCCAACAGCACTTCTCGGAGATCACACCCTTCGAGAAGAAGGTCTACTTCGCCACGCTGCTCTCCACAGCGATTTCGGCGGCGCTACTGATAACCCCCTCCGCCTACCACCGCCTCACCTTCCACCTCCAGCAAAAGGAACGGCTGGTCGAGATCGCGAACAGGCTGACGATCGCCGGCCTCAGCTTCCTTGCCCTGGCGATGACCGGCGCCCTGACCCTGATCACCGACATCCTCTACGGCGGGGTGGTGACCGCCGTGGTCGGCGTCGGCGCGATCCTGATGTTCGGAACCCTCTGGTACCTGCTGCCGCTGCGGCGGCGGGTCAGCCTGGAGCGCGCCGCTGCCGATCGAGCGCCAGAGCCTCGAGCTCACCGGCGAGACGTCTAGTCAGGTCGGCGACCAGAGCCCCCGGCTCGTCGTAGGCTTCGAGCATCGCCAGGTCCCCTTCCCAGACGCCCAGCTTGACGTCGAGCGGAACCGTCAGCTCCTCGGCGACCGCCTCGCCCTGGTCGCGATAGGCGTCGCGCAGCATCTCCAGGTTCGTCAGCTTGTCCGAGGCGTAGATCGCCAACGCCATCGGGCCGGCTGCCTCGACCCGGCCGCGGTGCTCGCGCTTGCGCTCCTCGTAGTCGTCGATCCCTTCGTCGTCGCTGAGCACACCGACCAGATCGGCGACCGGGTCGCCCAGCGCCTCGCGGATGTCAGCGACCTCGAGCTCGGAGTCCTCGACCACGTCGTGGAGGATCGCCGCCGCGATCAGCTCGTCGGAGTCGGAGCCCTCGACCAGCTTCTCGGCGACCGCGACCGGATGGTCGATGTAGGGCCGGCCACCGCTCGCGTTGCGGATCTGACCGGCGTGCGCCCGCCCGGCGATCTCCAGGGCGCGACGGACCAGGTCTGAGCGCACGGCGGCTGCATCGATCCCTGGCGATCCGGTCATCGTCCGCGCAGGGTAGCCATCACGCTTGCTCGGTCAGGCCGGCGCGGCAGCCTCGGCGCGAGGCGCGCGGACGGGCAGCTCGTAGGCGCCGCCCTCGACGCCGAGCTCGAGCGCGCCCGGGGCGCCGCCGAGGGCGCTCCATCGCTCCCGGGCATCGGCGGCGTGCCGGTCGAGGCGCTCGTCGGAATGGAGCGGGTCGTGGTGGAAGAGAACGGTGCGCTCGGCGCCGGCCCGATGGGCAAAGGTGACGGCGTGGCTGAGCGCCGAGTGGCCCCAGCCGACGTGCTCGGGGTACTCGGCGTCGGAGTACTGGCCGTCGTGGATCAGCAGTGAAGCGTCGCGGGCGAGCCCGAAGCCGGAGATCCAGTCCTCGTCGAGCGAGGCGAGGTCGGCTCCGAGTGCCGGCTCGTGGTCGGGGATGTAGGCGAGCGAGCTGTCGCCGTCCTCGATCCGGTAGCCGAGGGTCGGCCCGCGGTGGGTCACCGAAGAGGCCCGGATGCGGGCCGGCCCGATCTCCCACTCGGTCTCCGGGCAATGGCGGAAGGAGACGTCGCAGGGCAGCTCGCGGACCTCGACCGGCGAGAGCGGAGCCGAGATGTAGCGGGCGATCCGGTCTCGCAGCGAGGCCTCGGGCGATGCCGGCCCCCAGATCACGATCTCGGTCTGGGCGCGGAAGGCGGGGGCGAAGAAGACGAGGCCCTGGATGTGGTCGAGGTGCAGGTGGGTGAGGAGGATGTGGAGACGGGCCGGTTCGGCGGCGAGCGCCAGGCCGAGGTTGCGGATCCCGGTGCCGGCGTCGAGCGCCAGCAAGGAGCCGTCGGAGAGGGTGACGCCGACGCACGAGGTATTTCCCCCGTAGCGGATCGTTTCCGGCCCGGGCGATGGGATCGAGCCACGGGTCCCCCAGAGCTTTACCTCCATCAGCCGCCTGCCCCGTTCTGCGAGGCCCTCGGCCAGAAGACCGCGATCGCGCCCTGCGAGCCGTGCGCGGTGAGGATCGGGAAGGCGGAGACCTCGACCGCGTGACGGGCGCCGTCGGCCGAGTGGATGTCGAAATCCGCGTGGGCGGGGCGCCCGTTCCGAACCGCGATCACGAGCGGCAGCTCGTCGTAGGGAATCGGGTCGCCGGAGGCGTCGAAGGGGCCGAACAGCGAGCCCCACTCCTCCGGGCCGACGGTGCCGAGCTCCTCATAGCGCTTGCCGAGCAGCGCCCCGGCCGCCTCGTTGTAGAAGACCAAAACCCCGCCCTCGTCGACCAGGAAGGCCGGCGTGGAGAGGGCCGACATCAGGTTGCGGGCAAGGATCAGCTCGAGAGGGCGTTGCGTCACAGATGACACTTTAGATAGTCGGATGCCGGGTGCCCATGGTCTGAGAAGCCGGGTACCCCAACACCCGGGATCAACAACCCTCGCCCGTCGGCCCGGGCGGCTGCGTGACTTTGCTCACATACAGGATTTACGCAGCGAGCGGGGAAATGCACCCTGAATGGGACTCGACCAGTCAAAGATGGGCAGCGTCGTCGCCAAACAGATGGAAGCGCTCGAAGCGGACTACGGCGACGACTGCGAAATCGGCGACGTCTGCACGATCGTCGAGGTGATCGGCCCGCACGGATCGCACCTACGGGTTCGCAGCAGCGACATGCGGCCGCACATCACGATCGGCCTGCTGCGCGCCTCCGAGGGAATGTTCCTCGGAGGCCTTCGTCCCGGTTCCGCCGGCGAGGAGTAGTCGGCTCAGTCCTCCGGCTCCTCGCCGTTGGCCTTCAGCGCGTACCACTCGGCGCCGAACTGCGAGAAATCGTTGCCGTTGGCTTCGCCGGGCTTCTTGTCGCCCAGGTACGTGTAGAGGGGGTGGCCGGCGTAGGTGACCTGGGTGGTCCCGTCTTTGCGCTTGGTCGTCCCCAGCTTCGAGGCCGTCGCCCCTTCGCCGGCCTGCGGGGCGGCGCCGGTCGTCAGCGGCGGCCAGACCTTCGCGCAGCCGCCGTAGCAATTGGAGGTCGTGCCCTTGTCGGCGTGGAAGTCGTAGAGGGTGAAGCCCTTGGGGTCGACGATGATCGGGCCCAGCTTCGGTGTCGAGGCGACCGAGACGACCGCCGCTCCGGTCGCTTCCGGGCTCGCCGTCGTCGTCGCTTCGGAGGTCGAGGAGGGATTGGCGCCGTAGCCGTAGCCACTCCCTCCGGTCCCGGTGCTGTCTCCGCTGCTGCCACAGCCGGCGGCGAATAGGGCCAGCGCCACAAGGGGCAGGCCGATCGCGATCGCTGGTTTCCTCATTGCCTTACCTCCTGGGTTGGTTGCTGCGAGCTGCCGCCGACGGCGGCGACGAAAGTGCGGTCTCCGACTTTGATCTCCATCGAGCCGGTCTCCGAGAGATCGAGCGCCGAGCTGAGGACCGGGTAGCTGCCCTCGCGCCACCGGTAGCGGAAGGACCCGGCGGAGAGCCGCTGGCCCTTGTGGCTGCGCAGGTAGACCTGGCAGAGAGTCCCGGAGGAAACGCCCTTCACGTACATGTGGATTTCCGTCCCGAAGGCATTCGGGATCAGCTTCGCCGAGATCTGCTCTCCCTTCGGCAGCGAGGCGAAGGTGACGTGGCGCTCGGGGCCGCTCGATCCCCCGCCCGGGAGGACGAGGAGGACGAGCGCGACCGCCGCGGCGGCGGCGGCGCCGCCGAAGACCAGGCCGCGGCGCACACGCCGTCGGCGCTGGGCGAGGCGCTCGCGCCCGATCGTCGCCGCCACCCGGGCGGCGAGCGTCGCCGGTGGGGTGGGGGAGGTGTCGAAGCGGGCCGGGTCGGCGAGCGACATCGGCCGCACGAGGGCGCTCAGTTCATCGAGCTCGGCCCGGCACTCGGCGCAGCCCTCGAGGTGGGCGCCGAGAGCGGTCCTCTCGTCCGCCGGCAGCTGGTCGAGCGCGTAGGCGCCGAGACTCTCCCGCCATTCGCGGCAGCTGTCAGTCTTCATAGCCGATCTCCTCGAGCGCGATTCGCAGCGCCCGCAGCGCGTAGTAGACGCGACTCTTCACGGTTCCCACGGGTATACCCAGTTCCGAGGCGACCTCCGCGTAGGGGCGGGCGCGGTAGTAGGTCTCGACCAGGATCCGCCGGTGCTGGTCGCCCATCCTGCGCATCGCCTCCTCGACCTGCCAGGCGAGGAGCTTGTCCTCGATCGGTTCGACCGACGGCTCGGCCTCGCCCTCGGCGACCGTGGGGCGCACCGCCCTGGCCCGCCCGAGGTCGATGACCACGTTGCGGAGGATCGCGAACAGCCAGGTGCGGAGACTGCCGATCTCCGGGTCGAAGCGCTTTCCCGCCCGCCAGGCCCGGAGGAAGGTCTCCTGGACGGCCTCTTCGGCCAGCCCCGCGTCGCCCAGCGAGCGCATCGCGAAGCCGTAGAGCTCGCCCGCGTGGGCCGCGTAGGCCTCGCGGACGTCCCGCTCTCGAATTAGTGCTCCAGCCGGCATACGCCTCGATGTACGCGACGCACGCCGACCGGGTTCACGCCATCGCTACTCGAGTTTGCCGATCTTGAAGATTTTCGTGCCGCAATCCGGGCAGAATCCCTGAATCGCGGGGCGACCGTTTTTCATGGTCACCTGTTTGGCGTCCTTGATCTCGACCTTCTTGCGCTCTTTGACGCAGTAACCCTCGGGCATCGGGGCTCTCCTTTCGTTGCCTGTTACAGGCACGCATCGCGATCCCTCGCGAGTTGGATTGCGCCGAATGTAACGGAGAACGGGGACGAAGCGCACAAACTACGTGCGGAACAACACAAATCGCTGGGGGCTATTCAGTTTCCGGTTTTTCGCCGGGCGGTTTCGCTTCTTCGGCTTCGTCGGCCGCGCCCGAGCCGCCCGTATCGCTCGCTTCGCTGCGGAGGCGCTCGACTTCCAGCTCGAGCTGGGCGACTTTCGATTCGAGGCCGGAATTCGCCGTTGTCGAGCCCAGCGAGCCGATCTGTTCTTCGAGGACCTGGATTTCGTCGGCGCTGACGCCTTCGCTGTCGGCTTCGAGCGCGAGATAGATCCCGGCGCCCGCGCCGCCGATCGCGATCGCGACCAGGACGAGGACGACCCTCGTGCGCACGCGGAGCTTGCGCTCGACCTCCCCTATCCATGCCCGCAGGCCGTCCAGCGACATCGCCGTTACGTTAATCCACTACCCTGCGGCCCGCACTACGCCCCCGAGCTTCCAAGGAGATTCCCAGCATGCCCGATGCAGTCATCGTCGACACCCTTCGCACGCCCATCGGCCGCGCCTTCAAAGGCTCGCTGGCCCAGCTTCGCCCCGACGAGATGGGGGCCTACGTCGTCGACCAGCTGCTCGAGCGCAACCCGGAGGTCGACCCGGCGCAGATCGAGGACCTGATCTGCGGCTGCGGAATGCCGCAGGGCCTGCAGGCCTTCAACATCGGCCGCATCATCTCGCTTCTCTCCGAGAAGCTGCCGCAGACGGTCAACGGCGTCACCGTCGCCCGCTACTGCTCGTCGAGCCTCGACGCGATCCGCCAGGCCGGCAACGCGGTCCAGGCGGGGCAGGGCGACATCTACCTCGCCGCCGGGGTCGAGTGGGTCAGCCGCTACAACGAGCGCACCGAGCCGGCCGGCGCCGCCGACCAGAACGAGAACCTGCAGGGCAACGACGGCCAGCCGAATGCCTACATCGAAATGGGCCTGACCGCGGTCAACGTCGCCAACAAGTACGAGGTCAGCCGCGCCGACATGGACAAGTACGCGCAGCGCTCCCAGGAACTCGCCGTGCAGTCGCAGGAGGACGGCTTCTTCGACCGCGAGATCGTCCCGGTGACGCTCCCCGACGGCACCGAGGTCGCCAAGGACGACGGCCCCCGCGCCTCCTCGACCCTCGAGAAGCTGAGCGAACTGCCCGAGGCGTTCGGCGGCGGTGGAGTGACCGCCGGGAACTCCTGCCCGCTCAACGACGGCGCCGCCGCGGTGCTGGTGATGAGCGACACCAAGGCCAAGGAGCTGGGGCTGACCCCGCGCGCCAAGATCGTCACCGCCGCCACCTGGGGCAACGAGCCCGAGTACATGGGCGTCGCCCCGATCGGCGCGATCAAGAAGGCCCTTGACCGGGCCGGGATGACGATCGACGACGTCGGCGCGGTCGAGCTCAACGAGGCCTTCGCCGCCCAGGTGATCCCGATCATGGACGAGTGCGACATCCCGCTCGAGAAGATGAACACCCACGGCGGGGCGATCGCCCTCGGCCACCCGTTCGGCATGACCGGCGCGCGGATCATGGGCACCCTGCTGAACGTCCTGGAGACGGACGACCACCAGGTCGGCCTCGAGACCATGTGCGTCGCCGGCGGGCAGGGCAACGCGATGATCGTCGAACGTCTCAACTGATCTGACGCGGCGCATATCGGCGTCCTCGGTCGCTTGCGTGCTGGCGCACGCGGCGCTTCCGGCGTCCTTGATCTGCTCGGTCAGATCAGCCGAGACGAAATAGGGTCGGCAAATCGACCTTCAAACATTGACCTACGAGACTGGCGATCGGGTCGCCCGAATCACGCTGAACCGGCCGGAGCGCGGGAACGGAATCACTCCGCGGATGCCGGTCGAGCTCGGCGATTGCGTCGAGCGGGCCAATCTCGACCCCGAGGTCCACGTGATCGCCCTGGCCGGCAACGGCACCGGCTTTTGCGGCGGCTATGACCTGGTCGCCTCGGCCGAGGGCGACATGAGCGGCCTCGGCGACGGGCCCGCGCCGCCGCCCGGGTCGCCGCTGGACCCGGCGGTGATCGGCGCCAATCACGTCCCGGACACGAACTGGGACCCGGTCACCGACTACCAATTCATGTCGCGCAACGTGCGCGGCTTCATGAGCCTCTTCCACTCCGAGAAGCCCGTGCTCTGCAAGGTCCACGGCTATTGCGTCGCGGGCGGGACCGACATGGCGCTCTGCTCGGACCTGCTGGTGATCGCCGACGACGCCAAGATCGGTTATCCGCCGGCACGGGTCTGGGGCTCGCCGACGACGGCGCTCTGGGCGGCCCGGATCGGCGCGATGCGGGCGAAGCGGTTGCTGTTGACCGGCGATTCGCTGACCGGCGCGCAGGCGGTCGAGTGGGGCCTGGCGACCGAGTCGGCCCCACCGGCGGACCTGGACGCCCACTTCGAGTCGCTGCTCGGCCGGGTGGCTCGCCTGCCGATCAACCAGCTGGTGATGATGAAGCTGCTCTGCAACCAGAGCATCCAGGCCCAGGGCCTTCACCAGGCCCAGGTGCTCGGCACCTTCTTCGACGGCATTGCCCGCCACACCGAGGAGGGCCACGGCTTCGTCCGCCGCGCCGCCGAGGACGGTTTCAGGGAGGCGGTTCGGGACCGCGACGAGCCATTCGGCGACCACGGCCTCGACGGCTTCGGCGTCGAATAGGGTGCGCCGGAAATGAGCGACGACCAGCATCCGTCGACCGAGATCACGGTCGATTCGGCCAAGCAGTTCCTGCCCGGCAGCTTCCCTGGCGACCTCCAGATCGAGCCACTCGAGATCGAGGACACCCACTCGCGCGGCCGGATCGTTGTCGAAGGCCGCCATCTCCATCCGGGTGGCTTCGTCCACGGTGGTGTCTGGACGGCGCTCGGCGACACCGTCGCCGCCTGGGCGACATTCAAGGCGATCCCCGCCGGCCACAACTTCACCACGATCGAGCTCAAGCTCAACGTCTTCGCCGCCGGCCTCGACGGCGACGAGATCGTCGCGGTCGGCGAGGTCCTGCACGCGGGCAAGAGCACGGTCGTGGTCGAGGTTCGGATCGAGCGGATCCGCGGTGGCGAGAAACGCCTCGCCGCCAACCTGATCGTCACCCAGTTCGTGCTGCCGCCCAAAGACGGCTAGGCCGGCGCCAGGAACTCACCGGCGAGGTCGGCGACCAGCCTGGGGAGGGAGCCGAGCTCGGCCGCCTGCTCGAGCTGGCGCCGGGCGCCGGTTCGCTCGCCGAGCGCCGGGACCTTGGCCAGCTCCTCCGCGCAACCCAGCTCCTTCGCGTGGGGCCCGCAGACCGCGACCAGGTCGGCGAGCAGCTCGCGGGCCGGGACCCGGCTGCCGAGCTCTGGCTCGATCAGCTCCGCGTCCATGCCGTCGCGGGCCGCGAGGAAGCGGTTCTCGGCGAGGACCTCCTGCGGCATCGCCCGTTCGAGGTGGTCTTCGCGCTCGACCTCGGCCCTGACTATCGCCTGGACGAGGGCGGCGATCGCCGCCGTGTCGGCGACCTTCGTCTGGGCGTCCATGATCCGCACCTCGACCGTGCCGAAGCGCGGCTGCGGCCTGACGTCCCACCAGAGAAAGGTCGGCTCGGGGACCGCCTTGCAGCGGATCAGCACGTCGACCGACTCGACGTACTCGGCGTAGTCGGCGAAGTCGCGGGGAATGCCGACCCTGGGGAACGCCTGGAAGAGCGGCGTCCGCGCCGAGGCGAGGCCGGTGTCGCGGCCCTGCCAGAAGGGCGAGTTGACCGACAGCGCCAGCAGCAGCGGGATGTGGGTGCGGAGCCGGTTGGCGGCGTAGATCGCCGCCTCGGGGTCGGGGACGCCGACGTGGACGTGGAGGCCGAAGGTCGGCTCACGGCGGGCCAGCTCACGCATCGAGCCGTAGACGAACTGGTAGCGCTCCCCGGCCGATATGACGATCTCCTGCCAGACCGCGAAGGGGTGGGTGCCGGCCGCCGCCGCCCGCATCGAGAGCGGGCTGAGCGTCTTGGCCAGGTCGGTCCGCAGCTCGCAGAGCTCTGCCACCGCCTCGCCGATCCGCGAGTGCACGCCGGTCTGGATCTCCAGGGCGGACCCGTGGGTCTCTGCCGTGTAGCTCTCGGTCGAGTGGTGATGGGGGAGACGGGGAAGGACGCTTTCGATCCGGTGGGCGAGCGCCCAGGTCAGCTGGTCGAGGAGCATCACCTCCTCCTCGATGCCGACCGTGTAGGGGCCGCTCTCGTGCGGCTCCGCCCACTCGGCCCAGGCCGGGGTCGTGCCGGTCACCCGCGCGCTCACGCGACCTCCCGGCCCGCGCGGCGGCGCTCGAACTCGGCGCCGTCCTCCCTGCAGGCTTCGACGAAGCTGCGGAAGAGGGCGCCCTCGTAGGGACGGTGCACCAGGGTCTCGGCGTGCCATTGGACGCCGATCAGGAAGCGCCGCCGAGGGTCCTCGACCGCCTCGATCGTGTCGTCGGGGGCGAGCGCGGTCACCCGCAGCCCGTCGCCGAGCCGCTCGATCGCCTGGTGGTGGAAGGAGTTGACCTCGATCTCGGTCGCCTCAAGGATCTGGGCGAGGCGGCTGCCGGCCTCGATCGAGACCGGATGGGTCGGCAGGTCGCCGGCCGCTTTCTGCCGGTGGCTGATCTCGGTCGAGCGCTCGGGGATGTGCTGGTGGAGGGTGCCGCCGCGGACGACGTTCATCGCCTGGGTGCCCCGGCAGATCGCCAGGATCGGCATCTCACGCGCGTCGGCGCGGCGGGCCACGGCGAGCTCGAAGCGGTCGAGGTCGGGCTCGATCGGGCCGAGCTCCGGGTGGGGCTCGGCGCCGTAGGTGTCGGGATCGAGGTCCGGCCCGCCTGAGAGGCAGATGCCGTCGAAGCGGTCGAGCAGCGGCTCGATCGCCTCCTCGTCGAGCGGCGGCATCACGACCGGCAGCCCGCCGGCGGCCTCGAGGCCGCGCAGGTAGGGCAGGCCCAAAGCCATCTCATGGCGCGGCGGCTCTCCCTCGGGCGTCGGCTCGACGGTCTGGGCGCGGCGCACCTCCGAGGTGGTCACGCCGATCAGCGGCGGGCGGTCGCGGCGCGAGGCGAGCGAGCGGCGCTTCAACGGTCCACCACCCAGGTGTCCTTGCAGCCACCGCCGCGCGAGCTGTTCACGATCGCGTCGCCGGCGCCGCGCGCGAAACGGGTCAGCCCGCCGGGCATCGCCGCGGGGCCCTCGGTGCCGCTGACGACGAAGGGGCGCAGATCTACCCGCCGCGGCCGCAGCACGCCCCCGCAGATGGTCGGGTGGGTGGAGAGCGCCACCTCCTCCTGGGCGACGACCGACTCGGGGCGCCGGCGGATCGTCTCGAGCAAGCGCTCGCGGTCCCCGGCGCCGGCGGCGGAGACGATCGTCACGCCCTGGCCGCCGAAGCCGTCGCGGGGCTTGATCACGAGTTCGTCGAGTCGCGCCTCGGCCTCCGCCCGCCCGGCCGCTTCGCAGAGGTCGATCGTCGGCACCGACGCCAGCAGCGGCTCCTCGCCCAGGTAGAAGTCGATCATCTGCTCGACGTAGGCGTGGGCGAGCTTGTCGTCGGCGACCCCGGTGCCGAACGCGTTGAGGCAGCGCAGGTTGCCCGATTCGAGCGCCGGCAGGAGCAGCTCGCCGAGCGCGGTCGGGGCCCCGTCGGGGCCGCTCAGCCGCTCCTCGTCGAGCCGGCGGTAGATCACGTCGATCCGGCGGCGCTCACGGCCGGAGCGGGCGTAGAGCCGGCCGCCGGTCGTCTCGAGCTCCTCGGGGACGACGATCGGCACGCCGAGGGCGCGGGAGAGGGCCTGGTGCTCGAACCAGGCGCCGCTCTGTGGCCCGTCGGAGACGATCGCCACGCCCTCGCTGCCCAGCGCTCCGCCGAGCGCCTCGGCGAACGGCCCCAGCGGCCGGGGCTCGACCGCGCCCTCGAGGAGCGGCATGACCACTTCCCGCAACGCGGTTGCGTAGGAGGAGCCCGACGGCATGCGCAGATTGTCCTCCAATACCCGGAGGTCTCCGGCCGGGTCGCGGACGATGTCCAGGCCGGCGACCGTCGCCGGCGGCAGATGCGGATCGAGGATGCCGCGCATCCGCGGCTCGAAGCCGGGTGAGGTCTCCAGGAGGTGCCGCGGAACCCGACCCTCGGCGCAGATCGCCTGCTCGTCGTAGGCGTCGAGCAGGAAGGCGTTGAGGGCCCGGACACGTTGCAGCAG
Source organism: uncultured Solirubrobacterales bacterium (assembly GCA_963704505.1). GTDB lineage: Bacteria > Actinomycetota > Thermoleophilia > Solirubrobacterales > 70-9 > VRUE01. The sequence continues at coordinate 1,581,999 of OY969912.1, forward strand.
GCCTGCTTCGAGGCGCTGCCACTCGGATCCGCCGATCAGTCGCGGGACCGGGTCCACCCCGACCGTCGCCCCCGGCCCGAAGGTGACCCCCTTGGCCGCGGCCTCTGCCTGTGCGCGGCGCGCGAGTGCGACGAGGTCGCGGCCCTCGAGCGCCGCGATCACATCGGCGTAGAGCTCGCGCGGCTCACCCGGGGCGGCGATCGCCTCGTCGAAGGGCTCCCCGGTCGGGTAGTCGCCAACGCCCGCGGGCAGCGACGAATCACGCATGGTCGTGGCCATGCGTGGACGCTAGGCGCGGCGCCGCCCGTGTCACATGGCCCGGGGTCGAAAATCAGGCATCCGGCTCATGGACGATTGGCGCATCGGGGAGCGGCGCCTCGCTCGCACGCTCCTCGGCCTCCTCGGCCTCCTCCGGCTCCTCGGCCTCGGCCGGGTCCGCGCCCGCGACGCCGGATTCCAGCCTTTCGATCTGCGGCAGCCGCCAGAGAGCACTCGCGATCGTCAGTCCGACCGCCGCAGAGGCGAGGGCCATGAACCATTCGGTCGCGCTGAGCAGCGCCATGTCGAAGAATTCACGCACCGGGGCCGCCGCCAGGATCAGGGCGAAGAGCGCGCCCAGGCCGGCGACCAGGGCCAGCATGTAGCTCTGGATCGCGATGTGCTCGCGGCCGGGGCCGCGCTCGAGCAGGAGGACGAAGGCGAGCCCGAGAACGATCAGGGTCGTCGTCGCGGCCGTCCGGCCGGCCTCGAGCGTGCCGCCGAGGACGCTGTCGACGAGGAAGAACGAAAGGATCGAGCCGAGCGCCGTCGCCAGGCCGGCGGGCACCGCGAACGCGGCCAGTGAGCGCAGCAGGTGGCCGCGGTAGAGGGGGCCGTCGGAGGGGGCGAGCGCGAGGACGAACGAGGGGATGCCGATCGTCAGGAAGCCGGCCAGGGTGAGGTGGCGGGGAAGGAAGGGGAAGGCGAAGCCGGGGATCGCGACGAGCAGGATCAGCGCCGCCGCGTAGACCGTCTTGGTGAGGTAGAGGCGGCCGAGGCGGTGGATGTTGCGGGCGATGCGCCGGCCTTCGGCGACCGCTTCGGGGAGACGCGAGAATTCGTCCTCGAGCAGAACGACGTCGGCGACCCCTTTGGTCACCTGCGCGCCGGAGCCCATCGCCACGGCGAGGCGCGCCTGCTTCAGCGCCGGAACGTCGTTGACCCCGTCGCCGATCATCGCCGTGTAGCGACCCGAGTCGCGCAGCGCGCCGACCAGCGCCTTCTTCTGTTCGGGCGCGATCCGGCAGAAGATCGTGTTGTCCTCGGCGATCGCCGCCAGCCGCTCGGGGTCGTCGGGCAGGTCGGGGCCCTCGACCGTGCCCGCGTCCAGAGGAATGCCGACGGCACCGGCGACGGCGGTGACGGTCGAGCGGGCGTCGCCGGAGATCAGCTTCAGGTCGACCTCCTGCTCCCGCATGAAGGCGATCGTCTCGGAGGCGTCGGGGCGCAGCGTCTCCTCGAGGACGACGAGCGCGATCGGGGTGAGCCGCGGCGGCCCGTCGGCCGGCTCGGTGGGGAGGGGGTCGCCCGACTCGGCGAAGGCGACCACCCGCCGCCCGGCCGCCGTCTCCTTGTCGAGCGCTCGCTGCAGGCCGGGCGGCAGGGTCAATGCACCGCTCTGGGCGAGGATGTCGGGAGCGCCCATGACGTAGGAAGTCGAGGCGATCCGCAGCCCGCTCCACTTCCACTCCGAGGAGAAGGGGACCTCCGCGCCGACCTCCCCGGGCTCGCCGGGGAAGCGCCCGGCGATCGCTTCCAGGGTCTTGTTCTGGTCGCCGGCGCTCGCCGCGTAGCGGCCGATCGCGGTCGCCGCCGCGGCGTCCTCGACGCCCTCGGGCAGCTTGACCTCGAGCAGGCGCAACTCGCCGTCGGTCAGGGTTCCGGTCTTGTCGACGCAGATCGTGTCGACGGCGGCGAGGCTCTCGGTGGCGCTCATCTGCTGGACCAGGGTTTTCCGCTGCGCGAGGCGGACCGCGGCGACGGCGAAGGTGACGCTCATCAGCAAGACCAGGCCCTCGGGGATCAGTGTCACCAGGCCGGCGGTCGCGGTCTGCGCCGCCTCGGTCAGGTCGGTGCTGCGCAGCTTCAGCGTCAGCAGCAGGAGGATCGCCAGCGGGATCATCACGTAGACGCAGGCGAGGATCACCTGGTTGACCTCGGCCTGCAGCGGCGAGGGCGGATGCCGGAATGTCTTCGCCTCGCCGGCGATCCGGCCGGCGTAGCTCTCCTCGCGGACCGCGTCGACCAGGTAACGCCCCGAGCCGGAGATCACGAATGACCCCGAGAGGGCCCGGTCGCCGGGGTCCTTGCGGACGCCGTCGGCCTCGCCGGTGAGCATCGACTCGTCGAGGGCCATGCCGCGGCTCGCGATCACCTCGCCGTCCGCGACGAGCTGGTCGCCGGGCTCGATCACGATGACGTCGCCCGGCACCACCTCCTGTGCCGGCAGCGAGACCTGGGCCCCGTCGCGGATCGCCTTGGCCTGAGGGGCGACGAGCACCGCAAGCTGGTCGAGGGTGCGCTTCGCCTTGAGCTCCTGGCGGATGCCGATGTAGGAGTTGATCACGGCGATCAGGCCGAAGATCGAGTCGGCGTAGAGGCCGAGCCCGAGGTCGAGGACCAGGAACCCGGCGATGATCGCGTTGAAAAGCGTGAAGACGTTTCCGGCGACGATGCTCGAGGTCGAGCGCGACGAGGTCTCCGACGGCGCGCCCAGCTTGCGCAGGCGCGATGCGGCCTCCTTGGCCGAGAGGCCCTGCCCGGTGTCCGCGTCGATCACGGCTTCATTGTGTAGGTTTCGCTCGATGGCTACCGGTGAGCTGAAACTCGGCCTCAACCTCGGCTACTGGGGCATCGGCCCCGCGGGCGAGGACGCGGTCGAGGTGGTGAAGGCCGCCGAGAAGGCGGGCTTCGAGTCCGTCTGGGCTGCCGAGTCCTACGGCTCCGACGTCGTCAGCGTCCTTGCCTGGCTCGCCCCCCAGACCGAGACGATCAGGCTCGGCGCCGCGATCCTTCAGGTCCCGGCCCGGCCCCCGGCGGCGGCCGCGATGGCCGGCGCGACGATCGACAAACTCTCCGGCGGGCGCTTCATCTTCGGCTTCGGGCCCTCCGGCCCGCAGGTCTCCGAGGGCTGGTACGGCGTCCCGTACTCGAAGCCGTGGGGGCGGACCCGCGAGTACATCGAAGTGGTCCGCGAGATCATCGCCCGCGAGGGGCCGCTCGAGCACGACGGCGAGCACTACACGCTGCCGCTGCCCGGCGGGGAGGGCAAGCCGCTGAAGCTCAACTTCCATCCCCTCCGCAACGAGATCCCGGTGTTCGTCGGCGCGATCGGCCGCAAATCGGTCGAGATGGCCGCCGAGATCTGCGACGGCTGGATCCCGATCTTCTTCAGCGTCGACGCCTTCGAAGAGACCTGGGGGGAGCACCTCGAGGCGGGCTTTGCAAAGGGCGGCAGGCAGCGCTCGGACCTCGAGGTCTCGCCCTCGCTGCAGGTGGCGATCGACGGCGACCTCGAGGCCGCCAAGAACGTCGTCAAGGCCGGCCTGGTCCTCTACTTCGGCGGCATGGGCAGCCGCAAAACGAACTTCTACGTCGACCTCGCCCATCGCTTCGGCTTCGGCGACGTCGCCGACGACGTCCAGCGCCGCTACCAGGACGGCGACAAAGCCGGGGCCTTCGAGGCGATGCCCGACGAGATCGTCGAGGCGACGTCGCTGGTCGGCACCGAGGCCGAGGTCGCCGAGCGGGTCGAGCGGTTCCGCGGCGCCGGCATCGATCGCCTGATCGTCTCTCCCGTCCACCTCGAGCGCGATCAGCAGCTGCACACTCTCGAGCGGCTCGCCTCGATGGCGGGCGTCGGCTCACCGGCCTGACCGGTTGTCGTAGTCTCCCGCGCCCGGAATGAAGATCGGAGTTCCCAAAGAGACAGCCGAAGGGGAGCGGCGGGTCGCCCTCGTCCCCGACGTCGCCAAATCGCTGAAGGCCAAAGTCAGCGAGAAGATCGACCCCTTGGTCGAGAACGGCGCCGGTGTCGGCGCCGGCCACCCCGACCCCTCCTATGAGGAGGCGGGCGCCTCGATCGCCGACGCTTCCGCCGCCTGGGGCGCCGAGGTGGTCCTCCACGTTCGGCCCCCTTCGCCGGAGGAGATCGCCAAGCTGAGCCGCGGCCAGGTGCTGATCAGCCATCTTTCGCCGCTGACCGCGGCGGAGTCCAACCGGGCGCTGGCCGAGGCCGGCGTCACCGCCTTCGCGATGGAGGCGATCCCGCGGACCACCCGGGCCCAGGCGATGGACGCGCTCTCCTCGCAGGCCAACCTGGCCGGCTACGCGGCGACCCTGCTCGCCGCGCGCGAGGCGGGCCAGCTCTTCCCGATGATGACCACGGCCGCCGGCACCGTCGCCCCGGCCAAGGTGATGGTCCTCGGCGCCGGCGTCGCGGGCCTGCAGGCGATCGCCACCGCCAAGCGCCTCGGCGCGATCGTCACCGGCTTCGACATCCGCCGCGCCGCCTGGGAGCAGATCGCCTCGCTCGGCGGCCGGCCGCTGGAACTCGACTTCATCCCCGACGCCGAGGGCGAGGGCGGCTACGCCCGCCCGCTCACCGACGAGGAGAACGGCCAGGTCCGAGACGCGCTGACCGCGGCCGCCGCCAAACAGGACGTGATCATCACCACCGCCCAGATCCCCGGGCGCGACGCGCCGATCCTGATCACGGAGGAGGCCGTCCGCGGTATGGCCCCCGGCTCGGTGATCATCGACCTCGCAGCAGACTCTGGCGGCAACGCCGAGCCCTCGAAGCCGGGCCAGACGGTCGACGTCGACGGCGTCAAGGTGATCGGGCCCGACAACCTTGTCAGCGACATGGCCGCCGATGCCTCCCAGCTCTACGCCAAGAACCTCGAGAACCTCCTCGGCCTGCTGGTCGGCGAGGAGGGCGAGCTCAAGATCGACTTCGAGGACGACATCGTCGACGCCGCCTGCATCGCCCACGAAGGCGAGATCCGCGGGGAGAGGACAGCCAAATGAGCCTGATGACCGAGATCGCAATTCTCGTTCTCGCCGCCTTCGTCGGCTTCGAGGTCATCTCGAAGGTGCCGACGACGCTGCACACGCCGCTGATGTCGCAGACCAACGCGATCCACGGCATCGTCATGCTCGGCGGCCTGATCGTGCTCGGCTACGCGGACGACCCGCTCGAGTACGTGATCGGGACGATCGCCGTCGCCTTCGGCGCGATCAACATCGTCGGCGGCTTCATGGTCACCGACCGGATGCTCGGCATGTTCTCCAAAAAGCCGAAGCCGAAGGCCGAGGCCGACAAAAAGGGCGACTCGTGATCGAGGCCGTCCTAAAGCCCGGTGGCGACGCAGCCACCGCGCTCTACATCGTCGCCTTCTCGCTCTTCATCATCGGGCTCAAACGCGGCACCCACCCGACCACGGCGAAGCAGGGCAACATGGTTGCCGCCGTCGGCATGGCGGTCGCCGTGGTCACCACTCTGCTGCTCGACGGGATGGGCAACTGGGGGCTGATCGCGGTCGGCCTCGGGGTCGGCGCCACGGTCGGGTTCGTCGCCTCGGTCCGCGTCCAGATGACCGAGATGCCGCAGATGGTCGCCCTCTACAACGGCGTCGGTGGCGGCGCCGTGGCGTTGATCGCCTGGTCGGAGCTCCGCCACGGGATCAGCGAGATCGACGCCGGCACGATCGGCTCGATTCCGCTCGAAGTCCTGATCCCGACGCTGCTCGCCGCGGTGATCGGCTCGGTCTCCTTCTGGGGCTCCAACATCGCCTTCGCGAAGCTCCAGGACCTGATCCCGACCCGGCCGCTCGCCGTGCCGGGCCAGCAGGTGATCAACGGGGTGCTGCTGATCGGCATCCTCGCTGCCTGCGTCGACATCGCCGTCAACAACGGCGACCCGTCACAGGGCCTGTTCATCGCAATCCTGCTCGCGGCCGCCCTCCTCGGCAACCTCGTGGTCCTGCCGATCGGCGGCGCCGACATGCCGGTTGTGATCTCGCTCTTGAACGCCTTCACCGGCCTCTCGGCCGCCGCGGCGGGCTTTGCGCTCGACAACGTCGCGCTGATCGTCGCCGGCACCATCGTCGGCTCGTCGGGGACGATCCTGACCATGGAGATGGCGACCGCGATGAACCGTTCGGTCGGCAACATCCTCTTCGCCGGGTTCGGTGGTGCCCCCGCGGGCGGTGGCTCGGGCACGACCGAGGAGCGTCCCCACATCTCGATCGGCGCCCAGGACGCGGCGATCAAGCTCGCCTATGCCGACACCGTGGTCGTCGTTCCCGGCTATGGGCTCGCCGTCGCCCAGGCCCAGCACGCGATCAAGGAGGTCGCCGACCAGCTTGAGAAGCGCGGCGTCACCGTCAGCTACGCGATCCACCCGGTCGCCGGCCGGATGCCGGGGCACATGAACGTCCTGCTCGCCGAGGCCGACGTCCCCTACGAGCAGCTGCGGGAGATGGAGGACATCAACCCCGAACTGCCGCGCACCGACGTTGCGGTCGTCGTCGGCGCCAATGACGTCACCAACCCGGCGGCGAAGAACGACCCCGACAGCCCGATCGCCGGCATGCCGATCATCGAAGTCGCCGAGGCCAACGAGGTGATCGTGATCAAGCGCTCGCTCAGCCCCGGGTTCGCCGGCATCGACAACGACCTCTTCTACGAACCGAACACCTCGATGCTGTTCTCCGACGCAAAGCAGGCCGCGTCGGAGATCGCCGCCGAGATCGAGAACCTCTAGCGCCGCGCGGGGGAGACCCGCCGCCCCCGATCGCTTAGCCGCATGTGCGGCGGCGGGGAACGGAGAAGGGTCAGTCGACGGTCGAGTGGATCGGCCTGCTGGCGATCCTCGCCCTGCTCCTCACGGCCCTGTTCACCGCCGGGGTGCGCCTCCCGGGCGCCTCGCTGGCCAGGCTGCTCGCCTCCCGCATCCTCTGCGCGGCGGCCATGTCCGAAAGCTGCGGCGACGAGCCGGCGCTGATCGCCGCCTACGGCGAGGAGGTCGGCCCTCTCGCCCGCGAGCACATGCCGACGCTCGCCTTCGAGGATGGCTCGCGGGCGTTGCCCGTCGACTGGCGCCGCTGCCGGGTCAGTGCCTGCGCCGACGGCGGGCAGGAGGGGGAGGTCGACGCGAGCGCCTCGGGCCTGCCGGTGACCGCCTTCGTCCACGTCGTCGACCGCCGCCCGGACGGTTACCTCTACATCCAGTACTGGCTCTACTACCCCGACTCGGCGACCCTGCGCGGGGTGCCGATCGCCGGGCACCGGGGATACCACCACGACGACTGGGAATCGGTTCAGGTGCGGATCGGCGAGGACGGCCAGGTCGAGGAGAGGGCCTCCTCGCACAACGGCTACAACTACTCGCCCGGTCGCGCCAACTGGGCCTCCGACGCCGGCTTCGGGCCGTTGAAGGAGCTCGAGGAAACCGTCGGCCTGCGCGAGGAGAACGGCTGGGGCCCCGAGACCCACGTCCTGCTCGTCTCCGGCGGCAGTCATGCGGGCAACATCGGCGAGGACCGCGGCGGCCGCTACACCCCCGGCGCCCGCGTTCACCTCGTCCCGCTCGAGCCGATCGCCGCCACCGACGGGAGCAGCTTCGTGGTCACCCCGCCCTGGCGCAAGCAGGTCTGGCGCGACCCCGAGTCCGGGGGGACGAGCTAGGCCCTCGGTGGCCGGCGCTCAGCGGCGCTCGGCGCCGAGCAGCTCGAGGCTGCCCCAGGCGGTGCGCAGTCGGTCATGGCGCTCCACCGTTGAGAAGCCCGCGGCTTCGATCATCCCCGGCAGGCGGCCGGCCGCGTGGTCGCGGATTCCGTCGAACCCGTCGATGACGGAGAGCGTCAGCATCCCCATCCTCATCAGCGGATCCTGCGGCTTGCCCCAGTCGGCGACGTGCAGCTGCCCTCCTGGCGCCAGCGCCCGCCGGCAATCGGCCAGCGCCGCTTCCTTTCCCGCCGCGTCGAGGTGGTGGAGGAGGAGGGACATCACGATCCTGTCGCAGCTCGCGTCCTCGAGCGGCAGCTCGGCGGCCAGCCCCAAGCGCCACTCGACCGCCTCGGAGCCCTGCTTGCTCCTGGCGATCTCGAGGGCCTCGGGGTCGCCGTCGATGCCGACCACCGTCGCCGAGGGTGCCAGTGAGGCGAGCGCGATCGCGAAGGTGCCGGTGCCGGCGCCGACGTCGGCGCAGATGCAGGGCTGGTCGGCAAGCCCCGCCATCACCTGCCGCGCGAGCCGGCCGCGGAAGAGGTCCTCCCGCATCGTCAAGGCGATGATTCGGTCGTAGAACCGGGTCAGGCCGCGCACCCCGGCGGCGGTCACATAGCGATCCTCGCCGGGCACCTCTGCCTATCCGAGCTCGTGGGCGACGGGGCGGTGGCTCACTTCGGCGGCATGCGCAACGCGCCGTCGAGGCGGATCGTCTCGCCGTTCAGCATCGGGTTGGCGACGATCTCGCTGACCAGCCGCGCGTACTCGTCGGGCCGCCCGAGCCGCGAAGGGTGGGGGATGCCTCCACCTAGCGCCGCCCGCGCCTCCTCCGGCAGGGCCGCGAGCAGTGGCGTGTCGAAGAGACCCGGCGCGATCGTCATCACCCGGACACCGCGGCCGGCGAGGTCGCGGGCCGCCGGCAGGGTCATGCCGACGATGCCGCCCTTCGAGGCCGAGTAGGCGATCTGCCCGATCTGGCCGTCGTAGGCGGCGATCGAGGCGGTGTTGACGCAGACCCCGCGCTCGCCTTCCTCGTCGGCCTCGTTGTCGCTCATCGCGGCAGCCGCGAGCCGCAGGACGTTGAAGGTCCCGATCAGGTTGATCTGGATCACCTTGGTGAACATCTCGAGGTTGTGGGGGCCCGCTTTGTGGGCGACGCGCTCCGCCCAGCCGACCCCGGCGCAACAGACCGACACGCGCAGCTCGCCGTCAGCGCGCGCCGCGTCGATCGCGGCGCCTACCGCGTCGGCATCGGTCACGTCGGCCTCGACGAAGGCGGCGTCGCCACCCAGCTCCACCGCGAGGGCCTCGCCCTTCTCTGCGTTGAGGTCGGCGATCGTCACCCGGGCGCCGCCCTCGGCGAGGGCGCGCGAGGTCGCGGCGCCGAGCCCCGAGGCTCCACCGGCGACAAACGCTCGCGCTCCCTCGATCCGCATCGTCGGCAGGATTTCACAAGCGGCGATCCGACCTATGTAGGGTTTTCGCATCGCCACCGAGGTGCAGGCAGACTCCAAGGAAGCGATTGCCGACCGGCTTGCGGAGGCGCGGCAGCGGACTCTCGACCTCGTCGAGCCCCTCGACGACGACCAGCTCAACCGCGTCTACTCGTCGATCCTCAGCCCGCTCGCCTGGGATCTCGGTCACATCGCCAACTTCGAGGAGCTCTGGCTGGTGCGGACGATCGGCGGCCGCGAGCCGCTGCACGGCGAGCTCGGCCGCTTCTATGACGCGATCGAGAACCCCCGCCGGACCCGCGGCGAGCTGCCGATCCTGCGCGACGCCGAGCTGCGCTCCTATCTCGAGGACGTCCGCGAGCGAGCCCTCGAGGTGCTCGACGAGGTCGAAATCGACGCCGGCGTCGAGGACCCGCTGCTGCGCGAAGGTTTCGTCTACGAGATGCTCCTCGCCCACGAGCTTCAGCACACCGAGACGATGCTGCAGCTGTTGCAGATGGTCGACGACTACGAGCCGCTGGCGTCGGCCCCGCGACCGGCGGCGGGCCCGGGGCGCGATCGGGCGGCGAGGGTCGCGGTCGAGGCCGGCAGCTATGAGATCGGCGCCGGACCCAAGGGCTTCGCCTACGACAACGAGCGGCCCCGACACCGGGTGGAGCTGGCCGCCTTCGAGATCGAAAGATTCCCGGTCGGCAATGACTCATACGCCGAGTTCATCGCCGAGACCGGCGCCGCGCCGCCGATGTACTGGCAGCCCGACGGCGACGGCGGCTGGCTGCGGACGGCGATGGGCGCCACCGCGCCGATCGACCCCGACGCGCCCGTCACCCACGTCTCCTGGGTCGATGCAGACGCCTATGCGCGGTGGGCGGGAATGCGGCTCCCGAGCGAGCTGGAGTGGGAGGCGGCCGCTCCCAAGCTCGATCTGGTCGGCCAGGCGTGGGAATGGACCAGTTCCGATTTCGAGGCGTATCCGGGGTTCGAGGCCTTTCCGTACCCCGAGTACTCGGAGGTCTTCTTCGGCGACGGCTACAAGGTTCTGCGGGGCGGCGCCTGGGCCACCCACCCGAGCGTCATGAGGCCGAGCTTCCGCAATTGGGACCTGGCCGAGCGGCGCCAGATCTTCGCCGGCATCCGCTGCGCGGTCGACGCATGACGATCGCGATCGAGGTCCACCTCGACGCGGAAGCGTCGGCGACGATGGCGCGCGACGTCCGCCGCGGCCTGCGGTCGATCCCGAAGGAGGTCTCGCCGAAGTACTTCTACGACGAGCGCGGCTCGCTGCTCTTCGAGCAGATCACCGAGCTCGACGAGTACTACCCGACCCGCGCCGAGCGCGAGATCCTCAGTCTCGGCTCGGCGGAGATCGTCGCCGCTGCCGGCAACCCGCCGGCGTTGGTCGAGCTCGGCTCGGGCTCGGCGGCGAAGACGAGGCACCTGCTCAGCGCAATGCGCGACGCCGGTTGCCTCGAGACCTATGTCCCCGTCGACATCTCCGAGGAGATCACCCACCTGACCGCCGAGTCGCTGGTCGACGAGTACCCCGGCCTCGACGTGCGCGGCCTCGTCTGCGACTTCGAGCACCACCTCGAGCGGATCCCCGACACCGGCGAGCGCCGCCTGATCGCCTTTCTCGGTGGCACGATCGGCAACCTCTACCCCTACCAGCGCCGCTCCTTCATGTGCAGGATCGCCGCGCTGATGTTCCCCGGCGACCACTTCCTGCTCGGCACCGACCTGATCAAGGACCCGGCCCGCCTCGAGGCCGCCTACGACGACGCCGACGGCGTCACCGCCGAATTCAACAAGAACGTGCTCGAAGTGCTCAACCGCGAGCTCGGCGCCGACTTCGACCTCGACGCCTTCGAGCACGTCGCCCGCTACGACAGCGGCGAGGAGCGCATGGACATCCGCCTGCGCTCCGACCGGGCCCAGCAGGTGCGGCTCGAGGGCATCGACCTGACGGTCGACTTCGCCGCCGGCGAGGAGCTGAAAACCGAGATCTCGACCAAGTTCAACCGCGCGCGGCTGGAGGCGGTCTACGCCCACGCAGGGCTCGAGCTCTGCGGCTGGTTCACCGACGAGGCCGGCGACTACGCGCTCAGCCTGGCTCGACGGCCCGCCTAGGGCGCCAGGGCCTCGATCAGCTCGCCGAGCTTGTCGGGAGTGGTCAGCGGGGTGAGGATCGGCAGGGTGATCCCTCCCTCGACGAACTGCCCGATCCGCTCCTTCATCTCCTCGGGGCTACCGAAGATGAACATCTGCTCGATCAGCTCCCAGGGCGCGGCGGCGGCAGCCGCCTGTCGGTCGCCCGACTCCCAGGCGGCGACCATCTCGTCGATCGCGTCGCCGTGCCCGAGCCAGCGGTAGAAGGCGGTGTAGACCGGGACGGTGATGTAGGAGGAGAACATGAAGCGCGCCAGCGGCTCGACCGCCTCGCGCTCGCCGGGCAGGCAGAAGAAGCGACAGAGCAGCTCGAAACCCTCGGGGGCGCCGTCGAGCTGCGCCGTGACCTGCGGCAGCCCGTCGAGGGGAAGGAAGTTGGTGAAGGCGCCGTCGCCCTGCTCGACCGCCAGCGCGAGCATCTTTCCGCGTAGTGCCGCGAGCACGATCGGCACCCGCTCTGCCGGCGGCGATTCGAGCTTGAAGCCGGTCGAGGTGCGCTCGCCGTCGAGGGCGACCCGGAGGAACTCGAGCGTCTCGCGGACCCGGCTCAGCGGCTTCTCGAAGGGGATCTCGTTCCATCCTTCGACGATTCGGTCCGAGGAGGATCCGATGCCGAGCACGAAGCGCCCGCGCGATGCGTCGGCGAGGGCCGCGGCCTCCTGCGCCAGTAGCGCCGGCCCGCGCTGGAAGACGCCGACGATCCCGGTTCCGAGGCGGGCCCGCTCGGTCCAGGCGGCGCTCAGGGTCAGCGGCGTGAAGCCGTCCGGCCCGGCGGTCTCGCCGCTCCACAGGTCGGTGTAGCCGGCGGCCTCGGCGGCCTTGACCAGATCCCGGTGATCGGCCAGTGAAGTGCCTGGCAAAGGCAAGGTGAGTCCCCATCGCTGAGCCACGCCGCGACCCTATAGCCTGCGGCTGCATGGAGGGAAGCGCCCCCACGAAGCCGGATCGCAACATCGCCCTGGAGCTCGTCCGGGTGACCGAGGCGGCAGCATTGGCCGCCGCGCGTTGGGTCGGCCGGGGCGACAAGCTCGCCGCCGACGGCGCAGCCGTCGACGCGATGCGCTTCGTCCTCGACTCGGTGGCGATGGACGGCGTCGTCGTGATCGGCGAGGGCGAGAAGGACGAAGCCCCGATGCTCTTCAACGGCGAGCAGATCGGCGACGGCAGCCCGCCCGCGGTCGACATCGCCGTCGACCCGCTCGAGGGGACCACCCTCTGCGCCCGCGGCATGCCCAGCGCCCTCGCCGTGATCGCCCTGGCCGAGCGCGGCACGATGTTCGACCCGGGCCCCTGTGTCTACATGGAAAAGATGGCCGGCGGCGAGGAGATCGCCGACCTGCTCGACCTCGACCGGCCGCTGCCCAAGACGCTCGAGGCGATCGCCGAGCGCAAGGGCGGTGGAATCGGGGACGTGATCGTGGTCATGCTCGACCGGCCCCGCCACGAGCAGGCGATGCAGGAAGTGCGCGACGCGGGCGCCCGGATCCGGTTGATCAGCGACGGAGACGTCTCGGCGGCCCTGCTCGCCGTAAGCGATCGCTCCCCTGTCGACCTGCTCTGGGGCATCGGGGGCACACCCGAGGGCGTGCTCTCGGCGGCTGCCCTGAAGTCGATGGGCGGCCAGCTCCTCGGCCGCCTCTGGCCGCGCGACGACGGCGAGCGCCAGGCGGCGATCGTCGCCGGCTACGACCTTGACCGGGTGCTCACCGCCAATGACCTCTGCTCGGGCGAGGACGTGTTCTTCTCGGCGACGGGCGTCACCGACGGCGACGTCCTTCAGGGCGTCCGCTACCGGGGCCGCGGCGCCACCACCGAATCGCTGGTCATGCGCTCGCGCTCGGGCACCGTCCGCCGCGTCCACGCCCGCCATGACCGCTCGAAGCTGCGCGGCATCCTCGGCGGCTCAGACCGCTACGGCTGAGCCGCTTCCTCGTCGCAGCCGCAGGGTTTCTTCGCCGGCTCCGCATGCTCGGCGTAGGGCATTTCGCCGGTCTCGCTGAGCTCGAAGCGGAGGCTGTTGATCACCGCGCCGGCGAGGATCGAGAGGCTGAGCACGTAGAACCAGAGCAGGGCGATGAGGACGAAGCCGAGGGTCGAGCCGAAGCGCGAGAGGCTCGAGATGTTGGACAGGTAGAACGGGAAGGCCCAGTTGGCGACTGTTGCCGCAAAGGTGACGAAGGCGCCGCCGGGCCAGACCGAGCGCCAGGGCATGTGGCCTTTCGGAACCGCCCAAAAGATCACGCAACAGAGCGAGAAGGTGATCAGGATCGCGGCGCCGAGCAGCAACACGGTGTCGATCGCCTTGATGTCGGAGAGCCCGAAGGGGAGGCGGTCGGTGCTGTTGACGAGCGTCGCCTCGACCGTGGGGATGAAGATGCTGGCGGCGATGAAGAGGAGGACGACGACCAGCATCGCGAAGGAGAAGCGCTTCTGCTCGATCCAGCCGCGGCATTCGACGTGGTAGATCCGGCAGAAGGCGGTGTCCATCGCGCCCCAGAAGGAGGCGCCGATCCAAAGCGAGCCGAGGAAGGCGGCGATCCCGATCGTCGTCGAGTTGTCCTCGACCCGGTTGAGCACGTCGGTCAGCGTGTGCTGCTCGGCATTGGGGAAGAGGCGCTGGAGGTCGCCGAGCACGCTGGTCTCGACGCCTTCGATCTTCAGCACCTGGCCGAAGATGAAGAGCACCAGCAGGGCAAAGGGGAAGACCGCCAGCATCAGGTTGTAGGCGACCATCGCCGAGAGCCCGGTGACGTTTCCCTCGTACGCGCGGTGCCAAAAAGCGCGCAGCCATGGGCGTGGATGTCGTATCGCGTCTGCCATTGACTTCAGAAAGTGAAGCGTTAAAATGCGAACAGGCGTTTGAGTAGGCCCAAGCGCCCCACAGCGGCCTTTCGCCACGCAGACTAATTTGCTTAGCGGACCGGACCCCCGGCCCGCTTTTTATGCGACTTTCGGCACGCGGTGGTCTATATGGCCACATGACTTATTCACGCAGCCAAACTGACGAGGTAGAGGAACAGGATGCTAGTAGCTGAGCTTCAGGAGCTTGAGGAGGTAAAAGGCCTGATCACCCGTGGGCAGCAGCTCGGGGTGCTCACCTTCGGTGACATCGCTTCGGCGGTGTCAGAGGTCGATTTGGACGAGTCCGACGTCGAGGACCTTTACGGGCACCTCGAGAAGTCGGGGATCGAGCTCGTCGAGGACATGGATCCGGCGCAGAAAGCCGCCGCGGAAGCCATGCCCGAACCATCCGGCAAAAAAGGCCGGCGCCGCCAGAAACAGGCGCTCGACCTGAAACCGGACATGACCACGGATTCCCTGCAGTTGTTCCTCAAGGACATCGGCAAGGTCCGCCTGCTGACCGCCCAGGAGGAGGTCGAACTCGCCAAACGGATCGAGCGCGGCGACCTCGACGCGAAGCAGAAAATGGTCGAGTCGAACCTGCGGCTGGTGGTCTCGATCGCCAAGAACTACCGCAACCAGGGACTGCCCTTCCTCGACCTGATTCAGGAGGGGACGCTGGGGCTGGTCCGAGCGGCGGAGAAGTTCGACTACCGCAAGGGGTTCAAGTTCTCGACCTACGCGACCTGGTGGATTCGCCAGGCGATCGCCCGTGCGCTTGCCGACAAGGCGCGGACGATCCGGATCCCGGTCCACGTTGTCGAGAAGCTGAACAAGATCGGCCGCGCGGAGCGCAAGCTGGTCACCGAGCTCGGCCGCGAGCCGACCCCGGAGGAGATCGCCGAGGTAACCGGCATCGATCCCGAGGAGGTCGACTCGATCAAGCGCTCGGCGCAGGCTCCGGTCTCGCTCGAGAAGCCGGTCGGCGACGAGGAGGAGTCCGAGTTCGGTCAGTTCATCGCCGATGAGAAGGCCGAGTCCCCGTTCGATCGGGCTGCGGACCTGCTCACCAAAGAGGCGCTCAAGGAAGCACTGGAGAACCTCTCCTACCGCGAGCGCCGCGTGCTCGAGCTCCGATATGGGCTCGGCGGCGAGCATCCCCGCACGCTTGACGAGGTCGGTCGTACCTTCAACGTCACCCGCGAGCGGATCAGGCAGATCGAGAATCAGAGCCTGAAGAAGCTGCAGCAGCTCGGCGAAGCCCAAAAACTGAGGGAAGTCACCTGAGTTAGCGGGGATCGGGTACCGCCCTACGCTTGCGCAACAGCGCTCGCCGGGCGGCACCCGATCCCCTCCACTCATGCGTAATCCCCGCTTCCGAAGCGGGAGACGCATGAACCGGGGCTTGCAGCGAAGCCTTTAGGCAACGGGCATCACGGCCGATAGAGGCTGTGATGTTTGACATCGATTCAGCACTCCGAACCCTGATCGAGCGGGAGGGGTCCGACCTTCACCTCAAGGTCGACTCGCCCCCGATCGCCCGCCTGCACGGCGAACTCGCCCACCTCGAGGGCCACGGCGTGCTTGCCGCCGAGGACACCGAGGCCGCGTTCAAAACGATCGCCGAGCCGCGCTCCATGGCCGAGTTCGAGGAGGACGGCGAGGCCGACTTCTCCTACGAGCTGGTCGGGATCTCTCGCTTCAGGGTCAACGCCTTCAAACAGCGGGGGACGATCTCGATCGTCTGCCGCGCGATCCCCTTCGAAATCCGTTCGATCGACGATCTCGGCCTGCCCGAGGTCGTTCGCACCCTGGCCGAGGAGCAGCGCGGGATCGTTCTCGTCACCGGCACCACCGGCTCGGGCAAGAGCACGACGCTGGCGGCGATGATCGATCACATCAACAAGACCCGGGCGCGTCACATCGTCACGCTCGAGGACCCGATCGAGTACCTGCACTCCGACAAGCGGTCGATCGTCAACCAGCGCGAAGTCGGCTCCGACACGGTCAGCTTCGGCCGCGCGATGCGCAGGGTCCTGCGCCAGGACCCCGATGTGATCCTGATCGGCGAGATGCGCGACGAGGAGACCGTCCGCACGGCCCTCTCCGCCGCCGAGACCGGCCACCTCGTCCTCTCCACCGTCCACACCCTGGACGCGACCGAGACGATCAACCGGATCATCGACTTCTTCCCGCCCCACCTGCAGCAGCAGGCACGGGTGATGCTCTCGGCGACCCTGAGGGGGGCGATCGCCCAGCGATTGGTTCCCGACGTGACCGGCGACGGTCGCGTGCCGGCGTCCGAGATCCTCGTGGTCACCGGCCGGGTCCAGGACCTGATCCTCAACCCGGAGGAAACGGGAAAGATCACCGAGGTCATCGCCGACGGCGAGTTCTACGGGATGCGGACCTTCGATCAGTCGCTGCTCGGGTACGTGATGGAAGGCAAGATCTCCGAAGAGGTGGCCCTCGACGCCGCCTCCAGCCCGCATGACTTCCAGCTGATGCTGGCCGCCGGCGGCCAGCGCGCCAGCGGCATCGAGCAGCTTGGGCAGGAGGCGACGGCCCGATGAGGGATCGCATCAACAACGACCCGAAAATGCAGGTCGGCATCGTCGCGATCCTGCTTCTGGTGGGCGTCTTCTTTTTCATCAGCAAAACGGGGGGCGGCAGCGAAGCGGAAGAAGCGGCGTCCGAAGTCCCGGTCGGCGCGGTCGAATCGGAAGCGACCGCGAGCGTCGAATCGGTCCCGGTCGAAGGCGGCACGACCGCCAAGGCGACCCCTTCCGTGATCCCCAGCACCCTTGAAGCCCCGCCCGCGCCGAAGCCGGTGACGGCTGCCTACCGAAATGGCCAGACCGTGGTCCTGCTGATCGTCCACGACGGCGGCATCGACGACGACCTCGTCAAGAGCTCGGTCGACGCCCTGTCCGGAATGCCCGACGTCACGACCTTCGTCGTGCCCGCCCCGCAGATCTACCGATACGCGGCGATCACCCTCGGGGTCGAAGTCTCGCGGGTGCCGGCCCTGGTCGTGATGCGCCCGAAGGACCTCAGCGGCGGCACGCCGCAGGCCTCCGTCACCTACGGCTTCCGCAGCCGCCAGAGCGTCGAACAGGCAGTCCACGACGCCCAGTACAACGGGCCGGCCGAGGCCTACCACCCGAACTGATGAGCGCCCTGGACCCGTATACGGAGCAGCTCCAGCCCGCGCCCGGCTACGACGCCTACGGGCAGGCGGCGACGGTTCCCGCCTCGCCGCCGGCCCCCGAGCCGGCGATCGCGGCCGTGCCCGGCATCCCCGGTCTGACCCCGCCCCTGCACCGGGGACACTCGCGCGGCCTGATCACCGACGTCCTGGTCGAACTCGGCTTCGTCGCACCGGAGACGATTCAGGCGGCGATCGAGGAAGGCCGCCTCGCCGGTCGCCCGCCCGAGGCGATCCTGCTCGAGAAAGGGCAGATCAGCAACGACCAGCTGACCAGGGCGACCGCCGAGCGCTACGGCCTCGACCACGTCGACCTCTCGATCTACCAGGTGGACTTCGGTGCTGCCGCGCTCTTCCCGGTGACCATGGCGCGTCGCTACAAGGCCGTGCCCGTCGGTTACCTCGACCAGCACACGCTGCTGGTCGCCACCGCCGATCCCGCCAACGTCCTTGCCGTCGATGACGTCCAGATCGCCACCGGCCTCGACTGCCAGATCGCGGTCGCGACCGATGAGGACGTCGAGGCGCTTCTCTCCAGGCTGGGCACGCTCCAGAGCGCGGCCGCAGACGCGCTGATCGAGGAACACGACGCCCAGGAGGACGAAGAGGCTCAGGCCGCGAGCGGCGAAGACATGCAGGTCAGCGCCGCTGACGCGCCGGTGATCAAGCTCGTCTACAGCGTTCTCGCGCAGGCGGTCAGCGAAGGCGCCTCCGACGTCCACCTCGAGCCGGAAGAGGGGGAGCTCCGGGTCCGCTTCCGCGTCGACGGCGTGCTCAAGGAAGCCGCCCACGTCCCGAAGCGCATGATCAGCGCGGTGATCTCGCGCCTGAAGATCATGAGCGAGCTCGACATCGCCGAGAAACGGGTTCCGCAGGACGGCCGGATCAGCGTCAACGTCGAAGACCGCCGCGTCGACCTGCGCGTCACCACGCTGCCGACCCAGCGCGGCGAGGGGGCGACGATCCGGATCCTCGACGAAACCAACGCCGACCGGTCGCTCGACGACCTCGGCATGGACGGCGGCGCCCGCAGCCGGTTCGAGGGCGCCTTCACGAGCGCCTACGGCGCGGTGCTGGTGACCGGCCCGACCGGCTCGGGAAAGAGCACGACTCTCTACGCGGCGCTGAGCGAGCTGAACAGCGTCGAGAAGAAGATCATCACGATCGAGGACCCGGTCGAGTACCGGATTCCCGGGATCAACCAGATCAACGTCAACCGCAAGGCCGGCCTGGACTTCGCCAGGGGCCTGCGCTCGATCCTGCGCGCCGACCCGGACATCGTGATGGTCGGCGAGATCCGCGACGCCGAGACGGCGCGGATCGCGATCGAGGCCGCGCTGACCGGCCACATGATGCTCTCGACCCTTCACACCAACGATGCCCCGGGCGCCATCGCGCGCCTCAACGAGATGGGCATCGAGACCTTCCTGACCGCCTCGGCGGTGGACTGCGTCGTCGCCCAGCGCCTCTCCCGGCGCCTCTGTCAGCACTGCAAACGGGAGATGGTGATCCCCGGCGCCGCCCTGGTGGCGGCCGGGATCGAGGTCGAGGGCGACATGCAGGCCTTCGAGCCGGTCGGCTGCCCTCGCTGTGGCGACTCCGGTTACCGCGGCCGGGTGGGCATCTACTCGGTGATGGCCCTCAGCGAGAAGTTGAAAGAAATGATCGTCAAAAACGCCCCCGAGCCCGAGCTCGCCTCCGTCGCTCGCGAAGAGGGGATGCTCACCCTTCGCGAGGACGGCGCCGACAAGGTCCGCGAAGGGTCTACCAGCCTCGAGGAGGTCCTACGTGTCACCGCCTGATTTCGATTTCGCCGGCGTCCTGCGCCGAATGGTTGAAGTGAACGCCTCCGATATCCACCTCACGGCCGGCTTCCCGCCCGCGCTCAGGGAAAAGGGCCGGATCCTGCCGATGGAGGGTTTCCCCGTCCTCACCGGACAGGAGACGCGCGACGTCGTCTACGGCATCCTCAACGACGACCAGCGCAAACGCTTCGAGAACGACAAACAGCTCGACTTCGCCTACGCGATCCCCCAGGTTGCCCGCTTCCGCGTCAACTGCTTCTTCCAGCGCGGATCGGTGAGCGCCGCCTTCCGGCTGGTGCCGCACGGAATCCCCGACCTGGACAGCCTCAAAGTCCCGCAGGTCCTGCGCGAGCTGACCGCGAAACCGCGCGGCTTCGTCCTCGTCACCGGCCCCACCGGCTCGGGCAAGAGCACGACGCTGGCGGCGATGATCGACGTGATCAACAACGAGAAAAACGATCACATCCTGACCATCGAGGACCCGATCGAGTTCCTCCACCAGCACAAGAACTCGATTGTCAACCAGCGTGAGATCGGCTCTGACGCCCCCGACTTCGCAATGGGCCTGCGCGCCGCCCTCCGAGAGGACCCCGACGTGATCCTCGTCGGCGAGATGCGCGACCGCGAGACGATCTCCACCGCGCTGACCGCGGCCGAGACAGGGCACCTCGTATTCGCCACCCTGCACACCCAGTCGACCGCGCAGACGGTCGACCGGATCATCGACGTGTTCCCGCCCGAGCAGCAGGCGCAGGTGCGGACCCAGCTGTCGATCGCGCTGCAGGGGATCGTCACCCAGCAGCTACTGCCCACCTCCGACGGATTGGGCCGCGTCGTCGCGTCGGAGGTGCTGATCCCGACCCCGGCGATCCGCAACCTTGTGCGCGAGGGCAAAACACACCAGATCTACGCCGCGGTGCAGACCTCGGGAGCGGTCGGTATGCAGACGATGGACGCCGACCTCGCCCGGCTCGCCCGCGAAGGGACGATCACCCGCTCGATCGCCGAACAGCGCGCCTCGGTCCCGGAGGAGCTGACCCGCCTGCTCGGCCCGCTCAGCCAGTCCTACGACTACACGGCAAACCCCCCCTACGGGAACGGCACACCGGCCTCCGCCGCGCCGGCGTACACGCAGGGCGGCTAAGCCATGGCCGGCTCGACGACATTCGCCTTCCGCGCGATGGACCTCGCTGGGGCCTCCTCCGCGGGTGAGATCGACGCTGACTCCAAGGGGCAGGTCTCCGAGCGCCTTCGCGAGCGCGGCCTGATCGTCCTCGACGTCACCGAGAAGCGCGAGGCGTTCAAGATCGAGGACATCTTCACCAAATGGCAAGGCGTCGACCTGCGTGAGCTCGCCGTTTTCTCGCGCCAGTTCGCGACCCTCGTCGCATCGGGCATGCCGATGCTCCGCACACTCCACACCCTCGAGGAACAGACCCAGGACGAACAGATCAAAGAGGCGATCGCCGGCGTGCGGGATGACGTCGAGGCCGGCTCGAGCCTCGAGCAGGCGATGGAGCGCCACCCGAAGGTCTTCGACCGCCTGTTCAGGGCGATGGTCCGCTCGGGCGAGCAGTCGGGTCGCCTCGAGGAGGCGCTCGACAGGGTCGCCTTCCAGGTCGAGAAATCCGACGCGCTGCGCCGTCAGGTGAAATCGGCGCTGATGTACCCGGCACTCGTGTTCGGGTTCGCCGCGGTCGTGCTGATCGCGATCGTCGCCTTCGTGATCCCGATCTTCGTCAAGATCTTCGAAGAACTCGGAGAAGAAAACCCCGAAGAAAAGGTCGGCCTGCCGCTGCCGACCCAGGTCTGCGTCACCGCGTCCAACATCCTTACCGGCTACTGGTTCATCCTCATTCCCGGCCTGATCGCCCTTGGGTACGGATTCGCCAAATGGAAGAAGACCGACCGTGGCCACGAGTGGTGGGACAAATTCAAACTGAAGCTGCCGGCGAAAATCGGCGACGTGATCCAGAAGGTCGCCCTGGCGCGCTGGTCACGGACCTTCTCCGGCTCGGTCGCCTCCGGCGTCCCGATGCTCCAGTCGATCAAGCTGACCGGTGAGACCGCGGGCAACATAGTCGTCGAACAGGCAATGGACGACGTCTACGCCTCCGTGAAGCGCGGGGGGTCGCTGGCCGGGCCGATCGAGTCGAACTCGATCTTCCCGCCGATGGTCGGCCACATGGTCGCGGTCGGCGAGGAGACCGGCCAGCTCGAGCACATGCTCGGGAAGATCGCCGACTTCTACGAGGCCGAGGTCGACGCCAAGGTCAAGGCGCTGACCGCGCTGATCGAGCCGTTGATGATCGTCTTCGTCGGCGGCATAGTGGGTTTCATCGTGATCTCGATGTACCTGCCGATGTTCAGCATCTACGAACACATCCGCTGAGCGTCCTTTCTCACCACCGGGCGGTGGACCGATCACCCGAACCAGTCCGGATTGCCCTGGACGGGTGTACGTCCGATCGCCGCAGAAAGGCGGTACCCGATCTCCCTCGCTCACCATTTTTGAGGAGTGGGGTACTCGCATTTTCCCCGCTCACAAGCGAGATTCGGCCAGATTGAGAAATTGAACTGTGCAGAGCTAAAGGGTTCCGACGGGGCGCCGATGAGGGTTGAGTAACTGCCAGTGCTTCGGTGCCAAAAGCCCGGGCAATGGCGCAAACGATAGGTCCAATTAGGAGGTACCTATGTTGCTCCAGAACCTCCGGGCGCAAGTTGGAGCCCGGCTCAATGGTGATAGGGAGGCCGGTTTTACACTGATCGAGCTTCTCGTCGTCATGCTCATTCTCGGAATCCTGGCCGCGATCGCGCTGCCGGCTTTCTTCAACCAGAGGGATAAGGCCGGCGACGCCAAGGCCAAGGAGTACGCCCACTCCGCGCAGGTCGCGATGGAGACGTACGCCACCGAAAACGGTGGTAGCTACGTAGGCGCAGAAGTTGGTTCGGGTAAAAACCTGAACAAAATCGAGCCCACGCTGAACAGCGCGGAACTCTCGCTGGGTACGCTCAGCTCTACCGGTTACGAAATCAAATCGAAATCGTCCACCGGAAACTCGTTCAACATCAAAAATGAAGCGGGAACGCTGAAATTCGAATGCACCACCGAAAAAACCGGTGGGTGTCCCTCCGGCGGTAAATGGGATAAAGGCTAGTCCCATTGTCTGATCGCTTGAGCGTGACAAAGTCAAGCGCAAGCACTGTCGAAGGGCGGGCCATCACGGCCCGCCCTTTGGCGTGCCTTGTGGCCACCATCGTCTTTGCTGTGATGGCGGTCGCCGCCGCCCCGGCATCGGCGTTCGAACCGGCGAAACCGTCGCTTTCGGGAACGAACCCGCCGTCGCCGAGCACGGCGACCCGGCCCCTGATCCAGGGTGTCTCGAACGGGG
The DNA here is from genome assembly GCA_963704505.1 of uncultured Solirubrobacterales bacterium. Taxonomy (GTDB): domain Bacteria; phylum Actinomycetota; class Thermoleophilia; order Solirubrobacterales; family 70-9; genus VRUE01. The sequence continues at coordinate 1,604,635 of OY969912.1, forward strand.
TGATCACGGCGGTGCTCGGCCCCCGTGCGCTGAGGTTCGGGCCGATCACCAGGGTGGGGACCTCACACCCTGAGTTCCTGATCACGATCTTCGCCGAAGACGACACCTGTGCTGACGCAGGGTCGATCGCCGCGGAAGGCACCGCGGCCGAACTCGAGGGAGCCGGGATCCAGGTCGACGAACCCGTTCAGCTCGACCACGTCACGACTTTCTACGCGAAGCAGACCGATCCGGCGGATCCCACCCATCCATCGGGCTGCTCGACCGGCCTCGACTACCGCCAGGTCACCACTCCTCCGGGCCCACCGATCCTTCTGGGGTCAGATCCCGCCTCGCCCGCCGATGAGAACTTTCCCAACCTGACCGGGACGGCGGCGAAAGACTCGATCGTCTCGATCTACAAGGGCGAATCCTGCTCGGGAGAAGTGGTGGCGAGCGGTCCGGCCGCCACCTTCGACGAACAGGGAATCGAGGTGACCGTCGCCGACAACACGACGACCGCTTTCTGGGCGAAGGCGACGCTCGCCGGGCTTTCCTCCGGCTGCTCGAGCTCATCGCTGTCCTACCAGGAGAAAACCGAAACGGGATCCGGTGGGGAAAACGAACAGCCCGGCGGCGAACAGCCTGGGGGCGGAGGATCCGGTGGGGAACAGCCCGGCACCGGGCAGCCCCCGGCGCAGGAAGCGCCGCGCGTCAACCCACCGGGAAACCCTGCGCAGCCGAAGCTGCACGCGGTTCCGGGGGGTCCGGCGAACGACAACACGCCTGCCATCACGGGCAAGGCTCCCGGCGCCTACACGGTGAAGATCTATGGCAGCGCCGGATGCACCGGGACACCACTTGCCTCGGGTCCCGTGGCTCAGTTCGAGGGCCCGGGCCTGCCGATCGAGGTGGCCGACAACACCACGACCAACCTCTACGGGATCTCGGTTGACGGTGGCGGCGATCGGTCCGGCTGCACGCCCGACGCGGTGGTCTACGTCGAGGACTCGACCGCTCCGCACGCCCTGATCACCCTTGGGCCCGGGGCGAAGACGCGGCATAAGCAGGTTCTCTTCAAATTCACCGACGTCAGCGGCGATCCCAGCGCGACCTTCAGCTGCAAGCTGGACAAGCGGGCATGGAAGCCCTGCAAGGCGCCGCTGAAGCTGCGCAAGCTAGGGCACAAGCGGCATGTGCTGACGATCCGCTCGGTGGACTCGGCGGGCAACCAGGACCCGAAGCCGGCGAAGCGGAGCTTCAAGGTCATCCGCTAGTACGGGTAGAACTCGGCGCCGAATGCCCGACGCCGTCATCGCAGTACTGGCCTTCCTCGGTGGGCTGATCGCGGGAAGCTTTGCCACCGCGGTCGCCCACCGGGTGCCAAGGAGGATGCCCCTCGTTTTGGCGCGCTCCGAGTGCACGGCCTGCGGCGCCCCGGTCGCCGCCTACGACAACATCCCCGTGGTTTCGTGGGTCGTCCTGCGCGGGCGGGCGCGCTGCTGCGGGGCGCCGATCTCTCCGCGCTACCCGCTCACCGAGCTGGCCGTGGGCGCGCTCTTCGCCGCCACCGCCCTTGTCTTCCGCGACGACGCCGCCGAAGCGGCGATCGGCTTCGTCTTCGTGACGATGCTGGCCGCGATCACCCTCACCGACCTCGAGCAGCGGACCATCCCGAACAAGATCCTGATCGCCGGGGCGCTTCTCTGTATCGCGATCGCTGCACCGACGGACCCGGGAAGCCTGCCCGAGCGGGCGATCGCCGCCGCCGGAGCCGGCGGCCTCTTCTTCCTCGCGGCCCTGGCTTACCCGGGGGGGATGGGGCTCGGCGACGTCAAGCTGGCGGCGACGATGGGGTTGTTCCTCGGCCGCGCGGTCGCTCCGGCGCTGCTTGCCGCGCTGGTCGCCGGCAGCCTGGTCGGGCTGGTGATGATCGCCCGCCATGGCTCCGAGGCCCGCAAGACGGCAATCCCGTTCGGCCCCTTCCTGGCCCTCGGCGGCGTCGTCGGGCTGCTCGCCGGCGACCAGCTGATCGACCTCTACCTCGGCTGAGGCGCGGAAAGGCGGGAGAGAGGGGGGCTTACTTCGTGGTGAGCTGGGCGCTGGCCGAGCTCGGCGCTTCGAGCGGCGGTGCGTCGTGCGTTTCCTTGGTCACGACGTAGCTGAGATCGCGCAGTTCGAGTCGGAAGATCTCTTCGTCTTCGCCGAAGGCGAAGGTCTCGGGCACTCCCTTTTCGAGGGCGAGGAGCTCGCAGGTTTCGCCGCCGAGGAAGCAGGGGGCGTCGCCGAACACGCTCTTGACGGCGGAGGAGACCAGGAGCAGCGCCTTCTTCTTGTCTTCGGTGGCGCCGAGGAAGACGGCGGCGGGCGTCTGCTTGTCGGGGACGACTTCGTGGGTGAGGACGGTGAGCATCCTCGGGTCGGCCTTGGCCTTCTTGCCCTTCTTGGAGACCGGGACGTAGCGGAGCTTCGCCTGCCATGTGAAGTATTTGACGGTCTGTTCCCCGCTCGATCCGCCGTTTTCGGGGGAGGAGCCTTCGGTTTCGGGCGTGGCTTCTTCCCCGCCGCCTTCGAGCGCTTCGCTGAGCTTTGCCTTGACTTCTTCAAGCGCTTCTTCGGTGGCCACCATCGCGCCCGGTTTTTCGAATGGATCCTTCGCGGTCAGGTGCTCCAGACGGCGCTTGTAGCTGCGCAGGCCGGGGACGCTCTTGGCGACCACGGTGGTGGTCTTCGCGCCGGCGGGAGTCGAGCTGATCGCGGCGATTGCCGCTTCTTCTTCGATTTCTTCGGCGCCGCCCGATTCGCTGAGGGCGATCGGGACCGCGATGATCGCGGCGACAAGGACGATGACGAGCGGCAAGAGGTGCCGTTCGTTGAGCTCGTAGTAGATGTCCGACATCCAGCCGGGGACTTTCATCTCGCCGCGCTTGAAGCTCGGCATCTTGCTCGGCATTTTGAGCTGAGGGCCCTTCTTGAGGAAGTTCACTGTGCGCCTTCTGTGGAGGAGACCGGTTCAGACGAGACTTCTTCGACTTCGCCAGGCCCGGTCGGGCTGGCGCCGGCGGTCAAGCCCTGTCCGGGCGGGACCAGGTAGGTGGTGACAGAGAAGTTCGCTTCGAGGACCGGCCAGCCCACTTCCGTGTTGGGGACCAGCGAGAAGCCGTCGATCGTCATCAGGCGCCCGTCGACCGTGAGGTGTGGGTCTTCCGTATGGACGAAGCCGTCGATGCCGTGGATGAAGTCGGCGACGTCGAAGAAGCTGCCCTGGAAGTAGAGGTTGTAGGGCATCACGTTGAGGCCGGCGGTGCCGACGCTGGCCCCGAGGGGGAGTGCCGATGCTGCGGCCTCTGTAGCCGCGGCGGCCGGAACCGTCGTCGTTTCCGCCCCGGATTCTTCAACCGGTGGCGCGGGTTCGGTGGTTGCCGCTTCGCCGGCGGCGGCACCGAGTTTGATCGCTTCGAATGAGAGCTTCGACTCTCTGGAGACGTGGCTCATCTGGACCAGGAGGGAGGCCGTTTCACCATCAGCCGGGACCGCCTTCCCGAGCACGATCAGCTTGCGGTAGTTCTTCGGGAATTCGCGGCGCGCCGATTCGCCGTCGGCCACCTGGGACTGGGCGGCTGCCAACGATGACTGAGCCGTTTCGACCTTCGTCGCCAGTTCGTCGGCTTCCTTGCGCTTCGGGCTGAGAACGGCGACCCAGAAGAGGACGGCGATTCCGAAGACGGCGAAGATCGCGATGATCAGGCGGGTGGATGACGGTGAGGCGGCCATCTCGCTATTCCGATCCGCCGACGGTAGGGATCGGTGCTTCGTCGAAGGCGGCGACAATTTCGAATTCGGTGACCAGGCCGTTCTGCGGGCAGTCCGATTCGCTCGTTCCGGCGGCGTCCGTTTCTGCCGCACCGCCGGAGATCGTGCCTCGTTCGGACGACTGCATCCCGACCCGTGTGACGCCGTCGATGTCTTCCAGCGAGGAGACGAAACGTGCCACCGCGTCCTGGCTGGCGGCGCAGCCCAGCATCTGCAAGGCCGGGCCAGGGACGGAGGCCCTGATCGAGACGGCGGCGCCGTTGTTGACGGTTACCGCGGGCTTGACGGTGCCGGTCAGGTTGTTGAGCCAGATGTCGCTGGGCAGGATCAGCGAGAGTTCGCGCATCACCTTTTCCCAGTCGAAGCGGCTGTCGGCCAGGCTGGTCACGGTCGTCACCCTGCTCTGAGTCGCATCGCGCAGTTGGGTGAAGGAGGCGAGCTTCGCGGCCTTCGTTTCGGCGGCCGTCGTTTCGGTTCCGAGCTTGGCCACTTCGGCCTTTTCGGTGGAGATCTGGTTGTTCGTCGAGACCACGAGCGCGACACCGGCGAGCAGCAGGACGAGGGCTCCGACGACCACGTAGGCGAGCGGGCCGCCTTTGCGGTGGACGCCGGGGCCGCGGCGCTGGTCTTCGGGAATGAGGTTGACGGGGCGCATGTCAGTCGTCCAGGGCGAGGCCGTAGGAGAGGGTGAGGCGGGCGGCGGAAGGCTCATCGAGGCCGTCGAGAGCCTGCGGGCGCCCGGTCTGGAAGGGCAGGCCGAGGGTCGCCTCGAGCTGGTCGCCGAGCCCGGCGATCGTGCTGCCCGGGCCGCTGAGGACGACTCGGCCGATCGGCACCGCGCCCTCCTGGGCGCCGTAGAAGTCGAGTGAGAGGCGAAGCTCGTCGCGGAGGCTCGAGACGCCGGCCTCGAGCGCGTTGCGGACAGCGGCGACAAGCGTCGGGTCGCCGGTGATCGCCTCCACCGGCTGCGCGAGGCCTACGTGGTCGATCCACATCGCGGCGTGCTCGCTGGTCAGCCCGGTGCTCGGGCCGAGGCCGGCGACGATGCTCTCGAGGCCGACCGGGGCGACGCGGGTGAAGAGGCAGGAGCGGCCCTTGGCGACCGCGAGATTGGTGGTATCGCCGATGTTGGCGAAGAGGGTGGCGGTCGGCGCGTCGCCGGGGCCGGTGGGTGCCTCTCCGACGGTTCCGGCAAGGCTTCGAATCAGTCCGAAGGCGGAAAGGTCGACGCCGACCGGCTGCAGCCCGGCCCTGCGGAGCGGCTCCAGCGAAGCTTCGATCATGTCGCGGCGGGCTGCGACGACGACGACGTCGATTTTGGGGCTGGTGCCCTCGGCGCCGGCGGACACGCCCCCGACGACGCGATGGTCGAGCACGGCCTGCTCGAGCGGCATCGGGATCTGCTCTTGAGCCTGCGAGCGGACCGCGGCGTCGAGCTCCTTGGGGTCCTCGATCGCCGGCAGCCGCATCGTGCGGACGACGACGCGCTGGTTGGCGATTCCGAGGCGAACCCGCTTCGAGAGCTTGTTATCGGCGAAGAAGGTCTTCAGCGAGGCGGCGAGCGCCTCGGCGTCGACGACCTCGCCCTCGCTGAAGGCCTCCGGCGGGAGTGCACCAACGGCGGTCGTGGTGATCTCGGCGGTGCCCTCGGCCTTGACTTCGGTCGCGGCGATGCTGCCGGCCTCGATCTCGAGCCCGACCAGCGCCTTTTCCTTCTTGCGTGTGAGTTGGAATTCCATCATCGAACGTGCGTCCTCTATCGGCACCGGGCGGCCCCCGACGCGAGGCCTGCAAGGCCAGATTCATGGGGCGGGCGGGGTCTCCTGCCGGATCAGTCTTCGGTCTCGCGACCGATGACCCAGGCGGTGCCGGTGGGCTCGATGAAATACGGCGGCTCGAGGTAGCGGAGCCGGTCGTCGTAGACGTAGTTCTTGATGTACCCGGTGCCGCCCGAGGTCCCGACCGGCCCGCGGAATTTCTGGGCGATCGCGCCTTCGACGTTGACCTTTCCGAGTTCGTTGCCGCAGTTGTAGTGGTCGACGATGAACGAGTGGTTGATCGCGAGCACGGCGGCATCGATATTGACGTCGTTGAGGCTCGATTCGGTGTGGGTGCGGCCGCAGGCGTCGATTTCTTTCGATTCTTCTTCGTCGCGGTAAGCGGTGACCGTGTACGGGTGGTAGACGCGGACGAAGTTGTTCGCGATCAGACCGAGCATCCCGGTGCCGGTCGGCGTTCCGCAGTTGCCGCGGCAGATGTCGCCGTTGATGATGATGTCGTTCTGCGCTGCGATCGTGAGCTGGCCGTTGTAGGTCCCGTGGACATAGACGTTCCCGCAGGGCGAGCTGGCCGGATAGGTCGCGTTGAAGGGCGAGTAGACGGGGGAGCAGGTTTCAGTGAGGCTGTTTCCGACGTACACGACTCCATTTGTCGGGAAGGCCCGGGTAGTCGTGTTGGTCGAGCAGCTCGGTGAGGTGGTGCTCGTCTTGATAGTCGTGTTTTCCAGACAGACGTAGATCTGGCCGGTTTCCTTATAGCCTTCTTTTTCGGCAAGGGTTTTCAGCTTCGTGTTGCTGGCCGGTGGCACCAGAATCGAGGCCGAGGTCACTTTGGTCCCCGTGAACGTGGGGCTGCCCGAGCACCCGGAGGTGCGGAACCATCCCGGTGTCCGCCCACCGATCTCGATCTGGTCGCTGATTTCGCGGCCGAAACCGGGCGTCCCGCAGACCGCGATCGTGTCGTTGGTGTGCATCGGGCCGTTGACTTTGTCGCCGGTCACGAACGAGATCACGTTGCAGCTGTCGCTGGTGCCCGGGATGTCCTGGTCGTAGCGCCCTTGTTCGTAGGTGAGTTCGCACTGTTTGTAGGCGTTGGTCAGCTTCGTGGAGGGGTTCGGATAGCCGTAGGTGACCGGGTCCGAGGTCTCGAGCTGGGTGAAGTAGACGTAGTCGAGGAAGCTCGGGCGCTTGAAGGTCGTGACGATCTGGACCTGGGAGCTGCCGGCGAAGCCGTTCGAGCGGATCCGGAAGGAGCCGGTTCCCGGGCCGCTGGTCTCGATCATCGACTTCGTCGGTTCGGTCGTCTTGCAGCTCGACTGTCCGGTCGCCGGGATCAGTTCGATCGCGTACTGCGCGGTCGCGTCACCCGGCAGCGAGCGGCGGTTGGTCGTCGTGTTGACCTGGTTCAACCCGTTCGGGTTGGGGCCGCTGCTGCTCGCCGGTGTCGTGCATTCCGACCAGTAGGCGGCGTTCGCGTACAGGTGGAACGCGTAATATTCGACCCCGGCCTTGGCTGCCTCGTAGGCGCGCTTGCTGGCGATGTCCTTGCTGGTCAGCGGGATGTCGCCGCGGACGGCGGTGACGGCGACCAGCGCCAGCATGAGCATGAACGTGGTCCCGATCATCGTCGCGATCATCGTGAAGCCGGCCTCCCCTCCTCCTCTGACGCGTGCCCTCATTCGCATGGCAAGTTGCTCCCGGTCGAGCTGTAGACCGGCGGGGTGAAGCGGAGCAGGACCGAGTCCTGGATCTCGGCGGCCCCGCTCAGGTCGGTGACCGGCCGGCCCGGCGGGACGACCTGCATCGCGACATCGACCTTGACGACTTTTTCCGCGCGGCTGGCATCGAGCGGGACGGTCGAGCGGGTTGTGGAGACCGAGCCTTCGTTGTACGGGTAGTAGCTGAAGATCGGCACTGTGCCTGAGGTTGGCGCGACGTTGGTCATGATCGCCCGTTTGGCGATTGCCGTCGTCTCGTTGAATTCCCACTTCGGCGAGGACCCGGATTTGACCGGGTAGTCGTACTGGACCAATTCCGAGCCTTCGAGGGTGACCACGCTAAGGACGGGCTGTGGGTCGACGGCCGCGCTGTACGTATGGACGAACTTGATCGTATCCCCGTCGCTTCCTTCGCGAATCGGCGTCACGTAGCGGGCGACGCAGGCCGAGTGGAGCTCGCTGACCACCCTGTGGACGGCGGTCCTGGTGTTCTGAGTCGAATGGACGCGATCGCTGACCCTGGTCGTCTCGTGCATTGCCGCCATTACCGCCATGGTCAGCATCAGGAAGAGCGTCATGCCGGTCGCGATAGCGACGACCAGCTCGATCAGCGTCATGCCGCGCTGGTCATCCCGAATCGAGCGGAACCGGCGGGCCATCAGCATTCCCCCGTCGTCGGGGTGGAGCTCAGGATGTTGAAGGTTTTTTCGACCTTGCCGTTGACCGGGAAAATTTCGGTGATTTTTCGCTTCCCGACACCACTGATCGTCGTCCAGGCGCAGACTTCGTATTTGCTCCAGGGAAGCTCGGGTTCTTTCAGCCGACCATTGACGGTGCTCACAGTTTCGGTCGTGTATTCACGCGGGTTCTTATTGGTCGAGCATTCCGAGTCGGTGACTTTGACTTTGACCCCGTTGGTCGCGACGCCGTTGACCTGGACGTTGAGCAGCAGCGACGGCATGGTGATGGTCTGGACGGGCGAGAGCCCCGAAGGGACGGTGTAGCTGAGGAGCGCGGGGCCCGCCGTCGGAGTGTTCTTTTCACCAGGGATCGCACCTGCACAGGAGCCTGTGTAGAAGGAGACTGGGGTGCCGAAGGGGAAGACCGGCGCGACCGTATAAGTGGGGAGGATCGTCGGGGTCAGCGGCGATTCGTCGGTGAGTAGCGTCCCATTTGTGCCGTACTGCTTCGCGGTGGTCATTTCGGAATGACTGACGATCAGCTTTTCCGCCGAGGCGAATTCCGACACGTTGGCGTAGTTGATCGTTTTGAATTCGATCGGCACTTCGCCTTTCGCCGCGTACTGGAGTTCCAGGGTCGTCGTGCCTTCGGGGTTGACCGTCACGACTTTGGGGGTCGGCGCGTTGCCGTCCTTTTCGACCAGGTTGGTCCCGGTGATCGACACGGAGTAGTTGCCTTCGGTCAGTTCGGTGAAGAGGGCGCACCCGGTCGTGTCGGTGGAGCCGCTGAACGGGGTGGGGCCGCTGCCGGAGACGCCGATCGCCGAGACCCCGACGCCCGACCCGTTTTTGACGAAGACCGAGAGGTTGCCCGCTTTCGGTTTGAGCGCTTCGGTCGGCGGGGCGACGATGCTACGGATCACGGTCGGGTCGGTTTCGACGTTCTTTCCGCCCCAGATCACTTCCGAGGTCGTTTCAAAGTAGTCGGCGGTGGTCCCGCAGGAGGGGACACTGCTGGTGTCGTTGACGTACCTGGCGTGCGAAGTCACGGTGTAGGTGATGCCGTCGACCGGGATTGTCCGCACCTGCCCGGCGGTGGTGGAGAGGGTTTTGAGGGTCGGGATGCGCATGCCCCGCATCCGCGCCTGGTCTTCCTGGGCGATCGCGTAGCTCTGGCTGCGGCCGCGCTGCTCGGCGGCAGAGTGGACCGACGTCTTCAGGGCCGCGGCAACTCCGGCGGACGCCGTGACCAGGACGACGCCGCTGATCAGCACCTCGATCAGGGCAAAGCCGGCCTCCCCGGAGGCGAAAGTTCGGCGAAGTCGCGACAGCATGCCCATTCATCGGTCCGCCGCATGCCTGGCTTTAGCTCCAAAGCCCCGTCGATGGCACTTCTAGACGGGAATTGATCAATGCTTCAGTAAGTAAAGCTATGGCGCTACACTTCCTGAAGTGAGGCCACCGAGGCCTCGCCACTTGAAACCGATGAGCGCATTGAGCAATTCCACCTGTCCAGTCTGCCGCACCGCCGACGTCGTCTGCGGCAAATGGACACTGCTGATCATCCGGGATCTCGCCAAAGGGACGAGCCGCTTCTGCGAGCTGGAACGCTCGCTGGAGGGGATCAGCCCGCGCACGCTGTCCCTGCGGCTGCGCGCGCTCGAAGAGGAGGGCATCCTCGCCCGACATACATTTCCCGAGGTTCCCCCGCGGGTCGAGTACGCCCTCACCGAGAAGGGCGAGGCGCTGATTCCCCTGATCGAGGACATGCGCCGCTACGGCAAGCACTGGCTCGGCGGCCAGGCAGAGCCGGTTCCCGCCGCCGTCTAGAACAAACGTCCAGAGGGCGTTTCCTGCAAGGCGGCGTGCAGGCGCAGGAGCGCCGGGCGGGGGGCGGAAGCGGGAAGCCGTGCGTGACTTCCTTCTCAACGAGGCGCTCAAACGCCTGGCCGCCGACGCGGCGGTGAGGCTCAGCGCCCTGATCGCCGAGGGCGACCAGATTCCCTTCGACGTGGCAGAGCAGGAGGGTCCCGAGTCCGCCTTCTGCATGTACGAGCCACTTACCTCGCGTTTCGTGCTCGAGCGCGAGGATGAGCTTCGCGGCGTCCCCTCCTTCGTTCCCGCCCGTGACGCGGTCGACGCGGCCGGCGTGGCGGCCGCCTTCCTCGAGTCGGTGGGGGAGCCCGTGCCCGCCGACCCGCGCCAGCGTGCCTCGCGCATGCTGATCGTCTTCCTCGCTGCCCTCTGGGACGGCAGCACCGAGTTCTCACTTGACCGCGAGCGGCTCGAGGCGGCGCTGGTCGCCCTCGACGCCGAGGCGACCGACGCCGGAGACGCCGACGTCCTGATCGTCCCCGTGGTCGGCCTGCGCATGTCGCGGGCCAGCCTCCAGCTTCCGCACGGCGTGCGGCTGATCCGCGCCGACGCGATCGAGGCCCCGATCGAGGCGATGCGGAGCGATGGCATGGGGCGCTCCGCCTGGGAGCCCCAGTTCCTCGCCGTCGCCGAGCAGGACGAGAGCCCAGACTCCGCCGAATCGGCGATGCGCCAGCTGCGCGAGCTGGTCAGCGTCATGCACCTCTTCAAGCCCGGCGGCATCGGCCTCGGGCCCTACGCCTTCGCGCCGACCGCGGAGGGCCATTGGGGCCGGATCCCGACCGGCGCCGAGGCGACCCGCCCCGGCGGCTACCGCCTCAACGACGAGGAGTGCGACCGCCTCGCGGATTTTGCGACGACGCTCGAGGCCCTGCCCGATCCCGACGGCGCCCTGTCCTGGGCTGTCGCCCGTTTCGAGATGGGCTGCGCCCGCGAGAGCGCCCTCGAGGGGCTCAGCGACCACCTCCTTTCCCTGCGCGCCGTCCTCGACGGCCATGGCCCGGTCGGCGCCTCGCTGCCGATGCGCGCCTCGGCGCTGATCGCCGACGAGAGCTGCGACAGGATCGAAGCCCGAGAACGGGTCGAGTCGGCGCTCGAGCTGGAGCGATCGCTGATGAACGGCGCGCCGATCGAGGGCGGCGTCAAGCTCGCCGCCTGGGTCGAGGAAGGCGCCCGCAGGCTGCTGCGTGAGGCCGCGCTCGGAGAGCTCGGCGACGACCTGACCACGACCGCCGACGAGTCCCTGATCGCCACCGGCCTCGCCGAGGGCGACATCGACATCACCGTCAGCGTGATCGAGCCCGAGCCGGAGTCAGAGCTTCAGGACCACCGCGCCGAGGCCTCATTCGAGATCCGCGAGTTCGACCCCCGTGCTCCGATGTCCGCCCCCGGCATGCCCGGACGCGAAGCAAAGGACATCTCGGAGGAGGGCTCGGCCCCTGCCTTCCTCGAGTCGCCCTCGCCAATCTCCGATCCGCCACAACTGGAGGACCAAATGAGCGACCATCACGATGCGTTCGAGCACCACGACCAGGACACCCGGATCATGGAGCCGGTTCCCGCCGAGAACGAGATCCGGATCACGGCGACGAACTGGCTCGACGAGGTCGACGTCGAGGCCCAGGATGAGAGTCGCACGCTCGACTTCCCCTCGATCGAGGGCGACATCGAGAGCCGCGAGAAGATCGATACCCCGCGGGTCCGCCACCTCTTTCCCGTGCCCGAGGACGCCGACTGGCAGGTCAGCGAGCTCAGGTACGACCACTACAACCACGCCGGCTAGGCGCGTTTAGCGCCCTGCCGCCAGCGCCTCCCGCTCCTCGCTACTCGCGAACAGGTAGCGGTTGATCTGCGCCAGCCCGGCGAGGTCATGGACGTCCTCGTCGAGGTAGGGCACACGGATCACGACCTGGCTCCGCATCTCCCTGGCCAGCCGTTCGATGTTGCTCTGGTCCCGCACGGCGAGCGCTTGGTAATCGGCGAAGTTGTCGCCGACCCGGCCGGCGAGGGCCGTGTCGCCCAACCTTGACTCGAGCCCGGCCTTGAGGTCGTCGTCCGAGGTCCCCAGGTCCTCGGCCGAGTAGTGCACCTTGTTGACGATCACGCCCCCGAAGGGGAGCTTCGCCTCGACCAGTTTGCGGTGGAAGTAGACCGCCTCGTCGATCGGCTCGCCCTGCGGGCCGCAGACGACGAGGAAGCATGTGTCGCGATCGGCGAGCAGGCTGTTGACCCGTTTGGCACGGGCCTGGAAGCCGTCGACCATGCCGCTGAAGGCGTTGAAGAACTCGGCGAGGTCGGCGAGCAGGTCGAAGCCGACGATCCGCCTCATCACGCTCAGCGCCACCGAGGCGCCGCGGCCGGCGACCTTGGCGGCGAAGCCGGTCGGCTTCATGAACATGCGCAGGGATTTGCCCTCGATGAACTGGGTCAGTCGTTTCGGCGCGTCGAGGAAGTCGAGCGCGTTGCGGGTCGGCGGCGTATCGAGGACGAGCAAGTCGTAGCGCCCTTCGGAGTGCAGCTCGAAGAGCTTCTCCATCGCCATGTACTCCTGCGACCCGGCCAGGGCGCTGGAGATCTGCTGGTAGATGCGGTTTTCGAGAACCCGGTCGCGGGCCTCCTCGTCCTCCGCGTGGCGGGCGACGAGCTCGTCGAAGGTCGCCTTGGCGTCGAGCATCATCGCCCAGAGCTCACCCTTCATCTCGACCCCCTGCTCCTCAAAGAGCTTCGGGTCGACCTGCCTTGCCTCGTTGCCGAGCTCGGCGAGGCCGAGCGAGTCGGCGAGCCGCTTGGCCGGGTCGATCGTCAGCACGCAGACCCGGAGGCCGCGTGCCGCCATTCCGGCCGCGATCGCCGCCGAGGTGGTGGTCTTGCCGACGCCGCCCGACCCGGCGCAGATGCAGACGCCCTTGCCCTCGAGGATCTCGCCCACGGATTGCATCAGCCGAGCTTCTGCGAGAGGCGGCGGGCGCCCTCGACCCCGATCTCGGGCTCGAACAAGAAGGGGAGGGTTTTGACGGGGGCCTCGACCCGCCGGCGCAGGCGGGCGAGCTGGGCGCGCTGGGAGCGGGCCCGCCCGTGCTCGGAGATCGCGGCCCGCGCGGCGGCCCGCACGGCGCCCGCCTCGCCCTCCGCGAGCCCGGTCAGCTTCTCCGCCTCCTCCTTGGAGAAGCGCTCCGGGTAGAGGCCGTTCATGTAGACGCGGTCGACGGCCACGCCGACCTCGGTGCGCAGGTCGTGCTCCAGCGCCGCCGACTCGTTGACCGGCATCTCCTCGGGCAGCGAGACGATCGCGGTGCCGGTCTGCTTGTGGTTTTTGATGAACGCGTCGAGCTGCTTTGCCTGCGAGTGGATCGGGCCCATCCGGGCGATCGCGGCGAAGGTGCGCGGGGTCTGTAGGAATCCGATCCCGTGGCCGGTCGCCGGCGCGTCCACGATGACGATGTCGTATTTGCGCCCCGACTTCACCTTGCGGTCGAGCTGAGCCAGCTCCCAGATCTTGCCGATCGTGACCAGCTCCTTGAGCCCCGGGGTGGCGGCGGCGAGGTAGTTGAAGATCTTGCTGCGGAAGAGCATGTCCCGCATCGCCCTGACCTTGAGCTGAAGCAGGACGTACTCGCGCATCGACTCGTCCGGGTCGATCGAGATCGACCAGAGGTTCTCCTCCATCTCGATCTCATGGAAGCCGACCTCGGTGTGGTCGAAGATCCGCGAAGTGTTCTCCTGCGAGGCGACCTCGCAGACGATCGCCCGCTTTCCTTCGCCCGCCGCACGCAGTCCGAGGGCGACGGCGACCGTGGTCTTGCCGACGCCGCCCTTGCCGGTGACGAAGACCACGCGCTTGTCGAGAAGATCTGGGATCGGGTGATTCCTAGCAATTTCGGGCCGCGGCAGGAAAAGCAACCACGTATGCGAATACCGGCGCAATGGGATTCCTCAGCCGAAAGACCAAGCACGCGCCGCCCCCCGTCGAAGAGACGCACCCGATCTCCGAGGAGCTCGAGTTGATGGAGGAGGCGGTACCAGAGCCTAGGGACGATGGGCCCCCGGCAGCGGGTCCTGTCGCCGAGGAGAGCACGCCGTCCTCGCAAGCTGCGGGCGACGTCCCCTCCTCGACGCCACCCGCGACAGAGGCCGCTCGGACTGACTCGGGTCCGGTCTCCTCTGCAGCCGAAGCTGAGGTGCGTGATCGTGACGCGGGCGTTGCTGTCGAGGATGAGCCGTCGGAGCGATTCAACGCGCGGGACCTGATTGCGCCCTCTCGGCATGAAAACTTCGAGGAGGAAGCGGCCAAGGACCCGGTGCCGGTCAAGCACGCCGACATCATCGCCTTCGCCAACCAGAAGGGCGGCGTCGCCAAGACGACCACGACCCTGAACCTCGCGGTCGCCTTCGCCGAGAGCGGCTACCGCGTTCTCTGCATCGACCTCGACCCGCAGGGCAACCTGACCATGAGCCAGGGGATCGATCCGGACAAGGTCGAGAAAAGCCTCTACGACGTGCTCGTCCATGACATGCCGATCAGCGAGATCATCCAGCACCGGGAGATCGACATCGCGGTCGCATCGATCGACCTGGCCGGGGCCGAGATCGCGATGAGCACCAAGATCGGCCGCGAGCGCTCGCTGCAGAAGGCCCTCAAAGAGGTCGAGGGCGACTACGACTACATCTGCATCGACACTCCGCCGAGCCTCGGACTGCTGACCATCAACGCACTTACGGTGGCGACCAAGGTGATCGTCCCTGTCCAGTGCGAGTATTTGTCGATGCGCGGGCTGGTCCAGCTCCAGAACACCCTGAAGATGATCCAGGAGAACCTCAATCCCGACGTCCGAATCGAGGGCATCCTGCCGACCATGCTCGATGCGCGGACGGTCCACGCCAAGGAGGCGGTGGAGATCCTCGAAGAGAACTTCGGCGACCTGGTCTTCAAAACCCGGATTCGCAAGGCGATCAAATTCGCGGAGGCCCCGGTGAAGGGTGCGAGCGTGCTCAAGTACGATCCGCAGAGCAACGCCGCAAGCTATTACCGTGACCTGGCGAAGGAGGTCCTGGAGAATGAGTCGGCGTAAGAGGGCGAGCATGCGCGAGGGTCCCCTGTCGGACCTGTTCCGTTCGACGTCCGAGGACGCACCCGCCGACCCCCCCGAGATGGAGGGTCCCGCGAGCGAGGAGCAGCCGCCCGCCCCTGAGCAGCCCCGGTACGGGCGCAAGGACCCGGTCGAAGCGCAGGCCGAGGAGGCCGAGCAGCCACCTTCCCCGCCGGAGTCGACCGAGCCGGCGCCCGAGCGGCTCAAACGAGTCTTCTCCGAGCAGCCTCAGCAGCAGCGCCGCGAGCTCGAGCCGATCGTCGAAGCGCCGCGCTACGGCCGCGACGAGCCCGCCTACGAGCCGCCCGGCAGCGGCCAGCCGCACAAACCCGTGATCCGCGTCGTCGGCGTCGGCGGCGCCGGCGTCAACGCCGTCAACCGCATGGTCGAGGCCCGCATCCCGGGGATCGAGTTCATGGCGGTCAACACCGATCTTCAGTCGCTCCAGGTCTGTGTCGCCGACGTCACCGTCCACATCGGCGACGAGCAGACGCGCGGCCTTGGCGCCGGTGCCGACCCCGAGGTCGGCTACTCATCGGCGTTCGAGGAGCAGGACAAAATCAAGCGCCTGCTCAAGGGCTCCGACATGGTCTTCATCGCCGCCGGCGCCGGCGGCGGAACCGGCTCCGGAGCAGCTCCGGTCGTCGCCCGACTGGCCCGCGAGGTCGGCGCCCTGACCGTCGGCATCGTGACCAAGCCGTTCAGCTTCGAGGGCAGCCGCCGCGGAGACCAGGCGAGCAAGGGCATCGACGCGCTTGCCGCCGAGGTCGACACCCTGATCGTCGTCCCCAACGACCGCCTGCTCGAGGTTCTCGATCAGCAGACGTCGATGGTCGAAGCCTTCCAGGTCGCCGACGATGTCCTGCGCCAGGGCGTGCAGGGAATCTCCGACCTGGTGACGCTGCCGGCCGTGATCAACCTCGACTTCGCCGACGTCCGCTCGATCATGGCCGACGCCGGCCGGGCGCTGCTCGGAATCGGCATGGGCACCGGCGAGGGCCGGGCGATGCTCGCCGCCGAAAAAGCAATCTCCTCACCGCTGCTCGAGACCTCGATGGAGGGCGCCCGCTCGATCCTGCTCTCGATCACCGGGGGCGAGGACCTCTCGCTGGTCGAGGTCAGCGAGGCCGCCAAGCTGGTCGGCGAAGCCGCCCATCCCGAGGCCAACATCATCTTCGGCGCCAACGTCGACGAGGCGCTCAACGACCAGGTCTGGGTGACCGTCGTCGCGACCCGGTTCGACGGCAGGCCGGCACCACGGCGGCAGGCCGCGGAGCCGATGATCACACGCACCAAAGACTCGGCCCTGCCGCCCCCCCGCGGCGCTCGCAAAGGGCGCTCCGGAGAGCTCGGCATCGACGTTCCCGAGTTCCTCCCCGGCTAGCTCTACCCTGCGGCCCATGAAGGGCGTCGTCGCTGCCGGCCACCCTCAGTCGGCCGAGGCCGGGGCCTCCATCCTGCGCGAGGGCGGCAACGCCGTCGACGCGGCGATCGCCGCCGTGGTCGCCTCCTTTGCCGCGGAGAGCCCGCTGACCGGCTTCGGCGCCGGCGGCTTCATCATCGTCCACGAGCCCTCCGGGGAGACCTCGCTGATCGACTTCTTCGTCGCCGCTCCGGGGATGGACGGGGTGGAGCGGGGCGCCGAGCTGGTCCCGGTCCCGGTCCACTTCGACGAGGAGACGGTGCAGACGTTCTACGTCGGCCCCGCGTCCTGCGGGGTGCCGGGGACCGCGGCCGGCCTCGAGCGGGCGCTGGAGCGATTCGGCTCGGCGGCTTCGCTCGCCGACCTTGTCGGGCCGGCGGTGGCGCTCGCCCGCGAGGGCGCCCTGGTGAATGCGCAGCAGGCCTACATCCTCGACATCCTCACGCCGATCCACGCCCGGGAAGAGCGAACGCGTGAGCTCTACGCTCCGGGCGGCAGGCCCCTGCGGGAGGGTGACCTGATCCGCTTCCCGGACCTCGCAGACGCGCTCGAGCGCTTCGGCGCGGAAGGCGCCGAGCCCTTCTACCGCGGCGATGTCGCCTCGGCCCTGAGCGGCTTCGTCGGCGAGCACGGCGGCATCCTCGGGCCGACCGACCTAGCCGCATACGAGGCGGTCGAGAGGCCGCCGATCCGGACCGGCTTCAGGGGGACCGAGGTCCTCACCAATCCGCCTCCCTCCTCCGGGGGCATCCTGATCTCCTTCTGCCTGGGGCTGCTCGAGCGGCTGGGGGAGTCGAGCGACACCGAGCGCCTGGTCGCGGCGATGGGCGCCGCCGACAGCGTCCGCGGCGAGGAGTTCGCCGAGGCGCTCTACGGCGAGGGGCTCGAGGTGAGCATGCTCGACCCCGCCGGGCTCGATCTGGCCGCCGCCGACCTGCTCGGCTCGACCACCCACATCGCCGTCCTCGACGAGGCGGGGATGTGCGCCAGCGTCACCTGCTCGAACGGCTCGGGATCCGGTGTCCTCGTGCCCGGCACGGGCGTGATCCTCAACAACATGCTCGGCGAGGAGGACCTCAACCCGCTCGGCTTCCACCGGATTGCACCGGGTCGCCGGGTCCCGTCGATGATGGCTCCGACGGTGGTCCTCCGCGACGGCGAGATCGTGCTCGGCCTTGGCAGCGCCGGATCCAATCGGATTCGCTCGGCGATCCTGCAGACGATCGTCAGGGCGGTCGAGCAGGGGATGGGCGCCGAGGAGGCGGTGCGCGCCCCGAGGCTCCACTTCGAGCACGGCATCGTCCAGGCGGAGCCCGGAATCGACGAGGCGGCCCTCGCCCGGCTCGAGGCCGGCGGAATGCCCGTCGCCCGCCGCCCGGAGATCAACCTATTCTTCGGCGGCGTGCAGGCCGTAGCCCGCGATCCAGTCAGCGGCGAGCTCAGCGGCGGGGGAGACCCGCGCCGTGGCGGCGCCGTGGCCGTGGCCTGATGGACTTCGAGACCGAGGGGCTGCTCGACGGGCTCGAGGGCGAGGCGCGCGAGGCGCGGCTCGTGCTGCTCGAAGACCTCTGGGGCGAAGGGGCCTCGCTCGAGGAATTGCGCGACGCGGTCGCCGCAGGTCGCCTGACGCTGCTCCCGGTCGAGCGCGCCCTCGCCGGCCCGGGCCCGCGCTACACGCCGCGCGAAGTCGCCGAGATGTCCGGCAATGACATCGACCTGGTCCAGCGGTTCAGCGCCGCGCTCGGCATCCCATACACGGACCCCGATCAGGAGACGCTGACCGAGGCCGACGTCGAGGCGGCGCGGCGGGTCAAGGCGTTCCTCGACGGCGGCCTTCCCGAGGACGGGATGCTCCAGGTGGCCCGCACGATCGGCATGGGGATGGCGCGGATCGCCGAAGCGAACCGCGAGATCATGGTGCGGACGCTGATGCAGCCCGGGGACACCGAGCGCGACCTGGCCCGCCGTTTCGCCGTCGCCGCCGAGTACATGCTGCCGCTGATCGGGCCGACCCTGATGTATGCGCTGCAGTCCCACCTGCTCGAGCAGATTCGCCGCGACGTGATCGGCGCCGACGACCTCGCCCTCGGCGAGGTCCAGAACACTTCGGAAACCTCGGTCTGCTTCGCCGACCTGGTCGAGTTCACCCGCCTCGGCGAGGAGATCGCGCCTGAGGAGCTTGGCTCGGTGGCGGGTCGCTTCGAGGAGATGGCGACGGAAGTGGTCGAGCCGCCGGTGCGGCTGGTGAAGATGATCGGCGACGCCGCGATGCTCGTCTCCAGCGACCCGCGGGCGACCCTGGAGGCGGCGACCCGATTGATCGAAGCCGCCGAAGGAGAAGGGGCGGACTTCCCGGTCCTGCGCGCTGGGCTGGCGTTCGGGCCGACGGTCGCTCAGGCGGGCGACTATTACGGTCGCGCCGTCAACCTGGCGAGCCGGATCACCGGTGTCGCCCGGCCCGAAAGCGTGCTGGTCGACGAGGCGACCAAAGACACGGTCGACGGCGCCTTCACCTACTCCTTCGCCGGCGAGCGCCGCCTGAAGGGCATCGACAACCGGGTGAAACTCTTCCGCGCCCGCCGCGCGGCCTAGGTACCGGGCCGGCCTTCGCCGACCTGGGCTAGGCGGGCTTGCGCCCGGAGATCAGCAGGTTGTAGAAGAGCTCCGCCGGCAGGCGCGGCTCGAGCAGTCCGGTGTCGACCTTCTGCAGCGCGATGTAGCTGCGGAAGGCGAAGTTCCGCCACTTCCAGGAGACCGATTCGGGCTCTGCGGTCGACTCGACCGTGCGCAGCCCCCAGCCCCAGGCGTTGGCGAGCAACTCCTCGCCGCCGACGTGGCGCTGCTCGAAGCCGCTCGCGCCGAGCAGGCGGCGGAGGTCGGCGGGGGAGAAGGCATGGACGTCGACCTCGCCCTCGAGCGCGTGGCCGTGCGATTGCTCGGCTTCCGGCACCGCCCGATGACGGGCCCGGATCAACGTTCGCCAGGCGGGCGCGAGGACCATCCCGGCCCGCTTCGGCATGGCGGCGAGCCGGTCTCCGTAGCGGGAGGGCTCGCCGGCGAAGGCGATCACCCCGCCAGGTCGCAGCACGCGGCGGAATTCGGCAAAGGCCTTCTCCAGGTCGGGGATGTGGTGGAGGACGGCGTGGCCGAAGACGATGTCGAAGCTCTCGTCGTCGAAGGGGAGGTTCTCGGCCTCGGTCGGGACGGTCGTCGCCTCGAGGCCGAGGCCGTCGGCGGTCGTCAGCAGCCGGGCGAGCATTCCGGGCGAGATGTCGGTGGCGGTGAGCCGCTCGATCACGCCGAGTTGCAGCAGGTTGAGCGAGAAGTAGCCGGTTCCGGAGCCGATCTCGAGGCCGTCGGGGAAGCGCATCCCGTCGACCGGCCGGTCGAGCGCCTTGGCCAGCTTGAGCCGTACCTGCTCCTGCCCCGTGTCGCCGAAGTCGATGCCCCACTTGGCGTCGTAGTCGTCGGCGGCGGCGTCGTGGTAGCGCGTGTTGACGTCCTTGATGTGCTCGGGCGTGGCTGTCGGTGAGGCGGGCATCGCGCGCGGCACTCTAGATGAACCTCCGTTGAGGTCGCACTTGATCCCGGTATGCGGGCACAACTGCGACCTCAATACGGTGGCGGGGCGATGAAGGCCGAGTACCTGCAGGAAAACCAGCCCGAGGGCGTCCCGCCGCTGCCGCTGACCGGTGAGCGGACGTTGCCCGATGTGCCGGAGG
Organism: uncultured Solirubrobacterales bacterium; assembly: GCA_963704505.1. Taxonomy (GTDB): domain Bacteria; phylum Actinomycetota; class Thermoleophilia; order Solirubrobacterales; family 70-9; genus VRUE01. Next base: position 1,624,710 of record OY969912.1, read on the forward strand.
AGAACTACTGGTATCGCCGCCACCTGGTCGTCTACGAATGGATCGCCGCCCGGGTGGGCGGGATGCGGGTGGTCGACATGGCCTGTGGCGAGGGCTACGGCTCGAACGTGCTCGCCGGGACGGCGGCGAGCGTCGTCGGCGTCGACGCCAACCCGGAGGCGCACGACCACGCCCGCCTGCGCTACGTGCGGCCCAATCTGCGTTTCGAGCGGGACCTGGTCGAGAGCTTCGCCGAGCCCTGCGACGCGGTCGTCTTCCTACAGACGATCGAGCACGTCCAGGACCCGGGAGCGATCCTCGAGCACTTCAAGTCGATGACGGGGGAGGGGGGCACGGCGTTCGTGTCGACGCCGAACCTGCTGACGCTCGCGCCTCCGGGGGCGGAGAAGTCGGACAACCCCTGGCACGTCAAGGAGTACCGCGAGGCCGAGTTCCGCGAGCTCTGTGAGGCGCATTTCGAGCAGGTTCAGCTGTTCGGGCTTTTCCATGCCCGCAAGCTTCGAATCCACGAGCTGGCGATCAAGGTCGGCTGGGACCCGGTCCACAAGCGGCTCGGCCTGACCAAGCCGTTCTACGACCGCTTCACTCCGGCGATCTCGGCCTCCGACTTCCGCCTCGGAACCGAGGGGCTGCAGGGAGCGCTGGACTTCGTCGCCGTCTGCCATCGGCGATGACCGAGAGCGGGCGCGCGAGCCGAGGCGACAGCGTCGGCGACCTGGCCCTGGTCCTGCACTCGCACATGCCCTATGTCGAGGGGTTCGGCACCTACCCGTTCGGTGAGGAGTGGCTCTTCGACGCGGTGATCCGCTCCTACCTGCCCCTGCTGAACGTCGCCCGCGACCTGACGATGACGGTGACGCCGGTCCTCGCCGACCAGCTCGAGGACCCCGGCGTCCACCGACGGCTGCGCGACTTCCTGGTCGAGTGGCGGATCGCTGCGGCCGAGGCCGACGCAGGCGAGGTGCCGCCCGAGTGCCGGGCCGCGTGCGAAGCCGAGCTCGCCCGCTACCGCCGCGCCCTCGAGCTCCTCGACCGGGCCGGCGGGGATCCCCTGCGCTCGTTCCAGGAAGCGGCCGGCGGCAGGGTCGCGCTCGCCGCCTCCGCCGCCACCCATGCGGTGCTGCCGCTGCTCGCCAGCCGCGGCGGCCTGCGGCTCCAGCTCGACGCCGGCATTCGCTCCCACCGGCGGCGCTTCGGCTGGGACGGAGGCTTCTGGCTGCCCGAGTGCGCCTACGTCCCCGGCCTCGAGTGGCGCCTCGACGAGCACGGCGTGCGCTGGTTCTGCACCGACCAGAGCGGCGCCCCGGGCTCACTCGACGCCCTGACTCCGGTCGCCACCGAGGCGGGCCCGACCGCGCTGCCGATCGACTGGGAGGCGATCAGCTGGCTCTGGTCGCTTGATGGGTATCCGTCGGACCCCGCCCATGCCCAGTTCGCCGGCAAATCGCTGCGCGGGATGCGGATCTGGAAGGTCGGCGGCGGCGCCTATGACCCGGACGCGGCCGCGGCGGCGGCCCGGCGGCAGGCGGGGGAGTTCCTCGCCTCGACCGCCGAACGGCTGCGCGCCCACTCGGCTGCTCACGATCGGCGGGGCCTGCTGGTCTTCGCGATCGACACCGAGCTGCTCGGGCACTGGTGGTCGGAGGGCGTGCTCTGGCTCGAGGCGGTCCTCGACGGCGCCGCCGCGGCGGGCGTGCGGCTGTTGACCGTGCCGGAGGCGCTGGCCGAGCACGAGCCTGTCTCCCGACCGCTCGCGGCGTCGAGCTGGGGCGAGGGAAAGGACTTCCGCACATGGGACTCGCCCGCGGTCGCCGACATGGCCTGGGCCGCGCGCCGCCTCGAGCTGCGGGTGTCCCGCGCCCTCGACGCCGGCCTGCGCGGGGATCCTGCCCTGAGGGCCGCGCGTGAGCTGCTCGCGGTCCAGTCGAGCGACTGGGCTTTCCTCGACGAGCGCGGCCAGGCGGGCGACTACGGGTTCCAGCGGGCCACGGACCACGCTGAAGCCGCGCTCGAGGCCATAGACTCCGGCGCCAGTAGCATCGAATCGCGAATGCGCTCGCTTGCCCCGGATCTGAGTCTCGCTCCCCTGCTGGAGCCCTGAAAGAGATTGATGACGCGCGTCCTGATCCTCTCCTGGGAGTACCCGCCGCTGATCGAGGGCGGCCTCGCCCGCCACGTCCGCAAGCTCTCCGAGGGGCTGATCGCCCAGGACGTCGAGGTCCACGTGCTGACCAGGGGCGGCGAGGAGTCGCCCGCCGAAGAGCGCAGCGGCGGCGTCGCCATCCATCGCATCCGCGAGCCGAAGCGACCGACCGACCTCGGCGAGTTCGTCGCCTGGGTCGAGCGGATGAACTCCGACATGCTGGCCGCCGGCGTCGAGCTCGGCGACCGCTACGACTTCGATGTCGTCCACGGCCATGACTGGCTCGTGGCCAACGCCTGTGACCACCTCGCCAAGCGTTTCGGCGCGCCGCTGGTGACGACGATCCACGCGACCGAGCACGGCCGCCATCAGGGCTGGGTCGACAAGCACCCGCAGACCTACATCCATGGGGTCGAGCGCTGGATCACGAACAAATCCGACCGCGTGATCGCCTGTTCCCATTACATGCGCGAGCAGATCATCGACATCTTCGGCGTCGACGAGGCGCGGGTATCGGTGATCCCGAACGGGATCGACCCCGACGACCTGCAGCCTCAGGACCCCGCCGAGCTGACCCGCCTGCGGGCGGAGTTCGCCGAGCCCGACGAGAAGCTGGTCCTGCTGATCGGCCGCCTCGTCTACGAGAAGGGCTTTCAGCTCGCACTGGAGGCGATGCCCCGCATGATCGAGGAGGCGCCGGGCACCCGCTTCCTCGTCGCCGGCTCAGGTACCCACGAGGCCGAGCTGCGCAAGCAGGCCGAGGAGCTGGGCCTGATGGAGCACGGCACCTTCGTCGGCTGGATCGGCGACGACGTCCTGCACTCGCTCTACAAGATCGCCGACCTCACCGTGGTTCCCTCGATCTACGAGCCGTTCGGCCTCGTCGCGCTCGAGGCGATGGCCTCCGGCTGCCCCTGCATCGTCGCCGACACCGGCGGCCTGCGCGAGGTGGTGCCCCACGAGGAGGCGGGCCTGCGCTTCCGGGCCCACGACCCCGACGCCCTCGCCGATGTCGCCGTGCGGGTCCTCTGCGACGACGCGCTCGGCCGGAGGCTGGTCACCGAAGCCTACGAGCACCTGCGCCGCTTCGACTGGGACGACGTCGCCGAGCAGACTGCGGCCGTCTACACCGACCTGGCCGGCGTCATCGACGCCCCTTAGCCGTCGAGCGTCAGCTTTACGACGGAGAAACTGACCAACTTCCGACCCCTATGGGGTGCTCAATCTTGGTCAGGAGCTTTCGGCGGGGGGATCGGGAGGGTCGAGGGGGCACCCGGGTCGGGCTCGACCGGGTCGGGCCAGGCCAGCTCGGTCGGCGTCTCGCGCATCCTGATCACCCGGGCCGGGATTCCGGCGACCACGGAGTTCGCCGGCACGTCACGGGTGACCACCGAGTTGGTTCCGACGATCGAGTTGTCGCCGACCCGGACGCCGCGCAGGATGCAGGCGCCGTAGCCGATCCAGACGTTGGAGCCGACCACGACGTCGCGCTTGTAGATGCCCTGGACCCGGATCGGACGATCGACCTCGACGACGCCGTGGTCGAAGTCGATGAACATCGCGCGGTCGGCGATCACGCACTGCTCGCCGATCCTCACCCGCTGGTAGGCGGAGATCGTGCACTCCTGACCGATCACGGTCTTCGGCCCGATCTCGACGCGCCCCTCGTGGCAGCGGATCTTGCTGGCGTCGCCGATCCAGACGAAGCGGCCGAAGTCGATGCTTCCCGTGCGTCCGATCTGCAGTTCCAGTCCCCTGCCGAAGAAGACCGGGCCGTTGGTGCGCCAGCGATGCCCGGCGCCGGTCAGGAGGCGGCGCGCCAGGTAGCGGACGAGCAGGCGCCCGTAGCGAACGTTGAGCATGCCGTTGCGGGCGCAGAAGCGGACGGTTCGGATCACGGCGGCCGGGACTCTAGACTGGCGCGGGAATGGCCGACGCAGCGAAAACCGCTCCGCTCGCCGAGCGCCTGATCGCCGGCGACAAACGGGCGCTCGCACGGGCGATCACGCTGATCGAGTCCGACGACCCGGCCGGCTGGGAGTTGGTGCGTGAGGTCTACCCCCGCACGGGCGACGCCAGGATCATCGGATTCACCGGCCCGCCCGGGGTCGGCAAGAGCACCCTGATCGGAGCGCTGACCGCGGAGTTGCGAAAGGCGGACCGCCAGGTCGCGGTGCTCTCGATCGACCCCTCGAGCCCATTTACGCAAGGCGCCCTGCTCGGCGATCGCATCCGGCTCTCGGACCATTTCCTCGACTCCGGCGTCTTCATCCGCTCGATGGCCTCGCGCGGCGCCCTCGGCGGCCTCTCCGAGGCGGCGCTCCAGGTCGCCCTGGCAATGGATGCGGCCGGAAAGGACGACGTCCTGATCGAGACCGTCGGCGTCGGCCAGGCCGAGATCGACATCGTCGACCACGCCGACACGATCGTCCTGGCGCTGATGCCCGGCTCCGGGGACTCGATCCAGGCCCTGAAGGCAGGCGTGATGGAGATCCCCGACATCATCGTCGTCAACAAGGCCGATCACCCGATGACCGACACGATGGTCCGCGAGGTCCGCGGCGTCCTGGCTCTCTCCCACGATCCGGAAGGCTGGAAGGTGCCGATCCTGCGGACCGAGGCCGCCCGCGGCGAGGGGGTCGAGGAGCTCGCCGCGCAAATCGACGCCCACCGCGCCCACATCGAAGGGGCCGGGACGCTCGACGAGCGCCGCGCCCGAAACCTTCGCAGCGAGGTCCTCGGCATCGCCACCTCGCGGATGCGGCGGCGGCTCGAATCGACCGCCGCGGCCGATCCCGAGACCCAGGAGCTCCTCGATCGCGTCGTGCGGCGCGAGCTGGACCCGGCGACCGCGGCGAGCGAACTCCTGGAGAGGCAGGCCGGCGCCGATGACTGAGGCGTCCTCCTGGCTCGGCTTCGATGTCGACGAGCGCGATGGCTCCCGGGTCGGCAGCGTCCGCGGCGTCTACCTCGACTCCGACAGCGGCGAACCGGCCTGGCTGATCGCCGGCCTCGGCAGGCGGCGGGTGAAGCCGGTCGCCATCCCCTTCGCCGATTGCGCCGCGGGAGCGGGGCGGGTCTGGGTCGCCCACGGCAAGGACTCGCTCGGCTCGGCGCCGACGATCGACCCGACCCGGCCGCTGCTCCGCGAGCACGAGCTGGCGATCTGCGCGCACTACGGGATCGGCGAGGGCATCGGCAGGGCGGCGGAGGTCGTCGGCAGGGACGCCGGCGCGATCACCTCCAGGCCGAGCTGAGTAAAAACTGAACCGGGCGACTCAGGCGTCCGTAATAGACGCGTGGGAAGGTTCTCTCCATGGTCCTTCTGATTCTCTTCGGCTTCATCGCCGGGGCGGCGACGGCCGTTTCCCCGTGCGTTTTGCCGGTCCTGCCCATCGCCCTTTCCGCGGGCGCGACAGGGGGACGGCGCCGACCCCTCGGGATCGTCATCGGCCTTGCGGTCTCCTTCACCTTCGCGACGGTCGCGCTGGTCTACGTGATCTCCGCCCTCGGTCTCCCCAACGGCCTGCTCCGCACCTTCGCGATCGTCGTCCTGATCGCCTTCGGCGTGATCCTGATGATCCCGCCGCTCGCCGATCGGGTCGAGGCCTGGCTGAGCCGCTTCGCCGGTAGGGCGGGAGTCGCCAAAGGTGGCGACGGCTTCTGGTCGGGGACCGCGGTCGGCGCCAGCCTCGGCATCGTCTATGCGCCCTGCGCGGGCCCGATCCTCGCCGGCGTGATCACCGTCTCCGCCTCGCAGACCTTCACCGCGGGACGCCTCGCTGTCGCGCTCAGCTACGGGATCGGCTCTGCGGTCGTCCTCTACTTCCTGATGCTCGGCGGGCGGAAGGTCGTCTCGCCCCTGGCCAAACGGGGGAACGGCTTCCAGATCGCCATGGGGGCGGTCATGGTTCTCGTCGCCCTGGCGATGCTCGGGAACTACGACATCAAGTTCCAGAGCAAGATCGCCGCCGACCTGCCGGGCTTCCTGGTCGACCCGACCGAATCGCTCGAGGGCACGGCTGCCGCGAAGACCGCGCTCGAAGACGCGCGCGGCGAATCGTCGCACGGGGTGGGGGGCAGGGCGGCGGAAGGCAATGACGAGCCGGTCGGGCCCGCCAGCGACCTGAGCGACTACGGGCCGGCGCCCGAATTCGTCGACAACCAGCGCTGGTTCAACACACCGGGCGATCGCCCGCTGACGCTGCGCAGCCTCCGCGGCCGTGTGGTGCTCGTCGACTTCTGGACCTACAGCTGCATCAACTGCCTGCGCACGCTGCCCTACCTTGAGGCCTGGGACAAGCGCTACCGCAAGGACGGGCTGACGATCGTCGGGGTCCACTCGCCTGAGTTCCCCTTCGAGAAAGACGCCGGCAACGTCGAAGAAGCGATCCAGGCAAATGGGATCGACTATCCCGTCGCCCAGGACAACGACCTGGCGACCTGGAACGCGTGGGGGAACCAGTACTGGCCGGCCGAGTACTTCGTCGACTCGCAAGGCCACGTTCGCTTCGCCCACTTCGGCGAGGGCGAATACGGCGAGAAAGAAAAAGTCATCCGCGAGCTGCTCGCCGAAGCCGGGAAGCCGACCGGCGGAGAGAGGAAGCCCGCGGTCCACGCGATCGCACCGTCGGCCGGCCTGCAGACGCCGGAGACCTACCTGGGGGCCGCGCGTGCCGAACGCTTCACCAACCCGATGCTCTCGCCTGGAAGCCACGAGTTCGGCGACCCGGGCCAGCCGCCGGCCAACGAATTCGCCTACCACGGGCGCTGGCGCATCACGCTCGAGTCGGCGACCGCCGAAGCGGGCGCCTCGCTCGACCTCCACTTCGACGCCCGCCGCGTCTACATGGTGCTCGGGCCGACCGGCGGGCACGCCGAGCGCATGAAGGTCCTGCTCGACGGGCGGCCGATCCCGGCCGCGCTCGCCGGTGCCGACGTCCACGGTGGCTCGGTGAATATCGACGCCCAGCGCCTCTATGACCTGGTCGATCTGCCCCGGGTCGAAAGCCACGTCCTCACCCTCGTCCCCGAAGCCGGGGTCGAGGGCTACTCGTTCACGTTCGGCTAGCGCTCAGCAGCCGAGCTGGCGGGCGATGACCATCTGCTGGACCTCGTCGGTGCCCTCGCCGATCGTGAGGATCTTGGCGTCGCGGTAGAAGCGGCAGACCGGGTACTCCTCGATGTAGCCGTAGCCGCCGTGGATCTGCACCGCCTCCTCGGTCGCCCGCACCGCGAGCCGGCCGGTGATCAGCTTGGCCTGGGCGGCGGTCAGGGTGAAGGTCTTGCCGGCGTCCTTCTCGAGCGCGGCGCGCCAGGTGAGCAGCCGGGCGGCCTCGATCTGCGCCGAGATGTCGGCGATCTTCGCCTGAATCGACTGGAACTTGGAGATCGGCTGGCCGAAGGCCTGGCGCTCCTTGGCGTATGAGATCGCCTCGTCGAGCGCGCCCTGGGCGAGGCCGACGCCCATCGCCGCGACCCCGATTCGCCCGCCGTCGAGGATGTGAAGGAAGTTCTTGAAGCCGTCGCCGCGGCGGCCGAGCATGCTGTCCTCCGGAACCCTGCAGCCGTCGAAGTTGAGCGGCCGGGTGTCCGATGCGTTCCAGCCCATCTTGCGGTACGGCTCGCCGACCTCGTAGCCGGGCGTCCCGGTCGGGACGATCAGGTTCGAGATCTCCTTGCGGCCGCCGTCCAGAAAACCGGTGACGGCCGTGATCGCGACGCAGCCCGAGATGTCCGTGCCCGAGTTGGTGATGAATTGCTTGGCGCCGTCGATCACCCATTCGCCGTCATCGAGCGTCGCCGTCGTCCTCACGTTGCCGGCGTCCGAGCCGGCTTCTGGCTCGGTCAGCCCGAAGGAGGCGAGCCGCTCGCCGGCGCACAGCCTCGGCAGCCACTCTGCCTTCTGCTCATCCGACCCCCAGAGGTAGATCGGCATCGTCCCCAGCGAGGTGTGGGCGGCCATCGTGATGCAGACCGACGAGTCGATCCGGGCCAGCTCTTCGACCGCGAGGACGTAGGAGAGGGTGTCGGCGCCGCCGCCCCCGTACTCCTCCGGAAACGGGATGCCCATCAACCCCAGCTCGCCCATCTTGGCGACGATCTCGTAGGGGAACGCCTTGGTCCGATCGAGCTCCTCCGCCACCGGCCGCACCTCGTTGCGGGCAAAGTCGCGAACGGTCTCCTGCAGCAGCTTCTGCTCGTCGCTCAGGTCGAAGTTCATCGCGGCAGCCTATTCCGCCCCGTAAGGCGGCCAGGGGGTGCCCTCTCGCTTCGCCATAAACCACCGCCTCCTCCGCTTCGCGTCCGGGGGCGGTGGCTATCGGCGACTGGGCGCCGCTCGCAGAGAATCAGATCGTGATGCTCGCTAATCGGTTCTCCTAGAGGAGCATTTTGGCGGCTCGAGGTTCAGGTCGCACTTCCTCCCGCTATGCCGGAATAACTGCGACCTCAACGGGGGTGTCCGCCACCTGCCGGATCGGAACCTGAACGCACTTTTCCCGCTATGCGGGCTTGACTGCGTTCAGGTCCGCCGCTGCTGTCCCGACGGGGGGTTGACGCGCGGGTGGCGTGGGGTGGGGGGTGTCCTCCGCCTGTGCGAAGTCTGCGGAGGGCAGGGCCACATCCCGGCGGGCGCTTTCGTCCCGGCGCCCGGAGCAGAGCGCAGCACCAGGAGGACACCCCCCACCCCACGACAGGACCCGCGCGCCGACCACACCTACAGCTGCAACGACTTGACCTGCAGCAGCTCCTCGATCGCGTAGCGCCCGTTCTCGCGGCCGTGCCCCGACTGCTTGTAGCCGCCGAAGGGCGCGATCGGGTTGAAGGCACCGCCGTTGATCTCGATCTGGCCGGTGCGGATGCGGCGGGCGACGCCGATCGCGCGCTCCTGGTCTGCCGACCAGACCCCACCGGCGAGACCGTAGGCACTGTCGTTGGCGATTCGCACGGCATCGTCTTCGCCGTCGTAGGGCTGGATCGAGAGGACCGGGCCGAAGATCTCCTCCTGGGCGATCGTCATCTCGGGGGTGACGTCGGAGAAGACGGTGGGGCGGACGAAATAGCCCCGGTCGAGGCCCTCCGGCGAAGTGGCCCCCCCGGTGATCAGCTTCGCCCCTTCCTGCTCGCCCTTCTCGATGTATCCGCGGACCCGCTCGCGTTGGACGTCGGAGACCAGCGGACCGAGCCTGGTCGAGCTGTCGAACGGGTCGCCCGGGGTGAAGGCCTCCGCCGTCTGCGCGGCGATCTCCTCGGCTTCGGCGAGCTTGTCTCGTGGCACGAGCATCCGGGTCAGGGCGCTGCATGTCTGGCCCGAGTTGAGGAAGCACTTGGCGACCCCGTCCGGGATCGCGCTGCTCAGATCGGCATCGTCGAGGATCACGTTCGGCGACTTGCCGCCCAGCTCCATCGCAACCGGCTTGACCGTCGCCGAGGCCAGCTCGGAAACTCGGCGCCCGGCGCGGGTCGACCCCGTGAAAGAGATCATGTCGATGCCGGGATGGGCGGCGATCGCCTCGCCGACGACCGGGCCGGTCCCGGTGACCAGGTTGAAGACCCCGGCGGGGAGGCCGGCGGCCTCGATCACCTCGGCGAGGATGAAGGCGTTCATCGGGACGACCTCGCTCGGCTTGAGGACCACCGTGCAGCCCGCGGCCAGGGCCGGCGCGACCTTGCAGGCGATCTGGTTGAGCGGGTAGTTCCAAGGCGTGATCGCGCCGAGCACACCGACCGGCTCGCGCAGCACCCGCGAGTTGCCGATCTCCTCCTCCCAGGCGATTTCCTCCATCAGCGCCGGCATCGCCCCGAACTGGCCGATCGGCAGGCCGGCCTGGATCATCTTGCTCAGGGTCAGCGGCATGCCGAGCTCCTGGGAGATCGTCGCCGCGATCTCCTCGCTCCGCTCGGCGAGGCCGGCGGAGATCGCGGAGAGATACCCGGCGCGCTCCTCACGGGAGGTCTGCGACCAGGACTCGAAAGCCTCGTTGGCGGCGATCACGGCGCGGTCGGCGTCGGCCGCCGTGCAGAGCGGGACGGAGCCCATCGCCTCCTCGGTCGACGAATTGATCACGTCGAGTGTCTCCGAGCCCTCCGGCTCGACCCACACGCCGCCGATGAAGACCTTGTCGCGGGACTGGACCTCCGCTGCCGTTGCCATCTCTTCCTCCTAGTCGCTGGGCTGAGCGTCAGTCAACGCTAACGCCTCGACGCCGGGGCCGGGCAGGGCGCGCGCGTCCCGTGCGTTCAGGATCTCGCCGCATGCCTCGCAGAGGCCGCGGTCATTGACCGGACCGCCGCACTCCTTGTGGACGATCAGCATCGGCGGGCCGTCGGGGCTGGGAGGGGAGTGGCGGTCGCCCCAGCCGAGCAGGGCGATCAGCGCCGGCCAGAGGTCGAGCCCCTTCTCGGTCAGGAAGTATTCGTAGCGGGGAGGGCTTTCCTGGTAGGCGCGGCGCTCGAGGATGTCCTCCTCGATCAGCCTCTGGAGCCGGGCGGAGAGGACGTTGCGGGCGATGCCCAGGCCCTTCTGGAGCTCGTCGAAGCGTCGCCGCCCGTTCATCACGTCACGGACGATGAGAAGCGACCACCGCTCACCGACGACCTCGAGCGCATTCGCGATCGAGCAGAACTGACCCGGATAGTCGTGGCGAAGCATGAATGTGATCTTGGCACATTCAGTTGCTTCAAGCAACTCACTCGGGTAAGGTCCCTCCGACCAATGAGTTGCGTGACGCAACCCAGCCCTGAGAGCCATTGGAGGCGGTAGATATGAGGCTGATGACCAACAGACGGCGACAGCGCCACATGGCACCGAGGATCGCGATCAGTCAGGCGGAGATCACCGCCGACCTGCTCTATCCGGCGAGCCGCCGGCCCAGCCGGGTCGACCGCGCCATCGAGGCCCGGGGCCGCCGCCGGTGAGCGTCGAGCCGACCGAGCTGGACCTGGGCCCGGAGGCGACGGCGGCGGAGGTCGCCGAAGCCCACGCGGAGAGAAGCCCCGAGACGAGCCGGACCAGGACCCTGGTCTGGCAGGACCCGGTGCCGACCGCGGCCGCCGGCCTGACGATGACCGGCTTCGAGTACATCAACGCCGTCGCCGCCGGCCAGGTCCCGCCACCGCCGATCGCGGTCCTCATGCGGTTTCGGCCGGTCGAGATCGAGGAGGGCCGGGCGGTCTTCGAGGGCGAGCCGGGCGAGGAGCACTACAACCCGATCGGCGTCGTGCACGGCGGCTACGCGGCGACCCTGCTCGACTCGGCGCTCGGCTGCGCGGTTCACACGACCCTGCCGGCCGGGGTCGGCTACACCTCGCTCGGCCTCGAGGCCAAGTACGTGCGGCCGATCACCCGTGACACCGGGCATGTCCTCTGCGAGGCCAACGTCCTCTATCGGGGGCGCCGCCAGGCGACCGCGGAGGCGACGCTGACCGCCGCGGAGACCGGCAAGCTGCTCGCCCACGGGACGACCACCTGCATGATCCTCGAGGTCTAACCCGGGTCAGGCGGCGCTGCGACGGGCGAGCTCGACCAGGAGTCGGACGCCGTAGCCGCTGGCGTCCTTGCCGGTGTACTCGCGGCCGACGTCCCAGGCGGTGCCGGCGATGTCGACGTGCGCCCAGGGGGTCTCGCCGACGAACTCCTCGAGGAAGGAGGCGGCGGTGATCGTCCCGGCCTCGCGCTTGGAGCCGAGGTTGGAGAGGTCGGCGACGGTGCCTTTCATGATCGCCTTGTACTCGGGGTGCAGGGGAAGCCTCCAGACCAGCTCGCCGGTCGTGCTCCCGGCGGCCTCGAGCTCGGCGGCGAGCCCATCGTCGTTGGAGATGACCCCGGCGTAGGTGGAGCCGAGGGCGATCAGGACGGCGCCGGTCAGGGTCGCCATGTCGACCAGGCGCTCGGCTCCCAGCTCGACCGCGTAGGAGAGTGCGTCGGCGAGGATCAGGCGGCCCTCGGCGTCGGTGTTGTTGACCTCGACGGTCGTGCCGTTGTGTTGGGTGATGACGTCGCCCGGCTTGATCGCCGTCCCCGAGGGCATGTTCTCGGTCGCGGGGACGATCGCGATCAGATCGACCGGAAGCTTCAGCTCGGCGATCGCGCCGACCGCCTCGAGCACGGCGGCCCCGCCCGACATGTCCATCTTCATCTCGTGCATGCCGGCCGACGGCTTGATCGAGATCCCGCCGGTGTCGAAGGTGACGCCCTTGCCGACCAGTCCGAGCTTCGCGCCGTCTCCGCCGGCGTAGCGAAGGACGATCAGCCGCGGCTCCTCGGCGCTGCCCTGGCTGACCGCGATCAGCCCGCCCATGCCGCGGGCGGCGATCTCCTCACGACCGAGGATCTCGGCCTCGACGGTCGGATGGGCGGCGGCGATCTCCTCGGCGCGCCCGGCGAGGAAGGTCGGCGTGGCGAAGTTGGCGGGAAGACTCTGCAGGTCACGGGCCCGGTTCTGGGCCTCGGCGCAGACCCGGGCCGACTCGGCGGCGGCGGCGATCTCCTCGGGCCCGAGGAGAATCAGCGACTCGACCCGGGGCGGGGGAGGGTCGTCGGGGTCGGTGGCGATGAAGCGATCGAAGCGGTAGGAGCCGAGCAGCGTGCCGGTGACGATCCCCTCCGCGGTTGCCCCGTCGTCGTCGGAGTCCGGCAAGACCCAGGCGACGGAGCCGGCGCCGAACGAGGAAGCCTGGTGCGCGATCAAGGCCGCCGCGACTCTGGCCCTCTCGGCGGTCATCTCGTCGCGCTTGCCGAGGCCGACGACGATGCCGCGCGCCGGTCCCTCGGGGTAGATCTGGGTGAGCTTCTTGAAGTCGCCCTGCGCCTGCGCCGCTCCGCCGGCGCCGGCCAGCGAGGCCGGCAGCTCGGCTCCCTCGTAGAGGCCGATCGCGAGCAGCTCGGCGCCGGCGGCGGTGGGTTCCAGCTGGCTGACTTCGACGTTCATGAGGCCGACGAGTCTATGCGCTTGCTCACGCAGCTTCGGCGGGTCTCCCGCTATCGTCCCGGGCGGGCCAGGCGGCCCATACCGAGCCGAGATCCGGCATAACACCCCAAAAGCAGCAAGAAAGGCCCACCATGCCCAGCACTGTCATCCTCGGAACCGCGCGCACCCCCTTCGGCAAGATGGGCGGCACGCTCTCCTCTCTTGATGCCACCGACCTCGGCGGCCACGTGATCGAGGCGGCGCTCGAGCGCTCCGGCGTCGATCCCGAGCAGGTCGACCAGGTCGTCTTCGGCCAGGTCCTGCAGGCGGGTCAGGGCCAGATTCCCTCTCGCCAGGCCCAGATCAAGGGCGGCGTGCCCAAGGAGGTTCCGTCGGAGACGATCAACAAGGTCTGCGCCTCGGGCATGCGGGCGATCGGGCTCGCCGACCAGGCGATCCGCGCGGGCGACACCGAGGTCGCGGTTACCGGCGGCATGGAGTCGATGAGCCAGGCGCCGTACCTGCTTCCCGGCGCCCGCTTCGGCTTCCGCATGGGCGACGTCAAGGCGATCGACGCGATGACCCACGACGGCCTCACCAACCCCTTCACCGAAAAGCAGATGATCAACGAGGCGAGCGAGGTCTCCAACGAGCTGGAGATCACCCGCGCCGACATGGACAAATTCGCCGAGCGCTCGCACCGCCTCGCCGCCGAGGCGACCGACGCGGGCCGCCTCGCCGACGAGATCGTCGGCATCACCGTCAGGTCCCGCAAGGGCGAGAGCACGATCGAGGCAGACGAGGCGATCCGCCCGGACACCACGCTCGAGACGCTCGCCGGCCTGCGGCCGATCGGTGGCGAGGACGCCACCCACACAGCCGGCAACGCCCCCGGAGTCAACGACGGCGCCGGCGCGATCGTCGTCGCCTCCGCCGACTGGGCCGAGAGCGCGGGCAAGACCCCGCTGGCGCGCGTCCTCTCCTACGGCACGGTCGCCGACGACTTCCCCTACCTGGCGAGGACGCCGGCCAACGCCGCCAAGCAGGCGCTGGAGAAGATCGGCAAGAGCGCCGGGGACGTCGACCTCTGGGAGATCAACGAGGCCTTCGCCTCGGTCGCCCTGAACTCCGTGCGGATGCTCGGCGTCGACGAGGAGAAGGTCAACGTCAACGGCGGCGCGATCGCCCTCGGCCACCCGATCGGCGCCTCCGGCTCGCGCATCGTCGGCGCGCTGGTGCACGAGCTCGGCCGCCGTGGCGGTGGGCTCGGGGTCGCGGCGATCTGCTCCGGCGGCGGGCAGGGCGACGCGATCGTGATCGAGGTCGACGGCTCCTAGGGCGGGGGCCGCACCAGGCCCGATGGCGACTCGAGCGGCGGCTTTTTTCGATCTGGACAAGACCCTGATGGCAGGGTCGTCCGGAATGCCGTTTGCCCGGGTGGCGATGCGGCACGGGATCGTCAGTCGCCGCCAGCTCGCAGGCTGGGGCTTCGAGCACCTGCGCTACCGACTGCGGGGGACGACCGACGAGCGGACCACCGATGTCCTGCGCCAGGCGCGCGACCTGATCTCCGGGCTCGCCGCACGTGACCTCGAACGGATGAACCCGGAGGTGATGGCTTCGGTCCTGCCGCGGATCTACCCACAGATGCTCGACGAGGTTCATGCCCATCAGGACGCCGGCCGCGCGACGTTCATCGTCAGCGCCGCCGGCAACGGCGTGGTCGAGCCCCTGGCGCTCGTCCTCGGCATGGACGGCGGGATCGGCACTCGCTACGAGGTCGACCCGGACGGGACATTCACCGGCCGCTTCGACGGGCCCTTCGTCTATGGCCCGGGAAAGGTGGAGGCGATGCGTGTCTTCGCCGCCGACCACGGCATCGACCTCGCCGAGTCCTACGCCTACTCGGACTCGATCTCGGACCTGCCGATGCTCGAGGCGGTCGGTCACCCGGTAGTCGTCAATCCCGACCCGGGGCTCGCCGCGATCGCGAAGCGCGAGGGCTGGCAGACGATGCGCTTCGAGCGGCTCGGGCGGCGCCTGGCGATCGGCGCCGCGGCCCTGATCGCCGCCGCGGTCGGCTGGGGCGGCTCGCGCTACGCCGCCCGCCACACCTGACCCGGGTCGGCCCCGGTCGCATCTAGACTCCATTGGATGGCGGCAGACCCAAAACAGCGACCTGAGCTGGAGGATCGCGAGGCCGACTTCACGACGATGTCGGGCCACCCGATCGGCCCTCTGTACGGACCCGAGCCGGACCCGGTGGACCCCTCGACGACGATCGGGGACCCCGGCGAGTACCCCTTCACCCGCGGCCCCTACGAGTCGATGTACCGGGGCAGGCTCTGGACGATGCGCCAGTTCGCCGGCTTCGGCACGGTCGAGGAGACCAACGAGCGCTTCCACTACCTGCTCGGCCATGGCCAGACCGGCCTCTCGACCGCCTTCGACATGCCCACCCTCATGGGCTACGACTCCGACCACACCAAAAGCCTCGGAGAGGTCGGCCGCGAGGGGGTCGCCGTCGACACGCTCGACGACATGGAAAAGCTCTTCGAGGGGATCCCGCTCGGCGGGGTGACCACCTCGATGACGATCAACGCCCCGGCGTCGATCCTGCTCGCCTTCTATGTCCTCGTCGGCGAGAGCCAGGGGGTCGCCCCCGAGAAGCTCGGCGGAACGATCCAGACCGACATCCTCAAGGAGTACATCGCCCAGAAGGAGTGGTGCTTCCCGATCGAGCCGGCGATGCGCCTGGTCACCGACATGATCGAGTGGTGCACCGCGAACATGCCCCGCTGGCATCCGGTCTCGATCTCCGGGTACCACATCCGCGAGGCCGGTTCGACCGCGGCCCAGGAGCTCGCCTTCACCCTCAAGGACGGGTTCACCTATGTCGAGCGGGCGATCGAGCGGGGCCTCGACGTCGACGACTTCGCCCCCCGCCTTTCGTTCTTCTTCAACGCCCACATCGACTTCTTCGAGGAGATCGCCAAGTACCGCGCCGCGCGCCGGATCTGGGCGAGGGAGATGAAGGAGACCTACGGCGCGACCAAGGAGGAGTCGATGCGGCTGCGCTTCCACGCCCAGACCGCCGGCGTCTCGCTGACCGCGCAGCAGCCCCTCAACAACGTCGTGCGTACCTCGCTCGAGGCCCTGGCCGCAGTCCTCGGCGGCACCCAGTCGCTGCACACCAACTCTTTCGATGAGGCCCTGGCGCTGCCCACCGAGGAGGCGGTTCGGGTCGCGCTGCGCACCCAGCAGGTGATCGCCTTCGAGTCCGGAGCCCCCAACACCCCCGACCCGCTCGGAGGTTCCTGGTTCGTCGAGAAGCTCACCGACGAGATCGAGGCGGCCGCCTATGACTACTTCGCGCGCATCGACGAGCTCGGCGGAATGGTCGAGGCGATTCGTCGCAACTTCCCGCAGCGTGAGATCGCCGACGCCGCCTTCACCTACCAGCGCGAGGTCGAAGAGCGCAAGCGGATCGTCGTCGGCGTCAACGACTTCACCGAGGGCGATGAGGCGGAGACCCCGATCCTCCGCATCGACCCGGCCCTGGAACGAAAGCAGCTCGATCGCCTGCAGGTGACCCGCGGCGAGCGCGAGTCGGCAGCGGTCGAATCGGCCCTCGCCGAGCTCACCCGCCTGGCTGCCACCGACGCCAACCTGATGGACCCGATCATCGCCGCCGCGCGGGTGCGCGCGACCGAGGGAGAGATGATCGCGGCGATGCAGGAAGTGTTCGGCACCTACACGGAGAGCCCGGTCTTCTAAGCTCCCCGGCGCTCATGGAGGCCGCAACCGCAAGGAAGATTCGTGTCGTCGTCGCCAAGCCCGGCCTCGACGGGCACGACCGTGGGGCGAAGATCATCGCCCGCGCGCTGCGTGACGCGGGTATGGAGGTCATCTACACGGGCCTCCACCAGACCCCGGAGCAGATCGCCGAGACGGTGATCCAGGAGGACGCCGACGCCGTCGGCCTCTCGATCCTCTCCGGCGCCCACATGACGCTGGTCCCCAAAGTCGTCGCCCTGCTCGCCGAGCAGGGGGTGGACGACGTTCTGGTCACCGTCGGCGGCACGATTCCCGCCGAGGACATTCCCGAGCTGAAGAAGTTGGGTGTGGCCGCGGTATTTACGCCGGGAGCGGGTACGGATGAGATCGTCGAGTTCATCCGCGATGGCGCTGCAGAGCGCCACGCCGGCTGAATAGCCCACCCAATAGGGTGACGAACCGCACACCGGCAAACGGCATATTTCCGTGCCGATAGATAGACTGATTGACTGGTCAGTCAACCAGAGAACCCCGACTCCCGAGGAGCGAAATCTTGAAGATCTGCGTCCTGGTCAAGGAGGTACCGGACGCCGCCGTCCAGAAGCGCATCGACCCGAACACGATGCGACTGGACAGAGGCGGCGAGAAGAACCTCAACCCCTTCGATACACACGCCATCGAGGCTGCCATGCAGATCAAGGAGGGTGGCGCGATCCCGGTCGAGGAGGTCATTGCGGTGACGATGGGCCCCGACTCCGCGGTCCGCGCGCTGCACAAGGCGGTTGCGCTCGGCGCAGATCGCTCCGTGCATCTCTCCGATGACGCGCTCTCCGGCTCCGACGTCTGCGCCACCGGCTACTCGCTGGCCAAGGTGCTCGAGTCCGAGAGCCCCGACCTGGTCCTGCTCGGCCAGCAGTCGGACGACGGCGAGTGCTACACGATCGGCGCCGTGGTCGCCGACCACCTGAAGATGCCCTCGCTGACGCAGGTGATCAAGATCGACGTCAACGACGGCAAGCTCCGCTGCGAGCGCCAGGCCGAGTACGGCTACGACACCGTCGAGATCGAGTTGCCCGCCGTAATCAGCGTCGGCGACGCGATCAACGAGCCCCGCTACCCCAGCCTCAAAGCGATCATGGGCGCGAAAAAGAAACCGCTCGACGCGAAGGCGACCGGCGACGTCGGCATCGACGGCGGCATGGTCGGCGAGGGCGGCTCCAAGACATCGGTCCTCTCGCTCAACCCGCCGCCCGAGAAGCAGGCCGGCGAGATCATCGAGGACGAGGACACAAACGAGACGGTCGAAAAGATCGTCGCCTGGCTTGACGAGAGGAAATTGATCTAGATGGCAGGCATCCTGACTTACGCCCTCCACGACGACGAGGGCGTCTTCAACAAAAACAGCCTCGGGGCGATCTCCGAGGCAGCCAAGCTCGCCGCTGAAATCGGCGGAGAGGCCGGCGTGATGGTCGTCGGCGACATTCCCGACGACGCCTGCGCGTCGCTCGGCAACTACGGCGCCGCCAAGGTCTTCCGCGCGAAGACCGTCCCCGAGGGACTGGCGCAGCCGATCGTCGACGCGATGGCCAAGGTCATGCAGGACGAGGGGTTCAGCTATGCCCTGTTCGGCGGCGGACTGCTCGGCTTCGAGATCGGCGCCGGCCTCACCGCGCGCCTCAACGCCGGTGTGACCATGGAGGTCACGCAGGTCAAGGTCCAGGACGGAAAGCTGGTTGCCGAGCGGCCGATCCTCCAGGATTCGCAGATCGCCGACGTCGGCTACGTCTCCGAGCCCGGGATCATCATCGGCCGCCTCAACGCGTTCGAGACCAAGGAGTCCGGCGGGACCGCCGAGGTCATCGACGTCGAGGTCGAGCTGTCGCCCTGGTCGACCAAGGCGACGATGGTCCAGCGCGGCGAGCAGCGTGGCGCCGACGTCAACATCGAGGACGCCGACATCCTGGTCGGGGGAGGCCGAGGCCTCGGTGCCGCCGAGGGCTTCAAGGAGTGCGAGGAACTGGCTGAGGCGATGGGCGGGGCGGTTGCCGCGACCCGTGCCGTTGTCGACGCCGGCTGGTACCCCTACGCGGCCCAGATCGGCCAGACCGGCAAGACGGTCGCGCCGAAGCTCTACCTGGCCGCCGGGATCTCCGGCGCGATCCAGCACAAGGTCGGGATGCAGAGCTCCGAGAACATCCTGGCGATCAACAAGGACCAGAACGCGCCGATCTTCGAGTTCTCCGACCTCGGCGTGGTCGGCGACCTCCACAAGATTCTGCCGAAGCTGACCGAGGCGATCAAAGCCAAAAAGGCCGGCTGATGTCCGGCGTAGCTCCGATCGAGTTCCCGCCGCCGTTTGACAGCGCCGACGTGATCGGCCCGCCGACCGATGGGGTCGACGACCGCATCGAGGTCGGCATCGCGATCGTCGGCGGCGGGCCGGCTGGATTGGCCTGCGCCAACAAATTGATGCAGCTGCTCGAGGATGAGCCGGAGCTGACCGAGAAGCTCGGCGAAGTCCCGGTCGCGGTGGTCGAGAAGGGCAAAGTGCCCGGCGCCCACCTGCTCTCCGGGGCCAACGTCGACCCCTCGGCGATGACCCGGCTCTTCCCGGATCTCGATCCGGGCGACTGGCCGTCGGTCTACCAGGAGGTGACCAAGGACGCGACGTACTTCCTCACCTCGAAGAAAGCGATTCCGCTGAAGCCGCCGCCGCCCAACTTCCGCAAAGAGGGCACGTACACGATGTCGGTCTCGAAACTCGGTCGCTTCCTCGCCGAGAAAGCCGAAGAGGCAGGGGTCTACATCCTCGCCGAGACCGCCGCCACCAAGCTCCTGGTCGAGGACCGGATCGTCAAGGGCGTGCGCTCGGGGGACCGTGGTCGCGGCAAGGACGGCAAAGAGCTCGGCAACTTCGAGCCCGGGTCCGACGTGATCGCCAAGGCCACGGTGCTCGCCGAGGGCACGATCGGCCACCTCACCTACTCCGCCTACGACTACTTCGACATGCACGGCTCCGACCCGCAGGCGTGGGAGCTCGGGGTCAAGGAGGTCTGGGAGGTGCCCAAGCCGCTCGACCGGGTCATCCACACGCTCGGCTGGCCGCTGCGCTGGGGTGCCAAGTACAAGGAGGCCGGCGGAAGCTTCATCTACCCGATGGGCGAGGACAAGGTCTGCTTCGGCCTCGTCGTCGGCCTCGACTACACCGACGCCACCTTCAGCGTCCATGACGAGCTGCAGCGGTTCAAGCAGCACCCGTTCATCGCCAAGATCATCGAGGGCGGCAAACGGGTCGGCTGGGGCGCGAAGACGATTCCCTCCGGCGGGTACTGGTCGCTGCCGAAGCGCTTCTCGGTGCCGGGAATGCTCGTGGCTGGTGATGCCGCCGGGATGGTCAACATCGCCGAACTCGCCGGTGTCCACTACGCGATGCACGCCGGCATGTACGCGGCGGAAGCGATCGTGGCCTCGCTGAAGAGGGACATCGACTCGGTCAACTTCGAGGAATACGACGAGATGATCCGCAAATCGGAGATCGAGAAGGACCTCTACAAGTCCCGGAACATGAAGCAGCCGCTGACCAAGGGCCTGATCGCCGGCGGCATCGTCGCCAACGCTTTGGTCGCGACCAAAGGAAACTTCCCTCCAGGTCACTGGAAGGTCGAGGACAACGCCGAGCCGAAGATGCACCTCGGCACCGCCTCGAAGAAGTATCCGAAGCCCGACAACGAGGTGACCTTCAACAAGCTCGACTCGGTCTTCCTCTCCGGGAACGCCACCCGCGACGACGCGCCGAACCATGTCCGGATCCAGACCAAGGTGCCGATCGAGATCGCCCAGACCTGGGTCTCGATGTGCCCGGCCCAGGTCTACGAGATTCCCGAGGACCAGCTCGAGAACCACCACGGCGATGTCGACGTCCACGTCACCGCGTCGAACTGCGTCCAATGCGGCGCGATCACGGCCAAGGGTGGCCGCCTCACCTTGCCCGAGGGCGGCGACGGGCCGCTGTACCAAGAGACCTAGGAGGTTTCGGGGGGTCGGGGCTCTCGTCGCGCCCTGCTTTCAAAGGACAACGACGAGCTGGCCTCGGGCTGGGCCTCGCCGTCCTTGGCTGCTTCTGCTCGTTGACGTTCCGTGAGGTCGGGTGCGGTGCCCCTGCCCCGGACACTCAAGAGCGGCCTCCCGGCCGCTCGTCCGGGGTAGGGGTGCCGCGCCCGACCCCCCGCACCCTTAGCGCCCCGACGCTCCAGGTCCCAGGAGCTCCCCGGCCGCGCCCGGCGGTGTGCCGAGCTGGCCGAAGCGGCCCGAGCCGCCCCCGTAGTGGATGCAGGCGCCGGGATCCGGATGCCGCGCGATCCTGTAGACGCCTGCCGGCGGTTCTTGGAGCACGGGCACCGAGCCGCGCCCCAGCCTGGTCCAGGCGATCTGCGGCGGGAGCAGCGCCGTTCCGGGGTCTTCGGGGGTGATCACGACGACGTCGACGTGTGAGTCGAGCAGCGCCTGGTTCCAGGCTTCGCAGCCGGCGATCGGGCCAAGGCCGCCGTGCGGTCGGGGTTCGCCCAGATACCGGACCCGGTTCGAGAGATCCTCGCCGTAGAGGACATATTGGCCGTAGGCCGCGGGCGCTCCGACGATTCCTATCCTGAGGTTGCGCTGCCTGATCGCCCAGGCCTGGATCGCCTGCCACTGTTCCGTCGCCCTGAAGCCGGGGTTGTCGAGTGTCGGGGCGACCGCGGGCTCGTAGCGATTCTCGAAGTAACTCTGCTGCTCGGGGAAGCCGGCGATCAGCCCGGCGAGCACGACGATCGGAACGGCGAGCGCCGCCCGCCGGCGCGGGTTCGGGCGGCCGACCAGCCAGAGCGGCAGCCCGACCGCGGCGATGGCGATCGCGATCGCTCCAAGCACGGCAGGCTGGACCCACTCATCTGAGCCGATCGCCGCGATCAGCGCGATCGCCGCATAGACGGGGAGGATCACGCGTCGTGCCATTGCCCTCGTCTCGCAGAGGGGAAGCAGGACCAGGCCGATCGCGATCGCCGGCGACGCGTAGCGCAGGTTCGAGGCGAAGCCGGAGGGCGCCCCGTTGGCCCCCGATGCCGAGATCGGAATCAGGACGTAGGCAAGGAAGGCGGCGACGGACGCCAGGCCGAGGACGATCAGAGGTCGGCGGCGACTGCGCAGAGCGAGGATGACGCCGGCCGCGGCCGCGAAGAGGATGAGGAACCAGAGGGGGCCGAGAGTTTCGCCAAGCCCGGGGAAGAAGAAGTCCGTCCAGGCGTGCCGATCGGCGAGGTAGTGGGCAACGGAGTGAGGGGCCCGCGGGTAGAGGTCGTCCTGGTCCGGGCCTGGAATCGGGCCGGGTGAGATCCAGGGCAACGGGTTGCCGGAGTGGACGAGGTTGCGGAGGTACCAGAAGCCTCCCGTTGTCAGCAGGCCCCCGATCCAGATCGGCGCGCGGCGACCGAGCTCCGATCGTCCGTAGGCGAGCAGGCCGAGGCTGATCACCCCCACCGGGACAAGCATGGTCACCTTGGCCCCGATCGCCAGGCCGGCGGCGAGGGCTGCCAGGCCGAGTGGTCCCGGTCCGATCGTGGAGCGGCCGGGGGGATTGATGCCGCCCGCCCCGGTGCTGCCGTTGGCGAGAATCGCGATCGCCGCCAGCAGGCAGGCGAGCGCGGCGATGTCACTTGGGGCGTTGCCCGCCTGAATGAGCATCATGTCCGAGTCCACGACGAGGACGGTTCCGAGAAGCGTCACCGGCGCCAGCCCGAAGGGTCGCCCGATGCACCATCCCGCGAGCAGGGCCACCGCCATCCAGCCGAAGTTGAGGAGGGGTGAGAGCAGATCGTTGCCGAGGACGACCATGCCGATCGCGTGCAGCAGCTCCGAGTTGTCGGGGTAATACCAAACCGCGAGCTTCAGAGGGTCGGTGAAAAGCAGGCCGCCGACGGAGCCGGTCTGGGCGATCCAGGCAGCCGTGGGCAGGTGGTACCAGAGGCTGTCCTGGCGATAGATGCCGACGTCGAGGCTCTCGAGCACAGGCCCGGCCCAGTGGACCGCGGTCAGCAACGATGCCCCGGCGGCGACCACGAGCGCCAGGCGCCCGACCGGCGGCGCCGGAGGAACGGTGCCGCCGGCATCTGTCCCACGCCGGCGGGCGAGGAGGATCGAGGGGATCGCCGCGGCGATCAGCAGCGCCGGCGTGTTGAGCAGCCCGAGAACGCCAAGCGCCTCGCAGGTGACGATCGCTATTGAAAGCGCCAGGACGATCGTCGCGAGAATCGCCGGCGCCCCGGTCCAGGAGGGGACCAGTCTGCAGCGAATCGCCATGGCACTGAATCCGAATCCGGCGATCAGCACGGCGAGCAAGCCCGCACCGACCACGTATTCGCCGAAACTCACCTGTTACTCAACGTTTTGGGTGGTCTCTGAGGGTTCACCGGGGCGGGTGAGAATAGTCGGGACATCGAAAAAGCGTCGTGGGAAGGTGGTATAACGCTGCCTGTCGTGGCGCCGGTTGCAGAGGCCGGAAACACGATGGTGTGGGGATGATTTAACTCTTACGAAAGGCATGCACATGGGGAGCGCCCCCCTCGCTGGTCGCCGTAATCACCGGTACTTTTGGATTGCTGCAATTGCCGGACTGGTTGGATTCTCGGCACTGGCCATCTCACTGAGCCAGCAGGGGGACGCCGCATTTCCAGGGCTGAACGGGAAAATCGCCTACGCCGCGGGGCAGAGCTACGCAAACGAGTCGATCTACACCGCCAACCCCGACGGCACATCGCCCACTCAGATCACACAGGGCACCGATGATTTCGCGCCCAGCTACTCGGCTGACGGCTCCAAGGTCGTCTTCAATCGCCTCTCCGGGATCGTCGCCATGAACGCCGACGGCTCCGGCGGCGCGCAGATCGCCAGTGGGTCGAAAGTCGAAAGCTCCTCGACCAAATACGTGGCGAACTACGAAGACCCGAACACCGAAAAAATCATCCCTGAGGTGAAGATCGAAACCACATCAAAAAGTGGGCACGGTTTCTACGATCCGACGTTCACCGCCGACGGCACCCAGATCGTGGTCGGCGAATCCGTCTTCGATCGAAGCCAGGAAAGCATCTGCGCGGTGGAAAAATCCGGCGACACCGAATGTCTCGGCTACGAAAGCAAAGACTCCTACTTTCACTATCACTTCGAATGCAAAGCCTGCCTCGAACACCTGGTGATGCTGAGTGCGACCACTGGGGCGCAGACCGCGGAACTGACTCCGAAGACGAACGAAAGCTACGACTTCGCTCCGACCACGTCGGCGGACGGAAAGATCGCCTTCTCGCGGTACGTGCGCGGTTCGGCGGCGAGCACGGGGTTGTTCATCATCAACGCGCCGGGCACCGCCCCAACCCAACTGACATCCGGCTTCGGCAACTACGACCCGGACTTCTCCCCCGACAGCACCAAGCTCATCTTTGGTCATGGTGAAAAAGCATTCGGCGTCATCGGCGTGGGCGGCGGCGCGGTGAGCTTGATCGCGATTCCCACCACCCCGGGTTCGTCGGTATACACCTCGGAACCGACTTTCTCTCCGGACGGCACGCAGATCGCCTTCTTCGAGAGCAATTTCACGCCGTCGACGGAAGAACACGGGATTTTCGTGGTCGGTGTCGATGGCTCGAATCCGCATCGGGTCATCGCCGACGGGTACGACCCCGCCTGGCAGCCCGTCCCGCCACCGCCACCGATCGTCAAGTCAAGTGCGAAGGCAAAAAAGGGCAAGCTCAAGCTCGACAAGAAGCACAGCGCGGTGATCGGGACCGTCACCTGCGGCAGCGCCGCCTGTTCGCTCAAGGTGACCTCGGCAAAGCTCAAGGTGGGCAAGAAGAAGTGCGGAGCCCAGGTCAAGGCGCCGAAGAAGCTGGCGGCCGGAAAGGGCGCCAAGATCAAGGCGACGATCAAGGGGAAGTGTCTGGCCAAACTCGAAAAGGCCGGCAAGGGCGCGCTCGCCGTGAAGATCAAGGTGACCAGCGCCAATGGCGTCGAACCCCTCACCCTGAAATCCACACTGGTTCCGGGCAAATCCAAATCGGGCAAGTCCAAGGGCGGCACGGGTCATAAGTAGGGGTGGGGGGTCGGGGTGGGGCGACCCCACTCCAGACCCGCTCGCTGCGCTCGCTCCAAGTGTCTGGAGCAGGATCACCCCGCCCCGACTCTCGTAGCGGCCCTGCTGTTGAGGGCCTCGCCGAGCCTGGTGGCTACCAGCGGGCGAACACCCGTAGCCGAACTGGACCCTCTCCGCGAACGGCAGCTACTTCTGTTCGCTGACGTTCCGTGAGACCCCCCCATGTACGTTCTCGACGTGCTGGCTCTAGGCATAGTCGCGGCGGTCGCCGCCTCGCTGCTCTACAACACCTCGATCGCGCTGCAGGCGCTGGAGGCGCGGGAGGTGCCCGAGGAGCACTCGCTGCGTCCGTCGCTGATCGGGCGGCTGCTGCGGAACAAGCGCTGGGTCTTGGCGACGGCGATCGGCTTCCTCGGCTGGCCGCTGGAGATCGCCGCACTTCTGCTGGCGCCGCTCACCGTCGTCCAGCCCTGCCTCGCGAGCGGGTTGATCCTGTTGCTCTGGCTCGGGGTGACGAAGCTGGGGGAGGCTCCGGGGCGGCGTGAGTACGTGGCGGTGGCGGCGATCGTCGCCGGCGTCGCGGGTGTCGCCTGGGCGGCGCCGGATCGGACAACGGACCACGCGGGCACGGCCGCCGTGGCGCTGGCGCTGGGCCTCGTCGCGATCCCGATCGCGGCGCCGTATCTGCTCAGGGGAAGGCGCTCGGCGGCGGGAACGATCGCCGTCGTCAGCGCCGGGTTCGGGTACGCATGGACCGCGATCGCCAGCAAGCTGCTCACCGATGAGCTCGCGGCCGGCGCCCTGCTCGTCGCCGCGGCCTGGCTGGCAACCGCGGCGGCGTCGGAGGGCCTCGCCCTGCTGAGCGAGATGAGCGCGCTGCAGGAACGGCCGGCAACCCGGGTCGCGCCGGTCATGTTCGCGGTCCAGGTCCTCGTTCCGGTGATCCTGGCGCCGCTGATCTTCATGGAGAGGTGGTCGACCACGCCACTCGACGGGGTGGTGCTGGTCGGGTTCATGCTGGTCGCCCTCGCCGGGGTCATTCTCCTGGCCGGCTCGAAGGCAGTGGCCGCCGTCCTCGAGACCGCCCACGTGAACGACCGACCCGACTAAAGAAGTTCCGGCTCTGCCCGGGACGGGTATCTGATCCGGTTTCGCTGCTAGCCTCTCGCCCGCCTTCGGCGGTGGACCGTCCATCGTCCGCCGGGGCGCTCAGTCCCCGGTCACACCCACCAAGGAGCCATCGTAGGTCCCGCAGAGACAGCCCGGCCTGACGCGACCAAGTTCGCGATCGGGTTCGATCACCGCGACCGCGCCAGGCTCTTCGAGCTCTGGACCGAGGTACTCGACTCCGAGCAGTGGTCGGAGGGGTCGAAGTTGGAGGCCTTCGAGCAGCGTTGGTCGGCCTGGAACGGCCTGTCCAGCGTCGGGCTCTCGAGCTGGGCGGGGGGCGCCCTGGCGGCGCTCGAGTTCGCCGGCGTGCGCGGCGAGACCGTTCTCTGTCCCTCGAACACCTTCATGGCGTCCCCGCTGGCGGCGATCAAGGCCAACGCCGAGGTCGAGTTCGTCGACTGCAACCGCGAGGACCTCTGCATGTCGTTCGACGACTTCGAGCGCAAGGCGGAGAAGCACAAGCCGCGCGCCGCGATCCTCGTCCACATCGGCGGCCACATCGCCTTCGACGCGCAGCGGATCGCCGACTACTGCGCCGCCAACGGGATCTTCCTGCTCGAGGACTGCGCCCACGCCCACGGCGCCGACTGGGCCGGCCGCAAGCCCGGGGGCTTCGGCGACGCCGGCGTCTACTCGCTCTACGCGACCAAGACGGTGTCGACCGGCGAGGGCGGGGTCCTCGTCTCCGGCAACCCCGAGCTGATCGAGTTCGCCCGCAAGTTCCGCAACTACGGAAAGTTCGAGCACGAGGTCGACGGCCTCAACTTCCGCATGAGCGAGTTCACGGCGGCGCTGGCCCTCGTCCAGGCCGAGCGCATGGAGGAGATCGTCTCCTGGAAGAACGATTACGCACGCGACCACCTCGACGCCGTTCACCCGGCGCGCCTCGAGCTTCCGGACGGGATGACATCCGGGCTCTACAAGTACGTCGTCTTCGAAGAGATCGAGAAGGGGACGGGACGCGTGTACGAAGAGCCCTGTCACCGGATCATGGGGCGTGACGGCGACTTCCCGAACACCGATTGGGTCGCCGAGAACCACTGGTGTGTGCCGCTCTACTACCGGCCCGACAGCCGTGAGCAGGCGCTCGCCGGAGCATCCGAATGAGGATCCTGGTCACCGGCGGCGGCGGCTTCATCGGCTCCCACGTGGTCGACCGGCTGCTGGAGCGGGGGATGACGCCGCGCATCTTCGACCTCAGCGCCTCGCCTTACCACTCGCCTCTCGAGGTCGAGACCTTCACCGGCAGCATCACCGACCCGGCCAACCTCGACCTGGCGATGCGCGACTGCGATGCGGTCATCCACCTCGCCGCGGTCGCCGACGTCGGCCACGTCCACGCCGACCCGGTGCTGGCCGAGGAGGTCAACACCCGCGGCACGCTCAACGTGCTCGAGGCGGCGCTGCGGGCCAAAGTCGGGCGCGTCGTCTATGGCTCGACGACCTGGGTCTACAGCGACTGCACGGAGCAGGAGGTCGACGAGGAAACCCCGATCCCGGCGCCGCGGCACCTCTACACCGCGACCAAGCTCGCGGGCGAGACCTACTGCGCCGGGTACGCGGAGCTCTTCGGCCTCGAGAGCACCGTGCTTCGCTTCGGCATCCCCTATGGCCCCCGCGCACGCGCCGCCGGCGTGGTCGCGAAGTTCACCGACCTGGCCTTCGAAGGAAAAGCCCTGACGATCGCCGGCGACGGCAGCACGACCCGCAGCTTCATCTACGTCGAGGACCTTGCCGACGGGATCGTCGCGGCGCTCCGTCCCGAGGCTGCCGGGCGCACCTACAACCTCTCCGGCGACGAGATCGTGACGATCCTCGAAATCGCCGAGCGGGTGCAGGAAAACACCGACGACTGCGAGATCGTCCACACGCCGCCGCGGCCGGGTGACTTCCCGGGCAAGATGATCTCCAACGAGCGGGCTCTCTCCGAGCTCGACTGGAAGGCCCAGACGACCTTCCGGGAGGGCGTGAGGAAGTACGTCGAGTGGGTTCGAGACAGCATTCGCCCGCCCGACCCGGTGCCGGGGAAGCGACCCTCGCTGAACGGCAACGACCATGCCGCGGGCGCCCTGCTGTCGGGCGCGGCCCGGCTCGAGGAACGGCCGGCCAAAGCACTGATCCTCACCGCCGACATCGGCGAGGGGCACGACCTGCCGGCGCGGATCATCAAAGCCGACACCGAAGAGGCGGACCCCGAGGCCGAAGTCGAGATCGTCAACGGCCTCGACGCGATGGGCTGGTTCTGCGCCTCGGTCGCGCGGGGCGGCTCGAAATTCAGCTTCCGCTGGACGCCGTGGCTCTTCGACATGCAGTACTGGCTGATCACCAAGTTCGGGCCGACCCGCTGGCTGATGCACCACTTCTCCTACTGGCTCGGCGCCCGTGGCCTGCTCGACATGATCGCCAAGCACGACCCGGACGTGATCGTCTCGACCTACCCCGGCGTCACCGCCGTGCTCGGGATGCTGCGCGAGAACCGACGTCTGCCGATCCCGGTGCAGTCGGCGATCACAGACCTCGCCGGCCTGCGCTACTGGGCGCATCCCGGCGTCGACCTTCACTTCGTCACCCACCCCGAGTCGATCGAGGAGGTCCAGAGGCTGGTAGGGCCAGGCAGCGTCGAGTGGATGCGCCCGCCGATCGCCCGTGAGTTCCTGATGCCGCGCACCCGCGCGGACGCCCGTAAGGCGCTCGACCTGCCGGCCCACGCACGGGTCGTCCTCGTCTCCGGCGGCGGCTGGGGCATCGGTGACCTCGAGGGCGCGATCAGGACCGCGGCCGACGGCGACACGATGGTCGTCTGCATCACCGGGCGCAACGAGTCCGCCCGCGAGCGGCTCGAGCAGCGCTTCGGCGACAACGAGCAGGTGCGGATCCTCGGCTTCACCGAAGAGATGAGCGACTGGATGGCGGCGGCCGACGCGATGGTCCACGCGACCGCCGGGCTGACCGTGCTCGAGGCACACATCCGCGGCTGCCCGGTCGTCTCCTACGGCTTCTCGGCCGGCCACCTGCGCGCCAACAACGCCGCCTTCGAGCGCTTCGGCCTAGCCGAAGTCGCCCGCTCCGAGCACGAGCTCGAGACGATGCTGCGCCACGCGACCCGCGAGCGGCGCTCGCCCGACTCCTCCTTCGCCTCGCTGCCGCCGATCTCCTCGCGGGTCCTCGCCGCTCGCCCACGGGTGCGCCAGCAGCCGGTCTGGAAGGTCCGCGCCGAGCGCACGGCGACCGCCGTCGGCCTGACCGCGATCGTCGCCACGGTGATCGTCGCCGTCGCCCTCTTTCTCAACTGGGAAGGCCCGTACCACGCCGCCGCGAAGATCGTCAGGCCGATCGAGAGCCGGGTCCACTTCGGCAAAGACGAAGACAAGGCTTCGAACCCGGGCCGAGCTCGGACCGCGGCGGCGAGGGAAGCCGAAGCCGGCAACTCGCCTTGATCCGGGCGCTGGCCGGTGGCGCGGCGGCGGTCGGCACCGTCCTGCACGCCGGCCCGGCACTCGCGCCCATCGTGCCCGCGCTCGGCGAGGGCCTCGGAATCGAGCTGCGGCAGGAGGGGGTCGAGGGGGTAGCGCTGACCTTCGACGACGGGCCTCATCCCCAGGGCACCCCCCGGGTGATGGAGGCGCTGCGCGACGCCGGCGCTCAGGCGACCTTCTTCCTGGCCGGCGAGCAGGTGGTGCGCCGTCCGCGCCTCGCTGCCGAGATCGTCGACGCCGGCCACCGGGTCGAGCTCCATTGCTTCCGGCACCGCAATCAGCTTCGCCTGACCCCGAAGGACCTGATCGAAGACGCTGATCGCGCCGCCGCAGCGATCGAGGAAGCTACCGGCCAGGCGGTCGGCGACTACCGCCCGCCCTACGGGATCTTCAGCGCCTCGGGCCTGCGGGCCGTAAGGAAGCGGGGCTGGCGACCGGTGCTGTGGTCGCTATGGGGAAAGGACTGGAAACGGGGTGCGACAGCCACCTCGATCGCCGAGCGGGCGACGAGCGGGGCTCGCGCCGGGGACATCGTGCTTCTGCACGACGCGGACTTCTACAGCGCGGGCGGCTCCTGGGCGCGCACGGTCGACGCGCTGCCGAAGATCCTCGAGTCACTCGAGGTCCAGGGATTGAGCGTCGCCTCGCTGCGCCGCTGAGCCGGCGGCGCCGGCGTCCACTGGTCACAGCCGGCAAATGCCTCATCCAGCCGCTGTGCCATCACGCTCCGCGGCCGGTCCTGGTCGAAGACTTCCTTGGGCATAGCTCTCCGTCCTCTGTGGTTGGGCGTCACATAAGGATGGTGCTCCGATCAGACGAACTCGCGTGCACCTCCAAAAAAGGGTCCCAAGTTGGGGGTTTTTTAGCTCAGGAATTCTCGATGAAGTTTGCGATCTCCGAGCTGAGGCGCTCTGGCTGATCGAGCGCTACGAAGGTCTTGGCGTCGGGAATCTCGACGATCCGGGCGTTGGGCATCCCCTCGGCCAGGCGCTGCGCGTACTTGAGCGGGAAGAACCTGTCGCCCGGAGCCCAGGCGAGCAGCAGCGGCAGCTCGGAGCCGCGCAGCCTTTCGGCGGCCTCGAGCGTGTAGCGCTTGTTCATCCCGGCGGTGACCTTGCCGAGGTCCCTGCGAATTGCGGCGTCGCGCATCGAGGGCTCCATCCAGGACGCGATCAGGTCGGGCGGTATCGGCGTGCGGGTGAAGGGCCGGAAGGCAAACCGCGCCAGGGCGCCGATTCGGAAGGGCAGCGCGAGGGCGGTCGTTCCCCCGGGGACCTTGGCCAGCGGCGGCAGTGCCTTGAAGATCCCGGGCGGGAAGTTCTCGTGGGTGTCGCAGTTGGTCAGCACGAGGCGGCCGATGCGCTCCGGATGGCGGGTCGCGAGGACCTGCGACATGGCACCGCCGCTGTCGTTGCCGACGATGGTCACGTCCTCGAGATCGAGCCCGTCGAGAAAGCTCGCGATCGTCGCGGCTATCCCGTAGGGGGAGAGGTCGGCATCGGGCTTCATCGCGACCGGCTGGGCGCCGATCGGCCAATCGGGCGCGAGGCAGCGGAAACTCCCCGAAAGGGAGTCGACGACGCCGTCCCAGAGCCTCCCGTCGACCAGGTAGCCGTGGACGAATACGACCGGCCTCCCCTCGCCCGCCTCGCGATAGCGGACCGTCCCGGCGGGGAGCTCGATCTCGGTGCGGGGTTGGGACTTGGAGATCATCGGGTCCTCCTCGAGGGGTTAGGTTGTCGGGCGCGGCGTAAGCTACATACAGACTGTATGAATGTCAATGATCAGACCCCAGGGGAAGCCGATCGGCCCCGGCCGACGAGGCGGAGCCAGGCCGAGCGCTCCGAGTCGACCCGCGGGGCGCTGGTCACGGCCGCCCGGCAACTGTTCGCCGAGCGCGGGTTCGCGGGGGTCGGGACCGAGGAGATAGTCCGCGCGGCGGGCGTCACCCGCGGTGCCCTCTACCACCATTTCTCCGACAAGCAGGAGCTCTTCGAGGCGGTCTACGTCCAGATCGAGGTCGAGCTGACCGAGCGGATCGCGACCGCGGCGCTGGGGTCCGGTGCCGCCGCGCCGATGGCCGCGCTGCGGGCAGGCGCCGAGATGTTCCTCGACGCCTGCACCGTCCCCGAGGTCCACCGGATCGCCCTCCTCGACGGGCCCGCCGTCCTCGGGTGGGACCGCTGGCGCGAGATCGGCGCCGAATATGGGCTGGGGCTGATCGAGGCCAGCCTCCAGGCCGCGATCGACGCGGGTGAATTGGCACCGCAGCCGGTTCGCCCGCTCGCCCACGTCCTGCTCGGCGCCCTCGACGAGGCGGCGATGCTGGTCGGGCGGGCCGAGGACCCGAAGACTGCGCGGGCGGAGATGGGGAAGACCCTCGACCTCCTGCTCGAGGCCCTGACGCGCTAGCGGGTCGGGGTCGAGGACCCGACCGCGCCCGAGGCGCGGACCGCATTGGGCGCCGGCTCGGCCGGCAGTGAGTCGCGGGAGGCCCGGCGTGACTCCTTCTGGGCATACATCCGCAGGTCGGCGAGCTGGATCGCCTCGTGCGCGGACTCCGCTTCGTCCGGGATCGTCGCCGCGCCCCAGGAGGCGGAGACGTCGACGCCCTTCTGACTCGCGGTCAGGGCCATGGCCGCACGGCGGGCGACCTCGTCGAAGCTCTCGCGAGGGCAGGTGAGCAGGACGCAGAACTCGTCGCCGCCGAACCTGTAGGCGACGCCGTCCTCGCCGACCGCGTCACGCAGTGCGGCGCCCATCCCGGTCAGCAGCTCGTCGCCGGCGGGATGGCCGAAAGTGTCGTTGAAACGCTTGAAGCCGTTGAGGTCGAAGAGCAGCACCGAAACCGGGCTGGCGGCTGACGCCCGGGCCCATTGGTCCTCGAGGTCGACCTGCATCCCACCGCGGTTGACGAGCCCGGTGAGCGGGTCCGTCCTGACCTGCTGCAGGAGCGAGTTGTTCTCACGCACGCTGATCGCCAGGCGGACGATGACGGCGATCATCGTCGCCGCTGTGAGGATCGCGGCGAGGCTGCTGCTCGTGCTCGAGTACTGCATCGCGAAGAGGCCGATCATCACCGAGGCGAACACCGCCGGGACGACGAGCTCGCGCCAGCCTTCGACGCGTTTGCTCGCCCTGCGGATCTCGCCATGGCGGAACTGCCAGGCCCCCGCGCCCAGGCAGCAGGCGCCGATCAGGTAGATCGGGTCGATCCAGGCGCCTTCCGGGACCGCCGAATTGGATTGCAGGGTGTAGGCGATGTCGGCGAAGGCGAGTGCCGCGAACCCGGCGAGCACGATCGCCCAGGCCCGCCTCGGGTGCCAGCTGGTGAGCGCGATCACCCCGACCGTCAGAGCGAGGGTCACGATGTCGCCGAGCGGGTAGGCGAGCGTCGTCGCGACCTGGAGCGAGGTCCCGCTGGTATTTGAGGCGACGTAATCGAAGATGAAGGCCGCCCCCAGCGCCGCCGTTCCGAGGCCGGCGATCAAGGCGTCCATCCAGAGTTGCCAATTGAGCTCGTGGGCGCGAGCGCGGACGAGCAGAGCGATCCCGCACGCCGCAAGGGGATAGAAGGCGAGGTAGCCGAGGTCGGCGGGGGAGGGGTAGGGCGCGGCCGGGTTGTCGAGGATCCGCAGGGTCCAATAGATCTCGGCGGCTCCCCAGCAGAGGATCCCGCCGCCGATGACCATCCAGGCGAGCCGCTCGCGTCCGGCGCTCTGGGCACGGACCAGGCATGTGAGGCCGGCGGCGATCACCACCGCGTCGTAGATCCACCCTTCCGCCGGCCGGTCGAGCCACGCCCCGCCGATTCCGAGCCAGTCGTGGAGGACGACCACGGTGGTCCCGGTCGCCAGCACGACAGCGAGCGCGATCCTCATCGCGAGGGCGGCGCGGGTTCGCTCGGGCGTCGCGGTCATCCCTCCTCTATCGGCACGGGTTGACCACTTCTCTAGACTTGGTTGAGATGAAGGCTGAGATACACCCCAATTACACGGTCGCCAACGTGCACTGCTCGTGCGGAAATCAGTTCTACACCCGCTCAACCAGTGACGACCTGCATGTCGAGCTCTGCTCGGAGTGCCACCCGTTCTACACGGGCAAGCAGAAGCTGGTCGACACCGGCGGCCGCGTCGAGCGCTTCCAGCGCCGCGCGGCCAAGCACGCCAAGGCCAGGCGCTAGAGGATGAGCCCGGAGGCGGGCTCTCCGCCGGCGGTCCGCTCCTCGAACGGCGCGGACCCGCTGCGCATGCCCGATGGCGCGCTCGTCGCCAAGCGCGACGCGCCGGTCGGCGGCCAGGCCGTGCTCGAGGGCGTGATGATGCGGGGGATCTCGGTCTGGGCGGTCGCGGTCCGCAACCCCGAGGGCCAGATCGAGCTGAGCTCCGAGCCGCTCGTCCCCTTCGCCCAGCGCCACCGGCTCTGGAGGCTGCCCGTCCTGCGCGGCGCCGTCGCCCTGGTCGAGTCGATGAAGATCGGCTTCAAGGCCCTTTCGATCTCGGCCAACGCGCAGCTCGAGGACGACGAGGAGGGCGAGGCGGAAGAGATCGGCGGCTGGGTCTGGGGATTGACCATCGCTCTCTCGGTCGCCCTCGCAATCGGCCTCTTCTTCGTGATCCCGGTCGGCCTGACCAGCCTGATCAAGGACCAGCTCGGCTCGCCCCTCCTCTTCTGGCTGGTCGAGGGCGTGCTGCGCACCGGCATCTTCCTCGGCTACATCCTCGCGATCAGCCGGATGCCCGATCTGCGGCGGGTCTTCGAGTACCACGGCGCCGAGCACAAGACGATCTCCTGTTACGAGGCCGAAGACGAGCTCATCCCGGCGCGGGCGAAGCT
The DNA here is from genome assembly GCA_963704505.1 of uncultured Solirubrobacterales bacterium. Lineage (GTDB taxonomy): Bacteria > Actinomycetota > Thermoleophilia > Solirubrobacterales > 70-9 > VRUE01. Next base: position 1,659,138 of record OY969912.1, read on the forward strand.
CTACTCGCGCCTTCACCCGCGCTGTGGGACCAGCTTCCTGCTGATCGTGATGGTGCTCGCGATCTTCGTCTTCGCGCCGATCGGGCTGCCCGCCTGGTACTGGCTCGTGCTCTCGCGGATCCTCGGGATTCCGCTGATCGCCGGCCTCGCCTACGAGGTGATCAAGTGGGCCGGGAAGAACCGGCGCAAACGCTGGGTCCGGGCGGTGATGTGGCCTGGGCTGATGCTGCAGAACCTGACCACTCGCGAGCCCGACGAAGAGCAGCTCGCGGTCGCGATCGCGGCGCTCGAGAAGGTGCTCTCGGAGGAGTCGCCGGAGGCGGCCGCCGCGGAGCAGCAGATCGAGATCGTCGCCTAGTCGCCTCGGCGGCTCCGCGTCTATTGTCGAACCGTGTTCGAGTCGCTCGTCGAGCAGATCGAATCCCGCTTCGCTGAGCTGGAGCGGCAGATGTCCGATCCCGACGTGATCGCCGACCGTGAGCGCTACGCGGAAGTCGGGCGCGAGTACCGCGAACTGCAGGCGGCCCGGGAGCTGGCGGCCCGGTGGCGGACCCTCCGCGACGATCTCGAAGGCGCCCGGGAGCTGCTCGAGGAGGACGGCGACGACGCCGAGCTGCGCAAGGTCGCCGACGAGGCCCCGGCCCGGCTCGAGGGGCTCGAGGAGGAGATCCGCCTGGCGATGGTCGAGCGGGACCCCAACGACGAGAAGAACGTCCTGGTCGAGATCCGCGCCGGGACCGGCGGCGACGAGGCGGCGCTCTTCGCCGGCGACCTCTACAAAATGCTGACCCGCTATGCCGAGGAGAGGGGCTTCGCGACCGAGGTCCTCTCGCAGTCGCACGCCGAGGTCGGCGGCTTCAAGGAGGTCACCTTCGCGGTCAAGGGCGAGGGCGCCTACTCGGTCTTCAAGTACGAGGGCGGCACCCACCGCGTGCAGCGGGTCCCCGAGACCGAGTCCCAGGGCCGCATCCACACCTCGACCGCGACCGTCGCCGTGCTGCCCGAGGCGGAGGAGGTCGAGGTCCAGATCGACCAGAACGACCTCCAGGTCGACGTCTACCGCTCATCCGGGCCCGGCGGCCAGTCCGTGAACACGACCGACTCCGCGGTGCGGATCACGCATGAGCCGACCGGCATCGTCGTCTCGATGCAGGACGAGAAGTCCCAGCTCCAGAACAAGGACAAGGCGATGCGGGTGCTGCGCGCGAGGCTGCTCGAGCGCGAGCAGGCAGAGCAGCAGGCGAAGATCGCTTCCGAGCGCAAGGCGCAGGTCGGCAGCGGCGAGCGCTCCGAGAAGGTGCGCACCTACAACTTCCCCCAGGGTCGGGTCACTGACCATCGGATCAAGCACACGTCGCACAACCTCGAAGGCGTGCTCAGCGGCGAGATCTCTGAGTTCACCGACGCGCTCGCCGCCGAGGAGAAGCGTCGCCGGCTCGAGGCCGCCGCGGAACCGGTCGACGGGGTCGAGCAGAGCTGATGCCGGTCGCGGCAGGGTCGGTCGGCGATGCGCTCGGCGCGTCCGTCGAGGCGCTCGCGGCCGCCGGGGTCGACAACCCCCGGCTCGACGCCGAACTGCTGCTGGAGGAGGCGACAGGGCTCGGTCGCGCCGCGCTGGTCGCCGACACCGACGCCGACGTCTCGGCGGCTTCGGCTCGGCGCTTCGGCGAGACCCTGCGCCGCCGGCTGCGTCGTGAGCCGCTCGCCTACGTCCTCGGGCGCAAAGGCTTCCGCCGGATCGAGCTCGAGGTCGACAGCCGCGTCCTCGTCCCTCGGCCGGAGACCGAGCTCTTGGTCGAGGTGGCTGTCGAGATCGCGCCGGAGAGGCTCCTCGATGTCGGCACCGGCTCGGGCGCGATCGCGCTGGCGGTCGCCGACGAGTTGCCGGGATGCGCGGTGACCGCCACCGACACCTCGGGCCCGGCGCTCGACGTCGCTCGGGCCAATGCCAAGCGCCTCGGGTTGGCCTCACGGGTCGAGTTCATCGTCGGGACGCTGCCGCCCGAGTCGGGCGGGGACCGCTTCGACCTGGTGCTGGCAAACCTTCCTTACGTCGCCGAGCGCGATTGGGCGGGGCTCGAGCCCGAGGTCAACCGCTGGGAGCCGCGCGAGGCCCTGCTTGCCGGTCCCGACGGCCTCGACGCCTATCGGTCCCTCCTCCCATCCCTTTCAGGTCGCGGTTCTTCCCCGTATGCGGGCTCAAATGCGACCTCGACGGTCGCAACCGTCGTGGCGGTCGAGGTGGGGGAGGGGCAGGCCGGCGCGGTCGCGGAGCTGATGAGCGAGGTGGGGTTCGCGCGAACCGAGGCGCGGCGCGACCTGGCCGGCATCGAGCGAGCGGTCATCGGATATCGGGAGGCACCAAAGTGAGCGGTCGAGAAGGCGCCATGGAGGTGACGGCGTGAGCGAGGTCGTCTCGATCGAGCGCGACGGCGCCGACGCCGCCCGCTCGGCCCTGGAGCGCTGCGTCGCCGGCGGCGGGGTGGCGATATTCCCCGCCGACGGGCTCTACGGGCTCGCCTGCGATCCGCTGGACCCTGCGGCGATCGGCCGCATCCACTCGATCAAGGGGCGAGACGACGGCAAGCCCTCGGCGGTTCTCTACTTCTCGCCCCTGGCGATGCGGGAGCTGGTCGAGGCCCTCGGCCCGCGCACCCGCGACGCCGTCGCGGCCCTCCTTCCCGGGCCCGTGACCCTGGTCGTCGAAAACCCGCGTGGCCGCTACCCGCTGGCCTGTCGGGAGGACCCCGATCGGCTCGGCGTCCGGCTGATCGGCGGCGCGCTTGCCGGTGCCATGTGCCCGATTTTCCAGACCTCGGCGAACGTCAGCGGCGAGCCGGCGCCGAAGGACTTCGCCGAGATCCCGCCAGGGGTGCTCGACCGCTCCGACCTGGCGATCGACGGCGGTGAGTCTGACCGGCCTGCCCTCGACCGTCATCGACATCACCGCGATCGAGGAGGACGGCGGCTGGGAGGTCCTCCGCGAGGGCGGCCTCTCGGCCGGCGACCTAGCAGCCAGGATGGCCCGGATAGGGGAGTCGGACGCGCCTGATTGAGCGGTTGTCGTGCTCGTCGGACTCGAAGAGGAGGTTGCGCGGATCGACCTTCATCACGAAGGCGAAGCAGCCGCGCAGGCCGCCGACCGGGATCCACTGCTTGTCGTAGTCGGCCGGGTAGATGTCAGACCAGCCGACCGAGGTGCCGAGGGCGATCCGGTCTTGGCCTGGGTTCTGGTTGCAGCCGGGATAGTGGCGGGCTCGCGGGGAGCGCTGGCCGGGCCGGGTCCGCTCGAGGTCGCGCAGGCAGTAGTTGAGCTTCGGGCCGACCCGGACGCGGCGTGACAGCCCGCCGCCGTCGCCCACCCTCCAGAGCTCGAAGTTGGCCAGCTCGTGAACCTTCCAGTAGCTGCCGCCGAAGTAGGCGCCGACGTCGGTGAAGTGGAGCTTCGCCTCCGTTCGCAGGGTGATGTGGCCGCGGCCCTTCTTGTAGATCCGCTGGTTGACGCGCATCGACCTTGGCCCGTCGCGCCTTCCCCGCAGCTCCATCGGGCCGATTCCGCGGCTCTTGACGTCGCTCGTCGCCCGCATCAGCAGCCGGCCGTCGTAGCGCTCGACCTCGATTTCGGAGGGCCTGCCGATCTCGAGGTCGGGACAGCGCAGGCGGGCGGCGCGCTGTCCTTCGCAGGGGTTCTCGGCGGCGCCCGCCACGGGCGTCGCGACGAGGGCGATCGTCGTCGCGGAAAGCGCCATCAGCGTTGCTATCGTCGCTCGCATCATCGGAGAGATTCCCGACAGCTTCCAGTCCGCGCCCCTCGCCGAGGTCGATCCGCAGATCGCCGGCGTTCTCGAGGGCGAGCTGCGCCGTCAGCAAGGAACTCTAGAGATGATCGCTTCGGAGAACTTCGTCCCGCAGGCGGTGCTCGAAGCGGTCGGCTCGGTGCTCACCAACAAGTACGCCGAGGGCTACCCCGGCCGCCGCTATTACGGCGGCTGCGAGGAGGTCGACGTCGCCGAGGAATTGGCGATCGAGCGGGCCAAGGACCTCTTCGGCGCCGAGCACGCCAACGTCCAGGCGCACGCCGGCGCCCAGGCCAACAACGCCGCCTACATGGCGTTGATCGAACCGGGCGACACGATCCTCGGGCTGGCGCTCGACCACGGCGGCCACCTCAGCCACGGGATGAAACTGAACGTCTCCGGCAAGCTCTACAACCCGGTCGCCTACCACGTGCGGCGCGAGGACATGCTCGTCGACATGGAGGAGGTCGCCGCCCTCGCCGAGGAGCACAAGCCCGCCGTCATCGTCGCCGGCTGGTCGGCTTATCCCCGCCAGCTGGACTTCGCCGCCTTCCGTGAGATCGCCGATTCGGTGGGAGCCAAGCTGATGGTCGACATGGCCCACTTCGCCGGCCTCGTCGCCGCCGGGGAGCACCCCAACCCGGTGCCGTACGCGGACGTCGTCACGACGACGATCCACAAGACCCTCTGCGGGCCGCGCAGCGGCATGATCCTGTGCCGCGAGGAACACGCCAAAGCGATCGACAAGGCGATCTTCCCGGGCCAGCAGGGGGGGCCGCTGATGCACACGATCGCCGCCAAGGCCGTCGCCCTCCACATCGCCGAGAGCGAGCCTTTCCGCACCCGGCAGCGGCAGACCATTGCCAATGCACAGGCCTTCGCGGCGGCGCTCGAGGAGGGTGGAGTCCCGGTCCTCACCGGCGGCACCGACGTTCACCTCGTGCTGGTCGACCTGACCCCGTCGGGGCTCGGCGGCCAGGAGGCCGAGGACAGGCTGGATGACGTCGGGATCACGGTCAACCGCAACGCGATTCCATTCGACACCCGCAAACCGATGGACCCCTCCGGCCTGCGGATCGGCACCCCGGCGCTGACCACCCGCGGATTGGTCGAGGACGACATGCGCGAGATCGCCGAGGTGATCGTGGTCGCCCTCGGAGACGACTTCGAGGGCCAGAAGGCCGCCCTGTCCGACAGGACCAAGGCGCTGATGGATCGATACCCGCTGTACCCGCAGTTGTCGGCCGCCGCGGTCTGACGCTGGGATGCGGTGCGGCGGGGTGCCCCCGTTGCCCTACGCGCTGCTCCGGGCGCCGGGACATCCCGCAGCTCAGTTCGATGTCTTGCCCTCCACAGCCTTCGGGCTGCCGGGTCCACCCGCCGCACCGCCACTCGAGCGGCACCGTCGCGCTCACGGGAGCTGTGCGTAGTCGCAGCTCACGGCGCTTCGTGAGTCGGGTCGGGGGTGGACTCCCGCCGCTCGTAGGTTGTGGAGCCGAAGGCTTGTCCCGATCGCAGCTTTCGTCCCGGCCGGCGGAGCAGCGCGAAGGGCCAGGGAGGGTACCCCCGACCCCGACCCCTCGATACGCCAACATGCCGCGCCATGAAGGTATGGGTCGATTGCACGGCCGCCGCGCACCCGCTGGTCTTGAAGCCGATCGTCGATCGGTTGGAGGCGCGCGGGGATGACGTATTCATCACTGCCCGCGAGTACGGGCAGACGGAGGGAATTCTCGAGCGGCTGGGGATGCCGTACACCGCCGTCGGCGAGCACGGCGGTGCCTCGGCGGCGGGCAAGGCGTGGGCGCTGGCGGGACGATCGGCGCGACTGTCGCGGGTCGTCTGGCGAAGGCAGCCCGATCTCGCGATCGCCCACGGCTCGGTCGACCTCGCGGTCGTCTGCTCGCTCTTCAAGATCCCCTCGGCGCAGCTGCAGGACTACGAGTTCGCCGGGATGCAGAGGCGGATCAGCTTTCGGGTCGCGCGGCGGGTGCTGGTCCCCGACTCGATCCCGCTCGAGAGGCTGGAGCGGATCGGGGCCAAGGAGCGCAAGCTGGTCCGCTACCCGGGGCTGAAGGAGGAGTACTACCTCGCCGGCTTCGAGCCCGACCCGGGGATCCTCGAGGAGCTTGGGCTCGATCGCGAGAAGGTCCTCGTCGTCGTCCGCCCGCCCCCCGAGACCTCCGAGTACCACGCCCGCAACGACGTATACGGCGAGGTGATCGCGCGTCTGGCCGGCGAGACGGGAGTGCAGGCGGTGATCGTGCCCCGCACCGAGCGCCAGGGCGCCGAGGCGCGCGGAATCGGTGCCGCGAACCTGATCGTTCCCGAGCGGGCCATCGACGCGCAGAGCCTGATCGCCTTCGCCGACCTGGTGGTCAGCGCCGGCGGCACGATGAATCGCGAGGCGGTCGCCCTCGGCACGCCCGTGTATACGACCTTCGCCGGCAAGATGGGAGGAGTCGACGAGGCCCTGATCGCCGAAGGCCGCCTGCGGGTGTTGGACGACGTCGAAGGCCTGGAGCTGCGCAAGCGCGACGCGCCGGTGGGGCTCCTCCACCCGCGGGATCCGGAGCTTCTGGTCGACGGTGTGCTCGGCGCTGTCGAGGGCGTCGACTAGGCTGACCCGGCCCATTTTTCCCGTCCGGGCGACGCCAATGGCCCCGACGACCACCGATGCAATCCTCGCATTCGTCGCCGCAGCCGCGATCGCCTGGCTGCTGGTTCCGTACGCCGAGCGGCTCGCTTACCGGATCGGGGCGATCGACCCGCCGAAGGAGCGCGGCCTGCACGACACGCCGATGCCGCGCCTATCCGGGCTGGCGATTTTCGTCGCGGTCGAGATCACCGGCTGGATCTGGCTGCCCTCCGACGGCGAGAGCCGCTCGATCCTGCTGGGCGCGGCGGCGATCGCCGCGGTCGGCGTCCTCGACGACGTGCGCGGGCTGCCGCCGCTGCCGAAGCTGCTCGGCCAGATCGCCGCGGCGACGATCCCGGTGGTCGCCGGCGTCCGCGTCGAAAACCTGACCCTGCCCTTCATCGGCGGCTTCGAGCTCGGTTGGCTCGCCTACCCGCTGACCGTGCTCGGCATCGTCGCCGTGATCAACGTGATCAATTTCATCGACGGCATCGACGGCCTGGCGGCCGGTGTCTGCACGATCGCCGCGATCGCCCTGGCGGTGATCGCCCTCTCGCTCGAACGCAACGCCGCCGGGGTGCTCGCCGCGCTGACCGCGGGCGGGGCGCTCGGCTTTCTGCGCCACGGGTTCCCGCCGGCCTCGAGCTTCATGGGGGACACCGGCTCCAACCTGCTCGGCTACCTGCTCGCCACCGCCTCGGTGCAGGGCGCGCTAAAGACGAACGCCGTCGTCGCCCTCGTCTTCCCGCTGGTGGTGCTGGCGGTGCCGATCCTCGACACCGGCTTCGTCGTCGCCAAGCGGCTCAAATATCGCCAGCCGATCTACCAGGCCGACAGCTGGCACTTTCACCACCGGATGGCGAACATCGGCTTCAGCCAGCGGCGCACGCTCGCCTACCTCTACGGCTGGACGCTGGTGCTCGCGGGCCTGGCCCTGGCCCTGCGCTTCGTCCCCTACAGCGACGACCACGGCCACTTCGACGCGCTCTGGACCGCGGTCATGGTCGCCTTCGGGATCGCCGCAGTCGCCGCCAGCATTTACTTGATCTACGTGCTCGAGATTCTCAAGTTGAGGAGGGGGAAGCTCAACCCCGAGACCGGCGAGTTCGAGGCCCTGGACCTGAAAAAGACCCCGGAGGGGTAGTGTCAACCCTCACGAAGTGGCTTGGTAAAGCCAATATCCGGACCTTTCGGATATAGTCGCTTATCCGCCCGATCCACCTGAGACGGGCGGATTTTATGTCTCCTCCCAAGTACGTCGACCTACTGGTCCTGGTGGCCGCGCTCGCGGTTTTCATCGCCTTTGGCCTTCCGATGCTCGGTTACGCGGCAGCCGCCGCGGCATGGCTGGCGCAGCGCGGAATCCAGGTGCTCGCGAACCGCAAGGCGGCGATCGAACTCGCCGCCGGTGAGCGTCAGCGGGCGATGGCTACGGTCGCCGGCTCGACCCTCGCCCGGGTCTGGCTGATGGCGACGGTCGTCCTCGTGGTCGGGCTGCTGGGGAAGAGCGAGGACGGGCTCGCCGCCGCAGTCCTGCTCGCCGCCCTGTTCTCGATCTCCTTCGCCGCCCAGGGCCTGATCCACCTGCTCGAGCCGGAAGGCGGAAAGCCGGCATGAAGACGAAAACCAAGGTCCTGATCGGAATCGGCGGCTACCTCGCTCTCGCGATCCTGATGTTGCTGATCTTCGGCAACGACGGTAAGAACGAAGAGTTCAAGCCCCAGAACGAGTTCAAACTCGAACCGTGGGTCTCGATCCACCTCGGCAGTCTCGACCTCAGCATCAACAAGGCGGTCCTCTACCTCGTCCTGGCCAGCGGCCTGACGATCGCGGCGATGGTCTGGGTCGCGCGCAAGATGACCCAGAAGCCGAACCGGGTGCAGACCGCGGTCGAGGTCGCCTACGACCTGACCAAGAACACGATCACCGGAGGCAGCCTGGAGGGCAAAACCGCGATCCGCTGGTTCCCGTTCCTCGCCACCCTCTTCTTCTGGATCTGGTTCTCGAACATGATCGGCTTCCTGCCGCTGCCGACCAACACCGAGCACACCTTCAGCGTTGCCGGCGTCGAAATCCCGTCCTTCGCGATCTACGCGGCGACCGCCAACATCGCGATCCCGCTGGTGTTGACGCTGGTCGTCTGGCTCAGCTACCACGTCGAAGGGATCCGCTCCAAGGGCTTCGTCCCCTACTTCGCGAGCTGGCTGCCCCCGGGCCTGGAGGACATGCACCCGATCGGCAAGGCGGCGATCTTCGTGATCGAGGTGATCTCCCACTTCGTCAGGGTGATCTCGCTCTCGGTCAGGCTCTTCGCCAACATCCTCGCCGGCCACCTTCTGCTTCTCTTCATGGGAGGCGGGCTCGCGGTCCTGCTCGGGATCGCGGCACTCGGCGCGCTCACCTTCCCGCTCGCCTTCGCCTTCTTCATCTTCGAGGTGGGCCTCGTCGCCACCCTGCAGGCATTTATCTTCTCCACGCTCAGCGCTATCTACATTGGCGGAGCCACCTCCGCCAGCCACTAGAAAAGGAGTCAAACTCGATGGATCTCACGTCTCTACCGCTCGCCGAGGTCACCGATGAAGGTGTCAAAGGCGCGGGCAAAGCGATCGCCCTCGGCGTCGGCGCCGGGCTCGGCTCGATCGGTGCCGGCATCGGCGTCGGTTTCATCTTCGGCAAGGAGATCGAGTCGGTCGCCCGCCAGCCCGAGATGAAAAGCGAGCTGGAAAGCATCCGCTGGCTCGGCTTCGCCCTCACCGAGGCCGTCGCCTTCTACACGTTCATCTTCGGCCTGATCGCCTTCTTCCTCTCGTAAGAGCATGGAGGTACTCGGACACATAACCGCGCTGCTCCCGCTCGCCGCTGAGGAAACCAGCGAATCGGGCGGCAGCTTCCTGGTCTCACCGGGCCTCGGCCTGATGATCTGGACGCTGGTGCTCTTCCTGTTCACGATGTGGGTGCTCAGCAAGGTCGCGTTCCCGAAAATCCAGGAGGCGCTCGACAAGCGGGCAAAAGTCATCGGCGAGTCGATCGAGGCCGCCGAAAGGCAGCGCAAGGAGTCCGACGAGCTGCTCGAGGAGTACCGCAAGAGGCTCACCGAGGCGCGTGAGCAGGCTGACGACATCATGGCCAGGGCGCGCAAGGCCGCGGAGACCGCCGAGGCGGAGGCCGCGGCGGCGGGCCGGGAGAAACGCGAGGAGCTGGTCGACGCGGCAAAGCGCGACATCGAGGCAGAGACTCGTCGCTCGCTCCAGCAGATCCGCAAGGAGGTCGCTGACCTGACCGTCCTGGCAACCGAGAAAGTCACCCGCAAGTCGCTCAACGCCGACGACCAGCAGCGTCTGGTCGAGGAGGCGCTCAGCGAGGTCGACTTCAGCAGTCTCTCGGCGGAGGACTCGAGGAACTGATGGCAGATGCGGCACGCGTATACGCCGAGGCGCTCTTCGAGGTGGCGAAGGAGAAGGGCAAGCTCGACGCGATCGGCGAGGAGCTGGACCAGTTCGTCGCCGCGATCGATCGCGACCGCGACCTCCAGGTCTTCTTCTTCAGCCCTTACTTCTCCTCGGCGGAGAAGATCGAGGGGCTGAAGCGGGCGGTGAGCGGCGCCGACGAGGAGTTCGTCAACTTCCTCGAGCTGCTGATCGAGAAGCACCGCATGCCCGACGTCTTTCACATCCGCAACAGGTTCGAGCAGCTTTGGAAGCAGGAGAACAAACGCCTCGACGTGACCGTCACCAGTGCGGTCGAGCTCGACCGCGCGGTGGTCGAGAAAGTCGGGTCGGAGGTCGAGCGGCAGACCGGTCAGAAGGTCGAGCTCGCGAGCCGCGTCGACGAGGGAATCCTCGGCGGCATCATCCTGCAGGTGGGCAACATGGTCCTTGACGCGAGCATCCGCGCTCGCCTGGAGAAACTTCGAAAAAGCGTCGCCCAGGCGGCGTAGGAAAGGGATAGAGCTAACCCCATGGAGATCAAGCCGGACGAGATCGCATCCATCCTCAGGGAGAGGATCGAGGGAATGGACACGGCGAGCGCCGACCTTTCAGAGGTCGGGACCGTCCTGTCGGTGGCCGACGGGATCGCGCGTGTGCACGGCCTCGACAACTGCATGGCGCTCGAGATGCTCGAGCTGCCGCATGGGGTCACAGGCCTGGCGCTGAACCTCGAGGCCGACAACGTCGGCTCCGTGCTCTTCGGCGAGTGGGACAAGATCGTCGAGGGCGACACGGTCAAGCGGACCGGGCGCCTGCTTGAGATCCCGGTCGGCGACGAGCTGCTCGGCCGCATGGTCGACCCGCTCGGCCGTCCGCTCGACGGCAAGGGCGACATCGCCACGTCGCAGACCCGACCGGCCGAGTTCAAAGCCCCGGGCGTCGTCCAGCGCCAGCCGGTCACAGAGCCCGTCCAGACCGGGCTTATGTCGATCGACGGAATGATCCCGATCGGGCGAGGCCAGCGAGAGCTGATCATCGGCGACCGCCAGACCGGCAAGACGGCGATCGCGATCGACACGATCATCAACAACAAGGACAAGGACCTGATCTGCATCTACGTCGCGGTCGGGCAGCGGATGTCGACCGTCGTCCAGCTCAAGGAGGTGCTGGAGGAGAACGGCGCGATGGAGAACACGATCATCGTCGCCGCCCCCGCCGACGAGGCTGCGCCGATCAAGTTCATCGCCCCCTACGCGGGCTGCGCGATGGGCGAGCACTTCCTCTACGAAGGCAAACACGCGCTCTGCGTCTACGACGACCTCACCAAGCACGCCTACGCGTACCGCCAGATGTCGCTCTTGCTGCGTCGCCCGCCGGGTCGTGAGGCTTACCCGGGTGACGTCTTCTACCTGCACTCGAGGCTGCTCGAGCGCTCGGTGAAACTGAACGACGAGCTCGGCGGCGGCTCCCACACCGCACTGCCGATCATCGAGACCCAGGCCTCCGACGTCTCCGCCTACATCCCGACCAACGTGATCTCGATCACCGACGGTCAGATCTTCCTCGAGTCCGACCTCTTCAACTCGGGCGTGCGGCCGGCGATCAACGTCGGCATCTCGGTCTCGCGGGTCGGCGGTAACGCCCAGACCAAGGCGATGAAGAAGGTCGCCGGGAAACTGCGCCTCGACCTCTCCCAGTACCGCGACCTCGAGGCCTTCGCCCAGTTCGGGTCCGAGCTCGACCCCGAGACGCAGAAAGCGCTGAACCGCGGCGAACGGCTGGTCGAGATGCTCAAACAGAAAGAGCGCGAACCGCTCGAGATGGCCGACCAGGTCGCCGCGATCTACTCCGGCACCGGCGGTTACCTCGACCGGGTCAAAACAGAGCGGGTCGGCGAGTTCCTGCGCGACCTGAAGATCCGCCTGCACTCCGAGGGTGCCGAGCTGCTGAAAAAGATCGAGGACACCGGCAAGCTCGAGGAGGACGACGAGAAGGCGCTGGGCAAGGAGATCGCCGACTTCGTCGACGACTTCGGCGCCGATTTCGACGAGCACGGCGACCCGATCGAGGCGGGCGAGTCCGACCGGATCAAGTCCGACGAGGAGCGCGAGAAGCCGAGCCGGGTCGAGGAGAGCTCGGGCGACTCCGAGGAGGAGGAGAAGGAGGCCGCTCCCGCCTGACCGGCGCGCGAGCGGCACTCAGCCCATGGCCTCACAGAAGGACGTCAAATCCCGGATCGCGTCGATCAAGAACATCAACAAGATCACGCGCGCGATGGAGATGGTGGCAGCAGCCCGACTGCGCCGCGCCGAGGAGCGGATCGCGAAACTGCGCCCCTACGCGGAGGGGATGCGGCTGCTGACCCGGCGCGCCGCCGAGCAGGCCGGTGGCCTGCCCAGGGTCCCGGTTCTGACCGAGCACGAGACGGTCGAGCGGGTCGGCGTCGTCCTGATCACCGGGGACCGCGGGCTCGCCGGGGCCTTCAACACGAACATCATCCGCGACGGCCTGCGGCTCGGCAAAGACCTTCGCGACGAAGGCGTCTCGGCCGACTACACGGCGGTCGGCCGCAAGGGTGTCTCGGCGCTGAACTTCCGTAAAAAAGAGATCAGCGGCGAATACACCGGCTTCACCGATCGGCCCGCCTTCGCCAACGCCCGTGAGATCGGCGAGGCGCTGACCGCGCGCTACGTCGACGAGGAGCTCGACCGGGTCGAGATCGTCTTCAACCGCTACGTCTCGCCCCTGACCCAGCACGTCTGGCGCCAGACACTGCTGCCGCTGCAGAGCGCCGACGTGATCGGCGAGGGCGCGGCGGAGGAGGAGAGCGACGACGGGCAGAAGACCGAGATCGAGGAAGCCCACTCGAGGTCGTCTTTCGAATACGAGCCCGACGCCGAGGAGCTCCTCGCCCAACTTATCCCCGAGTACGTAAACATCTCCGTCTACCGGGCGCTGCTCGAGTCGGCGGCCTCGGAGCTCGGGGCGCGGATGACCGCGATGCGCAATGCGGCGGAGAACGCCGAAACGATCATGGACGACCTCACCCTGGAGATGAACCGCGTCAGGCAGGCGGAGATCACCCAGGAGATCCTCGAGGTTGTCGCCGGCGCCGAGGCGCTCGGTTGATGCCTTCGAATCAAGAGACAAAGGACCGAAAAATTGGCTGAGAGCAATGGCAGTGGAACGAACGTAGGGCGAGTCGAGCAGGTGACCGGAGTCGTCGTCGACGCCGTCTTCAGCGACAAACTGCCCGAGATCTACACGGCGCTGGAGATCGAGATGTCCGGCGCCGACGGCGAAACGACGGAGCTCGTCTGCGAGGTCCAGCAGCACCTCGGCGACGACCGCGTCCGCGCGGTCGCGATGGACGCCACCGATGGCCTTCGCCGCGGCGACAAGGTCGTCGATACCGGCGGCCCGATCACGGTCCCGGTCGGCGACGTCACGCTCGGCCGCATCTTCAACCTGCTCGGCGAGCCGATCGACGAAGGCGCCGAGATCACCGGCGAGGAGCGCTGGCCGATCCACCGTCCCGCCCCTTCCGCCTCCGAACTGGCCCCGACCCAGGAGATTCTCGAGACCGGGATCAAGGTCATCGATCTGCTCGCCCCGTACGCAAAGGGCGGCAAGGTCGGGCTGTTCGGCGGTGCCGGTGTCGGCAAGACCGTTCTCATCCAGGAGCTGATCCGCGGCATCGCCGAGGAGCACGAGGGCCTGTCGGCCTTCGTCGGCGTCGGCGAGCGGTCGCGAGAGGGAAATGACCTCTGGCTCGAGATGAAAGAGTCGGGCGTGATCGACAAAACCATGCTCGTCTTCGGCCAGATGAACGAGCCGCCCGGCGCCCGCCTCAGGGTGGCGCTCTCGGGGCTGACCATGGCCGAGTACTACCGCGAGCAGGGTGGCCAGGACGTGCTGCTCTTCATCGACAACATCTTCCGCTTCGTCCAGGCGGGCTCGGAGGTCTCGGCGCTGCTCGGGCGCATGCCGTCCGCGGTCGGCTACCAGCCGACGCTGGAGACCGAGATGGGTGGCCTGCAGGAGCGGATCACCTCGACCGAGCGCGGCTCGGTCACCTCGGTTCAGGCCGTCTACGTCCCCGCCGACGACCTCACCGACCCGGCTCCGGCCTCGGTGTTCGCCCACCTCAACGCGACCACGACGCTCTCCCGCTCGATCTCGGAGAAAGGGATCTACCCGGCGGTCGACCCGCTCGACTCGACCTCGACCATCCTCAAGCCGGACGTTGTCGGCGAGGACCACTACAACACGGCGACCGAAGTCCAGGAGGTGCTCCAGCGCTACAAGGAGCTCCAGGACATCATCGCGATTCTCGGCATCGACGAGCTCTCCGACGAGGACAAGCAGACGGTCTCGCGCGCGCGCAAGATCGAGCGCTTCCTCTCGCAGCCGTTCTTCGTCGCCGAGCAGTTCACCGGCCGCAGCGGCGAGTTCGTGCCGATCTCCGAGACGGTCCGCGGGTTCCGCGAGATCCTCGACGGCGAGCACGACGACCTGCCCGAGGGCGCCTTCTACATGCAGGGCGGAATCGACCAGGTCACCGAGAACGCGGGCAAAGCGAAAGCCGAGGCCTAATTGGCGGGCGAGAGCACCTTCGAGGTAGAGGTACTGACCCCCGAGGGGGAGGTCTTCTCGGGCGAGGTGCGCCAGGTATCGACCCGCACCGCCGTCGGCGAAATCGGGATCCTCGCCAACCACGCGCCGCTGCTCGCCGCGCTGAAGCCGACCACCCTGCGGCTGCACGTCAGCGATTCCGAGACGAAGTCGTTCGCCCAGGCCCATGGCTGGCTCCAGGTCTTCGGCAACCACGCCCGGCTGCTGATCGAGGAGGCGATCCCGCCCGAGGATCTCGACGGCCCGACCTTGAAAGAGCAGCTCGCCGATGCCGAGCAGCGCCTCTCGGAGTCCGACGAGGAGAGCGCGGCGAGGGCGCGAGCGGTCAAGGACCGCGATCGCGCCGAAGCGTTCATTTCGATCGCCGAGGGATGATCGAACGGTCTGTGCGAGAGGGGAGTCGGTGCCCCTCCGCGGGAATTGACGCACCTCGCTTCGCTCGGAGCGAACTTGGAGCGCGGCCTGCGGCCGCGCAATCTTCAGACTGCATGTCGCGCGCTTCGCGCACATTCCCGCCTCGGGGCACCGACTCCCCGCCCCTCAGTTCGCTCAGGACCCCGCCGCGCTTCGAGCGACAGCAGCGATCTCGAGCAGCTGCCCGATACCCGTCAGCGCCGCCGTCTTGCCGAGCCGCTTCGGCACGTGGGGTCCGGTTGTCCGAGGCGGGAATGTGGCCGAAGGCCGCGAAATGCAATCTGTCTCTTGCGAGCCGTAGGCGCGCTGCAACATTTGGAGCCGCGCCCATAGGGCGCGCGACTCAATTCCCGCGGAGGGTGACCGGACCCCACGTACGGATGCCGTCCGCGTCGAGTGGGTCGCATGCCTGACGAACTGGTCACCCTGGCGACGCAACTGGTCGGCTATGACACCTCCGAGCCCGATGCCGTGCTCGAGGCTGCCGGGTTCGTCACCGGCTGGCTCGAGGCGCGGGGGATCGAGGCGTCACACGAAGAGGTTCGGGGGCTGCCGGTCACCAAGGCCGAAGTCGGCCCGGCGGACGCGCCGACCGTCGTCCTGCACGGCCACCTCGACGTGGTTCCCGGCCGCCCCGGTCAGTTCGACCCCAAGGTCGAGGGCGACCGGCTCTACGGCCGCGGAACCTACGACATGAAGGGTGCGCTGGCGGCGATGCTCGTCGTCACCGCGGCGATGCGGGACCAGGACGAGCTGCGGGTGCGGCTCGGGATCGTCGGCGACGAGGAGTCCGAGGAGGAGGGGGACCGGGGCAGCGATCACCTTGTCGACAGCGGCTTCGTCGGCGACTTCGCGATCACCGGCGAGCCGACCGACCTGCAGATCGGGGTCGAGGCAAAGGGGGTGCTCGCGCTGCGGATCGAGGTCACCGGCGTTGCCGCCCATGGCGCCACTCCTTGGCTGGGCGACAACGCGGTGCTCAAGGCCCACGATGTTTTCCGCAGTATCGAGTCGCTACCGTTTGCCAGGCAGAGCTCGGAGCTGTTCGACCGCCCCTCGATCAACCTCGGCCGGATCGTCGGCGGCGACGCGCTCAACAAGGTGCCCGATCGCTGTGCAATCGACGTGGACATTCGCTATCTCCCCGAACAGGACCCCGAGACCGTGCTCGAACAAGTGCGGACGATCGGCGCGGACATTTCGGTCGAGCCGCTGCTCAGCCGACCGCCGGCGGTCGTCGACAGGAGCTCGCCCTTCGTCCGGGCGCTGCGCGACGCCGCCGCCGAGCACTACGAGGGCGAGCCGATGAGCGTCGGGCGCGATGGTGCCTCCGACGCCGTGTCGTTCCTCCGGGTCGGCGTCCCGGCGGTCGAGTTCGGTCCGATCGGCGCCGGCCATCACGGCCCCCAGGAGTGGGTCTCGATCTCCTCGCTGAACTCCTACAGACAGGCACTGGACACGTTCCTGCGCTCCCTGCCCCAACGCCTGCGCTCCGATGGTTGAGCCGGTCTTCAAGAAGCCGCCCCCCGAGGGCGATCACGAGCCGCCGCCCAAGCGCAAGCGCTTCTGGCTGAAATTCACGCTCGGCGCCCTGGTCATCATCATCGTCTCGGCCGCGGCGACCTCGAGCAGCATCCTGCTCTACATCGACAGCATCGCCAAGGCGCTCTCGCACAACGACCGCCTCAAGAACAGAGTCGAGGGCTTCCTCTCGAAGACCGAAGGCGGCGAACCGGAGAACATCCTGATCCTCGGCTCCGACAAACGGGCCAGCCTGCCCGGCGACCCGGGCCGCTCCGACACCACGATGCTGCTGCGACTCGACCCGGACCGCAACGCGATCGCGTTGATGTCCATACCCCGCGACCTCAAGGTCGAAATCCCCGGAGTGGGGACCGACAAGTTCAACGCCGCCTACACCTACGGCGGCCCGAAGCTGACCCTGCGTGTGGTGAAGGAACTGACCGGGCTGCCGATCAACCACGTCGTCAACGTCGACTTCCTCGGCTTCGTCCGGGCGGTCGACGCGATCGACTGCGTGTACGTCGACGTCGACCGGCGCTACTTCCACAGCAACGCCGAATCGAGCGAAGAATATGCCGAAATCAACGTCGAGCCCGGCTATCAGCTGCTCTGCGGCAAAAAAGCCCTGCAGTACGTGCGCTACCGGCACACGGACACCGACCTCGTGCGCGCGGCCCGTCAGCAGGAGTTCATCAGCGATGCCCGCCAGAGGGTCCCGATCGACGACCTCGTCCTCGGCCGCAACGAACTGATCGACATCTTCACCGAGTACACGACCTCGGACATCAGCGACAAGGAAACGATGCTCGACGTCCTCAAACTCTTCATCTCCGCCCGCGGGGCGGCGATCAAAGAGGTGCACTTCCCGGCGACCCTGGGGCCGAGCTACGTCTACGCGACGCCACAGGCGATCGAAGGCGCCGTCGAAAAATTCCTCGGGATCGAAGCCAGCGCCGGCCCACGCGGGGAACTCGAAGGCGAGAAGAAGCCCAACAAGAAGAAGGGCAAGAAAAAGAAGAAGAAGCACAAGTTCAAGGCCAAGGCGCCTGCCGACGATGGCCTGACTCCCGCCCGCGAAGCCGGCGAACTCGAGGCGAAGGCCGTCGCTCGCAAGGTTTCCGGCGGCTTCCCCGTTTTTTACCCGACCCGGCTTCCGCCCGGTGCCGCCTATGTCGAAAGCAACCCATACCTACATGTCCAGGATCCGCGCGTGTACCACTTCAGGGACACCGATGGAACCCGGCATCCCGCCTACCGGATGGTCCTGACCTTGGAGCTCTCCGACGGCACTCATTACTTCGGCGTGCAGGGAATCCAGGGTTGGTCCGATCCACCGATCCTCGACAACCCGACCGAAACGATCGAAGAGAACGGTCGGGAATACGAAGTCTTCGTCGACGGCGACCGGGTGAAGCTGATCGCCTGGCATCGGGGCGAAAGCACCTACTGGATCTCGAACGACCTGCTCAACTCGCTGGACAACTCGGAAATGCTCGGCATGGCTCGCTCGGCGAGCGTCCTCATCCCCAACCGCAAGCCGCGCAAAAACAAGGCGAAGCCGGCCAGTGAACCCTGACGGTGACAAGCAGCCCGTAGGGGTGATCGGGGTCGGCTGGGTCGGCCTGGTCACGGCAGCCTGCTTCGCCGAGCTCGGTCACCGGGTCGTCGCCCGCGACATCGTCGCGGAGAAGGTCGAGGCACTCTCCAGGGGTGAGGTCACGATCCACGAGCCAGGCCTCGCCGACCTGCTCGCCCGCAACAAGGAGCGACTCACCTTCACGACCGCCATGGATGAGGTCCTGGACGCGGCGCAGCTGCTCTTCGTCTGTGTCGACACCCCGCCGACCAGCTCCGGCGATGCCGACCTCTCGCGGGTGCAGGCGGTCGTCCGCGAGCTGCGCGCCGACGGCGACCACGTCTTGGTGATGAAGAGCACGGTCCCGGCCGGGACCGGTGCCGCGATCAAGCGCGACCTGACCGGCGCCGCCTATGTCTCCTGCCCCGAGTTCCTCAAGGAGGGCTCGGCGGTCGAGGACTTTCTCCACCCCGACCGCGTGGTGGTCGGCGCCGACGCCGCCGAGGCCGAGGCCGGCCTCCGGGTCGCGGCCCTCTACGAGCCGCTCGGAGCCGAGATCGTCAACACGGACGTCGCCAGCGCCGAGATGATCAAGCTCGCCTCCAACGCCTTCCTGGCGACCAAGATCTCCTTCGTCAACGAGATCGCCAACGTCTGCGAGGAGGTCGGCGCCGACGTCACCGAGGTCGCCCGCGGGATGGGCCTCGACACGCGTATCGGCTCCGCCTTCCTGCGCCCCGGCATCGGCTACGGCGGCAGCTGCTTCCCCAAGGACGTCAGCGCCCTGAAGATGCTCGCCGGCAACACGGGGTACCACTTCCAGCTCCTCAACGCGGTGATCGAGGTCAACGAGCTGCAGAAGCGCCGCGTCGTCGGCAAGCTCCAGCGGCACCTCGGATCCCTGCTCGGAAAGCGCATCGCGCTCCTCGGTCTGGCCTTCAAGCCCGACACCGACGACATGCGGGAGGCCTCCAGCATCGTCCTTTCCGCGAGGCTTCAGGGGGAGGGCGCCGAGGTCGTCGCCTTCGACCCGGTCGCCGGCGACCGGGCGGCCGATCTTCTCCCGGGCGTCGAGATCGCCGGCTCGGCGCTGGATGCCCTCGACGGGGCCGATGCAGTCGTTCTGGTCACCGAGTGGCGCGAGTTCGCCGAGCTCGACTGGACGGCCGCCGCCGAGCGGATGGCCCGGCCACTGGTTGTCGACGGGCGCAACTTCCTCGACCCCGAGGTCGTGCGCGCCGCCGGTCTCGCCTACGAGGGCATCGGCCGTGCCCCCGATGCCGCCCTGATCCCGACTACCGCCGACTGAGCCAATGCAAGCGATCGTCCTGGTCGGCGGCGAAGGCACCCGGCTACGTCCATTGACCGAGTCGGTGCCGAAGCCCGCGCTGACGCTGGTCGACCGGCCCTTCCTCGCCTACATGGTCGAGTGGCTGGCTGCGCATGGGGTCGACGAGGTGGTGCTCGCCTGCGGCTTCCTGCCCGATGTCCTGCGTGAGGCGCTGGGCGACGGTGAGCGCAGCGGCGCGAAAATCCGCTACGTCGCCGAGCCCGAGCCGCTCGGAACCGCCGGGGCGATCCGCTTCGCCGCCGACGAGCTCGGCGCCGACCTCGACCAGCGCTTTCTCGCCCTCAACGGTGACGTCCTCACCGACCTCGACCTGACCGCCCTGCAACGAGCTCACGACGAGCGCGGGGCGTCGGCGACAATCGCCCTCCACCCGGTCCCCGACGCGGCCGCCTACGGCCTCGTCCACAGCGGCGAGGGCGGCGAGGTCAGCGCCTTTCTCGAGAAGACGGGGGAGAGGGCGCCGGGTGAGGTGAACGCGGGCATGTACGTGCTCGAGCGCGAGGTGCTGGACCTGATCCCGTCCGGCGAGAACGTCTCGATCGAGCGCGACGTCTTCCCGCAGTTGGTCGGTGCCGGCCTCCACGGGCTCGCGCTGCACGGCTACTGGATGGACATCGGGACCCCCGAGCGCTACCTGCAGGCGAGCTGGGACATCCTCGACGGCGCTGTCGACACGCGTGTCGTGCCGAGCGGCCCCGGCCGCCTGGTCGACCCCGGCGCCGAGTTGGGTGAGGGGGTGGAGCTCGGCCCCCACGCCGTTGTCGGGCCAGGATGCCGGGTCGGCGCCGGCGCCCGCGTCCGCGATTCCGTGCTCCTGGAAGGCTGCGTCGTCGGCGATGGCGCCGAGGTCGTCGACTCGATCCTCGCCCCCGGCGCCGAGGTCGCCGGCGGGGCGGTCCTCGACGGTGTCGTCATCGGCACGGATGAGAAGGTGGCGGCCTGATGCTCGACGAGATCCTCGCCATGCCGGACCACCTCGGCGACGCCCTCTGGCGCGTCGATTCGGCCCGTCTTCAGGCCTCGGAGTCGGCGGGCCTGCTCGTCTGCGGGATGGGCGGCTCGGCGATCGGCGGCGACCTTGCCGCGGCGGCCCTCGCGGACCGGCTGCGCGCGCCGATGCTCACCGTCCGCGGTTACGAGATCCCGCCCTGGGTCGGGCCCGAGTGGACCGTGCTCTGCTCCAGCTACTCAGGCAACACCGAGGAGACCCTCTCCTGCTTCGAGGCCGCAACTGCGGCCGGCGCACGCCGCTTCGTGGTCAGCACCGGCGGCGAGCTCGTCGATCGAGCCCGCGCCGAGGGTGTGCCCGTAGTCGGCCTGCCGGGGATCCTGCAGCCGCGTGCCGCGGTCGCCTACATGTTCGCCAGCGCGGCGGAGATCGCCGGTTTCGCCGGCATCGCGGCCTCGCCAAGGGCCGAGCTGGAGGCCGCCGCCGCGTTCCTCGCCGATGTCTCCGGTGACCTGCGCAAGCGGGCCTCCGAGGTCGCCGGCGCGCTGGCGGGAACGATCCCGGTCGTCTGTGGCGCCGGGCTGACTGCCCCGGTCGCCCGCCGCTGGAAGACGCAGATCAACGAGAACGCCAAGCTCCAGTCCTTCTTCAGCGAGCTGCCCGAGGCAGATCACAACGAGATCTGCGGCTGGGCCGAGATCCCCGAGGGAGCCCGGCTCTCGGTGGCGATGCTCGAGGACTCCGGTCAGGGAGACCGCGTCCGCCGGCGTTTCGAGCTGACCTCGGCGGCGATCGCCGCCGGCGGCAGCGAGGTCGTGACGATCGAGACCGAAGGGACGTCCCGTTCGGAGCGCCTGCTCAGCGCGGTGATGCTCGGGGACCTGGTCTCGGTCGAGCTTGCCGCCGCAGGCGGGGTGGACCCCGAGCCGGTCGCGGCGATCGAGACGCTCAAGGAGTCGCTGGGCCGCCCCTGAGCGCGCGCCGGCGTTCCCACAAGTTCCAGCCGGCGATCACGACCGCTGCGTAGATCCAGCCGAGCAGTACGTCGAAGAAGTAGTGCTCGCCGGTCGCCATCAGGGTCAGCCCCATCGCCAGCGGGTAGAGCGCCAGCAGCGGCCGCAGGGCCGGCCGCACCCGCGGCCAGAGGAAGATCGCGACCAGGGCGCAGAAGGCGGAGTGCAGCGATGGCACCGCGGCGACCAGGTTGACCGTCTCCTGCCCGTGTGAGAAGAGGGCGGCGGTGCCGACGTCGAGCACTTCCCAGCCCTTCGAGGTCGTCCGATGGACGCCGCTCAGAAGCCCCTGTTCGCCGGCCATCCAGGGCGGGACGGCGGGAAAGGCGACATAGGTGGCGAGACCGGCCAGGGCGAGCGTCACCAACCGTTTGGCGAACCGCTTGAAGGCCGGGCGGTCGCGCGCCCAGAGCACCCCGGCGGTCGCGAACGGGACGATGAAGTACGAGGTGTAGATCAACGTGAAGGCGACGTCGTACCAGTGCACGACCCCCGGGTCGTAGAGCCGCGCCTGCAGCCATTCGGTCGGCGTCTCGCCGAAGAAGACGAATTTGTCGAAATCGATCATCGGGTGCGCGTGCGCGCCGATCCCGAACGAGTCGGCGGCGCCGCGGGTGAAGTCGTACGCGGCGAGGACGAGCAGGATCGGGAGCCAGTCGACGACCAGCTCGACGATCTCCCTCGGAGGCCTGCCGATCGAGGCGCAGACCAGGGCCCCACAGGTCCAGGCGATCACCAGTTCACGCTGGACGGGGACCCCGTAGGCGGCCGTGTAAAGGCCGAGCGCTATCGCGTAGAGAACGAACGCGCAGCGGCGGACCGCCACCCAATGCGGAAAGCCAAGCTGCGGAGTCTGCTCTGCCCGCAGCTCCGCGAATTCAGCGGTGCTCATGCCTCATGCCCCTCTCGTCGGCCTCCACCGTATCCTCTGGCCGATGCGCGCGATGGTCTTGGCGGCGGGGCTCGGCACTCGGCTGCGCCCGATCACATACGGAAAGCCGAAGCCGATGGTGCCGGTCCTGAACCGGCCGGTCATGGAGCACATCGCGCGCCTGCTCTCGGCGCACGGCTTCGAGCAGACGATCGCCAACCTGAACTGGTTCCCGGAGACGATCGAAGGCCACTTCGGCGACGGCTCCTCGGTCGGCCTCGAGCTGACCTACAGCCGCGAGGAGAAGCTGCTCGGCACCGCCGGCGGGGTCCGCAACGCCGCCGGCTTCCTCGGCGACTCCTTCCTGGTGATCTCCGGCGACGCGCTCACCGACATCGACCTTGCCTCGATGAGGGACTTCCACGAGTCCCACGACGGGATCGCGACTCTCGCCACCAAGCGGGTCGCCGACACCAGCGAGTTCGGTGTCGTGATCACCGGCGACGACGGGCGCATTCAGGGCTTCCAGGAGAAGCCGGAGACGAGCGAAGCGCTCTCCGACCTGGCCAATTGCGGCATCTACATGTTCCGCTCCGAGATCTTCGACTTCTTCCCGGCGCCGGGGGCGAGCAAAGCCGCCGGCCCCGACGACCCGGCGGGCTTCACCGACTGGGCGATGGACGTCTTTCCCGCGCTCCTCGAGGGCGATGTCCCCTTCTACTCGCACGAGGCGAACGGCTACTGGAACGACATCGGCAACCTGACCGAGCTGACCCAGGGCAACTTCGACGCGCTCACCGGGGCGGTCGAGATCGATCCCGGCGCTCCGCGGGTGGCGGACGGCGTGCACTCTGCGAGCCCGCTGGACGGGGTCGAGATCGAGGGCCCGGCTCTGGTCGGTGCCGACGTCGAGATCGGCGCCGGCGTGAAGCTGCAGGGCCCGGTGATCGTCGGCGACGGCTCGACGATCGGCGACAACGCCCTGCTCCGCGAAGCGCTTCTCCTCGAAGGCGCCGTCGTCCCGGCCACCTCGATGCAGATCGGCGGCATCGCGGGGCACGTGGCCAAGGGCTGACGCTTTCCTGACGAACGGCGCGAGGCAGGCATCGCCCGGTAAGAGAGGTTGGAGTCGATGCGACTCGCCGACACCCTCGTCTCCCTTCTGGCCCCGCCCCTCTGCGCCGCCTGCGGGCGCCTGCGCCGCCCCGAGCCGATCCTCTGCGGGCCGTGCGGGCGGAAGCTGATGCTGGCGGCGCCCCTGCGCGGCCCGGGGCCGCAGGGGGTCGACGCCGCCTGGTCCTCTGCCGCACACGAGGGGATCGCGAGGGACCTCGTCGTCGCGCTCAAGTTCCGGCGCCTGCTCCCGGTGGCGAGCCTGATCGCCGAGCGGATCGAGCTGCTTGCGCCCGATGACCTGCTCAGTGGCGAGCTGGTGGCGGCTCCGGCGTCGCCCCTGCGGAGCGCGACCCGCGGCTTCGACCCGGCCGTGGCGATCGCCGCGGCGCTAGCGCGGAGGACCGGCGCGCCGCTGCGCCCCTGCCTCGCCCGCGCCGACCTCGGTCGTCAGGTGGGCCGGCGCCGCGCCCAGCGGCTCGGCGGGCCGCCACTCGTCTCGGCGCGCGGCCCCGCTCCGCGCGGCGTCCTGCTCATCGACGACGTGCTCACCACCGGCGGCACGATCGCGTCCTGCGCCCGGGCGCTGAGGGACGCGGGCGCCGTGCGGATCGTCGCGGTCACTTTTTCGCGGCGACTCTGAAGGGGTTGCCCTCGGTGTCGGTCAGGCGTAGCATCGGAACCCTCAGACCAAGGAGGCAGACATGCGGATCGAGATACGTGGGCGCAACGTCGAGGTTGACGATGAGCTGAGGGAACACGTCTTGAAGAGATTCCGCCGGGTCGGCAAGCAGGTCTCCGAGCTGGCGACACTCGACGTCGAGCTGATCGAGGAGCGCAACCCCTCGATCTCCGACAGCCAGGTCGCGGAGGCGACCCTGCGACTCAAAGGGGTGACCCTGCGGGCCCGAGAGGCGTCGCCGCAGATGTCACACACGATTCACGAACTCGCCGAGGACATTCGGCGCCAGGTGAAGAAGCACCGGGAGATGCGCCGCAAGCGGACCCGGACGCGACGCGAAGTGGCGCGGCTGCGCGGTCGTCCCGCCGCCTGAGGCGCTCCCCGGCCCGGCCCGTGATTCGGTCAGGCAGGGATCGGAGGTCGGCCTCGGTACCCTAGGACCATGGCCAACGCCAGGGACATGGTCACCCGTGCGCTGCGCGTCGGGGAGGGCCGCAAATTCAAGAGCTACGAGAAACGCGCCGAGGCGATCAATCGCCACGAGCCCGAGATGGAAACCCTCGACGACGAGGGGTTGCTCGCCGAGGCCGAGAACCTGCGGGAGCGGGTCCGGGGCGGCGAGTCGCTCGACGACGTCCTGCCAGAGGCCTTTGCGCTGACCCGTGAGGCCTCGCGGCGGGCGATCGGCCAGCGCCACTACGACGTGCAGCTGATCGGCGGCATGGTCCTCCACGACGGCGCGATCGCCGAGATGAGGACGGGGGAGGGCAAGACGCTGACCGCGACCCTCGCCGTGTTCCTCAACACCCTCGGTGGCGAGGGCGTCCACGTCGTCACGGTCAACGACTACCTGGCGCGCCGCGACTCCGAATGGATGACGCCGATCTACGAGGCGCTCGGTGTCACCGTCGCCTCGATCCAGGAGGACGACGACCACGACACCCGCAAGGCCAAATATGCCTGCGACGTCACCTACGGCACCAACTCCGAGTTCGGCTTCGACTACCTGCGCGACAACATGGCGGGGTCGCTCGAGCAGTGTGTCCAGCGCGGCCACAACTTCGCCGTCGTCGACGAGGTCGACAACATCCTGATCGACGAGGCGCGGACGCCGCTGATCATCTCCGGCGCCCCCGAGGAGGCGGCGCAGATCTACTACAAATTCGCCGCGCTCGCGAAGCAGATGGACGGGGTCGAAGCGACCGACAAGCTGCGCAGCCTCGGCGAATCGAAGGACACCTCCGAGGCCGAGCACGACTACGAATTCGACGAGAAGCACAAGACCGTCTCGCCGACCGAGAAAGGGGTCAAACGGGCCGAGGACTTCCTCGGCGTCGACAACCTCTACCTCGGCGAGCACGGGACCCTGGTCAACCATCTTTCACAGTCGCTGAAGGCGGAGTCGCTCTACAGAAAAGACAAGGACTACGCCGTCGTCGACGGCCAGGTGATGATCATCGACGAGTTCACCGGTCGCATCCTCGAGGGCCGGCGCTGGTCGGAGGGTCTGCACCAGGCGGTCGAGGCGAAGGAGGGGGTGGCGATCGGCGAGGAGAACCAAACCCTGGCGACGATCACCCTGCAGAACTACTTCCGCCTCTACAACAAACTCTCCGGGATGACCGGCACGGCGCTCACCGAGGCGACCGAGTTCATGAAGATCTACAAAGTTCCGGTCGTCGAGATCCCGACCAACCGGCCGATGGTCAGGGCGGACCGGAACGATCAGATCTTCAAAACCAAAGACGGCAAGTGGAAAGCGGTGCTCGAGGAAATCATGGCTCGCCACGAGGCCGGCCAGCCGATCCTGGTCGGCACCGTCTCGGTCGAGGTCTCGGAGATGATCTCCGCCGAGTTGAAGCGCAACGGGGTCGAACATGCGGTCCTCAATGCCAAGCCCGAGCACGCTGAAAAAGAGGGTGAGCGGATCGCCCAGGCGGGCCGCAAGGGCGCGGTGATGATCGCCACCAACATGGCCGGCCGCGGCGTCGACATCAAGCTCGGCGGGGACGTCGAGCACCTCGCGATGCACGAGCTCAAAAAGCAGAACCTCGGCCCTGGGGACGAGGGCTACCCGGAGGCGCTCGAAGTGAAGATGACCGAGCTCGAGCCCGCGGTCAAGGTCGAGGCCGACGAAGTCCGCGAGCTCGGCGGGCTCTTCATCTGCGGCACCGAGCGCCATGAGTCGCGGCGCATCGACAACCAGCTGCGTGGGCGCTCAGGGCGCCAGGGCGACCCCGGCGAGACCCGCTTCTTCCTCTCCGCCGAAGACGACGTGATCCGACTCTTCGCCGGCGATCGAATCTTCAAAATCCTCGACAAACTCGGGCCCGTCGACGAGGACGGCGTCGAGATGCCGCTCGAGGCGAAAATGCTGACGAAAACCGTCGAGAATGCCCAGAAGAAGGTCGAGGAGCAGAACTTCCTGATCCGCAAACGGGTCCTCGAGTACGACGACGTGATGAACGAGCAGCGCCGCGTCGTCTACAAATATCGCGGCGAGGTGCTCGAAGGGCGCGACATGTCCGACGTCGCCCGCGACGAGCTCGAGGGTGTGATCGAGCGGCTCGTCGACGAGTACACCCCCGGCGACGAACTCGAGGAGTGGGATCTGGCCGAGCTCGAGGTCCAGCTGCGCCAGATCTGGCCGCTCAGCGTCGAGGTCGGCACGCTCTCGCCGGAGACGATCGATCGCGAGCAGCTCAAGGAAGAGCTCGACGACGACGCGATGAACGCCTACGACGATCGCGAGAAACAGCTCGGCGAGGAGCTGATGCGCTACCTCGAGCGCTCGATCCTGCTCCAGGTCATCGACAACCGCTGGCGCGAGCACCTCTACGACATGGACTACCTGCGCGAGGGGATCCACCTGCGTGGCTTCGCCCAGATCGACCCGCTCGTCGCCTACAAAAACGAGGGCTTCGGGATGTTCGAGGAGCTCATGCACTCGATCTGGGAGGAATTCAGCAAACTCGTCTTCCACGCCGAAATCGAAATTGAGAACCCCGAAACCGAAGGCGTCTTCGCCGGCAACGGAGCCGGCAGGCCCGCGCAGCTCGACTACTCGGGCGGCACCAACGAAGGCCAGCCATCGGCCCTGCGCCAGGTGGCGGCCGCCGGCGGTCTCGAATCCCATGAGAGCGGCGCCGAAATCGCCGAGGACGCAGTCGGCGGCGGCCTCCCGGAGCCGGTCGAGACCGTCGTCAAAGACGAGCACGAGAAACTCGGGCGCAACGACCCGTGCTGGTGCGGTTCGGGCAAGAAGTACAAGAAGTGCCACGGCGCCTGAGGGCGCAATGGCCCCGAGCCGAGACCCCGTTCGAGAGTTCATCCGCGCCTTCAACGAGCGCGATCTCGACGCCTTCGTGGCGGTGCTCGACCCCGAGGTGGAGCTGCACTCGATGAAGGGGCTCCGCAAGGGGGTGGAGGCGGCCCGGCTCTGGGCGACCCGGCCTGCGGGCGGGGTCCAGCAGACGATCGAGCTCGAGCAGCTCCACGAGGACCGCACTGAGGGCGGTGGCGGCGCGGCGGTCGCCAGCATCGTCCGTCGCTGGCATTGGGAGGAGGACGGCAGCGCGGCGGGCGCCGACGAGATGGCCTGGGTTTTTGGCCTGCGCGACCACCGGGTGATCAGTTGGAGGCCGTTCGAAGACCGCGACGAGGCGATGCGGGCCGCCGGTTTCGAACCACACGGGGCTTCCTGAGCGGCGTAGCATTGGGGTCGTGGAGTCGACCGCGGCATCGAACGAGGAGGCAATCGAAGCCTGGAGCGGCCCTCTCTTCGACCGCTTCGTTCGCTTTCGCGACTTGGTGATCGGCGGCCTCGGCGCTCATGGCGAGGCGGCCATGGCGGCCTACCCACCGCCCTCGGGAGCCAGGATTCTCGACCTCGGTTGTGGCTTCGGGGACACCACCCGGCGCCTCGCCGAGCTCGCCGGGGCGGATGCCTCCGCGGTCGGAGTCGATGTCTCGGCCCCCTTCATCGACGCGGCGCGCCAGGAGTCCGAGGGTGGCCCCGCCAACGTCGAGTTCGAGGTCGCCGACGTCCAGGTCGACGACCTCGGCGAGGGCTTCGACTACGCCTTCTCGCGGATGGGGCTGATGTTCTTCGCAGGCCCGGTCCAGGCTCTCCGAAACGTCCGCTCCTCGCTCGTCCCCGGCGGCACTCTCTGCGCGATCGTCTGGCGCCGCAAGCTCGACAACGAGTGGGTCCATCGAGCCGAGCGGGTGGTCGACCGGTATCTGGAGCACCCGGAGGAGACCGATGAGCCGACCTGCGGCCCGGGCCCCTTCTCGATGGCGGACGCCGACACGGTGAGCGAGCAGCTGGCGATCGCCGGCTTCGAGCAGATCACCCTTCAGCGCTGCGACCTGCCGATCAAGATCGGCGACAACCTCGATCATGCGGTCGAATTCAACACGGCGATCGGGCCGGCCGCCGAGGTGCTGCGGCTCTGGGAAGACCGCGCCGATGAGCTGAAGCCGAAGATATCCGCCGACCTGCGCGAGGCGCTGGCGGAGTTCGAGGGCCCCGAGGGGGTCTACGCGCCCGCGTCGACCTGGATCATCGGCGCCAGGAACCCTGGCGGGTAACCTCAAGTCATGGCCGATGCCGCACCGACAGAGTCCGTAGCCGCGCGCCTCGCCACCGTCCGCGAGCAGCTGTCCCTGCTCTCGGACTACCTTTGACCCCGCTGCGCTTGAAGCCGAGGTAGAGCGACTCGAGGCGGAGATGCAGAGCCCCGGCTTCTGGGACGACAAGGAGACGGCGGCGCGGACCTCCGCCCGCCACGCCGGCGCCCAGCGCAAACTGAAGACCTTCGCCGACCTGCAGGCCGAGGCCGGCGACCTCGACGAGCTTGCCGATCTCGCTTCCGAAGACGATGAAATGGCTGCTGAGCTGGCGACCCAGCTGACCTCGATCGAGCGGCGCCTGGGTGAGCTCGAAGAGGCGCGTCTCTTCAGCGGCAAATACGACGCCGGCGATGCCGTCGTCACCGTCCACGCCGGCGCCGGCGGCACCGATTCCCAGGACTGGGCGGAGATTCTTCTGCGCATGTACCTGCGCTGGGCGGAGCGGCGCGGCTTCGAGGTCGAGATGAAGGAGGCCTCGGCTGGGGAGGAGGCCGGGCTGAAGTCCGCGACCTTCATCGTCCGCGGCGAAAACGCCTATGGGCTGTTCGCCGCCGAGCGCGGCGTCCACCGCCTGGTTCGCATCTCCCCCTTCGATTCTTCGGCGCGCCGCCACACCAGCTTCGCCCAGGTCGACGTCGGCCCGCTCGTCGACGAGGGCGTCGAGGTCGAGATCGACGACGCCGACCTGCGCGTGGACACCTACCGCGCCTCGGGCGCGGGCGGCCAGCACGTCAACAAGACCGACTCGGCGGTGCGGATAACCCACATCCCGACCGGGACCGTGGTCCAGTGCCAGAACGAGCGCTCGCAGACTCAGAACAAGGCGGTGGCGATGCAGCTGCTGCGCTCGAAGCTGATCGAGCTCGAGGAGCGCAAACGCGCCGAAACCCTCGCCAAAGAGCGCGGCGAGGTGAAGGAAGTCGCCTGGGGCTCGCAGATCCGCAGCTACTTCCTGCACCCCGACCAGCGGGTCAAGGACCACCGGACCGGCCACGAGTCGGGCGACACCCAGGGGGTCCTCGACGGCGACATCGACGACTTCGTCAGGGACTACCTCAACAAAACCGCGGCCTCATCGGCGAACTGACGTGGCCCTGACCTACATCGAGCGCCCGGCCAGCGAGGAGCCCGAGGGGCTGCTGGTCCTCCATCACGGGCGCGGCACCGACGAGCGCGACCTGCTCGGCCTCGCCGACGTGCTCGATCCGGACGGCAGGCTGCACGTCGCCTCGGCACGCGGCCCGCTGGTCCTGCCCGGCTCGCCCGGCTATCACTGGTACCGGGTGCCTCGAGTCGGCTATCCGGACCCGGAGACCTTCCGCGCAGCCCGGGCGGGGCTCGCCGAGCTCCACGACTCGCTCTGGGAGAAGACCGGAATCGGCCCGGAGAGGACCGTGCTCGGCGGCTTTTCGATGGGCACGGTGATGAGCTACGCGATGGGCCTCGCCGGAGATCGCCCGGCGGTGGCCGGGATTCTCGCCTTCAGCGGCTTCATCCCGACCGTCGAGGGCTGGAGCCCTCAACTCGAGGAGCGCCAGAGCACCCGCGTCTTCATCGCCCACGGTCGCGCCGACCCGATCATGGAGATCGATTTTGCCCGGCGTGCCCGGGAGCTGCTCGAGGCGGGCGGATTGGCGGTCGACTACCACGAGTCCGACGTCGGCCACACGATCGACCCTGCGCATCTCCCTGTCGCGGCTGCCTGGCTCGCCGACGCCTAGCCGGCGCCCCCGCCGGTCGTGTCGGCCTCCAGCTCGAGCAACGCCTCCTTCATCGGCAGGCCGCCGCCGTAGCCGCCGAGGCCGCCGCTGCTCCGCAGCACGCGGTGGCAGGGGACGACGATCGGGATCGGGTTGGAGCCGCAGGCGGAGCCGGCCGCTCGCACCGCGCGCTGGTTCCCGGCGCTGGTGGCAACCTGCGTATAGGTGCGGGTCTGGCCGTAGGGGATGCGGTCCACCGCGCGGAGCGCGCGGCGCCGGAAGGCCCGGCTCAGCTGCCAGTCCAGCGGCAGGTCGAACCGCGTCAGGCGGCCCTCGAAGTAGCGGTCCAGCTCCTCGCGGACCCGGTCGAGGCGTCCCGGCTCCCTGAGAACCCGTGGCGAGACGCGATCGGCGAGTTCCTGGAGCAGCTCTCCCTCGTCCTGGTTGGGCAGGCCGACCCGGACCAATCCGCGCTTGGTCGTGGCGAGTAGCAGGGGCCCGAACGGGGAGTCCGCGGTCGTGTAGGCGACGTCGAGGAGGCCCTCCTCGCCGGCGCGCACGGCAAAGCGCTGGGTCACGTCGTTCATACGAGCTCCTTTCTCAGTCGCTTCATACCCTCGTGGAGGCTGCGCCGGGCGGCCTCTGGCGAGCAGCCGAGCGCTTCGGCGATTTCGGCGTGGGGAAGGTCGAAGGAGAAGCGCAGGGTGACGGCCGCTCGCTGCTTGGGCGGCAGCGCCGCGACCGCGGCCCAGACGCCGTCGTCGATCGGCTCGGGCGCCGCGACGGCCACCTCCTCGACCTCGCCTACGGGCAGAGGGCGGCGGCCATTTGCGCGGTGGTGATCGACCGCCTTGCGCCGGGCGATGGTCAGCAGCCAGGCGCGCAGGTTCTCGCCGTGGCGCAGCTTCGGATAGGCGCGCATCGCGGCGAGGAAGGTCTCCTGGAAGCAGTCCTCGGCGCCGTCACGGCCGACCGCACCGCGCAGGACGCCGAGGACTTCGTCCGCGTGGCGGTCCAGCAGTGTCTGAAATGGCGGCAAGGAGTCTCTTTCCGAAGGAGGTGGCACTCGAGGGATTAAACGCCCCAGGCCGTTGAACCGTGAGATCACCCCCCGCCGCCGCGTTGAGGTCGCGGTTGGTCCCGGTATGCGGGAAATGCGACCTCAAGGGCTGGACTAGGCTGCGGGAATGTCCGATTCGATGTCAGAGCTCGTTGCCCGGGCGCTCGCCGAGGACATCGGCGATGGCGACGTGACCTCGCTGGTGACCGTTCCCGAGGACGCGCGCGGCCGCGCGCGGGTCGTGCAGAAGGCTCCCGGCGTGATCTCCGGCCTCGCCGTCTTCGCCGAGACGATGCGCCAGTGTGGGGTGGAGGACGTCGACACCCTGGTCGTCGAGGGCCAGTGGCGCGATGCCGTGCCGACCGAGGTGCTTGTCGCCTCCGGCTCAGCCCGCGGCCTCCTCGCCGCCGAGCGCACCGCGCTCAACTTCCTCGGTCACCTCTCCGGCGTCGCGACACTGACCGCCCGGTTCGTCGAGGCCGTCGCCGGAACCGGTGCTCGCATCCTCGACACCCGTAAGACGACTCCGGGGCTGCGCTCCCTGGAGAAGGCAGCCGTCCTTGCCGGCGGCGGGCGCAATTACCGGATCGGCCTCTACGACGCGATCCTGATCAAGGAGAACCACATAGCGCTCGGCGGCGGCCTGGCCAAGGCCGTGCACGGTGCCCGGACAACCCGACCGGACCTCAAGGTCGAGGTCGAGTGCCGAAACCTCGACGAGGTGTCCTACGCGCTTGGCACCGGCGCCGACGTCCTCCTCCTCGACAACATGGACCTCGCCACGCTCCGCAAAGCAGTCCGCCTCCGCGACCAGAACTCGCCACCTAGCGGCGGGCCTTCGCTTGAGGCCTCCGGCGGGGTCGACCTCGAGACCGTCCGCGGCATCGCCGAGACCGGCGTCGACTTCATCTCGATCGGCGCCCTTACCCACTCGGCCCCGGGCCTCGACCTCAGCCTGCTCGTGGACGGCGTATGAGCGCGATGGCGATAGCCCACGAGCACGGGGGATCACTTCGAACGCCGGCGACAACCAGACAAGGAGAGACATGAGCTCTGAGCCGTCCCACATCGAGATCGGCGTCCCCGACGCGGAGCGCGCGCAGCGGTTCTACGGCGCCTTCCTCGGCTGGCGCTTCGAGCAGACCCCGAATGGTGCCCGGGTGGACACCGGTGGAATTCCCGCCGGCATCCATCGCTACGACGGCCCGCCGTCGGTCCAGGTCTTCTACTCGGTACCCGATCTCGACGAGGCGGCCAGACGAGTCGTCGAGCTCGGCGGCGAGGTCGACGAGGGCGGGGAGGACGGCGAGAACGGCCGCTGGCTGTATTCCTGCCGCGACGACCAGGGCGTCCCCTTCGGGCTGCAGCAGGAATAAACCACCGCCTCCTCCGCTTCGCGTCCGGGGGCGGCGGCAATCGCCGACTGGGCGCCGCTCGCAAAGAATCAGATCGTGATGCTCGCTGATCGGTCCTTCACGGTCGACCTCGGGCCGCCCTGCTGTTCTCGCTCGGGCGCCCATTCGGAACGTCCCAGGCGCGTGAGTCGGGACCTGGGGTGCCCTCTCGGAACACTTGAGCAGCCCGCAGGGCTGCGGGTTCAGAGAGGGCACCCCGCGTCCCCACCCCCACCTACTTGAGAAGTTTCGACAACCGCCTGTCTTTGAGCACCCTGCCGCCGGTCTGATCCTGCGGGCAGTAGGTCGTCTGGTGCTCTGAGAAGAAGACCGCCTCGAGCGTCGTCCCGCAGCGTGGGCATGGCTCGCCCTCGTGCTTGTGGATCCGCAGCGGCTTCGGCGCTTTGTCGGGCAGCTGCTCGTTCGGGTCCAGCGTCGCCTCGTAGTGCTCGATCGCGTCGCCGAGGACGTGGAGGGACCCGCGCAGCCGCTCGACCTCCTCCGCGTCGAGCTCGGCGCCTTTGCGGAAGGGGGAGAGCCGGGCCTCCCAGAGGATCTCGTCGACCCAGGAGCGGCCGATCCCGGTGATGTCGCCCTGGTGGCGGAGGAGGGGGTGGAGGTGGCGCGGCTGTGCGATCAGGCGCGCGAACTCCTCCGCCGGCGGCGCCGGCCAGGCCTCCGGCCCGAGTCTCGCCACCGCCTCGTCATCCTGGACCGCCTCGGTCGGCAGCAGCTTCGCCCAGGCGCGCTGCTTGGTCCCGTACTCGCGCAATCGCAGCTCGTCGCCGCCCTCGATGCGGATCAGGATCCGGGAGGCCCGGTCTTTCAACGACGCGCGCTTGTCGTAGAGGCGCAGACGGCCGGCGGACATCAGGTGGATCAGCAGCGCCAGGTCTCCGAACTCGACCACCGGCATCTTGCCGACCCGCCGCACGGCGCTCACCTCGCGGCCCTCGAGGGCTTCCAACGGCGGGTCGAAGGTCTTCATCACGTTCATCCCGGGTGCCAGCGTCGATTCGACCTTCGCGCCGCGGAGCAGCGTGCTCAAGTGCCGCGTCGTGATCTCGACCTCGGGAAGCTCGGGCATCACACGAAGTCTGGCGATTCCCGGCCGCGGCCGGTCGATAGACTTGCCTCAAGTTCATTCGACTGGTCTCAGGCACATGTGCCAAGCCAGCGAACATCGGAAATGGAGGGCTCCATATGCAGGAGTTGCCGACTATCCAACCTGTGATCGTCCCGGACCTGACGCCGGATGAGATCCGTGCCCTGAGCGAGGAGGTGCGGGGGCTCGCGATCGAGCGCAACGCCGTGATCCTCGCCCACAACTACCAGCTCCCCGAGATCCAGGACGTCGCCGACCACATGGGCGACAGCCTCGGGCTCTCGCGTCAGGCGGCGGCCACCGACGCCGAGGTGATCGCCTTCTGCGGGGTGCACTTCATGGCCGAGACGGCCTCGATCCTCTCGCCCGAGAAGACGGTCCTCATCCCCGACCTCGACGCCGGCTGCAGCCTCGCCGAGTCGATCGACGCCGACCAGCTTCGCGCCTGGAAGGCCGAACATCCCGGTGCCCAGGTCGTCATGTACGTCAACACCTCGGCCGAGGTCAAGGCGGAGACCGACTACTGCTGCACTTCGTCCAACGCGGTCCAGGTCGTCGAGCACATCTGGGCGGAGCACGGCCCCGACACCGAGATCCTCTTCGGCCCGGACATGTGGCTCGGCGCGTTTGTCGAGCGCGAGACCGGGCTGCGCGACGACCCCGCGCGCCGCTCCCGCTTTCACGTCTGGGACGGCGAGTGCCACGTCCACGCCGGCATCCGCCCCGGGGACATCGAGCGGACCAGGGAGGAGAACCCCGAGGCGGAGTTCCTGATCCACCCCGAGTGCGGCTGCTCCACCCAGGCGATGGAGTACGTCGCCTCCGGTGACATCGAGGCCGAGGGCGTCCACATGCTCTCCACCTCGGGGATGCTCAAACACGTCGAAGAGCACCCCGACGGGAGCTTCATCGTCGCCACCGAGAACGGGATGCTCTACCCGCTCCAGCAGGCTGCGCCGCAGGCGGACCTGATCGAGGCCAACCGGATGGCGTTCTGCAAATACATGAAGATGATCACCCTCCCGAAGCTGCGCGACAGCCTCCGCGACACGAAGTTCGAGGTCAGCGTCTCTTCGGATATTGCAGAGAGAGCGCGAATCCCGATCGAGCGAATGGTCGCGATCGGATAGCCTCGCGGCCCCGTGGATCAGGCCGCCACCGACAACACCCTGTCGCGCGAGGAGCTGCACGAGCTGGCCCAGCAGCTGAGGGTCGACTCCGTCCGCTCCGCCGCCGCCGCCAACTCCGGCCACCCGACCTCCTCGATGTCGGCAGCCGACCTGATGGCGGTCCTCTTTGCAAGCCACCTCCGCTACGACTTCTCCGCGCCGGAGAACCCGGCGAACGACCACCTCGTCTTCTCCAAGGGGCATGCCTCGCCGCTGCTCTACTCGCTCTACAAGGCCGCCGGGGCGATCGATGACGAGGAGCTGCTCACCTTCCGCGAGTTCGGCTCGCGCCTCCAGGGCCACCCGACCCCGGAACTGCCCTGGGTCGACGTCGCCACCGGCTCGCTCGGCCAGGGGCTGCCGATCTCGATCGGGATCGCCCTCGCCGGCGCGACGCTCGAGGCCGCCGACTTCCGGGTCTGGGTGCTGTGCGGCGACTCGGAGATGGCCGAGGGCTCGATGTGGGAGGCCTTCGAGCACGCCGGCTACTCCAAGCTGAGCAACCTGATCGCGATCGTCGACGTCAACCGGCTCGGCCAGCGCGGGCCGACGATGCACGAATGGGACACCTCCTCGCTCGCCGCCCGCGCCGCCGCCTGCGACTGGCACGTGCAGGAGATCGACGGGCACGACCTCGACCAGATCGAGGCCGCCTACGCGGCGGCTGAAGAGAGCGATCGCCCGGCGGTGATCTTCGCTCGCACCAAGAAGGGCTCCGGCGTCGCCGCGGTCGAGGACAAGGAAGGCCAGCACGGCAAGCCCCTCGAGGATCCCGAGGCGGCGGTCGAGGAGCTCGGCGGGGTCCGCGACCTGCGGATCACGGTGCGCTCTCCCGGCGACGCCAAGCCGCCGGAGGCCTCCCCGCAGCAGGTCGACCGCCCCGCCTATGAGCTAGGCGAGAAGGTCGCGACCCGCGGCGCCTATGGCGACGCTCTGGCCTGGATCGGCTCGATCGACGAGAAGGTTGTCGCGCTCGACGGCGAGGTCGGCAACTCGACCTACGCCGAGCGCTTCGCCGAGAAGCACCCCGAGCGCTTCTTCGAGATGTACATCGCCGAGCAGCAGATGGTCGCCGCCGCCGTCGGCCTGCAGACCCGCGGCTGGAAGCCCTTCGCCTCCTCGTTCGGCGCCTTTCTCAGCCGCGCCTACGACTTCATCCGGATGGCGGCGATCTCGGACGCAGACCTGAAGCTCTGCGGTTCCCACGTCGGCGTCTCGATCGGCCCCGACGGGCCTTCGCAGATGGCCCTCGAAGACATCGCTGCCTTCCGTGCCGTCCTCGACAGCGTCGTCCTCTATCCGAGCGACGCCAACCAGACCGTCGCCCTGCTCGATGCGATGCGCGAGCACCGGGGCTTCAGCTACCTGCGGACGACCCGCGAAAAGACCCCGGTCCTCTACGGCCCCGACGAGGAGTTCACGATCGGCGGCAGCCGCACACTGCGCTCCGGCGACGAGGACGCGGTCACCCTGATCGGCGCCGGGATCACCCTGCACGAATGCCTGAAGGCCGCCGACGAGCTCGAGGGCAAGGGAACCCGCGTCAGGGTGATCGACCTCTACTCGGTGAAGCCGGTCGACAGCGCCGCGATCCTCAAGGCGGCGAGGGAGACCGGCGCCCTGGTCACGGTCGAGGACCATTGGGCCGAGGGTGGGATCGGCGAGACGGTCGCCGGCGTACTCGCCGCCGCCGGCTCGGGCACGCGCTTGGTGAGCCTCGCGGTCACCGAGCGGCCCGGGAGCGGCACGCCGGAGGCTCTGCTCGCGGCGGCCGGCATCGACGCCGCGCACATCGTTGCGGCGGTCGAGCAGATTACTAGCGCTCGCTAATACTTCGCTAAGGTTCCGCTCACGGAGTTTTGGGCGGGGACTTGCGCGCCTAAAGGGCCGGAGGAGTCAACCTGTGTCCGGAGAAGAAGCGCGCGCATGGCCAGATCGAACAAGCGAAACAAGAACAAGGGCGGCGAGGAGCCGAGCAGGCCGCGGCGCGGCGGTGCGCCGATCATCGACCTGCGCGACGTCACCAAGGTCTACCCGGGCGGCCACATGGCGCTCGACCGGGTCTCGCTCGCGATCAACCGCGGCGAGTTCGCCTTCCTGGTCGGGCCGACCGGCTGCGGCAAGTCGACTCTGATCAAGGCGCTGATCCGCGAGGTCGACGCCACCGACGGAACGGTCAGCATCGCCGGCCGTGACATCGGCGCCCTGCCCGAGAAGAAGATTCCGCAGCTGCGGCGCAACATCGGCACGGTCTTCCAGGATTTCAAGCTTCTTCCCGACCGCACCGTCTACGACAACGTCGCCTACGCACTTCAGGTGATCGGCGCCAGCCGCGCCGAAATTCGCAATCAGGTGCCGGAGACGCTGCGCCTCGTCGGTCTTTCTACCAAGCTTCACAACTACCCGGACCAGCTCTCGGGCGGCGAGCAGCAGCGGGTTTCGATCGCGCGCGCGTTCGTCAACCACCCGCCGCTTCTGCTGGCCGACGAGCCCAGTGGAAACCTCGACCCGGTCACCTCGATCGGCGTCATGCAGACTGCTCTACCGGATCAACAAGACCGGGACCACCGTGCTCGTCGTCACCCACGACCGCGAGATGGTCGACAACATGCGGCGCCGTGTGATCGAGCTCTACGAGGGCCGGGTCGTCCGCGATGAGGTCGCCGGCGGCTACACCGAGGAGTCGACCACCGAGTTCGGCATGCGCATGCGCGCCGAGATGGGGGTCGGGCCCGAGGGTCAGACCAACGGCCACGACAGCCACGACACGCTCTTCTGATGTCGCGCCTCTTCTTCTTCATCCAGGAGGCCTTTCGGGCCCTGCGCCGCAACGCCGCCCCGAGCACCGCTGCGATCGTGACCACGGTCGTCACCGTGATCCTGCTCGGTGTCCTGATCCCCGTCTTCCAGACCACCCAGGCGAAGAGCAACGAGATCCGCGAAAGCCTCGAGTTCCGGGTCGCCGTCTACGACGACGCGACCTCGGCCGAAAAAACCGAGCTCGAACAGAAGCTCGAGGCGATCCCCCACGTCGCCTCGGTGACCCTGGTGACCAAGTCACAGGCGCTGACGGAACTGCGCTCCGACCTCGACAAGGAAAAGAACAAGGAACTGCTCGCGCAGATCCACTCCAATCCGCTGCCCGCGAACTTCAAGGTCAAGGCCGACGATGCCGGCAACCTCAAGTCGATCAAAGAAACGATCGGGCCGCCGCCGACCCCGAACGGCCAGCCCAACTCGTTCTCGCCGATCATCTCCGACGTCTTCGACCGCACCCATGCGGCCGAACAGATAGTCCAGGTGACCTCGGCACTGAAGATCGTGCTCACCGTGATCACCCTGCTGCTGATCGCCGCCTCGCTGATGCTGGTCGGCAACACGATCCGCCTCTCGATCTACACCCGTCGTCGAGAGGTTGAGGTGATGCGGCTGGTCGGCGCCACCCGCTGGTTCATCCGCTGGCCGTTCATGATCGAGGGCGTGGTCGTCGGCTTCGTCGGGGGCCTGCTCGCCATACTGATCCTGTGGCTGGGCAAGCTGACAATCGTCGATCCGCTGAGCAAGTCGCTGCACTTCCTCGAAGCGGCGGACCAGACTTCGTTCCCGGCGCTGATCGCGATCCTCTTCGGCGCCGCGGTGCTGGTCTCCGCGGTCGGCTCCGGCCTCACCCTGCGCCGCTTCCTGAAGGTCTGAGCCCCGAGTGAGGATGGGCTGGATCGGGGCCCTGGTGGTCTCGCTGCTCGTGGCCCTCTGCGGGGGGCTCTGGCTCGGCGGCCACCCCGGCAACCTGCCGCCTTTCCTGCGCGACGCCTTCGTCGGTGGCAACGCCGGGCTCAACGTCGAAGCCACGGAGGCGATCGAAGACAATTACTACCGCGAGGTCACCCCTTCGCAGCTGACCAATTCCTCGCTGCAGGGCATGGTCCGCGGCCTCCGCCTCCGGTACCACGACCGCTTCAGCGAATACTTCTCTCCGGAGTCGCTCGAACACTTCAACGAAGAGATATCCGGGCGCTTCTCGGGCATCGGGATGGCGATCACCGAGGTCGACAAGGGCTTGAAGGTGAGTCGCGTCTTCAAGCGCTCGCCCGCCGACCGCGCCGGCATCGGAATCGGTGAAGTGATCGTCTCGGTGAACGGGAAATCGCTCGCCGGCGTCGACAGCGTCAAGGCCGCGGAAAGGATCAAGGGGCCGGAAGGGACCACGGTGACGCTCGGCGTCCTCGACCCCAAGACCGGCAAGGAACGTGAGCTGAAGGTCACCCGCGAAGAGATTTCGGTGCCGGTGGCGACCGGCCAGGTGAAGACGGCCGACGGCGACAAGCTCGGCTACGTTCGCTTCAGCACTTTCAGCGAAGGCTCCAGCGACCTGCTCCGCCGGGCCGTCGAAAAGGTCGACCGCGAAGGGGCCCAGGGCGTGGTGCTCGACCTGCGCGCGAACGGCGGCGGCCTGCTCGAGGAAGCCGTGCGGGGCGCCAGCATCTTCCTGCCGGAGGACGAAGTCGTCGTCACGACCGACTCCCGCACCCAGGGGCACTCCGTCTACAAGACGCTCGGCGACAACCTTCCGTCGCAGCCGATCGTCG
The DNA here is from genome assembly GCA_963704505.1 of uncultured Solirubrobacterales bacterium. GTDB lineage: Bacteria > Actinomycetota > Thermoleophilia > Solirubrobacterales > 70-9 > VRUE01. The sequence goes on from OY969912.1 coordinate 1,698,778, forward strand.
TCCTGATCGATCGGAACACAGCTTCGGCGGCGGAGATCCTCACCGCCGCGCTCGCCGACGACGCCGGCGCCACGGTGGTCGGGACCCGATCCTTCGGCAAGGGCGTCTTCCAGCAGGAGATCGGCCTCTCCAACGGCGGTGGGATGAAGCTGACGATCGGCGAGTACTTCACGCCGGACGGGGTCAACCTCGCCAAGGTGGGCGGGATCCACCCCGACGTGAAGGCCAGCGACGATCTCGAAACGAAGCGCGACGAGGCGCTCGACCGCGCGCTCGCGGTGCTCGCCGCGAAGCCGCAGACCGAATGAGCTCGCGCGGCCCGAAGCGGGGTCGCAAAGCCGCGCCGAAGACAGCGCGGGACGCGGTCGAGGCGCTCGTGCGAGAGGAGCTCGGGCGACGCCGCGGCTTTCCGGCACGGATCGAGCAGGAGGCGCGCTCGGCGGCGGAGACCGCCGCCGGAGCCCCGGGCGCCCGCCGCGACCTGACCGGCATCCCGACCTTCACCGTCGACCCGGCGACGGCCCGGGACTTCGACGACGCGGTCTCGGCCACGCGCGAGGGGGACGGCGTCCGCCTCTGGATCCACATCGCCGACGTAGCTGCCCACGTTCGTCCCGGCTCGGCGCTCGACCGCTCGGCTCTGGAGCGGGCGAACAGCACCTACGCGCCGGGAACGGTCGAGCCGATGCTGCCGGGAGCGCTCAGCGAGGACGCCTGCAGCCTGGCCCCCGGGGTCGAGAGGCTCGCGGTGACCGGCGAGATCGAGCTGGCGGCGGATGGCACGCCGCGGGCGGCGAGCTTCTACCGCAGCCGGATTCGCTCGGACATGCGCCTCGACTACGACCAGCTCGATGCCTTCTTCGCCGGCCGCGAGCGCCCCCCGGAGAAGGTGGCCGAGCCGCTGGCGATCGCCCGGGATGTGGCCAGGGCGCTCGGCGACCGCCGGGCCGGGTCGGCGCTCGACGTCGAGTCTTCCGAGCCCGAGTTCAGCTTCGACGCGAAGGGCAACGTGGTCGGCGCGCGGGCGGTGCCTCAGACCGAGTCGCATCGCCTGATCGAGCACCTGATGATCCTCGCCAACGAGCAGGTCGCGTCGCTGCTGGAGCGCCGCCGGGTGCCGACGATCTACCGGGTCCACACGCCGCCCGACGCGGCGCGGGTGGAGCGGCTCATCGCCCAGCTCGACGCTCTCGACATCCCGACGCCGCCGCTCGGCGCCGGGCCGATGGCGGCCAGTCAGGCGGGAGAGGTCGTCGCGCAGGCCAGCCGGCTGGTCAAACGGGAGGCCGCCCGTCGTGGGCACGGCCGCAGGGCGTATACAACGCTCGTGCTCCGATCGCTCCAGCAAGCCGTCTACAGCGACCGCAACGGCGGCCACGCCGGCCTCGGCAGCGAGGCCTATTGCCATTTCACCTCGCCGATCCGGCGCTATCCGGACCTCATCGTCCACCGGGCCCTGCTCGCCTCCCTGGGCGAGGGTGAGGACGCGCCTCGGGCCGGCGAGGCACGCGAGGTGGCGCGCCACTGCAGCGAGCGCGAGCGCGAGTCGATGCGGGTCGAGCGCCGCGCGGACGACATCTGCGCGGCCTTCCTGCTCGAGCGTGAGATTGCGGCACGGGGCGCGGAAACCCGCTTCGAGGGTGAGGTCTCGGGGGTGATCCAGGCGGGTGCCTTCATCGCCTTCGCCGGTGAGCTCGGCGACGTCTACGAAGGGTTTCTGCCGGCGCGGCGGATGCGCGGCGACCGCTTCGACCTGAACCAGACCGAGACCGCCCTGGTCGGGCGCGATACAAAGGCTGCGGTGAGGCTCGGAGACCCGATATTCGTCGAGGTCGGCGGCATCGAAGCGCCGCGCGGCCGCGTCGATCTGGAGATCGCGGCGGGCTGATGGCGAAGAAGGTCAAGAAGAAACGCCTGCCCGCGTCCGGCGACGTCGCCACCAACCGGCGGGCCCGCCACAAATTCGAGCTGGTCGAGAAAATGGAGGCGGGGATCGAACTGCGCGGCTCGGAGGTCAAGAGCCTCCGAAACGGCAAAGCGCAGATGGGGGACTCCTACGCGGCGGTCGAGGGCGGTGAGGTCTGGCTGCGCAAACTCCACATCCCGCCCTACGAAGCGGCGAGGGACAACCACGAGCCCGAGCGGCCGCGCAAATTGCTCCTGCACCGGGCCGAGATCGAGCGTCTGGTCGGCAAAACCGCGCAGAAAGGCCTGACCCTGATTCCGACCCGGATCTACTTCAAGGGGCGGCGCGCGAAGGTCGAGCTGGCGCTCGCGCGCGGCAAGGAGGGACGCGACAGGCGACGCGAGATCGCCGAGCGGGACGTCCGGCGCCAGGTTGAGCGCGAATTCCGTGGACGGATGCGGTAGCTTCGCGAATATGAGCTCCACCTTCGGCGTGCTCCTGCCCTTCGCGGCCTTCGACGTCAAGATCGTGGCAGCGGTCCTCCTCGTCGCGATCCTTGTCCTGCTGCTTGCGGTGAGCATCAGCCAGCGGCGCAACAAAGAAAAAGGGAAGCAGCCGAAGCCGCCCAAGCAGAAGAAGGAAAAGAAGCCGAAGAAGGGCCGCAAGGCTGCCGCTGCCGCTGCTGCCGCCGCGCCCGCCGCCGCGCCTACGGCTCAGATGCCGGCGGCGCCCGCTCCCGCCGGTCAGGTGCCGTCGCCCCCCGGTGGCCAGCCGTCTCCCCCGGTGCCTGGTGCGCCGCCCGCCGCCGCAGCCCCGCCGGCCGCCCCCGTCGCCGGTGGGCAGTCGCTCGATCCCAAGGACAAACGCAAACTTGCCCGTGAGCAGCAGAAGGCAGCGCGCACCGAACATCGGGCGCGCCGCCAGGAAGAGGCCAAACGGCGCAAGGAAGAGCGCGCCGCGCAGAGGGCCGCTAAGCGGGGAGGGGCCGTCGCCCGCAGCAGCAAGAAGGCGCGTAAAGAGTCCGCCAAAGCCGAGCGGCAGCTGAATGCCGCGCGGGCAGCGCATGAGCGCGAGCTGCTCGAGCGTGGCCAGGTGCCCCCCGTCGCTCCCGGCGGAATCCCGGGCAGCCCTCCGATGGCGCCGCCGCCGATGCCGGGCGCGCAGGCATCTCCGACCACCGCTTTCCAGCCGCAGCCGCCACCACCACCTCCGATGCCGCCGATGCCCGCACCCACCTCACCGGCGCCCGGCGTTGCTGCCGTTCCCGCCGCGGCAGCCGCCTATGGGACCAGCGAAGCCGAGCAGCGGGTGAAAGCAAAGGTCGAGGAAATCCAGCGCGAGGAGGAACGGATCAAATTGGAGGCCGACCGTCGAATAGCGGAGGCACAACGGCTCCAGAGCGACGCGGAGGCACGCGTCGATGCCGCCGCCACTCCCAGCGCCGGGATCACCCAGCCGATCGCGCCGCTGACTCCGCCGGTGTCGCCACTGACGCCCACCGCGCCGCCACCGCCTCCTCCGGCCGGTGCCGACCTGCAGACCGCCGAACACAGGATCCAGCAGGAACGCGAGGCCCAGGAGCGCTCGATCGCCGAGGCGCAGGAGCGGCTCAGGCAGATGGAGGAGCGGACCAAAGCGGCCGAGCAGCGCGCAGCCGAGGCCGCGCGTCTGGCGCAGCTGAAATCTCAAGAGGGCGAGCGCGAAAAGAGGCTCGAGGAGATCCGCAACTCCGTGGCCGAGGCCGAGGCGCGCGCTCGTGCTGCCGAGCAGCGCGCGGTCGAAGCGGAGCAGGCGATCGTCGGCGGCGCGCCGACGACACCCCAGGAGCCGCCGAGCGTGCAGGGGCCGCCACTGGGCTTCGGCGCCCCACAGCCGCCGGCGCCGAGCCCTCCTCCGCCCGTGCCGGAGCCCCCGTCACCCCCGATGCCCGCGCCGCCCGAGCCGACGCCGCCGGGACCCGTTCGCCCGCCTCAGCCGACGCCTCCGCCAGAGCCGACGCCCCCTCCCGGGCCGCCGCCGACCCCAGATCCGACGCCTCCCCCAGGGCCGCCGCCGAGCCCCGACCCGACTCCTCCTCCGGGGCCGCCTGAGCCGACGCCGCCGTCGGCCGCCTTCGCGCCGCCGGAGCCGATCCGGCCGATCGACCCGCCCGCTCCGCCACCACCGCCACTGTCACCGCCGCCGCCGGCCGCGGTCGAGCCGGCTCCTTCGCCGATCGAGTCGGCTCCGTCGCAGGGATCCTCAGGCGGGATCAACCTCAACACGGTCACCTTCGAGCAGCTCCGCTCGGAGAATCTCTCGGTCACCCAGGCGACCCGCCTGCTCGCTCATCGCGAGCGCCTTGGGCGCTTCGGCACGGTCGAGGACCTCGATCAGGTCCCCGGGTTCCCGCAGGACGTGCTCGACGACCTCAAGAAGCGCTCGACGGTCTGACCGCCGGCGTCCCTGACCGCGCGAACAGCGCGGCAGGCTCAGAGGCCGTAGGCCTCGAGCAGCTTCAGCCAGATCTCGCTGCGGGTGGGGTAGGGGGCGACCGCGTGGCGGAGGCGCTCGAGCGGCACCTCGCCGACGATCGCGATCGTCGCGGCCTGGAGGAAGTCGGCGGTCTCGAATCCGGTGAAGGTGGCGCCGACGATCAGGCCGGCCTTCTTGTCGACGACGATCCGCGAGGTCCCGCCGGTGTCCTTGCCGTAGAAGCTGGCGCCGGCGGTCCCGTCGGTTGGAACGTCGACCGCCTCGGCGTCGAGGCCCGCTTCGCGGGCCTGCTCGAGCGTCTTGCCGACCGCCGCGACCTGCGGGTCGGTGAAGGTCACCCTCGGCGAGCCGATCGCTTCGGCGATCGCCGAAGCCGAGCGGCCGGTCAGGTTCTCGCCGACGACCCACCCCTGGTACTTGCCCATGTGGGTGAAGAGCGCGCGGCCACTGACATCGCCGACTGCGTAGAGCCAATCCTTGCCGCTCACCCGAAGCTCGTCGTCGGTGTCGAGGAAGCCTCCTTTGCCGGGCTCGACGCCGACCGTCTCCAGCCCGATGTCGGCGGTCCTCGGTTTGCGCCCGATCGCGACCAGGATCTCGGCGGCCTCGACCGTCTCTCCGTCATCGAGCTCGACCGAGACGACGTCGTCCTCGCGGTTCACCGCCTTTGCCAGCACGCCGGTGCGAACGTCGACCCCGTGCTTCTCGCGCAGGGCCTCGGCGACCTGATCGCCGGCGAAGGGCTCCTCGCGCGGCAGCAGCCGCTCGTCGCCCTGGAGGAGGGTGACCCGGGTTCCCAGGGCCGACCAGGCCTGCGAGAGCTCGGTGCCTACCGGCCCGCCCCCGAGGACGATCATGCTCGGCGGAATCGACTTCGACGTCGTTCCCTCGCGGTTGTTCCAGGGCCGAGCCGAATCGAGGCCGTCGATCGGCGGTATCGCCGCCGAGCTGCCGGTGGAGATCACGACCGCGCGTCGCGCCGTCAGCCGGTTCTCGCCGACCACCACCGTTCGGTCGCCGTCGAGCCGGCCCTCGCCGCGGAAGACGGCGATGTCGCGTTCTTCCAGCCAGGGCAGCTGGGAGGAGTCGTCGAGGTCGTGGATGACCTCGTCGCGGCGGGCGAGGACGGCGCCCGGATCGAGCTTGCCGGTGATCGCCTCCGAGGCGCCCGGAACCCGACGCGCCTCGTCGAGGAGCTCACCGGGGCGCAGCAGCGCCTTCGACGGCATGCAGGCGTAATACGAGCATTCCCCGCCGATCAGATGGGTCTCGACAATCGCCACCTCGAGGCCTCCGTCGGCCAGCCGCCCGGCGCAGACCTCGCCCGGCGCCCCCGCTCCGATGACGATCGCGTCGAACTCGGTCTCGCTCATGCATGCAGTTCTACCCCACCGCGTACAATCGATGCAGAAATAGCACGGGGGCGACAGGCTTCGACGTGGTCGGTCCGTGCGAACGGTTGCAGGTCGAGGTTGCCGGAGGCCTCGTTAAACCCCGGCACCAACCAATACGTGCGGACCATGAGTTCGCCCTTGCTGCTTAGTTAAATCTAAGTGAGTGAGAGTCGGTCCTCTCCCGCCCGCGGAGGGGGTTACCGGCTTCAATCGCGGGCTCACCCGGGTGGATCGCCCCGTCCACCAGGGGACATCTAAGAGGGCTTTATCTCCCGCAGTGCCCGCCGGCGCGGACCCCGGGAGACGAGACTAAAGCGCCGGCTATACCTGTAGATACCCTCGCACCGCGGCCGCGGACCCGAGTTCAATTCTCGGCGCCTCCATCAATCCGCCGCCTGGCGGGTCGCCAATCCGGCGGCCCGCATCCAGGCCAGGACCGCCGCGGCGTCACGGTCGGGTGGGAAGACCGGATAAAAGGCCTTGGCGATCCGGCCGCCCTCGATCACGAGCGTCAGGCGCCGGTATAGCTCGATTCGGTCGACTTCGAAGGTGGGCAGGCGCAGGGCGGCCGCCAGTTCCAGGCCCGGGTCGGAGAGCAGCGGGAAGGGGATGTGCTCCCGGCCCGAGAACTCGAGCTGCTCGGCCGGGCTCTGGGCGCTGATCCCGACCAGGCGCGAGCCCAGGGACTCGAACTCGGCGGCGGCATCGCGGTAGGAGCAGCTCTGCGGCGTGCACCCCCTGGCGCCGGGGATGTCGTCCCAGCCATGTGGGAGCGCCACGCCCGGGGTGCCGGTCCTCGGGTAGACGTAGGCGACCAACCGCGAGCGGCCCAGGCCGGCGAGGGAGTGCTCTGCGCCGTCGGTCCCCGGCAGCTCGATGTCGGGCGCCTCCATCCCCTCGAGGTGATCGGCGGCGCCGTCGTCCTCGGGGACCGGCAGCCCCGGCGGCAGCGCGGTGTAGTCGCTCACCGCGTCATCCTCCCACCGAGTGCTGTCTTTCTGACCCCATGGCGGCCAAAAGACAGCACTCGGCATCGGTTAGGTTGCCGTCGATGGCTCGCTACGTCGTCTTTCTTCGTGGGGTCAATCTCGGCAAGAACCGCCGGGTCAAGAACGAGGCCCTGCGCGCGGCACTGCAGGCGGACGGGCTCGAGTCGGTGGAGACCTTCCGAGCCAGCGGCAACGTCGTCTTCGAGGCGCCAAGAACGAGCGACGCGAAGATCGAGACGAGAGTCGAAGCGGCGCTGGGCGCCGAGCTCGGCTTCGAGGTGACCGTGTTCGCGCGCTCCGCCGCGGAGGTCGTCGCGATCGCCGCCCGGGATCCGTTCGACCGGAGGGCCGTGAACGCTTCGAAGGGAAAGCCGCAGGTCGCGATGCTCGCCGCGAAACCGAAGGCGGCCGCCAAGAAGAAGGCCCTGGCGATGGCCGGCGACGAGGACCTTCTGAAGATCGAGGGGCGTGAGCTCCATTGGCTGCCGAGCGCCGGCACTCTGGAGACCGCGCTCGACCTTAAGGCGCTGGAGAAGCTGGTCGGCCCGTGGACGATGCGAACCGCGGGGACCGTCGAGCAGCTTGCCGCCAAGTACTGCGGCGACTAGCCGCGCTTCAGGCCGAGCCGGGGGCCGGGAGGTCGGAGCGGGGGAGGGCGACGACCTCGGCGTCGGCGCTGACCGCGGAGATCTCGTCGGGCAGCGACGAGAGCTTCGAGTTGGCGACGAACTCGAGCGGCGCCCCGAGCGGCCGAAAGAAGTTGTCGTAGTGGGTGGGGACGACGAGGCGGGGGTCGAGCTTGGGCAGGATCCGCCGCCAGTAGTCCTCGGTGAAGGCGCGGCCGGCGATTCCGGCAAGGAAAACGTCGACGCCGCCGGTGCGGACCGCGTCGTCGATCAGGTTGGCGCTGCCCTGGTGGTAGATCGTGATGCCGGCCACGCGGATCGATATGCCCCAGACCTGGCCGCAGCGGTAGGCACCGGGGGAGAGGCCGTCGAGGTGCTCGCAGGTGAGGGCGCCGTCGTAGGGGACCGCCAGCCCGAGCAGGAGCTTCGAGTGGGCGCTGGGCGTGAAGGAGACCTCGAACGGGCCGAGCTTGTAGGCCCTGTAGGGCTCGACCGATACCGCCTGATCGGCGAGGCCGTGGAGGCCCATCAGGGTGACCAGCGAGTCGGAGCCGTAGGCGCGGCAGCCGAACCGCCGCGCGATCGCCGGCGCGTCGACGGCGTGGTCGAAGTGGGTGTGGCCGACGAGGACGCCGACGACGTCGTCAGGGGCCCTCAGGAAGCGGTCGAGCGCGGCGGGGTCGGGCAGGGTCGGCCTGCGGGTGAGCAGATTGCGAAGCGGTGTCCGGGAGAGATAGGGGTCGATGAAGAGCGAGCTGCCCTCGTGGCTGAGCCTGTAGCCGGAGACGCCCAGCCATTCGATCTCGAGCCCGTCGGGTAGGTGTTGCGACCGGGCCTCGAGCTCGGCAAGCGCCTGGCCGTCCTCGTGTTCGCTCGCGCCCTTCCGCGCCCTCGCCCGCGCCAGCTCGCCGACGTGGTGCAGGGGGCCCGGCACGACCGCCTAGGCCGTTGCCAGCTCGGCTGAGAGCTCGGGTGGGCTCGAGAGGGTCTGGAGGACCACGCAGTAGCGCTCGGTCAGCTTCAGCAGGGTCGCCAGCTCCTCCTCGCTCGCGTCCGTCTCGAGCTCGAAAGAGAGGCGGATCGCGGTGAAGCCGACCGCTGCTTCGTCGCCGACCGCGAGCGTGCCGCGGAAGTCGAGATCCCCCTCGGCGCGGACCGTCCCGGAGCGCACCTCGATCCCGATCGAGGTCGAGACCGCGCTCAGGGTGACCCCGGCGCACGCCGCCAGCGCCTCGAGGAGCATGTCCCCCGAGCAGAGCTGGGAGCCGTCGCCGCCGGATGCCGGGTGCAGGCCCGCCTCGGCGAGCGCCCGCCCGGTGCCGACCGAGCACGAGACCCCCTCGCCGAGCGCGCCCTCGGCTTTGAGCGTCACGCGAGCGGCTGCGGGCTCGTCGCGGTAGCGCTCCTTGAGCGGCGTCTGGATGTCTCGTAGCTCGTTTCGATCCATGCCTGGCAGGTTACGGACCGGCCTTCCTCTAAGTTCAATTGCCCGATGGCGATCGCGACGGCGACATCCCTGGACGTCCACATGGGCGGCACTCTTCTCTTCGAAGGCGTCTCGTTCAAGCTCGAGGCGCGCGAGCGGATGACCCTCTCCGGCCGCAATGGAGCCGGCAAGTCGACTCTGCTGCGCGTGCTCGCCGGGGAGCTGGAGCCGGACGCGGGCAGCATGGTCGTGCAGCGCGGCGCCCGCGTCGCCCTTCACGACCAGAGGCCGCCGCGCGGCTCCTCCGCGGCGCTCGGCGACTACGTGTTCTCCGGGCGCCCCGACATGCTCGAGGCCGAGGCCGAGCTGGCGAGGCTCGAGGCGGCGATGGCCTCGGGCGTCCCCGACGATTCGGCGATGAGCGAATACGCGACCGCTCAGGGCCGGCTCGAGGCCGGCGGGGGCTACCGCTGGCGCGACGACGTGCTCTCCGTCCTGCGCGGCCTCGGGTTCGGCGAGGACGACATCGAGCGGCCGATCTCGACCTTCTCCGGTGGGGAGCTGACCAGGGTCTCCCTTGCCCGTGCCCTGGCCGCGCGTCCCGACCTGCTGCTCCTCGACGAGCCAACCAACCACCTCGACATCCCCTCGCTCGAGTGGCTGGAGAGGTACCTGCTCGAACTCGACAGCGCCGTCGTCCTGGTCGCCCACGACCGCTGGTTCCTCGAGGCGGTGGGGACGTCGGTCCTCGAGCTCGAGGCGAAGCGGGCGCGCTTCTTCTCCGGGCCGTGGCACGCCTGGCGCAAGGAGCAGGCAGCGCGCGAGATCGCCCTCGGCAAGGCGATCGACCGCCAGCAGGCCGAGATCGACCGCATGGAGAAGTTCGTCGAGCGTTTCCGTTACAAGGCGACGAAGGCGCGGCAAGCGCAATCGCGGCTCAAACAGATCGACAAGATCAAGCGCGACGGGGCCTCCGCCGAACAGAAGGACCGCCGCAGCCTGCGTTTCTCGTTCAAACCGCCCGAGCGGCCGGGGCGCGTGGTCGTGCGCCTGGTCGGCGGCAGGATCGAGGTGCCGGGGCGGGTTCTCCTTTCCGGCGCCGAGATGGAGCTCGAACGCGGCGAACACGTGGTCATGGTCGGCCCCAACGGCGCCGGCAAGACGACCCTGCTGGAGACCCTCGCCGACCGCCGCGAGCCGGCCGAGGGGTCGGTGCGGCTCGGCCACAACGTCAAGATCGGCTACCTCTCCCAGCACGCCGACACGGCGGCCGGGGAGGGGACGGTGCTGGAGGCGGCCCAGCGGGAGACCGGCCTCAGCGGCCAGAAGGCACGCGACCTGCTCGGCGCCTTTCTCTTCTCCGGCTCCGACGCGCAGAAGCAGCTCGGCGACATCTCCGGCGGCGAGCAGCGACGCCTCTCGCTGGCGATCCTCGTCGCCTCAGGGGCGAACGTGCTGATCCTCGACGAGCCGACCAACCATCTCGACATCGAGAGCCGCGAGGCGCTCGAGGACGCGCTGCTCGAGTTCGAGGGCGCGCTGATCCTCGTCTCCCACGATCGCGCCCTGCTCGAGGCGGTCGGCAGTCGCACCCTGGTCTGCGAGGGCGGCGGCCTGGCCAGCCACCCGACGGGGTGGGCCGCCTACCAGGCGGACCGCGACGACCGCGAAGCGCAGGCGAGCGCTGCCGCAAAGCGCTCCAAGGCTGCGGCCAAGAGCCCGAAGAGCAGCGGGACAAAGGCCGAGAAAGCGGCCCGCAAGCGGGCCGGGAGGCTGGCCGAGCGGATCGAGAAGGCCGAGGGGGTCTTGCAGGGGATCGAGGATGAACTGGCCGATCCTGAGGCCTGGTCGAGCCCGGGGCGCGCCGAGCGCGCCGAAGCCCGTCACGAGAAAGCGAAACAGGCGGTCGCCCGGGCCTATGAGGAGTGGGAGCAGGCGGAGAGCGCGCTCAGCGCCGAGGCCGGCAGGGCCTGAGTCCTCAGAAGACGATCGTCCGGTCGCCGTCGAGGAGGACCCGGTCGTCGAGGTGGGCCATCACCGCGCGGGCGAGGACGAGGCGCTCGATGTCGCGGCCGATCCGCTTCAGGTCGTCGGCCTCGTCGCGGTGGCTGACCCGGGTCACGTCCTGGTCGATGATCGGCCCGGCGTCGAGGTCCTCGGTCACGTAGTGGGCGGTCGCGCCGATCAGCTTGACGCCGCGCTCATGGGCGCGCAGGTACGGGTCGGCGCCGACGAAGGCGGGCAGGAAGCTGTGGTGGATGTTGATCGCCGGGCTGCCGAGCCGCTCGAGGAACGAGCCGGAGAGGACCTGCATGTAGCGGGCGAGGACGAGCAGGTCGACGCCGTCGAGCAGCTCCAGGGCCCGTCGCTCGGCCTCCTCTCGGCCGCCGTCTTCGACCGGGACGTGGTGGAAGGGGATCCCCAGGCCACGCACCTGGTCGCCGTGGTCCGGATGGTTGGAGATCACGGCGGCGATCTCGGCGCCGAGCTCGCCGCTGCGCCAGCGCCAGAGCAGGTCCGAGAGGCAGTGGTCCTCGCGCGAGACCATCACCGCGACGCTCTTGCGCCGATCCGACTCGGCGAAGCGGTGCTCCATCTCGAGAGGTACCGCGACCTCGGCCTCGAAGCGGCTCCTCAGACCCGCCCGCTCCTCCTCGGGGAGGGCGTCGAAGACCATCCGCATGAAGAGCCGACCCTCGCCGCTCGAGTGTTGATCGGCGTCGACGATGTTGAGCCCGGCCTCGGCGAGGAAGCCGCTGACCGCCGCGATCAGTCCGGGTCGGTCGGGGCAGGCGAGGAGTAGCCGGGATCTGGGTGAATCGCTCGCGATCGGACCATGATGGCGGCTCCCGTGGCGGGCGCAAATTCCCTGCAAACGGCCGCAAGACGAAATTCAATCCCTGGTGCGCTTGCGCACATCGTGCCTGAGCTAGTGCGGATCGCTTCGAACTATGTGAGGACTGTGACCGTCGTCACCCTGCGGGGCCGATCGAGTCGCCACGGTCCCGCGCCGTGCTCACAAAACGCAAATACATCGCCCCTGCCCTCATCGCCATCGCCGTCGCGGCGCCGGCAAGCGCCCTGGCCTCCTCGGCTGCCGGCCCCGCCGCCCCCGAGGTAGGCCTCGCCGACGCCAGGCCGCTCTCGATCTCGGCTCTGGCGCCGCCGGTGGCGAGGTTCCACCGCACGATCCGCGTGATCAGCCATCGCATGGACGTCGAACGGCGCGCCGCCGCGCGCCGGCACCGTCGCCAGCTGTTCGCCGACCTGCCGGCCGGGGTGACGATGGGGACCCTCGAATCGATCGCCGCCTGCGAGTCCGGCGGCGACCCGACCGCGGTCTCCTCCGACGGCAGCTACCGCGGCAAATACCAGTTCGACTACGGCACCTGGGAATCGGTTGGTGGCAGCGGCGACCCCGCCGCCGCTCCCGAGGCCGAGCAGGACTACCGCGCGGCGCTGCTCTACACGTCTTCGGGCTCGAGCCCCTGGCCGATCTGCGGCTAGGGAAAGCGCGAAAGCCGACTAGTCTTGCCCCCGTGAGCGACGGGGAGCCCCAGATCGACGAGGAGGAGCGCGTACCCGCTCCCGACCCCGACGGCCCGCAGCGGAAGCCGCCGGCCGAGGCGATCGCCGAAGCTCACGTCCGGGCGCCGACCAGGGGCAACCGCAAGCTGGAGACCTTCCTCGAGGCCGTCAACGAGGACGACCAGGTGCGCGCCTGGTGGTACATGGCCCAGGTCCACGCCGAGCGCCTCGGCATGTCCGACCACTCCTGGGTCCACATGCAGATCGTCCTCAACATCGCCCTGCGCCTGCTGCGCCTTCTGGTCAAGGACGGCGTCGAGCCGGCCGTGGTCGCCGACCATGGCATGTCGCCACGGGATGCCGAGGTCGTCGTCGCCGGCGGCGCGCTCCTGCACGACGTCGGCATGTCGATCCACCGTGCCGACCACGAGGAGTACAGCCTCTTTCTCGCCAACGGCGCCCTCGAAAGATTGCTCGCCGGGTCGTATCGCGAGCCGCAGCGGACGGTCATCGCCGCCGAGATCCTGCACGCGATCATCGGGCACCGCCGTCGCGGCGAGCCCTACACGGTCGAGGCGGGCGTGGTCCGCGTCGCCGACGCCCTCGACATGGCCCAGGGCCGCACGCGGCTCCCGATCGAGGCCGGGCAGGAGGGGATCCACTCGATCTCGGCCGCCGCCGTCGACCAGGTCAACATCGAGGCGGGTGAGGAGCGGCCGGTGAAGATCGTGATCGAGCTCAACAACTCGGCGGGAATCTTCCAGGTGGACGACCTGCTGGCGACCAAGATTCGCGACACGCCGCTGGAGGGCAAGGTCGAAGTCGTGGCCAGCATCGAGGGCGAGAGCGAGAAACGCCTTCTCAGCGGCTTCCGGCTCGACTAGGAAGCGTCGGCTCAGCCGTAGCGCTGCAGGTCCGACTGGCGCTGTTCTTTGCGCTTGTCCAGCCGGCTCTGAATCAGGGTGAGGACGATCGGCAGGAGGATGAAGAAGCCGATCACGCCGAAGCAGAAGAAGGTCACCGTTTTGTCGGTGGTCGGGCCGGCGAGGCCGACGCCGTTGTCGGCAAAGGCGGCGGGCGCCAGGGCGAGGAGCAGGATCAGGGCGGTGGAGATCGCGCTGAGGACGACTTTCGAGCGGCTTACGCGGCCGGGCCTGGTCATGGCGTGGAATCTAGCGCACCTCGTAGGATGCGCCCGGTGATGGCGACCCGGCCCATGCGCCCACTTCGATGACGAGCCTGGAAGCGATAGTTCTCGGGATCGTCCAGGGCCTCACCGAGTTCCTGCCGATCTCCTCCAGCGGCCACCTCCGAATCGTCCCGGCGCTGCTCGGCTGGGAAGACCCCGGGGCGGGCTTCACGGCGGTGATCCAGTTGGGGACGATGGCGGCGGTGCTGATCTACTTCCGCGCCGACCTCCTGCGGATCGCGACCGCCTTCCTGCGTGAGCTGCGCGTTCCCTTCCGCCGCCGCAGCCACGAGGCCAATCTCGGCTGGTTCATCATCCTCGGGACGATCCCGATCGCGATCTTCGGCTTCATCTTCAAAGGCCCGATCGAGTCGGGCGCCCGCAGCCTCTACCTGATCGGGTCGGCGCTGATCCTCTTCTCGTTCGTGATGCTCCTCGCCGAGAAGATGGCGACCAAAAGCCGCTCGATCGAGGACCTCGACGGCCGCGACGGCCTCTGGATAGGCCTGGCCCAGTGCCTGGCGCTGGTCCCGGGTGTCTCGCGCTCGGGCTCGACGATCTCGGCGGGCCTCTTCCGCGGCTTCGACCGGGTCTCCGCGGCGCGTTACTCGTTCCTGCTCTCGGTTCCCGCCGTCGTGCTCAGCGGCCTCTTCGAGCTGCGCAAGGTCGGCGAAGCGGGGGAACCCCCGGTGGGGGCGACGGTGATCGCGACCCTGGTCGCCTTCGTCGTCGGCTATGCCTCGATCGCCTGGCTGATCGGCTATCTCGGCGGCCACACCCTGAGGATCTTCGTCGCCTACCGGCTCGCCCTCGGCACCCTCGTGCTCGTTCTCGTGTCCACCGGCGCGATCAGCTGAGCCCCAAAAAAAAGCGAACGGCCCGGGGCAGATGGGCCGTTCGCGAACGAGAGAGGAATCTCGCGAGAGCCGAGTCTGCAGCGGCGCCTTCCTTGCCGGGTGAACATCCGGAGAAAGGGCGCCCCCCGGATTTCCCGCAATTTGCATCGGCGTGGCTGTGAAAATCCTGTGAACGCAGGACTTTTGTCCGACGCTCCGCCTCCGCGGCCGCGTACACTCGTCTCGACTTGAACCCGCAGCAGACCATCAGGCTCGCGGTGATCGACGACGACAGTGGCTTCGTCACGGTGCTCGCCAAGCGAGCCGGGGCAGCCGGCTGGCAGCAGCGTCAGGTCGCCAGCGCGATACCGCAGGACGAGCTCGTCGCGATGAAGCTCAACGCGATCCTTCTCGATCCCGCCGTCCTCGGCGAGGGCGGCTGGGAATACATCGAGCGGATCTGCGGGGTGCTGCCCGATCTCGGCGTGATCGTCTGCACCAGCCGCTCGTCCGTCGCCCAGCGTGTCCGCGGGCTGCGGCTCGGGGTCGACGACTGGATCTCCAAGCCCTGTCACCCCGAGGAGGTCATCGCCCGAATCGAAGCGGTAGTGCGCCGCCGCCGCCGAGCGCGCCGGGACGAGGAGTCCGGTCCGCTGGTCGCCGGCGAGCTCGAGATCCGCTCCGACCAGTTCCAGGCCTTCGTCGGCGGCGACAGCCTCGACCTGACCCGCCGCGAGTTCGAGTTGCTCCACCTGCTCGCCGAGGCGAAGGGGCAGGTGCTCGAGCGCGAGGTGATCTACCAGCGGGTCTGGGGCTATGCGATGGCCCACGGCGATCGCTCCGTCGACGTCTTCATCCGCAAGCTGCGCCAGAAGCTCGAGAAGCGCTCTCCGGGCCGGAGCTATATCCACACCCACTTCGGCGTCGGATACCGCTTCGAGCCGGAGGCCACCGGCACATCGGCTGCCCCGGCCGACCCGCAGACCGCCGTCCCCGGCGCCGACGGTTCACAACCCGTTCACAAGAGCTTCACCGCCGCGTAACCGCCTCGCCGCCCCTGACCGGGATCGTCTTCGGCGATGACGCTGGAGATACGCCCGGAGGAGCATGCGGCCCTGGTCGATGGACGCCCGCTGAGCCTGACCGTGCGTGAGCTGCAACTGCTCACCTCGCTCGCCTCGCATCCGCAGCGGATCATGACCCGGGAGGAGCTCTATGCCGAGGTCTGGGGCGGGACGCCTGCCCATGCCGATCGCTCGGTCGACGTCTACGTGAGCCGCCTCCGCTCGAAGCTTGGCGAAGCGCTGCCCGATCGTGCCCTGATCCACACGCATTCCGGCATCGGATACCGCTTTTCGCCGGACGGTTGACGTCTTTTACATCTTTTTCACATCCTCGACACAGGCAGGTAACAAGCTGTCCTCGGCCCGCCTGGAGAGTGACCGGGACGTACGCACAGTGGCTACTCGTGCCTAAACGACAAGAAGGAGAACGTGTGAGTCCCTCAAGATGGTTGGCAATCTTTGCCGCATTCGCCCTGTTGGCGGTCGGCGTCGCGGCCTGTGGCGACAGCGGCGGCGACAGCACCAGCAGCGGCGGCGGATCCGGGGACCTCTCCGGCCAGATCGCGGGCGCCGGCTCAACCGCGCAGGAGGCGGCGCAGGAAGCCTGGATCGCCGAATTCGAGAACGCCAACTCCGGCGCGACGGTCTCCTATGACGCCGTCGGCTCCGGCGGCGGTCGTGAACAGTTCATCTCCGGCGGGGTCGCCTATGCCGGTTCCGACGCCGCGCTGACCGAAGAAGAAGGCGAACTGAAGAAGGCCGCCGAACAGTGCGAACCGGGCAAACTGATCGAGATCCCGGCGTACATCTCGCCGATCGCGATCGTCTACAACCTCGAAGGCGTCGAAGAACTCCAGCTCTCGGCGGAAACGCTGTCGGGGATCTTCAGCCAGAAGATCACGACCTGGAACGACCCGGCGATCGCCAAAGAAAACCCGGGCGTCGACCTTCCCGACACCCGCATCACCCCGGTGAACCGCTCCGACGAGTCGGGGACGACCCAGAACTTCACGGAATACCTCTCCGAGGTGGACCCGAAGGGATGGCCGTATGAAGTCAGCGGCGACTGGCCGGTCAAGGGCGGCGAGGCCGCCTCGGGCACCTCTGGCCTGGTCGAAGCGGTTGCGGCCGGAGACGGCACGATCGGATACGCCGACGCCAGCCAGGCCGGCGAACTCGGCATCGCGACGATCAAGGTCGGCAGCGCCTACCAGGAACCGACTCCGGAGGCCGCGGCGAAGATCGTCGAGGAATCGCCTGAGGCGAAGGACATCGCGACGACGCCGTACATGTTCCCGTTCGAACTCAACCGCAAGACCGAAGCCAAGGGCGAGTACCCGATCGTCCTGGTCTCGTACCTGATCGGTTGCACCGAATACAAGTCGACAAGCGAAGCGGCTCTGGTCAAGGGCTACTTCGAATACGTGATCAGCGCCGAGGGCCAGAAGGCCGCCGCCAGCAACGCCGGCTCGGCGCCGCTGTCGAGCACGCTGACCAAGCAGATCGAACCTGCCGTCGCCGCGATCAAGGCCGGCTAGGCAGCACCCCGTTCCCTTGGAGGCACACGCCGACACCACCACGAACGCGGGCCAGGTCCTGGCTTCCGCGTCTGGTGGCCGGCGTGGCCCCGGGGACCGGATCTTCTCCAACCTGACGATCGCCGCCGGGGTGACGATCCTGGCGCTGCTCGCCGGTGTCGCGATCTTCCTCTTGGTCGAGGCCTGGCCCGCAGTCACCGCCGGCGCCTCGGAACTTCCCGACCACAAGACGCTGGTCGACTACATCGCGCCGCTCGCCTTCGGCACCGTCCTGGCGGCGGCTCTCGCGGTGATAATCGCGGTGCCGCTGGCGGTCGCGGCGGCGCTCTTCATCAGTCACATCGCGCCCCGTCGGCTCGTCCTCATCCTCGGCTACCTGGTCGATCTCCTGGCAGCGATCCCGAGCATCGTCTACGGCCTCTGGGGGATCTTCGTCCTCGGCCCGGCCGCGGTCGGGCCGATGGGATGGCTCGAAGAACACCTCGGCTTCATCCCCTTCTTCGCGGGCCCCGCCTCGGTCACCGGCCGCACGATGCTGGTCGCCGGGCTGGTGCTCGCGGTGATGATCCTGCCGATCGTCTCAGCCGTCTCCCGCGAGGTCTTCTCGCAGACTCCGAAAAAACTCCAGGAAGGCGCGCTGGCGCTCGGCGCGACCCGCTGGGAGATGATCCGCATGACCGTCCTGCCGTTCGGCAAGTCCTCGGTGATCAGCGGCTCGATGCTCGGCCTCGGCCGCGCCCTGGGGGAGACGATGGCGGTGACGATCATCCTCTCGGTCTCCGGGATCGTCACCTTCAACCTGATCAGCCAGGCGAACCCCTCGACGATCGCCGCCAACATCGCGCTCAACTTCCCCGAGTCCTCCGGCATCGCGATCAACGCGCTGATCGCCTCGGGCCTCGTCCTCTTCGCGATCACCCTGGTGACCAACCTGGGAGCGCGGGCGATCATCTCCCGTCAGAACATCCAGTGACCGACACGACCGCCGACACGTCTGGCCTCGCCATGCTCGAGGGCGGCGTGCTGCCGGGCTGGGCGCCGTGGGGTGTTGTCGCCGGCGCCGCGATCCTCTCCGCCGCGATCCTCTCCGCGATGGGCATTCTCACCGTCGCCTTCGTGTTGATCGGGACGGTCCTGATCGGCATGGTCGCCCTCTACTCATGGTCCCGCTCGGTCGAGGGGCGACGCCGCGCCTTCGACCGGGTCGCCACCTTCACCATCGTCTCGGCCTTCGGCCTGGCGATGATCCCGCTCTTCTCGCTGATCTACGAAGTCGTCAAGCGCGGCGCCCGCGGGCTGAGCCTCGAATTCCTCACCGACTCGGCGCGCGGCTACGTGGGCGGCGGCGGTGCCGCCCACGCGCTGGTCGGGACACTGGTGATCACCGCGGTGACGGCGGCGATCTCGGTCCCGATCGGGATCATGGCGGCGATCTACCTGACCGAGTACGGGACCGGGCGGCTACGCAGGTACCTGACCTTCTTCGTCGACGTGATGACCGGCATTCCGTCGATCGTGGCGGGGCTCTTCGCCTACGCCCTGTTCGAGATCTTCTTCGGCCCCGGCATCCGGATGGGGTTCATGGGCTCGGTGGCGCTCTCCGTGCTGATGATCCCGATCGTCATCCGGACCTCGGAGGAGGTGCTGAAGATCGTCCCCAATCACCTCCGCGAGGCGGCCTACGCGCTCGGCACTCCGAAGTGGAGGACGATCGTCAAGGTCGTCCTGCCGACCGCCTTCGCGGGCCTGATCACCGGGGTGATGATCGCGATCGCGAGGATCGTCGGCGAGACCGCGCCGCTGCTGGTGACCACCGGTGTCGTCGACTCGATCAACGCCAACCCCTTCAGCGGCCGCATGCAGAACCTGGCCGTGTACGCGTACAGCGAGTACAGGACTCCCGGGGTGGCGAAACAGGCGAGCTACGATCGAGCCTGGGCGGCCGCCCTGTTGCTGATCCTGATCGTGATGGTCCTCAACCTGGTGGCGCGCCTGATCTACAGCCGCTACCGGACCGAGATCAAATAGACGGTGGAGAAAAGGAGACCCGACGACATGTCCGGACCGACCGAAGCGGCTCCCACGGAAGCCGAGCCTGCGACCGACCGCGCGATCGAGACGGCCGGGGCGGCCCCGGCGCCGGTCGAGGCGCAGCCTGCCACCGGCCGCCGCCGCGCCAAGACGCTCGAGACGAAGGCGCTGAACCTCTACTACGGCAATTTCCACGCGGTCGAGAACGTCACGGTGACGATCGAACCGAACAAGGTGACGGCGCTGATCGGGTCCTCCGGCTGCGGCAAGACGACCTTCCTGCGCTCGCTGAACCGCATGCACGAGCTGGTCCCGGGGGCGAGGGTCGAGGGCGAGATCACCCTCGATGGCGAAGACATCTACGCCCGTGGGGTCGATCCGGTCCAGGTTCGCCGGCTGGTCGGCATGGTCTTCCAGTCGCCGAACCCGTTTCCGACGATGTCGATCTACGAGAACGTCGCCGCCGGGCTCAATCTCAACGCGAGCAGGGTGAAGAAGTCCGAGAAGGACGCGATCGTCGAGCGAAGCCTGCGCGGTGCCCACCTCTGGAACGAGGTCAAGGACCGGCTGAACAAGCCGGGCTCGGGGCTCTCGGGCGGGCAGCAGCAGCGCCTCTGCATCGCCCGGGCGATCGCGGTCGAGCCCGAGGTGCTGCTCATGGACGAGCCCTGTTCCGCCCTGGACCCGGTCGCGACCCTGGCGATCGAGGACCTGATCGGCGAGCTCAAGAGCCGCTTCACGATCGCGATCGTCACCCACAACATGCAGCAGGCGGCTCGCGCCAGTGACGTGACTGCCTTCTTCAACCTCGAGGAGACCGGCAAACCGGGCCGCCTGGTCGAGATCGGCGCCACCGAGACGATCTTCACCAGCCCCAGCGAGAAAGCCACCGAGGACTACGTCAGCGGGAGGTTCGGCTGATGCCGGACAGCGTGATTCGACTCGAATACCAGGAAGAACTCCAACAGCTCGAGGCGAGCGCCCTGGGCGGGCTCGACCTGGTCAGCTCCGCGCTCGAGCGCACCTGCGAGGCGGTCGAGCATCAGGACGTCGAGCTTGCCGGGCTGGTGATCGCCGACGACGATCGGATCGACGGCCGCTACCTGGAGGTTCACCAGGCGCTGATCACGCTGCTCGCCACGCAATCGCCGGTGGCGACGGATCTCCGTCTGATCTCCGCCCTCCTCCACGTGCTCAAGAACGTCGAGAGGATGGGCGACCAGTGCGTGAACATCTGCAAGATGATCCCGCTCTCGGGCAACGACCCGCCCTCTGACCAGGAGATGGTGAAGCTGATCCTGACCATGGGGAGCCAGGCGCGGACGCTGATCAGCCAGTCGAAGCGCGCCTTCGCGACCCGCGATGTCGAGCTGGCCCGTGACCTGGTCCGCCAGGACGACGTCGTCGACGACCTCAACCGCGAATGCTTCCGCCTGGCGATCGTGGTGGGCGAGGACGCCGACCGGCGCGAGTGGGCGATGACCATGCTGCTCGCCGCCCGGGCGATCGAGCGGATCGCCGACAACGGCGTCGACATCGGCGAGCAGGTCGCCTTTGTCGTCACCGGCCTCTTCCGTGAGTTCGAGGACGCCTCCCATCCCGCGTAGTTCTCCTCGTTTGCGGGTTGCCGGGCGATTGAGATCCGAGCAGTCTGGGAACATGGATGTTGCCTCCGGGATGCTCTGCGCCGCGATCGACATCGGTTCCAACACCACCCGCGTGCTCGTCGCCGAGCCCGTCGATGGGCAGTTGAAGAAGGTCATGGAGCAGCGCGCCTACACCCGCATCAACAAGGCGCTCGACGATGACGGCGCGATCCTCCCGGAGAAGGTCTCCGAAGTCGCCGAGATCGTCGCGACCCAGGTCCGCCTCGCCCGTGAGCTCGGCGCCGAAACGATCCGCGCCGTCGCGACCGCCGCGGTCCGCGAGGCCTCCAATGGCGAGCAGGCGGCCAAAAACATCGGCGCCGCCGCCGGGGTCGAGGTCGAGGTCCTCAGCGAGCAGGAGGAGGGGCGGCTCTCCTTCATCGGCGCCACCAAGACGCTCGGCCACCCGGTGTCGGGCACGGTCGGCGTCGTCGACGTCGGCGGCGGCTCGACCGAGGTAATCCTCGGGGACGTTCGCGCCGGCGCCAGCGAGGTCCTCTCCTGGAAGGTCGGCTCGGGCGCGCTCGCCGACGAGTTGATCGCCTCCGACCCGCCCTCCGCGTCGGAGATCCGCAAGGTCCGCGACCGTATCGACGAGCTCTTCGACGGCGTCGAGATCGAGCACCCCGCGCAGGCGGTGGCGGTCGGCGGCTCGGCCACTTCGCTGCGGCGCCTGGTCGGCGCCGTGCTCGAATACGAGACCCTCGAGCGCGGCGTGCGCGTGCTCTGCGGCGACCCGGCGGCCGACGTCGCCCGGCGCTTCGAGCTCGATCCCGAGCGGGTCCGGATCCTGGCGACCGGAGTCCTGCTCCTGGAGAAGATTTCCGAGCTGCTCGGCCAACCGCTGCAGATCGGCAAGGGCGGGCTGCGCGAGGGTGTCGTCCTCGACCTCCTCAACGGCAACGCCAACGGATCCTCGCCGCAGCGCCTCGCCGCCTGACCTACGAGTCGCCGCCGAGCGCGGCGAGCGCCTCTCCCTCGAGCCGCAGCATCCGCCACTCGTCGAGGCGCACGGCGCCGAGCCCGTCGTAGAAGTCGAGCGCCAGGTCGTTCCACTCGAGCGCCGCCCATTCGACCCGCGGCCAGCCGCGCTCGACCGCCAGCGCGGCAACGGCGGCGAACAGCGCCCGGCCGACGCCGGCCTTACGGCTCTCCGGACGCACGTAGATGTCCTCGATCCAGATTCCCGCTCGGCACTCGAAGGTCGAGAAGCTGCCGCAAATCAGCGCGTAACCGACGGCAGCGCCGCCGATCTCGGCGATCAGCGCCTCGGCCGTCCGAGCCTCGAAGAGTTCCCGCCCCAGGATCTCGGCATCGCCGCTGACCTGGTCGCCGAGTTTCTCGTAGACGGCGAGCTCGCGGATCATCTCGAAGATCGTCTCGGCGTCGCGCGGCCTCGCGTCTCTGATCGTCAATCCGTCGGCCACGGAAGCACCGTATCGCCGGTTCCAGCTCCAAGCGTTGGCGCCTTTGTCGTCGTATAGGCGAAAAAGGCGCCACTAGGCGGAAGGTCCGATCGCCATCCCAACGGTGGAGCAGCTCACGGCCGACTACCCGCACGCCCTCGCTCCGGCCGCGGGGCAAGCGGCCGTTCGTTCCGCCTGACCCGGGCGGCGTGCGCGGCGTGCCTGGGTACCATGGGCCGATCGACGATTCGAGTCTCTTTTTCAATCGCGAGCTCTCCTGGCTTGACTTCAACCAGCGCGTCCTCGAACTCGCGGAGGACGATTCGGTCCCCCTGCTCGAGCGGCTTCGCTTCTGCGCGATCTACGCTTCCAACCTGGACGAGTTCTTCATGGTCAGGGTCGCCGGCCTCTTCGACCAGCTCGACGCCGGGATCGACGCCCGCGGTCCCGACGGCCTCGCTCCCAGCGAGCAGATCGACGCGATCCAGGCCCGCGTCCTCGGCCTCGACGAACGCCTGCACCGCTGCTTCGCCGGCGTCCTGCGGCCGCAGCTCGAGCAGCACGGGATCAGGCTCGTCAACCTCGAGACCGCGACCGCCGAGGAGCGACGCGAGATCGACACCCGCTTCCACGAGCAGATCTTCCCTGCCCTCACCCCTCTGGTCATCGGCCTGGGCCGACCCTTCCCCTACATCTCCAACCTGTCGCTGAGCCTCGGCGTCCTCCTGCGTGACCCCGAGAGCGGCACCGAGATCATCGCCCGGGTCAAGGTCCCGAAGGAGCTGCTCGGCCGTTTCCTGCCGCTCGGCGAGGAGGGCACCGCGTTCGTGCCCCTCGAGGAGGCGATCGCGGCCAATCTCGACGCGCTCTTCCCGGGCACCGAGGTGATCGACCACGGGTTCTTCCGCGTCACCCGCGATGCCGACTTCACGGTCTCCGATGAGGCCGACGACCTGCTTCAGGCGGTCCAGGACGAGATCCGCCGCCGCCGTTTCGGCGAGGTGGTCCGGCTGGAGATCGCCGCCGGCATGAACTCGAAGCTGCGTGAGCAGCTGATCGAGGCCCTGCGCCTGGAAGACCGTGAGGTCTACGACGTCGACGGGCTGGTCGACCTCGGCGACCTCGGCAAGATCGCCGACGTCCCGGGCAAGTCGGAGCTGCGCTACGAGCCCTGGACACCGGTGACCCAGGCCCGCCTCCAGGGCGAGGACGACGAGCCCGTGGACATCTTCGCCGCGATCCGCCAGGGGGACATCGTGGTCCACCATCCCTACGACTCCTTCGCGACCTCGGTCGAGCGCTTCGTCGTCCAGGCGGTCGCCGATCCCGACGTCCTCGCGATCAAGCAGACCGTGTACAGGACCAGCGACGACTCCCCGCTCGTGCCGGCTCTGATTAGGGCCTCCGAACGCGGCAAGCAGGCGGTCTGCATGGTCGAGCTGAAGGCCCGCTTCGACGAGGAGGCGAACATCCACTGGGCGAAGTCGATGGAGGAGGCGGGCGTCCACGTCGTCTACGGGATCCCCGGCCTCAAGACCCACGTGAAGGCGATCGTCGTCGCCCGCCGCGAGGGCGATCGGGTCCGCGAGTACGTCCACATCGGCACCGGCAACTACAACCCGACCACCGCCCGTCTCTACACCGACTTCGGGCTGTTCACCGCCGACCCCGACATCGGCGCCGACGTCGCCGAGATGTTCAACTTCCTTACCGGCTACGGGCGCCCGACCGAGTACCGCAAGGTTCTCGTCTCGCCGACGACCATGCGGCGGCGGATGATCGAGGAAATCCAGAGCACGGTCGAGGCACACCGCGCCGGCAAGCCCGCCCGGATCGCCCTGAAGATGAACTCGCTGGTCGACGCGGGCTGCATCCGGGCGCTGTACGACGCCTCCCAGGCGGGACTGAGGATCGACCTCAACGTGCGCGGCATCTGCTGTCTGCGGCCCGGCGTCCCCGGCGTCTCCGAGAACATCCGCGTCGTCTCGGTGGTCGGCAGGTTCCTCGAGCATTCGCGCGTCTACGCCTTCCTCCGCGGCGACGAGACCAGGGTGCTGATGGGCTCCGCCGACCTGATGCCCCGCAACCTCGACAGCAGGGTCGAGCTGGTGGCCCCGGTGGAAGACCCCGGCCAGCGGGCCGAGCTGCTCGACGTCCTCGATCGATCGCTGGCCGACGACGCGAACGCGTGGGAGCTCGGGGCCGATGGCGTCTGGACGCGGCTCGAGCCGGTCGGGCCGGAGCCGCGCAGTGTCCAGCGCGAGTTGCGGGAGCGCCACTCGGCGCGGGCGGCCGAGCACCTGGCCGCCGCCGCGGCCGGCTGAGTCCTGTCCTGCCGGTACCTCTAGGATTGGCCCGTGCCGCGCCTCTCGTTACTGCCCCGCGATCGCACCTTCTTCGACCTCTTCATCCAGGCGGGCCAGAACTCGCTCCACGCGGCCCGGCTCCTGGACCAGATGATGCACCGCTGGCCCGATGACGACGGCCTCGGCCGTGAGGTGCTGAACGCCGAGCAGGAGGGCGACCAGATCACCCACGCGATCATCCAACGGCTCAATCAGACCTTCGTCACGCCGATCGACCGCGAGGACATCTACGGGCTCGCGACTCAGCTCGACGACGTCGTCGACTACACCGAGGAGGCCGCCGACTTTCTCGCCCTCTACAAGATCGAGGCTCCGATGACCCAGGCACAGGACCTGACCAAGGTCCTGGTCGAATCCTGCGAACAGCTCGCCAAAGGGCTCGAACATCTGCCCGACTTCAAGGACCTCGACAAGTACTGGATCGAGATCCACAGGCTCGAGAACGAGGGAGACCGGATCTCCCGCGATGCGGTCGCCTCGCTGTTCTCCAACGGGATCGACCCGATGGTCGTGATCCGCTGGAAGGACATGTTCGCGGTCCTCGAGAACGCGATCGACGCGACCGAGACGGCGGCCCAGATCATCGAGGGCATCGTCATCAAGAACTCGTGACGGCACCCGGTCGTCGCCATACGACGTCCTCGGTCGCTTGCGTGCGGAGCACGCGGCGCTCCCTGCTTCCTTGTCTGGGAACGACCGTAGGCAGCGCAAAGGCATCAGATGTCAGCGTCGCGCTCGTCACCGGGTTGGACATCCGGTGAGCTCCGACGTCATCCTGGTCATCGTCGTCGGCACGGCGCTGGCGTTCGACTTCACCAACGGCTTCCACGACACGGCCAATGTCGTCGCCACCTCGATCTCGACCGGAGCGGCGCGGCCGAAGGTCGCGATCGGGGTTGCCTCGATGCTCAACTTCGTCGGCGCCTTCATTTCGATCTCCGTCGCGGCGACGGTCGCGAACGACGTCGTCGACGCGGCGGTGGTGACCCCGACGGTCGTCTTCGCGGGGCTGATCGGGGCGATCTCCTGGAACCTGATGACCTGGTATTTCGGCCTGCCGTCCAGCTCTTCGCACGCTTTGATCGGCGGGGTCGTCGGCTCCGCCGTGGCCGCCGCCGGCTTCGATGCCGTGATCGCCGAAGGGCTGGTCGGCAAAGTCCTGGTCCCGGCGGTCGTCGCTCCGATTCTGGCCTTTGTCGTCGCCGGAGTGGCGATCGGGCTCGTCTATCGGATCGTCGGCAAGCAGAAGCCCGGCGTGGTGACCCGCGGGTTCAAATACGGGCAGATCGTCTCCGGCGGGATGCTTGCCCTCGCGCACGGGACCAACGACGCCCAGAAGACGATGGGCATCATCACCCTGGCTCTGGTCGCCAACGGCTCGCTCGGCGCCGACTCCAATCCGCCGACCTGGGTGATCGTCGCCTCGGCGACGGCGATCGCCCTCGGCACCTACAGCGGCGGTTGGCGGATCATCAAAACGACCGGAACGCGGATCATCAAGATGGACGCCGCCCAGGGGTTCGCCTCCCAGGGAGCCGGCGCCACCGTGATCCTCGTGTCCACCCACTTCGGCTTCCCGCTCTCGACCACCCACGTGATCAACGGCGGCGTGATGGGCGCCGGTGCTGCCAAGCGCTTCTCGGCGGTGCGGTGGGGCGTCGCCGGGAACATCGTCTTCGCCTGGCTGCTCACGCTGCCGGCGGCCGCGTCCATCGGGGCGCTGGCTTACGGCCTTTCTCGGGTCTTCGGCACCGGCGCGCTCGGGCCGGTGCTGATCACCCTTCTCGCCCTCTCCCTGATCGCGGTCGCCTTCTCGCGCCGCTCTCGCCAGGGAGCTCCGGTGCCGGCGAGTTGATCGAGGATGCTCGCGGACCTGGTCGAGACACGTCAGCTGGTCGAAACAGTCATTGCCTCCCTGGTCGCGGGAATCGGCGTGACGGCGATCTTCGCGATCGCGATCTGGGGCGGCGCCCGCTTCGCCGAGCTCAATCGAAACGACCGTCCGCTGGCAGCCGGAGGTGCTGCCGCGGTCGCCGTCCTCGCCCTGCTGGGGACCCTGGGTGCCGTGGTTCTCGGCATCATCACGATGACCAGCAAGTAGCGGCGTAGACTTTTTGTGATGCGCAACCTGCGCAACGTCGCGATCATTGCTCTGCTGGCTCTGCTGGTCGCCTTCGCGCCCAACGGCGGCAACGCGGCCGAAGTCGTGCTGACCGCGATCACCATGGGGTTCCTCGCCGGAATCGCCTGGACCGTCTACGCGCTCGGCCAGCAGAACGAGCTGACCCTGGCGGCGCTCAGCGACGGCCGCCGCGCGATCCTCTACGGCGCCCTCGGGATGCTCGCCCTGCTGATCGCCGGCAGCGACGAGCTCTTCTCGACGGGCGGTGGGACGGTCGCCTGGATCTGTCTGCTCGCCGCCTCGGTCGCGGCAATCTGGCGGGTCTGGACCGAAGCGAACACCTACCACTGAGCGGTCCGCCGGCCGGTCCGGCCTGCTGAGAATCGTTCGCCTGTGCGCGCAACCCGTGCGCCGCGGGGTGCGACGGTGCCCCGGTGTCGTCAGTCGCGAAGAGCAGGGGGGACAACGAGCGCGGCAGCGCCTCGATCGAGCTGGTCGGGGTGCTGCCGTTCCTGCTCCTGGCGATCGCGGTTGCCGCCCAGCTCGGGCTCGCCGGCCAGGCGCTCTGGTCGGCGGGCATCGCGGCCCGTGCCGGTGCCAGGGCGGCCCTGGTCGGCCGATCGGCGGCGGCCGCTGCCCGCGCGGCGCTGCCGCCGCCGCTGCGCCGCGGCGCCGATGTGACCGAGGGGGGCGGTGTCGCGGTGGAGGCGCCGGTTCCGGCGTTGCTCCCGGGAATGCCTTCCTTCACAGTGGGCGCGAAGACGAGGCTGGGGCCGGGCGGTGGCTAGCGAGAGGGGCCAGGCGACCGTTGAGCTCATAGCCGCGCTGCCGGCCCTGCTCCTCGCCGGTTACATCGCCTTCCAGCTGCTGGCCACCGGCTACGCGCTGACTCTCGCCGACTCGGCCGCCGAGGCGGGGGCGCTGGCCCTTGCTTCGGGGCGGCCGGCGGTGAGCGCCTCGCGCGCGGCGCTTCCCGGCTGGGCCGAAGGGGGCGCTCAGGTCTCGGTGCGCGGCGGTCGCGTGACCGTAAGGGTCAGGCCGCCGTCGCTGTCGATGGGCCTGGGTGAACGGCTGGCGGTGACCAGCAGCGCCGCGGCGCGGGTCAGATGACTCCGCGGTCGGGTCCAGTCGTCCTCGCTACCTGGGCGGGTGGCGCCGAAGGTTCGCTCGCGGTCGCGGCGGCGCTCGCCTGCGCCGGGTCCGACGTCGGCTCGGCGGTGCTTCTGATCGAGCTGACCGACGGCCGCGGGCCGCGTCCGGCTCTGATCGCCTCTGCGGCGGCGCGGGCCCTTGAGGAACGCCTCGGCGCTCACCTGCCGGGCGCGGCCGTCGCCTCCCGCGGGCACATCTGCCATCTGGCGTTGTCCGTCGAGGGGGGCGGAGGCGAGGACGAGGTCGTGAGCGACCGTGCCCGCGACAGCATTACCGCCGTGCGCTCGGCGCTTCCGCTGGCGCGCGAGACCGCTGCCGTGATCCATCTCCCGCCGAGGCTCGTTCAGCCAGCCCTCGAAGGCGGGATCGAGCCGAGCGGGGCGCTGATCCGGGCCGACCTGGGCGGTGAGGACCGGCCGCTGGCGGCGCTCGCCGTTCGCGGGTTGGCCTCGACCGGGGTCCGCGTCGCGATCGCCAAGGCGCCGCTCGCCTGGGTGCCGGCAAGGCGGGCGCTGTTCGGTGCCCTGTCGGCGGGAACCTCGGGCGGCCTGGACCAGGCGGTCGTCCGGCGCCTGCTCAGTACGGGGGATACGGGTACGGGTTTTCTTTCGGCGGGGTCGGGGGCGTTTCGGGCTGCGGGGCCGGTTGGGTCGTAGGCGGATATCCAGGAACCGGGGCGGGGGCTGGCGGGTTGTCGGTGCTGGCGGCCGCGGTCTGGGCGACGTGCCAGGTGCCGACGTCCTTGATCCCCTCTCCGTTTCCTTCGCCCTTCTGCGAGTCGCCGGTGAAGCTGTAGAGCGGGCGACCTTTGTAGGTGACCTGGATGCGGCCGTCGGGGCGTTTGACCGTGCCGAGGGCAACAGGCCCGGCCGGCTTGACCGTCTTGGGGACGACCAGCGGATGCCAGACCGAGAGGCAGGTGCCGGTGCAGATGAATTTGCCATGTGTCTCGATACTGAGGCTGTAGAGGGTGCGGCCGCGCATGCTGGCGAGCACGGTCTGACCCGATTCGATCGGCGCCTCCTTGACGACTTTTCTGGACGTCGTGGGCGCGGCCAGGGCGAGGCTCGAGCCGGCCGTGAGCGCGGCGACGAACAGCACTAGGACGAGACCGGACGGGCGCGAAAGCCGGGAACTGAACCTCATCGGATGACCCTCCTCGGTTGACGTGCGTGTCCGGTGTACGGGCCGGCTCCCGAAATGGTTCGCTGACGTTGGTCGATTTCTCGTTTCCGCGCGCAACCCGCGCGCCCGCGGCGGCGAGGGTCGGGCGATGGACGCTCGAGAGGAACGAGGACAGGCACTGCCGCTGGCGCTTGGCGGCTGCCTCGTCGTGATCGCGGGAGCGATCGCGCTGGTCGCGATCGCCGGGGCGGTGACGGGCAAGGGGCGGGCTCAGCGCGCCGCCGACCTGGTCGCGATCTCAGCCGCCCGCTCGATGCGCGACGACCTGCCGCGCCTGCTCTCGCCGCCGACCCTGCCCGACGGGTTGCCGAACCCCGCCCACATGGAGAAAGCGGTCTACCTGTGGCGGGCCCGACTCGCCGCCTACGCCGCCGCGAGAGACAACGGGGTGGGCCTCGGCCGCCTCCGAGTCACCTTTCCGGACCAGATCTCATTCGCGCCGGTCCGGGCCAGGGCCGCGGTACTGGCGGAGCTCGCGGTCGGCGGCATCGGCCGCGATGTCGACGCGAGCGCCGTTGCCGAAGCGGCAGCGCCGCCGGCGCCCCCGTTCGGCACGATGCCGAGCATCGCCAGCGGCGGCGGCTATTCGGGCCCATTGATCTACCGGCAGGGAGAGGGAATGCGACCCGACGTCGCCACCGCCTTCGACCGGATGGCCACGGCCGCCTCCGCGGCAGGGCTCACGCTGATCGTCAACTCCGGCTTTCGCTCCGACGCCGAACAGGCGGTCCTGTTCGCCGCCCATCCGGACCCCCGGTGGGTGGCGCCCCCGGGCCAGTCGCTGCACCGCTGCGCGACCGAGCTGGACATCGGGCCCGATTCCGCGTACGCCTGGCTGGCGGCCAATGCCGGCACCTTCGGCTTCGTCCAGCGATATTCGTGGGAGCCGTGGCATTTCGGCTTCGATGACGGCCCTGCGCCGTGCTCCGACGCCGGCGACACGGTCAGCCCCGGAGGCGACGGCTCCACTTCCGGCCTCGGCGGCCTGCCCGCGTTCGTGCCGTCCCGCTTCCGCGGCCCCCTTCTGCGCTCGGCGAGCCGCTGGAACGTCTCCGCTGCCCTGCTGGCCGCGCAGCTGATGGCGGAGTCGAACTTCAACCCGTTCGCAACCTCGTCGGCCGGGGCGGAGGGCATTGCCCAGTTCATCCCGAGCACCGCCGCTTCCTATGGCCTCGCCGACCCCTACGACCCGGTCGCCGCGATCGACGCGCAGGCACACCTGATGTCCGACCTGATCGGCCGGCTCGGCTCGCCCCAGCTCGCCCTCGCCGCCTACAACGCAGGCCCGGCAACGGTCGAAGCCTGCGACTGCGTTCCCTCGATACCCGAAACCGCCGCCTACGTGAGCCGCATCCTCGGCCTGCTCGGCGGCGCCGGCGCACTTGCCATCCCCGGCTTTGAAGTCAGGCTGGTCGCCTAGCGGTCAACGCTTTCTATCTTCGCGGTGTACACGTGACGCTAGTCGGCCCTTTGCGCTGATGCGGTCGCCGGGGACTACATGAATGTCAACGCCGGGCTTACCGGTGCGATTGTCGGGTGTGCCGCCGGTAGCGACCACGCGATTCGGCGTGAGCTGGTTGATCTCGATGGTGACGGCCATTGATCGATTCTCCGCTTTGCGGGACGGTCGCGAGCAACAACCCGCCAGCCCGAGGGCCGGTTAGAGCAGCAACTTCGCCAATGCATCGGGTTTGCTTTCCAATGGGGCTCGTTGCTGAAAGGCTCGCACGGTCCCGCCCACCCTTTCGAAAGGAATGATTTGAAGCGCGCTCGCAGCAAACTCACCTACGCCAACGTGATCTCAACCGTGGCGCTGTTCCTGGTTCTCGCGGGAGGCACGGCCTTCGCCGCAAGCCAACTCGCGAAGAACAGCGTAGGGACGAAGCAGATCAAGAATGCGGCCGTGACCCCGGCGAAGCTCAGCGCGCAGGCCAAGGCGACCCTGACTGGTGCTCAGGGCGGCAAGGGGGAAAGGGGAGAAAAGGGGGACATCGGAGAACCGGGAACCCCGGCCTCGAAATTGTGGGCCGTGGTGACCCAGGACGAAACCCTCAGTCGCGGAAGCGGCGTGGAAGCCGTTCAGGGCGACGGAGAAGGAGGAGTCAAGGTGACGTTCGACCAAGATGTCGCGAACTGCGCCTTCGCGGGCACGATCGGCGAGTCGACGTCCGGTGTTGGCAATCCGGCCTTCGTGTCTGTCCAACCCGAACCCGGCAACTCGAAACGCATCCTCGTCAGGACCGTCAACGTCAGCGACACTCGTGCGGCTGAGCCGTTTTACGTAGTCGTCTTCTGCTGAGCGAATGAGGTGCGGCGGTCTTCGGACCGCCGCCCAAGGGCCGCGGACCCGCCGACGGAATCTGTAGCAGCCGGAACGGGCCTGTGGCGGCTCGGAGGGACCGGCCCGTAATGCCTCGGGTTCGGGCCGAATTGGCCTCCACGGCTCCCGGTAGGACCCTCAGGAAGGATTGGGGCCGGCCCGTTGGGGAGCGGTACCCTTGGGGGCGTGACTGCACGTTGGATGCTCATAGCCAACTTCGTCGTCGGCCTGGTTTTTAGCATCGGCGGGTTGACTGAACTCGTTGCGGGCGACGGCGGTTGGTACTTCCTCGCTCTCGGGGTCGCGTGGTTCGGGATCGCGACCTTCCATTGGAAACGCGAGTGGCATCGTCCAGAAGGCACTCCCGAAGCAGACACCTAGATTTTCGATGTCATCCGATCTCCCCGTTGCGCGCCGTGACGGGGGTACCATTCGGGGACCGTGTCTGCACCCTGGAAGCCCAGCAGGAACGTCGTCGTCGGCTTCGGCTTCGCCGTCTGCGGGATCTTGGCGGTCATCGCCCGAGGCGACACCGTCGTCGGCGCGTTACTGATCGCCCTCGGCGTCTTTTGGCTGGCGTCGCCGCCTCGGGGACAGAGGCAGCCGCCGAATGCCGGATCGCAGGGCGACTCTTAGATTTCCTAGAGTCGACGACGGTCGTTCCCGCCGTGGCGGATCGGCCGAGCTAAGGGAAATGACCCGGGGGAGGGTGTCGAGCAGCCTGCGGATGGGGGTGCGGTGCCAGCGCCCGCCCCGGAGGGAGGAAGCCGGTCGCCGCGATCGACGCGCAGGCACACCTGATGTCCGACCTGCTCGGCCGGCTCGGCTCGCCCCGGCTCGCCCTCGCCGCCTACAACGCAGGCCCGGCACCGGTCGAAGCCTGCGACTGCGTTCCCTCGATACCCGAAACCGCCGCCTACGTGAGCCGCATCCTCGGCCTGCTCGGCGGCGCCGGCGCACTTGCCATCCCCGGCTTTGAAGTGAGGCTTGTCGCCTAGCCGGGCACGGCCAACGTGATGCGGCCCACATAGGATCGGCCCGTGCCGACTCCCGACCCAGACCGTCTCGGAGGCATCGGCTGGGCGCGGCGGACGCGCGGCACGCTTACTCCCCGCGAGCGGCGACGCCTCCTGGGGGAGACCCTGCGCGGGCAGGCCGCCTACCTTGCGGGGCGGTTCAAGCTGGCGACAGGGAGGATCGCGCCGGGTGCGCGGGACATCGCGGTCGCGGACTTCCGTCCACCCGACAGCGCCCTCTCCCGGTCGGCCGAGGAGGCGTGCCGGGAGCAGACGCCCGGCGTGATCGGACACAGTCACCGGACCTGGCTCTACGGCGCCGCACTGGCCACCCTCGATCGCACTCCGTTCGACCGCGAGCGCCTCTACGTCGCCAGCCTGCTTCACGATCACGGGATCGTCGTGCCGGTCGCCGGCGAAGACTTCACCCTGCGCAGCGCGGCGCGGGTCGAGCGCTGCGGCCGTGAGGTCGACGCGCCGGTCGAGGTCGTCCAGGCGATCGGCGACGCGATCACCGTCCACGCGACCCCAGGGGCGACGATCGAGCGCGACGGCCCGCTCGGCTTCTACATCCAGGCGGGGGCGATGCTCGACCTCGGCGGCCTGCGCGCCGAGGACGTCTCAGCCGCCTTCCGCGAAGACGCCATCCGCATGCATTCGCGCAAGGGCGTCACCGCTGAGATCGCCTCGATGATCCGTGCAGAGGCCCGTGCCGTCCCCGACGGGCGTTTTGCCCTCCTTCACCGCTGCGGGGTCGTGCCATTGATCAAAATGGCGCCCTTCGCCGATCGCTGAGGCCCTGCGGACAGGGTTGGCCGGGGGAGACCACTCCGAGAGACGAACCGCCTATCGGCGCACCGTGTGAACCGTGCAGGTCCCAGGAAGCCCGGAGTGGAAGTAACACCAGTCGTTGACCCAGTGAACGGTCATCCGGTGGTCCCAGACCAGCGCACCGCCCTGGAATGAGAAAAAGACGGTGACATGGCCGTAGTAGTCGTCGCCGCCCCGTGTCCAGTTCACGCCGCACTTCTGCTTGGGCGCTTCGAGGCTGAGACAGGTGACGCGGAACTGGCGTTTGTCCGCGAACCGCCCACCAAGAGCCTCTCCGAGAGCGGTCCGCGTGTAGGCGATCGCCGTCCGTTTCGTCATCGTCGGCAGAGCCGGAGCGGTGACCGGCGCCGGTTTTTGAGGAACCGGTTTCGGACGGGTGGGCTGAGGCGGGGCTAGTTCGGCGATCCGGTTGTTAACCCACGTGTCGATCAGGTCGGCTCGGGTCGCGACGCTCGGCTCCGAGGTCGAGCATTCATCGAAACCGAAGACCGACACACCGATGACCACGGGTTCTTCGGTCCCGGGCAACAACCCGATCAGCGGCCCTCCGCTATCCCCGTGGCAGGTCCCGGATGTGTAATCGGGGGCGTCGATCGTGCAGATCTCACCCAGTGGGTGGAAGACAGGTGCATGCTCTTCGCAGTAGGCCTGGCTCTGTACCGCGACTTCCGCCCACCTGAGCAGGACGGTCGGCGTTTCCTGGGAGGGAGATGTCCGTCCCCATCCGACGATCGCCGCCGCCGTCCCCGGTCCCCAGAACTTCGACGCCGCCAGTTTCAGCCCCGGGGCGGCCACCGGCGTCGCGAGTTGGAGCAGCGCGGCATCACCCCAGCCGTCGAGTGGCCCCTCCGGTTCGTAGCCGGGGTAGACGAGAACCCCGCGTACAGAGGACACAACGCGCTCGGCCGAGGTCCAATCGACGCTCCCGGTGACGACGTTGAACGTTTCCGGTGAGCGGGGTTCGAGCGTTTCCTCGTCGACGACGCAATGCGCCGCCGTCAGGATCACGTTGGAGGACACGACCGTGCCCGTGCAGTTGTAGGAAATCGACCCAACGTGGCTCTGAACATGCGCCAACCACGGGAACGTCCCCGGTTCGGCGATCTGCCCCCCGATGATCCGCGGGTGGGCCGGAGCGGAATCTGCCGCCGGAGCCGCCGTTCCCCCAACCGCCGCGGCCGCCATCCCGGCATGGAGAAGAACGGCAGTCACCGACGCCGCGAGCAGCCGCCTCCACGCCGCCGTCCTCACGCTCCCAGAGGGTAAGGGTGTGACTCGGCACACCGATGGGCCCATGTAAAGCATCACCTGAACGGCGCTCGCGTCGATTTCCAATCACCGGGGTCGGGTAGTTTCGCGACGATGACCGATACGACTCTCCTCGGGGACAAGTCGATCCGCCGGATCGGTTTCGGCGCGATGCAGCTGGCCGGGCCGGGCGTGTTCGGTCCGCCAGGCGATCCCGAGGGCGCCCGCGCGGTCCTGCGCCGCGCGATCGAGCTCGGCGTCGATCACATCGACACCTCGCAGTACTACGGGCCGGACGTCGTCAACGAGCTGATCCGCGAAGCGCTGCATCCCTACCCCGAGAGCCTCAAGCTGGTGACCAAGGTCGGCGTGCGGCGCGGCGAGGACGGCGCCTGGAACGCGGCTCTCTCCCCGGTGGAGCTGCGCGAGGGGGTGGAGGACAACCTGCGCGCGCTGCGGGTCGAGCGGATGGACCTCGTCAACCTGCGGGTTGCCGATCCGTCGGGCGGTCCCGGGGTGCCGCTCGCCGAGCAGCTCGGCGCGCTCGAAGATCTGCGACAGGAGGGCAAGCTCGACCTGATCGGCGTCTCCAACGTCACCCGCGAGGGGGCCGAATTCGCCCTTGCCGAAGCGGAGATCGCAGGGGTGCAGAACGGCTTCAGCATCCTCGATCGCGACAACCTCGACATCGTCGAGCTCTGCCGGCGGCACGAGATCGCCTTCGTCCCCTTCTTTCCGCTCGGCTCGGCCTTCGGTGGCGGGCCGGGCAAGCTCGCCGCGGACCCGGCGATCTCCGCGGTCGCCGAGCGGCACGGGGCGACGCCGTCCCAGGTCGCCCTCGCCTGGCTTCTGACCCAGTACGAGCGGATCCTGCTGATCCCGGGCACGACCTCGGTCGCGCACCTGGAAGAGAACCTCGAGGCGGCCTCGGTCGACCTCGGAGAAGGAGACCTCGTCGAGCTGGAGCGGGTCGGGCCCATCGGCCGTTCCGGCCGCTGACCTGCGGAACGGCCCGGCTCGCGCATAGGATGGCCCCTATGGCAACCGTTGAGGTCGAGGGAGTCGAGGGGATGCAGGCCCTGCTCGGGCAAGAGATCGGCCCGAGCGACTGGCGCACCGTCACCCAGGAGAACATCGATACTTTCGCCGAGCTCTCCGGCGACGACCAATGGATTCACGTCGACATCGAGCGGGCCAAGACCGAGAGCCCCTTCGGCACGACGATCGCCCACGGGAACCTGACGCTTTCGCTCGTCGACGGTTTCCGCACAGACCTGATTTCCTCGACCGGCTTCGCGCTCGGCGTCAACTACGGCTGGAACAAGATCCGCTTCCCGGCCCCGGTGCCGGCCGGCGCCAAGGTGCGGGCCCGCGCCGAGGTCGTGACGGTCGACGAGGTAGGCGGCGGCTGGTGGCAGGTCGTCACCCGCTTCACCCTCGAGGTCGACGGCAACGAGAAGCCCTGCTTCGTCGGCGACTCGGTCACCCGCGTGATGGCGCCCGCCGACTGAGCGGCACCGCGCCCGGTCCGCTCAGCCTTCTTTCGCCAGCTCGACTATTGCCCGGTGGGCGTGGGGGAGAGAGCTCCGGGCCCGCGGCCCGAGGACGCGCTTCCAGGCGGACGAAAGCGGGCCCTCGATGTAGATCGTGTTGGTCAGGCGGCAGCCGATCTCGGTCCCCTCGACCAGGTGGCGGTGGCCCATGCGCGCGCCGGGCAGACGCGCCTCGTCCGTGAAGAGCCGGCCCTCGTCGAACTCGACCACACGGAAGCGAAGGCGCAGACCGGTCTCGAAGACGACCCTGGCCTCGGCCCCGGGCCCGATCGGGCCGTCGAGCCTCGCGCTCCTGATCTCCGAGTTCCACCGCGGCCATGCATCGGCGTCGGCGTACGCCCTGGCCCAGACCGCGGTCGGTGGCACCGCCGCCTCGATCTGCGCCGAGGTCTCCCAACGACCCATCGGGCTACCTCCGTCGGCTGCCCACCGGGACTACTTGACCGTCAGGGTGCCTTCCATGCCGGCCTCGCGGTGGCCCGGAACGGTGCAGAAGAAGGTGTACGTGCCCGGCTTCAGGTCGACGGTCGCCGTCGCCGAGCCGTCGGAGACGAGTTCGGTTTCACCCACCGTCTTGCCGCTCGAGTCTTCGATCGCGACATCGTGGCTGAGCTGCTGCGGGTTGCTGAATTCGACGTTGACCTTGCCGGCTGCGGCGGTCGCGCTGGTCTCCGTGTAGGCCAGTTCGCTGCCGGGCTTGGCTTCGAACTTGAGCGCCGTCGCGGCGCCGCCTCCGGATGCCGGGGCCGACTGCGCCGGGGTGCTTTCGCTCGCTTCGGTCGATGAGGAGTCGCTACTGCTGCTACCGCAGGCTGCGAGAGCCGCGGCTGCGGTCAGCGCGAGGACTAGGGCCAGGACCTTCTTCATGCTGGTTCCTTTCGACTGAAACGACTGGAAAACGGCTCGGCAAACCACTCTACCCCTGATACGGCCACCCGTCCGGGAAGGTTCAGCGGCCGTTGAACTCGGCCTTCTGGCCGCCGAAGAATGCCTCGACCCCGGTGCGAAGGTCCTCGGTCGCCATGCTGTCGGCGATCCCGTGGCGCTCCAGCTGGAGGTGCTCGGTGAGGCTGTTCTCGATGCTGACCCCGGTCAGCTGTTTCGCCATCCGAACGTAGAAGGGGGCACGGGAGGCCAGCTTCTCGGCGCGCTCACGGGCCCTGTCCATGAGCTGATCGTCGGCGACCACCTCGGTGACGAGCCCCTCGTCGAGCGCGTCCTGGGGGCTCATGTTCGGGTCCTCGAGCAGGAGCTCGAGAGCCCGGCTGGGGCCGACGACGCGGGGCAGGAAGTAGGTCATGCCACCGTCGGGTGAGGCGCCGAGCCGGCCGTAGGCGCAGGCGAAGAAGGCGCCCTCCGCGGCGATTCGGGTGTCGCAGGCGAGTGCCAGCGAGAAGCCCGCGCCCGCCGCCGCCCCATTGACCGCGGCGATCACCGGGAACGGGATCCGGCGCAGGTCGACGATCGCCTGATGCAGGGCCTCGGCGCCGCGGCGCACCTCGGAAGGGAGGTCGATCTCGTCGGATTCGACTCCCGCCCTGAAGGTGTTGATGTCACCGCCCGAGCAGAACGCCTTGCCGGTGCCGGTGAGGATCAGGGCGCGCAACCCCGAACGGTCCGCCAGCCAGGCGAAGGCGACGGTCATCTCGAGGATCATCTCCGGGCTCATCGAGTTGAAGGTGTCGGGCCGGTCGAGGCTGAGGATTCCGATCTTGCCGTCGATCTCGAGCCGCATCGTCTTGAGCTCCGGTGGGCTCAGGGTCTCGGTGCTCATTTTTGTGCGCTCTCTCCGTCTCTGAGTCGGGTTTGGCCGTGTGGCCAGGAGCCTACTCTTAGGCATATGGCTGACGACATCCACGCGGAAGGCGGCTCGCGGGCCGATCGCATCGCCGAGCGGCGCCGCGAACTGCCCGATTCGGCGGGCGTGTACCTCTTCTACGACGAGGCCGGCGAGCTGCTCTATGTGGGCAAGGCGCGCTCGATCCGGAAAAGGATCGCCTCGCACTTCTCCGGCGGGGAGACCCGGCTCACCTCGCGGATCGAACGGATCGATGTCCTCGTCACCGCCAATGAGGCCGAGGCCCTGCTCGCCGAGCAGAGCTTCATCAAGCGCCACCGGCCGCGCTTCAACATCCGCCTGCGCGACGACAAGTCCTACCCCTACGTCGCGGTCAGCCTCGACGAGGACTACCCGCGGGTCTATTTCACCCGTGAGAAGCACCGCTCCGGCCGCGCCTACTTCGGCCCGTTCTCGAGCGCCAAGCGGGTCCGCGAGACGCTCGACCTGCTCGGCAAGCTCTTCCAGTTCCGCACCTGCGAGGGGGCCGAGCCCGGGCGCCGTTCCGGCAGCCCCTGCCTCGATTACTTCATCAAACGCTGCGGGGCCCCGTGCGTGGGCTACGTCCGCCGTGAGGAGTACCGCCGCAACATCGACGCGATCGTCGACTTCCTCTCCGGTCGCTACCGCCGGGTCGAGAAGGACGAGCAGGCGAAGATGGAGAGCGCCGCGGCGGCGCGGGAGTTCGAGCGTGCCGCGGTCCATCGCGACCGCCTCGCCGCGATCAAGTCCCTGTTCGAGCGCCAGCGGATCGCCGGCGGAACCGTCGGCACCGCCGACCTGATCGGCGTCGCCGCCGAGGGGACCGACGCCAACGCCCAGGTCTTCCAGGTGCGCGACGGGATCCTCGCCGAGCGCCAGAGCTTCTATCTCGAGAATCAGGGCGAGCGCGATCTGGCCGAGGTCGCCGAGGAGTTCGTCGGCCAGTACTACTCGGCCTCGCCGGCGGTGCCGAAGACGATCATCGTCGGCCCCTACCTCAAGGACCGGGCCGAGGTCCTCGCCGCCGCGCTGACCGAGCGGCGCGGGTCGCCGGTCGACGTCCGGGTCGCCGAGCGCGGCGACAAACGACGCCTGCGCGAGCTTGCCGAGCGGAACGCCAAGCTCGCCCTCGACCAGGACCGCCTGCGCCGCGAGCACCGTCGCCAGCGCCGGGTCGAGAGCCTGGCCGACCTCCGCGACGCCCTGAAGATGGACGAGCTGCCGGTCCGAATCGAGGGTTTCGACATCTCCAACCTGGGCGGCGAGCACACGGTTGCCTCGATGGTCGTCTTCGAGGGCGGCGCCACCAAGAAGTCCGATTACCGCCGGTTCCGGGTCCGTGGCGAGCGTCCTCACGGCCCCGATGACTTCGCCTCGATGGAGGAGGTCCTCTCGCGCCGGGCGGCGCGCTACCTCGAGCAGCACGACCTCTCCCCACACGACGGCAAGCGCGACGACAGCTTCGCGGCGCTGCCGGCGCTGGTCGTGATCGACGGCGGCAAGGGCCAGCTGGCGGCCGGGGTCAGGGCCCTGCGGCCCTTCATCGATCGCGGGGTGACCGTGATCGGCCTGGCCAAGCGCCTCGAGGAGGTCTACCTGCCGGGTCGTTCGGCTCCGCTCGACCTGCCCGCCGACTCGGAGGCCTCGAAGCTGTTGCAGCGGGTCCGCGACGAGGCCCACCGCTTCGCGATCGAACACCACCGCGGCCGCCGCGACCGGGCGATGACCGGCTCGGTGCTCGACGAGCTGCGCGGGGTCGGGCCGGTCCGCAAGCGGGCGCTGCTCAAGCATTTCGGCTCCCCGGAGCGGTTCGTCGCCGCCACCCGCGAGGAACTCGAGGCGGTGCCCGGTGTGCCTGGCAAGCTTGCACGTGAGATCCACGAGCAGCTCAACAGAACGGGATAGGGGAGAGTCATGGGGGAGGGTGACGAGAGAGAGGTGCGGCTGGTGGTGATCAGCGGCAACTCGGGCGCCGGCAAGTCGGCGGCAATCGCCGCCTTCGAGGACGGCGGCTACTTCTGCGTCGACAACCTTCCGCCGAAGATGATCGCCAGCCTCGGCGAGCTCTTCCGACACCCGGGCAGCGGGGTGGAGCGCGCGGCGGTGGTCTCCGACGTCCGCGGCGGCGACTACTTCGACGATCTGCTGCAGGTGCTGGGTGAGCTGGAGGCCGACGGCCTGAAGCCGAAGGTCCTCTTTCTCGAGGCCGACGAGGAGACGCTCGTCGACCGCTACAAGGAGACCCGCCGGCGCCACCCGCTGGCGCCGGACCGCAGCATCACCGAGGGGATTCGCGCCGAGCGCGAGCTGCTCGGGCCGCTGCGCGAGCGCGCCGACGTGGTCATGGACACCAGCGACCTGACCGGCGCCGAACTGAGGCGGCGGATCGGCGAAGAGCTGCTCGGCCGCGACGAGGGCCCGAAACTGGCCCTCACCCTGCTCACCTTCGGGTTCAAGAACGGGCCGCCACGCGACGCCGACCTGACCCTCGACGTCCGCTTCCTTCCCAACCCTCACTACGTCGACGACCTGCGGCCGATGACCGGGCTCGATGCCGAGGTGCGCGACTACGTCGAGTCGGGGACCCAGGCCGGCGAGTTCTACGGCCGCCTTCTGCCGCTGCTCGAGTTCCTGGTCCCGGCCTACGTCGCCGAGGGCAAGAGCCACCTGACCATCGCGATCGGCTGCACCGGCGGGAGGCACCGCTCGGTCACCGTCGCCGACCGCATCAACCGCGATCTGGCGGGCCGCGACGACGTCGTCGTCAGGGTCAAGAATCGCGACGCCGGGCTGGACTCGTAAGAATCCCAGCCTCGATGCCCGAGGCCACCACACCCGTCATAGAGATTCGCGGTCTGCGTAAGAGCTACGGCGAGGTCGAAGCCGTGCGCGGAATCGACCTCGAGATTCAGGCCGGCGAGGTCTTCGCCTTCCTCGGGCCCAACGGTGCCGGCAAGACGACCACGGTCGAGATCCTCGAGGGATACCGCAACCGCAGCGGCGGCGAGGTGAGTGTGCTGGGGGAGGACCCGCAGCGCGCCGGCCGCGACTGGCGGCAGAGGATCGGCCTCGTCCTCCAGGGCGGGCGCCTCGATCCTTACCTGACCGTCTCGGAGTCGCTGTCGCTCTTTGCCGGCTACTACGACACGCCGCGCCCGGTCGACGAGGTGATCGAGACGGTCGGGCTGAGCGGGAAATCCGACGAGCGGACCGGTCGCCTCTCGGGCGGTCAGCAACGCCGGCTCGACGTCGGCCTCGCCCTGGTCGGCGATCCCGACCTGCTCTTCCTCGACGAGCCGACCACCGGCTTCGACCCATCGGCACGGCGCCAGGCGTGGGACGCGATCGCCGGCCTTCGCGCGCTCGGCAAGACGGTCTTCCTCACCACCCACTACATGGACGAGGCGCAGCGGCTCGCCGATCGGGTCGCGATCATCGCCGGCGGCGTGGTCGTCGCCCGTGGCACCCCGGAGGACCTCGGCGACCGCGAGAACCAGCCGGCGACGATCACCTACCGCCGCGATGGCGAGGAGGTCACGCTGGAGACGAAGACCCCGGTCAAGACCCTGAACGAGCTGACCGCGGCGGCGCTCGAGCGGGGCGAGGACCTCGAGGGCCTCGAAGTGCGGCGACCGAGCCTCGAGGACGTCTACCTGGAGCTGACCGGACAGCCATGAGCCTCGTCCTGCACCAGTTCCGCTACGACCAGAAGGCCTTCTGGCGCAATCCGGCCTCGGTCTTCTTCACCGTCTTCTTCCCGGTGATGCTGTTCGTGATCCTCGCGGTGATCACCGGCGACAAGACCGTCCACGCCCGCGGCGGCGTCGATGCGACCCAGTACTACGTGCCGGCGATCATCGTCCTCGCGGTGATCGCCTCGACCATGCAGACGCTGGCGATGTCCCTGGTGATCGCCCGCGAAGACGGGCGCCTCAAGCGCGGCAGGGGCACGCCGATGCCGGCCTGGGTCTTCGTCGCCGGCCGGATCGGCAACTCGATAGTCGCCGCGGCCCTGATCACCGTCGTGCTGGCGACTGTCGGCGCGATCTGGGGGGCGCCGATCCCCTGGGGGAGGCTGCCGCAGATCGCCGCCGTCCTGGTCGTCGGCACCGCCTCCTTCTGCTGCCTGGGGATCGCCCTGACGGCGCTGATCCCCTCGCAGGATGCCGCCGCGCCGATCGTCAACGTCATTCTCTTCCCGCTCTACTTCCTCTCCGGCGTCTTCATCCCCGAAAACGAACTCCCGAACGGGGTGCTCAGCTTCGCCGACATCTTCCCCGTGCGCCATTTCTTCGAGGCCTTCTTCGACGCCTACGTGGCGGGCGGGCCGGGCGCCTCGGGAGTCCCCTGGGGAAGCCTCGCACTGGTCGCGCTGTGGGGCGTCGCCGGCATCGTTCTGGCGATGCGCTTCTTCCGCTGGACACCCCGCAACGGCTGAGACGCGGGGGGCAGCCGACTTTCCGAGATGCGCGCGTATAGCCTCTCGCCTCCCCCATGTTGCACCATGTCCTCCTGGAGGTCGACGACCTCGAGAAAAGTGCCTCGTTCTACGACGCCCTGCTTGCGCCGTTGGGCTGGCGTCGCCATTTCGAGGAAGACGGGACGATCGGCTGGGGAATCGCCAAACCGGTCTTCTTCATCGCCGACCATCACGATCCGCAGCCCGGCTTCGGCCTGCTCAGCTTCTCCGGCCTCGGAATCGTCGCCGTCAAGGCCTCCTGGGAAGCCGGCGTCGCGGCGGGGGGCAAGAGCGTCAGCGAGCCGGGGGACACCCGTTCGCATGGCTCCGGCTCCTACTCGGCGTTCCTCAAGGATCTCAACGGGTACGAGAT
This sequence comes from uncultured Solirubrobacterales bacterium, assembly GCA_963704505.1. Lineage (GTDB taxonomy): Bacteria > Actinomycetota > Thermoleophilia > Solirubrobacterales > 70-9 > VRUE01. The sequence continues at coordinate 1,741,276 of OY969912.1, forward strand.
CGAGATCACCATCGGCGAGTAGCGGTAACTAGCATCGGCTTCCCAACACGAATTCAGGAGGGTTTGACTCAATGGCTGTGAAGGTCGGAATCAACGGCTTCGGGAGAATCGGGCGCAACGTCTTCCGCGCCGCAAAGGCATCGGGGGCGGACATCGACTTCGTCGCTGTCAACGACCTGACCGACCCCGCCACCCTTGCCCACCTGCTCAAGTACGACTCGATCCTGGGCCGCTTCCCGGGCAAGGTCGAGCTCGACGGCGACACGATCTCGGTCGACGGCGACGAGCTCAAGGTGCTCTCCGAGCGCGACCCGGCCGCCCTGCCCTGGGGCGACCTCGGCGCCGACGTCGTGATCGAGTCGACCGGGTTCTTCACCGCTCGCGACGACGCCGCCAAGCACCTCGCTGCGGGCGCCAAAAAGGTGATCATCTCGGCTCCGGCCAAGGAGCCGGACGTCACCGTCGCCCTCGGCGTCAACTTCGACACCGCCTACGACCGGGACAAGCACGACATCATCTCCAACGCCTCTTGCACGACCAACTGCCTGGCACCGCTCGCCAAAGTCCTCCACGAGGCGTTCGGGATCGAGCAGGGGCTGATGACGACCATCCACGCCTACACGGCGGACCAGCGCCTCCAGGACATGCCCCACAAGGACCCGCGGAGGGCACGGGCCGCGGCTCTCAACCTGATCCCGACGACGACCGGTGCGGCCAAGGCCGTCGGCCTCGTCCTGCCGGAGTTGAACGGAAAGCTGAACGGCTTCTCGGTGCGCGCCCCGGTTGCCACCGGCTCCGTCGTCGACCTCGTCGCGACGCTCTCCGGCCCGACCGACCCCGACTCGATCAACGCCGCCGTGAAGACCGCCGCCGAGGGGCCCCTGAAGGGCATCCTCGACTACACCGAAGACCCGATCGTCTCCACGGACATAGTCGGAGACCCCCACTCATCGATCTTCGACGCCGGCCAGACGATGGTGATCGGCGACGGCACGATGATCAAGGCCGTCGCCTGGTACGACAACGAGTGGGGTTACTCCAACCGCTGCGTCGAGCTCGCCGGCAAGGTCCTCTGAGCAGGGCCCGGTCAGCTCTCCGGTGACCCTGACCAAGGCAAGCGTCCGCGAGGCGGAGGTCTCCGGGCGCCGGGTCCTGGTCCGGGTCGACTTCAACGTGCCGCTCGAGGGCGGCAGGGTCGCCGACGACTCGCGGATTCGCGCGGCGCTGCCGACGATCGAACGGCTGCGCGAGGGCGGCGCGGCGATCGTCCTTGCCTCGCACCTCGGGCGCCCCGGCGGCAAGGTCGATCCGTCACTCTCGATGCGCCCGGTGGGCGAGCACCTGGCCGAGCTGCTCGGCGCCGAGGTCCACCAGGCCGAGGCCGTCGTCGGGCACGACGTCGAAACCAGGGCGACGGCGCTCGGCCCCGGCGAAGTGCTGCTGCTCGAGAACCTCCGCTTCGAGCCGGGCGAGACCGAGAACGACCCTAAGCTCGCCGATTCCCTGGCGGGGCTCGGCGACCTCTATGTCAACGACGCTTTCGGCGCCGCCCATCGCGCCCACGCCAGCACCGCCGGCGTCCCCGCGCTCCTCCCCGGCTACATGGGGCTGCTGCTCGAGCGCGAGCTGACCGAGCTCGGCAAGGTCGTCGACTCGCCCGAGGGGCCGCTCGTCGTCGTCCTCGGCGGCGCCAAGGTCTCCGACAAGATCGGCGTGATCGAGCGCTTCCTCGAGATCGCCGACCGGATCGTGATCGGCGGCGCGATGTGCTTCAGCTTCTTCCGCGCACAGGGGATCGAGACCGGAGACTCGCTGGTCGAGGAGAAGGGCATCGAGCTCGCCGAGAAGGCGCTCGCCGCCGCCGCCGACAGCGAATGCGGCCTCGACCTGCCGACCGACCTCGTGCTGGGCAGGAGCTTCGACGCCGACACCGAGCGTCGCCAGAGCGACACGGTCGAGGTGTCGGAGGGCTGGATGGGCCTGGACATCGGGCCGCGCTCGGCCGCCGCCTTCGCCGAGGCGATCGGCAAGGCCGGCACGGTGCTCTGGAACGGGCCGATGGGAGCCTTCGAGCTGGAGCCGTTCGCGGCCGGGACGCGCACCGTCGCCGAAGCCGTCGCCGCGGCACCGGGCACGACCGTCGTCGGCGGCGGCGACTCGGTCGCCGCCCTGCGCCAGTTCGGCCTCGACGACAATGTGGATTGGGTTTCGACCGGAGGAGGTGCCTCGTTGGAGTTCCTGGAGGGTAAGAAGCTGCCCGGGGTGGAGGCCCTGATCGATGCCTGACCGGACGCCGTACCTGGCCGCCAACTGGAAGATGCACAAGACCGTCGCCGAGGCGGCGAGTTTCGTCGACGCCCTGCTGCCGCGGATCGCGGCGACCCAGCACGATGTCGTCATCTGCCCGCCATTCACGGCGCTCTCCGAGGTCGTCGAGCGCTCGCGGGGGTCGGCGGTCAAGGTCGCCGCGCAGAACATGCATGAGGAGGAGGCCGGCGCCTACACCGGCGAGATCTCCGCTTCGATGTTGGTCGAGCTCGACGTCGAGGCGGTCGTGCTCGGCCATTCCGAGCGGCGCCAGTACTTCGGCGAGACCGACGAGGCGCTGGCGCGAAAGGTGCCGGCGGCCCTGGCAGCCGGGCTCGAGCCGATCCTCTGCGTCGGCGAGACCGACGAGGCGCGGGACGGCGGCCAGACCGAGCAGGTGCTGGAGCGCCAGCTGCAGGCCGACCTGGCGGCGGTCGACTCGCTTGACCTCTCCCGCGTCGTGATCGCCTACGAGCCGATCTGGGCGATCGGCACGGGGCGGACGGCGACACCCGAGCAGGCCGCCGAGGCGATCGCCTTCATCCGTGACGTCGTCCGCCAGCGAGGCGCCGACGCCGACGCCCTGCGGATCCTCTACGGCGGCTCGGTGAAGCCGGCAAACGCCGCCGAGCTGCTCGGGCTCGCCGAGATCGACGGCGCCCTGGTCGGCGGTGCCGCGCTCGACCCCGTGGACTTCGCCGCGATCGTCGAGGCCGCCGGTTGAGCTTGGGGCGAGAACGTGCCGATCGCTGACCCGGCCCCCTCGGTAGCCCTGGTCATCCTCGACGGCTGGGGTCTGGCCGAGCCGGGCCCCGGCAACGCGATCTCCCTCGCCGACACCCCTGTCTTCGACGACCTCTGGGACCGCCACCCCCACACCCAGCTGTCCGCCCAGGGCCGGGATGTCGGCCTCCCGGAGGGTCAGATGGGCAACTCCGAGGTCGGTCACCTCAACCTCGGCGCCGGCGCGATCGTCAAGCAGGACCTGGCCCGGATCGACGAGGCGATCGCCGACGGCTCCTTCTTCGAGAACCAGGCGCTGCTCGACGCCTGCGACCGCGCCCGACGCAGCCCTCGGGGCCGGCTGCACCTGCTCGGCCTGGTCTCCGACGGCGGCGTCCACTCGGGCTGGGAGCACATCGAGGCGGCGATCGAGCTCGCCTCCCAGGAGGGCGTCCCGGACGTCGTCTTCCACGCCTTCACCGACGGGCGCGACACGCTGCCCCACGGCGGCCGCGAGTACATCGCCGAGCTCGAACGCTGGCTGCGCCAGGCGGGCCGGGTCGGGACGCTCGGCGGCCGCTACTACGCGATGGACCGCGACACCCGCTGGGAGCGGGTCAAGCTTGCCTACGACGCGATCGTCCATGCCGAGGGGCTGCGCGCGGCCTCGGCCTCGGAGGCGGTCGAGGCCTCCTACGAGCATGGCGAGACCGACGAGTTCGTCAAACCGACCGTGATCGGCGACTACGACGGGGTCGCCGACGGCGACGTCGCGATCTTCGTCAACTTCCGGCCCGACCGCGCCCGCGAGCTGACCACGGCGCTCGCCGACCCCGACTTCGACGGCTTCTCCCGCTCCGGCGGCCCGCTCCTCGACCTGACGACGATGACCGATTACCGGAAGGGCTGGCCCTACCCGGTCGCCTTCCCCGAGGCGCGGCCGCAGACGACCCTTGCCGAGGTGATCGCCGAGGCCGGCGGGCGCCAGCTGCACGTCGCCGAGACCGAGAAGTACGCCCACGTGACGTACTTCTTCAACGGCGGCCGCGAGCAGGAGTGGGAGGGGGAGGAGCGGCGCCTGGTCGAGTCGCCGCGCGACGTGCCGACCTACGACAAGAAGCCGCAGATGAGCGCCCGCGCCGCCGCCGACGCCTTCGCCGGCGGTTGGAGCGAGGGCGACTATCGCTTCGGCATCGTCAACTTCGCCAACCCGGACATGGTCGGCCACACCGGGGTGATCCCGGCCGCGGTCCGGGCGGTCGAGACGGTCGACGGCTGCCTCGCCGACGTCGTCGCCGCGGTCGAGGCTTCCGGGGGAGTCTGCGTGATCACCGCCGACCACGGCAACTGCGACCACATGCTCGAGCCGGACGGCTCGCCCAACACGGCCCATTCGCTCAACCCGGTGCCGCTGATCGTCACCCGTGACGGCCTCGCGCTGCGTGACGGCGGCATCCTCGCCGATGTCGCCCCGACGATCCTCGACCTCCTCGGCATCACCCAGCCGGCGCCGATGACCGGCCGCAGCCTGATCGCCTGAGGGCCGGATGAGGGTTGAGCCGGACAGGCTGAGGTTCGAGATCTCGGCGCGGGACGGGGCTGCGCGGGCGGGGGTGATGTACACGGCACACGGGGCGGTCGAGACGCCGGCCTTCATCCCGCTGGCGACGAAGGGGACGGTCAGGGGCCTCGAGTCGGCCGAGGTCGCCGGGCTCGGCTACGAGCTCGTGCTCGGCAACACCTACCACCTGTTCGTCTCGCCCGGGCCCGAGCGGATCGCGAACGCCGGCGGCCTGCACGGCTTCATGGGCTGGGAGCGGGCGCTGATCACCGACTCCGGCGGCTTCCAGGTCTTCTCACTCGCCCATGGCGGCGTCGCCGAGGAGGTCAAGGGGAGCGGGCGCCCCGGTGGCGGCGACCACGGCTCGGTCGTCTCGATCGACGAGGAGGGTGTCCGTTTCCGCTCCTACCGGGACGGCACCGAGCTGTTCATCTCGCCCGAGGTGTCGATGCGGGTCCAGGCCGCCCTCGGCAGCGACATCGCCCTCGTCTTCGACGAGTGCACGCCCTACCACGCCGATCGTGACTACACGGCCCGATCGATGGAGCGGACCCACCGCTGGCTCGGCCGCTGCCTCGAGTGGCACGCCGCCGAGGGCCCGGCGAGCCAGGCTGTCTTCGGAATCGTCCAGGGCGGTGTTCACGAGGACCTCAGGCGCGAGTCGGCGCAGGCGGTGGCGGCGTCGGGTGTCGACGGGATCGCGATCGGAGGCACCCTGGGCCGCGACAAGGAGGAGATGGCCGCGGTGCTGGCGATGACGACACCGCACCTGCCCGAGGAGGCGCCCAAGCACCTCCTCGGGATCGGAGAGGTCGACGACCTGCTCGCCGGGATCGGCCTTGGCCTCGACGTGTTCGACTGCGCCGTGCCCACCCGGCTCGCCCGCCACGGAACCGCCCTGGTCCCCGATCCCGAGCGCCGGTTCCGGCTCGACCTCCGCAAGGCCGGATTCGAGGGCGATCGCCGCCCGCTCGTCGACGACTGCCCTTGCCCCGCCTGCTCCCATCACGACCGCGACTACCTCAGCTACCTCTCCCGCGCCGAGGAGCTCACCGCCGTCCGCCTGCTGGTCGTCCACAACCTGACCTACATGCGAGCCCTGACCGCAGCGGCGCGAGCGGCGATCGAAGCGGGCCAGTTCGAGGCGTACCGGGGCAAGATCCTCGCCGGCGCTTCGCCCTTCCAATAAACCACCGCCTCCTCCGCTTCGCCATAAACCACCGCCTCCTCCGCTTCGCGTCCGGGGGGCGGTGGCAATCGGCGACCGGGCGCCGCTCACGGAGAATCAGATCATGACGTTCGCTAAACGGTGGTTCGGGCGATGGATCCCCGCCGCCTGAGTTTGAGGTCGCACTTCTATGCGGGACCAACTGCGACCTGAACCGATCGAGAACGCACTTCCTCCCGCTATGCGGCAATAACTGCGTTCAGGACCCGCGGCCGCTGCCTCGACCCCGGCTGCTGTCCGGAGAGGCGGCCGCTGTCCCGACAAGAGGGTGCCGCGTGGGTGGCGCGGGTGTGAGAGGGGCCGAGAACGGACCCGGCTAGGCCCGCCCGCAGGCCCCCTCACACCCGGGTCAGGCCCCGCTCGCCAGCACCTATTCCGATTCTTCTTCGCCGCCCGCTTCTTTGTTCCCGTTGACCAGATCCTTGAATTCTTCGACCACCTTGTCGACCGTATTCCCGGCGATTTCGCTGACCTTGACGCCGGTCGCCTTGTCGGTGGTGACGATCACCGCGGTGGCGACCACAGCCGCGATCAGGACCAGGGCGACGAGCGCCAGCATCAGCCGGGCGAAGCGCGAGAAGACGTTGCGCTTGGGCGCCGAGCGCCTGGCCGCAGGGGCCACCGGCGGCGGCACTGGCGGGCGCGGGGCCCGCGCCGACGGCCGCCGGGTCTGCGAAGGCCGGAACTCGGTGCGCTCGGTCTGGTCGAGCCTGCGGGTCGCGGTCTCCCCGCCGAGGACGTTGGTCGGCGCCGTCCCCGCCTCGGACAGCGGCAGGGTCACGTCCTCGCCCTCGAGGCCGCGCTGGAGCCCGCTGGCGAGTTCGTCGGCGCTCGCGTAGCGTCGCGAGGGATCGCCCTCGAGCGCCCGCAGCACCGCCGAACCGAGCGTGTCCGGAACCTCGTCGTTATAGGTGGACGGCGGCAGCGGCTTCTCATTCTGCTGGCGCACGGCGAGCTCGGCCAGCGTCGTCCCCTCGTACGGAAGCCGGCCGGTGAGGAACTGGTAGAGGACGACGCCGAGCGCGTAGACGTCGGTCGCCGGCGTCGCCTCCTCGCCGCGCACCTGCTCGGGCGCGAGGTAGGCGGCGGTGCCGACCACCGAGCCGACCTGGGTGATCCGGGTCTGCTCGATCGCTCGGGCGATGCCGAAGTCGGTCAGTTTCACGGTCATCTCGCCGCCGCCCACCGGGCCGCCGACGAACATCAGGTTCCCGGGCTTGACGTCGCGGTGGATGATCCCGCGGCGGTGGGCGTAGTCGAGGCCGGCGCAGGCCTGGATGCCCGCCTCGGCGGCGGTCTCCGGCCCGACCGGGCCCTGGCGCTGCAGGATCTGGGCGCCGGAACGGCCGTCGACGAACTCCATGACGATGTAGTGGCGATGGTCGTCGACGCCGGTGTCGTAGACCTGGACGATGTTGGGATGGATCAATTTCGCCACCGCCAGGGCCTCGCGGCGGAAGCGGGCGACGAAGCGCTCGTCGTCGGAGAGGTGCTCGGCGAGCACCTTGACCGCGACCGTCCTCTCGAGGATCAGGTCGGTCGACTTGTAGACGTTCGACATTCCCCCTGACCCCAGGCGGTCGCCGATCTCGTAGCGCCCGGAGAGCGTTCCGACCGCCATCATTTGCCTTCTTCCTGGACTTCGGCGCCCGGCCCGATGCCGCCGGACGGCGATTCTTCCTGTCCCGGGGAGGTTTCGTGCCCCGGCGGCGTCTTTTCCTGCCCCGGGGGTTCGGGCGGTTCGGCCGGCGTGGTCGGGGTTTTTTTGCCGGTTTCCTTTTCGCCGGGCCCTTCGGCTTCTTCCTTCGGCTCCTTCGTCTTCTTCGGCTTCGCCTTTTCGGATTCCGAGAGTTCGGGCACGGTTTCTTCGACCGTTTCGACCGTCGTGTCTTCGGTGCACGACTCGACGACTTCGTTGAGCCTTTCGGCGCCTGCGGCGAGGGCCTGCTTCAGCTTCGCGTCGATCCCGTCCAGGCCTTCGACCTGGGTGCTGATCTCCTGGGCGGAGTCCTCGGCGCTGACGCATTCGCCTTCGGTCACCAGCTGCTTCACCGAGTCGAGGTTTTCGGTGATTTCCTGGGCGGTGTTGCCGGGCAGGAGCTTGGCGTCGGAGCCGGAGCCGCAGGCGACCAGCGCGAAGGCCGCGAGGACGCCGAGGGCAAGGGCGGTGATCGCTGCGGTCAGGCGGGCCATGAGGCGAGTCTAGAGAACGTACCCTGGGGTGGAATTTGCCTGCAAATCCCCATCACTGGCCGACGTAGAGACGGTCGGCGAGGCGCTTTGGAAGGCCGGCCTCGGTGATCGCCGACGCGGCCCTGTCGATGTCGTACTCGACCCGATGGAAATGCGCCTGGCTCGTCTTGGTGTCGAGCTCGAGCCAGGCGGCCCGGGGATCGGAGTCGCGGGGCTGCCCGACGCTGCCCGGATTGACCAGCCAACGGCCGTCGCCGAGCTCGAGCGTGGACCCGTCGCCGACCTGGCCGCCCCGGGTCTCGGCCTGGCCGCCGCCATTTGGCCGCGCGAAGAACAGCGAGACGTGCGAGTGACCGATCAGCGCGATCGACTCGGGCTGGACATCGAGGTTGGCGCTTGCCTGCTCGACCGAGAGCACGTACTCCCAGACCGGGTCGCGCGGCGAGGCATGGAAAAGCGCGATTCCGTCCCGCTCACCGGTCGCGTCGAGGCCACGGAGGAACTCGGCGGTGCTCTCGGCGAGGTTCTCGCGGGTCCAGCGGACCGCGTCCGCGGCGGCCTCTGAAAAGGCAGAGATGTCGAGCGCGCCGAGCACCGCCAGGTCGTGGTTGCCGACCAGCGAAATAGCGCAGCGCTCGGCGACCAGCTCGGCGCAGGCATCCGGCTGGGCGCCGTATCCGATCACGTCACCGAGGCACCAGATCTCCTCGGCGCCGGCGGCGTCGATCCGCTCGAGGACGGCTTCGAGAGCGGGGAGGTTCGCGTGGATGTCCGTGATCACGGCGGCCTGCACGGCGGGTCAGCGTACCGGGGCGTCCCGTCCCTCCTTACGATGCACGCTCGGGTGATCGATGACCGACGACTCGCTTACAGACCTTCGTGATGCAGTGACCAGGGCGGCTCTCGCCCTGCGTCACGGCGAGCCCGGCGGCACCGCGCCATCGCTGGACCGGCCGCCGAAGCCGGAGTTGGGCGACTACAGCTCGAACGCGGCGATGCTGCTGGCGGCGCCGCTCGGCGAAAACCCGCGCGACGTGGCCGGGCGCCTGGGGGAGGAGCTCGAGCGCGAGCTCGGCGGCTCCGGGGGCGGGATCGAGCGGATCGAGGTCGCCGGCCCCGGCTTCGTCAATCTCTTCCTCGCCGACTCCTGGTACCGGGAGGCGATGCGCCGCCTGGCCGGGGCGGGCGAGCGGCTCGGGCACAGCGTCAGCGACTCCCCGGAGCGGATCCTGGTCGAGTTCGTCTCCGCCAACCCGACCGGGCCGCTGCACGTCGGCGGCGGCCGTCACGCCGCTTACGGGGACGCGCTCGTCCGCCTGCTCGGCGCCGCCGGCCACGAGGCGAGCCGCGAGTACTACGTCAACGACGGCGGCGGTCAGATCGAGCGCTTCGCGCTCTCGATCGCCGCGCAGATGACCGGCGGGGAGCCGCCGGAGGACGGCTACACCGGCGATTACGTCGCCGACCTCGCCGCGCAGGTCAGCGCCGACGGCATCGACGCTGCCGATACCGACGCGGTAGGCCGCCGCGGAGTCGAGTTGGTCCTCGAGCAGGTGCGGGCGACGCTGGAGCGCTTCGGGGTCGGCTTCGACAACTGGGCCTCCGAGCGCGAGCTGTACGCGAAGGGCGAGGTCGAGGCGGCATTGTCCCGGCTCGAGCAGGGCGGCCACTCCTATCGGAGTGACGACGCGCTCTGGCTGCGCAGCACAGAACTCGGCGACGACAAGGACAGGGTGCTGATCCGGGCCAACGGGGAACCGACCTACCTGGCGGCCGACGTCGCCTATCACTGGGACAAGCTCGAGCGCGGGTTCGGCCGGCTGATCGACGTGCTCGGCGCCGACCACCATGGCTACGCGCCGCGCCTGCGCGCGGCGATCGCCGGGCTCGGCGCCGACCCCGAGGCCTTCGAGGCGCTGATCATGCAGCTGGTCAACGTGATCGAGGGCGGCGAGCGCTCCCAGATGTCGAAGCGAAGCGGCGACTTCGTCTCGCTCGACGCGCTCCTCGACGACATCGGCGTCGACGCGGCGCGCTGGTTCATGCTCTGGCGCAGCCACGACACGACGGTCGACCTCGACCTCGACCTGGCGCGGCGCGAGTCGAGCGAGAACCCCGTCTACTACGTCCAGTACGCCCACGCACGGATCTCCAGCATCCTCCGCAAAGCCGAGGTCGACGCCGGTCGCGCCGCCGCCGGAGCCGGCGCCGAGACGCCGGGCACGGAGCTGGATCCCTCCGAGAAGGGCCTGGTCAAGCGCCTCCTCGAATTCCCGGAGGAGGTGCGCGAGGCGGCGCAGAAGCGGGCGCCGCACCGGATCTGCGCCTACTCGAGCGCGGTCGCCTCCGACTTCAACGCCTTCTACCGCGACTGCCACGTGGTCGGCGCCGATGGGGAGGGGGTTGAGGCATCGCGCCTCGCCCTCTGCCTGCTCACCCAGCGGACGATCGCCGGCTGCCTCGACCTGCTCGGGATCTCCGCACCGGAGCGGATGTGAGGCCGCTGGCCGAGCTGCCGCCGCGCTCGTCGGGGGATCGGACGCCGGGGGCACTGCGGGCCGAGGATCTGGACGCCTTCGGGACGATCCTCGACGCGGTCGGAGGCGGCCCGGTTCTGGTGACCGGGGCGGGGGAGTGCCCGGCCGTCGTCTCCGCGGGCCTCGCCAGCGCGGCCGCCGCTCTCGGCACGCGCACCGCCCTGCTCGAGTGCGACCTCGCGTCCCCGTCGCTCGCCGCCGCCCTCGGCCTCTCGCAGGCTCCAGGGCTGGCCGAGTACATCCGCCACGAGGCCGAGGCCCCCCAGATCCTGCAGCCGCTGATGGTCGCCGGGCCGGCGTCCGCCAAGGCGACCGGTCCGCTGGTCTGCGTCGTCGCCGGCCGGCCGCCGTCGTGGCTGACGGAGAATCCGATCGACAGCGAGGAGTTCCGCCACGCCGTCTCAAGCCTGCGCGACGCCTACCAGCTGGTCGTCCTGCACGGCCCACTGCTGCGCGACGAGTCGGGGGCGCTGCCGACGATCGCCGGCGAGGCCGACTCGATGATCGCCTGCGTCGACGCGCAGTTCGCGGCCGGAATGTCGAATCGCCGCCTGAACAAGGGCCTGCGCCGCCTGCCGGCTCGGAACGCCGGCGTCGTCATCTGCAACTGAGGGCTAGAGGTCGTAGCGGGCGATGTCGGCGTCGAGGCGCTCCGCGTCCTCGCCGCGGGGAGGCGCGGCGCCGCCCTCCGGCCCGGAGCCGGAACTGCCGCGCCAGCGGGCCACGCCGAGCCCGAGGGCGATGACCGCGACGACGAAGGCGATCGCCGGCACCAGGTAGGCGGAGAGGTCGAAGCCCGAGTGGCTCGGAAGCGCCAGGACCTCGTCCCCGTACTGGGCGACCAGCTCGTCCTTGACCTCGTCCTTGCTCTTGCCTTCGGCGATCAGGCCGGCGACGAACGCCTTCTCGCGCCGCGCCTGCGGCGAGTCGGCGAGCTCGAGCAGGGTCCCGCAGACCGGGCACATCACTTCGTCTTCGATGTCGGAGATAGCGACCTTCGGCGCTCCGCCCATCGCCATCGCCGCCGTCGGGATCACGGCGATGACGACCGCCGCCATCACAGCGAGCAGCAGGCCCCCGCGCCTCATGCGCCGTCGCCTTCGATCAGCGGCGAGACGTTGTCATCGAGGAAGCTCTCATCGACGGGGCCCCGCCAAATCAGCGCCAGGTGCCCTTCGGGGTCGACGAGGAAGTTCTCCGGCACGCCGGTCGAGCCGAACGCCTCGCTGCGTTCGTCGCCGACAGAGCGCAGTTGCGGGTAGGTGGAATGGAACTCATGCAGGAAGGCGAGCGCGTCTTCGCTGTTGTCCTGGACGTTGATGCCGAGCACGGCGACGCCGTGCCGCCGGTTCTGCTCGTAGAAGCTCTGCAGGGCCGGGGTCTCCTTGCGGCACGGCCCGCACCAAGATGCCCACAGGTTGACCAGGACCCATTTGCCCCGGTATTGGGCGATGTCGCCTCGGCCTTCGCCGCCGAGGACGGGCAGGGACTTGTCGGGGACCGGGTCGCCGAGGGCGATCTTCGACGAGCCCTTGCTGAGCAGGCCGAAGGCGAGCAGCGCGATCACTGCGCAGACGGCGAGAAACGCGAGGAGGGAGCGGGCGCTCAATATGGCCGGGAAGGTTAGATCGTCGGTAAGTTCAGGCAATCGCCGAGCAGATGACAATTGACGGAATCGGGATTCGGGTCGACCGCCGGGGCAGGCTCGGAGACCCCGCCGACCTGCCGATTCTGGTGCTCCACGGCTGGGGCGCGCACCTCGAGGCGATCGAGCCGATCGTCGCGCCGCTCGCCGAGCAGACCGAGGTGGTCGCGCTCGACCTGCCCGGTTTCGGCCAGTCCGCGGACCCGCCCGAGCCCTGGGGCTCGGAGGAGTACGCCCGCTTCGTCGCCGACCTGCTCGCCGAGCTCGGGATTCCCCGCTGCCACGTCATCGGGCACTCGCGCGGCGGCGCGGTCGCGATCTGCCTCGCCGCCGGGCGCCCCGAGCTCGTCGACCGGATGATCCTCATCGACGCCGCCGGCCTGCGGCCGAAAAGGGGCATGCGCTACCGCATGCGGGTCGCGGTCGCCAAGCTCGGGAGGCTCCTCGGGCTACTGGGCCCGCCCGGGCGGCGGCTGCAGGAGCGGATGCGCAGGCGGGTCGCCTCGACCGACTACCTCCAAGCCTCGCCGGCGATGCGCGAGACCTTCCGGCGGGTGATCGCCGAGGACCTCTCCGGGCGCCTTCCCGAGGTGGCCGCCTCGTGCCTGCTGGTCTGGGGCGACGCGGACGAGGACACCCCGGTCTGGATGGGACGGCGGATGGAGGAGCTCCTTGCCGATGGCGCCCTGGTCGTGTTCGAGGGCGCCGGGCACTTCTCCTACGCGGACGAGCCGGTGCGCTTCGCCCAGATGAGCCGACATTTCCTCTGCGAGCAGCCGCGACAGGTGGCCGCCGGGGGCGGGGTTTCGTGAGCGGGAGCGAGTGGATCGCGCTCGGACTCTCCGGCGGGGTGGTCCTGGCGATCGCCGTCGGTCGCGCCCATGTCCTCCTCCACCTGCTCCAGCTCGAGCACTACGAGCAGGGGCGGCTCCTGGTCTGGGTCAAGCGGCGCGGCGAGAGGCTCGATCCCTCGGACGCGCGACCGGCCGTCGGGCTGCCCGCCCTCGTCGCCTTCACCTTCGCGGTCGGCATTCCGGCCGTCGGAGTCGCCATCGGGGCGCTGGGGCTGGTGCAGGCGACCCTGCGCGCCCGCGCGGTGATCGGCCGCGATCAGATCAAGCCGCTGCAGTTCACGCCTCGGGCGAGGAGGATCTACACGACCGACCTCGTGCTCGTCGCCCTCGCGGTCGGCGCCGCTCTCGTCGTCGGCGCCCTTGCCGGTGCGATCGCGGGTGCCCTCGCCCTCGCCGTGGCCGGCCTGCTGTCGTCGCTGCTCGCCCCCGAGGCCCTCGGTCTGGCCAACCTCCTGATGCGACCCGTCCAGCGCGCCGACAACGCCCGTTTCGAGCGCCGCGCCCGCCGCCGGCTGCGCGAGGTCGACCCGCTGGTGATCGGGATCACCGGTTCCTACGGCAAGACGACGACCAAGGGCTGCGTAGCCCAGGTCGCCGACCTCGCCGGACCGGCGCTGCCCACCCCGGCCTCTTTCAACAGCTACCTCGGCGTGATCCGCGCGATCAACGAGAACCTGCGGCCGAACCACCGCTCCTTCATCGTCGAGATGGGTGCCTACCGGCGCGGCGACATCGCCGAGCTCTGCGAGTTGGTCAAACCGAAGATCGGGATCCTGACGGCGATCGGCCCCGCCCATCTGGAGCGCTTCGGCTCGCTCGAGGTGACGACCCTGGCGAAGGGCGAGATCGCCGAGGCATTGCCTGCCGACGGGACCTTCATCACCCGCGCCGACGACGAGCGCTGCATGCAGACGACCTCCCGCACATCCGCCGGGCTGCGCTTGTTCGCTCCGCAGGCCCACCCCGACGCTGCGGTCTGGGCCGAGAACGTCGGCCTCGATCGCGGGCGGACCCGCTTCGATCTCTGCCTGGCGGAGAAAGGGGAGGTGGTCCGGCGCCCGGTCAGCGCCCGTCTGCTCGGCACTCACAACGTCGCCAACCTGCTCGCCGCGGCCTGTGTCGGGGTCGAGCTGGGGCTGTCGCCCGAGCAGATCGCCCGCGCGCTCGGCCAGGTCTCGCCGCCGGAGCACCGGCTGGCGCCGATCGTCAATGCCGCGGCCGGCATCGTTGTCATCGACGATGCCTACAACGCCAATCCCTCCGGGGCTCGGGCGGCACTCGAGGTGCTCGGCGCCCATCCCGGCGAGCGGCGCGTTCTGGTCACACCCGGGATGGTCGAGCTCGGCGATAGCGAGGAGGCCGAGAACGAGGGCTTCGGCGCCGCCGCGGCTGAGGTCTGCGACCTCGTCATCCTGGTCGGCGAGCAGTCCGAGCCGATTCGCCGTGGGCTCGACGGGGCGGGCTTCCCCGCATCGGCGATTTCCCAGGTGGATGACGCTCAGGGGGCCCAGAAACTGCTGGCTGAGACCTCCCGCCGCGGCGACGTGATCCTCTTCGAGAATGACCTCCCGGACCTCTACAAGAGCCGGGAGGGCGATCAGCAGCGGCAGGCCGCGGCCGCCTGAGCCAACTTCTCCGGCGCCTGACCCGGGTATCGTCCGACCTCCTCGATGGCGGCCCCCGGACAAAAGATCGGCGTCTGCTTCGGCGGCCCCTCGGTCGAGCACGACGTCTCGATCATCAGCGCCGAGCAGCTGATGGAGGCGCTCTCCGAGCGCCACGAGCCCGTCCCGATCTACCTCGCTCGCGACGGCCGCTTCTGGACCGGAGAGGGCCTGCGCTCGGTCGACGCGTTCGCCTCCGACCCGCCCGACGACGGTGAGCCGTGCGAGCTGCGCCTCGGGCGGTCTGACGGCGCCGGCTTCGTCCAGCCCGGCGGCTCGCGGCTTCGCGGCGAGCGCCTACTCCGCCTCGACGCCGTCATCAACGCGATCCACGGGACCGGCGGCGAGGACGGGGCGCTGCTCGGCGCGCTCGAGCACACCGACCTTCCCTACGTCGGTGGCGGTGTCGGGCCCTCGGCGGCGGCGATGAACAAGGCGACCGGCAAGGCCGTCTTCCGCGCCGCCGGGATCGAGGTCAACCCCGACATTGTCGTCGGCCGCAGGGAGCATGGCGAGGACTCCGCCGCGGTCCTGCGCCGCGCCCAGGAGGAGGTCGGGCTTCCCTGCTTCGTCAAGCCGATCTCGCTCGGATCCTCGATCGGCGTCTCGCGCTGCGCGACCGTCGAGCAGCTCGAGGACGCCTTCGAGCTCGGCCTCGAGCTCGACCGGGCGGTGATCGTCGAGCCTGCTCTCGACGAGGCGATCGAGGTCAACTGCGCCGTGCTCGGCCGCCCCGAGGGCGAGGTGCGGGCCTCGGTCTGCGAGCAGCCCGTCAAGGAGGAGGACTCCTTACTCGGCTTCGAGGAGAAGTACATGTCCGGCGGCAAGGGAAAGGGCGGCAAGGGAGGAGGGGGCGGCGCCAAGGACGCCGGCATGGCCTCCCAGGACCGGATCATCCCGGCTCCGATCCCAGACCAGCTGACCGAGCGGATCCAGGAGACCGCGCGCCGCGCGCACCTGGCGCTCGGCTTTGCCGGCGTCGTTCGCTACGACTTCCTCGTCGGTGACCCCGAGGGCGATGCGACGGTGGTGCTCAACGAGGCCAACACGGTCCCGGGCTCGTTCTCCTTCTACCTGTTCGAGCGCCAGGGACTCGCCTTTCCGGACCTCGCCGACGAGCTGATCGACATCGCCCTCGCCGAGGCGGCCGAGCGGCGCGCGACTACCCGCACCTTCGAGTCGATCCTGCTCGAGACCTACACCTCACGGCAGGCTGGGGGAGGCTGATGGCCGGGCGGGTCCTCGTCGCGAACGGCGGCCGCTCGATGGAGCGCGAGATCAGCCTGCGCTCCGGGCGCCGGGCGGCGAGCGCCCTCGAGGAGCTCGGCTTCGAGGTCGAGACGATCGACCCGGACCACCGCTTTGTGAGCAAGGTCACCGAGTACCGGCCCGAGTTCGTCTTCGTCGCCATGCACGGCCGCGGTGGGGAGGACGGCACCCTCCAGGACCTGCTCGAAATCCTCGAGGTTCCGTACACCGGCTCCGACGTCCACGCCAGCGCCCGCTGTCTCGACAAGCACGCCTTCAAGGAGATCCTCAGGGGCGAGGGCCTGGCGACGCCGCCCTGGCACTCGTTCAACCGCGAGGCTTTCACCCAGTTCGGCGCCGGCGAGACCCTGCCGGCGCTGACCGCCGAGCTCGGCTTCCCCCTGGTGGTGAAGCCGGCCCGCGAGGGGTCCTCGCTGGGGATCAAGGTCGTGCACAGCTCCGACGAGTTCGTCACCGCGGTGCTCGGCGCCTTCAATTACGACGACCGCGTCGTGATCGAGCGCTTCATCGCCGGCCGCGAGCTCGCGGTCACCGTGCTCGGGGAAGCGCGCGAGCCGCGGGCGCTGCCGATCGTCGAGATCCTCACCGACGAGCCCTATTACACCTTCACCGCGCACTACGAGACCGGGGCGGCGACGCTGCGGGTCGCCGAGCTCGATGCCGGGGAGCAGGAGGCCGTGAAGGAGGCGGCGACCAGGGCGTACTCGCTCGCCGGCTGCCGCGATCTTGCCCGCGTCGACATCATCCTCGACGGCGGCGGGCCGCAGATCCTCGAGATCAACACCGTCCCCGGCCTCACCGAGACCGGCCCGACGCCCTTCGCCGCAGAGGCGGCGGGGGTCGAGTTCGACGAGCTGATCGCGGAGATGGTCGGCCGCGTGACCGCCGGCCTGAAGTGACCGGGTGCTCGCCACGCTGCTCGGCGACGGGCTGGGCGGCATCTGGGCACCTAGAATGGCCGCTGCGCGGACGTAGCTCAGTTGGTAGAGCGCGAGCTTCCCAAGCTCGAGGTCGCGGGTTCGACCCCCGTCGTCCGCTTCTCGCGGTCAGGCAGCTCTGATCACGCCCGGCGGGATCGGGGCGTGTCCGTTGAGGGCAGCAGTTGCTTCGCGGAGGCCGGTGTGCCCGCCGCCGGAGCCGTTGCCGGTAGAGCCGATGACGCGGTAGAAGTGCTCGGTCGCGCCGCGGACCTGGCGCTCGCTGGCCAACTCGATCAGGCCCGATTTGAGCAGCTCGGTGACGTGGTAGTTGACGTTGCTGAGCGGGACCCTAAGCTCATAACTGAGATCACTGGGGGACAGAGTGCGGCCATCGTCCATCTCGAGCACTTCCATGACGGAGATGCGCAGCGGGTGCGTATTTGCTCGGGCGAGTAGCTGCCAATCCATTTGGTGCCTCCGATTCTAGAAGTGGTTAAAGCTGATACCTAAAAATTCTATCCTAAATCATCAAAATCGGGTATTGTCTCGCCCAACGGGTTTTACAAAGGAGATTCAAATGGGACTGCACCGGGGAATCCGCACAACTTTTGGACCACTCTTCGCGCTGGTGGCGCTGGCGATCTTCGCCTCCGCCGCCTCGGCAGACACCCAGGCGATCATCGCCGACTCCCCCGTGCCTCCCCAGGGCGAACCGACCGCTACCAACGGCTGGCAGGCCGGCACCTGCGAAAAAGACTCGCCGGTCTGCTCGGTCAAAACTCCCGATCAGTTCTATGAACTCGCGGCCGGTCATCCACAGGTTGGATTTACCCAGTTCATCGTTCGCTACAAACAGGGAACGATCGGCCCCGAAGAACCGATCGGCGGCCTGAAGACCGTGAGGGTCGACCTGCCGGTCGGGCTCAGCGTCAACCCCCAGGCGACCGGACAGTGCCCACAGGCGACGTTCGAAGCAAGCGCCTCGAGCTGCGACGCGCTGGGAGCGAAAGTCGGGACCAGCATGGTCACCGGCTCCGTTCTCGGTGTCCCCGCGCCGACCCCGATCGTCGCCGACGTCTACAACATCGAACCGCCCGCCGGGCAGCCGGCGCGCTTCGGCTTCAACCTGGTCGGCAACAACATCTACTTGGAAGCCGACCTCGCCTACGACGGGGACTACCACGAGGGCTTCACGATCCACGTCCCGGAACTACCGCTCGGGCTCGAAAACCTGATCCTCAAAAACCGGCTGGTCTTCGACGGACGCGCCGGCGACGGAACGTTCATCACGACGCCGAGCACCTGCTGGGACCCCGAACAGCCGCCTCACGAACACGCTTACTCGACCTACCTGCTCGCCTCCTCGATCAAAGAAGAGCAGCAGCCGGGATACAGCTTTCCGCAGAGTGCGACACCTTCGATCGAGTCGCCCCTACCGAAAGGCAAAAAGCCGATCGACTGCGCCCACGTCCCCTACAAACCGGGCCTCGACGTCGACCCCGGCACGACCGTGACCGAATCGCCTTCAGGTACGACGACGACGGTGACCCTGCCCCACAACACGGGCGGGACCAGCCGCGAAACCTCGAACACGCGGGAAGCGAAGGTGACCCTGCCGCAGGGGCTGGGGCTCAACCCCTCGGCCGCCAACGGCCTCGTCGCCTGCACCGACCAGCAGTTCGGGAAGGGGTCGAAAGCTCCGATCGGCTGTCCGGCGGCCTCGAAGATCGGCTCGGTCGCGATCGAAACCCCGCCGCTTCCCTCGGGCTCGCTCAAAGGCGACGTCTACGTCGGTAACCAGCTCAGCCGCGACCCGGCTTCCGGCGACGAGTTCCGGATCTTCGTCGACGCCGAGTCGGCTCGGTACGGGCTCAAGGTCCGTCTGCTCGGGCGGGTCGCCGCCGACCCGGTGACCGGGGTGCTTACGGCGAAATTCGAAAACCTGCCCCAGCTTCCCTTCACCGCCTTCGTCCTCAAGCTCGACGGCGGGCCGCGAGCGACCCTGACCAGCCCGCCGATCTGCGGGCCGCACGCCTCGACGGCCGCGATGACGCCCTGGACCGAAAACCCCGATGCGACTCCGGGGGCGAAATTCACCCTCACCTCGGCGCCGGGCGTCGACCCCAAAGCGAAATGCGCGAGCACCCTCGGAGGGCGTCCCTTCGCGCCGACCTTCAAGGCCGCCGGCTCGAATCTGCAGGCCGGCGCCTACACCGAAGTCGGGATCGACGTCGGCCGTAAGGACGGCGAGCAGGAGCTGAAGGCGGCCGACATAACCCTGCCGCCCGGCCTGACGGCAAAGCTCGCCGGTGTCCGCTATTGCCCCGAGGCGGCGATCGCCGCAGCGGCCAACGAAAGCGGCGCCGCCGAGGCGGCCGGCTCGAGCTGCCCGGCCGACAGCCTGGTCGGGTCCGCGGCGATCACGACCGGCAGCGGCCCGGAGCCGCTCCACATCGACGGCGGAAAGGTCTTCCTCGCCGGCCCCTACCACGGTGCACCTCTGTCCCTGGCGGTGATCACGCCGGCCACGGCCGGACCCTTCGATCTCGGCACGGTCGTGGTCAGGGTGGCGCTGCTCCTCGACCCGAAGACCGCCCAGGTGACCACGGTCACCGACCCGATCCCCCATGTCTACGGCGGCACCTTGCTCGACATCCGCTCGGTCGCGGTGAGGATCAATCGCCCGCAGTTCGCGCTCAACCCGACCAACTGCTCCGCCTTCTCGTTCAACGGCAACCTCCACGGGGGCGGCTCGAACCCGACCGACCCGGCGGCGTTCACTTCCTTCGCCGCAGCCTCGCCGTTTCAGGCGGCGGGGTGCGAGGGCCTCGACTTCCAGCCCAAGCTCTACCTGCGGGCTTTCGGAGGCACCAAGCGGACCAAGCACCCGAAACTCAGGGCGATAGTGGTCGGCCACGCCGGCGACGCGAACATCGGCCGCGCCTCGGTGATGCTGCCGAAGTCGATCATCCTCGAACAGGCGGCGATCGGCCAGGTCTGCACCCGGGTCCAGTTCTCGGCCAATGCCTGTCCCTCCAACTCCGTCTACGGCTTCGCGGAAGCGAAGACGCCGCTCCTCGACGGGCCCCTGAAAGGGCCCGTCTACCTGCGCTCCTCGGACAATCCGTTGCCTGACCTGGTCGCCGACCTGCACGGGCAGGTGAGCGTCGAGATCGCGGGCCGCACCGACAGCGTCAGGGGCCGGCTGCGCAACACGTTCGACATGGTCCCCGACGTCCCGGTCTCCGAATTCAGCCTCACCATTCGCGGCGGCAAAGGCGGCGGCCTGCTGGTCAACTCGCGGGATCTCTGCAAGCGCAAGCAGTTTGCGAGAGTCGAACTGGGGGGCCAGAACGGTAAGCAGATCCTGCGCAAGAAGCAGCGAGTGAAGACACCGTGCAAGAAAAAGAAACACCACAAGAAGCACACGCACAACCATCAAAGCCGGCACTGAACAGTGGATTGGAAACGAGGGACGATGGGTAGGAATCGCACATGCTGAGGAGGCGATGGATCGCAGGGCTGGCGGCTGTGTGCGCGACATTCGTGGTCGGCGGTGGCGTCGCGAGCGCCGACACCGGCGACACGATCGCGCCGCAGCACAACCCACCAACGGCCGAAGACGGCTGGCAGGCGGGGACATGCACGATGGACCTTCCCGAATGCTCGCCGAACACGAAGAACCAGTTCTTCACGCAGGCCGCCGGGCACCCGCCGATCGGCCTCACCCAGTTCACCGTGGCCAACAAACCGGTGAAACTCGGTCCGATCGAACTCGGCACCGAAACCACGGCGACGCTGAAGGACATCCGGGTCGACCTGCCGGTCGGCCTCAGCGTCAACCCACAGGCGACCGCCGGCCAGTGCACGATGGCCCAGTTCACGAGCAGCACCTGCCCGCTCGACTCCGTCGTCGGCCAGAGCGGCGTCACGGTCGAGCTCGCCGGTGTCGTGGCGCCGCCGCTGGCCCCGCTGACGCTCGTCCCCGTCTACAACATCGTCCCTGAAACGGGAGAACCTGCCCTCTTCGGGTTCAGCGCCGCGGGCGCCACGGCCCTGCTCAAATCCGACGTCGAATGGGACGGCGACTATCACGAGGGGTTCACGATCGCGGTGCCGAAATCGCCGCTCGGCTCGATCCTCAAGAACCGCCTCGTCTTCACGGGGACCGCCGGGAACGGCACCTTCCTGACCAACCCGAGCACCTGTCACAACCCGGCGGAAGCAGCCTTCGCGCACACCTACTCGACCTTCCTGCGCGCCGACTCGCTGGAGAACCCGAATGGGAGCTTTCCCAACGGCTCGACCCGCTTCGAGGCCGCTCTGCCGCCAGGCGTGAAGCCCGACGGGTGCGCCTCGGTGCCGTTCAAACCGGGCGTCAACACCGCCCCCGGCATCAACCAGACCGACACGCCGAGCGGCGCCCAGGTCGAGGTCACGGTTCCGTTCGACACCAACGCCGCGATCGCCAACTCGAACGTGCAGACGGCGAAGACCTCGCTGCCGGTGGGGATGGGGCTGAACCCGTCGGCCGCCGACGGGTTGGTCTTCTGTGACGACGGCCAGCTCGGCAAGGGCACGCGCAACAAAGTCAGCCTGCCCGGCGAAATCGAAAATCGGGACGGCTAGCATCGAGTCGCCGCCCTTGCCGGCCGGGTCGTTGAACGGGTCCGTCTACCTCGGGAAGCAGCTCAGCCGCGACCCCGAATCGGGTAACGAGTACAGGATCTTCGTCGACGTCGAGTCAGCCAGGTACGGCGTCTCGGTGCGGCTGATCGGCAACGTCAGCGCCAACAAGACCACCGGCAGGCTGACGGCGACCTTCGCCGAAAACCCGCAGTTGCCGTTCACCTCCTTCAAAGTGAAGTTCGACCAGAGCGCCAAATCGGTGCTCACCAACCCCCCGACCTGCGGGCCGAACACGACCAACGGCGAATTGTTCCCGTACTCGGGGACGGCGGCCACCAAACCGACCGGGGCCTTCTCGCTGACCAAAGCGCCGGGCGGCGGTGCCTGTGCCAAAACGATGGCGGCGCGCCCGTTCACGCCGGGCTTCTCGACCCACTCGAACAGCGTCGTCGCCGGCGCCTACAGCCCCTTCTCGATCCACGTCGGCCGCGCCGACGGCCAGCAGGAGCTCAAGGGCGTCAACCTGACCCTGCCCGCCGGCGTCAGCGGCAAGCTCGTCGGCATCCCCTACTGCCCGCAGAAAGCGATCGACCAGGCGGCTGCGCGCTCCGGTGCGGCCGAGGCGAAAAACGACAGCTGCCCCGACAAAAGCCTGGTCGGCACCGCAACGGTGAAGGCCGGCTCGGGCACCTCGCCGATCACGATCAAAGGCAACGCCTTCCTCGCCGGCCCCTACAACGGGGCTCCCCTGTCCCTGGCAGTGGTCACCCCGGCCACGGCCGGGCCCTTCGATCTCGGCACGGT
Organism: uncultured Solirubrobacterales bacterium; assembly: GCA_963704505.1. Taxonomy (GTDB): domain Bacteria; phylum Actinomycetota; class Thermoleophilia; order Solirubrobacterales; family 70-9; genus VRUE01. The sequence continues at coordinate 1,763,610 of OY969912.1, forward strand.
CGTGGTCAGGGTTGCTCTGTTCGTCGACCCTGAAACGGCCCGGATAACCGCGGTCTCGGACCCGATCCCCGACGTCTTCGGCGGCGCCAAGCTCAGCGTCCGCTCGATCGACCTCAACGCCAACAAGAAGGAATTCGTCATCAACGGGACCGCCTGCGGCAAACTTGCCACCGAAGGCGCGATCCTCGGCGGCGGTGCCGACCCGACCAACCCGGCGGCCTTCGTCCCCAAGCCGGTCTCGGACCCGTTCCAGACGACCGACTGCGGCAAACTCAAATTCCGCCCGAAGCTGACGACCAGGGTCTTCGGCAAGCGTAAGAAAGCCCACCGGGCGCAGAACCCGAAATTCCGCGCGACGCTGATCGCCCGCGGCGGCGACGCCAATCTCGATCACACGGTGGTCACCCTGCCGAAAGCGCTGATCCTCGACCAGAGCCACATCAAGACGCTCTGCACCCGCCCGCAGCTCGCCGCCGGCGCCTGCCCGAAGAGCTCGGTCTACGGCCACGCCTCGGCGACCACGCCGCTGCTCGGCGACAAGCTCGCCGGCCCCGTCTACCTCGTGCCCGGCAACCACATCCTCCCGGACCTGCTCGTCGACCTCCGCGGCCAGGTCGACATCCGCCTGCGCGGGTCGGTCGAATCGACCAAAGGCGGTCGCCTGCGCAACGTGTTCACCGCCCCCGACGTCCCGGTCAGCAAGTTCGTCCTGACCATGAAGGGCGGCGGCAAGGGCCTGCTGACCAACACCCGCGATCTCTGCCTGGCCCCGGCCCGTTCGAAGGTCGCGATCAAGGCCCAGAACACCAAGACCGTCCACAGCAAGGTGAAGATCAAGACGCCGATGTGCAAAAAGCACAAGAAGGGCAAGGGCGGCGGCAAGAAGCACTAGCCGGGCTGTGCCGGCCGAGGCTCAGATCGGCTGGCTTGTCGGCCGGATCAGGATCTCGTTGACGTCGACACCGGCGGGCTGCTCGAGCGCGAAGAGGACGGCGCGGGCGATGTCCTCGTCCGCCAGCGCGCTCTCGGGGCGGTTGTCGAAGAATGGCGTGTCGGTCATGCCCGGCTCGATCACGGTCACGCGAATCTCGTGGTTGTCGTGCATCTGGCGCAGCTCGCCGCGCAGGCTCTCGCCGATGCCCGTCGCCGCGAACTTGGTCGCCGAGTAGAGCGAGCCGGGCAGTGCGCGCCGGCCGGCGACCGAGCTGGTGATGACGAAGTGGCCGGTTCCGCGCTCGAGCAGGTGGGGGAGGGTGGCGCGGATCGTCAGCGCTACGCCGTAGACGTTGGTGAGGACCATCGAGCGCCAGTGCTCGACCGACTCCTCGAGAAAGCCGCGGGTGGCGCCGAAGCCGGCGTTGGCGAAAACCGCGTCGATGCGGCCGAAGCGCTCCAGCGCGCCCGCCGCCATCGCCTCGACCTGATCCCACTCGCCGACGTCGCAGCGAACCGCGAGCGCCCGCTCCTCGCCGAGCTCGGCAACCAGCTCCTCCAGAGGCTCGAGCCGGCGCGCGGCGAGCACGAGCCTGTGGCTGTCGGCCGCGGCGCGCGCGGTCGCCGCGCCGATCCCGGAGCTCGCCCCGGTGATCAGCATGATCGGGTCATTCGCCTCGCCGTTCACCCCTCGAGTCTCGCATTCTGGCGCGCAGCGGGAGGGTCCGGGGCTGAGGGCACCCGGCGCGAAGCGCGTCCGCAGACCCCGGAGCCACCCGCCCCCCGCGCCTACTTGCGATAATTCGGGGCCGTGGATCCCAGGCGAAAGCGCAAGATCCGTCTAGTGGTCGCCCTGAGTGTCGCGGTCGTGCTCGCCGTCGCCCTGATCTACACCTCATTCAGCGCCGCGACGGGGGCGAAGGAGCCCTCTGAACTCGTCAACGCGGCCTCGGGCTCGACCGCCGAGCTGACCGGGGAAGTGGTCAAGGGATCAGTCCACCGCGCCGACGGCGAAGGGGAAAGCCTGCGTTTCCTGGTCGTCGATCGCGACGGGCAGGGACAGAGCCTCCCGGTCACCTACAGCGGCACCGTTCCCGACCCCTTCCGGGGCGGGCGCGAGATAGTGCTCAGCGGCGAAGTCGAGAATGGAACTTTCGTGGGGGAACGGGACACGCTCGTCACCAAGTGCCCGTCGAAGTTCACCACCTCGAATGACAGCTAGCTTCGGTAGCGCCCTCCTGGCGCTGGCCTTTCTGACCGCGGTCTTCGCCGTGGTCATGGCCCTGACCGGGCGTGGCGACGAGCGGCGCATCGCGATCTCGCGGCGCGCCGTCTACGCCCTCTGCGGCCTGCTCACGGCCTGCGTGGTGATCATCGAGGTCGCCTTCGTCAGCAACGACTTCTCCTTCAACGTCGTCCAGCAGCACTCCTCGATCGAGACGCCCTTCTTTTACAAGCTGGCGGCGATGTGGTCGAGCCAGGAAGGCTCCCTGCTGCTCTGGGCGTGGGTGCTCTCGATCGTCGCGTCGATAGCGCTGTTCTCGACCAGGAACCGGCTGCGGGAGCTGGTCCCCTACGCAACCGCGGTGATGGCCGGGGTCGCCAGCTTCTTCACCGGCCTGATGCTTTTCGCCGGCGGGGTCAACCCGTTCGCCACGGTCGACCCGGTCCCGGTCGACGGTGTCGGGCTCAACCCGCTGCTCCAGCACCCGAGCATGATGATCCACCCGCCGATGCTCTACTCGGGCTACGTGGCGTTCACGGTGCCTTTCGCCTTCGCGATCGGGGCCCTGATCACCCGTCGCCTCGACGCCGAATGGATCCGCGCGACCCGGCGTTTTGCGCTGATCGCCTGGGCGCTGCTCGGCTTCGGGCTGCTGCTCGGCGCCCGCTGGTCCTACACCGAGCTCGGCTGGGGCGGCTACTGGGCCTGGGACCCGGTCGAGAACGCGGCGCTGATGCCGTGGCTGATCGGCACCGCCTTCCTGCACTCGATCATGGTCCAGGAGCGGCGCGGAATGCTGAAGGTCTGGAACGCCTGCCTGATCGTCGCCACCTTCTCGCTGGCTCTGCTCGGCACCTTCCTGGTCCGCTCCGGCGTCCTTCAGTCGATCCACGCCTTCGGCAACAGCACCGTCGGGCCCTACATCCTCGGACTGATCGCGGTCGTCGTGATCGGCTCGACCGCGCTGATCATCTCCCGCCTGGACGACCTCCGCTCCGAGAAAAAGATCGACTCGCTTATTTCGCGCGAGGCCGTCTTCCTGATCAACAACCTGCTGCTCGTGGCGCTCTGCGTGGCGATCTTCTGGGGCACCTTCTTCCCGCTGATCTCCGAACTCTTCACCGGCGAGAAGTCCTCGCTGGCGGCGCCCTGGTTCGACCGCTACACGACGCCGCTGGCGATCGTCCTGGTGCTCTTCACCGGGCTCGGCCCGCTGCTCGCCTGGCGCCGGGTCAGCTGGGACTCGGCGAAGCGGATCTTCCTCGCTCCGACCGTGACCGCGGCCGTCGTCGCCCTCGGGCTGCTGCTGTTCAGCGATGCAGCGAACAGGCCGTGGGCGTTCGCGCTCTTCGTTTTCGCCGCCTTCGCGCTCTCGGGGATCGCCCAGGAGTTCTGGCGCGGCGCCGCGGCGCGGCGCAAGCTCAGCGGCGGCTCGATGCCGACAGCCCTGGTCGGGGTCGTCTCGCGCAACCGGCGGCGCTACGGCGGCTACATCGTGCACGTCGGCATCGTCGTGCTGCTGATCGGCATCGCCGCCTCCTCGAGCTTCCAGACCAACCGCGAAGTGCGGCTCAAGCCGGGCGAAAGCACGGTCGTCGACGGCCGCAAGATCACCTACGTGCGGCCGACCGTCAGCGTCGACAGCCGCGACGTCGCGGTCGGCGCTGTGCTCCGGGTCGAAGACGGCGGCAAGACCTTCCTGCTGCGGACCAGCCGCAGCTACTTCCAGGTCACCGGCGTGCCGCAGACGACGATCGGCAGCCGCTTTGACGGCGAAGCGGAGAGCAACGTGGCGCTGCGGGCAGGCGCCGGCAGCGATCTCTGGATCGCCGTGCGGCCCGATCTCGGCGGCGTGCTGGGGCGCGCCAGGGACGCCGATAAGGGCTTCAAACAGTGCCTGAACGGTGGGCCTGGCACCCCGCCGGCCTGCAACGCTCTCGCCTCGGTGATGCAGGCCGCGGCGGCGAACCCGAGCCTGGTGCCGGCCGCAGCGGCGCGGATCGAGAGCCTGCAGTCCCGGACCGCGGCGCGGATCGCCAAGGGCTACGAGAACGAAGACCTGTCGGCGACCTTCAAGGTGATCGTCGACCCGCTGGTGACCTGGATCTGGATCGGCGGCTTGATCTCACTCTGTGGAGCGATCATCGCCCTCTGGCCCGCGAGGCGCAGGCGGATGGGCATCATCGCCGATCGCGAGCTGGAGGCGCTCAAGGAAGCCAAGTACCGCGAGATCCGCGACGCCGAACTCGACCACGCGTCGGGCAAGCTTTCAGACGAGGACTTCGCAATCCTCGATGCCGAGCTGCGCAGGGAGGCGGTCGAGATCCTCGACCGCGGTGACAGCAACGGCAACGGCAACGTGGCCGAGCCGGTCCCGCCGCGCTAGATCTTCAGCAGCACGACGGTGTTGACCGCGAAGAGGACGGCGAAGAAGACCGTCGCCCGGTCGAGGTTGCGCTCGACCATCGAGCCGCCGCCGAAGGAACTGCCGCCGCCGCCGATGCCGAAGGCACCAGAGAGGCCCGCGTCTTTGCCTGAGTGCAGGAGGATCAGGAAGATCAAAATCCCCGAGATGATCACCTGCACGACTGCCAAGAAGGTGTACACGGCCGCGAAGTGTAGCCGCCTCGGCCCGCGCGGAGCGCTAGGGCAACCGCGAGCAGCTGACCGACTTGCCTTCGATCTGCGCCTGGTCGAGGCAGTTGCTGTAGTGGAGCTCGCCGCCGATCCAGGCCAGGCAGAGCAGGAGGAGGACAACGACCAGGGCGAGAGCGATCGCCGCGACTCGGCTGATCCCCGCTGTGACGTCCATTTTCACGGGGCGAGCGTAGGCCGCGCGTCGGATGTGTACGGTCGGGCTGATCGCTCGACAGAGCAACCACGAAGACGAGAGGGGGCGGCATGACGATCGACACGAGCAAAGCCGGGCAGCAGGTCGCGGCGCAGATGGAGGCGATCGAGAAAGACTTCGCCGAGGAGGAGGGCTACGAGCTGGGCGCGATCATCACGATCGTCGAGATCCAGGATCCGGGCGGCGGCTCCAACTTCCGCATCCGCCACAACCTGGGGAATCCGGTCATGGCGCTGGGGGCGCTCAGGGTGGCCGAGGACCAGTGGCTTCAGTTCATGCGCCAGCCGCCGCCGGCGGAGTGACGCCAGTGGCTGAGGACATTTTCAGCACCGATGTTGCGCTGATTTACAAAATGGGTTAGTTTGTCAACCGACAAGACGTAAACCGTCGATTTGACAAGGAGCGCGCCCATGGAGGCAGCCGCACACTCGCACGACGAGCACCATCACGAGCACGACCACGGCCCGGATATCGAGTTGAACCCGGCCACCTGGACCGACGCCAAGCGCTACGCGTGGCTGCTCGGCCTGATCATCCCCTTCGGCCCCTTCATCGCCTGGGCCTCGGTCGAAGCGACCGGCTGGGGCGGGTTCTGGTTCTTCGGCCCCGTCCTCGTCTTCGGGGCCTTCCCGATCCTCGACATCGTGATCGGCGTCGACCCCAGCAACCCGCCGGACAGCGTCCTCAAATGGCTGGAGCAGGACCGCTACTACCGCTGGTGCACCTACCTCTACATCCCGATCCAGTACGCCGGGCTCGTCTTCGCCTGTTATCTGTGGGCGAGCGGCGACCTCTCCGTCCTCGAATGCGTCGGCCTCGCGGTGACGATGGGCGTGGTCGGCGGGATCGGCATCAACACCGCCCATGAGCTCGGCCACAAGCGGGCCAGCTCCGAGCGCTGGCTCAGTCGGGTGGCCCTCGCCCAGACCGGCTACGGCCACTTCTTCATCGAGCACAACCGCGGCCACCACGTCCGCGTCGCCACCCCCGAGGACCCGGCCAGCGCCAGGCTGGGGGAGAGCTTCTGGGCCTTCCTTCCGCGCACCGTCTCCGGCAGCCTCACCTCGGCCTGGGGGATCGAGTGCGCCCGCCTCGACCGGCTCGGCAAGTCGCACCGGTCGCTGCACAACGACATCCTCGGCGCCTGGGCGATGACCGTCGGCCTCTTCGCGGTTCTCGCGATCGCCTTCGGCCCGGTCGTCCTTCCCTATCTCCTGCTCCAGGCCGTGCTCGGCTTCTCCCTGCTCGAGGTCGTCAACTACCTCGAGCACTACGGCCTCAAGCGCCAGAAGAAGGAGGACGGCCGCTACGAACGCTGCCTCCCCGAACACAGCTGGAACAGCAACAACGTCGCCTCCAACGTGCTGCTCTACCACCTGCAGCGCCACTCAGATCACCACGCCAACCCGACCCGGCGCTACCAGAGCCTGCGTCATTTCAAGGAGGCGCCGCAGACTGCCCACCGGGTACGCGGGGATGATCGTGCTCGCCTGGTTCCCGCCGGTCTGGCGCCGGGTGGTGGACCCGATCGTCGTCGACCACTACGACGGCGACCTGACCCTCGCCAACATCCAGCCCCGCAAGCGCGAGAAGGTGCTCGCCAAGTATGGGACGGCGGGCGCATGAGCGCCTGGCGCTGCCCGAGCTGCGGCTACACCTACGACGAGGCCGCGGGTCACCCGCGCGAGGGCTTCCCGCCGGGCACATCGTGGAGCGAGGTGCCCGACGACTGGCACTGCCCCGACTGCGGCGTCCGCGACAAGGTCGACTTCGAGGCCGTGCAGGAGGGCGAGTGACCGAGGCAGAAAGGGTGGGCGGCATGGCAGCGACCCGCACGCCCTATCCGGAGGCCGCCCGCAACCTGCTGCGCGAGACCCTCTTCGGGGCAATGCGCGACGAGCTCGAACGCCGCACCTGGTCGGAGATCACGATGTCCGACGTGGCGAGCGCGGCGGGCGTCAGCCGCCAGACCCTCTACAAGGAGTTTGGGAGCCGCGAAGAGTTCGCACAGGCTTTCGTGATCGACGTCGGCGACCGCTTCCTCGACCAGGTCGACGCGGCGGTCCGTGAGCACCTCGACGACCCGCGGGCGGCGATCGACGCGGCCCTGGTCACCTTCCTGCGCACGGCCGGCGTCGACCCGGTCGTCCGCGTCCTGCTCCGCGACGATGGGACCGGCGGCATGCTCCCCTTCGTCACCACCCAGGGCATGCCTGTCGTCGTCTTCGCCACCGCCAGGCTTTTCGAGACGATCAGCGCGGGCTGGCCGGAGGCGCCTCCGGAGAAGGCGCAACTGCTTGCCGAGGCGCTTGTCCGGCTGGCGATCAGCTACGTCACAGCCCCCTCGAACACGCCCGAGGAGACGGCTACCCGCGCCGGCGAGCTGCTCGGCCCCTTCATCGACAAGGCCCTCGGCGTCCCCGCCTAGCGCCGCGCGATGACGACCTACGACCGCACCGGCGTCGGCTACGCGCAGGTGCGGCAGCCCGACCCGTCGATCGCCGCCAAGGTGGAGGCGGCGCTCGCCGACGCCCGCTCCGTCGTCAACGTCGGCGCCGGCACCGGCTCCTACGAGCCCGCCGATCGCGAGGTGACCGCGGTCGAGCCGTCCGAGGTGATGATCTCCCAGCGCCCGCCGGGCGCCGCACCGGCGATCAGGGCAAGCGCCGAGAATCTCCCCTTCGACGACGACCGCTTCGACGCGGCGATGGCGATGATCACCATCCACCACTGGGCCGATCTCGAGGGGGGCCTGGGGGAGATGGCCCGCGTCGCCTCCGAGCGCGTCGTCGTCCTCACCTTCGACCCGGCCCCGCTCGCCGGCTTCTGGTTGCTCGACTACTTCCCGCGGGCGTTTCAGATCCACGCCGAGCTCATGCCTCCGCTCGAGCGCATCTCGGCGGCGCTCGGCGGCCGGGTGGAGGTCGAGACGGTGCCGATCCCGCGCCGCTGTGCCGACGGGTTCTTCATCGCCCTCTGGGACCGGCCCGAGATGCACCTCGACCCGGAGGTCCGCCGCGGCAGCACCGTCTGGCACGAGATGGAGCCGGCCCAGATCGATAGCGGCCTATCGGCGCTTCGGTCCGACCTCGAGAGTGGTGCCTGGGACGAGCGCCATGGGCACCTTCGCGAGGACACCGAAGAGCTCGACCTCGGGCTACGGCTCCTCGTCGCCGAGCTCGGCTGAGAAGAACATGTAGAGGCCGGAGCGACCGGAGCCGGTGAGCCGCAATCCGGCCCGGCCCAGCCACTCGAGCAGTTCGGCTTCGGTGCACATCGGCCCGAAGTCGCCCCTGTGCGGACGCAGGGTGAGGCGCTGGCGAAGGCTCGGCCCGCGGACGAACGTGGCTCCGACCAGTTTCCCGCCGGGCTTCAGCACCCTGGAGATCTCGTCGATCGCCGCCCTCGGGTCCGGGAAGCAGTGCAGGCCCCAGAACGAGACGAAGAGGTCGGCGCTGCCCGGCTCCAGTGGCAGGTCTTCGGCCCGGGAGCGGACGAACTCGATGCCCTCGAGCCCGCGCCGCCCGGCCCGTTCGCGGGCGCGGCGCAGCATCGCGGGGGAGAGGTCGGCGGCGATGTAATCGACCCCGGAGTCGGGGCGCAGCGCCCGCAGCGCCGGCCCGGCGCCGCAGGGGCAGTCGACGATCGTCCCGCCGCGGGGAACCTCGCCGACGGCGCTCATGCTCTCGTAGTAGGCCTTGGTGTCACCGCCCCAGAAGAGCCGCCCCAACGTCCGGCTTAGGCGCGGCCGCTCCATGTAGGCGCTGTAGGCGGCGCCCAGCGGAGAAGCGTAGAAGTCGTCGCCGGCCACGTCCGCGAGTGTATTTTCAGCCGGGTGGACGGCGACCGCCCCCTGATCCTCCTCGGTGCCTGGATCGACGAGGCGCGTGAGCGGGGGCTCGCGCAGCCGGGCTCGGCCGCCTTCGTCACCGTCGGCGATGACGGCAGGCCCTCGGCCCGCACCGTAAATCTCAAGCGGCTCGAGGACGACGCCCTCATCTTCACCAGCGCCCTCTGGACGCGCAAGGCCCGCGAGGTCGAGGCGAACCCGAGCGTCGCCCTGCTCTTCCACTGGCCCGCGCTCGGGCGCCAGGCTCACGTCATGGGACGGGCCGAGCTCGCCGAGCGCGCCCTGGCCGAGGAGCTCTTCGCCGAGCGCGACCTCTTCCACCAGCTGCAGACCGTGGTCTCGCGTCAGGGCGAGCCGATCGAGGACCTGACCCCGATCCGCGATCGCCTCGGCCACCTGGTCGAGGTCCAGGAGACCGCGCCTGACTGTCCATCCGACTGGGGGGCGCTGCGGGTCAGGCCCGAAGCGGTGGAGCTGTGGAGCGAAGCCGAGGACCGCATCCACGAGCGGCGGCTCTTCGCCCGCGAGGGCGACGGCTGGTCGGAGAAGCTGCTCTCGCCCTAGCGGCTAGGCGGTCGCCTGTGCCTCGGCACCGGCGCGAAGCGGGGTCTCGCCCTTGATCAGGTCGGCGGCGCGCTCGGCGACCGCGATCGTCGGGGCGTTGGTGTTGCCGCGGGGGACGGTCGGCATCACCGAGGCGTCGACGACGCGCAGTCCCTCGAGTCCCTCGACCCGCAGCTCGGAGTCGACCACCGAGCCGATCCCGCAGGTGCCGACCGGGTGGTAGATCGCGTAGGTGGTCGCTTCGACGTGGGCGCGGATCGCCTCGTCGGAGTCATCGGCGGCGACGTTGTGTGGCTCGGCGGCGTAGGCCTTGAAGGCGGGCTGGCCGACGATCTCGTACATCAGGCGCTGGGCGGCGACCATCTTCTCGAGGTCGGACTCGTGGCTGTAGAAGTCGTTGCGGACGATCGGGCTGGCGCTCGGGTCGTTGGAGGCGAGGGTGACCGAGCCGCGGCCCTCCGGGGTGAGCAGGCAGGGGGTGATCGTCACCCCATGCGCCTCGGGGTCGCGGTAGCCCTCGTCGACGATCTGGACCGGGACGACGTGGAACTGGGTTTCCGGAGCCGGTGCCGAGGGGTCGAGGCGGGCGAAGAGCCCGGCCTCGGCGAAGTTGGAGGCGAGCGGGCCGGTCTGCGTCGCGCCGAACTCCTCCAGCGCCGCCGGTTCGAGGGCCAGCAGCAGGCTCTCGGGCTCGGGCGTCGTCCAGACCGCGATGTTGGCCGGGTGGTCGCTGAGGTTGGCGCCGACCGCGGGCTGGTCGAGCAGCACCTCGATTTCCCGCATCGTCAGGTGCTCGGCCGGCCCTACCCCAGACAGCATCAGGAGCTGCGGCGAGTTGTAAGCGCCGCCGCTGAGGATCACCTCGCGCTCGGCCCGGAGCTCCTGCGGCTGGCCGAGCTGCTCGGCGCTGACGCCGACGGCGCGGTTCCCGTCGAAGAGCAATTTGGTGACCAGCATGTGCGGCATCACGGTCAGGTTCGGCCGCTCCATCACCGGGTGCAGGTAGGCGACGGCGGCGCTGGCGCGCAGCCCGTTGCGCTGGGTCACCTGGTACATGCCGACTCCGTCCTGCCCGGCGCCGTTGAAGTCCTCGTTGCGGGCCTGGCCGGCTTCGACCCCGGCCTCGACGAAGGCGGGCGGGATCACGTTTCCGGAACGCTGGTCGGAGACCGGTAGCGGGCCGCCGGCGCCGTGCCACTCGGAGGCGCCGCGCTCGTTGTCCTCGGCCTTGAGGAAGTAGGGGAAGAGGTCGTCCCAGCCCCAGCCCGCTTGGCCCCAGCCGTCGTAGTCGAGGGGGTTGCCGCGGATGTAGACCATCGCGTTGGTCGAGGATGAGCCGCCCAGCACGCGACCGCGGGGGAGCGGGATCCGGCGGCCGCCGCAGCCCGCTTCGGGGGCGGAGTGGTAGCGCCAGTCGACGTCGGTGTTGGGGAGGCTCAGGTAGCCGAGCGGGACGTGGACGTTCTCCTTGGTGTCGGGGCCGCCCGCCTCGAGCAGGAGCACGCTGACGTCGGGGTCCTCGGAGAGGCGGTTGGCGAGCACACATCCGGCGGAGCCCGCGCCGACGATCACGTAGTCGTACATCTCATCCTCCTGATCGATTCCCCGGTTTTCAGCTGGCCTGCCAGCCAGTCCAATGTATTCGCTGTGCGGTGGGTTGTCGAACCGCTCAGCGGTCGAGCCGGCGTTCGAGGTTCGCCTTCACGTCGGGCCACTCGCTGTCGATCACGCTGAAGTAGGCGGAGTCGCGCTGCCCGACGTCGGGGAGGATCATGTGGTTGCGGAGGACGCCCTCGAACTGGGCCGGCAGCGCCGCCAGGGCCGCTCGGGAGCGATCGTTACGGGCGTCGGTCTTGAACTCGACCCGGACGCACTCGAGGTCATCGAAGGCGTGTCCGAGCATCAGCAGCTTGGCCTCGACGTTGGCGCCGGTGCGCCAGGCGCTCGGGTTGAGCCAGGTCCAGCCGATCTCGACCACCCGGTCGGCGGGCCGCACGTTCATGTAGCGGCTGCTGCCGACGATCGTGCCGCTGCTCTTGAGGTGGGTGACGAGGACCCCCTCGGTGCCCGCCTCGATCGCGTCCCGGGTCAGCCCGAGCCAGAGCTCGAAGCGCTCGCGCCGGTCGAGGTCGGGGAGCCAGGCCCAGATCTCGCGGGCCTGCGCCGCCTCCCAGAGCGCCTCGACGTGGTCCTCGGCGAACGGCTCGAGGTCGACGAGCGAGCCGTGCAGTGGGGTCGCGAGGCCTTCCACCGGGCGATTGTCTCAGGCGCGGCGCCGTTCGGCGGCCGAGTCGGAGGGCTCACACCTCGACCACCACCGTCACCGGCCCGTCGTTGACGAGGGCGACACCCATGCAGGCGCCGAACACCCCCTTCTTCGCGCCGATCCGCTCGCAGAAGAGGTCGTACAACGGCTCCGCGACCTCGCCCGGGGCGGCGCGGACATAGCTCGGCCGGTTGCCGCGGCTGGTGTCCCCATAGAGGGTGAACTGGCTCACGCAGATGACCTCACGGTCGCCGAGCGGCTCGTTGAGCCTGCCCTCGGCGTCGTCGAAGATCCGCAGCGCCCTCACCTTGTCGGCGAGGCGCTCCGCCTGCTCGGTCCCGTCCTCGTTCGATACGCCGAGCAGGACCAGGAGCCCGGGGCCGATCTGGGCGACGCGGTCGCCCTCGACGTCGACCGCCGCCTGGCTGACGCGTTGGACCAGGGCCCTCACGCCAAATCCGAGCCGAACGGCGTCCAGCGCTCCGACGCGAACGGCACCGAGCTCCTGCGAACGGTTGTGGCGAGTTTCGCGGCGAGCGCGTCGAGGTCGTCGAAGGAGGCGCGCACCATCGCCTCGGCGTCAGCATCCGGGCCGAGTGCCATCGCCGCGGCGGCATCGAGGATTTCGCGTTGCTCCAGGGCCACGGCGGCGCGCTGCTCGGCCGGCACCGCCGCCAGCGCGACCGGCTCGCCGTCGCCGAGGTGGAAGGCGCCGAAGCGCGAGACGAAGACGAGCACTTCGTCGAGGCGCTGCCCGGTTTCGTCGACCTCGAAGCCGGTTCGCAGCTTGCCCAGCCGGTAGCTCAGCTCCGACCAGGCGAGTTGGGTGAATTGGGTCGAGGTGACCCACAGGAGCGCCGCCCGCACCCTCGTTCCCGGGCTGGGGAAGATCGTCGCCGGCATCGCGCCGTAGATCGCCGGCTGGGCGGCTGCACCGACGTCGAAGCCGTCGAGCCAGCCGGTGAGGACGAGGGCGGAGCGGTCCTCGCGGTCGGGAAAGTGGGCGAACTTCCGCTCCAGCTGCTCAGGCGAGCCGTTCGAGCCGATCGCAAGCACGGGAAGCCGACCCGGGTCGGCGGTGACCCGGTCGACCAGGGGCCCGCGCTCGCCTGGGGATAGCGCTTCGAGCGGGCTCACCTCCGCACCGTCGAGGAGGTAGGAACCGGCCGGGCGTGCCCACGGATACTCGACCGCCCGGGCCAGGACCGCCGCCTCGTACTCACGGCGGGGAAAGTTGCCGAACAGCTTCGCCACGTAGTCCTCGAACCCGGCGTCGTCGAGGCCGAGGCGCTCGAGCAGCTCGGCATCGTCGATCTGCGGCCAGCCGTGCACCCGGCCAGCCTATTCGCGGGGTGTGGCGGCTCAAGGGCCCAGATCGAATGGCCGATGCAGGGATCTATGACTCAGGCGTCCGTAGTCACGAGCGCCCTGCCATACGTCCTGCTCGTTCTCGGTCTCCTGGTCCTGGCTCTTCGCGATTCGGTCTGGCGGTCGATCCAGGTGAAGGCGGCCGAAGAATCGGAGCCCTCAAAGGAGCGACCCACCTCGAGAAGGGACATGTGGATTCTGGCCGTCCTCTTCGTGGCGGGCTTCGCGGTCGTCTTCTTCGGTCGCGACGGGCCTACGAAAACCTTGCGCCTTGGCGTCTTCCTGGTCCTGGCGGTCATCTTCCTCGTGGTGGAGCGCGGCAGGCGCAGGGCGCCAGGGTCCGACGGCTAGACCCACAAACGCAAAAACCCCGCCTGAGCGGGGCCTTTGCAATGCGGCTGAATGGAGTCGAACCATCACGGGCTTATAAAGCCCACAAGGCCCTCAACCTTGCGCGTCTACCAGTTCCGCCACAGCCGCGGGGGCGGTGATTCTAGATGCTGGGCGGCCCCGCGCACGTCACGGTCGGGCTTGAAAGCATCCGCACGAGCAGATAGCCTGCGAACAAGTGTTCGAACGTCAACTGGAACTTCAATAGAAGTTCGAATGACCGGCCTCGGGACCACGGGCAGCCGGCTAGGAGGATCGACTTGGACCTGGACCTGACCAAGCGGCAGAAGGAGATCTTCGACTTCATCGGCCGTTACGCAGCCAAAACCGGCTATCCACCGACGGTGCGGGAGATCGGCAAAGCCGTCGGCCTGCACTCCTCCTCGACGGTTCACGCGCATCTTGCGAACCTCGAGAAGATCGGCTTGCTGAAACGGGATCCGTCCAAACCACGGGCGATCGAGCTGCTCTTCGACCGCGCCAAGAAAACGATCATGCCCGGCACCGGCCTGCCTCTGGTCGGCCAGGTCGCCGCCGGCGAGCCGATCCTCGCCGAGGAGAACATCGAGGAGTACATCGAGATCCCCGACGTGATCGGTGGCGAGGATGGCGACTACATACTGCAGGTGCGTGGCGAGAGCATGAAGAACGCCGGCATCTTCGAGGGCGACTACGTCGTCGTCCGGCCCGCCGAGGACGCCGGCGAAGGTGAAATCGTCGTCGCCCTGATCGGCGAGGAGGCGACGGTGAAGCGCTTCTATCGCGAGTCCGATCACATCCGGCTGCAGCCGGAGAACGAGACGATGGAGCCGATCCGGACGACTGACGCCCGGATTCTGGGACGCGTCGTCGGCGTTTTCCGCAAAGTCGCCTGAGCGGCCCTCAGCCGGCGTCCTCAGTCGCTCGCGTGCGGAGCACGCAGCGCTTCCTGCGTCCTTGGCTGAGAACCTCCGACCTTGGATGGGGGCTAGCATCTGCTCCTGCGGGCCGAGCGACCGCGGGGGGAGAGAAAACCCCTCGAGGAAAGTCCGGACACCATAGGGCGAGGCGGTGGGTTACGCCACCCGGGGAAACCCGCGGGAAAGTGCCACAGAAATACACAGCCGATGGCGCGGCCACACGTGAGTCGCGAACAGGCAACGGTGAAATGGTGCGGTAAGAGCGCACCGGCGTCGCGGCGACGCGGCGGCCAGGCAAACCCCGCCCGGTGCAAGGCCAAGTAGGACCGTCGACCCTGCCCGGCGAGGTCCAGGTAGGCCGCAGGGCCGTCGGCGACGACGGCCCCCCCGGCGCGAGTCGGGGAGACAGATGGCCGCTCAAGACAGGATCCGGCTTACAGGCCCGCTAACGGAAAGGCCCCTCTAGCAGGGGCCTTTCCCATTTTCTTGAGCGTGCGACGTTTTCCGTCTTAGCGTTTGCTAACGTCTCGCCCTCGCTGAGTCACCGCTCCCGATAGGAGCGGGGTTCGGGGGACCCAATCAGTTGGGGCGAATCGCGGGCAGTACTGCCGCGTAGCGCAGCTCTTTCAGCGCGAGCCCGTCAGCTAACCCCGTAAGCGTCGAAAAGAGATGAGCAAACGCAAAAACATTCTGCTTGCCTGCGCGATCGGCCTTGCCGCGCTGAGTGGCGCCTCCTCGGCCCAGGCGACGACCGGCGGAGCGACGACGACCGCCTCCACCGACGCCCAGGCCGGCAAGGACATCGCCTTCAGCGCCCTGCGCACGAGCGGCGCGACCTGGTACGGCCCCGGCCTCTACGGTCGGCAGACCGCCTGTGGCCAGATCCTGCGCCCGGGCACGATCGGCGTCGCACACCGCAGCCTTCCCTGCGGCACCGCGGTCAAATTCGTCTTCCACGGCCACTCGATCGTGACCCGCGTGATCGACCGCGGGCCGTATACGACCGGCAACGCCTGGGATCTGACCAACGGTGCCCGCGAAGCCCTCGGCTTCAACGGATCGGGTCAGATTTTCTACGCGGTCGCCCTTCAGTTCGCGCGTCCCTAGGCGTTTTCCCCGCGACACCGGGCCTTTTTGCGTGTTAGCGCCGTTGGGGTGGCTAACCTGCGACCCGCAGTTGCGATGAACCTAGAGAGGAGCCCGGCAATGTCGAAGTCGTCCGAGGAAGTGGCGGCGGTCCGTAGGGGACCGACCGGTAGGCGTGGGCGATTCACCGTTCTCCTTGCGCTGGGTGCCTGCCTGGCGATCGCGGTAGCCGCGCTGGGAACCGCCGGAGCCGGCGCGAAGACCCAGACGACCGTGGTCCTCGGCTCCACATCGACGCAGCCCGAACCCTCGTGCCCGGCGCTCCCCTGCCAGGCGGTCGGCAGCGTCACCGGCTTCCAGGTCAGCAACGACCAGACCAACCTTCCGTTCCGGGTCAGCAAGCCAGGGAAAGTCAAGTCCTGGACGCTCACCCTGGCCCAGCCGACCAACAGCCAACGCTCTTTCTTCAACGGCTTCTTCGGCACCCCGCCGGAGGCTCGCCTGGCGATCCTCCGGCGAGTCGCCGGCACCGAGCCGCCCCGCTACAACCTGATCAGCCAGGGAGCGATCCACGTGCTCAGCTCCTATCTCGGCCAGACGGTCAAGTTCAGTGCCAACCTCTCGGTGCAGAAAGGCGACATCGTCGGCATCACCGTGCCGACCTGGGCGCCGGCCTTCTCCCAGGGCCTCGCGGCCAAAAACGTCTGGCGCGCCAGTCGCGAACCCGGCAAATGCACCAACTCGACCGACGTCCGCCAGGGCGAACCGCAGATGAAGGTCGGCAGGCGGGCGACTTACGGCTGCAAGTACTCGACTGCGCGGCTGCTCTACACGGTCACTGTTGTCGAGGGTTGAGGCCGGGTCGGGTGCCCCTCCCGGCTCAGACTTTCCGGTGATGAGCCACTAGCTGTCGCCGCCGGCGCCCGACGAATAGTCACAAGCCGCCGGGAGGGGCACCCGCCCCGACCTTCAGCTCCCAAGGGCAACGCGTAGGGCCGCCGCTTGGATGCTGAGGAGCTTGACCTTCGGCCGCCAGCCGAGAGGTTCGTAAGCTGTTCTCGTGGGAAGTGTCGTGGCATTTGTGTTGGCAGCGGTGGCGCTCTCGGGCGCACCGATGTCCGGGTCCGGATACGGCGTTGAAATCCCGGCCGCGGTCGAAGCCACTCGAATCTCTTCCGGTAGCCATGGCGCTGAAGGGCATCGGTTCACCTTCCACGTCGACGTATCCCCCTGCCGTGCCCCGAAACTGCGGCTCGATCACGTTCGTCTGGTCGAAAAGCCCGAGGATGCCGGCGGTCTGAAAGCGGCGGTCGTGACCGCCTACCTGTCCCACCCCGCGTATCGACCCGGTGCATGCCCCAAGGTCCGCCGGATAGCCCGGGTCGCGATCAGGACGAAGCGGCCGGCCGGTGACCTCGTCTTTTTCGACGGCAGCAGCTCACCGCCCCGCCGGGTCTTTCCTCCCGCTATGCATCCGCGGGGCGACTAGCCCCGACTGATCCACCGGCTCGAGGGTCGAGCCGGTGCTTCCTCTGACGCTTCGAGAGGAGGGGTCACGTACCCCTCCGAGCGGCTTGTGACTTTTCGGCGATTCACCGGCGGTCAGCCGCGGGCAAATCACCGAAAAGTCTGAGTGAGGAGGGGTACGTGACCCCTCCCACCCGAACCTAAGCCGCCTCTGGAAGCACCTGCGGCGTCGCCTGGTCTTTGGGCAATGCCGCCGCGCTCGCGATCAGGCTCTGGAACTCGTTGAGCGCCAGGTGGCCCACCGCCTCGAGGATTTCCTCTTCGCTCCAGCCGATCTCCAGCGCCTCTTCGTGGAGGTGGTGGGGAGGACGGCTGTCGGCCTCGAGGGTCGCCTTCAGGTACGTCAGGAGCGCCTGCTCCTTCTCGTCGCCCGATTCGAAGCTCCGCGCCTTGGAGACCTCGTCGAGCCCGAGGCCCGCGCGGCGCGCCGACTTGGCGTGCTGGGCGATGCTGTAGCTGTCCTCGCGATGCTCGGCCACCGCCAGGGCGATCCGCTCACGGGTCGCCTGCGGGAGAACCCCGTTGCGGAGCTCGGAACGCATCCGGGTGTAGGCACGGAGGACGGCGGGGGAACCGGCGAGTACGCCGACGAACTTGGTCACGGCGCCGCCGGCAGCCTGAATCGTCTTGATCAGGGGGGCACTCTCGTCGGGGGCGGTCAGCTCGTCGTGGATTTGGAATCTGCTCACATCGGTTTTGACTGTCACGTTCGCATCCTGCTTTCAGCGCTTATCGGCTGTATTTGGCTTCACAGAGCCTTTACGTGGCCTTTACTTTACTTTTGGCTATGGACTTACTTGAAGTAAGTTATACCTACTTTCGACCTGGGTCGCAACCCCGTCGGTCAACGTTTCCTTACCCATCAATACGAGCGATTGCACCTGCCTGGTTCAGTTCGCCTATCGTTGCGCCCTCCTCGCGGGCAAAGAGTCAAGGAGAGCGGAATGACCAACCAATCGAAGAGCGCTGCCGACGTCATTCAGATCGTCAAGGAGCGCGATGTCCGCTTCGTGCGGCTCTGGTTCACCGACGTCCTCGGCCAGCTCAAGAGCTTCTCGATCAACGCCTCTGAGCTGGAGGACGCGTTCGACGGAGGCATGGGCTTCGACGGCTCTTCGATCACCGGCTTCAACCCGATCGAGGAGTCCGACATGATCGCGATGCCGGATCCCTCGACCTTCGAGCTGATTCCCTGGCGCCCCGAGGAGGAGAACACCGTCGCGCGCATGTTCTGCGACGTCCAGGTGCCCGGCGGCGGCGCCTACGAGGGCGACCCGCGCTGGATCCTCCGCCGCGCCCTGCAGCGCGCCGAAGAGATGGGCTTCGAAGGCTTCAATGTCGGCCCGGAGCTCGAGTTCTTCTACTTCAAATCGGCAAAGCCCGAGGGGGGCATTCCGGAAGTCCTCGACGAGGGCGGATATTTCGACCTCACCACTCTCGACGCCGGCTCCGACGTGCGCCGCGACACCGTCCTCGCCCTGGAGAAAATGGGCATCCACGTCGAGTACACCCATCACGAGGTCGGCCCCTCTCAGCATGAGGTCGACATGCGTTACAAGAACGCGCTCGAGATGGCCGACGACTGCATGACCTACCGCATCGTCGTCAAGGAGTACGCGATGAAATACGGCTGGCACGCGACCTTCATGCCCAAGCCGCTGTTCGGCGAGAACGGCTCCGGCATGCACGTGCATCAGTCCCTCACCAAAGACGGCAAGAACGCCTTTTTCGACCCCGATGACCAGTTCTACCTCTCGCCGACCGCGAAGGCATTCATCGCCGGCCAGCTCAAGCACGCCCGCGAGATCTCACCCCTTTTCGCCCAGTGGGTCAACTCCTACAAGCGGCTCGTCCCTGGCTACGAGGCGCCGGTCTACCTCGCCTGGTCTCGCCGCAATCGCTCGGCCCTGATCCGGGTTCCGCTCTACCACCCCGGCAAGGAGGGGGCCACCCGCGCCGAGCTTCGCTGTCCCGACCCGTCCTGCAACCCGTACCTCTGTTTCGCGGGCATGCTGCACGCCGGGCTGGAAGGGATCGAGAAGGGCTACGAGTTGCCCGAGCCGATGGAGCAGAACCTCTACCACCTCTCCCAGGAGGAGCTCGCACACCAGGGGATCGAGCAGCTGCCGTCGACCCTGGGCGAGGCGATCGAGGTCGCCGCCGACTCGGAGCTGGTCCTGCGCACGCTCGGCGAGCACACCTTCCGCCGCTTCATCGAGATCAAGCGGCAGGAGTGGGACGACTACCGCGTGCAGGTCACTCCTTACGAGATCGAAAGCTTCCTGCCGGTTCTGTAGACGCTCGGCGCGCGGGGCCTGACACGGGCTCGAGGGGGGCCTGCGGGCGCGCCAAACAGGGTGCGTTCTCGGCCCCCCTCGAGCCCGCGCCACCCGCGCGAGGAGCGTCTAAAGGCCTTGAGTGCGAGCGGTCTCGAAGGTGAGTATTCGCGGAGCTGCCTGGGAACTAAGGGCGGGGCGGTGGGGGGGTGGCGGTCTTGCCCTTGGAGAGGGCGGAGGGCCACCAGAACTTGTCGCCGGCGGTCAGGGCGATCGCCGGGACGAGGACGCTGCGGACCAGGAAGGTGTCGAGGAGGACGCCGAAGGCGACGACGAAGCCGAGCTCGGTGAGGAAGGTGAGGGGGAGGACGGCGAGCACGGAGAAGGTGCCGGCGAGGACGATGCCGGCGCTGGTGATGACCGCGCCGGTGACCGCGAGCGAGCGCAGGATCCCTTCGCGGGAGCCGTGCTGAATCGTCTCCTCGCGGGCGCGGGCGATGAGGAAGATGTTGTAGTCGACGCCGAGCGCGACCAGGAAGACGAAAGCGAAGAGCGGTAATGACGGGTCCGAGCCCGGGAAGTCGAAGATGAAGTCGAAGGCGAAGTAGCCGACCCCTAGTGCGGCCAGGTAGCTGAGGATCACGGTGCCGATCAGGATCAGCGGCGCCGCGACCGCTCGCAGCAGGCCGATCAGGATCAGAAGGACGACGATCAGGATGATCGGCGGGATCACGGTCGAGTCCCAACCGGCGGCGTCGCGGACGTCGAATTCGACCGCGGTCGGGCCGCCGACCAGAGCTCCTGGGGAGGCGGAATGGGCGGCATCCCGGATCGGGTCGACAAGGTCGAAGGCTTCGGTCGAGTAGGGATTCGGTTCGAGGATCGCCTGGATCAGAACGCCCTGATCGCCTTCGGCGACGGGGGGCGAGACCGCCTCGACGCCCTTGACGCCGGCGACTGCCCGTTTCACGCCGGGCACTTCGGCACGGTCGGGGACGACGACGTCGGTGAGCGCCGTCGTGCCGGATGGGAAGCTCTTGTCGAGCAGGTGCTGGCCTTCGGTCGACTCGACTTCGGACCGGTAGCTGTCTTCGCTGGTCAGGTCGGTGGAGAAGGTGGCCAGGCCGCAGCAGAGGATCAGCAGCACGATCGTCGAGCCGATCGCAATCCGCTTGGGTGAGACGGCGATCCGCTGGCCGAGCCGGGCCCAGAAGCCGTGCGTGACATCGGAAGCGTGCTCCTTGCGATGGCGCCGGATCTCATAGGGCGTGAAAAACGCCCGGTCCAGCGGCCCGAAGACCAACGAAGGGATGCGGCCGAGGGTAATCAGCCGCAGGAGCGAGTTGAGCAGGATCAGCGGCGAGAGCAGGATGAACAGGAGGACCCCGACGATCACCTTGAACAGGGCGCCGACGCTCGAGCCCTCGATGATCGACGACCCTGCCGGCTCGGGATCCCCGCCGGGCGCAGTGCCCGGGGTGTGGGGCACGAACGGCCAGAAGGCACGGCGGCCGAAGATCGTCAGCAGGGCCGGGAGCAGGGTCAGGCCGGAGAGCGCCGCGCAGAAGATCCCGATCGCCGCGATCGGCCCGAGGCCCGAGGTGCCGTTGACCTTCGCGATCATCAGGCAGAGGAGCGCCGCGATTACGGTCAGGGCCGAGGCGAAGATCGCCGGGCCCGCCGAGGCGAGGGCGGTCTTCATCGCCTCGTGCTTGTCGTCGACCCGATGTAACTCCTCGCGGTAGCGGGAGACGAGCAGCAGGGCGTAGTCGGTCCCGGCGCCGAGCACGAGCACCGACATGATCGAGCTCGACTGGCCGTTGATCGTCACTCCCAGCTCGGAGACGCCGTAGCCGATCGAGCGCGACAGGGTCTCCGCGAAGAGCACTGCCGCCAGGGGGATGAAGAAGAACATCGGCGAGCGATAGATGACGATCAGGAGGAAGATCACGAGGCTGACCGCGGCGAGCAGAAGGGTCCCGTTGATGCCTTCGAAGACTTCGATCGCATCGGCGGAGAACCCGGCGCCGCCGGTGATCTTCACCTCCAGGCCGCCGCCCGGATTGGAGATTTCGTCGCGCCAGAACTGAACCGGGTCGAGGATCCGTTCCCCCTCACCGTTGGCGCTTATGTAGGCACTGACGATCGCCGCCTTGCCGTCGGTCGAGCAGATCGGGCCGACGAAGGGCGCGTAGTCGGCGGGCTGACCCGGGATCGTCGTGGTCGGGGTCCCGCAGCCGGGCGGGAGGTTCAGGTGTTCGGCGCGCAACGCCTTCTCCGAGCCCTTCGACTCCCCGCCGGCGGCGGCGGTGGCGCCGTCGGCGATCACGCCGGGGAACCGCTTCGACGTCATCTTGCCGACGTCTTCGACGATCGTCTTGCGGTCGGCGGCGGTGAGGCCGGAGTCGCGCCGGTAGATGATCACGGCGGGTGCGATTTCCCCGTTTTGCAGCGACTCGGTGGCGGCAAGCGCGGCCGTCGATTCGGCCGAGCCGGGCAGGTAGGAGGTCGCCTCGTTGCTTTCGGCGTCTTCAAACTTGCCCGGAAGGTTGGCCGGACCGGCGGCTACGAAGATCGCCACGAACCAGATCGCGAAAACGATCCACTTCGCACGGCGACCGGCAGCAAACGTGAAGGACGAGTCACGCACTGGGCACGATCTTTTCAGAGCAGGTCGGTCAGATGCTGCGCGCTTGTGACCGGTGCCTTGCAGGCAAACCGCTCACAGACATAGGCGGTCGCCCCGCCATCGAGCGCCGGCCGATCCTGAAGCAGGGGAGGCGAGGACTCGCCCGCCCCGCCGCCCGCCAGCACCAGGTGGGGCCGGTAGGCGGAGCGGACGGCCGCCGCGAGCTCGCCGCCATCGTCGATCAGGGCGACCTCCTTGGTCGGGACGAGGTGGAAGTCGAGCGCGCGCAGGAGGTGGGCGAAGGCCTCCGGGTGTCGTTCGGCGGGCTCGGCGAAGAGGCGCAGGACGCCCTCGGCCCACTCTTCGTAGGAGCGCTCGCCGGTCAGCGCCGCCAGCCGTAGAAGTCCCAGCGCGGCGGAGCTGTTGCCCGAGGGAATCGGGTGATCGCCCGCCTCCTTGCGGCGGGCGATCAACTCCTCGTGGTCGCTCGAGGTGCTGAAGAAGCCGCCCCGCTGGGGGTCGCCGAAGCGCTCGATCATCTGGTCGGCAAGGTCTCGGGCCTGGTCGAACCAGCGTCGTTCGAGGCTCGCCTCGTAGAGCGTGAGCAGCGCCTCGAGCAGGAAGGCGTGGTCCTCGAGGTAGGCGTTCAGGTGGGCGCGCCCGTCCTTGTAGGTGCGCAGCAGGCGACCCTCGTCGTCGCGCAGGTCGGTGAGTATGAAGTCGGCGCAGCGGCGCGCCGCGTCAAGGTAGTCGGCCCGTCCGAGGACGGCGCCCGCCTCGGCGAGGGCGGCGACCATCAACGCGTTCCAGGAGGTCAGGCGCTTGTCGTCGAGGGCGGGCCAAACCCTGGCCGAGCGGGCCTCGAGCAGGGCTTGGCGCGCCTCCTCGATCCCGGCCGGCACACCCTCGGCCGCGCCGCCCGGCAGGTGCAGGATGCTCCTGGCGCCCTCGAAGTTGCCCGCCTCGGTGACGCCGAAGTGGGCCGCAGCAGCCACCGCTGCCTCCTCGCCCAGGACGTCGGCGAGCTGGGCCGGGGTCCAGACGTAGAAGCGCCCCTCCTCGCCCTCGGAGTCGGCATCGAGAGCGGAATGGAAGCCACCCTCGGGGCCGCGCATCTCACGCAGGGCCCAGTCCAGGGTCTCCTCGACCACGCGCCGGTAGCGGTCGTGGCCAAGCGCCTGCCAGCCGTGCAGGTAGGCGCGGGCGAGCAGCGCGTTGTCGTAGAGCATCTTCTCGAAGTGGGGGACCAGCCAGGCGGCATCGACGGTGTAGCGGGCGAAGCCGCCGCCGAGCTGGTCGTAGATGCCGCCGGCCATCATCGCGTCGAGCGCCTCCGTGACGATCTCACGCTCGCCGCGGGCGAGCAGCAGCTCCAGCGAGGAGGCGGGTGGGAACTTCGGCGAGCCTCCGAAGCCGCCGTGGCGGCGATCGGCGGCAGATAGGAGCAGGCTCACCGCCTCCTCGAGACGCTCGGTCCCGGGAGCCTCCCCCGTGGCCTCAACTCTGCCGATCGCGCCGAGCCGGGATCGCATCTGCGGCGCGCGCTCGCGGATCTCGTCGCGCTGGCCCTTGAAGGCGTCCAGCACCGCTTCCATGACCATCCGGAAGCTCGGCATCCCGCGGCCCTCGTCCGGCGGGAAGTACGTGCCGCCGTAGAACGGCACGCCGTCGGGGTCGAGGAAGACGGTCATCGGCCAGCCGCCCTGCCCGGTGAACCCCTGCACGGCCTCCATGTAGATCGCGTCGACGTCGGGCCGCTCCTCGCGGTCGACCTTGACGTTGACGAAGTGCTCGTTCATGTAGGCGGCAGTCCCGGGGTCCTCGAAGGACTCGCGCTCCATCACGTGGCACCAGTGGCAGGCCGAATAGCCGACGGAGAGGAGGATCGGCCGGTCCTCCTCGCGCGCCCGACCCAGCGCCTCCTCGCCCCAGGGGTACCAGTCGACCGGGTTCTCGCTGTGCTGGAGCAGGTAGGGACTGGTCTCACGGGCGAGGCGGTTGGCCATCGCCCCAGCCTACTTTTCGCCGGTCGCGGGTCGCCGAAAATTGGGCGACGTTTGTCATTCGGGGCGCGTCGCTCTTGTGCGCGGGCGCAGAACGTCTACGGTGCCCGAATGCCCGAAGATCGCCTTCCAGCACAGAGCGAACCCGCGATCGAGGCCGCCTTGAGGAAGCTCGACGAGGAGGACCGCCAGGTCGTCCTCGGCGCCCTCGAACGCGCCGAGAAGACCGAGGCCGAACTTCGCTACCTCGCCGACCACGACTCGCTCACCGGCCTCCTCGACCGTCGCCGCTTTCGTGCCGAGCTCGACCAGCACGCCTCGTTCAGCGAGCGCTACGGGGGTCAGGGCGCCGTCCTGATCATCGATATCGACGGGCTCAAGGAGGTCAACGACACCTACGGCCACCACACAGGCGACATCCTGATCCGGCAGATCGCGACAGTTCTGCGGGAGCGGGTCCGCGGCACCGACATCGTCGCCCGGCTCTCCGGCGACGAGTTCGCAGTGCTGATGCCGCAGACCGACACCGAGGGCGCGATGCAGCTCGGCGAGGACCTTCGGGCCCAGATGGCGGAATCGACCCGGCCGGTCCAGGAGATGGGCCCGGTGACGATCAGCATCGGCGTCGCAATGTTCGGCGGCGAGCACCCCGGCGCCCCGGAGCGGATCCTGATCGCCGCCGACGGCGCCATGTACGAGGCGAAGACGGAGGGCCGCGACCGCGTCGTCCTGGCCCGGGCGCAGGGCGCGCCGGAGCGCTCGGCGCGTCGTCAGCAGACGACCTCGGCGAGGATCCGTGACGCGCTGACCCAGGACCGCCTCAGCCTTCACACGCAGCCGATCCGCGACCTCGCTTCGGGCGGCATCGAGCGCTACGAGCTGCTGCTCCGCATGACCTCGGAGGAGGGCGAGCTGCTGCCGGCGGCGTCCTTCATCGGCGCAGCGGAGCGCTCCGGGATGATCCAGGAGTTGGACCGCTGGGTCGTTGCCCGCGCGCTGGAGCTGCTCGGCCGACGCGAGCGGGAAGGCTCCCCGCTGAAGCTCCACGTCAACCTCTCGGGCGCCTCGATCACCGACTTCTCCGTGCTCGAGTTCATCGAGCGCCACCTCGACGAAGGCGACGCCGACCCCGCGAGCTGCACCTTCGAGATCACGGCGACGGCGAGGGTCAGCGACTACGCCAAGGCGGGCGGCTTCGCCGACCGCCTCTCCGAGTTCGGCTGTCAGGTCGCGATCGACGACTACGGCGGCGGCTTCGGCCCCTTCCACTACCTCAAACAGCTCCCGTTCGACCTGATCAAGATCGACGGGGCCTTCGTCCGTGACATGCCGCGCTCCGACGCGGACCAGCTCACCGTCCAGGCGATCGTCCAGATCGCCCGCGGCCTGGGCAAGGCGACGATCGCCGAGTACGTCCAGGACGACACCACCGCGGAGATGCTGCGTGAGTTCGGCGTCGACATGGCCCAGGGCTTCCACCTGGGCAGGCCGGTCGACATCGACGAGGCCCTGGCGGCCTAGGCGCCGCGGGTCCGAGTAGCCGCGGGGTGCGCGCTTCCGGCTAGGCGTCGAGGTCGGTGGCGAAGGCCTCGAAGGCGTCGAGGTAGCGCTGGATCTCCTCGTCGGAGTGGGCTATCGAGAGCGTCCACTCCTCCTCGGTCCCGGGGGTCATGAAGATGCCGTGATTCATGTGGTAGAGCCAGGCGAGCGCCGAGAGCTCGTCGTCGACCTTGGTCAGGTAGTCGCGGTACTCGTACATGCGCTCCGGCGAGAAGACGACGCATCCCTTGGCGCCCAAACCCTCGGTGTAGGCCGGCAGCCCGTGGGCGTCAATGATCGCCTGGCAGCCGTCGAGCAGTCGCTTGTTGGTCGTCTCGAAGGTCTCGTACACCTCGTCGGTGAGGACTTCGGTCAGGGTCGCCTCGGCCGCCGCCATCACCAGCGGATTGCCGTTGAAGGTCCCGTACTGCTTGACGGTGCCGTCGGCGACGACCGCGGCCAGCTCCTCGGTCATCCCGATCGCGCCGCCGGGGTAGCCGCCGCAGCTCGCCTTGGCCAGGGTGATCATGTCCGGGGTCACCCCGAAGCGGGCGGTCGCGCCGCCGGCGGAGATCGTGGCGCCGGTCTTCACCTCGTCGAAGATCAGCTTCACACCGTGCTCGGCGGTCAGCTCGCGGACGCGCTCGAGGTAGCCGTCCTTGGGCGGGATGATGTTGATGTTCATCATCGCCGGCTCCATGATCAGCCCGGCGACCTGCTCGCCGATCTTCCCGAGCACGCTCTCGAGCGCGTCGGCGTCGTTGAAGGGGACCGCGCGGGTGAGCTCGGACAGGGCCTCGGGGACGCCGCCCCCATAGGGGACGCTGATCGGGTCGTCGCGGGCGCCGAGTGCCTCCAGCGGCGGGTAGACCGAGACCATCACCGAGTCGTGGTGGCCGTGGTAGGAGCCCTCGATCTTGAGCAGGATGTCGCGGCCGGTGGCGCCGCGGGCGAGGTGCACGGCGTCCATCGTCGCCTCGGTGCCGGAGTTGTTGAAGCGCCACTGGGGCAGGCCGAAGCGTCGGCTCAGCTCGGTGGCGACGGCGATCGAGCCGTCGGTCGGAGCGGCGAAGTGGGTGCCGTCGTCGATGCGGGCCTTGACCGCCTTGCCGACGGTCGGGTTGGCGTGGCCGATGCACATGACACCGAAACCGTTGTGAAAGTCGACGTATTCGTTTTCGTCGACGTCCCAGACCCGGCTGCCGGCGCCGCGGGTGATGTAGATGGGCCAAGGGTCACGCTCCTGGAACGAGGAGGGGACGCCGTTCGGCATCACCTTGACCGCTCGCTCGAAGGTCCGCGCGGACTCGGCGGTGGCGTTCCGCAGCTTCTCCTGCTGGGCCTCGGTCAGGGCCGCGACGCGCTTGGGGTCGATCGAATCCATCCTCACCAGCGTAGCCGGGGTGCTCAGCCCCCGTCGTTGCTAGCCGATTTTGGCGAGCGTTCCTTTGACGACGACCCCGGGTTTGTCGCACGGTGGAACCGGGCCGCCTTCGTTCTTGGAGTCGACCGTAAGCGTGTAACCGAGGTCCGAGGTCACCGTGATGTTCCATTTGACCGTGAAGTTGGAGCCCACGCTCGTGAACTGCTGTTCTCCGCCTGAAGTAAGGGTCGTCGCGGTGGTCGTCGCCGGTTGCGATGGGGAGATGTAGCCGAGAACGCAGTAGGCGCCGGTCGCGCCGGTCATGATGCTCGCGCTTGACGCGTTTCCGCTGAGTTTGAGCGTGAAGCCGCTTCCTCCGACGTCGGTGTAGACCCCGTCGGCCGGTGGCCATGAGGCTCCCGGTGCGGCCGGCTGGGGGGCGGCGCCTTCGGTTTTCGGAGTTCCCTGCGGTGCCTTGCCCGTCGTCTTGCCCTTCGACTTGCAGCCCTTTTTCTTGGTGCTGGCGGCTGCCGAGGTCCTGCTCTTCGCTTTCCCCTTCTTCTTGCAGCCCTTCTTCTTGCCCTTCTTGGAGGCCTGCGCAGTCGGGCCGGTCCCCGAGGTGGCGACGGCTGTCGTGCCGGAGGCGACAATCATGGCCAGCAGGGCGAGAAGAGCAACGAGGGCACCGCGTTTCACTGAGGTTCTCCTTGGTCGGGGATCGCGGCTCACCCTAAGCCAGGGCGGCACAGGGCACCACCCCGATTTTGGTCGTCTCAGCTGGGCTTTTGGTGGTTTTCGGGCGTGATGTTCGCGGTTTCACGTAGTTCCGCGCGCCGGATCTTGCCGCTGCTGGTCTTCGGCAGGGCCTCGGCGAACTCGACGATCCGCGGGTACTTGTAGGGGGCGGTCTGAGTTTTGACATGGTCCTGGAGTTGGGCGGCCAGGGCCTCGGACCCGGTCTCGCCCTCCTGGAGGACGACGATCGCGCGGACCACCGCGCCGCGCTCGGGGTCGGGGGCGGAGACCGCCGCCGCCTCGGCGACCGCCGGGTGTGAGACCAGTGCCGACTCGACCTCGAAGGGGCCGATCCGATAGCCGGAGGAGAGGATCAGGTCGTCGTCGCGGCCCTCGAACCAGAGGTAGCCGTCCTCGTCCTCGCGGACCCGGTCCCCGGTCGGCCACCACTCGCCCTCGAAGGCCTCGCCGTCGAGGTAGCGGGCGAAGAAGGTGGGGGAGGAGTCCGCCCAGAGCTGCAGTTCCCCGTCGACGATCCGGGTGACCAGCCCGGGCAGCGGCCGGCCCATCGACCCGTCGCGCGAAGGGTCGTCCTCGTCGGGGCGGGCGCCGGCGATCGCGCCGGTCTCGGTCTGCCCATAGCCGTCGCCGATCGAGGCCCCGAGCCGTTCCCGGAAGAGGCGGATGACCTCGGGCTCGATCGGCTCGCCGGCGGAGACAAGTCGGCGCAGGCCGGGGACCCGCTCGAGGTCTCCATGCGCGGCGAGCATCCGGTACTCGGTCGGTGCCTGGCAGAGCACGTTGACGCCGAGCTCCCCGCAGACACGTAGGCGCTCGGCCGGGTCGAAGCGGCCATCGTGGAGGACGGCGACCGCGCCGCCCAGCCACGGCGCGATGAAGGCGTTGCGGGTGGACTTCGCCCAGCCCGGCGCCGCCGTGCACCAGGCCACCTCGCCGTCGCGGGCGCCGAACCAGTGCTCGGCCTGGAGGCGCTGCCCGGTCAGGTAGCGCTGCGGATAGACGACGCCGCGAGGCTCTCCGGTCGTCCCCGAGGTGAAGACGATCGCCACCGGGTCGGCGGCGGAGAGGTCCTCGACGGCGGCCGGTGTCTCCTGCGGGCGGTCCTCGTCGAAGACGGTCGCCAGCTCATCCATGTCCATATAGGGGACCCCGTCGGGCAGCTCGGCCAGGTAGCGCTGCTCGCCGACCGCAAGCTTCGGCGCTGCCGCGGCGACGCGGAGCTCCAGGTCCTTGCGCCGCAGCTGCGGATTGCAGGGCATCGCCACGGCGCCCATCCGCCAGCAGGCGAGGAGGGCCAGCACCCACTCGGCCCGGCTGCCGACCAGGGTCATGACGACATCGCCGCGGGAAACGCCGCGCGCGGCGAAGGCGCCCGAAAGCCCGGCGGAGCGGGCGAAGAGCTCACCGAAATGGTGCACGCTCACGTCCCCGTCGGCGCTCACCTCGATCAGCGCCGGCCTGGCGAAGGCAAAACGTTCCACCACTTCCTCAATGAAGTTCACGCCGCCAGTCTGCCACCCGCCAACCCCCCGACGGGCCGATCTCCGACGGTATGCGGCGGGAAGCGGCCCGTCGGCGGGTGTTTACGCCTCGGCGAAGCCGAGGCGCAGGAAGACGCGGCGCAGGGGGGCAGGGGCCCACCAGTTCCAGTCGCCGAGCAGGCGCATCAACGCCGGGACGAGCAGCGCCCGCACCACGGTCGCATCGAGCAGCACGCCGACGGCCATGCCGAGTGCGATCTCTTTCATGAAGAAGACGGAGCTGACGCCGAAGGCGAGGAAGACGACGGCGATCATCAGAGCCGCGGCTGTGATCACCCGGCCGGTCCTGGCGATGCCGACGGCGACCGCCTCTTCGTTGCTCTTGCCGAGGTCATGCTGCTCCTTGATCCGGGCCATGACCAGGACCGCGTAGTCGGTCGCGAGGCCGAAGATCACGGCGAAGAGAAAGACGAGGCTGGTCACCTCGATCGCCGCCGGACCCTGGTAGTCGAAGGGGGCGTCGAGCCAGCCCTCCTGGAAGGCGAGGACGAGGATCCCGAGGGTCGCGCCGAGGGTCATCGCGTTCATCAGCAGCGTCTTCAGGGGCAGGATGACCGAGCCGGTGAGGAGGAAGAGGAGGATCAGCGTCGTCGCGCAGATGATCGCCACCAGCAGCGGCAGGTGTTCGATCAGGCTCTGCTTCTGGTCGACGAACTCGGCGGTGTTACCGGAGACGAGCGTCCGCGTGACGGTAGGCGGCGCCAGGTCGCGGATCCGGCGCACGGTCGCCTGCGAGCCGCTCGAGAGGGCCGGTTCGGCGAGGCCGAAGTTGGCGTAGGCGACCTGTTCGGAGGCGCGCACGAACGGGGTGGCGCGGACGATCCCCGGAACGGCCGCGACGCGGCGGTCGAGTCCCGCCAGCGCCGCCGGCCCGGCGCGCCCGTCGACCGTGACCGTGACCGCCTCGATCACTTCGCGGCGGTAGTGGCCTTCGACGTATGAGTTCGCCTCGAAGGAGGGCTTCGTGTGGGGTACTGCTTCGGCGCTCGGGCCGGTGAGGGTGGTCCAGAGGAGCGGCGCAGCGGCGGCGAGGAGGAGGGCGGAGCTGGCCAGCGCGACGCCGACCGGATGGCGCATCACGCCACGCGCCAGCCGGTACCAGCCGCCCGACTCGTCCGAGACGGCGGGGCCCTTGCGGATCGAGAGAGCGTCGATGCCGGGCCCGAGAATCGCCAGCAGGGAGGGAACGACGAGGACGGCGATGATCGCCGAGAGGATCCCCACCGAGGCCCCGGCGACCGCTATCGAATAGAGGAAACGCTGCGGCAGGATGACCAGCGCCGCCATCGCGGCGGCGACGGTGAAGCCGGAGAAGAGCGCGGTGCGCCCGGCGGCGGTGACCGTCAGCCGGTGGGCGTCGCGGGCGTCGGCCCCGCTTGAGATCTCCTCGCGGTAGCGGGACACCATCAGGAGCGCGTAGTCGACCGCGAGCCCGAGGCTGAGGCCGGTGGCAATGTTGAGGGCGAAGACCGAGGTGTCGACGAACATCGACATCACCCGGAGGACGAAGAGCGTGCCGACGATCGAGATCACCCCGATCAGCAGCGGGATCCCGGCGGCGACGACGCCGCGGAAGACGATCAGGAGCAGGAGTGCGAGCAGCGGGAAGGCGATCAGCTCGGCCATCGTCAGGTCGGTTTTGGTCTGGTCGTTGACCTCGTTGAAGCTCGGGGCGAAGCCGCCCATGGCGACGTCCAGGCGGCTCTCGTCGACGGCAGACTGGGCGCCTTCGGCTGCGATGCCACCGGCGTTCTCGGAATCGGCGGTGGAGAGGTTGCCGATCACGACCAGGGAGCGCCCGTCGGCGGCGATCAGGTCTGGCGCGGCACGGCGGTCGCGCAGGGGGTTGACGACCCGGCCGATGTATTCGACCCCGGCCACCCGATGGCTCAGCCGGTCGACTTCGCGGCGGACGAACGGGCTGCCGGTGTCGAGCCGCCCGCCGTCCGGAGCGCGGACGACGAGGACGATCCCCGGGTTGGGGTCGTAGCCGAGGGCGTCGCTGAGCAGGCCCTTCGCCTGCTCGCTCTCGGAGGCGGGGTCGGTGAAGCCCGCGGCCTTGAGGTGGTGCTCGACATCGTGGCCGATCGCCACGGCGAGGACGAAGAAGACGCCGACCGCGGCGAGGACCAGCTTCGGGCGCTCCCAGGTCAGGTCGGCGAGGCGGTTCATCATTCGGGCCCGACGGTACCAGAAATCAAAGCGACCGCTTTGGAAAACAAACCGACGGTTGCTAACATCGCCGTATGGGACGCCGCGAATACGGCCAGGTCTGCAGCCTCGCGCGGGCGCTCGACCAGATCGGAGAGCGCTGGTCGATGCTCATCGTCCGCGAGCTCCTGCTCGGGCCGCTGCGCTTCTCCGAGCTTGCCCGCAACGTCGGTGGCGCCCCCACCGACGTGCTCACCAAGCGCCTCCGGGACTTCGAGGAGGCCGGCATCATCCGCCGCCGGGAGCTGCCTCCGCCCACCTCGGCGACCGTCTACGAGCTCACCGACCTCGGCCGCGAGCTCGAGCGCCCGATGCTCGAGATGGGCCGCTGGGGGCTGCACTTCCAGGACCCGGCCGAGATCCGCGACCTGGCGCCGACCTCACTTCCCAACGCGGTCAGGGTGATCATGCGCCCGCCCCTGGAGTTCAAGCTGACCCTCGGTCTGCGGAGCGGGGGAGACGACTACGCGCTGCGATTCGCCGATGGCTGGATCGAAGCGCGGCGCGCTTCGATCGCCGACGCCGAGCTCGTCCTCACCGGAACGCCCTGGGAGATCCTCGGCACGGTGGTCGTCGGCGACGACGCCCCGGAGGGAGCTGAGGTCGAGGGCGACCTCGAGGCGCTCGAGCAATTGCGGGCGATGGTCTCCCTTCCGGACGAACTCCGGGAGGGAGCCATGGCCGAGGCGGCCTCCCTGGCTACCTGAGTTCGGAGGAGCTCTTGCCGAGCAGCTGGCGGGCCACGATCAGCAGCTGGATCTGCTGCGTGCCCTCGAAGATGTCGAGGATCTTGGCGTCACGGGCCCACTTCTCGAGCAGCTCGTTCTCGCCGTAGCCGACGCTTCCGCAGAGCTCGACGCAGCCGAGGGTGACGTCGACACAGGTCCGGCCGGCCTTCGCCTTCGCCATCGAGGCCTGGAGCGAGTTGGGCTTTCCGTTGTCGGCCATCCAGGCCGCCTGCAGGGTGAGCAGGTGGGAGGCCTCGTAGTCGGCCTCCATCTCGAGGAACCGCGCCGCCGCCGCGTGCTGGCTCATCGCCGGCACCGAGTAGTCGACCTCGACCCCGGCCTCGGAGAGCCGGCCGCGGGTCTCCTCGAGCGCCGCGCGGGTAACCCCGACCGCCATGCCGGCGACCAGAGGCCGGGTGTTGTCGAAGGTCTGCATCGCGCCGCCGAAGCCCTGTTTGGTGTCGACCTCGGGGCTGCCGAGCAGCGCCTCCTTCGGCACCCGGCAGTTCTGCAGGGTGAAGTTGGCGGTGTCCGAGGCGCGGATCCCGAGCTTGTGCTCGAGCCGGTCGAGCTTCAGTCCCGGGTTGTCCCGCTCGACGATGAACGACTTGATCGCCGCCCTGCCGACCTTGCGGTCGAGCGTCGCCCAGACCACGATCAGGTCGGCGCGGTCGCCCGAGGTGACGAAGATCTTCTCGCCGTTGAGGACGTACTCGTCGCCGCTGAGGTCGGCCGTGGTGCGGATCGCCGCCGAGTCCGAGCCGGCTTCCGGCTCGGTGATCGCCATCGCCGCCCATTTGCCGCCGTAGCGCTCGAGCTGCTCCTCGGTCGCCACCGAGGCGATCGCCGAGTTGCCGAGGCCCTGGCGCGGCATCGTCAGCAGCAGGCCGACGTCTCCCCAGCAGAGCTCGATGATGCCGAGCACGGTCGAGAGATTGGTGCCGTTGCGGTTCTCGCCGCTGTCGTCGTCACTGGCCTCGCGCCGCACGCCTGACGCGCCGGAGGCGCCGTGCTCGCTCGCCTCGTTCATGCCGTCGATCAGCGAGGCGAGCATGTCCAGCTCTTTGGGGTAGGAGTGCTCGGCCTCGTCGTACTTGCGGGAAATCGGCCGGAATACCTCGGTCGCGACCTGGTGGGCCTGGCCGACCAGCGGCTTGAACTTTTTCGGTGTCTCGAGATTGATCATGTCTGCCTTTCGCTCGAACTAGACGAGCAGGGCGCCCTCCATGACGCCCGCTGCGCGGAGGTCGCGGTACCAGCGCTCGACCGGGTGCTCCTTGACGAAGCCGTGCCCGCCGAGGAGCTGGACGCCGTCGGAGCCGATCTTCATGCCCTTCGTGGTGCAGAGCCGGCGGGCGATCGCCGCCTCGCGGGCGAAGTCCTCGCCGCGGTCGGCGCGGCTCGCCGCCCGGTAGGTGGTCAGCCGCATGCCTCCGACCTCGATGCCGATGTCGGAGACCGCGAAGGCGACCCCCTGGCGGTTGGAGATCGGTTCGCCGAAGGCGCTGCGGTCTTTGACGTATGGGATGACGTAGTCGAGGACTGCCTGAGAGGTGCCGACCGTCAGGGCGCTCCAGGCCACCCGGGCCCGGTTGACGCACTCGACGTAGTCCTTCCTGCGTCCCTCGCCGAGCACCGCCGTGTCAGGAAGGCGGACGCCCTCGAGGATCAGGCGGCCGGTCGCCGCCGGGCGCAGCCCCATCGCCGGCTCGGGCTCGACCGAGAGGCCCTTGCCGCCGGACTCGATCACGAAGAGCTTCGGGCCGTCCTCGGCCTCGGCGGCGACCACGAAGAGCTCGCAGTCGGCGGCGCGGGCGACCAGGGACTTGGTCCCGTCAAGGACCCACTCGCCGCCCTCCCGCCGGGCCGTCGTCGAGAGCTTCAGCGGATCGAAGAGCGGGCGTGGCTCGAGGATCGCCAGTGCCGCGGCGGGCACGTCCTCGCCGGTGAAGGAGGGCAGGTAGGCCGCCTCCTGCTCGGCGCTTCCCCAGTGGCCGATCGCTGTGGCGACCGCGCCGGGAGCGAGCGCCGCATAGGCGATGCCGAGGTCGCCGTGGGCGAGCGCCTCGCCGATCAGGACGCTGGTGACGGCGGCCTGCTCGACCATGACGCCGCCGAGCTCCTCGGGAACGCCGAGCATGTTGACGCCGAGCTCCGCGGTCGCCTCGAGCAGCTCCTTCGGCGTCGCGCAGCCGTCGTCGGCGTCGAGCGCCGCCGGGCGGATCTTCTCCTCCGCGAACGAGCGGCCGGCCTCCTGGAACATCTGCTGCTCGTCGTCGGGGCTGACGTCGAAGAGGCCTTTCGACTTTCCCTTTTTCTGGCGCGCCGGTTTGCCCAGCTGCTGCGCCGCCTTGAAGGTGCGGCCGGCAGCCGTGGCCGTGCGAAAGCCGTTCTTGGTGCCGCGGTAAACCAGGCCCTCGACGTGCTTGCGGATCCTGATCCGGTCGAGCAGATCGGAGCCGGCGAGCCGGTTGAGGGCCTTCAGCCCGTAGCCCATCCCGCGGTCCGCGATCGTCGTCTTGTCGGTCTCGGTGGTCGTCATCTGATGGTTCCTTCCAGGTGCGGGGTGTGCTTCTTGGCGTCACGGACGAAGAAATCGATGCCGCCGCCGTCGGCGTCGCGGCTGCCGAACTCCACCTTTGTGGGGAGGACGATCGGCTTGCGGAAGCCGACCTCGGCGGTAAAGGCATCCGGCAGGCGCGGTTCGAGCGCCGCCAGGCAGCGCGCCTTGGTCCACATGCCGTGCGCGATCGCCGCCGGGAAACCGAGCGGCTTCGCGGTGAGGGCGTGCATGTGGATCGGGTTGCGATCGCCGGAGACCGCCGCGTAGCGCCGGCCGAGGTCGCCTCCGAGGCGCCACTCGGCGCTCGGCGCAAAGCTCTCCTCGGCGGCGACGGGGCGCTCGCCCTTGGCGGTCGGCCGCTCACCCGAGCCGCTGCCGCGGCGGAGCATCGTGCTCAGCCCGACCCAGACCGGCTCGCCGTCGACCAGGGCCTCGGTCTGCAGGGCGAATGTCTTGCCGCGTGCGTGCGGACGCAGCGCGGTGGGGCGGACCCGGAGCTCGAGCGGCTCGCCGATCGAGATCGGACGCCTCTGCTCGATGCGGTTCTCGACGTGGACGAGGCCGACGGCGCCGAAGGGGAAGCTGCCGTCGGCCATCACCGCCATGTGCAGCGGAAAGGCCAGCACGTGCGGGTAGGTGGCGGGCAGCCGGTCGCGCAGCGTGAAGCCGCAGACCCGGGCGTAGGCGGCGACCGCCTCCGGCTCGGGCCGGACATCCTCGAGGACCAGCTCGATCTCGGGGATCTCGCCGCCGCCGCCCGGCAGGAACGGCAGCATCGAGGCGCCCGGGATCATCGGCGCGGCGGCGCGAGCGTAGAGGGGCAGGATGCTGGGTGAGCGCTCGAGCGTCCTCGTCACCATCACGCCCCCAGCAGGTTCTGCCCGCAGACGCGGACCACGTTGCCGTTGACCCCGGTCGAGGCGGGGCCGGCGAACCAGGCGATCGTCTCGGCCACGTCGACCGGCAGGCCGCCCTGGGCGAGGCTGCTCATCCGACGCCCCGCTTCGCGCGGGCCGATCGGCATAGCGGCGGTCATCTGGGTCTCGATGAAGCCGGGGGCGACCGCGTTGATCGTCCGGCCCCCGCCCGCGAGCTCCGGTGCCATCGCTTCGACCATGCCGATCACGCCGGCCTTGGAGGTCGCGTAGTTGGTCTGGCCCGAGTTGCCGGCGATGCCGGACATCGAGGAGACGCAGACGATGCGCCCGTTCGGGCGGATCGTGCCCGAATCGAGCAGCGCGTCGTTGATCCTCTCCTCGCTGGAGAGGTTGATCTCCATCAGCTCGGCCCAGCGGTCCTCGGGCATCTTGGCGATCGTCCGGTCGCGGGTGACGCCGGCGTTGTGGACGACGACGTCGACCCCCTCGGAGAGGATCTCGACGATCGTCGACGGGGCGTCGTCGGCGGTGATGTCGAGCTCGATCGGCTCGCCGCCGATCTTCTCCGCCACCTGGCGCAGGCCATCGGCGGCTTGGGGAACGTCGAGGCCGAAGACCTTGGCGCCGTCGAGGCTCAGCGTCTCGGCGATCGCGGCGCCGATCCCGCGTGAGGCGCCGGTGACAAGCGCGACCTTGCCCGCCAGGGGGCTGTCCCAGTCGATAGAGGCGGGGAGCGTGGCGACGCCCTTGCCGACCTCGATCACCTGCCCCGAGACGTAAGCGGAGCGCGGCGAGAGCAGGAAGCGGATCGTCGACTCGAGCTGGTCCTCGGCGTCCTTGGCCACGTAGACGAGCTGGGCCGTCGCGCCGCGACCGCCCACCTCCTTGCCGAGTGAGCGGGTGAAGCCCTCGAGGGCACGCTGGGCGGTGGCGGCGCGGGGCGAGCCGGCTTCAGCCGGCGGCGTGCCGAGGACGACGATGCGGCCGTTGCGGGCGAGCCTGCCTACGCCGGGGTAGAAGAAGCGCTGCAGCTCGACCAGCTCGGTCGAGTCGGAGATGCCCGAGGCGTCGAAGACCAGTGCCTTCGCCTTGCCCTCGGCGCCCGCTCGTTCGACCTTGATCGAGTCGAGCAGGGCCTTCAGCGGCCGCTCCAGGCGGCCGCCCGGCGCGGCGCCGCTGAGGACTTTGCCCCGGAACCCGGTCCCGGCGCCGGCGCGGCGCTCGAGCTCGACCGGCCGCGGCAGGCCGAACTGGCTCGCGATCTGCGAGATCCCCGGCGAATTGACCAGCTGTGCGTATCGATCACTCATTTGCTTCCTCCTGGGCCTTCCAGCACCGCGACGACGCCCTGGCCGCCGGCGGCGCAGATGCTGATCACTCCGAGGCCCTTGCCGTCCTGGTGGAGCTGCTTGGCGAGGCCGGCGACGATCCTGCCGCCGGTGGCCGCGAACGGGTGGCCGGCGGCGAGGCTGCCGCCGTTGACGTTCATCTTCGCCCTGTCGATCGAGCCGAAGGGTCCGTCGAGGCCGAGCTTGTCCTTGCTGAATGCCGGGTCCTCCCAGGCCTTCAGCGTGCAGAGCACCTGGGCCGCGAAGGCCTCGTGGATCTCGTAGTAGTCGAAGTCGCCGATGCCGACTCCGGCCCGGTCGAGCATCCGCGGCATCGCGTAGGCCGGCGCCATCAGCAGCCCTTCGCGCTTGTGCACGTGGTCGACGGCGGCGGTCTGGGCCTCGGTCAGGTAGGCGAGGACCGGCAGGCCCTTCTCTTTCGCCCAGGCCTCGCCGGCGAGCAGCACGGCGCTGGCGCCGTCGCTCAGCGGGGTCGAGTTGGCGGCGGTCATCGTGCCGTTCTCGCCGCCGAACACCGGCTTCAGCTTGGCCAGCTTCTCCGGGTCTGAGTCCGGGCGCAGGTTCTGGTCGCGCTCCTGGCCGAGATAGGGGGTGAGCAGGTCATCGAGGAAGCCGCGGTCATAGGCGGCGGCGAGGTTGCGGTGGCTGGCGACCGTGAGCTCGTCCTGCTCGGCGCGGCCGATCTGCCATTCCTCGGCCATGATCGCGCAGTGCTCGCCCATCGACATGCCGGTCCGCGGCTCCTCGTTGCGGGGGATGGCGGGGACGACGTGCCCGGGGCGGATCCCGGTCAGGGCGCGCAGCTTGCCGGTCGTCGAGCGCTGCCGGTTCGCTTCCAGCAGGGTCTCGCGGAGCCCCTCGTTGAGGGCGATCGGCGCGTCGGAGGTGGTGTCGACCCCGCAGGCGATGCCGACGTCGATCTGGCCGAGGGCGATCTTGTTGGCGACCAGGATCGTCGTCTCCAGGCCGGTGCCGCAGGCCTGCTGGACGTCATAGGCCGGGGTCTCGGCGGCGAGCCGCGTGCCGAGCACGCTCTCCCTGGTCAGGTCGCGGTCGCGTGAGTGCTTGAGAACGGCGCCGCCGGCGACCTCGCCGAGCCGCTCGCCGTCGAGGCTGAAGCGGTCGATCAGGCCGTCGAGCGCGGCGGTGAGCATGTCCTGGTTGGTCGCGTGGGCGTAGGCGCTGTCGGACCGCGCGAACGGGATCCGGTTTCCGCCGATTATCGCGACGCGGTTGGGGCTGTCGATCACCTTCGATCACCTTTCGATTTGGGCTTGGAAGCGGGGACGGTGCGCTGGCGCAGGCCGGGCTCGATGGTCGAGATCAGCAGCTCGGCGGCTTCGGGGGCGGAGACCGCCTCGGTGCGCAGCCACCAGCGGGCGAGCGCCTCGGCGGCGCCGAGCAGCGCCTCGGAGAGGGCTTCGACCTCGATCTGGGCACGCTTGCCGCGGGTCGGGATCTGCTCGAGCATCGCGATCGAGACGAGGTCGAGGATCTGGCGGCGGTAGCCGGCGATGCTCTCGGCGACGTCGCCGCCGTTGGGGAGGGTCTCGTCGAAGAGGACCGCCCAGGCGGCGCGGTCGGAATCGAGGAAGGCGAAGAAGGCCTGGACGCCGGCCCGCAGCGCGTCGCCGGGGCTCGAGGTCGAGGAGACCGCGGCGCCGATCGTTGCCGAGAGCGCGTCTCCCGCCCGTTCCATGCAGGCGATGTAGAGGCGCTCCTTGTTGCCGAAGTAGTTGTAGAGGAGCGGCTTGGTCACCCCGACCTCGCCAGCCACCTCGTCCATCGTGACCGCCGCGTAGCCCTTCTCGGCGAAGAGCGTGCGCGCAGCGGTCAGCGTCTGCTCCATGCGGTCGGAGCGGGAGAGGCGGGTGCGGCGGGGGGCGACGGAGGCCATCTCCCCGTAAGTTACCCGGATATAAATTTATATGCGAGTAATGTGACCGAAATCACTCCCGCCGCGCGGCGGGTTAGGTCAGCTCGGTGCCGTCGTAGAGCTTCTTGACGTGCACGACGCCGGCCGGCGCGGCTTCGATGCAGAGGCGGCAGAGGACGCACTCGTCGAGGTTGGCCTCGACGATCTCGACGCCGGAACCCGTTGCCTCGAAGATGTCGACGGGGCAGACTTCTTCGAGCTTCTTGGCGAGCTCGGCATCGCTCCTCGCCGGCTCGTCGACCTCGACCTCGATGAAGACGCTGTTCGCGGCCTCGGCCATCAGGCGCTCACCCCGAGCTTCTCCTTGACCGCGCCGGGGATCTCGTCGATTCGCTCGACGACCCGGATCCCGGCTGCTTCGAGGCGGGCGATCTTCTCCGTCGCCGTGTCCTCTTTGCCCTCGACGATCGTCCCCGCGTGTCCGAAGCTCATGCCCTTCATCTCCTCGTCGTCCATGAACTTGCCCGCCATGAAGGCGATGATCGGCAGGCGGCTGTCGTTGTCCTTGACCCATTCGGAGAGCTGGGCCTCCATGCGGCCGCCGGGCTCGGTGTAGATGACGATCGCCTGGGTCTCCTCGTCGGCCTCGAAGTAGGGCATCAGCTCCGCGTAGGTCGAGCCGATGATCGCGTCGCCGCCGATCGAGACGGCGGTGGAGACGCCGAGGCCCGCCTGGGTCAGCGAGGAGGAGATCTCCGTGGTCATCCCGCCGGAGCGGCTCATCACGCCGACCGGGCCGGGGGCATAGGCCTTGGCGGCGTCTTTGGCGGGGCCGCCGATGCCGCCCATCTTGCAGACGCCGGGGACGATCAGGCCGAGGCAGTTGGGGCCGATGATGCGGGCACCGCGCATGTTGGCGAGCTCGACCATCTGGGCGACGTCGCCGCGCGGGATCCGCTCGGTGACGATCACGATCAGCTTGATCCCGTTGAGGATCGCCTCGAAGACTGCGTCCTTGGTGAAGGCGGGGGGGACGGTGACAACGGAGCCATCGATCGGGCTGCCGTAGTTCTCGACGGCCTGGGAGACGGTGTCGAAGACGGGCACCCCGTGCACCTCGCGGCCCTTGCGGCCGGGGGTGACGCCGCCGACGACCTTGGCGCCGTAGTCGAGGCACTCCTTGGTCAGGTTGACCGCCTCGCGCCCGGTGATGCCCTGGACGATGAAGGTCGTGTCCTTGTCGAGCAGGATGCTCATGCCGGCGCCTCACCCTGGACCTTTGCGACAGCACGGCCGGCCGCCTCCCAGAGGGAGACGGAGCGGTCGCAGGACTCGACTCCGTATTTGTCGAGGATCTTGAAGCCCTCCTCCTCCCAGGCGCCGGGGATGCGGAAGATCGCGATCGTCTCGCCCGGGTCCTTGCCGAGCTCGAGGCAGGCCTTGATCACGCCGCGGGCGACGATGTCGACCCGGGTGTTGGAGACGATCGACATCATCACCGCGATCTTCTCGACACCGTCCTTTTCGAGGACCTCCTTGGCCAGGCCGCAGGCCTTGGCGACCGACGGGTTGCCGCCGATCTCGGAGTAGTTGGCGGGCTTGCCATCCTGGCTGCGAACCGCGTCGGTGAGCGTCAACGAGCCGCCGCCGGCGCCGATCACCAGGCCGAGATTGCCGGTGAACCCGTGGTCCTTGCCCTGGATCACGCCGCGATGGTCGGCGGCGTCGATCGCGGCGACGTGGCGCTCGAAGTCGGAGGGCTCGTAGGTCTCGCGGGTGTCGTCCTCGGCGATCTCGAGCTCGCCGCGAAGCAGCTTCTTCTGGCGGCCGACCGCCTCGGCCTCCATCTCCATATGGGCGTCGAGGGCGACGAAGCTGCCGTCGGTCAGCTCGGCCAGCGGGTTGATCTCGGCCAGCGTCATGTCGTTGTCGCGGAAGAGGCGGGCGAGCTTGGCCAGGATCGGCGTTGCGCGGTTGAGCTGGGAGCCGGTCACCCCGGTGGCGGCGATCGTCTGCTTGGCCTCGAAGTCGGGGATCGGCATCAGGTTGGTGACGTGGCCGCGGCCGACGTGGTCGGGGTGGGTCTCGGCGACCTCCTCGATGTCGATGCCGCCCATGTCGCTGAACAGCATCAGGGGTTTCTTCGCGGTCCCGTCCCAGACGACGCTTGCGTAGTACTCCTGCTTGACCTCGGCTTTGGGGTCGACGAGGACGCCGCGCGGCATATGGCCGTTGATTTCGAGCTCGAGGATGTCCGCGGCGTGGGCGGCGGCCTGATCGGGCGTGTCGGCGAATTTGACGCCGCCCGCCTTCATCCGCCCGCCGCTGAGCACCTGCGACTTGATCACGACCGGGCCGCCGATCTCCTCGGCGGCCTTGCGTGCCTCATCGGCGGTTTTGCAGAAGCCGTACTTGGTGACGGGAATCCCCGCCAGCTCGACGATCTTGCGTGCCTCGTACTCGTA
Organism: uncultured Solirubrobacterales bacterium; assembly: GCA_963704505.1. Classification (GTDB taxonomy): domain Bacteria; phylum Actinomycetota; class Thermoleophilia; order Solirubrobacterales; family 70-9; genus VRUE01. The sequence continues at coordinate 1,804,746 of OY969912.1, forward strand.
GAAGCGCATAGCGGCGGGGAACCCTATCCAACGGGCGGCGAGGCGGGCGGGTCCTGTCACCGGGCCAGGGGCCTGCGGGCGATGTTTACGTTCTCGGCCCCTGGGACCGCGCCACCCGCCCGAGGTCTCGCTCGGTGGATAGGGTTTCCGGCGACATGAAGACCTTGGTGATGTGTGTCGTCGCGTTTGCGCTTTTCTCCGTCGGGCTCCCTGGTTGCGGGGGGACGGTGGTTGACAGCACCAAGACGGAGGACACGATCAAGGCGACGCTGGAAAAGCAGGAAGGGCTGAAGATCAAGTCGGTTGACTGCCCCTCCGACGTCGACGTCAAGGCCGGGGCGACGTTCACCTGCACCGTCGTCGAAAAGGGCGGCCAGAGCCAGATCGCGACGCTGAAGATCCGCGATGAGGACGCCGATCTCAGTCTCCTGTCGCTGGAACCGGCGAAAAAAGGTGGAACCTCGGAATGACGAGGAAAAACTCGGATCGTCCGGGCGTTGCCCAAATACGATCAGACGTTCCCCTCGTTTCCAACAAGTAATCTCCCGCCAATGACCCCCCAAATCTCCACGGCGACAGCGCCGACCACGAACGAAAAGCTCCTCGACTGGGTTGGCGAGATCGCAGACCTGACCCAGCCCGACGCCATCCATTGGTGCGACGGCTCCGGGGAGGAGTACGACGCTCTGGCGCAGACGCTGATCGACGCCGGGACCTTTGAGCGCCTCTCCGACGCGAAGCGCCCGAACTCCTACCTGGCGCTCTCCGACCCCGCCGACGTGGCCCGGGTCGAGGACCGAACCTTCATCTGCTCGGCGACCGAGGATGGGGCCGGCCCGACCAACAACTGGCGCGACCCGGCGGAGATGCGCGAGATGCTCGGCGGCCTCTTCAAGGGCTGCATGAAGGGGCGCACGATGTACGTGGTGCCCTTCTCGATGGGCCCGCTCGGCTCGCCGATCGCACACATCGGCGTCCAGCTCACCGACTCTCCCTACGTCGCGGTATCGATGCGGATCATGACCCGGATGGGCGCCGGCGCGCTCGAGGTCCTTGGCGCCGACGGCGATTTCGTCCCCTGCGTGCACTCGGTCGGCATGCCGCTGGCCGAGGGCCAGGAAGACGTCTCATGGCCCTGCAACGCCGACAACAAGTACATCGTCCATTACCCGGAGACTCGCGAGATCTGGTCGTTCGGATCGGGCTACGGCGGCAACGCCCTGCTCGGCAAGAAGTGCTTCGCGCTGCGGATCGCCTCGGCGATGGCCCGCGACGAGGGCTGGCTCGCCGAGCACATGCTGATCCTCAAACTGACCTCGCCCGAGGGCAACGTCAAGTACGTGACCGGCGCCTTCCCGTCGGCCTGCGGGAAGACCAACCTGGCGATGCTGATCCCGACCCTGCCGGATTGGAAGGTCGAGACGATCGGCGATGACATCGCCTGGATGAAGTTCGGCGAGGACGGCCGCCTGTACGCGGTCAATCCCGAGGCCGGCTTCTTCGGGGTCGCGCCGAACACGAGCTACAAGACCAACCCCAACGCGATGGACACGATCGAAAGCAACTCGATCTTCACCAACTGCGCCAAGACCGACGACGGCGACATCTGGTGGGAGGGCATGACCGGCGAACCGCCGGATCACGTCATCGACTGGCACGGCGACGACTGGACGCCGGAGTCCGAGAAACCGGCCGCCCACCCGAACGCCCGCTTCACGACGCCGGCTTCCCAGTGCCCGGTGATCGCACCCGAGTGGGAGGACCCCGCCGGTGTCCCGATCGACGCCTTCCTCTTCGGCGGCCGCCGCGCGACGGTGCTGCCGCTGGTCCAGGAAGCCTTCGACTGGGAGCACGCGGTCTTCATGGGGGCGACGATGTCCTCGGAGACGACCGCCGCCGCCGCAGGTGCCGTCGGCGAGCTGCGCTTCGACCCGATGGCAATGCTGCCCTTCTGCGGCTACAACATGGCCGACTACTTCGCCCACTGGCTCGAGGCCGGCCGGCGCGAGGGGGCCCAGCTGCCGCGGGTGTTCTACGTCAACTGGTTCCGCAAAGACGCCGACGGCAAGTTCCTCTGGCCCGGCTTCGGCGAGAACAGCCGAGTGCTCGAGTGGGTCTTCCGTCGCTGCGAGGGAACGGCCGACGCGGTCGAGACCCCGATCGGGCTGCTGCCCTCCGAGGGATCGATCAACACCGACGGCCTCAACATCTCCGATGAGGCGATGAGCGAGCTGCTGACGGTCGACACCGAGACGTTCAAGGAGCAGCTGCCGCAGGTCCAGCAGCATCTCGCCAAGTTCGGCGACAAGCTGCCGAACGAGCTCAAGGACCAGCTCACCGCGCTCGAAAAGCGCCTCAGCGACTGAGGAAGGGCCGATGGCGATCGGCGTCGGCATCGATCTGGTCGCCGTCGAGTCCGTGTCGGAGTCGCTCGCCGGCCCGCACGCCGCGCGCTATCTGGAGCGCGTTTACACCGACCGCGAGGTCGACCAGTGCCGCGATTCCTCGGGCGAGATCGTGGCCGACAGGCTGGCGGCGCGGTTCGCCGCCAAGGAGGCGGCGATCAAGGCACTGCCGGGCAGCGGAGAGGAAATCAGGCAGACCGGGATCGAGGTCCTCAAGGGGCCGACGGGCGAGGTCCGAATCGAGCTCTCGGGCCGCGCCGCGGCGCTCGCCGAAGAGGCCGGAGTCACCGAGCTGGCGGTCAGCCTCACGCACGAGGACGGTTTCGCCGCCGCCGCTGTCGTGACAAGCTGAGTTTCGGCAAGATTTTTTGCGTAATGTTCTCCCTGAGCGCTCCGGCGCGCGGCTAAAGGAAACGCCGCCTGTGCCGATGTGAGCCGAGCATGACCGAGCAGGTGAGACAGGTGATTCGCGAGCACGGGAAGCTGCCCGTCGACGTCGACACGATCGGCGACGACGCCAACCTTTTCGAGGCCGGAATGACCTCGCACGCGAGCGTCAACGTGATGATCGCGCTGGAGGACTCATTCGACATCGAGTTCCTCGACTCGATGCTGAAGCGCAGCGTCTTCGAAAGCGTTTCCTCGATCGCCGCCGCGATCGAGGAGGTCCAGAGAGAGACGGCGGTATGACCGTGGCCGTGGCGGGGCAGGAACAGGATCTGCTTGTCACGGTGCGCAGGATCGCCGCCGAGGTCGCGGCGCCCAACGCCGACGCCGTCGATCGCGAGGCGCGCTTCCCGGTCGAGGCAATCGCCGCCCTCCGCGAGGAGGGCGCTCTCTCGGCCCTCGTCCCAGCCGAGCTCGGCGGTGGTGGCGCCCCCTTTCAAACGGTCGCCGAGGCCTGCTTCGAGCTGGGCCGGCACTGCGGGGCTACAGCGATGGTCTTCGCCATGCATCAGATCCAGGTCGCCAGCATCGCCCGCCATCCGGAGGGCTCGCCGTGGTTCGAGGACTACCTGCGGGAGGTCGTCTCGGAGCAGCGGCTGATCGCATCGATCACCTCCGAGGTGGGGACCGGGGGCGACATGGGCAAGTCCGTCGCCGCCGTCTCCGAGCCCGAGGACGGGATCGCGACCTTCGAGAAGCAGGCCCCTACCGTCTCCTACGGCGCCCACGCCGATGCCTTCCTCGCGACCCTTCGTCGCGGCCCGGACGCCGAGCCCGGCGATCAGGTTCTGGCCCTCGCCCGTCGCGACCAGGTCGAGCTGGCACCGCAGGGGACGTGGGACCCGCTCGGGATGCGCGGCACCTGCTCCCCCGGCTTCGTCGTCTCCGGTCGCATCGGGGTCGAGCAGGTCCTGGCGACGCCCTTCTCGACGATCTCCTGCGAGTCGATGACCCCGATCTCCCACATCCTCTGGTCGCATGTCTGGCTCGGCATCGCCACCGACGCCTTCGACCGCGCGCGGGCCTTCGTCCGCGCTGCCGCCAAGAAAAAGCCGGGGGAGCCGCTGCCCGCGGCGACCCGCCTCTCCGAGCTGATGAGCCAGCTCTCGCCGCTGAGGGCCGAGGTCTCCCTGGCCCTGCGCGAGTACTGCGACGTCGACGATGCGGACCGCTCCCGCCTCTCGGAGATGGCGACGATCCTCCGCTTCAACAACCTCAAGATCGCCGCCTCCGAGCAGGCGCCCCGGGTCTGCCAGGGCGCAATGGGGGTCTGCGGGATCGTCGGCTACAAGAACGACACGCCCTTCAGCGTCGGGCGTCACCTGCGCGACACGATGTCGGCCTGCCTGATGGTGGCCAACGAGAGGATTCACAAGACCGACGCCAGCCTGCTGCTGATCGCCAAGGACGTCTAGCCATGGCCGAGTTCCGCCCCGGCACGCCGGAGCAGGACGAGTTCCTCGCCGCCCTCCTCGCGGCAGGGCTCCTGATCGACAGCGGGGTGCCCGGGGTCTATGGGCGCAGCGAGAACTTCGAGCGGGTGCGGGCCGGCTTCGACGGCCTGATCACCGCGGCGGCCGCGGCCGACCGGCCCGAGCGCCTCGCCTTCCCGCCGGTCCTGCCGCGTCGCCAGATCGAGGAGATCGGATACCTGAAGTCGTTTCCCCACCTGGCGGGCTCGGTATTCGCCTTCGAGGGCGGCGAGGAGGAGGCGGCCGCGCAGGAGGAGCGGGCGGCCCGGCACGAGGACTGGAGCGAGTTCCAGGCCCCCACCGACCTGGTGCTGACGCCCGCCGCCTGCTACCCGGTCTACCCGGCGGTCGCCGCCCGCGGCCCGCTCGCGGCGGGCGGGGTCACCGTCGACGCCGGCGGGTCCTACGTCTTCCGGAACGAGCCCTCGGGCGACCCGGCGCGGCTGCAGATGTTCCACCAGCGCGAGATCGTCCGCGTCGGTGAGCCGGAGACGGTCTCGGCCTGGCGCGACGAATGGCGCGACCGCTCGATCGAGCTGCTGCGCTCGGTCGGCCTACAGGCGCGCTTCGACGTCGCCAACGACCCCTTCTTCGGCCGCAGCGGGCGGCTGTTGGCGCGCAGCCAGCGCTCCCAGGAGCTGAAGTTCGAGGTCCTCGCCCAGATCGCCGGCCCCGAGCCGACCGCCGTCGCCTCCTTCAACTACCACCAGGATCACTTCGCATCGACCTACGGAATCGCCATGGAGGAGGGGGGCGGACCCGCGCACACTGCGTGCCTCGGCTTCGGGCTGGAGCGGATCGTGCTCGCCCTGCTCCACGAGCACGGCCTCGACCTCGATGACTGGCCCACCGGCGTCACACGGGAGCTGGGCCTGTGAGCCCGACCGGTACCGGCCTGGTCAGCCTCTTCGGCCTCGACCCGGGCTCATACGAGCAGCACTCTCTGCACGGGGTCGACCGGGACTATCCGGAAACCAACTGCTACACGGACATCCTCATCGAGCTGGTCCACGCTCGCGGGGACGAGCCGCTGGCGATGATGGGCTGTGCCCTGGAGATCGACTTCGAGGGCGACCAGTGGACCTTCTTCAAGCCCCGGGCCGAGGACGTCGAACGGCTGTACGGCATCGACATCCACGAGATGCAGCCCTACCGCCCCCTGCCGGACCAGATCGTGGAGCAGATCGGGGCCGGGCGGACGATCACCGTCGAGCTCGACTCCTGGTACCTGCCGGACACCGAGGGGACCAGCTACCGCGCCTCGCATGTGAAGAGCTCGATCGTCCCCGAGTCGATCGACCGCGAGGCCGAGCGCCTGCGCTATTTCCACGGCGCCGGATATTTCGAGCTCGAGGGTGAGGACTACCGCGGCGCCTTCCGCCTCGGCCCCGGGCTTCCGGGCGACGTTCTTCCTCCCTACACCGAGATCGTCATGCTCGACGCGGGCCTGCGCCTGGAGGGCGAGCGCCTGCGTGAGGAGGCCGGTCGCCTGCTCGTCGAGCACCTCGACAGGCGACCCGAGACGAACCCCTTCGAGCGCTTCGGCGGCCAGCTCGAGAGCCACCTTCCTCGCCTGCTCGAGGGCGACGCGCAGGCCTACCACGACTATGCCTTCGCCACCGTCCGCATGGCCGGCTCCGCCTTCGAGGCGGCCGCCTCCCACATCGAGTGGCTGCTCGCGGAGGATGGCGCCGGGGCCGTCGCCGCGATGGGCCGCATCGTCGACGGCTGCAAGGCGCTCTCCTTCAAGCTGGCCCGCCGCCGTGAGTTCGACCCGGCGCCGGCGATCGGCGATCTCGCCCGCGCCTGGGAGGACTGCTTCGGGGAGTTGGGCCATGTCGGCGACGGTTGAGCTCTCGGCGGGCTGGGAGGCCGCTTCCTGCGCCCCTGACTCCCACCTGGACCCGTCCTCCGCGGCGGGGCTCGAGTGGATGCCCGCGACGGTTCCCGGCACGGCGGCCTCGGCGCTGCGGGACGCCGGCCGCTGGGGTCCCGGCGAGGCAAGCGACCTCGACGCCGAGGACTGGTGGTTTCGGACCGAGTTCGACGCGGCGCCGGCAGACGCGGGGGAGGAGGCAACACTCCTCCTCGACGGGCTGGCGACCGTCTCCGAGGTGTTCCTGAACGACCGCCTGGTGCTCGAGAGCGACTCGATGTTCCACTCGCACGCGGTCGACGTCGGCGCCCTCCTCGAGGACGGAGGCAACCGGCTGGCGATCCGCTGCCGCGCCCTCGGCCCCCTGCTGGCCGAGCGCCGCAAGCCGCGGGCGCGCTGGCGGACCCGGCTGGTCGAGGGGAACCTGCGCTTCTTCCGCACGATGCTGCTCGGCCGGGCGCCGGGCATCGCGGCCGGCCCCGCCGCGGTCGGGCCCTGGCGGCCGGTGAGGCTGCGGCGGCGCGGCGGCGGCCTCGCCGCCGACCGCCTCGACCTGCGCCCGCGCCTGGACGGCGAGGACGGCGTCCTGGCGGTGCGCGTGGCCCTGAGCGCCCCCTCCGGCGCCGCTCTCGATGCCGTGGTCGCGGTGCTCTCGGGGCCGTCCGGGGAGCACCGGGCCGAGCTCGAGGTCACCTCCTCCGAGGAGGGCGTGGAGGCGAGCGGCGACCTGCGGGTCCCGGGCGTCGCCCGCTGGTGGCCGCACACGCACGGCGAGCCGGTCCTTCACGAGGTCCGGGTCGAGCTCGCGCTCGGACCGGCGTCGGTCTCGGTGGACGCCGGCCGCGTCGGCTTTCGCTCGCTCGCGCCCGGGCCCGGTGCCGATCACGACCTCGAGCGGGACGGCCTCGACCTCCACGTCAACGGCGTCCGCGTCTTCGCCCGGGGCGCGGTCTGGACCCCGGTCGACCCGGTCGGGCTGTCGCCCTCCCCAGAGGCGCTGCGGGAGGCGCTCGAGGCGGCACGCGACGCGGGCATGAACATGCTCCGGATTCCAGGGACGAGCGTCTACGAGAGTCCCGCCTTCCACGACCTCTGCGACGAGCTCGGGATCCTGGTCTGGCAGGACTTCATGTTCGCCAACTTCGACTACCCGCTCGCCGCCGAGGGCTTCCGGCTCAGCGTCGAGCGCGAGGCGCGCGAGGTGGTCGGTGCGCTTGCCGCGAGGCCGAGCCTCGCCGTCCTCTGCGGCAACAGCGAAGTCGAGCAGCAGGTGGCGATGTTCGGGCTCGACCCGTCGATCGGGCGCGGCGAGCTGTTCGGGACCCTGTTGCCGGAGATCGCCACCGAGGCCTCTCTCGATGCCGTCTATGTCCCCTCGGCGCCCTTCGGCGGGGACCTGCCATTCCGCTTCGACCACGGGGTCGCCAACTACTTCGGGGTCGGCGGCTACAGGCGCCCGCTCGACGATGCCCGGCGAGCGGGCGTGCGCTTCGCATCGGAGTGCCTGGCGATCTCGAACGTCGGGGTGGAGGACCTCGCTCCTGAGGTCGGCGTGCCGCGGGATTCCGGCGCCGATTGGGACTTCGCGGACGTCCGCGACCACTACCTGGGCCTGCTGTTCGACGTCGACCCGGCTGGGCTGCGCGACTCCGACCCCGAGCGCTACCTGGAGCTCTCCAGGGCGGTGTCCGGGGAGCTGATGGCGGCCGTGCTCGGCGAGTGGCGCCGCCCCGGCTCGCCCTGTGGCGGCGGCCTGATCCTCTGGCTGCGGGACCTCGAGCCCGGCGCCGGGTGGGGGGTCGTCGACAGCGCCGGCCGCCCCAAGCCGGCCTATCACCACCTGCGCCGCGCCCTTGCGCCGGCGGCCGTCTGGATGACCGACGAGGGCCTCAGCGGAGTCGGCCTCCACGTCGCCAATGACGGTCCGGACCCGCTGGCGGCCCACCTGCGCATCGCCCTTTACGCGAATTTCGAGCAGCGAGTGGAGGAGGTGCGGGAGCCGGTCGAGCTCGGACCCCACGAGGCACACAGCACCGAGGTCGAGGCCGTCCTCGGCCGCTTCGTCGACGCCGCCTGGGCCTACCGGTTCGGTCCGCCGGCGCAGACCCTGATCGTCGCCAGCCTCGAGCGCGACGGCGACGACGGGATGGAGACGATCTCCCAGTCGGTCCACCTCCCGGCCGGCAGGCCGGACGCCGAGACGGCGGAGGAGCTGGGCCTGCGGGCAGCGGTTCAGCCGCGATCGGACGGGAAGCGGGCGCTCACGGTCTCCTGCCGCCGCTTCATCTCCGGCCTCCGGGTCCACGCTCACGGCTTCCTTCCCGATGACGACTGCGTCTCCGTCGAGCCGGGCGCGAGTCGGACGATCGTGCTCCGCCCGGACGGGCGGGAGGAGAAAAGTCCCCAAATTGCGGTTTCGGCCCTGAATTTGCGCGGCCCCGTCACCATTCCAGCGGAGTAGCACGCCAATGGCACTGACACGACCCATCTACCTGGATCTCTCGCCCGAGCCGGTCGAGGCCATCTACCACCCGGTCGAAAAGGCCGGCGCGAAGGAGACGGCGGTCCTCATCTGCCCGCCCTGGGGCTGGGACGAGGTCGCGTCCTACCGGGGCAGGCGGGACTGGGCCCGGCAGCTGGCGGCGGCCGGTCACCCGACGCTCCGCTTCGGGCTCCCGGCGACGGGCAACAGCGCCGGCTCGCCCGGCGACCCCGGTCGCGTCGACGCCTGGGTCGGCGCGATCGACGGGGCGGCGGAATGGCTGCGGGCGGTCAGCGGGCTGCGTCTCGCCGTGCTCGGCCTCGGCCTAGGCGGCCTGCTGGCGCAGGAGGCGCTGGCGCGCGGCGCTCGCTTCGAGGACCTGATCCTTTGGGGGGCGCCGGTTTCCGGCCGAGCCTTCGTGCGCGAAATGGAAGCCTTTTCGCGGATGCAGACCTGGAACGGCGCCGACCAGGACGGCGAGCCGGCGCTGCCGGACGGCTGGCTCGAGGCGGGCGGCTTCGTCCTCAGCCGCGAGACGATCGAGTCGCTCAAGTCGCTGAGGCCCGAGGTGCGCGCGGGCGACGCCCCGGGCCGGGCGCTGCTGCTCGAGCGCGACGGCATCGGCGTCGACGAGGGCCTCCGCGGCAGCTTCGAGGACGCCGGCGCCGCGGTCACGGTGGCTCCCGGCGACGGCTGGGGAACGCTGGTCTCCCACGCGGAGCGAACCGAGCTGCCGGCGGCCGTCGGCGAGCGAGTCGACGCCTGGCTTGCCGAGGGCCATGCAGCCGTCGGCGCCGTTACTCCTGACGGGATGACGTCCACCGTCAGCGGAGACGGGACGGTCGTCGCCGAGCTCGACGAGCTCGTCCTCGACGTCGGCGGGCAGGCCGTTCGTGAGTCGGCGATCTCGGTGCCGCAGCAGTTCGGCCGCGCCTACGGAATCCTCTCCGAGCCTGACGAGGAGGGGGAGAACGACGCTCCGTTCTGTGCCCTCTTCCTCAACGCGGGCGCGGTCCGCAACATCGGCCCGAACAGGCTCTGGGCCGAGACGGCCCGTCGTTGGGCAGCGCGCGGGGTCAGGTCGCTGCGGTTGGACCTCGAGGGGATCGGCGAGTCCGACGGCACCGCCGGCCGGTTCTACCAGCCGAAGTTCGAGCAGCAGCTCGCGGTCGTCATCGATCGCCTGCAGGAGCAAGGTCTCGGCGACAGATTCCTGCTGGTCGGCCTCTGCAGCGGGGGGTACTGGGCTTTTCGCGAGGCGCTCAGCGGCCCTCGCGTCCACACGCTGCTGCTGCTGAACTCGGGCGCTCTGGAGTGGGACACGGAGACGATCGACCAGCAGCGCGAGGCGGGCAAGCTCACCCACGCTTCGGACCCGCGCAAATGGAAGGAGCTGCTGCGCGGCGAAGTCGGCTTCGAGAAGCTGGTCATCCTCGCCCGCGCGCTGCTGGGCAGACTGGGGCACTCGGTCGCGCAGCTCGCCGGGCGTCTGGCGAGGCGGCAGCCGGTGGAGTCGAGCCTGGAGGCCGCCCTCGATCGCCTCAAGGACGCCGGAACGGTCGTCGTCATGGCGTTCTCGACCGGAGAGCCGCTGTTCGAGGACCTCGAGGCCGACGGCACCCTGGCGCAGATCGAGCGCTGGCCCAACATCGAGGTGACCGAGCTGCCGGGCGACGATCACACGCTGCGCCCGATCCCCGCCCAGATCGGCGCCCAGGAACTGCTCGATCGCGAGTTGGAGCTGGCCCTCGAGCGAAGCCGGCGCGGCGTCAGCTTGGCCCGGTAGTCATCGAGATCCTCGACCTGAATGCTCGGCCGGCAGGACGGGGCCGTGACGGCTCCTCGCGCCGAGCCTCTACAGCCCGTACGACTCGGCCAGCTCCGGATCCTTCTCGGCCAGCATTTCGGCCAGCTCAACCATCACCTTGCACTGCTTCCAGGTGGCGTCGTCCTGCATCTTGCCGTCGATCATGTGGACGCCGCGGCCGTCGGGGATCGCCTCGAGGACTTTGCGGGCGAACTTGACCTCGTCGGGCGGCGGGCTGAAGACCTTCTTGGCGATGTCGATCTGGACCGGGTGCAGCGACCAGGCGCCGACGCAGCCCATCAGGAAGGCGGCGCGGAACTGCGTCTCGCAGCCGGCCGTGTCCTTGATGTCGCCGAAGGGGCCGTAGAAGGGCAGGATCCCGGTCGAGGCGCAGGCGTCGACCATGCGGGCGATCGAGTAGTGCCAGAGGTCCTGCTGGGCGCTGACGCGGTCGGCCTCGGGGTTCTCCGGGTCCGCCGGGTCCTCCATCACGCGGTAGCCGGGATGGCCACCGCCGACGCGGGTCGTCTTCATCCGCCGCGAGGCGGCGAGATCGGCGGGGCCGAAACTCATCCCCTGCATGCGCGGGCTGGCGGCGGCGATCTCCTCGAGGTTGACGACGCCCTGCGCGGTCTCGAGGATCGCGTGGATCAGGATCGGCCGCTCCAGCTTCGCCTTGCCCTCGAGCTGGGCGAGCAGGCGGTCGACGTAGTGGATGTCCCAGGCGCCCTCGACCTTGGGCACCATGACCACCTCGAGCTGGTCGCCGATCTCGGTGACGAGCGTGGTGAGGTCGTCGAGCACCCACGGGCTCTCCAGCGAGTTGACCCGGGTCCAGAGCGCGGTCTGGCCGAAATCGGACTCCTTGGCGGCCTTGATCAGACCTTGGCGCGCCGCCTCCTTGCGGTCGACCGGGATCGCGTCCTCGAGGTTGCCGAGCAGGATGTCGGTCTTCTGGGCGATGCCCGCTGCCTTTTCGACCATCTTCTCGTTCGAGAAATCGAGGAAGTGGATCATCCGCGAAGGCTTGACGGGAATCTCGTGAAGCGGCTCCGGCGCGCCGATCGCCAGCGGCTGGAAGAAGTCTCTGGGGTTTCTCAAGGCTCTCCTAGTTCTCGTCTATTTGCGGGGAGGAAATCTATTTGGTCCATCGCTTTTGCCGCCTCCCGCCACCGTACTCTCGGCCGGATGGAGGGTGGCGAGCGCGACACGACCAAGGACTGGCTGATCGCCGACGAGGACGCTCCGCCGCTGCTCGGCGAGCTGGTCGAGCGGATCGACGAGGCCCTGCGCGTCGCGCGCGCCTCGGAGGAGGCCGTGCGCTCGGCCGGCGACACCGCGGCCGAGGCCGCGGTCGAAGCGGCGGGCCGGGCTCGCGACGCGGTCGAGCAGGCGATGCGCGCCGCCGAGCACGCCCGGCGTTCGGCCGAGCTCGCCGAGCGGGCCAGCAACACGATGCTGGAGGCGCGCCGCCGCCCGGCGCTCCCGAGGACTCCCCCCGAGGACCCCAGCCTGCGCAGCTTCAGCGACCGGGCCGACCGAGTGGTCGCCCGGCTGCGGGCCCTGCAGCGGATTCCTCTGCGCGCGCCTGACCGCCCGCGCACCCCGTGAGCGCGGCCCCGGCGGCCGAGCGGATCTCGCGGCTCGACGACCTCGAGGACGAGTGGAAGGCACTCGCCGAGCGGGCCGACCACCCGTTCGCGACCTGGGAGTGGAACGAGGGCGCCTGGCGGCACCTGGGCCGCGGCGACCTCTACAGCTTTGCCTGCAGAGACGAGGACGGACGCCTCGCCGCCGTGCTGCCCATGTACGTCGCGCGGCGCATCGGCACCGCACGGATCGCCCGCTTCATCGGCCCGGGCGACCTTCGCGGGCCGGTCTGCGCGCCGGAGGGGCGGGCCAGGGCCGGCGAAGCGATGCGGGCCGCGGTCGGGCCCGGCCGCGATCGCTGTCAGGTCCTGCTGGCCGAGCGGCTGCCCGGCGGCAGCGGTTGGGACGCGGCGCTCGGAGGCCGGCCGCTAGCCACCCACGTCGACCCGGTGCTGCCGCTCGCCGGCGAGACCTGGGACGGGCTGCTCGCCGCGCGCAGCCGTAACTTTCGCCAGCAGGTGCGCCGCCGCGAGCGCAAGCTGGTCGAGGAGCACGGGCTCACCTTCCGGCTCTCCAGCGGTGCCGAGCGGGCCCGGTCGGACTTCGAGACCCTCGTCGGCCTCCATGGCCGGCGCTGGGGCGGGCAGACGACCGGCGTCTTCGAGGGCGCCAGCGGCGAGTTCCAGCGCGAGTTCGCCGCCGCCGCCGAGCGCCGCGGATGGCTGCGGCTCTGGATCGCGGAAGTCGACGGCGAGCCGGCCGCCGCCTGGTACGGGTGGCGCTTCGCCGGCTCGGAGTGGTACTACCAGGCGGGCAGGGACACCCGGTTCGACGATCTCTCGCTCGGCTTCGTCATGCTCGCCCACACCGTGCGCGAGGCCTGCGAAGACGGCGTCGACTCCTACCGATTCCTGGACGGCGCCGAGCCCTACAAGTGGCGCTTTGCGACCGCAGACCTGCGGGCCGAATCGCGGGCATACGGCGCCGGGACCAGCGGTCGCGCGGTCGCCCTCGGCGGCCAGGCCGCGGCGCGCCTGCGCGCCTCGTTGCGCTCGGCGCGCGGCAAGGGCGCCGAAGGCAAGGACGGAAAATGAGGCTCGGGCTGTTCGTCGATGCCGTCTACCGCTCCGACGGCGAACGGGTGTGGAGCGGCAATGAGCTGCTCGGCTTCTCGACCTTCGCCGCCGCGGTCGGCGCCAACTTCGAGCGCATGCTGCTGATCTCCCGGGCCACCGAGGATGCCGCCCAGACTCCGTTCGAGCTGCCCGCCGGCCTCGAGCACTTCGCGCTTCCTTTCTACCCGAGCCTGCGCCGGCTGCCCGCCGTCGTCGCCGCGATCCCCTCGACGATCAGGGCTCTTTGGCGCTCGCTCGACGAGGTCGACATGGTCTGGGTCTCGGCGGCGAACCCGGTGGCCCTGCTGCTGGCCGGCCTCGCCAGGCTGCGCGGCAGGCGTGTCGCGGTGCTGGTCCGCCAGGAAACGATGGTCTATTACCGCAACCGGCTGCCGAGCAGGGCATGGACGCCGCTGCTGGCGCCTCTCTGGCTTGTCGAGCGGCTCTTCAAGCGGCTGGGCAGGCGCCACCCGGTCACCGCCGTCGGCGAGAGCATCGCCCGCGCCTACGGGGCGCCGCGTGACAACGTGATCGAGTTCGAGGTCAACCTGATTCCGACCTCGGAGATCCCCGCCGAGCCCGATGACGAGGTCTGGGGTAAGCCCGCTCGGCTGCTCACGGTCGGTCGGATCGAGCCGGAGAAGGACCCGGCCCTGCTGGTCGAGACGCTCGCCGGGCTCGAGCGCGCGGGCGCCGGCCGCTTCGAGGTCACCTGGGCGGGGGAGGGCCGACTGCGTGCGGACCTCGGCCGCCGTGCGGCGGCGGCCGGCCTCGGTGCCGCCGTCGCGCTGCCTGGGTTCGTCCCCTTCGGCCCGGAGCTGCGCGCCCTCTACGGCGATGCCGATGCCTACGTCCATGTCGCCAAGACCGAGGGAGTGCCCGGCGTGATCTGCGAGGCGATGGCCTTCGGATTGCCGATCGTCGCCACCGACGTAGGCGGAATCCGGGCGGCGACCGGCGACGGCGAAGCGGCGCTGCTGGTCGCCCCGGGTGACGCCGATGGGCTGGTCGCGGCGATCGAGAAGCTCGCCGCCGAGCCCGAGTTGCGGCACCGGCTCGCCGAGCGCGGGCTGGCCCTCGCCAGGCGCTCGGCGCTCGACGTCGAAAGCAGGCGCGTGGCGGAATTCCTCGAGAGCGGCGGCTAGCGATGTGCGGAATCTGTGGAGTCCTCGACCTCGGCCACGGGGCCCCACCGCGGCCCGAGGACGTGCGGGCGATGAACCAGACCCTGGTCCACCGCGGGCCGGACTCCGCCGGCGAGTACTTCGAGGGGCCGCTGGGGATGGCGATGCGGCGGCTCTCGATCATCGACCTGGCCGGCGGCGACCAGCCGCTCGCCAACGAGGACGGCAGCGTCCAGGCGATCCAGAACGGAGAGATCTACAACTTCCGCGAGCTGGGGGAGGAACTGCGCGGGCAGGGCCACCAGCTGCGCACCCGCAGCGACACCGAGGTGATCGCCCACCTCTACGAGCAACACGGGCTCGGCTTCGCCGAGCGCCTGCGCGGCATGTTCGCCGTCGCCGTCTGGGACGCGAAGCGTCGCCGCCTGGTCGTCGCCCGGGATCGCTACGGGATCAAGCCCCTCTACTACCGCGAGCAGGGCGGGACGCTCTCCTTCGCCTCCGAGCTGAAGGCGCTCCTGCGCCAGCCCGGCTTCTCGCGGGAGATCGACCTCGGCGCGCTCGAGGCCTACCTGGCGATGAACTTCGTCCCGGCGCCGCTGACGATCTTCCGCGAGGCGCGAAAGCTGCCGCCCGGCCAGATGCTCGTCTGCGAGGACGGCGCCGTGCGCATCGAGAGCTACGCGAGCCCCGGCGCCGTGCCCGAGGACCAGCTGCGCGGTGAGAGCACCGACGAGCTCGTCGAGGAGTTGCGCGGCCGCCTGCGCGGCTCGGTCCGCGCCCACATGGTCGCCGACGTCCCGGTCGGCGTGCTGCTCTCGGGCGGCGTCGACTCAGGGGCGCTCACCGCGCTCGCCAGCGAAGAGAGCTCAGAGCCGGTCAAGACCTTCACGATCGGGTTCGCCGACGCCGACTGGTCGGAGGCCGACCCTGCCCGCAAGGTCGCCGAGCGCTACGGCACCGACCACCACGAGCTGATCGTCGAACCCGACGCGGTCGAGCTGCTGCCGAAGATGGTCGAGATCTTCGACGAGCCCTTCGGCGACAACTCCTCGCTGCCCACCTTCCTCGTTTCTGAGCTCGCCGCCGAAAGCGTCAAGGTCGTCCTCTCCGGCGAGGGGGGCGACGAGCTCTTCGGCGGCTACTACTCCTACCTCGGCGACCTCTGGGCACCGCGGATCGGGCCGGCGGTCACCGTGGCACGGGGCCTGATCGAGCGCCTGCCCAGCGGCTCCGGCAGCCGCCGCCTCGACGATCGCCTGAAGCGGTTCTCCCGCGGCGCCCACCTCGACCAGCCAGAGCGCCACGTCGCCTGGAGCCAGGTCTTCTCGGTCGAGGCGCGCGAACGCCTCCTGGTCGAGCGGGAGGGGGGAGGCTTCGACCCGCTCGCCTCCCACCGCGAGCGTTGGGCCGCGTCGGCCGGCGCCGAGGAGGTCGCCCGCGCCCAGGACCTCGACTTCGGCACCTACATGGTCGACGACATCCTGGTCAAGATCGACCGGGCCAGCATGGCCTGCTCACTCGAGTCGAGGGTGCCGTTCATCGACCCCGAAGTGGTCGACTTCGCCTTCTCGGTTCCGACCAGCGAGAAGCTGCGCCTGCTCTCCAAGAAGCGCCTTCTCCGCAAGGCGGTGGAGCCGATGCTCCCCCGCGAGGTCGTCGACGGGCGCAAGCGCGGCTTCGCCCTGCCGGTCGCGAGCTGGTTCCGCGGCGAGCTCCTGCCCTTCGCCCGCGAGGTGCTCTCGGAGGAGCGGATCCGCTCCCAGGGGCTGCTCGACCCCGAGGCTGTGAGCGCGACGATCGACGTGCATGTCTCCGGCAGCGAGGACCTCAGCCGCAACATCTGGGGCTTGATCTGCCTCTCGCTCTGGCAGGACCGGTACGCCTAGCGCCAAAATTCGGTACGGGGAGCCGTGGGACGTTCGTCTACGGGGCATTGCAGATCTAAGGAATCGGCGCCGCACCGCCGATTCCCCGGGGGATGCGCCGAACGTCCCGACTCCCGCTCAAGGCCGCCGTCCCGCTCTGCGCCCTGGCGCTGGTCGCGTCTGCGCTGCTCGGCACCGCCCCCGTCGCGACCGCCGCGGGCTGCGGGCACATCCACCTCCGCGTCTCCAAGCACCGGGTGAAGCCCGGCCATGTCCTTCGGGTCAGCGGCACCACCTGCAAGGCCAGGAGCGAGCGTCCCCGCGTGCTGCGGATCAAGCTGCGCACCCGGCACGGCTGGCAGAAGATCGGCATCTCGCGGACCCGCTCCACCGGTCACTTCTCACGCCGGGTGAGGGTCCCCGAGCCGGGGCAGGCCGAGGCGAGGACCAGCACCGCCCGGATCCAGGTCGTCGCTCCCGACGCTCAGTCCCCGAGCGTCCCGATCAAGGTCACCGACCCGAGTGCCAACTGCCCGCTCGACGAACCGGGCTCGACGATCGGGGCAACCGTCCAGGGCTGCAGGCTGGTCGCCTCCGACACCGCCTCCGAACAGAGCCCGATGTCCTTCTGGGGCCGGGTCGACTGCGGCGTCTGGCCCAATCTCGCCACCGATCGCCCGGAACGCCCGACCAGCGGCGGCGACACCCACCCGACCGCGACCGGCGAAGCGCAAGGCGACTCGGACTTCCGCCGGATGACCGTCTTCGACGGCGACGACGTCGCCGGCGAGCGCTGCGAGCTCGGCCTCAACGACAGCCAGGAAGGGCCGACCGCTTTCTACAAGGAGGGCGACCGCCGCGTCACCTACGTCTCGATCCGGCTCCCTGAAAACTTCCCCCTCGACGCCGAAGCCTGGCAGACAATCCTGCAGATGAAGCAGGCCCAGCCGGCGAATAACGGCGGCGGCGTCCCGATCCTCTTCATGGAGGCGTTCGACGGGACGTACTTCATCGATTCGGATCACGGCATCCACTGGGAATTCCCGGCGCAGAAGAACGTCTGGACCCGATTCATGTTCGACGTGACCTACTCGCAGGACCCGAGTAAGGGAAGCGTCGAGGTCGCCGCCGACCTCAACGACGATGGTGACTTCGACGATCCCGGAGAGCGCAGCCCGCGGGTCCAGACCGCGACGATGCGCGCCGAGACCCCGGGTCCGGACGACACGATCGCGCCCGGGGCGTCGATTCCCGACCATCTTCGCGCCGGCATCTACCACGACCCGAGCATCCCCTGTCCTCGCCCGGTCGGCTGCTCGACCGAGATCGACAACGTCCAGGTCGTCGCGCCGACACAGTAAGTAGTCGTACCCCTCGAGCGTTGATGTTCCGATGGGGATCTCGATAATCGAAGGCTTGCGTGCCCGCGGAACGATCGCCCTGCTCGTCTCGACGGGCGCCGCTCTCGCCTGTCTGGGGCCCGGCGCCGGTGGTGCCGGCGCCGCCTACCTGACCGTTCCGGAAGGCTTCCGAGCGACAACTCTTCATATTCCGCGCGCCGAAGGCGGCTCGACCGACTTCGCGCACACGCTTCAGTACCCGACCGCGATCGACTTCGGGCCGGAAGGCGAAATGTTCATCGCCGAGCGGAACGGCCGCGTCAAGCTCCTCTCATCGGTCGACGACGTGACCCCGACCCTGATCGCCGACATCAACCCCGACGTGATGGGTCGCGGGGACCGCGGGATCCTGGGCATGAAGCTCGACCCCGAATTCCCGGCGAAGCCCTACCTGTACCTGCTCTACACGCACGACGCGCCGATCGGCGGGCAGTCGCCGTCCAAATCGGACGACATCTCGGGTGCCGACTACTGCAACGAGGGCCCTCCGTTCACCGACTGCGTCGCCAGCGGCCGCGTCGTGCGCCTCACGCTCGATCCCGAGACCGACATCCCCGAAGGGGGTGTCCAGCATCCGACCCAGGACATCCTCGTCGAAAGCTGGTGCCAGCAGTTCACCAGCCACTCGATCGGCGACCTCGAGTTCGACTCGTCGGGGGCGCTGCTGGTCGGCGGCGGCGACGGGGCCAGCTGGGAAGTCGCCGACAACGGCCAGTTCGCGAACGCCTGCGGTGATCCGCCGAAGGCGGGCGGCTCGCTGCGCGCCCAGGACGTGCGCACGCCCGAAACCCCGTCGGACCCGACCGACTACAACGGCTCGATCATCCGCATCGACCCCGCGACGGGGGACCCGCTGCCGGACAATCCGCTCTTCGAAGGCGCCGACGTCAGGGCGCGCCGAACCCTCGCCTACGGGCTGCGCAACCCGTTCCGATTCGAGATCCGGCCCGGTACGGACGAACTCGTCATCGGCGACGTCGGTTGGTACACCTGGGAGGAGCTCGACCGGGCGCTCTCCCCGCCTCCCCCTGCTCAGCCGGCGCTGAACTTCGGCTGGCCCTGTTACGAGGGCAACGCCCCCGAGCCGGACTGGGCCAATCTCGCCCAGAGCGGACAGGCGCCGCTCTGCAAGTCCCTCTACGAAGAACCCGGCGCGGTGACGCCGCCCTTCTTCACCTACGTCCACGAAAAAGCGGGGCTCTTCCCTGGCGACACCTGCTCGCAGCTGCCGGGCAGCGCCACCTCGGGGCTCGCCTTCTACGAGCCGCCCGAAGGCTCTCCCGCCAACGAGTTCCCCGCTTCCTACGATGGCGCGCTCTTCATCGCGGACTCCTCGCGCGGCTGCATCTGGGCCATGAAAGCGGGCCCCGACGGGTCCCCCGACCCGACTAGCATCTCCAACTTCGTCACCCCCGGGGGTGGGGGCCTCGGCGTGTTCACGCCGGTCGACATCACCCTCGGCCCGGACGGCGACCTCTACGTGCCCAACTTCTTCGACAGCAGCATCGTCCGCATCGGCTACTCGTCTGGAGGCCAGTCGCCGGTCGCGAAAATCGCCGCGAGCCCGGCCTATGGGGCCGATGACCCGGACCCTCTGGAAGTCGAGTTCGACGCTTCCGAATCCAGCGACCCCGACCAGGGGGACCACCTGCACTACGCCTGGGACCTCGACGGTGACGGCGAATTCGACGACGGGGCCGACGAAGCGACAGTCGCGGCTACCTACGGCGGCGACGAAAACGTCGTCGCCCAGGTCAGGGTGACCGACGAAGCCGAAAACGCCGACGTCGCCGACGCGACGATCTACCCCGGGGACCTCGGCCCGCCGGTCCCGGAGGTCACGGTCGACGAAGACCCGTGGACGGTCGGCGATGAAATTCCCTTTTCCGCCAAAGCGACGGATCTCGACGGCGAAAACGTCTCGCTGAGCTGGAACATCGTCATCCGACACTGTCCTTCCGGAGGGGACGAGTGCCACTCTCACCCGCTCACCTCGGTCAATGGAGATCACGGGATGCTGGTTGCGCCATCGCACGAGTTTCCGTCCCACCTCCAGCTGACCCTCACCGCCCGCGACGAGCGCGGCCTCTCCACGCAGGTGACGAAGGACCTCTATCCGAAGGTCGTCCCGGTCGAATTGCTCAGCGACCCGGCCGGCGTCCCGCTCACGTTCGACGCCGAAGCCCTGCCCTCGCCCCTTACCGGGCAGATGATCGCCGGCGGCAGTGCCAACGTCTCGGCTCCCGCGGTGTATGCGGCGGACGGGCGCGAATACGAATTCGCGAATTGGTCCGACGGTGGCGAACGCTCGCACCCGGTCAGCAGCGCCGGGCCGCTGCGGCTGACCGCCTCCTACCGCCAGGTCGGGACCGAACGTCGTGGCGACGGGGTTCCCGGCGGCGGAGGCGGGTCGGAGGCCGGGGTGCCGCCGTCCCTCGGTCTGCGGATCCGCTCCCGGCCCGCGGGCGTGCGGATCGGCGTCGACCGCGGACGCAGGAAGACCCCCTTCGATCTCACCCTTCTCGGCGGCGAAGAGCCGAGGCTGGTCGCCCCGGAGAGCGTCCGGAGGAACGGCCGCCACCTCCGCTTCCGCCGTTGGTCGGACGGCGTGAAGAAGCGAGCGCGCACTTCCTCGACCGGCCACGCCTTCTACTGCGCGATCTACGGCGTCGCTCGCTCACCCTCGCGTTCCCACGGCGACTGAGGGACGTGCGCGTCCTCATCGTCAGCCAGTACTTCGCGCCCGAGGTGACGGCCGCCAGCTTCCGCATGGTTCCGATCGCCGAGGGCCTCGCCGCGCTCGGGCACGACGTGGAGGTCCTCTGCGAGGCGCCGAACCACCCGGAGGGCGTCTTCCACGAGGGATTCGGGGGCCGTCCGATCCAGCGCCGGGCCCAGGGGAGCGTCTCGGTGCGGCACGTCTGGGTCCGCACCTCTCCGGTGAAGACGACCCGCTCCCGGCTCGCCTTCTATGGCAGCTTCGCCGCGATGGCCGTCGCGGCCGGGGCCGCCGGCCCGCGTCCCGACGTGATCCTCGCCACCTCGCCGCCCCTGCCCGCCGCCGCCGCGGCGATGGCGATTGCCGGGATCAGGCGGGTGCCATGGGTGATGGACGTGCGCGACCCCTGGCCGGAGGCTGCCGTCGCGGTCGGCGAGCTGAGCAACCCGAGGATCATCGGCGCCCTCGAGCGGCTCGAGCGGCGCCTCTACGCCGGCGCCGCGAAGATCGTCACGGTGACCGAGCCGTTCCGCCAGGACATCGCGGCCAAGCTCGACGACCCGGGAAAGATCGCGATCGTCCCCAACGGCACCACCCGCGCCTGGCTCGAGGTCGGCGAAACCGAGGTCGACCGGGGCGATCTGGACATGCCATCCGACAAATTCGTCTGGACCTACGCCGGCAACGTCGGCCTCGCCCAGGGGCTCGACACGGCGCTCGCCGCGGCCGCGGAGCTCGGCGACGGCTTCCAGCTCCAGGTTGTCGGCGACGGCCCGAAGCGAGCCGAGCTCGAAGAGCAGGCCGCCGCCGGCACGCCCGCCGCCGTCCGGTTTCGCGGGCTGGTCTCACCGGAGGAGGCCGGCCGGCGGCTGCGGGCCTCCGACGCGATCCTCGTCTCCCTCGGTGCCGACCCGGCGCTGAGCAAGTTCGTGCCTTCGAAGATGTTCGACGGCTGCGCGGTCGGCCGCCCCGTGATCCTCTGCACGACGGGGGAGTCAAGGCGCCTCGCCGAAGGAGCCGACGCGGTGCTGCCGGTGGACCCGGGCAACCCCTCGGCGCTCGCCTCGGCGGTTCGGAGGCTGCGCGACGAGGCGGACCTGCGGGAACGCCTGGTCGCCAACGGCCGCGCCTTCGCCGGCGAGTACCTGCGTGAGCGCCAGGTCGAGCGGCTCGAGGGAATCCTCGAGGGCGCTATCGGGAGTCGGCTCGGGGGCTGAAGTCGAAGCCGGGGAGGGCCTCGGCGACCTCGGCGGGCACCCCGTCGTGCCAGACCGAGCCGGGCGCGACCCGCTTGCGCAGCGCGCCGAGCCCGCCTCTCAGTCGCCAGCGCAGGGCGAGCAGGCTGCTGTCGTCGCCGTCGGCCTCGATTTCGCGGTCGGTCTCGGCAATCCGGGCGACCGCCGCCCGGCGCACGTCCTCGGGAACGTCGAGCCGCTCGGCGACGATCTCGTAGACCCCCCTGAGGTTGCGGAGCATCGAGCTGAGGTCGCTCGACAGTGAGGCGGGGCGGTCGCGCTGGATCGCCAGCCGCCCGGGCACCCGCGGGGCGGGGCGGCCCGCGGCGAGGAGGCGCAGCCAGAGCACGTAGTCCTCGGCCGCGTCGAGGTCCTCATCGATTCCGCCTACCTCTTCGAAGGCCGCCCGGTCTATCGCGGTCAGCCCGAAGACCCAGTTCGCCGGCAGCAGCGCGAGCAGCATCTGGTGAGGGTCCTCGGGCGGGGTCGCGGGCGCACCCAGGTATTCGCTGACGCTGCGGCGGAAGAAGCGGCCGCTCTCGACCTGGAGCCACCAGGCGTCGGTGTAGGCGAAGCCGGCGCCCGGGGTCGCGTCGAGCGCCGTCCCCATTCGCTCGAGGAAGGTCGGGAGCCAGAGGTCGTCGGCGTCGATCAGGGCGAGGCGCGGGGCGTGCGCCGCCGACGCCCCCGCGTTGATGGACGCGGCCACGCCTCGGTTGGGCTGCTGGATCATCCGCACCCGCGGATCGGAGACCTTCCGCACAACCTCGGCGGTCGCGTCGGTGGAGCCGTCGTCGACGACGATCAGCTCGAAATCCTCGAAGGTCTGGCCGAGAACGGAGCCGATTGCGTCGCCGATCAGGCGCTCCTCGTTGTAGGCCTTGAGGATGACGCTGAAGGCGGGTGCCCCGGGGGCGCTCACGCCGATCCCCGCCTGAGAAGGCGGCGCCCGGTCTCGACGAGCTCCGCCGCCATCGTCGGCGCAACCAGGCGCAGGACGCCGAAGTAGATCAGCAGCCCGGCGAGCGCCTCGGCGACCAGCAGCGCCAGCCCCACGGCTGTCGAGCGGTGCGACGCATCGATCACGAGCAGTTCGAGTGGGAGCAGCACGGCGACCATTGCCAGCGCCGCCGCGGCCGGCGGGGCCAGGGCCCTGACGTTGTCGGCGAGCGTGAAGCCGATCTGGCGCGAGGTCCTGACCAGGGCGTAGACGGCGCCGATCGTCATCCCGACCGAGAGGCCGGCGCAGACGCCGACGAGGTCGAAGGGGAGCAGCACCAGCATCGCGACGATCGATGAGATGGCGATGACGACGTGGACCCGGGTGAGCATCGCCGGCCGCCCGTCCGCTTTCA
The DNA here is from genome assembly GCA_963704505.1 of uncultured Solirubrobacterales bacterium. Classification (GTDB taxonomy): domain Bacteria; phylum Actinomycetota; class Thermoleophilia; order Solirubrobacterales; family 70-9; genus VRUE01. Next base: position 1,827,641 of record OY969912.1, read on the forward strand.
GCGCCTCGGAGGCGAAGGAGACCGGCGTGCCGGCGACCGGGATCATGACCAGCGCCATCGCCGCGTACCCCGCTTCGCGCCACGGCTCGCCGAAGAGCAGCACGGCTGAGGGAACCCCCAGCGGCAGCAGCAGCAGGCCGAGTGGGAAGGCGAGCGCGCACATCAGGCCGAGCGAGCGCAGCGAGGCCGACCGGAACCGCTCGCGGTCGTCGGTGATCCGGGCGAAGGCCGGGAAGAGGACGTAGGAGCCCGCCTGCACGATCAGGGACATCGGCGTCGTGACCATCCGGTCTCCGTAGCGGTACTGGCCGAGGGCGCCGGTGCCGACGAAGCGCCCGAGGAGCAGGGTCGGCACCTGCTCCGCCGCCCGCGCGACCACGTTGGTGGCGATGATGAAGCGGCCGTAGCGGACCAGCTCCCGCCACATGGCGATCGACACGTGCCGCAGGCGCGGCCGCCAGCGGACCAGGCCCCAGGAGAGCAGGACGTCGACCACGCCGGCCGCGTAGTAGCCGATCACCAGGCCCCAGGGGCCGAGCCCGTTGGAGCAGGCGATCACGGCGGCGACGCCGAGGGCGGCAGCCCCCGCGGGCTCGATCACCATCCGGCGAACGAACGAGAAGCGGCGCTGGAGGAGCGCTTCGGGGACCACCATCAGCGAACGCAGCAGCAGCAGCCCGGACATCACTGCCCCGATTTCCCCGATCCTCGAGTTGCCGAAGAAGTGGCCGAGCAGCGGCGAGCAGGCGAGGGCGAGGAGGCTGAGCCCGAAGCCGCCGACGACCGTCGCCACGACCGCGGTGCTGGCCGCCTCGTCGATCGGGTCCGGGCGGTGGATGAGGGCGGCCATCATCCCCGACTCGGCAAAGACGAGGCCGGTGCTGACGACCAGCGCCCCGGCCGCGAATTCGCCGAAATCGGCGGGGGTCGCGAGCCGCGAGAGCGCCAGGTAGAAGCCGAGCGTGATCACCTGCGCGAGCACGAAGCCGACTCCGGCCATGCCCGCTCCGCGGACGACGGTGTCCGAGAGGTTTGTCGGCTCGAGCTCGGGCTCGGTCATGACCCCGGCCCTAGCTCACCGCAGGGTCGCTGGGCCGGAATGGGCGCACGCCGGCCGAGATCGGCGCCCATGCCCGCGAGCGCTGCAGGCGGCGGAAGGAGGGGGAGACCTTGAGTTTGAAGGAGCGGGGGCCATCGACCTGGTAGACGCCGACCCGTGGCCAGCAGAACGGCGTCGGCAGCTCGGGCGACATCGAGAGCGCCGCGGTTCCGGCGTAGCCGGCGGCCATCGCCGCTTCGGCGACCCGGCGGTCGACGTCGCCGTAGGGGTAGGCGAGGGTTTCGCAGGGGACCCCTAGGCGCCGTTCGCACTCCTCGCGCGAGGCCACCAGCTCATCGCGGAGCAGCTCGTCGTCGATCTTGGTCAGCCTGCGGATGGGTGCGCGTATGGGAGCCGATCTCCCAGCCGTCCTGCACCAGCGCCGCGGCTTCCTCCCATGACATCGGGGTCAGCTCGTCGGCGTGCGTTCCGCCCAGCCAGCGCTCGATGCCCGGCCAGCTCATCGGTCGCTCGATGCCGAGGAAGTCGGTAGGGACGAAGACCGTCGCGGTCATTCCGAGCTCATCGAGGATCGGCTTGGCGAGTTGGGCTACGGAGCGGTAGCCGTCGTCGAAGGTGATCGCGACGGTCTTGTCGGAGTGGCCGCGGGAGACCGCCTCGCGGAAGGTGATCGCGCGGAAGCCCTCTTCCTTGAGGGTGCGCAGCTGTTCCCCGAGCGTCTCGGTCGAGATCGCCAGCGGCGCCCGCCAGTCGTCGCTGACCGCGTGGTAGCAGAGCACCAGGGTGTCGCCGGCGCGGCCCTTGCCCGGGTTGTCCCGGGTCGCCGTGTTCCAGGGCAGCCGGTGCGAGAGGGCCGCGTTGCGGGGGACGACGAGGCGGAAGCCGACCTTGCGGGCCATCGAGCGGCGGCGATCGAGGCCCGACGCCCGGTAGGCCTCGAACCGGTCCTTGGTCTCGACCAGCTGGGGCCTGGGGGAGAGCCGGTTGAGGATCTCGAGCTGGCGGATGTGAAGCAGGTGGTAGGCGGCGCTGGCGACGTTGGCGACCGGGTGGGGGTAGAGGTCGTAGAGGGACCAGTTGCCGGTGTCCCAGCGCTCGAGGTTCGCCGCCAGGGCCGAGGTCAGGTCCTCGAAGCGGGCCAGCGCCTCGGCGTCGCCGAGGCCGACGCCGACGTCGTGGACGCCCCAGAGGGCGAAGATCGCGCCGTTGAGGACGAACGAGGCCGGGTTGGTCGGGTACTCCTCGATGAACGGCCTGCCGCCCAGCTCGGCGAGGACGCCGCCCTCGGGAGTCGAGACGGCCATCGGCGCCAGCGCCCGCCGCGCCGCGTCGGCAAAGCGCTCCTCGCCGCTCTGGCGGTGGAGGCGGACCAGCAGGCTCGCCGCCTCGCCCTGGGTGATCCCCGACAGCCAGGGCGGGTCGATCCTGTAGGTGTGGGGCATCGGGAAGAAGTGGCGCAGGCCGCCATCCTGCGGGCCACCCCGCTGCTGGACCTCGATCAGGTGCTCGCCGGCCCTCCGCGCCGCCTCCAGCCACTGCTCGCCCTGGCCGTCGACGAAGCGCTCGTATGCGCCCAGCCCCCACTGGACCGTGGCGACGTGGAGCTGCTCGGAGAGGCCGGGGAGCCACTGCGGTGGCCAGCGCGGGGTCTCGGCCTTGAAGCTGAAGTCGATGTAGAAGCCGCGCACCGGGTCCTCGGCGTCCCAGTTGCCGCCGATCTCGGGGCTGAAGGAGCGCTCGCTGCCGAAGGCATCGGGGTTTCCGTCTTGGGAGCGGAACAGGCCGGCGAGCCCGCGCCTGCCGGCCTGGGCGGCAATCTTCGTTCGCGATGAAGGGTCGGCCGCCATTGGACGAAACTACAAGCTAGGGATGACCCGACCGGCCGACAGAAAGCTGCGAGTCCTGACCCTCGTCGACGGCATCGGCACCTACGGCGGGGCCGAGTCGCTCGCCCGTCAGATCGCGATGACCCTCGATCAGAGGCGGTTCGAGTCCGTCTACTGCGTGAGCCGCTGGGAGCCGCGCGAGGAGTACGGGATCGGGGTCGAGGAGCTGCACGAGGCCGGGGTCGGTTTCATCGGCCTCGAACGCGACTCCAAGCTCGACCTGCGCCCCTGGAGGCGTCTGGTCGGGGGAATGCGGCGGGAGGGCTTCGACGTCCTCCACGCCCATAAGTTCGGCTCCAACGCCTGGGGGGCCGTCCTCGCACCGCTCGCCGGGGTTCCCGTCTTCGTCGCCCACGAGCACACCTGGTCCTTCGAAGGGAGGCCCGTGCGGCGGCTTCTCGATCGCGAGCTGATCGCCCGCTCCGCCGACGCCTTCGTCGCCGTCTCCGAAGACGACCGCCGCAAGATGCACGAGGTCGAGGGCATCCCGCTCGACCGGCTGCGCTTCATCCCCAATGGGATCCCGACCCCGGCGCCTCCCCGGCCCGGCGCCGACCTGCGGGCCGAGCTCGGCATCGAGCCCGGGCAGCCGGTGATCGGCACGGTCGCGACCCTGAGACCGCAGAAGGCGCTCGACGTCCTGGTTCGGGCGACGGTGCCACTGGCCCGCGAGCGCCCCGACGTGCGCGTCCTGATCGCCGGCGGCCAGGCCGGCGGCCGCGCCGACGCTCCCGACCCGCCGCGAGAGGCGCTGGAAGGCCTGGCGCGCGAGCTCGGCGTCGCGGAGCAGGTGGTGATGCTCGGTCATCGCTCAGACGTCCCCGACGTGCTCGCGGCGCTCGACATAGCCGTGCTCAGCTCGGACTTCGAGGGCAGCCCGCTCTCGGTCATGGAGTACATGGAGGCCGGCAAGCCGGTGGTCGCGACCAGCGTCGGCGGCGTCCCCGATCTGGTCGAGGAGGGCGTCACGGGATTCCTGGTCGAGCCCCAGGACCCCGACGGTCTCGCCGCTGCGGTCGCCAAGCTGATCGAGCAGCCGGAGCGGGCCGCGGAGATGGGCGCCGCCGGGCGCGCGCGGCGCCGTGCCGAGTTCTCGCTGGAGGGGACCACGAGGAGGATCGAGTCGCTCTACGAGGAGCTCTACGCGCTGAAGGCCGGCGGGCCGCCGGCCTGACTCAGCTGTCGTTGCTGGTCGCCGCGTTCTTGATCTTGCGCAGGCCGCCCCAGGCGCCTGCCTTGACCCGATCCGCCCGCGGGCTGGCGCCCGGGTCCTTCGGCGAGAGGCCGAGCTTGCGCAACCGCGCGTTGACCGAGTACACCGACTGGTCGCGCTCGCTCACCTCGGTGTAGAAGGTGATCGAGAACGAGATCGAGACGTCGGGCCCGTTGTGGACGACGTGCGGCGCGTAGATCGGCACGTAGACGCCGTCGCCGGGGTGCATGTCGAAGGTGGTCGAGTCGGCGGGCAGCTCACCCAGGTTGCGGTGTCCGCCGCCGAAGTAGCGCTCGACTTCGCGGCTTTCGGTCTCGCTGTCGGGGTAGGTGCCGACGGTCATCTCCTTGGTCCCGCGGATTTGCAGGAGCAGGTTGTGCTCGGGATCGAGATGGGTCGGGGTGACCGAGTTGGGGGCGGAGAGGAAGACGAAGCCTTCCTGGCGCGTGTAGCCGCCCTCCTTGTAGGCGACGTGGGGGACGACCTCGTTGAGGCTCTGTTCGAGCAGCTCGCGGTAGGCGGGGTCGTCGTGGATGCGCTTGATCACCATCCAGCAGCCGTTGCTCTCGATGCCGCGGGCGATCTCGCCGGGCGTCGCGTCGAGCTTCGCCACCTCGCCGCCGGGGGCGACGTCCGGGACGTCGCCGAGGTTGTGCTCGACGTGGTCGTCGGGAAGGCGGTCGGCGAGGTCGGCCAGCGCGTCGAGGGTCAGCAGAGGGTGGTCGACGAGGTTGTGCTTGACCGGAAACGGGCGCTTGGCAAAGCTCTCGACCAGCTGCTCGCGGTCCAACTCCAAGATCTGTGTCACTGGTTCCTCCTCATCAGCTTTCTCGTGCGGGCGAGGCCCTTGACCGCGACACCCGGGAGTACGCCTCCGGCGCCGCCACGGGTGACTGCAAGCGAAACCATCCGCCTGCGGTCGGGCCAGACTCGGTTTGCCATCTCATTACCCGCTTCGGCGCAGGTGTCGATCAGGCGCACCTCTTGATCGTTGCCCATGTAATCGACAATTCCGCGCTCCAACTGAACCCCGGGGCTGAACTCTGCAAGGGATTCGTCGAATGCAGTCTTGAAGCAGAAGACCGTGCCGCCGGCGACGATGTCGCACTTCATCGCCGTGATCCGTCCATTTCCCTCGAGGGTGAGCAGCTGCAGGCGCCCGAGGGCGTCGAACCCCTCGCATAGGCGGCTGAAGAACTCGGCATGGGCCTGGTCGGACGCCAGTGCAGTCCCCTCGGCGCCCTTCCAGCCGGAGGACTCGAGCTCGAGGAAGTCATCGGGCGCGCCCGCGCGCCCGGTCCTCTCGACGACCTCGATCTCGGCCCCGTCGAGGGCCTCGCCGAGGCGGCGGCCGAGGCGGGCGTTCTCACGCCGCCGCTTGGAGCTGAGCCCCATGGTCAGGCCCTCCGGCCGGCGATGGAGCGCGGCCCGCTCGTGCTCCTCGTAGACGACGATCGAGGCGCCGGCACGCTCTACCGCGGGCTCCAGCGCGGCCAGGAAGGGCCCCTCGGCGTCGAGCAGGTCGAGGCCGAGGAACGGGCGCAGGGCGCCGTCGCGGGGCGCGAGCCAGGCCGATAGCGCCTCCTCCTCGGTCCCCCCGCGAAGCAACGGAGCGCCGAAGAACGAGTAGATGTGGTTCCAGGCGGCAAGGCCGCGCAGTGGCAGGTGGCGCCAGCCGCGCCCGAGCACGACCGGCAGCGCCGCACCCCACTCGCCATCGGCGCCGATCGCGGCGAGCAGACTCGGCGCGCCGCCCAGCGCCGACGCGGCGGGGAGCACCAGCTCGGGCTCGAAAAAGGGGTTGGGCTCGATCGCCGCGGCCGCGAGGTCGCGCCAGCGCTCGAGCTCCCGCGGCCCGATCGACTCGATCGGCAAGAGCTCGGTGCGCACCGCTTAGCCCTCGTCGTCGCGAAGGCTGAGCGAAAGCAGGGCCGGGCCGAAGCCGAGCAGCAGCCAGAGCTGCTTGTTGAGCTCCTGCGAGATGAAGAAGTCGGCTGCTAGAGCGCCGATCAACGCCACCGCGGCGCCGCGGGCGAGTGCCTCCGAGCCCGGGTCACCGCGGATCCGGAAGTTTTTCGCGGCGCGGATCGCCGAGACCAGGGAGAAGCCGATGATCGACAGGAAGAGCGCGATGCCGACTATGCCGAGCTCGGCGAGGACCTCGAGGTAGCTGTTGTGGGCGACCTGAGGCGTCGACTGGAGGATCTGATCGCTGCGCGCGAGGACGCCGGGCTGGAGCAGGTAGTCCTTGGCCGACTCGCGGAAGTTCCCCGCCCCGACGCCGGTGATCGGGTTGGCCTGGAACATGCGCCAGCCGATCGCCCAGATCGTGATCCGGCCGTCGGGGACGTGGGCCTCGCCCTGGGTCGAGGAGCTGATCCGTTCTCGGTCTTCGGGCGAGGCGACGGTGGTGAAGTAGAGGAAGGTCGTCGCCGCGACGAGCAGGGTCGCGAGGACCACCTGGAGGCGCCACCGGCCCGAGAGCGCGATGCCGGCGAGCAGGGCGATGCTGAGCGCGACGACGCCCCCGCGTGAGACGGTGAGGAAGATGCCGAGCAGGCAGAAGGCGCCCCCGGCGAGGGCGGCGAGCCGCAGCCCGGGCGAGTTCTTCCAGGCGACCAGCAACGCTCCCGAGAGGGCGACCCCGGCGACCAGCGCCGAGGCGAGTTCGTTCGGGTCGAGTCCGGACGAGCCGCCGAGCCGCCCGGCGTAATACGTCGTGTTGACGGTCAGCAGCCCGTAGGCGGTGGCGGCGACCGCGCCTGCCAAGAAGGCGGCGGTGACGGCGGTCGCGTTGCGCCGCGAGCGGATCGCGGTAAAGACGATCAGGAAGAGGACGGCGTTCAGCGCGAAACGGGCGGTGACGCCGAGCGCGGCGCCGGTGTCGGTGGCCCAGGCGACGCTGAGCAGGGACCAGCCGAGGAAGAGGCCGATCACGGAGGACATCCAGGGGTGGACTACGAGGAAGTCGCGCGCCGGATCGTGGCGGGTGGCGAGCACCGCGAGCCAGCCGAGGGCGAGAAGTGCCCCACCGAGCTTGCCGACACTGGCGGCGCTGCCCAGTTCGAGCACCTCGAGGAAGCTGAAGAAGCCGAAGAGGGCGAGGCCGGCGGCCAGGTCGGTGAAGACGAGCAGGACGAAGCCGGCGGAGAGCGCGGCGGCGAGCGCCAGTTTCGGTTCGACGCCGGCGAGGAAGCCGACGATCGCAGCGAGGAGCAGCAGGCCCGCGAGCCACGCCCCGGTCCGCGGGTCGACTCGAGCGCCGGTCATCACGAGGTCAGGTGCGGTTGCGCCTCAGAAGGGCGCCGCGGCCTTCGTCGGGCTCGCTGCCATCCAACGCCGTGGCGTAGTAGTGGCTGTCGCGGCGGCCGGCCGAGGGGTCGGCGACGACCGCGAAGCCGGCCGGGCGAACGTCGTTCTCGGCGAGCAGTTCACCGAGCTGGGAGAGCTTGTCGAGCCGGGTGACGCCCAGCTTGACGACGACCAGGACCGTGTCGGAGAGGCGGACCAGGGGCAGGGCGTCGACGACCTCGTTGAGGGGCGGGCTGTCGATGATCACGTAGTCGGCCATCGCCCGCGCGTCCTCGATCATCCGCTCGGCGGCGCCGATCGAGAAGAGCTCGGCGATCCAGCCGCCCTCGTAATCGGCGAGCAGAAGCTGCAGGTTCGACCCGTAGAGGTCGGTCGTCGTCAGCGCCTCCTCGAACTCAGTCTTCTCGATCAGGACGCTGACCACGCCGCCGTTGCGCGGCGCCACCCCCAGCGTTTTGCCGAGCACCGGGCGTCGCAGGTCCGACTCGATCAAGATCACCTTGCGGCCCGAGAGGGCGAGGGACGCGGCCAGGTTGATCGCCGTCGTCGACTTGCCCTCCGACGGGCCCGAGCCGGTGACGAAGATCACCCGTGCCGGGCCGGTGCCGCCGCTGGGCACGGTCAGGGTCGAGCGCAACGTCCGGTAGGCCTCGCGGGTGACCGGCGAGACGTTGCGGGGAGCCAGCGGCGAGGTCGTCGTCCGCGCCTCTTTCGGAATCCGGGCGAGGATCGGCAGTCGGTAGAGACGGCGCAGCTGGGCCTCGCGTCGGAGCCGCGGGTCAAGGACCTGGGAGGCGAAGGCGGCGACGAGCCCGAGGATCAGCCCGGCGACGAGCCCGGAGGCGATGCTGAGCACGGGGCGCGGGGAGGCCTGGACCGTGGGCAGCGAGGCCGCCGTCTGCACCCGCATGTCCGGAGTCGGGCCGCTCTTCAGCAACCCGAGCTGGGCGACCTGGCTTTCGACCGGCGATTCTTCGGAGGCGCCGACGCCGCTGTTGATCTGCGCTTCCAGCACCGGCAGCTGTTCTTCGATCTGTTCGTGCAGGGCGTTGGTACGCGTTTCGACCGCTTCTTCGGCGAAGGCGTCGGCTAGTTCCTGGGCCTCCTCCGGCGAGCCCTCGGTCGAGGTGACGGCGATGATGTTGCTCTCGGCGACCGGCACCGCGGTGACCTTGGTCAGCAGTTCCTCGGGGGTCTCGTCGCTGCCCAGTTTTTCCTTGACCGCTTCGGCGACGGTCGTGTTGGTGATCAGGCGCGAGGCCGTCTCGACGTCCCGGGTCGGGTCGGCGGAGACGCCGATCAGGCCGAGGCTGGCGAGCACCGGGTCGTTACCGCTGATCGGGGTGACGAGCACGTCCGCCGAGGCTTCGTAGGTCTTGCTGGCGGTAAGCACATATACGACCGCGATCAGGACGGTGATGCCGGTGACGATCGCGATCAGCCAGATCCGCTCGCGGATCGTCTCGACGTATCGACCGAGCCCCTCTCGTTCCTCGGGGGGCTGAAGCCAATCTGCAGGCGGGTTATCGCGCTTTTCGGGCATCTTTGGATTCTTCGCGGCGCGGTCCTCTCGTCCTGCGCCCGCCGCGATTGTGTCACCCGGGGTCGTCAACACCTTGCGCTAGCGTGGCCGGCGATGTCGGACGGGCGCAACCGGATCGCCGCCCTGCTGCTGACCGCGGTCTTCTGCCTGGTCGCCTGGTGGGGTTGGAAGCAGGGCGCCTATTTCGGCAGCGTCTTCTACCCCGGTGCGATCGCGATCTTCCTGCTGACCGCGTTGGTCTTGGTCTTCGTCCCCTTCGCCGGGCGCCTCACCGGCCCGGCGCGCGTCGCGGTCGTCGCCCTCCTCCTTCTCGGTCTCTGGGAGCTGCTCTCGGCGCTCTGGTCCCCGACCCCCTCGGGCGCGGTCCGCTACGCGATGCACGACTTCCTCTACCTGGCGCTCTTCGGGTTGGGGGTCTGGTCGACCAACCTGCTCGGCAGGCAGATGCGGCTGGCGCTCGCCCCGGTCGCGATCGGCGTCCTTCTCGTCGGACTGGCGACGGTCTTCGTCCTCGCCGGCGGGCACGACGTCACCTGGTACCTCCACGAAGACGCGACCCTGCGCTTCCCGATCGGCTACCGCAACGCGGACGCCGCCTTCATCCTGATCGGCCTCTGGCCGCTGGCCGCCCTGGCCGCGGCGCGCTGGCCCTGGCAGGTAAGGGCACTGCTGGTAGCCGGCGGGACCGTGCTCGCCGAGCTGACCATCCTCTGCCAGAGCCGCGGCTCGATTCCCGCCCTCGCCCTCGCGGCGCTGGTCTTCATCGGCTTCAGCCGCGACCGCCTGCGGGCGGCGATCGTGCTGGCGCTGGTCGCGATCCCGGCGGCCGCGGCGCTGCCGACCCTGCTCGACGTCTACCGGCACGGAGAAGCCGACGCCGCGGTGATCCCCCTGCTGCGCGATTCCGCCAAGGCGATCGGGCTCACCACGCTGCTCTCGCTGGCGGTCTCCTCGATCGCCTTCGGCGCGGTCGAGCCGAGGCTCGGCCTCAGTGAGAAGACCAGGACCTCGATCGGCAGAGCCACTGCGATCGTCGCCCTGGCCGCGGTTCTGGTCGGTGGCGCGGCATTCATCGCCCGCCACGGCGGTCCGGTCGGCTTCGTCGACCAGCGCATCTCGGAGTTCAACAAGGTCGGCTACCCCGACCTGCACGGGCAGGGGGTTCGCTACGGGGCCAACATCGGCTCCAACCGCCATGACTTCTGGCGGGTCGCCTGGCACCAGGGCCTCGACGCTCCGGTCGGCGGCGGTGGCGGCGGGTCCTTCGAGGTGAAGTACATGCAGGAACGCGACAGCGGTGAGACGCCGGAAGACCCGCACAGCGTCGAGGCGCTGATGTTCGGCGAGCTCGGGCTGCCCGGGCTGCTTCTGTTCGCGACCTTCATCGTCGCCGCGGTGATCGCCGCGGTCCGTTCGCGGCGGCTCGGCCCCGCGGCAGCGGGACTGGTCGCCGGCTCCCTCGCGGCGGGTGCCCAATGGCTCACCCAGGCCTCCTTCGACTGGCTCTGGAACTACCCGGGGGTTACGGCGCCGGCGATCTTCCTGCTCGGCGCCGCTGCCTCACCGGCCCTGATCGGCGAGGGCCGGCCCTCGCCATGGCCGCGTCGCCTGCTGGCGGCCGGGTTCGTCGTCGCGGCGCTCGCCTGCATGCCGCTGTTCCTCTCCGCCCGGTACCTGCAGCGCTCCTACGCGGAGACGACCAGCGACCCGTCAGCGGCCACCGTGGACCTGCGCCGTGCCGCGGACCTCAACCCGCTCGACCCCGATCCGCTGATCGTCAGGGCGGCGGTCGATTCGAGCCTCGGGGACAGGTCGGCGATGCTCGCCGACCTGCGCGACGCGCTCGGTCGCGAGCCTGACAACTTCGAAGCTACCTACCTGCTCGCCCGCGAACTCGCCACCGAAGACCCGGCGGCCGCGCGCGCCGAGGCGAGGCGCGCCCACGAGCTGAACCCCAAGGACGCCGCCGCGATCAAGCTCGAGAAGCAGCTCAGCTCGCCCTGAAGCCGGCGAGCGCACGCCGCAGGGCAGCGCGATTCGCGGCCGAGACGCGGTCGGCCGCGTTGGCGATGACGAGATAGCGGTACGGCCCGGCGAGCACGCCGAGGGCAGTCTGCGTGCCGCGCGGCCCGTTCGCTTCCAGTTCGAAGGCGGGGTCGTCACCGGAGCGCAGGTAGCGCGGTGACCCGACTGCGCCGCCCGCTCGCGAGCCGAGCAGCTGGGCGGTGGCGGCGACCATCTCACCGCGGTCGATCGTCGGGTTTCGTTCGTAGAAGACTTCGACCGAGGCCGACGGCGCGACGCCGGTCGGCGAGTAGACGGTCGCGGCACCGCTGCCCCGCGATGTCCAGCTCGCCGGGACGACCAGCGAGAAGAGCGTGGTGTGGACACGGACGTCGCTGCCGGCCTTCACTTTCGCGGGAGCCGGCTGCGGCGCTTCCGTCGTCGCGGGCGCGGGCGCCGGCGCGGGCGCGGGTTTCGCGGACACCGAGGGTGCTTCCCGCGCCGGCTGCGTATCGTCGTCGCCCCCCTGCGAGAGCCGGATCACGGCGAAGACCAGGGCGGCGAGCGCGAAGAGCAGCAGAGCAACGGTGACGATCCGCTCACGAGGAAGGGTCGGCCCGGGTCGGCGGGGCGGGGGGCCTGGCTCGGCTGTCGCCGGTTCGCGGGGGGGAACCGGCAGAGGCGTGACCGTGGCGCCGACCGGCTCGAGCTCTATTTCGCGCTCGATTTCGACGATTCCCGGCGCGTAGTCGAAGCCGGCCCCGCAGCCGCGGCAGACGATCCGCAGGCTGCCGTTGCCCAGCCCTGCCGGGTGGGAGACGTCGAAGCCGGCGCCGCAGGCGTCGTGCTCGACCAGGAACGCGCTCAGGCCTTCCGAAGGTGCTCGGCGTCTGGCTGCCTCCATCGTTCGAAGTAGAGCATGACTCGGCGGTTACGGCCGATCGAGACGGAAGAATGCAATGAGAATGTCTCCCGACCCTCAGACCCCTCAGACCGGTGAGACCAACCAAACGCCCCTGGTCTCCCCGGCTCGGGCGATCGGCGAGGTGATGGCCGGCGCCGACCTCGCGATCGAGGACGTCGCGACTTCCGCCCGGCGCCGGATCGTCGAGGTCGAGCGGGACTTCGAAGAGCGTCTGCGCGAGGAATCGGTCAAGCGCAGGGCCGGCCTCGGGCTGCTGCGCATGGAGCTCGCGGAAAGGGCCGCGCGGCTCGCCGCGGCCTATGCCGAGACCGCGCAGCAGCTGGGTGAGATCGACTCGGCGTTGCGCGAGCTGGGCGAGCCCACCCAGCCTGGAGGCGACCTTCGACCCGAAGTCCCCCCGGTCAAGATCACCCTGCGCGAGCGCCGCCGCATGCATTTCGGCGGGCTCGAGCCGGAGGAGGAAGGGGAGGAGGAGGTTTCGACAGAGCTGTTCGGCGGGCAGTCGGTTGACGATGCGGTCCCGCGCGCACGGCGCTCCTGGCGAATCTGGCAGCGGAGCGCGGCGTAGGATGGCCGAAATGCGATCCCGATCACCCCGATGAGCGACGAGACCATGCCACCTGACAAACCGGATGACCAACCCGGTGAGGCCCGCCGCGACCTCGACGCGGAGCACAAGGCCAGGACGATGGCGCAGGTTCAGCCGATCATCGAAGCAGCCGAGCAGGCAGCGACCGGCATCCTCGAGGAGGCCGAAGCGCAGGCACGCAGGCAAGTCGAGGAGGCCCAGGAACGCGCTGACGAGCTCGCCGACCAGCGCGCCCAGGACATGTGGGCCCTGACCGATGAGCTGATCAATCGGGCCGAGGCCGTCAAGCGCCAGGCCGACGACCTGCTCGAGGCGCTCGAGCAGACCCGCCGCGGCGTCAGCCCGTCACGGCCCGCCCCGATCCCGCCGTCCCCGGAGGACGAGGCACCGGACGCCCCGCGGACGAACGGGACGAGGCTGGAAGAGGTCGAGAGGGAAGAGGTGGACGTCGAGCGGGTCGAGATCGAGATCACCGAGTCCCACAGCTCGCGCTCGAGCTCGTCGCGTCCCTCCACGCCGCTCTCCGAGGGAGCCCGCCTGCTCGCGACGCAGATGGTCGTCGCCGGCAGTAGCCGCGCCGAGATAGCCACCAGGCTGCGCGACGACTTCGGCATCGAGGACCCCGAGTCGATGCTCGACGCGATCCACGGCGCCGAGTAGGCGCAGCTCAGTCGAGGACGTCGCCGCGCAGCAGCTGGCGGTGAAAGGCCTGGATTTCGGCGCTCGGCGCCGACCCCAGCTCCTCGACGAGGAGCGTCCTCAGGTCGTCGTAGGTGCGCAGCGCCTCTGCGGTGTTGCCGGAGGCGGCCAGCGCCCGCATCAGACTGAGGTAGCCGGACTCGCGGAACGGCTCGTCGCGGATCAGCTCCCGCGCCATTCGCTCGGCACCGGCGAGCTCGGAGCCGCCGAGGCCGATGCCCGCTCGGGCGATCGTCTCGCGTGCGCGGCTCTCGAGATTGCGAAGTTCGCGTCGTACGTCGTCGACCCAGGGTGCCTCGAAGCCCGCGAGAAAGGGACGGCCGGCGATGTTGAGGGTGATGTGGGCCTGTGCCCAGGCCTCACGCCAGGCTCGCGCGGCGAGCGCCGCGTCGGCGACCCGTACGGCCCGCTCGGCCGACTCGAGGTCGATCCAGGTCTCCGGCGGGAGGCGCAGCTCGACCGCGTCACGGCCGGCCAGCGACTCGGGCCCCAGCGCGCTGCGCAGCCGTGAGAGCTGCGTCCGCAGCGCCGCCGCGGGGTTGGCCGGCTGCTTTTCGGGCCAGATCGCTTCGATCATCTCCTCGCGACTGACCGCTCGACCACGTTTGAGTACTAAAAAAGCCAAGAGTGCTCGGCCCTGGCGCCCACGCAGGGCTGGAGTCACGTGCCGGCCCTGGAAATCAACTTTAAGCCGCCCACAGAGCTGGATTCGGGTGCCGCCAGCCGGGTATGCGGTTGGCACCGATGGAAACGCCGGGGAAACGCTGTCATCACGGTAGGGCATTCGTAACCACCAAGATCGACAGCAATGCCGAGCCACTTAAGTTTCGGAACTCAAGCAAGCAAGCTCGTGCTCCGATGTGAGTGCAGAGCCGTGATCAGCGCCGATAGCGAGAAGCGCCTGGTCGAATTGACGCGGCTTCATTTCGGGGAGTTTCATCCCGATCTCGGCGCAAACGTTCCTGCCGACCTGATTTTGGCGATGGCGGAACAGAAAGGAGACAACCCAAGTGAGTGGAACCGTTGACATCTGGCGGACTCTCCGCATAGCGGTGGCGGCGGCAGCCCTTGCCGTTGTCCTGATCGTTCCCACGCAGTCACAGGCTGCGAACGATTGCGCTGCTGCGGGATCCGACCCGACCGCTGCTCAGTACTGCCCGCCCGCTCCTCCGCAACCGATCGAAGAAGAACACGAACGGTGCACGGAGAACGCGGCCGGCGAAACCGGCTCGTCGACCAATTCCGGCAACTCGAGTGAGTGCCAGGAGGAAGTCCCCGTGTCGGTGTCCGAAACCCCCAGCACTCCGTCCTCAGGCGGCGGCACCCTGCCCTTCACGGGCATGGACGTCCTCGCCCTGCTGGCGGTTGCCGGTGCCTTCATCGCAGTCGGCATCGCCCTCCAGCGTCTCTCGAAGACGGGCATGGAGACCAAGTAGTCCGATGCGAGGAGAAAACCTCGCAAGACCACGCCTGACCGCGCTGCGCGCCCAGCATCTGCTGGGCGTGCTCGCGTTCGGTGTGGCGCCCGCGGCGACCGCCGGCCTGATGTCGGCGAGCCACCTGGACAGCGACGGCCGCGGCGCGATCGTCTTCTTCTCGGTGATCTTCGCTTTCTGGTTGAGCCTGCGCGGCCGCACCCCTCTGCATCTGATGCCGCTCGCCGAACTGATCGTGCGCACCATGGTGCCCGTCGTCGGCATCGCCATCGCCCTCGCGATCTTCGCCGCCGCCGGCTCTCCCGCTTACTTCGGCGACGTCGCCACGCCGCTGATCGGCGCCTGGGCGGCAACCGCGATCGGCGCCTGGTTCGTGACCAAATTCGAGGCCACGCGCCCGGTGCGGATCGCCGTCATCGGCTCGCCCACGGTCGCGCTCGGCCTTGCCCATGAGCTCAGCAACTCGAACATCCGCAGCCACGAGGTCGTCGGCTGGATCGCCGACGACCGGCCGACGGCGGAGCCCGGTGCCGGCCCGCGCCGGCTCGGCTCCTTCGTCCAGGTCGGCGAGGTCGTGACGCGCCATTCGGTCGACCTGCTCGTCCACTCCTTGAAACCGGCTGGTGACGAGGTAGCCGAGGCGATGCCGACCCGGCTCGAGCTCTTCGAGCGGGTGGCCGCCGAGTGCCTCGACCTGCCGGTCAGCCTGATCGAGGTCGGCCAGCTCTACGAGGAACTTCTCGGGCACGTTCCGCTCGGCCAGTCGAACTCCGCCTGGTTCCAGTACATGTTGCATCCCCGCTACCGCGCCGGCTGGTCATTCTCGAAGCGCATCTTCGACATCGTGATCGGCACCGCGATGCTGCTCGTCCTGGCGCCGTTGCTGGCGGTCTTCGCGATCGCGGTCAAGCTCACCGACGGCGGGCCGGTCTTCTATCGCCAGCGGCGCATGGGCGAACGCGGCCGTGAGTTCGAGCTGATCAAGCTGCGCTCGATGTTCGTCGACTCCGAGGACGAGGGGCCGCTCTGGTCTGAGGCCGACGACACCCGGGTGACGCCGGTCGGCAGGTTCATGCGCCGCTTCCACATCGACGAGATGCCGCAGCTCTTCAACATCGTCCGCGGGGAGATGACCCTGATCGGGCCCCGTCCCGAGCGCCGCGAGCTGATCCTCAAGCTCGAAAAGAGCCTCGCCTACTACGACCGCCGCCACCTGGTCAAGCCGGGGCTCGCCGGATGGGCCCAGGCACGCTGCGGCTACGGCGGCTCCGAGGAGGGCACGAGCTGGAAGCTCTGCCACGACCTCTACTACCTCAAGCACCGCTCGACCTACTTCGACACGTTGATCCTGATCGAGAACTTCAGGGTCTCGCTGGGCAAAGGCGTCCAGTTCGGCCTGCGCGCCCCGCACCGGGAGTTCATCCTGGGGCAGGCGGGCAAGCTCGGCGGCTGAGCCGGGTCGCGTAAAGTCCCCCTTCAAGTCCGGTAACCCCCGAGCTAGGAAGAGGAATGGCCGTAGAGACCGCTGCCTACAGCGAGCAGACAGACATTCAGCGCGACATCACGGAGATGGTTCGCCAGTTCGTCGACGAGCAGATCATCCCCAACGCCGAGCACTACGACCACGAGGACTCCTTCCCGGAGCCGATCGTCGAGCAGATGAAGGAGCTCGGCCTATTCGGGGTCACGATCCCCGAGGAGTACGGCGGCATGGGCCTCGACCTGACGACCTACGCGATGATCGTCGAAGAGCTCTCTCGCGGCTGGATCTCGATCTCCGGCGTCGTCAACACCCACTTCATCGGCTCATACCTGCTGATGAAGTTCGGCACCGACGAGCAGAAGGAGTACTTCCTGCCGAGGATGGCGACCGGAGAGATCCGCGCCGCCTTCTCCCTCTCCGAGCCGGAGGTCGGGTCCGACGTCCAGGGGATCAAGTCGACCGCCAAGCTCGGCGACGACGGCAAGTGGGAGCTCAACGGCCAGAAGATGTGGGTGACGAACGGGCTCGGCTCGAGCGTCGTCTTCGTCCTGATGAAGTCCGACCCGAAGGCGGAGCCCGCCTACAAGGGCATGACCTGCTTCATCACCGAGAAGGAGCCCTGGAAGGAAGTCAACGAGGGCGAGTTCGCCGGCCTCACCGTCCCGCCCAAGATCAAGAAGATGGGCTACAAGGGCGTCGAGTCGACCGAGCTGGTCTACGACGGCTACCGCTGCCCCCCCGAGCGGGTTCTCGGCGGCGAGGAGGGTGTCGGCGAGGGTTTCATCCAGATGATGGACGCGCTCGAGGTGGGCCGGGTCAACGTCGCCGCGCGCGGCGTCGGCATCGCCCAGCGGGCTCTCGAGCTGGCGCTCCGCTACAGCCAGGAGCGCAAGACCTTCGGCAAGGAAATCGCCCAGCACCAGGCGATTCAGTTCAAGATCGCCGACATGGCGACCAAGATCGAGGCGTCGCGGCTCCTGACCCGCAAGGCAGCGCAGATGAAGGACGCCGGTATCCGCTCGGACCTCGAGGCGGGGATGGCGAAGCTGATGGCTTCGGAGACCGGCAAGGAGTGCGTCGAGGAGTGCTTCCGGATTCACGGCGGGTACGGCTACTCGAAGGAGTACGAGATCGAGCGCCTTTACCGCGACGCTCCGCTGCTGCTGATCGGCGAGGGCACCTCGGAGATCCAGCGCATGGTGATCGGCAAGAAGATGCTGCAGAGAAACAAGATCTGAGTGGAGGAGAGTTAGGCAAATGTCGTCGACGTCCGACCTGATCAAGACCGCCATAGAGCGCTTTCAGGCGGAAGTCCCGGCGCTCGCCAACCTCAAGCTGGTCTTCGGCCTCGAGCTGAAAGCCAAACACGACATTCAGCTCTACCGGGTCGAGGTCCCCGGACCGCAGATCACCAAGGACCTCGCCCAGGACGAGCGGATCCTGGTCGAAATTGACAGGCCCGTGTTCAACGACCTCGCCGAGAAGGGCACAATCAAGAGCTACCGCAAAGCGTATGAGACCGGTCACATCAAGGCGACCGGCGACTCGAACGTGAGGAAGCTGATCGGCCAGGTCGTCGAAAAGCAGGAGCAGCGGGCGCGCCTCAAAAAAGTCCACTGACCCGGTGGTTGGCCCGCACGGGCCGGCCGCTCAGCCTTCGGTCAGCCAGGCGACGGCGCCGGGCAGGTCACTCGCCTCATGGTCGGGCCGTGGCTCATTCTCCGCGGTCGGCCCCAGCCGCACGGTCGTGATCCCGAGCCGGCGGCCCGCCTCGATGTCGAGGGCCGAGTCGCCGACCATCGCGGCGCCCTCGATCTCGACCCCGTCGACCTCGCGCGTCGCGCGCTTGAACATCCCGGTGCCCGGCTTGCGGCAATCGCACTCGTCCTTGCCGTGGGGGCAGTGGTAGACCGCGTCGAGCTTGGCCCCTCCCGCGGCCAGGTCGGCGATCAGCCGCTCGTTGACAGCCTCGACGTCCGCCTCGCTCATCAGGCCGAGTGCGATTCCGCGCTGGTTGGTGACCACGACCACCTTGGCGGGCAGCTCGTTGAGGGCGCGGATCGCCTCCGCGGCCCCGGGCAGCAGCCTGAGCTGCTCGGGACGGCGGATGTAGTCGCCCTCCGTGGCCGGCTCGTTGATCGTCCCGTCGCGGTCGAGGAAGGCGGTCCGCCCGGGCTCGAGCCGGCGCGGGCTCAAGCGGAGGCGCCGCCGGCCACGCTGCCCTCGACCCACTCGCAGATCGTGTGGGCGGCGAGCATGTGGCCCTCCTGGACCCGCGGCGTGTCGGCGCTCGGGATCGAGAGGACGAGCTCGGCCGCGGCGCCGACGGCGCCGGGGTCGGCCCCGGTCAACGCCACGGTCACCAGGCCGGCGTCCTGGGCCGCTTCCAGCCCTCTGACGACGTTGCGCGAACCGCCGCTGGTGGTCAGGCCGATGGCGACGTCGCCGGCGACGCCCAGGGCCGTCACCTGGCGGGCAAAGACCTCCTCGAAGCCGTAGTCGTTGCCGATCGCGGTCACCGCCGACGGGTTCGCCATCAGCGCGATCGCCGGCAGCGGGCGCCGCTCGACCAGGTAGCGGCCGACGAACTCGGCGGCGACGTGGAGGGAGTCGGCGGCCGAGCCGCCGTTGCCGAAGAGCAGCAGCTTCTTGCCGGACGCGAAGGCGCCCGCGCAGGCCTGCGCGACCGCGGCGATCTGCGCGGCGCAGCGCTCGTCGTCGCGCATCGCCTCGACCACGGCGACGCCGTCGTCGAGCCGCGTCCGGACCAGCTCGATCGCCTCCGCCTCAGTCATGGTCACCACCGGTCGAATTCATCGCCACCACGATATCCGCGCCGTTGGATGACGATCATCTAGCATCCCGCGCCGTTCCAAACCAGAGGAGAACCTGCAAGCGATGAGCGAGACGTACGAGCTGACCACCGACCAGGCCGAGCGCGAGGCGAGCGGCGCCCACAGCTATGGCCGCTACCTCGAGGAGTTCGAGGTCGGGGCCGTCTACAAGCACTGGCCCGCGAAGACCGTGACCGAGTCGGACGACCATCTGTTCTGCCTGATCACGATGAATCACCACCCGCTTCACCTCAACGACGTCTACGCGAAGCAGTCCCAGCAGGGCCGCAACGTCGTCGTCGGGCCGCTGGTCTACTCGCTGGCGCTGGGGATGTCGGTCTCCGACGTCTCGGGCAAGGCGATCGCCAACCTGGCAACCGACGAACTGAGCCATCCGAACCCGGTCTTCCACGGGGACACGCTCTTCTGCGAGACCGAGGTACTCGAGGTCAAGCCTTCGAAATCGAAGCCCGACCGCGGCGTGGTCAAGGTCCACACCCGGGTGCTGAACCAGGACGGCGTCCTCGTCGCCGAGTTCAAGCGCCTCGTGCTCGTCCCGCGCAAGGAGCCAGGCGAGGCTCCCAAGCCCGAGGGCGACGTCGAGTAGTCAGTGCGCTTCGTCTGAGGCGTGGGCGGGGGGGCGCGACTCCTCCGCCAGCGAGGTGATCTCGAGCGGGCCCTGGGCCGCGTCCTCGAGCACCTCGCTCGCCTCTTCGGCCGAGCGCGCGTAGAGCTCGACCAGCATGTGGACGACGATCCGCTCGCCGTCGTGCTTGTGGAAGCGGACGTGGGTGAAGAACTCGCGCACCCCGGCGTCGCCGAAAGCGCCGTAGGTCAAGAACTCGATCGCTTCCGGCCCGGAACAGGTCTCGACCCTGTCCTGGTCGACGGTGACGGTGCAGGAGGCGACCCACGGGGTGCCGGCGACCATCCGTTCCCAGCGGTCTTCGATCGGGACAACACGATCTCCCTGGAAGGTCAAGTGCGGCTGGTCGTGCATGCAGTCGAGGCACTGGACCACCGATTCCTGGACCTCGTCGATGCCCTCGGCGGGAATTCCCGACTCGGGGTCGACGCGGCGGATCGCGTCGTAGTGGATCTGGATCTCGAGGTTCTGCGACCAGCACCGATAACAGCGCAGCCAGGCCGATCGATCGCCGTTCAAGTCGCTCATGCCCTCCATTGTCGTGCCTCCTCGGCGAAGGTCAGGCCGCGGCGCGGGCGCGGGAGCTTTCCGCGACCAGCCCGACGATCTCGCCCATGATCTGGTTGAGGTCGAAGTCCTTGGGCGTGTAGACGCCGTCGACCCCGGCCTCGCGCAGGCGCGCGGCATCGGCCGGCGGGATGATGCCGCCGGCGACAACCGGGGCGTCGACGCCCTCGGCGCGAAGCAGGCGGACGACCTCGGGGACGAGCTCGAGGTGGGAGCCGGAGAGGATCGAGAGGCCGACCACGTCGACGTCCTCCTGCAGGGCCGACTCGGCGATCTCGGCCGGGGTGAGGCGGATCCCCTGGTAGATGACCTCCATGCCGGCGTCGCGTGCCCGCAGGGCGATCTGCTCGGAGCCGTTGGAGTGCCCGTCGAGGCCCGGCTTGCCGACCAGGATCTTGATTCGGTGGCCGATCTGCTCGGAGACCTCGTCGACCCGCTTGCGGATCCCGGCCAGCTGCTCGCGGTCGGCCGGCGGGGCGGCGCCGTCGACGCCGGTCGGGCCGCGGTAGGCGCCGAAGCCCTCGCGGAGCACCTCGGCCCACTCGCCGGTCGTGGCGCCCGCCTTGGCGGCGGCGATCGTCGCCGGCATCACGTTGCGATCGTCGCTGGCGGCGACCGCGGCAAGCTCCTCGAGCGCGGCCTTTACCGCGTCCTCGTCGCGCTCGGCCTTCCAGGCCTCGAGCGCCTCGACCCGTTCGCGCTCGACCTCGGGGTCGGGGGTGAGGATGCCGCCGTCGGCGCCCGCGGTCAGCGGCGAGTCCTCGGTCTCCGTGAAGCTGTTCTGCCCGATCACCTTCTGCTCGCCGGTCTCGATGCGGGCGACCCGCTCGCGGTGGGACTCGACCAGGCGGGCCTTCATGTACGGGACCGCTGAGACGGCGCCTCCGTGCTCCTCGACCACGGCCATCTCGGCGCGAGCGCCCTCGGTGAGCTCCTCGACCAGCCCCTCCATGACCACCGAGCCCTCGAAGATGTCGGGGTACTCGAGCAGGTCGGTCTCGTTGGCGAGCACCTGCTGGATCCGCAGGCTCCACTGCTGGTCCCAGGGGCGGGGCAGGCCCATCGCCTCGTTCCAGGCAGGGAGTTGGATCGCCCGGGCGCGGGCGTCGCGGCTGAGGGTCACCGCGAGCGCCTCGAGGACGATCCGCTGGATGTTGTTCTCGGGCTGGGCCTCGGTCAGTCCCAGGCTGTTGACCTGGACGCCGTAGCGGAAGCGCAGCATCTTCTCGTCGGTGACGCCGTAGCGCTCGCGGCCGATCTCGTTCCAGAGCCGGCCCATGGTCCGCAGCTTCGCGATCTCCTCGACCAGCCGGATCCCGGCGTTGACGAAGAAGGAGATGCGGCCGAAGACCTTGGGGAAATCGTCGTCGGACACCTGGCCGCGCGCCTTGACCTCGTCGAGGACGGCGATCCCGGTGGAGAGGGCGTAGGCGATCTCCTGCACCGGCGTCGCCCCGGCCTCCTGCAGGTGGTAGCTGCAGATGTTGGTCGGGTTCCAGCTCGGCACCTCGTTGACCGTGAAGGCGACCATGTCGGCGATCAGCCGCATCGAGGGCTCGGGCGGGAAGGCGTAGGTGCCGCGCGATAGGTACTCCTTGATGATGTCGTTCTGGGTGGTGCCCTTGAGCTCGGAGCGATCGATCCCGTTCTCCTCGGCGACCGTCACGTAGAGGCCGAGGAGCCAGGCGGCGGTGGCGTTGATCGTCATCGAGGTGTTCATGTCGTCGAGCGGGATGCCGTCGAGGAGCTGGTGCATGTCGCCTTTGTGGGCGATCGAGACGCCGACCTTGCCGACCTCGCCGCGGGCGAGGACGTGGTCTGGGTCGTAGCCGGTCTGGGTGGGCAGGTCGAAGGCGACCGAGAGCCCGGTCTGCCCCTTGGCGAGGTTGCCGCGATAGAGCTCATTCGAGCGGCGGGCATCGGAGTGCCCGGCATATGTGCGCATGACCCACGGTCGGTCCGGCTGCGGCAGGCGATGGTCGCTCATGTCGTAAATGTTATTTGCTGCGTGGAAAGTCCCCTTTCAGGCTCGCTAATACGCATCTTTTCCCCCGCCCTGTGTTTAGGGTGGGACCGATGAGCGCCAGACTCACATTCATCGCCCTGCTCGCCGTCGCGACGGCACTGGCCGTCGCCTCGAGCGCCTCGGCGGAGCTGATCACCCTCGATCGCAACTCGATGGAGAGTGATTTCCAACGCGCCGAGCCGGTCAAGCTGTCCGGGTCGAGCTGCGCCACCGGGGGCTCGGATCACGCATTCCGGGTCAAGGTCGGCAAGGCGACCAAGGAATGCACCTACCGGACCCCGGTGATCGGCCGAGACCTGCAGATCGCGGCGACCGAGCGCCTGCTCAGCAACACGCCGAAGTCGCTGCAGCGCAAGGCTTTCCTCGGCCTGACGCTGCGCGCCGGGGGCGGCTCGCACTACGACCTCCTCGTCTTCCCGCTGCAGCGCAAGGCCCAGCTGCGCAAGACCTTCACCGACGGCACGGTCAAATTCCTGCGGATCGCCAAGGACGTGACCTCGGTCAAGCCCGTCAACCAGGCGAACAAGCTGCGGCTGCGCGCTTTCAACATCACCGACGGCCCTGAAAAGGGCGCCTGCCGGATCCTCGGCTACGTCGGCAGCCAGCTGGTCGCCGACTTCACCGATCACGCCGCCGGCGACCTCCAGGGCCGCGCGTCGGGCTTCTCGATCGGCGCGACCAGCAACGCCAAAGGCCTGGTCGCGAGCGTCGACGACGTGATCGTCCGCGCACCCAACCCGTTCTAGACGGTCCCGCGCCGACCCGCATAATTCGGGCAATGTCGACGACGACGATCGAGCGGCCGCGAACCGGAGGCCCGGACTCGGGCCTGGGGGGCCAGTGGCGGGTGATCGTGCGCAACGACAGCCACAACACCTTCGAGCACGTCGCCGCCACCCTGGCGCGGGTCATCCCCGGGGTCGACCTCAACCGGGGGCACCGGATCGCCGACCAGATTCACAACAGCGGCCAGGCGATTGTCTGGACCGGCCAGCGCGAGCCCGCCGAGCACTATTGGGAGCAGCTCTCCTCCGCAGGCCTTACGATGGCGCCGTTGGAGCGGGCCTAGGCGGGTCCGGATCGATCGCCCTCCGGAGGAGGGCCCGAACAAGGGGAGCAAGGGTGTCTCGTTCAAGGGTGAGGAACGTCCTGTCGTTGTCGATCGCGATGCTGGCACTGGCGGTTGTCGCGCCTGCGGCCGCCTCGGCCACCGGGTCGATCGCGGGCACGGTTACCGCGGCCAGTGGGGGTGCGGCGCTCGGTGGGGTCGAAGTCTGCGCCGAATCCAGCCTCCACCGGGAATGCGTGAAAACGGGCAGCGATGGGAAATACATCTTTCCGAGCCTGGTCGAAGGCGAGTACGAAGTCGATTTCAGGCCGGCTCCCCAGACCAACTACCTCTACCAGGCGTACCCTGAAAAATCGCCCCCGGCCGAGGGAGACCCGGTGGAAGTGATCTCCGGCCAGGCGGTCACGGGGATCAACGGCAAACTGAAATCGGGAGGGCAGATCACGGGCAGAGTCACCGACGCGGGCACCGCGCAGGGCATCGCCGGGATCGAAGCATGCGCTTCGCGGGGCGGCGGCACGACCTGCGACGTGACCGATTCAAACGGCGACTATGGGATCGTCGGCCTGCAGACCAACTCGTTCACGGTCTACTTCGATCCGCTCGCGACCGACTACATCTTTCAGGTCTACAAAGGAATCACGGACACCAACGCGGAAGGCACCCAGGTCGCGGTCACAGCCGGCGCGGTAACCAAAAGCATCGACGACAAATTGACCGTGGGGGCCTCGATCTCCGGTCACGTCACCGACGCCGCAACCGGGACCGGGCTCGAGGAAATCTTCGTCTGCGTGACCGGGGGGACGATCAGCGAGTTCTTCCCCGAATGTGAATTCACCGGTGCCGGCGGCGCCTTCAAAGTCCGCGGCCTGCTTCCGGGCACCTACCAGGTCGGCTTCTCCGAAGAACCGGACTCTCAGCTCGCGGATGGCTACGACACTCAGTTCTTCGACGGTAAGGCGACGATCGAGGAAGCGACGCCAATTGCTTTGGTCGCCGCGCAGGCGCGGACCGGGGTGGACGCCCACCTCAAGAAAACCGGCTCAGGCGGTGGCGAAAATCCGCCGCCCACCGGCGGTGGTGGCGCAGGTGGCGGTGGTCAAGGCGGCGGTCAGACTCCGCCGGCGACGAACCTGCCGGGACCGCCCTCGAGCAAGGCCACGAAGTGCAAGAAGGGCTTCAAGAAGAAGACGGTCAAGGGCAAGTCCCGCTGCGTCAAGAAGAAGAAGCCCAAGAAGAAGCACTGACGATCCGCGCCTCGCCCGACCGGCCGGCGCTAGGAGGCGCGGCGGCTACTCGCCGGCGACGAGCGTGTGCCAGGAGGGCAGGATCGGCAGGTCGTGGAGGTTGAGGATGCTGGCGCGGATGTCCGCGACCTCCTCGGAGTACCACCAGCGTTCGAAGTCGGCGCGGCTCTCCCAGGTCGCGGTCTGCTGGAAGGCGAGCGGGTCGTCGATGGAGCGGGTCAGGGACCAGCTCTTCGCCCCGTAGGAGGCCATCCGCTCCGCCGCCGGCTCCCAGAGGTCAAGAAAACGGTCGGCCCTGAACGGCGCGATGTGCCAATCGAGAACGCAGACCTCGCTCATGCTCCCACCTCCGCCCGGATTGCTCCGGGGCCGTCGTCGACTTTGCCCTCGTCCTCGGTCTCGGCCCCGACCAGGATCGCGATCTTGCCGAGGTGCTTGTTTTCGTGCAGCAGCTGGTGCGCCTCGGCGACGCCGTCGAAGCCCATCGTCTGCCAGATCACGGGCCGCACCTTGCCCTCGGCCATCAGCTGGTTGGCGCGCATGCACTCGTAGGCGTTGGCGAAGTGCGAGCCGATGATCTGCTTCTGGCGCATCCACAGGTAGCGGACGTCGAAATCGAGCTGGAAGCCCGAGGTGGCGCCGCAGATCACGACTTTGCCGAACGGCTTGACCGTGTAGACCGAGGTCGGGAAGGTCGCCTGGCCGACGTGCTCGAAGACGATGTCGGGGGCGTCGCCGAGGATCTCTTTGACCCGTTTGGCGAAGCCGCGCGAGGCCTTGAAGCGCTCCTGGTCGAGAGCGGGGTCGGCGAGGTTCTCCTTGGTCCGCATCATGTCGCCGAACTCGCCCCGGTTGATGTAGTCGACCGCGCCGAGCTGCTTGACCAGCTCGCCCTTCTCGTCGGAGGAGACGACCCCGACCGCGTTGGCGCCGGCCGCTTTGCAGAGCTGGACGGCGAAGACGCCGAGGCCGCCGGCCGCGCCCCAGATCAGGACGTTGTGGCCGGGCTGCAGCTTGCACTGGTCGATCAGCATCCGGTAGGCGGTGAAGTAGGTGAGGCCGTAGGAGGAGGCCTCGGCCCAGCTCATGTTCTGGGGCCGTGGGAGGAGCTGCTGCGCCTGCACTTTGGTGAACTGGGCGAACGATCCCCAGGTCGTCTCGTAGCCCCAGATCTTCTGGCTCGGCGCGGCCAACGGGTCGAGCCCGTGGACCTCGACGTCCTCGTAGGAAGCCTGGTTGCAGTGGACGACGACCTCGTCGCCCGGCTTCCAGCGGGTGACGCCCTCGCCGACCTTCCAGACGATCCCGGAGGCGTCGGATCCGCCGATGTGGTGGCCGTACTCGGGGTGATCGCCGTAGGGGAAGACCGAGACCGGCTTGCCGAGCGCAGCCCAGACGTTGTTGAAGTTGACGCCGGCGGCCATCACCCGGACGATGACCTCGAAGGCGCCCGGCTCGGGGACCTCGATCTGCTCGAGCTGGAAGGCGTCGTTGGGCTCGCCCTGGCGCTCCTCGCGGATCACCCAGGCCGCCATCGTCTCCGGCAGCGTGCCGGGCTCCACATCAAGCTTCGAGATTGCACTGCTGTCGACGGCCAAGATCGGTCCTCCGCGGGTCGGTTCGAGGGCGGCGCGAATCCTAGTTCAGACGAGCCCGATGCCGCGTCAAGCGGCGTCGCGCTTGTTGACGTCGCGCAGCTCCGGAGCCGAGATCTCGCGGACGCTGATCTCGACCGGCTCCGGAGGATCGATCTCCTTGCCGGGCGCGACGCCGAGCTGCTCAACCTTGCGCAGCTGGGGCAGCAGCCTGCCCTCCATCGAGCCGACCGCCGAGTTGTAGGACTTGGTCGCCGAGTCGAGGCGCCTGCCGACCGTGTCGAAGTCGGAGATGAATTTGGAGAAGCGCGAGTGCAGGGTGTTGGCGGCATCGGCGATCTCGGCCGCCTCGGCGACCATCCGCTCCTGGCGCCAGCCGAGCTCCATCGTCCGCAGCAGGCCGATCAGCGAGGTCGGGCTGACCAGCAGAACGTTGCGCTCGAGCGCATAATCGAACAGATCCGGGTCGGCGCCGAAGGCGGCGTGCAGGGCCGGCTCATTGGGGATGAAGCAGATCACGAGGTCGGGCATCTCGCCGGCCTTGAACTGGCCCTGATAGTCCTTCGAGCTGAGCGCGCGAACGTGCTCGCGGGCCTGGCGCGCGTGGCGCTCGAGGTGAACGCGGCGCTCGGATTCAACCTCGGCCTCCTGGGCGTCGAGGAAGGCGTCGAGCGGCACCTTCGAGTCGGCGACGAAGCTGCGGCCCTCGGGCAGCAGGAAGCGGGCGTCGGGGCGCAGGCGCCCGTCTTCGGTCCTCAGCGTTTCCTGTAGCTCGAAGTCGACGTGCTCGGTCATCCCGGCGATCTCGATACAGCGCCGCAGCTGCAGCTCGCCCCACTGGCCGCGTGTCTGCGGCTGGCGCAGCGCCTTCTTCAGGCCGGCCGTCTCCGAGTTGAGGTTGCCGACCGTCTGGCCCACCTGCTCGATCAGGGCCCGGGTCTCGAGATCGGTCTCGCCGCGTTTGGTGACCTCCTGCTCGATCTTCTTCTGGCCTTCGGCGATCCGCTCGGCGAGGCCCTTGATTTCCGCCTGGCGCTTGTCGATCTCGGCCTGGCGCTTATCGAGCGAAGCTTCGGCGGTCTTGGCATCCAGCTTGCGGGCCTCGTCGTTGGCCTGCAGCAGCCCCGGCAGCGATTCGGCGACCGCCCGCGAGGTGGCGTCCTGGACGGCCTGGGCGAAGTCGGGTTGCTCGATCGGCTGCTCGCGTCGTGAGACGAGCAGGTAGACGAGCCCCGCGGCGAGGAGCAGAACGACGATTATCAGCAGAGCGACCATCGAGCTGACCAGGGTCGCATCCGCACCGGCCGGAACCGCAATGCCGTGCCCGGGCTAGGGCAGCAGGACGTCGTTCTGCGAAGAGGCGCGGAACGGGCCGATCAGGAGCTTGGCCGGCTCGGCGTCCGGGAGCCCCGCCGCGCTGACCTCGTATGAGCCGGTGGGCAGCGCCACCTGGAAGCTGCCGTTTCCGTTGGCGACCAGCGGCCCGGAGGTGACTTCCTTGGGGCCGCGCAGCACCAGCTTCGATTCGGTGTCGGTCAGGTTGGCGCTGACGAAGACGATGTTGAGCGGCTCGTCGGTGTTGATCCCGGGCTGCGGCTGGCCTTTGTTCTGCGGGATCTGCGAGCGCTGTTCGGGGCCAAGGGCGATCTTCGACGGCGTCACAGTGAGCGAGCCTTCGTTGATCGCGACGCTGACCCGCGTCGACGGCGCCGGCCGCGGTTCATTTGCGTGTTCCTGCGCGCCGCATCCGAACGCGAAAAGCGCCAGTGCGACTAGGCACGCCCCAGCCAGAATCGCTCTCCCGAGAGCCATCGCGGCGGAATCTAGCCGAACGGCAAGTCGACTACCTGCGCCATAACCCCATCTTCACCTACGGCGAGCTCATCGCCGGGCTCCGCCTCGCGTCGGATGACGGCGAGCCCGATCCGCCCGAGGGAGGGGGAGACACAGGTGCTGCCGAGGGTGCCGACCTCCTTGTCGCCGAGCCGCAGGCTCTCGCCGGTTTCGGCGACGGCGCTGAGGCGGAGCCCCCGCAGGTGGCGATTGGGGCGCCCGCGGTGGTGGAGGCGGGCGACCGGCTCCTGCCCGATGTAGCAGCCCTTGGTGAAGCTGACGGCGTCCTCGACGATGCCCGCCTCGGCCGGCATCTGCTCACTGCCCATGTCGACGCCGAGCCGAGGCCTGCCCGCCTCGATCCTGAGGATTTCCGCGGCCTCGAGGCTGACCTCGGCGGCGCCGGCTTCGACCAGGGCACGCCGCAGGGTCTCGACCTCCTCCTCGGCGACGATCAGGTCCAGGCCGGCGTCGGTCCCGACCGCGACGCACTCGACGCCGAAGACGGTCACCGTCTCATTTTCGTCACGGCCGAGCGGCGGTGCGCCGGCGACTACCCCGGTGGCGGGCCCCAGCAGCGAGAGCAGCGCCCGCTCCTCGCCGACGTCCTCGACCTCGACCTGGCGGCCGATCTTGTAGGTCTGGAGGTGGCGCAGCGTTGCCGCCAGTGCCTCGGGCTCGGTGTCGAGCCAGATCGTCTCGTCGGCTACCCGCAGCACCCGCATGTCGGCCTGTAGATGGCCCTTGCGGTCGAGCAGCGCCGCGTAGCAGCCCTCACCGGGCTCGAGCGCCTCGATGTCATTGGTCAGCTGGCCCTGGAGGTACTCGGCCGCCTCGGTATCGGTGACCAGGATCATTCCTCGGGTCGAGCGGTCGAGGAGCCCGCACTCCTCGCGGAGCTGGCGGTACTGGGCGTCGATCTCGACGGTTGCCTGTTCGGAAGCCATGTGCCGATTCTAGGAGGGTGGGCGGGCCGCCCTCGGGCGGGGTGTCCCCGGCGCGAGATTTAGATGTGTCAAACTTATTTCGACGTGTCTAAAACTTCTGAGGCCATCGAGGATTACGCGAAGGCGATCTACGCCCTTTCGCGCGAGCGCAGCGGCCCGGTTTCCAACGGCGAGGTCGCCACCCGCCTCGGGGTGACCCCGGCGACCGCGACCTCGATGCTGCAGCGTCTCGACGAGCTCGGCCTCGTCGATTACCGCCCCTACAAGGGGGTCGACCTGACCCCCGACGGCGAACGGGTCGCGCTCGAGGTGATCCGCCACCACCGCCTGATCGAGGCATACCTCTCGGAGGCGCTCGGCATGCCCAGCGATCGCGTCCACGACGAGGCCGAGGTGCTCGAGCACTACATCTCCGAGGAGCTCGAGATGCTGATCGCGGCCAAGCTCGGCGAGCCGAGCCACGACCCGCACGGCACGCCGATCCCGGGCCCGGACCTGAAGCCCCCGGTCGAGGAAGGCGGCGGAGCGTGACGCCGGTCGAGCAGGGGAAGCGGCCGCCGACCGAAAACGGCGAGGGGCCCACGGTCGAGTCGGTTCTGCCCGGGGAGGCAGCCGTTGCCAGGGCGGCACGGCGCTCGCTCGACGGCCAGGCGCGCGGGCTCTCGCGGATCTGGCCCTTCTTCGGCCCGGCCTTCGTTGCCGCCGTCGCCTACATCGACCCCGGCAACTTCGCCACGAACATCGCCGGCGGCGCCAAGTTCGGCTACCTGCTGCTCTGGGTGATCCTCGGAGCCAACCTGATCGCGATGGTCGTCCAGACCCAATCGGCGAAGCTCGGCATCGCCACCGGGAAAAACCTCGCCGAGCTCTGCCGCGAGCGCTTCTCCCGGCGCACCTCGGTCGGCCTCTGGGCCCAGGCCGAGGTCGTCGCGATGGCCACCGACATCGCCGAGGTGGTCGGCGCAGCGCTCGGTCTGAACCTGCTCTTCGGCATCCCGCTCTTCCCGGCCGGGATCATCGCCGGGGCCGGCGCCTTCGCCATCCTCGCCCTCCAGCAGTTCGGCTTTCGCAGGCTCGAGGCCGGTATCTCGGCCCTCGTCGGAGTCGTCGTCGCCTCCTTCATCTTCGAGCTCTTCAGCTCCCACCCGGACGGCGGCGAAGTCGCGAAGCATCTCTTCGTCCCCGGGTTCGAAGGCACCCAGAGCCTCCTGCTGGCGACCGGGATCATCGGCGCGACGGTCATGCCGCACGTCGTCTACCTGCACTCGGCATTGACCCAGCGGCGCATCGTCGGCCGCGACGACTCCGAGCGGAAGCGGATTCTGCGTTTCGAGAAAGTCGACGTCGTGATCGCGATGTCGCTCGCTGGCGTGGTCAACATTTCGATGATGGTGATCGCCGCCGCTCTCTTCCACGAAGCGGGGCATTCGAGCGTCGACTCGATCGAAGGCGCCTACGACAGTCTCCGCTCGCTGGTCTCGGCCAACGCGGCGACCGTCTTCGGGATCGCCCTGCTCGCCTCGGGCTTCGCCTCGTCCTCGGTCGGCACGATGGCCGGCCAGGTCGTGATGCAGGGCTTCATCCAGCGCCGGATCCCTATCTTCGTGCGGCGAGCGGTCACCCTGGCGCCGGCGCTGTTCGTTCTCGCGATCGGCGTCAACCCGACCGACGCTCTGGTCGGCAGCCAGGTGGTTCTCTCGTTCGGGATCCCCTTCGCGCTCGTCCCCTTGCTCCTGATCGCCTCCAAACGCGAGGTGATGGGCGCGCTGGTCAACCCTCGCTGGCTGACCGCGCTGGCCGGCGTCCTGGCGGCGATGATCATCGCCCTCAACGTCTTCCTTCTCCAGCAGGTCTTCTTCGCCTAGGCGGGCATGGAGCGGCGCGGCGAGTTCCGGATCAGCTCGAGGCTCTCGGCTCCGCCGGAGGCGGTGTGGGAGCGGGTGATGAGCGCCGAGGGCATCAACGCCGAGATGCGGCCCTGGCTGCGGATGACGGTTCCGCGTGGGCTCGGGACCCTCGACCTCGAGCGGCTCGGGCCGGGGCCGCTCGGCCGCAGCTGGATCCTGCTCTTCGGCGTGGTGCCGGTCGACTACGACGACCTCGGCATCGAGCGGATCGACCCTGGTCGGGGATTTCAGGAGCGCTCGACGATGTTTTCGCAGCGGCGCTGGGAGCACGAGCGGACGATCGACGCGGCGCCGGGGGGCTGCGAGCTGACCGACGCGATCGCCTGGGAGCCGCGCCCGCCGCTGCCCGGGGCGCTCTTGCGCCCGTTGTTCGGCGCCTTCTTCCGCCACCGCCACCGGCAGCTGTGCCGCCAATTCGGCACCCCCAGGGTCTAGGCTTCGACCATGGCGCTCGCCGCGGACTTCCAGCTCGTGCTCGACTCGATGCCTCCCGACTGGACCGACATCGAGATCGACCTTCGCATCGACGACGAAAGCCGCTACGTCGACACCGCGGTCTGGGTGAGCCAGGTCAACGCGCAGGTCTACTCGGAGAACGACTGGCACTGGCGCCTGCTGGTCGCCAACAGCTTCGGCCACGCGGCCGCCGCGGAGACCGTCTCCGGCGTCCTCTCCAAGCTCGATGCCGAAGGCGTGACCGGCGAGATGCAGGTCCGTGAGGTCCGCGAGGGCCGCGCCGAGGTCGTGCCGATGTGGAACCGGCCGGAGAGCGTCCGCGAAGACTTCCGCCGGCGTCGCTCGCTCTAGTGGCGCGGATTCTCGCCGTCGTCCCCGACCTGATGCTCTCCAGCCGCGTGGTCGAGTCGCTCGGCGCCGCCGGCCATGTCGTCGATGTCGTGCCGGCGCTTCCCGACGCGATGGACGCCGACGCTCTCGTCTGCGACCTCGACGCGGTCGACCCGGCGGGGGTCGCTGCGACCGAACTGCCGGCGCTGGGCTTCTACTCCCATGTCGACACCGAGACGCGGGCGGCGGCGGAGGCGGCGGGGGTCGACCTGGTCGTGCCGCGCTCGCGGATGGCGCGCGAGCTGCCCGTCCTGGTCGAGCGCCTGCTCAGCG
Organism: uncultured Solirubrobacterales bacterium; assembly: GCA_963704505.1. Lineage (GTDB taxonomy): Bacteria > Actinomycetota > Thermoleophilia > Solirubrobacterales > 70-9 > VRUE01. The sequence goes on from OY969912.1 coordinate 1,859,581, forward strand.
ACTGAGCTCGAAGGCGGCGCCGACGTCCAGAGGCCGTTCGAGCAGGCCGTGCTGGAGGTCCCAGGCGGCCCACGCGTCGAGGACACGCCGGCTGAACGGGGCGGGGTGGAGGTCGGGAAGCAGGGCCTTCATCTCGGCTGCCTGTTCTTCGCGGTCCAGGCCGGGAGCCGATTCGACCAGGTCGTCGAGCGCCTGGGCAGGGTCGTCGACCGCGAAGGCGTAGCCGCGGCCGGTGGCCGCGATCATCGCGTCGACGAGGTCGGGCTTCGCTTCGACCGTCTTACGGGAAGCGACGAGGACCAGCTCCGGGTAGGGGGGCGCGCCGTATTCGTCGACTTTGAAGATGCGGATCGGAACGTCCTGGCGTCGCAGCGCGACGCCCTCCGCGTTCCAGAAGCCGGTCGCCGCGTCGACCTTGTCGGCGGCGAGAGTCGCGATCGCGTTGAACCCGATCGTCTCGCGGTCGACGCCAGCCGGGTCGCCGCCGTCGGCGCTCACCTCCGAGTCGACCACGGCTTCGTCGGAGGGCAGCCCGGTGACGCCGACCGTGTTGCCGTCGAGGTCGCGGGGCCGCTTCACCGGTCCGTCGGCGCGGGCGATCACCGAGGCAAGCGGCCGCTGCACGATCGGCGTCAAGCCGACCAGGTCGAGGCCCTGCTCGCGGGCGATGCCGAGGTCGTGGATGTCGAGGATCGCGAAGTCGGTGCGGCCGGCGGCGAGCAGCTTCGGCGCGTCGGTGGATTCGCCCGGCTGGCGAATCGTGAGGTCGACGCCCGCGTCTTCGTAGAAGCCCTCTTGCTTCGCCGCGTAGATGCCGCTGTGGACCGCGTTGGGCGTGAAATCGAGCACCAGCGTCGCGCCGGAAGGCGCGCCCGGTTCCGCGCCGCTCCCCCCGCAGGCGCTTGCGCCCGACGCGAGAAGAGCGGCCGCCAGCAGCGCGACGACAACTCTCATTCGAGGCGGAACCCTAGTCCCTCTGTCAATACGGTTAGACTGCCGCCGCTAATCGTTTCCAGGTGTTTCCAGGACTAGGAGGAGAAGCGTGCAGGAGCGAGGACTTTCGGCCTACTTGGCCGAGCTGATCGGGACTTTCCTGCTGGTGTTCTTCATCACCAGTGTTGTCGTGCTGTTCGTGGCCGCGGGAGACCAGGCACAGTTCGGCTCGGATTTCGCAGTTGTCGGTCTCGTCCACGCATTCCTGCTGTTCGGCCTGATCGTCATGTTCGGGGTCGTCAGCGGTGGCCATTTCAACCCCGCCGTGACCCTTGCGGCGGCGGCGATCAAACGCATCTCGCCGATGGACGCGGCGATCTACATGCTGGCCCAGCTGTCTGGCGGTGTTCTCGGGGCGCTTCTCACCAAGGGGCTGCTTCTGGACGAGGGTCGAGCTACCAATTACGGTGCCGCGACGGTGAGTCCGTTGCTCGGAAGCGACTTCCGAGGGGCGATAATCGAGGCGATAGGCACGTTCTGCCTGGTCCTCGTGATCCTCGCCGCGGTTTACTCGAAAAAAAGCTTCAAGGAGTGGGCGCCGTTGGCAATCGGCACCACCCTGGGCTTCGTCGTCATGGTCGGTGGGCCGCTGACAGGCGGTTCGTACAACCCGGCCCGCTGGTTCGGCCCGGCGCTGGTCGCCAACGAGTGGGGCGGGGTCTGGCCCTACCTGGCCGGCCCGATCGTCGGCTCGCTGCTTGCGGCGGCCGTGTTCAAGTTCGTGCTCGAGGCAGGCGGTCCGTCGCCGACGGAGCCACCGGAGCCGGTCAAAGCGGCGGCGAAGAAGCCGGATCCGCCCAAGCCGAAAGCCGAGCCGGCCTCCTAGTACTCCGGGTCACCGCCGGGCCGCGTCGCGGCCCGGCGGGATCGACCCTGTAGCTTGAGCGGCGTGCGACGGGTCACCTTCTCACGCAACTACACGCTGTCCCTGTCCCGCACCTGCCAGTGCTATTGCAAGTACTGCGCCTTCGCGACCCACAGGGCGCACATCTACGCGCCCGATGAGGTCGCCGCCAAGCTCGACGAGGCCGAACGGCGCAACGCCAAGGAGCTGCTCGTCCTCACCGGCGAGCGTCCCGAGGTCAACCCAGAGGTCGCCGCGCGGCTCGCCGAGTGGGGGCATGAGGACTTCACCTCTTACGTCGTCTGGGCCTGCGAGCGGGCGCTCGAGCGCGGGATGCTGCCGCACACGAACATCGGTGTCCTCGACCGCGAGGACCTGGCGCGCCTGCGCGAGGTGACCGCCTCGCAGGGCCTGATGCTCGAGTCGACCTCCGAGCGGCTGATGGAGACCGTCCACGCCGGCTCGCCCACCAAGCATCCGGCCAGGCGACTGGAGACGATCGAAGCCGCCGGCGAGCTGCGGATCCCGTTCACCACGGGGATACTCGTCGGCATCGGCGAGACCGAGGAGGAGCGGGTCGAGTCGCTGGAAGCGCTGGCCGCCTCCCACGCCCGCCACGGCCATCTCCAGGAGGTGATCCTCCAGAACTTCGTTCCGCATCCGCGCTACTACGGGCGGGAGGTCGCGGATATCGCCGATCAGGCATCACGCACCAGGTGGGCGGAGAACGGGGGGCCCTCTCCCGGCGCAACAGCCGTGGAGGCTCCGGGAGAGGGGCCCATGTCCTCCGCCCTCGAGCCGCCAGAAGGAGAACTGCTCGAGCCGCCCAGCTGGAGTACTCCGGTTTCCGTCGATGAGATCAAGAGGTTGATTCAGGAGTGCCAGCGGTTGATGCCGGATGTCGGGGTGCAGATTCCGCCGAACCTCTCGGATGCCTGGGGGGAGCTGGTCGAGGCTGGGGCAACCGACCTCGGCGGGCTCTCGGCCAACGGCGACCACATCTCCCCGGAGCACGCCTTCCCCAGCCCACACCAGGTGCGCAAGGAGCTGGCGCCGAAGGGCTTCGCGCTGACCGAGCGGCTCTGCGTCTACCCGCAGTACATGGACCCGGAGTGGATGGAGCAGGGAGTGCTCGACGTGATCAAGCTCAAGTACTGGAGCTTCATCCCGCGCCGCGGCTCGGGCAGGCGAAGCGAGGAGACCCTCGCTCCCGGTCTGACCGAGGCGGCGATCGCCAAAGGGCGCGATGGCATCGAGCTCAGTGAGGACGAGCTGACCTCGCTCTTCTCCGAGACCCGGCCCGAGCTGATCGAGGAGATGCGGGCCGCGGCCGACGAGTTGCGCGCCGAGCTGGCCGGCGACCGGGTCACCTTCGTCGTCAACCGCAACATCAACTTCACCAACATCTGCATCGTCGGCTGCGCCTTCTGCGGCTTTGGCCAGGGGCGCCGCTCGCCCGACGCATACGAAGTCTCCGAGCGGGACTTCGCCGCGCGCATCGAAGAGGCGGTCGAGTACGGCGCGACCGAGCTCTGCATGCAGGGCGGGATCCATCCCGACCTGACCCTCGACGAATACGGCAAGTGGCTGCGCCTGGCGAAGGAGGTCGCCCCCCAGCTCCACCTCCACGCCTACTCGCCGATGGAGGTCGATTACATGTGCGAGCGCTCCGACAAGGGCCCGGACGAGGTCTTCGAGTTCCTGATCGAATGCGGTCTGGGCTCGACTCCCGGCACCGCGGCCGAGGTCCTCGACGATGGCGTCCGCCAGCGGATCTCGCCGAACAAGCTTCCGGCCGACCGCTGGGTCGAGATCATCGAAGCCTCCCACCGCGCCGGCTTGCGCTCGACCTCGACCGTGATGTTCGGCCACATCGAGGAGCCGCGCGAGCTCGCCCGCCACATGCGGGTCGTGCGCGGGCTCCAGGAAAGGACGGGGGGTATCACCGAGTTCGTCCCGCTCAGCTTCATCCCCTTCAACACGATGCTCGGCCGGACCCATGGCATCGAGGAGATCTCACAGGACGAGAACCTCAAGCACACCGCCGCCTTCCGGCTGGCGCTGGGGCGGACGATCCCCAACCTCCAGGCGAGCTGGGTGAAGATGGGGCTGGGCGCGGCGACCGAGTCCCTGCGCTGGGGTGTCAACGACCTCGGCGGGACCCTGATGGAGGAGAACATCTCGCGGATGGCCGGTTCGCAGCACGGTGTCCGCCTCGACCCCGAGCAGCTGATCGAGGCCGCCCGCGCCGCGGGCCGAGAACCGGCCCAGCGCAGCACCCTCTACGACATCGTCGAGACCTACCCGGTCCCGGCGCCCGCCTGAGCGCCGGGATCGAAGGGCCGAGGCCCTAGCGGAAGAGGTCCTCGTCCTTCGGGCGGCGTAGCGCGGCGGCGCCGGGGCCGTCCTCGTCGCTGACGAAGCGGCCGAGGCCGCGAACGATGGCGGCCGGAATGCCACTCGCCTTCTCCCGCGCCAGGTCGGCGGCCGAGGCGGCCTGGTCGGCGATCGCGATCACGGTCGCCTCTAGCTCCCGTCCTCCGGCGTCGTGCCGCCCACGCCAATCGTCGAGCGGCGGCATCCCGGCGCAGCCGATCGCGACCTCCGCCTGCCCCAGGCGCCAGGCGCGGCCGAAGCTGTCGGCGACGATCGTGGCGAGGCTCGGGGCGCCGGCGGCGGCGAGCTCGGCGCGGATCCTGCGGGCCGAGGCGTCGGGGTCGACGGGCAGCAGGCAGACGCTGTCCGGTTCGGTCAGGTTGGAGCTGTCGATCCCGGCGTTGGCGCAGACAAAACCGTGGCGGGTCTCGGTGATCAGCACGCCGCGCTCGTCGGCCCGCAGCACCTCTGCGCTCTCCTCGAGGATCAGCTGGACGAGGTTCGGCTCCTTGCCGATCATCGCCGCCAGGCGGCGGGCCTCGGCGTTGGGCAGGGCGGAGGAGAGCTTCCTGACCCGGCCCTCTGCCTTGGAGACCACCTTCTGCGAGATCACGACGACGTCCCCGGGCTCGAGGTCGGAACGCTCGGCGATCATCTCGCCGAGGACGGCGCCCTCGGAAATCTCGGGCAGGCCGACGACCGGGAGGACGCTCAGCGGCGTGCCGCTCATATTCCCAGGGCCCTGGCGGTGCGCTTTGCGGTGCCTCGGTCGGCCGCGAGCTCGCGGGTCAGCGCGACCAGGTCGGCGGGTGTGTCGAGGTCGAGGGCCAGCGAGGCCAGCTCCTCGACCGCGAACGGCACCCCGGCCTCGCGCGCCGCGGCGACGTGGCGAGCGCGGCTGCCCTCGCCGAAGGAGGGGCGGATCGCGTCGGGAGGAGAGAGCAGCAGGGCGTTGGTCCCCTCGCCGTGGCGGTCGGGGACCACCGCGACGTAGCGCTCGGGGACGCCGGTGAGCAGTCGGTCGAGCTCGCGCGGGTCCAGCAGCGGACAGTCGCCGGGAAGCAGGACGACCCGGTCGGCGCCCTCGACTTCGGCCCGTGCGATGCCCGCCAGGGCTGCCTCGACGTGGCCCTCGTCGGCTGGGTCGGGGACGACCTCGGCACCGGCCGCCGCCGCCAACTCTTGGGCGATCGGGTCGCCGCTGACGACGATCGTGGTCTCGATCGAGCGCGATTCGCCGATCGCCGCGAGGACGTCTTCGAGCATCGCCGCGGCGAGGGCGGCGCGGCGCTCGTCCTCCAGTCCGGCGGCGAGGCGCTGCTTGGCCGCGTCGAAGCGCTTGACCGGGAGGATCGCCGCGGTCGTCAAGTCGTCTCGAGGCCGGCGGCGAAATCGAGGACGATGCGGGCGACGCGGGCCCGTCCGGCCGCTCCCTCCATCAGGGTCGCCGTGGCCAGGGTGGGGATCTCGTCCGGCGGCGGGTCCGGGTCGCCCTCGTCGACGACCATGCCGTCGATCAAGCCGGCGTAGAGCGAGGCGACCCCGGCGGCGGTAGAAGGGCGCCCGGTGGCGGCCATGAAACGCTCGGTCGGCCCCTTGACCACCTGCCCGGCGACGAAGGGGCTGACCGCGACCACCGGAGCCGAGGCGCTCGCGATCGCCTCGCGGATCCCGGGCAGGGCGAGGATCGGCCCGATGCTGATCACCGGGTTGGACGGCCCGATGACGATCGCGTCGGCGGCGGCGATCGCGTCGAGGACCTCCGGCGTCGGCTGCGCCTCGGCGATCCCCTCGAGCTCGACGCCGAGCACATCGGGCTGGCCGCCGTCGACGATCAGGTATTCCTGGAGGCCACGGCTGCCGGCGGCGGTGCTCACCCGCGTGCGCACCGGCCCGTCGCACATCGGCAGGACCCGGGCGGAGACCCCGAGCGAGCGCGCGATCTGCGCCTGGGCGTCGGTCAGACGGCCGCCCTCTTCGATGAACTGGCGCCGGTAGAGGCAGGCCGCGAGGTCGCGATCGGAGAGGCTGAACCAGGAGGGCGCCCCGAGCGTGCCGAGGCGCTCGAACACGGTGAAGGTGTCTTCGGCGATGCCCCAGCCGCGCTTGGCGTCGATTTCGCCGCTCAACCAGTACGTGCAGAGGTCCGGATCCGGGGAGACGTGGACGCCGAGCAGCTCGACGTCGTCTGCGGTGTTGGCGATCACGCTCAGGTCGGAGCCGAGCTCCTCCTGTGCCCCGGCCGCCAGTTTGGCGCCTCCGGTGCCGCCCGCGAGCAGCGCGACCCTCATCGCCGGCCCCGGCTCACGCCCAGTGATCGTCGTCGGGGAGGCCGGTGATCTTGATCCCCGCATGAGCCTTGTGGCGGATGTTGACGGAGATCAGCAGCGGGGTCAGCTGCTCGACGATGCGGGCCATCTCCAGCGGGCCCGCGTTGACCGCCCGCAGCCCGGGGATCAGCTCGATCAGGTTGGCGACGCGGGTCTTGTCGGCCTTCTTGTCGCCGCAGACGAGGACGTCCTCGCCGAGCTCGGCATCGGGGTCGGCGAGCGTCGGGGCGCCGACCGTGTGCAGGGCGGCGACGACGGTCACCCCATCCGGGACCATCTCCTGCGCCTGTTGTGCCGCGGAGCCCTGCCAGACACCGAGCGAACGGGTCGCCTTGCCGCTGACCGCGGCGGCGAGCGGGACCGTGCAGTCGACCAGGATCTGTCCGGGGCGCAGCGCCTCGCGCAGGTTGTTGAGGTTCTCCGATTGCGCCCGGAACGGAACGGTGAGGAAGACGACCTCGGCCGCCTGCGCGGCATCCTCGTTGAGCAGCCCGCGGACGTCGGCACCGGGCACGGCCTCGCGCAGCTTCGCCGCCCCCTCCTCGGCGCGCTCGGCCGAGCGGGAGCCGATCACGATCGCGGCCCCGGCTTCGGCCCAGCGGCGGGCCAGGCCGGCGCCGAGGGCGCCGGTTCCGCCGATGATCGGTATGGGCTCTCGGTCGGGCAAGAGCGGCTCAGTCTATGCTCACCGCTCTATGAGGCTGGAGGGACGAAAGGCGCTGGTCACCGGTGGCGCCAGCGGAATCGGCGCGGCGATTGCGGCCCGGCTGGCGGCCGAGGGCGCCGAGGTCTGGGTCGGCGACGTCAACACCGAGGGCGCCGAGAAGGTGGCCTCCGAGGTAAACGGCCACGCGCTCGAGCTCGACGTCACCGAGCTCACCTCGGCCCAGGCGGCGCTCGCGGAGACCGGGACGCTGGACATCCTCGTCAACAACGCGGGCACCGACGAGTTCGGCTTCTTCACCTACACCACGCCCGAGCAGTGGCAGAAGGTGATCGCGATCAACCTGATGGGCGTCCTCAACTGCACCTTCGCGGCGCTGCCCGGCATGCAGGAGGCCAAATACGGCCGCATCGTCAGCATCTCCTCCGAGGCGGGGCGGGTCGGCTCGAAGGGCTCCGCGGCCTACTCGGCGGCGAAGGCCGGCGTCGTCGCCTTCATGAAGACGATCGCCCGTGAGAACGGCCGCTACACGATCACCGCGAACTCGATAGCGCCGGGCCCGATCGAGACGCCGCTGCTGATGGGGGCCAAGGAGTTCGGCGAGATCGGCGAGAAAATCATCGAGACGATGAAAGGCCTGACGCAGATGAGCAGGCTCGGCCAGCCCGACGAGGTCGCCGCCGCCGCTGCCTTCCTCGCTTCCGACGACGCCACCTATGTCACCGGGGAGACCCTCGGCGTCAGCGGTGGCCTCGGCATGGTCTGATGGCCGGCCTCGAGCCGGGAATCGAGCGTGAGCAGGAGTTCCCGGTGGAGGGCAGGCTGCTCACCGACGTCGGCGGGACGATCGGGACCAGCGTCCTCTCGACCCCGGGGATGATCGGGATGATGGAGTGGTGCTCGACCGTCCTGGTCGCCGAGCACCTCCCCGAGGGAAGCGCGACGGTCGGCTTCGAGGTCTGCGTCAAGCACGTCGGCGCGGCGCTCGAGGGCTCGACCTGCCGCGTGCGCTCCACCCTGCGCGAGGCGGTCGAAGACCGCAAGCTGCGCTTCGACGTCGAGGTGCTCGAAGGCGACCGCACGATCGGCGTCGGCACCCACGAGCGCCGCGTCATCCAAGTCGGTCAGCTCGGCTAGGGCAACCGCCGGCCGCACCTCGGGTGGAGGGCCGGCGGCGGGGCGAAACGGGCCCGAGTGCTGACTTCCTGACCCTATGGGGTCATCAAGGAAGCACTCGGCAGGGGAGGTTTGGCGCCTCGCGGGTTCACAGCACGGCGTAGTGGCTCGGCGGCAGTTGCTCGAGATGGGGCTCAGCGAGCAAGCGATCCAGCACCGCCTGGTCAGGGGACGCCTGTTCCGGGTCGGGCGCGGCGTCTATGCGGTTGGCCGGCCGGGACTGTCCAGGAACGGCCGCTGGATGGCCGCTGTCCTGGTGGCCGGGCCCGGCGCGGTCCTCAGCCACTGGAGCGCGGGGGCATTGCTCGGCGTCTGTATTGAGAGACGAGCGATCGAAGTATCAGTGCGCACATGTTCTGACAGGGGGCGGAAGTGGCGGGGGCGGGGAGGTGTGGTGGGCCGGGATGGCGTCCTCGTCCATCGCCGGGAGGGGTTGGAGGAGAAGGACGTGATCGTCCGGGCGGGCATCCGATTGACGTCGCCGGTGCGGACGCTCGTCGATCTGGCGGCAACGAGCGAGCCTGGCTCGATCGAGCGGATGGTCAACGAGGCGGATCGGCTGGATCTTGTCGACCCTGAGACCCTGCGGACCGCGCTGGAGGATCACCGGGGGCAGCGGGGCGTGGCGCGGCTGCGGACTGTGATCGATCCCCGGACCTTCCGCCGCACCAGGTCCGGACTGGAGCGGGCTTTCCTGCGCATCGTCGAGCGGGCGGAGCTTCCGACGCCGGTCACCCAGGCACGGCTGAACGGATTCGAGGTCGACTTCTACTGGCCCGACCTCGGGTTGGTGGTCGAGACCGACGGGCTGCGCTATCACCGCACAGCGGCCAGGCAGGTCGGTGACCGGCGACGGGACCAAGCTCACACCGCGGCCGGAATGACGCCACTGCGATTCACCGAAGCCCAGATCGCCTTCGAGGTCCCGCATGTGATCGAGACCCTCCGAACGGTCGTAGGCCGCCTGCGGGCGGTCCATGCGAGCACAAGGTTGGAGATCGCGGGCGACGCCTAAGCTCTGATCGATGGCCGAATTGCCGAAGAGCGCCCGGATCCGCGAGGTCGGCCCCCGCGACGGCTTCCAGAACGAGCCGGAGACGATCGCCACCGCCGACAAGGTGAGGCTGATCGACATGCTCTCCTCCACCGGGCTGGGGCGGATCGAGGTCACTTCGTTCGTCCGCCCTGACGTGATTCCGCAGCTCTCCGACGCCGAGCAGGTCCTCGACCGAATCGAGCGCCGTGACGGTGTCTCGTTCTCGGTGCTGATCCCCAACGAGCGCGGGCTCGAGCGCGCCCTGCAGCGCCGCGACCGCTTCGACGAGATCAACGTCTTCCTCTCCGCCTCGGAGACCCACAATCGCAAGAACGTCAACCGCTCGATCGAGGAGTCGCTCTCCGGGCTCGAGGCCACCCTGGCGAGCGCCGGTGAGGCGGGCCTGCGCCGCGAGGGCGTGATCTCGGTCTCCTTCGGGTGCCCCTACGAGGGCGAGGTGCCGCCGGAGCGCGTCTTCGGCATCGCCGAGCGGCTCGTCGCGGCGGGCTGCGACGAGATCGGCTTCGGCGACACGACGGGCATGGCCAACCCGCGCCAGGTCCACGAGTTCTTCGCCGCCGCCCGCGAGCGGCTTGCGGGCGTCGAGCTGACCGCCCACTTCCACAACACCCGCGGCCAGGGCCTCGCCAACGTGCTCGCCGCGGTCGAGGAGGGCGTCGGCTCCTTCGAGGCGAGCTTCGGCGAGCTCGGCGGCTGCCCGGTGCCGCCCGGGTCGACCGGCAACATCGCCAGCGAGGACCTGGTCTCGATGCTCGACGAGATGGGAATCGAGACCGGGGTGGACCTGCCGCGCCTGGTCGAGGCCTCGCGGGCGGCGCAGGAGGTCCTCGCCCGCCCGCTCGGCTCGCACGTCCTGCGCGCCGGGCCGGTGAACTGGCACCGCAGCTAATCGCATCAAGTTCGCCAGGCAGCGCATGGAGAACTTGATGGGCTGCCGAGATGGCGGGGGTGAATGGGCGCGGCGGGGGTGAATAGGCTCTCGGCCATGGCGGATTTCCAGCAGGCTCTCGAGGCGGCCCTCTCCGGAGGTCCCGAGCGCCACCACGAGAAGACGGCCCAACAGGGCAAGCTGCCGGTGCGTGAGCGGGTCGAGCGGCTGATCGACCCCGGCTCCCTGGTCGAGGAAGGGCTGCTCGCCAACTGGGACGAGGACGGCCTCGGCGCCGACGGTGTGATCACCGGGCTGGCGACGATCGACGGCCGCCGCGTGGCGCTGATGGCGAACGACCCGACCGTCAAGGCCGGCTCCTGGGGGCCGAAGACGGTCGAGAAGATCCTCCGCATCCAGGAGCGGGCGCTGGCCCGCCAGGTTCCGCTCCTCTACCTGGTCGACTCGGCCGGGGCGAGGATCACCGACCAGGTCCAGATGTTCCCCGGCCGTCGCGGCGCCGGCCGCATCTTTCACAACGAGGTGCGGCTCTCCGGCCAGGTCCCGCAGGTCTGCCTGCTCTTCGGCCCCAGCGCCGCCGGCGGCGCCTACATCCCGGCCTTTTGCGACGTCGTGATCATGCGCGACGGCAACGCCTCGATGTACCTGGGGTCGCCGCGGATGGCCGAGATGGTGATCGGCGAGACGGTCAGCCTCGAGGAGATGGGCGGCGCCAAGATGCACACCGGGGTCTCCGGCTGCGGGCACTTCCTGGTCAAGAGCGACGAGGAGGCGATCGACCTGGCGCGGCGCTACCTCTCCTTCATGCCCGGCAATTGGCGCGAGCAGCCGACCCTGGCGCCTCCCGCCGCGCCGGCCTCCGACGCCTCGATCGCCGAGATCGTCCCCGCCGACGAGAACCAGCCCTTCGACATGCGAGAGGTCCTCGACGTGCTGCTCGACGCCGACTCCCTCCTCGAGGTCCACAAGCGCTGGGCGAAAGAGCTGATCGTCGGCTACGGCCGGATCGACGGGCGCGCGATCGGCGTCGTCGCGAACCAACCCAGGCAGAAGGGGGGAGTCCTCTTCGTCGATTCGGCCGACAAGGCCGCCCGCTTCATCCAGACCTGCAACGCCTTCAACGTCCCGCTGCTCTTCCTCGCCGACGTCCCCGGCTTCATGATCGGCACCGCGGTCGAGCGCCAGGGGATCATCCGCCACGGGGCGAAGATGATCAGCGCCGTCTCCGAAGCGACCGTCCCCAAGCTCAGCGTGATCGTCCGCAAGGCCTACGGCGCGGGGCTCTACGCGATGGCCGGGCCGGCATTCGAGCCCGACTGCTGCATCGCCCTGCCGAGCGCCTCGATCGCCGTGATGGGGCCGCAGGCGGCCGTCAACGCCGTCTTCTACAACCAGATCCAGGCGATCGAGGACGAGGACGAGCGCGAGGCCTTCGTCGCCGCCAAGCGCGACGAGTACGCGGCCGACATCGACATCCTCCACCTCGCCTCCGAGCTCGTCGTCGACGCGGTCGTCCAGCCCGACGACCTGCGCGCCGAGCTGGTCCGGCGCTTCGAGCACGCGGCCGGCAAGGAGCGCTCCTTCGCCACCCGCCGCAATCCCGTCACCCCCGCCTGAGCCACCGGAGGATCAGGCCTCGAGTCGAGCCGCCATCTCTGTGAAGTAGTCGAGCGCCGCCGGATTGGCGAGCGAGTCGCGGCTCGCCGCCCGCTCGACGGGGGTGCCCATCAGGATTCGTTTGACCGGCACCTCGAGCACCTTGCCGCTCAGGGTCCGTGGGACCTCCTCGATCTGGAAGACCTCATCGGGGACGTGCCGCGGTGAGCAGCGGCTGCGGATTTCCTTGGCGAGACGGGAGCGAAGGTTGTCGTCGAGCACGGCGCCCTCGCGGAGGACTACGAAGAGCGGCATCCAGCCCTCGGTCCCCTCCCGGGGCAGGTCGACGACCAGCGCGTCGAGGACCTCGTCGAGGGCGAGGACCGCCCGGTAGATCTCACTGGTTCCCATGCGGATCCCGGCGCGGTTGATGGTCGAGTCGGAGCGCCCGTAGATGACCGCGGTCCCGCGAGAGGTGATTTCGATCCAGTCGCCGTGGCGCCAGAAGCCCGGGTACATCTCGAAGTAGCTGGCCCGGTAGCGGCTGCCGTCCTCGTCGCCCCAGAGGAAGACCGGCATCGAGGGCATCGGCTCGGTGACGACGAGCTCGCCGACCTCGTCGATGACCGCGTCGCCATCCTCGTCCCAGGCCTCGACCGCGGCGCCGAGCGCCCGCGCCTGGAGCTCACCGCGGTAGACCGGCAGCAGCGCGCAGCCGCCTACGAAGGCGGTGCAGAGGTCGGTGCCGCCGCTGGTCGAGAACAGCCAGGTGTCGGCGCCGAGGTGCTCGTAGACCCAGTCGAATCCCTCCGGCGCCAGTGGGCTGCCGGTCGAGCCGAGCGCCTTCAGCCGGCTCAGGTCGCGGCCCGCGCCGGGCTCGACCCCATCCTTCATGCAGGCGGCGACATAGGCGGCGCTGGTCCCGAACATGGTCACCCCGGCACGCTCGGCGAGGTCCCAGAGCACCCCCATGTCGGGATGGCCGGGGCTGCCGTCGTAGAGGACGATCGCGGCCCTGGTGAGCAGCCCGGAGACGATGAAGTTCCACATCATCCAGCCGGTCGTCGTGAACCAGAAGAGGCGGTCTCCAGGGTGCGCGTCGACGTGCAGGTTGAGCTTCTTCAGGTGCTCGAGCAGGATGCCGCCGTGGCCCTGGACGATCGCCTTCGGCAGGCCGGTCGTCCCCGACGAGTAGAGGACCCAGAGCGGGTGGTCGAAGGGGACGCGCTCGAAGGTGAGCTCGACGCCCTCGCCGCCCGCGCGCAGCTCGGCCCAGGTGGTCGCCTCGCGCAGGGAGCCGAGGTCCGGGTTGGCCTCGAGGTAGGGGAGGACGACCGTCCGCTCCAGGCTCGGCATCGCGCCCTGCAGCTCGGCGAGGACGTCGCGGCGGTCGAATCTCTTGCCGCCGTAGCTGTAGCCGTCGACCGCGAAGAGGACCTTGGGCTCGATCTGGGCGAAGCGGTCGACAACGCTGGCCGGCCCGAAGTCCGGCGAGCAGCTCGACCAGGTGGCGCCGATCGAGGCGGTGGCGAGGAAGGCGACGATCGCCTCGGGGATGTTCGGCATGTAGGCGGCGACCCTGTCGCCGCGCCCTACCCCGAGGGCCCGAAGGCCGGCGGCGACCTCGGCGACCTGCCGGCGCAGCTCCCCCAGGTCAACTGGTCGAGGTCGCGCAGCTCCGAGGCGTGCAGGATCGCCGCCTCGTCGGGGTCGTCCTTGCCGGCGAAGACGTGCTCGGCGTAATTGAGGCTGGTGCCCTCGAACCAGCGGGCGCCCGGCATCGCGTGGGAGCTCAGGACCACGGCGGCCTCGCCGTCGGCGCGGACCTCGAAGAAGTCCCAGATCGAGGCCCAGAAGCCCTCGACGTCCTCGACCGACCAGCGCCAGAGCTCGTCGTAGCCGCCGAACTCGAGGGCCCGCTCGGCGGCCAGCCAGCGCATGAACTCGGTCAGCCGTGAGCGCTCGACCAGCTCCGCGCTCGGCTCCCAGAGCTTCTCCGGGGCGCCGCTCACAGGTAGTGGGGGTCGTGAGAGCAGATCAGATCGATCTCTTCACCGTGGCGCGCGCTGAGCTCCCGCAGCCGTTCCTGATTGGCCCGTCGCTGCTTGTTGTCGGCTCCGTTGAGGAGCTGGAAGAAGCGCAGCCCGGGCGGGCAGTGGGGCGGATTGGCGACCTCACCGTGGTGGAAGTAGGAGTCGCCGCAGTGCATCAGCCATCCGTCGCCGGTGTCGACCGCGACGGCGCAGTGGCCGCGCGAATGGCCGACCAGCGGCACGAGCACCACGTCGAGGCCGGTCCCGGGCAGGATTCGGACTCCCTCGAAGCCGAACCAGTCATCGCCGCCGGTCGAATGCCGGACCCATTTGGGCCCGTGCGCCCAGTGCGACTTGCGGTAGCGCTCGCGTTCGCGCAGCGAGGGGTCGAGCGCCTCCTCGAGCTCGCGGGCGAAGACATGGACCTCGGCTTCGGGGAAGTCAGGCAGCCCGCCGGAGTGGTCGGGGTCGAGGTGGGTGGCGACGATCCGCCGGACGTCGGCGGGGTCGAAGCCCAGTGCCTTGACCTGCTCGAACGCCGTCTCCCGCGCTTCGGCCCGCGGTCGCATCACCTTGAACGCGACGCCGAGCTGAGCCGGGTTGCGGGTGTCGTCGACGCCGAATCCGGTGTCGACGAGGACCAATCCGTCGTCGGACTCGATCAGCAGGCAGTGGCAGACGAACTCGGCGGGCTCGAGCCAGCCGCCCTCGCCTGCGAAGAGACGCCGGCCGTGGGGGCAAAGCGTCCCGCAGTTCAGGTGGTGGACCCTCATCCCGGCGGCGAGTCTATTGGGCGACCTGACGGGGCCGCGGTCTATCGTTGGCGCCGCGCCGGAGTGGCGGAATTGGCATACGCGATCGACTCAAAATCGATTGCCCTTGCGGGCTTGTGGGTTCGAGTCCCACCTCCGGCATCGAGCGGCGCTCTTTCGCCTTGGGCGAAGAGCCGCCGCGGCGCGACTCAGGCGGGCTGCGGCGCGCCGTTCTCGGGAGGGGCGCCGGCGCCGTAGTCTTCGCCGGAGCCGATCAGCCGTTCCTCCTCGACGTGCCACTCCTGGTTGAAGCCGTAGAGGGCAGCGGCGATCAGGACGATCTGCAGGAGGGCGAGGATCACGACCAGGAGGCCGATCACCGGACTCGGGATCAGGCCGTCTTCGAATCCGGCCTTGTCACGGGCGAACCAGCTGTTGGCGCCGACCGCGCAGAGGATCGCGAGGATGATCGAAAGCGCCGCCGCCACCGGCAGGATGCCGCGGTTCCAGCGCAGCACCAAAAAGCCGAAGAAGGCGTAGAGGATGCCGTAGATCAGCGTCATCACCGCCATCCCGGTTCCACCCGACATCAGCGAGAAGCCGGTGATCGCGATCAGGATCGCCAATGCCGCGGTCGCCCAGAGCAGCAGGACGATCACGATTTTCGTCGTGGCCGATCCAGCTTTCTCCCGATTGGGACGCCAGAGCTCGTACCCCGGCCTTACCTCTCCCACGCTCACGCCGACGATCATAGAATCTATGTGCGACGACGCGGCGTTTGCCGTGCGTTAAGCCCTCGAATGGGCACGTCCTGCGGGCGTGGCGGAATTGGTATACGCGCCAGGTTTAGGTCCTGGTGGGCTTCGGCCCGTGGGGGTTCAAGTCCCTCCGCCCGCATCTGGTTACATAGCCGCCTTCAGGGGCAGTGGCCCAACTGGCTAAGGCACCGGTCTCCAAAACCGGCGATTCCAGGTTCGAGTCCTGGCTGCCCCGTTCGATTGTCCGCCGCGTCTGATCAGGGAGAGCTCATGCAGAGAATCAAGGGAAAGATCACCTTCGCCAACGTGGTTGCCTCGCTGGCGCTTTTCGTGGCCCTCGGTGGCGGCGCCTACGCGGCGACGCAGCTGCCTAAGAACAGCGTCGGCACCAAGCAGCTGCAGAAGCTGGCGGTGACGCCGGCGAAACTCAGCGCCGCCTCCAAATCAGCGCTGACCGGCGCTGAAGGGCCTCATGGCCCAGTCGGCGCGCGGGGGCCGATGGGTTTAAAAGGGGACAGGGGCGAAACGGGGCCGGCAGGCAACCTCAACACCGAACTGCGTCGTGACGTGACTCTTCGCGGTCGCTTCCACGTTGATGCCGTTGCGGGCAAAGCGCTCGACGAACACTTCGACAGCATTTCCTTCGGGTTTCAACTGGCCGCCTCTCCCCAGCTCCAGGTCATCCAAAAAGGCTCGGGGGGCAGCCCCGAATGCCCCGGCTCGGTCGCCGAACCTCGCGCCGGCCCCGGCTACCTGTGCCTGTACGCCGATGAAGAAAAAAACCTGGAACTCGAGGGCGCCAGTCCTTTCGCCTTCGGCGCCGACGTCGTCGCCGTCGCGAAGAAAGCGGGCCTGTACGTCTTCTCCGGCTCCTGGGCCGTCACCGGAAGCTAGGCACTCGCGGCTCAGTGCCCGGTCGGGTCGAGCCCGACCAGCTCGTAGTAGCCGATCAGGAACAGTCGGCGGCCGTCGGAGACCATCGGCGTGTAGCCCGCCTGGTGCAGCGAGAAGGTCTTGCGGTGGGCGAGGGCGTCGATGCCGATCGTGTCGCCGGTCTTGAAGGACGAGGTGTAGACGGTGTGGCCGATCACGGTCGCCGTTCCCGGCACCGGGCCACCGACGTCGAATTTCCAGCTCAGCTTGCCGCTGTTCGCGTCGAGGGCGTAGAAGCGGCCGTTTTCGGAGCCGATGTAGACGGTGGGGGCGGTCCCCGGGACGTCGGCCAGGGCCGGAGACCCGTAGACCGCGCCTCCGGTCGGGAAGGACCAGTCGACCTTGCCGTCCTTGAGGTCGAAGGCGAAGACGGTGCCGTCGTCGCGGGCGGCGTAGACCCGCCCGAAGGCGATCGCCGGCGAGGAGAAGAAGCCGCCGCTCCCGTAGGGCGGGGCCTTGCTCGTGTTGGTCCTCCAGACCGGCTTTCCGGTCGCTGCGTCGAGCGCGAACATCGAGCTCTGGTAGTCGGCGATGTAGATGCGGCCCGCGTGGTAGCTGGGGCTGGCTTTGATCGCCCCCGGCGAGTTGAATTCCCAGACCGTCTTGCCGTCGGAGGAGCGCAAGGCGACGACGTTGGTCCGGTCGTCGCCGAGGTAGAGGCGGTTGCCGACGACGATCGGGGACGATTCGAGGTGCGCGTGGAGGGTCCGACTCCAGGTCCGCTTGCCGGTCGCTGCGTCGACGGCGATCACCTCACCGCCGATGTAGGCGAAGTAGACGGTGCCGCCGTGCAGGACGGGAGCGGTGACGTCGTCGGGCTTGCCGTGGTTGCCGGGGTCGGGGGTGATTTCCCAGAGGATCTTGCGGTCGCTGAGCCGCACCGCCTTGGCGTTGCCGAACTTGTTGACCAGGTAGGCGACGCCGCCGCCGATCGCCGGCGGGAACTCGATCAGCCCGTGGGTGTTGACCGACCACGCTTCCCGCAGCGGCGGATCCAGCGGGCGGCTGGGCGGGGCCGGGAGGTAGTGGGTCCGCTCGGGAACGCGCCCGAAATACGGCCAGGAGGCGAGTGCCCCCGCCGACCCACCGGAGCCCTCAGTGCCCGAATCGCCGGAGCCGCCGCAGCCACCGAGGAGCAGGAGGACGGCCATCGCGGCCAGGCAGGGGACGGCCCATCGGAGCGAGGATCGACGTCTCATCGTCCTCCGTGCATCGGCTCCCGGCGCACCGGGCTTTAAGGACCCTAGGCGCCGAGCGCCGTGGTGATCTCGGCGATCGCGGCCGCCTCGGCCTCGCTGATCGCCTCGTCGCCCTCCTTCTTCGCACCGGCGACCTTTTTCGCCAGCGCGATGACGAAGAGGCGGTAGTCGCCGAGCTCGGCGGCGCTGGCCTTGGCCTCGACCAGGGCGACCGCCTCGCGGATGCGGGTCAGGCCGTGCTCGCGCAGCTCCTCGGGCGAGTGCGACTTGGTCCGATCCATCTCGGGTTTGTGGGCGACGATCTCGTCGAGCAGCTGCGAGTCGCCGTGCTCCTGGCGCGCCTCGGTGTAGGCCTTCGCCATCGCGAAGATCTCCCGGAAGGTGCCGCCGCGCTCCGCGGTGGTGACGATCATCCCGGCGCTGGTCGGGCCCTCGAGGACCGTGTCCCACTCGTCCTTGGTGAAGTCGGCGCTACCTGTCATTCGAGCCTTTCGTAGTGGGGTCCCCTGGAGCGCGGGCCACGCTATCGGACCGAAAAGCGGCGGACGGGAATCGAACCCGCGTCATCAGCTTGGAAGGCTGAGGCTCTACCGTTGAGCTACCGCCGCGTGGAGCCGCCTAACGGTACATAGAGTCCCCGATTCGATGGACCTCGGCGAGATACTCGCGATCGCTCTTGCCGGCCTCGCGGCCGGCGCCGTCAACACCGTCGTCGGCAGCGGCACCCTGATCACCTTCCCGGTGCTGCTCGCCTTCGGCTACGCGCCGGTCACCGCCAACGTCTCCAACACGATCGGCCTGGTGCCGGGATCCGTCTCGGGGGCGGTCGGCTATCGCCGTGAGCTGAAGGGCCAGCGGCGACGCGCGATCCGGCTCGGCTGCCTCTCGGCCCTCGGCGGCGTCAGCGGCGCAGTTCTCCTCCTGGTGCTGCCCGCCTCGGCCTTCAAGGCGATCGTGCCGGCCTTCATCGTCATCGCCCTGGCCCTCGTCGTCCTGCAGCCGCGGATCAGCGCCAGGCTGGCGGCGCGGCGCGGGGACGGCGCCCACGAGCACCCGGTCCTGACCCCGGCGGGGGTGCTCGGAACCGGTGTCTACGGCGGCTACTTCGGTGCCGCCCAGGGCATCCTTCTGCTCAGCATTCTCGGCGTCACCCTGCCCCAGGACCTGCAGCGGACCAACGCGCTGAAGAACGTCCTGGCCGGGATCACCAACGGCGTCGCCGGAGCTGTCTTCGTCTTCTCCGCCCACGTCGCCTGGGCGCCCGCGGCGATCATCGCCGGCTCCTCGGTGGTCGGAAGCCAGCTCGGCGCCCGCTACGGACGGCGGCTGGACCCCGGCGTGCTCCGCGCCCTGATCGTGGTCGTCGGCGCCACCGCGATCGTCAAATTGCTCCTCGACTGACGCCGAAGCGACCCTGCGGTCGCCGCCCGTCCGAGCCGGGCTCCCGGTGGCGCTACCGTTGGTGAATGGGCTGGCCGTCCGTCAACTTCGAGGACTGGCGCGATACCTGCGACACCCTCCACGCTCACACCCAGGTCCTGGGCAAGGTGGCGGCGACCCTCTCGCCGCCCGAGCCCCAGCTCCAGCACGCCGCCCTGCGGCTCACCGCCCGCGGTTGGGAGACGCCGCCGATCCCCGCCCCGGACGGCTCCGGGGCCTTCGCCCTCGCTCTCGACCTGCGCCGTCACGAGGCCCTCGTCGAGCACAGCGGCGGGGCGCGCAAGGCCTTTCCGCTGCCGAACCGCGCGGTTGGCAGCGTCGCCCGTGAGCTGCTCGCCGCGACCCAGGAACTCGCCGGGCCTTTCGAGATCGACCCGACGCCCCAGGAGGTCGACTGGACCGAGCCGCTCGATGAGGACCGCCAGCACTCGACCTACCTGACCGGGCAAGTCGAGGACTACTTCGCGGCGGCGACCCGCGCGGCACTCGTGCTCGCCGCCTTCCGGGCGCCCTTCCGCGGCCGCTCGACCCCGGTCAACGCCTGGTGGGGCTCCTTCGACCTTTCCGTCAATCTCTTCTCGGGCGAGCCCGCCGAGCCGCCCTCGGGTGACTTCATCATGCGCAACTCGATGGATTCGCAGGAGGTCGCGATCGGCTGGTGGCCAGGTGACGGGCGCTACGAAAAGGCGGCCTTCTACGCCTACGCTCACCCGGCGCCGGCGGGGTTCGAGGGAGCCTCACTGGAGCCCGCCGCGGCCCGCTGGGCCGGTGACCTGGGCGAGTACCTGCTCGACTGGGACGACATACGGGCCGCCGACGACCCGCACGCCCACGCACTCTCCTTTGCCCGTTCGGCCTTCCGCCATGCCTGCCTCGTCTGCGGCTGGGACGAGAGCCTCGCCGCCAGCGCCGAGAGCTCCCCGCCGCCGGTCAAATAACCCTTGGCGCCGGCAAGGGCGGCCGGGTAGCCTAGGCGCGTGTCCTCCGGTCCCGCCATCCGAGTCCTCTCGAGCTCTCAGCTGGAGATGCTCGGCCGGCACGGCGAAGAGTTGACGGCGGAGGCGGGGGAGACCCTCTTCGAGGTCGGCGACGAGCGCTACCCGTTCATCGCGATCATCGACGGCGAGGTCTCCGTGAGGGATCCCGCCGGCCAGGAGATCATCCGCCACGGCGCCAACGGATTCCTCGGCGAGATGAACCTGCTCTCCGGCCAGACCGTGTTCCTGACCGCGGTCGTGGTCGAGCCGATGCGCTACATCGCCGTCGACCGCGAAGTGCTGCGGGGACTGCTCTTCGAGGACTCGAGCCTCGCCGACATCCTGCTCCCGGCCTTTGTCCAGCGCCGCGAGATGCTGCAGGAACGGCAGGGCATCGGGATCGAGATCATCGGCCCGCGCGACTCGGACGAGACCCGCCGCCTGCTCGAGTTCGCTCGCCGCCAGCGGCTGCCCCACACATGGGATGACCCGTCCGAGAGCGCCGAGGCGCGGGCCGAGCTCGAGCGGCTCGCCCCCGAGGACGTGCCGCTCGTCCGCCTGCCGGGCGGCGGCGAAATGAAGCGGCCGAGCAACGGCGCCCTCTCCAGGGCGCTCGGCATCGGCTTGCAGCTCGAAGACCGCGAAGAGGTCGATCTGCTGGTCGTCGGCGGCGGCCCGGCCGGCCTCGGCGCCGCCGTCTACGGCGCCTCGGAGGGGCTGGACACGCTGGTGATCGAGAGCACCGTGCTCGGCGGCCAGGCGGGGACCTCGAGGCGGATCGAGAACTACCTCGGCTTTCCGGCCGGAATCAGCGGCACCGAACTGATCAGCCGCGCGATCACCCAGGCCCGTAAGTTCCACGCCCGCACGGCGACTCCGTACCGGGCGGCGGCGCTCGAGCCCGGCGATGACCACCACGTGGTCCGGCTGGAGGAGGGCAACGAGATCGCCGCCCAGGCGGTCCTGCTTTCCACCGGAGCCGAATACCGGCGCCTGCCGGTCGCCGACCTTGAGCAGTACGAGGGGCTGAGCGTCTTCTACTCGGCGGGCCCGCCCGAGGGGCACCTCTGCGGAGGGCAGCGCGTCGCCGTCGTCGGCGGCGGCAACTCGGCCGGCCAGGCGGCCGTCTGGCTCGCCCGCGGCGGCGCCTTGGTGACCCTTCTCCATCGTCGCGCCGACCTCACCGAGACGATGTCCCAGTACCTGATCGAAGAGGTCGAGCGCTTCGGCGTGGCGGTCCGCGACCGCAGCGAAATCGCCGAGCTGCACGGCGAGGACGGCAAGCTCGATTCGGTGACGCTGACCGACGGCGCCGAGGTCCCGCTCACCTACCTCTTCCTCTTCCTTGGCGCCTCGCCTTGCACGGGCTGGCTCGGGGACGTCGTCGAACGCGACGACAACGGCTTCATCCTCACCGGCCCCGAGGCGGAAGCCGACGGCCTACTGGAGACAAGCGTGCCGGGTGTCTACGCGGCGGGGGATGTCCGGGCCGGCTCGATCAAGCGCTGCGCGACGGCGGTCGGCGAGGGCGCCACCGTGGTGCGGTTCATCCACGAGCACATGTCCGCGAAGACACCGGAAAGGCAGTCATGACCGTCGGCGGCGGCTCTCGGGCCGCGAAGGCCACCAGGCGCGGTCGCCGAGCCGGTAGGTAATCGCCGGGATCAGCAGCGCCCGGACCACGAAGGTGTCGAGCAGGACTCCGAGCGCGACCGTCGCGCCCACCTGGATCAGCTCCTCGAGCGGCAGCAGGGTCAACGTCGCGAAGGTTCCGGCGAGAACGAGGCCGGCACCGGTCACCACGGCGCCGGTGTTGACGAGGGCGATCAGCGCCCCCTCGCGGGTGCCGTGCAGGGCCGCCTCCTCGCGGGCCCGGCTCATCAGGAAGATGTTGTAGTCGACGCCGAGCGCGACGAGGAATATGAAGGAGAGCAGGACGAGGTTGAAGGCGAGCCCCGATGAGTCGAAGACCTGGGTGAAGAGGAAAGTGACCAGGCCGAGGGTCGCCGCCAGCGAGGCGACCACCGTGACGATCAGGTAGGCGGGGGCGGCGATCGAGCGCAGCAGCAGGCCTAGGATCAGCCCGATCAGAAGGAGGACGATCGGCACGATCAGCCGGGTGTCGCTGGTGTTGGTCTGCTCGACGTCGTAGTTCTCCGCGGGTATGCCGCCGACCAGCCCTCCGGGGTCGACCTGGTGCAGGGCGTCGCGGATGCCCTCGACGTCGTCGGCCGCGCGGCTGCCGTACGGGTTGCCCTTGAGGACGACGCCGATCACCGCCTCGCCCGAGCCGGGCGCGGCCGGCACCGGGATCGTCAGCTTCACGGTGTCGAGGTTTTCGACGCTTCGCTGCGCGGCCTCCAGTCGCCCGGCTTCGACCGCGAGCGTCAGAGGCGAGCCGATCCCGGGCGGGAAATGTTCGTTGAGGACCTTGGTCCCGCGCCCGGATTCGGTCGGCCGGGTCTCTCCCTGGCCGAAGCCGATGGTGCCGTGGTGCAGGAGGTTGCCGGCGGTGAGGACCAGGAGGCCGGCGCAGACGGCGACGATGATCGTCCCGGAGCGACGGCGGACGAGGCCGGCGACCCTGGTCCAGCGCGGGTCATCGCCCGGCGAGGCGGCCCCGTGCTCGGCGGGCCAGAAGGCGCGGCGACCACTGACCGCGAGCAGCGCGGGGAGGAGGGTGAAGGCGGCCGCCAGCATCACCGCGATCCCGATCGCCAGGACCGGGCCCAGCCAGTGCGTCGATTCGAGTTCGGCGAGGAGGAGGACGAGGACGGCGGCGATCACCGTTCCTCCGGAGGCGGCGATCGGGCGGACGCTCTTGGCGAGGGCGGCGCGCAGCGCGGCCTCCGAGTCGAGCCCGGCGCCGAGTTCCTCGCGATAGCGGTGGACCAACAGCAGCGAGTAGTCGGTGCCGGCACCGAAGATGAGGACGAGCAAGAGGAAGGTCCCCTCGGCGTTGACGGTGATCGCGTCCGCATCGATCAGCAGATAGGTGATCCCGATCGAGACCAGGTACGCGGCGCCGACGACGAGCAGCGGCGTCAGCGCCAGGATCGGCGCCCTGTAGACGATCAGCAGGAGGACAAGGACGAGGCCGAGAGTCGCGATCAGCAGTGTCTTGCCGGCGTCTTCGGCGACCTGCTCGAGGTCCGCCGCGATCCCGGCCGGGCCGGTTACGTAGGTCTGGAGGCCGGCGGGCCGGTGCTGGCGCAGGTAGGCGCGGATCTGGTGGACGCCACTCTCGATCGCGCCGCGGTCGCCGGCGTTGATCGCCAGGACGGCCAGCGCCGCTTCCCCGTCGCGGGCGATCGGTCCGATCCCGTTGGTGAAAGTGGCGACTTCGGTGAGCAGCTTGCGCGACCGGGGCGAGAAGGGTGCGATCACCGGGGTCGCGCCGGTGATCGCCAGCCGGTCGAGGCCGTGCGCGAGATGCCCGATCTCGGCGATGTCCCGTTCGCTCAGCCCACCGTGGCGCTGGAAGACGATGATCGCCGGCACGTCATCACCGCTGCCGCGGTAGTCGTGCTGAAGGACGCCGACGACCTTGGTCGATTCAGCGTGCGAGGGGAGGAAGCTGCTCTGCCCGGCCGCCGTCACCTGGTCGATGTGGGAGTGGCCGACCAAGCCGGCGATCGCGATCGCGACCCAGGCCGCGATCGTCACCCAACGGCCGCGCCGGCCGGTGACCCCGCCGGCGACGCGCCTCACCACGCCCGGGGGATCCATCGGCGAAGCCTAGCGGCAGCCTCCGGTCACAAATTGTTGTGCATAGCCAACCGACAGTCGCGTAACATCGGCACCGTGCCAATTCTGCCTCGGTCCGGCACCAGGCGGATGTCCTCCGACGACCGCCGGGAGCAGCTGCTCGACGTAACCGCCGGGATCGTCGCCGATACGGGTTTTCAGGGGATCTCGATCCTGTCCGTGGCGCGTGCGGCGGGAATATCGCGCCCGATCGTCTACGAGCATTTCGGTGACCTCAACGGCTTGCTCGGGGCGCTTGTCGAGCGCGAGATGGCGCTCGCCCTCGAGCAGGTGACCGAGGCCGAGCTGCAGGGCCCGGGCGACGGCGAGCCCACCGACCTGATGCTCGAGAGCCTCGGGGCCTACCTGACCGCGGTCGAGCAACACCCGAACACCTGGCGCCTGGTGCTGATGCCACCCGAGGGCGCGCCGGAGGCCCTGCGCCGAACGATCGCCGGCGGCCGGGTCGAGGTGCTCGACAAGCTGATCCAGGCGGTTCGGCCTGGGCTTCGGCCCGGCGACCCCGACGAGGACCCGCAGCTGACCGCGAGAACGCTTTCGGCGATCGCCGACGAGTACGCGCGTTTGGTGCTTGCCGACCCCGGGCAGTTTCCGCCCGAGCGGCTGGTCCAGCACGCCCGCTGGTTCCTTGGGCAGCTCGCAATCGACTGAGGAGGATCGGATGGAGCCAGTTCCCTTTCGCGACCGCACGGACTCGACCCAGGTCATTCTGGCGATCGTCGTTCCCTTCATCTTCGGCGCTGTGGTCGGCGTCTTCCTCGGTGTCTCGGCCGGCGTCTACTGGGGCTTCTCGGCGCTGGCGGCGATCGGCGCGGTGCTCGCCGGTCGCGAGCACGACGACGCCCGCGGGGGTGCCCTGCGGGGCCTCGTCGGCGGCGCTCTCTTCGGCCTCGGCGTCCTGCTCGCGCACGCGGTCGCCGGCACCGACGCCAAGGTTTCCCTGGGCAGCTTCCCGCCCTTGCTGATCGTCATCGACGCCGTGATCGGCGCCGCTCTGAGCGCCTTCGGTGGGTGGTTGACCGCCCGCCGCCGCCAGCACGCGTGACCCCGCCGCCGGCCAAGCGCGAGCGGCTCGCCGAGTACGAGGAGAAGCGCGACTTCGAGGCAACCCCGGAGCCCGCGCCGCGGGCGCGGCGAGGCAAGAAAGGGGCGCCGCGCTTCGTCGTCCAGGAACACGACGCCCGCCGCCTGCACTGGGATCTGCGCCTCGAGCACGAGGGAACCGCGCCGTCCTGGGCCGTGCCCAACGGCATCCCGATGGACCCCGACGAAAACCGCCTCGCGGTGCGGACCGAGGACCACCCGCTCGAGTACCTCGACTTCGAGGGCGAGATCCCGGAGGGCGAGTACGGCGCCGGCTCGATGCGGATCTGGGACCACGGGACCTACGAGCTGGAGAAGTGGACCAACGGCAAAGTGATGCTGACCTTCGAGGGCGAGCGCCTGCGCGGCCGCTACGCGATCTTCCGCACGCGAGGCGAGAAGGACTGGATGATCCACCGGATGTCCCCGGCCGAAGGCGCCCGTGACCCGTTCCCCGAGCGCCTGGTGCCGATGCTCGCCAAGCTCTCGAAGCTGCCGGCCGGAGTCGATGAGGGCTGGGCGACCGAGGTCAAGTGGGACGGCGTGCGGGCGATCGCCTACTGCCGGCCGGGGCGGGTCGAGCTGCAGACTCGGAACCTCAACACGGTCTCCGCCCAATACCCGGAGGTGCGTCGCCTCGCCCGCCAACTCGGCGCCCGCGACGCCGTCCTCGACGGCGAGCTGGTCGCCTTCGACGGCGACGGCCTGCCCAGCTTCGAGCGTCTTCAGCAGCGCATCCACCAAACCTCCGAGGCGACGGTCAGGCGCCGGATGAAAACGCACCCGGTCACCTATGTGATCTTCGACCTGCTCCACCTCGACGGCGCCGACCTGACCGGCGAGCCCTACGAGCGCCGGCGCGAGCTGCTCGAGGGCCTCGGGCTCGAGGGCGAGAGCTGGCAGGTCCCCTCCTACTCGACCGGCCATGCCGAGGAGCTCCTGGCGGCGAGCGCCGCCCGCGGGCTCGAGGGGATCGTCGTCAAGCGGCTCGACAGCAGCTACGCGCCGGGACGGCGGACGGGAGACTGGCTGAAGGTCAAGAACGTCGGCCGCCAGGAGTTCGTGATCGGCGGCTGGGTCCCCGGCGAAGGCCGGCGGCGGGGAGGGCTCGGCTCGATCCTGATCGGTTATTTCGAGCCGGGGGAAGGGGGGCCGCGGCTGCGCTACGCGGGCAAGATCGGCACCGGCTTCAAGCAGAGCGACCTCGACCTGCTCAAGGAGTTGCTCGAGCCGCTGGTGCGCGAGGAGTCGCCCTTTGTCGAGGCCAAACCGCCGCGCGACGCGGTCTTCGTCGACCCCGAGCTGGTCACCGAGGTCGAGTTCCGCGAGCTGACTTCGGACGGGATGGTCCGCCACGGCGCCTACAAGGGACTGCGCGAGGACAAGCCCGCGACCGAGGTCGTGCTCGAGTAATCGGGTTCGCGCTTCGGCAGACGGGTAGGGACCACCGATGCCCCAAAAACGAATCCCGCTTCCTACCAATCTCAACGAGCGCAACGCGAAGCTCGTCCAGTACCTGAACGAGGCCTACGGCAAGGAGCGCGAGCTCGAAGTGGCACTCCAGGCCCACATCGCGATGACCACGAAGGCGCCCTACAAAAAGCGCCTGCAGGCCCACCTGCGTGAGACCAAAGCGCACGCCAAAGCAGTCGAGCGCCGGATCAAGCAGCTCGGCGGCGGCGCCGTCGGGTCCAAGGTCCAGGAGGCCGTCGGCAAGGCGATGGCGGCGACGAAGGGCCCCGTGCACATGCTCCGCGGGCACGGCGAGCAGGAGAAGATGTTGAAGAACGCCAAGACCGAGTACTTCAACGAGCACGAGGAGATCTCGACCTACCTGGCGCTGGAGACGCTGGCGCAGAAGGTCGGCGACCCCGAGACGGCACGGTTGGCGAAGGAGATCCGCCGCGAGGAGGAACGGATGGCGAAGTTCCTCGAGGGCCAGATCAAGTCATTGAGCGGCGCGGTGGCGATCGAAGAGGTGCCCAGCTCTCAGCGCAAGGTCGCCCGCGGCAAACCGGCGAAACGCAAACCGGCCAGGGGCAAACCGGCGAAACGCAAACCGGCCAAAGGCAAAGCCGCGAAACGCAAACCGGCCAAAGGTCGGAAAGGGGAAAAACCGAGCGCCAAACGTTGAGCATCACCCGGCCTGTCCCGGCCGGGTGTTAGCTTCCCAGGCGTGGACGGGCACGCAACGGGTCGGCGGCGCAATGCCTTGGCGGGGATCTGCCTGGGCGTTATCGCCT
This sequence comes from uncultured Solirubrobacterales bacterium, assembly GCA_963704505.1. GTDB lineage: Bacteria > Actinomycetota > Thermoleophilia > Solirubrobacterales > 70-9 > VRUE01. Next base: position 1,886,692 of record OY969912.1, read on the forward strand.
TTGCCGTGCTCGGCCTCGGCTCTTCCGCGTCGGCCGCGACCTGCCCGAGTTTCCGCGTCCTCCACAACGACAGGATCGGCGCCGCCTCGTTCCCGGCCGGCTCATACGCGGTCACCGCCAATGCCAACGCCGGTGTCAGCTGCGCCGCCGCCTCAAAACTGTTCACGCGCTTCCTCGAGGACTACGACGGCGTCCTTCCCCGTCCTTGGCGGGTCGTCGGCGAAGGCAGCGGCAAAGCGAGCTTCAAAAAAGGTGCCGCGGTCGGCTTCAGCGTCCGGCTCGGCGGCGGGGGTGGGGGAGGCGGCAGGACGCCGCTCGGCGCACTCTGTCCGGGCAGCTACACGGTCAACGCCGGCCAGCGGGTCGGCCCGCTCCTCTTCCCGCGTGGCGCCTACCTGCTCTACATACCGCCGCGCTCGGGCATCACGTGCAGGCGCGCCTCGGTGCTGTTCACCCGCTTCCTCTCGACGCCGGGGGGCAGGCTGCCGGCGCCCTGGAGGCTGACGAACCAGACCGCGACCTTCTTCAAGCCCGAAAACCCGACGCGGTCCGCATTCCGCGTCGAGCCGATCGACGGCTAGAGCCGTCAGCGGCCCGGGAGCCGAGTCCTGATCTCCTGAAGCAGCCAGCCGTTGCCGTCCGGGTCGCTGAAGGCGGCCAGGGAGCCGTAGTCGGCGTGGTCCGGGGCCGGGCCGCTGACGCGCCCCTCGGTGCCGGCGTGGTGGAAGATCCCGGTCGTGTCGTGGAAGACCTCGCCGACCTCGGCGCCGTGAGCGATCAGGTCGGTGCGGGCGGCGTCGATGTCCCTGACCGTCAACTGCAGGCCCTCGACCGAGCCCGGCGCGGCCGAGGTGACGCCCTCGCCGAAGATGATCGAGCAGGCGGAGCCCGGCGGCGTCAGCTGCACGACCCTGTAACCATCCTCGACCGTCAGGTCGGCGTCGAGGCGCCAGCCCAGGCCTTCGTAGAAGCCCTTGGCACGATCCACGTCCGATACCGGCAGGACCACTACCTCTAGTTTCACTTCACCTGCGTTGACGGGCGGGGTGCCCGCTTCGCCCCCGCTGCTCGCTTCGGTGCTGGCATCCATCGTGAGCTCCTTTTATCCGGCCGGGCACCCGCGACTCAGGCGGATCGCACGACGATTTTCTTGACCTCGGCCATGTAGCGCCCCGCCGCGGCGGAGGCGTCGTCCGGCGCGCTGCCGCTCTGGCGAGCATCCATGTAGGCGGCGTACCAGTCCCACCAGTCGTGCGGGGGCGCGGCCGCCTCGAACGTGCCATGGCGCTCGGACGTCTCGTGCAGCAGGTCCGCGAGGGCACCCACGTCCATGCCTTCGATACTGGTCATGTCGACCTCCATTCCCGATCGGGACTCGACCGACGACGCGGCGTTCGCCGGAGGCCGAGCCTCCCACCGGGGAATGGATCAGTCAACCTGGGCGGCGAGTGCGCGGCCTAGGCCGACGCCTCACCGGCTGCCGCAGCCGCCTTCTCGATCAGGTCGACGACCGTGTCGGGGGCGGTGACCATCGCCAGGTGGCCGACCGGCACCTCGACCGTCGTCGCGCCCATCCGCTCGGCGAAGTGGCGCTCGGCGTCGGGCGGGATCGCCTCGTCGTTGGCGGCGACCACGAACCAGGAGGGGAGCCCCTTCCATGCCGGGACGCCCATGGTGTCCTCGAAGGTGCTCATCGAGATCGGCTGTTGGACCGCGTAGAGGACCCTCGCCCGGGCGGGATCGAGGTCGCCGGCGAAGTGGCCGACGAAGTCGTCCTCGGGCAGCCAGCCGAACCCTTTCTCGTCGACGGCCAGATTCGCGAGAGCGGGGGACGGCGGCCCGCCTCCCAGGAGTCCCCCCAGCGACTCGCCCTCGTCGAGCCCGAAGGCGGCGACGTAGACGAGGCCGACGACGTTGGGCGCGTCCGCGCCAAGTGCGGTCATGATCTGTCCGCCGTAGGAATGTCCCGCGAGGACGGTGGGGCCATCCTGGCGGGAGAGGACGTGGCGCAGCCGCGCGACGTCGTCGGCGAGCGACGTCTCCGGGAACTGCGGTGCGGTGACGTTGTAGCCCTTCTCCTGCAGGGTCTCGATCACGGCGCTCCAACTGGACCCGTCAGCCCATGCACCGTGGACGAGTACGACATTCGGCAGCTCGCTCATCCGGTCTCCTTGCGTTTGTCGTCCGGTCTGAGCGACCGGTCGAAGTCCATGGGGATCTTCCTCCGTCGGGCCGGTTGGCGCGGAGTGCCTCGATCTGTACAGGGTGTCTAACACCGAAGGTCCTCCGTGGTTTAGCGCGGTTCTGTTCGTAGCCGCAGGATCGGCGCATTGTCAGTCCTGGAGCCACTATTGGCCTGATCTGAGGGATGCGCTTCGGGTTTCCAGAAAGGGGGCGCCACCACAAAGTCAAGTCCCACCCTTGACAAGAGCGAGCCGCCGTCGTAAGTTTCCCGCGTTCGCCGCGTGGCGGGCACAGGGAAATGGATACAGGGATGGACGCCGGAGGCTCTTGCCTTCTCGTCTACTTACCGATCACAGGGGCTCTTGCTCGGCAGGGGCTCTCGTGCGAGGAGAGCATCGAATGGGAAAACAGGGAACGGGTGGGACCGACTCGCATCGTGCTTCGGCGCGGCTTGCGCTCGTCGCCGTCGCGGCGCTCCTGATGCTCGGTTGCTCGGCGGCCCCCGCGCTCGCCTCGACGCACGCGGCGATCACCGGCGAATACGGCAAGGAAGGCCCCGCCTCCACCGGCCTGGGCGACGGCTGCCGGCTCGCCTACCAGAGCTCTTCGCAGCATCTCTACCTCCTCGCCGACCAAAAAATCTACGGCCTCGCCGTGAGCCCCGGCTCGGCGACCCCGCTCGGCGGCTCCTTCCCGGTCAGCGCCGGCCTCAACAGCTTCTGCGGGGACCCGGGCATCGACGTCAACCAGGCCAACGGCAACATCTTCGCGGTCCCGTCCAACCAGAACATCTACGGGTTCAGCGGCGCCGGAACCGCCCTGGGATCGCCGTGGCCGGTCAGCACCGGCGGAGAAACCTGCGGCGTCGCGGTGACCGCGAACGGCGAAGTCTGGGGCGGCAACTACGGCACGCACGCGGTGACCAAATTCACCGCCGCGGGCGTCCCGGCTGGACCGATCAACGTCGGCTTCAGCTTCTGCAAGCTGGCCGTCGACCGCAGCAACGGCGACCTGTACGTGGCGCCGTACAACGGTGAAGAACACCTGGTCAAGTTCACCGCCGCCAGCGGTTACACCGAAAAAGTGACCTTCCCGATCCTTGGGGACAACGATCCCGGCCTCGCCGTCAACGGCGCCGAATTCAAGATCTACGTCGGCAACAACACCAAAGAAGTGAAGGCCTACAGCACTCAGACGGGCGAACTGGTCGAAACGATCGAACTGCCCGAAGCGGGCGGTCGGGGAATCGCGGTCGACGAAAACACCGACACCCTCTTCGTCACGAGCGGCAATGGCGAAAGCGGAAAGATCCTGGAATACCTCGGCATCACGACTCCGAAAGCCACGACCGGCCCGCCGACCGGCAACAGCCAGGTGAGCGGCACCGCCGACCCCAACGGCGTCGGCCCGATCACCGAATGCTATTTCGAATACGGGACCAGCCCGTCCTATGGCAAAAAAGAAGACTGCAACGAGCCGCTTCCGATCTCGAGCACCGAGACCGTACACGCGGATCTCCCCGAACTGGAAGGGGAGGTGACCTACCACTACCGCCTCGTCCTCGGGACCGGCGTCAAATTCGTGATCGGCAGGGGCGGCGACGGGACGATCGTCCCCCACAACGTCAAAGGCCTGACCACCACCGCGGCAACCGAAATCACTCAGGAATCGGCGACGCTGAACGGCACCTTCGAAGGGACCAACGAAGACACGCACTACTACTTCGAATGGGGGCAGACGACCAACTACGGCAACGTGACCGCGGTTCCGCCCGGCCTCGATATCGGAGCGACGACCGGGCCGACCCCGCTCGAAGCCAAAATCAGCGGATTGACCCCCGGCATCACCTACCACTACCGGGTCGTCGCGAAGAACCTGATCGGCACCTCCAAAGCGAATGACAACACCTTCAAAACTTACGAACCGCCGTCGATCGAATCGGCGACGAGCAGCAACCTGACGCCGACATCGGCCCAGATCGATGCCCGCATCAACCCGAACGGCTTCGAAACCAAATACTTCGTCGAATACGGGCTGACCCCGACCTACGGCCTGGTCGCCCCGGCTTCGCCGGCATCCCTCGAAGCGGCAACCACCGGGCAGGAAGTGGAAATCCCGCTGACCAACCTGGAAGGCGTCACCTACCACTTCCGGGTGGTCGCCGAAAACAAATGGGGAACGGTCGCGACCGGCGACCAGACGTTCGAATTCTTCCCGCCCTCCTGCCCGAATGAGCACGTCCGCCAGGAAACCTTCGCGACCTACCTGCCGGATTGCCGCGCCTACGAGATCGTCTCGCCCGAAGACGGGAACGGGACCATCGTCTTCGGAGGGGCCGGCCCGGTCGCCCCGCACGCGGACAACGTCTACGCCTTCGGGGCGGCGCTCGGCGAGTTCCCCGGCACCGGCGACCCGGTCAACAGCATCTACGTCGATACCTACGCGGCGACCAGGACCAACGACGGCTGGAAAACCAAATTCATCGGGATCCCGGGCAACAAAGCTCTGCAGGCCGACACGCCGCTCTCCAACCTGACGATGGAAAGGCTGCTCTCCTTCAGCTACGACTACGCCGTCCCCGGCGGCTCGAGCGCTCCCTACGTCTACGACGCTTCCGATAACCAGCTCGGACGCTGGCCGGCGAACATCGACTCGATTCCCGGCGGCAACGAATTCACCGGCGAATTCTTCGAGAAGAGGGGGACCCTGCAGCCTTCGCCCGATTTCAGCCACCTGGCCTTCTCGTCGAACACCGTGGCGTTCACCGACGACGGCCTGACCTCGCCCCCCGGTTCGGCCTACGACTACGACACGGCGGCCGGGACGACGACCCTGATCTCGATCCTGCCCGGAGGCGGCCCGATGGGCGGTGGGCCGATTCCGGCGGAGCCAGGCGACGCCAACGACCCGGCCGACTACATCAACTTCCCGGCCCGGACCGAAGCGCCGGTGCAGAACTACCCGAGCGTGTCGACCAACGGCTCCCACATCCTGATGTCGGTCAACGCGACGCCCTTCCAGCAGTTCGACAACCCGCACCCGGACGTCCATCTGTACATGCGGGTGAACGACCAGGTCAGCTACGACGTCTCCAAGGGCCACGTCGTCCAGTACCTGGGAATGACCCCGGAAGGCGATCACGTCTTCTTCCTGACCCGCGACCAGATGGTGCCCGAGGATCAGGACACCAGCATCGACCTCTACCGGTGGAACGAAGCCAGCGACTCGCTGACCCTGGTGTCGAGCGCCAACAACGGTGCCGGCAACTCCGATTCCTGCGGCGTCGCCTGGACGACGAAATGCGACGTTAAACCGGTGGTCGGCGCGGCGATCACCGACAACTCGATCGCCGCCAACGGCGACGTCTACTTCTACTCTCCGGAGCAGCTCGACGGGACCAAGGGCTCCTATGGGCAGCAGAATCTGTATGACTTCCGCGACGGCGCGGTCCACTTCGTCGCCTCCCTGACGCCGAACGAACTATGCAGCGATGTCGGCTGCGCCAACGGGCCGGTCGGGCAGATCCAAGTTGCGCCCGACGATCGCCACGCCGCCTTCCTCACCGCCAGCCGCGTCACCTCCTACGACAACCACGGACTGAGCGAGATGTACTCGGTGGACCCGGAAAACGGGAACATCCTCTGCGTCTCCTGCCGCCCCGACGGGAAACCGCCGGTCTCCGACGTCTCGGCCAGCGAACACGGCCTCTTCATGACCGATGACGGCCGCGTCTTCTTCTACACCGCCGATGCCCTGGTTCCGCAGGACACCAACGAACTTCACGACGTCTACGAGTACGTCGGCGGCCGCGCCCGGCTGATCACTCAGGGCACCGGCTCCCACGACAAACAGGTGACCGTGGATCCCTACTCGGAATCGGTCCGCTCGGCCGCGCTCCTCGGCGTCAGCGCCGACGGCCAGAACGTCTACTTCAGCACCTTCGACACCCTCGTCGGACAGGACCGCAACGGGAACTTCCTCAAGATCTACGACGCCCGCTCGGGCGGCGGCTTCCCCTTCGTCCCCCCGAAAGGCCTCTGCGAAGCGGCCGACGAGTGCCATGGGGCCGGCAGCTCGGCTCCGGCGCCGGCCGACATCGGCAGCTCGGCCAAGTTGGGAAGCGGCGGCAACGTCCATCCCGCAAAGAAGGGCACCAAGAAGAAGAGCCACGCCAAGAAGAAGCACTCAAAGAAGAAGCACGCGAGAAAGCGACGCCACCATGGTTGACGCAGGTCCGGGCAAGCAGACAGCCGGGGCAGTCGGCCTCGATTCCGCTCCGCGAGCTCGCTCCCGCGGCGGACTGATCGCCGCCCTGGCGATCTTCGCCCTGGTCGCCGGCATCGTCCTGGCGCCGAGCGCGGGGGCAAACGTCCCGATCTTCACTTTCACCGCCGGGCCCTCGACCACGCAGGCGGGCGGGCACCCGAACATCAAATTCCAGATGACCTTCGGGAATCGCATCAGCTCGCCTCAGCACGGGTACCCGGTCGACCCCTGCGACTGCTCCGACGCGAAAAGCATCTTCACGGACTTCCCCGGCGGCGTCGTCGGGGACCCGCACGCGACCCCGATCTGCACCCAGGTCGAGTTCGGGAGTGCCCACTGCCCGGTCGATTCGCAGGTGGGAATCGCGGCGTTCGGGTTCGGTCTCGTCCCGGTCTACAACCTCGAACCGGCGGGTGGGCAGGCCGGCCTTCTGGGCCTGACCGTGCCGCTGCTCCACTTCCCCGTCTACACGATCATCAGCGCCCGGACCGGGGGGGACTTCGGCCTCAAAGCATCGGTCGAAGGGATCGGGATCCACTACTTCCCGCTCGGCGAACTTCAGGTGAAGCTCTGGGGCGTCCCGGCCAGCCCCGCGAATGACCCGATGCGGTTCCACTTCGGCTCGGTCGTCTGTTACGGCTTCGAAGGCGAAGACGAAGCGACCGTCGACTGGACCCAGCTCCTCGGCCATAGCTCCTGCGAAGACCCCAAAGAATTCGGGCCGCAGCCGTCGAACAGCCCGCAGAAGCCCTACCTGGACAACCCCACCAGCTGCGGGGAGGAGCTCAACACGCATCTCGAAATCCTCTCCTACGACAACGGCACCGACACCAAAGACGCCGCTTGGCCGGCGACGACCGGCTGCGACCGGCTGACGTTCAATCCCAGCCTTTTCGCGCAACCGACCGCGCACACGACCGACTCCGCGAGCGGCCTCGACGTGGACCTCAGCGTGCCGCAGAACGAAAGCCCCACCGTTCCCTCTTCCTCGGAGATTCGTGCGCTCACGGTCACGATGCCGCCCGGCATGACGATCAACCCGAATGCCGCCGACGGCAAGACGGCGTGTGCGGACACGGAAGCGGCGTTCGGCACCCCGCTGGAAGCGCATTGCCCCGAGTACGCGAAAGTCGGAACCCTGACCCTGGACAGCACCGCGCTGCCGGGGCCGATCCCGGGCTTCATATACCTGGGGGAGCCGAAACCCGGTGACCGCTACCGCCTGTTCCTCACCGCGGACGGCTTCGGCACCCACGTGAAACTGAGCGGCTCGGTGCGGCCCGACCCGGAAACCGGAAGGCTGACGATCTCCTTCCCGGATCTCCCGCAGAGCCCCTTCTCCGACTTCGACATGCACTTCTTCGGGTCCGAACGCGGCCTGCTCGCGACCCCGCCTCAGTGCGGTACCTACCAGGTGACCAGCACCTTCACGCCATGGGACGCGGTCCTGCCCGACCAGACCTCCTCGCAGCCTTTCACCGTCGACGCCGGCCCGAACGGCAGCCCCTGTCCGCCGGCACCCTCGGCGTTCCGGCCGAACTTCCGCGCCGGGGTGTCGAGCAACACGGCCGGGGCGCACACGCCGTTCTCGATCGAAGTGAACCGCCCGGATGGCGACCAGCGCCTTTCCACGCTTGACGTAAGCCCTCCGCCCGGCCTTCTGGCGACGCTGAAAGGCATCCCCTACTGCGCCGACTCGGCGATCGCCGCCGCGGCCGCCGAAAACCACACCGGCCTCGGTGAGGTGGGGAGCCCCTCCTGTCCGGCCGCGAGCCGGATCGGATCCTCGACCACCGGCGTCGGGGCGGGCACGCATCCGCTCTACGTGCCCGGTGACGTGTATCTGGCCGGCCCGTACAAGGGCGCGCCGCTCAGCCTTGTCGTGATTACGCCGGGGCTCTCCGGTCCCTACGACCTCGGCAACTCGGTCGTCAGGGCGGCCCTCAACGTGGACTCCAGCACGGCCCGGATCACCGCCGTCACCGACCCGGTGACGCAGATCCTCGGGGGCATACCGCTGCGGGTGCGATCGCTCCAGGTCTCCCTGGACCGCCCCGGCTTCACACTCAACCCGACCAACTGCTCGGATCTCTCCGTCAACGCCCAGGTCCGCGGAACGGAAGGGGCCGCGGCGAGCTTCGATGAACGCTTCCAGGTCGCCAACTGCGCGATCCTGCCGTTCGCCCCGAAGCTCGCGGTCTCCCTCTCGGGCGGCATGAAACGAACGGCGAACCCGGCCCTGAGCGCCACCCTGACCGTCCCGTCGGGCTCGGCCAACATGGCCACGACCTCGGTGGCGCTGCCCCACACGCTCCTGCTCGACAACTCGCACATCAACAACACCTGCACGAAACCGCAGCTCCTGTCCCACACCTGCCCGGACAGCTCGGTGATCGGGTACGCCACCGCGGAGACGCCGCTTCTCGGTGCCCCGCTGCAGGGCCCGGTCTACCTCGCCGTCGGCTACGGGCACAAGCTCCCCGACGTCGTCGCCGACCTCGGAGGCCAGATCCGCATCCTCCTCGACGGCCGGATCGACACCGACAAGCAGGGCGGCCTGCGCACGACCTTCGCCGGCATCCCGGATGCCCCGGTCTCGAAGTTCACCCTCAACCTCAAGGGTGGGGGCAAAGGCCTCCTCATCAACAGCAAGAACCTCTGCGGCGCCAAGCAGGTCGCGATCGAGAAGATGACGGCGCAGAGCGGCAAGGCGACCAGCGTCAACGCGAAGATCGGCACCCGCTGCGGTTCGGCGAGAAAGAAGGCCCGCAGATGACCGCCGTTCAGCCTCGGCACGACGCGCGCTCGCTCGGGCGCATCCTCGCCGTCCTCGGCCTCGCCGTCCTCGGAATTCTGTTCTCGACGGGCAGAGCATCCGCCCTGCAGGTTGCGCATCACACCTTCGCGTCCTCGTTCAACGGAACCGGGACGACCAAAGGTCCGTTCGGAACGGCCGTCTACTCGGTCGGCGTCGACGAAACGACCGGTGACGTCTACGTGCTGTCGATCGGCGAAAACCAACACCTCGTAATCGACAAATTCGACGACGCCGGCAGCCCGCTGGCCTTCACTGCGCCGGAACTCGGTGGATCGAGTTCGATCTTCCTCGCCGACACCAACGCCCCCAGCGACCCGACCCCGAACCTCGTCGTCGACAACTCGCCCGGCGCCACCCAGGGCCGCTTCTACGTCACCGACGGGTCACACCCTGCCTTCTACGGGTTCGAAGCGAGCGGCAAGAGCCTCACCGGGAGCCCCTTCGCCCTCCCGCAGTTCCCGGTCGGAATAGCGGTGAGCGCAATCACGGGCGAAATCTGGGCGTTGTTCGGCAACACGCAGAACACAGGCCCGACCTTCGTCAAGAAATACACGACCGCTGGTGTCGACAGCGGCACTGAATTCAGCGTCGACAACGAAACCGCGCGGTTCCCGAACCAGTTCTCGATCGACTCGCAGGACAACCTGTTCATCCGGGGATTCGGGAAAAGCACTCCGGGGGTCGGGGCCGATCAGGGCTTCTTCAAGTTCGACCAGGCGGGGAACGTCCTGGAAGTCATCAACGGCGGATTTCCCTCGGCCATCGGAAGCGACATGAAAACCGGCGATCTCTACCTCCTCCGCTACTCGAACGGATCCCAGGTCGGGGAGCTCAGTTCCGATGGAACCGAAATCGACTCCTTCAAAGCGCCCCTCCTCGAATACCCGTCCCAGCTCGGCGTCAACGGCACGACCGGGACCGTCTACGTCTCCGACCGGAGCAACGAAGGCAACGTCCTGATCTTCACCGCCGGGCCCAAAGTGACGGTCGCAAAGCCGACCACCGGCACCGGCTCGAACTTCCAGGCGACCAGCGTGACCCTCAGCGGCAACCTCGATCCATCCGGCGTGAGCACAACGGAATGCCGCTTCGAATACGGCACGGAAGCCTCGATCACCACATACGAACACACGATCAACTGCGATCAGGGTCAGGTGCTCAGCGGCAGCGGGGACCAGCCCGTCACCGCGACGATCACCGGCCTGACCCAGGCGGCCCGTTACCACTTCCGCCTGGTCGCGGCGAACGCGAACGGGTTCACGGCGGGACGGGACGTCACCTTCGTCCCTTCGGCGCTTCCGCTCCTGACCGGAGTGGGGGCGTCTGAAGTTCACTCCGACATCGCCAGCCTTCACGCCACCGTCAATCCCGGTGGCGCCGACACCCACTACCACTTCGAGTACGGCCCGGCGGACTGTGCGGTCTCGGCCTGCACGTCGACCGCGGACGTCGACGTCGGCAAAACCCTCGAACCGCAGAGCGCCCTCGTCGCGCTCGCCGGGCTCACACCCGGGACCGTCTACCACTACCGGATCGTCGCGGTGAACCAGAGCGGCACCTCGGTCAGCCTCGACAAAACGATCCAGACGTTCCCGCCGGCCGAAGGCGGCACCGATGACTGCGCCAACGCCCACGTGCGCCAGCAGACCAGCGCCGCTCGACTCCTCGACTGCCGCGCCTACGAGCTCGTTTCCGCGTCGGACACCGCGGGTTACGACGTCGTCTCCAATCTCGTCTCGAGCCAGGAACCGTACGGCGGCTACCCGGAAGCCTCAAATCCGTCGCGGGTCCTCTACGCCGTCCAGGGCGGCGGGATCCCCGGCACGAACCATCCGACGAACCGCGGCCCGGACCCCTACGTGGCGAGCCGCGGAGCAAACGGCTGGAGCACGGAATACGTCGGCGTCCCGGCCGACAACCCATATTCGCTCGAACCCTTCTCCTCGAGGCCGACGGGTGCCTCTTCCGGGCTCGCCGCCTTCGCCTTCGGCGGGCCGGAAGGCTGCAGCCCCTGCTTCGCCGGCCAATACACAGGCATCCCGGTGCGGCTCGCCGGCGGCGCTCTGGTCCAGGGCATGGCCGGATCGCTCGACCCCGGTCCGACCGCCAAAGCCGAAGGATTCATCGGCCGTGATCTCTCCGCCGACGGCAGCCATCTCGTCTTCGGCTCCAAAGCTCAGTTCGAGGCCGACGGGAACAACAACGGCGACCTCTCGATCTACGACCGGAACCTGACCACCGGGCAGACGCATGTCGTCTCGAAGACCACGGGCGGGGCGACGATGACCGGGGCCGGGATCGCCGAGCTCGACATCTCCGCCGACGGCTCGCATGTCGTCATCGGCCAGCGTGTCTCCACCGACGCGGAGGGCAACGACTACTACCACCCCTACATGACCGTTGGCGACGTCGACCACAGCATCGACCTGGCGCCGGGCTCGACCAGCGGGGTGCTGTTCGACGGGATGAGCGCGGACGGAGCGACGGTCTACTTCACCACCGTCGACCGGCTGTCCACCGACGACACCGACAACAGCGCCGACATCTACGAGGACCAGATCGCCGCCGGAGCGAGCACCGTCGAGCCGACCCTGGTCTCCACGGGCGGCAGCGGGCCCAGCAACGACGACTCCTGCGAACCGCCGGGAGAATGGAACGTCGCCTCGGGCGGCATGGATTGCAGCGCGCTGGCGATTGCCGGCGGCGGCGGCGTCTCCCGCGACGGCACCGCGATCTACTTCTTCAGCCCTGAGCTGCTCGACGGTCCCTCCAACGGCACAGTCGACCAGCCGAACCTCTACGTCGCCCGGGGAGGCGCTTCGCCCAGGTTCGTGGCGACGATCGACAGCAGCATCGGCAAGCCTCCTCCCGCACCGCCGATCCATCCAGTCGAAAACGCCGCACTGGTCACCGGGTTGGGTGCGCCCGAGTCGGTCGCCTATGACGGGACCCGGAACGACATCTATGTCGCCGAGACCGGTCCCGGACGGGTCTCACGCTTCACCGCGGCCGGCGCGCCCGACAACTTCACCGCCGGGCCGGGAAGCGGCACCAACCAGATCGGGAGCCTGGCCGTCCCGAGTTCGTCGAACAGTCAGATCGCTGTCGACCCGAGCAACGGCGACCTCTTCGTGACCAACGTTCCCGGTGAAGTCAAGATCTTCGGCCCGGACGGATCCGCGCTCGGGGCCCTCAACGGCTCGGGAACCCCGGGCGGAACCTTCTCGGAAGCGTGCGGTGTTGCCGTCGACCCGTCCGGCGACGTGTTCGTCGGCGACTACAGCGGAAGGGTCTGGCGCTACCACCGCACTTCGACCAGCGCGCCGCTAACCGACGCGAACTATTCGGTGACCGGGATCGAAACCGCCGGCCTCACCCCTTGCAATCTCGCCGTCGACGGGGCCGGCAGCGTCTACGCCTCCGCCTACTCCAACGGGCCCCTGAAGCGCTTCGAAGCGTCCACCTTCGCCGCGGTGCCCCCCTCGGAGACGGGGACCACGGTGAACGCGAAATCGACGACCGTCGCGACCGATCCGCAGACCGGTGACGTCTACGTCGACGAAGGCAACCAGGTCGCCCTGTTCGACTCATCCGGCCAGCTGGTCACGCATTTCGGCTCAGGTGCGATCTCGACCTCGCGGGGGGTCGCGGTCGACCCGGCGAACGGCCACGTCTTCGCGGCCAGCGACGAATCGAAGATTGTCTCCTTCGGCGTCGCGCCCTCGATCTACAAGCCGATCGACAACCCGGCCGTCGTCCACGGTGTCAGCCAGGCGGCGACCCGCGATCAGGGCGACTTCCAGGTCACCCCGGACGGTGCCTTCTCGACGTTCCCGACGACCCAGCCGATCAAGTCCACCTACCAAAACGCCGGCCACACGGAGATCTATCGATACGGCCCCGCCGGCGGCTCGCCCCAGGTCGACTGCGTCTCCTGCGACCCGACCAACGTCAGCCCGGTCGGCGACGCGGCGATGGCCAGCGCCGGCCTCAGCCTCGCCGACGACGGCCGCGTGTTCTTCTCGACACCGGATCCGCTCGTCTCCCGGGACAGCGACGAAAAGCGGGACGTCTATGAGTGGGAGCAAGGCACGGTCCAACTGGTCTCGACCGGCGTCAGCCGCTTCGACTCGGGCCTGCTCTCCGCCAGCGCGAACGGGACCGACGTCTACTTCTTCACCCGCGACTCGCTCGCGCCCCAGGATCAGAACGGCCCGACCATGAAGGTCTACGACGCTCGTGCCGGCGGCGGCTTCGAGTTCGTCCCCGCCACCGTTCCCTGCAAAGCCTCGGATGAGTGCCACGGCCCCGGCACGGTGGCCGCCGCCTCGCCCGAAATCAACACCGTGCATGGCGACGCGGCGAACGTCGTCGCAGAACCGAAGCCGCATCACAAAAAGAAGCACCACAAGAAGAAGCACCGCCACCACAAGAAGCATCACCAGAAGCGGCAGGGGGGTTCAGGGAAATGACGATGAGCCTGAAGACGCTCGCCGCTGCGGCCCTCGCCGTCGGCGTGCTGCTCGCAGCCGCGTCGCCGGCGTTGGCGACCGAGCAGATCGATTCCTTCGTCACCACCTCTTCCACCGATCAGGCGGGCGGCCATCCGGACCTGTCGACCGGCTTCTCCCTCCATGCACCGGGGACCCCGGAGGCCGCACAGAACGTGATCTTCAACGCCCCCGAGGGCATCTTCGGCAACCCCAATGCGATCACCCGGTGCAGCGCGTCGGAATTCGCTCTGGACGAATGCCCGGCGAGCGCGCAGGCCGGGCTGATCACCCTGCATGCCAACTACGAAGGCGACGCGAACAAACTGCTCGGCACGGCGCCCATGTTCAGCATCGTCCCGGGCGCCGAAGAAACCGCGCGCTTCGCCTTTGTCGTCCCCACGCTCGGGATCCCGGTGACGATCCCCGTCACAGTGAGGACGGGAGGCGACTACGGGCTGCGCTTCACCGTTCAGGACATCACCCAGCTGACGCCGCTGGCGAGCGCCAAGCTGACCTTCTGGGGATTCCCGGCCGCCGCGGACCACGATCCCGAACGGTTCCCGCGCGGCTCCGTCGCGAACCCCCAGGGCTGTGTCGGCTCGGAAAGCACCAACTGCATCGCCCTGCCGACCCCGGCGGCGATCACGGTTCATCCGCTCACCGACAATCCGACCACCTGCAGCGGCAAAGAGCTGATCACGGAACTCGACGTCGAGACCTACCAGGACCCGACCCATACCTCCCACGCGGAATCGACCTACCCCGAAATCAAAGGCTGCGAGAAATTGACCTTCAACCCGGTTCTGAAGGCAAGCCCGACGACACAGGAAACCGACTCGCCGTCCGGTCTCAACCTCGACCTGAAGGCGCCGCAGTTCGAGGGTTTCGCCGCCTCGCCGTCCCAGGTCAAGGAAGCCACCGTCGTCCTGCCCGACGGCTTCACGATAAACCCGGACGCCGCCGACGGACAGTCGGCGTGCCTCGACTCGCAGGCCAACTTCGACTCGGAGGGCCCCGCGGCCTGCCCGGACAACTCCAAGATCGGGACCTTTGCGATCGGGACGCCGGCCCTCGACGGGCCGCTGCTGGGGTCGGTCTACTTCGGCGAACCGAAGCCCGGTGACCAGTACCGCCTGTTCCTGATCGCCTCCGGTTTCGGGATCAACGCCAAGCTGGTCGGCTCGGTTCGCCCCGACCCGATCACGGGTCAGCTGACCGCTCACTTCGAAGACCTGCCGCAGGTTCCGTTCGACGATTTCCAGCTCCACCTGTTCGCCTCGGATCGCGGCCTGATGGCGACACCGGCCTTCTGCCGGGTCTACACGACGCAGGCTGACTTCGTGCCATGGGACGGCGTGCTGGCCATTCAGCACTCTGCCCAGAACTTCGGCCTCAGCTCCGGGCCGCACGGCAGTTCCTGCCCCGGTGCCGGCAGGCCGTTCAATCCCGGCCTGGTCGCCGGGACCTCGAACCCGGTAGCGGGCGCCCACTCGGACTTCGTCCTCAAGCTGAATCGCGAAGACGGCGACCAGTTCCTCGGCAAGCTCAACTTCGAGATGCCCCCCGGGCTGTCCGCCGACCTGCGCGGCGTCACCTACTGCCCCGAGGCCTCGATCGCGGCCGCCGCGAAGAGGCTTGGCCGGGAAGAGCAGATTTCTCCGAGCTGTCCCTCCAGCAGCGAAATCGGCACCTCGAACGTCGCCGCCGGGCCCGGCTCGCATCCCTTCCACGCGGTCGGGAAGATCTACATGGCGGGTCCGTTCAAAGGCGCGCCGCTTAGCCTCGTTGCGGTGACCCCGGCGCTCGCCGGCCCCTATGACTACGGCGTCGTCGTCGTCCGCGTCGCCCTCAACATCGACCGCCAGGACGCGCATGTCCTCGCCGACTCGGAAGTCGTCCCGTCGATCATCGGCGGCGTCCCGATCCGGATGCGCTCGATCCAGGTCAAAATCGACAAACCCAACTTCATGCTCAACCCGACCAACTGCAGCAACTTCGCGGTCTCGTCACAGGGGATCGGGGACGAAGGGACGATCGCCAACTTCTCCTCCCCGTTCGTCGCCGCCAACTGCTCCACGCTCCCGTTCAAGCCCCGGATGACGATCCGCCGCCTCGGCGGTCGAAAGGGCACCAGGCGGGCCGTGAACCCGCGCCTCAGCTTCGACCTCAAAACTCGCGCCGGGGACGCCAACATCAAGTCGGTCGGCGTGATCCTGCCCAGCGCGCTGGAGATCGACCAGCGCCACCTCGGCAGCATCTGCTCGGAGAAAGAACTGGCCGCGAGCGGCTGCGTCGGCCACCCGGCGATCGGCACCGCGATCACCGAAACCCCCCTTCTTGACCAGCCGCTGAGCGGCTCCGTCTACGCGGTTTCGGGAAGCGGGGGCCTGCCCCGGCTCGCCTTCCTGCTCAACGGCCAGGTGCCGCTGATGCCGCGTGCGAACACCGACACCGTCAGCGGTGGCCGCCTGCGGACGATCGTCCCGGTCGTGCCCGATGCTCCGATCGGCGAGTTCAAGCTGTCCGTCTACGGCGGCAAGGCCGGCTACCTGATCAACACCCGCAGCCTCTGCGCGAAGCCCGCCGTGGTCGAGGTTCTCTTCGAAGGCCAGAACGGCGTCAAGAGCACCGAAAACGTGAAGATCCAGGCCGGCTGCGGGAAGTCCAAGAAGTCCAAGAAGTCCAAGTCCCACCGCGGCGCGTAGCGCCCTCGACTTCAGCGATCGGGCGCCTCGCCCCAGGCCGTCGCGATCACCGAACGCGATCCGCCATCGTCGCGGTGCTCGCAGAGATAGATCCCCTGCCAGGTGCCGAGCGTGAGCCGGCCGTTGCCGATCGGCAGGGTCAGCGTGGGCCCGAGCAGCGCCGCCTTCACATGGGCGGGCATGTCGTCGTCGCCCTCGAGCGTGTGCGTCCAATAGTCGGCGCCTTCCGGGACCGCCCTGTCGAACCAGCTCTCGAAGTCCCGCCTCACCTCGGGTGAGGCGTTCTCACTCAGGGCGAGCGACGCCGAGGTGTGCTGGATCAGCAGGTGCAGGAGCCCGGTCTCGATCCCGCCGACCTCGGGCAGGGCGCCGAGGATCTCGCCGGTGACCAGGTGAAAGCCGCGGGGGAGGGGGGAGAGGCTGATCGATCGCTGGACCCACACGAGGGAGCAGTCTAGGCTCGCGCCAACACTGCTAGCCTCGATCCGGTTAGAGTCGGGTTTCCCGACCAAAGCAGTGCCCGCGCCCGTAGATCGTTTGCTTATCGGCATCCTCCACGTTCGCAGCACGCAAACCATGGAGGTATCAGCAATGGCAACCGGAACCGTGAAGTGGTTCAACGACGACAAGGGCTACGGCTTCGTCACTCCCGACGACGCAGGCAAGGACCTGTTCGTCCATCACAGCGACATCGCCGGCGAGGGCTTCAAGTCCCTCGAAGAAGGCGCCAAAGTGTCCTACGACGCCGAGCCCGGCGACAAAGGCCCGAAAGCTGTGAACGTTCAGCAGGTCTGAGCGACCACTTAGAAGTGAAGTGAGAGAAGCCCGCCTTTTGGCGGGCTTCTCACTTTCTGGGCGAGTTCAACTCAATGAAGGTGCCGGCTGAGGATGGCGCCCGGCGTGCAGAAGTAGCCGCAAGGGTTCAGGGAGGCAATGATCCCCTGCACCAGCTGCGACGAATCCACGTCGGTACCCGCGACTCCTAGGGCTCCCGTAATGAGCCCGGTGGCCATGGTCGTCCACGCTGCTTGTGTCGCCGTCACGGCCCTCGCGGCGCTCTCGTCGAGCCCGGCCTCGATCTTGCGGATTTCCTTGCTCAGCTTGTCGGACCGTTCCGACGCCTGGCTCGCCAGTTTCTCCTTCTCCTTGCGCTCCGCCTCGAGCATTTCCTTCTGGGCTTCCTCGAGCTTACGCAGCGCTTCCGAGAGGTCGACTGTGTCGGACGAGGTCGATTTCAGAAGCCCCGACAGCTGGGTCGACTGGCCGCCGATCGTTTCCGGATTGGGGAGTTCCACCGCCTGGATCGAGATCGATGCCGCCGCGATCTGGTGGTTCGCCATCGCCGCGGTCGCCGGGGCGTCGACCGGGATCTCGAACGGGATCTGCGTCTGTCCTTTGCTCGGGCTCCCGACCACCGGTGGCAGGACGATCGTTTGGGTCGTGACCCCCGCGCCGCTGTCTCTCTCGAGTGCGACGGTCGCCGCCACCTCGATGACGTCGCCGGGGCCCGCCGGAAACCTCATGCCGATGCCGTACCTCATCGCCTTGAGGCGGCCTTGGATCCCGGGATCCGGGTCGACCGCGCTTCGTTCTTTCCCTGAAAGCCCCGTCACCTTCTTGGGCTTGCCGATCAGGCTTTTGCCGCGGCCGCTCGCCATCGATTCGATCCCGGCGGTCCTGGCGGCTTGGAGGGCGCCCTGCAGCGCTTTGTCGGCCGGCCTCTTCGAGACCCCGCGCACGGTCTTGCCGGCTCGAACGAGGGCGGAGAACGGCAAAGCCGCCAGCTCCGGGAGCGGGGGCGGGCCGTCCGGTGTTAGCTGTGGCGGGGTTGGCCCGGTCGCGGCGGCGAGACGCTGGAGCTCGGTCGCCGTCAGCGCCCGATCGTAGACCCGGACCTCGTCGATCTGGCCGGGGAAGTCGGAGTTGCCGACGCACGTCGACTGCGGCGGATAACCGTCGACGTAAAAGGAGGGATCGCCGATCGGCGATCCATAGCCGACCCCCGCCGCCGGCTTCGGCGCGCCGATCTGGGTGCCGTCCAGGTAGAGGCGGATGTTGGCGCCGTCGTAGGTGCCGGCGACGAGGTGCCAGTTGCCGTCGAAGACCGCCGAGTCCGGCGGCGAGTCGGAGACCACCGGAGTCGCGCCAGCGTCTTGTTGGCGGACGTAGAAATGGAGCCCCGGGATCGCGCTGTAGCCCGTGTACAGCGCGTAGGAGGAGCCGCCGCAGTTGCCCCCGTCGTTGCCGCGGCCGGCGATATAGCGCAGCAGGCCGGGATAGCCGCTC
Organism: uncultured Solirubrobacterales bacterium; assembly: GCA_963704505.1. GTDB lineage: Bacteria > Actinomycetota > Thermoleophilia > Solirubrobacterales > 70-9 > VRUE01. The sequence goes on from OY969912.1 coordinate 1,905,444, forward strand.
TGCTTGATCCAGGCCAGCAGGGTCACCTGCGGGGGGGCGAGCAGGGGGGAAGTCACCTGCATCGTCGTCGCGCTGCTCCCCGTCAGGTAGCCGCCGAACTTGCCGCCGTCGGTCCCAAAATGCATGGTGCCGGCCGGGCCGGCGAGCGAGAGGCCGTTGCCGGAAGTGTCCGCGGTGGATTCGGTGGCGCCGGACGCCGTCGAGGATTCGAGCGGCCACTCGCCGGCCAACGGTGACGCTGCCGGCGCGGTGGCGGCGAAGGCGCCGCAGAGGACGAGCAGGCCGACTGCGAGCGAGGCCGAGATGGACGAGCGACGCACGATCGTGATCCTAAGCGCCCACCCGGCGTCGGCGCAAAGCGCTCGAGCGCAGGTTCGCCCCGGAGCGCCGCGACCCTAGCCGGCGACTGAATCCGCGGCGGGCACGACCTCGGCGAACTTGACCGTGTCGGCAAACTGGCGGAAGCGCACAGCCTTGCCGTCCTGGATGTCCCAGACGTGCATGATCGGGAGGTCCAGCTGTTTGCCGGAGGCCTTCCCGGTGCCCGTGTAGCGGACGACCACGGCGACGGTATCGCCGGTTGCCATGTACTCCTCGGGGGCCAGCGAAAAGCCATCGATGTCCTCGGAGATCGGGCCGAAAACGTTCTGCACGACGGCCTCGCCGCCGCGATACACGCCCCCATATGGCATCCCCTCGGCCTCATGCCACTCGATGTCGTCGGCGAACATTCCAAGGACGGCAGGCACATCGCCCTCCGCGAAGGCGGCATATGCACGCTTGACCACTTCCACGCTCTGCTCGCTCATGGCTCTTCTTGGCTCGGTAGGACTTGGAATCAGAACGTACTCGGAGGGCACGGAGCCCGCTTTCCCGGGGTTCCATCCGACAGGTGGCAATCGGGGTTGCCGGGGAACGTCACTCCAACGTCACTCCCGCCACCGAACCGAATCGCATAGGCACGAACGCTTCCAGTCCTGCGGGCGCGGCGCGCCTATTTGTAGGAATCAGTTGATCGGGGCGACTGGATTTGAACCAGCGACCGCTCGGCCCCCAGCCGAGTGCGCTACCAGACTGCGCCACGCCCCGTGGTCCCAGCATTCTAGGCTTGTGGGCGATGAAGGAGAGCGCCGGCATCCTGCTTTACCGCGGTGAGGGGGAGACGCTCGAGGTCCTGATCGTCCATCCGGGCGGGCCGTTCTGGACGAAGAAAGACGAGGGGGCCTGGTCGATCCCGAAGGGGGAAGTCGACGAGGGCGAGGAGCTGGTCGCCTGCGCGCTGCGCGAGTTCGGCGAGGAGCTGGGCGCACCGCCGGCGCTGGCCGTGGAGGAGCTGGTCGACCTCGGCTCGGTCAAACAGAGCGCCAAGGTGGTTCACGGATGGGCCGCCGAGGGGGAGTTCGACCCCGCCGCGCTGGACAGCGCGACCTTCTCGATGGAGTGGCCGCCGCGGACCGGCACCCAGCGTGAGTTCCCCGAGGTCGACCGCGCCGAGTGGCACGCACCCGAGAGCGCCAAGCGCAAGCTGCTGGCTCCCCAGGCGGCCTTCGTCGACCGCCTGCTCGAGAGCTTGGCTTAGCGGCCTCGCTGCTTTAGGGTCGGGGAATGCCGGACGTGCCTCCGCCCAATCACCCCCTTTCGGTTCGCCTGTTGGGCGCCGGGGTGCGCCGGGCCCGGACCGTGACCAAAGCCGCCGGGATCGACCGCGCGGTCGAGGCGGCGGCCGAGGAGGCGATGGTGGCCGCGGTCGAGAGCGAGGCGGTCGAACGCGCCCTGGCGCGGGTCCTCCAGGGGCCGGTGGTCGAGAACGCGGTTCAGAACGCGCTCGACAGCGAGACCGTCAAGAAAGCGCTGGTCGAGGCGCTCGACAGTGAGATGGTCGACGAGGTCTGGCGCCGGCTGCTTGCCAGCGACGAGGCGCAGAGGCTGGTCGAGCGGATCGCCGAGGCACCTGAGATCCGCGCCGCGATCAGCGCCCAGAGCGTCGGCCTGATCTCCGACGTCGGCCACACGATCGGCCGTGAGACGCGGCGCCTCGACGGCGTCGTCGAGCGGATCGCTCGCAAAGTCTTCTTCCGCAAGCCGCGGCCGCAGCCGACCGAACGGGCCGGCGCCGTGACCCGCGGGCTCGCGCTGGGGCTCGACGGGCTGATCGTCAACCTCGCCTTCTCCGGCTTCGCGGCGATCGTCGCCCTCGTCGCCTCTGCGTTCTCCGGCGACAGCAACGGACTGCCCGGCCTGACCCTGGTGGTCGGTTCCTTTGCCTGGTTCTGCCTGGGCGGCGCCTACCTGATCGCCTTCTGGTCGCTCGCAGGCCAGACGCCGGGAATGCGCTTCTTCGGCATTCGCATAGGCCCCGAAGGCTCCAGGCTGCCGTTACGCAGGTCGATCAGGCGCCTGGTCGGCCTGGCCCTGGCGATCATTCCGTTCGGGCTGGGGCTGCTCGGGATTTTCTTCGACGAAAGGCGTCGCGCCTGGCAGGACAAGATGGCCGGCGCCGACGTTCTCTACGAGGCGGAGGATCGTTACGTGGCGCCGTGGTCGACGCTCGAGGCACAGCCCCTGGACGCGCCCCCCGCGGGCGCAACGGCGGCGAAGGCCCCGGATGCCCGGGGCCTTCGACCGCACAGCAGCGTCAGCTGATCGGGTTCCCTTCCGGGCCCTCGGCCAGCTTGTAGATGACGATGATCGCGAGCGCGAAAACAGCCAGCGACCAGAACGGGTAGCCCGGCAGCGAGAGCAGGGCGCCGATCGCGTTCAGCGAGGCGATGAAGATCCCGAACCATCGCCCGAATTCGTTGCCCGAGAAGAGCGAGAATGCGGCGACCATCTCGAGCACGCCGACGATCAGAAGGACCCAGCCCCAGGTGTGCAGGCCGCTGATGATGAAGGTCCCGTGTTCGGTGAAGAACTTGGAGTCGCCGATCGCGGCGATCCCGTAGATGATGTTGAGGACACCGGCGATCAGAAGCAGCACGCCGGCGAATACCCACCAGCCGCTGATCAGGCTGTCGTCGTTCATGCGTAACCCTTTCCACAGGTAATAAGACTGCGTTTCTTATGTGGTTCCAAGAAGGTGGTTCGGGCCGCCTGGGCGGGCTCCTTTGTATGCGAACATTTGCTGCGTGAGGGGGATGAGGGGACCGTTGTCAAGCGGCATGACCGCTGCCATGGCGCTGCTTCTACTCGCGGTCGCGCCGTCGATCGCCGCCGCACAGCCGACGCGGCTCGTGACGCTCGACGGCGCGGCCGGCGGGGCCGGCGCCAGTAGCACGCGCGTGGCGGACTTCTCGGGCGAAGGCGAGCGCACAAACGGCCGCATCTTCGGCTTCGACCCGAAGGAAGGGGCCTACTCGTGCTCCGGCACGGCGATCAACACGCCGAGCAGGTCGATCGTGCTGACCGCGGGCCACTGTGTGCTCGAGAACGGCGTCGTCGGCAGGAACCTCGTATTCGTCCCCGCCTACGATCACGGCAGCCGGCCATTCGGCAGCTTCGAAGTCGAGATCGCCTACCTGATGCCCCAGTGGCGACACTCCGAAAACCCCGACTTCGACGTCGCCGCGCTGCGCGTCGCACCAAATGAATTCGGCCACCTGACCGACGTCGTCGGCGGTCGTGGCTACGTCACCGGGCGCTCGCGGATCGGGCAGTTCCAGATCTACGGTTACCCGGCGGCGGCGCTCAAAGGAGAAGAACTACGCAGCTGCCGGGCGCGGGGGCTGGGCAGCGACGCGCTCACCTTCGGCTATCTCGGCCCGCCCACCATCCCCGGCTCCTGTGACATGGCCGGGGGCTCGAGCGGCGGCGCCTGGATCGTCGACGGCCAGTACGTCGACGGCGTCACCAGCTACGGCTACCCGGAGAGCCCCGACCGCCTCTACTCGCCGTACTTCGGCGTCACGGTCGGCAACTTCCTCTCCGAACTGCCCTGAAGCGCTAGTCGCCGCCGCCGCCGAGCAGCGCTTCGGTGAAGGACTTGACCTTCTTGCCGCCGGCCGCTTCGAGGTATTCGAGCCCGAACAGGTCCTCGGTCGAGCGCAGCAGCGAGTACGGGTTGTATTCGGTGCTGTCGGTCGACCCGGGTGGGAGCAGGTGCGAGAGCAGCAGCGTCCCGACCTGGAGAGTCTTGGGCGGGGTCGGGCTCGGCACCGCGCCGGGGACGGCCGGGACCGGGTCGAGCTGGTCGAAGGTGATGATCAGCATGCCGTCCTTCTTGTACGCCGGGGAGGCCTGGATCTTCGGCACCCATTCGGCAAGGAATGCGTCAGCCGCCGCCGGCCCGCCGGCCTGTCCGGTCGGGCATTCGACGGTCGACCCCGAGTTGCAGAGCGTCGGCGTCACGTAGGTGACGTTCGGGGTCGCCTTTTCCTTCGTCAGCGCCTTTTGGAATTCGGTCAGGGGCTTGTCGTTGGCCGTGCAGTCGCCGAGGTCGAGCAGCGAGTGGAAGAAGACGAACGGGTTGCGCGTCGCCGTGTAGCCGCCTTCGGCCGGCGGGTACGGTTCTTCGGCGCCGGGATAGATGCAGCTCGCCGGCTTGCCCGTTTCGGCGTCGGCCATCCCCTCGAGATAGGCCCCCCAGGTGAATTTTCCCGCACTGAGTTCGTTGGCGACCGTCTCGGTTTCGACCGGCAGGACGCAGGCGTCGAACTCGGGGCAGTCTTCCTTGGTCTTCGAGTCGGGTTTCTGGCCGCTGATCGCCGCGATCCCGTTGGGAACCGCCGAGTCGTCGAGCAGGGAGTAGCCGGAGAGCAGCTCGCCCTTCGGTTGCAGCTTGGTGGTCAGGTAGGGCATCTGCGAGGAGGGGCCGAAGGAGGCTTCGTAGCCGGGGCTGACCAGTGAGATGACGAAGAGGTGTTTGACAGGCCCGGCTTCCGGGGTCGGGATCGAGGTTTCCTGAGGTTCTTCGGGTTCTTCGGTGACAGGAGACGGAGCCGGGGCGGGGGAGGCCGCCGACGGCGTCGCGGATGCCGTCGGGCCACTCGGTGCGGGAGCGCCGCCGCCGGACGCTTCGGGCGCGAATTCTTCTTCTTCTTCCGGGGCGCTCGCTTCAACCGGGGCCTGCTCGGCGGCGAGGCTGCGCCCGAGCAGCGCAGCGAGCGGGCTGAGGCCGCCTTCCGGGTTGGTCATCGCGCTGGCGACGATGGCCGAGGTCGCGACCACAGAGGAGGCGACGAGCAGGCCGAAGCGTTTGCCGGTCAGGGTCGCGGCGGCCGCAATCGCGCGGTCGATCTTTTTGCGAATCGCTTTGATCAGATCACCTCCGTCGGTACGAGTGAGGTCCCGCACTGGGCGCAGAAGCGAACCCCGTGCCCATATGGGGCCCCGCAGCTCGGGCAGTTTCCGGCGGCGTCGGAGCGCTGCAGCTCCAACATCCGCTCGAGGGTCAGGAGCTCGGCGTCGACACGCTGCAGCTCGGCAGCCTTGCGGGTCAGGACATCCATCCGCACGTGGTCGCGGATCGCCATCTCATAGAAGGCACCGCCCAGGTCGGCCTGCATCACCGTGAACTTCTCCAGTAGGCGGTCGCGCTGCGCGCGCAGCTCGACGTTCTCGACCTCGGGATCCGGTTTTGCCGGGCTCGGGCTCGGAGTCGGGTCGGCGTCTTTTGGCGGGGCGGACCGCTTAGGGTCGCGCAGGCCACGCGGGTCGAACCGCTGTCCGAGCTCTGCGAGGCGGCTCATGGTTCCCCTGCCTTTCCGCCGGATGCCGGCGCTTCGCCGCTGCCGTCCCCGCCGACGACGATCACGTCAGGCAGGTTCTGCTGGGCCTTGATGTAGTTGGACCCGGTCTGTTCCGGGTTTTCTTCGACGAGCTTCGTGTCGGCCTGTTCCTTTTCCTTGCTCGGAACGAAGCCGGCGACCTGATGGACTTCGCCGTTGGATGTCTTGGCGACGACTTTGCCCTGGCCTTTGGCCGGCTCTTTGGCTTTCCCTTTGGCGTTTTTCTTCGTTGCGGTCGAGGCGGTCGTCGGCGCCGCGCTGGTCGCCGTCGCCTGCTGTTCCTTCAGTGCCTCGAGCAGCGCAGATTCATCGTTTCCTCCACCGGAGTCGGCCCGGCCGACGATCACGCCGATCGCGACGGCGATCGGCAGAAGGGCGAAGAACCCGACCGCCGCCGCGCGGCTGCCGGGGCCTTTCTGCGGTGCCCTCGGGGCGGGCCGGCGCGCGCGCCGGCCCATCGCCGCGAAGTAGCGGGACGACGGGTTCGCGCCGTTGCCGCGCCGGGCGGCGCAGTTGACGCAGTAGCGCTGCTGGGGGTCCATTGCCGCGCCACACTCTTCACACGGCTCGTACCGGGGCTGCTGCTCTGGCGTGCTCACTTGCTGTCGCCTCCCTTCTTGGCTCTCTTGGCTTTTTCCTTGGCGCGATGGCTTTCGCGATGCTTCAGGAAGGCTTCCGATTCGATCTTCTTCGCCTTCGCCGTGTCCTGTGTCGTCGCGCAGCCGCTCAGCCCGCCGAGCAGCAGCAGGCCGCAGGCCGCCAGGGCCAGGCCGATCGCGATCGCTCTTGTCGCCCTAACCGAAGGCACCGCTGACGTACTCCTGTGTTTTCGTGTCGCGGGGGGAGCCGAAAAGGTTCGTCGCGGTCGCGTACTCGACCAGGTCGCCCAGGTACATGAAGGCGACGTGGTCGGCGATCCGGTAGGCCTGCTGCAGGTTGTGGGTGACGATGACGACGGCGACGTCGTCGCGCAGTTTCACGATCAGGTCCTCGATCACCTGGGTCGACTGCGGGTCGAGCGCCGAGCAGGGCTCGTCGAGGAGCAGCACCTCGGGTTCGGCGGCGAGCGCCCGAGCAATGCAGAGCCGTTGCTGCTGGCCGCCGGAGAGCCGCAGGGCGGGATGGTCGAGGTTGTCTTTGACCTCCTCGAAGAGGCCCGCCCGGTCCAGGGCTTCGTGGACCTTCGGCGCCAGCGTCTTCTTGCGGACCCGGCGTGACCCCTGCTCGCGCAGGACGTAGGCGATGTTGTCGAAGACGCTCATCGGGAACGGGTTCGGCTGCTGGAACACCATCGTCACCCGGCGGCGCAGGAGGGTCGGTTCGATCAACTTGATGTCGACGTCGTCGAGCAGGATGCGCCCGGTCAGCGTCGCCGTGCGGGTCAGCTCGGTGAGCCGGTTGAGCGAGCGCAGCAGGGTCGTCTTGCCGCAGCCGGAGGGGCCGATCAGCGAGAGCACCTCGCCCTGGCGGACCGGCAGCGAGACGCCTTTCACCGCTTGGCGGTTCGAGTAGGAGACCGTGACCTGATCGATCTCCATGCGGCGGATCGAGAACTGCGGGGCGGTGATCGATCGCCGGGCTGCGGTGAAGCCGCTTTTCTGAACGGCGCCGTCGCCGTTCGGGCTGGCGGGCGGCGCGGCGACCTCGGTCGCCGGGCCCGAATCGAGATCCAGGCGCCGGATCGGGGGCGGCGGCGGTGTCAGGAACTCCATGTCCCTACCTTTCGGGCGCGCCGGTGGACGACGTCCACGGCGGCATTGAGCGCGAGGACCATGAGCAGCAGCACGAATGCCGCCGCGTAGGCCTTCTGCGGCTGGTTCAGGTTCCCGGTCGGGGAGGCCTCGTAGACGAAGTTGGTCAGCGTCGTGCCCGCCCCGCGCAGGTAGTTGAACGGGAAGGCGCCGCCGACCGGGGAGAAGTTCTGGGTCGCGCCGAGCAGCACGACGATGATCGCGGTGTCGCCGATGATCCGCCCCAGACCGAGCATCGCGCCGGTGGCGACCTGCGGCCGGCTGGCCGGGAGCAGGATGCGGCGGGTTGTCGCCGCCTTGGTCTTGCCGACCGCGTAGGAGGCCTCGCGGACGTGCTGGGGGATCGAGTTCAGCCCCTCGCGGACGCTGGCGACCACCAGAGGCAGGGCGACCAGCGAGAGCATCGCCGAGGCGGCGAAGAACGAGCGCCCGAAGACGACCCCTTCGGAGGTGCGGCTGAGGAAGCCGAGCGCGGTGCTGGAGAAGATCACGGTCCCGAACAGGGCCAGGACGATCGACGGGATCCCGGCAATCGCCTCGATCGTCGATTCGGTGATCCGGGCGAGCGCCGCCGGGCGCCCGTACTCGACCAACCAGACCGCGATCCCGATCCCGACCGGGAGGGCGATCGAGATTCCCATGATGGCCACGATCAGGGTGCCGATGAAGGCGTCGGAGAAGCCGCCCGTCTGGCTCTGCGAGAAGCCGGAGGTCGCCGGCGTGGTGAGCATCGAGGGCTTGAGGAACTTGATCCCCTGGATGAAGAGGTAGACGACGACGGCGACCGCGATCGCGCAGAAGAGCAGGCCCAGCGCCCAGCAGATCCCGAGGCCGATGCGATCGGTGAGGCGCCAGGTCGCGCTTGCCTCCTTCGGTCCCTTGGCCGGCCCACCGGCGGCTGCCGGCGGTGGGGCCGCCGGGGTTGGTGCGGCAGTTGCCTCCATCAGGCCGTCGCCCCGTATTTGCGCATCGAGCGGCGCGCGAACCAGCCGCAGAACGAGAACATTGCGCCGGAGAGGAGGAGGACCGCGGCGATCGCGAAGAGCGTTGCGTTCGAGGGAGCCGAGCCGATCGAGTCGATGTTCTTGACGATCGTCGGCGCCAGCGGACGCGATGGCTCGTAGAAGAAGATCGCGCCGTCGGCGGGGTTGGGCGCGAAGGCGACCGAGCCGGAGACCATCGCGAGCATCACGGCCTCGCCGATCGCCCGGGCGGTCGCCAGGACGGTGCCGGCGACGATCGCCGGGCGGGCGGTGCGGACGGCGATTTTCCAGGTCGTGCGCCAGCGGTTGACGCCCAGCGCCAGGCTGCCCTCGAGCCAACCGGGCCGCACCGAGCGCAGGCCGTCGCTGAAGATCGAGACCATCAGCGGCGCGATCATCACGGTCAGGATCAGAATCGCCGCGAGCAGGCTGTAGCCGCTCAGCGAGATCACCCCGGCGACCGACGCCTTCTGGGGCTCGGTGACCAGGTGGTTGCCGATGAAGGGCACGAGGACGAGGACGCCGAGCAGGCCGTAGATCACAGAGGGCACGCTGGCCAGGAAGCGGACCACCGGCTGGAGGATGTTCCGCATCCACTCGGGCGCGAACTCGACGATGAAGACCGATACGAACAGCGCGCTGGTCAGGGCGAGCACGATCGAGGAGCCGACGATCAGGATCGTGCTCCAGATCAGCTGCCAGGCGTGAAACGTGTAGACGTAGTGGCTTCCGGAGAGGCCGGAGAGGTAGATCGTGTTGAGCTGGTCGTCGACGTTGCCGCCGGCTCCGAACCAGGCAAGACCGTTATGCGCGAAGGAGGGCCAGGCCTTGACGAAGACCGTGACGATCAGCGCCAGCAGCAGGGCAACGACAAAACAGACCAGCGCGCCGAGAAGCTTCTCGACGCGCTGGTCCGACCACTTAGGGCCGTACTCCTCTTCTACGAGGTAGCCCTCTTCCATCTGTCTCTACTTCTTCGCCTTCTTGTTGAACGCGGGGACGCCTCCGGCTTTGGAGATGACCTGGCCGGCGATCGGGTCGCGGCGTGCCCAGTCGATGAATTTGGCCAGCGCCGGGTTGGTCGTGCCGGTCGGCAGGACCAGGAACAGGTAGCGCGAGAGCGGGTACTTGAGCGGCTCGACGCTGATCTTGTTCGCCTGGCACGGAACGCCGTTGACCTTGAGGGCCTTCTGGCCCTTGCCCTGCCACGCGAGTCCGTCATAGCCGATCGCCGACGGGTCCTGTTTGACCGCGTTGACGACGAGGCCGTCAGAGACGAGCGCGTTGACGTTCGAGGACGGCAGTTCGTTGTTGAGAACCGCCTGGAGGAAGAAGTTGTACGTCCCTCCATTGGTGTCACGACCGACCGGGTCGATCGTCGTGTCCAAACCTGAGCCGGGGACGGCGGCCCAGTTGGTGATCAGACCCCGGTAGATGTCGTGGGTCTGCTGGATGCTGATGTTGGTCAGCTTGTTCTTCGGGTTTACGTCGATGCAGAGGCCATCGAGGAACATCTTGATGTAGGTCGTGCCCGCGTCCGAGGGGAGGGGGGTACGTGCCTGGCCAGCGAACTGGCTGGTGCCGTTCTGGACGTCTTTGACGCCGGCGTTGCCGCCGTTCGCGGTGTAGGTGAAGTGGACCTTGGGGTTGACCGTCTTGGTGTAGGTCTTGAACAGCGCTTCCAATACGGGCTGCGCAGCAACCGAGCCGGAACCGATCAGGTTCTGGGCGCCGGCGGAAGCCGGCACGGCGAGCCCAACGAGGGCTGTCGCCGCTATGGCGAGGGTCTTGATTCTCATCTCAGATTTAGTTCCTTACCTGCCGGGTATCGGACTTTGTTGATCATATAACTCGACATGAAGCTACCACAATCTGTACCTTATTGACCTCTTTAGTAAAGAAGGCCACCGACAGCCAGGGAATCGGGCTTACCGGCAGCCATTAACACGGAGGTTCAATTGCTCAAACGAAGACTGTCCAACCCCAAAGCGGTGACCGTGGTCGCCGCGACTGCTGTGCTTGCCGCAGCGATCGCGGTCGCGCCCTCATTCGCCGGGTCAGCGTTCCTCACCAACCAGAAGGCGTCGAAGCTGTTTCTGACCAACAAGAAAGCCTCTGGCCTGTTCCTGAAGAAAAAAGCTGCCGGAAACCTGTACGTGGCGAAGGCGACCGCGCCGTTGGCGCCCGTCGCCGGCATCGCCGCCGGCACCGCCCCCTACGGCGCCAGCACGACCACCGCCAGCTACATCCCGACCGCGTTCACCTCGTTTGCGGTGAAGGGCAACGCCCCGACCGTGATCACGTTCTCGGCGAACGCCACCTGCACCGCGGCGAAACCGACGGCTGACCTCGCCTGCCCGGTCCAGATCCTCGTCGACGGCCAGTCGACGGGCAAAGTCAACCTCGCCCCGGCGACGGCGGCGACACCGACCCCCGCCTACCTGATCCACACGGTGACGGTCACCACGGTCCTGCTGAAAGGCGGCCACACGATCGCCGTCCAGTACGCCGGTGCCAAATCGGTGACCTTCAACATCAAAGGCTGGAACCTCGCAGCCCAGGCCTACCCGGCCGCGGCGGAAGCCCCGCCGACCACCGAAACGACCTCCACCAAATAGGAGGCCGCTCCCTGGCTTGAGAACCTCTCCCCGATCCAGCCTCAGCGGCTGGGTCGGGGGAGGGACTCGCCGAGGACCAGCTTGGCGCGGTAGTAGAGCGCCTCGTCGGCTGAGGCTTTGCCGGGCTCGCCACGCGCGGCTCGGCTGGCGCGGTTCTGGCCGGTTCCGGCTGGGGCCTCATCGCGGATCAGCCCTCGGAGCCGGCCGCGGGAGGTGAACGTGGTGGTCGTCTTCGCGCTCATCTCTCATCCTTTCCTAGTCTTGTCTAGTTTGTTCACTAACTAAGTCAAGAATAGCAAAGCGAGATCGATCCGGCCCGCCAGGCGTCGCGCGCCGCCCGGCCGGACGATCAATTGACCCCCGGAGGGGCGGGGATCGGTTCTAATTACGGATGCGGCGAGTTGGAGCGGGGCGCCACCCGGCAGAGATGCGCCCCGCTCCTTCGCCCCTTCAACTGGCTGCGGATTGCTCCGCGTCGCCACCGTCCAGTGGATCGAGGGGAGTCGAGGCCCCTCGACCGTCGGAGCGGTGATCACCGTTGAAGCTCTTTGCCGCGTTCGACTTCAGGTAGACGATCTGGCCCTCGCGCAGTTCGAGCTTCTGCAGCTCTCCGCGCGTCAGCTGCGCCCATACCTGTTGCCCATCGCTCATCACCAGCTCGACCCGGATCTCGAAGCCGAGGGCGACGATCCGCTGGACCATCGCCTCCTCGGTCCGATCGTCGGCGTGGAGGACGACCTCCATGTCGTGCGGTCGCACGTAGTCGTCGCCGAGGCGGTTGACCTCGCCGACGAAGCTCATCACGAACTCGTTGGCGGGGTGGTCGTAGAGGTCGTCGGCGGAGCCGGACTGCTCGACCCTGCCTTCGTTCATGACAACCAGCTGCTCGGCGACGTCCATCGCCTCCTCCTGGTCGTGGGTGACGAAGATCGTCGTCACGTGCATCTCCTCGTGGAGGTTGCGCAGCCAGGTGCGCAGGTCTTTGCGGACCTTGGCGTCGAGCGCGCCGAACGGCTCGTCGAGCAGAAGTACCTGAGGCTGGATCGCGAGCGCCCGGGCGAGAGCCATGCGCTGGCGCTGGCCGCCGGAGAGCTGCGACGGGAAGCGCCCGGCCAGCCCGTCGAGCTGGACCAGCTGCAGCAGCTCATGCACGCGCTCGGAGGTCTCCGGTTTCTTCCACTTGCGGATCTTCAAGCCGAAGGCGACGTTTTCGAAAACCGTCATGTGCTTGAAGGCGGCGTAATGCTGGAAGACGAAGCCGACCCCGCGCTTCTGCGCCGGCTTGTCGTTGGCGACCTCGTCGTTGATCGTGATCACGCCGGAGTCCAGGTCCTCGAGCCCGGCGATCGCCCGCAGCAGCGTCGACTTCCCGCTGCCGCTGGGGCCCAGCAGAGCCGTCAGCGACCCGTCCGGAACATTGATGGACACCTCATCGAGCGCCTGAAAGTCATCGAAGCGCTTGTTGGCTCCCTCGACAGTGATTCCCATCAGACGGCCTCCTTTCGTTTGAGCAGGTTCATTCCGATCAGCACGACGAGCGCGAGCAGGGCCAGGACGACCGATGCTCCGTACGCTCCGGGAAGGTCGAAGTTCGCGTACTCCTTGTCGACGAAGAGCGGCAGCGTCTGGGTCTTGCCGCTGATCGAGCCGGAGACGATCGTCACCGCGCCGAACTCGCCGAGCACACGGGCTGTAGTCAGGACGATGCCGTAGGCGACCCCCCAGCGGATCGACGGCAGGGTGATCCGCCAGAAGGTCTGCCAGGCGTTCGCCCCGAGGGTCGACGCGGCCATCTCCTGGTCGGTGCCGATCTCCTGAAGGACGGGGACCGTCTCGCGGACGACGAACGGGACCGAGACGAAGATGCTGGCCAGGACCATGCCCGGCACCGAGAAGAGGATCTTGATCCCCGCTTCGGCGAAGGTCGGGCCGAGCCAGCCACCGGTCCCGTAGAGGATGAAGAGCGAGAGGCCGATCACGACCGGGGAGATCGCGAACGGGAGGTTGATGATCCCGTCGAACAGCCAGTTCATCCTGGTCTTGTGGCGGACGAGGAGCAGCGCACAGCCGACCCCGAAGATCGTGTTGAGCGGGACCGCGATCGCGACCATCAGCAGGGTCAGCTTCAGCGCGTGCAGGCCGTCCGGGGAGGTGATCGCGTCGATCGGCGGCGCCAGCCCCTTTTCGAAGGTCTTGTAGAAGATCATCACCAGCGGGATCAGCAGCAGCAGGGTGAGGTAGCCGAGCCCGGCGATTCGAAGGCCCCAGCGGCTTCCGGCGCCGGCGTTCACTGGAGGCCTCCGCTCTTCGGCTCGGTGACTGCCGAGCCGAGCTCGAAGTCGGCGGTCCGTTCGTGGCGACTCGCCCAGCGCTGGATCAGGGAGACCCCGGCGAGGACCAGGAGAGAGGCGAGCAGCAGGACGACGGAGACCGCCGAGGCGCCGATGTCGTTGCCGGACTCGATCTGGTTGCGGATGAAGACGGAGGCGACCATCGTCTGCGGCAGGCCGCCGGCGAAGAGCAGGACCGAGCCGAACTCGCCAAGGGCTCGCGCAAAGGCGAGAGCGACGCCGGCGGCGAGGCCGGGGAGGAGGTTGGGGAAGATGATCCTGCGGAAGATCGTCAGGTTGCTGGCGCCAAGGGACGCCGCCGCCGCCTCCATCTCACGGTCCATCTCGATCAGCAGCGGCTGGACGGCGCGGACGACGAAGGGCAGCGTCACGAACATCAGGGCGACGACCACGGCGGCGCGGGTGGCGGCGAGATGGATGCCGATCGGGCTGTCGTTTCCGTAGAGGGCGAGCAGGGTGAGGCTGGCGACGATCGTCGGCAGCGCGAAGGGCAGGTCGATGACCGCGTTGACCAGGCTCTTGCCCCGGAAGTCGTCACGGACCAAGATCCAGGCGAGGATCGTGCCGAAGATCGCGTTCAGGACGACGACGATCAGCGAGCAGATCACGGTCAGTTCAAGCGCCGACAACGCCAGCGGCGAGGTGACCTGGTCCCAGAACTTGCCGAGGCCGCCGGAGAACGCTTCGCTGACGACCGCGGCCAGCGGCAACAGCACGATCAGGCTCAAATAGAGCCCGACCGAGCCGAAGCCGAGACCGACCCCGGCACTCGGGAGGCGAACTCGACCTCGCCCCCCGGGTGTCGGAACGGATGCTGTTGTTGCCGGGTGTGCCTCCATCAGCCTGAGGTGGAGACCCCGAGTTCACCCTCGATCTTCGCGACCGAGCCGGTTTCTTCGTCGAAGAAATCGTCATTGACTTTGCCCCAGCCACCGAACTGGCTGATCTTGAACAGTTCCTTCGGTGTCGGGAACGTCTTCGGGTCGACCAGTTTCGGGTTGACCGGGCGGTAACCGTTTTCGGCCCAGATTTTCTGGCCTGCGTCCGACCAGATGAACTTGAGGAAGTCCTGAGCGGCAGGCTCCGGCGCTTCCTTGGTCACCGCGATCGGGGTTTCGATCTGGATCGTCGAGGGCGGCACGACGTATTCGACGTCTTCGCCTTCGTTGACGGCCTTGATCGCCTCGTTCTCGTAGCCGAGCAGCACGTCGCCCTGCCCCGAGGTGAAGGCGGCCAGCGCGTCACGAGCGCTGCCCGGCTGCGCGACTGTCTTTTCGAGCAGCGTCTTGACGCCTTCGAGCGCCTGCGCGGGCGATTTGCCCTCGTTGATGAGCGTCCCGTAGACGGCCATGATGTTCCAGCGCGCCGCGCCCGAGCTGAACGGGTTCGGGGTGACGACGTCGACGTCCTTGCTGAGCACGTCGTCGAGGCTCTTGATGCCGTCAGGGTTGCCCTTGCGGACGGTGATCACGACGACCGAGTCCTGGGCGATGCCCTTGTACTGCTGCTTGTCCCAGTTGGCGTCGACCTGTCCTTCTTCGACCAGCCGTTCCATGTCACCGGCCTGCGCGAAGTGGACGATCGAGGCGGGCTGGCCGGCGGCCACCGCGCGACTCTGGTCGCCGGAGGCGCCGAACGAGTTGCTGAAGCTGACGCCGCTGCCCTGAGACGTTTTTTCGAAGGCCGGCTCCAGTGATTCCTGGTAGACGGATTCCGGGGTGGAGTAGCCGACGACGTCGAGCGAGCCGCCCGAGGAGGAGCCTCCACTGGTGCCTCCGGTCGTGTCATCGCTGCTGCTGCCGCATCCTGCGGCGAAAACGGCAGCCAGGAGGACGAGGATGGCAATCGGGAGGACTGCCGTAACGCCTCGCCGCCGGGTTACCTTGCGAGCGTTCCGCATAGAAAGGATTCCTTTCTTTGTCTACTGATTTAGTTTTTTGATCGACTTGGTTCTAAATAGGAAGCGCGCAAGGTAGCACAATGTTGATCGGAAAAGTTAGGAATGCTGATCCGAATTCAGGAGATAGGCTCGACCGATCACGGATACGCGAGTTTCGCCCCATGGGGAGCCGAAAACGCGAGCGAGGGAGGGGATGACGATCGAGGTCGTGAGGACACCCGCTGAGGCCACGGAAGGACTGCCAGGCTTCCCATTCGAGTCGAGCTTCGCGGAGGTCGACGGGCTGCGGCTCGCCTATCTCGACGAGGGCGAGGGGAGGCCCGTCGTCTTCTTCCACGGCGAGCCGACCTGGTCGTACCTCTGGCGCAAGGTGATCCCGCCCGTTCGGGACGCCGGCTATCGCTGCATCGCCCCCGACTATGCCGGCTTCGGCCGCTCCGACAAGCCGACTGACATCGATTGGTACTCCTACGACCGCCACGTCGACCTGATGGCCGGACTGTTGGAGGAGCTCGACCTGCGCGACGCCACCGCGGTTGTCCACGACTGGGGAGGCCCGATCGGCCTGCGGCTCTTCGTCGAGCATGCCGACCGCTTCTCCAGCCTGGTCGTCTCCGACACCGGCCCGTTCACCGGCCACCAGAAGATGAGCGACGTCTGGCTCCGGTTCCGCGACTTCGTCCGCGACGCCGAGGACCTGCCGGTCGGCTTCCTGGTCAAGGCGGGCTGCGCCAGGGACCCGGATGACGATGTCGTCGCCGCCTACGAGGCGCCCTATCCCAGTCCTCAGTCGAAGGCGGGCGCCCGCGCCTTCCCGGCCTTGATCCCCACCGAGCCCGACGCCCCCGGGGCCGCCGAGGGCAGGCGGGTGGCCGACGCCCTGCGCGAGGACCAGCGCCCGACCCTGGTGCTCTGGGCGGACTCCGACCAGGCCCTGCCGCTCGCTCTCGGTGAAAAAGTCTCCGAACGGCTCGACTTCCCGCCGCCGGTGGTGATCGAGAACGCCTCCCACTTCCTCCATGAGGACGCGGGCGAGGAGGTCGGCCGGATCATCGCCGACTGGTTGGAGTAACTCAGGCCTCGAGCGCCTCGGCACGGCTGTGCCGTACCGCCTGCCAGAGGTCGTCCAGCGACTGTCCCTCGAGCAGCCGCGTGCGGCGCGGCGGACCCTCGTCCTCGAGCCAGGTCACGGTCCCCGGCCAGTAGACGCCGCGCGGGGCGCCGGGGCGGTGGAAGACGGAGGCGAAGATCCAGCTGCCGGTGTTGTGGAAGCGGGCGCCGTCGGCGAGCCGCCACTCGGGCTCATCGGGCTCCGGTCCGGCCCGGTGGGTGTGGCCGGTGATGAAGTGGGCGGCGCCGAGCCCGAGCCGCTCGGCGAGCTCCTTCTCGGCGGCGATCCCGCTGCGGCTGATCCCGCCCGGCGAGAGGTCGAGGGCGAAGTCCGAGCGGAGCAGCCGGTTGAGGCCGCCGACGCCGATCGGGACCGCTTTGGCGACCGTGCTGCGGATCGCGGCGCGGCGAACCCGTCCCGCCCGCCGCTGCCGGCCGGAAAGGGTCCGCCAGGCACGCTCGGACGGGCGGCGCGTGCGGCTCGCCGAGCCGCCCTGGGCGAGCGCATAGGTGAAGCCGTAGATCGGCCGCAGGACGTGCTCGTAGTCCTCGGCGCTTGCCTGGCCCGGGACCTCGAGGTCGAAGGCGCGCATCACCGTGGCGGCGGCCAGGCACTCGATCCGAGGCAGGCTCATGTGGCAGTCCATGTAATGGCCGTGGGTCGCGTAGACGTCGTCGCGCAGCCAGATGCCCGGGTAGGCGACCGTCAGCTCGGCGCTCCCGAGCCAGCCGGAGAGGATCTCGGCGAGCTCGCCGCGGCCGGGTCCCTGCTGCTCCGCGCCGAGCGGGCCGCGGCCCTCGGCGGCGACGTGCTCGAGCAGGGGTTCGGCGAAGCGATGGTCGTGGTTGCCCGGCACGAGGACCACCTCGTTCCCGGCCATCGCCCGGCCGAGCTCCTCGAAGAAGGGGCGGGCGAGCTCCATCGCCTGGGCCACGGGCAGGTCGCGAAGCTCGATCGCGTCGCCGAGCAGGACGACGCGGTCGGCGCCGGCGATCTCGTCGAGCAGGATCGCCCGCAGGTCGGGGTCGCGGAGCAGGTCTTCGCCATGGCCACCGCCGAGGTGCAGATCGGAGACGATCGCGGTTCGCACCGGTCGAGGCTACTTCCTGGCTGTCCGGCCAGGCCGCTCTCTAGACTGCCCTGGGTGAGCGTTTTCAGCGACGAGCGCCTCGCCTCGGCCAACGGCATCGAGCTCGCCTACGACGAAGTCGGCGACCCGGCCGGCGAGCCGCTGATCCTCGTCATGGGCCTGGCGACGCAGATGATCGCCTGGCAGGAGGACTTCTGCTCGCTGCTCGCCGACGAGCACGGCTTCCGCGTGATCCGCTTCGACAACCGCGACATCGGGCACTCGACCATGCTCGATGACCTCGGCGTCCCCTCGCGGATCGACATGATCAGCGGCCGCAGGGCGACCGCCCGCTACCTGCTCGCCGACATGGCTCGCGACACCTTCGGCCTGATGGACCACCTCGGCCTCGACTCCGCCCATGTCGCCGGCGCCTCTATGGGCGGGATGATCGCCCAGGAAATGGCGATCCTCCGACCCCAGCGGGTCCGTTCGCTGGTCTCGATGATGTCGACGACCGGAAACCGCTGGGTCGGCACGCCCACCTTCCGCGCCTGGGGCCTGCTGCTGGCGAAGTTCCCGCACGGCCGCGAGGAGTACGTCAAACGCGCTGCGCGGACCTTCAAGGTGATCGGCTCTCCCGGCCACCGCGAACCTCACGAGGTCGAAGAGCTCGCCGGGCGCATGTACGCGCGCTCCCACAACCCCCGCGGGATCATCCGCCAAATGCACGCGATCAGCGCCTCCGGCGAGCGCACCGCGGCGCTCGAACGCGTCGAGGTGCCGACCACCGTCCTGCACGGCGCCGATGACCCGCTCGCCCGCGTCGCCGCCGGCCGGGCGACCGCCAAGGCGATCCCCGACGCCCGCCTGCGCGTCTTCGAGGGCATGGGCCACGACCTGCCCCGTGACCTCTGGCCCGAGTTCGCCGAGGAGTTCGCCGCCGCCGCCGCGCGTGCCAAGCCTCTGGCTCGCGCCGCCTAGCCGACAGCGGGCTCCGATGCGGCTGAAAGGAGTCGAACCTTCACGGAGTTTCCTCCACGGCGACCTGAACGCCGCGCGTCTACCAGTTCCGCCACAGCCGCGGGAGCAGGCAATCTACCGATTGGCGAGCTAGAATCGCGGACCCCTGCCGCTATCGTCTAGGGGACTAGGACGCTGGCTTCTCATGCCAGAAACCGGGGTTCGAATCCCCGTAGCGGTACTCCAGCCTCGCGCGCCCCGTTAGGGTTTCCTCCGATGAAGCCGCGAGTCTTGATCCTGGGGGCGGGCTTCGGCGGATTGGAGCTGGCGACCACGGTTTCCGAAGCGCTCGGTGACCGGGTCGAGGTGACCCTGATCGACAGGAACGAGGGATTCACCTTCGGCTTCTCCAAACTCGAGGTCATGTTCGGGCGGGTGTCCGCCGAGCAGGTCCGGGTTCCCTATGCGGGCTTTGCGAAGCCGGGGGTGCGACTCCTGCGCGAGGAGGTGGTTGCGATCGACCCGGAGACGAGGGTCGTCACCACCGACGTCGGGACACACGAGGCCGACCACCTGGTGATCGCGTTGGGCGCGGACTACGACCTGGCCGCGACCCCGGGGCTGGTCGAGGACGGCAACGAGTTCTACTCACCGGCCGGGGCCGAGCGGGTCGCTTCGGTGCTGGCCGACTTCAAGGGCGGGCGGGTCGTGATCGGCGTCTGCGGCGCCCCGTTCAAGTGCCCGCCGGCGCCCAGCGAGGCGGCGCTGCTGCTCCACGACCAGCTGCTCGACCGCGGCATCCGCGAGCAGTGCGAGATCACCCTGGCGATGCCCCTGCCGAGCCCGGTGCCTCCCTCGCCGGACACCTCGGCGGCGCTGCTCGCCGCCTTCGAGGAGCGGGGGATCGCCTTCAGGCCCGGCGTGCGGATCGCCTCACTCGACGCCGAGCGCGGGGTCGCCGTCCTGGCCGAGGGCGAGCCGATCCCCTATGACCTCTTCCTTGCGGTTCCCAAGCATCGCGCCCCCGACGTGGTGATCGAGAGCGGGCTGGCGGTCGACGGATACATCCCGGTCGAGCCGCGCACGCTCGAGACCCGCTTCGCCGGCATCCACGCGGTCGGCGACGTCGCCAACGTCGGCGTCCCCAAGGCGGGGGTCTTCGCCGAGGGTGCCGGTCGCGTCGTCGCCGAGGAGCTGATCGCCCGGATCGACGGCGACGGGGACCCGGACGGCTATGAGGGCCACGGCTCCTGCTACATCGAGTTCGGTGAGGGCCGGGTCGGCCGGGTCGACGTCGACTTCCTCTCCGGGCCGAAGCCGACCGGCACCTTCAACGCCCCCTCGGATGCGATCGCCACCGAGAAGCAGCGGTTCGGCTCGGACCGTCGCACCCGCTGGTTCGGCTGAGCGCGATCCGGCTCCGCGCCGGGCAAAACCCCGCCGTGAGCAGCGGTTTTACCGGGACGATCCAGTGACCCTGCTACGGTGAACGAGTCGGGACCGCTGAGTTCGTCCCGAGAGGTTCCGTTTCCTCCGTCCGCCGCTTGGCGTCTAGGGGTCGCAGGATCTCCCCCTGTTCGTTCAAGAAAGGTTCATCTCATAACTTCGTTTGCCGATCTCGGCATCTCAAAGCCGGTGGTGCAGGCGCTCGCGCGCCGCGACATCACCGATCCGTTTCCCGTCCAGGAGTTGGTCATCCGCGACGCACTCGCCGGGCGCGACCTCCTCACCCAGTCGCCGACCGGCTCGGGTAAGACCCTCGCCTTCGGCATTCCGCTGGTCGAGCGCCTCGAGCGGGGCAAGGAGGGCCGACCTTCGGCGCTCGTCCTCGCTCCCACCCGTGAGCTCGCCGGCCAGATCGTCGACGAGATCTCCACGATCGCCGACTCCTGCCAGCTCCGCGTCGCTGCGGTTTACGGCGGCGTCGGCTTCGGCCGCCAGACCAAGGAAGCGCGCCGCGCCGACATCCTCGTCGCCACCCCCGGGCGGCTCGAGGACCTGATCTCCCGCGGTGTGCTCAACCTCGGCGGCGTCCGCATCCTCGTCCTCGACGAGGCCGACCGGATGCTCGACATGGGCTTCAAGCCTGCCGTCGCCCGCATCGTCGGCCAGACCCCGGGCGATCGCCAGACGCTCTTCTTCTCGGCCACCCTCGAGGGTGCCACCGGCAAGATCGCGAAGCAGTTCACCCGCGACGCCCAGCGCCATACCCAGGCGCCCGAGAGCCAGAGCGAGCGCAACATCGAGCATCGCTTCCTTCACGTCGAGGATCCCGCCGAGAAGCTCGACCACCTGGTCGCCCAGCTCGGCGAAGACGGCAGTGGCCAGACCCTCGTCTTCGTTCGCACCAAGCGCGGCGCCGATCGCCTCGTCAAGAGGCTGCGCGCCCGCAAGGTCGAGGCCGTCGCCATGCACGGCGACAAAACCCAGGGCCAGCGCGAACGGGCACTCGCCCGGTTCGAGCGTGGCGAGGTCGCGGCGCTGGTCGCCACCGACGTCGCCGCCAGGGGGATCGACGTGGACGGCATAACCCATGTCGTCAACTTCGACGCCCCCGGAGACACCGACTCCTACGTCCACCGCATCGGCCGCACCGGCCGCGCGGGCAGGCGCGGAACCGGCATCAGCTACGTGCTCGCCGACCAGACCGACGAAGTGCGTCGCATGGCCGGCGACCTCGGGCTCTCCCGGGAGTTCGACTTCAGTCGCAAGCCCGGAGGCGAGGAACGTTCTCGGTCCCACACGCCCTCGCGTAATCGACGCAGGCGCCGACAGCCGGCCGGACGATGAGCCCCGCGGCCCCGAAGGAGAGCAGCTACACCTGCGTCGGATGCGGGATGTCGGTGAGCTGGAGCGACGGCGCGCGCAACCCGATGCCGGCGGGCTGGGCCCGCGAGAAGCAGGGCGACGTCTGCCTCAAGTGCCGGCGCGAGCAGGCCGCCGATGCCGCCGGCGAAGCGGTCGGCAGCGATCGCGAGGCGCGAGCCAAACTGCGCAAAGAAGGCCTGATCGAGTTTGAGATCCGGCGCGCTCCCGAGCGACCGAACAACCTGATCGCCAAGGCCTGCCATTCCTCGCCGATCGCGATCGCGGCGGCGCGGAAGCGCATCGAGGCCGAGACCGCCAGCAGCTAGGCGAGCGGTCGGTCGAACACGCAGTCGAGCCGGCGACGGCCTTCGTCGTCGTCGCTCACGGTCTTGTCCAACTTGAGGCTGGCGGTGCGGCCGTCGAGCCGCATCGTCGCCACCTGGTTGTCGAAGTAGGGGCCCTCTGCGAGGCGCCAGCGCAACCCGGGGTCCGGGGCGCCGGCGGCCCGCGCGAGAGCGCGGGCGACCGCTGAGAATGGTCGCGAGAAGCCGGCCTTGATCGTCATCCGCTCATGTTTCTCGAGCGGGTTCCGGTAGGGCGAGCAGACGGCCTGGAAGACGGCGCTGCGCACCTCCGCGTCCTTGCGCAGGGCGACCTCGGCCAGGTAGGCGTGGTGGACGTCGCCGGAGAGGACGACGATCGAGGCCGGCGGGTTGCCATGCTCGCCCGAGCCGACCGCCTCGATCAGCTCGCGCAGCAGCTGGAACGATCGGTCGAAGGAGGCCCAGTGGTCGAAGTCGACGGCGCGGCGCAGGCTCTCCGCGCCTTTTGCGGCGAGCGAGCCCCAGGCGCCGTCGCAGACGCGCTCGCTCCAGGCCTCGACGTGGTGGAAGCCGGGCGAGAGCAGGAACGGCACCGTGGTCGAGATCAGCAGATGGTCGAAATCGCCGGCCGCCTGTTCGACGATCCAGTCCCACTCCTCCTCGTCGACGATCGAGCGCCGGCCCGGCTCGAGCACCCTGCCCGCGCGCGAGTCGACGAATATGGCCCGGGTCGAGCCCAGGTCCCGGCAGAAGCTCCAGCGGGTCCCGGAGCCGGTGGTTTCGACGTCGGCGGCGAAGTCGCGGAGCTCGGCGGTCGCGTGGACATTGCCGCGCACCCTCCCGTAGAGGTCGTCCTCATCGAGCACGGCGGGGGAGAGGTTGCCGATGTGCTGGTAGACCCAGTAGCTCATGATTCCCGAGGTTGCCCGGCGGTGCCACCATGACTTCCGCCTCATCTCCGTCAGCCAGGATTCGGAGATGTTCCAGTCGTCGCTCATGTCGTGGTCGTCCCACTGCATCGAGATCGAGACCGTCGAGAGGAGCCAGCGGACCAGAGGATCGCTCCAGGACTCCTGGTAGAGCCAGGTGTACTCCTCGTAGTCGGTGACCTCCTCGCCGGGCGGCGTGTCGGTCCCTCGGCGCTCCCCGATCCGCTCGCGGGTCCGCGGCGAGCCCTCGTCGACATAGACCTGGTCGCCGATCATGAACAGGAACTCGGGCCACTTGTCGTGCTCGCCGCGGATCATCTCGCCGGCCAGGACCCGCAGGGCGTCGTGCTCCTTGCCGTCTTCGTGGCGGTCCTTGGGCTCGACGTACTTGCCCTCGTGGGGAAGGGCGACGCGGCAGGAGCCGAAGCAGACGTCGATCGGCTTGTCGCGGTCGATCGTGCGGATCGCACTCGGCGGCAGGTCGGCGTCATCCAGCGGCCAGCGCCGCTCGCCGTCGAGAGAGACCTCGTACTCGTAGAAGCCGGCCGGCTCGAGCCCCTCGACGCGGACCAGCGCGTAGTGGTGCTCTTCGACCGTGAAGGTCAGCTCGCGGCGACCGAGGATCTCGACCTCGCAGGGCACGTCGGTCTCGACCCAGACGGTCGCGTCGGTCTCGCCGACGTAGCGGAGCAGGGGGCCGAGGAGGAGTTCCGCCATGGCGCCTCCTATACCCGGTCAGGGAATCTCAACCCATCGAGCGCTCCCTTCGGCCTGCTGGTGCCGGGCGCCTCTTTGTGTCAGCCTGGGGCCGTGGCCGTGGCGACCGCAAATGAGCCAGTCGGGCAGTCGGAGGGGGAGGTCCCCGCCGACCGTGTGATCGTCCTCTTCGGAGCGACCGGTGACCTGGCCAAGCGGAAGCTGCTTCCGGGGATGTTCCACCTCGCCCGCGTGGGCCTGATGCCGGAGCGCTTCCGGATCATCGGTGCCGCCCGCAAGGAGATCGATGACGAGGAGTTTCGCGACGTCGCCCGCGAGGCGATCGACGCCTCGGGGCGCAAATCGCCGGACCCCGAGAATTGGGCCCGGTTCGCCGAGTGCCTCAGCTTCGCCGGCGTCGGCGACGGCTTCGACGGCCTGGCGGCCGCGGTCGCCGAGGCGCGCGAGGAACTGGGCGGGGACGCCAAGGCGCTGATCTACCTTTCGCTGCCGCCCGGCGCGATGGCGGGCACGATCGAAGGGCTGAAGGAGGTCGGCCTGCAGCTCGGGGCGCGGGTGATCAACGAGAAGCCGTTCGGCACCGACCTGCGCACGGCCCGGGCACTCAACGAAACCCTGCAGACAGTCTTCGACGAGGAGTGCATCTACAGGATCGACCATTACCTCGGGCGTGAGGCGGTCCAGAACCTGCTGGCGGCCCGCTTTGCCAACGGGATGATCGAGCCGGTCTGGAACCGCAACCACATCGACCACGTCCAGATCGACATCCCCGAGACTCTCTCGATCGAGATGCGAGGCAGCTTTTACGAGGAAACCGGAGCCTTTCGCGACATGGTTGTCACCCACCTGCTCCAGGTGCTCGGCTTCGTCGCGATGGAGCCGCCGACCTCGCTCGAGCCGAAGCCGCTCGGGCTCGAGCGGGAGAAGGTCTTCGACGCGATGCCGCCGCTGCGGGCCGAGAACGTGGTCCGGGGCCAGTACGAGGGCTATCGCGACGAGGACGGTGTCGCCGCCGACTCCGAGACCGAGACCTTCGTCGCGGTCAAGGCCTTCGTCGACAACTGGCGCTGGGAGGGTGTTCCCTTCTATCTGCGCACCGGCAAGCGGATGAGCGAAAAACGGAACGTGCTGACCGTCGCCTTCGCCTCACCGCCGCGGCGCATGTTCCCGCTCTCCTGCGCCGAGGTCGAGAAGGCTTTCGGCCGCGACCACCTCACCTTCGAGCTTGGCGAGCCGGGCAGCATCTCGGCCTCATTCCTGGCCAAGATCCCCGGGCCGACCATGCAGCTCGGCGAGGCCCACATGAAATTCCGCTACGACGAAGCCTTCGGCGGGGTCGAGCATGCGCTGGACCCCTACGAGCGCCTGATCCACGACGTTCTGATCGGCGACCGCACCTTCTTCACCAGCTCGGCGGCGATCGAGCGGCTCTGGGAGATCTCCCAGCCGGTGCTCGAGGACCCGCCGCCGATCGAGACTTATGAGGCCGGATCCTGGGGCCCCGAGGCGAGCCACGAGCTGATCGCGCCACGTCGCTGGCACCTACCCAGCGACCACCTTTGAGAAAGGCGCGGCCTAGCGGTTGTTGACGCGGGTCTTCAGCTTCGCGACTTCGGCTTCGAGGTCTTCGGTTTCGGCGCTGAGGTCGCCGACGCTGGACTTGAGACCGGCGATCTGTTTCTTCTGATCGGCGCTGGCCGTCTTCAATTCCTTGACTTCGCCCTCGACCCCGTCGAGCTCCTTTTCGCCGGCGGCGACCGCGGCGTTCACCGTGCGCTTGATCCGCTGGCGGTCCTGGCGGGCGAGGCGGTCGGCGCGGTTCGACTTCTGTTCATTCGCGGCCTGGGCGCCGGCGACGCCGGAGAGCTGTTCTTCGATTTCGGCGGCCGCGTCCTTGACCGCCGTCTTGTCGTTGGACGATTCATTGTTGGCCGAGATCGCGATCACGATGCCGACGATGGCGACCACCAGGGCGATGCCGCCGATGATCCAGGGCCAGAGAGATTCACCGCTCGAGGTTTCCATTCGGCAAACCTATCCGCGCGCTCGGCGCGAATTCGGACCGGCGGGCTAAGGGGCGACCCGCGCGGCGACGGCGTCGCGGCGGAAGTCGAAGATCCGCTCGAGATCGCGACGAACGAAGAGGCGGTGGGCGAGGGCCCCGAACGGCCCGAACGGGAGGGCGTACCGCACCCGGTCGTGGATGACCGTCGCGCCCTCGCCGTCGGGCTCGAAGGTGTGGGTGTGCTCCCAGAGCTTGTAGGGCCCCTTGAGTTGGATGTCGACGAAGCGCTCGGGCGCGTCCCAGGTCTTGATCAGCGTCTGCCAGTGGATCGGGACCCCGTGGAGGCGGAGCTTGTAGTCGAGCAGTGCGTCTTCGCGGAGGACCAGGCCCTCCGGGTTGGTCACCTGGAAGTGAAGCCAGGGAGGCGTCAGCGGCTCGAGGTTGAGCGCGTCGCCGTAGAAGGCGAAGGCGCGCTCCACCGGGATCTCGACACGCTGGCTACGCTCAAGGACGTGAACCTTCACCGCCGCAGCTTGGCAGGCGCACTGTTTCGACCCTGCCCCGGCGGGCAAGTACGGGGACGATGACCCCCAGCACACTGATCGCCGGCGCGACCGGATTCGTCGGCGGCCGCCTCGCGGCGGCTCTTGCCGCCGACGGGATCGCGACCCGCTGCCTGGTCAGGGACGCGGGCCGAGCCTCGGGGCTGGAGGCGGCGGGGCACGAGCTGAAGGTCGGCGACGTCGCCGACCGCGAGAGCCTGGCCGGGGCGGGGGAGGGGATCGAGACCGCCTACTACCTCGTCCACGCGATGGCGGGCGGCGGTGGCTTCGCCGAGCGCGAGGCGGCCGGCGCCCGCAATTTCGCCCGGATGGCGAAGGACGAGGGGGTCGGGCGGGTCGTCTACCTCGGCGGGCTCGGCGAGGAGGGAGAGTCGGAGCACCTGCGCAGCCGCCACGAGACCGCCCGCGTCCTCGCGGCCGAGGGCCCGCCGCTGACCTACTTCCGGGCCGCGATGGTGATCGGCGCCGGCAGTGAGAGCTACCGGACCCTGCGCTTCCTGGTCGGACGGCTGCCGGTGATGATCGCGCCGAGCTGGCTGCGCACCGACACGCAGCCGATCGGCGTCGACGCCGCAACCGAGTACCTGCGCCGCGCCCCCGAGGTTCCCGAGTCGGCCGGCAGGGAGGTGCAGATCGGCGGCCCCGAGGTGCTCTCCTTCTCGGAGCTGCTCGACCGCATGGCCATCGTCCTCTATAAGGAGCCGCGGCCGAAGATCCCGGTGCCGCTGATCACGCCCTGGCTCTCCTCGCTCTGGCTCGGGCTCGTCACCCCGGTCGACACCAACGTCGCCCGGCCGCTGGTCGAGGGACTGACCACGCCGACCGTCGTCACCGACCCCTCGGGCGCCGAGCCATTCGGGATCGAGCCGGAAACGATCGACGAGGCGCTGCGCCGCGCCTACGCCGAGGAAGAGGGCCGGGGACCGCAGCGCCTCTAGGCTGTCCGGCGTGCACTTTCCGCGGCATCCCGGCCGATCCGGCCTCGTGGCGCTTGCTGTCTCACTGGCCCTCTTCGCCCCTGCCGCCGCGGGGGCGAGGAACGTGACGGTCGGCAGCCCGATGATCGGCCCGTTCGAAAAAACGACCAGCTGCGAGCCGCCCTCCTGCACGGTCGCCAACACCGGCTTTTCGGCCCCCGGCGCCCTCGCCACCTCGCCCGTCGACGGCGCGATCGTGCGTTGGCGGATGCTCGGCGGCGCCCCCGGCACCGACTACCGCCTGCGGGTTCTCGAACCGGCGGGCGGCGCCCGGTACAACGGCGCCGGCACCGGCACGGCGCAGTCCCCGACCGACACCGCCCTGCAGAGCTTCCCCGCCGCCCTTCCGATTCGAGCCGGCCAGGGGATCGGGCTCGACATCGGCGACGCGGCCGGGACCATCGCCTTCCGACAGGAACCCGGCCTCGCCTCCTTCCTCACCTGGGTCCCCGTGCTCGGCGACGACAACGCCGTCGAAGGGATCGGGAACGGCGAAGAGGAACTCGCCTTCAATGCCGAAGTGCAGCCGACCCCGACCGTCGCCGGCTTCTCCCCGGCCTCGGGCTCGTTCAAGGGCGGCGAGCGGGTGACGATCGAAGGGACCGACCTGACCGGGACCGAAAGCGTTCTCTTCGGCACCACCCACGCGAAGAGCTTCACGGTCGACTCCGAAGAACGCCTGACCGCGATCCTGCCGACGCTCGCGGCGAAGTCGATCTCACCGGTCTCCGTGCGGACGGCGGCCGGGACCGCGAGCGCGCAGACCGCCTTCACCGCCACCGCCTGCGTGGTGCCGAGGCTCGTCGGCAAGACCCTGAGGAAGGCGAAGCGGCGCCTGCGCCGCGCCGCCTGTGAGCCGGGCACGCTGAGGGGCCGGCGCTCGGCGGGAGCGCGGGTGCGCAAGCAGAGCCCCGGCCCAGGCACACCGCTCGTGCCGGGCGGGCGGGTCCGCTTGATACTCGGCTGAGCGGCACGCTCAGGCGATCCGGTTGGGCGGGTCTTCGCCGTCGAGGACCGCGAGGGCCGAGTCGGCGACCAGGTTCGCCATCCCGTCGCGGGCGCGGTGGGTCGCTGAGCCGACGTGGGGGAGGAGGACGCAGCCGGGCGCCCCGAGCAGCGCCTCCGGGACTTCGGGCTCGTTCTCGTAGACATCGAGGCCGGCGCCGCCGAGCCGGCCCCGGTCGAGTGCCTCGGCGAGTGCCGCCGAATCGACGATCGAGCCGCGCGCCGTGTTGACGAGGATCGCCGTCGGCTTCATCGCGGTGAGGGCGGCAGTGTCGATCATCCCGGCGGTCTCGGCGCTCGCCGAGACGTGGACGCTGATCACGTCGGAGCGCCGCAGCAGATCCTCGAGCTCGGCGCGCTCGGCGCCGAGCTCTGCCTCCACCGCAGGTTTCGGATCGCGACTCGTGTAGAGGATCTTCCCGGCGAGCGGACGCACCAGCTCGGCGTAGCGGCAGCCGATCCTGCCCATGCCGATCACGCCGAACGTCGCCCCGCTGAGCTCAGTGCCGAGGTCACCGCTCGGGTCGAACCCCGTCCACAGCCCGTCCCGGAGGCGCCGCTCGGCGGCGCCGGTCCCGCGCGCCGCTGCCAGGGTCAGGGCGAGGGCGAGCTCGGCGGTCGCGTCGGTGAGGACCCCTGGCGTGTTGGTCACCGGGACACCGCGCTCCCGGCAGGCATCGAGGTCGATGTTGTCGTAGCCGACGCCGAAGTTGGCGACCAGGCGCAGCGCCGGCCCGGCGGCGTCCAGCACCTCCGCGCCCACCGCGACGGTCGGGTCGGGGACGATCGCGGAGGCGCCCGCGGCGAGCTCGCGGATCCGCTCCGGGGTCGCATCCAACCCTCCTTCGCGCAGCTCGCAGCGGGTGGCGATCCGGTCGCGGCCGGCGGCCGGGATCGCGCGGGCGATGAGGACGAGGGGGCTCAGGCGCGGTCCAGGATCACGGCCGGAATCTCCCGGTCCGTCTTCTCCTGGTAGGAGTCGTAGTCGGGCCACTCGGAGACCATCGTCTTCCAGATGCCCGGCTTCTCCTCGGCACTCGCCGTCCGTGCCCGGGCCTTGAAACGGTCGCCGAGGACCTGCACCTCGACCTCGGGATCCTCGCTCAGGTTCAGGTACCAGGCGGGCGGCTCGTCGGCCCCGCCCTTCGAGGCGATGATCGTGAACGAGTTATCGCCGTAGGGGGCGTAGATCAGCGGCGTGGTCCGCGCCTCGCCCGACTTGCGCCCGGTGGTCGTCAGCAGCAGAGTCTGCGTGCCGCGCCACTCGTAACCCTCCTCGCCGTCGGTAGCTTCGTAGCGCTCGACGTGCTCCTTTCCGAAAAGCATGTTCCCAATGCTAGCTCTCGTCTTCGAGCGACGAGAGGTCCGGTGTGTAGACCCGGGCCGGATCGGGGAGCTGGATGCTCGGTTCGATGCCGAATTCGGAGAACCCAATCGTCATGTCCACGGCGATCGGCGCGTGTTCATCGTTCGCGGTAATGGGCATCAGGACCTCGGCCTGGCGCACGTTACCGTGATGGTCGATCCAGACGGTGATGCTCATCAGCGACACCTGGTCGGCCATTTCCTCGTAGAGGTCGGCCGCGGCGTCGTTGCCTTCGGAGCGCAGGGCGTCTGCCAGAACTCCGACGTCGACCGTGCCGCCGTAGATCGTAGTTTGGGCCCCGCTCACCAACGCGTGGCCGAGGGTCCTGACATTGCCCGCCCCGGTCAGGATTTTGAGTTGGTCGCGGGGACTGCTGCTGCTGTCGCCGAACACAGCTTCGTGCGTGCCGATCCGATCGGCTTCGACGCCGAGCCATTCGGCCCCGTCCGGCAGGGTCGCGCCGAGGCTCGACGAGCGAATGTAGGCAACACCCTTGCCGCCCAGGACTTCCATGCTCACGTTTTGTCCGGCGGCGGCATAGCTCATCGTCATGCTCATGCGGCCGGTCTTGCCGTTGTAGACCCCGCTGGCCTGGATCGCCATTCCGCCGGGTAATTCGGGGGTGTTGGCCGAGCCCCTCATCGTCATCCGCATCCCGGGTGAGCGGGCGGTGCGGGTCGCCGCCTTCGCGATCGGGTTGAAGACCGGGCTGAGCGGGTTGGCGTCCTCCTGGCCGCTGCGCCAGCCATAGATCACCACGGCAATCAGCAGCGCCGACAGCACCGCGAGGATCGGCAGCACCTGCCGCGAGAACGGGGTGAGGCCCTCCGGATCAGGGGCGGGAGGGGGGCCCGAGGGCGCCGACGGCAGGCCCGATACACCCGGCGTCTGCCGCTTGCCGCCAGGGGGCGGAATCGATGTCATCGCCGCGCGGCCTCCACGTCCCTGGTTTATCGACCGCCCACCCAGGGAATTGAGCTTTTGGACACAAATTCGTGCCGGGGTTGCTTCCTACGGTGGCGCAAGCTACAGTCGTGTCGGGAGGCAGTTGAGGGGAGCCGCATTGGGGCGGCCATCTGTCAAAGGGTTACAGAGGAGACATAGATGCAAAGGCGTTTGATGGTGGTATTTCTCGCGGTTCTCGGCGCAGCTTTCATCGTCGTGCCGCTCGCGCAGGCCGACACCGGCAACATCATCGAACCGCAGAACAGTCCGCCGACGGCCAAAGACGGCTTTCAGGCGATCACCTGCACCTCCGACGAACCGACCAAATGCTCGCCGGAAACGCCCTCTCAGTTCTTCACGGAAGCCGGTGGGCACCCTCCCGTCGGCTTCACCCAATACATCATCCGCCACGGTGAAATCCCCGCCGGACCGCTGGGGACGCTGAAGCCGATCGAAGAACCGCAGGACGGGCGCACGATCAAAACCCTTCGTGTCGACCTTCCCCCGGGCCTCACTGTCAACCCGAATGCCACTCCGAAGTGCTCGCTCGCCGAATTCGAAAACAAAGTTGGCGAATTCACCGTTCCCCTCTGCGGCGCCAACACCAAAGTCGGCCGCGAGGAAGTCACTCTTGTCATCAATACGGAAAACGCTGTCCCGGCGCCTTCGCCGCCGTTCCCGGCGGGGACCTTCCTGCCCAAGGGCTTCGTGATTCCCCCTAGCACCGAAAAAGGCACGAACATCCCGGTCTATAACCTCGAGCCGAAAGCCGGCGAACCTGCACTGTTCGGCTTTGTCGCGGCCGGTAAAGAGGTCGTCTTCCTCGAAACGGAAGTCTCCTGGCAGAACGACTTCCACGAGACCTTCAGGATCAAACTGCCGCCCGACTCGCCGCCGTTCTCGACGCTCTCCAGTCGCCTGGTCAACTTCGGGGCGACCGCCGGCGACGGCACCTACATCAACAACCCGACCACCTGCTTCAACCCGACCGAAGCGGCCAACTCGCACCTCTACTCGACCTGGTTCCGGGCCGAGTCCTACGAAGAAGAAGACGCCAACTTCCCCTTCGGCACGACTCCGTTCGAGGCCAAGGTGGAAGACAACGCGGGCAACGCCGTCCAGCAGACGGGTTGCGACACCGTGCCGTTCGATCCGGGTGTAGACGTGAATCCGGGCACCGGGCTGATCGACTCGCCCTCGCCCGCGACGGTCGACACGACCCTCAAATACCTGACCGGTGCGGAAAGCACCCAGCAGGAGTCGCATCTGCGCAAAGCGGTCCTCACGACGCCCGCCGGGATGGGCCTCAACCCGTCCGGAGCCGTCGGCCTGCAGGCCTGCACGGACAGCCAGTTCGGCAAGGGCAGCCGCACGTACACGAACACCTGCCCCGCTGCCTCGAAGATCGGCAGCGTCGAAATTGAGTCGGCGCCGCTCGAGAAACCGCTTGTCGGCGACATCTATGTCGGTGAACAGAAGAGCAGCAGCCCGACCTCCGGCGAAGAGTTCCGGATCCTCGTCGAAGCGAAGGAACAGAACGAGGGAATCGACGTCCGCCTCGTCGGCAACGTCGCCGCCAACCCGACCACCGGGCAGCTGACGACGACCTTCGACGAACAGGAGGTCGGCGAACTCGCGGGAGCCCTGCCGAAGGGTCTGCCGCAGGTCCCCTTCACCTCGGTGAAACTCAAATTCGACGGGGCCAAGCCGGTCCTGACCAGCCCGCCGACCTGCGCGTCCGCCGAAAGCACGGGCCAGATGGAACCGTGGGCACGACCGGGCACGAGCACGGCCGTCACCTCCAAATTCACTCTGACCAGCCAGCCGGGCGGGGGCACCTGCCCGACGACTCTCGGCGCGCGTAAGTTCACCCCGGGCTACACGGCCAAATCGGCCAGCAGCCAGGGCGGTGCCTACAGCCCCTTCAACGTCCACGTCAGTCGCGTCGACGGCGAGCAGGAGCTGAAGGTCGTCAACGCGACGCTGCCGGCCGGACACGCGGCCAGCCTGAAGGGCATCCCGTACTGCCCCGACTCCGCCATCGCGGCGGCCTCGGGCAAGACGGGCGTCGCCGAGAACGCCTCGCCGAGCTGCTCGTCCTCGAGCCAGGTCGGTGTCGCGACGACGAGGAGCGGCACCGGGGCAAACCCGGCGTCGCTGGACGGCAAGGTCTACCTCGCCGGTCCCTACAAGGGAGCCCCGCTCTCGCTGGCGACGATCACGCCGGCGGTCCAGGGCCCGTTCGACCTCGGCACCGTCGTCGTCCGGATCGCGCTCAACGTGAACCCGGAAACGACCGCGGTGACCGCCGTCTCCGACGTCATCCCTGACGTCTACGGCGGGGTCAAGCTCGACATTCGCTCGATCGACCTCAACCTCAATCGACCGAATTTCATGCACAACCCGACCAACTGCGACCCGAAGGCCGTCACCGGCGTCCTGCAGGGCGGCGGATCTGACCCGACCAACCCGGCCGCGTTCAGCTCCTACCCCTTCTCGGTGCCCTACCAGGCCACGGGCTGCGACTCGCTCGGCTTCAAGCCGAAGCTGGTCACGAAGCTGCTCAACGGGCGCAAGTCGACCAAGCGTCGCTCGCACCCGAAACTGCAGGCGATCCTGACCACGCGTCCGAACGACGCCAACATCGCCCGCACGGTTGTCACGCTGCCGCCGGGAGTGCTGCTCGACAACAGCAGGATCGGGACGGTCTGCCTGAAAGCGCAGCTCGCCTCCAACACCTGCCCGGCCAAGACGGTTCTCGGCAAGGCGACGGCTACGTCGCCGCTGCTCGACAACTCGCTCTCGGGCAACGTCTACCTGGTGCCGGCGAGCACCGGCAAGCTGCCGGACGTGCTCGTCGATCTCAGGGGCCAGATCAACGTCCAGCTCCGCGGCGTGATCAGCACCTCGAAGAAGGCCGGTCTGCGGACCACCTTCGGCGCGGTCCCCGATGCCCCGGTCACGAAGTTCACGCTGAACCTGAACGGCGGCAACAAGGGCATCCTGGTCAACTCGAAGGACCTCTGCAAGGTCAAGGGCGGCCCGAAGTCGGCCCTCAACATGACCGGCCAGAACGGCAAGAAGCTGAAGAACAACAAGCTGCCGCTCAAGATCAGCGGCTGCCCCAAGAAGAAGAAGAACAAGAAGTAGAGACTCAGAAGTAGCGGTTCGGTCGATCCCATAGGCCCGCGGGCGAAGTAGGCTCAGCGGGCTTATGGGATTCATCGAGCCCGCTCCGCCGCCGTTCGACGACGTCGAGGGGTGGAAGGCCAAGCCACACCTGGAGCGGATCAAGCCGCTGGCTCAGGATTGGGCGCTGAACGGCTTCGGCACGCCGGTCTTCGTCTACCTCCTCTACGTCTTCAAGGTCGCCGCCTACGCGCTCGGCGGCCTGGTGGTGATCTCGGCGACGACCTCGGGCCTCGGCGGGCTCGGCAACCTCGGCGATTGGTGGACGGAGCCGATCGTCTTCCAGAAGGCGGTCGTCTGGACCATGCTCTGGGAGATCCTCGGCCTCGGCGCCGGCTCGCTGCCGCTGACCCTGCGCTTCAAACCGATGATCGGCGGCGTCCTCTACTGGCTGCGGCCGGGCACCACGCGGCTGCCGCCCTGGCCCGACAAGGTCCCCTTCACCAGGGGGACGACGCGGACGCCCTTCGACGTCGCCCTCTACGCGGCTGTCCTCTTCTGGCTGCTCTACCTGCTGTTCACCGACGGCAGCTCGGACCCGACCACGATCGCC
Source organism: uncultured Solirubrobacterales bacterium (assembly GCA_963704505.1). GTDB lineage: Bacteria > Actinomycetota > Thermoleophilia > Solirubrobacterales > 70-9 > VRUE01. The sequence goes on from OY969912.1 coordinate 1,939,293, forward strand.
GGCCGGCTCGACCCGGCCGCGGTCGCGACGCTGCTCGTCCTCCTGGCCGCGCTGGGGCTGCGGGACAAGGTCCCGTTCCTCGGCTCCCGCGCGGAGATCTACGGCAACCTGATGATCATCTTCCTGTTCCCGCTGACGAACATGATCGTCGCGGCCCAGCTGGTCTTCGTCTGCATCTGGTGGGGGGCGGCCTCCTCGAAGCTGAACCGCCACTTCCCCTTCGTCGTCACGGTGATGATCAGCAACACCCCCTGGAACCGCTTCAAGGCGGCCAAGCGACGGCTCTACCGCAATCACCCAGAGGACCTGCGCCCGTCGGACCTGGGCGCGCTGGCCGCCCATCTGGGAACCGTGGTCGAGTTCACCCTGCCGCTGATCCTGCTCGTCACCCAGGGCGGACCGCTCGCCTGGATCGCAGTCGCCGGGATGGTGATCTTCCACATCCACATCCTCTCGACGTTCCCGCTCGCGGTCCCACTCGAGTGGAACGTCTTCATGATCTTCGGCGTCCTCTTCCTCTTCGGCCACTACGGGGCGACGCCGTGGGCGACGATCGACGATCCCCTGCTGATCCTGATCCTCGCCGTCACCTGCGTCGGCATCCCGGTGCTCGGCAACCTGCGCCCGGACCTGATCTCGTTCTTGCCCTCGATGCGTTACTACGCCGGCAACTGGGCGACCAGCCAGTGGCTCTTCGAGAAGAAATCGAAGGCCGAGAAAAAGCTGAACCTGATCACCAAGCCGGCGCCGATCGTGGTCGACCAGCTGCTCGAGCGCTACGACGAGGACCTGGTCGAGGTCCTGGTCTACAAGGGCCTCGCCTTCCGCTCGATGCACTCGCACGGGCGGGCCCTCAACGGGCTGCTTGCGCACGCAGTCGACGACGTCGACGCCTACGACGTCCGCGACGGTGAGATCGTCGCCGGTGTCGTGCTCGGCTACAACTTCGGCGACGGCCACTTCCACCAGCTGCAGCTCCTCGAAGCGGTCCAGGAGCGTTGCGACTTCGCCCCGGGGGAGCTAAGGGTGATCGCCCTCGAGTCCCAGCCCGCTGGCAACCCGCGCCAGCGCTTCCGCATCTACGACGCCGCCGACGGCCTCGTCGAGGAAGGGACGGTCGAGGTGGCCGACATGGTCGAGCGCCAGCCCTGGCTCGACGGCAAGCCCTTCCCGACCGCCACATGAACGAGGCCATCGTCGTCGGCTCGGGCCCCAACGGCCTGGCCTGCGCGGCGACCCTCGCGTCCCGCGGCGTGCGGGTGACGGTGCTCGAGGCGGAGGCGGAGATCGGCGGCGGCACGCGCTCGGCCGAGCTCACCGTCCCCGGCCTGATCCACGATGTCTGCTCGGCGAGCCATCCGCTCGCGGTCGCCTCGCCGGCGCTGCTCGCCCTCGACCTCGAGCGCCACGGCCTCGAGTGGGCCTTCGCCGAGGTCGACCTGGTGCACCCGCTCGACGGCGAGGCGCCCGCCGTCATGGTCCGCTCGCTCGAGGAGACGGCCGCCGGGCTGGGCGAGGCCGGGCCGGCCTGGAAGCGGATGTTCGGCGGCCCCTCGCGCTCCTTCGACCGGCTCTGCGAGGACATCCTCCGCCCGGTCGTCAGGGTGCCGAAGCACCCGCTGCTCCTCACCCGCTTCGGGCTGCGGGCGCTGGCCCCGGCCTCGATGCTGGCCCGCGCCCTGCCGAGCGGCGCGGCGCGGGCGCTCTTCGGCGGCGTCGCCGCGCATGGCTTCTCGCCCTTCGGGCAGCCGTTCAGCTCCGCCCCCGGGCTGGCGCTGATCTGCGCCTGCCACCGCTTCGGCTGGCCGGTGGCGAAGGGCGGCAGCGGCGCGATCGCCGCCGCCCTGGCCGCGGTCGTGCTCGAGGCGGGGGGGACGATCGAGACCGGGCGGCGGGTCGCCTCGCTCGCCGAGCTACCCGAGGCCGACGCGGTCTTCCTCGACCTGGCGCCCTCCGGCGTCGCCGCGATCGCCGACGGCCGCCTGCCCGACCGGGTCGAGCGCGCCTATCGCCGCTACCGGCATGGCCCCGGCGCCTTCAAGCTCGACCTCGCGGTCGAGGGTGGGGTGCCCTGGCGCGACGAGGTCGCCCGCCGGGCGGGCACAGTGCACGTCGGCGGCTCCTTCGAGGAGATCGCCGAGACCGAGCGCCAAGTCAATCGCGGCCGCATGCCTGAGCGCCCCTTCGTTCTCGTCGGCCAGCAGTACCTGGCCGATCCCTCGCGCTCGCGCGGGGATGTCCACCCGGTCTGGGCCTACGCCCACGTGCCGAGCGGCTACAGGGGCGACGCGAGCGAGGCGATCCTCGACCAGCTCGAGCGCTTCGCCCCCGGGGTGCGCGAGCGGGTGCTGGGAAGCTGGACCCGCTCGACCGCCGAATTCGCCGCCCACAACGCCAACTACGTCGGCGGCGACATCGTCACCGGCGCCAACACCCCGGTGCAGACGGTGCTGCGCCCGAGGGTCGCCGCCGACCCCTACGCGACCGGCATCGACGGCGTCTACATCTGCTCGGCGGCGACACCGCCCGGCGCCGGCGCCCACGGCATGGGCGGCTACAACGCGGCCCTGAGCGCGCTCTCCGCGTAACGGCCCGCGGGCCCGCGGGCATTTGGCGCCTTTTTCGCCTATGGAGCGAAAAAGGCGCCAAACCGGGGCAGGTGCCGCTGCATGAGTGCGGCCGTTCGCCCTCGCGGCCGGGCAGCGGCGGCCTCTCCGGCCGAAGTGCGGCGCCTCCTACACTTCGTTACATGACCGCCGACTCGCAGTCCGAATCGACCTTCACCCTCTACAGGCGCGGGATCGAGCTGCTCGCGGACGAGGATTTCGAGCAGGCGACGGTGCCGCTCGAGCAGGCCGCCCGCCGGGCGCCCGAGAAGGCGTCGGTGCGTGAGGCGCTCGGCCGCGCCTACTTCCGTCTCGGTCGCTTCGCCGCCGCCGCGGTCGAGTTCGACGCGGTTGTCGAGGCCCACCAGGTCAACGACTACGCGCACTTCTGCCTGGGCAGGGCCCTTTCGAAGACCGGCGAGACGGAGCGCGCCCGCCACCACCTGGCGATCGCCTCCAACCTGCAGCCCGAACGCGGCGACTACCGCTTCTACCGGGACCAGCTCAGCGTCTGAGCGGCGGGCCGGCGCCCGCCTCGAACTAGAAGCCCTTGACCAGCGCGCCGACGTTGCGGGCGCTGAAGTAGGGGCCGAAGGTGTGGACGTTGTCGCGGGTGCGGCCGTAGCTGGTCAGCCCGTTGATTTCGGTCCCTTCGGAGATCAGCCAGCCGCCGCCGCTCGCGCCGGGCAGCCAGTGGCAGCGGATCTTCAGCGTCGGCGGCCCGGGGATCGCGTAGGTGAGCGCGTCGTCGCCGACCGAGGGCGAGTCGCACTGCTGCAGGCGGTTCACTTCACCGGGGTAGCCGAAGGTCTCGAAGGTCTCCTTGCGGCTGCGGTCGAGGGCGATCGTGGCGCCGCCGCCGACCGCGTCGGCGACGTTCACCGTGCCCTCGATCGGCGTGGTCAGCGCGGCGCCGATGTCGAAGTTCGGGCTGCCCTGCTTGACCCAGGCCTTGGGGGCGAAGACGTCGGCGCGGTGGGCGACGTAGGCGCCATAGGGGGCGGTCCCGTCGGTGTAGGCGGGGACGAACTCGAGGAAGCGAGACCAGGCGTTGGAGCGCTTGCGCCCGCGCGGGCCGGTGTTGACGCAGTGGCCCGCGGTGAGGACGAGCTGGCGCGAGGCGCTGTTGATCGCCGTCCCCGAGCAGTACCCGCTCCTGCCGCCCTGGCGGATGAAGATGCGGCCGTTGACGGTGAACGGCGCGACTGTCGCGTCGCCGACGGCGACGAAGCTGGCCTGCGCGAGCGGGTTCTGGCGCGGCGAGCCGTCGAGTGGTTCGGCGTCCCGCATCCGCTGCGGCGTCCAGTAGGCGGCGACGCGGGCTATTTCCGCCGCCGCCGAGCTCGCCGAGGCGCCGGCGCTCGGCGGATGAAGGCGGGCGGAGAGGCCGCCGCCGGCCGCTCCCGAGCGCGCGGCAGCAGAAGCGCCGGCAGTAATTGCAAGCGCCGCGCAGGCGATCAGGGCCAGCGCCGCGAGCGTCCCCCAAACGCCCGCCGGTCCCCTTAGCGGGCGGAAATCCATCGCCTCCAGGATAGAGGGGCAGACGCCTCGGGCAGGGCCGATTCAGATGACGAGAGGGATCACGCAGCGGTAGTGCTTGGTGGCGGTTGCGGTCGCGAACGACACGGTTCCGGTCGAGCCAACAACAACAACGGCGTAAACGCCTGGACCCGAAACAACCGGAATGTCCCCCGACCACTCGTCACCTGGGTCGAGTTTCACCCCGTCGACCTGGGAGAAGGCGGCGAGCTGCAGCGCCTCGGGGAGCGCCCCGCCCTGGGTCGCGCAGGCCGAGGCGGCCACCGGGGCGCTTGCCGCCGCTTCGCTCGCCGAGCTCTGCCAGCAGGCGCCGGCGAAGGGGACGGTGCCGCTCCTGCAGCCGGCGCCGTGGCCGTTGACCGTGTCGGCGTCGATCGCGTTGACGGCATTGGCCGCGGTCTGCGCGTCGATCGCGGTGAGCGCCGTGCCGGCCGAGTCGGCGTAGTCCGCGCTCGGCACCTGGGCGAGGCTGCGCTCGTCGATCTGGGCCCCGGTGATCGGGCCCCCGGCGACGGCCGGCGCGGTGAGCACACCGGCCTTGAGGCGGTCGGCGCCGACCGAGTGCGGCTTGAGCCGGTTGCCCGGCAGCGAGCGCACCCGGATCGAGCTGCCGTTGATCCTGCCGGCGGCGTAGACGGTGCCGCCGAGGGCGGCGAAGAGGGCGAGCAGCGCGACGATCATCGCCGGGCTGCGTCGCCTGTATCCCTGCCAACTCATATCTGCCTCCGATGCACGTCGTGGGTGGGCGGATCGGCGACGGTAGGGATGACCGGTGGGCGCGCCAATACCGGTGGACTTACCTCCAGCAAGTGGGGAAGCGGCTGTTTCCGGATCTGCGGATAGACTCGCTCGCGTAAATACGGTCGGTGGTCAAGGGAAGTCCGGTGCGAAGCCGGCGCGGTCCCGCCACTGTGACCGGGCATAAGGAAGCCGCAGGCGCTTCGCGCGCCGGCCACTGAGACAGCCTTCGGCGTCTCGGGAAGGCGTGGCCCCACCTCAGGCCCGGGAGCCAGGAGACCTGTCCCCGGCCAGCCATGACAACCCTCGAGGAAGGGGAGGCTTAAATGCCCCGATTCATCCCATCCAGGCTGGCTGCCGTGTGCGGCCTGGCCCTTATTCTGGCCCTGGCGGCCGCCACCGCGGCGACCGCGAAGAAGGTCGAAGCGAGCCTGCGCGTGGTCGGCAGCGGCGGCAAGGTGCTCGCCGACACCGGCCTGAAAACCGGCCCGACCAAGGTCCCGACCAGCAGCAAGGCGACTTGCTTCGGCAAGGGGACCGGCGGCAGCGGCAAGAAGTACGCGACCGGCGGCCCGACCGCGCTCGGCCTGCTGAGCCAGGCGGCGAGCTCGACCAAGTCGCTGAAGCCGCTGCTGATCACCGATGCGTTCGTCGACGAATTCGGGCTGGGGATTTGCGGCGTGGGCGGCTCGTCCTCGACCAGCAAGCTCTCCTGGTACCTGAAGGTCAACCACAAGAACCCGAACAAGGGCGGCGAAAAAGTCAAGCTGAAGGCGGGCGACGAAGTGCTCTGGGCGCTGGCGTCGTTCCCTTACCCGAACGAGCTCTCGTTGGAAGCGCCGGAAACGGCGACAGCGGGAGTTCCATTCGGCGTAACCGTCTACTCCTACGACGACAAAGGCAAGCGCAAGCCGGCGGTCGGCGCGACCGTGATCGGCGCCACGGCGCCGACCGGCTCGGACGGCAAGACCACGGTCACGGTGCCGTCGCCGACCCTGCTGCGCGCCACCCACGGCAAGGAACTCCCCTCCAACGGCGTCGGCGTCTGCGTCGCCGGGGTGTGCCCCTGAGGGAGCTCCATGAGGAGTAGCCGTTTCACGGCGGTCGCGATCGCGCTGCTTTTGCCGGCGGCGCTCGCGGCCGCCGGCTGCGGCCTCGGGCCGGGAGCGACGACGGGCGCCGCGAGCCTCACGGTGACCCGCGACTTCGGCGCCAAGCAGGTGGTTGACACCACCAGCGGGGCGGTCGACGAATCCGACACCGTGATGCGCGTGCTCGAAGGGGGCGCCGACATCGAGACCCGCTACGGCGGCGGCTTCGTGCAGGCGATCGACGGCCTCGAAGCCGACGAGGGGGGCGCGGCCGGACCGTCGGACTGGTTCTTCTTCGTCAACGGGGTCGAGTCGCCGGTCGGCGCGGCGGACTTCCGCCTCAAGGGCGGTGAGGCGATCTGGTGGGACTACCGGAACTGGTCTGCCGCCAGCAGGGTGCCCGCGGTCGTCGGCTCCTGGCCCGAGCCGTTCGTCGACGGCTACGAAGGCAAGGGCCTGCCGGTGCAGGTCGAATGCGAGGGGGCGCCGCCGAGCGCCTGCGCGACGGTCTCCGAAAGGATCGGCTCGGAAGGCGCCTCGGTGAGGAAGAACTCGGGAGTGGACGTCTCGGGCGGGGCCGGCGGCACGATCCGCGTCCTGGTTGGCCCCTGGGCGCAGGTCCGGCGCGATCCCGCCGCCGCGCAGATCGACAAGGGGCCGCAGACGAGCGGCGTGTACGCCAAGTTCGAAGGACAGGGGAACCGCCTCGGCCTGGTCGCCCTCGGTGAAGACGGCGGGACGGCCCGCCGTCTCGGCCCCGCCGCCGGCCTGGTCGCCGCCACCCGCCGCTACGAAGACGCGCCGGTCTGGGTGGTGACGGGGGCCGGGGCCGAGGGCGTCGAAGCCGCCGCCGCCCTGCTCGACACCGCCGACCTTCGCGACCGCTACGCGGTGGCGAGCGTCGCCGGCGAAACGGTCCCGCTGCCTTCGAGATGAGGTCCCCGCGATGAGATCCCCGTTCGCCTACGTGCCGCGCCGCGCGCCGCTGCAGTCGGCCTCGCCCGGCGCCGCGGTCACCTACCTGGGGGCGCTGGCGACGGTTGCCTTCGCCTTCTCCAGCCCGCTGGTCCTGGCCGCCGCCGGCTTCGCGATCGTGCTCGCCGGGATGCTGGCGGGAGCCCGGCGAGCGGTGCGCTCGGCGGTTCGCATGGGGCTGGGGCTGGCGGTGCTGATCGTCGTCGTCAACGCGCTCCTCGTCCACCGCGGCGACACCGTCCTCGCCCGGCTCGGCGACTGGCCGCTGCTCGGTCCCGTCGACGTCACCGCCGAGGCGATCGCGGAAGGGCTGGTGCTCGGCCTGCGCGCGGCGGTGGTGATCGTCGTCTTCGCCGTCTACTCGGCCTGCGTCGACCCTGATCGGGTACTGAGGGCGCTGCGCCCGATCGCCGGTCGCTCGGCGCTGACGGCGACGCTCGTTTCGCGCCTGGTCCCGGTCACCGCGGCCGACGCGAGTCGCCTGCGCGATGCGGCCCGTCTGCGCGGCCCGGGCGCCGCCGAGGTAGGCCTGGCGCCGCTCTCGCGCCGCCTCCTCGCCGGGTCGCTCGACCGTGCCGTCGACGTCGCCGCGACCCTCGAGCTACGCGGCTACGGCCTCGGCTCCCCGCGCTCCCGGACCCCGGAGCGGCGCTCGCGCTTCGACCGCCGCTTCTTCGCGGTCGGGCTCGGGCTGTTGGCCCTGGTCGCCGCCGGCCTGAGCGCCGGTGTCGGCGACTTCCACGCCTATCCCTCGATCGAGGTCGGGGCCGACGCGACGACGGTGGCCCTCGCCGTCCTCGTCGCCCTCTCCGGACTGGCGCCGCGCCGTGGCTGAGCTCGCGACCCGCACCCGGCCCGGCCCGGCCCTCGCGATCGAGGGGCTGACCTACACCTACCCGAGCGCCGCCGTCCCGGCGCTGCGCGACGTCTCTCTGGAGCTGGGCAGCGGCGAGCTGGCGCTGTTGGCCGGGCGCTCGGCCTGCGGCAAGTCGACCCTCCTGCGCGCCGCCTGCGGCCTCGTCCCTCACTTCCACGGCGGGCTGATCGAGGGCTCGATCGCGGTCGCCGGCCGCGACGCGATCGCCGCCGGCCCCGGGGAGCTCGCCGCCACGGTCGGCTACGTCGCCCAGGACCCCGAGACCCAGGTCGTCTCGACCACCGTCGCCGCCGAGATCGCCCTCCCCCTCGAGCTCCGCAACACGCCGCCGGCGGCCCGGGCGAGGGCGGTCGAGGAGACGGCGCTTGCGCTCGGCATCCCGCACCTGCTCACTCGCGCAGTCGACACGCTCTCCGGGGGAGAGCTGCAACGCGTCGCGCTCGCAGCTTCGTTGGTGACGCGCCCCGAACTAGTCCTTCTGGACGAGCCGACCTCCCAGCTCGACCCGGTCGCCGGTGATGAGCTGATCTGGCTTCTCCGCAGGCTCAATGAGGAGTGGGGGGTGACGATCCTGATGGCGGAACATCGCTTGGAGCGTTGCCTCCCGGCGGCCGATCGGGTCATCGCGATGGACAGTGGCTCGATCAAGTTCGACGGCTCCCCCGGTGACTTCCTCGCCTGGGCATCTGTGTCCGATCCGGCGCTTGAGACACCTGCCGCCCGGATGTTTTCCCTGGCTGGAATCCAACCGCTCCCCTCCGGTGTGCGAGACGCTAGGAAAACGCTCGGGGAGGCGGGTGTCCGGACCCCCTCCTCTCTCAACCCTTCCGGTGGAGAGTCTGAGGCAGGCAGCGGCCCACTCGACGTCAGGGTGCAAGCCGTTCGGAGGGGGTCCGGACACCCGACACGCGCGGCGCTGCACGCTCGCGATGTGTGGGTCGAGCTGGAGCGGGACGAGGAGGCACACGACGTTCTACGGGGGATCGACCTGAGGGTAGATGCAGGGGAGAGGGTCGCCCTGATGGGTCGAAATGGGGCGGGAAAGAGCACCTTTCTCCGAACGGTCGCGGGACTGCAGGAGATGGTTAAGGGACGCTTCGACGTCGATGGACAGATGGCCCTCCTCACCCAGAACCCCGGTGACTACCTGGTCCGGGAGCGGGTCGGGGACGAGCTGCCTGGAGCCGTCGGGACGGCAGCGCTGAAGGTCGTTGGATTGGAGCATGCGGTCGATGCGGACCCGAGGGATCTGTCGGGCGGGGAGCGCCAGCGTTTGGCACTGGCGATCACGTTGGCCGGGCGGATGGAGGGGGAGAGGCTGCCCGGGCTCGTGGCGCTGGATGAGCCGACGCGGGGCATGGACCGAGCGTTGAAGGCCGATCTCACCTCGTTGATCGAGGATCTGGCGGGACGTGGCGCGGCGGTGCTGGTTGCGACGCACGACGTCGAGTTCGCGGCGTCGTTTGCCGAGCGGGTGGTGCTGCTCGGCGAAGGTGTGGTGATCGCCGACGGGGCCGCCGAGGAGGTGCTCTCGGGCGGCTGGTACTTCGCCACCGAGGTCGCCCGCGTCCTCGACCTGCCCGGGGTCATCGGGCCCGAGCAGGGGGCCGCCCACCTGCGCGGCGAGGACGGCTGATGTCCTGGCAGCTGGCCAGCTTCGCGATCGTCGTCGCCGTCGTCCTCGCCGGCTTTGCCTGGTATGAGCGCTCGCGGCCGCCCTCGCAGGTGGTCGCCCTGGTCGCGGCGATGGCGGCGCTTGCGATCGCCGGGCGGATCGCCTTCGCCGCCTTCCCCAACGTGAAGCCGACGACGGACATCGTGATCTTCGCCGGCTACGCGCTCGGCGGCGCCGCCGGCTTCGCGGTCGGCGCCCTCACCGCGCTGGTCTCGAACTTCTGGTTCGGGCAGGGACCGTGGACCCCGTGGCAGATGGCGGGCTGGGGTTTGTGCGGCCTGGGGGGCGCGGCGCTCGCCCTCGGCGTCCGCAATGCGGGCCGCTTCACGCTCGCCGCATTTTGCGGATTTGCCGCTGTCGTCTACGGCGCCCTGTTGAATTTCTCCCTGATGGCAACATATGGGGGGGACCTGAGCCTCGAGCACTTCCTCGTGCTCGAGTCGAGGGCGGTCCCATTCGAAGCCGCACATGCGATCGGAAACATCACATTCGCGCTCGTCGCGGGGCCGGCAATGATCCGGATGCTGGTCCGCTTCCGCGAGCGCTTCGAGTGGCGCGTGCCGCGCTCGGCGGCGGTCGCCTCGCTGCTGCTGGCGCTTGCCCTGGTTGCCAGCCTGCCGGCGAAGGCGGGGGCGAGCGGCGCGAGCGCGGCGAGCTGGCTGGTCTCCGTCCAAAACAGCGACGGCGGCTTCGGCTCCAGCCCCGGCGAGGGCTCGAACACGACGACGACCGGCTGGGTGATGCTCGGCCTCGAGGCGGCCGGCCGCAACCCGCTCGACGTCGAACGCGGCGGCAACTCCCCGGTCGACTACCTGCGCGCCGAGGTCGGCTCCCTCGGCAGCGCCGGCGATTACGCGCGGACGATCCTCGCGCTCGAGGGAGCCGGGGCGAACCCGCGCAACCTCGGCGGCCGCGACCTGGTCTCGGCGCTCGCCAACATGCGCCGCAACGACGGGTCCTGGGAAGGTTGGCCGGGGACCACGGCCTACGCGATCGTCGCGATGCGCGCCGCGGGTGCCAACGGCGGCCTGCAGAAGTCGGCGAGCTGGCTCGCGGGGGCGCAGGACAAGGACGGCGGCTGGGGCGACCAGCCCAACTCGACGAGCAGCTCCGACGTGACCGGCGCGGTGCTGCAGGCGATTCCGAGCTCGAACGCGGCCAACGCCGGGCTCGCCTACCTGCGTAATCACCAGAGCAGGAGCGGCGGCTTCTCGATCGCCGGCAGCGGCGTCAACGCTCAATCGACCGCCTGGGCCGCGCAGGGGCTGATCGCCGTCGGCGCCGACGCGGGCTCGGCGATCGGCTTCATGGAAGGGCTTCAGGACGCCGACGGCCACTACCGCTACTCCGCATCCAAGGATCAGACGCCGGTCTTCGTCACCGCCCAGGTCCTCGTCCCCGTCTCCGGCGAGTCGTTGCCGGTCGCGGTCCCGCCGCGAGCGCCGAAACCGGTGACGCCGACCCAGACGACCACCGCTCCGGCGACGGCGCCGGTCACCCCGGTGCCGATCCCCGGGGTCGAATCGCTGCCCGGCACCGCGACGCCGATCTCCCCTGCGCAGTCGGCGGGGCCACCCGGCGGCGCGAGCGGCCCGACGGTGGGGGGGAGCGGGCCGCTGGTGCCGGAAGCGGGCACCGCCGCGCCGCCGAGCGTCAGCGGCGAACCCGAGATCGAGGGTGAGGGGCTGACCCAGGCGTCGCCGGCCGCATCGGTCGACGAAGGCGATTCCCCCTCGCCCTGGGTCCCGATCGGGATCGGCCTCGGGATCACCGCGCTGGCGGTGGCGCTGCCGCTGCTGCTCGGCAAGCGCTTCGCCTGGTAGCCCGGCGGGTTTAGGTTGTGGGCATGGACGTTGAGACGGCGATCCGCACTCGCCGCACCCACAAGGCCTACGCGCCCGAGCCGCTGACCCGCGAGGAGGTCGAGGCGCTGCTCGAGCTGGCGCGCTGGGCGCCCAATCATCACCTGACCGCGCCCTGGCGCTTCCGCGTCCTCGGCCCGGCGGCGCTCGAGCGACTCAAGCTGGCGGCCGGGCCCGAGGGGGCCGTGAAGCTCGAGCGGGCGCCGACCCTGATCGTCGCCTCGGCCGCGCTCGGCGGCGAGGACCCGGTAGCCGACGAGGAGGACCTGCACGCGGCCGCCGTCGCCTCCTACATCGTCCTGCTCGCCGCCCACGCCCGCGGGCTCGCCGGCTACTGGCGCACGCCGGCGCTGCTGCGCACTGCGGCGGGGCGAAAGGCGGTGGGCCTGCCCGACGGGGAGCGCTTCGTCGGTCTCCTCCACCTCGGCCGTCCGCGCCAGGAGCAGGCCCCTCCCGAGCGGCCCCCGGCCGAGCAGACGACGGTCTTCCTCGATTAGATGAGCTCGCGATGCTGAGCAGAGCTTCCGCGGTCGAGGCGATCGCAGGCCAGAGCTTCGAGGTCCTGGTGATCGGCGGTGGGATCACCGGCGCCGGCGTCGCCCTCGACGCCGCCTCCCGCGGCTACTCCGTTGCGCTGCTCGAGCGCGGCGACTACGCGCTGGGCACCTCGAGCCGCTCCTCGAAGATGGTTCACGGCGGCCTGCGCTACCTCCAGAACCTCGACCTCGGCCTCGTCCGCGAGGCCCTGCTCGAGCGCCAGTTGATGGTCCAGCTCGCGCCGCACCTGGTCTACCCGACCCCCTTCCTGATCCCCTCCTTCGGCGACGACCGCCGGGATCGCAAAATCGGCGCCGGCCTCAACATGTACGACGTCATGGCGACCACCCGGGTCGGCCGCGGCCGCCGTGAGATGCGCTCATCGAAAGACGAGGACGAGAGCTTCTACTGGTCCCCAGACCGCCACCGGACGATCTCCCGCGAGGAGGTCCTGGAGATGGTTCCGGCGCTGGCCGGGCGGGAGCCCAACGACGCCTATCTCTTCTACGACTGCCAGACCGACGACGTCCGGATGGTGCTCACCGTGCTCGGCGAGGCCGAGCGCTTCGGGGCGGTGATGCTGAACGGGGCGGAGGTGACCGAGATCCTCTCCGACGGCGGCCGCGCCTCGGGGGTCGCCTTCGTCGAGGCGGAGTCGGGGGAGCGGATGGTCGTCGAGGCCGACAACGTCGTCAACGCGACCGGGGTCTTCGCCGACCAGATCCGCCCCGAGGAGGTCATCGACGAGGAGGACGTGCCGCGGATCAAGCCGAGCCGCGGCACCCACCTGCTGATCGACCGCGAGCAGATCTCGACCGGGTCGTCAGCCTGCATCGTGCCGGCGGGGGCAGGGCGCCAGATCTTCGCGCTGCCCTGGTACGGGCGCACCCTGGTCGGCACCACCGACAACGACTTCGACGGCGACATCGAGCACCCGCACCCCGGCGACGACGACGTCGCCTACCTCCTCGACGCGGTCAATGCCTTCTTCGACACCGACGTGCGGGTCGCCGACCTGGTCGGCGCCTACGCGGGGGTGCGCCCGTTGATCGCGACCGGGGACCCGAAGAAGTCGGTCGATATCTCGCGTCGCGCGGAGCTCTATGAGACCTCGTCGGGGATGCTGACGATCACCGGCGGGAAGCTGACCACCTGGCGGCGGATGGCGAAGCAGACCGTCGACCGCATGGTCGAGCGCGAGGGCCGCGACGCCCCCTGCCATACCGCCGAGATCCCGCTCGGGATGACGGCTCGCGAGGAGGACCTGGAAGCGCCGGACGGGGTGGACGTGACCTCCGTCGCCCAGCTCGCCTTCCGCTACGGGCACGCCGCGCGCAACGTCCTCAAGCTCGCCCGAGAGAATCCCGAGCTGGCCCGCCCGATCGTCGACGGGCGTCCCGACCTGCTCGCCGAGGTCGTGATCGCTGCACGCGACGAGCAGGCGAGGACGGTCGCCGACGTCCTCCTGCGCCGCACGCGCCTCGCCCTGGTCGCCGCTCCGCAGCTGCGCGACGCCGACTCTGTGCGCCCGGTCGCCGAGGCGCTCGCCGGCGAGCTCGGCTGGTCTCGGCGGCAGGTCAAGCAGGAGAGCGAGGCGTGGGTCGCGGCGGCCGCCGAGGCCGGCATCGACCCCGCCCGGGACGGTTGAATAACCTGCGCCTCCGATGAACAAGTCCGAGCTTCAGTCAAAGTCCCTGTCCGAGCTGCACACGCTGGCCGCCGAGGCCGGGGTCGAGCGCTTCCGGATGCTTCCCCGCGCCGAGTTGATCGACGCCCTCGCCGACGGCAGCGGCGGCGGTGGAGGCGGCGGAGGCGAGCGCCGTCCCCGACAGAGCGGCGGGCGCGAGTCCGGCAGCGGCCGGCGCGACTCACGCGGCCGCGGCCGCGGTGGCGGTGGCCGCGAGTCCCGCGGTGGACGCGACTCCCGTGGCGGAGGCCGTGAGCCCCGTGGCGGGCGCGACTCCGGCGGCGGAAAAGGCTCGAGCGGCGGACGGGACTCCGGCGGCGGCGGACGCGAGTCCGGTGGCGGAGGGCGCGACTCCGGTGGTGGCGGGCGCGAGCGCCGGCCCCGTCGCGAGGAGCCCCGCAGCCGTCCCGAGCGCGAGGAGCGCGAGCCCGCGCCCCGCGCCGAGACGCCGGCCCCGACGCCCGGCTCCGAGAGCTCGGAGAAGCCGAAACGCAGGCGGCGCCGACGTCGCTTCGGCAGGCGCGGTGGCAAGACCGTCCACGCCCACGAGATGCTCATGCCCGAGGGGACCGCCCGCCAGGCGCTTGTCTATGCCGAGACCCGCGAGACCGCCACTTCACTGCTGCGCGAGCTCGCCGCGGACCTCTCCGGCGGCCGCGGAGCCGACCCGGTGGCGCTGCTGGTCGACCCGAGCCCCGAGGAGCTCGCCGACTGGAAGCGCGAGGCGCCGAAAGCCGAGCTCGTCTCGGCCGGACAGGAGCGCCATGCCGAGGACGCAGTTGCCCAGGCAGTGCGCCGCGCCGAGAGCGGCGAGGCCGTCGTCCTTCTGATCGACTCGCTGACCCGGGTCGCCGAGGAGTTCGGCGGCTCAAAGGCCGCCAAGGAGCTCTTCGACTCGGGGCTCAGCACCGGCGGCGCGGGCAGCGGCTCGCTGACCGTGATCGCCGCGGTCGAGCGCTCCTCCGAGTAGCGAGGCAGGTTGGCGAGTAGTCGAGGACCGGCGCTAGCGCCGGTAGGCGATGCGGCGCCAGCTGGGCTCTTTGGAGAGCTCGATCAGCTCGGAGCTGCGGTCCGGCTGGACGTAGCCGAAGGTCTGGTTGCGCTCGTCGAAGACGATGTCGAGCTCGCCCTCCTTGACCCGCTGGTCGAGCCAGGCGCCGCGGAAGACGAGCCGGCGAAGCCAGTGGACGAGGCTGCGGTTGGCGGGGCCGACCAGCTCCTCCCAGTTCTCGTTGATGTGCTCGCCGAGGGCGGAGCTGGGCTCGGCGATCTCACCGCTGACGGCGAGGTCGAGGAGGTCGTCGAGCTCCTCCTGGCTGAGCCCCTGGGCGACGAAGCCGAGTTTGACTGCGGCCTGCTCGACCCGCTGTCCGAAGTCCTCTTCGTTGAACGCGAAGCGGAGCTCTCCGTACTCCAACACGTAGTCGGAGCCAGACTCGTAGTTCCCTCTGCGGGTCGTTTTCTTATCCATTGAGTTGAAGCCCATCACGCGGTCGCAGCCCAGCGACAGCGCCCGACGATCATGCCGATCATCGTAGCCTCGTGCGTGCTCGGGGCCATGCCTGAACGGGGGTTTGCAGATCTGGGCCGATCGACGCCGCCGGGCCGGTCTGGAACCGCCGGGGGCGCCTATGTGCAGGGGTGAGGGATGCGTCCCCGGTTCATAGGACCGGAAATGCAACCCCCGCCGGAGGCGCCGCGGCTAGCCCGATTGCCGCTGGTCTCGGTGGCCGGCCTCGAGGTTCCGGTTGCCGTCGGCGTCCGCGCCCGGCTGCTCGGCCTCGCCTTCCTCGATCGCGGGTACGCGGGGCCCGGGCTGCTGATCCCACGCTGCGCAAGCGTCCACACCTTCGGGATGCGCTTCGCGCTCGACGTGGCCTTCCTCGATGACGCCGGGGCGGTCATCGACCTCCGCCTCGGGGTCGGGGGCAACCGCTTCCTCTCGCTACGAGCGGCCTCCGCGGTGCTCGAGGTACCGGCGGGGGGAGACATCCCCCGACGGTCCGGCTAGGAGACCGGCAATGCTTCCCGAGCGAAAAGAGCTGGCCCGGATCGTCGTCTGCGAGGACGACGAGAAGACCCTCGAGTTGCTCTGCGACCACCTCGTCGCCGACCGTTTCGCCGCGCTGCCGGCGCCGAGCGCCGCCGACGCCCTGCGCGTCTGCCGCTACAACCAGCCCGACCTTCTCCTCCTCGACCTGGCGCTTCCCGACGCTTCCGGGCTCGACGTGCTCAGGGAGATCCGCGAGTCCGACGGCTCAGAGGCGCGCTTCGACCCCGGTCTGCCCGTGATCGTCCTGAGCGGCAAGGGCGGCGACGAAGAGCGGGTCCGCGGCTTCGAGAGCGGCGCGGACGATTACGTCGTAAAGCCCTTCCACTATCCGGAGCTGCGCGGCAGGATCATCGCCCTTCTCCGCCGACGGTCCGGCCGCCGTGAGGGCCCGAGCCGGGTCGGCGACCTGGTCATCGATCCCGCTCGGCGCCGGGTCTGGGTCGAAGGCAGGGACGTCGTCCTTTCGAACAAGGAGTTCACGCTGCTGCGGGTGCTTGCCTCGGACCCGATCCGGGTCTTCTCGAAGAAGGAGCTGCTCGAAGAGGTCTGGGGCTATCGGACCGAGGCGCGGACCCGGACCCTCGACTCCCACGCCAGCCGCCTGCGCCGCAAACTCGACCCGGAGAGCGCCCGCTACGTGATCAATTGCTGGGGGGTCGGCTACAGGCTGGTCGACGGGTGAGCGGGGTCGGCCAGGCCCTGGGTTGGTCGCTGGCCTCGGCTCTGGCCTTCCTCGCGGCCGGTCTCATCGTTCGCGGCGCCCGTCGCCGCCGGGCGATCAACGAGGCGCTCCACGAGCTGCGTCGACCACTTCAGGTCGTCGCCCTGTCGTCCCCGCAAAGGGCGGGCTCGGAGGGCTCGGGGCGGCTGATCGCCGAGGCGCTCGACCGCCTCGAGCGTGAGGTCAACGGGGGCCGCGGGGCGGCGGTCCGGGTAGCGGTCAGGGTCGAAGCGATCGTGCGCTCGGCGGCGGGCCGCTGGCGGCCCCGCGTCGCGCTTGCCGGGGGCTCGCTGGAGGTGCGGTGGCGTGCCGGTGACGCGACCGTCGCCGGCGATCCGCACGCGCTCGAGCAGGCGCTCGACAACCTGATCGTGAACGCGATCGAACACGGCGGCAGCCGGGTGGTGGTCAGCGGCCGCCGCAGCGGGGACCGGGTGCTCGTCTCGGTCGCCGACTCGGGCCGGCCGCTCGCGCCCGGCTCCCGGTATCCCGGGCCCGAGGGCCGGCTCGCCCGGTTCGCCGGGCGCCGGCGTCACGGTCACGGCATCGCCGTGGTGCGGAAGATCGCCGCCGACCACGGCGGCCGCTTCGTCCTCCGCCACGTCGGCGACGTGACCGAGGCCGTGCTCGAGCTGCCCGCCCTGGCGAGGTCGACGGAG
The DNA here is from genome assembly GCA_963704505.1 of uncultured Solirubrobacterales bacterium. Classification (GTDB taxonomy): domain Bacteria; phylum Actinomycetota; class Thermoleophilia; order Solirubrobacterales; family 70-9; genus VRUE01. The sequence goes on from OY969912.1 coordinate 1,956,313, forward strand.
CCCGGGCCGTGAGCCGGCGCACCCGCGCGTTCGCCTTTTTCGGGCTGGCCCTTGTCGCCGCCCTGGTCGGGGCGACGATCCTCGCCGGATACGGCTCGAGCGTGACCGGCGGCTACGGCCCGCTGCGCCCGGTCGTCGTCCTCCGAAAGCCGCTGCAAGGGCAGGGGCCGCTCGGGCCGCGGGAGACGGCGGGCGCGCTCGAGGTCCGCCGGGTGCCGGTCCGCTTCGTGCCGCCGGGGGCGCTCGCCGACCCCGAGGAAGCGATAGGGCTCGAGCTGCGCGTCGCGGCGCCGGCCGGCTCCTACCTGCTCGCCTCGCAGCTGCGCCCGCCCAAGCGCGAGTCGCGTCCCGGCATCGGCGCCGGGCGCCATCCGGTCGAGATCGCGGTTACCGGTGCCGATGCGCTCTTTGCCACCGGCTCCTCGACGGCGCGGCGCAGCGTCGACGTCGTCGTCACCAGCGAACCCGACGGACCCGGGCCGGGCCGGACCTATGTCGCCGCCGCCGGGGTGCCGCTACTCGCGCTCGGTCCAGGCGACGACGGCCCAGGACCCGGAGGCAGCTCGGCTGCGACCCTGGCGCTTACGCGGCGCCAGGCCCTGCGGCTGATCGCGGCGGAGAGCTTCGCCCGCAAGCTGACCCTGCTGCCGGTGCGCTAGCGATGGGCACCCGCGAGCGCCAGCTCGAGGAGCTGGCGGCGACGCTGCGCGGGCGGCTTGTCGAACGGCGCCGCGCGCGGGCGGCGGAGCCGGGCGCGGCGGGCTTCGGTCTGGCGGTCGAGGTCGAGCGCCTGGTCGATGAGGGGGCCGCGCTCCTGCCGCGGCCCGACCGCGATGTGCTCGTCCGGCTGATCGTCCGCGACACGGTCGGTTTCGGGCCGCTCGAGGAGCTTCTCTCCGATCCGGAGGTGGAGGAGGTGATGGTCAACGGCCCGAGGACGGTGTACGCCGAGCGCCGTGGCCGGATCGAGCTGACCTCCGCGGCGTTCGCAGACGAGGGCCAGCTGCGCGACGCGATCGAGCGGATCCTCTCGCCACTCGGGCGCCGGATCGACGAGCTCAGCCCGATGGTCGACGCAAGGCTCCCCGATGGTTCCCGGGTCAACGTCGTGATCCCGCCGCTGGCGCTGGACGGGCCGGTCGTCTCGATCCGGCGATTCGGCGCCCGCAGGCCGGGGCCGGCCGAGCTGGTCGAGATGGGAACGCTCGATCGGTCCCAGCTCGCCCGGCTCGAGACGGCGGTCGGCCGGCGGCTCAGCATCCTGATCAGCGGCGGGACAGGCTCGGGCAAGACCACGCTTCTCAACGCGATCTCCCAGTTCATCTCATCCGGGGAGCGGGTGGTGACGATCGAGGACGCGGCCGAGCTGCGCCTCCAGCAGCCCCACGTCGTGCGCCTCGAGAGCCGACCGGCGAGCGTCGAGGAGAGGGGGGAGGTGACGGTCCGCGACCTGCTCCGCAATGCGCTGCGGATGCGCCCCGATCGGATCGTGATCGGCGAGGTACGCGGGGTCGAGGCGCTCGACTTGCTCACGGCGCTCAACACCGGCCACGACGGGGCGCTCTCGACCGTGCACGCGAACTCCGCCGCCGACGCCGTCGCCAGGATCGAGACGCTCGCCCTGATGGCCGGGGTCGGGTTGCCGCACGCGGCGATCGCCGAACAGGCGCGACGCGGCATCGACCTCGTCGTCCAGCTCGAGCGCCAGCCTGGCGGCGCTCGCCGTGTGGTTGAGATCGCCGAGGTCGGCGGATGAGCGGCGCGGCGGGTTGGCTGGCGCCGCTGCTCGGCGCCGGCGCCGGCGGGCTGGCCGCGCTGGGGGCGCGTGAGGCGGTGCTCGGCAGCCCTGCCGCGCTCGACTGGCTGCGCCTTGCGGTCGAGCCCCTGCGCCGGGCCGCCCAGGAGGGCTACTCGCCCTCGACCCCGGAGCGACGCAGGCTGGCGGCGCTCGGTGCCGCCGCCTCGGTCCTCGCCGGCTGGTTCGTCGGCGGGCTCACGCTGGCCCTGCCCCTGGCGGTCGCGGGGCCGCTGCTGGCCGGCTGGGCCATCGCTCACAGTCGCGGCCGTTATCGCGGCTCGGTCGAGCGGGCCCTGCCCGAGGCGGCGACGGCAATCGCCGATTCGCTCACCGCCGGTCGGTCGCTGCGGGCCTCGCTGCCCGCGGCGGCCCTCTCGCTCGACGGCCCGGCGGCGGTCGAGCTTGCCCGTCTCGGCGCCGAGCTCGACCTCGGCGCGCCGACGGGCGGTGCGGTCGAGGCCTGGCGGCGGCGGATGCGCTCGGCCCGGGTCGACGCCTTCGCTGCCGCGCTGCTCAGCCAGCGCCTCGCCGGGGGCGACCTCGCCGGCCTCCTGCGGCGCTTCGCCGCCGGCGCCGCCGAGCGCGACCGGGTCGCCGAGGACGCCAAGGCGGCGACCTCGCAGGCTCGCTTCACCGGCCTGCTCGTCGTCGCCATGCCGAGCGGTGGTGCTCTCTTCGCCGAGCTTCTGCAGCCGGGCTTCCTGCTCAAGGTGGTCGGCGCCCCGGCCGCGGCCGTAATGCTCGGGCTCGCCGCCGCCCTGCAGCTGATCGGCTTCATCGCGATCCGGCGCCTCTCTCGGGTGGCGGCATGAGGCGCGCCGAGCTCGGGCCGCGGCTCGGCTGCGCGGCGGCAGCTGGCCTCTGCGCCCTGCTCATCGCGCCCGCCGCGCCGGGCCGCCTGGCCTGGCTTCTGACCGTGGCGATGCCCGCCTCCGGCCTCTTCGTCCCCGACCTCCTTCGGGCGCGGGCCGCGCGGCTGCGCCGCAGGCGCCTGGTCGCGGCGCTCCCGGACGCCCTCGACCTGCTCGCCGTCGGCATCGCCTCCGGCCGCGGCCCGGCGGCAGGCTTTGCCGAGGTGGCCGAGGCCGGCGAAGGGCCGCTGGCCGAGGAGCTGCGGGTGACGGTCGCCGACCTCGACTGCGGCATGCCGCTCGCCGCCGCCCTCGGCGCCTTGCGCGAGAGGGTTCCCGGTAGCGAGGTCGCGACGCTCTGCGCGAGCCTCGAGCGCTCGAGGCGCTTCGGCTCTCCGCTCGCCGACCAGCTGCGACGCCAGTCGGCGGCGATTCGCCGCGACCAGCGGCGCGCGGTCGAGGAGCACGCCGCCCGGGCCGCCCCCAAGATCCAGCTCGTCGTCGCCCTCGTCCTCGTCCCCTCGGTCCTGCTGATGATCGCCGCCGGCCTGATCGCCAACGCCGACGTCCTGCTTCAGGGCTTCAGGTAAAACGCGGCCTCCTCCGTTCCCGGGAGGGCGCGCTCATAGAGACCGGCGATCTCGCGCCCTCCCTCCCGCGTCCGGGGGCCGCTTGGCATCGCTTTGACGGCCGCCCCTCGCTACTCCAGCGCCTCCTCACGCAACCGGGTGGCGACCGAGGTCGTCGCGGCGCGCATCGCGTCGAGCTGTTCGGCCTTCTCCTCGTGGCCGTTGACGAAGCAGCAGAGGTAGCCATCGACGAGCTCGAAGGCGAACTTGTCGGGCGCCGAGTCCATCATCCAGACGATGAAGGTGGGGGAGAAGAGCTGGCGGACCCGGTTCTGGTCCTCGTTCTTCTCGGAGAAGATCTCGTACTTCTGGTCGATCTTCTCGCTCTCCAGCTTGACCCTGACTTTGGATCGGCGGAAGACGTCCTCGAACTTCTCCAGTGAGCGCAGGCCGGACTTGCGCTGGCAGTAGAGCTCGGGGAGGAACTGGACGCACTCGGGGACCTGGGTCAGGCCGACGGTGTAGTGGTAGTAGTTGGTCTCGGTCTCGCCGTCGGTGCCGGTCGACTCCACCTCATAGGTGAAGAGGGCGAGGACGCCGTCGACGCCTTCCCCCAACGGGCCGCTGAGGGTGCGCTCGGCATAGCGGTTGTCGCCCTTGCGCAGTAGCGGGGTCGCCGCCGGCAGCGGGCTGCGGCCGCCGAGGCTCAGGCCCCGCGAGCCGGCGTAGGACTCGAAGAAGGACTCGGCTGCCCTGGCGTCGGCGATCGCGAAGACGACGACGATCCCGATCACCAGGACGAGCGCCGCGGCGGCCCCGCCATAGCCGGCGTTCTTCAGCCCGATCGCCGCTCCGACCCCGGCGGCGACCATCAGGAAACCGACGATGCCCCAGGTCCACGGGTTGCCCATCAAGCGCTTGAAGTGAAAGCCGCGCAGGTCGTTGGCGTCGTCGACGGCGGCCGCCGGTGCCGCCTCGGCGGGCCGCTCCGCCGGCTCTTGCTCCGCGCTCCCCATCGTCGCCGCAACCTACCCGATGCAACCGATCTTGCGTTTGGGGCGTTCCGTCCGGGCTGTGTTGCAAAGTGGGGGGAAGTGGGTTACTGTGGCCCTCGAGTTGAAGCCCAAGGACCGGGGTGGTGAGGCTCCTCCCACCACATCACCCCGGTCCTAACTCTTTCCAGCCGCAGAAAGGAACCCACGGGGTATGGCATTTCGGGGTCTCTACGAGCACAGTCTCGACTCCAAGGATCGCCTGACGGTTCCATCGCGCTTCCGCGCGGCCCTCTCTGACGGTGTCGTTCTCTCCAAGGGCTTCGACCCCTGTGTCTGGTTGCACACGACCGAGGAGTACGAGCAGCTCTCCGATCGATTCCTTTCGCCCCACAGCCCCTTCGGCAAGGACGCCCGCAGCCTGCGGCGCCGCTTCCATGGCAGCTCCTTCGACGAGAAGCTCGACTCGGCCGGGCGGATCCGCCTGCCGAAGCCGCTGATCGAGCACGCCTCGCTGTCGGGTCCCTGCGTCGTCGTCGGCACCGGCGAGTACCTCGAGATCTGGAACGCCGACGCCTGGGCGAAGCAGGAGGAGGAGCTCGACGCGACGGCTCCGGAAATCGCCGAGGGGCTCGCGGCCGGCACCGGCGGGGGCGAATGAGTGGCATGGCAGCGCTGCCCAATCAGCCACCGCTCCTCACCCGAGCACCCGATCTCGCAACCATCTTGATGATGACCGAGCACAAGCCAGTCCTCGCACCCGAGCTGATCGAGCTGATCGCGCCCGCGCCGGGCCAGACGGCCGTCGACTGCACCTTCGGCGGTGGCGGCCATGCGCGCCGTGTCGCCGAGGCGCTCGGCGCCGAGGGAACGATGATCTGCATCGACCGCGACCCCGCCGCCGAGGAGCGTTTCGACCGCTTCGCCGATGAGGCGCCCTGCCGGACCCGCTTCATCGCCGCGGACTTCGCGGAAGGGCTTCGGGCCCTGCGTGGCGAAGGCGTCCACCCAGAGATGATCTACATGGACCTCGGAATGTCCTCGATGCAGGTTGACGCCTGGGAGCGGGGCTTCTCCTACTCATATGACGCGCCGCTCGACATGCGCATGGACACCCGCGCCGAGTTCAGCGCCGCCGACCTCGTCAACGAGTGGCCCGAGTCGCGGATCGCCCAGGTCCTCCGCCGCTTCGGCGAGGAGCGCTTCGCCGGCGGAATCGCCCGTGAGATCGTCCGCCGCCGCCCGCTGAGCACGACCTCCGAGCTGGTCGACGCGATCAAGGCCGGGATGCCCGCCAAGGCCCGCTTCGGCGGCGGTCACCCGGCGAAGCGAAGCTTTCAGGCGATTCGGATCGCTGTCAACGGCGAGCTCGACTCGATCGAGGATGCCCTGCCCACCGCCTGGGGGATGCTGCCGATCGGCGGCCGTCTCGCGGCAATCTCCTTCCACTCGCTCGAGGACCGGCGGGTCAAGCAGTTCCTCGCCGCGCGGGCCAAGGGCTGCATCTGCCCGCCCGAGCTGCCGGTCTGCGCCTGCGGGCGCAAGCCCGAAGCCGACCTTCTGACCCGCCGCGGCGTGGCCCCCGGACCCGACGAGGTGGTCGCGAACCCGCGCTCGCGCTCCGCCCACCTGCGCGCCGCGGTCAAGATCGGGGAGGCGGTCTGATGGAGGCCGCCACCGTCGCCCGTCGTCCCGCCGCCGTGGCCGCCGCGGCCCCGGCCGCCGCGCCCCCGCGGGCGCCGACGAAGCGGCCGCGCTCACGGCCCGCGCCCGGCAAGCGCACCGCTCCGAGTCGTCGCAAAGCGCCGAAGGCCGGCGCGGCCGCCCCGGCCCGCACGGCACCGAAACGCCGGAGCTCCCCGGCGCCCAAACGTCGCAGTGCTGCCCCCGCCCGCACCGCCCCCAAGCGCCGCACGGCTCCCGCCAGGCCCCACACCGGCCAGCTGATCCCGATCGCGCTGGGCACCGCCGCCCGGGTCAAGCAGCTGCCCGACTCCTCGCTGGTCGTGCGGATGACCCGCGGCCGCGCCTGGATCGGCGTGCTCGGCGTCCTTCTGGTCGGGATCGTCGCGCTCAACGTCTTCACGCTCAGCATCGCCGCCGGTGCCGGCCACATCGACGAGAACATCCAGGCGCTGGAAAAAGACAACTCGATCACCGCCACCCGCGCGGCGGCGGTCTCCGGCGCCGGCCGGGTCAGGCACGAAGCCGCCGGCCTCGGCCTGGCGATGGCGGACGTCGACGAACAGGTCGTGGTCGAAGCGGGCTCCGACGATGCCGCGGTTGCAGCCGAACGGCTAGCCGGCGCGGGCTAGAGCCAGATGCGCGTTATCGAACGCCGGATCGGGCTGCTCTTCGCCGGTTTCCTCATCTGCTTCCTGGTGATCGTCTGCCGCGCGTTCTGGCTGCAGGGGGTGCAGGGCGCCCAGCTCGCCTCCGAAGCGTCCTACCAGCAGACCGAGACGGTCACGGTGCCGGGCCTGCGCGGCGCGGTCCTCGACCGCCATGGCGAGGCGATCGCCTCCTCCGAAGACGCGGCGACGATCTACGCGACGCCCTACCAGGTGAAGAAACCGACGCTGGTCGCGGACAAACTGGCGAAGATCCTCGACGAGAAGCCCGCCGAGGTCTTCGAAGCCCTGACCGAAGAATCGGGCTTCTCCTACGTCGCCAAGAAGATCGACCTACCGACGGCGGCGCGGATCGAACGGCTGAAGTTCGCCGGCATCGGCGAGCTGCCCGACAGCCGCCGCGCCTACCCGCAGGGGGACATGGCCGGCCAGGTGATCGGCGCGGTCGGCTCCGAAGGCGAGGGCCTGACCGGGCTCGAGGCAGGCGAGAACTCGATCCTCGAGGGCAGCGACGGCGAACGGCGGATCGTCAACGACGCGCTCGGCGAACCGATCCGCCTGGAAACCGTCAAGGAAACCGAGGACGGAAGTGACATCCAGCTGACCATCGACCCGGCGATCCAGACCAAGACCGAAGAAGTCCTCTCCGGAGTCGGCGAAACCTACGCGCCCAAGGGCGCGACCGCGATCGTCGTCGATCCGCGCTCCTCGCAGGTCCTGGCGATGGCGAACTGGCCGCCGGTCGACCCCTCCGACCTCGAAGACGCCACCAACGAGTCGCTGCTCAACCAGGCGACCGGCCTCACCTACGAGCCCGGCTCGACCTTCAAGGCGTTCACGGTCTCGGCGGCGCTCGAGGAAAAAGAGGTGACTCCGGAAACCTCGTTCGTGCTGCCGCCCCAGATCCAGGTCGCCGACCGGACGATCGAAGACGCCGAGGCACGGCCGACCGAGACGATGACCACCGCCCAGATCCTCGCCCAGTCCTCCAACGTCGGCGCGGTAACGATCGGGCTCGGTCTCGGCGCCGACAAATTCAGCAAATGGATCAACCGTTTCGGCTTCGGCCGCCCGACCGGCGTCCAGTACCCGGCCGAGGAGCAGGGGATCGTTCCCGCGCTCGACGAATACTCGGGCTCGACGATGGGCAACCTGCCGATCGGCCAGGGAATTTCGGTGACGCCGATCCAGATGGTCCAGGGCTACACCGCGATCGCCAACGGCGGAACCCTGCGCCCGCCGCAGCTGGTCGAGAAGGTCGACGGCGAACCGGTGCACGAGCCGAAGGGCCACCGGGTCATCGACGCCTCGGTCGCCGATCAGGTGCGGACGATGCTCGAGGGCGTGCTCGCCCCCGGCGGTACCGCCTCGGAGGTCAGCGTCCCCGGCTACACCCTCGCCGGCAAGACCGGAACCGCGCAGGTCGCCGAAAACGGCACCTACTCGGAGACCAAATTCGTCGCCTCGTTCATCGGCTTCGCGCCCGCGCAGGACCCCCAGCTTCTCGTCGCCGTGATCGTCGACCAGCCCCAAGGCGACATCTACGGCGGCTCGGTCGCCGCGCCGGCCTTCGGGAAGATCGCCGAATTCGCGCTTCCCTACCTGGGCATCGCGCCTGAATAGGCCGGGCGTGGGGCGGCGACCTAGAATCGCCCCGTGAAGCTTGCCGACCTGATCGCGGGCGAGGAGGTCGTGGGGACGAGCGGCGAGCTCGACGCGATCGAGATAAGCGCGCTCGCCTACGACAACCGCCGGGTGCGGCCGGGGACCCTCTTCTTCTGTGTGCCGGGTGAGCGGGCCGATGGCCACGACTTCGCCCCCGCGGCGGTTGAGGCCGGGGCACCGGCCCTGGTCGTCGAGCGCGAGCTGGGGCTTGACGTTCCCCAGGTCCTCGTCGCCGACGCGCGGGCGTCGATGGCGCCGCTGGCAGCGCGCCTCTGGGGGGACCCGACCGCCGAGCTTCGGGTCGCCGGGATCACCGGCACCAACGGCAAGACGACCACCGCCTTCCTCCTGCACCAGATCCTCGAAGCGTCGGCGGTCCAGTCGGGGCTGCTCGGCACGGTCAAGCAGGTGGTCGGCGCGGTCGAGCAGGAAGTCGAGCGGACCACGCCCGAGGCAATCGACCTGCAGCGCACCTTCCGGCAGATGCTCGAAGGCGGCGATCGTGCCTGCGTGATGGAGGTCTCCTCGCACGCCCTGGTGCTGCACCGGGCCGACGCGATCCGTTTCGAGCTCGCCCTCTTCACCAACCTGACCCAGGACCACCTCGACTTCCACGCCGACATGGAGGACTACTTCCTCGCCAAGCGGATGCTCTTCGAGCGGCATCCCGGGACGGCGGTGGTCAACGTCGACGACCCCTACGGGCGGCGCCTGGCGGAGGAATTCAAGTGCGTCACCTTCTCGGCCGAAGGCGCCGAGGCCGACTACCGCGCCGAGCGGGTCGAGCACGGCGGCGCCGGGACCGGCTTCACGGTCGTCCACCCGGCCGGCAGCACCCAGGTGCACTCTCCGCTCCCCGGCCATTTCAACGTCGCCAACGCGCTCGGTGCCTTCGCCGCCGCGGTGGCGATGGAAGTGACGCCGACCGCCGCCGGCCGGGCGCTCTCCTCGGCGGTCTCGGTTCCCGGGCGCTTCGAGCCGATCGACGAGGGCCAGGGCTTCGCCGTCCTCGTCGACTACGCCCACACTCCCGACTCGCTCGAGAACATCCTGCGCGCGGCGCGTCGGCTGACCGAGGGCCGGGTGATCACGGTGTTCGGCGCCGGCGGCGACCGCGATCGCGACAAGCGTCCGAAGATGGGCAGGGCCGCCGCGCAGGGCTCCGACCTGGCGATCGTCACCTCGGACAACCCGCGCTCCGAGGACCCCGGCGCGATCATCGGCGAGATCCTCGCCGGCGTCGAGGGCCGTGAGTCGGTGATCGTCGAGGCCGATCGCAGAGCGGCGATCGCCCTTGCCTTCGAGCGCGCTCGGCCGGGCGACAGCGTCGTCATCGCCGGCAAGGGCCACGAGCAGGGACAGGAGCTCGAGGACGGCCGAAAGATCCCTTTCGACGACCGCGAGGTCGCCCGCGAGGAGCTGCGCCGCTGATGGCCGACGGCGCTGCGAACATGCCTCGCTCCCGCCTGGCGCGGGCCCTCGGATGACCATGAAGACGCCAAGGAGCCACTGATGGGAGAGGTGCTGATCGCCGGGATGGCGGCGATGCTGATCTGCATCTTCCTCGGCCCGAAGTTCATCGAGTACCTGCGCGTCCGAGAGTTCGGGCAGCACATCCGCGAGGAGGGCCCGCAGGGCCACCACACCAAGGCCGGCACGCCGACCATGGGCGGCCTGATCATCTTCGCCTCGATCTGCGTCCCCTACCTGGTCCTCTCCGACCGCGACGCGCAGAGCATGGCGGTTTTCGGCGTCGCGATGGGATGCGCGGCGCTGGGCTTCGCCGACGACTTCATCAAGATCGTCAAACGGCGCTCGCTCGGCCTCTCGGCGCGATGGAAGATCCTCGCCCAGGTCTTCCTCGCGTTCGGCCTCTGGTGGGTGGCCCGCCACTCGGTCGGGCTCGAGCCGATCCTCTACTTCCGGATCGGCGACGCCAGCATCGACCTCGGACCCGTCCTCTACTTCGTGCTCGTCTTCTTCGTGATCGCCGGCACCTCGAACGGGGTCAATCTCACCGATGGCCTCGATGGCCTCGCGGCGGGCTCGTGCGCGATCGTCCTGCTCGCCTACACGGCGATCTCGTTCGTCACCAACGAGCAGCAGAACCTGGCGCTCCTATCCGCCTGCCTGGTCGGTGCCTGCATCGGATTCCTCTGGTACAACGCCTTCCCGGCCTCGATCTTCATGGGCGACACCGGGTCCCTGGGGCTGGGAGGCGCGATCGGCGCCCTCGCGGTGATGACCCAGACCGAGGTCCTGCTGATCATCATCGGCGGCATCTTCGTGATCGAGGCACTCTCGGTCGCGATCCAGGTCTTCTCCTTCAAGACCTTCCGCCGCCGCGTCCTGCTGATGGCGCCGCTCCACCACCACTTCGAGATGATGGCCTGGTCGGAGACCAAGATCATGCTGCGCTTCTGGATCATCGCCGCCGTCTGCTCCGGCATCGGCTTCACGCTGTACCAGCAGAGCATCGGGCGGTAAGCGTGGGAGGGGGGCACCCCGCCCCCTGGTCCTACGCACTCGACCTCTCGGTTGAGATTGCGGTGATGGGCCCTTTGCGCTCCGGGCGAGTCGTGGTGCGCCCTAGGCGAACGGGTGTCGGTCGAGGCCGCGGATCGTCGGCCCTGCTTCGAGCTCCTCGTAGTCGAGGTGGGCGAGCAGCTCGGCGGCGAGGGACTCGAGGGCGTTGACCAGGCGCGGCCGGGTCGCGTCGTCGCCGTCGGTCAGCTCCGCCGCCCCGGCTTCGACCTCGTCGAGCAGGTCGGAGACCGTGCGGTGATCGGCTTCGAGCTTGTCGACCACGGGGGCGAGGGCGGGGTTGGCCTCGCGCAGGCGGGGGAAGAAGAGCGAGTCCTCGGCGTTGTGGTGCATGTGGACGAAGCGGCAGTAGCGCAGGCAGTTGACCTTCAGCTGCCAGAGCGGGCCGTCGGCGCGCAGCTTCTCGACCTCCGACCGGGCCTGTTCGGCGGGCAGCCCGTCTCCCAGCTCGACGGCGAGCCGCTCGACCGTGTCCAGGTCGCGCCGGATCGCGCCATGGACCCAGAGCAGCTCGTGGAAAAGCGCCTTTCCCTGCTCGGTCTCCTGAGGTAGGTCCACGGGGGTTCGGATCGAAGGTATCCGAGTGAGCACGCCGCCCCGCCTGAGATTGCGCCCGCCGATGCCCGACGGGCCGTTTTTGGTCGTCGGCCTGGCCCGTTCGGGCGTCGCCGCGGCCCGCCTGCTCCTCAGCAGGGGTGAGCAGGTCCGGGGTGTCGATTCGGGACATCCGGCCTCCGCAGCAGGGCTTCGGGGTATCGGCGTCGAAGCCGTCCTGGATACGGATGGATTGGCCTTGCTAGAGGGGACGCGAACCGTCGTCAAGAGCCCGGGAGTTCCCCGGGAGGCGCCTGTGATCGCGGCCGCCCTCGAGCGGGGCATCGACGTCGTCGGCGAGCTCGAGCTCGCCTGGAGGGCGCTGCCCAACCGCTTCATCGCGGTCACCGGAACCAACGGCAAGACGACCACGGTCGAGCTGCTCGGCCACATCTACGAGAGCGCCGCCGAGCCGGCCGCGGTCGCCGGCAACGTCGGCACTCCGCTCTCGACCCTCGCCGAGGAAGGGCTCGACCCGGCGGCGACGGTGATCTGCGAGGCCTCCAGCTTCCAGCTCGAGGACAGCGACTACTTCGCTCCGGAGTGCGCGGTCTTCCTCAACCTCGCGCCTGACCACCTCGACCGCCACCACGACCTCGAGTCCTACCTGGCGGCGAAGCTGCGGATCTTCGCCAACCAGGGAAACGACGACGTCGCCGTCTACAACGCCGATGAGCCGGAGCTGGCGGGCGTCGACCTCGGCGGTTGCGCCCGCCGAGTCTCCTTCGGGGTCGGCACCGGGCCCGACTGCGAGGTCGCGTTCGCCGAAGGGACGATCTTCTACGACGGCGAGCCGCTGCTGCGCGCGGACGAGCTGGGCCTGTTCGGCGAGCACAACGTCGCCAACGCGATGGCCGCGGCTGCCGCTGCCCTCACCATGGGACTGGACAGGGACGCGGTTCGCGAGGGGCTGCGCACCTTCGCCGGGGTCCCGCACCGGCTCGAGCTGGTCGCCGAGATCGACGGGGTTCGCTTCGTCAACGACTCGAAGGCGACCAACGTCACCTCGGCGATCGTCGGTCTGCGCGCCTTCGAGGACGGCGTCCACACGATCCTCGGCGGCAGCGATAAGGACGAGGACTTCGCGCCCCTGGTCGAGCCCCTGGTCGAGCGCGCCGCCGGCGCCTACCTGATCGGGGCGACGACGAGCCGCATGGCCGAGGCGCTCGCCCCGGCGGTCGAGGGCGGCGTTCCGCTGCACCGCTGCGACGACCTGGAGGACGCGGTGGCCCGCGCCGCCGACGCCGCCAAGCCCGGCCAGGTTGTCCTGCTCTCGCCGGCCTGCGCCAGCTTCGACGCCTTCGAGAACTTCGAAGCGCGTGGTGAGCGCTTCCGCCAGATCGTCGAAAGCGCGGCGGTTTAGTGGCCTCAGGGACGAGAAAAACGCCGCGCAAGAAGAAGCCTGTGGCGAAAGGGACGGGGAAACGCGCGAAACCGAAGAAGCGGGCGCGCAAAATCGCGATGCCGACCGAGTACAACATGCTGCTCACCGCGACGCTCTGCCTGCTCGCGCTCGGCGCGGTGATGGTCTTCTCGGCCAGCTCGACCACCAAAGTCCTCAGCGACGGCGGGCTCTCCGACTCCGCCTACTACCTGAAGCGAACGGTGCTCTTCGGCGTCATCGGCCTCTTCCTCATGCATTTGGTCGCCCGCTACGACCTGAAAACCATCCGCCGCCTGACCGGGCCGCTGCTGATCGCCTCCTTCTTCCTGCTCGTCGTCGTTCTCGGTGCCGGCACTTCGGTCAACGGCTCGAGTCGTTGGATCGGCTCGGGCTTTCTCCAGATCCAGCCCTCGGAGATCGCCAAGGTCGCCCTCGTCCTCTACGCGGCCAACCTGCTTGCCGAGAAGCCGAAGCGGGTCAAATCGATCGAGGGGCTGATGCCGTTCCTGCTCGTGGTCGGCGCCGCCGCGCTGTTGATCGTGATCGAGCCCGACCTCGGCACCGCCCTCGTCGTCACCTTCGCCGCCGCCGCCACCCTGGTCGCCGCCGGGGCCCGGATCCGCGACCTCGCCCTGATCGGCGCCGTCCTCGCCGGCCTCGCCCTGCTTTTGACCGTGGTCGAGCCGTACCGCATGGCGCGCCTCACCGGCTTCCTCAATCCGGGGGCTGACGCCAGCGGCGCCGGCTTCCAGGCGGCCCAGGCGAAGATCGCGCTCGGCTCGGGCGGCCTCTTCGGCGTCGGTATCGGCAACGGCGTCCAGAAGGCCTTCTACCTGCCCGAGGCGCACACCGACATGATCTCCGCGGTGATCGGAGAGGAGCTCGGGATGGTCGGCATCGTCGGCGTCGTCGGCCTCTTTTCGATGCTCGGCTACGCCGGCCTCCAGGTCGCCAAGAAAGCCAAGGACGTCTACAGCAAGATCCTCGTCTCCGGCCTCACCTCGCTGATCCTGGTGCAGGCGGCGATCAACCTCTTCGCGGTGATGGGCCTGGCGCCGCTGACCGGCGTTCCGTTGCCCTTTGTCTCCTACGGCAACAGCAGCCTCTTCGCGACCCTGTTCGCGGTCGGCCTGATCCTCAACGTGGCACGCGGGGGGACCGCCGGCGCTGGCAAACTGCGGGTCGTCGAGGGCGGGCGGGCTCCCGCCCGCGGAAGGAGTCGAACGAGCAGTGCCAAACGACGTAAGAGTGGTGGTGGCAGCGGGGGGAACCGCGGGTCACGTGGTGCCCGCCATGGCGGTCGCCGACGAGCTTCGGGCTAGCGGCGCCCGGGTGTCCTTCCTGGGAACCCGCGAGCGGATCGAGGCGGAGCTGGTTCCCGCCGCCGGGTTCGAGATCGACTTCATCAAGGTCCGCGGCATCGACCGCCGCAATCCCCTGCGCGCGGCGCGGGCAGCTTTCGAGGCCGGTGGCGCGGTCGGCGCGGCGCGCAAGGCGATCCGGGCCCGCCAGGCCGACGTCGTCCTCGGCGGAGGCGGGTTCGCCGCCGGCCCCGCCGGCCTGGCCGCGGTGCGCTCCGGGACTCCATTGGTGCTGACCGAGGCCGACAGCCACCTGGGCCTCGCCAACCGGCTGCTCGCCGGCCGTGCCGAGCGGGTCTGCCTCGCCTTCCCGATCGAGGGCAGGGAGGAGGACCGTTACCTGGTCACCGGGCGGCCGGTCCCCTCGGCGGTCCTGGCCGCCGACCGAGGCGCCGCCCGCGAGCGCTACGGCGTCGCCGCGGCCGACCTCTGCCTGCTTGTCATGGGCGGCAGCCAGGGGGCGCGGTCGATCAACGTCAGCGCGATCGAGGCCTTCGCCGAGCGCGAGGGGCGAGATTTCCACGTCGTCCATCTCGCCGGCCGGCGCGACTTCTCCGAACTGCGCGAGCGGCTCGACGGCGCTCCATATAAGGAGCGCTACACGCTGCTCGAGTACGAGCCCGATCTCGGCGACTGCCTGGCGGCCTGCGACCTCGTCCTCGCCCGTTCCGGCGGCTCGATCTTCGAGGTCGCTGCGGTCGGCAGGCCGGCGATCCTCGTTCCGTACCCGCACGCGACCGGCGACCACCAGCGCGCCAACGCCGCCTGGATGGTCGATGCCGGCGCCGCCCTTTCGATCGACGATGCCGACCTCGACGCCCAGCGCCTCGGTGCCGAGGTAGGCGGCGTCCTCGGCGACGGCTCGCGGCTCGCGGCGATGGCAGCCGCGTCAGCGTCCCTGGCCCGGCCCGACGCGGCCTGGCGCGTCGCCCAGGAGGTGCTGAGGGCGGCCGGGGCCCCGGCTCAGGAGGAAGAGAGCTGGTGAGCTCCGGGGACTGGAGCGGCAGGCGGCTGCACTTCATCGGCATCGGGGGCGCCGGGATGAGCGGGCTGGCGCTGGTCTGCGCGCGGCTGGGTGCGACCGTGACCGGGAGCGACCGCAGCGAGTCCTCCTATATGGAGCGGCTGCGCTCCGCCGGCCTCGAGCCTGCCATCGGCCACGACGCCGCCAACCTGCCCGAGGGCGCCCGCGTCGTCGTCTCGACCGCGATCGGCGAGGACAACCCGGAGCTGGCGGCCGCCCGGGAGCGAGGGCTCGAGGTGGTGCACCGCGGCGGGCTGCTGGCCGAGCTCTGCGCAGAGAAGCGGCTGATCGCGGTTGCCGGCACCCACGGGAAGACGACGACGACGGCGATGCTGGTCTGGGCGCTGCGCTCGATCGGCGCCGACCCCGCTTTTTTCGTCGGCGGCGAGGTGCCTGGCGTCGGCGAGGACGGTGGCGCCGCCAACGCCGGTTGGGGCGCGGGGGAGTGGGTCGTCGCCGAGGCCGACGAGAGCGATGCCAGCTTTCTCGAGCTGAAGCCCGAGATCGCGGTGATCACCAACGTCGAGATGGACCACCACGCGCGCTGGGGATCGGTCGCCGAGCTGCGAGAGGCCTTCGACCGCTTCGCCGCGGGAGCGCGGCTCGCGAGCTTCGATGCCGACGGCCCCGGCCCGTCGCGGCTCCCGCTCGAGGTCCCGGGTCGCCACAACCTTCTCAACGCCCGCGCCGCGCTCGCCGCGGTCGAGCTCGCCGGAGAGGACGTCGGGGCCGCCGCCGCCGCCCTCGCCGGGTTTCCCGGTGTGCGCCGACGGCTGGAGCTGAAGGGAGAGTGCCGCGGCGCCCGCGTCTACGACGACTACGCCCACCATCCGACCGAGGTGAGGGCGGCGCTGACCGCGCTCCGGGACCTCGGGCCCGACCGACTCGTCGTCGCCTTTCAGCCGCACCTCTACTCGCGGACGAAGGCCTTCGCCGACGGTTTCGGCGAGGCGTTGGCGCTGGCCGACGAAGCGGTCGTCCTCGACGTCTACCCGGCCCGCGAGGAGCCGGTCGGCGAGCTCGCCGGGGTCGACGGGCTGCTCGTCGCACGCGCCGCCGCCGATCGGATGGGCGGCCGCGCGGTCGTCTGGGCGCCCGGCCTCGAGAACGCCCGTGCGGCGCTCGAGCGGCGGGCGGGACCGGACCGGTTGCTGGTCACGGTCGGCGCGGGTGACGTCTTCACGGTCGCCGAGGCGCTCGTCGGGGAGGGCGGAGGGTGAGCACGCCCGAGGGTCTCGAGCGCGACTACCCCCTCGCCCGGCTGACCACGGTGCGCACTGGCGGGCCCGCCGACTGGTTCGCGCGGCCGCGCGACGAGGGTCAGCTTCTGGTGCTCCTCGCCTGGGCAAAGGAGGAGGGCATCGAGCTGGGGGTGATCGGCTCGGGCTCCAACCTCCTGGTCGCCGACGACGGCTTTCGCGGGCTGGCCTTGAAGCTCGACGGCGAGCTCGCCTCGATCGAGCGCGACGGCAATCGTCTGCTCTGCGGCGGCGGCGCCCGCCTTCCCTCGGCCGCGGCGAAGGCCGCGGGTTGGGGCCTCTCCGGCCTCGAGTTCGGGATCAACATCCCCGGTACTGCCGGCGGCGCCGTCCGTATGAACGCGAACGCCTACGGCGGCCGGCTCGCCGAGGTCCTCGAGTGGGTCGACGTCTGCACGCCGTCGGGGGTCGAGCGGCGAGAGCCCGAGGCGCTCGGCTTCGCCTACCGCAGCTCGAACCTCGATCCCGGTGAGGTTGTGGCCCGGGCCGGCTTCCGGCTCGAGCATGCCGATCCGGATGACGTTCGCGCGACCCTCGCCGGGATGCGCGAGCGCCGCCGCGAGGCGCAGCCGTCGGGAATCAAGACCTTCGGCTCGACCTTCAAGAACCCCGAGGACGAGCGGGCGGGGGGGAGGACGGCGGGCCAGCTGCTCGAGGCCGCCGGCTGCCGCGGCCTGCGGGTCGGCGGCGCCCGCTTCTCCAAGAAGCACGCGAACTTCGTCGAGAACGAGGGTGAGGCGACGACCGCCGACGTCCTCGAGCTGATGGCCGAGGGGCGGCGGCGGGTGCACGAGCGGCTCGACGGCATCGTCCTCGAGCCCGAGGTTCAGACGCTCGGCGACGTCCGCCGGCCGGAGGGCTGGGAGCTGTGAGGCGCTGGCTGCTGGCAGCCGTCGGAGCGCTCGCCGTGCTCGCCGCCGTCTATTTCCTCCTGCTCAGCGATTCGAGCGTCGAGCCGACCCTCACGATCGAACTGCCGACCTCGGCGATCGGCGAAGGCGAGGGGGCGGTTGGGGTCTCCGCCGACGGCCGGATCCTCTCCGAACACGCACCCCCCGAAGACGGGACGCTGCCCCGCCTTCCCCTCTCCGCGCCGCCGAAGAACGGCAAGCTCAGCGGCCACATGCTCGAACAGGCACGGGTCCTCGGCGCCGCGCCGGCGCCGGTCCGGCCCTGTGTCTCCGGCAGCTTCTACGGCGAAAGCGGGGTCGACGTGAAGCTGCGGTCGGGGATCGAACTGCGCTTCGGCGATGCGACGCGGGCCGACGAGAAGTGGGCCTCGGCGGTCGCGCTGCTCGCCGACCCGCAGGTCACGGCGCTCGATTATGTAGACCTCCACTCGCCCCGCCATCCGTCGACCGGAGGGTCGGGTCACACCCTCCCGGCTCCAGGCGAAGGCTCGGGAGAAGGTTGCGGCGCTTGAGCCGGCCCTGTGGTCGAGCCCCTTTCCAGAGCCGTTTTCGAGCCCCCAACCGAGGCATCGGGCGACGCCCTGCCAAACCCTCGACCTCAGAGTTAGAATGGCCAAACCCTCGAGTAATGGTCGAGTATTGGCCGCTGCAAGAGGCCTCCCGGGCGTTTGACAGAGTTGTGTCAATGCCTTACGTTCAGCGCAAATTCCGGTGTAATGCCGGAAGCTAGAACCCTCTAGCATGGCTGTAGCGTCAGACGGAACTTAGGCTCAACTCAAATCCAGCCCTTGCCGGGCTGGGCAAATCCGGTCCCACGGGACTGGGAGATATCCGGCCCCAGGGCTGGACTTGGAGAAATCGGGAGATGGAATCCACATACCTCGCGGTGATCAAGGTCGTCGGTGCCGGCGGCGGCGGAACGAACGCCGTCAGCCGCATGATCGATGCCGGCATTCGCGGCGTCGAGTTCGTCGCGGTCAACACCGACGCCCAGGCGCTTCAGGCCTGCGACGCCGACATCAAGCTTTCGATCGGCCAGGAGCTGACCCGCGGCCTCGGTGCCGGCGGCAACCCTGACGTCGGCGCGGGCGCCGCGGCCGAGAGCCGCGATGAGATCAAGGAGGCGCTGAAGGGCGCCGACATGGTCTTCGTCACCGCCGGCGAGGGCGGCGGCACCGGCACCGGCTCGGCGCCGGTCATCGCCGAGATCGCCAAGGAAGAGATCGGCGCGCTCACGGTGGGCGCCGTCACCAAGCCCTTCGAGTTCGAGGGCAAACGGCGGATGCAGCAGGCGCTCGAGGGGATCGAGAAACTTCGCAACAACGTCGACACCCTGATCATCGTCCCCAACGAGAAGCTGCTGCAGGCGGTCGAGCGTCGCACCAGCGTCCTCGAGGCATTCCGTCAGGCCGACGACATCCTCCGCCAGGGCGTGCAGGGCATCACCGACCTGATCACGATCCCGGGACTGATCAACCTCGACTTCGCCGACGTCCGCACGATCATGCGCGACGCCGGCTCGGCCCTGATGGGCGTCGGCACCGCCTCCGGCGAGTCGCGCGCCCTCGACGCCGCCAAGGCGGCGATCACATCGCCGCTGATCGAGGAGTCGATCAAAGGCGCGACCGGGATGCTGCTCAACATCACCGGCCCCGAGGACCTCGGCCTCTTCGAGGTCAACGAGGCCGCCCAGCTGGTCCAGGCCGAGGCCGACGACAACGCCAACATCATCTTCGGCTCCGTCGTCGACCAGTCGATGCGCGATGAGATCCGCGTCACCGTGATCGCCACCGGCTTCGAGGGCTTCGAGCTCCTCGCCCGTTCGCCCCAGCGCGTCCGCCGTCGCTACGAGAGCCGCCCGCGGGTCTCGGCGGAGGACACCGACATCCGCAAACTGCGGGTCTCGGACGACGACATCGACGTCCCCGGCTTTCTCAAAGACTGACGATGGTGGAGCCGACGAGGGTCACCTCGTCGGAGCCCACCACCCGCCGGCGGCGGGTGGAATAGTCGGCCCCTTCGGGGCAAGAAACACTCCGCGGTGCCGATGGGAGGCTCCGCCGAGGCGACCCTCGTCGGCTCGGTCGGCCGCCGCCGCATGGGAAATCCGAAAGCTCGTTGAGGCATCAGCGCCTGACCATTGGCGTCCAATACGCTCAGATCGATGAGCACCGAGACGGCCCTCAAGCGCACTCCTCTTTACGAGCGGCATGTCGAGCTCGGGGCGAAGATCGTTCCGTTCGCCGGTTGGGAGATGCCGGTGCTCTATGAGGGGATTCGCGAGGAGCACACGGCGGTGCGGACCCATGCCGGGATGTTCGACGTCTCCCACATGGGCGAGGTCGAGGTCGAGGGGCCGGGATCGCTCGCCTTCCTCCAGCGGGTCCTCTCCAACGACGTCG
This sequence comes from uncultured Solirubrobacterales bacterium, assembly GCA_963704505.1. Classification (GTDB taxonomy): domain Bacteria; phylum Actinomycetota; class Thermoleophilia; order Solirubrobacterales; family 70-9; genus VRUE01. The sequence continues at coordinate 1,976,018 of OY969912.1, forward strand.
CCAAGATCGCCGAGATAGGCGGCGCCCAGTACTCCTGCCTCTGCGACGAGGGCGGCGGCGTCCTCGACGATCTCTTCACCTACAGGCTCGGCGACGACCGCTACCTGATCGTCACCAACTCGGCCAACCACGACCAGGACCTCGCCTGGCTCGGCGGCTGGAGCCGCGAGTTCGACGTGACCGTCCGCGACGTCGCCGACCGCTACGCCATGCTCGCCGTGCAGGGCCCGCACGCCAGGGCGACGGTCGAGCGGACGCTGGGGATCGCGTTGCCGCCGAGGATGCGGATCTCGGTTGCCCGGATCGGCGGACGCCCGGCGCTCGTCTGCGGCACCGGCTACACGGGCGAGGACGGGGTCGAGCTGCTGCTCGATCCCGAGGTCGCCCCGCCGATCTGGGCCGAGCTGCTCGACGCCGGCGTCGTCCCCTGCGGGCTCGGCGCCCGGGACACCCTGCGGCTCGAGGTCTGCTTCCACCTGCACGGCAACGACTTGACGCCGGACCGCAACCCGATCGAAGCCGGGCTCGGCTGGTGCTGCAAGGAGGAGACCGGCTTCGTCGGCTCCGACGCGATCGCCGCCGCCCGCCGCGACGGGCCGGCGCAGAAGCTCGCGCCGTTCAAACTCGAGGGCCAGGGGATCCCGCGGCAGGGCAACCCGGTCCTCTACGACGACGAGGAGGTCGGCGTAGTCACCTCGGGGACCTTCTCGCCCTCGCTCGAGGTCGGGATCGGGATGGCCTACCTGCAGCCCGACCTTGCCGAGCCCGGGACCGAGGTCGAGATCGACGTGCGTGGCAAGCGACGGCCGGCCCGGGTAGCTTCCAAGCCCCTGTACCGAAAGGAGCGATGACTCTTGGCCGAGGCGAGCTATCCAGAGGAGCTGATCTACCACGCCGAGCACGACTGGGCGCGCATCGAGGGCGACCAGGCGACCTTCGGAATCACCTGGTACGCCCAGGACAGCCTCGGCGAGGTCGTGTTCTTCGACCCGCCCGCGGTCGGCACCACGATCGCCAAGGACGCCAGCTACACGGAGGTCGAGTCGGTGAAGGCCGTCTCGGATGTGATCGCGCCGCTCTCCGGTGAGATCGTCGAGGTCAACGAGACGCTCGGCGACGCGCCCGAGAAGATCAACGAGGATCCCTACGGCGAGGGCTGGCTGGTCAAGGTCAAGCTCAGCGACGCGGGTGAGGCTGAGCAGCTGATGAGCGCCGCGGATTACCGCAATTTGCTCGACAGCTAGGGAAATGCCCGGCCACCGGCTCACGTAGCCTGTAGCCCGTGACCCGTTACACCTCCGCGACGGACGCCGATCGGGCCGAGATGCTGGCGGCGATCGGGGTCGACTCGACCGCCGACCTCTTCGCGCAGGTCCCGGCGCCGCTGCGCCTGGGCCGCGAGCTCGACCTGCCCGCCGGCCTCAGCGAGGCCGAGGTGTACGAGCGCCTGGCGGCGCTTGCGGCCCGCAACGCCGACGCCGAGAGCGAGGTCTGCTTCGTCGGCGCGGGCATGTATGACCACTACGTGCCGGCGATCGTCGACGCGATCACCCAGCGCTCCGAGTTCCTCACCCCGTACACGCCCTACCAGCCCGAGATCTCCCAGGGTGGCCTGCAGGCGATGTTCGAGTTCCAGACGGCGATGTCGGAGTTGACAGGCCTACCGGTCTCCAACGCCGGCCTCTACGAGGGTCCCTCGTCGGTCGCCTCTGCCGGCTACCTGGCGATGGGCGCCACCGGGCGCACCAAGTTCGTCGTCTCCCGCGGGGTCCACCCGCACAGTCGGGAGACGCTCGCCACCTACGCGGTCGGCTACGGCGCCGAGCTGGTCGAAGTCGGGCTCGAGGGCGGCGCCACCGACGCCGCGGCGCTGGCCGAGGCGGTCGACGGCGAGACCGCCGCCGTCTTCCTCCAGAACCCGAACTTCCTCGGCGCGGTCGAGGACGTCGAGGCGCTGGCCAAGGCCGCCAAGGAGCACGGCGCCCTGGTCGTCGTCGCCGTCGACCCGATGACCTTGGGCGTGCTGCGGCCGCCTGGCGAGTGCGGCGCCGACATCGCCCTCGGCGAGGGCCAGCCGCTCGGCAACCGGCTCGACTACGGCGGCCCCTCGGTCGGGTTCTTCTGCGCCACCGAGGAGCAGATCCGCCGCATGCCGGGCCGGATCGCCGGCGAAACCGACGACGTCGACGGGCGCCGGGGCTTCGTCCTCGCGCTGCAGACCCGCGAGCAGCACATCCGCAGGGAGAAAGCGACCAACAACATCTGCACGGCGCAGGCGCTGAACGCGCTGGCGTCGATGATCCACCTTGCCTGGCTCGGCCGCGAGGGCTTTCGCGAGCTCGGCGAGCTGCTCGTGCGGCGCACCGCATATGCGCGCACGCGTCTCGCTGCGGTGGAGGGAGTCGAGCTCCTTCACGAGGCGCCGGTCGCGCGCGAGTTCGCGGTCCGGCTCGACGCGCCGGTCGACCGCGTGCTCGAGCTCTGCGCCGACCGCGGGATCGCCGCCGGCTACCCGCTCGGGCGCGACTACCCCGAGTACGAGGACGGCCTCCTGGTCGCGATCACCGAGCGCCGCACCAAGGCGCAGATCGACGATCTCGCCGACACACTTTCGTCAGCCATCTCCTCGGTGCGCGGCGATTTAGTCGGCCCGCAGACGAGTAAAGCGCCGCAGGGGGTCGCGTGAATCAGCAGGACGAACAGGTTCTGACGATCTACGAGCGCTCGAAGGAGGGCCGCCGCGCCGCGGTCCTTCCCGACGCCGAAGTCCCCGAGCCGCCACTCGAGGAGCTGATCCCGTCGAATCTGCTGCGCGACGAGCCGCCGCGCCTGCCCGAGGTCGCCGAGCCCGAGATCGTCCGCCACTACAACCGGCTCTCGCGGCGCAACTTCGACCTCGACAGCGGCTTCTACCCGCTCGGCTCCTGCACGATGAAGCACAACCCGCGGCTCAACGAGCGGGTCGCGGCGCTGCCCGGGCACGCCCGCCTGCACCCTGCACAGGACCCGAAGCGCGCCCAGGGCGCGCTCGAGCTGATGTGGCTCCTGCAGGGGTCGTTGAGCGAGATCTGCGGCCTGCCACACGTGAGCCTGCAGCCCTCGGCCGGCTCCCACGGCGAGCTCGCCGGACTGCTGCTGACCCGCGCCTACCACGCCGACCGCGGCGAAACCCGGACCAAGGTGCTGGCGCCCGACACCTCGCACGGGACGAACCCCGCCTCGGTGACCATGGCCGGCTTCGAGGTGGTCAAGGTCGCGACCAACGAGGACGGCGGGGTCGAGATGGACGACCTGCGGGAGAAGATCGCCGCCGATCCCGACGACGTCGCCTGCCTGATGCTGACCAATCCGAACACGCTCGGCCTCTTCGACGAGAACATCGCCGAGATCGCCTCGCTGATCCACGAGGCCGGCGGCACCCTCTACTACGACGGCGCCAACCTCAACGCCGTGATGGGCCAGTCGCGGCCGGGCGACATGGGCTTCGACATCGTCCACGTCAACCTCCACAAGTCCTTCAGCCAGCCCCACGGCGGCGGTGGCCCCGGTGCCGGGCCGATCGCCGTCTCCGACCGGATCGAGCCCTTCCTGCCGCGACCGCAGGTGATCCGCCGCGAGAGCGATAACGGCGGCGGGCCGAGCTTCGACCTCGACTTCGACCGGCCCCGCTCGATCGGCCGCCTGCGCGGGTTCCAGGGCAACTTCGGTGTCTTCGTGCGCTCCTACGCCTACATCCTCAGCCTCGGGGCCGACGGCCTCGCCGAGGCCTCCGAGACCGCCGTCCTCAACGCGAACTACCTGAAGGCGCGCCTCGCCGAGGGCCGCGCCGGCGAGCGCCTGCCGGTCGCCTTCGACCGCCACTGCATGCACGAGTTCGTCCTCTCCGGCAAGCCGATGAAGAAGGAGCTCGGGATCGCCACCCTCGACCTCGCCAAGCGCCTTCTCGATTTCGGCTTCCACCCGCCGACCGTCTACTTCCCGCTCCTGGTCGAGGAGGCGCTGATGATCGAGCCGACCGAGACCGAGACCAAGGAGAGCCTCGACTCCTTCGCCGAGGCGATCGAGAAGATCCTCGCCGAGGCCGAGACCGACCCCGAGAAGGCCAGGCAGGCGCCCTACACGACCCCGGTGCGGCGCCTCGACGAGGTCAAGGCGACCCGCAGGCCCGTGGTGCGCCAGTCGTTCGAGTGAAGGCCGTCGTCGCGACGACCGCGGACCTGCCGGCGCTGTCGGAGACGATGGCCCTGGCCTTCTACGACGATCCCGTCTGGGGCTGGGCCTTTCCCGACCCGGAGCGGCGGCTCGAGCAGCACCGGGCGGTCTGGGGCCAACTCCTCGAGGAAGGGCTCGGGCGCGGTTCGGCCTGGATCGCCGAGGGCTGCGCCTCGGCGGCGCTCTGGGTCCCTCCCGGGGAGCCCGAGCTCTCGCCCGAGCGCGACGCGCGGGTCCACTCGATGATCGAGGAGATGCTGGGGGACTCGGCCGGGCGCGTGCTCGACACGATGGAGCGCTTCGACGCCTCCCACCCCGAAGGCGAGCCGCACCACTACCTCAGCCTGCTCGCAACCCATCCCGAGCACCGCGGCAACGGCCTGGGAATGGGCCTGCTCGCCGAGAACCTGCGGGCGATCGACGCCGAGGGCACCCCCGCTTTCCTCGAGTCGACCAACCCCGCCAACGATGCCCGCTACGAAGCCCAGGGCTTCCGCCGGATCGGCTCCTTCGAGCTCGGCGAAGACGGCCCCAGCGTCGCCCAGATGTGGCGCGACCCGCGCTGAGCGCCTAAAGCTCGGGGAGCTGCTGTTCGAGCTCGAGCACGGGGGCGAAGAGGTCACCGTGCTTCTCGATCCGCCCGAGGACGTCGGCTGCTTCGAAAACCAGGTCCGCGGCCCGGCCGCTCTTCACGGTGCTCTCGACCTCGTCCCAGGTGATCGGGGTGGAGACCGTCGGTCGTTCGCGGGCCCGCATGCTGTAGACGGCGACGGTCGTTTTGCTGCGGTGGTTCTGCGACCAGTCGACCATCACCTTGCCCTCGCGTTCGACCTTTTTCATTTTCGAGACGACCTCGTCCGGGGTCTGCTTTTCGAGCAGCTGGGCTATGGCTTTGGCTAGCGGTTTCGTCTCCTCGTAGGAGGTCTTGACGTTGAGCGGGACGTAGACCTGCATGCCCTTCGAGCCGGAGGTCTTGGGAAACGACTCGAGCCCGAAGTGGGCGAAGAGGTCGCGCAGCCGGACGGCGATCCGGCAGCAGTCGACCACGTCTGCGGGCGGGCCCGGGTCGAGGTCGAAGGCGAGCACAGTCGGCCGGTTCGGCGCCCGTGACTTGGAGAGCGAGGGGTGAAGCTCGATCGCCGCCAGTTGCGCCATCCAGATCAGCGTCGGCAGGCTGTCGCAGACACAGAAGTCGATGTCGCCGGCGTTGGGGCCGGCCCTGACCTTGGCGGTCTTGACCCATTTGGGCCGGTGTTTGGGGCAGCGCTTCTCGAAGAAGGCGGAGTCGAGGTCTTCGACGCCTTCGGGGAAGCGGCGCAGGGTGACGGCGCGGCCGTTGAGGTGGGGCACCATCGTCGGCCCGACCTTGGCGTAGTAGTCGACGACCTCGCCCTTGGTGAACTCCGCCTTCGGGTAGAGAATCTTGTCGAGGTTGGTGAGCTTCAGCTCACGCCCATCGACCTCGACCTGGCGGTCAGTGCCCACCGGACGCTACTTGGCGGATTTCGCTTTGGAGCGTTTTTTGGCGGCGGCCTTTTTCGGCGCTTTGCGGGGTTTTTTCGCTTTCGCCTTCGCTTTCGCCTTTGCCGGCGCTTTCTTCGCCTTGCTCGCAGACTTGGCCGGCTTGCCTTTCACCGCGGCGATGCTCTCCTCGAGCGCCGCCATCAGGTCCGGCGCCTTCGTAGCCTCGGGCTCGGACTCGGTCGAGGCGACGATCTCCTTGCCTTCGGCCTTGCGTTCGATCAGCGCCATCAGTTCCTCGCGGTACTCATCGCGGTAGGCGCTCGGGTCGAACTCGCTGGTCAGCGACTCGATCAGCTTCTCCGCCATCTCGACCTCTTTTTTCGCCACCTTGGGCTTCTCGGCCGGCAGGACGTCGTCGAGCTCGGAGGCGGGGACAACTTCGTCGGCGAAGCGCATCGTGGTCAGGGTCAGCACGCCGCCCTCGGTGCGCAGGGCGGCCAGGTGCTCCTTGTTGCGGAAGACGAAGCGGGAGATCGCCACCTTGCCGGAGGCCTCCATCGCGCTCGCCAGCAGCGAATACGCTTTCTCGGCGCCGTCGGCGGGCCCCAGGTAATAGGGGCTGTCGAAGTAGATCGGGTCGATCTCGCCGAGGTCGACGAAGTCCTGGACTTCGATCGCCCGGGACTTCTTCGGGGCCATCGCGGCCAGCTCGTCCTTGCTGATCGGCACGTAGTTGCCCGAGGTGATCTCGAAGGCTTTCTGGATCTTCTCGTAGGGGACCTCCTCGTCGGTCCCTTCGGCGACGCGGCGATGCCGGATCCGGGCGCCGTCGGACTCGCGGATCTCCCGCAGGGAGATTCCCCGGCGCGCGGTCGCGCTGTAGAGCTTCACGGGCACGTTGAGGAGCCCGAAGCTGATCGATCCACTCCATATTGCTCTAGCCATCGGCAATCACGTACCCGATTGTTCCAGCCCCTCACCGGCCTGTCCTGCCGCCGCGGCCGGACGGGTCGGTTCTTGCGTGGAGCCGGTCCCGGCCTGGCCGTAGACTCGCCCTCGTGTCCCGCCAGCAGCGCCTGACACTGATCGCGACGATCCTCGGCTCGACCGTCGTCTTCCTCGACGGCACCGTCGTCAACGTCGCCCTGCCGGCGATCAGCGACGGCCTCGACGTCGGCCTCGCCGGCCAGCAGTGGGTCGTCGAGGCCTACACGCTGGCGCTGGTCTCGCTGCTCTTGGTCGGCGGCAGCCTCGGCGACCAGTTCGGCCGCCGCCGCATCTTCGTCATGGGCCTGATCTCCTTCGGCGTCACCTCGGCGCTCTGCGCGATCGCCCCGACCTCCGAGATCCTGATCGGCGCCCGCGGCCTGCAGGGGATCGCCGGTGCCCTGCTGGTTCCGGGCTCGCTGGCGATCGTCGCCGCCACCTTCTCGGGGGAGGCGCGCGGCAAAGCGGTGGGCACCTGGACGGCTTGGACCGGGATCGCCACCGTGCTCGGGCCGGCCGGCGGCGGCGCCCTGATCAGCCTGGTCTCCTGGCGGGCGATCTTCTGGGTCAACATCCCGCTGATCGCCGCGACCGTGGTGCTGACCCTGAAAGCGGTCGAGGAGAGCCGCGACGAGGACGCCTTCCTCGACATCGACTACCTCGGCATCCTGCTCTCCGCCGTCGGCCTCGGCGGCCCCACCTTCGCCCTGATCGAGCAGCCGGCGAACGGCTGGAGCAGTCCGGTGGTCTGGCTGCCGATGCTCATCGGGATCGTCAGCTTCGGCCTCTTCATCGTCCGCGAGGCCTACGCCCGGCACCCGCTTCTGCCGCTCGGGCTGTTCCGCATCCGCAACTTCTCGATCGCCAACCTGACCACCCTTTCCGCCTATGCGGGCCTGATCGGCGGGCTCTTCTTCGTCGGCCTGTTCCTCCAGCAGGTCGCCGGCTACACGCCGCTCGAGGCCGGCCTGGCGACCACCCCGATCTCGGTGATCATGTTCATCCTCTCGCCGCGCTTCGGCAAGGTCGCCTCCGGTACCGGCCCCCGCCTGCCGATGACCGCCGGCCCGATCGTCGGCGGCATCGGCCTGCTCCTGTTGCTGCGGATCGGCTCGGACCCCAATTACGTCACCGACGTCCTACCCGGCCTGCTGATCTTCGGCGTCGGCCTCTCGGCGACGGTCGCGCCGCTCACCGCGACCGTCCTCGACTCCGTCGACGAACACCACGTCGGGATCGCCTCTGGCGTCAACAACGGCGTCTCGAGGGTCGCCGGGCTGCTCGCGATCGCGATCCTCGGCGCCGTGATCTCCGCCCACTTCGGCAGCGCCCTCGACGACGAGCTCGGATCGGCGCCGCTCTCCAACCAGGCGGTCGGCAAGGTCGCCGACGCCAAGGAAAAGCCGCTGGCGGTCCCGGCGACCGGTGATCTCGCCGCCGACGAGGCCGACCGGATCGTCGCCGCCGCCGACGACGCTTCGACCTCCTCCTTCCACCTCGGCATCGGGATCGCCGGGGTGCTGATGATCCTCGGCGGCATCGTCGCCGGCTTCGGGATCGAGAACCCGAAACGGCGGGTCGGGGCCGTCGCCAGCAGGGGCACCGCCCAGGCCGGCGAGTGCGGTCATTCCACCGATTGCGACAAGGGCGACACCGACGCGGCGCTCGAGCCGGGACGCGCATAGGGTTCTCAGGGTGATCATCTTTTCCGGAATCCAGCCGACCGGGCGCAAGCACCTCGGCAACTACATCGGGGCGATTCAGCAATACGTGGAGGGCCAGGACCGGGGCGACCCGGCGATCTTCTGCATCGTCGACCTGCACGCGATCTCGGTCCCCTATGACCCGGCCGAGCTGCGCCAGCGGGTCCACGACACGACCGCGATCCTGCTCGCCGCCGGGCTCGACCCGAGCCGCTGCATCCTCTTCCGCCAGTCCGATGTGCAAGAGCACACCGAGCTGACCTGGCTGCTCTCGGCGGTCACCTCCCACGGTGACCTCAACCGGATGACGCAGTTCAAGGAAAAGTCGGCGAAACAGAGGGAGCTGGTCTCCTCGGCGCTCTTCTACTACCCGGTCCTGCAAGCCGCCGACGTGCTCGCCTATAAGACCGACGAGGTTCCGGTCGGCGAGGACCAGCGCCAGCACATCGAGCTGACCCGGGAGGTCGCGCGCCGCTTCAACGAGCGCTTCGGCGAGACGCTGGTCGAGCCCGAGCTGCGGGTCCCCGGGGTCGGCGCGCGGATCATGGACCTCCAGGAAGCCGGTAACAAGATGTCCACCACGGGGTCCAGCGACGCGGGCACGGTCTTCGTCCTCGACGAGCCCGACGCGATCCGCAAGAAGCTGGGTAGCGCCGTCACCGACTCCGGTCGCGAGGTGCGCCGCGGCGAGGACAAGGCCGGGATAACGAACCTGATCGACATCCTCGCCGTCGCCCGCGGGGCGACCCCGGAGGCGATCGAGGCCGAGTTCGAGGGTGCCGGCTACGGCGATTTCAAGAAGGCCGTGGCGGAGGGCGTGGTCGAGCTGCTGGCACCGGTGCAGGAGCGCTACGCGGAGTTGCGCCCCGACCAGGCCGCGCTCGAGGGGACGCTCGCCGAGGGTGCCGAGAAGGCGCGCGCGATCGCCGCCGGCACGGTCGCCGAGGTGCGCGAGCGGATGGGGTTCGGCGGCGGCTAGGCCGCTGTCTTTCCCTGCCGTTACGGTTGGTCGATGCCCGTCGCTGAGCTGGACCTCGAGCTCGACGTCTTCGCAGGCCCCTTCGACCTGTTGCTGGCCGTCGTCCTGCGCGAAGAGGTGGACCTTTTGGAGGTCGAGCTCGGCGAGGTCGTGGTCGCCTACATCGAGTACCTCGAGGCGCAGGGAGAGCTGGAGCTCGAGGTGGCCACCGAGTTCCTCGTCCTGATCGCCTCGTTGCTGGAGCTCAAGTCCCGCCTGATCCTGCCCCGCGAGGAGGACGGGCTCGACGAGCTGAAGCCCGAGGAGGCGATCGAGGAGCTGCTCGCGCGGCTGCTCGAGTACCGGCGCTACGCCGCCGCGTCGAAGGTTCTCGTCGATCGCTTCGAGTCCGAGCGGGGCTACCTCTACCGCTCGGCGCCGCTGCCGACCGAGCTGCGCCGGGTCGCCGTCGACGCCGCGACCGCCGCCTATGACCCGGAGCGGCTCGGCACCGCGCTGGGCGACCTGCTCTCCGAGCCGCCGACCGTCGACATCAGCCACATCCGCCCGACCGTCTCGCTGGAAAAGCGGCTCGCCGCGCTGCGCCGGGCGCTGCGCTCCGGTGGCGGCAGCGTCGACTTCGACGAGCAGTTCGGCGGTGAGGACCGGCTCACCCAGGCGGTCACCCTCTTCGCGCTGCTCGAGCTCTACCGGCGCGGTGAGGCGACCTGGAAGCAGGCCGAGCCGTTTGGCCCGATCGAGATCACCGGCGGGGCGGGCGGATGAACGACCTTGCCCGCACGATCGAGTCGCTCCTCTTCCTCTCCCCACAGCCGGTCTCGGCCGCCGACCTGGCCGAGGCGACCGAGGCAAAGCAGGGCCAGGTCGAGGAGGCGATCGAGGTGCTGCGCGAGGACCTGGCCGAGGGCCGCCGCGGCGTCGTCCTGCGCGAGGTCTCCGGCGGCTTCGCCCTTGCCAGCGATCCGGCGAGCGAGGAGGCCGCGAGGCGCCTGCTGGCGAAGCCGCGGACGCCGCCCCTGACCCAGGCCCAAGCCGAGACCCTCGCGATCGTCGCCTACCTGCAGCCGGTATCTCGGCCCGAGGTGGCGCGGATCCGCGGCGTCTCCTCCGAGTCGGCGGTGCAGACGCTGGCCGAGCGCGGCTTGATCGAGGAGTCCGGCCGCTCGCGTTTCGGCGCCGCGATCTTCAGGACCACCGAGCTCTTCGAGCGCCTCTTCGGCCTCGAGGGGCTCGACCGGCTGCCGGACCCCTCGCGCTTCGACCCGACCCCGGAGGATGAGCGCGAGCTGCGCGAGCGCCTCTTGAAGGCGGGCGAACAACGCGCCGAACCGTGAGGCTCGCGAAGTACCTGGCCCACGGCGGTGTTGCTTCGCGGCGGCTCTCGGAGAAGATCATCGCCAACGGGCGGGTGACGGTCGGCGGTGAGGTGGTCACCGACCCCGCCCGCGACGTCGGGGACGCGGACGATGTCCGCGTCGACGGCAGCCCGGTCGGCGAGGAGCCGCGCGAGGTCTGGGCTGTCCACAAGCCGTCGGGCGTCGTCTCGACCGCGAAGGAGCCCGGCAGTCGGCCGGCCGTCGTCTCGCTGGTCCACACCGACGCTCGGCTCTACCCGGTCGGCCGTCTCGACGCCGACTCGACCGGGCTGCTGCTGCTGACCAACGACGGGGGCTTGGCGAACCGGCTCACCCATCCGCGCTACGAAGTGCCGAAGACCTACCGGATCGAGCTCCACCGGCCCCCCTCCGACGCCGACCTGAAGCGGCTGGCGGAAGGCGTCGAGCTGGAGGATGGCGTCACCGCGCCGGCCGAGGTGCGGCGGGTCGCGGGACGCAACGTCGAGGTCATCCTGCGCGAGGGACGCAACCGCCAGCTGCGGCGCATGGCCGAGGCGATCGACAACCGGGTGGTCGCTCTGCGCCGCGTGCGCTTCGGCCCGATCGAGCTCGGCGACCTGGCCGAGGGCAAGTCCCGCCGCCTCTCCGATGAGGAGATCGCAAAGCTGCACCGCTGATTGGCGCCTTTTTCGTCCCGGGGACGACAAAGGAGCCAATCGTCCGACTTGGCGCCCGCTCGGCGACGCGCCGGGCTCGAAGGCGATAGCCACGGTCGACTTTGGGAAGATGCGGGTCGATGGCGGGCGAGCAGAGACTTTTCGCGGTGCGCGGGGCGGTGCAGGCCGAGGCCAACGAGGCCGAGGCGATCCTCTCGGCGACGGCGGAGCTGATGACCGAGCTGCTCGAGCGCAACAGCCTGGCGGCGCCGGAGATCGTCAGCTGCCTCTTCACGACCACGGCCGACCTCGACGCGGAGTTCCCGGCCGTCGCCGCGCGCAACATCGGGCTCGACTCGGTTCCGCTGCTCTGCTGCCGCGAGATCCCGGTTCCGGGCTCGATGGAGAGGGTCATCCGGGTGATGGTCCACTTCTACGGCCCGGCCGGCCACGCCCCCGCCCATACGTACCTGGGCGCCACGCAGGGGCTGCGCTCCGACCTGCACGCCGCCCAGTAGCCGTCGCCCGCCGGCGCGGTCGGCCACAATACGCCGCGATGACCGTCACCTTCGCCGAGAAGCTCGCCCGAATCCCGGGATACCAGGCAGGCGTCCCCACGGGCCAGGCGCCCGAGGCGATCGCCGCCGGGCAGATCGCCCAGCTCGCCTCCAACGAGTCGCCGTTCCCGCCGCACCCGCGGGTCGTCGAGGCGATCCAGGCCGCCGCCGGCGCGATGAACCGCTACCCCGACCCCGACGCGACCCTGCTCCGCGGCCGCATCGCCGACCGCTACGAGACCGAGCCGGGCCGGATCGCCGTCGGCAACGGCTCCTGCGAGATCCTCCTTGCCGCCGCCGAGGCGCTCTGCGAGCCGGGCTCCGAGATCGTCTATGCCTGGCCCTCGTTCTCGATGTACCCGTATCTACCCGCCCTGACCGGCGCCCGCGAGATCCGCGTGCCGCTCGCCGCGGGCGACGTCCACGACCTCGACGCGATGGCCACCGAGGTGACCGCCGCGACCCAACTGTTGATCGTCTGCAATCCCAACAACCCGACCGCGACCCACATCCAGGCGAAGGAGATCGGCGCCTTCTGCGAGCGCGTGCCCGAGCACGTGACGATCATCGTCGACGAGGCCTACATCGAGTTCCAGACCGAGGACGACCCCGACTCGACGGTCGACTTGCTCGCCGAGTTCCCCAACCTGGTCATCCTGCGCACCTTCAGCAAGGCCTACGGGCTCGCCGGCCTGCGGGTCGGCTACGCGATCGGCTCGGCCAAGTTCCGCGCCGCCGTCGACGCGGTCCGCCAGCCCTTCAGCGTCAACGCCCTCGCCCAGGCCGCCGGCGCCGAGGCGATTCTGCATTCCGACGACGTCGACAGGCGGGTGGAGGGCACCCTGATCGAGCGGATCAGGGTCGAGTCCGGGCTCGAGGAGCTCGGCCTCTCTACCAGCGAGAGCCAGGCGAACTTCTCCTGGATCGACCTCGGCGGCGCCGATGAGGGCGAGGTCGTCGCCGGCCTCGCCGAGCGCGAGATCGTGGTCCGCCCGGGAACGCCGCTCGGCGACCCCGGCCACCTGCGCGTCACCTACGGCACCCGCGAGGAGAACGACCGCTTCCTGGCTGCGATCGGCGAGATCCTGGGCTGAAAGCTTCGGCCCCGTCGCGATTCCGTGCTACAACCTCAATGATGAAGCGAACGGCCGAGACCCCGAGCCCCCTCCGCGCCCCCGGCGCCGCGCTCGAGTCTGCCCGCTTCTCCTATTGGCGATTTAGCTAGGCGTCCGGCCTGGCGGTGCCTCGGTGCCGCGCATGAAAACGCGCTTCGGTCGGGCGCCGCACTTGGTTCGCGCGCCGCGTGTTTAGGATCTTCAACGCTTTGGAGGATGGTGAGGACAAGATGATGATCGGGACCGAGCAGGGCGCGAAGGACCGCGTCCGCGACCAGCGCATCGAGCGAATCGTCGAGCTCGCCTCGCCGGCGACGCTGCTGGAGGAGCTGCCGCTGGCCGAGGAGCGCGAGAAGGCGGTCGTCCGCGGCCGCACCGAGGTCGAGGCTGTCCTCGACCGAGAGGACGACCGGCTCCTGGTGGTGGTCGGGCCGTGCAGCGTGCACGACGTCGACGCCGCCCTGGACTACGCCGGCCGGCTCGCCGCCTACGCCAAGGACCATGACGACGACCTGCTGGTCGCGATGCGCGTGTACTTCGAGAAGCCGCGGACCTCGATCGGCTGGAAGGGCCTGATCAACGACCCCCACCTCGACGGCTCCGCGGACGTCAACGCCGGGTTGCGGATCGCCCGCGCCCTGCTGCTCCAGGTCGTCGACCTCGGGCTGCCGATCGGCTGCGAGTTCCTCGACCCGATCACGCCGCAGTACATCTCCGATGCCGTCTCCTGGGGGGCGATCGGCGCCCGCACGACGGAGAGCCAGATCCACCGCCAGCTCGCTTCGGGCCTCTCGATGCCGATCGGCTTCAAGAACCGCACCGACGGGGACGTCCAGGTCGCCGTCGACGCGGTCCGCGCAGCGGCCGCCTCGCACGCCTTCGCCGGAATCGACGACAGCGGCATCCCGGCGATCCATCACACCGCCGGCAACCCCGACGCGCACGTGATCCTGCGCGGTGGCAAGGGCGCCCCGAACTACGACGAGGCCGGGGTCGAGGGGGCGCTGGCGGCACTGCGCGCCGCGGGCCTGCCCGAGCGGGTCGTGATCGACGCCTCGCACGACAACAGCGGCAAGGAGCCGGCACGGCAGGTCACCGCCGCTTCGGAGATCGGCGACCAGGTCGCCGCGGGCAACGGGGCGATCGTCGGCGTGATGCTCGAGTCCTTCATCGTCGAGGGCGCCCAGAGCAGCGATGGCGACGGCCCCCTCACCTACGGCCAGTCGATCACCGATGCCTGCATGGCGTGGGACAAGACGATCGACGTCCTCGACGGCCTGGCGGCCTCGGTCAGGTCACGGCGACGATGAAGGTCGCGGTCCTCGGCGTCGGCCTGATCGGTGGCTCCATCGGTCGGGCGGCCAGGACGAGGGCCGGCGCCGACGTGGTCGGCTTCGACCTCGATACCGGCACGGTCGCCGAAGCCGTCGCCGCCGGAGCCGTCAACCGCTCCGCGGCGACCGTCGCCGATGCCTGCGCCGACTCCGACGTCGTCTTCTGCGCCGCGCCGGTGGGCGGCCTGGTCGACCTCGCTCGCGAGGCGCTCGAGCGCAGCGGCGAGGAGACCGTCGTCACCGACGTCGGCTCGACCAAGCGCGAGATCGTCGCCGCCCTCGGCGACGATCAGCGCTTCATCGGCGGCCACCCGCTGGCCGGAGCCGAGACCGCCGGCGTCGCCAATGCCCGCGAGGACCTCTTCGACGGCGCCCGCTGGTACCTGACCCCGACCGGCGCTTCCAGCGGCGTCCTCTACGACCGCCTCCAGCGCGCGATCTCCGACCTCGGCGCCCGTCCGCAGGCGATCGAGGCCGAGGCTCACGACCGCCTGATGGCGACCGTCAGCCACCTGCCCCACGTGGTCGCCAATGCCCTCGTCGGGGAGGCGGTCGCCGAGCTCGGCCGCGACTCGGAGCGGATGCCCGAGGTCGGCCCGAGCTTCCGCGACACAACCAGGGTCGCCGGCTCCAACCCGGCGATCTGGGGGGACATCTTCGCCAGCAACCGCGAGGCCGTCGCCGAGGCGATCGACGCGGTCGGCGCCCGCCTGCGCGACGCCGCCGAGCTGATCCGCGGCGGCGATCGCGACGCCGTCGCCGCCTGGCACGCAACCGCCGCCGAGGACCGCCGCCGGTTGCTCGAGGCGGACCTCTCCGGCGGCCCGCTGCGTGAGCTGCGGGTCGTGGTCAACAACCGGCCCGGGACGATCGCCGCCCTCGCCCTCGCCCTCGGCGAGGCAGGCGTCAACATCGAGGACATGGCGCTCTACCCGACCCCCGACATGACCTCGGGGGCGGTCACCCTCTGGGTCTCCGGCGACGACGAGGCCGACCGCGCCGTCGGTCTGATCCGCGGCCTCGGGCATTCGGTCTCGGCTGTGGGCACCGGGGAGTAGGGGGATGGCTACCCGCTTTGATCCCTCGGGGCCGCTGCGCGGAGCCCTGCGCCCGCCGCCGGACAAGTCGATCTCCCACCGAGCGGCTCTGATCGCGGCGATGTCGGAGGGGGTGACGAGCATCGAGGGCTACCTCGACGCGGCCGACACCCATTCCACCCTGACTGCGGTGGAAGGCCTAGGGGCCGAGGTCGAGCGGGCCGACTCGCTCGCCGACGAGATCCGCGTCACCGGGGTCGGGCTCCAGGGCGCCGTCTCCGCCGCGATCGACGTCGGCAACGCCGGGACCCTGCTGCGGCTGCTGCCGGGCTGGCTCGCCGGTCAGCCGGGCGGCACCTGGGAGCTCGACGGCGACGACTCGATCCGGCGACGCCCGGTCGATCGGATCGCCGCCCCTCTCGCCGCGATGGGCGCAACCCTGTCGAGCCGTGACGGGCTGCCGCCGCTGATGATCGAGGGCGAGCCGCTGCGGGGAATCGAGTACGAGCTGCCTATCGCCAGCGCCCAGGTCAAGTCATGTGTCCTCTTTGCCGGGCTCCTCGCCGAGGGTGAGACCGTCGTCGTCGAGCCGCTGCCGAGCCGCGACCACACCGAGCGGATGCTGGCCGCCGCCGGGGCGAAGGTCGACCGCGACGGCGACAGGGTCCGGGTGCGGCCCCCGGAGCGGCTCGAGGCCGGTCGCTTCGTCGTCCCCGCCGACTTCTCCTCGGCCGCCTTCCCGCTGGTCGCCGCGCTGATCGTCCCCGGCAGCGAGGTGAGGCTCGCCGAAGTCGGGCTGAACCCGACCCGGACCGGGCTGCTGGCGATTCTCGACCGGATGGGCGCGGAGATCGAGGTCCAGCCCGGGTCCGACGAGGGCGGCGAGCCGATCGGCACCGTCGTCGCGCGCGCCTCGGAGCTCCACGGCACCGAGGTCGGCGGCGCCGAGATTCCATTGGCGATCGACGAGCTGCCGCTCGTCGCACTTGCCGCCTGCTTCGCCGAGGGCCCGACGACGATCCGCGATGCCGCCGAGCTGCGCCGCAAGGAGTCCGACCGGATCGAGACGGTCGCCACCGCGCTGCGCGTGCTCGGCGCCTCGGTGGAGACCAGCGAGGACGGCATGACGATCGGCGGTGGCGGCGCCCTGCGCGGTGGCACCGTCGACTCGCACGGCGACCACAGGATCGCGATGCTCGGCGCGATCGCGGGCCTCGCATCGGGCGAGGGCGTCGACGTCGAGGGCATGGATTCGGCCGAGGTCAGCTACCCCGGCTTCGAGGCCGACCTCACATCCCTCCTCGAGGCGTAAGACTCAGGCCATGGTGATCGCGATCGACGGACCCGCCGGGGCGGGCAAGTCCTCGGTGGCGCGTGGAGTCGCGGCGCGGCTCGGCTTCACCTATCTCGACTCGGGAGCGATGTACCGCTGCGTGGCGCTGGCCGGGCTCGAGGGCGGTGCCGACCTCGACGACCCCGAGGCGGTCGGGGCGATCGCCGCGCGAATCGACATCGGCCTCGAGGGTGGGACGGTCACGATCGATGGGGAGGACGTCGGCGCCGCGATCCGCGAGCCCTCCGTCACCGAGGCGTCATCACGGGTCTCGGTCCACCCCGGTGTCCGCGAGGCGCTGGTCGCCAAGCAGCGGGCGATGATCGCCGACCGCGACTTCGTCGCCGAGGGGCGCGACATCGGCACGGTCGTCAGCCCCGACTCGCCGCTCAAGGTCTTCCTCACCGCCTCCGAGTCGGAGCGCGCCCGGCGCCGGGCCGCGCAGACCGGCGAGGCCGAGGCCGAGGTGCTCGCCGCCCAGCGCCTGCGGGATCGCCGCGACGAGACCCGCGAGCACAGCGCCCTGCGGCCCGCCCCAGACGCGATCGAGCTCGATACCACCGGGCTCTCGATCGACGAGGCCGTCGCGCGGATCGTCGACCTTGCGCGGGAGCGGGAGTTGGCATGAGTCTCCCGACCATCGCCATCGTCGGCTTCCCCAACGTCGGCAAGAGCACCCTCGTCAACCGCCTCGCCGGCGGCCGCGAGGCCGTCACCGACGCCCAGCCCGGCGTAACGCGCGACCGCAAGCGGGTGCCGACCGAGTGGAACGGGGTCGCCTTCGAGCTGCTGGACACGGGTGGCATCGACCTCGCCGACGAAGACGAGATGGCGCAGGACATCCAGCGTCAGGCGCGGGTCGGGATGGCCGAGGCCGACGTCGTCGTGATGGTCGCCGACGCCCGCGCCGGGGTTCGCGCCGGCGACGCCGACCTCGCCGCGATCCTGCGCGGCTCCGAAGTCCCGGTGCTGCTCGTCGCCAACAAAGTCGACAGGCCCGAGGACTCGCACCTGACCGCCGAGCTGCACGGGCTCGGCCTCGGCGAGCCGATTCCGGTCTCTGCCTCCCACGGGCTCGGTAGCGGTGACCTGCTCGACCTGATCGTCGATGCGATCGGCGAGCGGCCCCCCGAAGAGGAGGGCGAGGCCGCGGTCCGGGTCGCCGTGATCGGACGGCCGAACGCCGGCAAGTCCTCGCTCGTCAACGCCTTCCTCGGCTCTGACCGGGTGATCGTCTCCGACCGGGCGGGGACGACCCGCGACTCGATCGACACCGAGCTCGAGCTCGACGGCCGCCGTGTGATCCTCGTCGACACCGCAGGGCTGCGGCGCCGGGCGAAGGTCGCCGGCTCGATCGATTACTACGCCCAACTGCGCTCCGAACGGGCGGTCGAGCGGGCCGATGTCGCCCTCGTCGTCTGCGACGCCAACGACGGGATCACCGCCGAGGACCTGCGGGTCGCCGAGCTCGCGATGCGGGCCGGCTGCGCGACCCTGATCGCCCTCAACAAGTGGGACGAGACCCGCACCGACATCGAGGACGCCCGTGCCCGGGTCAAGCAGAAGCTGCGCCTGCGCCCGACCGTCGTCACCTGCTCGGCGCTGCGCGGCCGCAACGTCGCCAACCTGTTGCCGAAGGCGCTGCAGCTTGCCGACAAGGCCGGCGAGCGCATCCCGACCCCGGAGCTGAACCGCTTCGTCGGAGACGTCGTCTCGAAAAACCCGCCGTCCTCGCGGCGCGGTCGGCGGCTGCGGATCTACTACTCCGCCCAGATCGGCGAGCGGCCGCCGCGCTTCGCGCTCCAGGTCAACGACCGCAAACTGATCTTCCGCGATTGGGCCTACCACCTGGAGAACCGGATGCGCGAGGAGTACGGCCTCGAGGGGGTTCCCCTGATCATCGACTTCGTGCCCCACTCCGGGCGGCGCGGCTGAGTCGAGCGGGCCCGGCGGATCATCTAGGCTTCCCGACCATGTCAGACACAAAGCCGCTCGCCGAGGGCGAGTACCTCTTCACGTCCGAGTCAGTCACCGAGGGTCACCCCGACAAGGTTGCCGACGCCATTTCCGACGGCGTTCTCGACGCCGTCATGGCCCACGGCGAGGGTGAGGAGGCCAGGGTCGCCTGCGAGACCCTCGTCAACACGAACCTCGTCGTGATCTCCGGCGAGATCCGCACCGAGGCGGGCCTCGACCTCACCGAAATCGCCCGCGAGACGATCCGCGAGATCGGCTACGACGGCTTCGACCCCGACTTCGGCGCCGACACCGTCGAGGTCCTCGAGCGCATGGACCAGCAGTCCCCCGACATCGCCCAGGGCGTCGATGCCGCCCAGGAGACCCGCGAGGAGGGGTCCGACGACGACGCCGACCAGGCCGGCGCGGGAGACCAGGGAATGATGTTCGGCTACGCGACCGCCGAGACCGATGAGCTGATGCCGCTCCCGATCTCGCTCGCCCACCGCCTCGCGCACCGCCTCTCGGTCGTCCGCAAGGACGGCACCCTTCCCTACCTGCGCCCCGACGCGAAGACCCAGGTCACTGTCCGCTACCGCGACAACGTTCCGGTCGAGATCGAGCGCGTGCTGATCTCCACCCAGCACGCCGACGGCGTCGACCGCGACGAGACGATCCGGCCCGACCTGATCGAGAACGTGATCACCCCGGTGCTGCCCTCCGAGCTCTGCGACCCCGACCGCATCGCCGAAACGATGCTGGTCAACCCGACCGGCCGCTTCGTGGTCGGCGGCCCGGTCGGCGACGCCGGCCTCACCGGCCGCAAGATCATCGTCGACACCTACGGCGGCATGGCCCGCCACGGCGGCGGCGCCTTCTCCGGCAAGGACCCGTCCAAGGTCGACCGCTCGGCCGCCTACGCCGCCCGGCATGTCGCCAAGAACGTCGTCGCCGCCGGACTTGCCGACCGCTGCGAGGTCCAGGTCGCCTACGCGATCGGCGTCGCCCACCCGGTCTCGCTGATGGTCGAGACCTTCGGCACCGGAAAGCTGCCCGACTCGGAGATCTCCCGTCTGGTCGAAGCCGAGTTCGACCTGCGGCCCGGCGCCTTCCGCCGTTACCTCGACCTGCACAGGCCGATCTACCAGAAGACCTCCGCCTACGGCCACTTCGGCCGCGAGGACGCCGACTTCACCTGGGAGCAGACCGATCGCGCGGATGCCCTGCGAGAGGCGGCCGGCTCCGCCGCTGCCGTCTAGCCGCCGGCCTTCGCCGGCGCTCGCCGGCGGTGCTCAGGATGTCGCGGCCCAGCTGCCGATCACCTGCGGCGACGAATATTCTTCGGTCACGAAGGAGAGTTGGAAGCCGAGCGTCGAGAGCTTTCCGGCGCCGATGACTTTGAAGGTTTCGGCTCCGAGGTCGTAGAGGAGCCCGCTCGGTTCGCTCGCGGTCGGGTCGCTGAGAACGATTTTCCCTTCATCGTCGGGCTGGCTCACCCTGATGTAGAAGCAGACGTTGCCGGGGGCTGCGTCCGGTTGGGCGACGGAGCCGGGGCAGCTCGCCGTGGTGGCCGCGCCCGGGAGGACGATGTTCGGAGTCGGCCGCGATGGCATCTGCGACCCCGCGAAGGAGATCGAGTCGAAGCCGCCCCCGGGCCCTGTTCCGGGGGCCACGGCATCGGCGACCGTGACGCCGCGCAGGGTTGTGCCCGGCAACAGCGTCCCCCCGGGAGCTCCGTTTGCCCCTGGGGCGCCCGGCGATCCGTCCTTGCCGGCCGGCCCGATCGGCCCCCTGGTCCCCTGGAGTTCCTTCAGCGTCCCGCCGGCGATTTTGGCCTTCGTCACCGCGCCCCTCTTCAGCTGCTTGGCGCCGACGCTGTTCTTCGGCAGCTGGGTCGCCGCGTAGGCGCCGCCCCCGAGGACGATGAAGGTGAGCAGGACGACCATCACGTTGGCGAAGGTGAGGTGTCGGCGCATGGGACGAGGCCTTTCCTTTGAACTTCCTGACGGGATCGAGCTAGTCGGACCCTACGACGAGACCTTGACCCTCGCGCCGGCGTGCCGGAGTCGGTCGACGTTTGTCGTACCGATCGCCATCGCCGGGGTGAGGAAGCCGCTGCGGTCCGGCGTCGCGCCAGCCTCGGAGAGCATCAGAGCCGCCTCGCCGAGCATTCTGCCGGTGGTCAGGTAACCGGGCTGGCCGTCGGCGTCGAGGTCGACGCGCACGAAGTGGCCGCCGACCGTCTTCGCGTTCACGGCCATGCTCCAGGACCAGTCCTCGATCCGGTCGCCCTGGGGGCCGAAGCCGGACGAGGGCAGCCGCTTGCGCATCACGCCTGAGACCTTCCGACGGAAGGCCGGTGAGGCCTGGACGAGCGAGCGCTGGGCGGCCTGAACGCCGCCGAGGGCGGCGCCCGCGAGGTAGCGAAGAGGGACCGTCGCACCGCTGCCGGCGATCGCCAGGCCCTCGCGGTAGCGGAACGGATTGAAGACGCGGTTCTCCTCCGCCGCGAGCAGCGCGGCGGTGCGGTGGATGACGGCCGGGTTGATGAACGGCGACGGGGTCATCGGCGTGATCACGTCACCCTCGGCGTTGAAGCGGGGCCAGATCGCGATCGGGCTGACGCTGCGGACCCGCTGGGCCTGCTCGTCCTCGACGATCAGCGCCGCCGGGTCGGTGACGATTCCGGCCTCGTCCTCGCTGAGGATCTCGGCGAGGCTCTGCAGGGTTCCGCCGGAGATGATGTCGCCGAGCCTGACGCCGCCGCCGTCGGGCAGCGGCAGGTCCGCGTCGAGGTCGACCGCGGCGAGCTCCTCGCTCCAGCGCTCGCGGGCCGTCTCGGTGGCGACCGCGATCAGCAGGTCGGGCGGCAGTGCCTCGAAGCCGCAGGTGTTGACGATCTTCACCCCGGCCTCCTTGGCGCGGGCGTCGGCGGTCTCGATCATGCGGCGCACGAAGGGCACCTCGCCGGTCAGGTCCATGTAGTGGGCGCCGCCCGCGATGCAGGCCTCGACCACCGGTTCGCCGTACAGGGTGTAGGGCCCGACCGCGTTGATCAGGACCCGGGTCCGCGAGGCCAGCGCCGCCAGCGAGGCGGCGTCGCCGACGTCGGCGACGATCGTCTCCGGCGCCTCGACCCCGATCTCGCCGAGGGTGGCGGCCACCTTGGAGGCGTCGCGCCCGGCCGCCGCCCACTTGAAGTCGAGCTGGCCGGAGCGCGAGGCGAGGTGGGCGCAGGCCTGGCGCCCGGTGATCCCGGTCGCCCCGAAGACGACCACGGAGAGATCGCGCTCGCTCATCCCCGGAGCGGCGGCTGAGCCTCGCCGGGCGGCTGGGCCTGGCCGAGGCCGTGGGTGCCGGCCGCATCGGCGCCGGTGGCGCGGTCGACGTCGTGGACGACCGACGCCGGGTCGGCGACACCGATGAAGACGAAGTTGTAGTCGTCGGTGGCGGCGGTGTCGAAATCGACGTCGCCGATCTGCATCAGCCGCTGGTAGACGGTCTGGCGGTAGTTGACGTTCTGGACCCGCTCGAGGCGGGTCTCCTGGATCTCACGAGAGACGATCCCGCGCTTGATGTTGAGGCGCCGGTTGGTGATCGTGTACCTGGTAGCGACCCGCTTGACGAAGCCGATCAGGACGGTCAGGGCGATGATCACGAGGACGATCAGGAAGACGGTCGCGCTCCCCGCCCCGAACAGCTTTGCGATCGCGCCGATGATCGCCGCGACGACGATGCCTTTGAGGTAGAAGCCGAGGATCGCGCGCCAGGAAGGATGGCCCTCGAAGATCACCTGCTCGCCGGCGCTGAGGTTGAGGTTCGCCATCCGGCGGCAGCATACAGCGGTGTCCGCCACGCTCCATACCTTGGCCGGGTGTCGATTGCGAAGGTCGAGCCGCTGACCAAAGCCCGCGCTCTGCGGGGGCCGTTCGACTACCGCCTTCCGGCCGAGATGGAGGGGCTAGAGGTCGGCAGCCTGGTCCGCGTGCCCTTCGGCCGCCAGCGCATCCTCGGGGTAGTGGTCGAGCGCACCGAGCACTCCGAGCTGCCGCTGGAGCGGCTCGCCGAGCCGATCGAAGCGCTCGAGGCGGGAACCCCTGCGGAGCTGGTGAGAGTCGGCCTCTGGATCGCACGCGAGTACTGCTCGACCCCGGCCCGGGGCCTGGAGCTGGTCCTGCCGCCGGGAACGGGCGCCTCGGGCCAGCGCACCCGCTCGCGGCTCGAGCTGAGGGCCGAGATCGCCCCCGACGGCGAGGCGGCCCTGAGCGGCGGCGAGCGGCTCGGGGTGAGGCAGCGCGCCGTGCTCGAGTCGCTGCGGGAAGCGGGCGAGTCCTCGCTGGGCGAGCTGAGCGCAGCGGTCGGCGCCGATCGCCAGGTCCTGCGCCGGCTCGAGGCCCGCGGCCTGATCGCCACCCACAGCACCCGCCTGCGCCGGGCGCCGGCGCATAGCGCCGTCGGCGCCGAATCGGGGCGCCCGCAGCTACTGCCCGAGCAGGAGGCGGCGGTGGCGCGAATCGTCGCCGCGCTCGACGGTGAGGCCGGCGCGCCGCGCGAGCTGCTTCTGCACGGGGTCACCGGCTCGGGCAAGACCGAGGTCTACCTGGCCGCGGTCGAGGCGGCGCTGCGGCAGGGCAGGACGGCGATCGTCCTGGTCCCGGAGATCGGCCTCGCCCCGCAGGCGGTCGCCCGCTTCCGCGCCAGGCTCGGGGACCGGGTCGCGGTCCTCCATTCGGCGCTCTCCGACGGCGAGCGCTACGACGAGTGGCGCCGCCTGCGCTCGGGCGAGGCGAGCGTCTGCGTCGGGCCCCGTTCGGCGGTCTTCGCCCCGCTCGCCGACCTCGGCCTGCTGATCGTCGACGAGGAGCACGACCCCTCCTACAAGCAGGAGGGCGACCCCTGTTACGACGCCCGCACGGTCGCAGCCCACCGGGCCACCGAGCTCGGCGCGGTCCTCGTCTCCGGCACCGCGACCCCGCGCCCAGAGTCCTGGCTCGGGCTGCCGCGGTTGGAGCTGCCGCGGCGGGTCGACGGCCTGCGCATGCCGCCGGTCCGGGTCCTCGACATGCGCGAGGTCGACCCCCGCTCGGGGCCGCTCCACCCCGAGACGATGGCGGCGCTCGACGGCGTTCGCGAGGCGGGGGCTAAGGCGATCGTGATGATCAACCGGCGCGGTTTCGCGCCCTGGCTGACCTGCCGCTCTTGTGGGCACCACTGGGACTGCCCCAACTGCGACGTTTCGCTGATCATCCACCGCCATGCCGGGCGGCTCGTATGTCACCACTGCGCCCACGCCGAGCCGCTGCCCCGCGAGTGCGGCGAGTGCGGATCGACCACGATCTCGCAGGCGGGCGCCGGGACCGAGCAGATTGAGGCGCTACTGGCCGAGCGCCTGCGGCCGATGCCGGTCTTCCGCCTCGACGCCGACACGGTGACCGCCAAGGGCGCCCACGCGCGCATCCTCGCCGCCTTCGGAGAGGCGGAGAGCGGTGTCCTTGTCGGCACCCAGATGGTCGCCAAGGGCCACGACTTCCCCGAGGTGACGCTGAGCGCGATCCTCGACGCCGACGCGACCCTGCGCTTCCCGGATTTCCGCTCCGCCGAGCGAACCTTCGCGATGGTCGCCCAGCTCGCCGGCCGCTCCGGTCGCGGCGAGGCCGGCGGCGAGGTGATCGTGCAGACGCTGGCGCCGCAGGCGCCGAGCATCGTCCACGCTGCCGGCCACGACGCCGCGGGCTTCCTCGCCGGCGAGATCGAGCGCCGGCGGCTGCTGCGCTATCCGCCCTTCGCCCATCTGGTCCGGGTGCAGCTGCGCTCCGAGTCCGAGCAGCGCCTCGAGGCGGCGACCTCGGCGCTGGCGGCGACGCTCTCCGAGCGCCTCCCCGACGACGCCGAGCTGCTCGGGCCGGCGCCGATGTTCAGGGTGCGCGGTCGCCATCGACGGCGGCTCCTGCTCAAGGGAGACGGCCGCGAGGGGCTTGTCGCCGCGGTCCGCGATGGCCTCGAGCGCCTCTCCGCCGAGCGGGCCCTGACCCGCGACGTCGCGATCGGCGTCGACGTCGACCCGCAGTAGGGGCAGGTCGGTGCGATCCATACAATCGTCAGGGTGAGCGACGAAGCCACGCAAGGCACCGGCGAGGACGAGCGCGCCGAGCGCGCCGAGCTCGACAACGAGCTGGTCGAGCGTCGCGAAGCGGCGCTGGCGCAGGTGGTCAAGTTCGGCGACCCGGTGCTGAAGAGCGTCGCCTCGCCGATCGAGGACTTCGGGCCGGAGCTGCGCGCCGAGGTCGAGCGCATGATCGCGATCATGCGCGACGGCATGGGGGTCGGCCTCGCCGCCACTCAGCTCGGCGTTCTGCGTCGCCTGCTCGTCTTCCAGGCCGGCGCCGACGCGCCGCCGACCGCGTTGGTGAACCCGCGAATCGACTGGCGCTCCGAGGAGCTCGTCATCGCCGAGGAGGGCTGCCTCAGCCTGCCGCGGGTCTCGATGGACGTCGAGCGGCCCCTCCACGTCGAGGTCGGGGGCCTCGGGCTCGAAGGTGAGGCGGTGACGATCGAGGCCTCGGGTCTCGAGGCGCGGGTCCTCCAGCACGAGATCGACCACCTCGACGGCGTGCTGATCCTCGACCACGCCCCACGCGACCAGCGCAAGGGCGCGCTGCGGGCACTGCGCGAGGGCAGCAGCTACAGCCCTCCGGTCGAGGAGGGGGAGGAGGAGCCCTCCGACCTCGAGGAGCACCGAGAGCCGAAGAGCACCCCGTGACCGACGCGTGAGGACCGTCTACCTCGGCACCTCCGACTTCGCCGCGACGGTGCTCAGGGCGCTGGCCGACAGCGCCCACCGGCCCCAACTCGTCGTCACCCCGCCGGACCGCCCCAAGGGCCGCGGCCGCAAGAGCTCCTCGCCGCCCGCCGCCGACACCGCCCGCGAGCTGGGGATCGAGCTGCTGCAGGCGAAGAACGTCAACGACACCGAGCCGATGGCGCGGATCCGCGAGGCGCGCCCCGAGGCGGCGCTCGTCTGCGCCTTCGGTCAACTGATCCGCGATCCGCTGCTCACCGACCAGCCCTTTCTCAACGTGCACCCCTCGCTGCTGCCGCGTTGGCGCGGGGCGGCGCCGATCGAGCGGGCGATCATGGCCGGCGACGACCGCACCGGGGTCTGCGTGATGAGGCTCACCGAGGGCCTCGACTCGGGGCCGGTCGCCGCTCGCGAGGAGACCCGGATCGGCGTCGAGGATGACTTCGGAACGCTCTCGGAGAGGCTGGCCGGAATCGGCGGGCGGATGCTGGTCGAGGCGCTCGACCGCCAGGCCGCCGGCGAGCTGATCTTCGAGGAGCAGGGGGAGAGCGACGTCACCTACGCGGAGAAGATCGACACCGCCGAGCGCCGGCTCGACCCGACCCGCCCGGCGGCGGAGCTCGGCCGCGTGGTCCGCGCGCTCACCCCACATGTCGGCGCATACCTGGAGACGACGGCGGGGCGGCTCGGTGTGCGGCGGGCCCGGCCGGTCGACGTCAGCGTCCGCTCCGGAGAGCTGAAGGCCGAGTGGGGGGCGCTGCTCCTCGGCTGTGGCAGGGGCACCCTCCGTTTGGAGCAGGTCCAGCCGGAGGGCGGCAAGGCGATGGCGGTCGACGCATTCCTGCGCGGTCACGCCTCGCCGAAGCTCGCGTGAGCGCCGTGCGAACCCCGCCCGCTCCCGCCCGGGCGCTCGCCTTCGACGTCCTGCGCGCGACCTTCGAGGAGGACGCCTTCACCGACGTCTGCTTCCGCGAGCTCGCCGCGGCCCGGGGCCTCGAGGGCCGCGAGCGAGCTCAGGCACAGCGGCTCGCCTACGGAGCGGTGCAGCGGCGTGGGACCTCCGACGCGGCGATCGAGCGGCTCGCCGACCGGGCACCCCGGATGCTCGACCCACCGGTTATCGCCGCCCTGCGCCTCGGCCTCTACGAGTTGCTCTTCTCCGATGGCACGCCGGATCACGCCGCGGTCGACCAGGCCGTCGAGCTGGTCAAGGGGGCTCGGGCGGCGCACGCCTCTGGGCTCGTCAATGCGGTGCTGCGCCGCGCCGCCCGCGAGCGCGACGCGCTCTTCGAGGCGCTGCTCGGCGACGACTCGACCGCGGAGCTGGCGGCGGTCGCCCACTCGGCGCCGCTCTGGCTGGCTCAGATGTGGTGGCGGGAGCTCGGCGCCGAGTCGGCCCGCGCGCTGCTCGCCGCCTGCAACGACCCGGCCGAGGTCGCGATGCGGGCCGCGCCGCAGCTCGACCCCGGGGCACTGGTTGCCGAGCTCCGCGAGGAGGGCGTCGACGCCGGCCTGTCCGAGGCGCCCTGGCCGCTGGCGGCGCCCGAGGAGGTCGTGATCGAAGGGCGGATGGGGGACACCGTCCCCGCCCGGGTCGAGGCCGGGCTGCTGACCCCGCAGAGCCGTGGCTCGGCCGCCGTGGTCGAGGTCCTCGACCCCCAGCCCGGGAACCACGTCCTCGACCTCTGCGCCGGGCCGGGCACGAAGACCGGGCAGATCGCCGGGCGGATGGACAACCGGGGCGAGGTGGTCTCGATCGAGCTCGATCCGGCCCGGGCCGCCGAAGTTGCCGGGCAGGCTGCCAGGCTCGGGCTGCGCGGCGTCACCGTGATCGAGATCGACGCCGGCGAGATGGGCATGGCGGACGCCTTCGATCGGGTCCTGGTCGACGCTCCCTGTTCTGACCTCGGCGCCCTCGCGTCGCGGCCGGACGCGCGCTGGCGCAAGTCGCCGGCGGCGATCGAGCGGCTTGCCGAGGAGCAGGAGCGGATCCTCGGACAGGCTGCGCGCGCCCTGCGCCCGGGAGGGGTGCTGGTCTACGCGACCTGCACGATCTCGCGGCGCGAGAACGAGGAGAGGATTTCTGCGCTGCCCGAGCGGATCGCCGCGGACGGCGGCCCGACCCTCGTGGTCGAGGACCTCGGCGAGCGCGCCCCGTCGCTCGCTTCCGAGCACGACTCCCGCTGCCTGCAGCTGCGCCAGGACCGCGATTCGACCACCGGATTCTTCATCAGCCGCCTGAGAAGGGATGATTGAGCCGATCGTGGCCGACGTCGGCAAACAGGAGAGCATTCTGCGCAGGGCCCCATGCCCTGGCTGCGGCGAGCCCTGGCTGCGCCCGACCCAGCTCCCCGGCCGTTTTCGCTGCGTGTACTGTCTGCGCCGCTTCGAGCTCGTCTCGCAGTGCCCGAACTGCGGGGAACACCAGACAATCGCCCGGATGAGCAGCACCGAGGACATGACCTGTCAGCACTGCGGAGACTCGATGATGAGGCAAGTATGAGCGCGCGCATGAGCGAGCTGCTCGCTGCGCCGCGGGTCGCGCCATCGATCCTCTCGGCCGACTTCGCCCGCCTCGGCGCGCAGGTCGAAGAGGTCATGGACGCCGGCGCCCGCGTGATCCACGTCGACGTCATGGATGGTCATTTCGTCCCGCCGATCACGATCGGCCCGCTGGTCGCGGGTGCGATCGCCGACCAGGTCCACCAGGCGGGTGGCGCTATCGACGTCCACATGATGATCGAGGCCCCCGAGCGCCATATCGAGGCCTTCGCCGAAGCCGGCGCCGATTCGATCACCTTCCACGAGGAGGCGACGCCGCACGCCAACCGGACGCTGGCCGCGATCCGCGAGCTCGGCTGCCTGGCCGGGATCGCGATCAACCCGGGCACGCCGGCGGCATCGCTCGCCGAGCTGGGCGGGCTCGCCGACCTCGTCCTCTGCATGACGGTCAACCCGGGCTGGGGTGGACAGGCCTTCATCGACGCCTCACCCGACAAGGTCGCCCGGCTCAAGGAGCTGGTCGCCCCGGAGACCACGATCGAGGTCGACGGCGGCATCGACACCGCCACCGCCGGCTCGGTCGCCGAGGCCGGCGCCTCGCTCTTCGTGGCCGGCTCCGCCGTCTTCGGTGCCGACGATCCCGCGGCGGCCTACGCGGGAATCGCAAAAGCCGCCGGCGCTTCCTGAGTTCTCCCGACGAGGGGCGGAGGGCGCCGCCCTCAGCCCCTCGCGATCAGGGCACCGATGACCTCCTGCCACCAGGCCCGGTCCGCGGGGTTTTTGCCGCCTCGAGCGGCGCGCCGCTCGCACCACGCGGCCAGCGCCTGGCGACCACCGACCGCGACGACGCCGGCGGTGGCAACGGCGTAGCGGCCGTCGGCGAGGGCAACCAAGGAGCTGGGGTCGTCGCTGCGGCTGCGCAGGATCGCGATCACCTCGATGTCGCCGACGTGGGTCGGGGCCGAGGGGTCGTCGCCGTCGGCGGCGACCGGCCTCACCGAGAACACCTGAGGGGAGCCGCGCGGGGGAAGGCGCGGCGGGGGCGGCGTTCCGATCGGGCCGCTCTGCCACCGCCGGGTCATCTTCTCGACCTCCTCGCGGAGCTCGCCGCGGACGAGGATGTGGAGCTCGTCGCCCTCCTGCAGCTCGGTCGAGCCTCGCGGCGGGATCGCGTTGCCGTCGCGGACGATGACGTTGACCAGCGCCTCGCGCGGCAGCCCCAGTTCGCGCACCAGGTGCCCGGCCGCGGCCGAGCCGGGCCGGAGCCGGTAGGCGATCACGTCGCCGCCCATGCGGCGGATCCGCCCCGACTCGAGCAGGCGGCGCGGCAGCGAGGGCTCATCCGTCGTCAGCCCGAGCCTTTTGGCGAGCGGCTCGAAGCTGGCGCCCTGGACCAGGGTCGAGGTGACGACTACGAAGAAGACGATCGAGAACTCTTCCTGGCCGCCGCTGACCCCGGCGACGACCGGGAAGGTCGCCAGCCAGATCGGCGTCGCCCCGCGCAGCCCTGCCCAGCCGAGCATCGCCCGCTCGCGGAAGTTGAGTGGCGAGAGCGCCGTCGCGGCAAAGGTGGCGAGCGGGCGGGCGACGACGATCAGGACCGCCGAGAGCGCCAACCCCTTGAGGGCGACGTCGTCGAGCCTGCTCGGGAAGACGAGCAGGCCGAGGAGGATGAAGAGCGCGATCTGGGCCACCCAGCCGAGACCCTCATGGAAGGCGACGATCGTCCGTCGCGCCGGGATCCTCGCCGAGCCGAGCGCCAGCGCCGTCAGGTAGACGGCGAGCAGGCCGGAGCCGTGTGCGACCTCGGCCAGACCGTAGGCGAGGGCGGCGAGCGCGATCGTCGCGACCGGGTAGATCCCGTCGGTGGGCAGCCGGGCCCGGTCGAGCGCGATCACCGCGAGGCGGCCGACGAGGACGCCGACGGCGATCCCGACCGCGAGTTTCAGGGCCAGCAGGCCGGCCATGTCGGCGATCCCGAAGCCGGGCACCTGGATCCATTCGATGAAGCCGATGACGAGCAGGAGGGCGACCGGGTCGTTCATCCCCGACTCGCCCTCGAGTGATCGCGCCAGCCGCTTCTCCAGGGTCGAGCGGCGCAGGACCGCGAAGATCGCCGCCGAGTCGGTGGCGGCGATCGCGGCGCCGACGAGCATCCCCTCGAGCAGGCTGAAGCCGAAGATCACCTTCGCCGCCAGCCCGGCGAGGACCGCTGTCAGCGTCGTGCCGACCGTCGCCAGCGAGGCGGCGGTGCCGAGCACCGGGCGGATCTCGGTCCAGCCGGCGGTCAGCCCGCCCTCGAAGAGGATCAGGATCAGCGCGATCGTCCCCAGCGTCCGGGCGAGCTCGGTGTCCGTGAATTCGATCCCCCCGATCCCTTCGGAGCCGGCGAGCATGCCGAGGCCGAGGAAGAGCAGCAGGCCCGGGACGCGGACCCGGTCGGCGAGCAGCGCACCGACGATCCCGGCGGCGAGGAGGGCGCCGGCGATCAGGATCAGCTCGGCGTCGTGTCCCCCCATCGACGGGCCCCGGCGGGGCTAGACCTGCTCGTCGATCATCGAGAGACTGGCCTCCAGCTCGTCCGCCGAGCCCGGCTGGGGCACGTCCTCGGCGCGCCCGTGGGGGCGGCGGTAGGCGAGGTAGAGGAGCGCGAAGAGGACGCCGGCGGCGAGCAGGAAGCCGATCTCGACCCGGCGGAACTCGTTGCTCACCAGAGGCACGAAGTTCCAGCCGATGAAGAGCGCGGCGCAGGTGATCCAGCGGACCGCCGCGCGCCGCACCTGGCCCTGGGCGATGCAGGCCTGGTTGACGGTCACCGAGGAGAGGTAGAGCCCCATCCCGACCGAGACAAGCAGCAGGCCGGCCCGGTCATAGGTGAACTTCTTGCTGAAGGCGACCTGCATCAGGGTCGGGCCGGCGATCAGGACGACGACGACGACCAGCGCCGTGAAGGCAGCGATGCCGAGCAGGACCATGCGGACTGTCTGGTGGAATTCGCGCTCGCTGTCCGCAGCTTCGGAGGTCTGCAGCTTGGTCAGGTGGGGCAGGATGCTGGTCGAGACCGCCTGGAACAGCTGCAGCGGGGCGCGGGCGAGCATCAGCACGTTGAAGATGAATCCGGCCGCCGCCGCTCCCTGCAGCCCGCGGGTGATCAGCGGCCCGGCGTTGAGGAAGGCCTGTTCGCTGAACATGATCACCAGCACCCCCGCCGCGAAGCTCCCGCCGGAGGCGAACGAGAAGTCCTCCTCCGCGACGGCCGCGGTCGGCGCCGGCAGTTCCTCCTGCTTCGCCGCCCGGCGGGCGAAGGCGAAGGGCACGACGATCAGGGAGAGGGCCGGTGCCGCGGTGATCCCGATCGCGACCGCCGACTGCCCGCTGAGCACCCCGATCGCGACCATCACCGCGAAGATCGTCCGGAAGCACGATTCGGAGAGGATCAGCGCCGCGAAGAGGCCGAAGCGCTGGCTGCCGGCGAGGAAGCCGCGGGCGAAGTAGCTCGCCGCGTAGAAGAGCACCGAGGAGAAGAAGACCCAGTAGAGGGTTTCGTTGCCCTCGAGCAGGGTGTTCTGGATCGGCCCACGCAGGGCGAGGGCGACGACCGCGAAGAAGAGCGAGAGGCCGAGCTGGATGGTGGAGGCGACCCGCATCGGCTGGCCGATCGGCTCGCCCTTCTCCCGGCGCTCGGAGATGTGGCGGGAGAGCAGCTGTTCGATCGGCCGGTAGAGGGTCGAGATCGTGATGAAGACCGCCGACCAGAGCACCGTGATCTGCCCGTAGTCGGGTTTGGACAGAACGTGCGAGGCGATCAGGAAGTACGCGTAGGTGATCACCCCGGTGAGGCCGACGCCGACCGCGAGGAAGCTGGCTGTCCTGCCGTAGTCGGCGTTGTCGGAGCCGGACCGCTCGTCCGTCATCGGCCGTCGTTGCGTTCGTAGTGCGAGGGCTCGACCCCGAGCGCCAGCTCCACCCGGCGGACCCGCTCGAAGACGCGGTGCGTCATCACCCGCTGTCCGGCGAGCAGGTCGCCGATCACCCCGAGCGCGAACAGCTGCAGGGCGGCGATGAACAGAACCGCGCCGAGGATCAGCGACTGGATATGGCCGCTGCCGTCGCCGTTGAAGATCCAATCGATCAGGAAGGGCAGCCAGGCGAGGATCGCGAGGGAGCCGACCGCCAGCCCGGCCAGCGAGAAGACCTTCAGCGGCTCGTACCGCGTGTAGATGCGGAGGATCGAGAGCCCGTTGCGGCGCACATAGGCGCCGGTCGAGGCGAATAGCCGGGAGTCGCGGGTCTGGGCGTTCGTCCCGACCTCGACCTCGTCGATCGCCGCCAGCATCTTGCCCGCCTGGATCAGGCTCTCGAGGGTGTAGGTGAAGTCATCGACGACGACAAGCCCGAGGGCGGCCTCGCGGTTGTAGGCGCGGAAGCCCGAGGTGGCGTCGGAGATCTCGGTCCCGGAGAGCCGCCGGACGACCCAGCTCCCCAGCCGCTGCAGTGCCTTCTTCGAGTCGGAGAAATGCTCGATCTCGGCGACCCGGCGGTCGCCGACGACGATGTCGGCCTCCCCGGCGACGATCGGCGCGACCAGCTTGGCGACGTCGGCGCCGCGGTACTGGTTGTCGGCGTCGGTGTTGACGATCACGTCCGCACCGAGCTTGAGGCCGGCGTCGAGGCCCGCCTGGAAGCCGGCCGCCAGGCCCTTGTTGTTGGTGAGCCGGACGATGTGCTCGACCCCGAGCTCCCGGGCTACCTCGACCGTGCGGTCGGTCGAGCCGTCGTCGACGACGAGAAGCTCGATCTCGTCGACCCCCTCGATCCGATCGGGCAGGTCGGCCACCGTCGCCGGCAGCGTCGCCGCCTCGTCGAGGCAGGGGATTTGGATGATCAGCTTCACGAGCGGGTCAGCGTAACCAGGGTTCCGGCGCGCGGGTCCTGTCGTGGGCCGAGGGGGGCCTGCGGTCGATCCAAGGTCGGTCCTCGGCCCCCCTCGTCCCACGCCACCCGCGCGAGGTACCATGGGGACTGACTGACCAGTCAGTCAATGAGCGGTTTCTGACTCAGTCGATGACTTTATGAGCAGCCAGCTGACAGGCACGGACCAAGCGCACATGCGACGGGCTCTGGTGCTGGCCGAGGGCGGCCGCGGGCGGGTCAGCCCGAATCCGCTGGTCGGCGCGGTCATCGTGCGCGGCGACGAGGTGATCGGCGAGGGATTTCATGCCGAGCTGGGCGGCCTGCACGCCGAGCGGGCGGCGCTCGAGGACTGCCGCGCGCGCGGCTCGGACCCGAAGGGGGCGCGGATGTACGTGACCCTCGAGCCCTGCGCACATCATGGCCGCCAGCCTCCCTGCACCGAGGCAATCCTCGAGGCGGGGATCACCCGCGTGGTCGTCGCCTCCGATGACCCCTCCGAGAAGGAATCGGGGCGCGGTCTCGGCGTCCTGCGCGACGGCGGGGTCGGCGTCGAGACGATGGACGGGGACGAGGCGACCGCGGCCCGGCTTCTCAACCAGCCCTTCCGCAAGCATGCCAGGACAGGCCTGCCCATGGTGACCCTGAAGCTGGCGATGTCTCTCGATGGCCTGGTGCAGACGCCGGCCGGCGACTCGCCCTGGATCTCCAGCCCGGAGAGCCGCGACCGGGTCCACCATTGGCGGGCCGAATCGGACGCCGTCGCGGTCGGGATCGGAACCGTGCTCGCCGACGACCCTCTGCTCACCGCCCGCGACGTCCCGGGCGCCCGCCAGCCCCTGCGCGTCGTCTTCGACTCCGACGCTCGCCTGCCGCTCGCCTCGAACCTGCTCGGCAGCCTCGAGGTCGCGCCGCTCGCCGTCGTCGTCGCCCAGGACGGTGACGCCACCCGTGCCGGAGACCTGGCCCGGGCCGGCGCCGAGGTGCTGGTCGCCGCCGGCTCCACCCCGGCCGAGCGGGTCGGTTCCGCCCTCGCCGAGCTCGGCCGCCGCGGGATCACCAGTCTCTTCCTCGAGGGCGGCCGCACGCTGGCGGGGGCCTTCGCGGACGCCGGCGAGGTCGACGAGGCGCGGGTCTTTCTCGCCCCGATCCTGCTCGGTGGCGCCGAGCGGGTGTCGTCGCTTGATCCCGCCGCGGCCGACACACTGGTCGAGACCCGCTTCCGGGAGTGGTGATGTTCACCGGTCTCGTCGAAGACATCGGACGGGTCGAGGCGATCGAGGCCGACGCCGACGGCGCCCGCCTGCGGATCGCCACCCGGCTCGGCGCAGAGGTCGCGCCGGGCGACTCGATTGCGGTCGAGGGAGCCTGTCTGACCGCGGCGCGCGCCGACGCGAGCACCTTCAGCGCCGAGGTCATGAATCGGACGCTCGAGCTGACCGCTCTCGGCGGGCTCGAGGCCGGCTCGCCGGTCAACCTCGAGCTCGCGATGCGGGCCTCGGACCGGCTCGGCGGCCACATCCTTCAGGGCCACGTCGACGGCATCGGCGAGGTCCTCGCGGTCGAGGACGACGGCTTCGCCAGGCGGGTCCGCGTCAGGCTCGGGCCCGACCTGCTGCGCTACGCGGTCGAGCGCGGCTCGGTCGCCCTCGGCGGCGTCAGCCTCACCGTCTCGGCGCTCGGCGAGGACTGGCTGGAGGTGTCCCTGATCCCTGAGACTCTCGAGCGGACGACGTTCGGCGCGGTCGAACCGGGAAGCAGGCTGAACGTCGAGTGTGACGTCGTCGCAAAGTACGTGGAGCGGTTGGTGGCACCATTCTCTGGAAAGGAGCAAACGTGAGCGGTATGACCGAGGCACAGAAGACAGAGGAGACGGGGGCTGGGTCGGGCGAGAGCCCGTTCTCGACGATCGAGGAGGCGATCGAGGAGATCCGCGCGGGGCGCATGGTCATCGTCTGCGACGACGAGAGTCGCGAGAACGAGGGCGACCTGGTGATGGCGGCCCAGTTCGCGACCCCCGAGGCGATCAACTTCATGGCCAAGGAGGCGCGCGGCTTGATCTGCCTGGCGCTCAGCGCCGAACGCTGCGAACGGCTCGGCCTCAACCTGATGGCGGCCAAGAACGAGGCGCCCCTGCAGACCGCCTTCACGATCTCGATCGAGGCCGCGAGCGGGGTCAGCACCGGAATCTCCGCCCACGACCGCGCCCACACGGTGCAGGTCGCGATCGATCCCAACTCGGGCCCGCGCGACATCGTCGTCCCCGGCCACATGTTCCCGCTACGGGCCAAGGAGGGCGGCGTCTTGGAGCGCACCGGCCACACCGAGGCGAGCGTCGACCTCGCCCGCCTCGCCGGCCTCACCCCGGCCGGCGTGATCTGCGAGGTGATGAACGACGACGGCACCATGGCCCGGGTCCCCGACCTGATCCCCTACGCCGAGCGCCACAAGCTGAAGATGATCACGATCGCCGACCTGATCGCGTATCGGCGGCGAACCGAGAAGCTGGTCGAGCGGGTCGTCGCCACCGCGCTCCCGACCTCCTTCGGCGACTTCACCGCGGTCGGCTACCGCTCCCTCGTCGACGACAAACATCACGTTGCGATGGTCAAGGGCGACATCGACGGCAAGCAGGACGTGCTCGTCCGTGTCCACAGCGAGTGCCTGACCGGCGACGTCTTCCACAGCATGCGCTGCGACTGCGGCGAGCAGCTCGCCGCGGCGCTGGCGATGATCGAGGAGGAGGGCGAGGGCGTCCTCCTCTACCTCTCCCAGGAGGGGCGGGGGATCGGCCTCCTCAACAAGCTCCGCGCCTACAAGCTCCAGGAGGAGGGTGCCGACACGGTCGAGGCCAACCTCAAGCTCGGCCTGCCGGCCGACCTGCGCGACTACGGGATCGGCGCTCAGATCCTCGGCGACCTCGGCCTGACCAGCATCCGCATCCTCACCAACAACCCGAAAAAGATCGTCGGCCTCGAGGGCTACGGCCTCTCGGTCAGCGAGCAGGTGCCGATCGAGTCCAATCCCAACACCCACAACGAGGACTATCTGCGGGTCAAGCGCGACAAGATGGGCCACACCCTGCACCACCAGGGGCTGGCCCTCGACGAGGAGATGATCCACGACGAGGAGGAGCGCGACAACCGGGACCCGTCTGACGCGGACGCGGGCGGAAACCACTGATGGCCGAGGCGGGGGTCTGGTTGGAGGAGTTCTCCGAGGACGAGAAGGAGACGCTGGCCCCGCTCCGCTTCGCCGCCGTGGTCGGCCGCTTTTACGAGGACCTTGCCGCCCGCCTGCTCCAGGGCGCCGACGAGGGCTTCGAGCTCGCCGGGGTGAAGGTGCCCAACGTCAAGCACGTCTCCGTCCCCGGCGCCTACGAGCTGCCGATGGCCGCGAAGACCCTGATCGGCACCGGCGAGTACGCGGGCATCGCCTGTCTCGGTGTCGTCATCCGCGGTGAGACCGACCACTACGACTTCGTCTGCGCCGAGTCGGCGCGGGGGATCCAGGACGTCCAACTCGAGACCGGGGTGCCCTGCGCCTTCGGCGTGATCACCTGCGACTCGATGGAGCAGGCGCTCGCCAGGGCCGGCGGCGGCAAGCGCGATCAGGGCCGCAACGCGGCGCTCACGGTCGCCCGCATGGCCCTGCTTCAGCGCCAGACCGCCTGACCCCGCTACCATTCCGCGTCCGATGGCCAAGATTTGTCACAGCTGCGGCAAGGGACCGGCGTTCGGCCAGTCCCGAAGCCACTCGATGGTCGCCACCAAGCGCCGCTTCGATCCCAACCTTCAGAAGGTGCGGATCGAGGAGAACGGGCGCAAGCTGCGCACCTACGTCTGCACCCGCTGTCTCAAGTCGAACAAGGTCATCAAGGCCGCTTAGCGAAACTCTTCGCTTGCTAGCGTTTTCGTAGTCGTAGTTGCGGCGCGTGGGAGGCGTCGTCATTCGAGGCGGATGTTGGGGTCGCCGGAAAACGAATCCGAAAGGAATCGATGAAAGGCTTCACCAGGCTTGTCTCGGCGTTTTCGCTCGCCGTGCTCCTCTTCGCAATCGCCGCCGGCCCCGCCGCGGCAGCCCCCGGTTCTGCCGCCCGTAAGGGCAAGAGCGCCCTCAAGATCCGCATCCTGCAGAAGAAGCAGCAGGGGATCCTCAAGCACGGCCTCCAGGTAAAGGTCGTCTCCGGCAAGGGCCGCAAGGTAAAACTGCGCAGTTTTTCGGCGACGTTCGACGACAAGTCGGCGCGGCTGACCAAGACGAAGAGCGTCCGCTTCCGCAAGGGCGGCAAGCGCTCGGTGCGCCTGTCGCTGACCAAGGCAGGTAAGGCCGCGGTCAAGAAGTGCGGCGCCCGGTCGATCGTCGCCAAGGCCGGCGGGAAGAAGTCGAAGAAGGTCAACATGACGAGAAACGCGAAGCCCTGCCGGCTTCCCGAAATCGACATGAAAAACGCATCCAAATGCGATTTCGTCACCAATCCGACGCAGTCGATCTGCATGGTGCCGTTCCCCGACGACTACTACACGACCGCCGACTCGAGCAGCGAAACGGGCCGCCGGATCAACTTCCAGACCGAAGGCATGCCGGAAAACGCCTTCGGCCAGCGCATCGAAGGTGCCCCGTACAACGCCTCCAACGGCTTCAGCCAGGGCGCGACGATCCTGCTCAAAATCCCCGGCATCGAAACCGCCGCCGACGTCAGCGCGATAGGCGGGCCGCCGATCAACCACATCGGCCGCTACACCGAAAAGGAATCGGGCGTCGTCGTGATCGACACCAGCACAGGCAATCGCTGGCCGATCTGGACCGAGATCGACTCGGTCGCCAAAGACCGCTCGAAGGCGCTGATGGAGATCCATCCGGCCGTCAACTTCGAATCCGGACACCGCTACATCGTCGCCCTGCGCAACGTCAAGAACGCCGCCGGGACGAAGATCGAAGCGCCCGCCGCGTTCCGTTACTTCCGGGACGAAATGCCGTCCGAACAGAAACAGATCAACGATCAGCGTGGCCGTTACAAGGGCATCTTCAACACCCTGAAGAAAGCCGGCCTGCGCCGCGAAAGCCTCTACCTCGCCTGGGACTTCACCGTCGCCACGGACAACAACAACGCCAGCCGCGAGCTGGCGATGCGCAACGCGGCCTTCTCGCAGCTCGGCGACAACAACCTGGCCGACGGCATCGTCCAGGGCGCCTCGCCGAAATTCGCGGTCTCGAGCAGCACCGAAGAAGGCACGATCCGCCGCGTTCAGGGAACAGTGGACGTCCCCTGTTTCCTTTACCCGAGCTGTGAACCGGGCGGGACGATGAAACTCGGCGCCAACGGAGCCCCGACCCAGAACGGGACCTGGAGCGCCAACTTCGACTGCATCGTGCCGGAATCGGTGCGGACCGGGCCGAACGGCGCCGGCCGCCTCTCGCTCTACGGGCACGGTCTCTTCGGCAGCGCCGGAGAGGTCGCCTCGGCCCCGCAGGTGAAACTCGCCGAAGACCACAAGATCGTCCTCTGCGCCACCGATGAGATCGGCATGTCCGAAAGCGACTTCGGCAACACGCTGGGGATCCTCAACAACCTCTCGAGGTTCCCGCAGCTGGCCGACCGCCTTCAGCAGGGGATGCTCGACGAGCTCTTCCTGGGCCGGGCGATGATCAGCCCGACCGGGTTCACCACCGACGCCGCCTTCCACCAGGACGGCACGCTCGGCACCGAATCCGCCCTGGACACCAGCCACCTCTACTACAACGGCAACAGCCAGGGCGGGATCATGGGCGGGGCGCTCACCGCGGTCTCCCCGGACTTCACCCGTGCCTCTCTCGGGGTGCCGGCGATGAACTACTCGGTGCTGCTGCCGCGGTCGGTCGACTTCGACGAATTCTCGGCGGTCCTGTATCCGGCCTATCCCGATGAAACGTCGCGCCCGCTGGTCCTCGACATCATCCAGATGCTCTGGGACCGCGGCGACCCGAACGGCTACGCGCACCGGATGACGACCAACCCGCTGCCGGACACCCCGGCGCACCAGGTCGTCATGAACGTCGCCTTCGGCGACCACCAGGTGACCGATTACCAGGCCGACGTCGAGGCTCGGACGATCGGCGCCTCGGCCCACACGCCGGTCCTCTACAACGGGCGCTGGCCGGACACCGACGTGCTCTGGAACGTGCCGGCTATCGGCTCCTACCCGTTCACCGGGTCGGCGATCTACTACTGGGACATCGGCCCGGTCAGGAGCTCCGGCTCCGAAACGATCGGTGTGCCGCCGCCCCCGTACGCCAACCTGCCCAACCTCGAAGGCCAGGACCCGCACGGCGCGCCGCGCGCGGCCCCGGCCGAGCAGCAGGTCGTCTCCGACTTCTTCGAAGGGGCGATCCAGGCGAGCGACCAGTGCGGCGGCGGCCCCTGCTACGCAGGGACCTTCACCGGCCCATAGTCCTCTGCCGAGGGGGATTTGACGTTGCCATAGCGGCGTCAAATCCCCACTCGGCGGCGCAGGGACCTCTGCGGGGGTCCCGTCCGTAGTAGAGGATGTGGTCTCTGCCGCATTCCGACCAACCGGGCATCGCGAAAACGGGCGAGCGCGCCCTGGTCGCCGCCGCCCAGGAGGGCTCCGAGGCTGCCGTCGAGGAGCTGTTCCGACGGCACTGGCCCGACACGCACCGAGCCGCATTCTTGATCGTGCGTGACGCGGCGGCCGCCGAGGACATCGCCCAGGAGGCGTTCCTCTCGGCGCTGGGCGCCCTCGAGCGCTTCGACCGCCGCCGGCGCTTCGCTCCTTGGCTGCACCGGATAGCGGTCAACCGCGCAATCGACTGGAGCCGGGCCCGCATCGCCCGGGCCGAGGTCGCCTCCAGCCCGGCCCTGCTCGACGCTCACCGCAGCAGCGCCGACGCGCCGGATGCATTTGCCGAGCGCGACGAGGTCCTCGCGGCGCTCGCCGGCCTCTCGCCGGAACATCGCGCCGTAGTCGTCCTGCGCTACCTGCTCGAGTACACGCCGGGAGAGATCTCGCGCATGCTCGACCTGCCCCGAGGCACGGTCAACTCGCGCCTGCGTCGCGCCCTCGACGAGCTCGGCGAGCTGTTCGGGGAGAAGGGCGGATGAACGAGGAGCGACTCAAACGCGGCCTCCGCGAGGCGCGGATTCCCGATCAGGACGCCGCCGCCGAGCGAGGCTTGCGGGTGGTCATGGCGGCGGGGACGGGGACCGGGGGGGATGCCCGCCCGCGGCGACGCGGCGTGCGTCGGGCGCTGCAGGCCACCGCGGCTGTCGCGCTGGTCGCGGTCCTGGTCAGTCCCGCCGGCGCATCGGTCAGGCACTGGGTCAGGGACGCGGTCGAGACCGGCGCCCCGCCGGCGCTCCCGGCGCTGACCTCGCTGCCGACCCAGGGCAGGCTGCTGGTCGACTCGCCGACCGGCCCCTGGGTCGTGCAGCCGGACGGCTCGAAGCGACTGCTCGGCCCCTACGAGGAATCGACCTGGTCTCCGCGCGGGCTCTTCGTCGCCGCCACCGAGCCGAACGAGCTGGCGGCGGTCGAGCCGGACGGGACGGTGCACTGGACCCTGACCCGGCCCGGCCCGGTTCACGACCCCGCCTGGTCATCCGACGGAGAACGGATCGCCTACCTCGACGGCGACGACCTCAGGGTCGTCGCCGGGGACGGGACAGGCGACAGGCTCCTCGCCACCGGTGTGCGTGCGGTTCGCCCGGCCTGGCAGCCCGGGCCGGGCCGCCGGCTCGCCTACGTCGACGGCGCCGGCCGGGTCCGGGTGATCGAAGTCGACACCGGGCGCCTGCGGACCGAGGCGGTGGGGCTCGCGCCGGTGAAGTCGTTGGGCTGGCGGCGGGACGGGTCGAGCCTGATCGTCCTCGCCGCCGAAGGGGTCGCCGTCATCGCCCCCGACGATGGGGTGAGCTGGCGAGCCGCTCCGCCGGCGGGCAGCGCCTTCGTCTCGGCGGCCTCCGTCCCCGACGGAGGGGTCGCTGCGGTCGCGGTGTCGTCGACGGGGAGGAGCAGTCGGCTTCTGCTGCTGGGCGAAGGCGGGCGGCGACAGCAGCTCTTCTCGGGCTTCGGCAGGCTCGACCAGGTCGTCGGCTCCCCCGACGGCGACTGGCTGCTCGCGACCTGGCGGAGCGCCGACCAGTGGCTCTTCCTCAGCCCCGGGCACCCCCGGCGGGTCGTCGCGATCGCCAACATCTCGGCGCAGTTCAATCCCGGCGCCACCTCCGCCAGCGCCTTCCCGCGAGTCGAGGGTTGGTGCTGCCCGGGGGAATGAGCGGGACCTCTGAGCGGCTCCGGGCCGTATAGGGGGCATGAAACGCTCGCTGCCTCTCCCGGTACTCGCTCTCCTTTTCCTTCTGGCGCTCGTCGGCTGCGGCTCGGGATCCTCGGCCGAAGGCGATGAGGAATCTGCCGCGGCCCGGACCTCCACCGCCCCGACGAATTACGACGTGATGCGCGACAAGGTCGTCCTCGGCCTCGCCAAGGACTTCCGCGCCGGCACCAACGTCGGGCCGAAGGGCTACGCGACCTGCGTGCGGAACGGCTTTCGGCGCGCGCTCAGCCCCGATCGGCTGGATTCCCTGGTCGCGATCTACCGCAGACCCGACGGACAGGCGTTCGCCGCCCAGGCGCTGAGCCGGATCGCCGCGCCGATCGGCGCCGAATGCGGCGGCGCGAAGTTCATGCCGGAGCCGATCGACGCCTCGGCGGCGCTCGCCGGCCACTACCCCCTCAGTCGGCTGATGATCGCTGCGCGGCGCCTGGGAATCACCTACGGCCCGTACCTCGGCGTCACCTGCCATCGCGCGGGTCACACAGGCTGCGAGGAAGTCGGGA
This sequence comes from uncultured Solirubrobacterales bacterium, assembly GCA_963704505.1. Classification (GTDB taxonomy): domain Bacteria; phylum Actinomycetota; class Thermoleophilia; order Solirubrobacterales; family 70-9; genus VRUE01. The sequence goes on from OY969912.1 coordinate 2,017,737, forward strand.
TCGACCTCGTCCTGCGCCGCGATGCCAGGTCGGTGACCGCCTGGGTCGGCCGCCGCAGGCTGACACTGCGCACACCCGGCGAGCACAACGGGGTTGCCGGCCGGGACTGGGTCGGCTTTGTCCGCGGAGTCGGCCTCAACCGTCCGGGCAGCCCTTTCCAGATTCCCGACAACGGCCGGAACCGCGGCACCTGGGCCGGCTACCCACCTGTCCATCTGCCTGTTCGGCTGGCGGTCGCCTATCCGGGGGGAGGGACGGTCGCCGGCACTCTGCCCAGCGTCTTCCTCAGTCCGGGGTGGGGATGAAACCGGCGCTGCCCATCAGGCTCGGGTCGGCTGCGCTGCTCTCCCTCGCCGCGGTCGCCATCTCGAGTGGGATCGTCTCGGGCGCCACCGGGCGGCCATCGGTCGGCGGCGACCATCCGTCGGGGTCGGTCCATTCGAACGGTCGCCTGGCCTTCGAGCTGCCGCTCCCGGCCCACTGGAGGATCGCGCCCAGGGCCCTCGTCGACACCCTGCTGATGCCTCGCGAGGCTCTCTCCGTCGGAACCTTTGCGATGCCGGTCGGTGGCGGCGGCAATTGCGGCCGTGAACCGATTGCGGCGCTGCGAGCGATGAAGCCGGGCGACGCCCTGATCACCGTGCAGGAATACGAGGTCACCCGCGGGCTGCGCCGCCACCTGGAGATCAACTTCCCGCCGAAGGGCGAGCGGGCCGGCCTCGCCGGCCTGCGCTTCGGCTTCGTCGCCGAGGCGGGGCCGGGGCCCGGGGTGCCTGCGGCCCACACGACGATCTCGTTCAGCGAATCGGGCCGTGCCTTCGATGCCCTCGTCTACTTCCGCGGCCGCCCGACTCCCGGGCTTCGCCGCCAGGCGGCGCGCGTCGTCTCCGGGCTCAGCTTCGGTCCGCTGCCCGGCGCCTAGTCCTGCCGGTCTCTAGTCCTTGACGATCGGGTGCTCGCCGGTCGCGGTCGGATCGCCCTCGGCCGGCTCCACCGAGAGCCGGGGAAGGATCCGGTCGAGCCAGCCGGGCAGCCACCAGGCGCGGGCGCCGAGGAGCTGCATGATCGCCGGGACCAGGATCGAGCGGATGATCACCGCGTCGATGAGGACCGCCGATGCGAGGCCGAGCCCGAACAGTTTCGTGATCGGTTCTTCGGTGAGCATGAACGAGGCGAAGACGGTGACCATGATCGCCGCCGCGGCGGTGATCACGCGACCGGTCAACGCCAGGCCGCGGGTCACGGAGGGGCTCGCGTCTTTGGTGTGTTCCCACTCTTCGTGGATCCGCGACATCAGGAAGACCTCGTAGTCCATCGAGAGCCCGAAGACGATCGAGAACAGGAAGATCGGGAAGAAGGAGATGATCGGCCCGGTTCCTTCGATTCCGATCAGGCTGCCTCCCCAGCCCCACTGGAAGACGGCGACGATGATCCCGAAGGCGGCGCCGATGCTCAGCAGGTTCATCACGATCGCCTTCAGCGGCACCAGCACCGATCGGAAGACCGCCATCAGCAGGAGTGCCGAGAGCAGGATCACGACGCCGATGAAGAGCGGCAGCTTTTCGGAGATCGCGTCGCCGAAGTCCTCGAAGATCGCGGTGATGCCGCCGACGTGCATCTGGGTGCCCGTCTTCGCCTCGATCGGCGGGATCACGTCGTCGCGGATGTGGTCGAGGAGTTCGGTCGTTTCCTCGCTCTCGGGTGAGGATTCCGGGTAGAGCTGGAAGACGCCGGTGTTCTTCGCCTTGTTGAGCGTGATCGGGGTGACGCCGGCGACATCCGGTTCGTCTTCGACCTGCTGGCGCAGCTGGGTCAGGCCCTGGTCATCGCCCTTCGAGGGCAGTGCCGCGACCATCGAGAACGGGCCGTTGAAGCCTGGGCCGAAGCCTTCGGCGAGCAGGTCGTAGGCTTCGCGCGTCGGCTTGCCCTTCGGGTCGTTGCCGGCGTCGGTCGAGCCCAGCCGCAGCGAGAGCGTCGGGATGCAGAGGACGATCAGCAGGCCGCCGGAGAGCAGCGCCGCCGTCCACGGGCGCTTCTGGACCTCGCGGCTCCAGCGGAACCATTTGGTGTCTTCGGCGGTCGAGGGCTTGCGCTTGCCGAGGCCGGGGATCCGCAGCCGATCGACCCAGTGCCCGGCGATCGCGAGCAGCGCGGGAAGCAGCGTCAGCGCCGCCATCATCGTGCAGAAGACCGCCAGGGCCGCGGCCAGCGCCACTCCGTAGAGGAAGGTGATGCCGAGCAGCAGCATCCCCATCAGCGAGATGATCACCGTCACGCCGGCGAACAGCACCGCGCGGCCGGCCGTGTCGACCGCGGCGATCGCCGCGTCGCGCTTCTCGAGACCTTCGTCGAGGGCGTTGCGGAAGCGGGTGAGGATGAAGAGGGCGTAGTCGATGCCGACGCCGAGGCCGATCATCGCCGCCAGCACCGGCGCGAAGTTCGCGGTGTCGAAGACGTGGGTCCCGATCGTCACCAGGCTGAGCCCGACCCCGAGCGCGAACAGCGCCGTGAGGATCGGCAGGCCCATAGCGATCGCCGAACCGAAGGTCAGCAGCAGGATGATGATCGCGGCCAGCAGGCCGATGAAGAAGGAGGCGTCGCCGCCTTCTTCTTCGGCTTCGGCGACGGGCTGGCCGCCCAGCGCGACCGTCAGTTCGCCGCCCGAAGCGTCTTCGGTGGCTTCGATCAGTTCGCTGGTCTGGTCTTTGTCGAGTTTGTTGCCGAAGGCGTCGTACTGGATCGTCGCGTAGGCGATCTTGCCGTCGTCGCTGATCGCCCCGCCGCTGTCGTCGGCGTAGGGGTTGGCGACTTCGCTGACGTGATCCATGCCTTCCGCCTGGTGGAAGAGGACCGTCATCTGCTTCTTGACCGCGGGGTCGCGAACTCCCTGTTCGGCCTTGAACGCGATCGTCGCGGTGTCTCCCGACTGTTGCGGGAAGCGGTCTTCGAGCAGCTGGAAGGCTTCCTGAGAGTCGGAGTCCGGGAGTTTGAATTCTTCGGTGAAGTCGGAGCCGGCCGACCCGGCGATCATCCCGATCCCGATCAGGGCCACGATCCAGCCGATGATCACCGTCTTGCGGTGGCCGGTCGTCCATGTCGCGAAACGTCGCATCGGTCGCGCACGCTAGCGAAACGGGCGGGCGCGCTCGTCCCCGGCCGCGGTAGCTAGATTTCGACCAATGCCCGATCCCAGCATCGTGCGGTTTCGGCGGGTTGTGACCTCCGCCTACGCCTATTTGGAGGAGCGGCGGGAGGAGGTCAATGACCTCAACGTCTTCCCCGTCGCCGACGGCGACACCGGCGACAACATGGCGATGACGATGCGCGCCGTGATGGAGGAGCTCGACCGCCTCGACGGCCAGGAGATCGATGAGATCGGCCGCACGGAGTTGGTCCAGGCCCTGGCCAGGGCTGCCCTGATGGGCGCGCGCGGCAACTCCGGCGTGATCCTCAGCCAGATCGTCCGCGGCGCTGCCGAGGAGCTGGCCAGCCGCCCCGGCGAGCTGATCGACCCGGTCCTCGTCGCCTCCGCCTTCGCCAGCGCCGCCGACGCCGCCTATGCCTCCGTCCGCGAGCCCGCCGAGGGGACGATGCTGACCGTCTTCCGCGAGATGGCGCACTCGATCGCGCGGCAGCTCGCCCACCTCGACGTGGAGAGCCAGCGCCTCGACAAAGGAGCGAGCGCCGCCCAGCAGGACGCGATCCTCGCCCAGGTCCTCGAGCGAGCGATCGCCGATGGCCAGAAGGCGGTGGAGCGGACCCCGGAGCAGCTCGACGTGCTGCGCGAGTCGGGCGTCGTCGATGCCGGCGGCTACGGGCTGGTGCTGATCCTTGCCGGCGTCGTCTCCGGCCTGCGGGGAACGGAGGCCGCGCCGCCCGAGATCGAGCACCACGAGGCGCCCCGGATGAGCCGCCCCCGCCACGCCGACAGCCGCTTCCGTTACTGCACCAACTTCATCGTCTCCGGCGCCGGCCTCGCCTCCCGTGACTTCCTGCCCCGGCTCGAGGGCCTCGGCGACTCGGTCCTCGTCGTCGGCGACGAAACCACCCTCAAGGTCCACATCCACACCGACGAGCCCGAGGATGCCGTGGCCCTCTTCGAGGGTGCCGGGAACGTGACCAACCTCGACGTCGCCGACATGCGCGAGCAGGTCGCCGAGCGCGAGGCGCGGCTCAGCACGGGGCGGACGGGGGCGCTCGCGGTCGCCGCCGGGTCCGGCTTCGAGCAGCTCTTCGCCGACCTCGGCGCCGCCGTCGTCCCGGGCGGCGAGACGCTCAACCCGTCCACCTACGAGCTGCTCGCCGGAATCCACGAGGTGCCGGCCGAAGAAGTGCTGGTCCTGCCCAGCTCGGCCAACGTGGTGATGGCGGCCGAGCGGGCCTGCGAGCTCTCCGAGAAGCCCGCCCGCGTGGTCCGTTCGACCTCACAGCAGGCGAGCCTGCTCGTCCTCGTCGAGCTGGACCCGGACGCGCCGGTCGACGAGAACTCGGAGCGCCTCGAAGCCGCGCTCGAGGGGATCGCCGGCGGCGGCGTCGCCGCCGCGGCCCGCGACGATCCCCGCGGTCGGTTCCGCACCGGTGACGCGGTCGGCTTCGCCGAGGGCGAGATCGTCGCCTGGGGTGGAGCGGGGTCGACCCTGGCGGCGACGATCGAGCGGCTCGCGGACGGCGCCGAGATCGTCACCGTGATCGCCGGTGAGGGCGCGCCGATCCCATTGGGGGAGATCGGCGCCCACGTCCCGGACGGGGTCGAGATCGAGACCCACGACGGCGGCCAGCCGAGCTGGTGGTGGCTGTTGGCAGCCCAGTAGTTCGTGCGCTCCTTCGCCGGTGCCTCAGAGCTGAGCGAGGCCGAGCTGCGCGAGGCCGGCGTGCACTGGCCGCGACCGAGCGCGCTGAGGGTCGGCCTGGCGGCGCTCCCCGGCGTCGGCCCGAAGCTGGCCGAGGCGGCGGCCGAGACCGGCCTCGAGACGATCGGCGACCTGCTCCTACGCCTGCCCCACAGCCACCGCGACCGGACCGTCGCCCCGATCGCCGACCTCGCCCCGGGCTCTGAGGGCACCGTGGCGGTCGAGGTCCAGGGCAGCGCGCCGCGCCCCTTCCGGCGGCGCGGGCTCTCGATCGTCTCGGTCAAAGTGGGCGACGACTCCGGCTCCCTGCGGGCAACCTGGTTCAACCAGCCCTGGGTGGCCCAGAAACTGACGCCGGGCACCCGGCTGAAGCTGACCGGATCCCGCGACAAACGCGGGCTTCGAGTGTCCGAGTACGAGGTGCTCGGGGCGGGGGCCAGCGACGATGGAGGCCTGGTTCCGGTGCACTCCGCTTCCGAGCAGCTCAAACCGGGGCGGATCCGGAAATGGATCGAGCAGGCGCTCGGTCTCGCCCCCAACGTCGTCGAGGCTCTGCCCGCCGAGCTGCGCGCGCGCCGCGGCCTGGCCGGGGTCGCCGACGCGCTGAGCGCCGCCCACTTTCCGGAGAGCGAGGCGGATGCCGAGCTCGCCGGCGATCGGCTCGTCTTCGAAGAGCTCTTCCTCTACCAGGCGGTTCTCGCGACCCGCAAGCGCTCGCGTCGCTCGGCGGCCCCGGCGCCGAAGCTTGGGCGGCCCGGGGAGATGGTCGGCGCCTGGATCGACTCGCTGCCCTTCGAGCCGACCGCCGACCAGCTCGCCGCCTTCGACGAGGTCGACGCCGACATCGGCTCGGGTGAGCCGATGGCCCGGCTGTTGATGGGCGAGGTCGGCTCGGGCAAGACCGTGGTCGCCCTCTACGCGATGCTGCGCTCGCTCGAAGCCGGCTTCCAGGCGGCGCTGATGGCGCCGACCGAGACGCTCGCCGAACAGCACGCCGAGACGCTCGGCCGCCTGCTCACCGCCGGGTTGGTCCCCTTCGCCCTGCTCACCGGATCAACGCCCGCTGCGGCCCGCCGGCGCGCCCTCAACCAGCTCGCCAGTGGCGAGCTGGGACTCATCCTGGGTACCCACGCGCTGATCGAGCCGACGGTCGAGTTCGCCCGGCTCGGGCTCGTCGTGATCGACGAGCAGCATCGCTTCGGGGTCGAGCAGCGGGCGGCGCTCGACCGCAAGGGCCCGACGGGACTGGCACCCCATGTCCTCCACATGACCGCGACGCCGATCCCGCGCACCCTCTCGCTGACCGTCTACGGCGACCTCGACACCACCGCCCTGCGCGAGCTGCCTGCCGGGCGCCAGGCGGTCGAGACCCGGCTGGTCGCGGAGGCGGACCGGGCCGAGGCCTACGAGTTCATCCGCGCCCGCCTCGCCGAGGGCCGCCAGGCCTTCGTCGTCTGCCCGCTGGTCGCCGCCTCGGAGAAACAGCGGGGCAAGGCGGCCGAGCTCGAGGCGACCCGCCTCGCCGAGGGCGAGCTGCGCGACTTCGCGGTCGGCGTCCTCCACGGCCAGATGCACTCCTCCGAGAAGGCCGCGGCGATGGCCGCCTTTTCCTCCGGTGCCACCAATGTGCTGGTCGCGACGACGGTGATCGAGGTCGGCATCGACGTCCCCAACGCGACGGTGATGGTGATCGAGGGTGCCGAGCGTTACGGCGTCTCCCAGCTCCACCAGCTGCGCGGCCGCGTCGGTCGCGGCGAGCACCGGTCGGCCTGCCTGCTCTTCCCGGAAGGCTCGGGGGTCGCCGCCCGCCGCCGGCTCGAGGCGGTCGCCTCCGAGCGCGATGGCTTCAAGCTGGCCGAGGTCGACCTCGCCCTGCGCGGCGAGGGGGAGGTGCTCGGCACCCGCCAGCACGGTCTTCCCCGTTTCGCCGCCGCCCAGCTCCCCGAGGACATGCCGACCCTGCTCGAGGCGCGCGAGGAGGTGCTGGAGCTGGGCCGCCGGCACGGCTCGCTCGACGCGCCCGCGCTCGGCCCCCTGCTCGAGGTCGCCCAGCAGCGATTCGGCGCCGCCGATCCGGTGGCGCTATGAGGATCGTCGCCGGGGAGTTGAAGGGGAGACGGTTGGTCGCGCCGCGCGGGCAGAAGGTGCGGCCGACGGCGGACCGGGTCCGCGAGGCGGTCTTCTCGGCGCTCGGCGAGCGGGTCGAGGGCGCCCGCGTGCTCGACCTCTTCTGCGGCACCGGGGCGCTGGCGATCGAGGCTCTCTCACGCGGCGCGGCGGACGCCGTCCTGGTCGACCGCGACACGCGGCCGGCGCTCGGCAACGTGCAGATGCTCGGCCTCGCCGAGCGGGTCGACCTGGTCCGCGCCGACGCCGCCGCCTGGCTTTCCGGGCAAGCCGACGGGAGGCGTTTCGACCTGGTCTTCGTCGATGCCCCCTATAGACTCGCCGACCGCGTGGAACAGCAATTGGAAACCCACATGCCCGGCCTCCTCGAGCGCGACGGTCGCGCGATAGTCGAGAGCGGCGCCCGCCGGCCGCTGCGGCTCGACTCGCTCGAGCGCCTGCGCCAGCGCCGCTACGGCGCCGCCGACGTCGCCTTCTATGCGCATCCCGAGGGGTCGGCCGCCTGATGGCGCAGAAGCAAGACGGCACCGTCGTTTGCCCCGGCAGCTACGACCCCGTCACCAACGGGCACCTCGACATCATCACCAGGACCTCCGCCGTGTTCGAGCGGGTCGTGGTCGGCGTCGTCAACAATCCAATCCGCAAGGAGAAGACCCTCTTCACAGCGGAGGAGCGCAAGGCCTTCATCGAAGAGGCGACCAGCGAGCTCGAGAACGTCGAGGTGCAGACCTTCTCCAACCTGCTGGTCGAGTTCGCTCGCGAACTCGAGGCCAACGCGATCGTCAAGGGCCTGCGGGCGATCTCCGACTTCGAGTACGAGTTCGAGATGGCCCAGCTCAACCGCAAGCTGGACCCGGGGATCGAGAGCATCTACGTGATCGCCTCGCCCCACTACAGCTTCCTTTCGTCGACCGGGGTCAAGGAAATGGCGACCTTCAAGGGCGACGTCTCCGACCTCGTCCCGGGGCCTGTCGCGGTGGCGATGGCGGAGCGTTTCGGTGACAGGTAACCTTCTGTCGCGTAAGGCTGTTGTGGGCGAGAGGTTGCAAAAAGCCGAGCATTTGACGGCTTCTTCGCCAAATTTGTCGCTGACACGTAGGCTTACGACCTGCTGATGGACGTCCTGGTCCTCATAGACAAGCTGGATGATGTGGTCCACAACGCGCGCGCCGTCCCGCTGACGGACCAAGTGCGCGTCGACCGCGAGGAGATCTACGATCTTCTGGACCAGATGCGGGCGACGATCCCCGAGGAGATCAAGCAGGCCCGCTGGATCGTCAAGGAGCGCCAGGAGATGCTCGCCGAGGCCAAACGCGAGGCCGAGCGCATCGTCCGTGAGGCGCGCGAGCAGCAGGCCCGCCTGATCTCCGACGAAGAGGTCACCAAGCAGGCCGAGCGCGCCGCCGACGAGATCGTCGAGGACGCCCGCGCCCGCGAGCGCGAGATCCGACTCGGCGCCGAGGATTACGCCGACGAGATCCTCAATACGCTCGAGGTCAACCTTCAGAAGTTCCTCGCCGCCGTTCAGCGCGGCCGCGATCGCCTCGCCGGGCGCGACGAAGAGCCTGTCGCAGAGCTCGACGAGACCGCTTCGGAATAGGGCCAAGGGGTCGGGAAGGGGCCGGGTGCCCCTCCTCACTCAACTTTTCCGGTGAGACGGCGAGGGCCGTCCGAGTTGGGATTGCCGGAAAAGTACAAGCCGTTCGGAGGGGCACCCGGCCCCCTGACTGATCCGCGCGGCGGATTCCGATTCGGTGATACCCCTCGCTTCAGCTGGTTGAGCTTCGGCTAATCGAGCTTCAGGTTGTCCAGGGCTGCCCAGCGGGGGTCGGTGCCTTTGTCGTGTTCGTGCTCTGTCGGGTCGGCGTCGTTGAGCGACTCGCCGCAGGTGGGGCAGAGGCCGGCGCAGTCGGGGCGGCAGAGAACTCGGCTGGGGAGGGCGAGGATCGCGGCGTCGTGGGCCCATCGCCCCAGGTCGAGCGTGCCGCCCTCCTCGTCGACGTAGGGGCTGCGCAGCTCCTCGTCCATCGCTTCGGGCTGGTCGACCTCGCGGGCATCGACCTCGGCCTCGACCCTGGCAGGCTCCAGGCAGCGCATGCAGGGGCCCTCGACGGTGACCGGGAAGCGCAGCCGGAAGGCCCAGCCGGCGGCCGGCCGGGAGACGTCGAGGCGCGCCTCGACCGGCTCAGGATCGACGGCGTAGGTTTGCCCGCCGAGCTCGAGCGGCTCCAGCTCCAGCGGCAGGTCGAGGCGGGTGCCGCCACCGGAAGGGAGCGACAGTCGGTCGAGATCGATGGTTGACACTTACGATGGCACCTCCCGAACGAGGTTAGAAGATGGGTCAATTCGACTGGACACCCGACGAGTACCTGGAGCGCATCCGCGACCGCGTGCCGCGCTACGACGAGCTGCAGGAGCAGGCGGTCGCCGCCATCCCGTTTCCACCCGAGCGGGTTCTCGAGCTCGGAATGGGCACCGGGGAGACGACCCGGCGCCTGATCGACGCCCACCCCGAGTCCTGGGTGATCGGCCTCGACTCCAGCCCCGACATGGTCTTTCGCGCCCGCCAGAGCTACGACGATGTGCAGCTTGCCCGTATGGAGGACCCGCTCCCCGACGGCCCCTGGGACCTGGTGATCTCCGTCCTCTCACTCGGCGACCTCGATGCCGAGACGATGCAGGCTCTTTTCCGCCGCGTTCGGGAGCAGTCGAAGTCACTCGTGATCGGCGACCTCTTCGACTCCTCCCAGCTAGCCAATGCCCTTGAGTGGTCCCAAGGAGAAGTCGCTTGGGAGGCGGAGGGACTGGCCGTGATTCGCGCGACGTACTGAGCAGAGGGCCGGGCACCCCTTTGAGCGGCTTGTACTTTTCGGCGCCCATCGACGGCCAGCCGGCAGCCCTCCACCGAAAAAGTTGAGCGAAAAGGGGTGCCCGGCCCTCCCTCGCTACCATGCACGACCAATGGCCGTCCCAAAGAAGAGAACTTCATCTGCGCGTCGCGACAAGCGGCGCGCCACCCACAAGGCAGAGAAGGCCCGCCTCAACAACTGCCCGCGCTGCCACAGCCCTCGCCTCCCGCACCGCGTCTGCCCGACTTGCGGCACGTACGCAGGGCGTGAGGTGATCTCGCACTCGATCGTCGATCCGACGACGGGTGCCACCGACGCCCAGGAGTGATGCCCGCCGGGCGCGGCGTGACCGTCGCCCTCGACGGCTTCGGCGCCGAGCAGGGCAGCCAGGCGCTCGCCGATGGCGTGCGCGCCGCGGCGGCCGATGGCATCGGCGTACGCGTCTTCGGCCCGGCGGCTGACCTGCGGCTCGATCGGGTCGACGGGGTCGAGGTGATTCCCACCGACGAGTGGATCGCCAATGACGAAGACGCTGTTCCCGCCGTCCGCGCCCGGGCCGACGCCTCCGTCGTGCGCGCCGCCCGCGACGTCGCAGACGGGCCCTCGGACGCTCTCGTCAGCCACGGGTCGACGGGGGCGACGATGGCTGCGGCGACCTTCGGATTGCGCCGGCTGAAGGGAGTCCAGCGCCCGGCGCTCGCCGTCCAGCTTCCGGTTCCGGGCAAGCCTGTCCTCTTCCTCGACGTCGGCGCCAATGTCGACGTCCGTCCCCAGCACCTGGTCCAGTTCGCCTTCCTCGGCGCTGCCTTCAGCGAGGCCGTGCTCGGCGTCGCCGGCCCTCGGGTCGGTCTGCTGTCGGTCGGCGAGGAGGCAGGCAAGGGGCGCGAGGAGGTGGTCGAGGCAAACGCGCTGCTCGCCGGGTCCGAGGGGATCGAGTTCATCGGCAACATCGAGGGCGGTGACCTGCCGGCAGGGGTCGCCGACGTGGTCGTCACCGACGGGTTCACCGGCAACGTCGCGCTGAAGTTGATGGAGGGGACCGCGAGCACCGTCGCCGGGGCGATCCGCGGCGCCGCCCGCTCGAACCCGGTCTCCGCCGTCGGCGGCATGCTGATGCGGCCCGCGCTCGGCGGCCTGCGTCGTGAGCTGCACCCCGACTCGACCGGGGGCGCGATCCTGCTCGGGCTTCGCGGGATCGCCGTCGTCGGCCACGGCAGCGCCGGTGCCGAGGGGATCGCCAACTCGGTGCGGCTCGCCGCCCGCGCGGTCGACGTCGGGGCGGTCGAGGCGACCGCGTCGCTGCTGCGCCGAGGGGGAGCGACCCGCGGCGTGATAGGAAAAGAGCAATGACCAAGGACGAGGTACTCACCCTGGTTCGCGACCACCTCGCCGAGGAGCTCGAAGTCGACCCCTCGCGGATCGAGCCCGGGACCCGCTTCAAGGAGGATCTCGACGCCGACTCGCTCGACCTCTATGAGCTCGTGATGGAGCTCGAGGACAACTACGGGGTCGCCGTCTCCGAGGAGCAGGCGACGAGGATCAAGACCGTCGGCGACGCAGTCGATTTCGTCGTCGCGCACGCCCCGGCTTGAGCACGCTGGCCGAATTGATCCTGGAGCTGCCCGAGGAGCTGCGGCAGCAGGCCCTTACCCACGCAACCTGGACCACCGATCGCTCCGACTCCTACGAGCGGCTCGCCTACCTCGGCGACAGCGTCCTCGCCCTCGCGGTCGCCTCCGACCTGGTCGAGCGCTTCCCGACGGTCGACGCCGGTGGCCTGACCAAGATCCACAACCAGGCCGTCAGCGGCGTCTCCTGCGCCGTTGTCGGGCATTCGCTCGGGGTGCCGGAGATGCTCGCCGGGGCGGAGCCGAAGTCCGAGCTCGCGATCCCCGCGAAGGTCCTCCTCGCCGGCGCCCGGGCACTGCCGGAGGTCACCGAGGCGCTGATCGGGGCCTGCTTCCTCGCCTTCGGCTACGAGCGCGCCGCTCCGGCGGTCGTCGACGCCTTCGAGGGCCGGATCGAGGACGCCGAGAGCTCTCCGGCAGACTCCAAGTCGGCGCTCCAGGAGCTGCTCGCGCAGCGTGGCGCGCGCGTAAGCTACGAGGTGATCGCCGAATCCGGGCCCGCGCACCAGCGCACGTTCGAGGTCGCGGCGGTCGTCGATTCCGAGCGCGTGGGCATGGGAGAGGGACGCAGCAAGAAGGTCGCCGAGCAAGCGGCGGCGGAGCAGGCCCTCGGCCGCATCCGGGGACAGGGTTAGGGTCAAAGCATGTATCTGAAATCGATCGAGATGAAGGGGTTCAAGTCGTTCCCCGAGCGGGCGCGGCTCGAGTTCTCGCCCGGCGTCAGCGTGATCGTCGGCCCCAACGGCTCCGGCAAGTCGAACATCACCGACGCGGTCCTCTGGGCCCTGGGTGAGCAGAGCCCCGGCGCGATCCGCGGCGCCACCATGCAGGACGTGATCTCGGCCGGCGGCAAAGGCGTCGGCCGGCGCAGCGCTGCCGAGGTCGAGGTGGTGATCGATAACGGCGAAGGCCGTGCGGCGACCGAGTTTGCCGAGATCGCCGTCGAGCGCACCCTCGACCGCTCCGGCGACGGCGGCTACCGGCTGAACGGAGCCCGCTGCCGGCTCGCCGACGTGACCGAGGTCCTCTCCGACACCAACCTCGGCCGCGAGATGCACTCCGTGATCAGCCAGGGCAGGGTCGAGACGATCATCCACTCCAAACCGCGTGAGCGGCGCCTCCTGGTCGAGGAGGCTGCCGGCCTCGGCAAGCACCGCAAGCGCCGCCGGCGCGCCGAGCTGAAACTGCGGGCCGCCGGCGACAACCTCGACCGCGCGCTCGATGTCGAGCGCGAGGCGCGGGCCCGGCTGCGCCCACTGAAGCGCCAGGCACAGGCGGCCGAGCTCGGCGCCAGGATCGAAAAGGACGAGCTGGAACTGCGCGGCAGGCTGGTCGCCGAGGAGCTTCGCTTCGGCGAGGACAGGGCACTGGCTGCCGAGAAGACAGCCGTGGCGGCGCGCGCCGAGCGGGCCCGTCTCGACCAGTCGCTCGCCGAGGTCAGCGGCAAGCGCCGCGAGGCCGAGGAGCGCTTCGCCGCGCGTGACCGCGAGCGGACCCAGGCCTGGGGAGTGCTGACCCAACTTCGCTCCGAGCAGCAGCGGGTCGCGCTGCGCGCCTCGACCCTCGGCGACCGCGAGACCGAGCTGTCTTCCCGGCTAGAGGCCCTGCGGGTCGAGCTCGGCCCTCTGACCCTGGACCTCGACGCCGGCGCGAGCGCTTCGCCGGCCGAGCGCGCAGTCAAGCTCGAGGCGGAGTTCGGCGAGATCGACGCCGGCCTGACGGCCGCCGCCGAGGGGCTCGCCAAGGCCCGCTCGGACGACGAGAGCGAGTCGGCCCGCGAGAAAGCGCTGGGCAGCGTCCAGAGCGGCGCCGAGCGCGCGATCCAGCACGCCCGCCGCGCCGAGGGCCTGGTCGGCGAGCGCTACCGCGAGGCGGTGCGCAAGAGGCTGGCCGACGGCGAGGAGCTGCTGGCCGAGGCGAGCGCCGCCTGCGCCGCTGCCGGCGCCGCCGAGGCGGCGATCCGCTCCAGGGTCGCGACGATCGAGGCCAAGGTCGTCGGCGGCGAGGGCGACGGCGATGAGATCGCCGAGGAGATGCGGGCCTGCTCGCGGCGCGAGTACGAGATCCAGTCGGAGCTGAAAACCGCTTCCGACAAGCTGACCGCGGCCGAGGTCGAGGCGGCTCAGCTCGGCGATCGCCGAGCCGAGGCGGCCAAGGAGCTGGCCTCGATCGCCGAGCGGCTCGGCGCCGAGGTCGAGCCGGCCGAGAAGCCGCTCTCCGACGAGGAGCGTGCCGAGATCGACCGCAAGCTGGAGCGGCTCGACCGGCGCCGGGCTCAGATCGGACCGGTCAACCCGCTCGCCGAGCGCGAATACGAGGAGGAGCGCGAGCACGTCGAGCTGCTCCAGGTCCAGCGCGAGGACACCGAGCGCGGCATGCGCGAGCTCGAGTCGCTGATCCGCGACATCGACAACGAGATCGAGCGGGCGTTCGAGGAGACCTTCGAGGCCACTTCGAAGAACTTCGAGGAGATGGTCGAGCATCTCTTCCCGGGCGGCCGCGGCAAGCTGCGGCGGGTCAGCCTGCGGCCGGTGCGCGACTCCGAGCGCCCCAGCGGCGAGCAGGAGGCGCCGACCGACGCGGTCGAGCCCGAGCCCGAGGAGGAGGAGGAAGAACAGCGCGAGGAGCTCGGAGTCGAGATCGAGGTGACCCCCGCCGGCAAGTCGACCCGCAAGCTCTCGCTGCTCTCCGGTGGCGAGAAGTCGCTGGTCGCCCTGGCCTTCGTCTTCGCCGTCTTCCTCGCCCGGCCCTGCCCGTTCTACATCCTCGACGAGGTCGAGGCCGCCCTCGACGACGCCAACATCGACCGCTTCCTGCAGCTGGTCCGGCGCTTCTCCGACCGCGCCCAGTTCGTCATCGTCACCCACCAGAAACGGACCATGGACGCCGCCGACGTGCTCTACGGGGTGACGATGGGCGACGACGGCGTCACCAAGGTCGTCTCGCGACGCCTGCCCCGCGAAGAGGAAGCCAGTCCCGTCGCCGAGGGCCCGCCGCCCTTCGCCGGGATCGCCGCCGGGGATGCGGTCTCCGAGGACGATGAGGCCGAGCCGGCGCTCGAGCCCGCGGCTGCGCCCCTGCGCGACTCTGCTGAAGCTGCCTAGCCCGTCCTCGCTATTCTCAGCCGGCGGATTCGGCAACGTGCCGAGCGGGAAGGAGAGGGGCGATGGCGCAGCGTCACATGGACAGGTTGACGTCGTTCGACACCTCGTTCCTGACCAACGAGAAATCGAACGGCCACATGGCGATCGGCGCGATCATGGTCTGCGAGGGCTCGGCGCCGAGCTACGACGACTTCGTCACCCACATCCGCAGCCGCCTGCACCTGCTGCCGCGCCTGCGCCAGAAGCTCGCCTGGCCGCCGCTCCGCATGGGCACGCCGATGTGGGTCGACGACCCCGATTTCGACGTCTCCAAGCACGTCGGCCACGTCACCCTGCCATCGCCGGGGACCGACGCCCAGTTCCACGAGGTGATCGGCGAGTACCTCTCGCCGCCACTCGATCGCTCCAAGCCGCTTTGGGAGCTTTGGCTGACCGACGGCTTCGAGGACGACCGCTTCGGGATCATCTACAAGACCCACCACTCGATGGCCGACGGGATATCGGCGACCGACGTGGGCATGCTGCTCTTCGACGTCGAGCCCAAGGACGAGATCGTCCGCACCGAAGAGCCCTGGAACCCGAGCAAGCCGCCCTCGAAGGCGCATCTTTTGTCGCTTTCGGTCCGCGGCTTCTTCGGCATGTTCCGACGTTCGTTCCGCTGGCTGCGCGACGCGCTGGAGGACCCGGGCAAAGCCCGCAAGCGCAGCATCGACGGGATCGTCGGCCTCTGGGAGGTCGGCTGGAACCTGACCAAGCCGGCGCCGCCGGTCGCCTTCAACACAGACATCAGCCCGGACCGCAGCTTCACCTGGACGACAAGTGAGCTCGACGGCTTCAAACTGATCAAGAACACCCTCGGCGGCACCGTCAACGACGTCAGCCTCGCCGTCGCCGCGGGGGCACTTCGTCGCTGGCTGGTCGAGCGCGACGCAGACGTCGACAAGCTCGAGTTGAGCGCCCTGGTCCCGGTCTCGGTGCGGACGGAGAACGAGCACGGCGAGCTCGGCAACCGGCTGACGGCGATGCGCGGGCCGCTCCCGGTGCACGTCGCCGACCCGGTCGAGAGGCTGCATTTCGTCGCCAAGGAGATGAACGAGCTGAAGGCGTCCAAACAGGCGCTCGGGGCGGAAGCGATCTGGGGCCTCAACGACTGGTTCCGCGAGTTCGCTCCGCCGGTCCTGCTCAACCCGACCGCGGCGATCAACTTCTCGACCCGCCTGTTCAACATGCTGGTCACGAACTTTCCCGGCCCCCAGGTTCCGTTCTTCGTGCTCGGTCGCGAGCTGACCGCGGTCTACCCGATCGGGTTCCTCGCCCAGAACCACGCCCTCGCCGTGGCGATGTTCAGCTACAACGGCCACATGCACTTCGGCCTGCTCGCCGATCGGGCGACGGTCGACGACCTCGATTCGATCGCCCGATACATGGACGAGTGCGTGCAGGAGCTGCTCGACGCCTCCGGGGCGAGCACCACCGAGACCCGCCCCCAGCTGGTCTAGCCGCGCCGCCCGCCAGATAGCCTGCCGCGACGATGGCGACCAGCTGGCAGGACATCCTCGACCTGGGGGCGCGAGCGCCTCGGGAGCCCGCCGCGGCCGAGGAGGCCGAGGGGGAGTCGGGCCGCGGCGTTTTCCGGCGGCTGCGCGAGTCGCTCACGAAAAGCCGCAAAGCGCTGACCGAGGAGATCTCGGCGAGCCTCTTCGAGAAACTCGACGACGAGGCCTGGGAGCGGCTCGAGGAGGCGCTGATCCTCGCCGACGTCGGCGCCCCGACGACCGCCAAGGTGGTCGAGCGCCTCGAGCAGGAAGTCGATGCCGGCACCGTCTCGCCCGACGGGGAAGCGGTCCGCACTCGGCTGATCGAGATCCTCGCCGAGGTCGCCGCGACGGCGCGTGCCCCGATCGACCTCAGCGGCGAGCCCGCCGTCCTGCTCATGGTCGGCGTCAACGGCACCGGAAAGACGACGACGATCGGCAAGATCGCCTGGCACCTTTCGCGAGAATTCGGCCTCTCGGTGATCCTCGCGGCTGCCGACACCTATCGCGCCGCCGCCGCCGAGCAGCTCGCCGAGTGGGCCGACCGGGCCGGGGCGGAACTGATCCGCTCGGCTCCCGGGGGCGACCCCGGTGCCGTCGCCTACGATGCGATCGACGCGGCTCGCGCGCGCGGCGCCGACGTCGTCATCGTCGATACGGCCGGCCGCCTCCACACCGAGGGCAACCTGATGGAGGAGCTGGCCAAGGTGCGGCGCGTCATCGCCAAGCAGATCCCCGACGCCCCGCACGAGACGCTGATCTCGATCGACGCGACCACCGGCCAGAACGGGCTGCGCCAGGCCAAGGTCTTCTCCGAAGCGGCCGAGGTCGACGGGGTCGTCCTGACCAAGCTCGACGGCACCGCCAAGGGCGGGATCACCCTCGCGATCGCCGATGAGCTGGGCATCCCGGTGAAGTTGATCGGGACCGGCGAGAAGCTCGAGGACCTGGGCCCCTTCGACCCGGACGAGTTCGCCGCGGCGCTGCTCTCCGAGTGACCCTGGGCGAGCAGCCTGTGGCCTAAGCTCCTGGGCCATGTTCGACCAGCTTTCAGACCGACTGCAGGCGACCCTCTCCGACGTCCGCAACCGCGGCACCCTCAACGAGGGCGATGTCGACGCGGCGATGCGCGAGATCCGCCTCGCCCTGCTCGAGGCCGACGTCAACTTCAAGGTCGTCAAATCCTTCACGGCCAATCTGAAGGAGCGCTGCCTCGGTTCCGACGTCCTGCAGAGCCTCGATCCCGGGCAGCAGGTCGTGAAGATCGTCAACGAGGAGCTGACCAACCTGATGGGCGGCGCCGGCCGCGACCTCGCCTTTGCCTCGAGCGGCACGACGGTGATCCTGATGGCCGGCCTCCAGGGCTCGGGGAAGACCACTGCCTGCGCCAAGCTCGCCAAGCTCCTCAAAGATTCCGGGAAAGACGTGGCGCTGGCCGCCTGCGACGTCTACCGTCCCGCGGCGGTCGAGCAGCTGGTCACCGTCGGCGGCCGCGCCGGGGCCACCGTCTACGAGAAAGGCACCGACGCGGACCCGGTCGACATCGCCGCATGGGCGCTCGACCGTGCCCGCGAGGAGGGCCGCGACGTGTTGATCGTCGACACCGCCGGCCGCCTTCACGTCGACGAGGACCTGATGGCCGAGCTCTCGCGGATCCGCAAGAAGACCAAGCCGCACGACGTCTTGCTCGTGGTCGACGCGATGACCGGCCAGGACGCGGTCGAGGTCGCCGAATCCTTCGCCGAGACCGCCGAGTTCGACGGCGTGGTGATGAGCAAGCTCGACGGCGACGCCAGGGGCGGCGCCGCGCTCTCGGTGAAGGCGGTCACCGGCAAGCCGATCCTCTTCGCCTCGACCGGCGAGAAACTCGAGGCCTTCGAGCGCTTCCACCCGGACCGGATGGCCTCGCGCATCCTCGGCATGGGCGATGTCCTCAGCCTGATCGAGAAAGCCGAGGCCCAGGTCGACGAGGACGAAGCCGAGGACCTCCAGCACAAGCTGGAAACGGAACAGTTCACGCTCGAGGACTTCCTCAAGCAGATGCGCCAGGTGCGCAAGATGGGCCCGCTCAGCGGCCTGGTTGGGATGCTCCCCGGCATGGGCGCGATGAAGGGCCTGAAGAACGCCGACGTCGACGAGGGCGAGCTCGACCGGGTCGAGGCGATCATCCTCTCGATGACCCCGGGAGAGCGGGCCAACCCGGGGTCGATCAACGGCTCGCGCCGCAAGAGGATCGCCGGCGGCTCCGGCACCAAGATCCAGCACGTGAAGCAGTTGGTCAAACAATTCGACCAGATGAAAGTGCTGATGAAGAGCATGGCCTCGGGGACCCCGCCGACCCCCCAGCAGATCGCGAAGCTGCAGGCCGGCGGCGCGCCCAGGCCCAAGATCCGTCGCCGTTAGGCGCGACCCCGCGCGCCCGGGGGCGACTTTCTGTAACCTGCCGCAGTCCTATGGCCGTACGAATGAGACTTAGAAGGGTGGGTTCCAAGAAGAACCCGATCTGGCGGATCGTCGTCGCCGATAAACGCTCGCCGCGTGACGGGCGCACGATCGAGACGATCGGCCGCTACAACCCGCAGACCGAGCCGTCGACGATCGAGCTCGACGAGGAGCGCGCCAAGCACTGGCTCGAGCACGGTGCTCAGCCCTCGGAGACGGTCGCGACCCTGCTTCACACCAAGGGCATCGCCGCCTCAGGCAGCTAGGTCGAGCCTTGACCGAGCTGCTCGAGTTCATGGTCAAAGCCCTTGTCGAGGACCCGGCCGCGGTATCGGTCGAGGAGCTCGAAGAGGACGGGGACCTGGTCTACGAGATCACTGTCGCCGATGAGGACCTCGGCCGCGTGATCGGCAAAGGCGGCCGGGTTGCCAACGCGATCCGCACGATCGCCAAGGCGGCCGCGGTGCGGCTCGACCGGCGCGTCATCGTCGACATCCTGGACTGAGCAAACCGCCGCCTGCTCCGGCTTCGCCGTCCGCGGGCGGCGGCATTAGGCGACCGGGCGCCGCTCACGGAGAATCAGATCGTGACGTTCGCTGGTCGGTCCTTCGATGGTCGTGGGCCGGGAGTGCGTGGGCCTCGCGCGGAGCGTTCTGGCGGCTTCAGGTTCAGGTCGCACTTCTTCCCGGTATGCGGGAACAACTGCGACCTGAATCCGGACGGTCGCTAGTCGCGCGTTCGAATCCCTCAGAATGGTCCGATGAAGCTCGACATCTTCACCTTGTTCCCCGAGGCGTTTGACTGGTTTCAGTCGCAGCGGTCGGTTCGCAATGCCGTGGCGAAAGGAAACGAGCTTCGATTCTTCAACTACCGGGACACGACGCCGTTGGGCGCCGGGCAGGTCGATGACGCGCCATATGGGGGAGGGGCGGGGATGGTCCTCCGCGTCGATGTCGTCGACGCGGCGCTGGAGGCCGCCTACCCGAACGGGAGGCCGCGGGTCGTGCTGCTCTCGCCGACCGGCCGCCTGCTCGACGACGAGCTTGCCGATGAACTGACCGCCGAGCCGCACGTCGCGCTTCTCTGTGGTCGCTATGAGGGGTTCGACGAGCGGGTCCACGAGCATTTCGCCGACGACGAGGTCTCGATCGGCCGCTACGTCCTGGCCGGCGGCGAGCTGCCGGCGATGGTGGTCGCCGATGTCGTCATGCGCAAGCTGCCGGGGGCGCTCGGCCACGAGAACTCGGCGGTCGAGGAGTCCTTCAGCCAGGTCCTCGAGGGGATGCCCGAGTACCCCCATTACACCCGGCCCGCGAGCCACCGCGGCTGGCAGGTCCCCGACATCCTGCTCTCCGGAGACCATGAGGCCGTGCGCTCATGGCGGGTGGAACAGAGCCGGGCTCGGGCCGAGCAGTTCGAAAGCGGCGCCGAGTAGGTACCATTCGCCGACCGCGCGGCGCTCCGATCCGGGGTCCGGCGGTTTTTTCTCGCAAGGAGCAGCTATGAGCAGCGTGATCGACAGCATCGAGCGTGGACAGTTGAGGAAGGGCCTGCCCTCCTTCGACCCCGGCGATCGCGTGCGCGTCCACTTCCAGGTGATCGAGGGAACCCGACGGCGGACACAGGTTTTCGAGGGCATCGTCCTCAAGCGACAGGGCTCCGGCGCTCGCGAGACCTTCACCGTCCGCAAGCAGTCCTTCGGAGTCGGCGTGGAGAGGACGTTCCCGCTGCACTCGCCGAAGATCGAGAAACTTGAGATCGCTGCCCGCGGCGACGTGCGTCGCGCCAAGCTCTACTACCTGCGCGGTCGCATCGGCAAGGCCGCCCGCGTCGCCGAGCGGCGCTGGGGCATCGACGAGGAGCTGATCTCGGCGCCGACCACCGCCGCCGACGAGCCCGCCGCGGTCGATGCCGAGGGCGTCTCCCAGGAGGAGGCGGCCCAGGCGGAGGCACCCGACGCGCCCGAGGGAGAGGCCGCCGAGGAGCAGGGCGAGGAGCCCGCTGCCGAGGAGCAGGGTGAGGAGGCACCCGCGGCAGAGGCCCAAAGCGAGGACAGCGGGGACCAGGGAGAGGACCCGAGCGAGGAGCCGGCGGATTCAGACGACGCCGCCCCGAGCCCGGAGGCACCCGACGCAGAGCAAGGTGACGCCGCCCCGCCGGAGGCGGAGGCAGAGCCGAGCACTGAGGCGGACGGTGACGCCGAGGAGCCGGCCAAAGAGGACGGCGACTCCGGCGAGGACTCCGCCTGAAACTCTCGATCCCGAAGCCGCAGAGCCGTGCGGGAGGTCTCGTCGAGCTCGTCGTGATCGTCGCGCTCGCGCTCGGGCTGGCGCTGGCGATCCAGGCCTGGCTCGTCAAGCCGTACCAAATCCCTTCCGAATCGATGGAGCCGACCCTGGACGTCGGCCAGCGGGTTCTCGTCAACCGGTTCATCTACCACTTCGAAAACCCCTCGATCGGCGACATCGTCGTCTTCCACCCGCCGGTCGGCGCCGAATCAGAACCGGAATGCGGCGTCCAGGTCGATGGCCAGAGGCCGGTCGACGTCGGCGAGCCCTGCCCGGAACCGACCAAATCCGAGTCGGACCAGAACTTCATCAAGCGGATCGTCGCCGGGCCCGGCGACACCCTCAGCGTGCGCGACGGGCACCCGGTCGTCAACGGCAAGGAGAAGACCGACGAGCCCTACACGCGCGACTGCAGGAATCTCAACGCCTGCAATTTGCCGAAAACGATCACGATCCCGCCCGACCACTACTTCATGATGGGCGACAACCGTGGAGAAAGCGACGACAGCCGATTCTGGGGACCCGTTCCCCGAGCCTGGCTCATCGGCAAGGCCTTCGCCACCTACTGGCCGCCGGACCGCATCGGCATCTTCTAAGACCCACAAACGCCGTCTCGCCCGCAGCCGGCGCCTCTTCGCCTTCGACCGCGGGCTCGGTAGCCGCTACGTCGCCGGCGCCGACGAGGCGGGACGCGGATGCCTTGCCGGCCCGCTGGTAGCCGCCGCGGTCCTGATCGACTACGAGACGCTCTCCCACGCCGACCGCCGCGCCCTCTCCGGCCTACACGACTCCAAGCAGGTGGCGGCCGAGCGCCGCGACGAGCTCTTCCCGGCCGTGCTGCGCGCCGCCACCCGCGCCTGCGTCGTGATCCGCAGCGCCCGCGGCATCGACGATCGAGGCCTGCACGTGACCAACATCGAGGCGCTCTCCAGCGCGCTCGAGCGGCTGCACCCCGAGCAGGGGACAACCTGCCTGGTCGACGGCTTCTCGCTACGCCGCTGCACGGTGCCGCACCGGGCCGTGATCGAAGGCGACGGCACCAGCGCCGCGATCGCCGCCGCATCGGTGCTCGCCAAGGTCACCCGCGATCGCTACATGCACCGGGCGGCCGGCAAGCACCCGGGGTGGGGCTTCGAGGAGCACGTCGGCTACTCGACCCCCGAGCACCGCGAGGCGATCGAACGGATCGGGATCTCCCCGCTGCACAGGCGGTCGTTCCAGTCGGTCGCCTATTCGCAGCTCGGCCTCGTCTGACCAGCGCATATCGGCGTCCCACTCGCCGTCAAAACGCTGATCGGATGTGGTCGTAGTCGACCACCTGGCCGGCGCGATCGAGGGTGACGCCGACGGCGTCGAAGCGGATCTCGTCGTAGTGGGGGGTCCGGCCCCGCTGTTCGGCGATCCAGGCGGTCGCCAGTCGGCGCACCTGTAGCTGCTTGCGCGGGCCGATCGCGTGGATCGGGCGCTCCGGCCCGAAGTCGGCGTCGGCGCGGCCGCCCTTGACCTCGACGAAGACGAGTGCCGCCCCGTCGAGGGCGACGATGTCGAGCTCGCCGAACCGGGTCCGGGCGTTGCGCTCGATCAGCTCCCATGCCGCCGCGGCGAGGCGCGCGGCGACCAGGTCCTCGGCGACGCGGCCTGTCCTCTGACGGGATGCGGTCATCGACGGCGACGCTAGAGCCGCCCGGCGTACGAGTCTCGCCTCGGCTGCAAGGAAAGTCGGCACAGACTGCGCGCCACCCGCAGCCGGGGCGCTCCTAGCGTGGTCGCCGTGCTCGCCACGGCCCAGACTTTCACCCTCGACGGGATCTCCGCCCGGCCGGTCCGGGTCGAGGTCGACGTCCACCGGGGGCTGCCCGCCTTCTCGGTGGTCGGCCTTCCCGACCCGGCTGTGCGCGAGGCGCGCGAGCGGGTGCGTGCGGCGCTCGCCAACTGCGGCTTCGAGTTCCCGCTACGCCGCATCGTCGCCAACCTCGCGCCGGCGAGCCTGCGCAAGGCGGGGCCGGGAATGGACCTGGCGATCGCCGTCGCGCTGCTGACCGCATCGGGGCAGCTCGAGTGGCCGGCGCTGTCGCGGATCGCACTGGTCGGCGAGCTCGCCCTTGACGGCTCGGTGCGCGGGGTACCGGGTGTGCTGGCGATCGCCGAGGCGGCCCGACGCCTCGACATCGAGGCGGTGGTCGTGCCGGCCGAGAACGGGGCGGAGGCCGCTCTCGCCGGAGAGATCGGGGTGATCCCGGTCGAGAGCCTCGAGCAACTGCCGGCGCTCGCCACGGGGGAGTGGGTTCCCGAGAGGCCCGATCCGGTCGCGCTGCGTCCCGCACCCCCCGCCGCCGGGCCTGACCTCGCCGACCTGCGCGGGCAGCTCCACCTCCGCCACGCCCTCGAGGTCGCCGCCGCCGGCGGGCACAGCCTGTTGATGATCGGTCCGCCCGGGGCCGGCAAGTCGCTGGCCGCGGCACGACTGCCCTCGATCCTGCCTCCGCTTGATCCAGAGGAGGCGCTCGAGGTCGCCCGTATCGCCAGCGCCTGCGGGCGCCTCAGCGGCGGCCTCGGCCTCGCCGGCCGGCCCTTCCGCTCGCCGCACCACACGATCAGCCCCGCCGGCCTGATCGGGGGCGGCAACCCGCCGACCCCGGGGGAGGCGACCCTCTGTCATCGCGGCGTGCTCTTCCTCGACGAGCTCTGCGAGTTCCGTCGCGACACCCTCGAGGCGTTGCGGGCGCCGCTGGAGAGCGGCTGGGTCTCGATCGCGCGGGCGGGTTCCTGGCAGCGGTTGCCCTGCAGGGTGATGTTGGTCGCCGCCGCGAACCCCTGTCCATGCGGGCGCGGCGAAGCCGATCCCGAGTGCAGCTGCGCTCCGCTCGCCGTGCAGCGCTACCAGGCGAAGTTGAGCGGCGCCCTGGCCGATCGGATCGACATCCTTGTCGCCCTGCGCCAGCCGAGCGCCGAGGAGATCGGCGGCGCCCCCGGCGAGTCCTCCCTCGCGGTCCGCAACCGCGTCGCCGAGGCTCGGGAGCTCCAATTCGCGCGCCTCGGCGCCGGCCGGTGCAACGCCGAGATGAACCCCGCGGAGGCGAGGGAATGCGGCCTCGACGAGCCTGCCGGCGAGCTGCTCGCCGATTCCTACGCGCGGCGGCGGCTGAGCGGCCGCGCCCATGACCGCGTCCTGCGACTCGCCCGCACGGTCGCCGACCTGGCCGGCAGCGAGACGATCGGGCGAGACCACATGGCGCAGGCGCTGGAGCTGCGACGCCGGGAGGGGTCGTGAGCGCCGACCCGCGGGCCTGTCCCGAATGCCTGCGCCGTTCGCGGCTGCTCGCCACCCTCGCGCCCTACATAGAGAAGGTGGCGACGGGGTCTCCCGGCTCGCGCTCGCCCGAGCTGCTTCGCCTCTCCAACGAGGACCTCGTCGATGCCGTCGCCCGCAAGGCGGCGCCGAGGATTCTCGAGGAGGTGAGGGCGATCCCGGAGGCCCGCCTCTACGCGTCCCTGGAGGCGGCGGGCTGCTGGGCGTGCTGCCGGCACGATGGCCTCTATCCGTCCGGGCTGCGCGACGCGGCCGACGCGCCCTGGGCCCTGATCGGGCTCGGGGAGCCGGCTCTGCTCTCCGAGCTCGACCCGCCTGGCGGCGTCGTCACCGTCGTCGGCGCGCGCCGTGCCACCACCTACGGGCGCGACGTCGCCAGGGCCCTCGGTCGCGAGCTCGCTGCCGCAGGGCTGATCGTCGTCAGCGGGATGGCCTTCGGCGTCGACGCCTGCGCACATCGGGGTGCGCTCGAGGGCGGCCGCACGGTCGCGGTCCTCGGCTGCGGCGCCGATGTCTCCTATCCGGCGACGCACCGCTCGCTTTGGCGCCGGATCCAGGAGCGCGGCCTTGTCCTCTCCGAGCTGCCACCGGGGACGGGCGCTTGGCGCTGGTCGTTCCCGGCTCGCAACCGGGTGATGGCGGCCCTGGCCGGGATGACCGTCGTGGTCGAGGCGGCCGAGCGCTCGGGGTCGCTGATCACGGCGGATCTCGCCGCCGACCTGGGCCGCGACCTGGGCGCGGTCCCGGGGCCGGTCAACTCGCGGGCCTCGGCCGGCCCGAATGCCCTGCTGGCCGGCGGTGCCTGTCTGGTCCGCGGCGCGGAGGACGTCCTCGACGCGATGCTGGGTCCAGGGGCCGGGAGCTACGAGCGGACCGGCCCGCCTCTGCCGCCGCCGCTCGAACGGGTCCTCGCAGCCGTCGACGCCGGCTTAGCGGAGAGCGACGCGATCGCCGCGGACACAGGATTCGACGGAGGGACGGTGGCGGCCTCCCTCGCCGATCTCGAGGCGCGCGGTTACCTCGACTGCTCGATGGTCGGTCGTTGGTCCCGCACGGGAATGCGGCCGCCGCCCCATGCCGACGACCAGGCGGGGGCATGATCGCCTGTGGCTCTCGATGGGAGGCGGTTATCGCTTGAGTACCATGCCCGCGATGAGGATCCGCGCCATGTTCTTCTGCGTGACCGCTTTGTTGATCACGCTCGCGGCCACGTCCACGGCTGCCGCCGACACGTTCTGCGTGAAACACACCGGCTGCAGCGACGCGGGCCATAACTTCACGACGATCGGGCTGGCGATCAATGCCGCCGAATTGAACAATCCGGCATCGCCACCGGCCTCTCCCGATCTGATCCTCGTCGGCGACGGCGTCTTCCACGAAGCTGTCGACGAAGGCGGCGATAACCCGGTGGACATCGTCGGCTCCGGGCCGCGGTCCGGGAGTGAAGGCACGCTGATCGAGCGCGACCCCGGCAACAGCGTGCGAACCGTGTTGCTGGGGACCGCCCTGGGCGGCCGGTCGAGCACGATCAAGGAAGTCACGATCCAGGTCGCCTCCGGCACCAATAACAGCGGCCTGGTGCTCGGTGGCGAAGTCGAAAACGTCACGGTCACCGCGGCGACGAGTCCCTCGCCTCCCACCAACAGCGTGGGGATCGATATCAACGGCAATGGCGGGACCATCATCCGAGGTGCCAAGGTCGACCTGCCGGCAAGCTCGCTCGGCGTTCGATTGCACCTCGCGAGCCTCGAGGGCTCTTCGGTCAAGGCGAGCACCGGCCTTCAGGGCGACGGGACGATTCACGGGTCGACGATCGAAGCCAATCTCGGGGCACAGTCCGACGAACTGACGCTCGAAGATTGTGTGATGCGCATTTCCGGCCCAAATGGGGTCGCGCTGAGCGCGGTGGGGACCGGTTTCAACACCTTCAATCGGCTGCGGGCGCGTCACCTGACGGTGCTCGGCGACTCTGCCCCGACTTCCGTGGCCGTGGTCGCCGAAGCGGCCGGCTCGTCAGGCTCGGACAATTCCGCCGAAGTCGACGTCCGCAGCTCGATCTTCCGCGGCTTCGCCACGAACTTCAAGCGCAGCGGCGTCAATGACCCCAAAGGGCACACCGGAAGGGCGGAACTTACGGTCGCCTATTCCGACTACGACAAGTCCATACCGGCGCAGGACAACAAAGGCGGCGTCGGCACCTTCGACGACTCCACCGGCAACATCTCGGCGAGCCCGAGCTTCCGCTCGGCCACCGATCTCCACCTCGCTCCCGGCTCGGCGCTGATCGACGCGGGCGATCCCGCGTCTCCGGGCATCAGCGGATTCAGCCCGGATTCCAAAGTCGACTTCGATGGCCAGCCGCGAAAGATCGACGGGAACGGCGACGGGGTCGCCCGCGCGGACATCGGCGCCTTCGAGTTCAAGCCGGAACCGCCCTCGCAGCGGTCGGCACGCGACACGACCGCGCCCCGAATCACCGTGAAGGCCAAGAAGGTTCAGCGGGGTGCGAAGTCGGTGAAGGTCACGGTCACGAGTGACGAGGCCGCCGAATTGCAGGGGAGCGGAGCGGTCGCTGTGAAGAAGAAGCGCCTCCAGCTCGGGGCTCAGACGAAGCCGCTGGCAGCAAACACCGCTACGGCCCTCACCCTGCCGCTGACCAAGGCGGCCACGCGGCGGGTAAAGCGGGTCGAGGCCAAGGGCGGGATGGCGAAGGTCACGATCACGGTGAGCGCCGCCGATGCCGCCGGCAACCGGGCTTCGACGAGCCTGACGGTCAAGCTCAAGCGGAAGAAAAAATAGTCCCCGGACGGGGTTGCGGGGGCTGCCTCCCGACTAGTCTGGGCCGGTGAGCGCCCCGCGAAAGATCCCGGCGGTCCTCTCGATCGCCGGCTCGGACTCCGGGGGCGGAGCCGGCATCCAGGCCGACCTCAAGGCCTTCGCTCGCTGCGGTGTGCACGGGATGACGGCGATCACCGCGATCACGGCCCAGAACACGGTCGGCGTCGAGGCAGTCGAGGCCGTCTCTCCGGAGATGATCGTCGCGCAGGTTCGGGTGGTGGCGGAGGACATCGGCGTCGACGCGGCCAAGGTCGGCATGCTCGGCACGGCCGCGACCGTCGAGGCCGTGGTCGCCGGCCTGTCCTTGATCGTCCCCGCCGCTCCGGTGGTCGTCGACCCGGTCATGGTCTCCGAGAGCGGCGCCAGCCTGCTCGACCCGGGTGCGCGCGAGGCCCTCGTCCAACGCCTGCTGCCACTGGCGACAGTCGTCACGCCAAATCTGCCCGAGGCCCGCGCGCTGACCGGGCTGGGGGAGGGCGCCGGCCAGGAGGAGCTGGCCCGCGGCGTGGTCGCGCTCGGCCCGGGTGCCGTAGTGGTCACGGGCGGTCACAGCGACGAGCTCGTCGACCTCTTCTTCGACGGCGAGCGGCTGGTCGAGATCCCCGGTGAGCGGCACGCCGTTGCCGCCGCCCACGGTTCCGGCTGCACCCACTCCGCGGCGCTGGCGGCGTTCATGGCTCTCGGCGAGGAGCCGCTCGAGGCCGCCCGCCGGGCCCGCGTCGTTGCCTCCGAGGCGGTCGGCGCCGGCCTGGGCGGGATCGGCGCCGGTCCTGGCCCGGTCAACGCCCTCGGCCTCTCCGGACCCCACATTGCGTAGTCGGTTCCTCTATCTGCCCATGCTCGCGGGCGGGCACGCCCGGTAGATTTCGGCCATGAGCTCGAATGGCGTAAAGAACGCCGCCCTCCCGCGTCCCCGCTCCGCCACCGTCTTCGACGGCCCCGACCGCGCTCATTCGCGCGCCTACATGAAGGGCGTCGGCTTCGACGACGACGCTCTCAGCCGGCCGACGATCGGCATCGCCAACACCTGGACCGAGGCGATGCCCTGCAACTTCCACCTGCGCGGGCTCGCCGAGCACGTCAAAGAGGGCGTCCGCGCCGCCGGCGGCACGCCGATGGAGTTCAACACGGTCGCCGTCTCCGACGGCGTGACCATGGGCACCCAGGGGATGAAGGCATCGCTGGTCAGTCGCGAGGTGATCGCCGACTCGATCGAGCTGATGGCCCGCGGCTACCAATTCGACGCGATCGTCGCCCTCTGCGCCTGCGACAAGACGATCCCCGGCTGCGCGATGGCGCTCGCCCGCCTCGACATTCCCTCGGTGCTGCTCTACGGAGGGTCGATCGCCCCCGGCCACTGGCACGGCCGCGACGTCACCATCCTCGACATCTTCGAGGCGATCGGTGCCCACAACGCCGGCGACATGACCGACGAGGAACTGAACGAGCTCGAGGGCGTCGCCAGCCCCGGGGCCGGCGCCTGCGGCGGCCAGTTCACGGCCAACACGATGGCCTGCGCATTCGAGGCGCTGGGGATCAGCGCCGGCGGCTCGGCGATGGTCCCGGCCGAAGATGACGACAAGGACACCGTTGCCGAGAAGATCGGCGAGCTCGTGATCCGGGTCCTCGTCGAGGACATCACGCCGAGCAAGGTGATCACCCGGGACTCGCTCGAGAACGCGATCGCCTGCGTCTGCGCCTCGGGCGGCTCGACCAACGCCGTCCTGCACATGATCGCCCTCGCCCACGAGCTCGGCATCGAGCTGAACATGGACGACTTCGAGCGGATCTCGCGTGAGACGCCGCTATACGCCGACCTCAAGCCCGGCGGCCGCTTCGTCGCCACCGACCTCTACGCGGCCGGCGGCGTGCCGGTGATCCTCAAGCGGCTCGCCGAAAAGGGCGTTCTCCACGAGGACGCGATCACCGTCACCGGTCGGACGATCGGCGAGGAGGCCGCGGCGGCGACCGAGAAGGAGGGCCAGGAGGTCGTGCGCCAGGTCGAGGACCCTCTGAAGCCAGAAGGCGGCCTGGCGATCCTCAAGGGCAACCTCGCCCCCGAGGGCGCCGTGGTCAAGGTGGCCGGCACCGAGCGTCGCAAGCAGACCGGCCCTGCCCGGGTCTTCGAGTGCGAAGAGGATTGCTTCCGCGCGGTGAAGGAACAGCAGATCGAGCCCGGCGACATCGTCGTGATCCGCAACGAGGGCCCGGTCGGCGGCCCCGGCATGCGGGAGATGCTCCAGGTCACGGCGGCGATAGTCGGCGAGGGCCTCGGGGAGAGCGTCGCGATGGTCACCGACGGACGCTTCTCCGGCGCCACCCGCGGCCTGATGATCGGCCACGTCGCCCCCGAGGCCGCCAAGGGCGGCCCGATCGCCGCGATTCAGGAGGGCGACGAGATCACCGTCGACATCGACGAGCGCAGCCTCACGGTCGCGCTCGACGATGACGCGGTCGCCGAGCGGATCGCGGCCTACGAGTCACCGCCGGCGGCATTCGAGTCCGGCGTGATGACGAAGTACGCGGCGACGGTCAGTTCCGCCTCGCACGGCGCCGTCACCCACTGAGGCCGGGCTCAGCCCCCGATAGCGCGCCGCAGGAAGTCGACCTGCTCCTGCTTACGCATGATCAGGTGCTCGAGGCAGTGCTCTAGCGCCTCCGAGCGGGCCTCGCGGCCGGTGGGCTCGATCGCGTCCTGCAGTGCTTCCAGGACCTCGTCCTCGAACTCGACCAGCTGGCCGACCGCGTCATCGGCGGACGGCTGGAAGCTGAGCTCGGCGACCTCGACCGTCGGCGTGCCGCCGAAGGAGACGATCTTTTCGATCAGCGTGCGGGCCCCGCTCAGCTCCTCGTCGCCGAACGCGGTCAGTCTCTCCCCGAGGCCCTGGGCCTCGATTCCGAGCAGGCTCGCTGACACGACCGAGTGCTGGAGCGCGGAGCGGTACTGCAGCGTCAGGGCGCTGTTCAGTCGCTCGATCGCGAGCTTCTCGTCGAGCTTCTCTTCTTGCTCGGGCATTCGGCCGCTCCCTTAGCGGACGCGCTGGAAAAGGTAGATCGCGAGCAGCACGAGAATGATGACGACGAGAATTCCGACGATTGACATGTAGTTCCCCCTCTTCGAATTGCAGTTGTTGAGTGGTCCCCGCCTGAGCCGGGGTCCAAACGTCGGAGGGTTGAGAGGGCCTAGGCGTAGCCCATGCGTTCGAGCACGGGGATCTCGCGGATCTGAGGTGGCTGGAGGTGGTCCCAGAGAAGGCCACGCGGGCGCTCGTACTGGCGCTCGACGTCGATCACCGCGCGCGGGGTGGCGATCAGGTCGATGGGCAGATCGTGGTCGGTCATCATCAGGTGGCGGCGCAGGATCTGGGTGGGGTGGACGGTGGTGGCGACGGTCGTGTGGCTGTCGATCTTGCCTGCGTCGACGAGGATCCCGAACTCGAGGTCCGAGTAGCCGCCGCCCTTGCCGACCCGGGCGCCGCTGAGGTTGACCGCAACCGAGCCGCAGAGGACGAAGTCGATCTCCGGCAGCTCGTCGAGCGCGACCATCGCGCCGTGCTTCAGAGCGCCCTTGATCGTCGCCGCCTCTTTGATCGCCGCCTTCGAGAGCTTGGTCGGGTCGAGGACCCGGAACGGGTGCGCGTCGCGGAGGCGGGGGACGGCCATGATCACCGTCTTGCCGTCCTCGAGCGCCGCCCGGCGCACGTGGGTCTGGGGCGAGTCGGGATTCGCCTTGATCGTCCTCGCCTGCCGCCATACGCGGTGGACGGCGAGCTTTTCGGCCGCCAGCCTCGCGCCGGCGAAATTGGGGATCCGACCGTCGGCGCCGGGGAAACGGGAGACGCCCTCGCGTTCCATCGCCTCCCACACTTCCTTGCGAACCTCATCCTTCGAGAGCACGGGTCGAAACATACTCACCGCGCTCCCGGCAGGCGTAAATCGCACGATTGCCAGTCGTTACGCCGATTGCAGGGGTATACAGGCGCTGAGACGAATGATCCGAGTGCTTAAACTTTTCGCAGGCAACCCCAGAGAGGTCTCTGTCTCCTAGTCGAGGGTAGTTTTGGGTCGGAAGTCGAAAATCGCGATCGTCACGGCAGTAATGCTCGTGCTACTGGGGGCGGTAGGCGCCTACGCCTACGACAACTCCCAGAAGGGCCAGATCGCTGACGGGGTGACCGTCGGCGGCGTCGATGTCGGGGGCATGAACGCCGAAGAAGCCGAAGCGGCGGTGCGCAGGCAGCTTCTGGCCCCGCTCCAGCACTCGCTCAAGGTCGGCTACGAAGGCAAGAAATGGATGCTGCCCGGCAAGAAGCTCAAGGTGCACGCCGAAATCGACGCCGCCGTCCAGGAAGCCCTCGACGAAAGCGAATCCGGCGGCCTGCCCAGCAGACTCGTCCGCTACGTGACCGGCGGTGGGGTGGACAAGTCGATCTCCGCCGACGTCAGCTATTCGAAGCCGGCGGTCAACCGCTTCGTCCGCCATGTGGCCGAAGAAGTCGATCGCGAAGCGAAGAACGCGGACGTCGAACCGAGCGGCGACTCGCTCACGGTCGTCGCGCCTGAAAACGGCCGCAAGCTGCGCGACAACAAGCTCACCGACCAGATCAACGAAGCGGTTCTCAACGCCGGCGTCGACCACACGATCACCGCGCATACCCACTCGATCAAGCCCTCGGTGGTTCGCAGCGAAGTCGCCTCTCAGTACCCGAGCTACCTGACCCTCGACCGCTCCACCTTCCAATTGCGGCTTTGGAAGAACCTGAAGCTGGCCAAGACCTACACCGTTGCGGTCGGTATGGAAGGCCTGGAAACTCCCGAAGGCCTCTACCACATCGAGGAAAAGCAGGAAAATCCCTCCTGGCACGTTCCCGACTCCGCCTGGGCGGGCGATCTCGCCGGCCAGGTCATCCCTCCGGGCCCCGACGACCCGATCAAGGCGCGCTGGATGGCGATCTTCGAAGGGGCCGGGATCCACGGCACCGAAGAGACCGAATCGCTCGGCTCCGCTGCCTCGCACGGCTGCGTGCGCATGTCGATCCCCGACGTAGAAGAACTCTACGACCAGGTCGAAGTCGGCACGCCGATCTTCATCGGCTAGAGGCGCACCGCCACCGGCGGCGAATCATCCTCCGTGGACCGCATGGACTGGAACGAATCCCTGGCCGCGTTCGACCGCGATCTTGGCGCCCGCCGGGTGGCCGAGCGCACGCGCCGCGCATACGCCACCGACCTCGGCCAGTTCGCCGAGTGGTCGGACGAGGCCGAGATCGAGCCCACCGCCGTCCGCCATCGCGACGTGCGCCGCTACGGCGCCGCGCTCTCGGAGGCCGGCGCCGCGCCGGCGACCGTCTCACGCAAGCTTGCCGCGATCCGCGGGCTTTACGCGTTCCTCGTCCGCACCGAGCGGGCGGCGAGCAATCCCGCCGACCTGGTGCCGAGCCCGAAACGCGCCCAGAAGCTGCCCAAAGTGCTGAGCGCCGACCAGGTCCGCGATCTGCTCGAGCGGATCCCCGCCCACACCCCTCTCGAGCTTCGCGACAGGGCGATGCTGGAGCTCGCCTATTCCTGCGGCCTTCGCTGCGAGGAGATCGTCAACCTCGACCTGCGCTCGCTCGATTTCGAGTCCGAGCGGGTCCGTGTGATGGGCAAGGGGTCGAAGGAGCGTCTGCTGCCGGTCGGCGAGCCCGCGCAGCGCGCCCTGCGCCGCTATCTCGAGCGCGGCCGACATGCGCTGAGCGTCAATCCGGACGAGACGGCCCTGTTCGTCTCCAAGAGCGGCAGGCGGCTCTCCAACTCCGATATCACCCGCCGGCTCGGCCTCTGGGTGCGCGAGGCGGCCCTCGCCGGCGGCATCTCACCGCACAGCCTCCGCCACAGCTTCGCGACCCATCTGCTCGAAGGCGGGGCGGACCTTCGCACGATCCAGGAGCTGCTCGGGCATGCCTCGATCTCGACAACGCAGGTCTACACCCGGGTCGATGCGGCCCGCCTGCGGGACGCTTACTCGGCGACTCATCCGAGAGCGTGATCCAGGAACTGCACTGCGAACGTAGAATTCTCGATCACGCATGGAAACTGGGGTAAAGGATGTTGAGCTGAGGGACCTCTGGCGTCGCTACAAGGACGACGGGGATTCGAACGCGCGCGAGCGCCTGGTCGTCGCCTATTCGCCGATGGTGAAATTCGTCGCCGGCCGACTCGGCGCCGGACTTCCGTCGCATGTGGACGACGCCGACCTGATCTCCTACGGCCTGATGGGCTTGATCGGCGCGATCGAGCGCTTCGAGCCCGAGCGCGGGATCAAGTTCGAGACCTTCGCGATGACCAGGATCCGCGGCGCGATCATCGACGAGCTGCGCTCGCTCGATTGGGTGCCGCGCTCGGTCCGCTCCCGCGCCCGCGAAATCGAGGCCGCGCAGGCGAAACTCGAGCACGAACTTCAAAGAGCTCCGACCGAGGAGGAGCTGGCGAACAAACTCGGCATCGACGAGGAGGAACTGCGTTCCTCGCTGCTTGAGATCGCCAACTCGTCTGTCTACGCCCTCGATGAGCTCTGGACCGTCTCCGACTCCTCGGGCGACCAGGTCTCCCTGCTCGACACGATCTCCGACCCGCGCGCCGACGACCCGCAGGAATCCCTTGCCAGTAGCGAGATCAAGGACCGGCTGACCGACGCGATCGCCGGGCTGCCCGAGCGCGAGCAGCTGGTCGTCGCCCTCTACTACTACGAGAACCTGACCCTGCGTGAGATCGGCGAGGTCCTCGGCGTCACCGAGTCTCGCGTCTCCCAGCTGCACACGAAGGCCGTGATGCGGTTGAAGGGCAGCCTGCAGCAGGTCTAGTTTGCCCCCCGGGGGCGTGGGGCAGCTGTAGGTTGGCGCCGTGAGCTTGGATCGCACCTGTCCCACCGCGCCTGGAGCCAATGTCGGCCGCCGGCGCCGGGTGGAGGCGGAAGAACGACCGGGCGGGAGGCACGAGTACGCGGTCGAGCGCTTCAACGTCAGCGAGGCCGCCCGCATCGTCGCCGGCCTGACCCGGACCCTGGGCGAGCCCTCGGCGTCGGTCGGCGCCGCCGCCGGATCGCCGAGCGAGGTCAGGATCACGATCGCCTGGGACCTCTCCTGGTACCAGTGGGGGGTCGACGTGGCCGACGTCTCCCGCGATGTCTTCCAGATCGCCAAGGGCGGTGAGGTCGCCGAGCTGGACGTCTCTGCCCGTCAGTGGAACGCCGGGGTCGGCGAGGACGGGCGCCTCTACGTAGGGCGTTCCGGCCGGCCTCCGAGCGGCTCGGGCCGCCGCCGGCTGCGCAGGCGCAAGATCTTCAGGTGAAGGTGGTCGTGAACGTCGACGGCGGTGCTCGCGGTAACCCGGGCCCGGCGGCGATCGCCGCGGTCGTCCAGGATCCTGACGGCGGGGTACTGGAGGAGAAGGGCGAGACGATCGGCAGGGCGACGAACAACGTCGCCGAGTACCGCGCGGTGCTGCTCGGCATCGAGCGCGCCGCGGCGCTCGGCGCCGGGGAGGTCGAGCTGGTCGGCGACTCGGAGCTGATCGTCAAGCAGGTGAAGGGCGAATACAAGGTCAAGGACGCGGCACTGCGCGAGCTCCACACCCAGGTGAAGGCGGCGCTCTCCGGCTTCGACAGCTGGTCGATCCGCCACGTCCGCCGCGAGCACAACGCCGAGGCCGACCGGCTGGTGAACGAGGCGCTCGATGGCGGCTGACCCCGACTTCGAGCCGATCGACCCAGGTGTCGACATCGGCCACGTCCACCTCAAGGTCGCCGACATCGACCGCTCGCTGGCCTTCTACTGCGGGGTGCTCGGCTTCGAGCTGCAGCAGCGGATGGGCGACGACGCCGCCTTCATCTCGGCCGGCGGCTATCACCATCACATCGGCCTCAATACATGGCAGTCGCGTGGCGGCTCGCCGCCCCCGCCCGGGACCACGGGCCTCTTCCACGCCGCGATCCGCTACCCGACCCGCCGCGCCCTCGCCGATGCTCTGCGGCGGCTGGCCGAGGCCGGCGTCCCGATCTCCGGCGCATCCGACCATGGCGTCAGCGAGGCGATCTACCTCTCCGACCCCGACGGCAACGGCCTCGAGCTCTACTGGGACCGTCCCGAAGCGGAGTGGCCGGCGCCGACCAACGAGGGCGACTCGGTCGCGATGCCGACCAATCCGCTTGACCTCAAGAGCCTGGTCGCCGAGCTCGACACCCCGGGCTAGGCGCCGAACGACAATCGGTCGGCGCCTTGCCGAGGGAGGTCCGCCTTCCGGGGAGGCGAAGGCTGCTCCATGAAAATCTTTCTCGCCTCCGCGTTCGTCTGCTCACTCGCCCTGTTCTGCGCCGGTTGCGGCTCGAGCTCGGATGAGACCACCGGCTCGGACTCGTCGAGCACGTTCCGGCTCGGACTCGAGGCGCCGCTCTCCGGGGAACAGGCGGTCCTCGGCAAGGGAATGCTGAAGGGCGCGGAACTCGCTGCCGAGAAGGCGAACGCCGATGGCGGCCTCGAGGGCAAGAAGATCGAGGTCGTCCCGATCGACGACGCCGCCGACCCGGCGACCGGGGTCGAAGCGGCCGAAGCCGCGATCGACGGCGGGCTCGACGGCATCGTCGGCCCCTACAACTCCTCGGTGGGCGAAAAGACCCTGCCGCTCTACATCAAGGCGGGCCTGGTGCCGATCAGGCTCACCTCCGACACCTCGACCAACGGACTCGGATACACGCTGCAGCCGATGAGCGACCAGATCGCCCCGGTTGCCTCGAAGGCACTCACGGGCTGGCTGGGGGCCAAGAAGGTGGCGATCGCCTACGACCCCACCCCCGGCTACACGCTGACCGTCTCCAAGGCCGTGCGCGCCGCCCTTGAATCCGAAGGCGTCGAAATCACCGGCTATGAGAAGGTCGTGCCTGGCAAGGACGACTACACCGACGTCGTCGACAAGCTCGCCGCGACCCACCCGGATGTCATCTACTCGGCCGTCTACTTCCCCGAGGGCGGCCTGATCGCCAAGGAGATGAAGGAAGGTGGAGTGAAGGCTCAGTGCGTGGCCGACTACGGCTCCTATGACACCGGCTTCGTCGAAACGGCCGGTATCGCCGCGGCTCGTGCCTGCCCGGTCGTCGGGGTCCCGGCACCGGACGACTTCAAGGGATCCGCTCCGTACGTCTCCAGCTACGAAAAGGAATACGGCGACCAACCCGGCACCTGGAGCCCCTACACCTACGACTCGGTGAACCTGTTGGCGCATTCGGTGACGGCCGCCGGCGGCACCGACCCCGAAAAGCTCGAAAAGGTCCTCGATAAGACCAGGGGCTTCAAGGGTTGGACCGGCGTCGCCAACATCGAAGCTGCCCATGGCAATCGCCAGCCGGCGACCGTCGTGATCGTCGACACCGATGCCGACGGAGCGCTCCACGTCGACGAGTCCTGGGCGAAGGCCGTCGGCGCTCCGTACTAGCCCGCAGCAGGAAACTGGGGTTGACGGCTAGAATCCCGTCCAATGCGGCTGTAGCTCAGCTGGCTAGAGCGTCTGCTTGCCATGCAGAAGGTCGTCGGTTCGAATCCGATCAGCCGCTTCACAAGAAAGCCCCGCTCCGGCGGGGCTTTCGCGTTCTCGGTCCGCTCCCGGTGATGATTCACACAGAGGCGTCTTATTCCGGCTTAAGGTAGCCGTGGGAGCGTGGAGATCGTGGATTGGCCCGTCCTGCATGCACTAAACGATTTCCTCTTTCACCACGACCAGGTGGAGGACCCCTTGCTTTTCTATGTGAACGCCTCCGAGATGTTGTTCATCGCGACTCTGGCCGTCATATTTTTGCTCGCCCACGGGCGGCGCCATGTCGAATGGCAGCGGGCGTCGGTAGCGGCGGTTCTCAGCGCCGGCATTGGTCTGGCATTCGCAAAGGTCATTTCGGAACTGGTCGATCGCGCTCGCCCGTTCGTCGCCGATCCGCACAGCGTCCACCTTTTCTCCAGCCACGCATCTGACTCCGGATTTCCCAGCGATCACGCCACGGCTGCATTTGCCATTGCCACGGCGATCCTGCTGCGCAAGAAGCGCGCCGGCGTATTCGCCCTGGCTGCCGCCGCTGTGCTTGCAGTCGGTCGAGTCGCCCTTGGCGTCCACTATCCCAGCGACGTGCTCGCCGGTGCGGCGCTTGGAGCCGCATCGGCGCTTTCCCTCTGGACTCCGGTTGTCCGCCGGAGAGTCGATGCCGTCGCCGACCTGCTCGGGAGGGGACGGGATCAAGCGATGGCGTGGAGCGCTGGTCAGGCGGGGATCGCCTGGCGACCCTAGCCCCGAAGTACGGGACACCGTTCTCTCGTTGTTTCGTGGCCGCGGCGCAGGCCAAGAAGGAAGCGGTTCAGAGCTAGCCCGGAGTCTGCGCTCTCAAAGTTGGCCCTGACAGACCCGGGCCGTTTCGTTTGAGGGGCAAAGGGTAAGAAAGCCCGACTGGTTGCTGAGGAGTGGCTTTGCGTCGCACGGCTCACGGAGCTCTAGGGCTACGCAGGCCGACCAAATTGTCGGTTGCCCAATCGAGAGGAGAAATCTATGTCCGTCGTGCTGATCGTCGTCGTGGTCGTGGTGGCGCTGATTCTGGTCGCGATCGTGGTCAGCCGTCGAGCGGCCGCCCGCCGCAAGCTCGAGAGGCAACGCCAAGCCGAGAAAGCCGATGCTCACCGGGATGAGGCCCAGGCCCGTGCGGCGAAAGCGAACGAGCAATCAGAGGAGGAGAGCGCAAAGCGAGCCGAGGCAGCTGACGCCGCGCAGGAGGCCGAGCGCCACGCCCGTATTGCCGAGGAGAAGCGGACCCACGCAGATCGATTGGCGAGCGAGTCAGAGAGTGCAAGCGAGCGGGTCGAGCGCGAGCGCGATCAGGCCCGCGTCCACTCCCGCAAGGCCGACGAGATAGAGGAGAACCTGTGAGCCCGGGACCGCTCGAGCGATCGCCGTCCTTCATCCCACCCACAAGTCCAACCAAAGGAGCCCCCGCATGACCATCGTAGGAATCCTCATCGTCATCGTCCTGATCCTGCTCGCCATCTACCTCTTCCGCCGGGTCGCGTAGAGGGGTGGGGCGATGACTTTCGCAGGCAGCATCTTCCTGATCGCGGTCGGGGCGATCCTTCGGTTCGCCACGCACCTCCATGTCAAGGGGTTTGACCTTCGGACGATCGGTCTGATCCTGATGATCGCGGGTGTCGTCGGCCTGGTCGTCGCGTTTTGGCAATCAGCCATGTGGTCCCGGCGCTCACGGCGCTCGGAAGTCCTGGTCGACGACCGCCGGGCCGTCGATCCGCAGCAGCCCCAGGCAGGGGAGTTCCGAGACCCTCCGGCCTACTGAAAACGTTCGGCGATGGCGGGTGAGGAGGGCGTTATGACACCCCTCACTGTTCACGCAAATTGGGTTTTGCAACGCAGGTAACAGGTAGTACGAACGAACGGGTTTCGGACTCAGGGCTGATCAGGAGCACTCCGAACGCCAGGTCTACACAGGAGAGGCACGATATGGCTGAGGCGAAAACGAAAAAAGCCAAAAAAGCGAAACGAGCCAGTCCGGCGAAAGCGAAAAAAGCGGCAGGCTCGAAACGAAGCAAACCGAAAGCCGCGAGCTCCCGTGCCAAAGCGGGCAGCCGCGCAAAAGGATCCCGAAGCCGGTCTAAGTCGGGTCCGGTCAAAGCGACCGGCGAGGCGATCGGAAACGTCGGCAAGGACGCCGGCCAGGCGACCGGTGAGGCGGTTCGCAAGGCTCGGATCCCGCTTCTCGCGGGAGGGGCGGCGCTGGCGGGAACCGTCGGAGGTGTCGTCCTCGGTGCGACCCGCTCAGGAGGAAAGGTGCTGGGAGTCAAGCTGCCTGCCCCCAAGCGGGTCAAGATCCGCTCGAAAGACCTCGCCAAGGCGGCGAAAGAGGTCGGGCGCTTCGGCGAGAACGTCGGCGACCTGACGACGGAGCTCAGGAGGACGCGCGAGGGACTCGCCAATGGCAACGGCAAGCACAACTCGCCGATCGAGGTCCTGCTGAAAGGGCTGACGAATCGCCGCTGATCCTGTTCGATAAATGAGAAGGGGGCGCAGGGCTCGGCCGCGCGATTGATTCTCGGCAGGTTGAGGTTGGTCGTAGCCTGAGCGGCATGGAGCCCTCCTCCCAAGGCCGTGTCGCTGTCGGGCTTGTGCTCGGTTCGATCGTTTCGGTCCAGTGTGGAGCGGCGATCGCGACGACGCTCTTCGATGAAGTCGGGCCGGGCGGTGCGGTGCTGCTGCGCTCCTTCTTCGCCGCCGTCGCCCTCGCCGTCTTCGCGCGCGCCGGGCTGGGCCGGCTCCGCCGCGAGCTGCGCCCAGACGTCGCCGTGTTCGCGATCGCCCTCGCCGGCATGAACCTCTGCTTCTACGAGTCACTCGACCGGCTGCCGCTCGGGGTCGCCGTGACGCTCGAGTTCATCGGCCCGCTGGGAGTCGCTGTCTTCGGTACTCGGCGGCGCCTCGACGTCGTCTGGGGCCTCCTCGCCGGGGTCGGCGTCGTCCTGCTCTCCGAGGGGTCCAGCGGTGGGTCGATCGACGGCCTCGGGGCTGCTCTCGCTCTCGCGGCGGGCGGGTTCTGGGGCCTCTACATACTCCAGAGCGCCAAAGTAGGCGATGAGCCCGGGCTCGCCGGGCTCGCCGCGGCGGCCGCGATCTCCGCGCTGCTCGTCGCTCCCTTCGGCCTGATCCAGGGCGGGATCAACCTCGGCGCGCCGGAGGTGCTGGCCGTCGGTCTCGCCGCCGGCCTGCTCAGCTCGGCGATCCCCTACGCGCTCGAGCTCGAGGCCCTGCGTCGCATCCCCAACGCCGTCTTCGGCGTGCTCATGAGCCTCGAGCCGGCGGTCGCTACGCTGATCGGCTTTCTCGCCCTCTCTCAGGGTCTCGCCGCTGTCCAGCTGCTCGCGATCGCGCTCGTCGTGATCGCCGGGGCGGGCGCCCTGCGCTCAGCCTCCTCGCCGCCGCCGCGCGAGGTTTGAATGTCCCTTGGGCGATGCCCTGGCTAGTTGATGCCGTCGACCCTGAGCGCGGTGAGCCTCGTGTGATCTGCGGCGATCGCAAACCCTCCGCAGTTGATCGTGATGTTCCCCGGGCTGGCGAGGGTGGCGGTGGAGAGGATCGGGACGGTGTCCTCGCTGCCTTCCCCATCGACGGCCTCGTCGATCACCTGTTGCCCCTGGAGGGTGCAGGTCACCTCCTGGCCGTCTGAGTCGCTGTTTTGCAGCGACATCTGGCCCAGGACCACATAGCTGCCCGCCGGCACCGACACTGCCTGCGGGTTGGATCCGTTCGCGGTGTAGGCATGGAGATAACCGCCGACCATGTCGGCGCCGGTGATCGTGCCGTCGGTGATGTCGGCGCTCGTGACCTCACCGTCGCCGATGTCATTTGTGCCGACGGTTCCGTTGACGATGTTGCCGCCGAGGATCGTGTTGCCGGCGATGTCGGTGCTGGTGATCGTGCCGTCGGTGATGTCGGTGCTCGTGACCTCACCGTCGCCGATGTCATTTGTGCCGACGGTGCCGTTGAGGATGTTGCCGCCGAGAATTGCGTTTGCCGCGATCGTCGGGTTGGGGAAGGTGCCGGCCAACGAGCCTCCGGCCGGACCGGTCGCCGGCCCGCCCTGTGGGCCAGGCGCGCCTTCGAGCCCCCGAGGGCCCTGGAGGCCCTGGGGACCGGTCGGGCCCGCCGGGAGCTGGCCGGCGGCGAAGTCGTTGGCGAGCAGCGATCGGTCGGCAACTTTCGATGACGTCACGGCGTCGTTGGCGAGGTCCGAGTTGCGGACGGCACCGGGCTTGATCTGGCCGCTGCCGACGGTGTTGACGCCCATCGCCGCGAACGCCGTGCCGCCGGTCAGGACCAGGAACAGGGCCAGTGCGCCCATCCACTGGCTGCGCAGCTGTGAGCCGAACGTGCGGAACATGGGAATCCTCCTCGGTTGGGATGCCCAAGCCACAGCGCGGAGAGCGAACTCGGCAGGGCGGGATGTCGTGCTTCTACCGTCGCACCATCCGCGGTCCCGAGCAAGCGACCCGGGATCTCACCGCCACAGATCCCTGCGCAGGATCGCGTTGCCGCGCTCGAGCTGGTCGATCGTGGCGCCGGCGACCGAACGCACCCGGGTGTCGCGATTGATGCGGGCCTGGATCTCTCGGTGCGACTTGCCGGTGCGGCGGGCGACGTCGCCGACCAGGCGCCGGCGCTCGCCGCGCAGTCGCTCACGCGCGGCGTAGGCCGACTCGCGCGCGGGCTCGATGTCTTCCGGCGCGGCTTTTGGCTTGACGATGGCCGTCGCTCTCTTCGGCTCTGCGTCGGGGTCGTCGGTGGGGAAAAGCTGAAGGGTGGTCTCGCTCATGATCGCCTCGTCCAGTTCGGCGTCGCCCGAGCTCAGCGCGGCAAAGCGCACGCCCGGCTCGCCCGGGTCGGGCTCCTCCATCTCCTCTTTCTCATCCGCGTCCGGCATCAGTTCCAGTGCGTGGCGGCGCTCCAGCTCGATCTCACGGGCGAGCGCCTTCAGCCGCGGGTCGGCCGGCATCAGCAGGAAGCTCATCTGGTGGCGCGGCCCCGGGGTCGCGCGGATGAAGCGACCGACGACCTGGCGGAAGAAGAGCTCGGTCCGGGCCGCCGTCGCGTAGATGCCGACCCGCAGTCTGGGGATGTCGACGCCCTCCGAGACCATCAGGACCGAGACCATCCAGCGTCGATCGGAGGAGGCGAAATCGGCGATCCGCCTGCTGGCGTCCGGCTCGTCGCTCATCACCAGCTCGGGTCGCTCCCCGGAGACCGCCTCCAGCCGCGCCGCGACCGCCCGTGCGTGATCCTGATCGGAGGCGATGACCAGGCCGCCCGCATCGGGGTGCCCGCCGGCGCGCACCTTGCTCAGCCTGGCGTCTCCGTCGCGCAGAACCTCGCCCATCCACTCGCCCTCCGGGAGAAGCGCGGTACGCAGTCGCCGGGCCGCCTCGGTCGCCGGCAGGGCGAGGTCGAAGTCGGCGCTGCGCACCCGGCCGTCGGAGAGCCATTCCATCTCGCCGTCGTAGGGCAGGAAGGTGATCGGGCGGCAGACCCGGTCGACCAGCGCCTGTGGGTAGCCATAGGCGTAATCGGCGCGGCTGACGCCGTCGTCGTCGTAGGTGACCCAGGGGATCGCCGAGTTGTCGGAGCGGAAGGGCGTGCCCGAGAGCAGCAGCCGGAAGCGGGCGTCGTCGAAGGCGCTGCGGGTTCGCAGGCCCCAGGCGGCCTGGTCGCCCATGTGGTGGGGCTCGTCGGCAATCAGAAGAGTCGGCCGGCGACCGGCGGCCGCCCTGTGCATATCCGGCCCGGCCGCGATCGTCTGGTAGGTGACGGCGACGCCGTGGAAGTCGGTCGACTCCTGCCCGTCGGAGTTCGGCCGGTTCGGCTCGAGGTCGATTCCGTAACGGGCCGCGTCACCGGCCCATTGGCGGCAGATGTGGGTGGTAGGGCCGGCCACGACCACGCGGGAGACGAACCCGGCGCTCAGCATCCGGTGCGCGATGTGCAGGCCGAAGGTGGTCTTGCCCGCGGCCGGCGTGGCCGAGGCCAGGAAGCTCGAGGACGAGTAGGCCCGGACGGCCTCGGTCGCCTCCTTCTGCCACGAGCGCAGGGGTCGGGATTCGGGCCAGTCCGGAAGCGATCGGGCCCGCGCCCCGCCGCTGGTCAGTTGCTGAGGGGCGTCGTACAAGGGCGCGGAACAATAGGTTCGCGCGCGGCGGAGGAAGGCGCCGCTCGCCTCTTCTCGCGGTCAGGACGGTGGGCGCCAGCCTCTGTCCAGGGTCGTCTGGCCGACCTCGATGATGTAGCCGTCGGGGTCGCGGATGTAGCAGCGGATCTCGGTCTCGTGCTGCTTCGGGGGCGTCAGGAACTCGGCGCCCCGCGCGCTCCACTTCTCGTAGACGGCCTCGATGTCCGCGACCCGGATGTTGAGGAAGCTGCTGACCCGATCGGGGTCCGGCGGCGTCTCGAGCGTCACCGTCGGCTTGTCGTCGGTCGGGCCGCCGCCGACGTTCATGATGATCCAGGTGTTCGCCAGCGCGACGTAGGTCACCTCGTCGCCGGCCTCGCCTGAGATGACCGCCTCGCCGCCGAGCACCTCGGTGTAAAAGCGGCGCGAACGCTCGACGTCGTCAGAAACGATGAAGTGGGCGATGGCCATCTCCTCGTCGATATCGCTCATGGTGACCTCCGTTGTCGGCTTGTCCGATGTCCCTCTTATAGCTCGCCCCGCCCTCAGGCGGTCCGGGACCGGATCGGAACCTGGATGGCCCTGGCCGTCTACATCGTTTCCCGCTGAACAGGCGCGCACATAAGATCTGGGCTCGATGCTCGTCCAGCTCGTCCGTTTCACTCGTCCGGCGGCGATCAAGTTGGCCATCCCCGCGGTGGCCCTCGTGGTCCTGGCGGCTCCGCGGCCTGCTTCGGGCGCCGCGCTCTCGCTCGACCCGGGCTTCGGCACCGGAGGAGTGACCGGCCAGTTGCTGCCGACCGGCCAGCCGCGCTTCGGCTCGGTCACCGCGACCGTCACCCAGGCCGACGGCAAGGTCCTGCTCGCGGGTCGCGCCTACGGGTCCCCGGCCTCGAGCTTTCAGCGCGGCACCATCATCCGCCTCAACGAGAACGGG
This sequence comes from uncultured Solirubrobacterales bacterium, assembly GCA_963704505.1. Classification (GTDB taxonomy): domain Bacteria; phylum Actinomycetota; class Thermoleophilia; order Solirubrobacterales; family 70-9; genus VRUE01. Next base: position 2,061,372 of record OY969912.1, read on the forward strand.
ACCCTCGACGCGAGCTTCGGCGAAGGTGGCCGGGTTTTCCTCCCGGACGCCTTCAACTGCGCCAACTGCAACCAGGCCGCGCTGGAAGCGATCGCGATCGACTCGGCGGGCAGGATCATCCTCGCCGGCCAGGGCGAAGTCGCCGGTGTTATCTCGGCCACCGCGGTCCGGCTGACGCCGTTGGGGGCGCTCGACAAAGACTTCGGCGGGACCGGAATGGTTCGCCTCGGGGGTGCCGAAAGCAACGGCCTCGGGATCGCCACCGACGAACAGGACGGCGTCCTGATCGCCACCGCTTCGGGGTTCTTTCACGAAACGGATCCGAGCGTGACCCGACTCACCCCCGCCGGAGTCGTCGATGCCGGCTTCGGCGGCGGCGGGAGCGTCTCGCTCGCCAAAGGCGGCGCGCTGCCGGCGGCGGTGACGCCCACCGACCTCGCGGGCCTGCCCGGGGGGTTCGCGGTGATCGGCACGACCCAGGAGAGGACCCACGTAACCCCCGGGAGCGAAACCTCCACGCGGGGCGCCGCGGTGGTGCGGGTCGGCTCCGGCGGCGCGGTGTCCGCCTTCACCCGGATCCGGCCGGCGGGCGACCCGAAAGCCGAAGGCTCCTTCTACCCCGACGCGTTTGCGACCGCCGGGGGTGCCACCGCCGCCGGAACGGTCTACCTCGCCGGTCTATCGGAACTCAGGCTCGACAGCAGCGGGGGCGGCACCGAAAACGACGAGACGGCGCCGGGGACCGGGATCTTCATGGCCGCCGTGTCATCCGGGGGGTCGGCGGCCGTCGCCTTCATTCCCGCCTCGACCGGGGTTCCCAGATTTCCGGTCGGCATCGCCGCCGACGGCGAAGACGGCTTCGCGATGCTCGCCACCGTCAACTCGAAATACGAGGTCGTCGGGTTCGACGCCACCCCTGCGCTCGACCCCGACTATGGACAGGGCGGCGTGCTGCCGTTCCCGGGCTTCGGCCAGCCGGCCTCCGATGAAGCCGGGGCACTCGACTTCGATTCCCAGCGCCGCCTCGTCGTCTCCGGCAGCAGCGCCAACGGGGGCGGGACGGGCAAGGACTTCGGAGCGCTGCGGCTGGCCTCGTCCACCGCACCACCGGAAGAAAAAGTAGGGGGAGAGACCGGCGGCGGGGGGTCCGCGACGGCGCCCCCGACCGGGCCCGTAGGCCCGCCGATCTCGGCACCGCACAAGTCTCAGCTGAAGTGCCGCAAGGGATTCAAGAAGAGGACGGTCAAGGGCAAAACGAAGTGCGTGAAGCCCAAGAAGCACCACAAGAAGGCCCGGGGGGCAAGTTGAGCACGGGCGCGGCGATCGCCGTCGGCGCCGTCGTCGGGCTCGGCGTCGGCATCCTCGTCAGCGTCGCCACCGATCTGCCGCTCGCTCCCGAGGTGGGGCTCGCCGGCGGCGCCCTGATCGCCTGGCTGTCGCGGCGCTAGGCGCCGGAGTTGAGCGCGACGGCGGCGCGGATCAGCTCTTCGAACGCCGCCTCGTCGATCTCATCGCCCTCGTGGAAGTCGATGGCTCGCCTGGTGTTTCCCTCGAGGCTGGAATTGAAGAGGCTCGACGGGTCATCGAGCGACGCACCCTTGGCGAAGGTCGTCTTCACGACGCTCTTGTAGGTCTCGCCGGTGCAGAGAATGCCGTCGTGGTACCAGGTCGGAACCCCTCTCCATTTCCACTCCTCGACCACCTCGGAGTCGGCCTTCTTGATCAGATCGCGGATCCGGGCGAGGGTCTCGCCGCGCCAATCGTCCAACTCGGCGATCCGCTCGTCGATCAGCTCGGAAGGAGAGGAGTCTCCCTTCCCGTCCTTTGGGTCGCTCATCGCTCTTCTCCCTGATGTCGTTCGATCTCCACGAAGCGCCAAGTCTGGCGGACCGTGACGGGAACTTCCAAGCGGGTAGAGGGTTTCAGATGGTGATGAAGCGCATCGTCCTGATCTCGTCTGCTCTCGCGATCCTGAGCGGCGCCCTTGCCGCCGGTGCCTCGGCGTCCACCTGGACCGCGTCGAAGCTGCCCGATCCCGAAATTCGGATCGCGTTCTACGGAGTCGATTGTCCGACGACCTTGCTCTGCGTCGCGGTCGGCGGAAACAACACGATCGCGACGACGAGAGAACCGACGGGAGGGGTGGGGGCGTGGACGGTCGGCCGCTACGGGGGCGGTGTCGAAAACCTCGCTCCGCCGGGGTCCGGATCCATCACCTATCCAGGCGGACAGATCAGGGGCGTTTCCTGCCCGACGGCCGGCCTCTGCGTGGCGGCGGGGTTTGAAGGAAGCATCTACACCTCGACCGATCCGGCGAACTTCGCGAGCTGGCGCGCCTATCGGCTGACCCCCCCGAAAACGCCGAACATCCACATGGGCGGAATCTCCTGTCCGAGCCCCTCGCTGTGCGTCGTCGTCGCCTACGGCGGAAAGGTCGCGACCTCGACCGATCCTGGCGTCGAAGGCTCCTGGACCGTCACCGACCTCGGCGGCAACTTCGACCTGCGCGGAATCTCCTGCGCCTCGGTCGCGCTGTGTGTCGCGGTGGGCAACGAAGGCAACATCCTGGCCTCGACGGACCCGACCGGAGGGCCGTCGGCCTGGAGCTCGGCCGGTGCCCCGGTCGGCGAAGAAAGTCTGAACGGGGTCGATTGCCCGACCACGGCGCTGTGCGTGACCGGTGGCGCCGGCAAGATCATCACCTCGACCGACCCGGCGGGTGGCGCCGGTGCATGGCAGGCGCTCAGCGCGGGCTCGGGTCTGCCCCTCAAAGACGTCTCCTGCATCTCGGTGTCGGCCTGCGTCGGGATCGACAACAACGCCGACGTGATGCCTTCCACCGAACCGACCGGCGGCGCCTCTGCCTGGCCCTTCAAGAACGTCCTCAAGTTCGACAGCCCGGGCCCGTCGTTCGGCAACGGGATGTTCGGCATCTCCTGCGCCGGTGTGACCCTTTGCGCGGCGGTCGGTCAGGACTCGCAGGTCGTCGTCTCCGCCGACCCCTTCACCCCGGACCCGCTTGCTCCCTCGGCGCGCGGCAGATCGAAACGCCCCCATGTCGCGATCACCAAGCATCCCGCCAGGCGGGTCGATTCCAGGCAGGGCGGCGTCAAGGTCACCTTTCGGTTCAGGGCGATCGGAAAGGCCAGGGGCCTCCGCTGCAAGCTCGACCGGCGGCACTTCGCTCCCTGCCACTCGCCCAGGCGCTACCGGGCTCACACCGGCACGCACGTCTTCAAAGTCCGCGCAATCGGCCTGACGGGCGCTCGCGGGCCGGTCACGAGCTTTCAATTCCGGGTCGGCGGGCTGGCCGAGACCCCGAGCCCGGGCTCCTGCCCGGACGTGCCGAAGCCAGGTGTCCCCTGCGTCAACGCGCGGCCCTGAGGCGGTGCGTATGTCAGGGTGTCAACTCAGGGATTACGAACGAGGGGATGGAAGGTTGAAGAAGAGGATGGCTCACTGGCGCTTGCCCGCCTTGCTGGGTGCGGTGGCGGCAATAGCGGCCCTCGTGCCCGCCACGGCGGGAGCGATCACGGTCGGCTCGACTTTTGCCCCGGCCCCCTCGACCTGCCTCGATGGTGCAGTCGCATTCCAGACCGCCACGCCTTCAAATTTCTACGTCGTGCCCAACGACGGCGTGATCACCTCCTGGAGCTTCATGGCGGGCAGCACGCCCCCATCCAGCCTGAAACTCGAGATCGCTCGAGAAACGGCGCCCGACAAATTCTTCGTCCTTGGCAATAGCGCCGCCAAGAGCCCCGCCCCCAACGTGTTGAACACGTATACGGACCAGCGCTTCGCCGTGCAGGCGGGATCCGTGATCGGCGAGCGTGCCGTGGGGGCTGGCACCGGATGCGGGGAATTCAAAGCGGGCAACTCCGTCAATTACGTCGACGGCGCGGATCCGAAACCTGGAGATTTCGTCGAAGCCAAATCCACATCCGGACTTCTGCTCGACCTCTCGGTGAAGCTCAACGAACCGCCCACCGCCGACGCCGGCCCCGATCAGGAAGTGGCGCCGGGAGCCACCGTCACGCTCGACGGCAGCGGATCGACGGATCCCGATGAAGAAGACACGCTCAGCTACCACTGGGGGCAGACCGGCGGGCCAGCTGTGACGCTGACCGGCGCCGCCACGGCCACGCCGAGCTTCCCCGCCCCGAAGTCGGCTGGGCCCGTGACTTTCGAGCTCGAAGCCTGCGATCCCAATTTTCAGTGCGGCGAAGCCACCGTCTCGGTCACCGTCAAGGAGGAGCCGCCAACCGCGAACGCGGGGACCGACCAGGAAGTCGAAGCGGGGGTGACCGTCGCGCTGGACGGCAGCGGCTCGACCGACCCCAACGGCGGCGGGCTGCTCTACGAATGGACGCAGACCTCGGGAACGACGGTGTCCATAGCCGGGTCCAGTGCTGTGAAACCGAGGTTCACGGCGGTGCAGTCGGCCACGCCGCTGACCTTTCAGCTCAAAGCGTGCGACCCGGTGGCCTGCGCGACCGACAGCGTCGCGATCACGGTGAAGCCATTTGCGAAACAGGCCCCGCCCGCGCACCGTCCCCCGAGCACGATGCTCAAGTCGATGAAGATCGCCAAGCGAAATGTGACCTTCCGATTCAGCTCGAGCGGGTCGGGCTCGACCTTCCGCTGCAAGCTGGACGGGAAGGCGTTCGCCAAGTGCCGGTCGCCCAAGACGTACAAGAGCCTGAAGCCCGGCCGGCACAAGTTCCAGGTCAAGGCGGTCGATTCCCAGGGCGCGGCCGACGGCTCGCCCGCGATCCGCAAGTTCAAGATCGAGGGCTAGCCCGGGCGCTCCGGGTCGCTGGAGGCTCCGCGTGCGCATCCTGCTCCCACTCCCAGACCGCGACTTCGACACGACCGAGGTCGCGGTCCCATGGCGGGTCCTGACCGACCGCGGCCACGAGGTCGTCTTCGCGACCCAGACGGGCTCGGTCGTTCCGAGCTGCGACCCGAAGCTGCTGACCGGAGTCCTCTTCGGCAAGCTCGGCGCCGAGCCGGAGCCGATCTCCTTCTACGAAGGGCTGACCGAGGACCCGGGCTTTCGCGCGCCGCTCCCCTGGGCTGAGGTCGAGCCGGCGGAGTTCGATGGCCTGATCCTCCCCGGCGGCCACGCGCAGGGGATGCGCCAATACCTCGAGGACGCGGAGCTGCAGGGCAAGGTCGCCTCGTTCTGGCAATTGGCGCGCCCGGTCGGGGCGATCTGCCACGGGGTGATCGTGCTCGCCCGCAGCGTCGACCCGGCCGGCGGGCGCAGCCTCCTCGCCGGGCGGCGGACGACCTGCCTGCCCAAGTACATGGAGCGGGGCGGCTTCCTCCTCACCGCCTGGAAGCTGGGGCGCTACTACCGCACCTCGAAGGCCTACGTCGAGGAAGAAGTGGTCGCCGCCCTGGGTCCCTCGGGCGGCTTCGAGCGCGGTCCCCGCACGACCAAGCGCGGAACGATGGCCGACGACTCCGAGGCCTTCGTGGTCCAGGACGGGAACTACCTCTCGGCCCGCTGGCCGGGCGATGCCTACCTGTTCGCCAAGCACTTCGACCGCATGCTCTCGGCGGGCGCTCGAGAATCGAGGCCCGATGGTTCATGAGATCCGCAAGGCGAGCCCGTCCGAAGCCACCGCGCTGGGGAGGACGATCGCCCGCGCATTCCAGGACGACCCGGTCTTCGGCTGGCTGATCGCCGACCCCGGGCGCCGCCTGGTGACGATGGAACGGGGCTTCGCCCTTTTCCTGAGGCGGCTCTGGCTGAAGCACGACGAGACCTACGTGACCGGAGAGGCGGCGGGTGTCTGCGTCTGGGAGCCGCCGGGGACCTGGCAGGTCGGCGTCGGAGAGCAGATCGCGATGGCGCCGGCGGTGGCGCGGGTGTACGGGCGCCTGCTCCCACGCCTCCTGCTCACCCTGATGGCGCTCGAAAAGGGGCACCCCCGGGAGCCTCACTATTATCTCCCGTTCATCGGCGTTGAGCCGGAGAGCCAGGGCCACGGCCGCGGGTCGGCGCTGATGCACCCGGTTCTGTCGCGGTGCGACGCCGAGCGGAAGGCGGCCTACCTCGAGGCGAGCAGTCCGCGAAACCGGGCCCTCTACGAACTCCACGGCTTCGAGGTCACCGAGGAATCGATCCTCGGCCGGGGCGCACCGCCGATCTGGCGGATGTGGCGGGACCCGAAATAGCCCGTCGGCCGGTTCAGTCGTCCGTGTCGTCCTTGGAGGTCGGCTCGTCGCCGGTGTGGGTGAGCCGTTCCGCCGCCTCCAGGAATTCCTGACCCGCCTCGCGGGTGGCCGCCGCGGCTTGATCGCCGACCGCGGCAAGCCCCTCGCTCGGCTTGCCCCCGACGATGTCGCGGAAGGCTTCCTTGAAGCGCTCCGTGCGTCGCTCAGGAGCGAAGCGCTCTTCGGCCTTCGCCTGCTTCTTTGGCCGGCGCTCGCCGTAGCGGTAACGAGCCCAGGTCGAGTGGGGCTTGCCGATCCGCAGGGCGCCGTAGATCGCGATCGGCCCGAGGAAGATGCCGGTGATGCCGTGCAGAACCCGGCCCTTGGCGAAGCTGACCGCGACGAAGGCGAAGACGATCATCGCGCCGATGACGCTGCTGATCAGCGCCTCCGGCGAGTCCGACTCGATCGCGACCGGGCTCACGCCGAGCACGATCAGCCCCATCAGCGATGCCGCGATCACGGTCGCGTCGATCGAGCTGCGGCCCTGCTCGGCCCAGTAGACGTCTTCGAGGTGGACCCAGAGTGCGAACTCGTCGATCGTGAGGCCGACGCCGACGCCGAAGAGGAAGGCGCAGATCTCGCTGTATGGAGTGCGGCCGTCGGTGACGAAGCCGAGGGTCCCGGCGACCATCATGGTCACGATCCCGAAGACCAGGTGGTGGAGGTGGAGGCCCGATTCGCTTTCGATGTTCCCGGGCCACCAGGAGACGCTTCCGCTCCTGATGATCCGCGTGCTCATGCGGATGAAGGCAAAGGACCCGATGAAGCCGACCAGGACCAGGAAGACACCCTGCTCGTGGTGCTGTTCCAGGTTCGCCCAGAAGTTGGAGAGGATCGAGGCGCTGACCATTGGCGCTCCGAGTTTAGGTGTCGGCCCCGCGTCGGTAATATTTCCACGGGCGGCTGGGGAAGCCGCCGTGACGCTCGCGAGGTCTGGAGGGAGATCGTGTTCGAGCTGGAAAGCACAACGTGGAAGATGCGAGCCTCGAATTCGCGGAGCCGGCCGTGAGCCTGCCGACGTTCGACCTGGTCGAGCGTGAGATCGTGCCCGACGGCAGGGAGATCCAGGTCGTCGGGGAGCTCGATCTGGCCGTCGCCGAGCGCCTCAGGGCCGCCCTCGAACGGGCGGCGTCGGAGCGCTCTCAGGTCCTGCTCAATCTCGAGAATTGCGATTTCATCGACTCGACCGGGATTTCGGTGATCGTCACCGCCCATCGCCGGATCGGCGAGGAGGGTGGACGGGTGGTCGTCTTCGGGACCAGCGGCCAGGTCTTCCGGAGCCTCTCGGTCACCGGTCTCACCGAAAACGGCCTGGTCGTCGCCGACCGCGAGGCCGCGCTCGCCGAGACCGCCTAGTCCGGCGCCGGTCGCCGCGTGATCGCCGACGAGCGACCCTGCGTCGCGAGGATCCAGTGTGAGCGGCGGCCAAAGACCCTGCCGGGCTTGACCCTGTCGGTCTTGCGGACCATCGTCACGCAGACCAGCGCGCCGAGCAGCGCGATCGCCGCCGAGACCGGAGCATGATTCTCGAACCCTTCGTCCTTCTCCGGGGTCGGGTGGATGCCTCGGGCCGAGAGCTTCGAGCCCAGCTCGTGGAAGATAGGCTGCCGCGATGCTCATCGTCACCACCAACGACCTGCCCGGCTACGAGATCGACGAGGTCTACGGCGAGGTCTTCGGGCTCACCGTGCGCTCGCGCAACGTCGGCTCCCAGATCGGTGCCTCGCTCAAGTCGCTTGCCGGCGGAGAGCTCAAGGGGATGACCAAGATGCTCGCCGAAGGCCGCGAGCACGCGACCGAACGGCTGATCGAGGAGGCCGAGTCGAAGGGCGCCGACGCGATCCTCGCCTTCCGCTTCGACTCCTCTGAGCTGGGTACCACCTGGACCGAGATCTGCGCCTACGGCACCGCGGTCAAAGCCCACAAGGCCTGAGCTTCTCCAGACGACGCTCAAGGCGTACTCATGACGGCCGATAGCGTCGTTGTGGGATATCTGCATCTCACCACCGTCGACATCGTGGTCGGGTTTCTGATCGCGGCCTTGCTGTTACGTCCGTTCATGACCCTCGCCCACGAGCTCGGGCATGCTTTCGTGGCGCTTCGCATCACTACCGGGCCGGTTCTTGTTCAGGTCGGCAGGCAGAGCCCGATGGTCGAGGTCGTCGGAGAGCGCTTGCGAATCCGGTTCAGCATGCTCCCGGCGAAAGGCGGTGTGAGCTGGCGTGGGTTCTGCGCCAGCCGTGAAGGGGAATCGACCTATCTCGAGCTCTGCGGGGAGGCGCTGGCGGGTCCGGCGGTGACGGCGCTGTGGGGCGCGGCCTTTTTCCTCGCGGTGGTCAAGTCCAAGGGCGGGCCGGGTTGGATCACGGCAACCTGTCTGTTTTGCTGTGCCGAGGCCGTTGTCTCGCTCTTGGAGAACCTCAAGCCTCGTCGCGCAAAAGGTGAAGGTTGGCTGAGGCAAGATGGCGCGTGGGCACTCGAGTGCATTCGGCAATGGCGCGCAGGTTACGGTGCGCCGCCGCGTGTCCCGGGCGGTGAGCTGAGGCGGGGAGTGCGCAACGCGCAGGCACTCGGAGGCAAATATAAGGTTCGCCCATCGTCCTCCGGAGAACCCAGGCGTTGATGTGAGATCCGCTACGACGGCCGGCCTCTTCCTGATCGTGGTGCCGATCGGCTTCAACGTCGCCTTCGCCATGCTCGCCGCCCGGTTCGACTACCCCGACGTGCTGCGCCGGCCCACCGGGGAGATCCTCGCCTCCTTCCAGAAGGGCGGCTCTGGGCTGGTGCTGCTCTGGTGGGCATTTGCGATGACCGCCGTGTTCTTCGCGCCGCTCGTCGTCCTCCTCGGCCAGTCGCTCGTCGGCGCCGATGGCAGCCTGCTCGCCGTGGGCGTCACACTCGGGGTGTTGGCGGCGTTGGTCCAGTTCCTCGGTCTGGTGCGCTGGCCCTTCCTCGTGCCCTACCTGGCCCGCGCGCACGCCGACCCCGACGCGTCGCCTGCCAGGTTGGAGGCCGTCGACGTCGTCTTCCAGTCCTTCAACCGCTACCTCGGCGTCGGCGTCGGCGAGCACCTCGGGTACCTGCTCACCGGCGCCTGGAGCATCCTCGCCGGCTTTGCGATGACTGAAAGCCCGGCGACGCCGTCCTGGCTCGGCGTGATCGGCATCCTGGTCGGCGCCGCGCTTGCCCTCTGCTCCTTCGAGTTCGTCGGTCGCTTCGAGCCGAAAGGTTGGCCGCTCGCCGAGAAGCTGACCCCGATCGCCTACGTGGTCTGGTCGCTTTGGCTGGTGGCGACCGGTATCGCCCTCATCTGAGGTTCGCTACGGAGACTCCGGGGCGGGCCAGCGGTCGTCGATCACGGTGCCGGCGACCTGGTGGCTGCGGCGGTGCCCGGTGATCGCGCCGATGAACTGGTCGCGCTCGAGTGAGAGCAGCCGCGTGTCGACGGCGGCCCGCACGGTCGCCGTGCGCGGCACCTGCCGCAGAAGGGCGATCTCGCCGAACGATTCGCCGGGTCCCTCGTTTCGGCGGAAGTTGCCGTCTTCGAAGACTTCGACCTGGCCCTCCTCGATCAGGTAGAAGCGGTCGCCCTGGTCGCCCTGGACGATCACGTCCTCGCCGGCGATCGCGGTGAGCGGCACCAGGGCATGGCTGAGCCGCTCCAGGGTCGCCACCGGGAGCGGCGAGAAGATCGAGTTGCCGCGCAGCAGCCGGTAGGGCCCCTCGGCGACCGGCGCGCCGACCTCGAAACCGCGCAGTTTCGACCAGCAGGCGAGGACGAAGACAGGGAGGAGGGCGGCGAGGACGAGCAGCGCGCCTCGCACCCCGAGCAGGGAGATGATCACCGCGGCGCTGATCGAGCCGAGCGCCATCGCGCTGAGGCGGGCCGCTTCCAGGGCGCTGATCGTCCGGCCCAGGGTCTCGTCGGAGCCGAGCCGCTGGAGCAGCGTTTTCGCCGCCACCTCGACGAAGGTGTAGCCGAGGCCGACGCCGAGCCAGCCGAGGTAGGCGGCGACCGGCACGGGCCAGGCTCCCGGCAGGAGCGTCGCCAACCCGACGACCAGGCTGCCGATTGCGATTCCCAGCACCAGGCGGCCGCGGTCGAGCAGAACGGCCAGGCCGGCGCCGCCGAGCATCGCGCCGATCGCCCATGCCGCGTTGAGGAAGCCGACGCTGCCCTCCTCGAGGTGAAGCAGCTCGAGGGCGAGGACGACCACGGTGACGTCGGCGACGCCCTCGAAGAAGACGAGAATCGTCAATGCGATCGTGAGCAGCCGCAACCCCGGGTGGGTGAACAGCGTGCGCAACCCGACCGTCGTCTCGCGGAAGATCCCGGAGACGTCCTCGTCGGGGTCGAAGACGGGCCGCTTGTCCCGGCTGACCGTGACCAGGACGACGGTCGTCACCAGCGCGATCACCGCTCCGACCCCGAATGAGGCCGAGGGCGAGGCGACGGCGAGCAGCACGCCGCTCACGATCGCGGCGACGAGAAAGCCGAGGTTCTCCATGGCGCTGTGAGTGACGTTTCCGGCCGAGAGCTCCTGCGGGGTCTCGGCGAGCGAGGGCATCAGGGCCGCCTCGGCCGGCAGGTAGCCGGCGCTGGCGATCGCGAACAGCGCGGCGAGGACGAAGAAGACGCCGAGGTGGGCGCCGGCCCCCGCGGCGATCGCCGTCGCGGTGAGGATCAACGCCATCGCGAGCGCGCAGACGTCCATCACGTTGCGGCGCGGGAAGCGATCGCTGAGCAGCCCCGCGAACGGGGAGAAGATCGCGCCCGGGAGAATCCTGACCAGCGCGACGATGCCGACGCCGAGTGCGCCGTGGGCCTCGAAGCCGTAGACGCCGAGGGTGATCGCGAAGCACCAGGTCGCGTATGACATTCCCACCTTGGCGAGCCCCAGCTTGCCGAGGTCGGGGTTCTCGAAGTCGATCAGGAGGGCTCGCAGCGCGACCCTCAGACTCGCGACATCCCCCCAGTTCATCGCCGCACGATAACCACCACTCAGGAGATTTGAACTCGACGCGGCCGCTCAATAGGGTTCGCAGATCAGGGGAGGCCGTTGAGAAAGCTCATATCGATCGGGGTGATGGTCGCGGCAATCTGCGCATTGCCGTCCGTTGCCGCTGCGGACAACTTCACGGTTGACACGCTCGAAGACGTGCACCTGGTCACCACCAGCTGCACGGCGACTCCGGGTGACTGCTCGCTCCGGGACGCGATCCTCCACGCCGACGCGACCGAAAGCACCGACGAAATCGATTTCGCGGTCGCTGGGACGATCCAAATCAGGGAACAGGAAGATTTGCCCGCCGTTGAAGAGCCGGTGAGGATCAATGCCGCCACCGCGCCGGGTTATGTGGGCGCTCCGGTGATCACGCTGGATGGGAACCGTCTAAGTGGCACGACTGAGGCTGCACCTGAAATCGGCCTCCTTGTACAGAGCGCGGGAGTGGAAATCAATGGCGTGGCGATGGTCGACTTCGAAACGGGGGTCCTAGTCAGCGAAGGCAACATCGGACTTTGTGGCGACTTTCTCGGCACCGACGCGAGCGGCACCGCCGCCAAGCCCAACCGGATCGGCGTGCGGATCGCCGCCGGCGCGGAATTCAGCACGATCGGGGCCGGCTGCGAACAGAACGTGATCTCCAACAACCGCAAATACGGGATCCTCGACGAAGGGATCGAAACGAGCATTCGTAACAACCTCGTCGGGGCGACCCCCGACGGCTCGGGGGCTCTACCCAACGGCTCCGAAGGCGGACCAGGTGCGGGGGTATTCGTCGGACCACCCGCGCTGAACTCCTTCATCGGGGGAGGGGGAGAGGGTGGTCCGCCCAACACGATCGCCCACAACGATGGTCCCGGGGTGATCGTGGCGTCAGGCGCCAAATCAACGACGATCTTCAGCAACGCGATTTTCGACAACGGGGATCCCGGCATCGTCCGCGAATTGCCGACCAAAGCACCGGCCGCGCCGATCCTGACCAGCCTCGAAGGCTCGGTTCTGAAAGGGACTGTCACCGGCCAGAACGGGGGCGGGGTGGTCCTCCAGTTCTTCGCGAGCCGGGCCTGCGACGGCTCGGGCTCCGGAGAGGGTGAAGATTGGTTGGAACTCGAAAAACTGGTCGCGACGGGAAGCGGCCCGGTCCCCTTCGAAGTGACACTGCCAGAACACGAAGCGGGGGAGCCCGTGATCACCGCGACCTCTACGTCGTTCGGCCCGGTCTCTGATACGTCGCAGTTCTCCAACTGTGTACGCCTGCCCGCGCAAACCTTTACGGTCGACACGCTCAAAGACGTGCACTTGACCACCACCAGCTGCACTGCAGCTCCCGGAGACTGCTCGCTTCGCGACGCGATTCTGCACGCGAATGCAACCGAAAGCATCGACGCGATTGATTTTGCCGTTGCCGGCACGATCGAAGTTGCCGAGGGGGAAGCTCTGCCAAGTCTTTCGGAGCCTGTGAGGATCGACGGCACGTCAGCGCCTGGATATATCGATGCTCCGGTGGTCACGGTGGATGGCGCCAGACTGGAAGGGACCACTGAGGGGGCCCCCGAAACGGGCCTCCAAGTTCAGAGCGAAGGGGTGGTAATCGAAGGTCTTGCTCTCGTCGCCTTCGAAGCGGGGATTGTCCTCGGAGAGGGCCACATTGGACTGTGCGGCGACTACCTCGGCACTGATGCGAGCGGAGCAGCGGGGAAGCCGAACCAGATCGGCGTTCGTGTCGCGGTCGGCACGGAACTCAATTCGGTCGGGGCGGGGTGCTCCGAACCAAACGTGATCTCGAACAACCGCGAATACGGGATTCGCGACGAAGGCGTCGAAACGCATATCGGCAACAACTCGATCGGGACGACTCCCGACGGACTTGGGGCGCTTCCAAACGGCACAGGATCCGGGCCAGGCGCTGGCATCTTCGTCGGACAATTTTCGTCGCACCCGTTCATCGGCGGCGGTGGTGGTGTCGGGCCGCCCAACACGATTGCCCACAATGACGGGTCCGGGATCTGGGTTCATACCGGCGCGATCGGCGTCACCATCCACTCCAACTCGATTTTCGAAAACCTTGGGCTCGGCATTGAGCGCGAACTCCCATCGGCGGCACCCGCGCCACCTTCCCTGACCGGCCTCGAAGGCCTAAAAGTCAAAGGGTCGATGACGACGATCCCCAGCCGCGAGCACCCCACCCGCGAGTACTACGTTCAGTTTTACGCGAGCAGCACTTGCGACCCGTCGGGCGCTGGAGAGGGCGAGACCTCCCTCGAATTCGAGAGGACGGTCCGTACGGATGGGGACGGCGTGGCAAATTTCGAATTCACATTGCCGGTTCACTCGGCGAATGCACCGGTAATCACGGCGACTGCGACGTCGGGCACCGATGCAGAAACCTCCGTGTTCTCGAACTGCGTCAGCGCCCCGCCAGTGCCTTCCGTCGTCAGTCCCATTGGACCGCGCCCGCCGCTCGGCCCGGTCAACGGCGTCAGCTTCCTGGTCGAGCCCGTGTCCGGCACCGTGCTGGTCAAGAATCCAGGCGAGAAGAGCTTTCACGATCTCGTCGCCGGTGAGCTGATCCCGGTCGGGTCGATCGTCGACGCGACCAAGGGCAAGGTCCGGCTCACCTCGGTCGACGCCTCCGGAAAGGTGCAGAGCGCGGTCTTCTACGGCGGTGTCTTCAAGGTCGATCAGAAGGCGGGGGGGACGCTGGTCGTGCTGAAGCTGATCGGGTCGATCGGCCCCTGTCCGACGGCGGGCGCCTCGGCGATCGCTTCGAAGAGCGGCAGCCGTCAGCTCTGGGGCAGCGGCAAGGGCAACTTCCGCACGGAAGGGAAGTACGGCGCCGCGACCGTGCGGGGGACGATCTGGCTGACCGCCGACCGCTGCAGCGGGACCTTCTTCAAGGTCAAGCGGGGAGTGGTCGCGATCCGCGACTTCGCCAACCGCAAGGGCGTCACCCTCAAGGCAGGCGACACCTACCTGGCCAGCCCCGGGTGAGCGAACTCAGATCGCGCCGCAGGCGGGCAATGGCGATGGCGATCGTCGCCCTGGCCGCGGCGGTGATCGCGATCGTCGCCTACTCGACCCACCTGATGCGGGCGCTCGAGCTGCAGAGCGTCGACGCGCGCTTCGCGATCCGCGGCGGCGAGGCGGCCCCCGAAGACATCGTCGTGGTCGAGGTCGACGACCGCACCTTCAACACGCTCGGCCTGCAGTGGCCGTTCCCGCGCTCGGTTCACGCCCGGCTGATCGACCGCCTGCGGGAAGCCGGCGCCAAAACCGTCGCCTTCGACGTCCAGTTCACCGAGGCGACCAGCCCGAAGCAGGACAACGCCCTGATCGAATCCGTCGGTCGCGAGGGAGGCGTGGTCCTCTCGACCACCGAAGTCGATGCCGACGGCGAGAGCAACGTCTTCGGCAGCGAAGCGCTCGTTCACGAACTCGGCGCCCGGGCGGCGAGCACCGTCGTCGTGCCGGAACCCGGTGGGGTCTACCGCAAGATGTACTACGGCCTCAACGGCCTGACCAGCTTCGGCGTTGCCACCGCCGAAGAGGCGACCGGGAAGAAGGTCGATCCCGACGAGCTGGAAGGTGACGGCAAGGCCTGGATCGACTTCCGCGGCCCGCCCGGGACCTTCGTCACGTACTCGTACTCGAGCGTCCTGCGCGGCGAAGTGCCGGACTCGGCCCTGCGCGGCAAGACGGTGATCGTCGGCGCCTCGGCGCCGTCGCTCCAGGACGTTCATCCGACCTCGACCACCGGCGACGACCTGATGCCGGGCCCGGAAATCCAGGCGAACGCGGTCTGGACGGCGGAGAACGGCTTCCCGCTCTCCTCCTCGGTCCTGCTCATCGACCTGCTGCTGATCCTCGCCTTCGCGGTTGCACCGACCGCCGTCTCGATGCGGCTGCGACCGCCGGCGGCTCTGGGCTCGGCACTGCTCCTGGCGCTCGCCTACGCCGTCGTCGTGCAGATCGCCTTCGAGCACGGGACGATCCTGCCGGTCGTCTACCCGTACCTGGCGCTGGTCGTCTCAGCGCTCGGGGCCCTCGCGGTCAACTACGTCCTTACCGCGTTCGAGCGCCAGCGCGTCCACGACACCTTCTCTCGCTTCGTGCCGAAAGCGGTGGTCGACGAAGTCCTCGAACGCACGGATGGCGACCTGCGCTTCGGCGGGGTACGGCGGGTCGGCACCGTCCTCTTCAGCGACATCCGCGGCTTCACGACCTTCTCCGAGACGCTCGAGGCCGAACGGGTGATCGAAGTCCTCAACCACTACCTGGAGGACATGAGCGACGCGATCATGGACCACGGCGGCACCCTGGTCGCCTACATGGGCGACGGGATCATGGCTGTCTTCGGCGCTCCGATCGAGCAGGACGACCACGCCGACCGCGCCCTGGCCGCCGCCCGCGACATGCTCGACGTGAGGCTGCCGCGGGTCAACGAGTGGATCGTCGAGCAGGGACTCGGGGATGGCTTCAAGATGGGGATCGGCCTGCACAGCGGCTCGATGATGTCGGGGCAGGTCGGCTCCAAACGCCGGATCGAGTACACGGCGATCGGCGACACGACCAACACCGCATCGCGGGTCGAGGGGATGACCAAAAACTCCGGGCACCACCTCTTCCTCACCGACGAGACGCGCCGGGCGCTGCTCGAGGACCCGGGCGACCTCGAGCAGGTCGGCGAGCGCGAGGTGCGTGGCCGCAGCGGCAAGATCGTGATCTGGACCGTAGCCGAGCCGGCAGGCGCGACGGCGCCGCCGCCTGAGCAGTCAGCCGGCGGTGAGCAGGGCGGTGAAGAGCAGGGCGACGATGTGAAATGACTGGTCGACGGCGATCCGCAGCCCGGGCGAGTTCGGGCCGAGCCCCTTCACCTTGAGCATGTAGGCGTCGAGCAGTCTGCCGTCGTCCTGGACCCAGTGCGGAATCGCGATCACCACGCCGATCAGGAGCGCCCGCAGGACGCTGGTTTCGACGCCGATCCAGACCAGCGCCGGGATGAAGGTCGCCGTGTAGGTGACGATGTGCAGGAACAGGGCGCGCCGTCGTTCCGGGTCGGGCCCGAGGCCGCCGTACTTGTGGAGCGCCTGCCACTCCGTCTGCAGCAGGAAGTCGCCCGCCAGGTGGCTGACCACGAGGACGGCAAAGACTTCTACCCAGCTCAAGTTCTCGAAGGGGGGGTCAAGTTCGTGTGAGCCAGGTCACGGCCGCCGGCCCTGGCGGCCGCGTTACAGTTGTCGGCAGTATGACCACTGAGCATGTAGATGTCCTGATTGTCGGCGCCGGCATCTCCGGTGTCAGCGCCGCCCATCATCTGCAGGAGCGCGATCCGGGCAAGAGCTACGCGATCCTCGAGGCGCGCGAGGACCTCGGCGGCACCTGGGACTACTTCCGCTATCCCGGGATCCGCTCCGACACCGACATGCACACCCTCGGCTTCAGCTTCCGGCCCTGGACCGACGAGAACTCGATCGCCGACGGCGCGACGATCCTCGACTACGTGCGCTCGACCGCCGAGGACGAGGGCATCGCCGGCAGGATCCGGTACGGGCACCGCGTCGTCGCGGTCGAGCTGGTCCTCGGAGACGGCGCTCTGGACAGTCACGGCGGAGCGGACGGACACGGGGGAGACGGCGCTCCTCACCTGCAACTTCCTGCAGATGTGCAGCGGCTACTACAGCTACGAGGGCGGCTACAAGCCGGAGTTCCCCGGGATCGATCGCTTCAAGGGGCAGGTGATTCATCCCCAGGAGTGGCCCGAGGACGCCGACTACGAGGGCAAGCGGGTGATCGTGATCGGCAGCGGCGCCACCGCGGTCACGCTGGTTCCGGCGATGTCGGAGAAGGCCGCGAAGGTGACGATGCTCCAGCGCTCGCCGTCATACGTGATGACAGTGCCGGCCCAGGAGCCGGTAATCGGCGCTCTGCGCCGCTTCTTGCCGGCGAAGGCCTACCACGCGGTCGCCCGTTGGATCTACATCGCAGTTCAGGTCATCCTCTTCCACGTTTCGCAGCGCCGGCCCGAGGCGGTCAAACGGTTCATGCGAACCGGGGTCGAGCGGGAACTTCCTCCCGGCTATGACGTCGACACCCATTTCAAGCCCCGGTACAACCCCTGGGATCAGCGCATCTGTTTCGCCCGTGAAGGTGACTTCTTCAAGTCGATCTGCAGCGGGAAAGCGGAGATCGTCACCGATCGGATCGAGACCTTCACCGAGACCGGGATCAAGCTCGAGTCGGGCCAAGAGCTCGAGGCGGACATGGTGATCACGGCAACCGGATTCAACCTGCTCCTCTTCGGCGGGATCCGCTTCGAGATCGATGGCGAGGAGATCAAGCCGGCGGAGAAGATGGCCTACAAGGGCGTGATGCTGAGCGACATCCCCAACTTCGTCTTCACCCTGGGGTTCGCGAACCACTCGTGGACCCTGAAAGCGGACATCACCTCCGAGTACGCGGCCCGCCTGATCGAGTACATGGGCACCCACGGTTACGAGATCGCCGTTCCGACCGTCGATCGATCATCGGTGACTGAGGAGCAGCTTTTCCCGCTGATGTCCGGCTTCGTCCTGCGCTCGATCGACCAGATTCCCAAACAGGGGTCGCGCGAGCCCTGGATGCTGCGTCCGCTGTACCCGGTTGCCGCTCGCAAGCTCCGCCGTGGCGCGCTTGACGAGGGCATGCGCTTCTCCCGCGCCCAGCCGGCTCCGCCCGAGGCCGAGCCGGCCGCGGCCGAGGCCGTCTAGGTCAGCTCGAGCGAGAGCTCCCAGAGACGATCGGCTTCTGCCGGGTCGACCGCGTAGGCGGCGACTCCTCGCGACCCGCCCAGCTCGCCCCGATTCGTGATCGTCGGCGACTCATTGCAGTCCTCGAAGTAGCGGCCACCGACCCCGTCGATCAGCGGCGAGGTGGCCAGCAGCACCGAGGTGGCGGCGCCCTGCTCGGGCGTCTTCAACTCCAGCCGCACCGGCGACTGGCTGCGCGCACGCTCGATGAACTCGGCGTCGACGTGGCGCTGAAGGTTGGTGAGGATGCCGCCGGGCATCAGGGCGTTGGCGATGATCCCGTCCCCGGCCCAGCGGCGGCTGGCCTCCACCGCGAAGAGCACGTTGGCGGTCTTCGACTGCCCGTAGGCGAGGAATGGCTCGTAGGCGCGAAAGGAGAAGTCGATATCGCCGAAGACGACGGGCGAGCGCAGGTGTCCGCTGGAGCTGACCGAGACGATCCGCGCCGCGCCGGCCTCGGCGAGGTACTCGTGGAGACCGAGGCTGAGGGCGAAGTGGCCGAGGTGGTTGGTGGCGAACTGCATCTCGTGGCCGTCGGGGCTGAGGGTCAGCTCCTCGATCGCCATCACGCCGGCGTTGTTGACGAGGATGTCGAGTGGCCCGTCCCAGTCGCGCACGAAGGCGGCGATCGAATCCCGGTCGGTGAGCTCCAGCGGCAGGACGAGGACATCCTCGTTGCCGGTGGTGGAGCGGATGTCGGCGGCGACCTCCTCGCCGACGTCGGCTTTGCGGACGGCGAGCGTCACCTCGGCGCCGGCGCCCGCCAGGGCGCGCGCCGTCTCGACGCCGATGCCGGATGCGGCGCCGGTGACGATCGCGCGCTTGCCGATCAGGTCGATTCCCTCGACCACCTCGGCGGCAGTCGAGTCGAATCCGAACGGGGTGGTGATCAGGTCTTGGCTCATGAGCACAAGTCTGACGAAGCCGGTGCATTAGCCTTGCGGCATGGACGACGACCGAGTGCTGAGCCGAATCGATGACCTGGTCAAGGAAGAGGAGGAGCTGCTCCACCGCCACGAGGGCGAGGAGGAGTTGAGCCCCGCCGAGAACGAGCGCCTCGAGCAGCTCAAGGTCCAACTCGACCAGGCCTGGGATTACCTGCGCCAGCGCCGCTCCATGCGTGAGACCGGGGGCAACCCGGACGACGCCAGTGTGCGCGACGCCGGCACCGTCGAGAACTACGAGAACTAGCCGCGCCTCGAACCGCCCGCCGCTAGGCTTCACCAGCTTCCGGCGCCTTGGCGGAGTGGCTACGCAGCGGCCTGCAAAGCCGTTTACACCGGTTCGATTCCGGTAGGCGCCTTTCGCTCTGGCGTGGGTATATGGCTTGTCCAAGGCGTCTGCAGGGCCTGGCCTGCCCCATTGGTCGCGATCCGTGAGAAGCTGACACGGCGTGCGGCCCCAGCTACGCACGATCACCTCTGCAGATGATGCTCGACGCCGGCTAACGGCGAGCCTGTGCGCGTGAGTCAATTCCGACAAGGAGAATGCACATGAGAGGCATCTTTGCGATCTGCGTGATCTGCATCCACGGCCTTATCGTGTACGGCGAGGACGAGCTGCCGCGGGCCTGACACTGCCTCCGCTTCCTATGGGCGACATCTTCCTTCTCTCGCTTGTCTCCGCCGCCAACGCGAGTCTCCTCGCTGCAGTAACGGTGATGCTCTTCCTGCCGAGCCCGAAACGGCTCCTTCTCGGGTATCTCGTGGGCGCTCTGCTCACGAGCCTGACCATCGGGTTCGTGGTCGTGTTTGCCATCCACGACTCGAGTGCGACCAGCACCACCGAAAACACCGTCAGCCCGGCGATCGATATCGCCCTCGGGCTGATCCTGCTCCTGGTCGCCTTCGTCCTGCGCGGCGGGCACGACCAGCGAGTGAAAGAACGGCGCAAGGCGAGGCAGCTGCGGAAGCGCGGGGGGGAGGAGCCCGAAGAAAAGGGCCCGTCGAAGGTCGAGCAGCTGCTCGGTCGTGGCTCGGCGAGGGTCACCTTCGCGCTCGGCGTCGTCCTCACCCTCCCGGGCGTCTCGTATCTGGCAGCGCTGCGCGATGTGCAGGAGCTGGGTTACGGGGCGGTGGGTGAGATCCTCGTCATCATCGGCTTCAACCTGATGTTGCTTATCCTTCTCGAGGTGCCCCTGATCGGCTACTTCGTCGCTCCGGAGAGAACGGTCATCGAGGTTCAGCGATTTCGGGCTTGGCTGACCCGGAGCGGCCGGCAGATAGCGGTCGTCGGTGCTGCCGGACTTGGTGTGTTTCTCCTTGGTCGCGCCGTGATCGAGCTGCTCTGACCGTGAGCCAGGCGCCCAAACCGCGCGCGCTGATCGTCCTGCTGGGGTTGGCGGCCGTTGTCGGCGTCATCGTCTCGCTCGCCGCCTGGGCGCTCCTCGAGTCGATCCACCAGATCCAGGTCGGGGTCTTCGTCGACCTGCCCGGGGATCTTGGTTACGACAGCGCACCGATGTGGTTCTACGTCGTCGTCCTCGGCCTCGCCGGGGTCGTGATTGCCTTGGCGATCGAGCGCCTGCCGGGCGGCGGCGGCCACGTGCCCGCCGAAGGATTGAAGGTGGGCGGCGACCCGACCGTGCCGATCGATTTGCCCGGGGTCATTCTTGCTGCCCTGGCGACGATCGGCCTGGGTCTCGTTCTCGGACCCGAGGCGCCCCTCATCGCCCTCGGTGCCGGCCTGGGCCTGCTCGCGATCCGCACCGTCAAAGGGGATGCCCCGGACCAGACGCAAGCCGTGATCGCGGCCTCGGGCAGCTTTGCGGCGATGGCGATGATCTTCAACTCGCCGATCATCGCCGCCGTGATTCTGATCGAGGCACTCGGCCTCGACCGCGAAAAACTGCCGCTGGTCCTGCTGCCGGGACTGCTCGCCGCCGGGATCGGTTCCCTGGTCTCGCTCGGGATGGGATCGTTGACCGGCCTCAGCACCAGCGCCTATTCGCTCGGGACGCTGCCGCTGCCGAGCTTCGCCAAGCCGGAGTTCACGGACTTCGCCCTGACCGTTCCGCTGGCGCTCGTGGTGGCGGTGCTGACCTTCTTCGTAATGCGGCTGGGGCTGGTGACCCACGGCGTTGTCAAGCGCCGCCCACTCCTCTTGATCCCCGCGGCGGGGGTCGTTGTCGCCCTTCTCGCAATCGTGTTCCACGAGGCAAGTGGCCGCGGCGTCGAAGAAGTGCTCTTCTCCGGGCAGGACGCCCTACCCGGGTTGGTCTCCGGCGCAGGCGGCTGGTCGGTCTCGGCGCTCCTCCTGCTCCTTGCCTTCAAGGGGATCGCGTGGGGCGTTTCGCTCGGCAGCTTCAGGGGGGGTCCGACCTTCCCATCGATGTTCATCGGGGCGGCCGCTGGTGTCCTTGCCTGGAAGCTGACCGGGCTCGACCTGACCGCGGCCGTCGGTGTGGGGATCGGAGCCGGCCTCGTCGGGGTTCTACGCCTGCCGCTCTCGGCGGTGGTGTTGGCGACGCTCCTGGTGAGCAAATCCGGTGCGGGGGCGGGGCCGCTGATCATCGTCGGCGTGGTCGTTTCGTATCTGGTCAGCGCGGCATTGGACCGGACGTCGGCGCCGGAACCTGCCTGACCGTTTCACTCGGATCGCACGATGCGCTGCAGATCCCGAGGTCCAGGCGAAGGTGCTGATCGATCCGAAGAGATCCACGCACCTTCCAGTCCCCGCGCGCGCGACCGCATAATCCTGGTCGCAGCCGTTTCTCAATGCGGAAACAACCGAGGTCGCCACCGCCACCACGCGGCTTGCGCATCGGTTGCCTGGGCGCACGCTTCCTGCTAGACCTACCTCGTGGCCGACCGCTCTCCAATCTCCGGCCCCGGCGCCAAGCAGGGCACCGACTGGCATCGCTGGGTCCTGGTGGGTGGCCTGCTGATCCTGGTGTTGTTCATGCTGTTGAACTCGCAGAAGGTCACCGTCCATCTGATCTTCACGACGGTTCATATGCCGCTGATCTTCGCCCTCTTGATCGCCGCCGTTCTCGGCGCCTTGGTCGGTTGGGCTGTGCCGCGATTCCGTCGGCCGCGGACGTAGCGAAATCAGCTCGGAGAGCGTGCCCGCGAAGGTCACCTTTGTCGGGCACGCGACGATCGCTGTAGATCTCGACGGCACCACGCTGCTCACCGACCCTGTCCTGCGCGGGCGGCTCGGGCCGCTTCGCCGCCATGGTCCGTCGGTAGCCCCGGCTGCCGTCCAGGACGTGGATGCGGTGCTGATCTCCCACCTGCACCGAGACCATGCCGACCTCCCATCCCTGCGGCAGCTCGGGGACGTGCCACTGCTCGTGCCCACGGGCGGCGCCCGGTTCTTCAAGCGCCGCGGTTTCCGTTCTGTCTCCGAGCTGGCGGTCGGTCAGTCGACCGAGGTCGGGGGGACGACCGTGACGGCCGTCGACGCGGTGCACGACGGTGCCGGGAAGGGCTCCCGTGGCGCTGAGGCCATCGGCTTCCTGATCTCCGGAAGCCGCCGGATCTACTTCGCCGGCGACACCGATCTCTTCGATGGGATGAGCGACCTGCGAGGGGTCGACCTGGCTCTGTTGCCGATCTGGGGCTGGGGCCCGAACCTCGGCCCGGGGCACATGGACCCTGAGCGGGCGGCTCGGGCGGCGGCTCTGATCGAACCGCGGACGGTCGTCCCGATCCACTGGGGGACGCTCTATCCAAGGTTTCTCCACCACCTGCGCCCGGAGCCGCTGCGGGCTCCGCCGCTCGAACTGGGGAGATGGATGGCGAAGCTGGCGCCTCAGGTGGAGCTGCGGGTGCTCTCTCCCGGGGAAGCCACCTCGGTCGAGTAAGCGGCGTGGCCGAGCGCACCGAGCCAGCCACGGAACACCCGGTGCACCGCTTCGGCACCGACCACCTCCTCCGCCGGCCAGTCGAGATCGGCCGGGTGCAGGACGAAGGGAAACGATTGGGTTCCCCCGAGCCCGCCGTGGGAGCCGACCAGCTCCTCGAAGGCCGAGACTTCGCCGCTCGCCGCATCGAAGGCGCTGTTGACCATCAGATCGGCGCAATGGGGGAAGGAGTCGGTTCGGCGCACGTGGTCGGCCGCGTTGGGCCCGAAGGGGGCCAGCGGGTCCTCGCCCTCGACGCGGTCGTCGGCCAGATGGCGCGTCCCGCGCGGACCGAAGACGATCGCGCCCTCCTGCTCTGACCGTACGAGGACGAATCCGATTCCGGGATGACGGCAGAGGGCCGGCAGCAGGTCCGGATGCAGGGAGCGCAATCGCTCCAACGACACCCGCCCGGGCTCGCGCGGAAAGCTGATCAGGCCGAGACACCCCGAGGCCATCACAGATAGGTCGGGAATATCCCCGGCGTCGGTCGCGCGGGTCGGCGACTCATCCTGCCCGAGCGCCACCGCACCATCGGATCGCTGGCCTCGGGTCGCGATCCGCACGGTGCGTCCGCCGGCCGTGTCGTCTCGCGCCATCTCGGTCAGTCCGGTGTTGAGGAAGGCCATAGCGTCGTCCTCGCCGCTTTCGGCGGTGGCGACGCTGCCGGCGGCGCAGCCGGTCCTCACCACCTGTTCGAGGGTCTCGCTGTAGCGATCGCGAAAGGTTTCCCCCTGGGATTGCCCGTGGTCGGAGAGCACCACGAGCCGATAGGGGCGAGGCGCATCGGCGCATGCCCGGGCGATCCTCGCGATCTGGCGATCGAGGTCGCTCAGGACGGCGAGGCTGTCAGGGCGCTCGATTCCCGAGTGATGGGCAACCTCGTCGTAGGCGAGAAAGGTTGTGTAGATCGTCGGACGCCCGGCGAGAATGTCGGCGACCACGGCGGCGACCTGGAGGTCGCGCTGCACGACGGTCGCCCAGGCACGGATCAGGGCATAGGAGCGACCGCGGCCGATTCTCGGCCTGACGTCCTTGCGGACCTGTGCCCGCGCGGCGCGGCGCTCCCGGAACACATCGACGAGGCAGAGGACGATCGTCTTGGAGACGGCGTAGGGGCGCGCGAAGTAGGCGGCGTAGTCACGACCGATCGGCCGGCGGCGGTGGAGCGCCGTGCTCATCGTCAGCATCGAGTGGGTGGCGTCGCCGGAGAGGATGTTGGCGCGGCTTGCGCCGTCGGCGTGCAGGAGCCCGCGGCCATCGGAGTGCCGCCGCTCGAGCTCTTCGGCATCGCGGGGATGGTTGGTGACGATCGCCGCCCCCCGCTCCTTCTCCCACCAGCGGAAGGCGGGCATGTCCTCGTTCGAGCCGTGAAGCAGGCCGGCCTGGCAGGCGCCGGTCTGCGAGGACCAGTCCGTCTCCCAGCCTCGCAGGCGGTGCGTGCCCTCCCGCATCCACTCCGCCAGGTGGGGAGCGCCGTCCGCGGCGATCGCTCGCTCGAGCACGTCGTGGGCAAGGCCGTCGATCTCCAGGAAGGCAACGCCGGGAACGTCGGTTTCGACCGAGGCTCCGCGCCGTCGCAGCTGGCGTCGCACCACGTGCCGGTACCAGGCATCGTCTTCGTCGATTGCCAGCAGCGAGAAGACCGCGCTGGCCACGGCGGTCAGGACGATCGTCACGACGACCCCCTGCCACACCCCTCCGATCTCCGCGCCGGGAAGAACATCGATAGCGAAGGTGACGAGTAGGCCGTTCAGGAGGAGCCCGGCGAAACCGAGCGTCAGAACGGTGAGCGGCAGCGCCAGCCTCGAAAGCGCCGGCCAGACGAGGGCGTTGAGGAGCCCGATCATGGCCGCGGCCCCGAGCGCCGACGCCGCTCCGTCCAAGACGAATCCGTCGATCAACTCCGAGAGCGCGAGCAGGGTGAGCGCGTCCAGAAGAAGGACCAGGGCGACCCGCCAGATGACCCTCGGGATCACGCTCCGTCTTCCTCCGAGCGGATCGCCGCGATGGCCGCCTCGATCGAGGGGTAGAAGTGGTCCTTGTCGAGTGTGTCCATCAGCCCGTAGCGCAGCGTCAGCTGCTTGAGGCGGTCGCGCAGCTCGACGAAGGCGAGGTGCACCCCGTCCGCGTTCAGCTCGCGGTCGAGCTGCTCGAGCATCTCGGCGGCGGTCACGTCGACGTCGGTGACCGCCTCGCACTGGAGGACGATCCAGCCCGGCGCGCGCTCGCGTGCGAGCCGCCGGACCTCGTCCCGGAACCGCCCCGAGTTGGCAAAGAACAGGGGCGCCTCCCAGCGATAGACGACGATGTCATCGAGCTCGGTGGAGTCGGGGTAGGCGGACACGTCGTGCCAACCCTCGACTCCCTCCGGGCGCCCCAGGACGGCGCCGTGCGGCCACCAATTGCGGCGGAAGAAGAGGATGATCGCGAGCAGGACCGCGACCACGATTCCCTCCAGGACGCCGAGCAGCACGACGCCGGCGGTGGCCACCAGGGACACGCCGAGCGCGCTCCTGCGCATCTCGTAGTAGCGGCGCAGCAGCGGCAGATTCATCAGCGAGAGCGCCGCGGCTATGACCACGGCCGCGAGCGCAGCCTGCGGCAGGTCGGCGAGCAGTGAGTTGAAGAGCAGAAGGAGAGCGGCGACCAGTCCCGCCCCGACCAGGCCGGCCAGCTGGGTCTTGGCCCCCGACTGCTCGGCAACCGCGGTCCTCGAGCCGCTGGTCGAGACCGCGAACCCCTGAAAGAAGCCGGCCGCAACATTGGCGACCCCGACGCCGATCATCTCCTGGTCGGGCTTGACCTCTTCGCCGCGCCGGGCGGCAAAGCTGGTTGCCGTGGCGATCGTGTCGGTCAGCGAGACCAGGGTGATGCCCACCGCGGCCAGGAGCAGCGCCGGAACATCGCCGGCGTTCGTCCAGGGAAGTCCCGGGGTCGGCACTCCCTGCGGCAGCGAGCCGACCGTCGCGACGCCGTGGTCGGCGAGGCCGAAGACCGCCGAGACCAGGGTGGCCGCGACGACACCGACGAGGATCGCCGGCAGGCGCTTGGTCAGGAGCGGCAGCACGATCAGGATCGCGAGGACCGCGAGCCCGAGAACAAGGGTCGCGGCGTGGGTCTGGCCGATGCCGTCCACGAACGCCTTCAGCTCGCCGAGGAACGAGTCGGAGTCGGTGGAGAAGCCGAAGAGCTTCGGCAGCTGTCCGACGACGATCGTGATCCCGAGGCCGTTCATGTAGCCGACCTGAACCTCTTTGGAGAGCAGGTCGGCGACGAAGCCGAGCCTGCCGAGGCCGAGTCCTATCTCGATCAGGCCGACGAAGATCGCCAGCATGCCCGCCAGGACGATCGCCGACCCGGGGTCACCGGCCACGAGCAGTGGAGCGATCGAGGCGAGGATCAGCGGCGAGATCGAGGAGTCGGGACCGAGCACCAGGACCCGCGACGGCCCGAAGAGCGCGTACCCGACCAAACACGCGATCGTCGTGTAGAGGCCGGTGACCGCCGGCAGGCCGGCGAGCTCGGCGTAGGCCATTCCCTGGGGCACGAGGATCGCCGCCAGAACCAGCCCGGCGATCAGGTCAGGACGAGCGGAGGTACCCGGGTAGTGGCGCAGGGTCTTGATTCCGGGCGCCCAGCGCTGCAGCCGGCCGGCGCGTGATTGCTGCTCTGGATCGGGGGGCTCGGTCCTCTGCATGGAATTCGAGATTGCCACCCTCCCACGAAGCACGGCGCGCCCGCGGATAGTCTGGAGCGATGTCGGCTGAGCATGGCGGCGCGAACCGTCTGGCCGCAATCGCGGCGCTCACGGGCGCGGCATTCATCGCGATCCTCTCGATCGAGATCGTCGTCTCTCAATTTCCGCGCGGCCTGGTCGTCCTTGCCTGCCTGCTTATCGCGTTCGCCGCGGCCTGGTACGGGCTGACCCGAACCTCAGGCGCGAGGCTGCTCGGACTGGGCGCGGCGATCGTTGCCGTGGCGGCAATCGTCGTCCTGTTGATCTCCGATGGCGATCACCTGATCCAGGCGCTCCTGGTCGTTGTCGCCCTTGCGGTGATGGTTCTGGCGACGCGGTCGGCCTTCCAGGTGCACGCATCGCTTGACTCCGCACCCGATCCACAGCGACCTGTCCTCTTCTACAACCCGAAGTCGGGCGGCGGCAAGGCCGAGAAGTTCCACCTGGCCGAGGAGGCCCGCCGGCGCGGCATCGAGACGATCGAATTGGAGCTCGGAACCGACCTCGAGCAACTCGTTCGCGGCGCGGTCGCGGATGGAGCCGACGCCTTGGCGATGGCGGGCGGCGACGGCTCGCAGGCCGTCGTCGCCAAGGTCGCGGCCGACCTCGGCCTGCCGTATGCGTGCATTCCGGCGGGCACGCGCAACCACTTCGCCCTCGACCTCGGGGTGGACCGAGACGATGTCGTGGGCGCACTCGATGCCTTCGTCGGCGGTCGCCGAAGAAGGGTCGACCTTGCCGAGGTCAACGGGCAGGTCTTCGTCAACAACGTCTCCCTCGGCCTCTACGCCGAGGCCGTCCAGCGCGAGGGCTATCGCGAGGCGAAGCTGCGGACCATCCTCGACACGCTGCCCGAGGTCCTGGGCCCCGAGGGCGAGGGGCTGGAGCTGCGCTGGGCAGGGCCGGAAGGGAATCAGCAGTCCAGCGGCGCCGCGATCCTGGTCTCCAACAATCGCTACCGGCTCGGGCACGCGGTCGGCTCGGGCACGCGGCCGAGGATCGACGAGGGGCTGCTGGGAATTGCCGTTGCCTCTGCCCCGGGCGGAGACCGGTCGTTGGCCCGACGTCCCTGGGAAGAGTGGACGACACCCACCTTTGAGGTCGACGCGCCGGGCACGATCGCCGCCGGCATCGACGGTGAGGCGGTGACGCTGGATGCGCCGCTTCGCTTCGCGAGCCTGGCTGCCGCGCTTGAGGTGAGGATTGCCGCGGCGCACCCCGGCGCCTCTCCCTCGGCGGCGATGCCCGAGGGTGCGGGGGAGACCGCTCGCGCCTTGGCGAGAATCGCGTTCGGGAAGGCCTCAAGCAGGGCGGAGACGCGATGAGCGAGTGGCTCGAGGAGGCGAAGGCGCTCGACGCGGCCGTCTACGCAGCGGTTGCCGCTAGCGAGACCCCCAAGCTCGACGACGCGATGCGGCGCCTCTCCGGCGCCGCCGATCACGGCAAGCTCTGGTTTGCGACTGCGGGCGCGCTGACCCTTCTGGGTGGCCCGGGCGGCCGCGGCGCGGCGAAGCGTGGGCTGGTTGCACTCGGCATCGCCTCCGGGTTCGCCAACCTCGTCGCCAAGCCCCTCGGTGACCGAGGGCGGCCGACCAGAACGGAGTCCGAGGAGCTGCAGCGCCGCCACGTCCAGATGCCGCGCTCGAGCTCCTTTCCCTCCGGCCACACCGCTTCGGCCTTCGCCTTCGCGACGGCCGCCGGTAGCGCGGTGCCGGTTCTCTCAGCACCGCTCCGAGCGCTCGCGACCTTCGTCGGCTACTCGCGAGTCCACAGCGGCGTGCACTACCCCGCCGACGTGCTCGCGGGCGCGTTCATCGGGGTCAGCGCGGCGGAGCTGGCCGGACACCTGCTGGATCGCTGACGGCTGACGCTCGAGCGCTCAGCTGCCCTGCCGCCCAAACCGCCAGGGCGACGATCCAGATCACCGTGAGGCCGGCGCCCAGCAGCAGGTTCATGCCGCCGCCCGGGGCGATGAACCCATGAGTGCCGAAGACCGTGATCGTCTCGATCGCCTGCTCCACAAATACGACCGCGCCGAGGACGGTGAGCCAGCCGGGAATCCCCTTCGGGGTGCGGAAGCCGAGCGCGGTCACCGCTCCGATCATCGTCATCGTCGCCCCGGTCAGGACTGGTCCCCAGAAACTGGCGATGTCGACGGCGACTCGCGCGGTCGCGGGTTGCAGAATGCCGGGGTGGAGCGCGAGCGCCCCCCAAAACCAGGCCTGCAGCGCGGTCTCGATGATCAACGCGGCGGCCCCGAGCAGGAAGACGCTGCTGAAAGGTCTCGGCATCAGTCCGCTGACGATGGCGGCGATGACCGCCAACGCCAGAGTCCCGAACGTGGCCGTCCATACGTAGAGGCGAGCGCCGTCCTGGTGATCGCTGAGCCAGGCCAGAACCTGCGCCGGTGAGTCGGTGACCTCGGGGGTCGAGCCCAGAGCAGCTACTCCGACGATGTAGAGGAGGGTTGCTGCGACTGTCGCGACGATCAGTACCCGGGCTTGTGACATATGACGCAGCCTAACCCCCATTTCGCCCTGGCGCCAGGTTGCGTCTGGGGATCGTCGGAATCAGAGGTTGCGGACCCGCCGACCGATCTCCTGATCGGGCGGGTAGCCGGCCGATAGCCAGAAGGCACCCGCGACCTCGTCGTCGACAGCGACCAGCGCTGTCACGCGATGAGCGCCGCGATCGCGCAGGTACTGCTCGCCGGCGCGCGTCAGGGCAATTCCGATGCCTTCTCGCCGATGTCGCTCGGCGACCGCGAGCCGGTACATGTTCCCCCGCCAGCCGTCCCAGGCGGCGATCAGGGCGCCGACGACCTCCCCGTTCTTCTCGGCAACAAGGAGGGCCGCTTGGGGGTCATCGATCAGCCGTTCGACGTCCTCGAAATGGTCGGCTGTGCTCGCATGGCCGCTGCGCGCCTGCCCCCAGAGCTCGAGGACGCCGGGCGCATCGTCAGTACGACACCTGCGCACCGTTGGCTGGCGGTCGATTGCATCCCCCTTCAGTGCCGCGAGAGCTTGAGCAGCAGCCGCCACTCGGTGACCGCCATCACCAGGGTGCGCCAGATGCCGAGCTGGCGAGCCAGCTCGACGGTGTCGGTCGATCCCCAGTCCTCGGCAATCAGCCCGTTCTCGAAGCGGCTGAGTGTGTTGCCGGTCAATCGCACGGATCGCCCCCGGTTCGTGCCGGTCAGCGTCCAGTGTGTTGCGACGTAGTCGCCCTCGGAGACGGTCCTGTCGACGCTGAATCTCAGGTCCTCGAATATGCGCCTGTAGAGGGCGACCGATTCGCGCGCGCCCTCGTACCCGTGGAACTCCATCGCGTTGACGTGGTCTTCGAAATCCGGGGAGTAGAACTCCTCCATGCGGTCGAGGCCGCCCGGGCAGACAACCTCGATCGCCTCCTTCGCCTTCTCCGCGTTGGTCGGCATCGCCAGCAGGCTACGCCCAAATGGCGCGGGACCACACCGTCGAGGTGGCTAGGCGCTGGGCATCTGCGCCGTGACGGAGAGGCCCCCGCCGGCTCTCGGAGTGAGGCTGAGGGTGCCGTCGTGGGCGTCGATGATGCTTTTGACGATCGCGAGCCCAAGGCCGACACCCGCGTCTGCGGTGTGGATGCGTTGGGTTCCGCGGAGGAACGGCTCGGTGAGGCCGGAGACCTGGTCGGGGGCGATCTCCTCGCCGGTGTTCTCGACCGTGAGCAGAACTCCCAGGCGGTGAGCTTCGGTCCTCACCCACACGGAGCCTCCCTCGGGGCGATTGTGGACAATCGCGTTCTGCACGAGGTTCGCGGCCAGCTGCAAGAGGAGCGCCTGCGAGCCGACGGTGGGTGCCGGAGCGCCTGAGGTCTCGACCGTGACGCCGCGCTCGGCGGCGAGGGGGAGCAGCGTCTCGGTCGCTTCTTCGGCGATCAGGGAGAGGTCGACCTGCTCCCGAGTGAAGGATCGCTGGTCGGCGCGGCTGAGCAGGAGCAGCGCCTCGGTGAGGTCGATCGCCCGGGAGTTGACGGTCTGGAGACGCTCGACCAACCGGCCGTTGTCACTATCCGGATCGGTTTGGGCGACGTCGAGGAGCGCCTGCGTCGTCGCCAGCGGGGTGCGCAGCTCGTGCGAGGCGTTGGCGGCGAACCGCTGCTGTTCGGCTACGTGTGACTGGAGCCGGGCGAGCAGACCGTCGATGGTGTCGGCGAGATCCCGCAGCTCGTCGCGGGGCCCGGTGAGCGCGAGCCGCTCGCCCAGGTTGCGCTCGGAAATCTGCCGGGTGGTCGCGGTCATCGAGCGCAGTGGTCGTAGGACCCGCCCCGCCACCAGCCAGCCGAGCGCGATCGAGATCAGGGTCATGATCGCCAGCACGATCACGGCGCGGAAGAGCCCATGGTGGAGCGCGTCGGTGGAGCGGCGTACGGCTTCCTGAAACCTCAGTTCGGTTTCGGCGTCGGGGCCGTTCGTGCGAGTGGTGGACCCCTTCGGGACGATCAGGTTGACCCCGGCCGCGTCGCGGAACAACAGGTAGCTGATCGCGAGCACCACCAGTCCCGAGAGGAAGAAGAGGCCGCCATAGAGCATGGTCAGGCGCAGGCGGACGGTCGGCGTGGGGAGGTGGCGCATGGTCACGCCCCCCGAGCCTCGATGCGGTAGCCGACGCCGGCCACGGTGGCGATCAACGTCGGCTCGCCGAGGCGCTTGCGCAGGCCTGAGACCGTGATCCGCACGGCGTTGGTGAACGGGTCGGCGTTCTCGTCCCAGGCTCGCTCGAGCAGTTCCTCGGCACTGACGACGCCACCTTCGGCGGCTACGAGGACCTCGAGCACGGCGAACTGCTTCCGCGTCAGGGCGACGTACTGGCCGTCGCGGAAGACCTCGCGGCGGAACGGATCCAGGCGTAGACCGGCGATCTCCTGCACAGGAGGGCGGTTGTGGGCGCGACGCCGGTCGAGCGCCCGGAGTCGGAGTACCAGCTCCTGCAGCTCGAAGGGCTTGGTCAGGTAGTCGTCGGCGCCGAGCTCGAACCCGGAAGCCTTGTCATCGAGCAGGTCGGCGGCGGTGAGCATGAGGATCGGCATCCCGCTCCCGGTGGCGATGATGCCCTTGGCGATCTCGTCGCCGGAGGGGCCGGGGATATCGCGGTCGAGCACGGCGATGTCATAGGCGTTGATGCTCAGGAGCTCCAGGGCGGTGTCACCGTCGGCGGCGATGTCGGCGGCGATCGCTTCGAGGCGCAGCCCATCCCTGATGGCTTCTGCCAGATAGGGCTCGTCCTCGACGATCAGCACACGCATGCTCCGAATGATCGCGTCCGGGGCGTATCGCCGGCATATCGAGAACCGCATACGTGCCGACAACACGACGCTGCCCAGTCTGCAGGGGGTGACCTACGGCAATCCGACATGAGCAGCGCGAAAGGACCCTTGATGAGGAAGAAGGACTGGCTGGCGGTGGCTTCGATGCTGGCGCTCTGCGTGTTTGGGCTGGCGGCCTGCGGCGGAGGCGGCTCGAGCTCCGCTTCGAGCGGCGACGCCGGCTCCGAAGAAGAAGCTGCACTCGAATTCACCGAATGCATGCGCACGCACGGCGTCGAGGTGGAAGACCCGAAACCCGGGCAGAAGAACATCGAACTCCCCGACACCAGCGACCCGACCGGCAAAAAGGCGCTCGCAGCCTGCAACGGCAAGCTCGGGACCGCCGGCCAGGAACTCTCCTCCGGGGAAGAGGAGGAATTCGAAGAAGGCGCTCTGGAACTCGCCCAATGCTTGCGCGAACAGGGCATCGACATGGGGGACCCGGTGTTCCTCGGCCCCGGCAAATTTCACCTGGACATCGCCGGGATCGACACGAACTCACCGGCTTTCAAAGCCGCACAGGAAGTGTGCGCCGACAAGTTGCCCGAACTCCCCGGCATCTCCGTCGGCGGCTAGCGTGGCGGGCGACGGTGCGGGACGGCTGCGGCGCGGACTGGCGGCGGCAGTGGCGGTGCTGGGCGCCGCGAGCATCCTGGTGCTCGTGCTTGCGCTTCGCGGTTCCGGCGGCGACGGCGATTCCGGCCCGGCCTCAGCCTCCGGCGCCACCGGCACGGTCGCGCGTCGCACTCTGACCGAACGCCTGACCGCCACCGGCACGATCGGCTACGCCGGTGAGGCAACGGTGCTCGCCCGCCTCTCCGGAACGGTGACCGCGCTGCCGGCAATCGGCCACGTGATCAGCCGCGGCGGGCGCCTCTACGCGCTCGGCGACGAGCCCGTCCTGCTGCTCTACGGCGCGATCCCGGCCTATCGCACCCTGGCCGACGGGGTCTCCAACGGGAGGGACACCGAAGAGCTCGAGCGCAACCTGGCGGCGCTGGGCTACGAACCGGGGACGATCGACGAAGAATTCACCTCGACCACGGCCGAGGCCGTCGGCGCCTGGCAGGAAGACCTCGGGCTCGAAGTCAGCGGCGAGGTCGAACTCGGAAGGGTCACATTCATGCGCGGCCCACAGCGGGTCACGGATTTGGAGGCGACACTCGGCGAAGCGCTCTCCGGTGGTGGCGACGGTGGCAGCGACGGACTGGTCGCCTGGCACCCTGAAGCCGAAAACCCGGCCGAGGTCGAAGGGCAGCCCGAAGGGACGCAAGAAGCCGCCGAGCAGTCCGAACGCGAAGCGGAGCATGAACGGGAAGGACGGGAACGCGAAGCCGAGCGGGAACGGGAAAAGAGGAAAAGCGAAAAGAGGGAATGGGAAAAGGCCAGGGCGGAAAAGGAAGAAATCACCAAGGGGCAGGAACCACCGCAGGAGCAGGGTGGCGAGGGCGAGGGCGAGGAACAAGGAAGCGGCGGATCGGAGCCCCACCCCGAACCCGAACCCGCCTCGATCCCCGTCCTTCGCACCAGCTCGACCCGGCGAGTGGTCGGTGTCGAGCTCGAAGCCGACCAGCAGTCGATCGCCCGTCGTGGTCAGAGGGTTCGGGTGGTCCTTCCTGGGGGCGCCGAAGTGGAGGGCGAGGTGCGTGGGCTGGCCGCGGTGCAAGCACCGAGTGGCGAAGGCGACCCGACTGAAGAAGTCGAACCGGGCGTCAAAGCAACGATCTCCTTGACCGGGAGCCATCGCATCCCCGCCCTCGACGGGGCGACCGTCAGTGTTCGCTTCACCCGGCAGGTCCGCAAGCACGTGCTGAGCGTGCCGCTGACCGCATTGATCGCGATCGGCGGCGAGCGCTTTGCCGTCTACGCTCGGGGAGTCGGATCGCGAAAGCGGATCGTCGTCACCCCCGGCCTCGCAGCCGACGGCTATGTCGAGATCGAAGGCAAAGGGCTGCGGGCGGGGATGACGGTGGAGACGGGCGAATGAGCGATGCCCCGGTCCTTGAGCTGCGCGACGTTCGCAAGGCCTATCCCGGTGGCGTCGAGGCGCTGCGCGGCGTTTCGCTGGGCATTGAGCGCGGCGAGATGGCCGCGATCGTCGGCCCCTCCGGCTCGGGCAAGTCGACCCTTCTCCATGTGATGGGGACGCTCGACCGCCCCAGCGGAGGCAGCGTCGCGATTGAGGGCCGCGACCTCTCCCGTGCCTCAGACGACGAGCTCTCCGATCTCCGTGCGACTCGCATCGGATTCGTCTTTCAGCGCTTCTACCTGCTCGAGGCGGCGCCGGTGATCGACAACGTGGCCGATGGGCTGCTCTACGCCGGTGTGCCGGCGGTGGAGCGTCGCAGCCGCGCCGCCCTCGCCCTGGCCCAGGTCGGCCTCTCCCGCCGTGAGCGCCACAGCGCCGCCAAGCTCTCCGGCGGCGAGCAACAGCGGGTTGCGGTTGCGCGGGCGCTGGTGGGCGAGCCGGCGATCGTCCTCGCCGATGAGCCGACGGGCAACCTCGACAGCAGGACCGGCGACGAGTTGATGGAGTTGCTGCGCGGCCTGAATGAGGCCGGCACGACCCTGGTGATCATCACCCACGACGAGGGGATCGCCGCCTCGGTGCCCCGTCGGGTCTCTGTCCGCGACGGGCTGATCGAGAGCGACGATCGATGAGTCGGCTGCGACCCCGCGACCTGCTGCGGCTGGCGACCGTCGGCCTGCGCACCCGCAAGCTCCGCACCGCCCTCTCGGTGCTCGGGATCTCGATCGGGATCGCCTCGCTGGTGGCGGTCCTGGCGATCTCCGAAACCAGCAAGGCGGACCTGTTGGCAAAGATCGAAACGCTGGGAACCAATCTGCTGACGGTCGGCCCCGGCGAATCGCTCTTCGGCGGCGAAGCGAAGTTGCCGGCCGCCGCCGCCGGGCGCATCAGCCTCTTGGATGGCGTCAGGTCGTCCGCCGCGGTTACCGCGGTCAAGGGCGCCACGGTGCGCCGTAGCTCTTACGTGCCGGCCGAGATCACCGGGGGAATCCACGTCGAGGCCACCGACCCGGAGCTGCTGCAGACCCTGGAAGGCACCACCGCCGCCGGGCGCTTCGTCGGTCGGTCGACCGAGCGCTTCCCGGCAATGGTCCTGGGGTCCAAAGCGGCGGCACGGCTCGGAATCCGGGGCGTCAGCGGCATCGCTCAGGTCTATGTCTCGGGTCGACTCTTCACCGTGGTCGGAGTCCTCGACCCGCTGCCCCTCGCCCCCGAGTTCGACAGCGCAGCGCTGGTCGGCTACCCGGTCGCGGCACGCCTCTTCGGGACCGACCGCAGCCCATCGAAGGTCTACGTCCGTGCCCGTGACGGCGAAGAACAGGTGCGCGCCGCGGCGGCCTTGCTGCCGAGTGCGGCCGACCCCTGGGACCCAGGAGAAGTCGCGGTCAGCCGCCCGTCCGACGCGCTCGAGGCGCAGGCCGCCGCCGAAGGCGCCTTCACCTCGCTCTTCCTCGGGCTCGGTGCGGTCGCCCTTTTGGTCGGTGCGATCGGGATCGCCAACGTGATGATCATCTCGGTGTTGGAGCGGCGCTCGGAGGTCGGTCTGCGCAGGGCGCTGGGGGCTCGGCGGCGCCACATCGCCGTCCAGTTCCTCGGCGAGTCTTTCGTCTTGGGAATTGCCGGCGGCGTCGTCGGCGTGGTACTCGGCGCTGCGGCGACCGGCGCCTATGCGGCCTACGAAGGGTTCGCCCTGTTGATCCCGCCTGTCGCGGTCGCAGGGGGCCTCCTTGCCGCCTGCCTACTCGGCGCGCTCGCCGGCTTGTACCCGGCGACCCGCGCCGCCCGCCTAACCCCGACCGAGGCGCTGCGGACCACGTGAGGAGCCGCGCAGGACGCCGGAGCTCCCGGCTCCGTTACTCGTAGACGGCGAGGGCATCGGGCAGCTCTCGGCGCGAGGCGATGCCGAGCTTGCGGTATGCCGCGTGCAGGTGCGACTCGACGGTGCCGCGGGTGACGAAGAGCGCCTGAGCGATCGCCGGGTTGGAAAGGCCTTCGGCTGCCATGCGGCAGGTGCGCAACTCGGAGATGGTCAGCGCGTCCGCGCTCCAGCGGCCCTGCGCTCGGGGCCTGGCCCCGGCTGCGCCGAGCTCCTCGCGTGCGTGCGCGGCGACCGGCACTGCACCGCACCGATCGGCCAGCTCGTGTCCGATGCCCAAGGGCTCGCGCGCCTCGGCTCTGCTCCCGGTGCGACGAAGTGCGGCGCCGAGGGCGACCAGTGAATGCGCCCGCTCGAGCAGGGCCGGCGAGCTCTCGAGGACGGTGGCGGACTCGCGCAGGTCGTCGAGTCCATCGGAACCGCCGAGGACCAGGCCCCTGGCGCGCAGGGCGATGCCGAGCGGGCGCCGCGCGCCGAACGCCCGCGCCCGCGCCAGCTCCTCGTCGGCGAGGAGGGCCGCCTCGTCGCTCTCGCCGAGCTCGTGCAGGGCCAGGGCGGCGGAGGAGCGCCAGGGGAGGAAGGCCGGATTGGCGATCCCGAAGGACTCGCTCAGCCGTCCCGCCGAGCGCAGAAGGCCGAGCGCCTCGGCGGGCCGTCGGCTCGCGAGCAGCGCGCGGCCGCCGGCATACAGCGCCTCGCGCGACCAGGTGTGCGCCGGGCTCGCCGAGTTCTCGAGGTCGGGGCCGAGCAGCGCGAGGGCCTCCTCGGCTTCTCCCCGCTCGACCAGGGCGAGGGCGAGATGCGCCCCCGCGAAGCCCGCGACCGCCTCGAGCGCCGGGGACTCCTCGGCGATGCGGAGAGCATCGCGGGCGAGCAGCTCGCCTTCGGCGAGGCGTCCGCGCAGGGTCGCGGTCAGGCTCTTCAACGCCGCCGTCGATCCATAGGCGAGGGGCAACCCGCTCTCGCGGGCGAGCACGAGCGCCTCGTCGTAGCGGGCGGCGGCCTCGTCGAGCTCATCGCAGACGGAGAGCATCGACATCGGGACGAGGTAGAGGTCCGGGCTCATCGGCGCCTCGTCGAGCAGGCGGCGGCCACCGAGCGCGGTGCGGGCGAAGGCGACCGCCTCCTGGGCCGAGCCCCCGCTCGCCGCGGCGGCATAGGAGCACTGGGCGGCGACGACGCGGCCTGTGTGGGAGTCCTCGGCCGCAACCGGGCGCACCTTCGCGAGGTGCTGGATGGCGACCTCGCGCAGGTCGCCATCGGAATGGGCGGCGGTGACGAGCGACGCCTCAAGCTGCGCGCGTAGCTCGTCGTCGCCGGCGACATCCGACTCGTCGAGCTCGGCCAGGGACCGCCCGGCTATCGCGACCGCCTCGCGCCCCCTGCCGGCGAAGACCAGAAAGCGGGCCAGGATCAGGGTCGAGGAGGCCCGTGCGAGCGGGTCCGCGGCGGCCGCGAGCGCGCCGCGGAGCGAGTCGAGGCCGCCCGGGTCCCCCGAGATCGACTCGGCCAGCCCGAGCGCCGTGGCGATCGAGGCGACCTGAGCGGCCGGAGGCGGCTCCTCAAGGGCCCGGCGCAGCAGTGGGACGGCGGCCGATGCTGATCCCGTGCCGAGCTGCGCGGTGCCCGCTTCGCGAAGTCGCTCGACCACCCAGGCGTCGCCGCCCGGATCGGCTCGCAGCAGTTGCGCCGCGACGACACCCGGGCCGGCCCCGTCCTCATGCAGGAGGTGGGCGGCCCGGAGGTGGTCGGCCGCCCTTTTCGTCGGCGGGAGATCGTCGTAGATGACCCGCCCGATCAGCGGCTCGACGAACGGAAGCCTGGGGGCGCGCTCGACGAAACGCGCCTCGACCAGCGTGTCGGCGGCCTCGACCGCCTCGTCGTCGCCCAGCCCGCCGAGCTCTCCCGCCCGGGTGAGGGAGCTTTCGAAGCCGAGGATCGCCAGCGCCCCGGCGAGCGCGATCGCTCCCGCGGCGAGGCGCCGGAGGCGCAGGAGGGTCACGGTCGAGACCCGTTCGGGGGCGAGCGAGCGCAGGCGCCGCGTTGCCTCCTCTCCGGGGGGAAGCCCCTCGGCCGCGAGCTCCGCGGAGACCTCGGTGACGAAGCTCGGGTTGCCACCCGTCCACCGATGGCAGGCCGCTGCGAACTCGTCCTCGACCGGTTCGCCGTGGATCGAGCCGAGCAGCGAGGCCGTTCCCGGCACGGCGAGGGGGGAGAGCTCGAGCGTCTCGCTCGACGGCTCCGCGGCCAGCAGGTCAAGGGTTCCCGTCGGCGACCCCGGCTCGCCGAGGCCGACGGCGAGGACGATGAGGACCGGCAGTCGCTCCATGCGACGAGCCAGGTACACGAGCCAGTCGAGGGTCGGCGGGTCGCACCAGTGGGCGTCGTCGACGAGGAGCGCAAGGGGCCGATCTTCGGAGAGGTTGGCGAGCAGCCAGTAGAGGCCGTGCCGTGCCTGGGCGGGATCGATCAAACCTCCATCGGATCCGTCGACGTCGAGCATCTGTCGAGCGAGCCCGGCCGCTCCGCTGAAGAGCTGCTCGCGCCGCTGCGGCTCGGCGTCGACCACCTCGGCCTCGAACAGCTGCTGGGCGACGCCGAAGCCCGCGGCGCGCTCGAGCGGGCCTCCGCGCGCCCCGAGTACCCGCATTCCCCGGCTGGCCGCCTCGGCCCCCGCGGCCGTGAGGATCGAGGACTTACCGGCGCCGGGGACGCCTTCGACGATCAGGAGGCGGCCGGAGCCCGTCGAAGCGGCAGTCGCCGCGTCCCGCAACCGCGCGAGCTCGAGATCACGTTCGAAGAGCGCCTTCTGGTCTGGCGCGTCGGCGGCCAAGCGCAGAAGAATAGGTAGGTGGATATCCATGAGGCTCATGGATGCGGGGCTGGCGGCCCGTGCCTATCGTCGGCCCGGTGAGGAAAGCTCGTCTCGTAGCTCTGCCTGCCATCTGCCTGGTTTTCGCCCTTTCGCCGGCCCTCTCCCAGGCGGGGAACATCGGCAACGTCGGCGTCGCAGGTGCCGAAGCTGTCCGCGACGCCTGGAGCAGAGAGTGCTTCGGGGTTTACCCGCGGGGTGAATCCAGCCACGAGACGGTCGCCCAGGTGGGGCCGCTCGAAAGCGGATACGAAATCCTCGACGACGGCCTGCTCAAGTCATGGACCGTCCTGGGATACACCCAGTCGAAGGCGAACAACCCGCCGCAAAACCCGCCCGACGGCTTCGTCCGCTTCGACCTCTTCAGGTCCTTTGGCTCGTCGCGGCCGACGAAGGTCGCAGAGTCGCTGCCGGCGGCCTACCTCGACGGTAAAACCGCGAACGGGGTCTCGATGCCGGTCCAGGCTGGCGACGGCATCGGCGTCGACCTCGAAGCGAACCCCGCCAATGAAGAATCGGAGGCCTACGCCGGATGTGGCTTCTTCGTCAGCTCGAACAACGGCGAACCCTTCATCGCGATCTGGTCGCCGCCACTGGTCAGCAACAGCCCGACGCCCGAATCGAACATCGCCCCCCTCTATCCCAGGTACGGGCTGTCGCTCGGCGCCGAAATCGAATACGACGCGCCGCAGATCACCGGGATCAGCCAGTCCTCAGGGGCAGTTGCCGGCGGAGACAAAGTCACGATCACCGGAAACCACATCGCTCACGTCGCTGTTCACTTCGGCACTGAAGGCGCGGGGGAGTACGAAACCACCAACTCACAGGTGGTCGTCCGGGTCCCGCCTGCCGAAAAAGAAGGCGCCGTCGACCTCACGCTGAAAACCGCCGGCGGAACCGCCACCCTCGCCGGGGGCTACACCTACGGCGCCGGTGGCAGCTCCGAACCGGAACCGGAAAAGAAACCGAGCCCGACCCCCGGACCGACACCGGGGCCCATTCCCAGCCCCGGGCCCACACCTGCGCCGGGCCCGCTGAAGTTCAAGCTGCCGCGTCCCAAGGTCGCCGCCTCCGGCGCGATCAGCCTCCACCCGAGCGCTCCCGCACCGGGCAGCTTCCACGCCGAGGCGGTGGTCGTCGAGACCGCCAAGAGCTCCCGCGCGAGCACCTCGAGGAGCATCGTCTACGGGACCGCTGTCGCCCATGCCTCCAAGAAGGGCCCGGTCACGCTGAAGATCTCGCCTTCGGCCGCGGCCAAGGCCCTGCTCGAGAAGGAAGGGCAGCTCAAGGTCCATCTGACCGTGACCTTCACACCCAAGGCGGGCACGCCGAGCTCACACAGCACCAGCGCCGTCGTTCACGGCTGAGCCCTAGTGGGTCCTGAACTCGATCCCGCTGAGGGTCGCGTTTTCGCCGCCGAAGATCAGCACCGGTCCGCCGGATTGGACTTCGACCAGGCCGGCGGTTTCGTTTGACGTCGAGGTGGCGAAGAATTCGTCAGCCGGCGGGCGAAAGCCGCTCGGCAGCGTGAACATCAGCTGGTCTTCCGCACATTTGGTGATGTATCCCCGCAGGTGGACGACACCGAACGGGTCCTTATAAAAGCCGACGGTCGCCGTTTCGTTTCCGAAGTTCTCGCAGTTGAATTCGAAGGTCGGCTGCCCCGACGCGCCGATGACATGGACTGGTTCGAGATCCACCTTCGCGAAGCCGGCGGCCGAGGTCCCGCCCAGCGAGGCGGCGTTTCCGGCGCTCGTCGCGCTGGGAACGGTTCCCAGCGAGCTGAGGTTTACCTTCGCGCCCGTAATCGCCCCGTCCTTGACTTTCACGGTGGTCACCGCGTTCTTCTTGAGCTGTTTGGAGCCGACGCTGTTCTTGGCGAGGTGCCCGGCGGCGAACGCGCTGGCCCCCCCTACGGCGATGAACAAGGCGACGGTCGCGACGACGTTGGCGTACGTCAACTTCCCCTGTAAGAGCTTCATCTGTCTCCCCTTGGCGGTCGGATGCGGGACGGAACGCCGACAGCCTGGCAGGCGCGGCGGCTAGCTGACTTCTTCGCCCGGCCGCGGGAACGGAGGCGG
Organism: uncultured Solirubrobacterales bacterium; assembly: GCA_963704505.1. GTDB lineage: Bacteria > Actinomycetota > Thermoleophilia > Solirubrobacterales > 70-9 > VRUE01. The sequence continues at coordinate 2,102,177 of OY969912.1, forward strand.
GCAGCCATCCGGGTAGCGCTCGAGGTAGCCCTGATCTGCGGCCTCCGACTCCCAGAAGGTCCCGGCTTCGCTGACTCCGGTCACGACCTTCCCCGGCCAGTGGCCCGAGGCGTCGACGGCGGCGATCGCCTCCTCGGCAATCTGGCGCTGCAGGTCGGTCGTATAAAAGACCTCCGAGCGGTACTCGGGGCCCACCAGCTCCCGATCGAGGTCGGGCCGGTGGACCTGGAAGAAGTAGTCGAGCAGGCCGCGGTAGGAGATCCGCTCCGGGTCGAAGATGACCTCGACCGCCTCGGCATGACCGGAGTTGTCGTGCTCGGTCGGGTTCTCGTTCTGGCCGCCGGTCCATCCGACGCGGGTCGAGATCACGCCGTCGAAGTGCCGCAGAAGTTGCTGCATGATCCAGAAGCAGCCGCCCGCGAGGATTGCGGTCTCGGCGTCGTCGCGCATGGTTTGCCCTCCTTTGCGAGCCTCCGGCGAGCCTATTGCTTGCGCTGCTCTCCCCGGTCGATGCGCGGGAAAAGGGACGCGCCGCGCAGCACGCCGTAGTCACCCGTCCCGCCGGCGATGGCGATCGTCGCGAACAGGGCCAGGAAGACGCCGACCCCACGGTCGGCTCCGGAGGGGAAGTCGAACACGACGAACCAGACGAGCACTATGGACGCGACGACGGCGAGCAGATCGGCTGCGCCGTTCACCGACACGTCGGCCCGGAACAGGCCGAAACGGCCCCAGGTCACGGCGGCCGCGATCGCCACGAGCGCGACGATCACGAGGAAGACGTCGGCGACCGTGAGGAGCTCGAAGCCGTTGTGGGTCGTACCACCGACGCTCGCCCAGGGCAGGAACAGGGAGACGATCAGCAGGACGCCCCCGCCGCCGGCGACCGCCCGCCCGACCGGCGCCCCGATCGTCATCCCGCTTCTTCCGGGGCCCGCTCCCGCAGGGCCCTGGCGGTCGATCGATCGGCGGGAAAGAGGAACTCGATCGCCAGCTCGGAGGTGGTCACCTCGAACGGGGTGTCGAAGGTCGCGAACATGCCGAAGAAGGAGAGCTCTGCGCCGTCGTGGGTCCGTACCCGGACCGGTCCGAGCATCTCGGCACCCGTCATCCCGGATCCTGCATCGCTCTCGGGCTCGGGGACCGGGTAGGTGGAAATCTCCTCGATCAGCGCGGCGAGCCGCTCGTCCCCGGTCGCGGCGAGCTGCCGCTCGAGCTGCCTCAGCCAGTGGGCGTGCCAGTCGCCGAGGTTCACGAACAACTGCCCGAAGCCACGCGGGTGGAGGCCGACCCGCATCACGTTGACCGGGGGCTCGAGCAAGGCGGGATCGATCTCGACGAACCCGGCCAGGGCGAGCATCGCGTCATTGGCGGCGACCATGTTCCAGACGCGGTCGACGGCGATGGCCGGGTAGGGCTCGTGGTCGGAGAGGACAACGTCGAGGGCCTCCCGCACCGGTGTCAGCTCCGGGTCGTCAAGGGTGCGTTCGGGAAACGCCGGGGCGTGTCCGGCGGCGAGCAGGAGGCGATTCTGCTCGCGGTAGGGGACCTTGAGCTGGTCGAGGACTCCGATCAGCATCTCGCGGCCGGGCTTCGACCGACCGGTCTCAACGAAGCTCAGGTGTCGGGCCGAGATGCCGGCATCGAGCGCGAGGTCAAGCTGGGTCATGCGCCGGCGCTCCCGCCACTGGCGCAGGAGCGCCCCGACCGAAGGCTGGGTTGGGGCCGTTGCCATCGCCTGGCGACTCTAGCCAGCGCCGCTGCGCCGGTCGATTACCTCGAGGTAATGCCGCAGGCGGCACCTAGAATGGCCCCGTGAGGCGTTGGGGACGGGGACTTGGGATCGCGCTCGCGGTCGGATTGCTGGTCGTGTGCGGCGTGGCCGCCGCCGACTATTCCCTGCCGCCCGGCCCGAAGGTGACCGCTCCCGGACAGCGGGATTGCGGGGCTATCGAGCGTTTCGGGCAGCGATTCCCGGTCGAAGCGCAGGGGATCGGGTGCGGAGAAGCGAGGGGTCTGGCCGGCCGGCACGGCTGCCGGTTGCAGCTCCACAGGCAGTGGTCGTGCTTCTCCCTGCGCGAATACAGGCCGTTCGTCGTCTGGTTCCCGACCCATGACCTCTTCGCCAAAGCCGTGTACCCGGTGGTCGTGCTGCGCCGCTATCCCTGCTCGGAAGCGAATGTCACCCCGAGCCTGTTCGGGCTCGCCGAAAAGGGCTTCCCGACCCGCCGGCAGATGCTCGCCGACGACGTCATCCGCTGCCGACTCCTCCGCACCGGGGCCGGCGTCGCCGAAGTGGAAGCTCTGCTCGGGCCTCCGGATGGCAAGGAACCGGGGAAGGGCCGTTTCTGGTTTATCTACGGTCTCGGCCCCGAGCGAGACTCGATCATCCAGATCGACCCCGAGCTGCTCGAAATCGAGTTCAGGGGCGGGCGCATGACCTCGATCTCGATGGTCCAGGGCTGATCTAGGCGCGGCGCCTCGAGCGCATCCGCCTGACCCTGAGCCCCTGCAGCTTGTAGCCGAGACGGTCCATGCCGCTGTCGCGGGCCGGCAGAAGGGTCATCTGCCGGGCCACGTCGAGCATGTCCCAGAAAATCTGGTGGCGGCAGAGGAGGCCGTCCCGGATCTCGCTGCGATCCATGCCGTTGGTCACGATCGGCAATCCGGTCGGGGAGAGGACAGGTCTTCCCGGTAGAGCCAGGGGGCCCGTGAACGTTCCGCTGAAGCCGAACCAGCTGGCGATCACCTCGCCTCCCGGCGTCACCCAGACGTCGCGCTTCTCGAGGTGGAGGTCTGGGACGCCTCGCAGCGAGGCCCGGATGGATGCCTCCACCTCGGCCTTCCCTCTCATCACCGGCACGGCCGATGAGGGGTCTTCATAGAGGACGTCCTCGGTCGTCAGATCGAGGATCGCCTTGACGTCGTGCGCGTTCCAGGCGACGTACCACCGCTCGAGGAGGTCTTCCGCTGCTTGCTCCGGGCCGCCGGCGTTCATCTGTCCCGGGCAAGCCTATGGCTCATCGTTTCGAGCGGCGTTCGCCGATATGCGTGATGCAGAGGACGACGAAGCCGATCAGGCAGATCAGGGAGGCAACCGAGAAGACGCCGGCCAGATAGAGGTGGGGCGAGCCGTTGGCTTCGAGATGGTCGAACATGGCCGCCAGGATCCGCAGCGCCAGGGCGGCCAATCCGAGGCGCAGCAGGAACATCAGGCTGATCAGCACCAGCCAACCCTAGACAGCCGGGCGTCAGCGGGTCGCGGCCGAGCCGCGACCCGCACCAATCGTTACTTCGAGGAGCTGTTGTCGCGGCTGTTGCCGTGGCCGGCCTTGTGCTTCTTGTGGTGGCGCTTCTTCCTTCTGTTGCCGCTGGGGCCGGCCGGGCCGCGGTCTCCCTTGGCGCCCTTCGCACCCTTGGGACCCTTGCCGCCCTTGGCGCCCTTCGCTCCCTTGGCTCCAGCCGGACCCTGAGATCCGGTAGCGCCCGTGGCGCCAGTCGCGCCGAGCGTTCCCTGCGGGCCGGTTTGACCCTGCGCGCCCTGCTGTCCGGCGGCTCCGGGTTCTCCCTGGTCGCCTTTCGGTCCGGCAGGACCGGCAGGACCGGCAGGACCGGCGGGACCCGCAGGGCCCGCAGGACCGGCAGGACCGGCTTCGCCCGCAACGATCGTCGCCGAGGCGGCCGAGGTGATCGTCTGGTCGCCGACCGCGTTTTCGGCGGTCAGTTCACAGGCGACGGTCGAGCCGACATCAGCGGCAGTCGGGATGTAGATCGAGTCTGTCGCACCGGGAATCGGCTGTCCCCCGGTGATCCACTGGAAGGACAGTTCGTCCGTTTCGTGGAAGCCGTGGGGGAGGCAGTAGATCGGCACCCCGGCCGTGGCGCTGCTGGTCAGGCTCACGGTTCCGTCGGGGGCGTAGACGCCTTCACCGCTGAGCGCCGCGGTCGTGACCGGGCCGCCGCTGTTGCTGATCACGAAGATCGACGCGCTTCGTTCGCCCGACTTGGTGGGCGAGAAGCCGATCGTGACTTCGCAGGTGTCGCCCGGGAGCATGATCTGCAGTGAGCAGCCGTCTTCGGTCACCGGGAAGATCTGCGGCGTGCCGGAGATGATCAGCAGTCTGCTGCACCTGTAGCGGAGCGTCGCCGACGTTTTCGATCGTCACCAGTTCGTCCGGCGCCGACTGTCCGACTTCGACCGGGCCGAAATCGATCGAGCTCGGATCAATCGAGACTTCCGGGCCTTTGAGGGCGGTTACTTCCAGCGGCAGCACGAACGGGTCTTCGGTCCCGTCATTCGCGATTTCGAGCTGTGCTTCGTAGGCGCCCGGGTGGGTCGGGGAGAAGGTGACGTACACAGAGCAGCTGCTGAACCAGAGAATCTGGCCTTCGGCGCAGCCGTTCGAGATTGAAAAGGCACCGGAGTCAGGGCCCGAGATCGAGACGGCGCCGAGTTCGACCCTCCAGACGGAGGAGTCGAAGACGTTGATCTGCTGCTGCTGGGGTCCGTAGAAGTAGGGCTGGGAGTTCCAGGTCGGCGCGTTCGCAGCGACCGTCCCGGTCCAGCCGTGGCCGACGACGGTGAAGCTTGTTTCGTTCGGCCCGCTGCCGTCTTCGTAGCCGATTTCTACGGTCGCTTCGTCTTCGCCGGCCAGCGCCGGGTCGAAGGTGACGTTGAGCGCGCAGTTTTCGCCTTCGGCGACGATCGTCCCGACAACGCATTCGGAGCCCGGCGAGAGGGTAAAGGCCCCGCCGCCGGTGTCGATCGAGACGATTTCCGCGGCTTCGTCGCCTTCGTTGTGGATCTTCACCGTTTCGCCCGGGGCTTCCCCGTGGATGTCCGCGTCGGGGAAGCTGACCGATCCCGAATCCGGCGTCAGCAGCGAAGCCGCCGAGGCAAAGGCGGGCAGGGCCAGAAGGGCGACCGCGGAGATGAGGGCGGCGGTGAGGATGCGGCGGGCAGAAGGCATTTTGATGGCTCGGCTCTTTCGTTCGGGTGGACGGATCGTCGAGTCATCGGCAGCGCCGGCCGTTTGCTTGACGTGCTTTGACCAGTTGGGCGAAGCGAACCACCGGAGGGGTGACAATGTGGACATGCGCGCACGCCTGACGCTCGCCCTCGCCGCCTTGCTCATCGCCCTCGCCCTGCCGGGCAGCGCGGAGGCGCTTTGGGTCGGTGTCCACGGCAACCGCCTGGTCGACCGCGACGGCGCCCCGGTCCGCCTGCTCGGGATGAGCCGCTCGGGCACCGAGTACTCCTGCCAGCAGGGCTATGGCTTCTTCGACGGGCCCAGCAGCGCCGCATCGGTCCGGGTCATGAGCTCCTGGCATGTCAACGCGGTGCGCCTGCCTCTCAACGAGACCTGCTGGCTCGGCATCAACCGCATCGCCGCGGGCCTCGGCGGCGACGCCTACCGGGCGGCAATCCGCGCATACGTGAGTCGGCTCGAGCGTGCCGGCCTATATGTGGTCCTCGACCTGCATGTCGCGGCTCCCGCCGGTCACCAGGCGACCGGGATCATCCCGATGGCCGACGCCGACCACGCTCCCGACTTCTGGCGAAGCGTCGCCGCCACCTACCGCGACGATCGCGGGGTCCTCTTCGACCTCTATAACGAGCCTCACGACGTCGGCTGGGGCTGCTGGGAGCACGGCTGTCAGATCACGGCGCCGCACGTCGGCTCCTATCGAGCCGCGGGCATGGCCGAACTGGTCGCCGCCGTGCGCTCGACCGGGGCCCGGCAGCCACTGCTGCTCGGCGGAATCGCCTACGCGCGCCGGCTCGACGGCTGGCTCGCCCATCTGCCGCCCGATCCGCTGCACGGCGAGGCCGCCTCCAATCACACCTATGACTTCGCCGCCTGCTTCACGGCCTGCCGGGCCGACCTGTCCCGGATATCCCAGCGACACCCGGTGGTCACCGGCGAGCTTGGCGAGGGCGACTGCCGCCACGACTACATCGACCCCTACATGCGCTGGGCCGACCGCCACGGCGTCTCCTACATCGGTTGGACCTGGGACACGCATGGCGGCTGGACATGCCGCAGCGGCCCGTCGCTGATCACCGACTACGACGGCACCCCGACTGGCTACGGGATCGGCTTCCGCGAACACCTGCGGGAGCTGTGGAAGAAATCGAAGGGGGCTGTCGATTTTCGCCCCGCCCGTTCGTCCAACGGTCAAATGCACACTCCGAAGGAGGAACCATGAAGTATCTGCTGCTGATCCACCAGGGCACCACGCCGACCCCACGTACCGACGACTGGGACAACCTCTCCGGGGAGGAGCAGAAGTCGGTCTACGCCGCCTACAAGGAGATCAACGAGACGCCAGGCGTCACCCCCGGGGTGCCGATGAGCGCGCCCGAGACGGCGACCACCGTTCGGGTCGAGGACGGCAAGGCTCTGACCACCGACGGTCCCTTCGTCGAGACCAAGGAGGCCCTCGGCGGCTTCCTCACCTACGAGGCCGATGACCTGGACGCGGCGATCGCGCTGGCGGCGAAGATCCCCGCCGCCTCGATGGGCGGCTGGATCGAGATCCGGCCCTCGGAGACCTACTGATCGAGCGGGTCTTCGAAGAGGAGTGGGGGAGGGTGCTCGCCTCGCTGGTCGGCTACCTCGGCGACTTCGATCTCGCCGAGGAGGCCGCCCAGGAGGCGTTCGCCGTCGCCGCCGAGCGCTGGCCGCGCGACGGCGTTCCCCCCAATCCGGGCGCCTGGTTGATCGTCACCGCGCGCAACCGCGCGATCGATCGGATCCGCCGCGACCGCAATCGCCTCGAGAAGACGAGGCTCCTCGACCCGCCGGAGCCGATCGAGATGGAGTTCGAGCAGACCGAGTTCCCCGACGAGCGCCTGGAGCTGATCTTCACCTGCTGCCACCCGGCCCTCGCCGCCGAGTCGCAGGTGGCGCTCACCCTACGCACCCTCGGCGGCCTCGACACGGAGGAGATCGCGCGGGCCTTCGTGGTCCCCACGGCGACCATGGCGCAGCGGATCGTGCGCGCCAAAAAGAAGATCAAGGCAGCGGGGATCCCGTTCCGAGTCCCGCCGGACCATCTCCTTCCCGACCGGCTCGCGGAGGTGCTCGCCGTCGTCTACCTGATCTTCAACGAGGGATACGGCGGCCGAGGGGAGCTCGCCGACGACGCGATCCGCCTCGGCGCCGCCCTGGCCGAGCTGATGCCCGACGAGCCCGAGGCCCATGGCCTCCTCGCCCTGATGCTGCTCAACGACGCCCGCAGCGAGGCGCGCTTCAGCGACGGGGAGCTGGTCCTGCTCGCCGATCAGGACCGAGCCCTCTGGGATGAGGAAGAGATCGCCGCGGGCCGCGTTTCCCTGAGTCGGGGGGCGGCGCTGCGTGGCTCAGGGCCCTACCTCCTGCAGGCGCGGATCGCCGCGCTGCACGTCGAGGAGGCGACCGACTGGGTCAAGGTCGCGGAGCTCTACATGGACCTGGCGAGGCTGACCGGGTCGCCGATCGTCGAGCTCAATCGCGCGGTCGCGATCGCCGAAGCACGCGGGCCGGAGGCCGGGCTGGCAGCAACGGAAGGACTCGACCTCGACGGCTACCACCACCTACACGCGACTCGCGCCGAGCTCCTCCGCCGGCTCGGGCGAGCCTCGGAGGCCCGCACCGCATACAAGCGGGCCCTGGAGCTCGCCCATTCCGACTCCGACCGCGGCTTTCTCAGGCGCCGCCTCACCGAGCTCGGCCAATCCGACGAGGGGGAGGACGGGGCGGCGATTCTGGGTTAGGCTGGCCCAGCAAAAGGGGAGAGAGATGCCGTTCAAAAGCATCCTTTGCGGAGTCGAAGGGAACGAGTCCAGCACCGAGGCCGCGAGGCAGGCGATCGCTCTTGCCCGCGACGGCAGCAGTCTCCACTTCACCGCGGTCAACACCAGCTTCGAACTCGGGCCCGACTACCACCGCGACACCCTCGAAGGCAGCCTCGAAGAGGCCGCGGCGCTCGCCGGCGAAGCCGGCGTCTCGGCCTCTTATCACCTGCGCGAGGCGCGCTACGCGATCGATGTCCTGCTGCCTGAAAGCGAGGAGCACGACCTGCTTGTGCTCGGCACGCACGGCAAATCGCGGACTCGGGGCATCCTCTTCGGCAGCACCGCGAGCGAGGCAGCGCACCAGACCGAGGGGCCGCTGCTGATCGCCCGCCAGCCTCCCGGGGAGGACCCGTTCCCAAGTCGAATCCTCCTTGCCAGCGACGGCACCCCGGGCTCGTGGGCGCCGGCGCGCACCGCCGCCGAGCTCGGCTCTGCCTTCGGCGCGGGCATCGCCGTCCTCCTCGTCGACGACGGCAATCACCCGCCGGACGCGGCCGCGGTCGTCGCCGAGCAGGTCGCCGAGATCGAGCAGACGGCCGGGGTCCAACCGCGACTGTCTGTGGCCGAGGGCAGCGCGAAGAAGGTGATCGTCGACGCGGCTGAAGCGGGCGGCTCCACCCTGATCGTCGCCGGGAGGAGGGGGCTGCGCGGGATCAAGGCGCTGGGAAGCGTCAGCGAGCGGATCGTCAGCGGCGCCCACTCGTCGGTCCTGCTCGTCCCGGCCGGCGACGCGGCCTGACCAGCGCCCCAAACTCAAGGGGGAACGGAAAAGGGCCCCGTGAGGGGCCCTCTGTTTCCGAAGGACGTACCACCAAGTGAAGCGAATGTCCCCTGGCTCGTCGGTCCTGTTTGACTAATGAACACTCCTTAGCCCGAATTGTTTCGCCACACTCGAATCGGTCGGTGCAGGAGTTTTCTTTAGCGGTCGTCAGGCTGCTCCTCGCTGGTAGATTCAGGCGCCCCGGGCGTATAGCTCAGTTGGGAGAGCGCCGCCTCGACAAGGCGGAGGTCACAGGTTCGAGCCCTGTTACGCCCACTTCCCGGTCGCATTCCTCAGGACGGCCCTACCCGGACAGGCTCCTGTACCCGGGGCCGTGCTCCGCGTAGGTCGGGGCCTATTCCAAGTAGCCGGGCATTGCCTGGCCGTGGGTGTGCGTCGGAGCCGTCGCCAGACGCTGCACCCGACCATCACCAAGAGCAAGGAGCCCAAGTCATGAGCCGTGAGTTCGAGATCGCCCGCGAGGTCGACCTGCCCGCCGCCCCCGAGGATGTCTGGATCGCCGTCACCTCCGATACCGCCGCCTGGCAGTTCCCGACCGGGTTGGAGATTCCCGCCGGCACGACGCCGCCCGCCGGCGGGCCGGTCAAGACCTGGGACCCGCCGCACCGCCTCGTGGTCCGCATGGAGGCGCCGGACGGGACCTTCAACGCGATCGACTACGCGATCGAGGCCCGCGACGGCGGTACCGCCCGCGTGCGCTACGTCCACAGTGGCATTCTGGCCGACGGCTGGGAGGATCCGTACGACGCGATCGGCGGGCACACCGACTTCTATCTCGACACGCTCGCCCAGTATCTCCAGCACTTCAAGGGCCGCCCGGTCACCTACGTCGGCCAGCCCTCCTCGGGCATCGAGGGGCCTGATGCCGCCGGCGGGCCGGAGGCGATGGACGAACTCCGCGCCGCCCTCGGCATCGGCTCCGACGCCGGGTTAGGCGAGCCCGTGAGCGCGTCGCTCGGCGGTGCCGGCGCGCTGGACGGCACGATCGACTACTCGACGCCGGAGTTCCTCGGCGTTCGCACCGCCGATGGCCTTTACCGCTTCTTCGGCCGCAACCACTACGGCGACGTCGTCGGCATGAGCGCCCACCTGTTCGTCGACGGCGTCGACGCCGCGGAGCGCGAAGCGGCGCTCAAAGCCTGGCTGGACGGCGTCTACGCCTAGCCCGCGCCGTCCAGCCCATCCTTCGCCTCAGACTCCGGCGGGCAGCTTCACCTCGGTGAGGCGGATCGAGTTGCCGGACGGGTCGCGGAAGCCGGAGTCGATCCCGTAGGGGCGCTCTTCGGGGGTCTCGGAGAACTCGACTCCGCGGTCCTTGAGCTCCTCGTAGCTGGCCTGGCAGTCGTCGGTGCTGAGGAAGACCGTGCCGGCGAACCCCTTCGACATCAGGGCCTCGATCTGGCCGGCGGTCTCGCTGTCCACCACCGGCTCGCCCGGAATCGCCATCAGGACGATCGAGACGTCGGACTGGGACGGGGGGCCGACCGTGAGCCAGCGGAAGTCGCCCATCTCGGGAAGGGTCACGTCGGCCTGGACCTCGAAGCCGACCTTGTCGGTGTAAAAGGCGAGCGCCTCCTCCTGGTCGTGGACCCAGAGCTGCGCGTTTGCGATCTTGATCATCGTTTCCTCCTTGGAGTTTGAACGTGGGGCGATGCTAGGCCGGGGTCCGCTCGCTGTCTTCTCGAAACGTGCGGCGTTTCGGACGCCCGTAGGCCCGCTGGATACAGGCCGGTACGACGGCCCGGGCAGCCGCCGGCGGGTGGGCGTCGCGATATGCCGTCGGGGTCAGGTCGAAATGGCGCTTGAAGCTGCTGGTGAACGAGCCGATCCCCTGCAGGCCGACGTCGAGGCAGATCTCGGCGACCGAGCGGTCGGTGTTGCGGAGCAGGGTCGCGGCCCGCTCCAGCCGGCGGGTGAGCAGATAGGAGCGCGGCGACTCTCCGAAGGTCTTTTTGAACTCGCGGCTGAAGTGGGCGCGCGAGAGGCCGGCGGCGTGCGCCATGTCGTCGACGTCGATCGGGTCGGCGTAGCGGGCGTCGGCCAGGTCCCGGGCTCGCAGCAGGTGGCGGGCTGGGGGGACGAATGCCATGTCCGCAGTCTAGGCTCGCCGACTGCATGGTCGGGACCTACGCGGCAACCGCGGCGCTCTGCGCATCCTCGCTGGCGATCGGCCAGGCGGCGATCTGCCTCTGCGGGATCCGGCGGTGGTCCTGGCTATCGCCCTCGGTGGGGCTCGCGCTGCTCTGCGCGATCTGCTGGGGGACCGTGCGACTGCCCGGGGACGGGGTGGTGTCGGCGCTCGCCGTCCTCGTCCTCACGGTCGCCGCCGTGGCCTATCTGTGGGGGAGGCTCGAGGGCGGGGGGAAGCGTTGGCGACCGGCCTTCCGGTCGGCATTCTCGCCCTGCTCGCCGCCTCGCTCCCCTTCATCGCCGAAGGGCATTTTGGGATCCTCGGCACCGGCTTCGACCCCGACATGTCCCAGCACCTGCTGGCGACCGACCATCTGGCCGATGGCTTCAGCTCGCCGCTTCTGCATCAGGGCTATCCGCTCGGCCCGCACTCGATCGTCGTCGCCCTCCACAAGGGGCTGGGGGTCGGCCTCGTGCAGGGCTTCGACGGCCTCTCCGTGGCGACCGTGGTGATCGCGCCGCTGACGGCTCTGGCCGCCTTCGCCGTCGATGCGGGGCGGCTGTGGCGCGGTGCCTGCGCGCTGGTGGTCGGCCTCGCCTACCTGGTCGCCTCCTACTACGCCCAGGGCGCCTTCAAGGAGGTGATGCAGGCACTCCTCGTGCTGGCCTTCGTCCTCTCCCTGCGCGAGGTCGCCCGCAATGCCGACTGGCTCGACGCGCCGCTTCGCTTCGTCCCGCCTGCGCTGATCGCCGTCGGCTCCGTCTATACATACAGCTACGCCGGTCTCGTCTGGCTGTTGGCCGCGGCGGCAATCTGGATCGTCGCCGAGCGCCTCTTCAGCCGCTGTCCGGCGACCGGCTCGAAGCCCCTGCGGGCGATCGGCCTCGCGCTGCTGGTCTTCCTGGTCCTCGTCGCCCCCGAGATCGGGCGGATGATCGAATTCCGCCAATTCGAGACCTTCGACCCCAACGGCCCCGGCCTCGGCAATCTCTTCGGCCAGGTCTCACCGGTCGAGGCGCTCGGGATCTGGCCCTCCGGTGACTTCCGGCTCTCGCCGGGCGACGGGGCAGTGCCCGCGCTCGGCTACTTCCTCGGCGCCGCCTTCGCCGCGATCCTCTTCCTCTACGGCGCCTTCCTCAGCCTCCGCCGGCGAGAGTTCGCGCTGCTCTCCGGGCTCGCGGCCGTGGTCGGCGTCTATGCCCTCGCCCGCGTCGCGGGGACTCCCTACACCGCGGCGAAGGCCCTGGTCGTCGCCGCCCCGGTCTGCGCCCTGGTCATCCTCCTGCCGCTCCCGCGCCGGCCGGTCGCCGTCCTCTTCCTGCTTGCCGCCGGTGCCTGCTCGCTGCTTGCGTTCGCCAACGCGCCGGTCGGCCCGACCTCCTACTCGCCGGCGCTCACCGGCCTGCGGCCGCTTCTCGTCGCCGACTCGACCCTGGTCCTCGCACGGGACGCGCTGCTCGCCGATGAACAGGGGCAGCCCTACATCGCCTGGGAGCTGCGCGGCGGCCGCGTCTGCATCAAGGCCGCGAGTGAAGCCGGCGGGAAGCCACTGCCCGGGGTCCGCTTCGTCGTCACCGAAGGCGAGGACGGCCCGGCTCCCTATCCCGGCCTGCGCCTCAATCGTCGCGCCGGGCCGTACATGCTCTGGGAACAGATCGGCGCGGTGCACGGCCACAGCCCCTGCCCGTTGATCGCCGTCCGCCAGGCCCGGGCCGGTAGCCCCAACCGCTGATTCAGGTCGCAGTTCGTCCCGCATAGCGGGAACAACTGCGACCTCAACGGTGGGGTACCCGCGATCGATCGTCCTGGCGGATGGCTGGATCGCGCCCGGTCGGCCGACGCGAACGCACTTCTTCCCGCCAGGCAGGCGAAAGTGCGTCCCGGTCCGCGACAACGGCCGCGGGTAGCATGGCCGCGATGGAGGCCGCGACCGGAAACATCACCGTCAAGCTGCCCGATGGCACGCCGCTCGAGCTGCCGGATGGGGCGAGTGGGGGCGACGCGGCGGCGGCGATCGGGCCGGGCCTGGCCAAGGCGGCGCTGGCGATCCGCGTCGATGGAGACTTGCGCGACCTCTTCGCGCCCCTGCCCGACGGCGCCGAGATCGCGATCCTCACCGATCGCGACCCGGACGCCCTCGACCTGATCCGCCACGACGCCGCTCACGTGATGGCCGAGGCGGTCCAGGAGCTCTACCCCGGCGCCAAGGTGACGATCGGGCCGGCGATCGAGAACGGCTTCTACTACGACTTCGAGTTCCCGGCCGACGTGAAGATCACCGAGGACGACCTCGAGCCGATCGCGGCGAAGATGCGCGAGCACATCTCCGCCGCGGAGCACTTCTCGCGCCGCGACGTGCCGGTCGCCGAGGCGATTGAGATTTTCAAGGGCCAGGACGAGTCCTTCAAGGTCGAGCTGATCGAAGACCTGGTCGCCAAAGAAGGCGTCGAGACGGTCTCGCTCTATCGGAACGGCCCGTTCGAGGACCTCTGCCGGGGCCCTCACGGCCCGGATACCGGCCGGATCAAGGCGATCAAGCTCAGCTCCGTCGCCGGCGCCTACTGGCGCGGTGACGAGAAGCGCGAGATGCTGACCCGGATCTACGGCACCGCCTTCTTCTCGAAGAAGGACCTGGCCCAGCACCTTGAGCGGATCGAGCAGGCCAAAGCCCGCGACCACCGTCGCCTCGGCCCCCAGCTCGGCATTTTCATGCTCCGCGAGGAGGCGCCCGGAATGCCCTTCTGGCTGCCGAACGGGACCACCCTCCTGCATCTGATCGAGGGCCAGGTGCAGAACCAGCTGCGCAAGCGCGGCTACCAGGAGATCGCCACTCCGCAGGTCCTCGACGAGGAGCTCTGGCATCGCTCCGGCCACTGGGACAACTACCGCGACGACATGTACTTCATGGAGGTCGACGAGCGCCGCTTCGCGCTGCGGCCGATGAACTGCCCCGGCGCCTGCCTCGTCTTCGGCTCCGAACGCCACTCCTACCGCGAGCTCCCCCTGCGCCTTGCCGAGTTCGGCCGCGTGTCCCGCAACGAGCGCGAGGGAGTCCTCCACGGCCTGCTGCGGGTCCGGGCCTTCACCCAGGACGACGCCCACGTCTACTGCACCGAGGAGCAGATCACCGACGAGGTGGCGAGCATCTGCGAAGCGATCGACGAGCTCTACGCGCGGTTCGGCTTCGAGGACGTCAAAGTCGAGCTCTCGACCCGGCCCGAGAAGTCGATGGGCAGCCCCGAGCAGTGGGACAAGGCCGAGGCGGCGCTGACCGAGGCGCTCGAGCGCCAGGACCGCGAGTACGAGCTGAACCCCGGCGACGGCGCCTTTTACGGGCCGAAGATCGACTTCCACATCACCGATGCCCTGGGCCGCTCCTGGCAGTGCGGAACCTGCCAGCTCGACTTCCAGATGCCGGAGCGCTTCGACCTCACCTACACCGGCGCCGACGACGCGCCGCACCGCCCGGTGATGATCCACCGGGCGCTGCTCGGCTCACTGGAGCGCTTCGCCGGGATCCTGATCGAGCACTACGCGGGCCGCTTCCCGGTCTGGCTGGCGCCCGTCCAGGCGATCGTCCTGCCCGTCTCCGACCGCCACAACGACTACGCCGAGAGCGTCGCCGCCGGGCTGCGCGAGGCCGAGGTGCGCGTCACCTCCGACAGCCGCTCCGAGTCGGTCGGCAAGAAGATCCGCGACGCCGAGCTCGGCCGCTACCCCTACATGCTGGTCGTCGGCGACAAGGAGCAGGAGGCCGGGACCGTCGCCGTGCGTGGCCACGAGGAAGGGGAGCTCGGGGCGATGCCGGTGGCCGAGTTCGCCGCCCGGGTTCGGACCGAGAGCGCCGACGGCTGAGCTTCTTGCACGCGAGCGCCGGATCGCCCCTATACTGCGCCAACTTGTTCGCGGGCACGAAAACCCTTTGACGCCACACGGCTCGTCCCGATAGTGCCGGTCCCCCGTAGGTTCGACCGGCGCCTCCCAGAGCGCGACTCCACTCGGATCAACGAGCGCATCCGCGTTCCCCAGGTCCGGCTGATCGGCGCCGACGGCGAGCAACTCGGCATCGTCGAGATCGCCGATGCCCTCAAGCGCGCCCAGGACGCCGACCTCGACCTGGTCGAGGTCGCTCCCGGCTCGAAGCCGCCGGTCACGCGACTGCTCGATTACTCGAAGTACAAGTACGAGCAGGAGCAGAAGCAGAAGCAGGCCCGCAAGCACCAGCAGCAGGTCAACATTCGTGAGATCAAGCTGCGGCCGAAGATCGCCCAGCACGACTACGAAACGAAGAAGGGCCACGTCGAGCGCTTCCTCAAGCACAACGACAAGGTCAAGGTCACGATCATGTTCCGCGGTCGTGAGCAGGCCCACCCGGAGCGGGGCAGGGCGCTGTTGCAGAGGCTCTTCGAGGATCTCGACGGACTCGGCGTGATCGAGTCCGCGCCGCTCCAGGAAGGGCGCAACATGAGCATGCTGCTGGCGCCCGGCAAAGACATCGCCGCCAAAGTCGCCGAGGGCAAACCCGAGGAGGCCGACGCGGACGCCGGCGACTCGGGCGACGCCGCCGCGGCCGGCTAAGCGCGCTCGGCGACAATCTCGGCCAGCCGCTCGGCGGCGTGCCCGTCCCAGAGCGGGGGCGGCTCGGGAATCGCTCCCTTGCGCTCTTCGAGCGCGGCAGGGATCGCGGCGATCGCCGCCGGGTCGAGGCCCAGCAGGGTGTTGGTGCCGAGCCGCACGGTGACCGGGCGCTCGGTGTTGTCGCGAAGGGTGAAGCAGGGGACGCCGAGGTAGGTCGTCTCCTCCTGGATCCCGCCCGAGTCGGTCAGCACGGCGCCGGCGTCGGCGACCAGGGAGAGGAATTCGAGGTAGCCGAGCGGCTCGATCAGCTGCAGCCCGTCGGGGGTCGAGATCCCCTCCGCCTCCATCATCTTGCGGGTCCTCGGGTGCACCGGGAAGACGACGGGCATCGTCGCGGCGAGCTGCCCGATCGCGGCGATCGTCGCCCCGAGCAGGGGCCCGTCGACGAGGGCAGGCCGGTGCAGGGTGACCAGCGCGTAGCCGCCGGGCTCGACGCCCAGCGACGAGGCGGCGCCGGCCTCGCCGATCCGGTCTTCGAGTGCGACCAGCGTGTCGATCATCGTGTTGCCGACGAAGTGCATGCGCTCGTCGGCGATCCCTTCGGCGCGGAGGTTGGTGATCGCCTCCTCGCTGTGCAGGAAGAGCAGGTCGGAGAAATCGTCGGCGACGATCCGGTTGAGCTCCTCGGGCATCGTGCGGTCGAAGCTGCGCAGCCCCGACTCGATGTGGCCGAGCGGGATGCCCATCTTGGCCGCGGTGAGTACCGCTGCCAGGGTCGAGTTGACGTCGCCGGGGGCGAGCACCAGGTCGGGCTCCTCGTCGATCAGCACCGGCTCGAGGCGCTCCATCGTGCGGGCGGTCTGCACGGCGTGGCTGGCCGAGCCGACCTCGAGCATGTGATCGGGCTCGGGCATGCCCAGCTCCTCGAAGAAGATCTCCGACATCTGGCGGTCGTAGTGCTGTCCGGTGTGGACGACGACGTGGCGGCTCTCGGGCAGGCGGGCGCGCAGCGCGCCGATCACCGGCGCCGTCTTGACCAGGTTCGGCCGGGTCCCGACCACATAGAGGATGCGCATCGCGGCGCAAGAGTAGCTCCGCCGTAGGCGCGACCCGGCCGCGGTCTGCTTCAATAACGAACCCGATGCCGAAGATGAAGACCCACTCAGGCGCCAAGAAGCGCTTCCGCAAGACCGCCAAGGGCAAGCTGCGCGGTCGCCGCGCCTACTCGAGCCACATCCTCGAGAAAAAGTCGCCCAAGCGCAAGCGCCGCATGGCACGCCCTGTCGTGATCGCAAAGGCCGATGAAAAACGAATCCGGACACTGCTCGGAGGCAAGAAGTGAGCCGCGTCAAGCGCTCCGTCCCCGCCCGCAAGAAGCGGCGCAAGGTCCTCAAGGAAGCGAAGGGCTACTACGGCCGCAAGCATTCCTCCTACCGCTTCGCCAAAGAGCAGGTGCAGCGCTCGGGGATGTACGCCTACCGTGACCGGCGCAACCGCAAGCGCGAGTTCCGCCGCCTCTGGATCACGCGGATCAACGCTGCAGCCCGGCTCGAGGGCATGAGCTACTCCGAACTTATCCACGGCCTCGGCAAGGCCGAAGTCGAGGTCAACCGCAAGATGCTCGCCGACATCGCCGTCAACGACCGCGATGCGTTTCGCCGATTTGTGGAGCTCGCCCGGGAGGGTGCGGCCGCCTAGTCGCGACCACACACTCCTTTTTCCCGGGCGGGCCGCTTGATTTCAGGCGGCCCGTTTGCGTTCCAGGAGAAGGAAGCCAGAACAAGAACAGACAGAACGATGATCACCAGCCCCCAAAACGAGAAGCTGAAGCTGGTCCGCAAGCTTGCCGAGCGCAAGCACCGCGAGCGCGAGGGCCTGTTCGTCAGCGAGGGCGAGGACCTGCTCGCGGCGGGCCTCGCCGCGGGTAGGGAGCCGCGCTTTGTCCTGGTCGCGCCGGGCTCCGGGATCGACGGGGAGGAGGTCGAGGTAGAGCTGCTCGACGACGCCTCCGGCCTCGGCTCGGGGACCAGGGCGATCGCGGTCTGGGAGCGGGCCTGGGCCGCCGGCGAGCCGCCGGCCCCCTGTATCTACCTGCATGGCGTCGCCGACCCCGGCAACGTCGGCGCGATCGTCCGCAGCGCCCACGCGCTCGCCGACGCGACCGTCATTCTCGGCCCCGGCTGCGCTGATCCCTTCTCGCCGAAGGCGGTGCGGGCGAGCATGGGTTCCGTCTTCGCCAGGCCTCCGGCCCAAGCCGTCGATCCCGAGTTGACCCCGCGGCCCCGGGTCGCCCTCGTTGCGCACGGCGGCGAGGGCCCTGCGGTAGCCGAGGGTGCCGCGACGCTCTGTCTCGGCGCCGAGCGCGACGGCCTCCCGGCGGCGGTGATCGAGGCCTGTGATTCGCGGGTGACGATCCCGCTTCAGGGCTCGGCCGAGTCGCTCAACGTCGCGGCCGCGGCGGCGATAGCGTGCGATCGCATGCGGGAGGCGCGGTCGGATGGTTGAGCGGATCGAGGAGATCAGGGCCGAGGCCGCGGCCGCGATTGCCGCGGCTGCGGGAACCACCGAGCTGGAGGATCTGCGGGTTCGGTATCTGGGCCGCAAATCTGAGCTGACCTCGATCCTGCGCGGAATCGCCGACCTTCCCCAGGAGGAACGCGGCGCGGTCGGCGGCGGCGCCAACCGGGCACAGAAGGAGCTCGAGGCGCTGCTCGAGGCCCGTGCCGCCGAGCTCGACGCGGGTGAGCTGGAGGAGCGGCTCGAGGGCGACCGGATCGACGTCACCCTTCCGGGCTCGCCGCCGGCGCCGGTCGGCCATCTGCACCTGATCACGAGGACGACGCGACAGATCGAGGACGTCATGATCGGCCTCGGCTACCGGGTGATGGAGGGGCCGGAGATCGAGCACGACTTCTACAACTTCACCGCCCTCAACCATCCGCCAGGGCACCCGGCGCGGATGCTCCAGGACACCTTCTACGTCCAGTCCGACCCCGAGCTCCTGCTGCGCACCCATACCTCGCCGGTCCAGCCTCGCTCGATGGAGGCGCAGCCGCCGCCGATCTTCATCATCGCCCCCGGCAAGGTCTACCGGCGCGACTCCGACGCCACCCACAGCCCGATGTTCCACCAGGTCGAGGGGCTGGCGATCGGCGAGGGGATCACGCTCGCCGACCTCCAGGGGACCCTCAACGAGATGCTCAGCGCGATCTTCGGCCCAGGGCGCGAGGCCCGCATGCGCCCGCACTTCTTTCCCTTCACCGAGCCCAGCGTCGAGTTCGACGTCTCCTGTTTCCAGTGCGAGGGCAGCGGGGCGCTCGAGGACGGCAGCCGCTGCAACCTCTGCAAGGGGATCGGCTGGATCGAGGTGGGAGGGGCCGGCATGGTCGACCCCAACGTCCTCGGCTTCGTCGAGTCCAACGGCTACGACCCGGAGCGGGTCCAGGGATTCGCCTTCGGCATGGGGGTCGAGCGGATCGCGATGCTGCGCCACGGCGTCCCCGACCTGCGGCGCTTCTTCGACAACGACGTCCGCGTTCTGGAGCAGTTCTCGTGAGGGTCCCGTACTCGTGGCTGCGCGAGCACTGCGACCCGGGCGTGACCGCGGAGGAGCTCGCCGAGCGGCTGGCGATGACCGGAACCGAGGTCGAGCGGGTGACCACGATCGGCCCGGAGTCCGGCGAGGGTTTCGTGGTCGGCAAGGTGCTGAGACGTGAGAAGCACCCCGATGCCGACCGGCTCAGCGTCTGCGCGGTCGACACCGGCGATGGCTCCGACCGGACGATCGTCTGCGGAGCCCCGAACGTCGACGCCGGCCAGACCGTCGCGGTGGCGCTCCCGGGGGCACGCATGCCCGGCGGCGAGAAGCTGCGCCAGGCGAAGCTCCGCGGGGTCGCCTCCGAAGGGATGATCCTCTCCGCTGCCGAGCTCGAGCTGGGCGAGGACCACGACGGAATCCTGGTCCTCGAGGAGGGGCCCGAGCCGGGCTCTGCGCTCGCCGGCGTCCTGCCGATCGGCGAGCCCGTGCTCGAGCTCGAGGTGACCCCGAACCGGGCCGACTGCTTCGGCGTCTACGGCGTAGCCCGCGAGGTCCACGCGATCACCGCCGCCCCGCTCGGGCCCAAGCCTTGGACCGAGGACGAGCCGGCCATGGGTGAGGGGGATGTGGCCGACCACGCCTCGGTCACAGTCGCTGTACCCGATCTTTGCCCCAGATTCACCGCCCGCGTCTTCACCGACGTCAAGATCGGGCCCTCGCCGGCCTGGCTGCGCGCGCGGCTGGCCGCCGCCGGCCAGCGCTCGATCAACAACGTTGTCGACATCACCAACTACGTGATGCTGCTCACCGCCCAGCCCCTCCATGCCTTCGACCTCGACAAGGTCCCGGGCGGAGAGCTGAACGTCCGCACCGCGGAGGCGGGGGAGAAGATGATCACTCTGGACGGGGTCGAACGCGTACTGGACCCTGAGACCGTTCTCGTCTGCGACCGCGAGGGACCGACCGGAATCGCCGGGATCATGGGCGGACAGGTCTCCGAGGTCTCCGACGGCACGACCTCGGTCCTGCTCGAGGTCGCCAACTGGAACGGCACCAACATCCTTCGCACCTCGCGGGAGCTGGGGCTGCGCTCCGAGGCGTCATCGCGCTTCGAGAAGCAGCTCCACCCGGAGCTCTGCATGCGGGCCCAGCAGGTCGCCTCGAAGCTGATGGTCGAGCTCTGCGGGGCCAAGCTGGTTCCGGGGACGATCGACGTCGCCGCCGAGATCCCCGAGCCACCGACGATCGAGCTGCGGACCGCGCGGGTCGAGGGCCTGCTCGGGATGGCGATCGCCCAGCCCGACCAGGTCGCCTACCTCGAGCGCCTCGGCTTCGCGGTCGAGGTCGACGGCGCCGACCTCGCGGTCACGGTGCCCGCGGATCGCCACTACGACGTAACCCGCGAGGTCGACCTGATCGAGGAGGTCGGCCGCGTCCATGGGCTCGCCGAGAACCTACCCTCGACCCTGCCGGCGACCGCCGGGCAGGTCGGCGGCCTGACCCGCGAGCAGCGCCTGCGCCGCCGGGCCGAGGACACGATGCGGGACCTCGGCTTCGACGAGATCGTCGGTTGGAGCTTCACCGATCCGGAGGAGCCCGCCCGGCTCCGTCTCCCCGACGACGATCCGCGCTCCGACCCGATCGCCCTCTCCAACCCGCTCTCCGAGGATCAGTCGGCGATGCGGACGACCCTGCTCGGCTCTTTGCTCGACGTCGCCCGGCGCAACCGTGCCCGCGGCGCCGAGCGCATTGCCCTCTTCGAGTCCGGACGGGTCTACCTCTCAACCTCGCCGACGAGCCGATCGGCGGCGGACGGCGATGCGAACCGGCCCGTCGACCCGCTCGGCGGCTGGTTCGTGGGGGAGCGGGGGGCTCCGTATTACGAGCCGCAGCGGGTCGGGGCGGTCGTCGTGGGTCCGCTTGCGGCGCCGAGCTGGCGCGGCGGTGGCGAGTCGGCCGACTTCTTCGCGCTGAAGGGCGTCCTCGAAGGGCTCGCGGGCCAGCTCGGCGCCCGCGTCGAGGTGGGCGCGACGAGTGAGCCGTTTCTCCATCCCGGCCGCGCCGCCTCGGTCTCGGTCGGCGGCGTCGAAGCAGGCTGGATCGGCGAGGTCCACCCGCTGGTGCTGCGCGAGTGGGACCTCGAGCGTGCGATCGCCTTCGAGCTCGACCTGGCGCCGCTGGTCGCCGCGGCGAGCGCCGGCGAGGAGATCTTCGAGGAGGTCAGCGCCTTTCCGACGGTGCGCCAGGACCTCGCCGTGGTCATCGCGTCGGAGACCCCGGCGGCAGCCGTGCGCGGGTCGATCGCCGCCGCCGCGGGGGATCTGCTCAGCTCTGCCCGGGTCTTCGACCTCTACGAGGGGGAGCAGCTCGGCGCCGGGTTGAAGAGCCTCGCCCTGCGGCTCGAGTTCCGCGCGCCCGACCGGACTCTCACCGACGACGAGGTCGCCGCCGCGCGGTCGTCGATCGAGGCCGGCCTGAAGGACGACGTGGGAGGGACGATCCGTGAGTGACCGGGCCACCCAACCCCTCAGCGGCGAGCCCGCCGCCCGCGTGCTGGTCGCCGGCGCCTCCGGCTTCACCGGCGCGCTTGCCGCGCGGCTCGTCTGGCATCACCCGAGGCTGGAGCTGGCCGCCGCGACTTCGCGCAGCGAGGCCGGCAGGCGGCTGGACGAGATCTACCCGCGCTACCGGGTGCCGATCGAGCTGACCGAGCTCGATCTCGACCAGGTCGACGCCGTCGACGCGGCGATCGTCGCCTACCCGCACGGCGCCTCGGCGCCCACCGTCGCTGCTCTGCGTGGCCTCGGCGCGCTGGTCGTCGACCTCTCAGCCGACTTCCGCCTTCGCGACCTGCCTACGTACGAGCGCTGGTATGGCCCGCACAGCGAGCCGGAGCTGCTCGAGGGCGCCGTCTACGGGCTCACCGAGCTCTACCGCGAGCAGCTCCGCGACGCCGAGCTCGTCGCCACGCCGGGCTGCTACCCGACCGCGAGCCTGCTGGCCCTGGCGCCGGTCGCCGAGCAGGGGGTGCTGGGCGAGGTCTTCGTCGCCGCGATGCAGGGCACCTCCGGCTATGGGCGAAGCAGCGACGACACCGTCCACTTCAGTTCGATGACCGAGAACGCCTTCCCGTACAAGACCGAGGGCCACCGCCACCGCCCCGAGATCGAGCAGGAGCTCGCGGCCCTCGGCAGCCCGGCGCCGGTCAGCTTCGTCCCCCATTTGCTGCCCCTCGACCAGGGGGAGCTCGCGACCTGCTTCGCCGAGCTCTCCGAGCCGATTTCGAAGGACGAGGTGCAGGCGCTCTACCGCGAGCGCTACGCCGGCGAGCCCTTCGTCCGGGTGCTCGACCACCCGCCGGACCTGCGCTCGGTGCGCGACACCAACGAGTGCCACGTCTACGTGACGGTCGAGGAGCGCGGCCGCCTGATCGCGATCTCGGCGATCGACAACATCTGGAAGGGCGCCTCGGGCCAGGCCGTCCAGAACCTCAACCTGATGCTCGGGCTGCCGGAGACGGAGGGATTGGAATGAGCCCGGAAACGGACGCGGACCGGGCCATCCCGGTCGGGGGTTTCTTCCGCTCGCGATGGGTCGAGCCCCCGGTCGGGGCCGAGCAGATCGAACCCGCGAACCTGGCACCCGGCTTCCGCGCCGGGGCGGCCCACTGCGGACTCAAGAAAGGCGGGAAGACCGACGTCGCCCTGATCGCCTGCGACGCCGAGCAGGTCTCCTCGGCCGTGCTTCTGACCCGAAACGCCTCCGCCGCCGCGCCGGTGCGGATCTGCCGGGATCGCATCGACCGCTCCGCGATCCGCGCCGCGGTCGTCAACTCCGGCAATGCGAACGCCGAGACCGGTGAGCAGGGGCTCGCCGATGCGTGGGCGATGTGCGAGGGGGCCGCCGAGCAGCTCGGGGTTCCCGCCGAGCTGGTCGCCGTCGCCGAGACCGGGATGATCGGCGTGCCGCTGCCGATCGACGCTGTCCGCGAGGGAATCGTCGAGGCCGCCGCGGCCCTGTCCCCGGATGGCGGCGCATCCTTCGCCGAGGCGATCATGACCACCGACCGCTGGTCGAAGAGCTGCACGGTGCGGGTCGGGGGCGTCACCCTCTCCGCACAGGCCAAGGGCGCCGGGATGATGCAGCCCGACTTCGCCACGATGCTCTGCTTCGTCCAGACCGACGCCGTCGTCGAGGACCCGGAGGCGGCGCTGCGCGACGCCGTCGAGGGCTCCTTCGAGCGGGTCACCGTCGACGGCCAGATGAGCACCAACGACACCGTCGTCCTGCAGGCGACCGGCGCTTCCGGCCGCCCGCTCCCCGAGGGCCTGCTCGACGCCGTCCTTCTGCAGCTGGCGATCGAGATCATCGCCGACGGCGAGGGCGCGGCGCGGGTCGCGCGGGTCGGCGTCGAGGGCGCCGCGTCCGACGACGAGGCCGAGCGGGTCGCGCGGGCGATCGCCAACTCGCCGCTGGTCAAGACCGCGCTCTACGGGCGGGACCCGAACTGGGGCCGGATCGCGCAGGCGGCCGGGATGGCGTTGGCGGGCGAGGACCTCGACGAGATCGGCGCCTCCTCGATCGACGCCGCAGAGCTCGGCTCGGAGGCCGCCGAGGCCGAGATCGGGCTGCGCCTCGAGCGCGGCGACGGCGCCGCCCACGTCTGGTTCTCGGACCTGGGCTATGAGTACGTGAGGATCAACGCCGAGTACACGACCTGAGCGAGCCTGGAGAGAGATGAGCCCACAGCCGGATGCCAACGTCGAGACCCTCCTCGAGGCGCTGCCCTACATACGGGAGTTCCACGGCCGCACGGTCGTGATCAAGTACGGCGGCGCCGCGATGCGGGACGAGAGCCTGCGCGAGGGCTTCGCCACCGACGTGGTGCTTCTCAAGTACGTCGGGCTCAACCCGGTCATCGTCCACGGCGGCGGGCCGGAGATCACCTCTTACATGGAGAAACTGGGCCTCGAGGTCCGCTTCCACGAAGGCCTGCGGGTCTCCGACGCCGAGACGGTCGAGGTGGCGAGCATGGTCCTCCTCGGCAAGGTCAACTCCGACATCGTCCAGCGGCTCAACCGCGCCGGGCAGCCCTCGGTCGGGCTCTCCGGCCAGGACGGCTCGCTCTTCGAGGTCGCGCCGGTCCCCAACGCGGAGCAGGTCGGATTCGTCGGCACGATCGAGCGGGTCGACGTCGACGTCCTCAACCACATCGCCGCCGACTACATCCCGGTGATCGCCTCGTCCGCCTCCGACCGCGACGGCAACCCCTACAACGTCAACGCCGACGAGGCGGCCGGCAAGGTGGCCGCGGCGCTCGGCGCCTACAAGGCGATCTTCCTCACCGACGTCGTCGGCTGGCTCGGCGACCCCGCCGACGAGGGCTCATTGATCTCCCGGGCGACCGTTGACGAGATCGAGGACAAGCTCCCCGCAGTCGACGGCGGCATGCGGCCGAAGCTCGCCGCCTGCGTCGCCGCGATCAACGGCGGCACCCAGTCGGCCCACATCGTCGACGGCCGCCGCCCACACAGCCTCCTGCTCGAGCTCTTCACCGACGCCGGAATCGGGACGATGGTGACTCCGTGAATAAACCGCCGGCTGCTCCGCTTCGCGTTCGCTGCCGTCGGCAGTTGCGCGGACGCCCTGGCCACCTTGGGCGGCCCGACCCGGGACTACGTCCCTAGCGCCGGCGATGGACTTTGCGCGACTACAGAGCCTCGAGGAGCAGTACGTCATGCAGACGTACAAGCGGGCTCCGGTCGAGTTCGTGCGTGGGGAGGGGGTGGTGCTCTGGGACGCCGAGGGGCGCGAGTACCTCGACTTCCTGACCGGCATCTCGGTCTGCTCGGTCGGGCACTGCAACCCCGACGTGGTCGAGGCGGTGCGCGAGCAGGCGGGCCGGTTGATGCACGTCTCGAACCTCTTCTACACCGAGCCGATGGTCCGGCTCGCCGAGCGGCTCTCGGAGTCGAGTCTCGGCGGCCGGGTCTTCTTCTCGAACTCGGGCACCGAGGCGAACGAGTGCGCGATCAAGGTGGCTCGCAAGCACGCGTATCGGCGCGGGGTCGCCGAGCCCGAGATCGTCAGCTTCGAGCGCGATTTCCACGGCCGCACCTACGGCGCCCTGGCGGCGACTCCGGCGCTCGCCACCAACGAGGCGCTCGGCCCGATGCTGCCCGGCTTCCGTTCGGTCCCCTTCGACGACGCCGAGGCTCTCTTCGAGGCGGTCGGTGAGCGCACCGCAGCGGTGCTGATCGAGCCGATCCAGGGGGAGAGCGGCGTCTACCCGGTCAGCGAGGACTCGCTTGCCGCGGCACGCCAGGCCTGCGATGAGACCGGTGCGCTGCTGATCCTCGATGAGATCCAGACCGGCGTCGGCAGGACCGGCTCGCTCTGGGCCTACGAGCAAGCCCAGGTCCGCCCCGACCTGATCACCAGCGCCAAGGCGCTCGGCGGCGGCTTCCCGATCGGGGCCTGCATCGCGGGGCCGGAGGCTTCCGAGGTCCTCGAGCCGGGCGACCATGGCTCGACCTTCGCCGGCGGCGCGATGGCCGCGGCGGCGGCCCTCGCCGTGCTCGACATCGTCGACGACCCGTCTCTTCTGCGCCGCGTGCGTGAACTCGGCTCGGACCTCGGCGAGCGCCTGCTCGAGCTCGACGGAGTCCGCGAGGTGCGCGGCAGGGGGCTGATGCTCGGCGTCGGCCTCGAGCCCGGAATCGACGCCGCGGCGCTCGGCGCCGACCTGCTCGGCCGCGGCCTGATCGTCAACGTGCCGGAGCCGGGAACCCTGCGACTGCTGCCGCCGCTGGTGATCGAGGAGGAGCAGATCAATCTGGCCGTCGGGCTGCTGAGCGATGGCCTCCTGGACGCGGTCTAAGCTACTGGCGATGACCGGCAGCTCCGAGCAGCTCCCGCCAGATCCGCCCCGCCCTTCGGCGAAAGCCGCGGAACGCCTCGCGGTGATCGTCGACGCCGCCGAGCGCGCCGCTCTGGCGGTCATCGACGACGCCGAGCGTGAGGCTCAGCGCTATCTCGAAGAGGCCCAGGGCCGTGCCGACCTCGTTGTCGCCGCCCGCCTCCGCGAAGAGGCTGAGCGGCTCGAGCTGCGCGCCGCGGCCGTCGACCCCGCCCCGAGTGAGCCGGAGCCGGGCGAGCCGAGGCTGCGCAAGGTCGGCAGCCCGGATCTCGACAAGCCGTCACCGCCGATCCCGCCACCACCGCCCTTCGCCCCGATCACCCCCGACGAGGAGGCGCAGTCGCAGGTAGGGACGCAGTCCGCCGGGGGCTCGGCGGCGGCGCGCCTGCTCGCCACCCAGATGGCGGTCACCGGCAGCAGCCGCGACGAGATCGCGATGCGCCTCCGCAACGGCTTCGAGATCGAGGACACCGGCGAGATCCTCGACGCGATCCTCGGGCCAGAGGGAGCCTGACCGTGCACGAGGACCCGACACGACTGATGGGGCAGCCGAACGGCGACGGCGACCACCAGCGCCCGCACGGGAACATGCGCCTGGTGATCGCGGCACTGATCGCGGTGATCGTCGGGTTGGTCATCGCGATCGTCGTCATCGCCGGCAGCGACAGCGGCAGCAGCGACAGCTCCTCGATCAGCTCCGAAACGACGACGACCGTGCCGAGCACGACGACCACCGAGTCGACCGAGAGCACTTCGACCGAAACCACCGAGTCCGAGCCGACGACCACCGAATCGACGCCGACGACGACCACCACCGAAGCCGAACCGCCCGCCGAAGAAGGCGGCAGCGGCGGGGTCGAAGCGCCCTAGCCGGCCGTCGCAGGAGCGCCGCCGGCGACCTTTTGCCGGATCAGCCGGGCGAAGACGATGTAGCGGTGTTCGGCGCTGTAGAGCGGGTGGCAGGCGCTGAGCACGAGGCGCTCGTAGCCGGTGGGGTGGACGATCTGAACATCGGTCGGATCGACGATCGCCGTCTTCTGTACTTCGTAGGTGAACTTCGCGTAGGGCATCTCGAGGTAGATGCGGTCGCCCTTCTTCACCGAGTCGATGTGGCGGAAGGGGGCCAGGTAGGTGGTGCGGTGCCCGGCGATCCCGACCGTCCCGCGCTGGCCCGGGAACGGGGTTTCGGGGTAGTGGCCCGGGCCCTTCTGCAGGCTCGCCTCGTCGGTTCCCTCGACGACGACCATGTTGAGGCCGTCCATCGAAGGAGCGACGATCCGGCCGAACGCTTCGCCGGTCTCGGTGTGGGCTTCGAAGCGCTTGGAGAGCGCTTCGATCTGCCGTCGTTCGTTCCTGACCCGGTGCAGGATGAGCTGGTCGGCGTGGCTCGGGTAGGCGTCTTCGATCTTCTGCAGCTGGTCGGCGGCTTCGCCCTGTCGGATCGAGCCGTAGATCGAGGAGAGCGGCTCGCGGTAGGCGAGGGTCAGCCCGGCATCGGCGATGACGACGATCCCGGCGGTGATCAGCATGATCGAGAGGATGTGACCGAGGCGCCGCATCGCGGGTAAGTCTGCCAGCCAGGCGTTCGTGGAAGACTTCCGCCACCGATGAGCGCCAACCCGATCGACGACAAGCCGACCGCGAGCTACGAGGCGGACCCCGCCGAGGTGCGCCGTGTGCTGCTGCTCTACTCGGGCGGGCTCGACACCAGCGTGATGCTGAAGTGGATCCAGGACTCCTACGAGGCCGAGGTCGTCTGCCTGACCGTCAACCTCGGGCAGCCGGGCGAGGACTACGACGTGATCGCCGACAAGGCGAAGCGGCTGGGCGCGCTGGAGTGCAGGGTGGTCGACGCGCGCGAGCGCTTCGCCGCCGAGTACGTCCTTCCGGCGATCAAGGCCAACGCCCTCTACGGCGGCGGCTACCCGCTCTTCACCGCGCTCGGCCGGCCGCTGATCGCCCAGCTCGCCGTCGACGCCGCCCGCGAGACCGGCTGCGACACGATCGCCCACGGCTGCACCGGCAAGGGCAACGACCAGGTGCGAATCGAGGCGACCGTGGCGACCCTGGCGCCGGAGCTGAAAACGATCGCCCCCGTCCGCTCCTGGCAGATGGGGCGCGAGGAGGAGATCGCCTACGCGCGGGAGCACGGCATCCCGGTCAAGGGGGGCACCGAGGTCGCCCCCTACTCGATCGACGACAACCTCTGGGGCCGCTCCTCGGAGGGCCGCTGGATCGAGGACCTGAGCCACGCCCCCGACGACGACGTCTTCCAGCTCGTGACCCGGCCCGAGGAGGCTCCGGACGAGGCCCAGACCGTGACCGTCGAGTTCGAGGCGGGCGTTCCGGTCGCGCTCGACGGCGAGCGGCTCGGCCTGGTCGACCTGATCGAAGCGGCGGCCGAGGTCGGCGCCCGCCACGGGGTGGGGATCGTCGACCACATCGAGGACCGGATCGTCGGTCTCAAGGTGCGCGACATCTACGAGGCGC
Organism: uncultured Solirubrobacterales bacterium; assembly: GCA_963704505.1. Taxonomy (GTDB): domain Bacteria; phylum Actinomycetota; class Thermoleophilia; order Solirubrobacterales; family 70-9; genus VRUE01. The sequence goes on from OY969912.1 coordinate 2,130,454, forward strand.
CGGCCGCGGCGATCCTCTTGAGCGCTCACCAGGAGCTGGAGAAGCTGGTCTCGACGATCCACCAGAACCAGTTCAAGGCGGACCTCGACCGCCACTGGGCCTACCTCGTCTACGCCGGCCTCTGGTGGGAGCCGCTGCGGACCGATCTCGACGCCTTCATGGAGGCGTCGAACGCGCAGGTCACCGGCACGATCGGCATCAAGCTCTACAAAGGCAGCACCCGGGTGGTGACCCGTTCGTCACCCAACGCCGTATACGACGCCGACCTCGCCTCCTTCGCCCAGTCGGGCGGCTTGTTCTCGCAGTCCGCCTCGCCGGGGTTCATCGAGCTCTGGTCGCTCCAGTCGCGCCTCGCCCACCGGATCCGCGAGCGCGGGGAGGACGGCTAGCCGTGTACGACCGCGTCGGAAAGCTCGCCCTGGGATTCGCTCTCCGCTACCTGAGGGTCCGCTATCGCAAGCAGATCCGGATCGGGCTCGGGGCGACCGCCGCGGCTGTCGCGGTCGCCGCCTACCTCGCCAGCCGCAACGTTCCCGAGGGCTAGCGCCTCCGCAAGATTCGTTGCAAATTATGAGGGTGCGCTAACAAAAGCCTGTAGCCTCGTCGCCTTTGTGCGAGTCAAGGTAGTCACAGCAATCTGCATGCTCGCCCTGCTATCGCTCGTCGCGGTCGCGGGCGCGACGCAAATCGACTCGCTGAAGAGCAGGGTCGAATCGGCGAAGTCCGAAGCAGGCGAGATCGCCGAACGACTGAAGGCCGCCCAGGGTGAACTCGCGGCGGCCCAGGAAGAAGCCGCACAGGCCGGCGTCCGCGAGGAAAAGCTGAGCAGCCTGCTCGCCGAAGGCGAGGAGCATGCCGAAGTGCTGGCCGGAGAAGTCGCCGACTCGAAGCGCCATTTGGCGGTTGAGAAGCACCGCCTGAAGCGCGCCGAAGTCGCCGTCGCCCAACGCCTGGTCGCGATCTACGAGCGCGGCACGCCGAGTGAGGCGAGCGTCATCCTCGGCTCCGGCGACTTCGACGAATTCACCGCCGGCGCCAACTATCTCGACGAAATCCAGGCCGCCGACACGGCCCTCGCGGCAAGGGTCGAGCAGGTCCGTGACTCGGTGCGCGGCGAGCTGAACCGGGTGACGAACCTGAAGGCACGGGCCGACGCCTACAACCAACGGCTGGCAGCCGCGCGCTCGGAAATCGCCGCGGTCCGCGGGCAGGCGGAATCGGCCGCCGCACGACTGGACTCGGTGACCGCCGCGCGCTCGGCCTCGCTGGCCTCGCTGAAATCGAAGATCGGCGGCTGGGTCAGTGACATCGAAGCCGCGGAAGCGGCGAGTCGCGAAGCTGCCGAAGAAGAAGTCGGCCGCTGGCTGGGCGGGCCGTTCACGATCCCCGCCTACATCGTGATGTGCGAGTCCGGCGGCGACTACGGGGCGATAAACCCCTCAAGCGGCGCCGGCGGCGCCTACCAGATCCTCCCATCGACCTGGGAACTGTACGGAGGCAACGGCGAGCCGCAGAACGCGCCGAAGTCCGAACAGGATTCGATTGCCGCGCAGATCTGGGCCGACTCCGGGCCGGGCGCCTGGGTCTGTGCCGGCTGAGTGGAGAAGCTCGCCGAATACCCCCGGAGTTAGCGCGAAAGTTCGAAATCGCGGCTCGGTGCCATCTGCCCCGCTTGGCATCATCGCTCCTCCTTGAGCACCCCGACCGCCGTCCATCTCCACGCCCACAGCGAGTACTCGCTGCTCGATGGCGCCTGCAAGATCGACGCGATGGCGGCGCGCGCCGCCGAGCTCGGCCAGCCGGCCCTCGGGCTCACCGACCACGGCGTGATGAACGGCGCGATCGACCTCTACAAGGCCTGTCGCAAGCACGGGATCAAGCCGATCGTCGGCCTCGAGGCCTACTTCGTCGAGGATCGCGTCGCGATCAAGGAGCAGGTCCGCTACGAGCGCAACCACCTGACCCTGCTGGCCGAAAACGACACCGGCTTCGCCAACCTGGTCAAGCTCACCTCGGCCGGGTTCCTCGAGGGGTTCTCCAGGGGCAAGGCCAACGTCGACATGGACCTGCTCTCCCAGCACTCGGAGGGAGTGATCGTCCTCACCGGCTGCCTGCAGTCGCGGTTCTGCCGGCGGCTGGTCGAAGAGCGCGCCGACGACGCCCGCTCCCACCTCGACGACCTGATCCAGGCGTTCGGCCCCGACCAGGTCTACTTCGAGGTCCAGAAGAACGGGATCGAAGAGCAGGACAAGGCCAACGAGGGAATCGTCCGCTTCGCCCGTGAGCTGGGGCGCCCGCTGGTCGGCACCGCCGACGTCCACTACCTGACCCGCGACGACTTCGACAACCACGCGGCGCTGCTCTGCGTGCAGACCAAGTCGACCCTCGAGGCGCCGAAGATGAGCTTCGACACCAACGAGTTCTACATAAAGAGCTCCGAGGAAATGGCCGAGTCCTTCGCCGAGTGGCCCGACGCGGTGCCGACCTCGCTGGAGATCGCCGAGCGCTGTTCGCTGGATATCGAGCTCGGCTCCTTGCTCCTGCCCCAGTACCCGACCGACGACGGCGAGATCCCCGAGGCGATGCTGCGGCGGATCGCCGACGAGGGACTGCGGGCCCGCTACGGGGAGCCGCCTCCCGCCGAGGCGATCGAGCGGCTCGAATTCGAGCTCGGGGTGATCGAGGAGATGGGCTTCTCCTCCTACTTCCTGATCGTCTGGGATTTCGTCCGCTACGCCAAGGAAAACGGGGTCGCGGTCGGCCCGGGGCGCGGTTCGGCGGCCGGCTCGATCGTCTCCTACGTTCTCAAAATCACCGACCTCGACCCGCTCGCCGAGGGCCTGATCTTCGAGCGCTTCCTCAACCCCGGCCGCAAATCGATGCCGGACATCGACATCGACTTCTCGGTCCGCGGCCGCGAGCGGATGATCCGCTACGTCGCCGAGAAATACGGCCGCGAATCGGTGGCCCAGATCATCACCTTCGGCAAGATGGCCCCGCGCGCCGCGACCCGCGATGCGGCCCGCGTCCTCGGTTTCGACTATGGCACCGGAGACCGCCTCGCGAAGCAGATCCCCGAGCCGATCATGGGGCGCAGCCCGTCGTTCAAGGAGTGCCTGAAGAAGGGGCAGGAACTAAAACAGACCTACGACGCCGAGCCCGACGCGAAACGCATCATCGACGTCGCCCAGGGCCTCGAGGGGATCATCCGCAACAACTCGATCCACGCTGCTGCGGTCGTGATCGCCGACCGGCCGCTGCAGGAGATCGTCCCCCTGCAGCTCGCCGAGGACAAGACCGCGCCGGCCCTGCCCAACCCGAACGGGAACGGGAACGGGAACGGCTCCGGCAAAGCCGAGCGCCAGTACAAGATCGTGACCCAGTACTCGATGGGCCCGATCGAGGAGATCGGGCTGCTGAAGATGGACTTCCTCGGCCTCCGCAACCTCGACGTGATCGAGGACGCGATCGACATCATCGAGCGCTCCCGCGGCGAGACCGTCGAGATGGAGAAGATCCCGCTCGACGACGGCAAGACCTACGCGATGCTCGCCGGCGGCGACTCGACCGGCGTCTTCCAGTTCGAGTCCGAGGGGATGCGCGACGCGCTGCGCAAGGTGAAGCCGACCGAGTTCGCCGACATCGTCGCGCTCGGCGCCCTCTACCGGCCCGGGGCGATGGCCTACATCCCCGCTTACGCGAAAGGGAAGAAAGACCCCTCGACGGTCCGCTACCCCGACCCTCGACTGCGGGCGATCACCGAGGAGACCCACGGCTGCGTGATCTACCAGGAGCAGTTGATGGAGATCTCGCGCTCGATGGCCGGCTTCACCGGCGCCGAGGCGGACGACCTGCGCAAGGCGATCGGCAAGAAGAAGCGCGACCTGATGGCGACGATGAAGGACAAATTCATGCAGGGCCTGGAGGAATCCAAGACCGCTGCCGGGGTCGCCAAGGACCTCTGGAAATTGAACGAAGCCGCGGCCGATTACTCGTTCAACAAGTCGCATGCCGCCTGTTACGGGCTGATCTCCTACCGCACGGCCTACCTCAAGGCGAACTACCCGGCCGAGTACATGGCCGCGGTGATCTCCTCGGTGATGAACACCAAAGACAAGGTCCCCTTCTTCGTCAACCGCTGCGAGGAGATGGGGATCGACGTCCTGCCTCCCGATGTCAACTCCTCCGACCACAGCTTCGTGGTCAGCGAGAACGCGATCCGCTTCGGCCTCGACGCGGTCAAGAACGTCGGCCACTCGGCGGTGGAGGCGATCATCAGGGCGCGGGAGGACTCGCCGATCGCCTCGATCTGGGACTTCTGCGAGCGGGTCGACTCCCGTGCCGTCAACAAACGCGCGATCGAATGCCTGATCAAGTGCGGGGCGCTGGACTCGACCGGCGCGACCCGGCAGGGGATGCTCGAGGCGCTGCCGGCCGCGCAGTCGGCGGGCCAGAAGGCCCAGGAGGACGCCCAGCTCGGCCAGGGGTCGATCTTCGACTTCGGCGGCGACCAGGGGGGCGGGGAGGACGGTCCGCAGAAATCCTCCGCCCACCACCACCGGCCGCCGATCTCCGCGGTCGAGTTCGACCAGGCGGTCCTGCTGGCGATGGAGAAGGAGACGCTCGGCACCTACCTCTCCTCGCACCCGCTCTCCGACGTCCGCGACGCGCTGCGAGCCCGGGTCGACTGCTCGATCGCCGACCTCGCGACCAAGCCCGACGGCTCCTGGGTCACCGTCGGCGGCATCGTCGCAGCGGCGAAAAAGATTCGCACCAAGAGCGGCTCCCAGATGATGTTCGCCACCCTCGATGACGTCGAGGGCCAGGTCGAGATGCTCGTCTTCAAGGCCGACGAGTCCGAGAACGCGGCGGTGATCGAGCCCGACGCGATCGTCGTCGTCCGCGGGCGGCTTGACCACAAGGACCGCGGCGAGACGAAGCTGGTCGTCCAGGAGGCCGAGCGCTTCGAACCGGACCAGGAGGAGGTCTCGAGGGCAAACGCCGCCGCCAACGCCCCGTCCCAGCCGCTGCTGCTGAAGATCGACGCGACCCAGTTCACGCCGAGCCTCGTCGACGAGCTGAAGGCAGTCTTCGAGGCCCACAGAGGGGAGGCCGACGTCCACGTCGCGATCGCGCCCGCCGACGGCGAGCCGACCAGGCTCGTGCTCGGCGACGGCTACCGCGTCTGTCACTCGAACGGGTTGCGGGCCGAGCTCGGCCATGTGCTCGGGCCGGACTCGCTCGCCGCCTAGAATTCCCCAGTGCCTGCGATCAAGGAGAAAACAGGCGAGTGCCGCCAGTGTCGCTCTTTCTGCGACAAGATGATCGAGCCGCGCGGCTGCCTCGAGATCGGCTGTCGCTACGTCTACAGCTACAGCGACATGCTCACCGGGGTCCAATACGTCGGCTGCATGCAGGGTGTCTACGGGGCCAAGGTCGAACTCGACGCGGTCCTCCAGCCGAAGGGCTTCGGCGGCGTGAAGATGACCGGTGACCCGCTTCCCCACTGTCCCTTCTCGGTCGAGCGCGCCTACGAGGGAACCGGCTCCTCCTACGATTGCGTCAACCGCCGCTTCTTCGACTGTGGTGACGAAGGCGCCGAGGGCCTCCGCGCCTTCGACCTACGCGACGCGATCTAGCGCCTGACGACGACACCTTCTCGTGTAGCATGCCCGCCCGTGGCGGGGACAGATGCGGTGACAGAGACCGATGCGATTGTGGCCGAGGCTGCCGGAAACGGCGCCGGCGAGGCCGACGGCCCCCAGTTCACGCTGGAGCTGAACCAGGATCAGAAGGACATCCGCGAGTGGGTGCACGGCTTCGCCGAGAACGTCGTCCGGCCCGCCGCCTCCGAATGGGACGAGCGCGAGGAAACCCCGTGGCCGGTGATCCAAGAGGCCGCCAAGATCGGCCTCTACGGCTTCGAAGGGCTGGCCCAGTTCTGGGCCGATGAGACCGGCCTGACCCTGCCGATCGTCAACGAGGAGCTCTTCTGGGGCGACGCGGGCATCGGGATGTCCATCTTCGGCACCTCGCTGGCCGTCGCCGCGATCTTCGGGCAGGGGACGCCGGAGCAGCTCGGCGAGTGGATCCCTCAGTGCTTCGGTTCCGTCGACGAGCCCAAGGTCGCGGCCTTTTGCGCTTCGGAGCCCGACGCCGGCTCCGACGTCTCGGCGATCCGCACCACCGCCAAGTACGACGAGGCCAACGACGAGTGGGTCATCAACGGCCAGAAGGCCTGGGCGACCAACGGCGGCATCGCCGAGGTCCACGTCGTCATCGCCTCGGTCGACCGTGAGCTCGGCTCGCGCGGGCACGCCGCCTTCGTCATCCCTCCGGGCACCAAGGGCTGCGAGCAGGGCACCAAGGTAAAGAAGCACGGCATTCGCGCCTCCCACACCGCCGACGTCCATCTCGACGACTGCCGCGTCCCGGGCTCGTGCCTGCTCGGCGGGAAAGAGAAGCTCGACGAACGTCTGGCCCGAGTCCGCGAGGGCAAGAAGTCGAAATCGCAGGCGGCGATGCAGACCTTCGAGGCGAGCCGGCCGACGGTCGGCGCGCAGGCCATCGGCATCGCCCGCGCCGCCTATGAGTACTCGCTCGAGTACGCAAAAGAGCGCGAACAGTTCGGCCGCAAGATCGTCGAGAACCAGGCGATCGCCTTCACCCTCGCCGACATGAAGCTTGAGATCGACGCCGCCCGCCTGCTGGTCTGGCGCGGCGCCTGGATGGGCCGCTCTGGGCAGACCTTCGAGAACGCCGAGGGCTCGATGGCGAAGCTGAAGGCCGGCGAGGTCGCCGTCTGGGTGACCGAGCGGGCGATCCAGATCCTCGGCGGCAACGGCTACACCCGCGAGTTTCCGGTCGAGCGCATGGCCCGCGACGCCAAGATCTACACGATCTTCGAGGGAACCTCCGAGATCCAGCGCCTGGTCATCTCCCGCGCGATTTCGGGCCTCCAGATCAAATAAGCAGGGGCCGGCGGCGGCGGCATCACCACCGCTTCCTCGGTGCTCGCCTGCAGCTGCTCGCGTGGAGCTCTTTCGGCACAACGCTTTTCTTGAGCGTCGTTGAAGTGGCACCTCGCGAAGGGACGGGCCGCTACTTGGCGCGAGCGGCGAGGCCGGCCTTGCGGAGGCGCTTGGCGGCGAGGACTTCTTTGCGGTCCGAGCCTTTCTTGTTCGGTCCCGGGGTCTCGAGGGTCGCCGGCAGGCCCTCGAAGCGCGGCTCGGAGAGGAAGGCGGCGAGGCCCTTTTTGCCCATCTCACCTTTGCCGATGTTGGCGTGGCGGTCACGGCAGGAGCCGAGCGGCGCGGCTGCGTCGTTGACGTGGACGCAGAGCAGCCGCTCGAGGCCGACCTTCTCGTCGGCCTCGTCGAGGACGCCGGAGAGGTGGTCGGCATCGGTGATGTCGAAGCCCTGGACGAAGAGGTGACACGAGTCGAGGCAGAGGCCGAGCCGCTTGCCGCCGCCGGCACGGTCGATCAGCTCGGCGGTCTGGTCGAAGTCGCGGCCGAGCAGGCCTTTGTGGCCGGCGGTCTGCTCGAGCAGCAGCGGGCAGCTGTCGCTGTCCTTCAGCGCCGCCGCGATCACTTTCGAGGCTCGCTTGATCGACGGTCCCAGCGGCTCGCCTTTCTGGGCCCCGGGGTGGAGGACGACGCCGGCCGCGCCGATCCCGTCGCCGATTCTCAGCGCGTGGGTGAGTGAGTTCAGCGACTTCTTACGCAGGTCCGCGTCCTTGGTCGCGCAGTTGATCAGGTAGACGGCGTGGATCACCACCGATTCGACCGAGGACGCCTCCATCGCCTCTTTGAAGGCGGCGAAGTCCTCCTCGCCATATTTGGTCGGCCTCCACATGCGGGGGCTCTGGTGGAAGATCTGGATCGCTTCACAGGCGAGGCTGTCGCCCCGCTCGATCGCGTTGGGCAGGCCTCCGGCCGTCGATACATGTGCGCCGATGAACATTGCCGCGCCATCCTAGGCCGCAGTCGGGTGTGGGCGCCGGGCCGGGGAAGCGCCCGGCCTAGACTTGCTCGGGTGCCTGTCCCCGCGACGAAGCCCCGGGTCGAGTTCCTCTGGTGGCGCGAGTGCCCCTCGTGGGAGCGGGCCCTGGGCGATCTTCGGGCGACGATGGCCGAGGTCGGGTTAGATCCCGACTCGATCGAGGTCCTTGAGATCGCCGACGAGGACGAGGCCGCGCGTGAGGGCTTCGTCGGCTCTCCGACGATTCGCGTCGACGGCGAGGACATCGAGCCGGCGGAGGGCCCCGCGGCCCTCGCCTGCCGCGCCTACCGTCGCCGAGACGGTCGCGTCTCGCCGCTCCCCGACCCCGAGAACCTCCGTGACGCCCTGAAAGGAGCGCCGACCCGATGATCGACACCAAGGCACCCGACTTCGAGCTGCCCGCGACCGACGGGAGCGTTCACAGCCTGTCCGACGCCGACGCGCCGGCGACCGTCGTCTACTGGACCTGCAACCACTGCCCCTATGCGCTGGCCTGGGAGGGTCGCCTGCACACCGTGTCCCGCGACTACGCAGAGCGCGGCGTGCGGGTCCTGGCGATCAACTCGAACGACTCCGAGCGCTACCCGGCGGACTCTCCGGCGGCGATGGCCGAGCGGGTCGCGGCCGAGGATTGGCCGCACCCCTACCTCCACGACGCGACCCAGCGGGTCGCCCGCGACTGGGGGGCCGAGAAGACGCCTCACGTCTTCGTCCTCGACGGCGATTCGACGGTTCGCTACGAAGGTGCGCCGGACGCCGACTACGACGACGAGTCCGAGGGCGCGGCCTGGGTTAGGGAAGCGCTCGACGCCGTCCTCTCCGGTGAGGACATCGGACGCCCGCGAACGGACGCGGTGGGCTGCACGATCAAGTGGAAGTAGGCGCCCGGCGCTTTCAGGCGGCCGCTGTGAAAACCTCCGGCGGCCCTTGACCCCACCTCGCCTCAGATTTGCGCCCTCGCCGACCGGTGCCCTGCACATCGGTGGAGCCAGGACCGCGCTCTACAACTGGCTCGCCGCGCGCCACGACGGTGGCGAGCTCGTGCTCCGCATCGAGGACACCGATCGCGAGCGCTCGACCGAGGAGAACGTTGCCCAGATCCTCGACGCGCTCTCCTGGCTCGAGCTCGATTGGGATGGCGAGCCCGTCTCCCAGATCTCGCGCACGGCAAGCCACGAGGCCGCCCTCGGCCGGCTGCTGGAGTCGGGGGCCGCCTACCGCGACACCGCCGCCGCCAAGGACGTCGAGGCCTGGAAGGCCGAGCACGGCGCCGATCGCGGCTACCGCGGGGCACCGGTCGAGGATGAGGGCGCCGCGGTGCGCCTGCGGGTCCCCGACGAGGGCGAGACCGTGGTCGAGGACATGATCCGCGGCCGCGTCGCTTTTCCCAACCGCAGCTACGACGACTTCGTCATCGCCCGCGGCGACGGCAGCGTCCTCTACAACTTCGCGGTCGCCGTCGACGACGCCGAGATGGGGATCACCGAGGTGGTGCGCGGCGACGACCACCTTTCGAACACCCCCAAGCAGCTGCTCGTCCTCGAGGCCCTCGGCCACGAGCCGCCCCGCTACGCCCACCTGCCGCTCCTCCACGGCCCCGACGGCCGCAAGCTCTCCAAGCGCCACGGCGCTGCCTCGGTGCAGGAGCTACGCGACGCCGGTTACCTGCCGGCGGCGATCCGCAACTACCTGGCGCTGCTCGGCTGGGGCGCCGACGACGACGCGACGCTGATCGCGACCAGGGAGCTGATCGAGCGCTTCCGGGTCGAGGACGTCGGCAGCTCCGCGGCGGTCTTCGACGAGCAGAAGCTGCGTTGGGTCAATGGCCGCTACATGCGCGAGCTCGGCCTCGACGAGTACACGGCGGCGGTCGCCACCCACGTCGGCCGCGAGCCCGACGAGCGCCTGCGCGCCGCCTGTGAGATCGCCCAGGACAAAGCGCAGACGCTGGCCGAGGTCTGGCCGCTGATCCGCTTCTTCTTCGAGGCGCCCGTCGAGGACGAGAAGGCCTGGAACAAGGTGATGAAAGAGGACGCCGCTGACCTGCTGAGTGCCGCCCGCGATGCCCTGGCCGCTGCCGAAGGGTTCGACGCCGCCGCCGTCGAGGCGGTTCTCTCGCCGCTTCCCGAGCGCCTGGGGGTCAAGCCGGGGAAGCTCTACCAGCCGATTCGAGTCGCGATCACCGGCACATCGGTGTCGCCAGGGATCTTCGAGTCGCTCGCCGTGTTGGGCCGTGAGGCCTCTCTGGATCGAGTTTCTTCCGCAATTTCGCGCCTGAAACAGACGATTTGACCATTCGCGGCCGCCGGTCTTCGCCTGAACGGCGGGGCAAGTCGCTGCCCAGCCCGAATATTGGGGATACGCAGGCTAAACCGATCGTCCTCGATTGCCGATGGTTAGGCGAGTCGCCATGCCAGCCACCAAGCCAGAGACCAATGGAAAGGTCAAAGAGCACGTCGCGCGTGCCGAGGAACCGGGAAAGCCGGCACCCGGCGCGCGCCTAGCCGCCGCCTTCGAGGCGGTCGAGCGCTTCCCGGTCCTGCTCGAGTCTCAGGCACGGGTCATGCAGGCGGCCACCGCCGAGACCGCACGGACCGGTGACCTGGTCGAAGCGGTCGAGTCCGACGTCGCCCTCGCGATCGCCGTCATGCGGGCCGCGAACCAGGGCGGCTCGCCCCCCGGCGGCGCGGCGAGCATTCCCGAGGCCGTCGAGATCCTTCGCCCATCCGGGGTGCTCGCGATCGCCGGCACCGCCAACGTCTTCGATTTCTTCGAGACCAACGGGGGTCGTGAGCTCCGCCCCGAGCAGTTCCGCGTTCACGCCCTTTCCGCCCAGCACGCCGCCGAGAAGATCGGCCGTGCCGTCGGCTGGCCCGAGCGCGACGAGCTCGCCGTCGCATCGCTCTTGCACGACGTCGGCAGGCTCGTGATTCGCAGCCTGCACCCGGGCCAGCGCACCTACTTCGACGCGGTTACCCGCACCCCCGAGCAGCGGATCCGCGAAGAACGGGACATGCTCGGCATCGACCACGCCCTCGTCGGCGGCGTCCTTGCCCGGCGCTGGAACGTCCCGCAGCGAATCGCCGTCGCGATCGAGCGTCACCACGCCGATGACGCCGAGGGCCTCGCCGCGATGATCGCCCTCGCCGACATGATCGCCCACTACTCGCAGGGCGAGGCGGTCTCCGCCGACCGCCTCCGCAACACCGCGCGGCGCTGCGGTCTCGAGCCGGAGGCGCTGCGCCAGCTCCTCTACGACATGCCCTACCCGCGGCAGGCCGGCGACAGGATCAGCGAGCCCTGCCCGCTCTCGGCCCGTGAGCTCGACGTCCTCCGCTACCTCTCCGACGGCATGGTCTACAAGCAGATCGCCGGCGAAATGCAGCTCTCGGTCTCGACGATCCGCACCCATCTCCACAACGTCTACGGCAAGATCGGCGCCGTCGACCGGGCCCAGGCCGTCCTCACCGCACGCGACTGCGGCTGGATCTAGCCGCTACTGGATCCAGCACTCGCGCAGGGCGATCGCCACCGCGTGGGTGCGGTTGCGGGCCTCGAGGCGGGCGATGACGTTCTTGGTGTGAGTCTTGACGGTCTCTTCGCTGAGGCCGAGCTCCCGCGCCGCGACCGTGGTTGATTCTCCGTTGGCGAGCAGCTGCAGGATTTCCCGCTGGCGCCGGGTCAGCTTGCCGCGGCTGCCGGGCGGCGGCACCTCGGGGTCGACGAAGCTTTCGAGCGCCATCGCCGCGTCGACCGCATGCTTCAGCTGTTCGGCGCCGGCAGTGCGAGCGACGAAGGCGCTGGCTCCGGCCTGCAGGGCGGTGTTGGCGAGGTGGCGGTCGGCGCGCTCGCCGTGGGCGACGATGCCGAGGCTGGGCTCGGCTTTGCGCATTGCCCGAATCGCTTCGTGGCCGCCGAGCGAGGGCTCGCCCGAGTCCAGCCGCCAGCGCATGTCGACGATGGCGACGTCGAAGCTGCCGAGGTCCTGCACCAGGCCGACTCCCTCGTCGCGGCTGGAGGCCTCGTCGACCTCGAACTTCTCGCGCAGCGCATTGCGAACCCCGAGCCGGACGAGCGGGTGATCGTCGATCACGAGGCAATGTGGGCGAGCGCTCACCGCGACCGATCCTAACCCGTCCTGGTCCGAGGGGTGCGGTAGAAAGGACTGGTGATTTCGATCACTTCCAAGTCGCGCTACGCGGTCGTCGCGATGGCAGAGCTCGCGCGCTCCGGAGACCGTCCCGTTCCGATAAAGGAGCTCGCCGAGCGCCGCAAGATCCCCGAGCAATTCCTCGAGCAGCTCTTCTCGACCCTGCGTCGCGGAGGCCTCTTGACCAGCCATCGGGGAATGAAAGGCGGCTACACGCTCTCCCGTCCCGCCGACGAGATCACGGTGCTGGAGGTGGTCCAGACCCTCGACGGCAAGGTCGGCCAGGAAGCCGACGAGGCCGGCGGCATCTGGGGCGAGGGCGTCGCCGCCCTGCGCAAGGTCTTCGGCCAGACCACGATCGCCGAAGTCGCCCGCCGCGAGGCCGCCGAGGCGGGCTCGGGGATGTACTTCATCTAGCGATGGTCTTCCCGCCCCTGCGGCTGCGAGAGTGGCGCGTCCCCACGACTTCTAGGAGGAACGTTTGAAACGCCTGTTGTCCAAGTTCACCTATGCCAACGTGATTTCCACCGTCTGTCTGTTTCTGCTGCTCGGCGGCGGCGCCGCCTTTGCTGCGGGCAAGCTCGCCAAGAACAGCGTCGGCTCCAAGCAGATCAAGGCCAACGCTGTGACCTCAGCCAAAATCAAGAACAACGCCGTCACCGGGGCAAAGATCAAGAATGGCGCGGTCGGCGGCTCGAAGATCAATGTTGGCACCCTCGGCACGGTCCCGAGCGCGACCAACGCTACGAATGCGAAAACCGCCGACACGGCGAAGAACGTCAATGGCCGCACCATCACAAACGTCCTGGTTCCGATAGCCAAGGGCACAACCGCCACGGTGGGAAGCTTTGGCCCGTTCGTCTTTTCGGCGGAATGCACGCCCAGCGGCAGCGTCGAAAACTTCGGGCTGGCGATAAATGCGAAAGACGCCACCGTTCAGATCACCACGGACGGAAACGATGGGACGTTTTTCGAATATGCGAATTCGGAAGAAAAAATCTTCCTCGACAATCATGACGCGATCAACAACGCCCGAGGCATCACCACGTTTGCCCTCAGCCAGGCTTCGGGCCTGACCGTCACCGGCACTCTCGGGTTCGAAGATTCCAAGACCCTCGGCGAACAGGAAATCTGCGTCGTCCACGGGCAGGTCGTCTCCTAGTCCACATCGGTATTGCTGGTCAGATCGAGCGGCGGCCTGCGGGCCGTCGCTCGTCACGACGGGCACTTCGGCAGGCGTTTACCTACTCCGCTGCTCCCGACGCGTAGGGCTAAAAGGGGCCCTCAGGTCGGGGGTGCGCGCACAAAATGCGCCAGTGATCTCGCCCTCGGTCCGGATCCGAGGCTTTCGTCAGCACCCCGGCCGGTCAGCAGAAGACGCGCCTCTCGCAGGTGGGCTGGCCCCGACGCCCAGACGTCGTCGCTGTGGCGGTCGCCCTAGAAGACCTGAAGGCGAGTTCCTCACGAGCCCGATAGGAAGTTTCGGATCTCGGGGACCGCTTGCCTTGTCCAGCGGACCCCGTCGACGAGCCAGCCTGATCCGACGAGGGATACGACGATGCAAAGCGGGCTGGCCAGGATCAAGACCATTCCGAGCTGTCGCATGCGTGCTCCCCGAGGTGTCTCCGGCCGTCCGAGGAGGCCCGCGACCAGAACTCCTACCAAGAGCAACAGGAGGGCAACGGCTATCAGGGCTCTCCAGATATCCCCGTCGAATAGGAAGGCGAAGAAGCGAAGGATCGGTGGCAGGAAGAAAACCGCGAAGGCGATCACGACGACGAATCCGACGACGAGGGCGATCGGGCCGACAGACCGCTTCGGTCGCTCGGATCGGGAGTCCTCGCGGCTCGACGCCGGTTGCTCGAGCGTGGCCATTCCTACCTCCGATGTAATCGGCCGCACCCGAGTGCCGTGCTTGGCCCTGGGGTCAGGTGCGCCTACAAAGGTCGGTACCTGTTCTCGCCTTTGCGAAACCTTTTCCGACTGGCCGAGCGGCGCTTGGAAGGAATGGAGCCGGTCCCGGTGCCGGGAGCGCCTGGCGCGTCAGACCCCAGAAAACCGCGTCGTCGCTGATGGTCACTCGATCGCGTCGGGCCAAGGCTTGCGCTTGAGCCCGACCTCGGCGATCTTGTCCTCGTCGGCGCGGCGGCGGTCGGCGGCGCGGCGACGGCGGACCAGCTCGCGGGCTTCCTCGAGTCCGATGTCCTCCATCGGCCGCCGGCACTCGGGGCAGCGCTTCGCGCCTTCCTCGTAGGTGTGGCGGAGCTCGACGTAGCCGCAGTGGCGGCACGCGACCATCGCTCGCTCGAACATCAGACCTCCGGTTTCTGCTCCGCGCCGGAGTGCCTATGGCGGCCCTTGGGTCCGAAAATGCGCGCTCGCAGGGTGGAATGCTACCCAGCCGAGTCCCTTTAGAGTCCTCGCGATGAGGATCGGCGCGGAGGCATCGGCGGTTGTCGGCGAGACGCCGATGGTCGACCTGCAGAACCTGGCCGAGGGACTGGGAGCGCAGGTCTGCGTGAAGCTCGAGTACTTCAATCCCGGCGGCTCGGTCAAGGACCGGATCGGCGTGGCGATGATCGACGCCGCCGAAGAGCAGGGGTTGGTCGGCCCGGGCCGCTCGGTCATCGTCGAGCCGACCAGCGGCAACACCGGGATCGCCCTGGCGATGGTCTGCGCGGCGCGCGGCTACGAGTTGATCCTGACCCTGCCCGAAGGGATGAGCCGGGAGCGGGCGAAGCTGCTGCGCGCCTTCGGCGCCGAGGTGCGCGAGACGCCGTCGTTGGGCGGCATGACCGAGGCGGTCGAGCTCGCCGAGGAGATCCGCGAGCAGCGCAAGGCCTTCATGCCTCAGCAGTTCTCCAACCCGGCCAACCCCGACATCCACCAGCGGACCACGGCCGAGGAGATCTGGCGCGACACCGATGGTCAGATCGGCGCCTTCGTCGCCGGCGTCGGCACCGGCGGCACGATCACCGGGGTGGGGCGGATGCTGCGCGAGCGGGCGCCCGACGCCCTGGTCGTCGCGGTCGAGCCGATCTCCTCTCCGGTGATCTCCGGCGGGGCGCCCGGCCCCCACAAAATCCAGGGGATCGGCGCCGGCTTCGTCCCCGACGTCTTCGACGCTTCGGTGGTCGACGAGACGATCGGGGTCAGCGACGAGGATGCGCTCGAGACCGCGCGGCTGGTCGCCAAACGCGAGGGGATCCTGGCGGGGATCTCCGCCGGCGCGAACATCAAGGTGGCCCTCGAGGTGGCGGCCCGCCCGGAGATGGCAGGCAAGCGCGTGGTCACGATCGTCTGCGACTCGGGCGAGCGCTACGTGTCCCTACCCTTCTTCGCACCGTGATTTCCCGGCAGAGAACACGATGAGTGCCCTCGGGCGGGTCCTGCACGAGGTCAAGGCGGACGTCGCCGCCGCCCGCGATCGCGATCCCGCCGCGCAGGGCGTCTCGACCCTCGAGATCCTCTTCAGCTGGGCGGGTGTGCAGGCGCTGTTGGCTCACCGCATCGCCCACGCCATGCGCGCGGCGGGCGTACCCGTAGCGCCACGGGTGATCGCTTACCTGACTCGTGCGGTGACCGGGATCGAGATTCACCCGGCGGCGAACATCGGCGCCGAGTTCTTCATCGACCACGGTGCCGGCGTCGTGATCGGCGAGACCGCCGAGATCGGCCGGCGGGTGACGCTCTACCAGGGGGTGACCCTGGGCGGCACCGGCTTCCAGCGCGGCAAGCGCCACCCGACGCTGGGCGACAACGTCACCGTCGGCTCGGGGGCGAAGCTGCTCGGCCCGATCGCGGTGGGGGACGGAGCCAAGATCGGCGCCAACACGGTCGTCGTCGAGGACGTGCCGCCTAGCTCGACCGTGGTCGGCAACCCCGGCCACCCGGTCAGGGTCGAGGGCCGTCCGGTCCAGGGACCGGACGCGGACTGGATCCACCTGCCCGATCCGATCGCCGAGGCGATCAAAGCACTGTCGGCGCGGATCGCCGAGCTCGAGGGGCGCCTCGCCCGGCTCGACGGCGGCGATTCGGCCGAGGTCGACGGCGAGGCCGGGCTGCGACCGCGCACCGGCCGTTCGTCGGCCGGTGGCTGATGTGAGGGGGCCGCTGCTTACGATCTCGGCCCTTCTGGCGCTCGGCGTGGCGTTCAGCGCCTGCGGCAGCGGCGAAAGCGACGAAGACAAGATCGTCGGCGTGATCACCTCTTCGGCAAAGGGCCACGATCCCGCCGAATGCGAGCAGACCTCGACGCTCGCTTTCATGGAACAGTCGACCGACGGCCACGGCAGCGAAGCGGTGGCGGCCTGCGAAGCCGAAAAGAAGGACCTCGCCGACGATCCCGACAAGGTCACGGTCACCAACGTGAGGGTGAGCGGAGCAAAGGCCACGGCCGACGTCGCCTTCGCCGGTGGCAATTTCGACGGCCAGACGCTCGACGTCGCGCTGGTCGAAGAAGGCGGGGATTGGAAGCTCGACCAGATACGGGGCTTCGTCGGCTTCGATCGGGCGAGCATGATCGGCGTTTTCGAAAAGGGCTTTCAGGAATCGGCGGAAATACCGCATGACCTGGCGACCTGCCTGATCGCGGCTCTGAGGGCCGAAAGCGATGAAGCGCTCGAAGAATTGATCCTCGAGAACCGTGAAGGCCTCTTCAAGCTCCTCCAGGGATGCGAATAGCCGCCTGAGACGTGTTTTCGACGCCCGGTGGGGGATGTAGCCTGGCGGCCTCCTGCTCCGGTCGAAAGGAACGCATTGATCCGCCGTCTCGTCCTGCCCGTTCTCGTGCTCGCCTCCGCCTTCGCCCTGGCCGCCTGTGGCGGCAGCAGCGAAAGCGACGAAGACAAGATCACCGACGTGATCACCACGTCGGCCACCTCGACCGATCCCGCCAACTGCGGAGCGCTTGAGACCCAGGCCTTCATGGAGCAGCAGTCCGGCGGCTCGAAGGGCAAGGAAGCGGTCAAGGAATGCGAAGAAGAAGCAAAGGACCCGAGCGGCAACCCGAAGGAAGTCACCGTCACCAACGTCAAGGTCGACGGCTCTGGCGCGAGCGCGGACGTCGCCTTCGTCGGCGGCAACTTCGACGGACAGAAGGTCAACGTGGCCCTGATCGAAGAAGACGGCGACTGGAAGCTCGACCAGATCGAAAGCTTCATCAAGTTCGACAAGGAAGCGCTGGTCACCGGGTTCGAAGAAGGCTTCAAAGACGCCGAACTCACCGGCGGGCAGGAACAGTGCATCGCCGAAGCGTTGCGCGGCGCCACCGACGAAGAGCTCGAAAACCTGATCCTGAGCGGCGAAGAAGAACAGTTCCTCGAACTGGTCGCGGCTTGCGTCGAAGGCGGTTAGCAACCCGTCTTGCCCCGCCGGGCGCCTGGCTATCCTCGGTAGGTGGCTCTGCAAGCTGAATTCGAGGCCGTTCCCGACCCCACCGCCGAGGGCCAGGCGGCCCCGACCGAGGTCGGGGCGGACCGCGCCGAGCGGCTCCTCGCCGGCCTGAACGAGCCCCAGCGCGAGGCCGTCCGCCACGGCGAGGGCCCGCTGCTCGTCATCGCCGGCGCCGGCTCGGGCAAGACCCGGGTCCTCACCCATCGGATCGCCTACCTGCTGGCCACCGAGCGGGCCAGGCCGGGGGAGATCCTCGCGATCACCTTCACCAACAAGGCGGCCAGCGAGATGCGCGAGCGGGTCGGCGACCTGATCGGCCGCTCGGTCCGGGCGATGTGGGTGACGACCTTCCACTCGGCCTGCGCGCGCATGCTGCGCGCCGACGCCGAGCGGCTCGGCTACTCGCGCGGGTTCACGATCTATGACGAGTCGGATTCGCTGCGGATGATGAAGCGCTGCATGAACGAGCTCGGGGTCGACCCGAAGCGCTACCCGCCGCGCGCGATCCGCGCCCAGATCTCCGGCGCAAAGAACCAGCTGATCGACGCCGGCGACTACGCGCAGAGGCAGGGGAGCATCTTCGAGGAGACCGCCGCCGAGGTCTTCGCCCTTTACGAAAAGCGGATGCTCGCCGCCAACGCGATGGACTTCGACGACCTGCTCGTCCGCACCGTCAACGCGATGGAGCTCTTCGAGGAGGTGCGCGAGCGCTGGCGGCGGACCTTCCGCCACGTGCTCGTCGACGAGTACCAGGACACCAACCACGCCCAATACCGGCTCCTCCAACTGCTCTCCTCCGACCACGGAAACCTGATGGTCGTCGGCGACGAGGACCAGTCGATCTACGGTTTCAGGCACGCCGACATCCGCAACATTCTCGACTTCGAGCGCGATTTCCCCGATGCCGAGGTGGTCAAGCTCGAGCAGAACTACCGCTCGACCCAAACCATCCTTTCGGCGGCGAACGCGGTGGTCGAGCGCAACCGCGAACGCCGAGCGAAGCGGCTCTGGACCGAGATCGAGGGTGGCGAGCCGGTGCAGCTCGCCGAGCTCCGCGATGAGCACGAGGAGGCGCGCTGGGTCGCCGGCGAGGTGCAACGCCTCTCCGAGGAGGAGGACGTGCGGCGCGAGGACGTCGCGGTCTTCTACCGGACCAACGCGATGAGCAGGGTCCTCGAGGACACCCTCGTCCGCTTCGAGCTGCCCTACCAGGTGATCGGCGGCACCAAGTTCTACGAGCGGGCCGAGATCAAGGACGCGGTCGCCTATTTGAGCCTGCTCGTCAACCCCTCCGACCAGGTCTCCTTCTCCCGCGTCGTCAACTCGCCGCGGCGGGGGATCGGCAACACGAGCCAGAATCGGATCGCCGCCTACGCCAACACGACCGGGCTGCCGATCTGGGAGGTCGTCGGGCGAATCGAGGAGGTGCCGGGGATGGGCGCCGCCGCGATCAAGGCGCTCTCGCGCTTCCACGAGCTGATCGAGTCGCTGGTCGAACGCGCCGAGCGCGGTGCCGCCGTCGCCGAGGTGCTCGAGGCGACCCTGCGCGAGAGTGGCTACCTGGAAGCGCTCGAGGCCGAGCGCACGGTCGAGGCCGAGGGTCGGGTCGAGAACCTCGAGGAGCTGATCGGGGTCGCCTCCGAGTTCGACGCCAACCATGACCTCGAGGGCGAAGCCGACGTGCCGCCGCTGGAGGAGTTCCTCCAGCAGATCTCCCTCTACACCGAGCAGGACGGGATCCGCGAGGAGGAGTCGCTGATCACCCTGATGACTCTCCACAACGCCAAGGGCCTCGAGTACGACACGGTCTTCATCGTCGGCTGCGAGGAGGGCTCCTTCCCGCACATGCGGGCGCTCGAAGAGGGCGGGGAGGAGGAGGAGCGGCGCCTCTGTTACGTCGGCATCACCCGCGCCCGCCGGCGCCTCTACATGACCTGGGCCCGTGAGCGGCGGCTGTTCGGCCGCTCCGAGCACAACCTGCCCTCGCGCTTCGTCGACGAGCTGCCGGCCGAGCTGACCGAGCGCCAGGGGACCGCCTCGGGCGCCGCCGGCACCTGGGACTCGGCGGTCGCCGCCGAGGCCACCTCGCCGATCGACGCCGGTCCCACCCTCGAGCTGCGGACCGGCGACGACGTCGAACACGCGAGCTTCGGCGATGGCGTCGTCACCGGGGTCGAGCCAGGCGGTGTCGTGATCGTCCGCTTCGCCGCCGACGGCTCGGAGCGCAAGCTGATGGCGGACTACGCGCCGATCAAGAAGCGGTGAGCGGGGTGGCCGCGCGGACGATCGACGGCAAAGCGGTGGGGGCGGCGGTCCGCGCGCGGGTCAAGGTCGACGTCGCCGCCTTCGTCGAGGAGGCGGGCCGGCTGCCGACCCTGGCGACGGTGATCGTCGGCGACGACCCGGCCTCGGAGATCTACATCCGCAACAAGCACAAGGCCTGCGGCGAAGCGGGGATGGGATCGGTCCATCATGGCCTCGAGGCCGCGACCAGCGAGGAGACCCTGCTGGCGCTGGTCGCCGAGCTCGGCGCCGACGACGAGGTCGACGGGATCCTCGTCCAGCTTCCGGTTCCGGCCCACATCGACCCTGACGCGGTGGTCGCGGCGATCGACCCGCGCAAGGACGTCGACGGGCTGACGCCGACCAACGCCGGGCTGCTCGCCCACGGCACGCCGGGGCTGGTCCCCTGCACGCCGGCGGGCGTGATCGAGCTGCTGCGCCACGAGGGGGTCGAGCTGGAAGGGGCCGAGGCGGTGGTCGTCGGGCGCTCGAAGCTGGTCGGCGTCCCCGTCGCACGGCTGCTGCTGTCGGAGAACGCGACGGTGACGATCTGCCACTCGCGGACCGCCGACCTGCCCGAGGTCTGCCGGCGGGCCGACGTCCTGGTCGCCGCCGTCGGTGTGCCGCGCCTGCTCGGCGCGGACGCGGTCAAGCCCGGCGCCATAGTCATCGACGTCGGCATGAACCGGGGCGAGGACGGGGTTTGCGGCGACGTCGACTTCGAGGCGGTCCAGGAGGTCGCCGCGGCGATCACGCCGGTCCCCGGGGGGGTGGGGCCGATGACGATTGCGATGCTTCTCGTCAACACGCTCGATGCCGCCAGGGGCCGGGTGTAGTGTCCGCGCGACCGCACGTGATCGAGGAGGAGACCGCATGACAGAACGTCCGTCGCCAGGGGAGCAGCTAGCCGGGATCGCCGGTCTGGCGCTGCTCTTGATCATGTTCCTCTTCGCCTGGTACGGCGTCGACCTGCCCGGGGTGAGCGGCTTCGATGCCTTCGACTCCTATGGCGACTGGTTCAACATGATCATGGTCGCCGCGGCCTTCTGCGGGATCGCGATGGCTCTGTTCGGCAGCGGCACCGAGCGCATCCCCGTCTCGCTCAGCGTGGTCGCCACGGTCCTGGCGGGGATCGGCGTGATCGTCCTCTTGATCTACGTCATCAGCCCGCCCGGCGTGCCCGGCAGTGGCGAAGCCGCCGTCGAAATCGAGCTCCACCGCAAGATCGGGCTCTGGCTCGGGCTGATCGCGCTGATCGCGCTGACCGTCGGCGGCTACATGACGATGCAGGAGGAGGGGATCTCCTTCGGTGGCGCAGCCGACCGCCTCTCCAGTTCGGGACACGAGCCGGTCGGCGCGACCCCGCCGCCCCCGCCGCAGGGCTACCAGGCGCCCCCGCCGGGACAGGCGCCCCCGCCGGCACAGCCCCCGGCGCACCAACCTCCTCCTCCGCCGCCACCCCCGCCGGCGCATCAGCCGCCCCCGGAGGGACAGCAACCACCTCCACCGCCGCCACCCCCGCCGCCGGCGGCCTGAGCCTCAGGCCGGGGTCGCCTCGGCGATCCCGGCGGCGACCTGCTTGGCGAAGGCGATGATCGTCATCATCGGGTTGACGTGGACGGCGCTCGGGAACAGCGATGCGTCGGCGACGTAGAGGTTCTCGACCCCGTTGACGGCGCCGCGCGAATCGCAGACGCCGCCCGCGGAGGAGATCCGGGCGGTCCCCATCGGGTGAAAGGCCTCGAGCCGCAGCTCCGAGGGCCGGAAGCGGGTCCTCTCGAAGTCGGCGACCCGCCCCGGCCGCAGCGCCCCGGCCCGCGGGATGTTCGGGTAGACCTCGGTGGCGCCTGCGGCGAAATGGATCTCGGCGGCCCGGGCGATGCCGAAGACGAGGCGTTGCGCATCGTCATCGGTGAGGCGGTAGCGCGCCTTCAGCGAGCCGTTGCCGAGCAGCCCGACCCGGCCTGCCGAGTGGTCGGCAAGCTGCACCCCGATCGAGCCGATGTGCCCGAAGTCGAGCATCGATTCCTGGTGCTCGCGGCCGGCCCCCTTCAGCCAGGCGCCGCCGAAGGCGAGGGGGGTGAAGGTCGCCTCGAGCAGGATCCGCTCCGTCTCCTCCCACTCGTCGATGTAATAGCTCTGCATGACGCCGTCCCAGCCACGGACCTCCTCCTCGTAGCGGGCGCCGACCCAGCAGGCGGGGTGGATGTGGAGGTTGCGGCCGAGCTGGGAGCCGCCGACGCCGGAGCGCATCAGCAGCTCGGGAGTGCCGAAGGCGCCGCCGGCGACGATCGTCGCCCGCCGTGCCCGGACCGTGTACGGAGCGCCGGCGCCGTTGGTTCCGGCGATGCACTCGACCCCGATCGCACGGCCGTCCTCGAGGATCAGCCTGCGCGCTTCGACCCCGGCGCGGACCCTTGCGCCGGAGGCGACGGCCCGCGGCAGGTAGCTGACGTGCATGCCGCGCTTGGCGTCGATCTCGCAGCCGAACGGGCAGGAGCTGCACTGGACGCAGTTGCCCGCGTTCCGTGAGATCGGGCCGCCCGAGACGCCGAGCGCCGCGGCGCCTTCCATCGCCAACTGGCCGTTGCGACCCATCGTCTCGGGGTCGAGCCGGGTGACCCGGAGGAACTCCTCGGCCTCGACGAAGTAGGGGTCGAGGTCGCGTGCCCAGCCGATCCCGTGCTCGTCGCGCCAGTTGTCGAGGACTGGGTCGGGCGCGCGGAAGCAGGTGCCCGAGTTGATCACCGTCGTGCCGCCGACGGTGCGGGCGACCGGGACCGGAATCGGAGGATTGCCTTCGGCGATCGTCAGTCCGGCGTCCCGGTAGAGGGTCGCGATCGCGTCGAGACGCCCCTCCGGATAGGAGTCGCGGTCGTGGTCGCCGCCGGCCTCGAGCACCAGCACATCGAGGCCCGCCTCGGCCAACGCGGCGGCCGCAGCCGCACCACCGGCCCCGGAGCCGATGATCGCGACGTCGCATTCCTCACCCTCGCCCTGCGGAGCCGTGTCGCCGAGGCCGCCGGAGGGCTCGGGCAGGCTGCCGTCGGCGAGCCGGCAGCTGATCTCGATGCCGATCCGCTCCTCGACCGCGGGCTCGACCGCGTACCCGAGGGTCGCGAAGATCTTCGCCATCAGCAGCAGCTCGTGGTGGAGGCGGAACGAGGAGCCCTCCATGCGGCGCAGGAAATCGTCGCGGGCGCTGATGTCGAGGTGGCTGAAGCGCCACGGGAACGGCAGCCACTCGAAAGCGCGCAGGCCGAGCTTGATCCGGGTCAGGACCCGAGGTGAGACCGATTTGAGGAACTCGGCGACCGGCCCCGAGACGTCGACGTCACGCTCGGCGGCCGGCAGGCCGTCGATGCCGGGGCCCATCGCCTCGCAGATCGCGCTCAGGGTGCGCTGCTCGGCGGCGGAGAGCCCCGGCGCGCTCCTTCAGCCCGGCGCGGGCCTGCGGTCGATGCGACCGATCAGCGACCAGAGCC
Source organism: uncultured Solirubrobacterales bacterium (assembly GCA_963704505.1). Taxonomy (GTDB): domain Bacteria; phylum Actinomycetota; class Thermoleophilia; order Solirubrobacterales; family 70-9; genus VRUE01. The sequence goes on from OY969912.1 coordinate 2,153,770, forward strand.
AGAGGGCGACGATCACCAGCGAGCCGTCGACGAGGAAGTTGAGGAGGTAGATGAAGACCTGTTCGTCGAACACGTAGAAGCCGAGCGCCGCCAGGGAGGAGGCGGTCTTGCCGGCGGCGAGGACGAGCAGCAGCGCCCGGTAGCGGACCACGTCGGACTGGGCGAGCAGGCAGATCCCGGTGATCACGACCATGTAGGAGAAGCCGAGGGCGAGCCAGAGCTGCTCGGACCCGTGCGGCGCCCGCGTGAAGCCCCCGAGATCGTCGCCGAGGTCGGAGATCACGTCGAGCACACCGTTCGGCACCGCGATGAAGAGGATCCCGACGACCGCGAAGCTGACTGCCAGCAGCCGCAGGCTGAGAACGGCGAAGCTCTCGGCTTTCTCTCCCCGCATCGGCGGCAACAATAACTGGCCAGGCAGCCAGTCCGCTTTTCCGATCGCGAAGGATCGCTCGACCGGTGCTACGTTGGGGTCGATGGGGAGGCGCAGCCAGATCGCGTTGTTCACGGTGCTCGTCGCGACGGCGCTCGGCACGGTCCCGCCGGCGTCGGGCGAGGCGACCCATGTCTACCCGGTCACGCTGACGATCGCCGTCGACAGCGCGGCCGGCAGGCTCGATGGCGCGATCGCGACGGACGCGCCCAGCGAGTTCTGCGATTCGAGCACGATCCGTGTGGTGAGGGCGATCCCCGGCAAGGACAAGGTCATCGCCCGGATCCCCCCGTACGGCGGCGAATGGCACATGAAGTCGACCCGCGCTCTTCACGGCGCCCGCGTCTACGCGGAAGTATCCCGGTACCACCTGCCCAGTCGGCCGGTGGAATGCCTCGCGGCCCGCTCGAACACCGTCACCGCGCCGTAACGCCGCGCCGCCCCGACCTCTGCGCGAGCCTAGAATCAGCGCCGTGATCGATCGCGACCAGGTTCTCCACGTTGCCAGGCTGGCCCGCCTGCGACTCGACGACGACGAGGTCGAGCGGATGACGGGGGAGCTCTCCGGAATCCTCGAGCACGTCGATCGGATCGCCGGCCTCGATCTGGAGGGGGTCGAGCCGACCTCGCACGTGGTCGAGCTCGAGAACGTCCTGCGGCCCGACGAGCCGCGCCCGAGCTGGCCCAAGGAGACGGTGCTCGAGTCGGCGCCCGACCCGGCCGACGGCGCCTTCCGGGTCCCTTCGCCCCAGGCCCGATGAGCGCCGAGCTGCTCGCACTGACGGTGGCCGAGGCCGCCGCGCGGATCTCCTCCGGCGAGCTCTCCCCGGCCGAATACGGCGAGGCCTGGCGGGAAGCGGCCGCCGGCGATGAGCTGAACGCCTACCTCTGGCGGGCCGAGGAGCCGATCGGGGCCACCGAGGGGTCGCTCGCCGGCGTCCCGATTGCGGTCAAGGACATCTTCTGCGCGGAGGGCATTCCGACGACGGCGGGCTCGCGGATCCTCAAGGGCTACAGGCCGCCCTACACGGCAGCTGCGGTGCGGCGCCTCCGCGAGGCGGGCGCCGCGGTGCTCGGCAAGACCAACATGGACGAGTTCGCGATGGGCTCCTCCAACGAGAACTCCGCCTACGGCCCGGTTCTCAACCCCTGGGACCGAGGTCGTGTCCCCGGCGGGTCCTCCGGCGGCTCGGCCGCGGTCGTCGCCGCCGGGCTGGCGCCCTGCGCGATCGGCACCGACACCGGCGGCTCGATCCGCCAGCCCGCGGCGCTCTGCGGCGTGGTCGGCCTGAAGCCGACCTATGGCTCGATCTCGCGCTACGGGATGATCGCCTTCGCCTCCTCGCTCGACCAGTGCGGGCCGTTGACCCGCACGGTGACCGACTCGGCCCTGTTGCTCGCGGCGATGGAGGGCGCCGACCCCTGCGACTCGACCTCGGTCGGGATCGAGGGCGGGATCCAGGTTCCGACCCGTGAGGACCTGAAGGGGCTGCGCTTCGGGGTCCCGGTCGAGCTGGAGGGGGCCCAGATGGAGCCTGGCGTGCGGTCCGTCTTCGAAGCGACCCTCGAGCGGATCGAGGCGCTCGGTGGCGAGATCGTCACCGACGTCGCCCTCCCTCACGCCGAGCATGGGATCTCCGCCTACTACGTGATCGCCCCCGCCGAGGCCTCGTCCAACCTCGCGCGCTATGACGGCGTGCGCTACGGGATGCGGGCCGAGGGCGCCGGGGACCTGATCGAGATGTACGAGAAGACGCGCGCCGAGGGCTTCGGCGACGAGGTCAAGCGCCGGATCATGCTCGGCACCTACGCGCTCTCATCCGGCTACTACGACGCCTACTACGGGCAGGCGCAGAAAGTGCGGACCAAGATCGCCGGCGACTTCGACGCCGCCTTTCGCAGCTGCGACCTCGTCGTCACCCCGACCTCGCCGTCGGTCGCCTTCGGCCTCGGTGAGAAGACGGCCGACCCGCTCGAGATGTACATGAACGACTTCTTCACTGTGCCGATGCCGCTGGCCGGAATCCCGGCGATCTCGATCCCCGCCGGGCTGGCCGAGCCGGAGGGCGGCGGCGAGCGCCTCCCGGTCGGATTCCAGATCGCGGCCCCGGCCTTCGCCGAGCAGGGCCTGCTCGAGGCCGCCTTCGCGCTCGAGCAGTCGATCGGCTTCAACGCCGACCCGACCGCGCCGATTCCCTGGCGCAAAGGGGACGGCGATGGCTGAGCTGGAACCGGTGATCGGCCTCGAGATCCACGTCCAGCTGGCGACCAGGACGAAGATGTTCTGCGGCTGCGAGCTCTCCTTCGGAGACGAGCCCAACGTCCACACCTGTCCGGTCTGCCTGGCCCACCCGGGGGTCCTCCCGGTGCCGAATGAGAAGGCGATCTTCTACGCGCTGAAGATCGGCGCCGCGCTCGGCTGCGAGGTGGCGCCGCGCTCGATCTTCCACCGCAAGAACTACTTCTATCCCGACAGCCCGAAGGCCTACCAAATCAGCCAGTACGACATCCCGATCTGCTCCGGGGGGCGACTCGGCGAGGTCCGCATCCACCGCGCCCACCTCGAGGAGGACGCGGCGAAGATGATCCACGTCGGCGAGTCGGGCCGCATCCACGGCTCGGGCGCCTCGCTTGTCGATTTCAATCGGGGCGGGACGCCGCTGGTCGAGATCGTCACCGAGCCGGACCTGCGCTCGGCGAAAGCCGCTGCCGACTGGGCGCGCCTGCTGCGCGAGACGGTCCGCCAGCTCGGCGTCTCCGACGTCAGCATGGAGGAGGGCAGTCTCCGGGTGGACGCCAACGTCTCCGTCCGGCCGGTCGGCTCCGAGGGGCTCGGTACCAAGACCGAGCTGAAGAACATGAACAGCTTTCGCTTCCTCGAGCGCGGTGTCGAGGCCGAGATCGAGCGCCAGCGCCGGCTGGTCGCGGCGGGTGGGGCGGTCGAGCAGGAGACCCTCCATTTCGACCCGGGCGACGGCTCGCTCACCTCGCTTCGGTCGAAGGAGGAGGCGCATGACTACCGCTACTTCCCCGAGCCGGACCTGGTGCCGCTGGCGCCGACCGCGGAGATGATCCAGGAAGCCCGCGACTCCCTCCCCGAGCTGCCCGAGGCCCGCGCCGAGCGCTACGCCGGCGAGCTCGGCCTGGCGCCCGACACAGCGGCGCTGCTCGCCGCCGAGCCGGAGACCGCCGATTACTTCGAGCGTGCCGCCGCGGAGACCGACGCCGAGCCCAAAGTCGTCGCCAACTGGGTGACCGGCGAGCTTGCGGCGGCGCTGCGCCAGGCCGGGGGAGAGGAGAGCCCCTCGGGCTCGAAGGTGGGCGCCGATGCCCTGGCCGCCCTGGTCGACCTGGTCGGCGCGAAGAAGGTCTCACACGGCAACGCCAAGACGGTGCTCGCCACCCTCGTCGCCGAGGGCGGAGACCCGGAGGAGATCGTCGAGCGCGAGGGGTTGGCGGCGATGTCGTCCGAGGGCGGGGAGCTGGAGGGAATCGTCGCCGCCGCCGTCGAGGCGAACCCGGACGCCGCAGAGCAGATCAAGGCGGGCAACGGAAAGGCCATAGGCGTGATCGTCGGCGCGGTGATGAAGGAGACCAAGGGCCGGGCCGACGGCGGCGAGGTCAATCGCCTGATCGAGGAGAAGCTGGGCGGTTAGCCGGGGGAGTTAGTACTTTGTGACACGTTGTTACAAAGTGCTACGGTGGGGTCATGGCCTGGAACGTCGTGATCGCCGGTGGTGGATTTGGCGGAGCGATGGCGGCCCGTGAGCTCGAGCGGGTGATGCCCAAGCAGGCGGCCCGCCTGCAGCTCGTCAACGACGTCAACTTCATGCTTTACACGCCGTTCCTGCCGGAGGCGGCAGCCGGGACGCTAGAGCCGCGCCATGTGGTGACGCCCCTGCGGGAGATCCTCGACCGCACCTATCTGCGGCTCGGCTCGATCGAGTCCCACGACCCCGGCGCCCGCCGCGTCACGGTGCGCAACCGCGAAGGCGAAGCCGAGGAGCTTCCCTACGACCAGCTCCTGCTCGCACTCGGCTCGGTCTCTCGGGTGCTGCCGATTCCCGGGCTCGAAGAGCATGCGATCGGCTTCAAGAGCCTCGCCGACGCGATCTGGCTGCGCAATCACGTGGTCGAGACCCTCGAGGCGGCCAACGCGACCGACGATCCCCGCCGGCGCGACGAACTTCTCACCTACGTCTTCGTCGGCGGCGGCTACGCCGGCCTCGAGGCGCTCGCCGAGCTCCAGGACTTTGCCGCCGATGCGATGGAGAGCTACCCCCGCGCGCGCCTGCACGGAATGCGCTGGGTGTTGGTCGAGGCCGCCGACCGGGTCCTGCCGGAGATCGACGCCGAGCTCGCCGACTACGCGCTGCGCGAGCTCCGCGGCCGCGGCATCGACATCCGTCTCGGCACGACCCTGGACGAGGTGCGCGCCGACTCGGCGACGATCTCCACCGGCGAGAAGCTCGCGACCCGGACCGTGGTCTGGACCGCCGGGGTCGCCCCGAACCCGGCCCTCAAGCGCCTCTCCGTGCCGCTCGACGATCGCGGCCGGGTGCCGGTCGACGATCACCTGCGCGTGCAGGGGATGGATTCGGTCTGGGCGATCGGCGATTGCGCCGCGGCTCCTCGCCCGGACGGCGGCGACTACCCGCCGACGGCGCAGAACGCGGTCCGCCAGGGCCCGGTCGCGGCCCGCAATATCGCCGCCGAGCTCGGGGTCGGCAGCGCCGCGCCCTTCGAATATCGGGGCAACGCCTCATTCGTCAACCTCGGCCGATACAAGGCGGTGGGCCGGGTGGGCGGCCGGACGTTCCGTGGCTTCCCCGCCTGGTGGATGGCGCGGACCTACCATATGAGCCAGATCCCGGGCGCGGCCCGCAAGGCGCGAGCGGTGATCGATTGGACCTCGAGCCTTCCCTTCCGCCGTGACCTTGCCGAGGTCGGGACGATCGGCCATCCGGAGCGCCTAGGCGCGACAATGGATGTGTGGGATTCGAGTACCCCCTCATCGCATTCAGCTTCGGACTAGCCACCGCGATCATCGGCCGCGCCAAGGGCAGCTCTTTTTGGCTCTGGCTATTGATCGGCGCGATGCTGCCGATACTGGGTCTGGCAGCAGTGATCCTCTACCGCCGAGAGAAGGACGAACCGGAACGCCAATGTCCGAACTGCCAGAAGGCCCTGAAGCTCTACGTCCAGGTCTGCCCACGCTGCGGCACCGATCTCTATCTCCCCGATCCGGCGGCCGTCCGCCATCCTGGGGTCCGCTGACCCGCCGGGTCGCACTCCTCCTGGCGGTCGTCGCCTTGGCAGTCGCCGCTCTCGGCGGCACGGCGCGAGCGGTCAGCCTGCAGCCGGTCGCCGAATTCGCGCAGCCGATCTTCATCACCTCCGACCCGGCCGACGGCAACCGCCTCTTCGTGGTCGAGCGCGAAGGCAAGGTCGAGGAATACGCCAATGGACAGAAGAACCTCTACGCGGACATCAGCGCCCTGGTCGAGTGCTGCAACAGCGAGCGCGGCCTGCTCTCGATCGCGCTGCCGCCGGACTTCGACTCGACCGGCCTCTTCTATGCGGCCTACACGGGGACCCCCGCCGCCGGTGGCGACGACGGCGACCTGCACGTCGATGCCTTCACGGTGCCCCCGGGCGAGCCGGGGGCGATCACCCGCCGGCCGATCATCACCTGGCCGCACTCGACGAATGAAAATCACAACGGCGGCCAGCTCGAGTTCGGCCCCGACGGCCACCTGTACATCTCGGCCGGCGACGGCGGCAGTGGCGGCGATCCCGAAGAAAACGCCCAGAACAAGGAAGTGCTGCTCGGCAAGATCCTCCGGATCGACCCTCACCCCGGCGCCGAACCTGCCTACACGGTGCCCGCCGGAAATCCCTTCGTCGGCGACCCGGATGCGCGCCCCGAGGTCTGGGCCTACGGCCTGCGCAATCCCTGGCGCTTCTCGTTCGATTCGCTGACCGGCGACATGGTGATCGGCGATGTCGGCCAGAATCAGCACGAGGAGGTCGATTTCGCCAGGAGCGAAGCCGGCGGCGTCGGTGGCGGTGGGCGCAACTACGGATGGAACTGCCGCGAGGGATTCTTTGCCTATGGCAGTCCCGGCGATAGCTGTCTCGGCGCCGGCGGCTTCACCGAACCGATCCTCGACTACCCGCACGCCAAACCCGAAGGCGGCGGCTTCAGCGGCTGCTCGATCACCGGCGGCTATGTGGTCCGCGACCACTCGCTCGGCGCCCTCTACGGGCGCTACATCTACTCGGACTTCTGCAGCGGCGGGATCCGCTCCCTGGTGCCGCCGGCCGACGGCCTCGGGGCCGCCCAGGGCGATCGGGAGGAGGACATCCCGACCCCCTCCGGCAAACCGGTCGGCTCGCCGGTCTCCTTCGGCGAAGACGCCTGTCACCGTCTCTACGTCGCCTCCAGCGACGACATGGTCTACCGATTGGTCGGCGACTTCGAACCGTCCTGCGGCCGGGTGGTGGTGATGCCGCCACCGCCAAAAGAAGTAACCCCCGGCGACGGCCCCTCGCCGGGCCAATACGAAGACGCCCTGCCGGAGCCTGCGGCGATCCGGGTCAAGGTCAGGCTCACGGCGTCGAGGGCCGGGGCCGACGGTCGGTTCAGAATCCAGGCCGAGGCCGTTGGTTGCCGGCCACAGCTGAACGACCGGATCAGCCTCATCCGTGGTGGCCGCCCGCATGGATCAAGGTTGGTCGGTGACGATTGCTCCGCGACCTTCAGGGTCAGGGCTCGTCACCCGTCGACCTTCAGGGCGCACTACGAAACCAGCGATGGCAGGACCCGAGGGGGCTCCTCCCGGCTCTCGCTCGGCTAGCGCTTCAGCGCAGCCAGGTGCGGACGATGGCGTTGGCGAAGCCGACCCCGTACCGGAACACGGCCGGCTTCTTCGAACTGCCGTGAAGGCGCTGCTCGACGGTGATCGGGACCTCCTTGGCGGGGATGCCTCGCTTGATCGCCTCGATCATGAACTCGGAAGTGTGGAACTGCTCCTGCCGCAGGACGAGTTGGGGCAGGACCGTCGTGCGAACCGCCCGGTAGCCATTGGAGCAGTCGGTGACGTGGGTCCTCGTGATCAGCGAGACCAGGCGGTTGAAGAAGACGATGCCGAGCTCACGGGCGAAGTGGTTTCGGTCGGCGTGGCCGAGCACCCGCGAGCCGTGGGCCATGTCGACCTCGCCGGCGAGAATCGGCGCCACCAGGCGGTCCATCTCCGAAGGCAGGTGCTGGCCGTCGGCGTCGAGGGTGACGACGATCTCGGCACCCGATTCGACCATCAGCCTGTAGCCCGTCCGCAGCGCCGCGCCGCCACCGCGATTCGTCACGTGCCGGGCGACGGGCGAGCCGTGCTCGGCGGCGACGTCACCGGTGCCGTCACGGGAGCCGTCGTCGATCACCAGGGTCTGGATCGGCAGGCCACAGACCTCGGCTGGCATCCGATCGAGGACGAAGCCGATGTTGTCGGCCTCGTTGTAGGCGGGGATGACGACCGCGACCTTGCCCTTGAAGCGCTCCGGCAGCCCGGCCTGGCGGAACTCCTCCCAGGCCAGTCCCTCGAGCGCCGCCGAAAGCTGGCGGCCGTTTCGGGCCGTCTGCGACAGCGCCCGCAGGATCAGCAGGAAGAGGATGAAGATCGCGAAGACCGCGAGCCCGAGGATGCGGCCGCCGTTGCCCTTCTCGAAGGAGAAGGCCGAGAGCAGCTTGTCGGTGATTTCCGTCCCCGAGACGAGCGCCAGGCCGATCCCGCAGAGGAAGAGGATGACGACGTCGACATTGCGAAGCGAACGGCGCCGCGCCACGGCGTAGGCGATCAGCGCCACCGCCGCGATCAGGCCGAGGGAGCGAAGCGCGGTCAGTTCGGCTGGGAAGATTCCCGCCTGCGGGAGGACCATGAGTCCGAGGAGGATAGGGCCCCTCCGGCCCATGCCAGGGCCGCACCGGCAAGCGGAAACACAAGTGTCATCAGCACCTCGTTGCGCCGGGTCGCCGCCAGGGACACCGCGCCGACGGCGGTGACGAGCGCGATCGGGGTCGCCATCGCGACCAGCTCCCACCACCAACGACGGAACGCGAGCGCCACCAGGGCGGCCAGGGCGAGGAGGACGATCGCCACCTGAACGATCCGGCCGGCGGTCGAGCTCATTGCTTCGCCGACCCCGCCGCTCCACATCCGCCCGACCTTGCGGACCGTCATTTCGACGTAGCCGACCGGGTCTTCCCCGAAGTAGTCGGAGAAGTCTTCCTTGCCGACCTTGCCCAGGGCGGAGTCGCGCGGCAGGTCGGGATGGCGCGAGGCGACGCGGTCGAATAGAGGCGTCGGATCGACCTCGTCGAGGGCTTCTGAGCCCGGTTCGAGGTCTCGGTGCTGATATCGCTGCACGAGCAGCGCCTTGACCCGCTGGTAGTCGCCGTCGGCGGGAAGGTAGGTGCCGACATAGAGCGCCTTGCCCCCGCCGGTCGAGATCGGCACGGTGCGATGCAGGACCACCTGGTTGCGGATCGCCCAGGGCACGATCGGCAGCAGAAAGGCGAGGGCGAAAAGGCCGACCGCCGCGAAGCTCGGCCTCCAGCCCGACGAACGCCAGACAATCACCAGCGCATAGACGCCGAAGGCGATCCCGACGATCAGATACTCCGGCCGTGCCAGGGCCGTCAACCCGAAAAGTAATCCTGGTAGCAGCCAAGCGGCCCCCGGACGCGGCTTGCCCTCGGCCCACAAAAAGGCGAGGACGGCCGCCGACAGGGTGAACATCGCCGGTGGCTCCGAGTAAAGGGCTCCCACCGAGTGGATGAACGGCGGGTATGCGGCGACGCCGAGCGCGGCTAGTAGCCCGGCCGCCGCCGATCCGCCCGCGATCCGGCGGCCGAGGAGATAGGCGACGACGATCGTCGCCAGGCCGAGCAGCATCTCGACGATCCGGGCTGTCCCTTCCCGGGCGCCGCCGGTCGCGTAGAAGGCGGCGGAGTAGAGGAGCGGGGCACCGGGCGACCAATCGCTCGAGTCTTCGAATTCGGGCCCGCCGTAGCTGCCTTCGACGTAGAGCGCCTTGGAGAGGGCGTAGTAGGCGTGGGCATCGTCGCCGGGCTCCGCCAACGGCTCGACCACCCGGTAGGCGCGCAGCCCGAAGCCGAGCACGAGGATGGCCGCGAGCAGGATCAGCGTCGTGCGCCCATGGCGCTCAGGGAGCCCGCTGACCCAGGCTGTCATCGATTTCACGGGCGCAGGCTATCCCGGCCCTGGCGCCTTATTCGTCCAGGAGCCGAAAAAGGCGCCAGACAGGAGCCAGGTGACACCGAAACCCGCAAGGGCGGAAAGCTCGGGGACGAGGATCAGGGTGCGCCGGGGGGAGGCGATGAAGGTCATCTGGATCACCGTGACGACGGCAAAGATCGTCGCGTAGAGGACAGCGTCGGGCAGCCGCCGCAGCAGGCCGATCACGAGGCCGATCGCCGCGGCGATCAGCAGCAGGATCTGGAGTGCTCGCCACAGCGGCCAGCTCATCACCCCGCGCGCGGGGCCGGTCCAGGCGAGCCAGGCCTTGCCGGCGACGAAGCCGGTCAATCTCAGGGGTTCGTGGGTGAGGGCGTGGTCGTAGGCGTCGACCGCCATGCCGCGCAGGGCCGTGTCGGTGTCCTCGCCCGGATGGCGGCGTTCGGCGATCAGGGCTACCGCCTGCCCGCGGTAGATCGGCCCGGGCAGGGGGCCGAGCTCGGCGCGGATCCAGGGGTGGCGTTCGAGCAGCACCGGCCCGATCCGTTCGGGGTCGGGCCCGGCGGGGAGGTAGCTGCCCTCGTAGAGGACCTGGCCGCCACCGGTCGAGATCGGCACGAGCCGGTCGAAGACGACGAAGTTGCGGATCGTCCAGGGCAGGATCACGAGGCAGGCGCAGCCGAGCGCCAGGGCCGGGCCGAGCAGCGCCGCCCGCCGCGGGCCGCCGTCTCCGGTGTGCAGGAGACGCCAGGCGGCGAGCGCCGGCAGCAGGACGATCAGCACCGCGTACTCGGGTCGCAGCATCGCCAGCGCCCCGGTCAGGAGCCCGGTCACGGCCCAGGGCCAGGGCCGACGCCCGCGCCCATCACAGGCCCAGAGGAAGGAGAGGCAGAGGCCGGCGAGGACCGTGGTGCCGAGCGGCTCGGTCATCAGCATGCCGCTGTACTCGAGCAGCGCCGGGTAGACCGCCGCCGGCACGATCGCGATCAAGCCGGCGTTCGGGCCGCCGAGCCGCCGGCCGAGGGCGAAGGCGAGCGGAACGGCCAGCGAGCTGAGCAGGGCGAGGACGATCCGCGCCGCCTCCTCGTCTTCGGCGTGCCGCGCCTCGTAGACGGCGGCGGCGAGCAGCGGCAGGCCGGGGGAGTAGTTGGAGGCGTCCTGGAGGTGCCTGTAGGCGGGGCCCTCTCCCTGGGTGAAGCCCTCCCCGCGGTAGAGGGCGCCGGCGATCCGCGAGTAGGCCCGGGCGTCGTCGACCGGCGCGTCGGGGGCCCGGATCGCGTAGTCGAGGCGGAGCCCGAGCCCGACCAGGCACACGGCGAGGACGAGGAGCGCCCGACCGCCGCCCCCACAGGCCTTCTGGAAGCGCTCCGTCACGGCGGGAGTGTAAGCCCGGGACGCCGCCTCGACGCCGCCCCTCTCCGGTACTCTGCCGCACCCTATGCGCGTTCTGATCCTCGGTGGCGACGGCTACCTCGGGTGGCCCACGGCCCTCAGGTTCTCCGCTCGCGGCCACGAGGTGGCCGTCGTGGACAACTTCGTGCGTCGTCGCTGGGTCGACGGGGTCGGCAGCGACTCGCTGACCCCGATCCTCGACCTCGAGCAGCGGCTCGCCGCCTGGGAGGAGACCGGCGGCGCGCCGATCCGCAGCTACATCGGCTCGCTCGAGGACGGCGACTTCATCGAAGGGGTCGTCGCCGAGACCCGGCCGGAGGCGATCGTCCACTACGGCCAGCAGTCATCGGCGCCCTATTCGATGGCCTCCCGCGAGCAGGCGGTCGAGACGCAGTTCGGCAACGTGATCGGCAACCTCAACCTGCTCTTCGCGATCCGCGATCACGTTCCCGAGTGCCATTTGGTCAAGCTCGGGACGATGGGCGAGTACGGCCAGCCCAACATCGATATCGAGGAGGGCTACATCGAGATCGAGCACAAGGGGCGGACCGACACCCTGCCGTTCCCGAAGTTGCCGGCCTCGCTCTATCACTGCTCGAAGGTCCACGACTCGACCAACATCCACTTCGCCTGCCGGACCTGGGGCCTGCGCGCCACCGACCTCAACCAGGGGGTCGTCTACGGGATCGAGACCGAGGAGACCGCCGCCGACGAGCGCCTCCTCACCCGCTTCGACTACGACGAGGTCTTCGGCACCGTGCTCAACCGCTTCTGTCTGCAGGCCGTGATCGGCCATCCGCTGACGGTCTACGGCAGCGGCGGCCAGACCCGCGGCTTCCTCAACATCCGCGACACGATCGAGTGCGTCGAGCTCGCCGTCGCCAATCCGGCCGACGGTGGCGAGTTCCGGGTCTTCAACCAGTTCACCGAGCAGTTCTCGGTGATCGATCTCGCCAACCTGGTCAAGCAGGCCGGTGAGCACCACGGCTATTCGGTCGAGATCCAGCACTGCGAGAACCCGCGGGTCGAGAAAGAGGAGCACTACTACAACGCGACCCACACCAAGCTGCTCGACCTGGGCCTCGAGCCGAGGCTCCTCGGGGAGGAGCTGGTCGAGTCGATGCTGGGCATCATCGAGCGCCACAAGGACCGCGTGATCGAGGGCCACATCGCCCCGCAAACCCGCTGGAACCCGGCCAAATCGCCTGCCGGCCAGGCGTAGTCCCGCTGCTACGATCGCGGAACCTATGAGAGCCGCGGACGCACTGATGGAGAGCCTCAAAGCCGAGGGTGTCACCGACATCTTCGGCATCCCCGGCGGGGCCAACCTGCCGACCTACGATGCCCTCGTCGACGCCGGCTTCCGCCACGTGCAGGTTCGCCACGAGCAGGGCGGCGGGCACGCTGCCGAGGGCTACGCGAAGGCCTCCGGCAAGGTCGGCGTCGCCTTCGCCACCTCGGGCCCCGGCGCGACCAACCTGATCACGGCGATCGCCGACGCGATGATGGATTCGGTGCCGACCGTCTTCATCACCGGCCAGGTCCGAACCGACCTGATCGGCACCGACGGCTTCCAGGAGGCCGACATCCTCGGCGCCACCCTGCCCTTCGTCAAGCACTCCTTCCAGGTCACCGACCCGCGCCAGATCCCCGACTACGTCCACGAGGCCTTCCACGTCGCCTCGACCGGGCGGCCGGGGCCGGTCCTGCTCGATATCCCCACCGATCACTCGCGCGCCGAGATCGAATACGAGCCGCGCGAAGAGCCGGTCGACCTGGCCGGGTACAAGCCTTCCACCGACGGCAACATCAAGCAGGTCCGGATCGCCGCCAAAGCCCTTGCCAACGCGAAGCGCCCCGTCCTCTACACGGGCGGCGGCGTGATCAACGGCAACGCCTCCGAGGAGCTGCGAGCGCTGGCCGCCGCCGATCTCTTCCCGGTGACTTCTACCCTGATGGGGCTGGGCTCCTATCCGGCCTCCGGCGACCAGTGGCTGGGAATGCTCGGAATGCACGGCACCGTGACCGCCAACTGGGCGATGGACCAGGCCGATCTGATCGTTGCGATCGGGGCCCGCTTCGACGACCGGATCACCGGCAAGCTCGACGAGTTCGCCCCCAACGCGAAATTCATCCACATCGACATCGACCCGGCGGAGATCTCGAAGAACATCGGCGCCCACATCCCGATCGTCGGCGACGTGAAGAAGGTTCTGCCGAAGCTGACCGAGGAGTACCGGGCGCTGCAGACCGACCCCTCGCGGCTCGACGCCTGGTGGAAGCAGCTGCGCGCCTGGCAGGAGGAGCACCCGCTCTATTACGAGCCGGGCAAGGACGGCGAGATCAAGCCGCAGTTCATGATCGAGGTGCTGCACCGGGCTACCGGCGGCGACGCGATCATCACCTCCGACGTCGGCCAGCACCAGATGTGGACCGCCCAGTACTACGGCTTCGAGAAGCCCCGCCACTGGATCAACTCCGGCGGCCTGGGGACGATGGGCTTCGGCCTGCCGGCGGCGGTCGGCGCCAAGGTCGCCTGCCCCGACGAGACCGTCGTCTGCGTCGCCGGCGACGGCAGCCTGATCATGAACGTCCAGGAGATCGCGACCTGCGTCACCGAGGAGATTCCGGTGAAGATCTTCCTGATGAACAACGGCTACATGGGCATGGTCCGCCAGTGGCAGGAGCTCTTCTGGGACCGCCGCTACAGCTCGGTGGAGATGGGCGCCAGCCCCGACTGGGTAAAGCTCGCCGAGGCCTTCGGTGCGACCGGCATGCGCTGCGACAACTCCGACGAGCTCGAGGGGGCGATGGCCGAGGCGCTTGCCGCCGACGGCCCGGTGCTGCTCGACGTTCGCGTCGCCCAGGAGGAGAACTGCTACCCGATGATCCCGCCGGGCCAGGCCGCCCGCGACATGGTCGAGGCGCCGAAGGCGGTGCGCTGATGGAGGCCGGGACCCCGCAGATGGTCCGGCTCGAGGACCTCCACGTGCCCGGCCAGCTCAGCGGCCGCAAGCACATCCTCTCGATCCTGGTCGAGAACAAGCCCGGGGTTTTGGCGCGGATCGCGGGGCTCTTCTCGCGGCGCGGCTTCAACATCGACACGCTCGCGGTCGGCCCCACGGACGACCCCAGCATCTCCCGGGTCACCCTGACCCTCGACGGCGCGATCCACCCGATCGACCAGGTGACCAAGCAGCTTCACAAGCTCGTCAACGTCCTGAAAATCCGCGACATGGAGCCGGACGAGACCGTCGCCCGCGAGATGGCGATGTTCAAAGTCTCGGCCGCCGTGGAGAACCGCGCCGAGATCATCCAGTTCGCCGAGATCTTCCGCGGCAAGATCGTCGACGTCGCGCGGCGGACGATGACGATCGAGGTGACCGGCTCCGCCGACAAGATCGAGGCCTTCGAGCGCATGGTCAGGCCCCACGGCCTGGTCGAGATGGTCCGCACCGGCGAGATCGCGATTGCTCGCGGCAGCGAGTAAAGAGCTCCTCGGGCGACTCACCGACGGCCTCACCGAGGCCACGGCACAGAGGCGACGTCGGCTCGTCAGCGCCACCGTCGAAGTCGAGATCGGGGACCCCTGCGCGGCCGTCTTTGCCTCGCGCCTCGCCTCCGACCGCTGGTTCTGCTGGGAGGAGCCGGACCGCGGTTTCGCCCTCGCCGGGCTCGGCGTCGCCCACGAGGCCGTCTCACGCGGCGTCGAGCGCTTCCATGACGTCGCTCGCGAGTGCCTCGCCGTCAAGGCGGAGGCGATCCTCGACGAGCCACCCGGCCTGCCGGCCGGAGCCGGACCGGTCTGGGCCGGAGGCTTCGCCTTCTCCCCCGACGGCGGCAGCGGCTCGAGCTGGTCCTCGCTGCCGCCGGCGTCCCTGACCCTGCCCGAGCTTTCGCTCTGCGGCTACGACGGGCGGTCGTTTCTGACCGCCAACGCCGTGGTCGGGCCGGGCGATGACGCGGCGGGGGTAGGCGATCGACTCCAGGCCCGCCTGTCTGCGCTGCGCTCCGACGCCCTGCCGATGCTCGACCCGCATCCGAGCGCCGAGGCCGAGATCCGAAGCGTGCGGCCCCCCGCCGACTTCGAAGCCACCGTCGCCGAGGCGACCCGGCGGATCGACGATGGCCAGATGCGCAAGGTCGTGCTGGCCCGCGAGGTCGTCGTCTCGGCCGCCTCGGCTCACGACACCGCCGCCGTCTTCGGCGCGATGCGCGAACAGTTCACCTCATGCTTCTGTTTCTGCGTCGGCACGCCTGAGGCGGCCTTCATCGGCGCCAGCCCGGAGCTCCTCGTGCGTCGCTCCGGGGCAAGCGTCTCTACCGTCGCCCTGGCCGGCTCGACCCGGCGCAGCTCAGACCCGGCCGTCGACGACCACCTCGGCGAGCAGCTCCTGCGCAGCGACAAGAACCGTCGCGAGCACCGGATCGTCGCCGAGCGCATCGTCCGCAAGCTGCGCCCGCACGCCGTCTGGGTCGAAAAGGGGGAGGAGCCGGAGGTGATCAAGGTCGCCAACATCCAGCACCTGGGAACGCCGGTCATCGCCCAGCTGGCCGAACCGCTCTCGGCCGTCGAGCTCGCCGGCCTCATGCATCCGACCCCGGCGGTCGGGGGCGAGCCGGCTCCACGCGCCCTGGCTGCGATCGCCGAGCTCGAGCAGATGGACCGCGGCTGGTACGCCGGGCCTGTCGGCTGGATGGACGCGACCGAGGACGGCGAGTTCTGCGTGGCCCTGCGCAGCGGCCTGATCCGCGACCGCGACGCCCATCTCTACGCGGGTGTGGGCATCGTCTCCGGCTCCGACCCCGAGGCCGAGCTCGAGGAGACGGAGATCAAGCTCAGGGCGCTGCTGCCGCTAGTTACCTGACTGCTCGGCGAGGACCATCGGGGGCTCCCGCTGCGGCCGGCGCCGCCGGCCGTTCAGCACCCGCCCGATCACCGTGTAGCGAACGAAGATCGGATAGGTCAGCAGCGAGAAGCCGATCGCACCGACGGTGACGATGAGGAAGGCGGGGGCCGTTCCGATCGCCGAGGTCGTGCCGACCAGGGCGATGAGGAGCACGACGGCCGGCATGTGGGAGAGGTAGATCCAGTAGGAGGAGTCGGCCAGATAGCGGAGCCGCGGGCGGCGCTTGTCGAGGTAGCGCGAGGCAAGCCCGATCAGCGCGAAGAGGCAGGTCAGGGTTGCGACGGCGTCGGCGGCGACGATCGCCGCCCGGACCGCTGGCCGGTCCCCGAGCGCCGAGTTGTGGGCGCTGAAGAGCACCGCGGCGACCAGGGTCGAGGCGATCGCCGCGCCCGTCCACGGCCAGGCCCGCTCGCGGGTCGCGGCGACGAGCTCGCGGTGGACACAGAGACAGGCGCCGAGGGCGAAGAAGATCGCGTTGTAGGCGAGGACCTCCGGTTCGGGGAGGTAGCCGTCGGTCGAGGCCGGAAGGCCCGCCCATTCGGGCTGGGCGAGGAGGATCAACGCGGTGGGCAGAGCGAGGACGGCGAGGCCGAGCGCCGGACGGGCCAGGGCACGGGCGAGCTGTTCGCCGCAGAAGGAGAGCGCCCGGGGAGCCAGCAGATAGGCGAGGAAGGCGCAGGCGTCGATGATCAGCAAGTACCAGAGGAACCAGAGGTAGCTGAGCTGGAAAGCGAAATGGCTGACCTCCCCGGATTGCCCGTCGCCGCCGGTCAGGGTCAGGCCGGTGGCCTGGCCGGCCCAATAGAACAACGGCACCACCGTGACCAGCCCGACCGCGAGCGGCACGGCGATCCTCAGGGTCCGGTTGCGAAGCGTCTGGCGCATCCCCTTACGACCGAGCAGGAAGGCGAGGAAGAAGCCGGACATCGCAAAGAAGAGCGGCAGGCGGAACACGTGGACCAGCCAGAAGATCGCCACCGACCAGCCGCCGGGATGGCCGTTGAGGGCGAGCAGGGCGGCCGCGTGGACGGGCACCAGGAGGAGCATCGTCGAAGCGCGTAGTGCGTCCATCGAGTGGATACGCCCTGCCTCGCCGGGTTTCATCCGGCGCGACACTATCGGTCAGGGATCCGTGCGTTCAGGGCGTGATCGCCGCGCCGACCTTGGCGGCCAGGTCCCGGTGCAGGCCGGCGTTCGAGTGGCGCTCGACGGTCATCTCGATCAGCCCGCTGCCGGCGGCAAGCGCTTCGGGCAGCTTGCCGAGGTCCTCGACCCGGGTGTGGGCGAGCCCGAAGAGCGCCGCGGCGCCGGCCGCGTCGACTCCGCGCGGGGTGCCGAGCAGCGCCTCGAACTCGTCCTCCGAGAGGCTCTCGGCCTGGGGGAGGAAGTGGAAGATCCCGCCGCCGCCGTTGTCGATGACGACGATCCGGACCGGCGTCTCGACCTCGCGCATCGCGGCGAGGCCGCCGAGGTCGTGGAGCAGGCCGAGGTCTCCGGTGACGATCGTGGTCGGTCTGCCCGACGCGGCGGCGGCTCCGATCCCCGAGGAGACCAGGCCGTCGATCCCGTTGGCCCCGCGGTTGCTGAGGAATAGGACGTCGGCCCCGGAGCCCGGGAGAAAAGCCTCCTGGTCTCGGATCGGCATGCTCGAGGCTGTGTAGACGAGGTCGCCGTCGGCGTGGGCGGCGCCGAGGGCCCGGTGGATCGCGGGCTCGTTCAGCCCGCCCCTTCCGAGCGCCGCCGCGAGCGCCTCCTGCGCGGCCGCCTCTGCCTCGATCCAGCGGGAGGGGGCCTCGCGGCTCTCGCCCTCGAGCCGGGTTGCCCAGCCGGCGGCGAGCTCGGTCGGATCGGCTCGCAGGATCGCCGCGGCGCTGCGGGTCGGCTCATGCCAGCCGCCCAGGGGGTCGACGACGATCTGATCCGCGCCCGACCCGGCGAGCCAGGCGCGCAGCGGCTTGCTCGTCGGCAGGTCGCCGAAGCGCAGGACGAGGTCCGGGACCACCGAGTTGGCGAAGTGCTCGTCGCGCAGCAGCAGGTCGTAGGCGGAGATCACCCCGGCGCGGTCGTGCGGGCCGCATCGCATCTGCGAGGTCGGCTCGGCGAGGATCGGAAAGCCCGAGGCGCGGGACAGGTGGGCGAGTGGCTCGCGCAGCTCGGGGTCGAGCTGGCGGCCGGCGACGATGATGCCGGCGATCGCGTCGCCGATGTGGCCGGCGACCTCGTCGAGCACGAACGCCGAGGGCTCGAGGTCGATCCTGGTGACCGCGGTCAGCGGCCGGCCGTCGCGGCCCTCCAGGGCCAGCGCCTCGGTCGCGGTGACCGCTCCCTCGATCGCGATCGGGGCCAGCGGCTCACGCCAGGCGAGATTCAGGTGGACGGGGCCGGGGCGCGGCTCTCCCCTGGCGGTGGCGAGCGCCCGACAGGCGGTGGCCCGGTAGTGGAGGAGCCCTGAGTCGTCGGCCTCGTGGGTCCCCACCTCGCAAAACCAGCGGACCGAGGAGCCGTAGAGCTTGACCTGATCGATCGTCTGGCCGGCCCCGATCCCGCGCAGCTCGGGCGGGCGATCCGCGGTCAGCAGGACCAGGGGCACCGCCGACTCGTCGGCCTCGCAGACGGCGGGGTGGTAATTGGCGGCTGCGGTCCCCGAGGTGCAGAGCAGGGCCACCGGCTCGCCGCTCGCCTGCGCGGCGCCGAGCGCGAAGAAGGAGGCCGAGCGCTCGTCGACGATCACCGTCGCCTCGATCCCAGGCTCCCGCCAGAGCGCCACCGCGAGCGGGGTCGAGCGGGACCCCGGAGAGATCACCGCCCGGCGGACGCCGCCGCGCGCCAGCTCCTCGACGAAGGCCGAGGCGAGCGCCGTGTTGCCATTGGTCGCGTCCATTCTGGCCAGGCTAAAGCCGGTGCGCGTCGAGCGCCACGTCGTCGATCTCGACCCCGAGCCCGGGTCCCTGAGGAGCGTGCAGGAAACCGCCCTCGAGCCGGCACTCGACCGAGGCGACGGTCTCGGAGAACAGCCGCTGCGTGGCGAGGCCATGCGAGCGCTCGCCGGAGGCCGGCCAGGGAAGCGGGCCGAGCCGTTGGGCGAGGCGGGCGCCGAGGGCGATCCCGACCGGTCCGTCGAGAGCGCTGGACGTGTAGGCCGGCAGGTTGCCGGCGATTCTCAACGCCGCCCCCAGCCCGCCCACCTTCGAGAGCTTTACGCCGGTCAGTCGGAAGGCTCCGGTCCGGGCGGCTCGCAGCGCGTCGTCGGGCGTCTCGACGCTCTCGTCGCCGGCGAGGGGGATCGAGGTCGTCCTCGACAGCTCGAGGGCCCGCTCCATCGTCGCCACCGGCTGCTCGGCCAGCTGGATTCCCAACGGCTCGAGCTCGGCGAGAACCGAAGTCGCGGTCTCGAGGTCCCAGGTCGCGTTGGCGTCGACCCGGATCTGGGCCGCGGGGCCGAGCGCCTCGCGCACCGCGCGGACCTGAGCGACGTCCTCGCCGGCCCCGAGCTTCAGCTTGAAGGTCGTGTACCCATCGGCCGACCAGCGCAGTGCGTCCTCGGCGACCGCCGCGGGCTCGCCGGCGACGAGGGTCGCGTTGCAGGGAACCGGGTCCGGGGACGGAGCGCCGGCGCCGACGTTCCTCTCGCCGAGGTCGAGGAGGGCGGTCAGCGCGGCGCAGCGGGCCGGCGGCGAGACCTCCAGGGCAGGCGGGAGGCGGGCGGCCTCGCCGACGTTTCCGGCCTCGACCGCGGCCGCCAGCACCGATCCCCGCGCAAGCCCTTCCAGTTCCTCGACCACCTGCTCGACCGTCTCGCCGCCTCGCATGCTCAGCGGGACGCCTTCGCCGAGGCCGACGACGCCCTCCTCATCTCGGACCCGGAGCAGGACCATCTCGCGCCGATCCAGGCTCCCCCGCGCGGTCACATACGGCTTCTTGAAGGGCAGGGCGTATGGGATGACCTCGGTTGAGGCGACGCGCACCGGGGCTCCTCAGCTGGCGATCAGCAGCCCGGCGGAGACCAGCAGGCTGAAGGCGCCGAGCAATGCCCCGGTCGCCGCAAGGGCGCCGTTCAGCGAGGGGCCGTCGGTGCGATTGGTGATCGTCCGCATCGGCCCGATCGCAAGCGGCAGCGCCAACAGGCCGATCAGCGGCAGGGCGCTGGCTTCTCCCGTGAACAGCGCGATCGGCAAGACGAGGAAGGCGCCGAGCACGAGCATTCGGTAGAGCGCGACGGCGTTGGACCGTCCCATCCGCACGGCCAGGGTCATCTTCCCCGCCCGTCGGTCGGTCTCGGCGTCGCGCACGTTGTTGACGACGAGGATCGCCGTGGCGAGGAAGCCGACCGCGATCGAGAGCCCGAGCGGCAGCGTGTCGAGATGGTCGAGCTGCACGTAATAGGAGCCGTTGACCGCGACCAGGCCGAAGAAGAGGAAGACGAAGATCTCGCCGAACCCGGAGTAGCCGTACGGGCGCGGCCCTCCGGTGTAGAGGACACCGGCGGCGATCGAGAAGACGCCGATGACGAGGATCGCGACGCCGGCCACGGCGGTCAGGTAGATCCCACAGGCGATCGCGACGCCGAAGGCGATCCAGGTCGCGGTCAGCACCCGCTGCGGGGTGACCAGCCCGGCCGAGGTGACCCGCACCGGCCCGAGGCGGTCGGTGGTGTCGGCGCCCCGCTTGGCGTCGGAGTAGTCGTTGGCGAGGTTGGTCCCGATCTGGATGAAGATCGAGCCGATCAGGGCGGCGACGAAGGCACCGACCCGCGGCAGCTCCTTGGCCGCGTAGACGGCGGCGGCGGTGCCGACGAAAACCGGTGCGATCGCGGCGGGCAAGGTCCGCGGGCGCGCGGCCATCAACCAGATCCTCATAGCGCCCGCCCGCGGGTCCTGTCGCCCCGCATAAACCCCCGCCTGCCCCGCTTCGCGTCCGCGGGCGGCGGCAACACGCCATATCGGCGCCGCTCACGGCGAATCAGATCGTGACATTCGCCAATCGGCGGACGAACGGCATGGGTCACAGGCGAAGACCACACCACCCCGACACCACCCGCGGACAGAAGTCTGAGAAAGCCTGGCTGACGGAAGCACTCCGAAGTAGCTCCAGCGAGTGCTGGCCGGCAGCGGTGTCCCGAAGCAGCTTCGGACGGACGAGCGGTTGACGGGCGGGGCAGGGGGGTTGGACGCGAGCGACCGTAGTCTGTGGAGGGCAAGGTCTCGCAGTGGCGGGCGCGCGGTCCCTCCGCCCGGAGCAGCGCGAAGGGCGTCGAGCGGGTAATCCCCCTGGTCCGTTCGCCCACCCTCACGGTCGCCTCGGGAACTTCGAGAAATCGGGTTTTCGTTTTTCCTTGTACGACTCGCGTCCCTCGCGAGCCTCCTCGCTGCCATAGAAGAGGAGGTTGGCGTCGTGGGCGAGCTGCTGGATGCCGGCGTAGCCGTCCTCGTGCGCGTTGAAGCTGGACTTGACCAGGCGCAGGGCGAAGGGGGAGAGGGCGAGCATCTCGCGGCACCAGGCAACCGTCTCACGCTCGAGGTCGGCGAGGGGGACGACGGTGTTCACGAGACCCATCTCCTCGGCTTCCTCGGCGTCGTATTGCCTGCACAGGAGCCAGAACTCCTTCGCCTTCTTGGTCCCGACCAGGTCGCGCAGGAGGGAGGCGCCGAAGCCTCCGTCCCAGGACCCCACCCGCGGGCCGGTCTGCCCGAAGCGGGCGTTGTCGGCGGCAATCGTCAGGTCGCAGCAGACGTGGAGCACGTGGCCGCCGCCGGCGGCCCAGCCGGCGACCATCGCCACAACCGGCTTCGGCAGCCGCCGCATCTGCACCTGCAGGTCGGTGACGTGGAAGCGGCCGATCGAGGCACCCTCGGCGACGTAGCCGCTGTCGCCGCGGACGTTCTGGTCGCCGCCCGAGCAGAAGGCCTTGTCCCCCTCGCCGGTGAGGACGATCACGCCGATCTCGGTGTCCTCGCGCGCCGCCTCGAGCGCCGCCGAGATCTCGATCAGCGTCTGTGGGCGGAAGGCGTTGCGGACCTCGGGACGGTCGATGGTGATCTTGGCGATGCCGTCAGCCGTCCCGTAGCGGATGTCCTCGAAGTCTCCGGCCTCGGTCCACTCGACCGGGGCGTAGAGTTCGTCCTCAGGCGGGGCGTCCCTGTGGCGTTGCGGCATGATGCGCACGATAGCCAGGCGCGCCGGGCCCGCGTCTGCTTCCGATGAAACTCGACGACTGGCTCTCCCAAAGATCCCTCAGCTGCCCGGACCGCACGGCGTTGGTCGCCGACGGCTCCGAGGTGACCTTCGCCGAGCTCGAGGCCGAGGCGACCTGGGTCGCCCGCCGGCTCGCCGCGCACGGGGTGCGCCGCGGCTCGGTGGTCGCGGTGACCATGCATCCGCGCCGCGAGCAGGTGGTCCTCGTCCACGCCCTGATCAAGGTCGGCGCCGTGGTCCTGCCCCTTGCCCCGCAGCTCTCCGACGAGGAGCACGCGGCGATCATCGCCGCCGAGGACGCCTCGGTCGACATCCTCGACCCGGGGCAGCTGACCCAGAACGAGGCCGACCTGCCGCTGCTCGGCGAGCACGACATGGACAGCGTCGCCGCCCGGGTGCTGACCGGAGGCAGTACCGGCCACCCGCGCCCGATCAGCCTCACCTACGGCAACTTCCTCTGGAGCGCGGTCGGCTCGGCGTTCAACGTCGGCGTCGACCCGGCGGACCGCTGGCTCTGCTGTCTGCCGCTCAGCCACATCTCCGGCCTCAGCATCGTCATGCGCTCGGTGATCTACGGCACCACGGCCGATATCCACGACGGCTTCGACACCGGTCGCGTCGCGGCGGCGCTCGAAGACGACGAGATCACGCTCCTCTCGCTGGTGACGACGACCCTCGTGCGCCTGCTCGAGGCCGGGGCTGACCTGGCCGGCCCGCGCGCGATCCTCGTCGGCGGCGGCCCGGTACCCGAGGAGCCCCTGGAAGAGGCGATCGCCCGCGGCGCCACCGTCGTGCAGACCTACGGCCTGACCGAGGCCTGCTCGCAGGTGACGACGCTGGCGCCGCAGGAGGCAGGTCGCAAGCTCGGCTCGGCGGGGCGCCCGCTGCTCACCACTCATCTGCGGATCGAGGACGGCGAGATCCTCGTCCAAGGGCCGACCGTCGCCCCCGAGAGCACCGACGCCGACGGCTGGCTGCACACCGGGGACCTCGGCCGCATCGACGACGAGGGCTTCCTCTACGTCGAGGACAGGATCGACGACATGATCGTCAGCGGCGGCGAGAACATCGTGCCCGCCCAGGTCGAGCAGGTCCTCATGCGCCACCCGCAGGTCGCGGACGCCGCGGTCATCGGTCGCGAGGATCCGGAGTGGCAGCAGGCGGTCACCGCCGTGGTCGTCCTCCGGGAAGGTTCATCGGTCACCCCGGAGGAGCTTCGTCGCCACTGCGCCGACTCGCTCGCCGGCTTCAAGGTGCCGAAGCGCGTCGAGCTCGCGTCGGCCCTCCCGCGCACCCCCTCGGGCAAGTTGATGAGGCGGGCACTTCGTTAGCCTGCCGTCCATGCGCACTGACGACATCTTCTACGACAAGGACGCCGACCTCTCGAAGCTCGAGGGCAAGACCGTCGCCATCCTCGGCTACGGCTCCCAGGGCCATGCCCACGCACTGAACCTGAAGGACTCAGGGGTCGACGTCGTCGTCGGCCTGCGTGCGGACTCGGGCAGCCGCGCCAAGGCCGAAGGGGCGGGCCTCGAGGTCCTCGACATCGCCGAAGCCGCGAGCCGCGGGGACATCGTGATGATCCTGCTCCCCGACGAGAAACAGGCCGAGGTCTGGGAGTCCGAGATCGCCGACGGGATCGCCCCCGGCAACCTCCTGCTCTTCGCCCACGGCTTCGCCGTCCACTTCGAGCAGATCCTGCCGCCACCCGGCGTGGACATCGGCATGATCGCCCCCAAGGGCCCGGGCCACCTGGTCAGGCGCCAGTTCGAGGAAGGCAACGGCGTCCCCTGCCTGATGGCGGTGCACCAGGACGCGACCGGCGATGCCCATGACCTCGTCCTCGCCTACGCCTCGGGTATCGGCGGCGGCCGCGCGGCGGTCATCGAGACGACCTTCAAAGACGAGTGCGAGACCGACCTCTTCGGCGAGCAGGCCGTGCTCTGCGGAGGCGCCTCGGAGCTGGTCCAGGCCGGCTACGACACCCTGGTCGAGGCGGGTTACGACCCGCGCCTGGCCTACTTCGAGTGCCTGCACGAGCTGAAGCTGATCGCCGACCTGATGTACGAGAAGGGGATCCAGGGGATGCACTACTCGATCTCCAATACGGCCGAGTACGGAGACCTCACCCGCGGCAAACGCGTGATCACCGACCAGACACGGGAAGCGATGAAGCAGATCCTCTCCGAGATCCAGTCCGGCGATTTCGCCCGCGAGTGGATTGCCGAGAACAAAGCCGGCGGCGAGAACCTCGATCGCATGCGCTCGGAGCTGAAAGACGCCCAGATCGAGGAGGTCGGCCACGACCTCCGCGACACGATGCCCTGGATCGAGCAGGAGTTCTAGGAGCCCACGACCGTGAAAGCCGCGGTCATCTACGAGAACGGCGCCCCTGACGTCCTCCGCTACGAGGACGTCCCGGACCCGGAGTGCCCCGACGGCTGCGTCCTGATCGAGGTCGAGGCGATCAGCATCGAGGGCGGCGACCTGCTCGCCCGCGCCGGCTCGCCGCCGCCGAGCACCCCCTACATCGTCGGCTATCTGTCGGCCGGGACGGTGGTGGAGGTCGGCGCCGGAGTCGAGAGCCCCACGGTCGGCACGAAGGTGGTCGCGCTCAACGCGAACGGCTCGCACGCCGCGATGCGCGCGGTGCCGGCGATCACGACCTGGCCGGTCCCGGAGGGGCTCGGCGCAGCCGCGGCGGCCTGCGTACCGGTCGCCTTCGGCACCGCCGAGGAGTGCCTCTTCCACGCCGCCGGGCTCGAGGCGGGGCAGACCGTGCTGATCCACGCCGGCGCCGGTGGGGTCGGCATGGCCGCGATCCAGCTCGCCAAGCAGGCCGGCGCGACTGTCATCTCGACTGCCTCAAGCGACGAGAAACTCGAGCGACTGAAGGAGTTCGGACTCGACCACGGCATCAACTACGCGAACGAGAGCTTCGTCGAGCGGGTCAGCGAGCTCACCGAGGGCCGCGGCGCCGACCTCGTCCTCGACTCGATCGGCGGCAAGAACCTGGTCGACGGAGTCGAGGCGCTCGCCTACGGCGGGACCCTGGTCAGCGTCGGCGTCGCCGCCAGGTCCGGCTCGGAGATCGAGGCGAAATCCCTCTGGGCGAAGAACAACACCCTGCGCGGCGTCTACCTCGGGGGCGCGCTGCTCGCCGAGTACCCGCGGGTCCACGGGATGATCGCCGGCCTGTTCGAGCGGATCGCCGCGGGCGACCTGCGGGTCGAGATCGACAGCAGCTTCCCGCTGGCCGAAGCCGCGGCAGCCCACGCTTACCTGGAGAGCCGCAAGGCCTTCGGGCGCGTCGTCCTTAAGCCCTGACCGGAGGGCGCGGCTAGAGCGCCTGCAGCCTGGTCTTCTCGACCCGCGCCAGCTTCCGTTTGAGTCGCTGGTACTGCTTCTCCTGTGCCGGGGACCGTTCGTACCCCTGGTAGGCGAGGTTCGTCTTCTCCAGTGGGTCGGTCTTCAGGTCGTACATCTCCCACTGCGGCTTCTTCTTGTGTTCGACGTCGTGGTATTTGGCGATCTTCCATCGCTGCTCGCGGATGCTGACGATGTGGTTCGGCGGTTTCGGGTAGGGCCCGTTCTTCTGGCCGGACTGGAAGTCGTCGTAGGTGAAGACGACGTAGTCCTGGGTCGTCTTGCGTGGGCTGGGGTGGAGGACCAGCGAGGAGTAGTCCTTGCCCTCCCAGTTCGAACGGGCGCTCTTCGGCGCCGCGGCCAGGCTCGCGAGGGTCGGCAGGAAATCGACATGGGAGACGAGCGCGTCGGTCTGCACCGGCTGCGGGAAGAGCTTCGGATTGGAGTAGACGAGCGGCACCCGCGTCGCCTCCTCATAGACGTTGAAGTTCTTCTGGCGCATGCCGCCGTGGGTGAGGCCCATCTCGCCGTGGTCGGCGGTGCGGACGATCAGGGTGTCGTCGAGCAGGCCGGTTTCTTCGAGCTTGTCGAGGACGTTGACCAGGTAGCCGTCGGACGAGCGCATCAGGTTGCCGTAGAAGTTCAGGTAGTTCCGCTTCTGCTGTGGCGTTTTCGGTTTCCCGGTGAGGTTGAAGATCTTCAGGAACTGTTCCTGCACGGTGGGCTTGGTCGAGAGGTCTTCGCCGACCGTCTCCGGCAGGCCGATGTCGCCTTCGAGCCAGCTCTGGTCGTATTCGTCTTCTTCGAAGGATTCGTTCGGGTAGAAGAGGACGTCGTGGGGGTTGACCAGGGAGATCACCATGAAGAACGGCTGCTGCTGGGCCGCGGTCGAGCTCAGGTACTGCAACACGCCTTCGGCCTTGCCGCTGCCGGTCGAGTTCATGAAGCGGCCGTCGTTGTCGGTTTTGCCCCCGCCCGCCTCGGAGACGTCCTGGTTGGCGCCGGCGTCCGGCGGGTTCCAGCGTGAGAAGCCGTACTTTTCGAGGTCGGCCGGAGATGCTTCCTTGCCAGATTCGGGTTTGGAGCAGTGCCACTTGCCCTTGTAGACGACGTTGTAGCCGGCCGCCTTCATCACGGTCGCGGGGTTCTTGAGGCTGGCGGGAAGTTCGACCTGCGGGTATTCGGACGCCGGCATGTCTTCCTCGAGCGTGTATTTGACGCCGTGCTGGGCGGGGAAGTAGCCGCTCATCAGGGTCGAGCGTGCCGGCGAGCACATGCAGGCGTTCGTGAAGGCGCGCTCGAAGCTCAGTCCGTGGCGCCGCAGCCGGCGCATCCCTGGCAGGTTCTGGCGCAGCCAGTTGGGCGGGAAATGCTGGATCGCCCGTTCCTGATCCGTGATGAAGAGGATCACGTTCATCCCGGCGACCTTGTGGCTGCTCTTCTTGGAGGCGCCGAGCGCCCGCTCGACTCCGGCCCCCTGGGCCAGCAGCACGGCCGATGCGGCACCGGCCCCGGACGCCAGCAACTGCTTACGGGTCAGGCCGCGCTTCTCGTCTTGGTCCATCCGTTCCACCGTACTCGGGGGAACGGAGGGACTGGCCGATCAGGCTCCGGGAGGAGCGTTGTCGCCGAAGCGGCTGGCCTCGCCCGGGGGAAGCTTGCCGTCGCGGCCGACGTAGCCGTCCTTGCCGCCGACGACGACGTAGACCGCGTCCTCGGAGTCGCTCGTGTTGCGGACCTTGCGCACGGTGGAGGCGTCGACCTTGGCGAGGCCGCCGGGGGAGAGGCGGTGGGCGGTGCCGTCGCCGAAAGTGATCTCGACTTCGCCGCTGTGAACGAAGTAGAGCTCCTCCTGCTCCTCGTGCAGATGGCTTCCGGTCTCATACGAGGGCGGCAGGACGATCGCGTTGACCCCGAAGGCCTCGACCCCGAGGCCCTTGCGGATCTTGCGGAAGCCCCAGCCCTCGCCGAGGTCGTCGAGGTTGGCGACGGCATAGCCCTCGCCCTTGGTGACGTTCGGCTGCTCGCTGTCGCTCATGACGCCAGCCTATGCCACGCGCGACCGGAGACCGGAGGTCAATAACCTGTCGCGTCGATGACAGTCGAGACCGCCACCCAGATCCCGGCCGAGCTGAAGCCGAAGGACGGCCGCTTCGGCTGCGGCCCGTCCAAGGTGCGCCCCGAGGCGCTCGCCGCGCTCGCCGCTCGCAGCGACGTGATGGGGACCTCGCACCGCCAAAAGCCGGTGCGGGACCTGGTCTCCCGGATCCGTGACGGCCTCGGCGAGCTCTTCTCGCTTCCCGACGGCTACGAGGTCGTGCTCGGCAACGGGGGAACGACGGCCTTCTGGGAGGTCGCGACCGCCTGGCTGGTCAGCGAGCGGGCCCTCCACCTGACCTTCGGCGAGTTCTCGCAGAAGTTCGCCAAGGCGACCGCCGCGGCACCCTTCCTCTCCGACCCGATCGTGATCGAGGCCGACCCCGGCGACGCGCCGGACCCGACCGCCGACCCCGCCGCCGACGTGATCGCCTGGGCCCACAACGAGACCTCGACCGGGGTGATGGTCGACGTGGTCCGACCCGACGGAGCCGGCGATGCCCTGGTCCTGGTCGACGCCACCTCCGGCGCCGGTGGCCTGCCGCTCGACGCGTCCCAGGCCGACGTCTACTACTTCGCCCCGCAGAAGGCCTTCGGCGCCGACGGCGGCCTCTGGCTGGCGGCGATGAGCCCGGCGGCGCTCGAGCGCGCCGAGCAGCTCGACGGCGCCGAGGGGCGTTGGCAGCCCGCCTTCCTGTCGCTGCCGACCGCGATCGAAAACTCCCGCAAGAGCCAGACCTACAACACGCCGGCGGTGGCGACGCTGCTGCTTCTGGCCGACCAGGTCGACTGGATGCTCGACGGCGGCGGCCTCGACGGGTGCGTCGCGCGCACCTCGGCCTCCTCCTCGCATCTCTACGGGTGGGCCGACGCGTCGGATGCGGCGACCCCGTTCGTCGCCGACCCGGCGAAGCGCTCGCTGGTCGTCGGCACCATCGATTTCGACGAGGGCATCGACGCCGCCGCGCTCGCCGCGACCCTGCGCGCCAACGGCATTGTCGACGTCGAGCCCTACCGGAAGCTCGGGCGCAACCAGATGAGGGTCGGCATGTTCCCCGCGGTGGATGCCGCCGACGTCGAGGCGCTCACCGCCTGTGTCGACTGGGTCATCGAGAACGGCGAGGGGGTCAGTTCGGAATGAAGGTCCTGGTCAAGGAGAAGATCGCCGATACGGGGGTCGACCTGCTGCGCGAGAACTTCGACGTCGAGCTCGGGCTCGAGATGTCCGACGAGGAGCTCGGCGAGGCGATCGCCGGCTACGACGCGATCCTGATCCGCTCGGCGACGCAGATGACCGCCGAGCTGATCGACCGTGCCGACAACTTGAAGGTGATCGGCCGCGCCGGGACCGGGGTCGACAACGTCGACATCGCTGCCGCGACCCGCCGCGGCGTGATCGTCGCCAACGCGCCGGAATCGAACTCGGTGGCCGCCGCCGAGCACACCCTGGCGCTGATGCTGGCTCTCTCCCGCAATGTCCCCCAGGCCCACGCCTCGCTGACCGGTGGCAAGTGGGAGCGGCCCAAGTTCAAGGGCACCGAGCTCTACGGCAAGACCCTTGGCGTGATCGGCTTCGGCCGGATCGGCCAGCTGGTCGCGAAACGCGCCCAGAGCTTCGACATGGAGGTCGTCGCCTTCGACAAATTCGTGTCCGCCGAGCGTTTCAAGGAGCTCGGGGTCGAGGGCGTCGAGGTACTTGAGGAGCTTCTCGGCCGCGCCGACATCGTCACCCTCCACACGCCGAAGACACCGGAGACGATCGGCCTCATCGACGCCGACGCGGTTGCTGCGATGAAGCAAGGGGCACGTGTAGTCAATTGCGCCCGCGGGGAGCTCGTCGACCTCGACGCCGTCCTCGCCGGCCTCGAGAGCGGCAAGCTGGGCGGGGCCGCGCTCGACGTCTTCCCCTCCGAGCCCTTCACCGAGCACCCGATCTTCGCCCGCGGCGACGTTGTCGTCACCCCACACCTCGGCGCCTCGACGGCGGAGGCGCAGGACCGGGCAGGGGTAGTCACCGCCGAGCAGGTGACCGCGGCCCTCACCGGCGGCGTCGTCACCAACGCGGTCAATATCGCCGCCGTCCGCCCCGAGGAAATGGAGGCGCTGGCGCCATTCGTGCCGCTCTGCGAAAAGCTCGGGCGTCTGGCGCAAGGCTTGGGGACGGGCTCCGTGGACCGGGTGGCGGTGGAATTCCGCGGCCGGATCGCCTCCTACGACACCCGCCTGCTCGGCATCGCCGTCCTGGTCGGGATCCTCTCGGGCAACACCGAGGAGCAGGTCAACCTGGTCAACGCCCCGCAGATGGCCGAGGAACGGGGAATCGAGCTGGTCGAGACCAAGGACAGCGGGACCGAGGACTTCAATGAGCTGATCACCGTGCGCCTCGGGGCCGGCGATGAGGCGGTCGAGGTCGCCGGTACCGGGGTCGGGCCCCGCAACGAGCCTTACCTGGTCTCGGTCTGGGGCGAGAGCTTCTACCTGCCCTTCGCCGACCACCTCGCCGTCCTTCGCTACGCGGACAGGCCGGGGATGATCGGCCGGGTGGGGACCGCCTTCGGCGAGGAGGGGGTCAACATCATCTCCGCCGCGGTCGGCGCCGAGGCGGGCGGCGACCGCGCCGTGATGGCCCTGACCACCGACGCTCCGGTCCGCGAGGACACAATCGGCAAGATCCTCGAGATCGACGGCTTTTCCGTCGGCCGCTCGGTGGATCTCTAGCTCCTGCGCATCGTCGTCCCGGCTGGGTTGTTCAATTGATGAGCGCCCGGGCCCGGCCCGGCGCTGAAACGATGAAAAGGGCAATCTCGATCTGCTTCACGATCTTTCTGGCGATGGCCGGTTGGACACTGCCTGCCCACGCGGGCGGCATGGACTTCAAGGCCGGTGGCATCACCTACAACGTCCTCCTCGCCGGCGGCGCCGAGTCGAACCAGATGCGGATCACACTCTCCGCCGACGGGCGCTCCTACGTGATCGACTCGAGCGTGCCGCTCGAGGTGGGCGGCAACGTCTGCGAAAACCCGCCCGAAAACCAGAACGAGCTGATCTGTCAGGCGGTCCAGGTGAGCGCCTTCGAAGTGAACGCCGACGGCGGCGACGACCGCGTCGTGGTCTCGCACCTGATCAGCGTCCCGGTGACGATGCGCGGCGGCAGCGGGGATGACGTCCTGGTCGGCGGCTCGGGCCCCGACAAGCTCAGCGGTGGCGAAGGCTCCGACAAGCTGGTCGGCCGCGACGGCGAAGACGTCCTGAGTGGGGGGGACGGTGCCGACACCCTGCTCGGCGGCAACGACAACGACAACCTCCACGGCGGCGCCGGCGTCGACATCCTGCTCGGCGGCCCCGGCGAAAACAGCGTCTTCCAGACCTGAGCGCCCGCCTCTAACCAGTGGCCTGCGCGGCGCCCTTGCGACCGAACAGCCGGCCGCCGACGAAGAGGACGACGACCAGGAAGCCGAGCAGGGAGAGGCCGGCATCGAGCAGGAAGGCCGAATGGATGCCGTCGGCAAAGGGCGGGATCGCCGAGGAGAAGACCGTGGTGGTCAGTCCCAGGCCGATCGAGCCGCCGGCGATCTGGAACATGTAGACGATGCCGCCGGCGAGGCTGGTCTGGGACTCGTCGACCGAGGTGACGCCCGCCGTGGTCGCCGTCGGGTAGAAGCTGCCGACCCCGAGCCCGAGGATGACCATCCCGACGATCAGCGAGTCATAGCCGGAGTTCACGTCCACCATCGAGAACAAAAACGGGGCGATGGTGATGCAGGCGGCTCCGAAGATCGCCAGCGGCTTGGCTCCGAGGCGGTTGTAGAGGGGACCGGAGACGAATGAGACGATCGCGAAGGTGGCGAGGAAGGGCAGGATCCCGACCCCGGCTTCCAGCGGCGAGTAGCCGAGCTGTTTCTGCATGAACTGGGGCAGGTAGAGCAACGAGGCGAAGAAGGTCGCGGACATGAAGAGGATCGCCAGGCAGGAGGCGCGGAAGCTCTCGTTTCGCATCACCTCGCGGGGGATGAGGGCGTGGCTCCCGGCGCGGCGCTCGATCGGCACGAAAGCGACGATCAACGCCGCGGCGAGGACGAGCAGGCCGATCACCCGCGGATCGCTCCAGCCCCAATCGGCCACCTGGTCGAGCGCGATCAGCAGCGAGACGAGCCCCACGGAGATCGCCGCGATCCCCGGGTAGTCGATGCGCTGATCGCCCGGCTCCGGCTCTTTGACCTTGACCAGGAAATAGGTGACCACGACGGCGAAGATCGCGATCGGGACGTTGAGGAAGAAGATCCAGCGCCAGCTCAGGGCGTCGGTGAGCACCCCTCCGATCAGCGGCCCCATCGCGTTGCCGAGGCCGGCGGAGCCGAGGATGATGCCGCCGGCCAGGCCGGCGCGGTCCTCCGGCAGGATCGCGAAGGTCATGCCGAGGATCGCCGGCCACATCAGCGCCCCTCCGATCCCCATCAGCACCCGGGCGCCGATCAGCCAGGTCTCGGTCTGAGCGGCCCCGCCGAGGGCCGACATCGCCGCGAAGATCCCGGCGCCGAGGAAGAAGGCGCGGCGCCGCCCGAACATGTCGGCGAGCCGGCCGCCGGTGACGATCATCACCCCGAAGGTGAGCGCGTAGGCGTTGACCACCCACTGGATCGTGTTGATGTTCGTGTCGAAGTCCTTCTCCATCGTCGGCAGGGCGACGTTGATCGCGGAGAAGTCGTTGGCGATCACGATCACGGCGACGGCCATCGCCATCAGGGCCAGCCAGGTCGCGCGCGTGATCTGGGTGGCCGGCGGCGATTCCGCGCTGTTGCTGGGCGCCTCTCGCATCCTCAGCTCCGCACCCTAGGCAAGCAATCCGACGACCAGCAGGGCAACACCGGCGGTGGCCGCCGCACCGCCGGCGCCGAGCAGCCAGCGGCGCCGGGCGATGATCGAGACCGAGGCGAGGACGATGCCGACCTGAAGGCCGACCTCGGCGAGCTCGTAGAGGACGTGCTGGGTATTGGCGTGGTCGGTGTCGTCTTCGTGGCCTTCGATCTCGCTCTCGAGGTGGGCATCGACGGGCACCAGCTCCTTTTGGATCCGGGCCTCGTGGATCTGCGCCTGGGCCGCGGCCTCCTGCTCTGAGGGTGTCCCTTCCCCGAGCACCCTGAGCAGCACCGAGTTGCCGTCAGCGATGTCGATCCTCACCTGGTTTCCCTCGAGCCGGGCGCTTGCCTCGGCGCGATGGGTCTCGCCCGTGATCACCTCTTTCACGGCCTCGTTCGAGAGGAACGTGGCGATCGCCAGAAATGCCGCCATCACGGCGACCACCATCGCCGCGTTGCGTCCGTGGTGGGGACCGGCGGCCGGCTCCTCGCCATTGGCGACTCGCTGGCCCTCCTCGAAGCGCTCATAGGATTTGTGGGCCTCCACGACCCCGAGTTCCTAGCACCTGGCGGGATGTCATGCGCTACCCTGGGACGCGAATGACGTACCGGCACGCCAGCCTCGCGCTTCTCCTTCTCCTCCCCCTCCGGGGGGAATAGCGCTGGGCGGCGCGATAGCCGCGAGAGACAAGGTCATTCGAGCAAAGCCGAGAAGGAGGAGGTTCCAATGGGACCCACATCTGACGCCACCCGCGTCCACATATTCGACACGACACTGAGAGACGGCGAGCAGTCGCCCGGGATCTCGCTGAACACGGCCGAGAAGGTCGAGATCGCCCAGCAGCTCGGCCGCCTCGGCGTCGACGTGATCGAGGCCGGCTTCCCGATCACCTCGCCCGGCGACTTCGAAGCGGTCGAGGAAATCGCCCGCGTCGTCGAGGGTCCGGTGATCTGCGGGTTGGCCCGCACCCACAAGGCTGACATCGACGCCGCCTGGGGGGCGGTGAAGGACGCGCAGCGACCGCGCATCCACACCTTCATCTCGACCTCCGACATCCACATCGAGCATCAGCTGCAGACCGATCGCGAGGACGTCAAGGGGCAGGCGAAGGCAGCCGTGGCGTTGGCCAAGAGCTACTGCGACGACGTCGAGTTCTCGCCGATGGACGCGACCAGGGCCGACCTGGAGTTCACCGCTGAGGTCTGCGCGATCGCGGTCGAGGAGGGGGCGACGGTGCTCAACATCCCCGACACCGTCGGCTACACCACCCCGGAGGAGTACGCCGAGTACTTCCGCCGCCTGGCGGAGCTGGTGCCGGGCATCGACGGCGTCGAGCTCTCCGTCCACACCCACGACGACCTGGGCATGGCGGTCGCCAACGCCTACTCCGGCCTGCTGGCCGGCGCCCGCCAGGTCGAGTGCGCCATCAACGGGATCGGCGAGCGCGCGGGCAACTGCTCGCTCGAGGAGATCGCGATGTTGATCCGCGTCCGCGAGGACGTCCACGGGCTGACCACCGGAGTCGAGACCCGCGAGCTGGCCCGCACCAGCCGGATGGTCTCGCGCCTGACCGGCTACGCGATCCAGCCGAACAAGGCGATCGTCGGCCGCAACGCGTTTGCCCACGAGTCCGGGATCCACCAGGACGGCGTGCTCAAGGAGCGCAGCACCTACGAGATCATGGACGCGACCGAGGTCGGGCTGGAGTCAAACTCGATCGTGTTGGGCAAGCACTCGGGCCGTCACGCCCTGCGCGACGCCCTGGAGCAGCTCGGCTTCAAGGTCGAGGGCAACGCCCTTAACGCTGCGTTCAAGCGCTTCAAGGAGGTCGCCGACCGCAAGAAGCAGGTCACCGCGCTGGATCTGGAGGCGATCGTCTCCGACGAGATGCGCGAGAAGGAGGACGCCCACGAGCTGGCCTGGTTCGAGGTCGAGGCCGGGTCGCGAAAGGAGCCGTTGGCCCGGGTCGCGGTGAAGATGCCGACCGGCGAGGAGTCGGTCGGAGAGTCGAGCGGCGACGGCCCTGTCGACGCGATCTTCCTCGCGATCCAAGAGGCGGCCGGGACCGAGTGCGAGCTGCGCCAGTACACGGTCGAGGCGGTGACCGGGGGGGAGGACGCCCTCGGCCAGGTCACGGTGATGCTCCGAGCCGGAGGGCGTTTGGCCACCGGCCAGGGCGTCGCGACCGACATCCTCGAGGCCTCGGCGCGTGCCTACGTCCGGGCCCTGTCCAACGCCCTCGAGGGCGCGGCGATCCGCGAGGCCGAGGCGGCGACC
This sequence comes from uncultured Solirubrobacterales bacterium, assembly GCA_963704505.1. Taxonomy (GTDB): domain Bacteria; phylum Actinomycetota; class Thermoleophilia; order Solirubrobacterales; family 70-9; genus VRUE01. The sequence continues at coordinate 2,188,548 of OY969912.1, forward strand.
GCCGACGCGGCCGTCGAGCGGACCCCGGGCCCCTAGCCGCGGCGGGCGAAGTCGACCGTATAGGTGGCGGCCAGGCGGCCGCCACCGTACGGGAACCCGCGCCAGACCCCGACTCCGAAGTCGTGGAAGCCCGGGCCGAGGATGTTGGCGCGGTGCTCGGGGCTTCGCATCCAGCTGCGGAAGACCGCGTACGGTGAGCCGAAGCGGCGCCCCGGGCCGCCGCCGATGTTCTCCCCGACCCGCGACCAACTCCCGTAGCCGGCGCGGGTGACGCGGGACGAGATGACGCCGCCGCCCCAGTGGGAGAAGTAGCGATGACGGACCATCGCGCGGGAATGACCGGTCGCCGAATTGCGCAGGCTGCGGTTGAACGACAGCGGCCGCAGGCCGTGGTTGCGGCGGGCGTCGTTGATCAGGCAGAGAAGCGAGGCGCGCATCTGGTGGAGGCTCTCTCGCTTGGGTGGCGCGCCCGGATTCCCGCAGCCGTGTCGGGCGGCCGTCGCCGGCCCCGCCGTCGCCAGCGCGGCGAGCAGGAGGCATCCCGCGATCGCCGATATCGCGGCGATTCGACTAGACGTTTGTATGTGATAACGTACGCTCATCTGATGAACACGACCGAGACGAAAACACCTGCGCAATCAGATCATCACAAAGCGCCCGCCTTCGGCAACAGGGTGCGCGCGCTCCGTGACGCGATGGGCTTGTCGCTGCGGGATCTTGCCGAGCGCAGCGGCGTAAGCGCGCCGATGCTGTCACAGGTCGAGCGCCAGGAGACGAGCCCGACCCTCGCCGTCGCCGCCAAGATCGCCACCGGCCTCGACCTGACGCTCTCACAGCTTCTGCGCCTTGACGAGGGCGAGCATGTCTCGATCAGCCGCGCGGGAAGGCGCCGTCGGTTCGAGCGTGGCGGGCATCGCTTCGAGGAGCTGACACCGCCACTGCCGGGCCAGCGCGCCGACGTCTCCCTCCACACCCTGAAGCCGGGGGCGGCCACCGGCGGCAGTGACGACCCGCCGATGCACGAGCCGGGCAGCCGCGAGACCGCGGTGGTCCTCAACGGGACGCTTGCCCTGGTCGTCGACGGCAGCCGCCACGAGCTGCACGAGGGCGACTCGGTCACCTTCGACGCCGACCTTCCCCATCATTTTGAGAACGAAGGGGACGAGCCGAACCGGTTCGTCGCCGTAATCGCCGCCGGCCTAAGGAGGAGCTGACGATGGCTGAGCCAAAAACGATGTTCGAAAAGCTGTGGGAGTCCCACGAGGTATCGGAGGGGCTGATCTACGTGGACCTCCACCTCGTCCATGAGGTGACCTCGCCGCAGGCCTTCGACGGCCTTCGCCTGGCGGGCCGCGATATTCGCCGCCGGGACAAGACCCTCGCCACCGCCGACCACAACACGCCCACGGACGGGACGATGGCGGCCCGGTTGATCGCCGATGAGCTCTCTCGGGTGCAGGTCGAAACGCTGGAGCGCAACTGCGAGGAGTTCGGCATCCCGATCTACAGCCTCGGCTCCGACCGGCAGGGCATCGTCCACGTGATCGGCCCGGAGCTGGGCGTCACCCAGCCCGGCATGACTATCGTCTGCGGCGACAGCCACACCTCGACCCATGGTGCCTTCGGCGCGCTGGCGTTCGGGATCGGCACCTCGGAGGTCGAGCACGTGCTGGCGACCCAGTGCCTGGTCCAGAAGCGCCCGCAGACGATGCGGATCTCCTACGGCGGCGAGCTCGGCCACGGGGTCACTCCGAAGGACCTGATCCTGGCCACGATCGGACGCCTCGGCACCGGCGGCATGGTCGGCCACGCGGTCGAGTACGCGGGCTCGGCGATCGAGGCGCTGGGAATGCCCGGGCGGATGACGATCTGCAACATGACGATCGAGGGCGGCGGTCGCGCCGGCATGATCGCCCCGGACGAGAAGACCTTCGAGTGGGTCCGAGGGCGCGAGGGTGCGCCCGAGGACTTCGACGCAGCGGTCGAGCGCTGGCGGCGAGCTGCCCACCGATGACGGCGCTGCCTTCGACTCCGAGGTCGAGATCGACGCCGCCTCTCTTTCGCCGATGGTCACCTGGGGGACCACCCCCGGGATGGTCGTCGAGGTCACCGACTCCGTCCCCGACCCGGCCCAGATGGACTCTCCCGCCGACCGCGAGTCGGCCGAGCGGGCGCTGACCTACATGGCGCTGGAGCCGGGCACGCCGATGACCTCGGTTGCACCCGAACGGGTCTTCATCGGCTCGTGCACGAACTCGCGGATCGAGGACCTGCGCGAGGCGGCCGAGATCGTCGACGGCCGCAAGATCGCCGACTCGATCAGCGGCATGGTCGTCCCCGGGTCTCAGCAGGTCAAGGCGGCAGCCGAGGCCGAGGGCCTCGACGACGTCTTCCGCTCGGCCGGCTTCGACTGGCGCGAGGCCGGCTGCTCGATGTGCCTGGGCATGAACCCCGACATCCTGATGGAGGGGGAGCGCTGCGCCTCGACCTCGAACCGCAACTTCGAGGGCCGTCAGGGCAAGGGAGGCAGGACCCATCTGGTCAGCCCGAAAATGGCCGCCGCGGCGGCGATCGAGGGGCATTTCGTCGACATCAGGGATTGGAGCTGAAGATGAGAGCAATCGATGTGATCGAGGGCAAGGTCTCGGTGCTGGACCGTGCCGACGTCGACACCGACCAGATCATCCCCAAGCAGTTCCTCAAACGGGTGGAGCGGACCGGGTTCGGCGAGTTTCTCTTCTACGACTGGATCCGCGACGGCGAGATCGAGCTCGAGCCCAACCCGATCCTGGTCACCGGCCGCAACTTCGGCGGTGGCTCCTCGCGCGAGCACGCTCCATGGGCGCTGGAGGATTTCGGCTTCGAGGCGATCGTGGCGCCGTCCTTCGCCGACATCTTCTACGTCAACTGCACGAAGATCGGGCTGCTGCCGGCGATCCTCGACGAGGAGCACTGCCGCGCCGTCGCCGAGGCCGGCGAGGCCCGGATCGACGTCGACGACGAGACGATCACCTGCGCCGCGGGGGTCTTCGAGTTCGCGGTCGAGCCGGACGTCAAATTCCGCCTCCTCAACGGCCTCGATGACATCGGGATCACGCTCGAGAACGCCGCCGCGATCGACACCTTCGAGGATGCCGGCGGGGCCGCGCGCGGGCCGGTCACGACGGCGCTCTGATGGCGGCCGGGTCGAACACCCGCGACTGGGACGCCGCCACATACCAGCGGATCTCGCTGCCCCACGAGGACTGGGCCCGAGCCGTACTGGACCGCCTCGGCCTGACCGGCTCGGAGACCGTCCTCGACGCCGGCTGTGGCAGCGGCCGCACGACCGAGATCGTGATCGAGCGCCTCCCAGGGGGCCGGGTGCTCGCCGTCGACGGCTCTCCCTCGATGGTCGAGAAGGTCCGAGAGGTGCTGCGGCCGGGGGACGAAGCGATCGTGTCCGACCTGACTCTGCTTGAGCTGCCCGAACCGGTCGACGCGGTCTTCTCGACCGCCGTCTTCCATTGGATCCTCGATCACGACCTGCTCTTCGGTCGTATGCGCTCGGCGCTCCGCGATGGCGGGCGATTCGCCGCCCAGTGCGGGGGAGAGGGAAACATCGACGAGTTCCGCCGTGCCGGCGAGGCGGTCGGCGCGCGCGAGCCCTACGCCGAGCACTTCGCCGAGTTCGCCCAACCGTGGAACTACGCAGGGGCGGAGGAGACCGAAGAGCGGTTGCGCGGCGCCGGGTTCGTCGATGTCAGGTGCTGGCTCGAGCCGTGGCCGGTGACCCCGCCGGAGCCGCGCGAGTTCGCCGGGACGATCTGCCTTGGCGCCCACCTCGCGGTATTGCCGGAGGACCTGCGCGAGAGGTTCGTCGACGACGTGCTCGCCGCGCTACCCGAGCCGCTCACGCTCGATTACGTCCGGCTCAACATCGAAGCAACCGCAGGCTAGAGTCCCGCCGATGAGCGAGAATCCACAGATCGTCGTCCTGCCCGGGGACGGGATCGGCCCCGAAATCGTCGGCGCCGCGCGCCGCCTCCTCGACAGCCTCGGCGAGTTCGAGTTCGACGAGCGCCTGATGGGCGGCTGCTCGATCGATGAGCACGGCACGGCGCTGACCGACGAGGTGCTCGAGGCTTGTCGGGCCTCCGATGCGGTGCTGCTCGGCGCGGTCGGCGGGCCCAAATGGGACACGACCGACCCCGACGCGCCGCGGCCGGAGCAGGGCCTGCTCGGCCTGCGCAAGGGGATGGGGCTGTTCGCCAACCTGCGCCCGGTGCGGCCGAGCCCGGCCCTGGTTTCGGCAAGCCCCCTGCGCGAGGAGCGGATCGCCGGCACCGACCTCCTCGTCGTCCGCGAGCTGACCGGCGGTATCTACTTCGGCGACTCCGGTCGCGACGGCGACTCCGCCCACGACAACTGCGAGTACTCGGCCGCCGAGATCGACCGGATCTGCCGCACCGCCTTCGAGGCGGCGATCCGACGCGGCGGCTCGCCGCCCCGGGTGACCTCGGTGGACAAGGCAAACGTGCTCGAGACCTCCCGCCTCTGGCGCGAGGTGGTCGGCCGCGTGGCACCTGACTTCCCCGACGTCGAGCTGGACCATCTGCTGGTCGACAACGCCGCCATGCAGCTGGTCTCGCGTCCGGCGGACTTCGACGTGATCGTCACCGAGAACCTCTTCGGAGACATCCTCAGCGACGAGTCCGCGATGCTCACCGGCTCACTCGGGATGCTTCCGTCCGCCAGCCTCGGCGCCGACGGCGAGCCCGGCCTGTTCGAGCCGGTCCACGGCTCGGCGCCCGACATCGCCGGACAGGGGATCGCAAACCCGCTCGCGACTTTCCTCTCGGCGGCGATGCTGCTGCGCGACGGCCTCGGCCGCGCCGATGACGCGATGCGGATCGAGACTGCCGTCGACGCGGTCCTCGACCGCGGCCTCCGCACCGCCGATCTGGCGGCGGCGGGGGAGGCCACGGTCGGGACCGACGAGGTCACCGAGGCCGTGCTCGGCGAGATCGCCGCCTAGGGCGCCGTCACCGCCCAGAGGCCTTCGACGTTGTTGCCGGGGGCCAGCGCGGTGAAGCTGGCGAAGAGGCCGAAGCCGAGCCTCTTCACCGAGCCATCGGCGAAGGCGAGGTTTTCGAAGTTGCCCGATTCGGTGATGTAGACGCAGAGCTGGCCCGGCGCCGCCTGCGGCTTGGTGCCGCCGCCGGTGCTCGGGCAGGCGCCGTTCGTTTCGCCTTTTTTGAGGACGTTGTTCTGGAACGCCGGGGCGTTGGCCAGCGGAAACTGGAAGGTCTCCGAGGTGAGGGCGGCTTTCACTTCGCCACCGAGCGCGAAGACGCCGCGCAGGGTCTGGCCGGCCGCCAGGTTCCCTTCCTGGGAGAGGACGCTCGGGTCGAGCTTGGCGGCCGTCACGGCCCCGTTTTTGATCGTCGTCGTGGTGACCGCGGAATTGCCGAGCTTGCTGGAGTTGACGCTGGCGCCCTTGATCGCGCCGGCGGTGACGGAGTTGGTGGCCAGTTTGGAGCTGCTGACCGAGCCATTGCCGAGCTTGCTGTTGGTGACCGAGCCCCCGGCGATTTTGCCGCCGGTCACGGCGCCGGAACCGAGCTTGTGGTTGGTGACCGCTTCGCGGTGAAGTTTCTTGGTCGAGACGGCGCCGTTCTTCAGCTGATTGGTCCCGACGCTGTTCTTCGGGATCCCGGCCGCGACGGCGACGCCGCCGAGAGCGGCGAACAGGGCAAGGCTTGCGACCACGTTCGAGTAGGTGAGCTTGCTGCGGATGCGAGCGATCATTCGGGTCTCCTCTTCGTATTCGGCATACTTCTTTCCAACATGGAGCAGGCGGAATTGATTTGGCATAACGGCGAGTTCGTGCCCTGGGCCGAGGCCAAGGTCCACGTGCTCAGCCACGGGCTGCACTACGGGACCGGCGTCTTCGAGGGTATCCGCTGCTACGAGACCGAGCGCGGCCCGGCGATCTTCCGCCATGACGACCACCTCGACCGCCTCTCCAAGTCGGCCGAGCTCTTCTACATGCAGCTTCCGTTCTCGATCGAGGAGATCGCCGAGGCGACGCGCGAGCTGATTCGCCGTAATGGCTTGACCTCGTGCTACATCCGGCCGCTCGCCTTCCGCGGTTACGGCGAGATGGGGCTCTTCGCAGACTCGCCGATGGAGGTCTCGATCGCGGCCTGGCCTTGGGGCGCCTACCTGGGGGACGAGGGCAAGCGCTCCGGCATCCGCGCCAAGGTCTCGAGCTGGCGCCGGATCTCCCCGGCCGGCCTGATCCCGCACGCGAAGGCCTCCGGGCAGTACCTCAACTCGATCCTCGCCAAGACGGAGTCGAAGAACGCCGGCTACGAGGAGGCGATCCTGCTCGACGAGCGCGGCTTCGTCTGCGAGGGCTCGGGCGAGAACATCTTCGTCGTCCGCGACGGTGAGATCGTCACCCCGCCCCATGTGGCCGCGATCCTCGACGGAATCAACCGCAAGTCGGTGATCCAGATCGCACGTGACCTGGGCTACACCGTGGTCGAGCGCGACATCGCCCGCGCCGAGCTCTACCTCGCGGAGGAGATCTTCTTCACCGGCACCGCCGCCGAGCTGGTCCCCGTGCGCGAGGTGGATGACCACCCGATCGGCGACCCCGGCGAGATAACCCACGTGATCCAGGCCAAGTTCGAAGACGCCCTGCACGGGCGCGCCGAGGAGTACCTCGAGTGGCTCGACCCGGTCGAGGCGCAGAGCGGGGCGGAGCGGCCCAGTAAAGTGAGCTCCTGATGTTCAGTCGTATCGAGGCAATCGGGCGAATTACCGCAGCCGCCTAGCGGCTGGCGCGGCTATGCCGTGCAGGCGGGTCCAAAAAGAGGCCCACTCCCCGATCTCTCGAACGAAAGGCATCAGATGGAACAGGTCAAGCTCTACGACACCACGTTGCGTGACGGCATGGGCGGCCACGGCATGTCCCTCTCCGTCGGCGAGAAACTGAAGGTCGTCGAGGCGCTCGACGACCTCGGCGTGCAGTTCATCGAGGCCGGCTTTCCGAGCTCCAACCCGAAGGAGGAGGAGTTTTTCGAGCGGCTCTCCGAGGTCACCCTCTCCAACTCCGAGGCCGTCGCCTTCGGCATGACCAGACGGCGTGACCGCAGTGCCGAGGAGGACGAGGCGCTCGGCGTCGTGGTCGGCTCCTTCGCGCCGGTCGTCTGCCTGGTCGGCAAGGCCTCTGCCTTCCAGGTCGAGACCGTCATCCGCGTCAGCCCCGAGGAGAACCTGGCGATGATCGGGGACTCCTTCGCCCACTGCGTGGCCGGGGGCAAGCGGGCGGTCTTCGACGCCGAGCACTTCTTCGACGGCTACCGAGACGACGCGGCCTATTCGCTCGAATGCGTGCGCGCGGCGGTCGACGCAGGGGTCGAGAACGTCACCCTCTGCGACACCAACGGCGGCAGCCTGCCGGGGTTCGTCGGCGAGGCGACCGCTGCCGTGGTCGAGGCGCTGGGCGACTCGGTCGAGGTCGGCATCCACACTCACAACGATGCCGAGTGCGCTGTGGCCAACAGCCTCGCGGCGGTCGAAGCCGGCGCCCGCCTCGTGCAGGGCACCGTGAACGGATACGGCGAGCGCTGCGGCAACGCCAACCTCGCCTCGATACTGCCCGCCCTGCAGCTGAAGATGGGCTTCGAGGTCGTTACCGCCGAGCAGCTGCGCGGCCTCACCCCGACCGCTCACTTCCTCGACGAAGTCTGCAACATGGCCGCCGACCCCGACCAGGCCTACGTCGGGCGCAACGCATTCGCCCACAAGGCCGGCATGCACGCCGCCGGTGTCGCCACCGACGCCAGCACCTTCGAGCACCTCGATCCGGCCGCGGTCGGCAACGGGCGCGAGATCCTGCCCTCGGAGCTCTCGGGAAAAGCGACGATCCGCAGCGAGGCCGAGCGGGCCGGGCTCGAGGTCGACGACGAGGCCGCGACGCGGGCCGTCGAGAGCCTCAAGCAGCGTGAGCACCGCGGCTACCACTACGAGGCCGCCCCGGCCTCCTTCGAGCTCCTGCTGCGCCGCGAGGCCGGCAGCTACTCGCCGCTCTTCACGCTCGAGAGCTTCCGCGTGACCACCGAGAAGCGGGCCGGGGGCGAGGTCGAGACCGAGGCGACGATCAAGGTCGAGGTCGACGGCGAGCGCTACGTCAAGGTGGCCGAGGGAAACGGGCCGGTCAACGCCCTTGACCGGGCGCTGCGCGCGGCCATCGTCGACCGTCATCCGAACCTGGCCGAGATCGAGCTGACCAACTACAAGGTGAGGATCCTCGACGAGACCCACGGCACCGAGGCCGTGACCCGAGTCCTGCTCGATTCCTCCGACGGCGATCGCGAGTGGGGGACGATCGGCGTCTCGGAGAACATCATCGAGGCCTCTTGGGAGGCGCTCGTCGACTCGCTGGAGTACGCGTTCCAGCCGCGGGCCCGCGGATGAGCTTCGGGCAGATCCCGCTGGCGAAGCCGGAGCTCGGCGCCCGCGAGGAGGAGCTGGCCCTCGAGGTCCTGCGCTCGGGATGGCTGTCGCTGGGGCCAACCGGGGAGCGCTTCGAGCGGGCCTTCGCCGAATGGCTCGGGGTCGACGACGCGGTCGCCGTCTCCAGCGGCACCGCGGCGCTGCACCTCGGCGTACGGGCACTTGGCTGGCGGCGCGGCGACGAGGTGCTGACCAGCCCGTTCAGCTTCGTGGCCTCCGCCAACTGCCTGCTCTACGAGGGCGTGCGACCTGTCTTTTGCGACGTCGAGGCGGACACCCTCGACCTCGATCCCGCCGCCGCCGCGGCCGCGCTCGGCGAGAACACGGTCGGGATCCTGCCGGTTCACATCTTCGGCTTTCCCGCCGCGATGCCGGAGCTCGAGCGGATCGCCTCCGGAGCCGGGCTCGGGCTGCTCGAGGATGCATGCGAGGCACTGGGCGCGGTCGATTCCGAGGGGCAGGGGGTGGGTACCCGCGGCAACCCGGCCACCTTTGCCTTCTACGCCAACAAGCAGATGACGACGGGGGAGGGCGGGATGATCGTTCCGCCCGACGCGGAGGTCGCCGCCCGGCTGCGGTCGGAGCGAAATCAGGGCCGCGCCGTCGACATGGGCTGGCTCGACCACGGCGGGCTCGGGTTCAACTACAGGCTCGGGGACGTCGCCGCGGCGATCGGCATCGCCCAGGTCGAGAAGCTCGACGCGATGCTCGCGCGCCGCTCCGAGGTCGCCGGCCTCTACTCCGACGGCCTGGCCGAGGTCGATGGGGTCGAGGCTCCGATCGAGCGCCGCGGCGAAGAGCGGCGCAGCTGGTTTGTCTACCCGGTGCGCCTCGCGGCGGAGGTCGACCGCGACGCGGTGATCGGCCGCCTCGCCGAGGTCGGCATCGCCTCGAAGGCCTACCTTCCCTGCATCCACCTGTTCCCGCACCTCCGCGAGCTCGGTTATGCCGAGGGCCAGTTCCCGGTCGCCGAAGAGGCATCGCGCCGCTCGCTTGCGCTTCCCTTCTTCACCTCGATGTCGGAGTCGGATGTGGCCCGTGTGTGCGAGGCTCTCGGCGATTCGGTGACTGCCTGATGTCGCGCTTCCGCAAAGACCCCGATCCGCGCTTCTGGCGAATCAATCGCTCGCTCGAGTTCGACTGGGCGCTCGCTCCCTATGACCTCGATCAGTCTCAGGCGCACGCGCATGCGCTGCGGAGGATCGGAGTCCTCGATGAGGAGGAGCTCGGGCAGATGATCGCCGGCCTCGAACGCGTCGGCGAGCGGATGGCGGAGCACGGGTTTGCGTTCGATCCCGGCGACGAGGACATCCACATGGCGGTCGAGCGCCTGCTCGGCGAGGAGATCGGCCCGCTCGCCGGCAAGCTCCACACCGGGCGATCGCGCAACGACCAGGTGGCCACCGACGTGGCGATGGCGGTTCAGGCTCACTCGCTGCGGGCGATCGAGCTCTCCGGAGCACTGATGGAGCGGCTGCTCGCCGTCGCCGAAGAGCATCGGGACTGGCCGATGCCGGGCTACACCCATCTGCAGCGTGCCCAACCGGTCTACCTGGGCCACCATCTTCTCGCCTACTTCTGGATGCTCGCCCGCGACGTCCTGCGATTCCAGTTCGCTCTCGACAGCGCCGGCGTCATGCCGCTCGGCTCAGGCGCGCTGGCGGGCGTCAACTGGGAGATCGACCGCCGTTCGGTGGCCGACGACCTCGGTTTCGAGCACGTCACCGCCAACTCGATCGACGGCGCCTCCAATCGTGACTTCGTGCTCGACTACCTCTCGGCCGCCTCGACCTGCGCGATGCACCTCTCCCGCCTCGGCTCGGAGATCGTGATCTGGAGCTCGTCGGAGTTCGGCTTCTGCGAGCTCGACGAGTCCTTCTCTTCGGGCTCCTCGATCATGCCGCAGAAGTTGAATCCCGATTCAGCCGAGTTGCTGCGCGCCAAGAGCCCCCGCGTCGCCGCCGACTATCTGGCGCTGCTCGGCACCATGCACGCCCTGCCTCTGACCTACGGCAAGGACATGCAGGAGGACAAGGAGCCGTTCTTCGATGCCGTGGACACGGTCGAGTCCTGTCTTGACGCAGCCGAGGGGATGCTCTCCGGGATCGGGTTCGACCGCAAGCGGCTCGAGGAGGCCTCCGGCGATGAGATGCTGGCGGCGACCGAGGTGGCGGACCTGCTCGTCCGCAAGGGGGTTCCGTTCCGCGAGGCCCACGGCATCGTCGGCGGGCTCGTGCGCGACGCGGTGGAGCGCGGAAAGACCCTTTCGGAGCTGACACCCGAGGAGCTGCGCGAGCGCTCCGAGGTCCTCGACGACTCCTACTACGAGGTGCTCGAGCGCAGCAGCTGGCTCGAGTCGAAGAGGATCGAGGGCGGTACCGGCTCGGCCCCGCTCGCCAAGCAGATGGAGCTGGCCGCCGAGACCCTGGCCGCGGTCAAGGCCCGGGTTTCCGAAGAGCGGGCTTGAGCCCAGGCGCCGCACCCCGAAGCCGGAACCGACCGCCTGGAGAGCCGTCGGGGGCTGATTTCTTCGACCGCTCCGTGCATGAGGTCGCCCGCGACCTGATCGGCTGCGGCCTCTTCTTCGAGGGCCGCGGCGGCACGATCGTCGAGACCGAGAGCTATGACCGCGACGACCCCGCCTGTCACGCCTACGTCGGCCTGACACCACGGACCGAGGTCCTCTTCGGCCCGCCCGGCCGCGCCTACGTCTATCTCTCCTACGGCATCCACAACATGCTGAACGCGGTCTGCGAACCGGAGGGCGATGCCGCCGCGGTCCTGATCCGCGCCCTGGCGCCGACCGCCGGCCTCGAGGAGATGCGCGCCCGTCGGGGGGACCGCACCGACGCCGACCTCTGCTCCGGGCCGGGCAAGCTCACCGAGGCACTCGGCATCGGCCTCGCCGACAACGGCGCCGACCTTTCGCGTGATCCTTTCGTGCTCACTCCGAGGCCGCAGCCCTGGGACGGGCGGATCGCCGTCGGGCCGCGCATCGGGATCACCAAAGCGGTCGAGCGGCCATGGCGCTACGCCCTGGCCGGCTCGCCCTTCGTCTCCCGGCCGCGCCTCTAGCCGGCGGAGATGCCGCCACCGCCGCCGGTTTCGGCTGGCGCGGCGGGGGCTTCTTCGGCGGGCGGAGCTGCTTCTTCGGGAGTCGCTTCTTCCGGGGCGGCTTCTTCCGGCGCTTCTTCGGGAGCCACTTCTTCGACTTCGCCGCTGGGCGGTGAGTAACTTTCGGTTTCGATTTCTTCGGTGCCGGTGCTTGAGTCCGAGTCGGACGAGTCGCCCTTCTTCTTGCTCGCCCTTTCGGCGTCGAGTTCGGCTTTGATGTCGCGCCAGGCGGAGACCACGCTCGCCCAGATCAGGGCCGGGAAGGTGCCGCCCATGACCGGCCCGCCGTTGAAGAGGGTCGTCATCGGCGTCGTCGTGTCCGCGTAGCCGACCCAGACGCAGGCGGTGACTTCCAGGGCGCCGCCGCAGAACCAGGCGTCGCCGTTGTTCTCGGTGGTCCCGGTCTTGCCCCACTGGCCCGAGGTGCCGATCTGAGCGGCTGTTCCGGTGCCGCTGCTGACCACCGATTCGAGGATCCGCCTGGTTTCTTCCGCCGTGCCTTCGGAGATCACCTGCTCGTGGGTGGAGTCGTTGTCACCGCCCTTGATCGTGTGGCCGTCCTGGTCTTTGACCTGCGTGTAGGCGACCGGGCTGTCGCCGGGGACGGGGGCGAGGCTGCCGCTGACCCGGTCTCCGTTGTTGGCGATCGTCGTGTACGCGTAGGTCCAGAGCAGCGGCGTGACGCCCTCTTCCAGCCCGCCGAGGACCATCCCGGGGTTGGTCGAGATCGGGTCGCTGTAGCCCATCTTGTGGATCGTGGCGGCGATCGAGTGGGTGCGGTCGGAGATCGTCGGGCCTTCGAGGCCTTCGAGCGCCAACTGGGCGTAGATCGAGTTGTCCGAGTAGGTGGTCGCGCATTCGATCGAGCACGAGCCCAGGTAGGAGTCCTCGTCATTGCTGACTTCGTAGGTTTCGTCGCCGTTCTTGCCGAAGGGAAAAGACTGTGGAGCCGATTCGTATTCGGTCGCCGGGGAGATCCCCTCTTCCAGGGCCGTGACGAGAGTGAAGGGCTTGATCGAGGAGCCCGGCTGGCGGTGTCCGAGGGTCGCCAGGTTGAACGGCTTGGTTTCGAAATCGGGGCCGCCGACCATCGCCTTGACCCCCGCGTTGTGGTCGTCGAGGACGACAACCGAGGCGGTGGCGGGGGAGTAGCCGAGGTAGCTGTTGACCGCTTCCTGGGCGGCTTCCTGAAGCTTCAGATTGAGCGTCGTCTTGACTTTCAGACCGCCGAAGAACGCTTTTGCGGCGCCGTAGCGGTCGACCAGCTGCTGGCGCATCCAGGCGGTGAAGTAGGGCGCCTTCGAGTCGAGGGTCGGCGGCTTGATGTCGCTCGGGGCAGGCAGCGCCTGATGGATCCCTTCGTGGTACTGGGCCTCGGTGATGTAGCCCTGCTGCTCCATCTTTTCGAGCACAAGGTTGCGCCTCCCGAGGGAGTTTTCGGGGAAGTATTTGGGGTCGTAGGCCGAGGGCGAGGCGATGATCGCCGCGATCGTCGCCGCCTCCCAGGGCTCCAGCACCGAGGCGCAGGGCTCGGTCGAGGTGCCGCAACCGGGATGGGATGCGCCGAAGTAGGTGCGGGCCGCCGCCTCGATCCCATAGGCGCCCTCGCCGAAGTAGATCGTGTTCAGATACTCGGTGAGGATCTTGTCCTTGCTCCAGTGGCGCTCGAGCCTGTAGGCGAGCGCCGCCTCCCTGAATTTCTCGAAGACCGTCCTTTCGCCCTGGGCGGCGAGGGCGTTCTTGATGAACTGCTCGGTGATCGTCGAGGCGCCCTGTTCGGCGCTCTGGCTGAGGATGTCTTTGACCAGGGCGCGCCCGATCCCCTGGAAATCGACCCCGTTGTGTTCGTAGAAGCGCGAGTCCTCGATCGAGACCACCGCGTTCTTGATGTTCGGCGAGATCTGCGAGGAGGCCAGCAGGATTTTGTTCTGGTCGCTGGTCAGGGTGCCGATCGGCTCTCCGGTCGAGTCGAAGACCTCGCTGTTCTTCGAGGCCTTGTACTTGGCGAAGTTGTAGATCGCCGGCAGATCCTGGGAGACCGCGGCCATCATCCCGAAGACCATCGAGACGACGCTGAGGACGGCGAGCCCCAGGAGCACGAAGAGGATCCGCAGCTTCTTGAGGCGCGGCCTCTTGGGCTTGGCGTTAGCCGTGGTGGCCGGCGATACGGACGGAACCTCGCCGCCCGATTCCCGTCGGCGCTTTCGTCCGAAGATGTCCATCGAGAAAAAAAGAGCCCGAGGACCGGAAGGGCCCGTCGAGCAGGCGGCAGTCTAGCATTGCCGCCGTGCCGGACCTCAAGGCAAACGCGGTCGACGTCCTGCCCGAGGG
>OY969912.1:2207500-3086345 GCA_963704505.1 uncultured Solirubrobacterales bacterium
GGGCCGCAGTGAATTGGTCCAACCGACTGTTTACCAAAAACACAGGCCTCTGCTAAGTCGTAAGACGACGTATAGGGGCTGACGCCTGCCCGGTGCCGGAAGGTTACGCGGACTTGTTAGCGCTTCGGCGCGAAGCAGCGAAGCTAAGCCCCGGTAAACGGCGGCCGTAACTATAACGGTCCTAAGGTAGCGAAATTCCTTGTCGGGTAAGTTCCGACCTGCACGAATGGCGTAACGAGTTGGACGCTGTCTCAACGAGAGGCTCGGTGAAATTAAAGTCTCGGTGAAGATGCCGAGTACCCGCAGCTAGACGGAAAGACCCCGTGAACCTTTACTGCAACTTGATATTGGAGTCTGGGGTATCTCGCTCAGGATAGGTGGGAGACAGTGAACCGGCCGCTTTGGTGGTCGGGGAGTCACCCTTGAGATACCACCCTTGATAGTCCGGGCTTCTAACACCATGCCGTGATCCGGGTGGTGAACAGTGTCAGGTGGGCAGTTTGACTGGGGCGGTCGCCTCCTAAAGAGTAACGGAGGCGCCCAAAGGTTCCCTCAGCACGGTTGGAAATCGTGCGTAGAGTGTAAAGGCAATAAGGGAGCTTGACTGCGAGACCGACGGGTCGAGCAGGAACGAAAGTTGGGCTTAGTGATCCGGCGGTAGCAAGTGGAAGCGCCGTCGCTCAACGGATAAAAGGTACTCCGGGGATAACAGGCTTATCGGTTCCAAGAGTCCACATCGACGAACCGGTTTGGCACCTCGATGTCGGCTCGTCGCATCCTGGGGCTGGAGTAGGTCCCAAGGGTTGGGCTGTTCGCCCATTAAAGCGGTACGCGAGCTGGGTTCAGAACGTCGTGAGACAGTTCGGTCCCTATCTGCTGTGGGCGTTGGAGAGTTGAGAGGAGTCATCCCTAGTACGAGAGGACCGGGATGAACGTGCCGCTGGTGTATCTGTTGTCCTGCCAAGGGCATCGCAGGTTAGCTACGCACGGAACGGATAACCGCTGAAAGCATCTAAGCGGGAAGCCGTCCTCGAGATGAGCTCTCCCATCCCCATTGAGGGAGTAAGACCCCTGGTAGACCACCAGGTTGATAGGCCGGCGGTGGAAGCGCAGTAATGTGCGTAGCCGACCGGTACTAATGGGTCGAGGGCTTGACGGATTTATTTTTACCTATTTGCGCCTTGTGCAGTTTTCAAGTTCCACCGAGGGCGAGGTCTCGAAAAATTCCGGTGGCGCATAGCGAGGGGGAGACACCTCTTCCCATTCCGAACAGAGCAGTTAAGCCCCTCAGCGCCGATGGTACTTGGAGGGCAACCTCCTGGGAGAGTAGGTCGCCGCCGGTTCTTTATTCAGAGCCCGACCCCAGTGGTCGGGCTCTTTTTTTGCTCTCAACCGGGCTTTCGTCGAAGTCGTGGCTGCGGAGGAAGGCCTGGAGGCGCCTGTTGAACCGCCTCGGTTCGACGTTCCACTCCTGTGTGTGCCCGGCCTGGGGCACTCGGTAATAGGTAACGGTGCGCGGCAGCTCTGTCGCGAGTTCGTCGCTGTCCGAGGCAGGTACTCGTTCGTCGTTGTCGGCCTGGAAAAGAAGGATCGGCACACGCAGGTCCTCCGTGTGTGAGAGCGCGTCGAGGCTGTCCCAATCGGCGCCGACCCGGGCGTCGACCGCCCACTCGAGCGGATTGGCGGCTATTGCCGGAAATCCGGTCTCGGTAGCGTTGAATTCGAGCACGGAGCGCCAGTCGAGTACCGGCGAGTCGAGGACGAGTGCGGATACACGGCCGGCGAGGTGGGACTTCTCCATGAATTGGGTGATGATTGCGCCGCCCATCGAGTATCCGAAGAGGATCAGCCGCTTCGCACCGTGGGCGAGTGCGTACCGCACGGAGGCCTGGAGGTCATGCCACTCGGTCTGACCGAGGTGGTGGAGCCCGTCGGGGCTCGGCGGAGAGCCGAGGTCGCCCCGGTATGACATGAGCATCGACGTGACTCCCAGGGCCCGCAGGGGATCCGCGACCCGGAGGCCCTCCCGCCTGGTCCCATTCAGCCCGTGCACGACGATCGCCCAGGCCCCCGAAGGGCGCCCGGACGGGGGGATCAGCCAGGCGGGCATCGGGCCCAGCTCGCCCCTCACCTCGATTTCTTCGAACGGCAGCCCAAGCGTGGAGCGCGGGTCTCCCTCGAAGACGTCGGTGTCGATGTCCGCGTCGACGCCGGGGACCAGGAAGCCGTTTACATGGCTGAGGCGGCGGGTGACCGTGTCGGCATCGCCTTTGAGTACCGGCCCCAGGATCGCGTTGCCGCCGCGCCAGACGAGCCCGTAGATCCCCGGCCTCTCGCTTTCGTCGGATCTGGTGAGGACTATGCGGCCCGGCGTCACCGAATCGATTTCGACGCTCGAGTCCCAGCCGTGGTCGGGAACGAGGATCGTCGAGGAATAGCTCCAGGCGAGGAGTCCGCCGCCGACGAGAGTCAGTACAGCGACGGCTGCCGCGCCGAACAGGGCGAAACGCCACCTCCGGCGCCGCCTGGGGGACGCCGGGGGCAGGACGTCATCCTGCTCAGCGGGTGCGAACGGCGACGCCATGGCCGCGAGTCGTCCTGCGGGTTCGCGGCACGGCCAGGGTGTTCCGGCGGCTACGCGACTCACAGTCCGCGGCAGGGCGCTCGACCGGCTCGAGGCCGTACTCGCCGAGCGTGGCGAAGTCGATCATCAGGTCGACGGCGTCTGCGATCCGTCGTGTGAGCGTTTGCTTATGTGGTGTGAGGTTTTGCTTAGAATCGAACATGGGTTCGCAATCTAGGGCCGCTGTCGGACAGTCTCCCGTGTTTGCAGGCCTTTTTGCAAGTCCTGCCTGAATCTGGCTCTGTGAGCGGGATCCCTGAGGAAGCCGAGGATCGCCGCGGCGGTCCGTGCCGGTCTCTCGACGTTCGGTGAGTGGCCGGCGCCGGGAACCAGCACGGTCGCCGCTCCCGGCACGTTCGAGTAGGCAGCCAGCGCTCTTTTGGAGTCATAGAGCTGGTCCTGGGCCCCGAAGATCGCCAGCAGCGGCTTGCCCGTTCGCGCCAGCCGCCGGTCGAGGGGGACCGCGTCGCTGTAGTCGCCCTCCTCGTCATCGGCCGTATACGAGGTGTAGGTCATCCGGTTGAAGTCCTCGACGAACGCGTCCGGGACATCAAACCCGGGGGCGAAGGCCACCCCGAGTCCTTCCTTGACCGCGAAATCGGGAGTCACCTGCCAGAGGGCTTCTCCGATCATGGGGAGGAAGCTCACCTGGGCGATGAAGGGGAGGCCTTCACCGTAGCTTTCGTCTGGCGCCTGGTCGACGATCACCACCTGCCGCACCAGCCGCGGCGAGCGTTCGGCCAGGGCCGTGGCGACGGTGCCGCCGAGCGATTGGCCGACCACGGTGGCGCCGCGGACGCCCAGACGCCGCAGCGCCTCGGCGACGAAATTCGCCTGGTCCGCCATCGAGTAGCCCGACGAGGGCTTTTCGGAGCCGCCGTAGCCGCGCAGGTCGACGGCGATGACGCGATGGCCGGAGCTGACCAGTGGCGGGGTGATCCGGTCCCACCAGTCGATCGCGCAGGTGTAGCAGTGGATCAGCACGATCGGGCTGCCGCCCGGCGGGCCACTGTCGAGCACCTGCATCTCGCCGTCGGGCAGATCGAGGAGGCGGCCGCCTGGAACCGTGATTTCGGCGGTCTTCGTTTCCGCCCGGACGACGATCGAATTGACGATCAGCGCGACGGCGACCACCGTGACCAGCCCGATGCCGATCTTCCAGCCTTTCCCCATGGCCCGGTCGTTACCCTAGCTCAGGCCAACGACCCCGCCAGCAGAGGACCCTCTTGGAGAAATTCGTGATCAAAGGCGGTGTGCCGCTCTCGGGCGAGGTCACCGTCGCCGGTAACAAGAACGCAGCCCTGCCGATCCTCGCCGCCTGCCTGCTGACCGAGGAGGAGCTGATCCTCCATCGGGTGCCTCGCATCCGCGACACGGAGGCGCAGGTCGCGCTGCTCGAGCAGCTCGGGGTCGACGCCGCCTGGATCGGCGACAACAGCCTGAGGCTCTGTGCCGCGTCGGTCTCCGACGTCGCCGTCGATGAGGAGCTCTCGCAGAAAATTCGCGCCTCGTTCTTGCTCGCCGGCCCTCTGCTCGCCCGCTTCGGCGAGGCTCGCATGCCGCCCCCGGGCGGGGACTTCATCGGCCGGCGTCGGCTCGACGCCCATCTCGATGCTTTCAAGGACCTCGGTGCCCGGATCGAGGGGGATCGATGGATCGAGCTGGCGGCGAAGCCCGACGGCCTGCGGGCCTGCGCGATCTTCATGGACGAGCCGTCGGTGATGGGCACCGAGAACGCGCTGATGGCCGCCGCCCTGACAAAGGGGCCGACGACGATCTCCAATGCCGCCTCCGAGCCCCATGTCCAGGACCTGGCGCGGCTGTTGGCGCGGATGGGCGCCGAGGTCGACGGCATCGGCTCCAATGTGATGACCGTCCATGGGCGGGACCGCCTGGGCGGCGCCGAGCACACGATCTCCGCCGACCACATCGAGGTCGGCAGCTTCATGGCTCTGGCCGCGGCGACCGGGGGGGAGGTGCGGATCCGCGAGATCGAACCCGCCGACCTGGTCAACGTACGCCGTCAGTTCGCCCGGCTCGGGCTGCAGTCGACAATCGAGGGCGCCGACGTGATCGTCCCGCCCGGCCAGCCGCTGCAGGTAAGGCCCGACAACGGGGGCGCGATTCCGAAGATCGAGGACGGCCCCTGGCCCGCCTTCCCGGCCGACCTGACCTCGATCGCCCTCGCCCTGGCCACGCAGGCCGACGGCGAGGTTCTGATTTTCGAGAAGATGTTCGAGAACCGCCTCTTCTTCGTCGACAAGCTGGTCGCGATGGGCGCTCGGATCACGTTGTGCGATCCCCACAGGGCGATCGTCAGCGGTCCGAGCCGGCTTCACGGAGAACGGGTCGAGAGCCCGGACATTCGGGCCGGCATGGCGATGCTCATTGCCGCCCTCGCCGCCGACGGCACGTCTGAGATCGGCAACATCCGACAGATCGACCGCGGCTACGAGCAGATCGACGATCGCCTGCGCGCGCTCGGCGCCCAGATTGAACGGGTCTCTGCGGAGGTCCCTGCCTAGCAGGGCTTTTGCCGCCACTCTCGTAAGGTCCGCCTCGTGATTCATCCAATCCCGCCCGGGACCAGAGACGTGCTGCCCGACGAGATGCGCGAGCTGCGCAGGCTCAACCTTGCGCTGATCACCGCCTTCGAAAGCTTCGGCTACGGCGAGGTCGCGACCCCTTCGATCGAGTACGACGACGTTCTGGCCCGCGGCGACGGGCGCTCAGCCGGCTCGGGCTACCGATTCTTCGACGAGAGCGGCGACCTGCTGGCGCTGCGGGCTGAAATGACGGTTCCGATCGCCCGCCTGGCGGCGACTCGCTATGCCGGCGCCGAGGAGCCCGTCCGCCTCTGCTACCTGGCCAATGCCTTCCGCGCCGTCCGCCCGCAGCGCGGGCAGATGCGCGAGTTCACCCAGGCCGGGGTCGAGCTGATCGGCCTGCCCGCCCCGCAGGGGACGGTGGAGGTGATCCAGGTGCTGGAGGCGGCCCTCGACGCCGCCGGCCTCGACCGTGCCGTGATCGGCCTCGGCGATGCGGACCTCTACCGACAGCTGCTCGCCGAGCTCGGGGTCGACGGCGACGTCCGCGACTCGCTCCTCCGGCGCCTGGCGACGCACGACGTGGTCGGACTCGAGGCGGAGCTGGCGGCTATAGACGGGATAAGCGAGGAGCAGCGCGATACCTGCGTCGCCCTTTCGCAGATGCGCGGCGGGCGCGACGTCCTCGATCAGGCTCGCGCGATCGGCGGAACGGCGGTGGAGCGGGCCACTGCGAGGATCGGCGCCACCTACGAGGCGCTCGCCGAGCTCGGCGCCGCCGACCGGGTCCAGATCGACCTCGGGCTGCTCCGCGACCTCGGCTACTACAGCGGCGCGATCCTCGAGGTCTACGACCCCGCGCTCGGCCACGTGCTGGGCGGCGGTGGCCGCTACGACGGCTTGCTGAAGCGTTTCGGGCTCGACCGTCCCGCGGCCGGCTTCGCCCTCTATATGGAGCGGGTGCACGTCGCCCAGATGGAGGAGGAGCCGGAACCGTGAACGCGGGGATCGCCGGGACCGGCATCGCGAAGGTCGACGGGCCGCTGAAGCTTGCGGTGCCCCGCGGCGCCCTGCTCGGGGGCACGCTCGACCTGCTCGACGCGGTCGGGATCGACACGGCCGCCGTCCGCGGCGAGTCGCGGGCGCTGATCTTCCCGGGCGAGGACATCACCCTGGTGACGATGCGCCCCTCCGATGTGCCCACCTACGTCGAGGCGGGCGCCGCCGACGTCGGCGTGACCGGCAAGGACGTCCTGCTCGAGCAGGCCGATCGGGTCGTCTACGAGCTGCTCGACCTTCGCTTCGGCCGCTGTCGCATGGTCCTCGCCGGCCGCCGCGGCGACCCCAAGATGGGGGAGTCCCAGCGCCGCCTGGGGATGATGAGGATCGCGACCAAGTACCCGCGGATCGCGGAGCGCTACTTCGAGGAAACAGGCCGCCAGGCCGAGGTGATCGAGGTCAAGGGATCGGTCGAGCTGGCGCCGCTGATCGGCCTCGGCGACGGGATCGTCGACCTGGTCGCCACCGGCCGCACGCTTGAAGAGAACGACCTCGAGGTCCGCGAGGAGATCCTTGACTGCACAGCGAGGTTCGTCGCCAACCGCGTCGCCCACAAGCTGCGCGCCACCGAGGTCGACGACCTCACCGCGAGGCTGCGCGAGGCCAGCGAGCAATGAGGGTCGAGCGGTTCGAGTGGGAGGGGCCGCGGCGCACCGCGGCCCGGGTCCGTGGCTGGACCGCGACGCTCTCCGGGCAGCCCGACCTGACCGAGATCTTCCGCGAGGTCGTCGGCCGCGGCGACGAGGCCGTGCTCGAGCTGACCAACCGCCTCGACGCGACCGATGCCGGGATCGAGTCTCTGACGGTGGATCGGGCGGATGCCGACTCCGCACTGGCCTCCCTCGACCCCGGCCTGCGCGAGGCGCTCGAGACCGCCGCCGCGAACGTACGCGAGGTCGCCGAGGCGCAGCTGGGCGAGCAGACCCGCGTCGACCTGGCCGCCGGGCAGACGGTGACCGTGCGCGAGGTCCCGCTCGGCTCGGCGGGCATCTACGCGCCCGGGGGGACCGCGAGCTATCCATCGAGCGTCCTGATGTGCGCGATCCCGGCCCGGGTCGCCGGGGTCGGCCGGCTGGCGCTGGCCTCGCCGCCAGGAGCCGACGGCCGAATCGGCCCGCTGGTTCTGGCCGCGGGGGCGCTCTGCGGGGTCGACGAGATCTACGCGATGGGCGGCGCTCAGGCGATCTTCGCGCTCGCCTATGGGACCGACTCGATCGAGTCGGTCGACGCGATCGTCGGCCCGGGCAACGCCTGGGTCCGCGAGGCGAAGAAATCCGTCGCCGGTGTGGTCGCTATCGACTCCCTTGCCGGGCCGTCTGAGCTGATGGTCGTGCCCGGCCATGACACCGACCCCGAGTGGGCGGCGCTGGACCTCTGCGCGCAGGCGGAGCACGGGCCCGAGAGCCCGCTGCTCGTTGCCGCGGTCGAGGAGCACGTCCTCGACGCGATCGAGGCGGCGACGCTGAGGGCAGCTGCCGAGCGGCCGAGCGTCGCCGACGCGCCGCTCGCCCTGGTCCAGGTCGAGGACGCCGAGGCCGCGATCGACCTCGCCAACGCCTACGCCCCGGAGCACTTGGAGCTGCTCGAGGAGGACGCCGCGCTGCTCGCCGACCGGGTGACGACCGCCGGCTGCGTCTTCGCCGGCCGCCACGCCGCGACCGCTTTCGGCGACTACGTCGCCGGGTCCAACCACGTCCTGCCGACCGGCGGTGCCGGGCGCTTTTCGGGGCCGCTCGGCCCCGGCACGTTTCGTCGCAGGATCGCGACCGTGGAGGTCTCCGCCGGGGCGGCGACGAAGCTGGCTCCGGAGGCCGACCTGATAGCCCGTGCCGAGGGCTTCCCCGTGCACGGGGAGTCGGCGATGATCAGGAGCGAGGACCGATGAGCCGCACCGCGACCAGAGAGCGCAGCACCGCCGAGACGCAGATCAAGCTTTCGCTTGACCTCGATGGGGGGGAGGCGAGCGCCGATACAGGCGTCGGCTTCCTCGACCACATGCTCGACCTGCTCGCGCGGCACGGGCGGTTGGGGCTCGAGGTGGAGGCGAGCGGCGATCTCGAGACCGGCGCCCACCACACGGTCGAGGACGTCGGAATCGTCCTCGGACAGGCACTCGACGAGGCACTTGGCGACCGGACCGGCATTCGCCGCTACGGATCCGCTCTGATCCCGATGGACGAGTCGCTTGCCGAGTGTGCGATCGACATCTCCGGAAGGCCACTCTGTGTATTCGACGGGGAGTTGCCGACGACCTCGATCGCCGGCTTCGACACCGAGCTCGCCGAGGAGTTCTTTCGCGCCGTGGCCAATAGCGCCAAGCTGACCCTGCACATCGTGATCCGCGACGGCTCCAACGCTCACCACATGATCGAGGCGTCCTTCAAGGCGTTCGCCCGTGCCCTGCGGGTGGCGGTCTCGATTGACCCCGAGGAGAGCGGCGTGCCCTCGACCAAGGGAACCCTCAGTGAGTGACCGGGCGGCGAGAATCGCGATCCTCGACTACGGCATGGGCAACCTGCGCTCGGTCGAGAAGGCGCTCGAGCATGTCGGAGCCGTGGCGGAGATCACCGCGGACGCCGAGCGGGTGCGGGCCGCCGATGGCGTGATCCTTCCCGGGGTCGGTGCCTTCCCGAAGGCGATGGGCGAGATCCGCGAGCGCGGCCTCGACCGGCTGGTCGGCGAGCGCCAGGAGGCCGGCACCCCGATCCTCGGTATCTGCCTCGGCCTGCAGCTTCTCTTCGACTCGACCAGCGAGCTCGGCGGCGCCTCCGGCCTCGGCCTGCTCTCCGGCGGAGTCGACGGGCTCGACGCCGCCGGCCTGAAGGTCCCTCACATCGGCTGGTCGCCGGTGCGCTGGGAGCACGAGTCGAGGCTGGTCGATGGGATCGAGTCGGAGACGCCGTTCTACTTCGTCCATTCCTTCGCACCGGCCCCGTCGAGCCCCGAGGACCTGCTCGGCAGTGCCTCCTACGGAAGCCGGTTCGCCTGTGCGGTCGAGCGCGGCAACGTGTTCGGCGTCCAGTTTCACCCCGAGAAGTCGAGCGCCGCGGGCCTGAGACTGCTCGCGAACTTCGCCGGCGTCTGCGTGGCGGTCCCCGCCTGACCGGCGGCGCGTCATCGTGATCCTCTATCCGGCGATCGACATTCGCGGCGGGCAGGCGGTGCGTCTGCTGCAGGGCGACTACGACCGCGAGACGGCCTACGACGCCGACCCGGTCGATGCCGCACGGCGCTGGGCAGAGGAAGGCGCGGAGTACCTCCACGTCGTCGACCTCGACGGTGCGAAGGCCGGCGCGCCGCGCAACCTCGAGACCGTGCGACGCGTCGCCGAAGCGGTCGAGTGCCCGGTCCAGCTCGGCGGCGGGCTGCGCGACGCGTCCGCGGTGCAGGCCGCGCTCGGCGCCGGGGTGGCGCGGGTCGTGCTCGGCACGGCGGCTCTCCGCGACCGTGCCTTTCTCGACCGGGCGCTCGCCGATCACGGCGAGGCGGTGGTGGTCGCCATCGACTCCCGCGACGGCCGCGTCTCGGTCGCCGGCTGGACCGAGACCAGCGAGTTGGACGCGGCCGAGGCCGTCTCCGAGCTCGGCGAGAATGGCGTCGGGCGCTTCCTCTTCACCACGATCGAGGTCGACGGCACGATGGAAGGCCCGGCGATCGACGAGCTCAATCGCGTCGCCGCGGCGACCGGCGCCTCCGTGATCGCCTCCGGTGGCGTCGGCAACCTCAGCGACCTCGAGCTGCTCAGCCGCGTCGCCGCGCCGAACGTCGAGGGAGCGATCGTCGGCCGCGCCCTCTACGAGCGGCGCTTCACCGTCGCCGAGGCCAACGCCGCCCTCGGCCCCGGCTGACTCTCCCGCATTCCTCGCTGGCTAGGCTGTGGAATGGCCCTGAAACGCGTGATCCCCTGCCTCGACGTCGACGCCGGCCGCGTCGTCAAGGGGACGAACTTCGTCGGCCTGCGCGATGCGGGCGACCCGGTGGAGCTGGCCGAGCGCTACGACGCTGAGGGCGCCGACGAGCTGATCTTCCTCGACATCACCGCCTCCCACGAGAAGCGGGAGACGATCGTCGAGCTGGCCCGGCGCACCGCCGACAACGTCTTCATCCCGTTCACGATCGGCGGCGGGATCCGCTCGGTCGAGGATGCCCAGGCGGTCCTCGACGCCGGGGCCGACAAGGTCTCGGTCAACTCCGCGGCGCTGGAACGGCCGGCGCTGCTCGGGGAGCTGGCCGACCATTTCGGAGCCCAGTGCGTTGTCATCGCGATCGACGCCAAGGCGGAGGATGGTGGCTGGGGCGTCTATCTCAACGGCGGGCGCAAGAGGGTCGAGGGCCGTGACGCGGTCTCCTGGGCGGTCGAGGCGGTCGAGCTCGGCGCGGGGGAGGTGCTGCTGACGAGCATGGACCGGGACGGCACCAACGACGGCTACGACCTCGAGCTGACCCGCGCAGTCGCCGACGCGGTGACGGTTCCGGTCATTGCCTCCGGCGGCGCCGGCTCCCTCGAGGACCTGACCGAGGCGGTCGAGGCGGGAGGCGCCGACGCGGTCCTCTGCGCCTCGATCTTCCACTACGGCCAGTTCCGGGTCCGCGACGCCAAGCAGCACCTCGCCGACGCCGGCATCCCGGTCCGCCTCTAGCCCGAGGCCATGTCTTCGGCCAGGCCGGTGACGCCGGTCGACCCGAGAATCTCGAAGCGGGCCAGTTCGTAGGGTCGGGCGCGGTCGGCATAGCCGGGGATCTCGGTGGTCGCGCCGGTGTAGCCGGCGGCTTCGACCGCCGCGACGACGGTGTCGTCGTATCGCCCCGCGGGGTAACAAAAGTCGCTGACCGGGACCCCGTATTCGCGTCGCAGGATCTGCCGCGAGCCGGCCACTTCTTCTGTCAACTGCGCGGCGTCGAGTTCGGTCAGGTCGAGGTGATGGATCGTGTGTGCCGCGAGCTCCCAGCCGGCGTCGATCATCGCTTCGACATTGCTCGGGTATAGGTCGGAGCCTTCCGCCTTCAGGTTGAGGACGCCGGCCCATCCGTGGCGGCGCAGCTCCGGCAGGGCGTAGGTGAACTGCGGGCGGTAGCCGTCGTCGAAGGAGAGGACGACCGGGTGCGGCGGCAGCGTCGCCCCCCGGTACCAGGCGTCCTCGACCTGTTCGAGGGTGACGGCCTCGAAACCGTTCCGTTCCAGCCAATCCATCTGGCGGTGGAAGTCGGGTCGGCTGACGTAGAGCTCGGGGTAGGGGGCACCCGCATCGGGAGATCCGAGCACGTGGTACTCGAGGATCGGGACCGGGCCCGTGTGAGGTTCCCAATCGGAGTGCGGCGTCGCGTTTGCAACCGGACCGGCGCCGCTGTCGCCCGCCGCGCCCCCGCCTGTTGATGTCGCACTTGATCCCGCTATCCGGGACGAACTACGACCTGAACCGGAGTCGGAGCCGGTCAGCGCCAGGACGGCAACGATCAGGACCGCGAAGGCGGCGAGGAGAGCGCCCACCGCGATCAGGCGGCGGCGGCGCACCTGGCGGCGGCGCAGCTCGCGGCGCTCGCGGCGGCGTTTCGCCTGCTCGTCTCCGGCACTGGAACGATCGGCCTGCTCGTCGCCGCTTCTGGGTTGGTCGGCCATCCGGGGAGGCGATCATGGTAAGCAAGGCCGAGCAATGACCCCGCAGGAGAACCAGACGATCGACGCGAGGCTGCGCGCGGACTACCCCGAGCTGGCGGATGTCGCGGCCGCGTCCGAGACACCCGTGTACGTGGTCGGCGGCGCCGTGCGGGACGCCCTGCTCGGGCGCGAGCGCTCCGACAACATCGACCTCGTCCTGGTCGGCGACGCCGTGGCCCTTGCCTCGAAGCTCGGCGGCGAGGCGATCGAGCACGAGCGCTTCGCCACCGCCAAGGTCATCCTCGACGGCCTCGAGGTGGATATCGCCACCGCTCGCACGGAGACCTACAGCCGCCCCGGTGCGCTGCCCGAGGTGACCCCGGCGGACTCGGTCCTCGCCGACCTAGAGCGGCGGGACTTCACCATCAACGCGATCGCCGTGGCGCTCACCGACGGCGAGGTCCTCGACCCGCACCGCGGCAGGGCGGACCTCGAGGCCGGCCTGCTCCGCGCCCTGCACGCCCGGTCCTTCCGCGACGACCCGACCCGAGCGCTGCGGGCGGCAAGGTACGCGGCGCGCTACGACTTCGAGCCGGACCCGGCGACGGATGCGCTGCTTCGCGAAGCCGACCTGGAGACGGTTTCCGCCGAGCGCCGCGAGGCGGATCTACGCCGGATCGCCGCCGAGCCGCGGGCGGTTCGCGGCTTCGAGCTGCTCGCCGAGTGGAGCCTGATAATCACGCGGACCGGCGGCATCGAGCTCGCCGGGCGGGTCGCCGAGCTGCTCACCGCTCCGCCCTGGCTCGACTTTGCCGACAGGGAGTCGGCCCTGCTGGCCGCGGTGATGGGCCCGCCGGAGGGCGAGGTGCGGCTGGCCGCCGCCGACCCCGACCGGCCCTCCGAGGCGGTGGCGCTGGCCGGCGAATACGACCGGACCGAGCTGCTGCTGGCGCGAGCCGCCGGGGCCGAGTGGCTCGACCGATACCTGGGGGAGTGGCGCGGCCTGTCCCTTGAGATCGACGGCGACGACCTGATCGCCGCCGGCGTCAGTCAGGGGCCGGCGGTCGGCCGCGGGCTGGAGGCGGCGCTGCGAAAAAAGCTCGACGGCGAGCTCGACGGCGGCCGTGAGGCCGAGTTGGCAGTCGCGATCGAGGCGGCGAGAACCCGACCATGAACTGGTGCGAGCAGGGGGAGATGCGCTGGCTCGAGGCCGGGTTGCCGGGAGCGCGTGCCGCTTTCACGACGAGGCTGGGAGGAGTCAGCGAAGTCCCCTTCGACAGCCTCAATCTGGGCATCCTCACCGACGACGCGCCCGGCTCCGTTGTCGAGAACCGGATGCGGCTGGCGTCGGAGCTCGGCCGCCCGGCCGACTCGATCCCGATCGGCCGCCAGGTCCACGGAGCCGAGATCGCCCGTCACGAGGGGCCGCAGATGCCGAGCCCATTCGCCGAACCCGGCTCGGAGATCCCGGAGGTCGATGGACACGTCACCGCCGACCCGGGCCTGGCACCACTGGTCTTCGTCGCCGATTGCCTGCCGGTTGCCCTCGTCGGCCCTGGTGGCGTCTCCGTCCTCCATTGCGGATGGCGTGGCCTGGCGGCGGGAATCGTCGCTCGCGGGGCTGCCGCCGTGGGAGCCGAAGCGGCGGCGATCGGACCGGGGATAGGCCCCTGTTGTTACGAGGTGGGGGACGAGGTGCTCGTGGCGTTCGCGGGACTCGGCGACGGGATCGCCGAGGGCCGGATGCTCGACCTGCCCGAGGTCGCCCGCCGGCTGCTGGCCCAGGCCGGCGTCGCCGCCGTCGAGTCGGCCGATCTGTGCACCAGCTGCGAAGCCGGGCTCTTCTACTCGCACCGGCGGGACCGGGGCACGACCGGGCGCCAGGCGGGCCTCGCCTGGCTCGAGCCGGCGGGGGGCTGAGATGCCGGGCCTCATCCACGGCCTCGAGCCGGAGAGGATCGCCGCCAATCTCGAGCGGGCCCGACAGATCGCCGGCCCCGAGGTCGAGATCCTCGCCGCCACCAAGTACGTGCCGCTCGAGGAGATGGGGGCACTGGCCGAGGCCGGCGTGACCCTGGTCGGCGAGAACCGCCAACAGGACCTTGCCGCCAAGCACGAGCTCTGGGCGAACTCCTTCGAGTGGGACTTCATCGGCAACCTGCAGAGCCGCAAGGTCAAGCAGACTCCTTCCGGTCTGCCGGCTCATCCACTCTGTCGGCAGCGACTCGGCGCTGGAGCAGCTCGGCCGCCATGCCGGCGAGGGCACGGAGATCCTGGTCGAGGTCGACATCGCCGGCGAGGAGGGCAAGGGAGGGGTCGCTCCGGCGCAGCTGGGGGCATTCATCGAACGCTGCCCGGTTCGTGTCTCCGGGCTGATGACGATGCCCCCCTTCAGCGAGGACCCGGAGGGCTCCCGGCCGCATTTCGCCCGGCTCGCCGAGCTCGCAGCCGAGCACGACCTGCGGCGCCTTTCGATGGGCACCTCGCAGGACTGGGAGGTCGCGGTCGAGGAGGGCGCGACGATCGTTCGGCTAGGAACCGCTCTCTATGCCTGAAATCGGCCTTGCCCTGGGGCATAATCAGTAAAGGACTCGGCAATCGGAAGCCGAAACACCCGATCAATGGCACTACGCGACACATGGCACAGGGCGCTCGTCTACTTCGGTCTCGCCGAGGATCACGACTACGGCCCGGAGTACGAGGAACTCGACGACCCGGACAACGGCTCCGACGACGTCTTCGAAGGTCGCCGCGAGCGCGAGCCCGCCCAGGTGCGCCGCCTGCCCACGTCCCGGCGCTCGCGCCGCGATGAGATCGACGACATCTTCGCCGACGACGAGCCGATAACCGCTTCGCGGACCCGCACCCTTCGCCCGGTGGGGAACGGCGACTCCGACGTCCAGGTTCACCTCGTCATCCCCCGCAACTTCAACGACGCCCAGCAGGTCGCCGATCAGTTCAAGCGCTCGGTGCCGGTCATCCTCAACCTGCAGACGACCGATCACGAGCTCTCGAAGCGGATGATCGACTTCTGCTCGGGGCTGACCTACTCGCTCGACGGCGGCATGCAGCGCATCGCCGAGAAGGTCTTCCTGCTGACGCCGCGCAACGTCGAGGTCTCCGCCGAGGAGAAAGCGCGGCTGATCGACAAGGGCTTCTTCAACCAGTCCTAGTCCGCGCCTGAAATAGGCTGCGGCTCATGATCATCGGCTTCTGCGGTTCCGGCAACATGGCCGCGGCTATGGCCCGCGGTTGGTCGGGCACGGTCGAGGGGATGCTTTTCACGGACTCCGGCTCGGGTAGCGCCGCCGAGCTCGCCGCGGAGGTCGGGGGAGAGGCGCTGGCGTCGAACGCCGAGCTGGGCGAGCGTGCGGACCTTGTCGTGCTCGCGGTCAAGCCCGCGGCGCTGGAGAGCGCCGCTGCGCAGCTCGGCGCGCCGGCCGCCGTGGTCTCGCTGCTCGGCGCGACGCCACTGGCTGCGGTCAGCGCGGCATTCCCCGATGAGACCAGCGTGCTGAGGCTGATGCCGAACGTGGGCGTGGAGGTCCACCGCGGTGTCCTGTGCGTTGCCGGCGAGGCCCCGGATGGAGCACGGGCGCTGCTCGAGTCGCTCGGGCGGGTCATCGACCTCCCGGACGATCGCTTCGACGCCGCGACCGCGGTGATGGGCTGCGCGCCCGCCTACCTGGCGCTTGCAGTCGAGGCGCTCGCCGACGCCGGGGCCGCGGCCGGGCTCGACCCGGCTCTCGCCCTGGACCTGGTGGTGGAGACCACGGCGGGGACCGCCGAGCTGCTCCGCCTTCGCGACCCTGCGCAGGTCCGGACCGCGGTCGCCTCTCCGGGCGGCAGCACCGAGGCGGGGCTCGAGGCACTCGAGGCGGAGGGCGCCAGAGGAGCCTTCGAAGCGGCCGTGCGGGCCTCGCTGGAGAGGATGGCCCCGTGATCCCGCTTGCGCTTAGCCGTTTCGACGTCGCGAACTTCGTCGAAGCCCTGTTCCTCGTCTACATCATCCTGATCTTCCTGAGCATCCTGATCTCGTGGTTCCCGCGCATCCCGTACAACCGGGTGCTCAGGGCATGCATGGACTTCGTCACCGAAACGACGAGCCCGTACCTCAATCTGTTCAGGCGCTTCATCCCGCCGATCGGCGGTGGCGGGTTCGCCTTCGACCTCAGCCCGGTCATCGGCCTGGTCGTGCTCTTCATCGCCCAGTCCCTGATCGTCGGCCTGATCGAAGGGTGAGCGCCGCCCGCGCCTGGCGCCTGGCGATCGGCCTCTGCGCCGCCGTTGTCCTCGTCGACCAGGTCGCCAAGGCGATTGTCGAGGACCACCTCGTCCCCGGCCAGCAGGTCGAGGTGCTCGGGCCGATCGGCCTGACCCTCTCCCACAACCAGGGCGTCGCGTTCGGCCTGGCGAGCGGCAGCGATGTGCCGCTGATCGCCTTCGCCCTGATCGCCCTCGGCGTGGTCGGTGTGCTCCTGGCGCGAAACCCGGAGAAGCCGCTGATGTGGGCGGCCGCCGGTTTGATCGCCGGCGGCGCGCTCGGCAACGTGATCGACCGCCTGCGCGCGGGGGCCGTCACCGACTACGTCGAAATCGGCTCGTGGCCGCCCTTCAACCTCGCCGACGTCGCGATCACCGTCGGCGTCGTCCTCTTCGCCTGGATTTTCCTGAGGGAGCCCGAGGGATGAGCGAGGAGCTTCGGATCGTCTTCCAGGATGAGGACCTGGCGGTGATCGACAAGCCCGCCGGCCTGGTCGTCCATCCGGCCCCGTCGCACAGCGGCCCGACCCTGGTCTCCGAGCTCGAAGGGCTGCTCGGCGGCGGGGCGGACCCGGAGCGCCCGGGAATCGTCCACCGCCTCGACAAAGGCACCAGCGGCCTGCTCGTGGTCGCCCGCAACGATTCCACCCACGCGGCCCTGCAGGAGCAGGTCCGTGCCCGCCAGGTGGAGCGCGTCTACCTGGCGCTGGCGGGGGGCCGGCTCGGCTCGCGCACGGGGACGATCGACGCGCCGATCGGCCGCGCCTCGCGACAACGTCACCGGATGGCCGTCTCGGGTGCCGCCTCGCGCGAGGCGCGAACGCATTTCACCGTGCTCGAGCTGCTCCCCGAGGAGACCTACCTGGAGGCGCGCCTGGAGACCGGGCGCACCCATCAGATCCGAGCCCACTTCGCCGCGATCGGCCATCCATTGACCGGGGACCCGACCTACGGCGGAGCGGAGCGCTACGGGCTCGAGCGCCAGTTCCTGCACGCTCATCGCCTCAGCTTCGACCAGCCGAACAGCGGCGAGCGACTCGAATTCGCCTCCGAGCTGCCCGCCGACCTGAGCCGCGCCCTGGCGACCGCCCGCGCCGGCTGAGCCCGGAAGCTGCCCGTGAGGGCGGCGCGCTCTACAATCGGCGTTTCCGAAACCTATCCCCGCCAGGCGTCGACCCGGATCCTGACCGGCCTCGCAAGAGAGGCCGGACCCCGGCAAGGCAGGCGGGAGCTCTTCCACACAACCAAGGAGACTCACAGCAATGCCAGCCAGCACAGGCCTCAAAGAGCTGCTCGAGGCCGGAGTTCACTTCGGCCATCAGACGCGGCGCTGGAACCCGAACATGCGCCGCTACATCTTCGGCGAGCTCGACGGGATCCACATCATCGACCTGCTTCAGACCGAGACGCTGCTCGAGGACGCCCGCGTCTTCGCCGGCGAGCTCGCCAGCGGCGGCGGAACCGTCCTCTTCGCCGGCACCAAGAAGCAGGCTCGCGGCCCGATCAAAGAGTGGGCCGACCGCTGCAAAATGCCCTTCGTCAACCAGCGCTGGCTCGGCGGGTTGCTGACCAACTTCAACACGATCTCGGCGAGGATCTCGCGTCTGCACGAGCTCACCACCTGGCAGGACGAGGGCAAACTCGACCTGCTGCCGACCAAGGAGCGGATGGGGATGCAGGCCGAGCTGGCCAAGCTCGAGTACAACCTCGGCGGCGTCCGCGACATGGACCGCCTGCCCGACGCGATCTTCGTCACCGACCTGAAAACCGAGGAGATCGCGGTGCGCGAGGCCGCGCGCCTGCGGATCCCGATCATCGGCCTCGTCGACACCAACTGCGACCCGACGCCGGTCGACTACGTGATCCCCGGCAACGACGACGCGATCCGCTCCTGCCAGCTGGTGATCGGCACGATCGGAGAGGCGATCGAGAGCGGTGCCGGATCCTGGCGCGCGCAGGAGGAAAAACGCATCGCCGAGGAAATGGAGCGGCGGCGCAAGGAGGACGAGGAGCGCAAGAAACGCGAGGAGGAAGAGAAAGAGCGCGTCGCGGCCGAGGAGGCCGCCAAAAAAGCCGCGGAGGAGAAAGCGATCGCCGACGCCAAAGCCGCGCCGGGGCCTGAGAAAGCCGCGGCCGTGCCTGCCACCCCGCCGGCTCCGCCGCCCCCGTCGGCCCCCGTCGCGCCGCCCAGGGCCCCCGTCGCGCCGAAAGAGGGCGGCTCCTGATGGCCGTCACCGCCGCCGAGGTGAAGGCGCTCCGGGAACAGACCGGGGCCGCGATGATGGATTGCAAATCGGCGCTCAGCGAGGCTGACGGCGACGTCGACCGCGCGATCGAGATCCTGCGGGTGAAGGGCCAGGCGTCGGCCGCAAAGCGCGAAGGGCGCGGCACAGACGAGGGCGTCGTGTCCTCCTACATCCACGCCAACGACAAGGTCGGGGCGATGGTCGAGGTGCAATGCGAGACCGACTTCGTCGCCCGCAACGAGGACTTCAAGGCCTTTGCCTACGAGGTCGCGCTGCACATCGCCGCGACCGCGCCCAGCTACGTCTCCAGCGATGAAATCCCGGAGGAGGAGCGCGAGGCCGAAAAGCGGGTCTTCGAGGAGAAGGCGCGCGAAGAAGGAAAGCCGGACGCCGTCGTCGAGAAAATCGTCGAGGGACAGCTGGCCAAGTGGGCGAAGGACGTGGCGCTGCTGGACCAGTCCCACGTCAACACCGAGAAACACGACTCGAAGTCGATCGAGGAGCTACGCCAGGAGCTCGCCGCGAAGACCGGCGAGAACGTCGTGGTTGCGCGGTTCGCCTACTTCCGCGTCGGAGGCTAGACCCTTGCCGCCCGAGGCCCGATTCGGGCGGATCTTGCTGAAGCTCTCCGGCGAGGCGCTGATGGGAAAGCTGGAGTATGGGACCGACGCGGCCGAGGTCGAGCGGATCGCCGGGCAGGTCGCCGAGGTCCGCGACAGGGGAGTCGAGGTCGCGATCGTCGTCGGCGCCGGCAACATCTACCGCGGCCTCGACGGCGCCGCCAGCGGCATGGACCGGGCGACCGGCGACTACATGGGGATGCTGGCGACCGTTCTCAACGCGCTCACCCTGCAAGACGCGCTCGAGCGGCTCGGAAAGCACACCCGGGTGCTCTCGGCGATCGACGTCAAGGAGGTCGCCGAGCCCTACATCCGGCGCCGCGCGATGCGCCACCTGGAGAAGGGGCGGGTCGTGATCTTCGCCGCCGGCACCGGCAACCCGTTCTTCACCACCGACACCGCCGCGGCGCTGCGGGCGCTGGAGATCCACGCGCAGGCGATCCTGATGGCGAAGAACGGGGTGGAGGGCGTCTACGACGCCGACCCGGCGACCGTGCCCGACGCCAAGTTCATCCCCGAGCTGACCCACCGCGAGGCGATCGAGCGGGGCCTCAAGGTGATGGACTCGACCGCCCTGTCGCTCTGCATGGACAACGACCTGCCGATCTACGTCTTCAACATGGGAGACGAGGACAACATAGGTAGGATCGTCAGCGGCGAGAAGGTGGGAACGCTGGTCTCCGGCACTCCCGCGAACCAGTCCTGACACGGGAGCTTCGGTGGAGCTGATCGACGAATTGCTCGATGACGCCAAGGGGCGGATGGTCAAGTCCGTCGAGGCGAGTCGAGGTGAGTTGGCGACGGTGCGCACGGGCCGCGCGTCCCCCCACCTCCTCGACCGGATCGTGGTCGACTACTACGGCGCCGCGACGCCGCTGAAGCAACTCGCGAACATCTCTACCTCCGACGCCCGCCTGCTCACGGTCACCCCGTTCGACGCATCCTCGATCGGCGCGATCGAGAAAGCGATCAACGAGTCCGACGTCGGCCTCACGCCGAACAACGATGGCAACGTGATCCGCCTTCAGATTCCCGAGATGACCGAGGAGCGGCGGCGCGAGATGGTCAAGGTCGTCAACGGCGTCGCCGAGGAGGGCCGGATCGCCGTCCGCAACGTGCGCCGCGACGTCATGCACGACCTGCGCGAGCTGAAGAAAGAGGGCGAAGCCGGCGAGGACGACGAGCGCCGAGCCGAGTCCTCCCTACAGAAGCAGACCGACGACGCGATCGCCGAGATCGACACGCTGCTGAAGGGAAAGGAAGAGGAGATCCTGGAGGTGTGAGTGCCACCGCGCGGCACGTGGCGATCATCACCGACGGCAACGGCCGCTGGGCGCAGGAGAGGGGATTGTCGGTGGCCGAGGGGCACCGGGCCGGGGCGGACGTGGTCAAGGCCCGCCTCCGCGACGCGGTCGAGCTCGGGATCGAGGAGCTGACCGTCTTCTCCTTCTCGACCGAGAACTGGTCCCGCCCGCCGGAGGAGGTCGAGGGGCTGATGCGGATGTTCGGCGAGCGGATCGACGTCGAGACTCCGGAGCTGAACGAGGAAGGTGTGCGGATGCGCTTCATCGGCCGCCGCGAGGGGCTCGCGGCAGACCTGGTCGAGCGCATGGACTGGGCCGAAGAGACGACCGCGTCCAACCGCAGGATCGTCTTCTTCGTCGCCTTCAACTACGGCGGTAGGGCGGAGATCCTCGACGCGGCACGAAGCTTCGACGGAGAGGGCGGGGAGGAGGGCTTCCGCCGTCACCTCTATGCCCCTGAGATGCACGACCCCGACCTGCTCATACGGACCAGCGGCGAGAGCCGGATCTCCAACTACCTGCTCTGGCAATGCGCGTACTCCGAGCTGGTCTTCCGCGACGAGCTCTGGCCGGACTTCAACCGCGAGTCGCTGGAGGAGAGCCTGCACGAGTTCGCCTCGCGCAGGCGCCGCTTCGGCGCGAGGACCTGATGGAGTTCTTCGACGAGGGCCTCTTCGAGGAGGAGCCGCCCCCGCCGCCGCGGCCCCCGCGCGAGCCCCGCGGAAAGGGCGGCCAGCACGGCGAGACGGTCAAACGGATCCTCGTCGTCATTCCCTGGATCGCGGCGACGATTGCGATCGTCGTCGCCGGCGGAATCGTCTTCACCCTGGCGATGATCGCCATCGGGATCCTCTGCCTGCGTGAGTTCCTGACGATGACCGAGGGTCTGCGCCCGATCCAGCGGGCCGCCTATCTGAGCGTCCCCGCCCTGATCCTCGCCGCGCACTTCGGCACGGCCTTCAACGTCCTGCTCATCATCGCCGCCGCCTTCCCGGTCATCTTCATCTTCGGCGCCGACCAGAAGCACCGCGACGGGATCGTCGTGTCGATGGGTGTCACCCTGCTCGGCATCGTCTGGATCGGGATCCCGCTCGTCCACGCGGTGCTCCTGCGCGACCTGCCCAGCCACGGCGCGGCGCTGCTCGTCGACGTCCTCGTCGGCACCTTCGCGACCGACACCGGCGCCTACGCCTGCGGGCGCATGTTCGGCGCCCACAAAATCGCCCCCAAGCTCTCGCCGAACAAGACCGCCGAGGGCCTGGTCGGCGGCTTCGTGATCGGCACGATGGCCTTCTGGTTCGCCGGCCTCTACCAGGACTGGCTCTCGGGGGCGGATGCCTTGATCATCGGGGCCGCCGTCGCCGCGATCGCGCCGGTCGGCGACCTCTTCGAGTCCCTTCTGAAGCGCGACCTGGGGGTCAAGGACACGGGCCGCATCCTCGGGCCGCACGGCGGCATGCTCGACCGCCTCGACGCGGTCTTTTTCACGATCGTCGTCGGCTATTACCTGGCCGTGCAGCTCGTCTACTGACGCCGACGGGCCAAAAGCCGCCGCCATGCGTCGGGAAACGGCCCGTCGGCGGGGGCGTCCCTTTACTCTGACTCGATGAGGAAGCTGGTGATACTCGGCTCGACCGGCTCGATCGGCGTGCAGGCGCTGGAGATAGTCGAGGCCTCCGATGCGCTGGAGGTCGTCGGCCTGGCCGCGGGCTCCAGCTGGGAGGCCGCGCTCGGCCAGGCGCAGCTGCACGACGTCGCCACCGTCGCGCTCGCCGACCGGGCTGCCGCGGAGGCCGCGGAGGCAGCATGGGACGGAGGCCGCGTCCTCGCCGGCGAAGACGGCATCGCCGAGCTGATCGCCTCCTCCGGCGCCGACCTGGTCCTCAACGGGATCGTCGGAGCGGCCGGCCTGGGACCCACCGTCGTCGCGCTCAGCGAGGGCATCGACGTGGCCCTCGCGAACAAGGAGAGCCTCGTCATCGGCGGCGAGCTGACGATGGCGCTCGCCGAGGCGACCGGCGCGCGTCTGCTGCCGGTCGACTCCGAGCACTCGGCGCTCTTCCAGCTGATCGGGGGAGAGGCGCCTGGGACGGTCGACCGCCTCGTCCTGACCGCTTCCGGCGGGCCCTTTCGCGGCCGCACCGACCTTGCCGGCGTCTCGGTCGAGGACGCCCTGGCCCACCCGACCTGGCGGATGGGCGGGCGGATCACCATCGATTCGGCGACGCTGATGAACAAGGGTTTCGAGGCGATCGAGGCCCACCACCTGTTCGGCGTGCCCTACGAGCGGATCGAGGTCGTCGTCCACCCGCAGTCGATAGTCCACTCGCTGATCGACCTCAACGACGGCGCGACCCTCGCCCATCTCGGCCATCCCGACATGCGGGTCCCGATCTCCTATGCGCTCCATTACCCCGAACGGGCCGACGTCGAGGTTCCGAGGCTCGACCTCGCGCAAGTCGGAGAGCTCAGCTTCGAGCCCCCGGACCCGGAGACATTCGCCTGCCTGCGCCTCGCGATCGAGGCGGGGCGGGCGGGAGGCAGCGCTCCCTGCGTGCTGAACGCCGCCGATGAGGTCGCGGTCGCCGCCTTCCTCGACGGCCGGATCGGCTTCGACGGCATCCCCACCGCGATCGAGGCGGTCCTCGACGAGATGCCGGCCCAGCCGCTGACCCACTTCCAGGACCTGTTCGAGATCGACGCCGAGGCCCGACGCCGCACCGAAGAGCAGCTCAGCGGGTTGACTCACGCATGAGCTGGTTCTGGGTATTCGTCGGCTTCTCGCTGCTGATCATCCTCCACGAGGGCGGCCACTTCGCGATCGCCAAGGCGACCGGGATGCGGGTCGAGCGCTTCTTCCTCTTCTTCGGCCCGACGATCTGGTCGTTCAAACGCGGTGAGACCGAGTACGGGATCAAAGCGATCCCGCTCGGCGGCTACGTGAAGATCACCGGGATGAACCCGGAGGAGGACATCCCTCCGGAGGTTGTCCACCGCGCCTACTACCGGCAGCCGGTGTGGAAGCGAATCGCGGTGATCGCCGCCGGCCCGGCCGTCAACATCGCGCTCGCCTTCCTGATCCTCTTCGGCATCGCCTTCTCCTACCAGCAGGGCACCAACGAGATCGGCTCGGTCGAATCCGGCTCGCCCGCCGCGACCGCCGGCATCAAGCCCGGAGAGCGCCTCGTCGCGGTCGACGGCAAGCGCTTCGCCGACGCCGGCCAGGAACTCAGGCCCGAACGCTTCGGGGAAGAGATCGCCAAGCACAAGTGCCCCGAAGCGAAGCCGCAGCACGGCTGCCTGTCGAACACGCCGGTGACGCTGACGCTGGAGAAGGACGGGAAGACACGGCAGGTCACGGCCTACCCGTTCTACGACGACGCCGTCAAGCGCACGAGGGTCGGGATCGGGTACGGGACCGAGGACGCCGCCGCGGGTGTCGGCGAAGCAACCTCCTTCGCGCTCGACCGCATGTGGGCCGTCACATCGGGCACCGCCCACGTCTTCGCACACATCTTCGAAACGGAAGAGCGCAAGGAAATCTCAGGCATCGTCGGGACCAGTGACGTCGGCCACGAAGTCGTCGATGCGGGGATCCTCCCGGCGCTGTTGCTCCTCGCCCTGGTCAGCCTTTCCCTGGGCCTCGTCAACCTGCTGCCGATCCTCCCGCTCGACGGCGGTCACATCTTCTGGAGCCTGGTCGAGAAGGTGCGCGGCCGCCCCGTCTCGCTGGCGGTGATGGAGCGGGCCAGCGTCGTCGGCTTCGTCCTCGTGGCGATGCTCTTCTTCGTCGGCCTCTCCAACGACATCGGAAGGCTCGGCGGCGAAGGGTTCAACGTCCGCTAGGCGAACGGCCGCTCCTCACTTCTTCGCGGCCAGGACCTTGAAGGCGCACGACGCCGGCGTCGGATCGGCGATGCCGCCGACCACCGCTTTGACGCGGATCTTGTGGCTGCCCGGCTTCAGCGTCGGCGTCGTGAAGGGCGAGCGACATGCCTTGAACGGCTTCGAATCGACGCTGCAGAGGAAGGTCGCCTTGCCACCGGTTGCGCTGAATTTGATCGTCGGGGTCTGATCCCGCGTCTTCGCCGGAGGCTTCAGGGTGATCTTGGTTTCAGGTGCCGAGCCGGCCAGCGGCGGAGGGGCAAGGGGGCCCGGAGCGGGCGGGGGCGGCGGGGGAGGAGGCGTCGAGGCGGTCGTGAACGTCTGGTCGACCCCGGTGTTGGCGCGGGAGCCGGCTTTCGCGACGAGCTGGAAGTGGTAGGTCGTTCCCGGTGAAAGCCCCGCAACCTGTTCGGAGACCCCGACGCCGGCAGTTCCTTTTCCAGCCGGTTTTTCGGCGGTCTGCTGCCCGTAGGCGATGGTCGTCCCGTAGTTGAAGAAGTAGGTGGTGGTTTCGCCCTGGGGATTGACGGCGCCTTCCAGCGTCGCGGAGGTTTCGGCAACGGCCGTCGCCGGCCCGGTCGTCGCGAGCGGGCCGGCGGTCGTCGTGAAGGACTGGTCGGCGCCTTTGACTTCGCCGGCGGAGTTTTTCGCGACCAGCTGGAAGTGGTAGGCCGTTTCAGGCGTGAGCCCGGAGACCAGCTGCGATGCCGCCGTGTCGGCGGACCCGGCGGCCACCGATTTTTTGGCGGTTTCCTGGCCGTAGCCGATCGTCGTCCCGTAGTTGAAGAAGTATTCGGTGGCCAGGCCCCTCGGGTTGACCGTGCCTTTCAGCGTCGCTTCGATGCTGCCGACGCTCGCCGCCGCGCTGGTCGTCGCGGTGGGTTTCCCGGCCGTGGTGAAGGTCCGATCGGCTCCAGCGACCGTCCCCGATGCGTTTTCGGCCACGATCTGGAAGTGGTAGGTCGTTTCCGCCGCCAGCCCGCTGATCGCTGCGAGCTTGGAGAGCGGCGTCGTGCCCGAGCCCGCCGTGTCGGGCGTGGTTTCGTGGTCGTAGGTGGTGCTGGTGCCGTACTTGAAGAAGTAGGTTGTCGCCTGGCCCGACGGGTTGACTTTGCCGTTGAGGCTCGCTCCGGTCTGGTTGACGGCAGTCGCCGGTTCGGTGGTGACGACCGGAGCGGCGGGTCCGCTGACGGTGATCGTCCCCGTCATCAACGACGGATGCACCGTGCAGTAGAAGTTGTACGTCCCCGCTTGGGTGAAGGTGCAGGTGCCGGACCAGTTCCCTGACGCCGTTGCCGGCACGCCCGGGCAGCTCGGCACCGCGGGAGGGCTCTGGAAAGCGACGAGGTGGGGAATTCCCGTCATGTTCTTGAATTCCACCGTCCCGCCCGGGGCGACCTCCGCCGTGGTGGGGGTCCATGCGTAGCTCGAGAGCGAGTTGCCGGTTGCTTCAACCGACTTGTCTGCGGCAAAACCGCTGACGACTCCGAATGACAGCACCGCTCCCCCGATCACGGTCACCAAGAGGATGTGCCTCAGCAAATGGCTCTTCCGGGGCAGGGATCGCGGGTCAGACATGAAGAACCACTCCTCTCGTAAGGGTCAGCGCCGGCTGGCCGGGCGCCTTCACGGTCATCTGCACTGTCAGGGGAAGCTTTTTGCGGCTGCGCAGCGCACTTCGTGCGGCGCGACTCGTGAGTGGAACCGCAAACGAGACGCGGCCGGCCTTGACCCGGGTTCGCACCAGGCGGCCGATCCGGGTGGGGGCGGAGCTGCCGGCGCTCATCAACGACCCCTTCGCGAGCAGGACGACTTCGAGCTTGCCGCCGGAACTCGCGGGCGAGAGGGCGACCGAGCCCCGGACGGAGGTCCCTTGCTGGCTCTTGACCAACTTCAGGGCGCGGGAGGCCGGTCCCTGGAGCGGCGATTCGGGCGATCCCCCCGGGGGCTCTGGGGACACGGGAGGCGTCCCACTCGAGCTGACCGTGATCGTCCCCTTCATTTCTTCCGGGTGGACCGTGCAGACGAAGGTGTAGGCGCCCGGCTGCGCGAAAGTGCAGTCGCCGCTCCAGCCGATTTTTTCCTGGTCGACCGGGACTCCGGTGCAGCTCGGCGCTTCGGGCCCACCCGTCCAGCGGACGCCGTGCGGAACCACCGTGCTGGTGCTCCTCAGGGTCACCGACCCGCCGATCCCGATCGTCGCGGCGGACGGGCTCCAGAAGAAACCGGCGGTCCCGGGGCCGGCCGATTCGATGATCGGTCCCTCCGCCGAGCTGCCCGTCGACATCGACAGGGCGCCGATGGTTCCGAGCACCGACGCGACGAGAAGTTGGCGCTTCCTGGATCCCATCGTGACGTCAGCGTCTCTCCCCGAATTCCCTTTTTGCCCAGGCATGTCGCCCAGCCCGGTTCGCGCGTTCGATTATCCATACGAAACCAGGCACGGGCAGGTTCAATCCGGCCGAAAATCCCTGTCGCTACGCTTCGGACATGGCTTCCAAGCGCCAGATCTTCGTAGGCGGCGTCCCGATCGGGGGCGGCGCGCCCGTCGCGGTGCAGACGATGACCAAGACCGAGACCGCGAACCTGGCGGCGACGATGGAGCAGATCCGCAAGGTCGCCGACGCGGGCGCCGACATCGTCCGCTGCGCGGTCCCGCGCGAGCAGGACGTCGAGGCCCTGCGCACGATCGTCAAGGAATCGCCGATCCCGATCATCGCCGACATCCACTTCAACCACACCCTCGCCCTCAAAGCCATAGACGCCGGTGCCCACTGCATCCGCCTCAACCCGGGCAACATCGGCGGCCGCGACAAGGTCGCCGAGGTCGCCGAGCGGGCGAACGCAAAGGGTGTCCCGATGCGGATCGGGGTCAACTCCGGCTCGCTGCCCAAACACCTCCACGAGCTCGAGCGCGAGGCGCCGGTGGAGGCCCTGGTCGCCGCCGCCGTCGAGTTCGTCGAGCTGATGGAGGGCCTCGACTTCGAGAACTTCAAGATCTCGATCAAGTCGACCAACGTTCCGAACACGATCGCCGCCAACCGGCTGCTCTCGGAGAAGGTTCCCTACCCACTGCACCTGGGGATCACCGAGGCGGGGACGAAATGGGCGGGCTCGCTGAAATCGGCGGTCGGCCTCGGCACCCTGCTTGCCGACGGAGTCGGGGACACGATCCGGATCAGCCTCTCGACCTTCCACGCCGAGGAGGAGGTCAAGGTCGCCTGGGAGATCCTCAAAGCTCTGCAGCTGCGCGAGCGCGGCCCGGTGCTGATCGCCTGCCCGACCTGCGGCCGCCTCCAGTTCGACATGGACTCGGTCGTCGCCGAAATCGAGCAGCGCCTGGAGGCCTACGAGGAGCCGATCGAGGTCGCGGTGCTGGGCTGCGCCGTAAACGGCATCGGCGAGGCCAGCCATGCCGAGTTCGGGATCGCCGGCGCCAAGAACGAGGGCCTGATCTATTCGCACGGAAAGCCGCTACGCAAGGTCCCCCAGGAGGCGCTGGTCGACACCCTCTTCGAAGAGATCGACAAGTCCCTCGATCGCGGCGGCGAGGTCGAGTTCGACGAGGACGAGTCCCGCGAGGGAGCTGCCTGGCTGGCGAAGATCGAGGAGGAGAACGCCGGCGACCTGACCCCCGAGAAGATCGCCCGCATGGAGCACGAAGCGGCGCAAAAGGGGGAGTCGGACAAGGTGCTGCTCGACGAGGAGCAGTCGCCGACGTCGAGTCGGCGCTTCACCCGCGCCTGAGGGGCGCCTGGCCGCGGGTCCTGTCGTCGGGGTGGCCTGGCCTTCTGGCCCTGCGCGCTGCTCCGGGCGCCGGGACATCGCGCCCACAGGGTCGAGATCTCGCCCTCCACAGCCTCCGGGCAGGCGAAGACCACGCCACCCCGACGCCACCCGCGGACAGGCGTCCCGGGATCACGAGCTGGAGGTGCTAATTCGGGCTTGAGCGCCGAAGCACCGATTAGCGAGCATCGCGATCTGATTCCCTGCGAGCGACGCTGATGTAGCCGACTGCCGCCGCCCCCGGACGCGAAGCGGAGGAGGCGGTGGTTTATGTCGTGCACCGATTAGCGAGCATCGCGATCTGATTCCCCGTGAGCGGCACCGGGGTCGCCGATTGCCGCCATCCCCGGAAGCGGAGCTGAGGAGCTGGCGGTTTATGTGGATAGGTTTCACCACGTGACCCGCCTCAGCCAGACCTTCCTGCCGACCCTCAAGGACGCTCCCGCCGACGCGGAGGCGGTTTCGCACAAGCTGATGGTTCGGGCGGGGCTGATCCGGCAGCTCGGGGCTGGCCTCTGGACCTATCTGCCGGCCGGCTGGCGCGTGCAGCGCAAGGTCGAGGCGATCATCCGCGAGGAGATGGAGGCGATCGGCTGCCAGGAGATGCTGATGCCCGTCATGCAGCCCGCCGAGCTGTGGGAGAAGACCGGCCGATACGCGATTCCCGAGCTCTTCAAGCTCGACGACCGCAAAGGGTCGCCGCTGGTCCTGGCGATGACCAATGAGGAGGCGGTCACCACCCACGTGGCGAGGGAGGTCCGCTCCTATCGCGACCTGCCGCTGATGCTCTTCCACATCCAGGTCAAGGAGCGCGACGAGCCGCGGCCCCGCGCCGGCGTCCTGCGCACTCGCGAGTTCACGATGAAGGACGCTTATTCGTTCGACCGCGACGAGGAGGGCCTGGCGCGCTCCTACGAGCTCCAGAGCGGCGCCTACGAGCGCATCCTCGACCGCTGCGGGCTGCGCTGGTACCGGGTCGAGTCCGACGTTGGGATGATGGGCGGGACCGACGCCCACGAGTTCATGGCCCCCTGCCCGGCAGGGGAGGACGAGGTCGCCCTCGCCGACGGCTACGCCGCCAACGTCGAGGTGGCCTCGGCGGAGCCGCGGGAGATCGCTCCGCAGGCGTCGCTCGATTCGCCCGAACAGGTGTCGACCCCGGGCCTGACCACGGTCGACGAGGTCGCGACGGCGCTCTCGGTGCCGCCGGGCGCGTTGATCAAGGCGATGCCGGTCGTGGTCGAGGACGCTGATCTGACCCTCGTCCTCCTGCGCGGGGACCACCGCCTCAACGAGACCAAGCTGCGCAATGTCCTCGGCGCCGGGTTCAGGCCTGCCGGCGAGGAGGAGATCGAGGCGGCGATCGGCCCGGTCGGCTTCATCGGCCCGGTCGGCGCCGAGCTGAGGATCCTGAAGGACGCGGCGATCTCCGCGGACTCCTACATAGCCGGCGCGAACGAGGCCGACGCACATCTGCGCGGGGTTCGGCCCGGGCGGGACTTCGAGTTCGAGGAGGTCGACGTCCGCACGGTCGAGGCGGGGGACACCGCCCCCGGAGGCGGGTCGATTCAGATCGAGCCGGCGATCGAGGTCGGCAACATCTTCAAGCTCGGCAACCGCTACACCGAGCCGCTCGGCGCCACCTACCTCGACCAGGAGGGGAAGGAGCGGGAGATCGTGATGGGCTGTTACGGCATCGGGCCGGCGCGGATTGCAGCGGCGGCGATCGAGCAGGGCGCAGACGATCGCGGCATCGTCTGGCCGGCGGCGATCGCCCCCTGGCAGATCCACCTGGTCTCGTTGGCCAAGGCCGGGGAGGACGAGCGACTGGCCGCCGACAAGATCTACGAGGAGCTGCGCGAGAAGCTGGGCTCCGAGGTCCTCTACGACGACCGCGATGCCGGGCCCGGCGAGAAGCTGACCGACGCCGAGCTGCTCGGCTGCCCGCTGCGGCTCGTGGTCGGGCGGCGCGGCCTGGCCGAGGGAAAGATCGAGGCGACCGTCCGCGCCACCGGCGCCGAGCACGACCTGCCCGTGGAGGAGGCCGCCGCGCGGGCGCTGGAG
Organism: uncultured Solirubrobacterales bacterium; assembly: GCA_963704505.1. Lineage (GTDB taxonomy): Bacteria > Actinomycetota > Thermoleophilia > Solirubrobacterales > 70-9 > VRUE01. Next base: position 2,237,493 of record OY969912.1, read on the forward strand.
CTCCTCCAGGGCCTCGATGGCGCCTGAGGAGACAGGCAGCAGCGCGCCCTTCGGCCGGGGGCGGGTCCGCCGGCTGTTCGGCCTCGACCGCAGCGGCCCGCCGCCGAAGTCGACGCAGAAGGGCGAACCGCTCAATCCCTGGACGATCCCGAACCTCGTCGGCTACATCCGCCTGCTGGCGATCCCGCTCTTCCTCTACCTCGCATTCGAATCCGGGGACGGCCGCGATGCCGCCGCCGCGATCGTCTTCTGGCTGATCGCCGCGGGCGACTACGTCGACGGCTTCCTCGCCCGGGTCACCGGCCAATACAGCCGGTTGGGGACGATGCTCGATCCGCTCATCGACCGCCTCACGATCCTCGCCGGGGCGATCGTCTGCTGGCATTTCGAGCTGCTGCCGCGCTGGGCGCTGGCCGCTCTCGCCGCCCGCGAAGTGGTGATGCTCGGCCTCGCCCAGTACGGGCTCCGCCACGGGGTCGAGATCCGGGTCAACTGGCCGGGGCGGATCTCCGTCTTCCCGATCATGGGCGGCATCTTCTTCGCGCTGGTCGTCGACGGCTGGGTCCCGGAAGCCCTGCTGATCGTCGGCCTGGCCCTGGCCCTGGTCGCGACAGTCCTCTACGCGCGGGCCGGAATGCGGGAAACCCGCCGCGCCCGAGACCTTGCAAGGTAAGGCTCACTCTCCATAACCTTCAACCTGCGGTTGAACCTTCGGGGCTCATGCTCCTATAATCGCCGCAAGCGGCCAATGTGCAGCGCGGGCCGACGCCTCTAGACCAAGGAGCGAGATGGAGGACACTTTTCCCGATCTCGGTTCCCTCAGCGACAAAGAGCTGAAGGACCTGATCGACAACCTGACCGAGGAGGAGAACGAGATCTCCTACAAGCGGCGCGTGCTGCACGGCAAGATCGACATCATGCGCGCCGAGCTCGTCAACCGACTGCGCCAGAAACGGGAGCAGGGCGAGACGCTGATCTCCGGCGACGACGTCAGCAAGCTGACCCAGATCCTGGCCGGCCGTGGCGAGACTCCGCCCGAGGACGAGCCCGCCACCTGAGCCCGGACGATGGCCGCGCATTGCACAGAGTGTGGGTTCGTCAACCCCGAGGGCGCCAACTACTGCCAGAAATGCGGTGCGTATCTCGGCGGGCCCACGGAGGGCGGTGAGGACCCGACGACGATGACCTACACCGTCGACGAGACCGGCGAGATGCAGCCGATCGACATCGACGAGGCGGTCGAGCGAAGCGGCGCGGCGCTCGTGATTCGCGCCGGTGGCGGCCGCTCCGGGGAGAGCTTCACGGTCAGCGACGACCGGGTCTCGATCGGCCGCAGCCCCGACGCCGGGGTCTTCCTCGACGACGTGACCGTCTCCCGCAACCACGCGCTGCTCGTCCGCCGCCGCGACGGCCTCTACATCGACGACCTCGGCTCGCTCAACGGGACATACGTCAATCGCCGCAGGATCGAGTCGCACCGTCTCGCCGACGGGGATGAGATCCAGGTCGGCAAGTACAAGCTCAGCTACCTGGAGAAGTGACGATGGCCCTGCCCGACAAGACCGCGCCGATGTCCCGCGCCCGCGATTCGGCCAGCCGCCCCCGCAAGGCATTGACGATCGGCGCCGTCTGCAAGATCCTGCAGTCGGAGTTCGACGACATCTCGATCTCGAAGATCCGCTACCTCGAGGACCAGAAGCTGCTCACGCCGCGGCGCACGGCCGGCGGCTACCGCCTGTACAGCCAGTCGGATGTCGAACGCCTGCGCACGATCCTGCGCCTCCAGCGCGACGAGTTCCTTCCCCTCCGTGTGATCCGCCAGGAGCTTGCGGCGGGCGGCGAGATCGACCTCGGCGGCGGGGTCGACGGCGATCGCCGTCCCTCCGGTGGCTCGGTGCGGAGGGCGATCCTCGTCAACACCTCGAGCGCCTACCTGACCCTCGAAGAGCTGATCGAGGAGACCGGCGCCCGCGAGGAGCTCATCGTCGAGCTCGAGAACTACGGGATCGTCCAGTCCGAGAAGCGCGAGGGCAAGACCGTCTACGACGAGACCGACCGCGAGGTCGTGCGCGCCGCCAACGAACTGGCCCGCTTCGGGGTCGGGGCCCGCAACATGAGGGTCTTCCGCAGCTCCGCCGACCGCGAGTCGCAGCTGCTCGAAGCGCTGCTGGGCCCGTCGCTGCGCTCGCGCAACCCCGATCGCCGCAAGGAAGCCCTGGAGAGCCTCGAGAGCCTGGCGGCGACCGTCAGCCACCTCAAGCACCTGCTGCTCGTCAGGGACCTGCGTCGCCTGGCCGGGAACTAGCGGCCGGCGCCGCTCGATGCGCGTCTCCCGTCGACGGACGATCGCAGCGCCCGTCGGCGATGTCTGGAAGCTGATCTCCGACCCCTACAGCCTGCCGCGCTGGTGGCCTCGAACCAGCAGGGTCGAGAACGTCGACAGGCCCGGCCAGCGGCGCGGCGAATGGACCCAGGTCCTGGAGACTGCCGAGGGCCGAGGCGTGCGAGCCGACTTCCGCTGCCTGAGCTCGGCCGAGGGCGAGCGCTACGTCTGGGAGCAGCGCCTCGAGGGGACCCCTTTCGAGCGCCACCTGACCGAGGCGCGGTTCGAGATCGAGCTCGCCGGCGACGACGACGGAGCGGCGACCGACGTCAACCTTGCCACCGAGCAGACCCTGCGGGGAATGTCCCGCATGGGCTCGCCGATGATGAGGCGGGGTCAGAAGAGCACGCTCGACCAGGCGCTCGACGGGATCGAGCGTGCCCTCGATGGCGAGGCGCGATGAGCTCCGAGCCCCGACGCGACGCGAAGTGGTGGGGGTGGGGCGACCCGAAGGTGAGCGCCGACCTCGACGACGCCGCCCTCGACGAGCTCGGCGAGCGGATCGGGGCACTTGAGGCGGGCTCCCGCCCGGCGGCCGTGGAGGAGATGGCGCTTCCGGACGCGGCAGACCTACCGGCCGCAGTGATCGCCGCCGCCGGGTCGGACAGCGTGTTCACATCGGCCGAGGACCGGGTCCGTCACGCCGCCGGTCGCGGCTACGTCGATCTTGCTCGCCTGCGCTCGGGAACAATGGAGACGGCCCCCGACGCGGTGGTGGTTCCCGCCGACCGCGCGCGACTCTCCGCGGTGCTCGAGGCCTGCGCGGCCGAGGGCGTCGCGGTCATCCCCTTCGGCGGCGGGACCAGCGTCGTCGGCGGGGTCGAGGCGCTGCGCGGCCCGCACCCACAGGCGATCAGCCTTGACCTCTGCCGGCTGCGCGGTGTCGAGGTCGATCGGCGCTCGCTGACCGCGACCCTGGGTGCCGGGCTGCGCGGCCCGGAGGCCGAAGCCGCGCTGAACCGCGAGGGCCTGGTCCTCGGCCACTTCCCTCAGTCCTTCGAGTACGCGACCGTAGGCGGCTTCGCGGCCACCCGCTCCGCCGGCCAGGCCTCGAGCGGCTACGGCCGCTTCGACTCGCTGGTCAGCTCGGTCCGCCTGGTCACCCCGATCGGCGACATGCGCACGCTGGAGACCCCGCACACCGCCGCCGGGCCGGCCCTGCGCGAGATGGTGATCGGATCCGAGGGGACGCTCGGCGTGATCCCCGACGTCACCGTTCGGGTGCGGCCGGCACCCGAGACGAGGCGCTACGAGGCCTGGATCGCCGAGGGATTCGAGGCCGGCGCCGAGATCGTCCGCGCGCTCGCCCAGGGCCCGGGGCTTCCGACCGTGATCCGCGTCTCCGACGAGGAGGAGACATGGGTATCGCTGACCCTTGCCGGACCGCGCGGCCTGGCTGCCGGCGCGCTCGACCGCTACCTGGGGCTGCGCCGCCGGCGCGGTGGCAGCCTGATCATCGTCGGCTTCGAGGGTGACCCCGAGTCGGTCGGCCGCCGGCGGGCCCTGACGGTCCGCGCGCTGCGCCACGGCGGCGCCGTCTACCTCGGGCAGCGGGCCGGCCGCTCCTGGGAGCACGGCCGCTACCAGGGCCCCTACCAGCGCGACGCGCTGATGGATAGGGGCGCTCTGGTCGAGACCCTGGAGACGTCGCACACCTGGACGAAGCTGCTCGAGCTCAAGCGCGCGGTCGGCGCCGCGATCGCCGAGGCGCTCGGGGGCCAGGGGACGCCGGGCCTGGTCTTCTGCCATCTGTCCCATGCCTACCGGGACGGCGCCTCGCTCTACTTCACCTTCATCGCCAGGGCGCGCACGGGCGCCGAGGTCGAGCAGTGGCAGCTGGTCAAGCGGGCGGCGTCGCAGGCGATCGTCGACACCGGCGGGACGATCACCCACCACCACGCCGTCGGCCGCGACCACACGCCCTACATGGAGGCGGAGGTGGGGGAGGTCGGCCTCGAGGCGCTGCGTGCCCTCAAGGAGAGGCTCGACCCGGCCGGGGTGATGAACCCCGGCAAGCTCCTGGCCTAGCCGCCCTGGCCTTCGACGATCGGACCGGTGACCGGGCCGCGAAGGAGGTCGGTGCCGGAGTAGCTCGGCGCTTTTTTGCTCTGCTGAGCGGTTTTCAAGGCGGTGGCCAGCTCATCGTCAGGGACCAGCGAGACTTCCATCTGGTCGTACCCGCTGGCGAGCAGGCCGAGAACCTGGGCTGCGACCTGGAACTGGCCGCCGATTTTGCCCGAGGCGCCGACTTTGGTCGCGATCAGCGGCACCCGTTCATCGGAGGCCTTGGTCAGCGAGACGGTGTAGGACTGGCCTTTCGGCGAGGCTTCCAAACCTGAGGCGCTGAGCAGGAGCAGCACGTTTTTACCCGAGCGCGCGAACACAGCGCGGCCGCTGGCGTCGCCGCCGTCGACCGGTTCGAGAATCGCGCCGGTCGGTTCCGGGGTGTTGGCCGCGTTGCCGGTCTTTCCTTCAGCGAGGGCGGCGGCGGAGCCCGACGAGGAGGTGTTGGAGCCGGAGTCGTCATCGCCGCCGCCGAGAACGCCGGTGACCAAAACGAGCACGAGCACGACGACAGCCGCGACGCCCGCGACGAGGCCCCAGAACGCTCCTCGGTCCTTGGGCAGCTTCAACTGGGGTCCGGAGCCGCTCGTTCGCGACGGGCCACTCGCCGGCTTGGGCTTGGCAGCCGCGGGTCTCGGCTTCGCAGGCTTCTTGGCTTTCGGCTCGGCCTTGGGCGCCTCGGGCTCCGGGACCGCGTCCTCGGCGACCTCCTCGGCGGGCGCCGCGTCCTCGGCGGCGACCACCGGCGCGGGAGCGGCCTCGGTGTTGGCGTCCCCCTGATCCAGCTCGGCGAGCGCGGCGTCGACCTTGGCCCGGACGTCCTCGACGCTCAGGCCCATCAGGGCTGCGATGTCCTCGTAGCTCGTGTCCGGTTGGGAGACGAGCTTCAGCATCGCCTTCTGGTCGTCGCTCAGCGCCATCGGCGGAGAAGCCTACGCGAGGGCCGGGGGATAGGGTTTGCCGCGTTCATGGCAGACGACGGCGAGGACCTCCTCTCTCATTTCGACGGCATCCTCGGCACCGAGTGGATCGACGACGATCCCGACAACGCCCGCGCCCGGGTGCCGATGCGCGACGAGCTGCGCCAGCCGGTCGGCCTCATGCACGGCGGGGTCTTCTCGACCCTGATCGAGAGTGTCTGCTCTCGGGCGACCGCGCTCGCGGTCATGGGCGACGGGATGATGGCGATGGGCCAGTCGATCAGCGTCAGCTTCCTGCGCCCGGTGACCAAGGGCCACGCCGAGGTCAGCGCTCGCGCCCGCCATCGCGGCCGCACCACCTGGGTCTGGGAGGCAGAGGTCCGCGACGCCGAGGAGCGCCTCTGCGCCCTCGCCCAAATGACGATCGCCGTCCGCCCTGTCCCGAAATAAACCGACGGCTGCTCCGCTTCGACACATAAACCGACGGCTGCACCGCTTCGCGTCCGCCGCCGTCGGCAGATGCGCCGACGCCCGGGCCACCTTGGGCCGCACGACCCGCGACTGCGTCGCTAGCGCCAACCACGGCACCTTGGGCGACGCGCCACCTTGGGCCGCCCGTTCTACCCCCCGAAGGCGTTGGTGATCGGCAGGCGGCGGTCGCGGCCGAAGGCGCGGGGGGTGATCCTGATTCCGGGCGCGGCCTGGCGGCGCTTGTACTCGGCGCGGTCGACCATGCGGATCACCTCGTCGACGGTCTCCGCGGGCATTCCCGCCGCGACCATCTCCTCGCGGCCTTGGTCGCGCTCGACGTAGGCCTCGAGGATACGGTCGAGCAGGTCGTACGGGGGCAGCGAGTCGCTATCGAGCTGGTCGGGACGAAGCTCGGCCGAGGGCGCCCGCTCGAGGACGCTCGCGGGAACCAGCTCGCGCCCCGCCTCCTCGTTGCGATGACGGACCAGCTCGTAGACCAGGGTCTTGGGCACGTCCTTGATCGCGGCGAAGCCGCCCGCCATGTCGCCGTACAGAGTCGCGTAGCCGACCGACATCTCGCTCTTGTTGCCTGTCGTCAGGACGAGCCAGCCGTGCTTGTTGGAGAGGGCCATCATCAGGTTGCCGCGGATCCGCGCCTGGATGTTCTCGGCGGCCAGGTCGGGCTCCGAGGGCCGGGTCGGGTCCCGCGGCAGCGGCTCGCCCGGATCGCCACCGCCGGAGTCGAGGGCGGGGGAGAGGGCACGCTCGTACTCGGCCATCGCCCCCTCGATCCCGATCTCGATCAGCTCGGTGCCGAGGCTGGCGGCGATAGTCCTGGCGTCTCCCTGTGTTTCAGAGCTGGAATGTGGAGAGGGCATCACCACGCAGGTGACGCGGTCGGGCCCGAGGGCGTCGGCCGCGAGCATTGCCACGAGGGCGGAGTCGATGCCGCCCGAGAGGGCGATGCCGACGTGGCGGAACCCGTTCTTCTCGACGTAGTCGCGCAGGCCGAGGACGAGCGCGCCGTAGACCTCGGCGACATCTTTCAGGGGCTCGGCGATCTCAGCCCCGCCGCCGGCCAGGTCGCAGACCAGCAGGGACTCCTCGAATTGCGGCGCGCGGGCGATCACCGCACCGCTGGGGTCGAGCACGAAGCTCTGGCCGTCGAAGACCAGTTCGTCCTGCCCGCCGATCAGGTTGCAGAAGGCGAAATGGGTCCCGTAGGAGCGCGCCATCCCGGCGAAGAGCTGCTCGCGCTCGCGACCCTTGCCTCGGTGATAGGGAGAGCCCGACGGGTTGGCGATCAGCTCGGCGCCGTCCTCGGCCTCCAGCGACGCCGGCGGGCCCTCGACCCAGCAGTCCTCGCAGATCGTCAGGCCGACCCGCGTGCCCGCTACCTCGACCGTGACCGGCTCGCCCCCGGGGACGAAGTAGCGCTTCTCGTCGAAGACCGCGTAGTTGGGCAGCCTGCCCTTGCGGTAGATCGCCTCGACGCGGCCGTCGGCGAGGTGCGCGAGCGAATTGTGAGCGTGGCGAAAGTCGCCCCCGCCGGTAACGGGCTCGACAAAGCCGACCAGGGCGGCGATGCCATCGACGCCGGCGGCGAGCTCCTCGACCGCGAGGCGGCTGGCCTCGACAAAATGGCGCTTCAGGTAGAGGTCCTCGGCCGGGTAGCCGGGGATGCAGAGCTCGGGGAAGATCGCCAGGTCGGCGCCCTCGGCGCGGGCGCGCTCGATCCAGGCGGCGACCTTCGCCGCGTTGCCGTCGATGTCGCCGACGGTCGGGTTGATCTGGGCCAGCGCTACGCGCATCGTGACCTCACGGTTCTCACCGCTGAAGTATCGCCTCCCCGGAACGCCGAGCGCTCCCGCCCTGTCTGTAGATTGGCTGCCGTGGCGGGGACCCGGAAGCTGCTCGCTGTCCTAGTCGCCGGGCTCTGCCTCTCGGCGGCGGCGCCGGCCGTGGCCTCAGCGGGCAAACAGTGGGTCTTCCACAGCCCCTCGGCGCGACCTACCGACCACCCCGACCCGAACCGTCACACCTACTCGGTCAAACAGGCGCCCGAGTCCCCCGCTTGCACCCTTCACTTTTGCGTCCACTGGGTGGACGAAAGCCGCGACGCACCGAAGCCGACCGATGCCAACGGGATCGAAGACGGCGACGGCGTTCCGGACTTCGTCGAGCGGGTCGAGGCGGTCGCCGAGCACGTCTACGAAGTCGAGAACGTCAAGCTCGGCTGGCGCGACCCGAAGTCGGACGGCACCGTCGGCGGCGCCCGGTCCAAGACCGATGTCTATCTGGCCGAGGTGGGAGGCAGCCTCTTCGGATACGCCGCCCCGGACCGGGGACAGGCCGACTCCGACCACCGACTGCCCCGGCGGCTGCACGGCTACCTCGTCCTCGACAACGATTACGACCCCTTCGAGTTCCCCGGCACCAAGCCGATCAACGACCTCGAGGTCACCTTCGCCCACGAGTACAACCACATCCTCCAGTTCGGCTACGACGCCTACCAGGACGCGTGGTTCGCCGAGTCGACGGCGACCTGGATGGAGGATCAGGTCTACAACAACATCAACGACTACCTGCGCTACGTCCACCGCTGGGAGTCCCTCTACGACGTGCCGATGACCGAGAGCGCGATCAGGGAGTACGGCTCCGCGGTCTGGAATCACTGGCTCGCCCATCGCTACGGCCGCGACATCATCCGCAAGGCCTGGGCGGGGGCGATCCACGTCCACCCGGGCGGTTTCTCGGTTGCCGCCTACGACCGGGCGATCCGCGCTGCCGGCCCCTCGGACTTCGACCGCGACTTCGCCCGATTCGCCCGCGACGTCGCCGAGTGGCGCACCGACACCGTCTTCCGCGAGGGCTCGCTCTACGGGGACATGCCGCGCCAGGGCAGCCTCCTCATCGGCAGCGCCCCGCGGCAGCGGAGCCTGAACCACACGACCTTCCAGCTACTGCGCGTACACGCCCACACCGGCAAGGCGGTGGTGGTCGAAGCGACCGCGCCGATCGGCGATTCGGCCGGCATCGCCCTGGTCGGCCGCCTCGGCGGCGAACTGCACGGGCAGGTGGTCTCCCGGCTCCGCTACAAGCAGAACGGCGGTGAACTGTCGGTGCGCCTTCCCGAACCGGGTCGCTACAGCCGCATCACCGCGGTCCTGATCAACGCCGACACGACCGCGATCGGCTTCAGCGCCCGGCGCCTCGACTGGAACTACTCGACGGACACGGCGCCGTTTCGGGCGCGGGCTCGCGTCGTCGGCTGAGAGCCGTTGGTCGCCCTCGGCAGGGTCGCCGCCAGTTCCTCGATCGCCGCGGCGAGGTCGAGGCCGAAGCTGTCGAGGTCGGCCATCGCGTCGTAGTCGCCGACCAGGCCGAAGTCGACCTCACCGTCGTAGGACATGATCCCGACGCAGAGTGCCTGGCGGCGCGCCAGCGGCACCAGCGGGAAGATCGATTCCATCCGCCGCCCGAGGACGTAAAGCGGGAACTGCGGCCCCGGGACGTTGGTGACGACCAGGTTGAAGAAGCGCTGGGCCGGCTGCAGGCGGGCCGCCTGTGAGGCGATCGTCGGCGGCGCGAAGTCGGTGATCTTGGTCAGGATCTCGGCGCCCACGGCCTGCCCCGACCCCTTCAGGTCGCCCATCGTCTCGGTGACCAGCCGCAGCCGCTCGACCGGGTCCTCGGAGTAGACCGGAAGGGGGGCCATCATCGCCGAGATCTTGTTGCCGAGCGCCCCGTGCTCTTCCTGGGCGCGGATGCTGACCGGCACCATCGCCTTCAGCTCGAGTTCGGTGGTGTCGTGGCCGCGCGCCCGCAGGTAGTTGCCGAGGGCCCCGGCGACGGCAGAGAGAATCACGTCGTTGACCGTGCCGCCGTGCTCGGCTTTGATTCGTTTCAGCAGGTCGAGCTCGGTCCGTACGAAGGCGAGACGCCGGTGGGGGCCGATCTCGACGTTGAAGGGGGTCGGCGGGGCCGAGATGCCGGCCCCGATCATCTTTCCGGTGGCGCCGATCCCGCGGGCGACCTGGCGCGGTCCGCGTAGAACGGCGCGGAAGCCGCGAACGATCTCCTTCGGGCTGGTGGCGCGCTCACGCAGAGCGTCGCCGAGAAGCTTCAGGTCGGTCGGCTCAGGGCGAGGTGCCCACTGCGGCGGGCGCACCGGCTCCTCGCTGGGCTCTGGCTCGACGTCGAAGAGCACCGTGGTGATGTCGACGCCCGAGACGCCGTCGACCAGCGCGTGGTGGCTCTTGCCGACCACCGCGAAGCGGCCGCCGTCGAGGCCCTCGACCAGCCACAGCTCCCAGAGCGGCTTGGTGCGGTCGAGCTGCTGAGAGAAGATCCGCGCCGCCAGGTTCCGCAGCTGCTCCTCGGACCCCGGCGCCGGCAGCGCGCTCTGGCGCACGTGGTAGTCGAGGTTGAGGTGGGGGTCGTCGACCCAGACCGGGCGGCCCTGCTCGAAGGGGACGAAGCGCAGCTTCTGGCGGAAGCGGGGGACGAGGTGAAGACGGGAGGCGATGTGGTCGCGGAACTCCGCGTGGGTGGGCGCCTCACCCTCGAAGATGATCGCCGAGGCGACGTGCATGTGGGCGCCGGCGCGCTCCATGTGAAGGAACGATGCGTCGAGTCCGGTAAGCCGATCCTCACTCATCGAACAATCTTCGCACAGGTTCACCTAGGCGTACAGGGGGCACGTATTTGGCTTTGCAGAGCCGTTTGCAGCATCCTTCGCAGATCGGAGCAGTGTGACGCGCATCACCCCGGCCCCACTCGGCGGCCCCTACGGTGCCCGGTCCAATCGAATTAAGCCATCTGCCGAGTCCCTGGCGCGAGCGCGCCGGGAGCGGGGGACCCACCTGTCGTCGCAGAGAAGCACGAGCGCGGCGACCGGGGCGAATCGGGCGGTGATCCGCCCGTAGCGAGCATCAGGCACCGAGCCTGGCCCGCGAGCCCGTCAGCTAACCCCGTAGGCAGCAGAGAAAGCGAGTTGACCTCTGTATGCGTTTCATCCTGCCCACGGCGATTGCCGCCGCCTTGCTCGTCCCCGGCGCCGCCTCCGCGGCCCCGGCGCACCATGACCACGATCACGGGCCGCACCGCCACGGTGCCCACCTGTCCCTGCACGTCTCCAAGCACAACCTGCTGGCCGGACGCGAGCTCATCGTCACCGGGCGGATCCGCCCCGGCGGCTCACATCGCGTCAGGGTGGTCGTCACCGGGCGCTCGGGCGGGCTCGACGGCACCGTCACCGAGCGCAGCGGCAGGTTTCGCGTTCACTTCGGCCTTCCGAACGGCCAGTACACCGTGCGGGCCTTCGGCCTCCACGACCGCCACGTCCGCGGCTCGGCGAGCGCCACCCGGCGGGTCACGGTCTACCGGCCTGCGGCTGCCTCCTACTACGGCCCGGGCCTCTACGGCGGGGCGCTGGCCTGCGGCGGGACCCTGGAGCCGGGGACCCTCGGGGTCGCCAACAAGACCCTGCCCTGCGGCACGAAGGTGAAGCTCCGCTACCGCGGCCATTCGGTGACGGTCCCGGTCGTCGACCGCGGCCCGTATGTCGGCGGCCGTGACTTCGACCTCACCGAGGCGACCAAGGCACGCCTCCATTTCCCCGACCTCGGAGTGGTGCTCTCCAGCCGCTAATCGGACAGGCCGAGCTGGAGCTGCGGCTCCGGCTCGGCGGGCTCCGAGCTCGTTCCGGCGTCGCCGAACTGCGCCAGCCGGACGCCGAGCAGGCGGACCGGGCGGGGCGGGGCGTAGGCGCGAAGAAGTCCGAGCGACACCGACGTGACGAGCTCCGGGTCGTTGGTCGGCTCCTCGAGCGTCTGCGACCGGGTCACGTTCGTCCAGTCGTCGAGGCGGACCTTGATTCCCACCGTCCGACCCTCGAGCCCACGTGCCGAGAGCCGCCGGCAGAGCTCCTCGGAGAGCTTGGTCAGCGAGGCGGCGAGCTCGTCGTGGTCGGCGACGTCGACGTCGAAGGTCGTCTCGGCCGATTGCGATTTTGCTTCCCGCACGACGCTGAGCTGCGTCTCGTCCTGGAAACGTGCCCGTCGCCAGAGCCAGGCACCGGTGCGGGGGCCGTAGGCGGCCTTCAGCCCATCCTGATCGCGCGAGCGCAGGTCGGCGAGGGTGCGCACCCCCATCCGCCCGAGCCTCTCCACCGTCTTCGGCCCGATCCCGGGGACAAGCCCGGGGGACTCGCCGGAGAAGCGGCTGAGCGCTTCGTCCCGCGAGAGGACCACGAGCCCGGCGGGCTTGCCGAGCTCGCTGGTGATCTTCGCCAGCATCCGATTCTCGGAGATCCCAACCGAGCAGGAGAGGCGGGTCTCGTCCGCGATCTCGGCGACGATCCGGCGCATGGTCGCCTTCGGCGAGAAGAGCCCGGTCAGCTCGATATAGGCCTCGTCCAGGCCGACCACCTCGACCGTCTCAGCGTTGCGGCGCAGAATCGCCATGACCTCGCCGGAAGCCTCCCGATATGCGGTGAAGTCAGGCCGCAGGTAGATGGCATCGGGCAGCCTCCGCCGGGCCACGGCGGCGGGCATCGCCGAGTGGATGCCGGCCATCCGCCGCGCCTCATAGCTCGCCGTGGTCACCACCGCCCGCGGCCCCGACCCGCAGACGACCACCGGCTTGCCCTTCAGCTCGGGCCTGCGGCGCAACTCGACCGACGCGTAGAAGGCGTCCATATCTATATGTGCGACCACACGAGGCCAGTCCTTAATCTCGGCCACGAAACTCCAGGCTACGGGCTTGCCCGGCGCAAAAAGTCTTTACCGTGTGGCGGCTTTTTGCGCTGGCTCCAGCCGATTGCATCGAGTCTTTGGGATCTCGACTCGGGTTTGACCGGTCAGAGGCCGGTCCGTTGAAATCGAAGATATCTGTCTGGATGGGATACGAGTGGCACCGCTCGTGGCGGGACAGCCTGATTCTCTTACGGCGTGAGTAGCTCTCCAAAGCCTGACCAGCTACGCAACGCCATAGCTGAGGTTCTCTGGAACACCAGTGCCCTGGAGACGGCGCAGATATGCGATGCGCTTGGAATGCCGCCACAACCCGAGGATGCTGCCGACCCCTTTGCCAGCAAAAGGAGCTACGTCCGCAGGCGTCTGATCCCCTGCGACCGAGATCAGCTCATTGAGATCGCCCGGAGGGTGGAAGATGAGTACGGGGGCGGGGAGCTGGCGCAGTACCTCAACGCGGTGGGCGTGACCGGCGTGGATGGTGATCTCAAGAACCTGATCTTCGCCGCTGACGGCCCAAAGCCCAGGATCGTGCTCCGGGATGCAGTCAACAACGTCATCGAGATCGTCGAGAACGCTGAGCACTGCCTTGTCTACGACCGGCCGCTTGGGCCGGACGGGTTGACCTGGCAGGCGCTGGTGGCCTGGTGGCGAGAGAGCCACGGTCTTGGCGACGACAGGGAGGCTGCCCGGGACCTCTACAAACGCCTTTTGCGATCCCTTGGGGACAACGTTCCCGAGAAACTCGTTTTGCGCACGTATGCACAACGCTTTCTGCCAGACGGCGGCTTCCAGCTTCCCGCCCTTGTGCCCCAGGTTTATCTCCATTACGACCCCTACACCAAGGCCGAACTCGGGCCTGACGGGCAAGTGCTTGGCCGCCAGAGGATGGACTTCCTGATGCTATTCCCGGACGGCAGCCGGGTTGTGATTGAGATCGACGGCAAACAGCACTATGCCTCAGGCCACGACAACGAAAAGGCCGACACGAAGCGATACGCCGAGATGGTCGGTGAAGACCGTGGCCTGCGACTGCGCGGCTACGAGGTCTATCGGTTCGGCGGCGCCGAGTTTGTCGGTGCCAACGCCGCCCGGGCCCTGAACGATTTCTTCGACGCCTTGTTGGAGCGCCACCTTTGAGCTTTCTCCGCCCAGGGCGCCGATACGCTCAGGAGCAGGTCAATGCGGCTCAGCGGGGGGAAATAGCCCGTTTGCAGGGAAGAATATGATCTGAAAATGACCCTGGACTTCAACTTCACCTACCAGGCGGTATATACGCCACGCCGCCTGGGGGCACTCGCCGGGGTGAGCGGCAACACCGTCGGCCAGTGGGCGCGCAACGATCTGATCCAACCCACGGTCGCCAAGGGGCTACCGAGCAATCTCTACAGCTTCTTCGATGCCGCCGAGGCAATCGCGGTGCGCTGGCTGCTCGGCGAAGGCTTCAACTACAAGCAGATCCACAACGCCATCGAGGGCGCCCGAAGGGAGGACGAGCGAGTCGGCAAGAAGCACGCTGCCTGGCCCCTAAGCCGGTCCAAGATCGGCCTAGGACGAGCCACCGCTGACACCGACCACGACCACGGTTCCATCGTGCTAAGAAACAGCCACGATGGCTACCTTGACGTCACGCATGGCTACGACCAGTTCGCCTTCAAACCAGAGTTCTGGCTAGCGATAGGTGACGTCCTGCGGTCCGGGGGCTGGATCGCCCAGGAGCTGCGGCTGAAGCAGATCGAAGTTGAGCCTGGGCTACTGGGTGGCCAGCCGACCCTAGCCGGAACGCGCTGGTCCGTTCACCACGTGGCACGAATAGCGGCCGACGAGGAAGGACGGCTGATCCTGCAGGATGAGTACGAGCTACCCGACCAAGGCGTTGACGAGTGCGTCCAATGGGCGACTGCGGCGGCGCGGCTAGCAGGTCGCCGACCACAAGCTGCTGCTGCGTGAGCGACGGGAGGCGAGTGGCGAATGGGGGCGACCCTTGTTCTTGAGGACCATCTGTCAGCCCACATTCTCGTCGCGGGCCTGCGAGGCCGAGGCTTCGACGCCTTGCCGGTTTGCGATCTCGGGTTGGGCGGAAAACGTCCAGACTCCGATCTCGTGAAGGCGATCGGCGACAAGGTCGATCCGCCATGGACATTTGCCACGCTGGACCTGACGATCGTTCAGGACTCAAGCGGTTTCGAGTGGCACCGCTACGCCATTGCCTGGGTCATGGTGCGCAAAGAGCGGATCGGCGGCGCCGTTGAGAAGGCCAAGCAGAACATCGTCCACAAGCACGTGGAAAGGATGGAGAGCCAGCAGCCAGGGGACCACTGGTCCTACACGGAGCGGAGCCACTACAAACACCCGCCGAACCTGGTCACAGATCGCTAAACGAGGAGCGCTGTCCGGCCCGCACCTCGATCCATATTTGCGTTGATTCGGCGTCCAGGGCTTGCGAGCCTGCAAAGCCGTTTACACCGGTTCGATTCCGGTAGGCGCCTTTGGCTCTGGCCTGCAAAATCTGGCTTGTTAGAGCGGTTTGCGGGGTCTCTTTAGAGGTCGACCTCGTCCGGCTGAATCCGGCTGAATCCGGCTGTAACCGGCTGTTTTGGTGTGGGACTGGCGCATGACTGGCGCATGAGATCCGTTGCGCTGCGAGATCGACTCGGCCTTTTTGGTCCGCCAGTTCAATCAATTCTCGGCATCCCGCCTGGGACGCAACTAGGATCTCTCCCGGCGAGCAGCTCAAAGGCTGCCGGCTCAAATCGAACGGAGCCGCACCGCCTCACAAAGGGGGATCAAGATGGAGGCTGGGCAGAGTTCACGGCCGCCGGCTGGTGGCCAGCAGTCGACCTGGATCGCGTTCGCGGGAGTGATGATGGTGATCCTCGGCTTCCTGGATGCCTTCTGGGGGCTGGCGGCGATCCTCAACAACGAAGTGGTCGTGGTCGGCGGTCACGGCGCGTTGATCTTCGACCTCACGACCTGGGGCTGGGTCCAGCTGATCCTCGGCGCCCTCGTCGGACTCACGGGCATCGGCCTGTTGATGGGCAGTGGGGTATCGAGAGTGGTGGCGATCTCCCTGCTTTCGATTAACGCGATTCTGCAGGTCGTCTGGTTCTCGGCAGCGCCGCTGTGGGCGTTCCTGATGATCATCCTCGACGTCGTGATCATCTACCAGCTGATGGTCAACTGGACCGAGCGGGAGGTTTGACGATGCCGCTCGCAGACGTCAGCTTCGGCGAGGGACTGCTCTACATCCTCGAGTTCTTCCTGCTCTTCGCCTGGATCTGGATCCTGATCTCGGTGATCGGCGACCTCTTCCGCGACCACGAGCTCTCGGGGGTGGCGAAGGCCGTCTGGGTCTTCTTCCTGGTCTTCCTGCCTTTCTTCGGGGTGCTCCTCTATCTGATCGTTCGGGGCAACGGCATGCGAGACCGGACGATCAAACATCAGGCAGATACGAAAAAACAGATGGACAGCTATGTGCGCGAGCAGGCGCAGGCAGCCAGCCCAGCCGAGGAACTGCACAAACTGAACGACCTGAAGGAAAAGGGAGCGCTGAGCTCCGAGGAGTTCGATCAGGCGAAGGCGAAATTGCTGGCTTAGCCAGCTCGTAGCGGCTGAGCGTGCCCGCGAAGGTCACCTTTGTCGGGCACGCGACCGTCGCCCTAGATCTCGGCGGCTCCAAGTTCCTCACCGATCCTTTCCTGCGAGCTCGGCTGGGGCCGCTCCGCCGGCACGGAGCGGCGGTTGCCCCCGAGGCCGTCCGCGATGTCGACGCAGTGCTGCTTTCGCACCTGCATCGCGACCATGCCGACCTCCCCTCATTGCGGAAGCTCGGGAACGTGCCAATCCTCGCGCCTCCGGGTGCCGGCCACTTCCTCGAGCGCCGGGGTTTCCGGTCGGTCTCCGAGCTGACCGTCGGACAATCCACCCAGGTCGGTGCCGCGACCGTCACCGCCGTCGAGGCTGTGCACGACGGCGGCAGCACGGGCTCGCGTGATGCGCAAGCAATCGGCTTCTTGCTGTCCGGGCCCGAGCGGATCTACTTCGCTGGGGACACCGATCTTTTCGACGACATGAGCTCGTTCGGGGACGTCGACCTGGCGCTGCTGCCGATCTGGGGCTGGGGTCCGAACCTCGGCCCGGGACACATGGATCCGGAAAAGGCGGCACGGGCGGCTGCCCTGATCGAGCCGAAGGTCCTTGTGCCGATCCACTGGGGGACGCTTTATCCGAGGTTCCTGCATCACCTGCGCCCGCGTCCGCTGAGGGATCCCCCGCTCGAGCTCGCCAGGCAAATGAAGGAGCTGGCGCCTCAGGTGGAGCTGCGCTTGCTCAGCCCGGGGGAGTCGACTTCGGTCGAGTAGGCGGCGTGTCCGAGCTGGGCGAGCCAACCGCGAAACACCCGGTGGACCCGCTCGGCGCCGACCACCTCCGTCTCAGGCCAGCTGAGATCCCCCGGATGCAGAACGAAGGGAAACGATTGGGATCCGCCCAGCCCCCCGTGGGAGCCGACCAACTCCTCGAAGGCTGAAACTTCTCCGAGCGTCGGGTCGAAAGCGCTATTGATCATCAAATCCGCGCAGTGGGGGAAGGAGTCGGTTCTCTTCACGTGCTCGGCCGCGTTCGGCCCGAACGCCGCGAGCGGGTCCTCCCCCTCGATGTGTTCGCTGTCCAGATGATTTGCGCCGCGGGGTCCAAAGACGATGGCGCCTTCCTGCTCCGATCGCACGAGGACGAAGCCGATCCCCGGATGGCGGCAGAGGGCCGGCAGTAGCTCGGGGTGAAGCGAGCGCAGTCGCTCGAGCGAGACCCGCCCAGGCTCCCGTGGAAAGCTGACGAGACCGAGGCAGCCCGAGGCCATTACCGACAGCTCCGGGATTCCACGTGGATCGGCCGGTTCGCGCTCGCGAGGCTCCTCCTGTCCGAGGGCCACGGCGCCGTGAGATCGGCGACTCCGTGTTGCGATGCGAACGGTGCGACCCCCCGCCGTCTCATCTCGCGCCATCTCGGTCAGGCCGGTGTTGAGGAACGCCAGGGCGTCGTCCTCGCCACTTTCGACCGCGACGACGCTTTCGATGTCGCAGGCTGCCCTCACCACCTGCTCGAGGGTGTCTCCGTAGTGATCGAGGAACGTTTCGCCCTGCGACTGCCCGTGGTCGGAGAGAACGACCAACCGATATGGGCGCGGGGCGTCTGCACAAGCCCGGGCGATTCTGGCGATTTGGCGATCGAGGTCGCGGAGCACGGCGAGGCTGTCGCCGCGCTCGATCCCAGAGTGGTGGGCCACCTCGTCGTAGGCGAGAAAGGTCGTGTAGATCGTCGGCCGGCCGGCGAGTATGTCGCCGACCACGGCGGCGACCTGCAGGTCGCGCTGGACGACCGTCGCCCAAGCCCGGATCAGCGCATAGGCACGCGAGCGCTTGATTCTCGGCTTGATGTCGTTGCGCACCTGCGCGCGGGCGGCGCGACGCTCTCGGAACACGTCGAGGAAGATCAGGATCAAGGTCTTTGAGACGGCGTAGGGCCGCGCGAAGTAAGCCGTGTAATCCCGCCCGATCGGCCGGCGCCTGTGCAGCGCGGTACTCATCGTCAGCATCGAGTGCGCGGCGTCACCGGAGAGGATGTTGGCGCGACTGGCGCCGTCCGCGTGCAGGAGGCCGCGACCGTCGGAGCGCCTGCGCTCGAGCTCCTCGGCATCGCGCGGGTGGTTGGTGACGATGGCCGCGCCCCGATCCTTCTCCCACCAGCGGAATGCGGGCATGTCGTCGTTCGAGCCATGGAGAAGCCCTGCCTGGCAGGCACCGGTCTGAGATGACCAGTCGGTCTCCCATCGGCGCAAGCGGTGGGATCCGGACTGCAGCCACCCCGCCAGGTGGGGCGCGCCACCTGCGGCGAGTGCCCGTTCCAGCACGTCGTGGGCAAGGCCGTCGATCTCGAGGAATGCCAGGCCGGGAACGTCGGTTTCGACCAAGGCTTCTCGTCGGCGAAGCTGGCGCCTGACGACATTGCGGTACCAGGCGTCATCTTCGTCAATTGCCAACAGCGAGAAGACGCCGCTGGTCACGGCCGTCATGACGACCGTCACCACGACCCCCTGCAGAACCCCGCCGATTTGCGCATCGGGGAGAAGTTCGATTGCAAATGCGACGAGTAGGCCATTCAGAACTAGACCCGCCAGTCCGAGCGTGAGCACCGTGAGCGGCAGCGCCAAGCGGGACAAAGCCGGCCACACGAGCGCGTTCAGGATTCCGATCAGCGCAGCGGCGGCAAGGGCGGTCCCACGCCCTTCCAGGTCGAATCCGTCGATGAGGGCCGAGAGTGCGAGCAGCGTCAGTGCGTCCAGCACCAGGACGAAGGCGACGCGCCAAATCACCTTCAGCTTCACGTTCCGGTCTCCGATTCGATCGCGGTCAGTGCCGCCTCCACGGAGGGGTAGAAGTGGTCTTTGTCGAGCGTGTCCATCAGCCCGTAGCGCAAGGTCAGCTGCTTGAGGCGATCCCGCATCTCGACGAATGCGAGGTGTATGCCCTCGGCGTTCAACTCGCGATCGAGCTGCTCGAGCATTTCCGCCGCAGTCACGTCGACGTCTGTGATCGCCTCACATTGAAGGACGATCCAGCCCGGGTTGCGCTCGCGCGCGAGCCGTTTGACTTCGTTTCGGAACCTTCCCGAGTTGGCGAAGAACAGCGGAGCCTCCCATCGGTAGACGACCACCCCCGTGAGCTCCTCGGCCTCGGGGTACACGGTGACGTCGTGCCACCCGTCCAATCCCTTCGCGCGTCCCAGCACTGCGCCGTGGGGCCACCAGTTACGACGGAAGAAGAGGATGATCGCCAGCAGGACTGCGACCACGATTCCCTGCAGGACGCCGAGGAGCACAACCCCGGCAGTGGCCACCAGGGAGACGCCGAAGGCGCTCCTGCGCATCTCGTAATAGCGCCGCAGTATCCGCAGGTCCATCAGCGATACCGCCGCGGCGATGACCACCGCGGCGAGCGCGGCCTGAGGCAGGTCGGAGAGGAGGGAGTTGAGGAAAAGGAGCAGGGCCGCGACCAGGCCGGCACCCACGAGCCCTGCCAGCTGAGTCTTCGCCCCCGACTGCTCGGCGACGGCGGTCCTCGAGCCGCTGGTCGAGACCGCGAACCCCTGGAAGAAGCCCGCGGCGACATTCGCGACCCCGACACCGATCATCTCCTGATCGGGCTTGACCTCATCTCCACGGCGGGCCGCGAAGCTGGTCGCGGTCGCGATCGTGTCGGTCAGCGACACCAGGGTGATGCCCAGCGCAGCCAGTAGCAGCGCGGGAACATCGCCTGCATCTGTCCAAGGGAGTCCCGGGGTCGGCACGCCCTGGGGGAGGGAGCCCACAGTGGCGACCCCGTGGTCAGCCAGGCCGAAGGTCGCAGAAGCGACGGTCGCCGCAACTACCCCCACGAGGATTGCCGGCACGCGTTTGTTGATCAGTGGCAAAAGGAG
The DNA here is from genome assembly GCA_963704505.1 of uncultured Solirubrobacterales bacterium. Classification (GTDB taxonomy): domain Bacteria; phylum Actinomycetota; class Thermoleophilia; order Solirubrobacterales; family 70-9; genus VRUE01. The sequence continues at coordinate 2,257,559 of OY969912.1, forward strand.
TAAGACACCCAGAACCGCAAGTCCGAGTACCAGTGTCGTCGTGTGGGTATCGCCGAGGCCTTCGACGAACGCCTTCAGCTCGCCGAGAAACGAGTCAGCGTCGGTCGAGAAGCCGAAGAGCTTTGGTAGCTGCCCGAGGATGATCGTGATCCCGAGGCCGTTCATGTAGCCGACCTGCACCTCCTTGGAGAGCAGGTCGGCGACAAAGCCAAGCTTGCCGAGGCCGAGGCCGATCTCGATCAACCCGACGAAGATCGCCAGCATGCCCGCCAGGACGATCGCCGACCCCGGGTCCCCGACGACCAGCAGCGGGGTGATCGAGGCGAGGATCAGGGGCGAGATCGAGGAGTCTGGCCCGAGCACAAGGACCCGCGAGGGCCCGAAGAGCGCGTAGCCCACCAGGCAGGCGATCGTTGTGTACAGGCCGGTGACGGCCGGCAAGCCGGCGAGCTCCGCGTAAGCCATCCCTTGAGGCACGAGGATCGCGGCCAGCACGAGCCCAGCCACGAGATCGGGGCGCGCAGAGTCGCCGGGGTACTGCCGGAGGAGCTTGACCCCGGGGACCCATCGATCTAATTGATGTGAGGTCATAAAGCTGGCACCTTCCCATGAACCACCTAAAGGGAGCTCGAGTCGTGAGCTCTTAGACGATCAGGGTCACCACCCCACGGATGATCAAAAGAGCACCCGCGACAGCCAGGACGCGGATCGTGATCCGCCGACCGTCCCGACGCAGCCAGGCCTTGAAGCGCTCGACCCGACCCGGCGTCGCCTCCGGCTCAAGCCAATAGGAGAGAAGGGGTAACTCCAGCAGAGCCAGCATGATCAGGTTGAAGCCGAGGATCACAAGGATGGTCTCCGGCACGCCGAAATCGTCCTTTGCCAAACGGGTCAGAGCGAGGAGGTAGGAGGCACCCGGAAGGGTGAGCAACGCTCCGATGGCGAAGGTGGTGCGCGGAGAGCCGTGGCTCAAAACTCTCTGCCAGCGTGGCGGGTCCTTTCCGACCTCCGCGTCTCTCTTTTCGGCCTTCCGTCGTTCACGACGCTCCCTGAGAATCGCATCACGTTCGGCGCTGAGGGCTCGACCGACGATGAGAAAAATGGACCCGAGGACGATGTCCGCCGCCGGGCTGATTGTGTTCTTCGCCACTCCGATTACGGGCGATCCCTTCAGCGAAAAAACAATCACTAGCCCGAGGGAGATGCTGGTCATCATCGCCCCGAGCAGGTAGCCGAGCATCAGGTTTCGCGGCTTCGGCAGCAGCAACATCACTGTGGTCGCGGCGAGAAGGGTCGGGTTCAGCGCGGCCGAAAAGGCCAGCAGAAGAATGTCCACCCCTGAACTCAATCACCTCTTCGTGGCCCCGGGTCACGGCGATAGGCTGGAGCGAAGGCTGCTAAACGCGATTCATCGCATGAAGGACCAGGAGCGTTTCGATGTCGGCTGACCAGGTCAATCCGCACCGGCTGGCCGCCCTTTCGGCGCTTGCCATCGCGATGGTTCTCGCGGTTCTCAGCATCGACATCGTCCTCTCGCAATTTCCTCGGGGTTTGATTGTCCTTGCCGCCCTCTTATTCGCCATCGCGGCCGGCTGGTACGGCCTCACCCGCGCCGGGGGCGCGAGGCTTTTGGGATTTGGAATCGCGACCGTGGCTCTCGCTGTGATCGTGGTCTTATTGGTCGGCGACGGCGATCACCTGGTGCAGGCACTCCTGATTGCAGTGGGCCTGCCGCTCCTGCTCGTCGCGACGCGGTCGGCCTTCAGGATTCACGTGCAGCTCGACCGGGCACCGGACCCCAGCCGTCCCGTGCTGTTCTACAACCCGAAGTCAGGCGGGGGAAAGGCCGAGAAGTTCCACCTTGCCGAGGAGGCGCGCAAGCGTGGCATCGAGCCGATCGAATTGAAGCTGGGCACCGATCTCGAGCAACTGGTGCGGGCCGCGATCGCCGACGGTGCAGACGCCCTGGCGATGGCCGGCGGCGATGGCTCTCAGGCCGTCGTCGCGATGATCGCCGCCGAGCAGGGTCTGCCTTACGCCTGCATCCCGGCCGGGACGCGAAACCATTTCGCTCTCGACCTCGGGGTTGACCGAGACGATGTCGTCGGCGCGCTCGATGCCTTCTTTAGCGGTCGCCAGAAGCGGGTAGATCTGGCCGAAGTCAACGGCCAGGTGTTCGTCAACAACGTCTCGCTCGGGCTCTACGCGGAGGCCGTTCAGCGCGAGGGATACCGCGAGGCAAAGCTGAGGACGATCCTGGACACGCTTCCCGAGGTCCTCGGGCCTGAGGGCGAGGGATCGCAGCTGCGCTGGAAGGGACCTGACGGGGGAGAGGATACGTCCGGCGCGGCGATCCTTGTCTCCAACAATCGCTACCGCCTGGGGCACGCAGTCGGCTCGGGCACTCGACCGAGAATCGACGAGGGGCTGCTGGGGATTGCTGTTGCCTCTGCCCCGGGCGGGGAGCGATCGGTGGCCCGACGCCCCTGGCAGGAGTGGACGACGCCCGCGTTTGAGGTCGACGCGGCTGGCGCGATTGCGGCCGGTATCGACGGCGAGGCGGTGACCCTGGAAGCGCCGCTTCGCTTCAGGATCTTGCCCGCCGCGCTGGGGGTGAGGATCGCCGCCGCGCACCCCGGAGCCTCTCCCTCTGCGGCGATGCCCGAAGGCGCCTGGGAGACCATTCGCGCCCTGGCGCGTATCGCGTTTGGTAAGACGTCGAGCGCACAGACGGGGTCGCGATGAGCGGGTGGTTGAGGGAAGCGAAGGCGCTTGACGGCGCCGTCTACGCAGCGGTCGCCGCGAGCGACACACCCAAATTGGACAGCGCCATGCGGCGCCTCTCCGGTGCCGCGGATCACGGCAAGCTCTGGTTCGCGACTGCAGGAGTCTTGGCCCTCTTAGGTGGGCCAGACGGCCGCCGAGCGGCGAAGCGCGGGCTTGTTGCACTTGGCATCGCCTCCGGGTTCGCCAACCTCGTGGCAAAGCCGCTTGGCGGCCGCGGGCGGCCGACCAGAGCCGAGTCCGAGGAGCTGGAGCGCCGCCATGTCCAGATGCCACGCTCGAGCTCATTTCCTTCCGGCCACACTGCCTCCGCATTCGCCTTCGCAACCGCCGCTGGTAACGCGCGGCCGGTTCTCTCGCCGCCGCTCCGAATGATCGCGACGCTCGTCGGCTATTCGAGGGTCCACACGGGCGTGCACTATCCCGCCGACGTGCTGGCCGGAGCATTCATCGGGGTCAGCGCGGCAGAGCTGGCCGCTCATCTGTTGGATCGCCGAGCCCTCGTTTCCGTAGGCTGACCGAATGTGCCGGCTCTTTGCTCTCCACGCGGGCGATCGTGACGTAGCCGCCGACTTCTGGCTGCTGAATGCGCCGGACTCAATCGCGCGCCAAAGCGAAGTCAACGCCGACGGCTACGGCCTCGCGGCCCTGACCTCCAAGCGCGGAATGATTCTCATGCGAAACCCGGTCGAAGCCGCCAGTGACAACGCCTACCAGCAGGTCGCCCAGCGACTTGTGGCGGCCGAGATGGTCGTTCACCTGCGCTATGCCGACACCGGCGCCACCTCATTGGTCAACACGCACCCCTTCACCCAGGATGGGCGTGCCTTCGCCCACAACGGCGTCGTCGGAGACCTCGATCGGATCGAGGCGCGGCTCGGCTCAAACCGGGCGATGGTGATGGGAGAAACCGACTCCGAGCGATTCTTCGCCCTGATCACGCTCGCGATTCGCGACGCCGGTGGAGACGTCCGCGGAGGCATCACGACGGCAGTGCGCGAGGTCGTCGAGGAGTATGAGCTCTACAGCCTCAATTTCGTGCTCGGCGAACTAGGCAACATCTGGGCCTTCCGCTATCCCGAGAAGAATCCTCTGCTGCTCTACCGCCGCGCCGCGGGAGGCGCTACCGGCGACGCCGAACTTGACCACGCAGATAGCGCCGGCATGCTGCGGCTGCACTCCGACGACGCCGCCGAGACCCCGGTGGTCGTGGTCGCCAGCGAGAAGATCAGCGAGGAGCCGGGCTGGGAGGAGATCGCCAGCGGTGAGCTGATCCACGTCGGCTCCGATCTCGAGGTCGACCGCGAAACGATCGTCAGCGGCCCCCCGCGCCACCCGATGGTTTTGAGCGGCCGCGCAGAAAAGGCGCAGTCGTACGTTTAAGGCACCCCAGTGCGACAGAGCAGGTTCACGAACTCCGCCCGCCACACGAGCCCGCCAGCCCGACCTACCTGCATCGAAGCGCGGCGCCGGACGGCCGTCAACCCCTTCGGGGTCGGGCGCAAAGCGCCCTTGACTGCCGCCCGGACGCCGCGCTATTCCTCGATGTAGGTCGGCAGACGAAGGAGGCTTGACGGTCGGTGGGGGGTGGACGAGACCGTGGACCGGTCTGTGGATCGGCCGTCCACCCTCGCCCCGCTTGTCCAAGGGGTTTTGGAGGGATTCCGGCAGCCGACCACGCCCACACACCATGAGAAAGACATGGGGTGGTGTGCGGTCGTGGTCGGCTGCCGGAAATGTGGAGGCAGGAAGAGAGCGGGGCGAGGGTGGACAGGGCGGGGTGGACTGACGGAGATGAAACTGAGGAGAGGAGCGAGGGGAGGTGGACTGGTGAAGCTGGCTATGGGTGCGATTGGGGTCGGAGCTACGTCTTGTTGATTGATGGAGACGGTGAAAGTAGAGAGGGTGACTGGCGGAGGCGATGGTGGCCGGAGTCGGGATTGGGAGCTGGTCCGCTTTGTAGGTCGTCACGGATTGGTGGCGATGCGGCATGTGATGGTCGAGCTTGGCGTCGGTCGCACTGCCGCCTACAGACGCGTCGCTGCATGCGTCGAAGCCGGCCTCTTGGAGCGCATCGACCTGCTGCGATTCGAGCCCGGCACGCTCCGAGCTACCCGAGACGGTCTTCGCTACGCCGGCCTCGGCCTGCCCCTCGCCGTCGTCTCGCCGGGCGCCGTCGATCACACCCTGCGTTGCGTCACCACGGGGCAGCTGCTTGGGGAGGAACACGGCCGGGATCTTGTTCTTACCGAGCGGGAGATCGTCTTTGCCGAGCAGATCGAGGGAGGCCCGATCGCGAGTGCGACGGTGGGTGAGCGACCGGGCGGCGCGCCCAGGTTCCACCGGCCCGACCTCGCGGTCTTGGCAGAGGCGGGAACGATTGCCATCGAGGTTGAGTTGACCCCGAAGGCGCCGCAACGACTTCAGGGGCTTATCCGCGAGTGGCGCCATGCGATCGGGTCAAGGGTCGTCGCAGAGGTCCGCTACGAATGCGCGCCGGGTCAGACCCGCCGAGCCGTTGAGCGCGCTGTCGAGCGGGTCCGCGCCGAGCAATTCATCGTGATCGGCGAGGCAGTTTCCCGGTGAAGCTGCCGGCTCACCAGCCACCGATGCCGGCCACGGCGCGACGCTCGGCATTCGCCGCCTTTCGGCGACTATTCCGGGCCCGCTACCCCGGCTGGGATCTCGTCCCCCTCGAAGACAAAGGGACGGATCTCATTGCGACGGCGCTGACGGGGAAGGTCGTCAGGGGCTTCTCCACTCCAGAGGATGCGGGTGCGGTCCGGCGTCGGGTCGACGTTGCGTCCGCGCCCCCTGGACCGACGAACCACGACTGCGTCGATCGACCCGGCGAGAAACGCTCGGCGTTCGGCGAGGGACAACTGTCGATAGTCGTCTCGGAGTAGGCGGCGCCCGGCGGGGGACGGTTTGCTCCGCGACACCCCCGCGAGTCTTGCTTCTGCTTCTCGCTGCTTCATCAGGTACGCATCAAGCCAGTCGTGCCAGGCGGTGCCGAGCTTCCGGCGTGCAGCAGTGTCCAGGCGAAAGTCCTCGGTCGCGGCGCGTGCCTCCTCAACAACCCTTTGCGCTTCATCGCAGTCGAAGTCATCCGTCACGACCTCTGCCTCTTTGTCGAGTCCGTCGAGAAAAACGCCCTCGACATACGTCTCGATCGCCTCCGCCTTGATGTAGGCACGCTCTTTGCACTGCCCCGAGGCATGGGAACCCCTACATCGATAGAGAATCTCTCCGCGAGGGCCGGTGCCTTTGCTCATTCGGTATCGGCAGCCCGCGCAGCGAGCGAGGCCGCTGAGCAGTAGAGCGGGTGGGTCTTTGCGTCCGGTGGCAGTTCGAACCATCTGAGCCGCTCGCCAGAGATCTTCGTCGACCAGGGCCGGGTGGGCGTCGCGGTTGACAATGGGCTCACGGCCATCGACGTTCTGCTTGACATAGCGGCTTGCCTCGCCGCGATAGACGCGGTTCGCGCAAAGCCGTTGAACCGTCGCCGCGACCCATTGCCCTTTCGGTTTCGGTGCGACTTCGTTGAGCCATCGGGCGATCTCCGCCCAGGGCTCCCGATTGAGGCCTCGGCGCTCGAACACCTCTATCGCCAATGGCGCCTCGGCGTTCGGAATTAGCCGCCCGTTCTCACCTTTGTCGTAGCCGAAGAAGGCGGCTGGCGCAATATGCACGCCGCGCTCGATCGCCTTTCGCGCCGAGATGGCCCAGGACTCCTTGATCGTCGCCCGCACAAACTCTGCAAAGACGAACAGCATGTGCAGGAATGCCTGGCCTGCTGGCGTCGAGTAATCGAGTTGCGGCTCGGTGACGGAAGCAAACGCAGCGTTCTGCTGGCCGAGCTCAGCGAGGGTGGTGACGGCGCCGAGGAGACTACGAGCGAAGCGATCGCTCTTGTAAACGACTATCCCAGCCGATTCCCCGGAGCGAACTCGCTCCATCAGTTCGTTGAAGATCGGCCGATCCATCGTCCCGCCGGAGACGTTCAGCTCGTGGGCCTGCATTACGACCTCGCGGCCGTTCCGTTTGCCCCAATCGAGGATCGCCTGTTCTTGAACATCGGGCGAGATAAAGCCCTCGCCTTTTCGGCCTCCGACGCGGGAGACCCGGACATATCCATCTAGAGGAGTGGCTTTCATTGGCCCTTCCTCTACGAGACGTTTCGCATCCACCTTCCGACCCCCTCGACACGAGCGTTCTCACGAACGCGTCCATGTCGAGGTGGGCGATGCAACGCTGCCAGTCCTTCACTCCCTCAGGGTAGGCGCGAGCCCAGCGGATCGAGCCGCCTCGAGCCGCCGCTGTCGAATAACGAGCGCCGTCGCCTGCGCCACGAGCGCCGCCCCCAGGGCGGCCGAGAACGCCGCCGGGCCGCTGAGCGATTCGAGCGTCGCGGCGAGCACGAAGCAGAAGGCCGCGAAGCCGTAGAAGCCGATCAGGAAGTTGCGGAGCAGCACTCTGAGCTGGACGGTGCCCCCTTGGGCATGGGTGAAGACCGCCAGCACGCTGGTGATGATCGGGAATGGCGCCAGCAGCCCGCTGAGGCTCGGCCCGAGGGCGCTCGAGGCGGATGTGATCGCGACCACGAGGGCGAGCGCCGCGAGCGCCCGCGCGGGCAGGTCCCACCAGGGCGGCGTGGCGGCAGACAGCCGGGCTACCGGAGGGGCGGGCAGCAGGGCAAGGCCCGCCGCGAAGCTCACCCCGACCAGGATCAACGAAATCACGAGGGGAAGATCGAGCAGCTGCAGGAAGGCGACGCCGAGCAGGAAGGCGGCCCAGCCGGCAAGCAGGCTCGACAGCGGCCCGCGTCGTGGCGATGCCCTGCCGTAGACGACGACGAAGAGGGTCAGCGCCGCCAGGCCCAGCAGCGTTCCGGCGGCCGCCTCGGCCCCGAAGGCACGGCCATGGACGAGCGTCAGCACGACCAGGATCGGGCCGGCGACCATGGGCAGCCCGCCGAGCAGGCCGGCGATGGCAACGCCCCACCTGCGCCCGGCGAGCGTGACCGCGACCACGCAGGTAGGCGCCAGAAGCAGCTTCGCCAGTACGACCGCCACGACTCAGGGCCGGTTCGCGAGCGCCCGCTCGTGCATCTTGGTGAGCAGGTTGCGCTCGAGCGCGCGCGAGGCAGGGGTGGGAGCCGCGTTGACGGTGAGGGTGATCTGGGCGGTTCCGACGAGGAAATCCAGCAGATCGATGTGTATGGGGACCGCGTGGGATTCGAGTGGGTCCGCACTCGGCCGGTAGGCGACCGACTGTGAGAGATCCGGATGCACTGTCGTGATCGCGCTGAGCCGAAAGCCGAAGCTGAGGTCGACGCCGGGGAGGGGAGGGCGGAGGCGCCTGATCGAGACCCTGCTGACCTCGGTGTTCCCCGATCCGAGCCCTTCGATGACCGGCACGTAGACCCGGCGCATGCAGTCGGCGACCCGGCGCCCGCGCAGGATTCGCACGGCCTTCGCCGCTCCGCGCATGTCGCGCTGCACTTCGACCGACGACTGGATGCTGAGATAGGCGCCGGGCGTGGTCGCGGCGAATTCCGGCGATTCGTCCTCGGCCAAGGGCTTGTCCTCACCCTGACCCTCAAGGCCGAGGCAGCGTTCGAATTCTCGTTCGGACCGTCGTTCCCGCCTCGAGGGCCCGTCCCGGTCGTCGGCCTGTGGTTCGAGGTAGGGCACGTCGGAAGCGCGCAGGTTCACGGACCGCGCGTAGTCGGCGGCCTGAACCGATGCGGAGACCGGCGGCTTGTCGAAGGCGCCGACCGGAGCGTCGACCGTCCCGCACCCGGCTGTCGCGAACAGGCAGAGGGCTCCGGTCGCGACGACAGCGGCAAGCGGACGCAGCGGCCGGACCGGGCCCATTCGGCACCATCCGCCTTCGCGTGCGCGTCTCTTAGTCAATTTCCCCCATCGCCCTAGACTTTCGAGCATGGCATCCCCGGAGGCGAAGAATCTCGAGGCGATCTCGAAGGCGATCGACCAGCACAACGCGAACTGCCCGTTCCCGGCGGCCGAGGTGCGGATGAACCCCTTCGAGATCGAGCGCCTCGGTTGGGACCAGATCCGCGGCCTGCCGCTGCTCCCCGATCCCGAGCTGGGGACCGGGCGCTTCCGGATCGTCTGCTCACGAGACCTCGAGGACGATGGTCTCGAGGAGACCGAGGCGGTCGGCCAGGAGGTCGAGGTCGCGACGGCGGTGCCGGCGACCACCTCGCCCTTCCCGGGCGATTAGCCCGCCGCGCGAGTCGGTCTCAGAAGTTCCAGAAGTCGAGGCCGGCGCCGGAAAGCCAACTCTGAGCTTCGTTGTTGAGCCTGGTCACCTGGTCGGTGAGAATCAGGACGCCCATCGCGATCAGGATGATCCCGCCGATCGCGACGATCACCGGGTAGTGGCGCTTGATCACCGCGAAGGCCGTTGTCATCCGGGAGAAAGCCAGGGCGGTCAGGATGAAGGGGATCGCCAGGCCGGCCGAGTAGACGGCGAGCAGCAGTCCACCGCGCAGAGCCGAGCCGGTCAGCGAGGCAGCCGAGAGGATCGCCCCCAGGGTCGGGCCGATGCAGGGCGTCCAGGCAATCGCGAAGGCGGCGCCGGCGACGATCGGCCCGCCCTTGCCGGCGCGCTCGAGCAGGGCGTCGAAGTGCCACTCGCGATTGAGGCGGGTGACGAAGAGGGAGAGCACGAAGAGGACGCCCATCGTGATGATCAGGACCCCGGAGATCTTGGTCAGCAGATCCAGGTGGTCGCGCAGCGCCGAGCCGAGCGCGGTCGCGGTCAGGCCCAGAGAGATGAAGATCGCCGAGAAGCTGGCGACGAAGAGCATGCTCGGGCCGAGGACCCGCTTCCAGCCGGCGCTGTCGAGCTCGGCGGCGGAGACGCCGGTCACCGCTGAGAGGTAACCGGGGACCAGCGGCAGGACACAGGGGGAGAGGAAGGACACGACGCCCGCCGCGAGGGCGGTGAAGATCCCGACACCGGCCGCCGGATCGCTGCTGATCTCGCCTATGAACACCGCCTCGAAGGCTACCCACGAGCCGCTGCCCGCGTGTCTGGCGCCGGGGCCGCCTGAGAGACTCGACCGCTGTGAGCCGGCCCGCGAACGCCGACCAGCAGCTATTCAATGCATCGGGGGCGATGCTGCGCCTGCGGGCCTCGCCGCTGCTGGCGATCGGGCCGGCGGCGCCGGGGCCGGCGCTGCGGCGCGGCTTCCTCGTCGCGATCCCGGTCGGCGCCGCGCTCCTGCTCGAGCTCGGGCTCTCCTCGCCGACCAAGGGCGCGATCGCGACCGGAGCACTGCTGGCCGGCTTCACAGGAATGGACGCCCCGGCCAGGGTGCGTGCCGGCTGGCAGGTCGTGGCGGCGCCGCTGATCGGCCTCGCCGCCGCGCTCGGGGTGTTGACCGGCTCCTCTCCGGCGCTCGCGATCCCGGCGATGGCGGTGGTCGGCGCCGCCGCCGGCTACTGCTTCTCGGTCTCGCTGCGGCTCTCGATCGCCGGCCTCTCGATCGCCCTCTCGCTGCTGATCGCCCAGGGGCTGCCGCTCGACTCCGGCGACACACTCGCGGCGTTGCTGCTGGGGACCGCGGGCGGGATCGGCCAGGCCGCCTTCTCGCTGCTCGTGTTCGCGGCGGGGGACCGCGAGAGGGAGAGCGATGAGGAGGCCTGGAGCAGCTCTGCCGCGATCGCCGCGCTGCGGGCCGACTGGACGGTCCAGTCGTTGCCCGCGCGCCACGCCCTGCGCTTCGGCGCCGCCCTGGCGATCGGCGTCGCCGCCTACTGGCTGCTCGGCATGGAGAGCCACGGCTTCTGGATCCCGCTGACGATCCTCTTCGTGCTGCGGCCCGAGCAGGACGAGACCTTCAGGCGCCTGGTGCTGCGCGGGGTCGGCACCGCGGTCGGGCTCGTGGTCGCGACGGCACTCTCGTTCTGGCTGCACGACGACGGGGTCGCCCTGGCGATCGCCCTGACCCTCGCCACCGGGTTCGCCTACGGGCTGCTGACGGTCCAATACGCGCTCTTCACCGCGGCCATCACCACCTACGCGGTGCTGCTCGCCGACACCCTGGGGGAGCCGGCCATCGACGCCGCCGGCCAGCGAGCCGGCGCCACCGCGATCGGGATCCTGATCGCCGGCATGGCGTTCGTCCTCTGGCGCAATCCCGGTGACCGTGAGAAGCTTTTCCGATGAGAATTCGGCTCGCGCTTCCGCTCGCCGTACTTGCGCTCCTGGCGCTCGCCGGCCCTGCGCAGGCGGCGATCACGGTCGCCAACACCAACGACAGCGGCGCCGGCTCCCTGCGCCAGGCGGTGCTCGGTGCGCCGGCGGGCGAAACGATCAACCTCCCGGCGGGGACCTACACGTTGAGCTCGCCACTGGACATCGAAAAGAGCCTGACGATCGCCGGTAACGACGATGCCGACACGACGATCCGCGCAGGCGGCTCCTTTCGCGTCATCGAATTCATCGGCCCGCTCACTGCCACGGTCAGCGGCGTCACGGTCCGCGAAGGATCCTCCTCGAACCAGGGCGCCGGGATCTGGGCGGTCAAATCCGATCTGACCCTGCGGGGGGCGACGGTGGCGGCCAACAAAATCGACGCCGATGGTGGCGCAGGCGAAGCGGGCGGTTCCGCCGAGGGAGCCGGGCTCTGGGTCGCGGAAGGGTCACTTGCCCTCGACGAATCGAACGTCACGGGCAATATCGCCAGCGCAGCTGGAGGCTCCGGGAAAGAAGGGGGATCGGTCGAGGGCGGCGGGATCTGGGCAGCGGATGCTTCGGTGACGATCACCCACTCGACGATCCGCTCAAACGAGGCGCGCGCCCACGGCGGCGAAGGCGCCCCCGACCCCGCGCAGCGCGGCGGTTCGGTTGAGGGCGGCGGGATCTGGGTCGCCGAAGCGCCTCTCAGCCTCGTCGAAAGCGAAGTCGTCAGCAACGAAGCGCAGGCAATCGGCGGCCCGGGCTCGCACGGCGGGATCGTCGAGGGCGGCGGGGTCTGGTCGATCGGGCCACTGAACGTGACCGGCTCGACCCTGATCTGGAACTCGGCAGACACCCGCGGCGGCCAGGGCCTCGAAACCCCCGAACAGGACGGCGGCAGCGGCGAGGGGGGCGCCCTCTGGGCGGTTCAGGAGAACAGCGACTCGGCGAGCATCGTCGGCAGCGCGTTCTTGTACAACCGCGTCGACGGCAGTGCCGGCTTCGGGGGGTCCGCGGGCTACGCCGAGGGCGGGGCGATCTGGGAGGTTGGCGAAGAGACCTCGAAGATGGCGGTCGGGCGATCGACGATCGCCCAGAACAGCGTGCGAGCTGTCGGACCCGGGACAAACGGAGCCGCACAGGGTGGCGGCGTCTGGGCGGTCGGCGCTGACAGCTCTTCGGTCTCTCTGGTCGGGGTGACGCTCGCGGAAAATGCGATCGACGGGTCCCCCGACAGCCCCTCCGGGCCGAGTGGCGAAAATCTCTTTTGGTCCGACGCGGTGAGCGTCGGCGACACGATCATCGCCAACGGCAGCGAGACCTCCGCCCGTTTCAATTGCTCGGCGCCGTTGAAATCGTCTCGCGGGTTCAACCTCGAGACCGGCAGCGGCTGCGGCCTCACCGGCCCCGGTGACAAGGCCAACGCCAACCCGCTGCTGCAACCGCCGGGGAAGAACAGTGGGCCGACCGACACGATGGCGCTGCCGGCGAACAGCCCGGCGGTCGACCAAGGCGCCGCCCTCGGCCTCGCCACCGACCAGCGGGACATCCTCCGCCCGATCGACCTGCCGGCGATCCCCAACTCGTCGGCGCCGGGCGCAGACGGGGCGGACATCGGCGCTTACGAGCTGCAGCCGACGAACCAGTTCTCCCTCGACGCGCTTAAGCGGAACAAGAAGAAGGGAACGGCGACGATCAGCGTCGGGCTAAACAAGCCCGCCGGTGGGACGCTCGTCCTGACCGGCAACGGCCTCAAGCGGCAGACGGTCAAGGTCAACGGGCAGAGCACCTCCCTGAGCCTGAAAGTCATCCCCACAGGCAAGGGGAAGAAGGCGCTCAACCGCAAAAAGGGCAAGGGCAAGGCAAATAAGCGGAAGGTGCAGTTCTCCGTCACATACGCGCCCCCTGGCAACGCCCCGCGGGCGATCCCGCGGAAGGCCACCCTGGTCAAGAAGAAGCCCCACAAGCGGCACAAGAAGCGCCACCACCGCGTCGCCGCCCTGTAGATTTCCTGGCCAGCCAGCCAAACGCCGCCCGCGACAGAGGCGGCGCGAACTCAACAGGAGAGACTTTGAGCAACCGCACGTTCGTGATCGGGGTCGGGATGACCAAGTTCGAGAAGCCCGGCACCAAGGAGGGCGATTACCCCGATTGGGCCAAGGAGGCGGGGGAGAAGGCGCTATCCGACGCGGGCATCCCCTACGAGGACGTCGAGCAGGCCTTCGCCGGCTACTGCTACGGCGACTCGACCTACGGCCAGCGGGCGCTCTACCAGCTCGGCCTGACCGGAATCCCGGTCGTCAACGTCAACAACAACTGCTCGACCGGCTCGTCGGCGTTGTTCCTCGCCAGGCAGGCGGTCAAGGGCGGCCTCGCCGAGTGCGCGATGGCGATCGGCTTCGAGAAGATGGAGCCGGGCAGCCTCGGGGTCAAGTACACCGACCGCACCAACGCGCTCGACAAGCACGCCGGCCGCATGTTCGAGATCCGCGACCCGGAGGCCTCGCCGCCGGCACCGCAGATGTTCGGCAACGCGGGTCGCGACCACATGGAGAAGTACGGCTCCAACCCCGACCACTACGCCTGGATCGGCTGGAAGAACCACAAGCACTCGGTCAACAACCCTTACGCCCAGTTCCAGGACGAGTACTCGCTGGAGGACATCAAGGGCGCGCGGATGATCCATGACCCGCTGACCAAGCTCCAGTGCTCGCCGACCTCCGACGGCTCGGCCTGCGCGATCGTCGCCTCCGAGCGCTACGTCGACGACCACGACCTCTGGGGACAGGCGATCGAAATCGCCGGCCAGTCGATGGTCACCGACCTCAGCTCGACCTTCGACGAGGGCGCCGACTGCATGACGATCGTCGGCTCGGACATGTCGGCGCAGGCGGCACGCGAGGCCTACGAGGAGGCCGGGATCGCCGCCGACGAGGTCGACGTCTGCGAGCTGCACGACTGCTTCAGCGCCAACGAGCTGATCACGTACGAAGCGCTCGGCTTTGCCGCCGAGGGCGAGGCTCACAAGCTGGTCGAGGAAGAGGCGACGACCTACGGCGGCAAGGTCGTGGTCAATCCCTCCGGCGGCCTGATCTCGAAGGGGCACCCACTGGGCGCCACCGGGCTGGCGCAGTGCTCGGAGCTCAACTGGCAGTTGCGTGGGGAAGCCGACGCGCGCCAGGTCGAGGGCGCCCGGGTCGCCCTCCAGCACAACATCGGCCTCGGCGGCGCAGCCGTGGTCACCGTCTACAAGCCCCCGGCCTAGAGCGCCGGGAAAAGGAGAAATCAGATGGCGAAGACACGGATCCCGCTCAATGGCAAGGTGGTCGCGATCACCGGAGGCGCCAGGGGCATCGGCAAGGCGACCGCGACGGCACTGGTCCGCCGCGGCTGCCGTGTCGCGATCGGCGACATCGACCTCGCGCTCGCCGAGCAGACTGCCGCCGGCCTCGGCGGCGGCACGATCGCGCTGCCGGTCGACGTCACCGACCGGGCCTCGTTCACCGGCTTCCTCGACGAGGCCGAGCGCCAGCTCGGACCGCTCGGTGTGCTGATCAACAACGCCGGGATCATGCCGGTCACCAATCTCGTCGACGAGAGCGAGGAGTCGGTGCGCCGCCAGGTCGACATCAACCTGCACGGCGTGATCACCGGAACCCAGCTGGCGATCGAGCGGATGACCCCCCGCCACGCCGGGCATATCGTCAACATCGCCTCGCAGGCGGGCAAGGGCGGGCTGCCCGGGATCGCGACCTACTCGGCGACCAAGCACGCCGTGGTCGGCCTGACCGAATCGGTTCGCTGGGAGCTCCGCGGCAGCGGGATCGACCTCTCCTGCGTGATGCCGACGGTCGTCAACACGGAGCTGACCAGCGGCGTCGGCCAGCGCTTCGTCAAAGCGATCGAGGCCGAGGACGTCGCCGAGGCGATCGTCGAGGCGCTGGAAACCGGCCGCTACGACGTCTGGGTGCCGAAGGAGAACGCGTTCTTCTACACCTTCCTGAGCCTGATCCCGCGCCGAGTGCGTGAGGCGATCGGGCGGGCGATGAAGGTCGACAAGCTGATGACCGAGGTCGATCACGGGGCGCGCGGCGCCTACGAGGAGCGTGCCGCCGCTTCGGGGACCGGCGCCGCCGATGAGACGGCCAAGGAGCGCGAGGCCGCCTAGGGCCGCAGGGACGTTGGGCCTGGCCGAGCCCGCCTCGGCCGGGGGTCGCTAATGTCGTCCGCCGATGCTCAGGGGCTTGACAGCGGCTGTCGCCGCAACAGGGGCGCTGTTTGTCTTCGCCGCGGGCGCCCAGGCGGCTGCCCCGGCCAACGACGCCTTCGCCGCGGCGCAGCCCCTCGATGTGGGTCAGCAGATCTCCTCGGCAAACCTGGATGCGACCGCCGAAGTCCCCGGCGAGCCATCGCCCGGCGTCAGCCTCACCTCCAGCGGCTGCTTCGAACCAGATGAAGCGCCCAGATGCACGACATCCGTCTGGTACTCCTTCCAGCCGACGACGACCGGCGAATACACGATCGAGACCTGCGACGGCGGCACCGATATCGACTCGGTCCTGGCGGCCTTCAGCGGCGCGACCCTGTCAACCCTCGCCGAAGTGGGATCAGACGACGACGAGTGCGCGGGGGGCGGGGGGGACCAGGGCAGTCAGCTCAGCTTCACGGCCACCGGCGGCACTCTCTACCACGTCGAGGTAGCCGGCTACCAGGGGCGGGAAGGGTCCTTCTACGTGCGGGCCTACGCCGGGCCGCCGATGGCGCGGCCCGTGCCGGAGACCGCGATCGACCACGAGGACTCCTACGCCTTCGCCGCGAACACCGCCAACCGCGGGGTGGGGATCCTCAGCGGCCCGCGGCACAGCGCCAGCTTCGGTTTGTACTCGCCGACGGGGGGAAGCGGCTTCGAATGTTCCCTCGACGGGGCGCCGTTCTCGGTGTGCGCCACTCCCGTCTCCTACGACGATCTCGCGGCCGGGACCTCTCACGTCTTCGCCGCGAGGGCGAACGCCTCAGGGGCGATCGACCCGACCCCCCTTGTCGAGCGCTTCACGGTCGACACCGCGCCGCCCGACACGACCATCACCAGCGGGCCCAATGGGCCGATAAGCGGGCCAAAAGCGGAATGGACTGCCGAATCGACCGAGCGCAACAACGACACCGAGGCCTTCCTCTGCAGGATCGACGGCGAGGCCGCCGCCGACTGCGCCCCAAAGCGCTCCTTCTCCGAGCTGTGCAACGGCCCGCACACCTTCAGCACGGCCGCCGTCGACCGCGCGATGAACATCGACCCGGCGCCGGCGGCTGCCGACATCCAGGTCAGCGGGTCGCCGATCTCCTGCGGCGCTCCGGTGTTGGGAAAACTGGAAGTTGCCCTCTCGCCGACCCATGCCGAAATCAGCGCGAAACCCGAAGACCTCGGGGCGGGGGCGACACTGCGCCTCGAATACGGTCCCAGCACGGCCTACGGAACCGTCGTCGAAGAACCGTTGCCGCCTGACGAAAGCTCGATGACCCGCGACCTGGATCTTCGCTACCTGGCCCCCGGTACCGCCTATCACTTCAACGTACGGCTCAGCAGCCCGTTCGGAAGCGTCGAAACCGGAGACCAGACCCTGATCACCACGGTGCTCGGCTCCGGCACGGTCCCGGCCATCCAGGGCGGGACCCCGATCGTCACCGGCGCCCACGCCGCGGCGATTCCGTTCACCCTCGACGGCCACGGCTTCGAGACCGGTTACTCCGTACTGATCTCGCCGAATGGGCCGATCACGCCCGCCAGCCCGGTTGTCCGGAATCACCAGGCTTACATCTCGGCGGGCCTCTCGGGACCACAGCCCGCGACGATCCAGGTCATCGACCTCGACCCCTCGACCACCTACCGCTACCGGATCGCGGCGACGCAGGAAGACACGGACCTCAATCAGGCGCTCGGTCCCGAAGGGACCTTCAAGACGCCGCCCTTTGTCGCCGTCACCTCGAGGTCCCATTTCAAGCTGAGCAGGAAGAACATCAAGCTCGGCAAGCTGACGAGGCGGACCGAGGTCCTGCGAGCCACCGTCCGGGGACTGCCGAAGGGCACGGTCATCAGGGTCAAGCTGAAGGCCGGCAAGCGCCACATCAAGGCGCGCAAAAAGGAGAAGTCGAGGGGCACCGTCAAGTTCAAGGTGCACCTATCCAAGAAGCTGCGCAGGGCTCTTCACGACCACAGGCTCAAACGGGCGAAGGTCATATTCACAGCCTCGCCCCCCGGCGACACGCACAGCAAAGTCGTGCTCAAGCCGAAGCTGAAGCGCTGAGGCCGGGGCTTGGGCAGCCTCTATGACGCGACCTGGGGAAGGGGGTTCAGCGCCCTCTATGACCGCTTGTTCGAGGCGGCCGAAGACGCCGGCCTTCGCGAGTCGCGGCGCCGGGCTCTGACGGGCGCCTCCGGGTGCACCATCGACATCGGCGCCGGCACGGGGGCCAACATCGCGCTCTACCCCGACGAGGTGGGGGACCTGGTCCTGGCCGAGCCCGACCCGAACATGCTGCGCCTCCTGCGGCCGAAAGCTGCCGCTGCCCCGCGTGAGGCGCGGATCGTCGAGGCGCCGGCCGAAGCGCTCCCCTTCGAGGACGCGAGCTTCGATACGGCGGTATTCACCTTGGTCCTCTGCACCGTGCCCGACCCGGCGGCGGCGTTGGCCGAGGCCGCCCGCGTGCTTCGCCCCGGCGGACGCCTGCTGTTCGTCGAGCACGTCCGCTCGCATGACCCGGGGCTGGCGAGCTGGCAGGACCGCCTGGAGGCGCCGTGGCGGTTCATCGGCGACGGCTGCCACTGCAATCGCGACACGATCGGCTCGATCGAGGCGTCGCCGCTGAAGCTCGAGGGCTATGAGCGCGAACAGCTGCCGAAGGTCCCGCCGATCGTGCGTCCCCTGGTGAGGGGTAGTGCCGTTCTACCGGTCCAGTCCTGAATTCAGGACCAACGCACGATAATGGTGGTTATGTAAACCCAGGCAGGGAAATCTAGGAAGCGGCGTCGATCGCCGCTTCTAGTTCCCCCGCCGATTCCGGGAACCCGATCGCTTTGAGGCCCTTGGTACCGGGCCCTTCGACGGCAAACGATGGCGTCCCTTCGAATCCGAGCGCCTCAGCTTCCCTGGTCGTCTTCTTGACCCGTTCGAGGATCGCCGGGCTCTTGCGTTCGCGGTTCCATCGGGGAATGTCGCTGACGCCGGCCTTTCTCGCGACCGCGGTCAGGAATTCGTCGGTGACGTAGTGATCGGTCTCCAGACCCTGGTTTCGGTAGAAGAGCTCGATGAAGTCCCAGCCGCGCCCCTGTTCGCCCGCCGCCAGAGCCGCTGCTCCCGCCGGGGTCGATTCCTCGTCGATGATCGTGTAGTTGCGGAATTCGATCGTCGCCTTGCCCGTCCTGACCTTCGATTCGATCACCGACGGGACCACAGTTTCGGAATAGGCCTTGCAGACCGGGCACTTGAGGTCCCCGAACTCGAGCAGGGAGACCTTGGCATTGGGGTCGCCGAGCTTCATCCCGGACTGCGGGAGCCCGTCCAGGGTGGATTCGACAGCGCTGACGTCCTTGATGTTCTCGGCGTCGCCGCCGCTCGACTTGCTGCCCGCGATGACGATCGCGACAGCCACCGCGATGATCGCCAGGAATACGCCGGCGCTCGCCAGCTGCAGGAGCTTCTTTCGCCTCGCATCGCCCGCGGCGCCTGCTTCGGCCTGCTCGCGCTCCTGCCGGCGATACTCCCTGTCCTTGCTGCCACTCACGCGGGCCTGCCCACGTAGCGGACCATGCGCACCATGTTGACCGCGAAGAGCAGCGTCATCACGATCGCGCTCGCCACACACCACTGGCAAACCGCGTCGATCACGAAGAGCTCCAGATAGGTGAGGTAGACGCTGTAGCCGAAGCCGAGCAGCGAGACCGCGAACCCGCCCATGCGGGCGACGTCGCCGCGCAGCAGGGCCGCGGCGAGCAGAAGCACGTAGCCGCCGATGCCGAAGACGGCGACGTTGACGCCGAGCAGATGCGAGTAGGAGCTGTCGGCGACCGTTTGGCAGCCGTGGCTGCCGCCGACGCAGACAGGGCTGCCACCGCCCGAGTCCGCGATCGCGATGTATGTGGCGACGCCGATCCCGAAGGTGGCGAGGAAGGTTGCGATCCCCCGCAATACGCCCTCATCAGGCCCCCTCAAGCCCCGCCGCCCATCTAACCGCGCTTCCGACCCAGTCCGAACAGCCTGCCCAGGCCACCGCCGCCGGCGGCGGGCGCGATCCCGCTGCCCTGGCCCTTCTCCGGTGGGTTGAGCTCCCGTGCTTCCTCGGCGGTGATCGCGAGCGTCACACCGCGCTCGGCGGTGCGGGCGACCTCAGGGGCGTCGACGAAGCGGACGCCCCCGCCGGTGTCGCGGAAGATGACGCCGTCGAAGATGTGCTCGCGCGAGTTGTCGAGCATCTCGCGCACCGTGCCTACCTCGACGCCATCCGAGCTGTAGACGGGCGTGCCCTTGGGCACTGCCGCGTAGTGGATCGCGGCGCCGTCGTCGATCCCTTGCTGTTGATCCTGCTGGTTCTCCTCATTCATGGTGCTCATTCTTGCGATTCGGCATTAAGCGCGCAGAAAGACGCGATCTCACGCGAGAGGCGGCCGCCCTGCCAGGCGAGCGGCGAGGCTCCCGGCTCCTCGCTGACCAGCGACGCGTTCGGTATCCGTCGCGCGTACTCCTCGGCGACCGCCCGTGGGTGCCCTGGGTCGGCGTCATCGTCGCTGGCGACCACCAGGGTCGGCATCCGCAGCTCCTCGAGCTGCTCCAGGGACCCGAATGGGCGCGAGCGGGCGACCTCGCGGAGTGCCTCGGCAATGGCCTCGGGGTGGCGATGTCGATCGATCCGCTCCCGGGTGAACCGCAGCACCGAAGCGCGCCATTGTGGATCGATGCCCTGCTCGCTGTCTATGTAGCCGACGAAGCCTTCGGTGCCGCCCGATTCGAGCGCCGCCGCCAGGCCGTCCCAATAGGCAACCGAGGACTCGGCAGTCTCACCGGTGAACACCGGGCCGATCAGCACCAGAGCGGCGACCCGCTCGGGCGCCGCCAGCGCGTATCCGACCGCCGTGTGCGCCCCCATCGAGTGCCCGGCGACCGTCACCGCGCCTGACCCGGCCTCGGCGTCGATCACCGCACCGAGGTCGCCGATCAGCTCCGGGTATCCATAACCCTGCCCCCCCGGGGCGGGGTCTGACTCTCCGTGGCCGCGGGCGTCGTAGGAGATCACCTCGTGACCGGCCCGCTCGAGGACGCGCGAGCCGTGGACGACGTAGCGCCTGGTGGCGCTGATCCCGTGGCAGAGGACGATCGGCGCTCCCTCCCCCACCTTCTCGCCCCGCAGCGTCGGCTCGGCGCCGACGGCAAAGGACACCGGCTCGGCCGGCATCAGCCGATCGCGGCCACAGCCCGTTCGAGGTCATCGACCGACTGGAAGGTCGCGCCGGTGCGCGAGACGTGCCGGTAGCGGACGATCCCCTCGCCGTCGATGACGAAGATCGCCCGCTGCACGTAGCGGCCGTCGACCGTCTCGCCCTTCATCTGGGTGACCGCCGCCAGTGGGCCCAGCCAGCCGGTCACCCCGTAGCTCTTCGAGACGGAGATGTCCTCGTCGGCGAGCAGCGGCACGTTCAGTTCCTGTTCTTTGGTCCAGCGCTCGTGGGACTCGACCGACTGAGAGGAGATCCCCAGGACCTCCGCGTCGAGCTCGTCGATGCGATCGCCCTCGTCGCGGTATGAGCAGAACTGCTTGGTGCAGGTGCTCGTCGCGTCGCCCGGATAGAAGGCGAGGACGACGTTGCGGCCGCGGTAGTCGGCGAGGCGATACGTCTTTCCGTCGGTTCCCGCGAGCTCGAAATCCGGTGCACTGTCCCCCACGTCGACCTTGGCCATCGGCCAAGCCTAGCTACTGGGGGTGCTCGATCACCGCGTGTTCGATGATCACCGTCTGTTTCGGTTTTTCGCTCGCGGTGCCGAGCTTGCCGATCCTCTGGACGACGTCCATCCCCTCGCTGACCTTGCCGAGCAGCGCATATTCGGGCGGCAGGCCGGCGTCGGCGCTGAGCACGACGAAGAACTGGCTGCCAGAGCGGCCGGGCGGCTCCGCGGAGCTCTTCGCCATCGCCACTATGCCTTTCGTGTAGGAGAGGTTGGCCGGCGGCTTCTCGTCGACGCTGTACCCGGGGCCGCCGGTTCCATTGCCGAGCGGGTCCCCTCCCTGGATCACGAATTCGGGGACGATGCGGTGGAACGGCAGGTCGTCGTAGAAGCCCTCTTCGGAGAGGAAGACGAAGGAGTTGACGGTCTTCGGCGCCCGGCTGGTGTCGAGCGCGATGGTGAATGTCCCGCAGCTGGTTTCGATTTTGGCGTCGAGCTCTTCGCCCGTCTTCACCGTCTGCTTGGGCGCCTTGAAGCTGACGTGCTTCGGCTTCGGCTTTTCGACCTGCTTGCAGCCCTCGGCACCGGAGGCCGACTTGGAGTCGTCATCGCTGCCGCCGCTGCGGCCGATCAGGATCGCGGCGACGACCACGGCGGCGATCACCGCGAAAACGACGAGGATGATCCAGCGACGGTCGGCTCCCTGCGCGTCCATTGCCGGAAAACCCTAGAGGATCGAGCGGCGAGTCCCGAGTGAGATGATCGCGCCGTGGGCGTCTCCGACCTGACCCCCCTGGCCAAGGCCGTCCTCTCCGTCGAGGGAACCCCGGAAAGGGTGCTCGATGTCAACTGCGGCGAGGGCGACTCGACGCTTTTCCTCGCCCGCGAGTACCTCAGCGCCCGCGTGCGGGGGGTCGACGGCTCTGAGGAAGCGGTGCGCTCCGCCTCTTCCCGGATCGGCCTCGACCCCGAGGGCCGAATCGCCTTCAAGGTCGGGCGCGCGCGGGAGCTCCCGTTCCCAGACGGAAATTTCGACCTCGTCGTGCAGCGCACCGGCCGTCTGCGGGCCGCGGAGTTGGCGAGGGTCCTGCGCAATGGCGGCTGGCTGATCGGCGCAGAGGCCCCCCGCTTCGGCGGCCTGCCCCGACACGGCTTCCTCATGGTCGAGGAGGACGGGGAGCTTTTTGTCATGCGGCTCGAGAAGGGCCGTCGAAAGGGGCCTCGGGAATAGGCTCCGCCCAGTGGAGGAGATAGCTGACGAGCGTGGACGAACCGACCCCGAGTCGCCCTTGGCGATCCTGGTCAATCCCTCCTCCGGCGGCGGCCGCGCGCCCAAGCTTCTGCCGCGCATCGAGGCGGCCCTGGACGCCCGACGCGTCGTCTTCCGCGTTCAGCGGACCAAGGGCCTCGAGCACGGGATCGAGCAGGCGCTGGGGGCGATCGAGGCTGGCGAGACTCCGGTGGTGGTCAGCGGCGACGGCCTGATCGGCGCGATCGGCGGCGCCATGGCCGGCTCCGAGACACCGCTCGGGATCATTCCCGGCGGTCGCGGCAACGACCTCGCCAGGGTCCTGGGGATTCCGGATGGGCCCGAGGAGGCGGTCGAGGTGCTGCTCGCCGGCGAGACCCGCCGGATCGACGTCGGCGAGGTCAACGGCTGTCGCTTCCTCGGCATCGTCAGCGTCGGCTTCGACTCGGAAGCCAACCGCATCGCCAACGAAACCCGGTTTCTGAGCGGGAGCCTCGTCTATGCGGTCGCGGCGCTGCGGACGCTGGTCCGCTGGAAGCCGGGGCGGTTCACGGTGAGGGTCGACAACGAGCGCCACCGCTTCACCGGCTACTCGGTCTCGGTGGCCAACAGCCGCGCCTTCGGCGGCGGCATGTTCATCGCTCCCGCGGCAGAGCTCGACGACGGCGAGTTCGACATCGTCGTCGTCGGTGAGGTCGGCAAGCTCAAGTTCGTGAGTAACCTGCCCAAGGTGTTCAAGGGCACGCACGTCGAGGAGGAGCAGGTCAAAGTCTTCCGCGCCCCGCACCTCGAGCTGAGCGCGAGCAGCCCCTATCCCGTCTACGCCGACGGCGAGCACATCGCCGACCTGCCGGCCTCGCTGAGAGTGCTCCCGCGGGCACTCAGCGTCGTCGTGCCCTCGGCGTCACCGGCTTGAGCGCGCGGCGACCGAACGGCCTCTTCGCGATCAAGCGCGCGGCCGCCCGGGCGATCGGCAGTGCCAGCCGCGCCTCCGGCCGGGGCGGCGGAACGACCCTGCCCGGCCGTGTGTTGCTGCGCCTCGACCGTGAGGCGATCGCGACGATGGGAACTTCACTGGAGGACGGCGTCACGATCGTCAGCGCCACCAACGGCAAGACGACGACCGCGGGCATGATCGCCGCGATCCTCGAGGCGCAGGGCCGCTCACCGGTCCACAACCGGGCCGGCTCGAACATGACCTGGGGAGTCGCCACCGCCCTGCTCGAGCAGCGCGGCAGCGAGGGGCTCTTCGAGGTCGACGAGGCCTGGCTGCCCAGGGTCGCCGAGCAGCTCGAGCCGTCGTTGATCGTCCTCGCCAACCTGTTCCGCGACCAGCTCGACCGCTACGGCGAGATCGAGACCCTTGCCGACGAGTGGGCGACCGTGGCGCGGGAGCGTGAGGGCCGCACCCGTTTCGTCCTCAACGCCGACGACCCGCTGATCGCCGACCTCGGCCGCGACCCGGAGCAGCGCCGGCGTGAGGGGATCCTCTATTACGGCATCGACGACCCGGAGCAGGCCCTGCCGGAGCTCCAACATGCCTCCGACGCCAAGCACTGTCGCCATTGCGGCCATCCCTACGCCTATGAGCTCGCCTTCGTCGGCCACCTCGGCCACTACTCCTGCCCCAACTGCGGCGCCAGGCGGCCGACCCCCGACCTCACCGCGACCCGGATCGAGCTGCGCGGCATGAGCGGCTCCCGCTCGACGGTGCGCCTGCCCGACGGCGGCGAGATCGACCTCGAGCTGCCCCTGCCGGGCCTCTACAACGTCTACAACGCGCTGGCGGCGCTCGGCGCGGCGCTCGAGCTCGGCGTCGAGCCCGGGCCGGCGGCGGCGGCGCTCGGCGACGTGCGGGCCGCCTTCGGCAGGGTCGAGACGATCGATGTCGCCGAGGTGCCGGTCTCGATCCTGCTGATCAAGAACCCGGCCGGCGCCAACGAGGTCCTACGCACCCTGCGGCTCGAGCGCGAGGACGACGGCATCGACCTCTGGATCGCGCTGAACGACGGGATCGCCGACGGCCGCGACGTCTCCTGGATCTGGGACGCCGACTTCGAGCTCCTCGCCGGCTCGGTGCGGCGGGTCACCTGCGCCGGCACTCGGGCGCCGGAGATGGCGCTGCGGCTCAAGTACGCCGGCTGGCCCGAGGAGACGATCGCGGTCGAGCAAGACATCGAGGGCTCACTCGACCGTGCCGTCGCCGAGGCCCCGGCGCGGCTCTTCGCACTTCCCACCTACACCGCCCTGCTCGAGCTGCGCAAGCTGCTCGCGTCGCGCGGGCTGGCGAAGGAGTTCTGGCGATGAGGGAGCCCGCGACGGTTATCTGGCACGACATCGAGTGCGGCGGCTACCAGGGAGACCTGGCGCTCTGGCGAGAGCTGGTCGAGCCGGTCGAGGGCACCGTCCTC
This sequence comes from uncultured Solirubrobacterales bacterium, assembly GCA_963704505.1. GTDB lineage: Bacteria > Actinomycetota > Thermoleophilia > Solirubrobacterales > 70-9 > VRUE01. The sequence goes on from OY969912.1 coordinate 2,282,146, forward strand.
GACCTCGGCTGCGGAACCGGCCGGGTCGCCCTCGACCTCGCCGGCAACGGCCGACGCACGCGGGGGCTCGACCTCGACCCCGAGCTCGTCGCGGCGTTCAACGCGAGGGCGGCGGCGAGCGGGGTGCCGTCCGCCGCGACGCAGGGAGATGCCCGGGACTTCTCCCTCGGCGAGGAGTTCGGGATGGTGTTGGCGCCGATGCAGCTCTTTCAGCTGCTCCACTCGCCCGCAGAGCGAATCGCGAGCATGCGCAGCGCCCGTGCCCACCTCCCGGCGAGCGGGACGATGGCGGTTGCGATCGTCGACGGCTTCCCCGACGAGCTGATCGAAGAGGCCCCCCCTCCCCTGCCCGACACCCGTGAGATCGACGGCTGGGTCTACTCGAGCCTGCCGCTCGACGCCACTCTGGACGAGGGGACGATCGACGTCCGGCGCTTGCGCCAGACCGTTTCCCCCGAGGGGGTTCTGACCGACGAGCTCGACGAGATCCCGCTGCGGCTGCTCTCGGCGGAAACGATCGAGGCCGAGGGCCGCGAGGCAGGCTTCGAGCCCGCCGGTCGTCTCGAGGTCGCTCCCACCGACGCCCATGTCGGCTCGGTCGTCGTCCTCCTGGAGGCGCACTGATGGAGCTCCGGGTCCTCTCCCTCTATCCCGACCAGATGAACATCTACGCCGACCGCGGCAACATCATCTTCCTGCAGCGGCGCTGCGAATGGCGCGGCATCGACTTCGTCCACGGCGGTGCCGGGCCGGGCGAGGGCGTCGACCCCGCAGCCCACGACCTCTTCTACATCGGTGGCGGCCAGGACCGCGACCAGCGCGCCGTCGCCGCCGACATGGCCGAGCGCAAGCGCGACGCCCTGGCCGCAGCGGTCGGCGACGGCGCCGCCCTGCTCGCCGTATGCGGCGGCTACCAGCTGCTCGGCCACAGTTACCAGCTCGGCGAGGAGACGCTTCCCGGCCTCGGCCTCGCCGACCTCGAGACAGTGCGCGAGCCCGGGCCGCGCCTGATCGGCAACGTCGCGATCGAGGTCGAGCTCGACGGTCGGCCACGAACCCTCGCCGGCTTCGAGAACCACGGCGGCCGCACCTACCTGGGCCCGAAGGCGGAGCCGCTCGGCCGGGTCCTCAGCGGCCACGGCAACAACGGCGACGACCGGCTCGAGGGGGTGCGGCGCGACAATCTGATCGGCACCTACCTGCACGGGCCGCTGCTGCCCAAGAACGCTTGGCTGGCCGACCACCTGATCGAGCTCGCCCTCGAGCGTCGCTACGGCGAGCGCCCCGTCCTCAAGCCTCTCGACGACAGCTTCGAGGACGCTGCCCACCAGAGCGCCCGCCAAGCGGTCGAGCGCGGCTGAGCGACGGCGGAAGCGGCCTCAGGGAGCCGCGGGAACCACAACCAGCGGCCCGTCGGCGGGCGGTAGGTCGGCCGTGTCGAAGCCGGCCTCCTCGAGGCGCTCGACCGCGCCGAGCAGCCCGACGAACTCCTCCTCGTTCTCGAGGAAGCTGGTCCTGTGGGTCCTGTAGTGCATCGGCACGACCCAGCGCGGTCTGATTTCCTCGACGATCGTCGCCGCCTGCGCGGCCCCGATGGTCGGCCCGCCGCCGACCGGGATGAAGAGCAGGTCGACCCCGATGAGCCTCTCCGCCTGCTCCGGCCGCAACGCCGGCTGGCCGAGGTCGCCGAGGTGGGCCACCCTGGTGCCATCGAGCTCGAAGACGAAGATCGTGTTCGGCCCGCGCTCGGTCCCCGCGGCTTCGTCGTGCTCGGAGGCGATCCCGACCTCGCCGAGCGGCGACTCGTGACGCCCGGCCGTCGCCCGCAGCACCACCGGGTCGCCCCCGATCGCCTCGACCCCGTTGTGGTCGATGTGCTCGTGGGTCACCAGCAGAAGATCGACAGCGTCGACGTCGATCGGCGGGTAGTCGAACTGCATGCCGCGGTCGGCGGCCAGGGAGGCCATGTCGCCGAACGGGTCGACGAAGGCCTTCACTTCCTCGCCCTGGAGCCCGAAGGCCGACTGTCCGTGCCACTCAACGCGCATGTTGCTCCTCCAATTCGGGGATTCGGCCGCCGGAGTCCGGTCGGGTGGACTCCTCGGCGTGGTGGTACTGGCCCCCCCTGAACAGGGAGACCCCGGCGGCGACGAGACAGGCGACGATCGCGAAGGTGAAGGCGGTGTCGAGGCCGTCCTGGAACGGCCCCGAGATCAGGTGTGGGAAGAATTCGCGCCCGGTGACCACCGCGTGCGCGTGGGTCGAGAGGCCCTGGAGCGCTTCGGTGCCGACCAGGTGCCCGATCGGGTTGTAACCGAGGAAGGCGGCGAAGTGGACCGAGATCGGCGGCGTCTGCCCGGCGTGGTGGGCGACCCCAGCCTGCACGCCGTGCGCCTGCAGGCCGCCTTCGAGGGTCGCGGGCAGGCTCGAGGCGAGGCCGATCACGAGCAGCGTGAAGAAGATGCCCACCGAGAGCACCTGGGCCGAGTTTTGGAAAGTCTGGTTCATGCCGCCGCCGGCGCCACGGTCGCCGGGCGGCAGGCTGTTCATCACCGCCGCCCGATTCGGCGAGGCGAACATCCCCATGAAGATGCCGTTGAGGAACAGGATGAAGGCGAAGACCGGATAGGAGAAGTCGGTCGGCAGCAGCATCAGCAGGCCGAAGCTGAACGCGGCGCCGAGCATCCCCCCGGTGGCGAAGAAGCGTGCCCCGTAGCGGTCTGAGAGAACGCCCGAGGTCGGCCCGGCGATCAGCATGCCGACGGTCAGCGGCAGCATGTAGATGCCCGCCCATAGTGGGGTTTCGGTGAAGCCGTAGCCGTGCAGCGGCAGCCATATCCCCTGCAGCCAGATGATCAACATGAACATCAGGCCGCCGCGCGACACCGCGGCGAGGAAGGTCGAGAGCGTGCCGAAGGTGAAGGCGCGGATCTTGAACAGGCCGAGCTTGAACATCGGCTCGGCGACCCGCTTCTCGATCATCACGAAGGCGATCAGGCTGACGGCAGAGGCGGCGAGCAGGGCGAGGACGCGGGGGCTCGCCCAGCCGGTCGGCGAGCCGCCGTAGGGACGGATCCCGTAGGTGACCGAGACCATCGCCAGGATCAATCCGAGGGCGAACGTTACGTTGCCCCACCAGTCGATCTTCGCCGGCCGCGGCTCGCTCCTCTCCTCCAGCTTCAGGTAGGCCCAGACGGTGCCGAACAGGCCCACGGGGACCGAGATAAGGAAGACCAGCCGCCAGTCGATCGGGGCGAGCAGGCCGCCGAGGACGAGGCCGACGAAGAGCCCGCTGACGCCGACGATGTTGTTGATCCCGAGCGCCATCCCACGCTGGTCAGGGGGAAATGCGTCGGTGATGATCGCGGCGGCGTTTGCCAGGAGACAGGCGCCGCCGACCCCCTGCACGATGCGGAAGCCGACCAGGTAGGTCGCTCCTGCCTGCCCGGTCAGCCAGTCGACCGCCAGCAGCAGCGAGGCGACCGTGTAGATGACGAAGCCGAGATTGTAGATGCGGACCCGGCCATACATGTCCCCCAGCCTGCCGAGGCTGACGATCAGGACACTGGAGACGACCAGGTAGCCGAGGATCATCCAGAGCAGGTAGAAGCTGTTGGCGGGGACCAGCGGGTCGAGGTGGATGCCGCGGAAGATGTCGGGCATCGCGATCAGCGTGATCGAGGCATCGAGGGTCGCCAGGAGCACGGCCAGGGTCGTGTTCGAGAGCGCGATCCACTTGTAGCGATCGTTGGTCGTCGACATCCGACCTCTACTTTACGTCAACGGCAGGTTCTGCCGGCGCTAACGGCCGCTGGAGCCGAATCCGCCCTCGCCCCGGGCGGTATCGGTGAGCCCCTCGACGAGGATCGGCTCCGCCGTCGCCACCGGCACCAGGACCAGCTGCGCGATTCGATCGCCGACCGCGACCCTGAAGGTCACCGCCGGGTCGGTGTTGAGCAGCAGGACGCCGATCTCACCGCGATAGCCCGAGTCGATCAGCCCGGGGCTGTTGACGATCGCGATCCCGTGCTCGCGGGCCAGGCCCGAACGTGGCAGGACCAGGCCCGCGTGGCCCTCCGGCACCTCGATCGCGACCCCCGTGGGGACGCTCCACCTCTCCCCCGGCCCGATGTGCGCGGCCTGGGTTGCATGGAGGTCGAGGCCGGCGTCGCCCTCGTGGGCGCGGCTTGGCAGCTTCGCCTCGGCGCTGAGCAGGGCAACCCGGAGGTCCACGGCGGCAACCCTAGAGCAGTCCGGCCGCCGGGCGCTAGACGACGGCGAGGTCCTCGAAGCGGTGCATCTCCGCGACCGGGACCTTGGCGTGGACGAGGACGCCGTCCTCGCGGTCGGTCCGCTCGAGGCTCCCGGCGACCTCGTGCAGCTCGTGCAGCCGGGCCCCCTGCGCGTAGGGGACGAGCAGCTCGACCTCGGTCAGGGTCTCCTCGAAGGCGACCTCGACCCGATCGCGCAGCTCCTCCAGCCCGGTGCCCTCGAGGGCGGAGACGAGGACCCCGTCCGGATGTCGCAGGACGGCGTCGCGGCGCCCGGCCCGGTCGAGCAGATCGGCCTTGTTGAGGACGAGGAGCCTGGGCTTCGAGCCCGCGCCGATCTCCTCGAGCACCTCGTCGACGGCCTGCATGTCGTCGGAGAGCCTGTCCTCGGACGAGGAGGCGTCGACGACCTGGACGATCAGGTCGGCGAGCACTGTCTCCTCGAGGGTCGCCTTGAACGCCTCGACCAGCTGGTGCGGCAGTTTCTCGATGAAGCCGACGGTGTCGGTCAGTAGGTAGTCGCGGCCGGAGAGCTCGAGGCTGCGCGTCGTCGGGTCGAGCGTGTGGAAGAGCCGGTCGCCGACCCCGACCTCGGCGCCCGTGAGCGCGTTCAGCAGGGTCGACTTGCCCGCATTCGTGTAGCCGGCAAGGGCAACCCGTGGCAATGAGGAGCGATCGCGGCGGGCCCGCATCACCCCGCGATTCCGCTCGAGCCGCTCGAGCCGGCGCCGCAGCGCCGAGATGCGGTCGCGGGCGAGGCGCCGGTCGGTCTCGATCTGGGTCTCTCCCGGGCCCCTGGTGCCGATGCCCCCGTCCATGCGCCCGGCGCCCAGCCTCTCGAGGTGGGTCCAGAGCCCCCTCATGCGGGCCATGTTGTATTCGAGCTGGGCGAGCTCGACCTGGAGCTTGCCCTCGGCCGAGTGGGCGTGGTCGGCGAAGATGTCGAGGATCACCGCCGTGCGGTCGATCACCGGGACGCCGAGGGCGGCCTCCAGGTTCCGCTCCTGGCGCGGCGCGAGCTCGTCGTCGCAGGCGACCAGGTTGGCGTCGCAGGCGGCGATCTCCTCTTTCAGCTCGACCAGCCTGCCGCGCCCGAAGTAGCGGTCCGGGTCCGGCTTGGGGCGCTGCTGGGTCCCCACCCCGGCGGTCGCCACTCCGGCCGTGCGCAGCAGCTCCCGCAGCTCGGCCAGTGGCTCGCCGTCCTCCTGCCCGTCGACGATCCCGATCGCGAGCGCCCGCTGGCGCGCCCGCCGGTTCGAGACTCCTGCCCCGTCGCCTGCCGTGTGCCTGGTCTGCGTCGCGCGCCCGTTCCTGGATCGATCCACTCGGCCGATTGTAGGCGGGCTGGCCGGTCGGCCAAGGCCGCTATAGGGTTCGGGCGGTGAGGGTCTTCGTCACAGGCGCGACTGGCTTCATCGGCGGCCAGGTCGCCAGGCAGCTGAGGGACCGTGGCGACGACGTCGTCTGTCTGGTCCGCAGCCCCGAGAAAGCGGCCGGGCTCAGCGAGATCGGTTGCGAGACGGTCGCCGGCGACCTCGGAGACCGTGCCGCCCTCGCCTCTGGAATGGCGGGCTGCGACGCGGTCATACACGCCGCCGCGATGTATGAGGTGGGCATCCCCGAGTCACAGCACCCGGCGATGCACGAGGCGAACGTCGTCGGCACCGAGAACGTCCTCGGCGCCGCAAGGGACGCCGCCGTCGGCAGGGTCGTCTACGTCTCCACCGTCGGCGCCTTCGGCAATACGGCTCAGCGGACCGTCGACGAGAGCTACCGGCACCCGGGAGGCGAGTTCACCTCCTACTACGAGCAGACCAAGGTCGAAGCCCACCGGATCGCCGATCGGATGATCGCCGAGGGCCTCCCCTGTGTGATCGTCCAACCCGGTGGCGTCTACGGGCCCGGCGACACCTCCTCGATCGCGGCTCTGCTGGACCAATTCTTCTCCGGGCGGATGCCGCTGATCCCGTTCCCCGACCTCGGTCTCTGCCTCGCCCACGTCGAGGACACGGCAGCGGGCATCGTCCTCGCCCTCGACAAGGGCGCGATCGGCGAGACCTACGTGATCGCCGGCGCTCCGACCACGGTCCGCGAGTCGATCGAGATGGTCGCCCAGGTCTCCGGCAAAAAGGCGCCGACGCGCGCCGTCCCGGTCGCGATGATGAAGGCGCTGATCCCGATCGGCCCCCTGGTCGGCAAGCTGATGGGCCAGCCGCCGAACCTGCGCGAGCTGATCGCATCCGCCGACGGAGTCACCTTCTGGGCGACCAGCGAGAAGGCCGAGCGCGAGCTCGGCTTCGCGCCTCGCAGCCTCGAGGAGGGACTCAGACAGACACTGGAAGTGGAGGGCCGGATTCCCACCGCTTCGGCACCCTGACGGTGCCGATGCGCGTCATCGACGTCAGGCACCTCGGGCGCGAACACGTGATCGGCTGCTGGCAGGTCGGCGACGTACTCGTCGACCCCGGCCCCGAGTCCTCCCTGGCGACGTTGCTCGATGCGCTCGGCGAGGCGCGGCCGACCGCCCTGCTCCTCACCCACATCCACCTCGACCACGCCGCCGCCACCGGGGCGATGGTGCGGCGCTGGCCCGACCTCGAGGTCTACGTCCACGAGCGCGGTGCCCCGCACCTGATCGACCCGTCGAAGCTGCTCGCCAGCGCCGGGCGCCTCTACGGCGACGCAATGGGCCACCTCTGGGGAGACATCCTGCCGGTGCCGGAGGCGAACGTCAGGCCCCTCGCGGGCGGCGAGACCGTCCGCGGCATGACGGTCGCCTACACGCCCGGCCACGCGTCCCATCACGTCTGCTACCTGCACGAGGAGACCGGCACCGCCTTCGTCGGCGACGTCGCCGCCTGTCTGATCCCCGACACGAACCTGATCGTGCCGCCGACCCCACCGCCCGACATCGACGTCGAGACCTGGATCGAATCGATCGAGATCGTCGAGGGCTGGAGCCCCGAGCGCCTGGCGATCACCCATTTCGGCCAGATCGACGAGCCCGCCCCGCACCTGGCGAGGGTCAAGGAGCGCCTGCGGCAGGAGGCGGGGCTGGTGCGTGAGCTGGGCGAGGCCGCCTACGAGAAGCGCCACCGCGCCCTCGTCGCGATGCGTGCCTCGACCGAGGAGGCGGCGGAGGAGCTGATCCAGTGCGTGCCGCCGCAGTACCAGTGGCGCGGCCTCGATCGCTACTGGCGAAAGCGCGAGGAGCGCGGCAGCGGCGGGTAGACCGAGCCGTCGAAGAGCCGGCGCTTGCCCAATGCGCCGGGGAGCTTGACGACGAGCGGCTTTTCCCGCGGGCGCGGGCACTTCTGCCGGCCGAGCGGCGGCAGCCAGATGCCGATCATGAGCCTGCTTCCCGAGGTCCAGAAGCGGGGCTTTTCGACCAGTTCCGAGAGGCTCCTCTTGCCATGGCAGCGATCGTCGATGAGTTCGATGCGGACCGTCCGCGTGCGCGGGCCGATGCCTTGGCCCGCTGACAGGCGCCAACCGATCGCCTCTCTTCCTTCGATCACCGATCGCGGCTTGCAGGTTGCCGGAGAGCCGATCGGCGCCCAGCGACCTTCGACGAGCTGGAAGGAGAGCCAGAAGGGGCCGAGCGCCAGCAGGCCGCTGGCGAAGTCGGCACGCGTGGCGCTCAGGGAGACGAGCCGCCAGTAGAGGCGCGGGGTCTGCGAGTAGAGCCCTTCTTCGATGTAGCGGCGCAGTGCCTGTTCCGGCCCCCCGGCGCCGTTCTGCGCTTCGGTAGGGCCGGCGAACCCTGCCACCGGGTCGACGACGGCCCCTGCGCAGCTGACCGGATATGGCCAGCTCGGCCATTCGCTCAGCGTTGGGTCCGGCCCGCTCGGGTGGACGACACCGGTGCCGGCGGCGGCCGACCCGGGCAGCGCGATGGCCAATGCCGCCGCGATCAGCGCGACTCCCCTCCTCATACCGCCATTCCAGGAACGAGACGGCGGGTCAGGCGAGGTGCTCGCGCATCCGCTCGACCGCCTCTTCGATGCGCTCGTCGGGCGTCGTCAGCGAGATCCGGAAGAAGCCCTCGCCGCTCGGCCCGTACATCGAGCCCGGGGAGACGATCACGGCGGCCTCCTCGAGCACGAGCTCCGAGAAGGAGGTCGAGGTGTGGCCCTCGGGAACCGGCGCCCAGACGTAGATCGTCCCCTTCGGGGCGGTGACCTCGACGCCGATCTCACGCAGGGCGCCGATCACCAGGTCGCGACGGCGGGCGTAGGTCTCGTTCATCCGCTCGAGCGGACCGCGCGGGCCATTGAGAGCGGCGGCCCCGGCGATCTGAACGGCCTCGAACAGCCCCGAGTCGACGTTCGTCTTCAGCCGCCAATAGGTCTGAATCGCATCGGCGTTGCCGAGGATCGCCGCGCAGCGCCAGCCGGTCATGTTGAAGCCCTTGGAGAGCGAGAAGACCTCGACCCCGACCTCCTTGGCCCCCGGCGTCGCAAGGAAGCTCGGTGCGACGTAGCCGTCGTAGGTGGTCTCCGAGTAGGCGTTGTCGTGGACGACGAGGATCTCGTGCTCGCGGGCGAAGGAGACGACCATCTCGAAGAACCCCTCGGGGACGATCGCCCCGCTCGGGTTGTTCGGGTAGTTGAGGAACATCAGCCGTGCCTTGGCGGCGACGTCGGGCGGGATGGCTGTGAGGTCTGGCGCGAAGCCGAGCTCCGGCACCAGCGGCAGCAGCTCGGCCGTCGCCCCGGCGAGGATCGGGCCGCCGGTGTAGACCGGGTACCCCGGATCGGAGGCGAGGGCGACGCCGCCCGGGTCGAGGAAGGCGAAGCAGAGGTTGTAGATGCACTCCTTGGCGCCGATCGCCGGAATCACCTCGCTGTCGGGATCGATCTCGACGCCGAAGCGCTCGTCGTAGAAGTCGGCGAAGGCCTCGCGGAACTCCGCCCGGCCGCGATTGCTCGGGTAGTTCTGGTTGGCCGGGTCGGCGACCGCATCCCTCATCGCCTTGACGATGTGGTCGTAGGTCGGCTGGTCGGGGTCCCCGATGCCGAGGCTGATCACGTCGATGCCGGCCGCCCGCTTGTCCGCGACCCGCTGCTCGAGCTGGGCGAACATGTAGGGAGGCATCGCCTCCAGGCGTTTGGACGGGTCGGTAATCGACATCGCCGGCGAAATCTATTAGTCGGCGGAGGCGAGCGCGGCGAGCATCTCGGGCGAGAGCTCGCCGGCCATGATCGGCTCGGCCCAGCCACTCAGCCGGACGTCGAGCTCTGCGGAGATCTCGACCTTGAGCTCGCCGCCGTCGAGCTCGACCGTGATCGGGCTGGCGGCGCCGCCGAGAAAGGCGGCGAGCGCGGCGCCGCTGGCGCCGGTCCCGGACGAGAGCGTCTCCCCCACCCCGCGCTCGAAGATCCGCGCCCTGACCCTGCCGCCCTCGACGGTGAAGAACGAGACGTTGGTCCGGTTGGGGAACCGCGGGTCGGCTTCGATCGCCGGCCCGACCGCGCTCAGGTCGAGTCCCTCGAGCCCCTCGAGGAGCTCGATCGCGCACTGGGGGTTTCCGATCGAGACATGCTGGAAGGTGAGCTCACGCCCGGCGACCAGAACCGTCCCGCGACCGTCCGGCGGCCCGTCGGGATAGTCCTTGGAGACGGTCGCCGCGCGGCCCATATCGACCGAGCTGGTTCGCTCCGAGGTGATCGTCGGCGTGATCGACCCGGCGACGGTCTTGATCGTGAAGCTGTCGGCCTCGGTCCAGCCGCGGCGGTGCATGTAGAGAACGGCCTCGCGGACGCCGTTGCCCGAGAGCTCGGCCTCGGAGCCGTCTGGATTGAAGATCCGCAGTTCGGCGGCGAAGGCCGGCTCCTCGCTTCGCGACAGCAGCAGGACCCCGTCGGAGCCGACCCCGAAGTGCTGATCGCAGAGCAGCCTGGCCCGGGCCGGGGTCAGCTCCCAGGGGAGCACGTCCGCCTCGACGATCAGATAGTCGTTGCCCAGCGCCTGCCACTTCTCGAATCGCACCGGGCTCAACCTATCGGCCCATCGGCGATCGCCCGGGCGACCTCGGCGTCCGAGCGCATTCCGCGGTCGATCCAGGTCAGGTTCGGGATCTTCCGCATCCAGGTCAGCTGGCGCCGCGCGTAATTGCGCGAGCGTTTCTTGATCAACTCGACGTCGCCGCCGAGAATCTCGTCGAAGCCGAGCGCCTTGCGGGCGGTGCGGGACGGCCCGGCGGCGTCCGCAGCGCGCACCTCCTGCTCGGCCCCCGAGGCGACGATCGCCTCCGTGCGCGCGTCGATCCGCTCGTAGAGGCGTTCGCGGTCCATGTCGATTCCGACGATCGAGGTCGGATGCCTGGTCGTGCCCGACCACAGCTCCGATTCCTCCGAGTCCGGCGGCGCCTTTCGCAGCGACAGCTCGGCGATCGCCGCCCGCAGGTAGAGGCCGGTGCCGCCGACGACGAGCGGCCTGCGCCCCGCCTCGAGGGCCTCGTCGACCTCCCTGTGCGCGAGGCGCATGTAGTCGCCGACGGAGAACGGCTCGGTCACCGGGACAAAGCCGACCAGCCGGTGCTCGAGCCGTTCCTGCTGCTCGGCGCCGGCGACCCCCGTCAGCCGCCCCAGCCCCTCATACACCTGCAGCGCATCACAGGAAATCGCCACCGGATCCTCCCCCCGCTCCCTGAGCAGCTCGGCGAGCTCGACGGCGATCCCGGTCTTTCCTACCCCGGTCGGCCCGAATATGGCGATCACGTTCATCGGGGTGGTGGCAATGCCCCGAACGGCTTGTACTTTTTCGGCGCTCCCCCTGCGGCCAGCCGCCGACTCATCACCGAAAAAGTTGAGAGAGGGGCTTTGCCACCGCCCCGCTCAGGGTCTGGGAGGTAGCCGCCTCTATCGAGACATCAACGAGGTCACCGGGCTCTGCAACCCCTTCGAAGTTGACCGCCTTATTGTGCCTGCTGCGCCCCCGCAGGCGGCTTCGGTCGGTGCGGCTCGACCCTTCGACCAGGACCTCCATCTCACGGCCGACGAACCTCTGCGCCCGCTCCGTCGCCCGCGCCTGGACGAGGCCCACAAGCCGTTCCATCCGCTCGACCTTGACCGGATGGGCAACCTGCCCGTCCATGGTCGCCGCCTCGGTCTCGCGCCGGGGGCTGAAGACGAAGGTGAAGGCCCCGTCGTACCCGACCTCGTCGACCACCTCGAGGGTCTGCTCGAAGTCTGCCTCCGTCTCTCCCGGAAAGCCGACGATGATGTCCGTGGTGATCGCGCAATCGGGGACCAGCTCGCGGATCAGCGCCACCCGGTCCATGTAGCGACCACGGTCGTAGGTCCTCCGCATCCGCTTCAGCACCGGGCTGGACCCGGATTGGAGCGGCAGGTGGATGTGCTCGCAGAGACCGGGCAGCTCGGCGTGGGCGCGGACCACGTCCTCCTTCATGTCCTTCGGATGCGGGCTCGTGTAACGGATCCGGTCGAGGCCGTCGATCGCGTCGATCCGGGCGAGCAGCTCCGAGAACCCGATTCGCGAACCCTTTGGCAGGTCGCGGCCGTAGCTATTGACGTTCTGGCCGAGCAGCGTCACCTCCCGCACACCGTCGGCGGCAAGCGCCTCCGCCTCGAGCAGGAGCTCTCCGGGGTCACGGCTGACCTCTCCGCCCCGCGTCGACGGGACGATGCAGTACGAGCAGCGGCAGTTGCATCCCTGTGAAATCTGCAGCCAGCCCTGGAAACGCCGCTCTCGACGCGTCGGCAGGTGGCCGGAGAAGTCCTCGAACTCGAAATAGCCCTGGGCGCTCAGCGAGTCGGAGTTGAGGAACTCCGCCAGCTTGTGGATCTGCCCCGGGCCAAAGGCGACGTCGACGAAGGGAAAGCGGCGGAAGACCTCCTCCTTGACCGACTGGGCCCAGCATCCGCCGACCCCCACCACCCGCTCCGGGTCTTCCCCCTTCAGCCGCTTCGCCTCGCCCAGATGGGCGATGAAACGATTGTCGGCCGACTCGCGGATCGAGCAGGTGTTGAAGAGGATCAGGTCCGCATCCCCGCGCTCCTCAGCCGCCTCATACCCCAGCGACTCGAGCATCCCCTGCATCCGCTCCGAGTCATGCACGTTCATCTGACAACCGAAGGTGGTCACATGGAACCTCTTGCCCATCACGGCAGGGTACCGCCAGGGTTACTGACGGTGAAGGAGCAAGCAGCTCGGTGGACGCTGTGAGCGCCGCGTGCTCTGCACGCAAGCGAACAAGGCCGCCGAGATGCGCCGCTACTTGACCGTCAGGGTGCCTTCCATGCCGGCTTCGGCATGCCCCGGGATAGTGCAGAGGAAGGTGTAGGTGCCGGGCGCCAGTTCGGCGCTCACGGAGGTGTCGCCTTCGGTGATGGTTTCCGATTCGGCGATCACGCTCCCGCCTTCCTCGATCGCGACGTTGTGTTCCAGCGCCGCCGGGTTTTTGAAGTCGATCGTGACCTTGCCGGGCTTGCTGCTCAGCGATTTGGTGTCGAAGGCGAGCGCGGTGGAGGACGCTTCGAGTTTGACCGTGCCCCCCGGGCCGCTGGCCTTGGGCGTCGCCGCCGATTCGGATTCTTCACCGCCGCCGGCTTCGGCTTCTTCAGAGGCTTTGGAGCCTTCGGAGCTTGGTGGGAGAGCCTGCGCCTCGCCCTTTTCGAAGGCCGCGCCGGCCTCCAGGTACTCGGTGCCGCGTTCCTTTTCCTCGTTCTTGCCGTTGAGGACGGCGAAAGTGGTTGCCGCGACGATCAGCCCAAGGAAGACCAGCACGATGACCGGGCCAAATTTGCCGGGGAACTTCTCGAACCGCAGCCCGATGAAGCTCGTAACCACGGCCAAGCCGGCGAGGGTGCCACCGAGGATGTAGAAGATCGTTGCGTCGCTCATTCGCGGCGGAATCCTACCTTTTGGGGGCGGCAGCGAGCCGCCCCCTCGGACCTCGGGGTCAGGCGGCTTTGACCTCCGCCACCGGCGGCTCCGGGCTTTCCTCGACAGCCGGCACCGGGGCGGGTGTCCCGTCGATGCCGAGCGCGACCCGAATCTTCGACTCGATCTCCGCCGCCAGCTCGGGGTTGTCCTTGAGGAACTGCTTGGCGTTGTTGCGCCCCTGACCGAGCCTCGTCTCCCCGTAGGAGAAGAACGAGCCCGATTTCTGAATCAGGTCCTGCTCGATGCCGAAGTCGAGGAGGCCCCCCTCTCGGGAGATCCCCTCCCCATACTCGATGTCGAACTCGGCCTGGCGGAACGGCGCCGCGACTTTGTTCTTGACGACTTTGACCCGGACCCGGTTTCCGACCGCCTCGGTCCCTTCTTTGAGGGTTTCGATGCGGCGGATGTCGAGCCGCTGCGAGGAGGCGAACTTGAGCGCCCGGCCCCCCGGCTGCGTCTCCGGCGAGCCGAACTGGACGCCGACTTTTTCGCGGATCTGGTTGGTGAAGACGCAGACCGTGTTGGTGCGGTTGAGATTGCCGGCGAGTTTGCGCATCGCCTGCGACATCAGGCGTGCCTGGAGGCCGACCGTCTGGTCGCCGATCTGGCCTTCGAGCTCGGCTTTCGGGGTCAGCGCGGCGACCGAGTCGATGGCGACGACGTCGACTGCCGTGGAGGCGATCAGGCGGTCTGCGATCTGCAGCGCCTGCTCGCCGTAGTCGGGCTGGGAGACGAGCAGCTCATCGCAATCGACGCCGATCGCGTTGGCGTAGATCGGGTCCATCGCGTGCTCGGTGTCGATGAAGACACAGACCCCGCCGCGGGCCTGCGCCTGGGCGATGATGTGGTAGACCAGCGTCGTCTTCCCTGAGGACTCGGGGCCGAATATCTCGACGATCCGGCCGCGGGGAACGCCGCCGATGCCAAGCGCCAGGTCGAGCGCCAGCGAACCGGTCGGGATCGAGCCGATCTGGACCTTGCTGTCGGCGCCGAGGCGCATCAGCAGGCCCTCGCCGAACTCCTTCTGGATATGGGTGACGGCGTTCTCGAGCGCCGCGTCTTTGGCCTTTGCCTCCTTGGCGGAAGCGTCTTTCAGAGCCGGTTTCCTATCTGCTGCCATCTGTCTCACCTCAAGTCGATTTGCGCCAAGGGGGTGTACTCCGCACCCTGTGGCTTGAGTTCGGAACGGTAAAGAGCGACCCGGACGCAACGGACCGGGCGCGACAGGGGCCGGGTGAGCGCCCCCGGCGGGCTCGTCACCTGCTTCGGGTGGCGTGGGCCCCGCTTCTCCGGGCGCACCCTGGCGACGGTCAGATGAGGCCAGAATGGCCGCTTCTCGGGCTCGTACAGCCCCTCCGCGGCCAAGCGCGCCACCAGGTCCTCTCGAAGCTTGACGATGCCGGAGGACTCGACCGGGATCGCGTAGAGCCTCGGCCTCCCCCGCTCCGGCCTGGCGACGGGATCACGCAGCTCGGCCTGCGGTGCCGGCGCGTCGATCGCCCCGACGATCTCGGCGAGGCGATCGACCTCCTTCTCCGGCCGGTAGCCGAGGAAGACGAGCGTCACGTGGAGCGACACCGGCGACACCGGCCGCAGGGCCGGGTCGGCGAGCTCCTCCCTCCCCCAGGCGTCGATCGCCGCCCTCGCCCCGGACGGGAGGTCCAGGGCGATGAACAACCGCACCCGCGGGCTCTTGAGGCGCTCCTTGGCCATGGGGGCAAGCTATGCCCGGGCACCGGGCAAGACAACGCCCGATTGCGACAAGAGACGCCGACGGCCGTTACAAAGGCGGCTCTCCGCCCCCGAGCAGAGTCCGCAGCATGTGCAGCCCCACCAGCCCCGAGCGTTCGCGGATGTCCTCACGGCCGCCCGGAATCACCGGATCACGGGCGATCGCCGTCCCATCCGCCAGCCGGGCGTTGAAGCAGACGTAGCCGACCGGCTTCTCCTCGCTGCCCCCATCGGGCCCGGCGATCCCGGTGATCGAGACGGCGACGTCGGCGCCGAAGCGGTCCAGCGCCCCCACCGCCATCGCCTCGGCGACCTCGGGGGAGACGGCGCCGTGGCGCTCGATCAGCGCCGGGTCGACCCCGAGCAGCTCCGACTTGGCCTCGTTGGCGTAGGAGACGATGCTGCCCGCCAGATAGGCAGAGGCGCCGGGGATCCTGGTGATGCGTGCGGCCAGCAGGCCGCCGCTGCACGACTCGGCCAGGCCGAGCCGGTGGCCGGCGAGCAGTTTCGCGACCTGCGAGTCGATCGTCTCGCCGTCGAGGCTGAAGAGCTGGGTGCTGTGGCGCTCGGCGAAGCCCTCGCGGACCGCTTCGGCGGTCGCCGACGCCTCGTCGCGGTAGCGGACGTCGATCTCGATCTCGCCGCGGCGCAGGCAGGTGGTGATCTCGACCTCGGAGAGAGCCACGCCTTCCTCCTCCATCTCCCGCAGGCTTTTGGCGATCTCGGACTCGGGGATGCCGAAGAGGCGCAGCGTGTAGCCGCGCAGCGGGGTCGCCCGCGCGAGGACCTCCTTGACCTCGCCGGTCTCCAGGGCGGCGGGCCACATCGGCTGCAGCTCGCGCGGGGGGCCGGGCAGAACGATCACGGCTCGGTCGCCGTTCGGCACGACCAGCCCCGGCGCGGTTCCGATCGGGTCGAGCGGAGTCGCCCCCTCCGGCACCATCGCCTGCTTTCGGTTGGCCTCGATCACGGCCTCCTCGTCGAATTTGAAGCGGCGCGCAAAGCCGCGCAGGATCTCGGCGATCTTCGCCTCGGTCGCCTCGTCGAGCGCCAGCTCTCGCCCGGTGAAACTGCCGACCACCTCGGCCGTGAGATCGTCGGCGGTCGGCCCGAGCCCGCCTGAGGTGACGATCAGGTCCATGCCCTCCCCATCAAGGAAGCGCAGTGCCGCCTCGAGGTCATCCGGGCGGTCGGCGACGACGATGATGTGGGCGACCTCTACGCCGCGCTCGGCGAGCTGTTCGGACAGCCACGGCCCATTGAGGTCGGAAATCCGCCCGGTGAGCACCTCGGTGCCGGTGACGACGATCCCGGCCCGGACCGGTCGCTCGCTCATGCGCAGGTCGGCCTTTCGGCTTCTGAGAGCTCGGTCAGCGCGCCATCGCGTCCGATCTCGTACCCGAGCGGGCTCGCGCTTTCCGGTACGCGCTTCTGCTTTCCGTCGATCCTCATCTCCACCTCGCCGTTGCCGAAGGCGACCGTGAAGGTATCGGAGTGGAACGGCCCTTCCCGCGCCCCGTCGGCGAGGACCTGGCCGTCGACCAGCGCCTTGCCGTCCGAGTTGAGCACGCAGACCCAGACTTCGGCGGTCGCCAGGACGCTCAGCTCGACCGAAGAGGAGCGACCGGTCGCAGGCGCCCGGTTAGTTGCCGGGGTGGCCTCAGGCGGATTTTGCGCGACTTCCCCCGACCCGCCCGGGGAGTCGCCGCCGATCAGGGCGATCGCGGCGACCGCGACGGCGAGGACGGCGACTACAACGGCGGCGACCAGCGCCCGCGATCGACCAGAGCCGGGTGAGGCCCGCCGGGACTGCCCGCCGGGCCGGGCCGGCTGGGCCCGTGGGGCGCCGGCCTCGCCCGCTGCCGGTGGGGCTCCGCCGAATTCGCCCGCCAGCCGGTCGCCGTCGAGGCCGAGGTAGTTGGCATAGGTCCTGATGAAGCTGCGCGTGTAGGAGCCCTCGGGCAGCGCGTCCCATTCCTCAGCCTCGATCGCGCTCAGGTACCGGACGCGGATCCTGATCTCGGCCTCGATCTCGAAAAGCGGCAGTTTGCGGCGATTCCTCGCCTTGCGAAGGGTCTCTCCGATTCCGCTCGCCACGGAATCATTGTGACCCGGGTCAGGCTTGGCCGTCTACATCGGCGCCGACGGGAGCGGCTTCGGCACCGGTCACGCGGGCGAGATCGGCCTGGGTGATCAGCACCTGGCGGGGCTTGGAGCCCTCGTAACCGGAGATCACGCCGCGCCGCTCGAGCATGTCGATCAACCTGCCGGCGCGGGTGTAGCCGACTCGCAGTCGGCGCTGGATCATCGATACGGAAGCGGTCTCGGTCTCGACCACGAGGCGAATCGCCTCGTCGAGCAGATCGTCACTGTCGGGGTCGAAGTCGCCGCCGGGTTCGACGCCCTCCTCGACCACCTCGCGGGTCTCGAGCAGCTCGGCCTCGAATTCAGGCTCGCCCTGCTTCGCCCAGTGCCCGGTGATCTTGGCGATCTCGTCCTCGGTGATGAAGGCACCCTGGATCCGGGCAAGCTTCGAGGTGCCGGCGCCGCGCAGCAGCATGTCGCCCTGTCCGAGCAGCGCCTCCGCCCCGCCCTGGTCCAGGATCACCCTGGAATCGGTCTGCGAGGAGACGGCGAAGGCGATCCGGGCCGGGATATTGACCTTGATCGTGCCGGTGATGATGTCGGTCGAAGGACGCTGCGTCGCCAGCACAAGATGAATCCCGGTCGCCCGCGACTTCTGGGCCAGGCGGATGATCGAGTCCTCGACCTCGGACGGGGCGACCATCATCAGGTCCGCGAGCTCGTCGATCACGCAGAGGATGTGCGGGAGCGGCGCTTCGCCGGCTTTGGTGCGCGCCCGATTCAGTTCATCGAGGTTGCGGCAGCGGGCCTGGCTCATGATCCCGTAGCGGCTCTCCATCTCAACGATCAGGTTGGCCAGGACGTTGGCGGCCAATCGTGGCGAGGTGACGACGGGGGTCAGCAGGTGGGGAACGTTCTCGTAGTGATTGAGCTCAACCTGCTTGGGGTCGACGAGAACGAAGCGGACCTCGTTCGGCGAGGCCTGCATGAGGATCGAGGAGAGAATCGCGTTGACGCAGCCGCTCTTGCCCGAGCCGGTCGTCCCTGCGACGAGGACGTGCGGCATCTTCGCCAGGTCTGCCCAGACGGCGTTGCCGTCGATCCCCTTACCGAGCCAGGCGACGAGCGGCGAGGTCTTTTTCGGCCGGCCCGCGTAGATGTCGCCGAGGCGGACCATGCGGCGGCGGGCGTTCGGCACCTCGACGCCGACCGCCTGTTTTCCGGGGATCGGCGCGAGAATGCGGATGTCGGTCGAAGCGAGGGCGTAGGCGAGATCGTTGGCGAGCTCGGTGACTTTCTTGACTTTCGTTCCCGGCGCCAGGCGCAGCTCGAAACGGGAGACGTGCGGGCCGCTGACCAGGCCGACGATTTTCGCGTCGACGCCGAAATGACCGAGGGTCTCGACCAGCTTGCGGCCGACGATCTCCTGGTCGCGGGGATCGGGGCCCTTTTCGCTGGTGCTGCCGCGCTCGAGCGAGTTCGCGGGCGGCGGCCGGTAGTCGACCTGCTCCGATTCCGTGACGCCGCGTTTGTTGCCCTGCGGAGTGAGGGCGGCGGGGACGGCCGCCAGCTCGGTGGTCGGGGGGTCTGCGGCGGCACCCGCGAGACCCTCTACCTCCGAGGTTCCGGCAGCGTCCGCAACCTTGGCGGTGCCGGCGGGGTCCTCCCCCTCCTCCGAAAGAATCAGAGTGCGATCGTCGTCGGACTCGGGCGGGGCTTCGCCGTCAACCGCCGCCTCCTCCGCTTCGCGTCCGGAGGCGGCGGGGTCACCTTGTGCGGCGTCACCCTTGGAATCCAGGTCGGCGACGGTCGTGAAGTCGAAGTCGTCGTCCTCGGCGAGGGCCACGGTGGGCTCGAACTCGTCCTCGTCGGGGTAGGTGCTCATCACGTCGGTGCGGCCGGCGCGGGTCTCGGCGGTACGTTCGTCGCGGCGGGCCTCGCGGTGCTGGATCGCGGTCTGAGCGGCGTCGCGGCTGCCGAGGAAAAGACGTCGCGTCGCGCGGCCTGCTGCGCGGACGATCGAGGAGATCGAGGTCCCGGTGACCAGCACCCCGCCGATGATCAGACAGAGAATCGTCGCGATCCGGGCGCCGACGGTCCCGACCGCGTACTCGAGCGCGGTTTCGATCCCGTAGCCGACCTTGCCGCCCTCCCAACCGAAGAAGAGGACGAAGGTGAGGTAGATCCCGGCGGCGATCAGGAAGAGGCCGATCAGGTCGACATGCCGCTGGCCGAGGCTGATCGGCAGCTGTGGGCGTCCTTTGGCCGGTTTGGATTTCCTCGCTTTGGAGCCGCGTTTGACCGGTCGCTTCTTGCGCACGAACATTTGCACCCGTTCGACACCGTCGCGCCGACACCTTCGCGCCACCGCCTGGGGCCTAAATTCACGGTAAAAGCGGGCTGAGCGGCGAGAAGCCGGGTTTAAGATCGGGTGCTGATGAACACGACCGAGATAGACAGCGCCGGCGGCAGGGTCCTCGTCGTCGAGGATGACGTCGAGATTCTCGACGTCCTGCGCCGCTCGCTGCGCAATGAGGGCTACGAGGTGCGCACCTCCGCCGACGGCGTCGACGCGCTCGACGTCGCCGCCGGCTTCGTGCCCGATCTGGTCGTTCTCGACCTCGGCCTCCCCCGCCTCGACGGGGTCGAGGTCTGTCGCCGGCTACGCGCCGACAGCGACGTGCCGATCCTGATGCTGACCGCGCGCACCGAGACCGAAGACCGGGTCGACGGACTCGACAGCGGTGCAGACGACTATCTGGTCAAGCCTTTCGAGCGCCGTGAGCTTCTCGCCCGGATTCGCGCCTTGCTGCGCCGCCGCCCGCCGCGCGGCGCCGCCTCGCTCGAGGTCGGCGATCTCTCCCTCAACCCCGATACCCGCGAGGTTCGCCGCGGCGAGCGGGAAATCGAGCTGACCAACCGGGAGTTCGAGCTGCTCGAGTTCCTGCTCCGCAACCAGCGCCTCGTCGTCTCCCGGGAGCGCCTGCTCGATGAGGTCTGGGGCTACGACCCGACCGCCGCCACCAACACGATCGACGTCTTCGTCTCCAACCTGCGGCGCAAGCTGGAGTCGGGCGGCGAGACCCGCCTTCTGCACACGAAACGCGGCGCCGGCTACGTGATCAAGGAGTAGCCGTGCGGCCGGGGAGCAAGCGGCCGAGCGGCGCCGGCGGCCGCCGGCTGAGACCGCGCAACTGGCCGGTCCGCTGGCGTATCGCGGCGACCTCGGCGAGCCTGACCCTGATCATCCTGCTGGTCTTCGGAGGGGTGATCGGCAAGGTCGCCACCAACCGGATCCGCGACGACTTCAACCGCGAGGTGCGCGGCGCGACCCAGACCCTTGCGGCTGAACTCGAGATCGCCTACACGCCCTTCGGGGAAATCGTCCGCGCGCCCCGTTTCAACGACTTCGTACGCCCCGATGAAGCGGAGATCCGCGTCTACGACGTCAACGGGAACCTGATCGGCCACAGCGCAGGCGCCGCCTCCCTGGGCCCGGCGGAACTCGGGCTGACCACCTTCAACGGCAATCGGGTCGCAACCGGCGAAGTCCACAACGACGAAGGGGTGACCTCCGGGTACGTCCAGTACGGGCGCAGCACCGCGCACGTCAACTCGACCATCGACCACCTCTGGATCTTCATCGCCGCCGGGGTGTTCGCCGGCGCCCTCCTGGCGAGCCTCGCCGGGCTCGCGATCGCCGGCCGCGCGATGAGGCCGATCTCATCGCTGACCGCGAGCGCCCGCAAGATCGCCGACACCGGCGACCCCTCCCGCCACATGCCCCAGCCCAAAGCCGACGACGAGGTCGGCGAGCTGGCCCGCACCCTCGAGCAGATGCTTCGCTCGTTGGACGCGGCGCGCGCCGAGCGCGAGTCGGCGATGAAGAAGCAGCGCGAGTTCGTCGCCGACGCCTCGCACGAGCTGCGGACCCCCCTGACCAGCATCCTCGCCAACCTCGAGCTGCTCCAGGAATCGCTGCGCGAGCCCCAGTACGAGGACGACAGGGCGATGATCGGCTCCGCGCTGCGGTCCTCGCAGCGGATGAGCCGGCTCGTCTCCGACCTGCTGCTGCTCGCCAAGGCCGACGCGGGCAAGGCCGGCACCCACATGAGCTGCGACCTCGCCGAAGTCGCCGGCAACGCGGCTGTCGAGGCGGCGCCCCTGATGGGCGACCGCCGGCTCTCGGTGGAGAACGACCACCCCCTGCGGATCGACGGGAATCCGGACGAGCTGCACCGGATGGTCCTCAACCTGCTCGACAACGCAGCCCGACACACGCCTCCCGGCTCTTCGGTCGACCTCCGGCTCCACGCCGAGGAAGGCGACGCCGTGGTCGAGGTCGCCGACGACGGGCCGGGGATCCCGCCCGCGGTCCGGGGCCAGGTCTTCGATCGCTTCGTTCGCGGCGACGGGCCCGCCGACACCGCCACCGGCCCAGGCAGCGGCCTCGGGCTGGCGATCGTCAGTGCCGTGGCGGAATCCCACGGAGGCACGGCCAGCGTCAGCGAGTCCAATCACGGCGGGGCGCTGTTCCGCGTCAGCCTGCCCCTCGCCGGCGCTGAGATACCTATTACGCCCGCTTTAGATCGCCTTTAGCGGCCGGCCGTAGGTTTTTTCGCGGACGAGACACGGGGCCCGCCGGGTTCTCCCCAACAGCCTCCGGCGGGCCCCTTTAAACCTCGACCACCACCGGCAGCACCATCGGCCGCCTCTTCAGCTTCTCGTAGACGAACTTCGCGACCGCGTCGTGAAGGTCTTCCTGAATCAGGTTCAGCTCGCGGGTCTTCGCCTTGGCGGCGGCCTCCAGAGCGTCCTCGGCGACGTCCTGAAGGTCTTCGACCAGGTCGCCGGCCTCCTCGAGGAAGGCGACTCCGCGGAAGATGACCTCCGGGTCGGCGACAACGGCGCCGTCGTCGGAAGAGATCGTCGCGACGACGATGAAGATGCCGTCGGCGGAGATCGCCCGCCGGTCGCGCAGTGCGACGTCGTCGGGCTCGCCGACGTTGACCCCGTCGACGAAGATCGTTCCGGCGTGGATGTCCTCGCCGAACCTGGCGCCCTTCTCGTCGAGCTCCAGCGCGAGGCCGTTGCGACCCTGGAAGACGTTCTTCGCCTCGATCCCGACCGACTGGGCAAGTTCCGAGTGCAGTCGCAGGCGCTTGTAATCGCCGTGGATCGGCAGCACGTACTTGGGCTTGGTCAGGTTGATCATCAGCTTCAGCTCCTCCTGATAGCCATGACCCGAGGCGTGGATCGGCGCGTCTTTGGCGGTCACGACGGTGGCGCCGATCTCATAGATGCGATCGATCGTTTCGTTGACGGCGCGCTCGTTGCCGGGCACCGGGCTGGCCGAGAAGACGACCGTGTCGCCGGAGTGCAGCTCGACGTCGCGGTGGTCGTTGTTGGCCATCCGGCGCAGGGCAGAGAGCGGCTCGCCCTGGCTGCCGGTCGAGATCACCACGACCTTCTCGTCGGGGAAGTTCTCGATCTCCCGAGGCTGGATGAAGAGTCCCTGCGGCGCGTTGGCGATGCCGAGGTTGGAGGCGATGTTGAAGTTCTTGCGCATCGAGCGGCCGACCAGGGCCACCCGCCGGTCGAGCTTCACGGCAGCGTCGATCACCTGCTGGACGCGATGGATGTTGGAGGCGAAGGAGGTGACGATGATCCGGCCCTTGCAGTCGGAGAAGGTCTCCAGCAGCGCCGGCCCGACGCTCGACTCCGACGGGGAGATCCCGGGCCGGTCGGCGTTGGTCGAGTCGCCGCAGAGAAGCAACAGGCCGTCGCGGCCGATCTCGGCCAGCCTCGAGATGTCGGCCGGACGCCCGTCGACGGGCGTCTGGTCGAACTTGTAATCGCCGGTCATCAGCATCGAGCCGAGCTCGGTCTTGAGCAGGACCCCGCGCATGTCCGGGATCGAATGCGAGAGGTGGACGAGCTCGAGCTGGAACGGGCCGACTCGAACCGACTCGCCGGCCGGCAGCTCCTGCAGCGGCGCGTCGCTGAGCTTGTGCTCGTCGAGCTTCGAGCGGACCATGCCGATCGTCAGCAGGCCGCCGTAGATGACCGGCGGCTCGCCGATCTCCCGGAGCACGTATGGCAGGGCGCCGACGTGATCCTCGTGGCCGTGGGTGAGCACGATCGCCTCGATGTCGTCGGCACGCTCACGCAGGTAGGAGAAGTCCGGCAGGACGAGGTCGATGCCGAGCATCTCCGGAGTCGGGAAAGCGAGGCCCGTGTCGATGACGACGATGCGGCCGTCGTATTCGACCACGGTCATGTTCTTGCCGATCTCCCCCAGCCCGCCGAGCGGGATGACGCGAAGTTTCTTGGCCATCAGCCCTATCCCGCCGTCACCGCGACGCCGACGGTCTCGAGGGCCGCCTTGATCGCTTCTCGCTGAGGCTCGCTGACTTCGACCATCGGCAGCCGCAGGACTCCGCAGGGGATCGCCCCGGTCAGCTCGAGGGCCGCCTTCAGGGGCATCGGGTTGGTCGTCACCCCGAGCACGTCGTAAAGGGGAGTGAGGCCGGCGTCGATCTCGCGGGCGCGATCGAGGTCTCCGGCCTGGGCCGCGTCCCAGATCTCGCGCATCTGCGGGCCGACGAGATGCGAGGCGACCTGGATCCCCCCGGCGAGGCCGAGTTCGAGGGTCCTGAGGAAGATGTCGTCATTGCCGGCGAGGACCGTCAGACCGTCGATCGGCCCGAGCTCGTCGTTGTTCGCCTGCTTGACCGCGACCACCGAATCGATCTGCGCCAGCTCGGCTAGTTCATCGGGTGAGACGTTGACGATCACCCGCGAAGGGATGTTGTAGGCGATCAGCGGCAAGTCGGGAACGGCTTCGGCGATCGCTTCGAAATGGGCGACGATCCCGGCCCGGTTCGGCTTGTTGTAGTACGGGGTGACGATCAGCGCAGCTTCGGCGCCGGCCTCCGCCGCGGCCCGCGTCGCCTCGATCGAGTGGCGGGTGTCGTTTGTCCCGGTCCCGCAGACGACCAGCGCCTCGCCGCCGCCGATCTCCTCGACAACCGCTCGCAGCAGGCCTATGTGCTCCTCGTCATCGAGAGTCGCGGCCTCGCCGGTGGAGCCGGCGACGACGACGCCATGGGACCCGTTCTCGATCAGGGAGGAGGCGAGCGCGCGCGCTGCGCCCTCGTCGACCCTGCCCTCCTCATCGAAGGGAGTGGCCATCGCCGTCAGTAGTCCACCGATCTCGGTCATCGCGTCAGCGTACCTTCCCCTAGAGGAGGTTCTCCAGCCCGACCGTGAAGCGCTGTGGAAGGGAGCCGACCTCACGCACCGCGAGCAGCACCCCAGGCATGAACGAACGGCGGTCGATCGAGTCGTGGCGGACGCTGAGCGTCTGCCCCTCGCCGCCGAAGATGACCTCCTGGTGTGCGACCAGGCCGGGCAGCCGAACCGAGTGGATCGGCTCGTGGACGTCGCCACCGGCGGCGCGGATCAACTCCGCGGTCCGCTTGGCCGTGCCCGAGGGAGCGTCGAGCTTCTTATCGTGGTGAAGCTCGACGATCTCGCAATCGGGCATGTGGCGGGCGATCGTCTGCGAGACCTCCATCAGCAGGACCGCGCCGATCGCGAAGTTGGCCGCGACGAAGCACTTGGCCTTGCCCGACGAAGCCTCGGCGGCCTCGCGCAGGGAGTCGACCTCGAAGCCGGTGGTGCCGACAACGGCGTGCACGCCCGCCTCGAGACAGGCGCGGACGTTGGCGACCGCCGTGTCCGGGGTGGTGAAATCGACGACGACGTCGGCGTCGCCGAGGGTCTCGGCCAGCTCGACGCCGAGCGCCGGATCCGCCCGCGCGACCAGCTCCAGGTCATCGGCACCGTCGACCGCCTCGCAGACGGCCTCTCCCATGCGCCCGGCGGCGCCAGACGCGACGACTCGGATCATGCAGCCGCGAGGCTCTCGCTGACCGGTGCCAGGGCCTGGCGGAAGCGGTCCTCGGAGCGGCCGACGCAGGCCGCGGAGAGGCTCTCCTCGCCGTAGAGGGCGGCGGCGAGCGCGGAGAGGTCCTCGACGCCGACGGCATCGACTTTGGAGAGCATTTCGTCGAGGCTGTCGACGGGCTGGTCGAAGAGCGTTGCCCGCGAGATGCGGGTCATCCGCGCGGCCGTCGACTCGGCGGAGAGGACGAGGCGGCCCTTGACGCTCTCCTTCGCGCGGTCGAGCTCCTCGGCGGAGACGGGCTCTGAGCGCAGGCGCTCGAGCTCGGCGCCGATGATCGAGCAGGCCTCCTCGACGTTGTCCTCGCGGGTGCCGACGTAGGTGGCGACCAGCCCGGAGTCCGTGTACTGCTCGGTGTAGGAGCCGACCGCGTAGGCGAGGCCGCGCTTCTCACGGACCTCGCTGAAGAGCCTTGACGAGGTCGAGCCGCCGAAGATCGCGTCGAGGACGGCCAGTGCGTAGCGGCGCTCGTCGTCGCGGACGATGCCCGGAGCGCCGAAGCAGATGTGGTACTGCTCGGTGTCCTTCTCCTGGAAGCAGAGGCGGGCCGAGTCGTCGGCGGGCGAAGCGACAGCCCCGTTGCCGCCCGAGGCGGGGTTCACAAGGCGTTCGGCGAGCTCGACGATCCGCCCGTGCTCGAGATGCCCGGCGGCGCCGACGACGACGTTGGCGCCGCTGTAGCGGGCCTGGTGGTAGGCCTCGATGTCGGGAATCGGGATCGAGGCGATCACGTCCGCCTCGCCGAGCACGCGCCTGCCCAGCGGATGGCCGCCGAAGACGGCCTCGGCCAGATAGTCATGTACACGGTCCTGCGGCTCGTCCTCGTACATCGCGATCTCCTCGAGCACGACCTCGCGCTCGGAGTCGATTTCGGGATACGTCGGCGCCAGCAGCATTTCGGAGAGCAGCTCGAAGACCTCGTCGGTGTGCTCGTCGAGGAAGCGCGCGTGCAGGTGCGTCGTCTCCTTGCCGGTCGCCGCGTTGACCGAGGCGCCGAGCCCGTCGAACCGCTCGGAGATCTCGATCGCCGAGTAACGGCTGGTGCCCTTGAACAGCAGGTGCTCGAGAAAGTGGGAGACCCCGGCCTGCGCCGGGGTCTCGTCACGGGATCCCGTCCTGACCCAGAGGCCGAGCGCGACGGAGCGCACCGAAGGAACCTCTTCGGTTACGACCCGTGCGCCCGAGCCGAGCTCGGTTAGCTGATGCTCAGTCACGTTCCCGGCGGGGCCGGCGCTCGCGGCCACCGCTGCGCTCGCGGCCACCGCCACGATCGCGGTCGCCACCGCCGTTGCGGCTTCCGCCGCCCGAGCCGATCGCGAGCAGCTCCTCCTGCGATTTGCCCTCGACCGAGGGATCGTCGGAGAGCCGCAGGCCGATGCGGCCGCGCTCGCGGTCGACCTCGACCACGGTTACGTCGATCACGTCGCCGGCGGTGAGGACGTCGTCGACCGAGTCGACCCTCTCCCCCGGTTTCACGTTGGAGATGTGGAGCAGGCCGTCGGTGCCCTTGACCAGCTCGACGAAGGCGCCGAACGTCGTGGTCTTGACCACTTTGGCGCCGGTGTACTTGTCGCCGACCTCCGCCTCCTTGGTCATCGACTCGATCCGGGACACACACGCTTCGACCAGTTCACCGGTCGGCGCGTAGATGCGGATCGTGCCGTCGTCCTCGACGTCGATGTCGGCTTCGAACTCCTCGCACAGGGCGCGGATCGTTTCGCCGCCTTTGCCGATCACAGCACCGATCTTCTCCTGGTCGATCTTGATCGCCTCGATGCGCGGAGCGTGTTTGGAGAGCTGCTCGCGCGGGCCGTCGATCGCCTCGGCCATCTTGCCGAGGATGAACTGGCGGCCTTTGTTCGCCTGCTCGAGAGCGTCGGTGAGGATCTCGAAGGTGACGCCGGTGATCTTGATGTCCATCTGCAGAGCGGTGATTCCGTCCGCGGTTCCGGCGACCTTGAAGTCCATGTCGCCGAGGTGGTCCTCGACGCCGGCGATGTCGGTGAGGACGATGTAGTCGTCACCCTCCTTGATCAGCCCCATGGCGACGCCGGCGACCGGTGCGGAGACCGGGACGCCCGCTGCCTGAAGGGCCATCGAGGACGCGCACACCGAGCCCATCGACGATGAACCGTTCGACTCCAGCGTCTCCGAGACGATGCGGATCACGTAGGGGAACTCCTCCTCCCCGGGGATCGTCGCGGAGAGCGCCCGCTCGGCGAGCGCGCCGTGACCGATGTCGCGACGCTTCGGGCCGCGCATGAAGCCCGCCTCCCCGACCGAGAACGGCGGGAAGTTGTAGTGGTGCCAGAACTTCTTCGACGTCTCCAGCCCAAGGCCGTCGACGCGCATGTCCATGCGCGTCGTGCCGAGTGCGACGTTGGAGAGGATCTGGGTCTCGCCGCGGGTGAACAGCGCTGAGCCGTGAACGCGCGGGGAGATGTCGACCTCGGTCTCGATCGGGCGGATCTCGTCCTGGGCTCGACCGTCGGGGCGCTTCTTGTCGACGGCGATCGCCTTGCGGATCGTGTCCTTCTCGATCGAGTTGATCGCGGCCTTCACGTCGGAGACGCGGCCCTCGTCGGGCTCGCCGTCATCACCGGCCGGCGCGTACTCGGCGACGACCTTGTCCTTGACCTCGTCGATCGCCTCGTAGCGCTCGAGCTTGCCCTCGGTGGCGATCGCGTCGACCAGGGCCTGGCCGTGGGAGGAGCGGATGTCGGAGAGCAGGCTCTCGTCGATCTCCTTGGCCTCCACCTGGATCTTGTCCTTGCCGACCTTCTGCTGCAGGTCCTCGATCACCGCGACGATCTTCTTGATCTCGCCGTGGGCGATGTCGAGCGCGTCGAGGATCTCCTGCTCGGTGACCCCGCTGGCGCCGGCCTCGACCATGAGGATGGCCTCCTTGGTGCCGGCGACGATCAGGTCGAGGTCGAGGTTGGCGTGATCCTCCTCGTTCGGGTTGACGACGAAATCGCCGTCGAGCTTGCCGATCCGGACCGCGCCGACATGCTCGGCGACGGGGACCGGGGAAATCGCCAGCGCCGCGGAGGCGCCGTTCATCGCGAGGATGTCGTAGGGGTTGACCATGTCAACCGACATCGGGATCGCGACCAGCTGGGTCTCGTAATGCCAGCCCTTGGGGAAGAGCGGCCGGATCGGCCGGTCGATCATGCGAGCCGTGAGGGTCGCTTTCTCGCTGGATTTGCCCTCGCGACGGAAGAACGAGCCGGGGATTTTGCCCGCGGCGTACATGCGCTCCTCGATGTCGACGGTGAGGGGAAGGAAGTCGACGTCACGAAGGCTCCCGACGGTTGCGGTGCACAGCACCATGGTGTCGCCGGCCTGAACCACAACCGCGCCACCCGCCTGCTTCGCGAGTTTTCCGGTCTCGAATGAAATCTGGCTGTCGCCGATATCCGCCGAGACGCGGGTTACGTCAAACATGCTCATTTAGTTTTTACCTCCGGCCGCCCGGTTGGCGACCCTTTTCGATTCAGAACTCTCGTTCTCTGTCGAGTGGAGAGTAGAAGATCGCCGGTGTCGCCGTCACTCCGGCCCGGATTCCCGACTCGAAATCTCCCCGCACGCGTCGCTCGACCTCGGCCGAGCGACGATCCGCCTCGAAGCGCTCGAGATCGAGGCCCAGCTCCTCCCCGCGCCGCCACAGGTGAGGGTCGTCGACATGGCCGCGGTCGGCGTAGAGCGAGTCGACCATCTCGAAAAAGCGGCCCTGCATCCCGGCCGCCTCGGCCGCGGCGTGCAGAGCGGGCGAGCGCGGGTGCTTGCTGGCAAGAGGGAAGTGGCGGAAGGCGAGCCGCGCGGGGCGCGCGGCGATCTCGACCCAGGCGGCGGCGCACTGGGCGCAGCCGAGATCGCCGTAGATGATCAGGTCGGTGCCCTCGCCGCGCAGGTGGTCCCCTGCCCCGAGCGGGGGCACGGACGCACTCGTCAGCTCGGTCAAACTAGGCGAGGGCGTCGAAGATGACGTTGGCTCCGGGGGCCTCCCCGGGGCTGGGCGATTCGTAGGTCCACTCGACCTTGCCGTCCTCGTCGATCAGGACCAGCGTGCGGTTGGCGATTCCGGGGCCGTCGAGGTAGGAGCCGTATGCCCTGGCGACCTCGCCCTTGGGCTCGAAGTCGGAGAGCAGCGTGATGTCGGTCCCCAGCTTCTCGCGGAACGCCTTGTTGGCGTGGGGCGAATCGACGCTGACGCCGACCAGATCGACGCCTTTGGCCTCGATCTCGCCTTTGACCTCCTGGTAAACCGAGAACTGGTTCGAGCAGACCCCGCTGAAGGCGGCCGGATAGAAGACGAGCATCACCTTCCTGCCGCGGAAGTCGGACAGGGAGACGTCCTCTTTGTCCTGATTGCTCAGGGTGAAGTCCGGCGCTGCCTCGCCGGTGGAGATCATTTGCGCAGGCCGAGCTCGGCGACCAGGGCGCGGTAGCGCTCCAGGTCACGGCGCTCCAGGTAGCGGAGCATGCGGCGGCGCTTGCCGACGAGCATCAACAGGCCGCGGCGCGAATGATGGTCTTTCGCGTGCGTGCGCAGGTGCTCGGTGAGCTCGTTGATCCGCTCGGTCGCAAGTGCGATCTGCACCTCGGCGGAACCGGTGTCGCCATCGGCCCGGCCGTGTTTGCCGATCAGCTCGCTCTTTTTTTCTTTGGTCAGTCCCATTGCGAAAAAACGCCGCGCACATAAGTGCGGCGGCCGATGGAAGCTAGCACAGACGCAGGGCTGAAACGCCGCGGAATCGCCGCGGAATGCATGCGTCGACAGGCGCAGGTTGAGTGGCGGCATGTGCCGCGCAACCGCCCTGATCGCGATCGTCGCCGTCTGCCTGGCCCTGCCGGTGGCCGCCGGTGCCGCCGGGCCTCCGGCCCAGTCAGGGGCGGTGCGCGCGGTGAAGGAAGAAATCGGCAACCGCTGGCTGTTGCTGGAGACCGTTCCGCACAGCATCCGCAGCCGCGGGGCGAGCGCCACGGTCGACTGCGATGAGGTCACGCGAGAGAGATTCCTCTGCTCCTGGAGCGCCAGCAACGAAATCCACGGCCAGGCCGCCGAAGGCTTCGCGCTGGTCAGGCCGCGCCCGCAGGCCGACCCCGCGGCAAGGCTGTTCGCCGAGGTCTGCACCGCTCGCGGCGTCCTGCCCTGCGTCTGAGCCGATCAGCGGGTGAAGCCGTCGCAGACGCGCTGCGCGTCCTCGACGTCGACCTTCATCTGGGAGATCAGATCCTCGACCCCGGCGAAGCGCTTCTCGCCGCGCAGCCGCTCGACGAAGGCGACCCTGAGCTCGGTGCCGTAGAGGTCCTGGTCGTAGTCGATGAGAAAGGTCTCGATCAACACCCCGCGCCCGGTCTCGAAGGTCGGGCGGACGCCGACGTTGACGGCCGCCGGGACCCCGTTGGCGAAGGCGGCGTAGACGCCGTGCCCGGGGATCACCAGGCTGTCGTCGGGAACGATGTTGGCGGTCGGGAAGCCGAGCTCGCGGCCGCGCTGGTCGCCGGGGACGACCGTTCCCTCGACCATGTAGGGCGCGCCGAGGCAATGGCGTGCGCCCTCCATGTCGCCGGCCGCGACCAGCGCCCGGATCCGGGTGGAGGAGACGGTCTCGCCGTCGACCTCGACCAGCGGCACCACCGTGGTCTCGAACTCCGGATGGGCGCCGAGCATCTCCGGGCCGCCCTTGGCCTTGGCGCCGAAGCGGAAGTTCTCCCCGACCGAGACACGCTCGGCCCGCAGCTTCTCGACCAGGACCCGCTCGATGAACTCCTCCGCGGTGAGCCGGGCGAACTCCTCGTCGAAGGGGACGACGACCAGCTCGCGGACGCCCAGCCCCTCGATCACGTCGCGCTTGACGCTGAAGGGCATGATCAGCTTCGGCAGTGCTTCCGGGTGGATCACCGAGAGCGGGTGGGGATCGAAGGTGAGGACGGTGTCGGCCCCTTTGATCACGGCCTGGTGACCGCGGTGGACGCCGTCGAAGGTGCCGATCGCGACGTGGCGCGGGCGCGGCTCTACATCGGGTAGCGAGGTGACCTCGATGTTGGGCATCAGCGCATCGCCTCGGCGGCGGCCGGGACCAGCTCGCCGACCCGTGCGAGGTCGACCTCGGTGCCTGCGTCCTCGACGCTGAAGGGGCCGATCGCGGTGCGCCTCAGCTGCTCGCAGTAGGCGTCATCGAGCGTCTCGAGGAGGGTGCGGATGTAGGTGCCCGCCGAGCATTCGACCTCGTAGGAGGCGTGCTCGGCCTTGTTGTCGAGCAGCTCCGCCCGATAGACCTCGACGTCACGCTCCGGCGTCTCCACCACCTCGCCGCGGTGGGCCTTCTTGTAGAGCCGCTCACCCCCGACCCTGACCGCGGAGGTCATCGGCAGGCGCTGGCGGACCGTCCCGGTCGGAAGCTCGAGGCTCCGCGGCATCCGGCCGGTCTCGGTCAGCTCGCCGTCGGGGTCGCCGGTGCTCGAGCGCCAGCCCAGGCGAGCGGTCGCGCGGTAGGTCTTCGGCAGCCCGACCAAAAACCTCTGGAGCTTGGTCGCGCGGCCGAGCAGGACGAGAAGGAGGCCGGTCGCGAACGGGTCGAGGGTGCCGGCGTGCCCGGCTTTGCAACCCCGCTCGCGTCGCACTCTGGCAACCATGTCGTGCGAGGTTATCCCGGCGGGCTTGTCGCAGATGAGCAGGGCGCCCTCGCCACCGCCGGGCACGGCTCAGGAACCGAGCTGGGCCCGGACCTCGGCGCAGATGAAGTCGACCAGCTCGTCGAGCTCGAGGTCGGTCGAGAAGCCGGCGGCGCGCTTGTGCCCCCCGCCCCCGTTGCCGCGGGCGATGGCAGAGACGTCGACCTCGCCCTCGCTCGAGCGCAGGCTGACCTTGCGGGCCGCGCGCCCACGGGAGCCCTGGTCCCGGATCAGGGCGGCGACCTTGGCGCCGTCGATCGAGCGCAGGTGGTCGATGATCCCCTCGGTCATCTCCTCGCCGGCGCCGCTCGCCTCGTAATCCGCCGCGGTCACGTAGGTGACGACAAGGCGGCCGTCGCACTCGATCTGGATTTTGTCCAGAGCCCGCGAGATCAGCTTCAACTTCTCGATCGGCACATGCTCGTAGAGGCGCCTGTAGGTGTCGTCGACGTCGACCCCCGCTTCGATCAGGTCGGCGGCGATCCGGTGGGTGCCGGCGTCGGTGTTCTCGTACATGAACTTGCCGGTGTCTGTGACCAGGCCCACGTAGAGAGCGGAGGCGATGTCGGGGGTGATCGTCCCGCCGAGCACGGTCGCCAGCTGGTAGACGATCTCCGCGGTGCTCGATGCCGTCGTGTCGACCAGGTTGGCGTCGCCGAAGCGCGTGTTGTCGTGGTGGTGGTCGATGTTGATGCGGAAGTTGTCGCCTGAGGTGAGGAAGTCGACCGGCATGCGGTCGACGTTGCCGCAATCGAGGAAGACGATCGTGCGGTCGGCCATGTCGGCGGGGGCCTCGTGGAAGACCTCCTCGAGCGGCAGGAAGCGGTACTCGATCGGTAGCGGGAACTCCTTGGCCGCCATGAACATCACCGAGTCCTTGCCGAGCTGGGTCAACAGGTGGTGCATGCCGAGCAGCGAGCCCAGCGCGTCGCCGTCGGGGCCCTCGTGGGCGGTCAGAAGAAAGCGGTCGCGGTCGCGGAGCTCGGCGGCGACGCGCTCGAGCTCGGTCGCCGTGGCGCCGGCGCTCACTCGGCCGCCTCCCCTTCCTCGTCGAGCAGCTGACTGATCCTCACGCCGGTCTCGACGGTCGGGTCGTAATGGAAGGTCAGCGTCGGCGTCCGCTTCATTCGCGTCTCGGCCGCGATCCGCTGCTGGATCATGCCGTGCGACGAGCGCAAGCCGACCAGGGTCTCCCCGCGCTGCTCCTCGTCGCCGAGCACGCTGACGTACACCTTGGCGGCGCGTAGGTCAGGGCTTGTCTCAACCGAAGTCACAGTGACGAAACCGATTCTGGGGTCGCTCAACTCGGTGCTGATCGTCGCGCCGATCACCTCACGGAGCACCTCGTTGATGCGGCGCATGCGAGGGGCGGCCATCCTACTTAGTCCAGGGTCTGCTCGACCTGTTTCGTCTTGTAGAGCTCGAGCACATCGCCCTCTTTGACGTCGGCGTATCCGTCGAGGACGATTCCGCACTCCTGGCCCTCCTCGACTTCCTGGACGTTGTCTTTGAACCTGCGGAGAGAACCCAGTTTGCCGTCCCAGATCACGGTCCCTTCCCGGATCAGGCGGACGCTGGCGTCGCGCTGGACCTTGCCCTCGGTGACGATGCAGCCGGCGATGCGACCGACCTTCGACGCTTTGAAGGTCTGTTTGATCTCGGCCTCGCCGAGTGTCTCCTCGACCTCGACCGACTCGAGCAGGCCCTCCATCGCGTTGCGGAGGTCTTCGGTGATTTTGTAGATGACCGAGTAGGTGCGGACGTCGACGCCCTCGCGGTCGGCGGCCCGGCGGGCGTCGGCAAGCGGGCGCACGTTGAAGCCGATGATGATCGCGTCGGAGGCCGCCGCCAGCATCACGTCGGACTCGTTGATGCCACCGGTCTGCGAGTGGATGATGTTTATTTCCACTTGCTCCTGAGGCACTTTCGCGATCTCGTCCTGGAGCGCCTCGAGCGAGCCCGAAACATCGGCCTTGAGGACGATGTTGAGCTCCTTGATGTCGCCCTCCTGGACCCGCGAGAAGACCTCCTCGAGGCTGACCTTGCGGGCATTGCGTCGAGCCAGGGCCTCAGTCTTCAGGCGGTTCGCGCGCTCCTGAGCGAGCTGGCGCGCGCGACGATCGTTCTCGACCGCCTGGACGAACTCGCCCGCTTCGGTGACGCCGTCGAAGCCGAGGACCTCGACCGGCATTCCTGGCCCGGCGACCTCGACCCGGTCCCCGATGAAGTCGTGCATCGCGCGCACCCGGCCCCACTGCGAGCCGGCGACGAGCGCGTCGCCCACCTTCAGCGTGCCGCGACCGACCAGGATGCTGACGATCGGACCTCGACCCGGATCGAGCTGGGACTCGATCACGGTGCCGGAGGCCGGCGCGTCGGGGTTGGCGCCGAGCTCCTCGAGCTCGGTGACCAGAAGGATCATGTCGAGCAGGCTGTCGAGCCCCTCATGCGTCTTCGCCGAGACGTCGACGTAGACGGTTTCGCCACCCCAGTCCTCGGGGGTGAGGCCGTCGGCGGCGAGCTCGTTGCGGACCCGGTCCGGCTGGGCGCCCTCTTTGTCGATCTTGTTGACGGCGATCAGGATCGGCACATCGGCCGCCCGGGCGTGGTCGATCGCCTCTTTGGTCTGCGGCATGACGCCGTCGTCGGCGGCGACCACGACAACGGCGATGTCGGTCACCTTGGCGCCGCGGGCGCGCATCGCGGTGAAGGCAGCGTGGCCCGGGGTATCGAGGAAGGTGATCGTTTTGTCGGCGTGGTGAACCTGGTAAGCGCCGATGTGCTGCGTAATGCCGCCGGCCTCCCCCGCCGCGACCTCGGTCTCGCGGATCGCGTCGAGCAAGGAAGTCTTGCCGTGGTCGACGTGGCCCATGATCGTGACCACGGGCGGGCGGTCCTCGAGGCTCTCGTCGGAGTCCTCGAACTCAGGCGCCTCGGGCTCCTCGTCGGCGGTCGTGACGATTTCGATCTTGCGGTCGTACTCGTCCGCGATCGCCTTCACCGAGTCGTCGGTGAGGGTCTGCGTGAGCGTCGCCATCTCGCCCATCATCATCAGTTTTTTGATCACCTCGGCGCTGCCTAGGCCGAGCAGCTCGGCGACCTCACGCACGGTCGCACCGGACTGGACCTTGGTCGCCTCGGGCTCCCCCGGCTCGACTCTGGGCGGCGGCTCCTCGAGTAGCGGGCGGCGGCGGCGGCCGCCTCGGCGACGCGGCGGCCGCTGCGGGGGCGGGCCGCCCATCTGGTCGCGGCGAGCGGCCTGCGAGTCGATGACCACCCGGCGTTTTTTGGTCGAGCCCCCCGCGGGAGCGGGCGCTTTGGGAGCTTTGGCGGGTTTTTTGGCCGCGGCTTTCGGCGCCTCGCCTTTGGCTTTCGGTTTCGCCTCCGCTTTCGGCTTCGACTCGGTCGACGTCGCGGCGCCCCCGTTGCCCTTGGCGGCCGAGATGGCCTTGATTGCGTCCGCCTCCTCGACGCTCGAAGCGGCGGCTTTCGCCTCGACGCCGGCGGCTTTCAACGCAGCGAGCAGCTCTTTGCTGCTCAGCCCCTGAGCTTTGGCGATCTCATGAACCCTTTTCTTAGCCACTAAGCCTGCTCAGCCTCCTCGATGACATCCGAGGACTGCTCAGCTTCGCTTCCGCTGTCCTCGGCAGATGCGCCATCGCCCTGGCCACCTTGGTCGGCCTGGTCCGCGACTTCGTCGCTCGTATCAGCGACCCCGTCCTCGGCCACATTGTCCTGCTCAGTCGCCGCATCCTCGGCGAGAGCCTCAACGGCATCGTCCTGATCCTGCTCAGACTCCGTATTGACCTCGGAGGCCTCCCCCTCAGGAGCCTCGACATCGGTCGCCTCGTCCGCGGGTGGTGTCGAGGAGGGGACGTCGCCCGCAGCTTGCGAGGACGACGTGTCCTCCTCTGCGACAGGACCCGCGGGCTCGGCATCTGAGCCCTCGCCGTCCTGACCATCGGCCTCCGGGTCGACGGCGTCGACTTCCTCGACCGTGTCCTCCTCGGCCTCCTCGGCCGGCTCGACGAACTCGGCATCGGCGCGGGCGACCAGCTCGCTGACCTGGCCCTCGTCGCCCTGCGGGTCGGCGAGGATCGCCACCTCGGCCTCCGAGAGCGGCGAGAGGACCGCGATCTGGTTCGTGTCGAAACGGCTCAGGGCCTGGTGGGTCGGCAGACCGCAGTAGACCGATTCGGCAATCGCCGCGTTCGGGCAACGGCGGCCATTGGAGAGCACCGCGAAACAGCGGCCATCGGACTGGTCCTCGCCCTCGTACTCGACGTCCTGGTCCTCCTCCGCGAACTCGCTCTCGGACTTGATGTCGACACGCCAGCCGGTCAGGCGGGCGGCGAGGCGGGCGTTCTGGCCGTCACGGCCGATTGCCAGCGAGAGCTGGTCGTCGGGGACGATCACGGTCGCCTGCCGCTCCTCGTCGTCGACGATCACCTCGCGGACGCGGGCCGGCGAAAGCGCCTTGGCGACGAAGCGGGCGGGCTCGTCGTTATGGGGAATGATGTCGATCTTCTCGCCGCGCAGCTCGGAGACGACCATCCGCACCCGGGAACCGCGCGGGCCGACGCAGGCGCCGACCGGGTCGACGCCATCGGCGTGCGAGATCACGGCGATCTTCGAGCGGTAGCCCGGCTCACGTGCGACGCCGACGATCTCGACGAGTTTGTCGGCGATCTCCGGGACCTCCATTTCGAAGAGCTTTTTGATCAGCTCGGGACTGCGGCGCGAGACGACGATCGCCGGGCCTTTGGTCGAGTCGGAGACGTCGGTGATGACCGCCTTGACCCGCATCCCGTGGTCGTATCGCTCGTTGTAGACCTGCTCGGACTTGGGCAGCAGCGCCTCGACCCGCTCGCGCAACTGGACGAGCGTGTAGCGCTTGTCGGACTGCTGGATGATCCCCGTGATCAGCTCGTTGACGCGGTCCTGGTACTCGTCGAACATCATCATCCGTTCGGCCTCGCGGATCCGCTGGAGGATCACCTGCTTCGCGGTCTGCGCGGCGATCCGGCCGAAGTCTTCGGGGGTGACGTCGTTGGTGCTGATCTGATCCTCGTAGGGGGCGATCATCTCCGGGTCGAGCTCCGGATCCTCGGGCTCTTTGAGCTCACCGGTCTCGGGGTCGACTTCGCGCTCTTCGTCCTCCTGGGCCTCGGCAGCTTCGGCGAGGAGTTTCTCCTCGAGCTCGGGCGGCAGGATCAGTTCGAAGACGCGGAAGTCCCCGGTCTCGTGGTCGAGGTCGACCCGCGCGTATTTGGCAGCGCCGGGGGTCTTCTTGTAGGCGGAGAGAAGCGCGTCGGCAAGCGCGTCCATCAGTTTGTCGGCGGAGATCCCCTTCTCCTGCTCGAGCGCCTTGACTGCGTCGACGATCTCTTTGCTCACGGCGTCTCCTTGACATCGGTTGCTGGACTGGGGCGGCTGTACTTCGGGCCCGGCGAGGAGACCTCGAGCGTGTAGTCGGCAAGCAGGTGGTTCAGGTGCAGTGTGACCCGTTCGCAGAGGGCCAGGTCGACGCCTCCGGGGTGGTCGATGAAGATCCGCAACGCTTCGTTGCCGGGCTGCTCCAGCGCGACGAGATCGAGCGTCGAGTCGAGCTCGCTCAGTTGCGTCTGAATGTCTTGCTTGAGGTCTGTATTCATGGTTTCGGGCGAAAAAAAAGTGGGCCAGGCCCACTTCTCGAACTACATCGGGAAAAAATCGGGACAAAAAAAGCTTGAGGCCAGTCTAACGCCTCGACGCGCCTGACCTGGCGCGAATCAGATCGACTCGATCGAGGATCGCTTCGGCGATCTCATCCTTGGGCGCCTTTGCGACCTCGGTCTCCGCCTCGGGCTCGATGAGAGTCACGGCGTTCTGCTCGCTCTCGAAGCCGATCGTCGGGTCGGATACGTCGTTGAGCACGATCATGTCGGCGCCCTTGCGCTCGAGCTTGCCGCGTGCCCGCTCGATGCCCCCGGAGCCATGCTCGGCAGCGAAACCGATGACGGTCTGAGACTGCCGGCGATCCTCGGCGCACAACCCGGCGAGTATGTCCTCGGTCGGCTCCAGTCGCAGCTCGAGCGCCCCCTCCCGGGCGATCTTGCCGGTTGCGACCTCGACGGCGCGGAAGTCCGCCGGCGCGGCAGCCATCAGGAGGACCTGGCTGTCGGCGAACTCGGCGCGGGTCGCGCCGGCCAGCTCGGCCGCGGTCTCGACGTCGATCCGCATCACCCCGGCGGGCTCCGTAAGCGAGACGTTGGCGGCGACGAGCGTGACCTGGGCGCCACGGCGAGCCGCGGCGGCGGCCAGGGCGAAGCCCATCCGCCCGCTGGAGCGATTGCCGAGGAAGCGGACCGGGTCGAGCGGCTCGCGGGTGCCGCCGGCGGTGACGAGGACCTTGAGCCCATCCCAGGGGCGGGCGCCGGTCGGCAGCTGTGCTTCGACCAGGGCGAGCAGGCGGGCGGGATCGGGAAGGCGGCCCCGCCCGCGCTCTCCGCGGGAGGCGAGGCGCCCCTCATCCGGCTCGATCAGCGCGATGCCGCGCTCGCGCAGGACGGCGATGTTCGCCTGCGTCGCCGCGTCGGCGTACATGCGGTCGTTCATCGCCGGTGCGACGAGCCTCGGCGCGGCGCAGGCGAGGAAGGAGGTGGTCAGCATCGAGTCCGCCGAGCCCGAGGCGAGCTTGGCGAGCGTGTTGGCGGAGGCCGGGGCGACGAGGTAGGCGTCGCAGTTGGCGGCCAACTCGAGGTGCCCGATCGGGTCGTGCTCGGGGCGCGGGTCACCGGGGAAGGCGCCGCGCAGCGGATCGCGATCGAACTCGGAGGTCAGCACCGGGGCGCCGACGATGCCCTCGAAGGAGGCGGCGCCGACGAAGCGGGTGGCGCTCTCGGTCATCAGCACACGGACACCGTGTCCGGCGACCGTGGCCAGGCGCGCGAACTCGAGCGCCTTGTAGGCAGCTATCCCACCACTGACGCCAAGCAGGATTCTGGCCATCGTTTCCTCCGGGAAGGCGGGCCCGTGCCCGCGCCGGCTAGGAGCGGTACTCGTATTTGAGCTTGCCCTGGGCAAGCTCTTCGAGCGCCACGGAGAGGTAATTCCTCTCGTTGCCGGTCTCGACCATCGGCGGCGGGTACTCACCAAAGCTGCCCTCGCCGAGGTTGTGGAAGTAGCTGTTTATCTGTCGCGCCCGCTTGGCCGATACGACGACGGCCGCATAGTGCGAGTCGGCATGGTCAAGGAGCTTGTCAACGCGTGGTTTGATCATCGGCCGGGGAGTCTAGAGGTATGGCGAGCTCGGCGCGCACGATCTGCTCCAGCTCGTCGGCCGCGCCCTCGAGATCGTCGTTGACGACGCGGTGGTCGAAGTCCCCCTGAACGGCGAGCTCCTGTTCGGCGGTTTCGAGCCGGGAGTCGATCGCCTCGGCGGAGTCCGTCCCCCGGCCCTCGAGCCGTCGACGCAGCTGGGTCGGGTCGGGCGGCGCGATGAAGATCTGGACCGACTCCGGCATCGCGGCGCGAACCTGCTGCGCGCCCTGCACCTCGATCTCGAGGACGACGGAGAGCCCTCGCTCGACGCAGCGCTCGACCTCCGAGCGCAACGTGCCGTAGCGGTTGCCGCTGTAGGTAGCGAACTCGAGAAAGTCGTCGGCGTCCATCCGAGCTTCGAATTGCGCCGGCGTGAGGAAGTGGTACTCGCGGCCGTCCTCCTCCCCCTCGCGCGGCTCTCGAGTCGTCGCCGAAACCGACAGGGTCAGGTTGGGAACCCGGTGCAGGAGCTCCTTGATGAGCGTCCCCTTTCCGACTCCCGAGGGGCCAGTAATCACGAAGACTTTCGACATTTTCAGGTTCACGAACGGCTGCGAAAACCAAGCAGATCGCCCGGACGCAGGGAGCGAAGCGTGCTCTGCACGTGAGCGACTGAGGACGACGATATGCGCCGGTTTGCAGCAGCCGCGCTAACGGCGCAGCAAACTGACTAGCTCAGTTCGCTGCCGCTCCGACAACCCGCCGATCGTCTTCGAGGGCGAGATCCGGCACTGATTGAGGATGCGGTTAGCCTTCACCCGGCCGTACTTGGGAACCGCGAGCAGCATGTCGAAGACCTTGGCCGTCATCACGTAGTCGGGGGGGTCGAGAAGCAGCGAGTGGATGCTCGCCTTGCTCGCTTTGAGGTCCTTCTTGAGCTTGGCGCGGGCGGTACGAATGTCGTTCGCGCGCTTGAGAGCGTCCATCCTCTGGTCCAGCGACCTCTCGGGGGCCGCGGCGGAGGTCTTGACAGGGGCGCTCATTGGGCGGCGAGTATAGCCGCGGCCTGGTCAGGTGCAAGGCCATTTTCCCGAATTCCCGTGAAATTCACCTAGACCTCGAGTCGAGGTCGAGTATCGGATCGAACTAGGTCCTCGGCGCCGCCGACTCGGCGAGCTCTTCGGCCACCCGACGACCGGCGAGCGGGTCGCGGAAGCTCTCGGTACCGACCGCCACGGCGACCGCCCCCGCGTCGAGGAATTCGCGCGCCGAGGGCCCGTCGCACACCCCTCCCATGCCGACGATCGGCAGCCGGGTGGCCGCGGCGACGGAACGCACCTGGGCGATCGCCACGGGACGCACCGCGGGGCCCGAGAGACCGCCATGGCCGGCGGCGATCCCGGGCCCGCCGGTCCGCGGATCGATCGCGCCGGCCTTCAGCGTGTTGATCAGCGAGACCGCATCGGCGCCGCCGGCCTGGGCGGCCACCGCGACCGCGGCGGGGTCGGCCACGTTGGGCGTCAGCTTCACGATCAGCGGCTTGTCGGTCAGTGGGCGGATGGCTTCCAGCAGCGATGCCGTCTCCGCCGGCTGCTCGCCGACGATCAGGCCGGAGTGGACGTTGGGGCAGGAGACGTTGAGCTCGATCCCGGCGACCTCGGCGCGGCCCCCGACCCCCTCGAGCAGCGCCGTGAACTCCTCATGGCTGGTGCCCATCACCGAGACGATCAGCGGCACCGGAAGCTCGGCGAGCTGCGGCAGGTCGTGCTCGACGAACCCGGCCAGTCCCTTGTTCGGGAGGCCGATCGAGTTGATCATCCCGCCGGGGGTCTCCCAGATCCGCCGCGGCTCGTTGCCGACCCGCGGCTCGGGGGTGATCGTCTTCGAGACGAAGGCGGCGAAGGGGAAGCTCTCGAGCAGGGCGTCGCCGTAGACGCGCCGCGCCGCGATCGCGTCGAAGGTCCCCGAGGCATTGAGCACCGGATGGGCGAGCTCGATCCCGCAGAGGTCAGGCATCGGTGACCGCCGCTATCCGCTCGCCGGCGACGACCGGGCCGTCGACGCAGAGGCGCATGTAGCCGCCCTCGACGAGGGGGACCGCGCAGCCGAAGCAGGCGCCGAACCCGCAGGCCATCGGCGACTCGAGCGCCAGCTCGCAGGCGGCGCCGCGCGCCGCGCACATCGCCCGGACCGCCTCGAGCATCGCCGGCGGGCCGCAGGCGTAGACGGCGGCGCTGGCCGCGTCGTCGCCCTCGAGCATCGCCGCCAGCAGGTCGGTGACGTAGCCGCGCTCGCCGCGGTGGCCGTCGTCGGATGCGAGCCCGATCTGACAATTGGAGAAGAGGTCGTCGAGGCCGCCGCTGTGCTCGGCGTCGCGGAAGCCGAGCAGGATCTGGGCAGGGGTCCCCCGCTCGGAGAAGCGCCGCCGAAGGAGGGCCAGTGGGGCGATGCCGATCCCGCCGCCGACCAGAATCGCCCCGGCGGCTCCCGGCGCGAGCTCCTTCGGTTCGGAGAAGGAGTTGCCGAGCGGCCCGTTGACCCAGACCCCCTCCCCCTCCTCGAGCAGACAGAGCCGCTCGGTCCCCGGGCCGACGCCGTCGATCAGGAAGTCGAGGCGGACGCCGCCGCTTTCGGGCCCGGCGTCGGCGACCGAGAGCGCACGGGGCAGGTACGGGCGTCCTCCCCCCTCCCCCCAGCCGCGCTCGGTGGCGAGCATGTAGAACTGCCCGGCCTGAGGGGTCGGGCCCTCCTCGTCGAGCAGCGAGAAGACGCGATAGCCGCCCGAGGCCCTGTTTGCGCTCACCGAGAGCAGCCGCCGGCCCAGCGGAGCGCTCATCGAGGCTGGGCGGTCCTGGTAGTTCCGTGGATCTCCTGGAGCGACTGGACCTCAGCCTCGCCCGCAACCCGCGCGGCGATCGCCCTGACCGCGGCTGAGGCGCCGGTCATCGTCGTCACCGAGGGGATGTCGTGGCGCACCGCGGCGGTGCGGATCTCATAGCCGTCCGAGCGGGCGCCCGAGCCGGTCGGCGTGTTGATCACCAGGTCGCAACGATGCTCGCGGATCAGGTCGACGACGTTGGGCGAGCCCTCGCCGATTTTGTTGATCCGGGTGACCGGTATGCCCATCGAGGAGATCGCCTGCGCGGTGCCGCCGGTGGCGATCACCTCGAAGCCGAGGTCGTGGAAGCGGGCGGCGATCTGGGTCGCGGCGGGCTTGTCCGTATCGGTGACGGTGATGAAGACCGTGCCCTCTGAGGGAAGCGCGACCCCGGCCGCGGCCTGAGCCTTGCCGAAGGCAGTCGGGAAGTCGGCGGCGATCCCCATCACCTCGCCGGTGCTCTTCATCTCCGGGCCGAGGATCGAGTCGGCGCCGGCGAACCGGGAGAAGGGCAGGACGGCCTCCTTGACGCTGACGTGGGTCGGCTGCCCTTCGGGCAGCTGCTGGTCGGCGAGCGGCTGGCCCATCATCAGCCGCGCGGCGATCTTCGCCAGGGGCACGCCGATCGCCTTGGAGACGAAGGGGACGGTGCGCGAGGCGCGCGGGTTGGCCTCGATCACGAAGAGCCGGCCCCCGGCGACGCCGTACTGGATGTTGATCAGCCCGATCACGCCGAGCTCGAGCGCGATCCGCTCTGTAGTCGCCCGGATCTCGTCGAGCATCTCCTCGCCGAGGCTCATCGGCGGCAGCACGCAGGCCGAGTCGCCGGAATGGACACCGGCCTCCTCGACGTGCTGCATGATCCCGGCGACGTGGACCGCCTCCCCGTCGGAGAGCGCGTCGACGTCGACCTCGATCGCGTTCTCGAGGAAGCGGTCGAGCAGCAGGGGGTGCTCCTGGTCGGCCTTGACGTGAGCGGCGAGGTAGGCGTTGAGGTCCTCTGTCGAATAACAGATCTCCATTGCCCGGCCGCCGAGGACGTAGGAGGGGCGGACCAGGAGCGGGAAGCCGACCTCTTCGGCGATCACCGCTGCCTCCTCGGCGGAGAGCGCGGTCCCGTAGGGCGGGTGCTCGATGCCGAGCTTGCGCAGCAGGGCGCCGAAGCGGCCGCGGTCCTCGGCCAGGTCGATCGCGTCGACCGGCGTGCCGAGCAACGGGATGCCTGCCGCCTCGAGCTCGCGGGCCAGCTTCAGCGGGGTCTGGCCGCCGAATTGGACGATCACGCCCTCGGGGCGCTCCTGTTCGCAGACGGCGATCACGTCCTCGGCCGTCAGCGGCTCGAAGTAAAGGCGGTCAGACGTGTCGTAGTCGGTCGAGACCGTCTCCGGGTTGCAGTTGATCATCACCGCGTCGCGGTCGAGCTCGCGGGCGGTCATCGCCGCGTGCACGCAGCAGTAGTCGAACTCGATCCCCTGGCCGATGCGGTTGGGGCCGGCGCCGAGGATCACGATCGACGGACGGTCGCCGCGCCTAATCTCGGAGTCGGCGCCGGCGCCGGGCCGGGGCCGCTCGTGGGCCGAGTAGTAGTACGGCGTCGCCGCCTCGAACTCGGCGGCGCAGGTGTCGACGGCCTTGTAGGTACGGGCCAGGCCCTCGGTCCCATCCCCCTGCGTCTGAAGCGCCTCCAGCTCACGCAGGAACCAGCGGTCGACGAGGCAGCGCTCGTGGACCTCCTCGACCCCCAGGCCGCGCCGGAAGGCCTCGAGGATCAGGTCGAAGCGCTCGGCGCAGGGCTTCTCGATCGCGGTGAGGAGATCCGCGTCCTCGACGGGGAACTCCGGCTCCGAGTCGAGCTCACGCGAGCGCAGCGCCTTGGCGAAGGATTCGCGGAAGGTCCGGCCTATCGACATCACCTCGCCGACGCTCTGCATGTGGGTCGAGAGGCGGCCGGTCGCCCCCGGGAACTTCT
Organism: uncultured Solirubrobacterales bacterium; assembly: GCA_963704505.1. GTDB lineage: Bacteria > Actinomycetota > Thermoleophilia > Solirubrobacterales > 70-9 > VRUE01. The sequence goes on from OY969912.1 coordinate 2,325,882, forward strand.
CGAAGGCGAAGCGGGGGATCTTGGTCACGACGTAGTCGATGGTCGGCTCGAAGGAGGCGGGCGTGGCCCGGGTGATGTCGTTCGGGATCTCCTCCAGCGCGTAGCCGACCGCCAGTTTCGCCGCCATCTTGGCGATCGGGAAGCCGGTCGCCTTGGAGGCCAGCGCCGAGGAGCGCGAGACCCGCGGGTTCATCTCGATGACGACGATCTCGCCGCTCTCGGGGTCGACGCCGAACTGGACGTTGGAGCCGCCGGTCTCCACCCCGATCGCGCGGATCACGCGGATCGCCTGGTCCCGAAGCTCCTGGTAGAGGTCGTCGGTCAGGGTCTGTGCCGGCGCGACGGTCACCGAGTCGCCGGTGTGGACACCCATCGGGTCGACGTTCTCGATCGAGCAGATGATCACGACGTTGTCGTTTCGGTCACGCATGACCTCGAGCTCGAACTCGCCCCAGCCGAGCACAGACTCCTCGACCAGGACCTGGTTGATCGGGCTGGCGGCAAGGCCCTCGGAGACGACCTGCCGCAGCTCGGTCTCGGTCTCCCCCACGCCGCCGCCCTGGCCACCCATCGTGAAGGCGGGCCGGATGATCGCCGGCAGAGTGATCTTGCCCTCGGCGAGCGCCGCCTCGACCTCGCCGAGGCTTTCGACCGTCATCGACCAGGGGATGCGCAGGCCCGCCTCGGTCATCGTCTGCCGGAACAGCTCGCGGTCCTCGGCGCGGCGGATCGCGTCCTGGTCGGCCCCGATCAGCTCGACCTCGAAGCGCTCCAGCGTGCCGTCCTCATGCAGTGCCATCGCCACGTTCAGCGCCGTCTGGCCACCGAGCGTCGGCAGCAGCGCGTCGGGGCGCTCCTTCTCGATGATCTTCGCCACCGGGCCCGGCAGCAGCGGCTCGACGTAGGTCGAAGTCGCGAACTCGGGGTCGGTCATGATCGTCGCCGGGTTCGAGTTGACGAGGACGACTTCGTAACCCTCCTCGAGCAGCACCTTGCAGGCCTGGACGCCGGAGTAGTCGAACTCGGCGGCCTGGCCGATCACGATCGGGCCCGACCCGATCACGAGGATCTTCTCGATGTCGTCACGCCTAGGCATCGCTCACGCCGCCATTCCCAGGAAGGAGTCGAAGAGGTGGCGGGCATCGTGCGGGCCGGGGCCGGCCTCGGGGTGGTACTGCACGGTCGCCGCGGGAACGTCGCGCAGGGCGAGCCCCTCGACCGTGCGGTCGTAGAGGTTGAGGTGGGTCAGCTCGGCGACCCCGAAGTCGGTCTCCCAGCGCACCGGCTCGTCGGACTCGATCCGCGGCTCGCCGCCCGGCCCCTCGACCGCGAAGCCGTGGTTCTGCGAGGTGATGTCGATGCGGCCGCTCGCCAGATCCTTGACCGGGTGGTTGGCGCCGCGGTGGCCGAAGGGCAGCTTGAAGGTCTCGAGGCCGACCGCGCGACAGAGCAGCTGGTGGCCGAGGCAGATCCCGAACACCGGCCGCTTGCCGATCAGCTCGCGCACCGTGTCGACGACGTAGCCGAGCGCCGCCGGGTCGCCAGGGCCGTTGGCGAGGAAGACGAGGTCCGGGTCCTCGGCGAGCACCGCCTCGGCCGAGGTCGAGCAGGGCAGCAGGGTCACGCGGCAGTCGCGCTCGCGCAGCTGCCTGACGATGTTCATCTTCACGCCGGTGTCGACGCCGACCACGTGCGGGCCGGCTCCCTCGAAGCGCACGGGCTCGGGCGGCGTCACCTCGCGGGCCAGGTCGGCGCCCTCCATCGAGGGCTCCGCCGCCACCTGCGCGCGGGCCTCGGACTCGGACATCTCAGCCGGAAAGATCCCGCCCCGCATCGCCCCGCGGTCGCGGATGTGGCGGACCAGGGCACGGGTGTCGACCCCGTCGACCCCCGGGACGCCGGAGTCGGCCAGCCAGTCGAGCCAGCCGCCCTCGGCAGTGAAAGAGTCCTCGCTGTTGCGGGCGTCGCGCATGACCACGCCGCGGGCGTTGGCGCGCTCGGACTCCATGGCCGCTGCCGAGACTCCGTAGTTGCCGATCAGCGGATAGGTGAAGACGATGATCTGACCGGCGTAGGAGGGGTCGGTCACCGACTCTTGGTAGCCGGTCATCGCGGTGTTGAAGACGACCTCGCCGGTTACCGCGCGCTCGTCGCCGCAGAGCCGCGCCCCGTCGAAACGGGCGCCGTCCTCGAGCAGGACGTAGGCGCCGGCGCCGCTCACGGCGCGACCCCCATCGAGAAGGAGCGCAGGCGGAAGGCGACGTTGCCGCCGGCGACCGTCACCACGACCCGGCCGGTCAGCGTCCGCCCGGCGCACCAGGAATTCGACGAGCGGCTCTCGTAGCCGTCCTCGCCCACGGTCCACTCGGCCCCCAGGTCGCAGAGTGCGACGTTGGCCTCGCTGCCCGGCTCGAGCGTCGGGCGCCGCAGGCCGAAGGGCTCGGCACCGCCGGCCAGCCGCTCGACCAGCAGCCCGAGCTCGATCGTTCCGGGCAGGACCAGGTCGGTGTGGACCGAAGCGAAGGCGGTCTCGAGCCCGGTCACCCCCATCGAGGCACTCTCGAACGGGACTTCCTTTTCCTCGGCGGCGTGCGGGGCGTGATCGGTGGCGATGCAGTCGATCGTGCCGTCGCGCAGCCCCTCGATCAGCGCCTGGCGGTCGGGCTCGGAGCGCAGCGGCGGGTTCATCTTGAAGCGCACCGGGTCGAGGCTGCGCACCTCCTCGTCGTTTAAGCAGAGATGGTGGGGCGTCGCCTCGCAGCTGATCAGGACCCCCGCCGCGCGCGCCGCGCGGACCGCATCGACGGACTCGGCCGCGGATAGGTGCTGGACGTGGATCCTGCCCCCCTCGTAGGCGGCGATCGCGGCGTCGCGGGCGATCATCGTCGACTCCGAGATCGCCGGAACCCCGGCGAGCCCGAGCGCCGCCGAGACCGCGCCCTCGTGCATGACGCCCGCCCCGGAGAGCTCCGGATCCTCCTCGTGCAGGGCGATCGTGCCGCCGCTGAGGCGCTGGTACTGGAGCGCCCGGCGCATGATCCCGGCGCTCCGGATCGGGAGCCCGTCGTCGGAGAAGCCGAGTGCGCCGGCGCCGCGCAGCTCCGACATCTCGGTCAGCTCAGCACCGGCCATCCCCTTGGTGACCGTCGCCAGGAAGCCGGTCGGGACCGAGGCGCTCTCACGGGCCGCCTCGCGCAGCGCCTCGACGTCGGCGGCGTTGGAGACCGGCGGTTCGGTGTTCGCCATCGCGATCACCCCGCAGAAGCCGCCGGCGGCGGCCGATCGGGTTCCGGTTTCGACGTCCTCCTTGTGCTCCTGCCCGGGGACCCGCAGGTGGACGTGCGGGTCGAAGAAGGCGGGGAATGCGTGCAGGCCGGCGGCGTCGATGACCTCCGAGTCACCCGCCTCGGCGGAGCCGGGCGCCGCCAGTTCGGCGATACGTCCCTCGCGGATGACGACGTCGTGGGTTCCCTCGATGCCGGCGACCGGGTCGAGCACGCTCGCTTCGCGCAGGATCAGGTCGGCGGCCGGTGCCGAGCGCGAGTCGAGGGCGTCGCCGAGCTCGGCCGCCGTGCTGGTGTCCGCGCTCACGCCGAGGTGCCGATCGGGGTCGGGTCCGCCGGGGCGCCGTCGTCGTGGCCGGCAGGCTCGGTGCGGCCGGCACTCGCGGCCAGCAGCTCGTAGAGGATCGCCATCCGCACGACCAGCCCCGAGGCAACCTGCTCGGTGATCAGGCACTGGGGCGAGTCGATCACCTCGCCGGAGAGCTCGACTCCGCGGTTGACCGGCCCTGGGTGCATCAGCAGCTGCCGCGGCCCGAGCCGCCGCGAGTCGATCTGGAAGCAGGCCGCGTACTCGCGCAGCGAGGGCACGAAGCTCTCCTCCATGCGCTCGAGCTGCATCCGCAGGGCGTAGACGACGTCGGCCTCCTCGAGCCGGTCGAGCGAGTGGGTCACCTCGCAGCCGAGCTGCTCGATCCCGCGCGGGATCAGGGTCGGGGGGCCGCAGACGGTGACCTCGGCGCCCATCGCCCGGAAGGCCATCAGGTTGGAGCGGGCGACCCTGCTGTGCAGGACGTCGCCGACGATCCAGATTCGCCTGCCCTCCAGCGAGCCGAGCCGGCGGCGCAGCGTGTAGACGTCGAGCAGGGCCTGGCTCGGATGCTCGTGCTTGCCGTCGCCCGCGTTGATGACCGATGCCTCGCTCCAGCCGGCGACCAGCTGGGCGGCGCCGGCGTGCGGATGACGGATCACGATCGCCGCCGGGTCATAGGCGGAGAGGGTGGCGACCGTGTCCTTCAGCGACTCGCCCTTGTCGACCGAGGAGCCGGCCGCCTTGACCGAGACCAGGTCGGCGGAGAGGCGCTTGGCTGCGAGCTCGAAGGAGGAGCTGGTCCGGGTGCTCGACTCGTAGAAGAGCGTGACGATCGTGCGACCCCGCAGGGTCGGCACCTTCTTGATGTCGCGGCGGCCGACCTCGGCGAAGCTCTCGGCGCGATCGAGGATCTCCTCGATCTGCTCGCGGCTGAGCTGGTCGATCGCGAGCAGGTGCTTCACGCGGCCACCCCGGCGGCCTCGGAAATCGTCACCTCGTCGACGCCGTCGCTCTCCTCGAGCCTGACGTTGACCCGCTCGTCCTGGGCGGTCGGCAGGTTTTTGCCGACGTAGTCCGGGCGCAGCGGCAGCTCGCGGTGGCCGCGGTCGCAGAGGACCGCCAGCTGCACCCGCGGCGGCCTGCCGTAGTCGAAGAGCGCGTCGATCGCCGCCCGCACCGTGCGCCCGGTGAAGAGGACATCGTCGACCAGGATCACCGTCCGGTCGCTGAGGTCGAAATCGATGTGCGAAGCGTGGACGACCGGCTGCGCGGCCGGGGACTTGGCGCCGACGTCGTCGCGGTAGAAGGAGATGTCGATGTCGCCGATCGGCAATTCGACCCCGGTCAGCTCACCGAGCAGCGCGTGCAGGCGGCGGGCCAGGATGGCGCCCCGTGTGTGAATGCCGACGATCGCCAGGGCCCCGGAATCGGGATGCTTCTCGGCGATCTCGTGGGCGATCCGCTTCAGCGTTCGCCGCAGGTCGTCGCGCTTGAGCACGACAGTCTCACTCACTTCGTTTTGCTCCTTCCTGGCCTCGCGGGACCGGGTTAAAGGACGATTCGCAGGCTAGCAGTCCTCGCGGCGCTCGCGGGTGCCATTGGGGACCAGAACGGGGCCTCCCCGCTCGGAAAATGGGACCTCGACAAGGTCGAAGTCGCGCGGGGCGACGCAGCCCTCGAAAACCTCCCGCGCCTCCTCGAGAACGGCGCCGACGTGGTAGCGGGAGGAGATGTGGACGAGCGCGAGCATCTCGACCTCGGCCTCACGGGCGACCGCGGCGGCCTGTCCCACGGTCGAGTGCCCGGTGTCGAGCGCGCGCTGGACCTCCTCCTCGGAGAAGCTGGCGTCGTGAACCAACAGCTCGGCGCCATGGGCGGCCTCGACGGTCGCCTGGCAGGGGCCGGTGTCGCCGGTGATCACGATCGTGCGGCCCGGACGAGCCTCGCCGACCACCTCGGCGGCGCTCACGGGCCCCCCCGCGCCCTGGACCGTCTCGCCGCGCTGCAGGGCGGCGAAGTCCGGCCCTTCCGGGACGCCCAGGCTCTTGGCGGCCTCGAGGTCGAAGCGACCGGGTCGCTCGTCCTCGACCAGCGCATAGCCGTGCGCCCTGACGCTGTGCTCGACCGCGAAGGGGCGGACCTCACCCTCCTCGACCGGGATCGCCTCGCCGGGGTCCAACTCGACCAGCTCGAGCTTGAACCCGATCCGCCCGATCAGCCTCCCGAGGGTCTTGAAGAGGTCGGTCAGCCCGCGCGGGCCGTAGACGGTGAGCGGCCGCTCGCGGTCGGTGAGGTCATACGTTTTGAGCAGCCCCGGCAGGCCGAGAAAATGATCGGCGTGGAAGTGGGTCAGGTAGATCGCGTCGACCTGAACGAGGCCGAGCGACTTCTGCAGCTGGCGCTGCGTCCCCTCGCCGCAATCGAAGAGCAGGCGTTCGCCACCGCGGCTGACCAGCACGCTCGCGGTCGAGCGCCGCGCCGAGGGCACCGCGCCGCCGGTGCCGAGGAATGCGACCGAGAGATCCATCGGCCGCGAGCCTACGCGAAGCTAGACTGGCCGCTCGGCGCCCGTAGCTCAGCTGGATAGAGCGCTTCCCTCCGGAGGAAGAGGTCACAGGTTCGAATCCTGTCGGGCGCGTCTCGAGCAGAGCTCTATACGGGCAGGTTCTCGTGCCCGGGGCTGTACTCGGAGTAGATCGGGTGGCGCCCGAGTGCTCTTCCGAGCGGAGCTAGCACCGCAAAAAGGGCACGCTGGACGACGACCGGAGGCTTGACCAGGGCCCCCGGCCGCGACCCAAATCTAAGTTCTGCCTAAAGATCGCTCGGGTGGCTGCCGATATCCGGTTCATGAAGAGCCGGATACAAAACCTTCGATCGAGCGAGGCCGGGTTCACGCTGATCGAGCTCCTCGTAGTCATGCTCATCCTCGGCATCCTTGCCGCGATCGCCCTGCCGGCGTTCTTCAACCAGAGGAACAAGGCCGGCGACGCGAAGGCCAAGGAGTACGCGCACAGCGCCCAGGTGGCGATCGAGACCTACGCCACCGAAAACGGCGGCAGCTACAAAGAAGCCTCGCTTGAAGCGCTGCAAAAAATCGAGCCGACCTTGAACAGCGCAAAAATCACAGTGGTCAAAGGTGAACCGAAGGAATATGAACTCTCTTCGGAATCGACCACCGGCAACAAATTCAACATCAAAGATGTCAGCGGAACGATCACATTCCCCTGCACCACCAAGGGAACTGGTGGCTGCCCTGAAGTTGCGGGCGCAGGGAAGTGGGGCTGAGTCGACCTCCTGGCCCCAGAGGCCATGAGGATCGCTCGCCCTAGCACGACCGATCAAGAAGTAAAACCGCAACTAGACAAGGGTTGTACGGTTTTTTGGTCAAATGAATCGAACCGTGCTGATGGGAGGCGCAGCGCTGTTCACGATCGTGATCGCGATCGGGGCATTCGTCGCCATGCCCGCGAGCGGCGCGCCGGGCGACGCGCCTGACACCGTCATCGACTCCGGGCCGAGCGGTCCGACCAACGTTTCGACTCCCTCCTTCGGCTTCCACTCGACCCAGTCCGAATCGACCTTCGAATGCTCGGTCGACACGGGGACAGCCGCATTCGGGCCCTGTGTCGAGCCGACCCCGGCCCTCGCCGACGGCTCATACACGTTCCGCGTCCGCGCGATCAACGCCGAAGCGATCGTCGACGACACCCCGGCAACCCGGGACTTCACGGTCGACACGACCCCTCCGGAGACGATCATCGACTCGGCGCCGAGTGGAACGACGGAAGCCTCGGAACTCATGTTCTCCTTCCACTCGAGCGAGCCCGGATCGACCTTCGAATGCTCGACCGACACCGGCACACCCGCGTTCAAGGGATGCGTGAAGGACGGCGAAGACCTCGAAGACGGCCCCTACACCTACCGCGTGCGTGCCACCGACCGGGCCGGGAACGTCGATCCGACACCGGCGACCAGCGCCTTCACCTTGGTCGAGCCGCCGCCGGTCTACGGGAAGACCGTCAACCTCCAGTCCGTCTCAGGGACCGTCCGGGTGAAAATCCCGGGCAGCAACAAATTCGTCGTCCTCGGCCACGAAGCGCACGTCAAAGTCGGCTCGGTGCTGGACGCCAGCGCCGGCCGCGTCCACATCGTCTCCGCCAAATCGAAACACGGCAGCCTGCAGGGCGCCGATTTCTACTCGGGCCGATTCATCGTGCTGCAGCCGGCGAAGGGCACGCCGGTGACGATCCTGAAGCTGGCCTCCGAGCTTGCCTGCGGCGACGCCCGGCGCAGTGGCGCTTCAGCTTCCCGCTCGAAGAAGAAGGGGAACGGGCTGTGGGGCAGCGGCCACGGCAACTACAAGACGGTAGGCAGCTACGGCTCGGCAACCGTCCGGGGCACGGTCTGGTTCACCCAGGACCTCTGCGACGGGACGTTCTTCCACGTCACCCTTCACGACATCGTCGTCAAGGACTTCACGCGGCATCGCACGGTGACGGTCAAGCAGGGCTCGACCTACTTCGCGCCCGCGCCCTAGTCCGTCAGGGCGTGGCGACCGCGGCCGTCGAGACGCGCGGTATGCGGAATCCGTAAAGGAACAGCTTTCTCATCGGGCAATTCTCCTGGTATCGGCAGAGGTTGAGCTCTGTGTTCACCAAGCCGGCGGCCGAGCCATCTCCGCTTTGGAGACCTCTTGCTTTGCGTCCCCGCCTCACGACGGGTTTGCCCTTGTTCAGCTGAGTACTTCTGCCCTAATCGGCACCGGCCGGCCGACCTTGATCGAACAAACGTCCAGATTCCCCGGATCTGGCCTTCTGTTGGGCGTCAGGCGGTGCGGAAACGGGCGCGCCACTCGTCCGAATCGAACTCGGCCGGCTCGGTCTCGGCGAGGAAGCGCTGGAGCGCGATCACGAACCGGCCGGGGGCCTCGACCTGCGGCAGGTGCCCGACCTCCTCGAAGACGACAAGGCTGCTGTTGGGCAAGGAGTCGTGGGCTTCGCGGCCGTGGCTGACGGGGATGATCGAGTCCTCCTCGCCCCAGACGATCAGCAGGGGCAAGCCACCCGCCAGGTAGAGGCGGTCCTCCGCCGCGATCCGCTGACCCTCGGTGCCGACGACCGCGCGCACGGTCGCCAGGAAGGCCGCTCGGCGCTCGCTGTCGCCGAGGGATGCGTAGCTGCGCGCCACCTCGGCGAGGTCGGCGTTCGGCTGCAGGCCGAGCAGGCCGAGCCCGCGACCGACCACCGAGCCGGCAACCCGGCCGACCCCGGCCGTCGCCCCGATGAAGAGGTCGGCCCCGGGCAGCGACGCGGCGCGCAGCACGAGGCTCACCTCGGAGCCGAGCCCGCCGCTGGAGACGAGGACCATGCGCTCGACCATCTCGGGGAACTGGTAGGTGAACTGCATCGCGATGCCGCCGCCGAGCGAGTGCCCCACCAGGGTCGCCCGCTCATGGCCGAGGGCGAGAAGGAGGTCGCGGAGGCCCGACGCAAGCGAGCCGAGCGAGTAGTCGCCGCCGCCGGGCTCCGAGCCGCCGTGCCCGGGCAGGTCGACGGCGATCACCGTGTGTTCGCGACCGAGCATCTCGCGCACCGGCTCCCAGTGAAGCGAGTTGCCCGCCATGCCGTGGATCAGGAGGAGCACGGGCCCGGAGCCGGCTTCCGTGTAGGAGACCGTGCGCCCGTGGATCGTCACGTAACGGGGTTCGATGCCGTCCACGCTAGTCGAACATCTCGTTGACGTCTCCGGCGGCGACGCTGAGGACTCCGTCGATCTCCCCCAGCTCGCCGGCCAGCAGCGCAACGGCACCGCTGCCGTGGATCTCGAGGGCCACCGAGACCGCACCGGGGTGCCCCTCCTCCGCCCGGTCGACGTTGACGTCGGCGACCTTGAAGTCCCGCGCGGTGCAGGCGGCGAGGACCCGGCGCAGCACGCCGCGGCCGTCCTCGTAGACGACGCGCAGCGCCGAGGGCGCATACGGGGAGGCCGGCAGGCGCCGGGCCAGCGGCGCAAGGCCGAAGACGACGCCGAAGTAGGCGAGGGTCGTGGCAATCGCCAGGACCGGCAGCGAGGCGCCGCAGGCGGCCCCGACGGCAGCGGTCAGCCATACACCCGCCGCGGTGGTCAGGCCGCGGACCGAGTCGCGGCGGACGAAGATCAGACCGGCGCCGATGAAGCCGATGCCGGAGACGATCTGGGCAGCGACGCGCGACGGGTCGAGGATCACGTCCCGCCCGATCACGTCGAAGAAGCCGTACTTGCTGATCAGCATGAACAGGGCCGAGCCGAGGCCGACCAGCGTGTAGGTGCGCAGGCCGGCACTTTTCTGGCGCAGCTCTCGCTCCAGGCCGATCGCCGATGAAAGCGCGAGGGCCAGGGCAAGGCGCCAGATCAGGTCCCACTCATTGACGGACATTATTCCTAACCAATCTAGTCAAGAAAGCTCGGCGGCGTGATCGATACTGTGCCCGCCGTGGCCGAGAGCCAAACGAGCGGAGCGGCGAGCCCGGGAAACCGGCCCCCACGGGGCGCGGTCGCCGTGGTCATCGTCGGCCTGGTCGCGACGCTCGCCGCCGCGGCCCTGGCCAACGAAAACCTGACCGGCCCCAGCGCCCGTCTGGAATGGGTTCAGTTCAAAAGGCTTCCTGACTCCAAATCTGTCCGCGTGCCGGGCGGCGCCGGCGAGATGCAGTTGACCAAGGTCGGCCTGCGCACCACGGGGACGAACATCAGCGGCTACTCCCTCTTCCACAGCTCCGCACAGCTGAACATCGATGCCGGATCGCCGATCGGCGGGGGGCGGATCGAATGCTCGATGCGTGCCGGGGGCGGCGCCGAAGCCGCCCAGACCCCCGGCTCGCGCGCCACCTATCCCCGCTCGAGCGAAGACCTCGCCGAACAGGAAGTCCCGACCACGGTCCTGCTCGAATTCTCATCGCACGACAACAACCTGGCGAGCGTCGAAGTCGAAGACTTCGACAAGCCGTGGGCCTCGGAGCCTGGGATCAAACTCGAATGGCCCACTTACAAGCAGGGTGAAGAGCGCTGGCAGTGGTTCCTGCCCGCCGGCAAGCCGGCCAAGGACCTCGTGCTGCCCTTCTACGTGATCTGGAAGGCGACGAAGCCGCCCGCGTTCAAGGTCTCCTGCACGGTCACCACCAGCGCCGGGACGGCGACGACCGGTAGCGGCGGGGCCCTCGCGACGATCGGCGAACCGATCGCCGAAGAAGAAGGCGAAGAAGAAGAATAGAAGCGCCCTCTAGGGGGCGACCAGGAGGTCCGGCCCTTCTTCCGTGCCTTTGCCGACCTTGTTGAGCTTCGGGTTGGCCGGCGCCCCCTCCATGCGACCCGCGGCAAGCGGACCGCACATCTCGACCGCATCCTCAGCCGCCAGGTCCGGCCGCAGCCAGGCCGCCTCCGCCTCCGGGCTGCCGAGGATCACGGGCATCCGGTCGTGGACTTTGGCGACCACGTCGTTCGGCGTCGTCGTGACGATCGTGCAGGTGTAGAGCCAGCCGTCGTCGAACCCGCGGTCCTCCCCGTCATCCCACTCCTTGCGGGTGCAGAGGCCGGCGAAGGCGAAGGGCTCGCCGCCGTCGACGGTGAAGCGCCACGGCTGGCGCGGCTGCTTGGGGTCCTCGGCCTTCATCCACTCGTAGAAGCCGTCGGCGACGATCAGACAGCGGTGGCGGAACTTGCCGACCAGCGGGCTGTAGGCGCGGCTGGAGGTGAGGTTCTCGGCTTTGGCGTTGATCATCCGGTAGCCGACCTTGAGGTCCTTGGCCCAGCGCGGGACCAGGCCCCAGCGCATCAGGCGCGCCTCGCGCTCACCCCGAGCCGCCTCGTCGGTGTCGGGCGAGGAGCGCACGGTGAGGATCTCCTGGGTCGGGGCCACGTTGAAGCGCTCGAGGCCCTGGGCGACCTTCTTCGCGCGCTCCTTGGAGGGCGGCGGAGCCTCGCCCGCGGCGTTTCGCTCAAGCGCCTTCTCCAGCTCGACCTGGAACCGGTCGGCGATCTTCTTCGTGTCCTTCGTGGTGACCGTGAAGCGCCCGCACATCTCAGCTCCTCGCATCCGGGTTGTCGCGATACCACTCCAGCGTACGGCGCATGCCGTCGCGCAGATCGACCCCAGCCGTCCAGCCGGTCGCCTCGCGCAGCTTCGAGGAATCGACGAACTGGCGGTCGATCTCGCCCGCCGGGCTGCCGCTGCCCAGGTATTCGGGCTCGATCTCGCGGTCGCTGACCGCGGCGATCGTGTCGAGCACCTCGGCGACCGAGTGCGGCCGCTCGCCGCCGGCGTTGAAGGCCTCCCCCGCCCCCGGCCCGCCGGCGCCCGTCGCCCCTTCGACCGCAAGGTAGGCGGCGACAGCGTCGTCGACGTAGAGGAAGTCGCGCTCGGGGCTGCCGTCGGAGCGGATCGCCGGGCGGCGGTCCTCGAGAACCGCCCGGATCGCCTCCGGGACCAGGCGCGAGTAGTTGAGGTCCCCTCCCCCGTAGACGTTGGCGAAGCGGGTCACGGCAACCGGCAGGCCGAAGGCCGGGCGGTAGCTGAGCGCGATCGCGTCGGCCGCCGCCTTGCTCGCCTCATAGGGAGACGCCGGGCGCAGCTGGGCGCCCTCGCGGTAGGGCAGCTCGTCCTGGGGACCGTAGGCCTTGTCGGAGGAGGCGACGACCACGGCGGGGACATCGGCGCGCCGGCAGGCCTCGAGCAGGACCCAGGTGCCGCGCACGTTGGCCTCGAAGGTCGCCGCGGGATCCTCCATCGCCGGGCCGACCAGGGTCTGCGCGGCGAGATGGAAGACCGAGTCGAACTCGCCCGCCGCCAGGGTCGCCCCGACCGCCTCGCCGTCACGCACGTCGGCCTCGACCAGCTCGACCTCGGCCTCGATTCCCTGCAGGGAGAGCCCGGAGAGGGCGGTGCGCGGAAGATCGAGCACCGTCACCGTGTCGCCGCGACCGAGCAGGGCCCGGGCAAGGTGGGAGGCGATGAACCCGTGCCCGCCGGTGACCAGGGAGCGCTTCACGGTGACCCGGCGGGGGACGGGGCCCAGGGATCCCAGGGTGCCTCCCCCGCGGCCCAGAGGTCGTCGAGGACGACGGCGTCCTTGTAGGTGTCCATGCAGTCCCAGAAGCCGGCGTGGCGATAGCCGCGGAGCTCGCCCGCGGCGGCGAGCCGGGCGAGCGGCTGGCGCTCGAGGACGCTCTGCTCGTCGAGGTAGTTGAAGACGCCCGGCTCGAAGCAGAAGAAGCCGCCGTTGATCCAGTGCTCGCTGCGTGGCTTCTCGACGAAGCCGTCGACCCGACCCTCCTCGTCCACCTCGGCCACCCCCCACTGCAGATGGGGCCGGACGACGGTCATCGTCGCCAGGGCGCCCTCGTCACCGTGGAAGCCGAGCAGCCCGGCGAGGTCGACGTCGGCGACGCCGTCGGCATAGGTGGCGCAGAAGGGCTCCCCGCCGAGGCGCTCGGAGAGCTTGGCGATCCGCCCTCCGGTGGGCGTGTCGACGCCGGTGTCGACGCACTCGACCTCGATCGGCGTCGGCCAGTCCGCCTCGGCGACGAACCGCTCGACCATCTCCCCCAAATAGCCGGTCGCGAGCAGGAAGTGCTCGAACCCCTGCGCCGCATAGATCCCGATCACGTGCCAGAGGATCGGCCGGCCGCCGATCTCGACCAGCGCCTTCGGCATCGTCTCGGTCCTCTCCCGCAGCCGCGTCCCGCGGCCCCCACAGAGGATTACGACCGGAGGCCTACTGGCCAGGCCCGTCAACCCCCGGCGACGGCGGGCAGAATGGTCACCTCGTCGCCGTCGTTGATGTCGGTCTCGAGGCCCTGCTGGAAGCGGATGTCCTCGCCCTCGACGTAGACGTTGACGAAGCGGCGCAGGTCGCCGTCCTGGGTGATCCGCTCGCGGAGGTCGCCGTAGGTCTCGAAGACCGCGTCGAGAACCTCGCCGACGGTGCCGCCGGCGACCTCGACCTCGCCCTCGCCGCCCGTCGCGGCGCGGAGCTGGGTCGGGATCTTCACGGTGACACTCATCTGACCGCTACCTCCTGGGACTCGAACACGGACTGAAAGCTGTCGAGATCTGGGTCGATCTCGTGCATGTGGAATTTATCGCGGGTCGCGTCGAGGGTCTTCAGCCCCTCCCCGGTCAGGTAGACCACGACCCGTTCGCCGTCGTTCAGGTCGCCGCGTTCGGCGAGCTTGCGCAGGACGCCGACGGTCACCCCGCCGGCGGTCTCGGTGAAGATCCCGGTGGTCTCGGCCAGCAGCCGGATCGCGTCGCGGATCTCGTCGTCGTCAACCGAGTCGATGCTCCCTTCGGTGCGGCGCGCGTGCTCGACCGCGTAGGGGCCGTCGGCAGGGTCGCCGATCGCCAGGCTTTTGGCGATCGTGTCGGGCTTCTGCGGCTTGCAGACGTCGGTGCCATCCGCGAAGGCGGTCGCGACCGGGCTGCAGCCCTGGGCCTGGGCGCCGTTGAAGACCGGCTGGACGCCCTCGACCAGGCCGATGTCCAGCCACTCCTGGAAGCCCCGCCCCAGTTTCGTGAACAACGACCCGGAGGCGATCGGGCAGACGACGCGGTCGGGTAGCTCCCAGCCGAGCTGCTCGACGGTCTCATAGGCGAGCGTCTTCGAGCCCTCGGCGTAATACGGGCGCAGGTTGACGTTGACGAAGGCCCAGGGGTGGGTGTCGGCGAGCTGCGTGCAGAGCCGGTTGACGTCGTCGTAATTGCCCCGCACGCCGACCAGGTTGGTGCCGTAGACGGCGGTCGCGAGCAGCTTCTGCTCCTCCAGATTGGCCGGGACGAATACGTAGGAGTCCAGGCCGGCGGCGGCCGCGTGGGCGGCGACCGCGTTGGCGAGGTTGCCGGTCGAGGCGCAGGCGACGGTGTCGTAGCCGAGCTCCTGCGCCTTGGCGACGGCGACCGCGACGACCCTGTCCTTGAACGAGTGGGTCGGGTTTGCCGCGTCGTTCTTGATCCAGAGCTCCGCCTCGATCCCGAGCCGCTCGGCGAGCCGGTCGGCCCGCAGCAGGGGCGTCAACCCCGGCTCGAGCGGGTCGCCCGGCCGGCCCTCGAAGGGCAGGAAGTCGGCATAGCGCCAGATTCCCTGCGAGCCCGCCTGGATCCGCCGCTTGGCCTCAGCCGGTTCGAGCCCGGAATGGTCGTAGTGGACCTCGAGTGGCCCGAAGCACTTCTCACAGAAATAGTGGGCGCCGAGCTCGTAGGCGGTGCCGCACTCCTTACATCTCAAGCTGTCGATTGACATCCGATCGAATCCTTTCCAAAACAGAAAAACCTCCGCCAAACTGTGGGGCAGAGGTCCGATCGGACATTCCCCACATCTTCCAGGCCCTGAACTGCTCGACCTGCTGGAGTTGGCACCTGTTCCGGACCTCTCGGTCCGACGTGGTTGCCGGGGCTTCACTGGGCCAGTCCCTCCACCCCTCTAGATGTGGCGCTTATGTGCAGGGGATCCTACCAGGGGCGAATTCCTTCAGTTTCGGCACCCGCCTGCGTTTAACCTAAGGCTGCCGATGCCCGACGAGACCGACACACAGATGAGCGCGAGCGATGCCGAACCTGCCGAAGCCAAGGCTGCGCCGTCTTTCGGGACGCCGCGGCGAGCTCATCCACTCGGCTCAACAGGCTGAGCCGCAGAAGCCCGACGTCGAGCAGATCGACGCCGCCGGCCTCCGCTGGGTGAACATCGAGCATCCCGGTGCCCTGGAGCGCGCCTGGCTCGAGGAGAACTTCGACTTCCACGCGCTCGACCTCGAGGACGTGCTCTCGCGCAACCAGCGGCCGAAGATCGACGTCTACGACGACTACCTCTTCATCGTCCTCCACTTCCCCGTCTTCGACCGCGCCGCCGGTCGCCTGGGCACCGGCGAGCTCGACGTCTTCGTCGGCCCCGGCTACCTCGTCACGATCCCGAACCAGCCGTTGCAGCCGGTCGAGTACCTGTTCGAGCGCTGCCGGGCGAAAGAGGAGATGCGCGACCAGCTCTTCACCCGCGGCTCGGGATACCTGCTCTACCGCCTGGTCGACGACAGCTTCGACTACTGCTTCCCGATGCTGCGCAAGATCGGCAACAAACTCGACGCGCTCGAGGACGACATCTTCGAGGGCCGCTCGGAGGAAGTCGTGCGTGACATCTCCAACGTCAAGCAGGAGATCATCAACTTCCGCAAAGTCATCCGCCCGCAGCGCCCCGTCCTCCAGGAACTCGAGAAAGTCAAGCAGCGCTACCTGGCGCCCGACCTCGACCTCGAGATCTACTTCGACGACATCGTCGACGCCCACGAGCGGATCTGGGACATGCTCGAGAACTACAAGGAGGTGGTCGAGGCGCTCGCAGAGACCAACGAGTCGGTGATCTCCCACCGTGTCAACGACATCCTGCGCGTGCTGACCTCGATCAGCGTCATCGTCCTCCCCCTCACCCTGATCGCCAGCATCTGGGGCATGAACTCCCACGTGCCGGGCGAGCAGAGCACCACCGGGTTCTGGATCGTGATCGGCTGCATGGCCGCGATCCTGATCGCGATGGTCGCCTACTTCCGCCGCCGCGGCTGGCTCTGAGCCGACCTAGGTACTAGAAAAGTCGCGGTCGGAAAAAGGTCCCATTGCGGACCGATCTGCCCCCCACCTAATGGTTTGTGCGCCTACTGTCGCTGCATGGCTCGCTCCTGGAAGAACCTCGCTGTCGTGGTCGCCTGTCTTGCGGTCCTCGCCGGCGGCACGGCTCTCGCGGTTGCAGCCAAAGGCGGCGACACGAAAGGGAACGCGGCGACCACCCAGTACACCGGTGGGACGGGCTGCTCGCACGGCTACTGGAAGAACCACTCGAAATCTTGGCCCGCGACCGGCTACTCGCTCACCGACAACTTCGACGCGGTCTTCGGCATCACCCACTACGGGACGCTGACCCTCGACCAGGCGCTGAACCTCAACGGCGGCGGCTTCAACGCCCTGGCCCGCGAGGCGACGGCGGCACTGCTCAACTCGAAAACGTCGACGATCAACTTCAAATACTCGAACGCGCAGGTGATCAAATTGGTCCAGGACTCCGTAGCGGCGAACGATCCCGAGCCGACCAAGGATGCGCTCGAGTCCGGCAACACCTCCGGCTGCAAACTGAGCTGACCCGCCGACCTTAGGTCGGCACCGTCTCTTCCGAGCCGCTCGTCGCCTAGCATGCCGACGACGTGGCCAATTTCCGAATCTGGGCGCCCGATCGCTTCAAGTACGTGAAGGACGCGTCCAAGGACAACGAGGAGGAGTGCGTCTTCTGCGCCAAGCAGGCGGAGGATGACGACGAGGCGAACCTGATCGTCCACCGCGGCGAGCGCAGCTTCGTGATCCTCAACCTCTACCCGTACACGAACGGCCACCTGATGGTCACTCCTTACGAGCACATCGCCCGCCTCCAGGACATCGAGCCGGAGACGACGGCGGAGATGATGGCGCTCGCGCAGACGGCGATGGCGCGGCTCGAGCAGGTCTATGAGCCCCACGGCTTCAATGTCGGCCTCAACCAGGGCCGGGTCGCCGGCGCCGGGGTCGAGCACCACATCCACCTCCACATCGTCCCGCGCTGGGGCGGCGACACCAACTTCATGCCGGTGATCGCCGACACCAAGGTGATGCCCCAGACCCTTCAACAGAGCTACGAGGCACTCAAGGAGGCATTTTGAGCGAGCGACCCCTCTCCCCTCCCTCGATCTTCAAGGCCTACGACATTCGCGGTCTCTACGGGTCGGAGATGGACGAGACGACCGCGAACGCGATCGGCCGTGCATTTGCCCGGGTCCTCGGCCGCCTGCGCGGCAAGGAGCCGGGTGACCTCAGGATCGGCCTCGGCCGCGATATGCGGCTCACCGCGCCGGCGATGGCGGCCGCGGTGCGGGACGGGCTCCTCTCCGAAGGCGTGGCGGTCCTCGACGCCGGCATGGTCGCTACCGAGATGCTCTACCACCTGGTCGGCTCCCGTGAGCTCGACGGCGGCGCGATGGTGACCGCCTCGCACAACCCGAAGGCCTACACCGGGATCAAGCTGGTCCGCGAGGGAGCGCTGCCGCTCTCCGGCGACGCCGGGATCGGCGACGTCCAGGCGGAGATCGAGCGACTCGGCGCGGACTCGGGGCCGGGCGGTGGCTCGGTCGAGGACGTCGACATCTGGGATGAATACCACCAGCACGCCCTTTCCTTCATCGATCCGTCCGCGATCAAACCGATGAAGGTGGTGGTCGACGGGGGCAACGGCATGGGCGGCCCGATGGCCGGGCCGGTCCTGACCGGGCTGGGCCTCGAACTCGACGAGATGTACTTCAAGCCCGATGGCGAGTTCCCAGACCACGAACCGAATCCACTCCTCGAGGAGAACCGGCGGCTGATCATCGACCGCGTCCGCGGGACGGGCGCAGACCTCGGGATCGCCTGGGACGGCGACGCCGACCGCTGCTTCTTCATCGACGGCACCGGTGAGTTCTGCGACGGGGACTTCATTTGCGCCCTGCTGGCGCGGGCGGCGCTTGCCAAGGACCCGGGCGGGATGATCCTCTACGACCCCCGCTCGAGCCGGGCAGTGCCCGACCTGGTAGCCGCCGAGGGTGGCCGTTCGGCCCTCTCACGGGTGGGCCATGCCTTCTTCAAGGCAAGGATGCGCGAGGAGCAGGCGGTCTTCGGCGGCGAGGTCTCCGGCCACTACTACTTCCGTGACTTCTGGAATGCCGACTCGGGGACGATCCCGGCGCTGCTGGTGCTCGAGCTGCTCTCGGTCGACGGCCGCACCCTGGCCGAGCTGATGGCCGACTTCCGTTCGCGCTACTTCATCTCCGGCGAGATCAACTCCGAGGTCGACGACCAGGAGGCGAAGATGGAGGAGATCCTCGCGCGCTACGGCGAGGGCGCCGAGGTGACCCGGCTCGACGGCATCTCGATCGACCACCCCGACTGGCACTTCAACGTCAGGCCCTCCAACACCGAGCCACTGCTCAGACTCAACCTCGAGTCGCTGATCTCCCGCGAGGACATGGAGGCAAAACGCGACGAGGTCCTCGGGCTGATCAGAGCGTGACCCTGACCCCTGAGCAGGCCCTCGAGCAGGCGGCGCTCGCCGGCGTCCACTGCCTCCCGATCCCCACTCCGTTCGCCGTCGGCAGGGTCAACTGCTACCTGATCGAGGATCAGCCCCTGACCCTCATCGATCCCGGGCCCAATTCCGGCAAGGCCCTCGACGAGCTCCAGACCCAGCTCCGCGAGCGCGGCCACTCGATCGACGACATCGAGCTGATCATCGTCACCCACCAGCACATCGACCACCTCGGCCTGGTCGAGATCGTCGCCGGGCACTCGGGCGCCGACGTCGCGGCGATCGGGGTCGCCGCCCGGCGATTCGCCAACTTCGACGAGGACGCCGACGCCGACGACCGCTTCGCGGTCGAGCTGATGCTGCGCAGTGGAATCCCCGAGGAAACCGCGCAGGCCCTGCAGAGCGTCTCGCGAAGCTTCCGCAGCTGGGGCTCGGAGTTCGAGGTGACCCGGCCCCTCGACGACGGCGAGGAGATCGCCTTCGGCGACCGCACGCTTCAAGCCCTCCACCGCCCCGGCCACAGTCCGTCCGACACTGTCTTCTGGGACGCCGAGCGACGAATCCTGATCGCCGCCGACCACCTGCTCTCCCACATTTCCTCCAACCCCCTGGTCGCCCGCCCGCTCGACGGCTCCGACAAGCGCACCCAAGCGCTCGTCACCTACCTCGACTCGCTTCGCAAGACGCGTGAAATGCCGGCCGAGTTCGTCCTCGGCGGGCACGGTGAGCCGGTCGTCGACCACGTGGCGCTGATCGACCAGCGGATCGCCAAGCACGATCAGCGCAAGGAGAAGATCTTCGGCCTGATCGAGGAGCGCCCTCGCACCGGCCACGAGATCGCCCAGGCGATCTGGGGCAACGTCGCCGTGACCCAGGCATACCTGACCCTCTCAGAGGTGATCGGGCATGCCGACCTGCTCGTCAACGAAGGCCGGGTGCGCGAAGTGGCCGACGGTGACGTGCTCCACTACGAGACGATCGCTTAGCGGCGAAGTCGTTTGAGCCGTCGCGCCTGCCGTCGCGCGAACGCCCGGGCGGACCAACGCTCCTCGGCCACCCAGCTGCGGGCCCAGTGGTGGGCGCCGTACGCGCCGGGGAACGGCCCGTCACGCAGGTCCGGGCGGTCCCAGGGGTAGGGAAAGAACAGCTCGGGCTCGATTATCGCCACGCCCTCGAGCAACTCCGGTCGGGCCCTCAGCACGCCGGTAAGGAACTGCGGCCCGGTCGCCTCGTTGGACGGCCCGCCACGATGGGCTGCGGCAGAAGCGGGCAACGCCTCGATGATGGCGTCGAGCATCGGGTGTCCTTTCACGGCGCCGAAGATCGCGCTGGCGAAGTTGACGGAGTCCTCGCGGACCAGAAACGCGTCGGCTCCCTCGAACAGCGGAGCGATCGGCTTCAAGCACTCGAAATCGGTGTCGAGGTAGACGCCGCCGTGCCGTTGGACCACCTCGTATCGGACGAAATCCGATTTCTGCGAGAAGTTCGGCGAGCGGTCGAACTCAGCTTGGTTCTGGAGGGTCGGGAGATCGGCGTCGGTCCATAGGCGGTCGGTCCAGCCGGGGTTGAGCCGAACCCAGGACTCCCCGTAGGCCTCTTCCGCGGGGGGAATCGGGCGGTCGCCCATCCAGATGCGGTGAAATGTTTTCGGAATCGTCATTTGGGAGCACCCGCTCGAGTCGAGGATCCCAGGTCTGACGGAGTCACGAGAAGTCGACGGGGCTGAACCTCATACGCTGCACGAATGCTGCCTCCACGATGCCACCGAGCGCAGGGAATCAGATGCCGCTGATGGGACCGCGAAAAGCCCGAGGGCGCGGGAAGAAGCGGATGCTGATCATCGTCAACCCTTACGCGACGACGGTCTCCGATCGGCTCAAGAACCTCGTCGTCTACGCGCTGCAGGGTCGCTTCGAGGTCGAGACCGTCGCAACCGAGGCGCAGAACCACGCGACCGAGATCGGCCGCGAGGTCCGCGACCACGGCTACGACGTGGTCGTCGCCTTCGGCGGCGACGGGACCCTGAACGAGGTCGCAAACGGCCTGGCCGGGACCGACGTCCCTGTCTCGGTACTGCCGGGCGGCTCGACCAACGTCGTCTGCCGCACTCTGGGAATCCCCAACGACGTCGTCGACGCGACCGAGCACCTGCTTTCGCTGGCGGACGACTGGGCACCCAGGAAAATCGATCTCGGGCGCGCCGATGAGCGCCACTTCGTCTTCTCCTGCGGGGTCGGCATCGACGCCACCGTGGTCAAGCGGGTCGACGCACACCCGAAGCTGAAGTCCCGCGCCGGCCCCTACTACTACACCTGGGCGGCGATCTCGAGCTTCTACCGCAACTACCTGCGTAACCCCGTGCGTCTGCGGGTGGAGACCGATGCCGGGGACCCGGTCGACGGGGTCACGGCGCTGGCCCAGAACTCCGATCCCTTCACGTACTTCGCCAGCCGCCCGATCCGGGTCTGCGAGGGCGTCGCCATCGACGACGGAACCCTCTCGCTGGGGGTCCTCGAACGGGCCACCCAGCGCGACATGCCGACCCTGATCCCCAGGCTCTTCAGCGAGACGAAACCTGGAGCGCGCCACCGGAGGATCGAGCACTTCGACGACGTCACCCAGGCCAGCGTCACCTCCACCTCGCTCGACGACGACGGCACCCCCCGACCATTCCCTGTCCAGGTCGACGGTGACTACATCGGCGAGTCGACCCGGCTCGAGCTGAGAGCTGAGCCGGGTGCTCTGACGATCGTCGCCTGAGGCGAGGACGGTCGCCGCGTTAAGCGGCGATCGCCTCTACAGCGACGCTGCTGGTCGAAGTCGGGACGGTGCAGCCCATCTTCTTGGCTTCTTCCGCCTTCTTCTTCGACGAGGCTGACTTGGTATCGGCTTCGCCTTCCTTCTTCTTCGCTTCTTCGCAAAGCTTCTTGGCTTCCACGTTCAGCGTTTTCGCTTCGGCGTTCAGTTTGTCGGCCGCTTCCCTGAGGAGTTTGGCTTCTTTCATCAGGTTTTTGTAGGAAGTCGAAGAGGTCGAGTATTTTTTGGCCGATTTTTCCTTGCCGGCGGCCTGCGCGTCCTTGTAGTCGGCCGAGTCTTCCTTGTCGTCGGCGGCGTTTTCCTTGCTCTTCGCCAGGTTGCGCTTGCCGGAGGCGTCGGAATCGAGTGCCTTGGCTTCGTCGGACAGCTTCTTGGCTTCTTCGCCGAGCTTCTTGCCGTTGTCCGGGCACTTCGGCTGGCAGTTGTCGTCTTTGCCCGACGAGCCACCGTAGGTCGAGTAGTGATGCTCACAATCGCTGTCGCAATTGTCGTCGTGACCTGAGGAGCCACCGTAGGTGGAGTAGTGGTGCTCGCAGTCGTTGTCACAGTCGTCGTCGTAGCCGCCGCCGTAGGAGCCGCCGGTGAGGTCGAAGGAGCTGTAGTGATTCTTCGGGCATTCCGGCGGGCAGTCTTTCGAGTCGTTGCCGACGAAGACCGAGACCAGCGCGGCACCGGCGGACGTGCCGTCCGCGGCGGTGTAGTGGTGGTCAGGCGGGCACGGATCGTCCGGGTGGTACTGGTCGTAGCCACCGTTGCCTCCATCGGAGCCGCCGCCGCAGTAGACGGCCAGTGCCGTTCCACCGCCGACGAAGGCGACCAGGGCCAGCGCCACGAGGGCGATTTTGCGGAGCGCGGCGAATCCGTGACCATTCATGCCGACCACCCTAGGCATAGATAGGCGTCGTTTAAACAGGAAAGCCGTCGCAACGGCACGATTTTCCTCCCAGACGAAACTCGCACCGCAACGGTTGCGAGAGCGACTTTGGAAAGGAGCTCGGCGCTAGGCGGTGCGACGCCGGCCGGAAAGGCGGCGCTGACCGAAGCCGATCGCCACCATCAGGAGGCCGATCGCGGCGAGCACGAGAACGTCGAAGCCGGTGAAGGGAAGGCCGCTGGAAC
The DNA here is from genome assembly GCA_963704505.1 of uncultured Solirubrobacterales bacterium. Classification (GTDB taxonomy): domain Bacteria; phylum Actinomycetota; class Thermoleophilia; order Solirubrobacterales; family 70-9; genus VRUE01. The sequence continues at coordinate 2,348,513 of OY969912.1, forward strand.
CGCTTGAGGGACCGGCCGAAGCTGTGGAGATGGGCTCGATTTCGCTGGAGCCGCCAGGTCCGTTGCCGCCGTTGGGATTACCACCACCACCGCCGTTTTCATTGGCGGGTTCGTTGCCGTGTTCATTGGGATGGTTGTTGTGGTGCTTGCTTTTGTGTTCCGTTTCGCCTTCAGGCGGCGTGACGGGAGGCGTCACGGGCGGGGTCGGCGTGTACTGGGTGACCGCGGCGTTGCCGGTGGTCCCGGTCGAGCCTCCGCCGGTCGATGCGAAGGCGAGGGTCGCGCCAAAGACGAGAATCGCGGTCATTGCGATCCCGATGACCCGCGCGATCATGGTTCCCCCTGCGTGGGAGGAAGGATCGGGGCGGTTTTGGCGGCTTGTTCCCATTCGTTCTTATTGTGGCCCTGAAAGCGGAACGGTGCTGAGCGGGCCAAACTTTCTTCGGGATTCAGGATTGCAGCCCTCGCGGCGGCTTTCCTGGGGTCGAGGCCGGCACCAGCTCGGGCGACGGCAAGGTCGTAATAGTCTACCCAGTTATCAGGATCTCGCTGCCTCGCCCTTTCCAGAGCGACCGCCGCGGTCCCATAGCGGCCGATCTGCATGTCACAGAAGGCCAGGACAAGGTACGGCGTCGGTCTCTGGCTGACGACGGAAAGCGAGCTGTTGGCATCCGACTGCGCGGTCCTGCAGTCCCCACGTCCTGTGGCGTCGATGGCAGAGTCGAGCCGGGCCTGCGAGAGCGCCAGGCGAGCAGGGACTATGGCGATAGCGATGCAGATGATCGCCCCTCCCGCCCGGATCAGCGTCCGTTTCAACTCGCTGCTGCGTTGACGCCGCCTCCAGCGCAGCGAGCGCGCAAGGGCTGCCCCGCCAAAGGCGAAGAACCAGATCGTCACGGCCGGCATCTGCCAATCCCAGTCCACTCCGGCGTGGATCGCCCAGGCAACCCCGGCCGCCAGCAACGCGGCGAACAGCGCCCGATCGGGGCCACGAGCGCGGAAGGCAAAGGCACCCAGGATCAAGCCGATCGCGATCACGAGGAGGGCGAGGCCGACAACGCCGAGCTCCCCCAGGGTCTCCAGATACAGGGAATGGGCGTTCTCGACGTGCTTGTCGGTTTCCCGATCCCGCTCCCAGTCGAGCGCGAAGGTTCCGGCGCCGGTGCCGTGGAAGCGGTTTTCGCGATAGGCGTCGAGGGCGACGTCCCAGAGTTCGAAGCGCCCCTCGGGACGGGCGCTGAGCAGCCTTCCTTCACCGCGTGAGGCAGGCCCGGTGTTGGTCCGGTCGGTGAACTCGTGGTACTTGTTCGAAACGACGTGCGGGACGTTGGCCGCCGCGGCACCGCCGACGACCAGGACCAGGCCGGCGATGATCGAGAGCACGATCACCGGCTCGCGAGCACGTTCCGGAAGACGCACGCGGTCCAGCCATCCGTCGAGGGGAAGAAGGCAGGCGCGCAGAACGGCGGCGCCCAGAATGCACGCACCCAGCACCAGGGCGACGTGCTTGCCTTCGGCGACCATGTGAAACGGGTAGCCCTCGGTGACCGAGGAGGACGGGCTGGCCACCATGAGAATGACCGCGGTCGCCGGGACGATCGCGATCGCGCCACTCAGCAGAGCGCGTGGCCTCCCGATCAACGCGTAAACGACAAGTGCGGCGGGCGCGGCCCAGATGCCCCCTCGGGACAGCGTGTAATAGAGAGTGAGGATCAGCGCCGGAACGGCCGCCGCACCGAGGATCCTGGCCACCGGGTGGTCCCGGGTGCTGCAGGCCAGATGGGCGCAGAGAACGGTTCCGACGCAGGCGATGATCCCCAACGTGTTCCAGTAGGTCAGCGGGTAGCCCAGCCGGCTCTCGGTGATCAAGGCGGTGTCGAGGATCGTGTGCGGCAGAAGTCGGGCCGTCAGCGCCGCGCCGCAGATGATCACAATCGCGGTGGCGACCCCATAGAGCATCCACTTGACCCGCCGAACGTCGAAGGGCATCGAGCCGAAGAAGGCAAGCACCAGGCCGCAGAGCAGGACGCGGGTATACGCCGGGAAGGCGCGGCTGACCGAATCCGACCAATCGGCAGAGAGCAGGGTCCAGACGCCGAGCAGCGCCATCGCCACGACCGCGACGATCAGCGCCGGGCTCACCCCCTGCAGTGGTCGACGGGCGACAACGAAACGGACCCCGAGGATGAGCGCCATCTCGGCGGCGGCAAGGCTGGTCGCTCCGAGGTAGAAGCCGCCGGCGCGGAAGCCGAGGTAAACGGTGAAGAGACCCGGAAGAAGGGCTGCTGCCAGCCAGCCGGTTTCGGCGTTCCAACCGATTCCCGCTTTTTCCTTTTTGACCGGCTTGGGAGTCCGCGCGAGCGGGCCCGACCCGCTTTTCAGGCTCAATTCGCTCTCCATCGGCAAAACAACGATCCTGCAGGTCATTTCGTGCGCGGGCCCACCTATCATGCACCGATGGACGAGCGGGAACGCATGCACAACGCTTTTCGCCTCGCCGCCTTCAGCTTCAAGGTCGATGCGGTGACCGCCGAGGCCACCGCCGCACTGAGCGAGGCGTCCATACCGAGCATCCTGCTCAAGGGGCCGGGAATCACGACCTGGCTGTACGCCGGCGAAGAAGCCCGCATCTACGGCGACTCCGACCTCTTGATTCGCAAGGCGGACTGGGACCGGGCCGCCGGAGTGCTGGAGGAACTCGGCTTCGAGGACGATCTCGGCCCACTCGATCACCCGAGGATGGAGTCCGGCGCGGGCTTCCCGTGGGCACGGGAGTCAGATGGGTCAGGAGTCGACATGCACTGCACCCTCTTCGGGATAGGCGCGACCCCTGATGACCTCTGGGCCGCATTCTCTGCTGACGCCGTGGCCGAGCAGGTCGGTGGAGCTGAAGTGATGCTGCCGTCGCATCCCGCGCGCCTCCTGCACATTGCGCTGCACGCCCTTCAGCACGGCGGCGAGACCTGGGACAAGCCGATGAAGGACCTCAGCCGGGGCATCGAGAAGGCGGAGGTGACCGAGTGGCGGCAGGCCCTCGCCCTTTCCGAGCGGCTGGACGCGGCCGAGAACTTCTCCACCGGTCTGCGGCTCCTGCCCCAGGGAGAGCAGCTCGCAGCCGAGATCGGGGCTCAGCGCGTCGAGACGACGAAGGCGGCCCTGCGGCTGGCGCAGGTGCCGATGGCGGAGGGCTTCGAGGAGCTCGCGGACGCGCCCGGTCTGCGGGCCAAGGCGATGATCGTCTTTCGCGAGCTTTTCCCGAACGCCGAATTCATGCGCTGGTGGAGCCCGCTGGCGAGGCGCGGACGGCTGGGGCTTGCCTTTGCCTACCTCGGCCGGCCCTTCTGGCTCGCCTTTCACGCGCCGGCCGGATTGCTCGCCTGGTGGCGAGCCCGGCACTAGCCGGACACCGCCGCCAGGCGGCCTGCGAGGACCGGGGCCAGCAGATCTGCAATCCGCCTGTGCCCCTCCTGATTCGGATGGAAATGATCGGCGCAGAAATCCGACCAAGGCCGGGGTGCATCCCAGATCTCGACGAAAGTGGCACCGGTTCGGTCGGCCACCGTTCGGGCGATGCTCGAGTACTCCCTCACCTGGACATCCGAGCCGGGGAAGAATCGGGTGTCGACCGGTAGCGCGCCGATGACCACTACGCGCTCGGCGCCAAGGTTTTCGACCAAATCCGACAGCGACGCCGCGTAGTCATCCGGCCCTGTGTTCGGGACCGCCCCGAAGAGCCTCATCCAGAGCACCTTCACCCGCCAGCGGATGCCCGACTCGAGCCGCTGCACGAGACGCACCCGACGACGGGAGGAAAAGTAGGGACGGGGGTCGATCCAGCCGGGCTTCCGCCAGCGCCCCGGAAGCCAGCGAAGTGACGAGGCCGGTGGCCGCAGCAGCGCCTCGGTGGCGTTGTGGGCGATCACGATCAGGTCGCAGTCACGCGCCGCGTCCGCCCTGCCGGCCGATTCGCCGATTTGAGATGACGTGCCGGATAGATCGCGAAGGTCGACGCCGAGTCGCTCCGCGATCAGGATCGGGAAGGCACGGCCCCTCGCACCCATCCCCGCGGCAATCGAATCGCCGAAGACGGCGATTCGCGCCGGTTTCTCGCTTGTCGCCACCTTGAAGAACGTTCCGCCGCGACGGGGGCTTGCAGCCATGGATGCTCCGCCGACTCCACATAACACAGGGGCAAGCGCCATTTAAATCGTCCAAACGTCCGGATAGGCAGGTCCGGTCGCAAGGAGCCCCGGGCCGGACCCGATGAAGCGCTTCAATGACTCTCGGCGCCAAACCATTTTCAAAGGCACCTCACAGTGGCTTTCTCGCGGTAATACTGGCGATCTTCGTGGCCGGCGTCTTCTGCTCGTCTGCGGCCGCCGGCGGCGAGCCGGTGACCGTCACCAAGTACACCGATCCGTCGCAAGTGATCAAGGAGAACGCCAAGTCGAACTGGAAGCAGCCGTGGCGCTCATATATGGACACGGTGCCTGCGACGACCCTTCTCAAGGCCGTCGGGATCAACTTCAATGTCTATCCGCAGTACGCGGAGCAGACCTCGACGCTGCTCGAGCACAGTGGATTCACCCGCGCCCGGGTCGAGTTCGGCTGGAACTCCCTGAGCTACGACAATCCGAGCCAGTTGACCGTGAGCGCAAAAACGGCGCTCGTCACGGACCTGACCGCGATGAAGGAACACGGGATCCGGCCACTGATACTTCTCAACGCGAACAGCGGCGAACCCTGCCCGGTGAAGAAAGCGACGATCAGCCTGCTCGCGCCGGTCGAGGAAGGGGCCACCGAACTCCACATCAGTCCGAGCGACGTCGACGAGATCGTCCCGGGCAAGACGGGAATCAGAAGCGGCGGCACCTCGGCGAACTACCTCTTCTCCAGCGTCTCCCCCCAGGGGACCGTGAAGCTCTCCGCCCCGCTCGGATCGCTCTGGCAGAACACCGCCCGAGGCGTCGTCAAGAGCCTCCCCGCCGGACCGCTCGAAATCGAAACTCTTCGATACGAACCTTTCCACCCCGAAAAGCTGGCAAACGGGAGCCCCAACCCCGCGTTTGAGCCGACGATGCAGGGATGGCTCAACTACGTCGGCGTGATCACCCGCGAAGCCAAGGCCGTACTCGGGTCGGAAGCATTCGACGTCGAGGTCTGGAACGAGCTCAGCTTCGGTTCGCGCTTCCTCGAAGTCCGGGCCTACTACAGCCCGCCGGTCGAGGAAAACCGGTACTGGAACGAGGACGCGATCCTGGCTCGGACGATCAACTACCTCCGGGACCCCGCCCACGGCGTCGCTAACGTCGGAATCGGCAACGGCTTCGCCAACCAGTCGCCTGGTTGGGGCCCCGAAGACTCCCCGGCCGGACTGACGGCGCAGGACAAGCATCCCTACGCCGGGTGGAGGCACTTCCCGGCTGCCGAAAAGACCGATGGGCTCCGCCCGCTCGACGGCCAGGGTGCGGAATCCGGTACCCAGGCGAACAACTACACGGCCGGCTTCACCCCGACCTATGACTCCTTCTTCCCCGAGTATTTCCTCTCGGGGATCCTCAACCAGACACTGATCCGGGACCTGTCACCGACGCGGAATTGGTACGCCGGGTCCTGGCACGGCCGCGATGTCCCGACTCCGGGCGGCGGCGCCCTCCAGCACTGGACCACGGAGGTCAATCTGGATCCGAAAGCCGGCCCGGCAACCGGGATGAGCGCTGCGGACTCGCGCCACGTAGAGAGCAAGGAGATCCTTCGTTACCTCGTCTCCTTCGTCAACAAGGGCATGACGGCGATCGATTTCTATGCCGCTACCGGTGGCGGCCTGGCATTGGTCGACAACGGCTTCTTCGAAGCCCTCAAGAAACACCCGTCTGCCTACCCCGGGGACGACGTGGGTGGAGAAACGATGACGGCGGTCGGCCGCCTCGCCGACGCGTTCTCCGGTGCGACAGCCGGCGTCGACAGGTCGCTGAGCCTGGATGCGCTGACGGATTTCAAGGGCAACGTCCAGTTCGAGGGCAACGGGACCGCGAAATACCCGCCCCTCTACAACCGAGACGTCTTTGCCTTCCTTCCCTTCCAGGTGACGGACAGTCGGTTCGTGATCCCGGTCTACGTCATGACCCGGAACGTCGTCAAGGAATACAAATCCGGAAGCGACCCGTCCCGCTTCGACCTACCCCCCGAACCGTACGAAATGACAATCGGCGGGATCAACGGCGAAGGGGCCCACGTCGAAGCGTCCGATCCCCTGACCGGGGCGTCCGTCCCGGTGGAGGTCGTCTCCGGCTCCGCGAGCCAGATCGTCCTGAAAATGCCGGTGACGGACTCGCCGCGGACGCTGACGATTCAGGAAGCGGCCGGCGCCGAACCCCCAGAAGAACCGGAAGTGCCGGAAGAACCGGAAGAACCGGAACCCGAAGAACCGGAAGAAGAAAACCCCCTCGAAGAAGAAGCGGAAGAAAGTGAACTGCCTCCTCCTGGCGGAGGTAGGCCGACCGCGCCCGCGCCCACAGTCCCGGTCGAGGTCAAGGCCTCGGCCGACGAGAACGGGCCGGGGGTCAGGTTGATTCTGCGCGGTGGCTCCGGGCTGCTCGAGAAGCACCGATTGACCGCGATCGCCAGCTGCGATGAGTCCTGCTTCGTCCACTTCAGCGGCTACCTACAGATCGGCGGGCACACCTACAGGATGCGCGCACCGAAGCGGGGGCCCCAAGCCAGCTCGACGGGGGCAGCGGCCACGATCCAGCTGCGGATCAACTCCGGGGCGGTCAAGGCGGCGCGGGCCGCCCTCAAGCAGGACGACGAGATCGAAGCGATCGTCAGCGCCGCCGCGCGTGGCTCCACAGGCAAGCTCGCCGTGGCCAAGCGCGCCCTCGCGATCACTCGCTGATCGCACCAATTTCCTACTCGGCGACGAAAGCAAAAGTTTTTCGACCCGTTGCTTTCGTAAATGGACTCCGACGGCAGACGGATCTATCACTTCCACGTGCGCAAGACCGCCGGCTCCAGCCTGAACGCGTCTTTCTGGCGGCTCGGCGGCCCGGAGGTCGAGGCAACGATGACGCAGGGCGACACATCGGCCGAAGGCAACGGGCTGAGGTTCACCGACGAGCTCGAGCCGATGGCGGCCGGCAACTTCTTCTTCGCAAGCTCGCACCGCCCCTACGGCGAGGTGCGACTGCCGCCCGGGACCTTCAAGCTGACGATTCTTCGCGACCCGATCGCCCGCGTGAAGTCCTACTACCGCTACGTCCAGTGGGTCTGCACCGATCCCGATTCGCACATTTACGAACCCTTCGCCGACCGAGTCAAGCGGGAGAGTTGGTTCCTCGACGGGGGAGTCCACTACCTGCGGACACAACTCTCGCCGAGGCGCCTGCGAACCGAAGGTGAGATCAGGAACCTCGGCCCGGGACAGCTTGCGAGGAGGCTGACCCGCCTCAGGCACCGAGGGGCCTTCTCGGACCTGGTCCAGAGGCTCCCTCCGAGGCGCCTCTCGGCGCAGCTCTACATGTTCTCGGAGAGCCTCGACCCGGTCGAGGCCTCAAATCGAATCCTCGATTGCGACGCGGTTCTCTTCACCGAAACCTTCCCAGCGGACCTGGCGAAGGTCGCCGACCGCCTAGACCTCAAGCTCGACGAGCGCCACGAGCGTCGCTTCGGCGATCCGGTCGAGCCGACCGAGCGTGACCTAATGACACTCCGCAAGCGCCTTTCTCGCGAGTACGAGATGATCGAAAGAGTCCGCGATCGGCTGGCTTGACGGCCCGCTTCCGCTTGCAAGAACGACACCGCGCGGCCGTTGTCTTGGAGAGGTGCACAGCCCCCCGAGAACCCCAAGATGACCACCGAACCCTCAGCCTCCGCCGCGAGCGAAACGAACGCCGAGTCGAACCGGGCAGATCTCCGGTTCCTGGTCGGCGGCCACACGGGGACCGTCGGCGCGATCGCCTTCAGCGCCGTCATCGCCGGCTTCGCCGAAGCCGCGGTGCTGGCGACAGTGGCGCAGGTAGCCGCCGCGCTGCTCTCCGGCGCGGACAGCATCCACATCGGCGTCGGGCCCCTTGACCTGACGGCAGGCATGAGTACCTTGATCTGGGCCTCCGCCGCTCTCGTGTTGGTCAGGCTGGCGCTTCTCGGCCTCAACCTCGTCCTCCAGGCCCAGCTCAGCGCGAAGGTCCAGGCCGAAATCCGCGACAGGCTCTTCGGCGCGTTCACCCACGCATCGTGGGGCGTGCAGTCCCGGGATGCCGAGGGTCATCTCCAGGAGATGCTGACCAGCCAGGCGCTGCAGGCGAGCTGGGGGACGATCCAGGTCGGGGCGCTGATCAGCGCTGTCTTCACCTTCGTCGTGCTGCTCATCTCCGCCATGCTGCTGAACGTCATCGCCGCCGCTCTGGTCATCGTCGTCTCGGGCGTGATCTGGGCCCTGCTGAGACCGCTCAGCGCGCTCGGCCAACGACGCTCGAAAGAACTCTCTCAGGCCCAGATGAACTACGCCGGGGGTGTCGGGGAGGCCGTGCGCCTGGCGGAAGAGAGCCATGTGTTCGGCGTCACCTTCCGCCAACGGGAGGCGCTCGAAAGGCTGGTGAAGGCGACCGAGGGGCTGGTCTTCCGCTCGGGACTCGTCAACCGCTTTGCCCCGATGCTCTTCCAGAGCTTGATCTACCTGACCGTAGTGGCGGGCCTCGGGGCGCTCTACTGGACCGGCGCCGGTGCGGTCGCCTCGCTTGGCGCCGTCGTGCTGCTTCTGATCAGGGCAGGGACCTACGGGCAGCAGATCCAGGGTTGCTACCAGCTGATCCGCCAGGCGCTTCCATTCGTCGAGCGGCTTCGCGAGGCAACCGGACGCTACGAGGACAACCGGGTCGAGCCCGGCTCCGAGCATCTTCCCGCGATCAGCCGACTTGAATTCAAGGATGTCTCATACGCCTACCAGCCGGGCCAGCCGGTCCTACAGGGGATCGACTTCCATGTGGCCCACGGAGAGGTGGTCGGGATCATCGGTCCATCGGGAGCCGGCAAGTCGACGATGGTCCAGCTCCTGCTCCAACTGCGCACCCCCGACGACGGCGAGTACCGACTGAACGGAGTCCGGGCGGGCTCCTTCGCCCCGGAGGACTGGCACCGCGAGGTCGCCTACGTTCCGCAGGAGCCCCGCCTGCTCCACGCCTCCGTCGCCGACAACATCCGGTACTTCCGCGAGATCGACGACGCGACGATCGAAAAGGCGGCGAAGATGGCCCGGGTCCACGACGAGATCGTCGGCTGGGAGAACGGCTACGAGACGAAAGTCGGGCCTCGCGCGGACTCCGTGTCGGGCGGCCAACAGCAACGCATCTGCCTAGCCCGCGCGCTCGCGTCCAATCCGACGCTGCTCGTCCTCGACGAGCCGACGAGCGCCCTCGATCCACGCTCCGAGTCGCTGATTCAGGATTCGCTCCACGAGCTCGCCGGCGAGATCACCGTGTTCATCGTGACCCACCGGATGTCGACCCTGACGGTGTGCGACCGGGTGATGGTGGTCGCGAACCATCAGCTCGAGGGGTTCGGGACACCCGAGGAGTTGAAAGCCACGAACCCATACTTCCGCGCCGCCCTTGACTTCAGCACGGGGGCGCAGCCCTTCTCAGAAGCGCCCCTCAGCCCCCGGAACTGACCCCCGATGGCAGCCCCCTCCCGCATCTTCGACTGCTTCACGTTCTACGACGAGCTCGACCTGCTCGAACTTCGGCTCGAGGTCATGGCCCCCTACGTCGACGCGATCGTTCTCGTCGAGGCGGACAAGACGTTCAGCGGCCTGAGTAAGCCGCTCACGTTCGCGGAAAACCGGGGCCGCTTCTCAGAGTGGAGCGACAAGATCAGGCACATCGTCGTCAACGACCCGCCTCCGTCCAGCGGCGATCGCTGGGCTGCCGAGATCCATCAGCGCAACGCCATGGTCCGCGGGCTCGAGGACGCCCAGGATCGGGATGTCATCCTCGTCTCCGACGTCGACGAAATCGTTCACCCGGAGGTGCTTCTCACCCTGCATGACGGCTGCCGGGGCCTCACCGCCCTGGAGATGCCGAGGACGTTCCGCTATGCCAACTGGCAGCTCGACATCGATCCCTACGACAGGCTGGCCCGCGCGATTCCGTTCGGCCTCCTGTCCAGCCCCCACTACCAGCGCTGCCACGCAATGCCCGAACGGGTGATCAAAAACAGCGGCTGCCACTTCACCACCCTCGGCGACGCCAAGGCACTGCGAGCGAAGTTCGAAAGCTACGCGCACGACAACATGGACGATGAGCGCTACAAGTCAGGGACCTACCTCGGACTGACGCACCGAATGGGGCTCGATGTGTTCTCGCGCCGCCTGATCAGCCCGCTCAGCGCTTCGCAGTTGAACTCGATCCAGCGCGAGTTCCTTCGCCTCCGACCTGACCTCTTCGAATTCGGCGCGCTGCCCCCCCGCACCGAGCGGGAGTTGTTCCGCTGGTACGCGGGCTGGAGGGCGCGCCAGCCCGCCAGCTCAGCCGAGGTTCCGGAGTTGGACGCAACCTACGACGAACAGCGCACCAGGGTGATGAAACTGGCCGCGGCAGAGGTCGTCAGGCACTGGGTCCGGTACCTGCCCAGGAAACTGGCGAGTGTGGTCAGCTTCCAGCCCCAGATCAGAAGCAGCTGATGCAGGAGCTGCGGGACCGTCTCGACTCCACATTGAGGGAGCTGATCGCCCCGGCCTCGCGGGTGGCTCTCGTCGACTGGCCGGCCTACCCGAACATCGGCGACCATCTGATCTTCCTCGGATCGCTGCAGGCATTGCGACGGATCGGCGTCGAGGTCGTCTACACCGCGGACGTCGACGGCTACGACGCCGCCGGACTGGAGGCCGCGATCGGGCGCGACGGGACGATCCTCCTCGCCGGCGGAGGCAACTTCGGCGACCGCTATCCGATCGTGCAGGGGATTCGCGAGCGGGTGATCGCGGACTTCCCGGAGGCGACGATCGTCGGCCTGCCACAGACCCTCGACTTCTCCGACCCCGCCGCGCTCCGGCGTGCGGCGGAGATCGTCGATCGCCACCCGAGCCTGCGCCTGCTCTGGCGCGATGAGGTCAGCGTCGCCGCGGCCCGCGAGGCATTCGCCGGCACCTCAAGCGAGCTGGCCCCGGATTGCGCCTTCGGCCTCGACGATCTGAGTGTCGGACAGGAGAGAGCGGTTGCGCCGCAGGTCTGGCTCTCCAGGGACGACGAGGAGCGCTCTCTCGATCGGCTCCTCCCTCCGGCGGGGCAGGCGTCGGTCCTCGCGGATTGGCGCTTCCTCCCGACCGCCTACGAGCGCTCGCCCGTCGGGCGCATCCGACGCAAAGCGATCCACGGGAGCCGGGCCGCGGCGCGAAACCCGCGCCTCACCCCCACGCTGGGGCCATGGATGCGCGCCGTCCACGAGTCGATCTCGAGGCGCCGACTGGGAGCCGGCGTTCGCATGCTGAACCTGGGCGAGGTCCTCGTCACCGATCGGCTTCATGCCCACGTTCTCGCCTTTCTGCTCGGCAAGCCGCAGGTGGTCGTCGACACCGGCTACGGAAAGATCACCTGGTTCATCGATGCCTGGACGGCCGGCGCGCCCGACTTCGTGCGCGTGCAGAGTGCGACCGAGGCCGCGGACGCCGCCGAAGCTATGCGAGCCAGCGCTTCAAGACACTCAGGGTCGACGACAACCCACTGAGGCCTTCGCGCCGAAGCTGCGCAAGGGCGAGGTGGACGGGCGCGACGCCGAGGAAGAGGACCGCCTTCGCCCGTTCGCCGCGCAGCCTCCAGTAGCGCTTGGTCGTGGCTCGCAGCCTTGACGCCTGGGCGTCCAACGCGTAGTTCGAGCGGCCGCTCGAGGAAGGGTGGTGGTCATTGACCGCCTTCGGGCAGTCCTGGATCGAGAAGCCGGCAGCGAGAGCCGCGTATGACAAATCGACCTCATCCGATCCGTAGCGCAGGTGCTCGTCGAATTCGACCGTGTCGAACAGGGCGCTCGGCCAGAGCGCCGCGTTGATGACCACGGTGTGGAGCTCGTCGCCGGCGCGGTAATCGCGCCGCTGGAAACCGAGGAAGTCGACGTCGTGCGGGGTCACCAGCTCGCCATTGTTCAGCTCGCGCCCGGTGACGATCGTCCGGGGCCGGTGCGCCTCATCGACCGCCGCCAGGCAGCGCTCCGCCTCGGCGATGAAATCCGCGCCGACCCGCGCGTCGTCATCCAGGAAGAGGACCCAGGCAGTATCGACCGCGCGCACCGCCGCGTTTCGATTGGCGCCCAGCCCGCTCCCGGGGCCTTGCTGCCATCGGCAGCTCGGATTCGCGCGGAACTCGGTTGGCTCGACTGCCTGCCCGTCCTCGGAGACGACGACGCTGGCGCCGGGCGCATTCCGCAGCACCGACCCGATCGCGTCATGCAGGTCCTCAGGACGATCCCTCGTGCAGATGCAGACGGTGAGGTCAGGCGCCAATGCCAAAGGACCCCCCTTGGTCACCCGGTGGCACCGGGGGTTCCGCCACGGAAGGTCGACCAGCCGGCCCAGCGACCCTGCAGCGTGGCGAAGAACCGGCGCCACGAATGCTCGCGAGTGCCGCGCAGGGAGGTGAAGGCGCAGTGGACCAGCCCGGGCGAGGACCCCCTCCCCACCGCGACCGCCCAGAGGGCGAAAACCGCGCGACGGTGCCACGGCAGGTACTCGAGCAGCGCCAGGGTCTCGTTATGAACCGCGTCGACCTGACGGTCGTGGGAGAACTCCTGCCGCGCATCGCCCTGGGGCCGCTCGGCAGGCCGATGCTCGACGGTGACGGCGGGGTCGTACACGAGGCGTCCGCCACTCCCCCGGATCGCGAGGCTGAGCTTGAGGTCGTTGTGGACCTGGGCTCCATCCCCACGCAGGCGAGCGTCGAACCCATGCTCGCTGAGGGCGCGCTTTCGGAAGGCCATGTTGACGCCCTTGAGCACGTCGACGTCCCGCGCCGACCCACGGCCCCGATGGTGATTGCCGATCACCTTCCCGTTCCAGTGAACCCTTCCGACCTCGGTCTCCAGGGGCTCGTCGGCGAGCGCGGCGATCACATCACGACCGCCGACGCCGGCGACGCCCGGGTCGGCGAAGTGGGTCTGGATCGACTCGAGCCAGCCCGGATGGGGCGCGGCGTCATCGTCGGTGATCGCCACCAAATCCGCGTGAGCCGCCTCGCAACCCGCGGACAACGCTCCGACCTGCCCGGGAACGCTGACCAGCTCCTCGCGCAAGGGAATCCGAGCCTGCTTCTTGACCTCCTCGATCAGGGCGCGGGTGGGAGCGTCGTCCTCCCTGGCGACCACGACGACATCGTCGGGCCGGCGGATCTGGCCCGCCAGCGCCTCGAGGCACGGTGCCAGCGACTCCGGCCTGCCGTAGCTCGGAACCACCACGGCGATCCTGACCCCGTTTTGCGTCGCCGCCGAGGGCGCCGTCATTTGATCCTTTCCCGGACCTTGCGCGCGCCCCTCCGGGGGACCCGCCAGGCCCAGTGCCGCGCCAGCTCCGCTCCGGCTCTCGTGGCGACGGCCGGCATGCGGGCGTCATACGCATCGTCCAGCTCGGGAACGAGCGTGGACTCCTGGGGCTGTCGGGCTCGCCAACCCGCGTACCAGCGGAAGAGCTCGCGCCTGTGACGGGCCGGGAGATCCCGGAAGTCGAAGAAATCAGGTCGCATCCGGAGGAGAGCCCGCTGGGTGGCGCACAGGGAGGCGGGCGGCACAACGGAGACCAGATCACGGGAGAAGACATCGACCCCCATGCGCTGGGAGCGGCTCAAGAATGCGTTCGACTTCTGCCTCTCGGTGTCCATCTCCGAGTGGGCGTAATTCTCGAACTTCGCGACCACCCCCTCGACGCCGCCGAGCGTCGTGTAATGACGACCGGCGTCGAGGATCGCTCGGTCGGGCTTCGTGTGGTTTCGCTGATCGTGCGGGTGCTCGACCGCCGCGTAGGGCATCGCCCGGGCGGCCTGCGCGAACGTGCCGGTCGGCAGCATCCAGTTCGCGAACCGGAAGGTGCTGTACATCTCGAGCCCGACCAGACAGTCCACGCCCATGGCCAGGGTCGCCAGAACCTCCGGGTGGACGATCTCGTCGACGTCGGAGACGAGGATGACGTCGTCGGCAGCCACGCCCTCGAGGCCGCGAAGCAGGGAGTTCCTCTGGTGCACCTCCGCCGCCCAGCGGTTCTCGCTCGGAGGGGGCATGTCGTCGACGACGACATGGGTGATCTGGTCCGACCACTCGGCGAAACGATCCCGATTGCGCTCGAAATGCAGCGGCTTCTCGGCGCCGCTGAACGTCGTCGCCGCCTCGACCAGGACGAACCGATCGACAAATGACGAGCTCGACGCAAGCCGCAGCTCGAGCAGCTCGAGCTCGTCGTTGAAGGTGAAGCAATCGAAGAGCTTGGGACTCATAGGGTCGGGCGCTGGGACGACTGCTGATCAACGACCGTCATCGGGGCCTTCTTCCAGCAGGTCGCGGACGAATTCCGTGACTCTCCGGCGCTGATGCTCGAAGTCGAAAAGCGGCAGCCCATCGGGTATCGAACCGCGACGCGAGGCCACATCGCCGGCGCTGAGCCCCGCCATCAGTACTGCCAGCTCGGACACGAATCGGTCGTCCCACGGCGCCTCCCCCGCCAGACGCCAGATCCAGCCGTCGTCGAGGTCATAGGCCATCGGTATCCGCCCGGTGACGATCGGAAGGCGGGAGGCGACGTACTCGCTGACCTTCGTCGTGTATCGGAACGAGCCGACGCCGTCGAGGCTCTGCGGGAGGCTGCCGACGTCCATCGCCGACAGGTAGCCGGGGACCGCCTCGCGTGGGACGCGACCGACGAGATGGACGCGGCCTTCGACCTCCTCGCCCGCCCTCTCTCGGAGGCGGTCCAACCCCGAGCCGTCGCCGACGATGACCACGTGAACGTCATCCCGGTCGACCCTCAGGACCGCCTCGACGAGCTCCGCCCCGTAGCAGTAGCCGACGGCGTCCGTCCACTTCAGGGAACCGACGATGCCGAAGACGATCGCCTCGTCAGGAATCCCGAGCTCATGGCGAATGCGCGCGCGGTCATCGACCGAGACCGCCGGCGCCCAGCCGGCGGCGGTCATCGCACGGGGGGCGCCGAAGGTAAGTGCGCGGCCGGCGAGATACGGCGTCCAGCCGATGAAGCCGGCGCTGAAACGGCAGAGGAGCCTCTCGTAGACACCGGCGATCGGAGCGAGGACGGGATGTTGAATCGCGATGAACGGCCCCACGGCATCCCCGCTCGAGACCACGTAGGGAACACCGGCGAGCAGCCTCGCCAGGATCACGGCCAGCCCCCCGGCGAAACCCGTCCCCTCCATCACGACCAGCCGAGGGCGCCGGCGAATGAGCGTCCCGAGGAGTCGCGCCGCCGACCCGATCTTGCTGCCGCGATCGAAGGGGAGCGCCTCCGCATCGAGCGAGCCGAGCAGCGCGGCGATCCGATCCTCGTCCCCATGACCGGAACCCTGCGTGGCGAAATACAGGACCGGCTCAGTCACGGGAGACCTCCCGGTAGAGCTCGACGTAGCGCTCCACGACCCGGGCCCAGGAATGCTCGAGGCTCTCGGCGCGCGCTGCCTGCCCCATGTCCACGAGAAGTCGCCGATCCGAGCCAAGTTGCTGAAGTCGACCGCGGATCCCGACCGGGTCGCGATCGATGAACCAGCCGTTGACGCCATCGCGGAGCAGATCCTCGACACCGTTGACGCGTGTGACCAGCAGCGCGAGCCCCGATGCAGCGGCCTCATAGGAGACGAGTGAGAAGGTCTCATAAGCGGTGGGCAGAACGAAGACATCCGCCTTCCGGTAGTAGGAGGCGACGTCCTCGGTAGCTCCGACGAACTCGACGCGGTCGCCAACTCCGACGCTCTCGGCGATCTCGGCATAACGGCCCGCGTCCCCGTCTCCGACCACCGTCAACGAGCTGCCGGCACTGCCGTGGAGGGCTTCGATCGCCGGTTTCAGCCCCTTGCGCTCCCACTCGCCGCCGACGAAGAGCGCACGCAGGCCGCTGTCGCCATCCCGATTTCGCTCAGGTGGGCCGGCGGGTCGGAAGGTGTCGGTGTCGACGCCGTTCGGGATCACGACGGTTCGATTGCGCATCGTCGGGAAATGAGCGTTCAGCTCGCGTGCGACGCCGGCAGAGACCCCGACCAGGCGGCCGGCCTTGGCCGGCCGGTAGCACCAGCGCTCGCCCAGTCGGCTGAGAATCGCGGCGAAACGGGCGTTCAGCCGGTAGGCGAGCCCACCGCGAGATACCCGGGAGAAACCCTCGACGCCGGCGGCGGCGTGATGGCAATAGTGCACCGTTCGGATATCGGCGCGGTTGAGGACGATCGCCCCGGTCGAGTGGATGACGCCCCGCCCGCGCAGACGCAGAAGTAGGGACGCGACGAGGAGAAAGCAGGGGTAGGCGAGGACGAACGGGCGCGACGGCCCGGGCACCCTTATCCAGTGGAGGTTGGGGTGCGCAGGGATGACACAGGACCAGGACAGAACCGTGACCCGGTGCCCCGCGTCGAGCAGCCCATCTATGAGCTCGACGAGCTGGCGCTCCATCCCACCGACCGGCCCGATGTCATTGGCGACGATCGTCGTCTGGAGCGACGCGCCGGAGTCGGAAGGCACTGCGCTCAACCCGGTGGGGCGGCGAGGGGCTCGACGGATCGCGAACTCACCATCTCGTCATAGCCGGGGCCTTTGAGCCAGTAGGCGAGGACGCCGGCGGCGAACCAGATGTATGGCGCCATCGGCACCGTCGCGGAGTTGGTGCCGACGTAGCCGACCGCGAAGATCGCGAACAGCGGCGCCGCCATGCCGGTCAACAGGATTCGCATTTCCATGTCTTCGAGGCGCCGGATCTTGGTGATGCAGAGACGGAAGAGCGCGATGAAGAACCCGACGAGGACGACCAGCCCGGGGATGCCGAGTTCGATCAGGAGGTAGGTCGGCTCGCTCTCGGCGTCGAGTCCGGCGCCGGGGCCGCCGGGGATGCTGGCGGCCGGCCCGTTGCGGCCGAAGCCGGACCCGAGCGGGTATTTGACGAAATACGTAGGGATCCGGCTGATCGTTTCCTTGCGGTAGTCGATCGCGGTACTCGCCGCGGTGCCGGGGCTATTGATGCTTTCGTAGCGTTCGAATGAGTCTTCTTTGGCGCTCGAGGTGATGACGCCGATCGCGACGTAGCCGATCAAAAGCGCCAGGCCCAGGGCGACCACGGTTCTCAGTCCGGCCCGAGACGTGACCGTCAGCCCGGCGAAGGCGAAGATCGCGAATGCCGACCCGAGGACCGCGGTCCTCGACGCCGACACCGCCACGGCAAGGATCACCCCCGCGGCAAGCACCCCGGCGAGGATCAGCAAGCCTTTTCGTTTCGACAGCGCGAGCAGCGCTAAGGCGGCGGGAAAAGCAATAAGGCCGAGAATCCCACCGAAGCCGGAGTCCCCGCCGAGGCCGAACGGACGGTTGTGTTCTTCGCCATTCTTGTCGACGAAGTTGCGGGTCGAGACCTCTTCGCCGCCGCCTTCTTTGCTCAGGGCTTCCGCGTATCCAGGGCCCCAGGCGGAGAGCTGTTCGGTAGTCAGGTTCGCCTGCACGAGGCTGACCAGGCCGTTGATCGCGGTCAGCGCGAGCAGTAACAGCAGGAAGTTTCGGATTCGCCGTTTGCTGCGGACGACGTAATAGCCGAGGAAGAAGAGTGGCACCCACTCGGCATGGGGCCGGATCGACTGAATCGAGTGCGAGAAAGACCCGTTGTCGGGATTCACGACCTGGACCACGACGACCGCCACCCAGGCGACGACCCACCCCGTCAAGGGCGGGAACCTCGGCGTCTCCCCCTTCATCGCCATCCGCGCGATCGCTCCCGCCGCGATCGCGTAGAGGAGAAGGTCCCTGGCGACCGTCACGTTGGACGAGCCGGAGCTGAGCTTCAGGTAGCCGTCGGCGAGGCCGAGGTAGACCATCAGGACGACGAGGCTCCACTCGTAGCGCTCGCTGAGGAACATCCAGGTCGCGGTCCCGAGGATGACCAGGGCACCGAACGCCGCCAGCGGCGTCCCGCCCGGGTAGTGAATCGTGATCGCCAGGCCGAAGGCGGCGAGCACCACTGCGGTCCCAAGCGCGCCCAGCGGCTTGAAGACGTAGCGGGTGTAGGCCGCCTGGTTCCTAACCGTAGTAGTAGCCATACGCACGGGACTTGTAGATCCGCGGGGGAATCCCGTTGACTACGACCCCGATGACGTTGGCGTTGGAAACACGCCGCAGCTCCGCGAGCATCCTCTTGGCGGAATCCCTGGTGCTCTCCCCGAGGCGGGTGACGAGCAGGACGCCGTCGACTTCGGAGAGCAGCGGCAGGACGTCCGCGGTTGCGAGGACCGGCGAGGAGTCGATCAGCACCCGGTCATAGACATCGGATGCGGACTGCAGCGTCTGCCGCATCGCTCCGGAGCCCAGGGTGGCCGCGAGGTTGCGATCGTGGGCGCCGGCCGGGACCATCGCCAGGTCTCCGAGCGTGGTTGCCCCCTGGCCACCCACCTGGTGGCTGGGAGCGCCGACAACCGCCGGAGCGGAGCCGTTCCCGTTCTGACCGGGGACCGAGACTTCCTGGACGGCCTGGCCGAAGCTGGCGCGGCCGGCAAGTACGTCGGTGAGGCCGGGACCCTCGTGGACGTCCATCAGCTTGCCGAGCGTGGCCTTACGGAAGTCGGCGTCGAGCACCGCGACGTTGCGGCCGGCTTCGCGGAAGGCGAGGGCGAGGTTGCGCGTGATGATCGACTTGCCCTCGTTCGGGGCGGCGCTGGCGATCAGGATCGTCCGCATCGGCCGCTCGTGGGAGAGCATGTCGAGGTTCATCTGCAGGCGGTGGAAGGGCTCGTGGAGCTCTTTCTCCATGCTCACCCCGTCCTCCATCCTCGGGGCGGGCCTGTTGACCCTGGGAACCTCGGTCAGAACCGGGAGCTTGAAGATGTCTTCGACGTCCTCGACGCTGGTCATCTTGCGCGTCATGTACTCCATCGCGAAGGCCGCGGCGATGGACAACATGAGGCTGACGATGAAGGCGAAGATCGCGTGCGACATCGGGTCGTGCCCGGTCGGTTCGCTCGGCGGGCGCGCCGGATCGACCTGCCGGACCCCGGCACTGTTGATCGGCTGCGCCGTCACGAGTTCGAGAGCCTGGATTTTTTCTTCGAGGGCCTGTGCTTTGACGTTGCCGGCTTCGCGACCACCGACGGCCGAGAGCTGTTCTTCGGCGTTCTTGAGCGTCCGGTTGGCTTCCTTGCCGATCTGATTGGCCTGGTTGCCGATGAACGCTTTGGTGTAGGCGTTGGCAAGAAGGGCCGCGTCAGCCGGGCTCGGGCTGGTCGCGGTGACGATGATGAAGTTGCTTTCTTCGAGCGGTTCGGCCACGACGCTGCCGACCACCGCGCCGGCGTGCTTCTTCTTGAGGACGACCTGGGCCTGCTTGGCGACGACTTCGGTGCCGATGAAGTGGGCGAGGTTGCCGACTGTCTGGGGGCTGGTGATCGCGGTCACGCCGCCGACGAGCACCGTGTTCAGCGCCGAGGGTTGGACATAGACCTGCGTGGACGCCGTGTAGACCTTCGGCTTGTGGTCGTAGTAGAGGTAAGTGCCGACCGTCACAACGGGGACAACCGCGAGGATCAGCCACCAGCGCTTCAGCACCGGTCGCAGGTAGTCGAGAAGTTCGCGTTGTTCCGTGCCGTCGTTGTTCACGGGCAAGCAACGCCCCACCCCGGTCAGGACTTCCACGCTTTTCGGAACCGGACATACGGCCATGGAAGGCCCGCCGTGCGGGGGGCGTTTTTTGGTCGTGTGTGGAATCTGCGGATCGACCTCTGACCCCGAGCGACGCGCCGTGTCCGCGATGTGCCGGGCGCTTCGCCATCGGGGCCCCGACGACGAGGGCACCTACCTGAGCCCGAACGGCGAGGTCGCCCTCGGCGCCCGCCGACTGAGCATCATCGACCTCGCCGACGGCCACCAGCCGCGGCCGAACGAGGACGAGACGGTATGGGTCGCCTTCAACGGCGAGATCTACAACCTCCCCAGCTTCCGCGAGCAGCTCAAGGGCCGCGGCCACACCCTCCGCGGCCACTCCGACACCGAGATCCTCCCCCACCTATATGAGGACTACGGCGACGACCTCGTGCACGTGATCGAGGGCATGTTCGCCTTTGCGATCTGGGACACGCGCCGCGAACGCCTGCTCCTCGCACGCGATCGCTTCGGGGAGAAGCCGCTCTTCTACGCGCGCCGGGGCAACGGCCTCGTCTTCGCCTCCGAGCTGACCGCGCTGGTCGACGGCCTCGGCACGAGCCCCGATATCGACGCCGCGGCCCTCGACGCTTTCTTCGTCCTCGGTTACGTCCCCGGCGACAGTGGCTCGATCCTCGAGGGGATCAAACAGGTCGCGCCAGGGCACCTGCTGACCTGGGACAGGTCGACCGGCGAGATCGAGGAACGGCGCTACTGGACGCCGCCGGCGCCGGTCACCGAGCTGAAGGAGTCGCCCCGCGAACTCGCGGCGGAGGCGGGGCGTCTGCTCGAGCGATCGATCCAGGGCCGGCTGCTCGCCGATGTTCCGCTCGGCGTCTTCCTCAGCGGCGGTGTCGACTCGACCGTGATCGCGACGATCGCCGCCCGTCAGTCCAGCAAGCCGCTGAAGACCTTCACGGTCGGATACGAGGGCGGCGACGGCGCCCATGACGAGCGCGCAGCCTCGCGCGAAATGGCGCAGCTGATCGGCAGCGAACATCGCGACATCTCGATGAGCACCGACGAGGCGGCGGCCCGCGCGCCCTCCCTCCTCAGCGCCCTCGACCAGCCGCTCGCCGACCCGGCAGTGGTTCCCCTGCACTCGGTCGCCGAGTTCGCCCGCAACGAGGTGACCGTCGCGATCGGCGGCGAGGGGGCCGACGAGCTCTTCGGCGGCTACCCCCGCTACACCTGGCTCAGCCGGGCGCCCCAGGGCGCCGGCTGGGAGGGGCACATCGCCGCCGCAATGCGGGATCGCATTCCTCGGGCGAAAAACACCAGCCCGAGGGTGCTGCGAGCGCTCGAACTGGCAGTTCCGCGCCCGCTCGCCGAGCGCCACCTCGACTGGGTGACCGCCGGCCGCCGCCACGACAAGGCCGACCTCTACGGCCCCCGCATGCGTGGAACCCTCGCCGAGGACACCGTGATGGACAGCCTCGAGCGCGACTTCAACGAGTCCCGCTCCTACTCGGTCTCGGGGTCGCTGATGCGGCTCGATCAGCTGCACTGGCTCCCCGACGACGTCCTGGTCAAGGCCGATCGGGCGGGGATGCTGGCCTCACTCGAGCTGCGCACGCCGTACCTGCAGCGGGAGCTGGCCGAGTTCGCGACCAGCGTCTCCCCCAGCACCCACCTGGCGGGCGGCGGCAAGCAGCTCCTGCGCCTGCTCCTCACAGAGCTACTGCCGAGCGCGCCGAAGCGGCGCAAGATCGCCTTCCTACCCCCGATCTCAGAGTGGCTGCGCGGGGCGCTCGGGCCGGTCATGGAAGACCAGTTGAAGCGCGGCTCCCTCTATTCGGAGGGCTGGATGCGCGAGGACGTCGCCTCGAACCTGCTCAGCGAACACAGGCGCGGGGAGGCCGACCGCAGCAACCTCCTCTGGCCCCTGCTCGCCGCCGGCGTCTGGCTGGACCGCTACCGAGGGGTCGGGCCATCGTGACGCGCGCGCTCGTCCTGACCCCGGACTTCCCCCCGGCCCCAGGGGGAATCCAGCACCTCGTCCATCGCACGGTCAGCCATGCCCCGAGCCTCGAGTGCCGCGTCGTCACCCGGGAGACACCCGGCGCGACGGAGTTCGACCGGGACGGCACTCTCGATGTCCACCGGATTCGGGAGCTGCCGACCCCCCGCCGGTTCTCGACCCTGGCCTTGAACGGTGCCGCGATCAAAGAGGCGTTCGCCTTCCGCCCCGAGGTCGTGATCAGCGCCCACACCGTGATGAGCCCGGGCGCCTCCGCCATCCGCCGCCTGCTCGGCGTGCCGGTGATCCAGTACTTCCACGGCAAGGAGATCGGTGTGCGGCCGGGACTGGCGGGATATGCGGCCCGCAATGCCGACGCCAGCATCGCGGTCAGCCGCTACACAGCCGGCCTCGTCGCCGACGCGGGCGGACCGCCGGAGAGGATCCACCTGATCCACCCGGGCGTCGACCTCCCCGAGCGCACCACTCCCCCGCTCCCGCCGGCCGACCGTCCGACAGTCCTGACGATCGCCCGCATGGAGGACCGCTACAAGGGCCACGACGTGATGGTCAGGGCGATGTCGCTGGTCGCCGCCCGCGTCCCCGGCGCGCAGTGGATAGTCATCGGCGATGGGCCGCTGCGGGCCGCCACCGCGGAGCTCGCCCGCTCGGCCAACCTCGACGACGGGGTGATCAGGTTCCTCGGCGCCGTCGACGACGCCGAACGCGATGCCTGGCTCGACCGCGCCCATGTCTTCGCGATGCCGAGTCGGATGCCGGCGGGCGGCTATGTCGGCGAGGGCTTCGGCATCGTCTACCTGGAGGCGAACGCGCACGGCTGCCCGGCGATCGCCGGTGGCGTCGGCGGCGCCGTCGACGCGGTAGTCGACGGCGAGACCGGCCTACTGGTCGATGCCGAGGACCACATCGCGGTCGGCAACGCATTGGTCGAACTGCTCAAAGACGAGCCGCGGCGCGCGGCGATGGCGGCGGCCGGTTCGGCGCGCGCCGAGGAATTCGCCTGGCCCCGCATCGCCGAGCAGGTCTCCCAGCTTGTCGCCGAGGTTGTCTCGGCCCCGCGTCGGAGCTGAACGTGCGCGTCCTCTACGTCAACCACACGAGCCGGATCAGCGGCGCGGAGCTGTCGCTCCTGGCGCTGCTCGACGCTCTGCCCTCCGACATCGAGCCGATGGTCGCGTGCCCGGACGGCCCACTCTCACGACGGGTGTCCGAGCGCGGGATCGAGGTGCACCGGATCCGCGGAACCGACGGGAGTCTGCGACTCCATCCGATCCGAACACCGCAGGCGCTCCTGGAGATGGCGGGTGCCACGGTCCAGGTTCGCCGGATTGCGACGGCCACGAAGGCCGATCTCATCCATGCCAACTCGATTCGGGCGGGCCTGGTCGCGACGGCGGCCGGACGACTGGGGGGCCCACCGGTGGCCGTCCACGTTCGCGATTGCCTCCCGGAGGGCGGGGTCACACAGGCGACCCTGCAGGTCATCACCCGGGCAGACGCGTTGATCGCCAACTCCGAGTACACGAGGGCGACACTGGGCCGAGGAGCCGGCGACGCCGACGTCATCTACAACTCGGTCGACGTCGAGAAGTTCGCGGAGCACGAGATCTCGAAGGCCGAGGCGAGGACGGACCTGGGCGTCGATGGCGATGGGCCGGTCCTCGCGGTGATCGCCCAGATAACCCCCTGGAAGGGGCAGGACGACGCGATCTCCGTCGCCTCGGCCCTGCGCGAGAGCCACCCGGGCCTTCGCCTGCTGTTGGTAGGCTCGGCGAAGTTCGACAGCGCCTCAACCCGCTACGACAACCGTGCCTACCTCGCGTCCCTCGAAGGCCAGGTGGACCGGCTCGGACTCGGCGACGTGGTGCGGTTCGTCGGCGAGCGGGACGACATCCCCCGGGTGCTCAGGGGGATCGACCTGCTACTCGTCCCATCCTGGGAGGAGCCGTTCGGGCGCTCCGTGATCGAGGCGATGGCCTCCTCGGTGCCGGTCGCGGCGACGGACGTCGGCGGCCCCCCGGAGATTCTCGCCGCCGGCGGCATCACGCTTCCCCCGCGCAGCCCCGACGTCTGGGCCCGGGAGATCGATCCGCTGCTCGCCGATCCGGCGGCGATGGCGCAGATGGGCGTGCGTGGGCAGGCGGAGGCCGCTTCTCGCTTCGGCCTACAGACCCACGCCGACGCGGTCGGCGCCGCCTACCGGCGCATGCTCGGCGAAACGGGCTGAGCCGAAGCGCTCAGCCCTCGCGGGCGCCGATCCGCACGTTGCGGCCGGCCAGCTGGTCTTCGAGAGATTTCAGGTCCGCGTCGACCATGATCTTCACCAGGCCGTCGAAGGAGGTCGTGGGGGTCCAGTCGAGTCGGTCACGTGCCTTCGAGGCGTCGCCGCAGAGAGCGTCGACCTCGGCGGGGCGGAAGTAGCGGGCGTCGATCTCGACGAAGCGCTCCCAGTCGAGCTCGAGGTGCCGGGCGGCAGCATCGAGGAAATCGCGGACCGAGTGGATTTCGCCCGTCGCGATGACGTAGTCGTCCGGCTCGTCCTGCTGGAGCATCAGCCACATCGCCTCGGTGAAGTCCGGTGCATACCCCCAATCGCGTTTCGCATCGAGATTGCCGAGCACCAGCCGATCACGCAGGCCGAGCTTGATCGCTGCGAGAGCCGCCGTGATCTTCCTCGTGACGAAGGTCTCTCCGCGCCGCTCGGACTCGTGGTTGAAGAGGATCCCGTTGGAGGCATGCATGCCGTAGGACTCCCGGTAATTCACCGTCGCCCAGTAGGCCGCGACCTTCGAGACGGCGTACGGGCTGCGCGGGTGAAACGGCGTGTCCTCGTTCTGCGGCGGCGGCATCGAGCCGAACATCTCGCTCGACGAGGCCTGATAGAAGCGCGGGCTGACCCCGGCCTCGCGGATCGCCTCCAACAGACGCACCACCCCGAGCCCGGTCACGTCGCAGGTGTTCTCGGGCGTGTCGAACGAGACCCGCACGTGGGACTGGGCCGCGAGGTTGTAGACCTCGTCCGGCTGGATCTCATACGCGAGGCGAACCAGGCGGCTCGCGTCGGTGAGATCGCCGTAGTGGAGGCGCAGGTTGGACTCCGACCCCTTCTCGTAGATCGGGTCGATCCGCTCCCGGTTGAAGGACGAGGAGCGGCGGACTATTCCGTGCACCTCATACCCGCGGCCGAGCAGCTGCTCGGCCAGGTAGGACCCGTCCTGTCCGGTGATGCCGGTGACCAACGCTCGCTTCATGCCACTCCCAACCTTTCGGGTTCAAGATCTTTGGCTCGGGCGGCCGTGACCTGCGCGGCCATGCCCAGCTGAAATGCCTCCACGGAGAACCGGCCCGCGTTGGAGATCGCGCGGGCGGGCTCCATCCGATCGAGCTCGCCTCCGCGCATCGCTTCCGCCAACGCGCCGGCGTCCCCGTGGGGGACAAAGACGCCGGTCTCGCCGTCGACGACGGTCTCCCTCGCCCCTCCCCCATCCGCCGCGATCACCGGTCGGCCGGATGCCTGGGCCTCGACCGCGGTGATTCCGAACTCCTCGAGGTTGGGCATCACCAGGGCTCGTGCCCTCGCATAAAGGGAAGCGAGGGCCTCGTCGTCGACGCGGCCTAGAAACTCGGCGTGGTCGGAGTGCTCGGTGCGCAGGCGGGCCTCGTCGGCGCCGCCGCCGACAACCTTGATCGGCACGCCCGCCTCGCGCGCCGCCTCGAGCGCGATGTCCATCTGCTTGTGGCGGACGAGCTCTCCGACCAGCAGGAAGAAGTCACCGACCTCCGAGGACGGCGAGAACCTGTCGAGCTCCACCGGCGGGTAGACGATCGGTGCCTCGCGCCCCCAGCATTCCCGAATCCTTTCCTGGGAGAGGCTGCTGATCGCGACGTAATGGGTGTCGCGCTGAGCCATCTCCAGGTCCCAGTCCCTGATCCGATCGAGGGTCCGCTCGACCAGCGGGCGGAGCGGCTTCGGCGCCTGGGCGACACCCTCTTCGCGGGCGTACCAGGCGTAGCGGAACGGGGTGTAGCAGTAACAAACGTGCACCGCCCCGGGGTCCGGCCGGACCCCGTGCGCGAAGGCGCTGGAGCTCGAGATGACGAGGTCGTGGCCGGCGACGGGCAGCCGCTCTGCCGCCGACGGCAGCAGCGGCATCAATGCCTTGAAGGTCCGCTGCCTGGCGCCCAGGCGCTGGTACATCGAGGTCCGGATCGGGCGCCCCCCGAGCCGGGCGCCGAACACGTCGGCGTCGTAGAGCAGGGTCGAGACGGGGTCATCCGGATGGTCGTCGCAGAGGGCGAGGAAGGACCGCTCGGCGCCCCGCATGACGAGCAGGTAGTCGTGGACGAGGACGGTCATCGCCGGGTGGGATCAGCCAGTTGGGATGGTCAGGATCCCGAGCCCGGCGCCACTCTGCGGGTCGAGGATCACCGAGGCCGCCTCGCTGCGCGAGGAGACGCCGAGCTTGGCGAAGGCCGAGGAGAGATGGCTCTTCACGGTGCTCTCGGCGAGGAAGAGCTTGGTGGCGATCTCGGCGTTGGTCATGCCCATCACCACGAGGCCGAGGATCTGCTTCTCACGCGAGGTGAGGATCTGCTTCTGAAGTTCTTTGCCGCGGCTGCCGGGGACGCTGACCTGGCCGGCGCGGACGACCTCGATCACCGGGACGAGCGCGGTGCCCACATCGCCGATCGAGACCAGCCCCTTGATCCCTGCGTCGAGGGCCTTGCGGACTTCGCCGCTCCCCGAGCGCTTGCAGATCAGAACGACCTTGGTCTCCTTGGAGGAGCGGCCCAATTCCGAGATGCTCTTCAACAGCGCGGTGTCCGGGCGCGGCGTCCCGAGCAGGAGCACGTCGACCTCGGACTTCTCGTTCGTCTCGATCGCGACGGCCGGGTCGTCGAGCCAGAACTCGGTCCTGTGACCGGCGCCGGCGAGGGCCGAGCGGATCTCCCCGTCGGGGAAGTCGGCCGGAACGCAGACGCCCACGTTGAGGCTGCGGATCGAGGCTGTCGGAGTGCTGATTGCGGTTGCCATCACGTCAATAACGGCCGAATCGGCTCAGAACTTCGTCAGCGGCGCGAATTCGCCGTCACCCGAGGGCAACAGAGCCTCATCGCCGCTTTCGACCCAGGCATGGGCGAGGAAATCGGGCTTCGTCCTGACACCGATCACGAGCGTCGCGCTGACCCCACGGCGCTCGAGCAGTGAGAGATAGGTGAGTGAGCGGACCAGGCAGCGCGAGTCGGTCGGCAGCACCGCGAGGAGGCCCATCGTCGCCCCCGCGATGCTCCGGCGCTCCTCCATCGAGGGCGGGCTCTTGCGGTTCGTGTGTTCGGCGCGGATCCGCTCGACGACACGCGGGAGCTCCTCACGTCGCATGCCCCACCAGGCGCGGCAATAGGCGAGGAGGATCTCGGGGCCGAGGCGGAGCTTCGCCGCGAGGGACAACTTCAGCTGAGGGGCTCGTCCAGCTCGATCAGGCCGCGGTCGAGCAGCTCCTGACAGACCCTGCAGAGGTCGTGCTGGATCTTGGAGGCGGGAGCGTCGTATTCCTCGGCGAGCCGATCAGCCACCGCGCGCACCCGCTCCAGCTCACCAAGCAGCTCGAGCATCCGGCCGGCTATGTGGTTGAGGCCGTGGTAGGTGCCGGCGCTGAGATCGAGGACGATCGTCTCCGCCGGGAAGGAACGCTGCACGACCGTGTCCGGCACGCGGACCGTCGCGCCCATCCAGCGCACGTCGATCATGTTCGGGTTGGCTGCGTCTGGTTGTCCCACGATGCTCACGCTTGACGAACGCCGACGCTCGGCTCGTTCTTGTGTCGTATATCCGGCTGGTCGCCGCCCCGGTCGTCGAGGTACGCGGCCGCCTGCAGCGAGAAGAGCTCTGCGTAGTGCCCTTCACGTTCCATCAGTGCCTCGTGGCTGCCCTCTTCGCTCATCTTTCCCCCCTGCATGACGTAGATGCGATCGGCGGTCCTGACGCTGGAGAAGCGGTGTGAGATGAGCAGGACCGAGCGGCCGGTCCAAAGCTCGCGCATCTGCTGGAAGAGCTCGGACTCGGCCCGCGGGTCGAGGGAGGCGGTGGGCTCGTCGAGGACGAGGAAGCCGCCGCCGCGGAAGAAGGCGCGGGCGAGCGCCAGGCGCTGCCACTGGCCCACGGAAAGGTCGTGCCCATCGACGAACTGGCGGCCGAGGCGGGTTTCATAGCCCTCCGGCAGGCGGTCGATGAAGCCGGCGGCCCCCGCCTGCGCGGCGGCGCTCTCGATCGCCTCGTCGGAGGGTTTGCGCTGGACCCGGCCGAGGGCGATGTTGTCGGCGGCGGTCAGGTGGTACTGGATGAAGTCCTGGAAGAGGACCGTCGTGTCGTCGCGGATCTGTCTCGGATCGAGCTCACCGCCGCCCTCGGCGGCCCACGAGATGCGGCCGCCCTGGGGCTTGTAGAGCTGGGTGATCAGCTTGACGAGGGTCGTCTTGCCGGAGCCGTTCTCCCCGACCAGGGCGACGACCTCCCCGGGATCGATGCGCATCGAGATGTCGTCCAGCACCTTGAGGCCCGTGCTCGGGTAGCTGAAACTGATCCCCTCGACCTCGAGGCCGTTGAAGCGGGCGCGGCGCTCGCTGCCGCCGTGGTCCCAGTCTTCCTCTTCGAGGCCCTGATCTTCGATTTCCGGAAGCAGGCGGAGGAAGGTGTTGTAGTCGTCGACGAACATCCCGGACTCGACCACCTGGCCGAGGCTGTTGTTGATTCCGAACATGCGGACGGAGAGCTGCTGCATCGCTCCTCCGGCGATCACCGCCGAGGCGAATTCGATCCGGCCGATCGAGATCAGATAGGCGAGTGCCCCGAGGGCGATCCCCATTCCCACCGTGCTGGCTACCGAGCCGAGCATCGCCACGCCGAGCCGCTCGCGGAGGAAGTCGCGCATTTTCTCCAGCCGCTCCCCGGTGAGGAATTCGTAGCGCAGCCTCAGGTGGCCGGTCGCCCCGAAGACCCGCATCTCCTTGGCCGGCTCACGCTTGGTCAGCAGTTCCATCAGGTAGGCGCGCTCGCGGTTGTCCGCCGTCATCGCCCATTCGAAGTTGTAGGCGCGGCGTCCGTTGAGGACGGTCGCCAGCAGCATCGGGGCGCCCGAGAGGATGACCAAGGGGAGCAGCAGCGGTTCGATCAGGAGCAGGGCGACGGCGATGCCGGCGCTGGTCAGCGCGTTCAGGGTCAGCGCGCTGATGCTGCTGATCAGCAGGATCGAGCGGGTGATCGCCGAGGTCCGCGCCCGTTCGAGCTGATCGTGGAACTCCGGATTCTCGAAGGCCGCCATCTCGACCCGGGTCGAGACGCCGATGATCTGTTTGAAGGCGTGCTGGGCGACCAGCTCGCCGAGCAGGCGCTGGCTGCGGTCGGCGAGGGCGAGCAGCGCCCCCATCACGATCATCGCCCCGATCAGGACCACGAAGGCGGGGATCACGTCGGATCCCGAGACCCCGGGCTGGTTGATTTCGAGCAGCTTTTCGACCGCGACTTTGCCGGCCAGCAGCTGGGCTGCCATCGCGGCGCCGGCGCCGGTCTGCAGGCCGAGCGTGATCAGCAGCTGTCGTTTGCTCGCCTGCCAGGCGACGCGCAGGGCGTCGAGGGTGAGGGTCGGGACCTGGCGCCAGCTGTTGCGGCGCTCTTCCTCGGTTTTGAATTTCCCGAGCCGTACCGGCTCACCGATCAGTCCGCTCGATTGGGGGCGATCGCTCACCCAAAAGCAACGGCGGAGCGGGCTAAGCGCTTGCGCGGGGGCGCCGGGCGCCGGAGAAAGGAAAAACGATGACCGGAGCCCTCACAGGGCCCCGATCACCAAGATTCCACCTGCTAGTCGCAGGGATGTGCGAATACTTCGGAGAGAATCGCCGGGAAGGCCGAGTCTCCGCTGCCCCCGCACTTGTCGATCTGAGTCAGCTCGGCAACGGTGCCGAGCGTCGAGATCGTGGGGTCTGCATATACCTTCATGCCGCCTCCATCTGTTGGGGTCGTGCTATCTGGCATGCAGCTAGAGTAGGGACCGAAATGGGGGGTCAAACGCGGGGAGCGTATGGGTTTCGTCTAGTCCCCACGCACGAAATCGAGTTACCGGACCTCTCGCCGCTCGATTCCGACGCCGAATCCGTCAGCCTCGAGTGCAGGCACGCGACCGTCCTGGTCGACCAAAACGTGGTCGAGCCCGGGCAGGTCTCGCTGGGCCTCCGGGGCACCTCATTGCTCGAATGCCGAAGTGACCCGCTCTCGATCACGCTCGAGTTCCCCGAGCCGACCAGCCCCGAGGCGCTCGTCCACCCGCTGCTGACGCCGCCGATCTCGATCCTGGCGCGCTGGCGCGGCGACCTCACCCTCCACGCGGGCAGCTTTTATGCCGACGGCCGTGCCTGGGGCGTGGTCGGCACCAAGGAAGCCGGCAAGAGCACGACCCTGGCCAAACTCGCCGAGCGCGGGCTGCCGCTGCTCGCCGACGACCTCCTCGTCCTCGACCAGGGCGTCGCCAGGGCCGGCCCGTCCTGCATCGACCTGCGCCCCGACGTCGCCAAGCTGATGCCCGACGCCCGCCCGCTCGGCATCGTCGGCGACCGGCCGCGCTTTCGCCTTCCGACCCCGCCCGGGCCGGCGCGGGCGGAGCTGGGCGGGTTCTTCCTGCTGGGCTGGAGCGAGGACGACTCGGTCCGGATCGAGCGAATGCCCGCCGGCGAGGCGCTGAAGATCGTCTACGAGCAGGAGTACATCGGCCGCATCGGCCCCGCCGACCCGACCAAGATCCTCGACCTCCTGCGGACGCCGATGTGGCGGGTCAGCAGGCCGCCCGACTGGAGCTTCACCGACGAGATGCTCGACCGGGTGCTTGAACTGACGGCCGAGACCGTCGCCGCCTAGCCGCCGGCCAGCCAGGCTGCCTGCAGGGGCACCAGCGAGCGCAGGTCGGGAACCTCTGAGAGCCACTCGGCCCGCAGGGCCTCGCGGTCGACCAGAGCCGGGTCGATGCCCACCCCGTCCCACTCCTGGGCGAACTTACGCGTGGCCGGCCCGCAGAAGACCTCGGTGAAGACCGCCTTGGTCGAGCGATCGACGACCTCGGGCGGCAGCAGGTCGCCGAAGTACTTTTCGACCGCCAGGGTGCGGGTGCCGTACCCCTGGGGCGGCGAGTCGGCTCGCACGGCGCGGATGTAGTCGGCGTCGAAGAACGGCTCGACCAGGTTGACCCCCGCCTCGCGCGCCATCGCGCCGGTGAAGCCGAGCCCGACCTCGACGTAGCGGCCGTTCAGG
The DNA here is from genome assembly GCA_963704505.1 of uncultured Solirubrobacterales bacterium. Lineage (GTDB taxonomy): Bacteria > Actinomycetota > Thermoleophilia > Solirubrobacterales > 70-9 > VRUE01. The sequence goes on from OY969912.1 coordinate 2,379,643, forward strand.
TAGTTCTCGAGTTCGTCGCCCCAGGTGCGCGGGATCCGGAAGGAGTGGACCGCGTAGCGCTCCTCGAGCTCACGCCCGGCCTCCGGCGTGAGCCAGGGCAGGGTCAGCCAGCCGCGCCGCCGCAGCCACTGGACGAGCAGCGGGTTCGGCAGGAACGTCCGCAGCAGCGGTTTGAGGTCATACGCACGGGGCCTTGTCCCGGCGCGCATCAGGACGTTGATCCTGTGCCCCGAGAACGGGTTGAAGATCTCGTCGCCACCGTTGCCGGTCAGCAGCGAGCCGCCGGCGGCGTGATCGAACCAGAGCTGGAAGGTGTGGACGTTCGGCGGCCAGTGGACCCCTTGGGCGCGCAGGACGTCGAGGGCGACCGGCCCGAGCGAGTCGAGCTCGTCGGTGACGGGCTGCTTGACCCAGTCGCCGAGCCCGAGATGGTCGATGACCGCCTGCTGCCACTCTTCCTCCTGGGTCCGGGGCGCGCCCGGGAAGGTCAGCGTCAGCGGCACCGGATCCTCGAGGCCGTTCGCGCGCGCCACTCTCGTGGCTTCGGCGAGCAGCGCCGACGAGTCGCGCCCACCGGAGAAGGCGACCACGCACGGGGTGCGCTCGAGCGCCGGGACCAGGGCGCGCTCCAGGGTCTCTCGCGGCGTGCCGGCCGGCTCGGGATCCGGGGCATCGGCGACCGGCCCGTGGCGAGGGCCGAAGACCATGCCGCTGGCCACCTCGAAGGGATCGAGCTGCGGGGGCGTCAATCGGGGCTCCGCGGCGGTTCTCAAAGCCCGCGCTGGCCGAGCGCGACCGGCACCGTGCGCATGAGGATCTTGATGTCCATCCAGAGCGACCAGTTCGCCCCGTAGAGGTAGTCGATCTTGACCATCTCATTGAGCGGGATCCGTGCCGAGCCGAAGATCTGCCAGAGGCCGGTGACTCCCGGCGGCACCATCAGGCGGTGGCGCTGGTGGCCCTCGATCAGGCGGTCCTCGTCGAGGACGAGGGGCCGCGGCCCGACCAGCGACATCTCCCCGCGCAGGACGTTCAGCAGCTGCGGCAGCTCGTCGAGCGACGTGCGGCGCAGGAAGCGGCCCACGCGGGTGATGCGCGGGTCGTCCTCGATCTTGAAGAGGCCGCCGCCGGCCTCGTTGCGGTGGGCCAGCGCCTCTTTCTGGGCTTCCGCGTCGACGACCATGGTCCTGAACTTGAACATCTCGAACTCCTGCTCGTCCCGCCCCATGCGGCGCTGGCGGAAGAAGACCGGCCCGCGCGAGTCGAGCTTGACCGCGAGCGCGATCATCGCCATCAGCGGCGCCAGGAGCAGCAGGATCACCGAGGAGCAGAAGATGTCGAAGCTGCGCTTGATCAACCAGGACGAGCGCGAAAGGCCGTGGCGGCGGACGCCGAGCAGCGTGGCCCCCTCGACTTCGTCGAACTCGTAAGCCGCGCCGACCACCTCGAAGAGGCGCGGCAGAACGCTGATTCTGACGCCCATCCGCTTGACCACGCGAATCACGTGCAGCAGCCGCAGGTCGGAGTCGGTAGAGGCCGGCGCGATCAGCGCACGGTCGATCTTCTGCTCTCGGAGCAGGGCCCCGAGCGAGTCGAAGCCGCCGAGCAGCGGCAGCCCGTTGACGCTGCCGTCGTCGGGGCTGAGCGGGACACGCCCGACAACCTCGGTGCTCGAGCCCGGGCAGCGATCGAGCTTGGTCGAGAGCCACGCCGCGGCCTCGGCATTGCCGAGGATCACGCAGCGCTCGTCCTCGGCAAGCGACTCGGCGATCCGCCGTGCCACGGCGCGGCCGACCAACAGCGAGAAGAAGAGCAGCGCCCAGAGAACGACCGCCTGCTCGCGACCGAACGTCCCTTCGACGATCGCTTCGCCGGCGAGGAAGGCAAGCAGCGTGTAGAGGGTGGCGACGAAGAACAGCACCGGCGCCTCATCGAGGGTTCGCTTGTGGACGAGGTGCTGGTCGCGGTCGTAGAGGCCGGCGAGCTTGCAGACCGGGATCACCATCGCGATCGCGACGATCGCCAGGAGGCCCAGCGTGTCGGCCCCGAGGACGGTGATCGTGAAGAAGAAGGCGAAGGTGGCGGCGAACACGTCGGCGAACGCCAGCGAACGCCGGTAGATCGCGTCGCGGTTGAGCGAGGAGTCGGTTACCTCCCCCTCGTCGACGTCCTGGACCTCTTCGAACTGCGGATCCCGATAGCGCTTTACATCGGGAAGCCGGCGCCGGGCAGGACTGGCGGCGGCCCCTGTCGACTCGACCGCACCCGAGCGGTCGTTACCGCTTCGAGGGTCCCCCTCCCGAACGGTGTCTGAATCTGTCTCTAGCGCGTCGTGAGTCGACATGGGTCGCCGTACATGCAACGCGCCTACGGGTCCGTGGCTGGCGCGCATGGGTCATATTTCCGACCCTCAGGCTCGATTTGCGCCTTCGAACCCGCCCGCAATGCCGCCTGGGCGCCTGATCGGCAAGGGCCGAGGTGCCGCCGCGGCGCATTCGCAGTCCCACTACCGCGACGGGTAGCAGTGCGACCCAGATGATGAGTGTTCCCACGATGACTGACATCGTTGACCTCTCCTCTACAGGGACTCTTTCCCCTTGATCGGACGGCAAACAGGCAATCCTTAGCTCAGGCGTGGATCTCCTCCGAATCCCCTACCCGGGTCAGGGCAGGCAGGGAGGCGCCGGGGCTGCCTAGCTGGCGGGGGTGGTCGCCGCGCGGCCGCGCTGAGACGCGGCATCGAGGTCGGCGAGGTAGGTGATCACCGCGTGGGCGATGACGTCCTCGACGGTCACCTGGCGCTTGCGAGCCTCTGAGATCAGGATCTCTTCGATCTCCGGCTCGACCGTGAGCTCGAGTGCCTCGTCGCGCTCGCCCATGAACTGCTCGCGTGAGAAGCCGGGGGGCGGGACGGGAGCCCACGGCGAGCGGAGGCGGCGCGTGTAGTGCTCCACCGCGGCTCTTGCTCCCACGGACGACTCGACCCCCAATTGGGCTTCGAGCTCGATCCTCGCGAATTTCCCCAAGATGACTTTCATCGCAGTTCCATGCGCACGAAGAACCCCTTTTCTGCCCCTCAAGTTCTTTCAATTACTCAAAACTCATCCGTACTTGATCCCTAAGAACTAAATTTGGACGAATGTCCGGGCTTGACTACGGACGTGTATTGCCTCACTCTTCATGCCACGCACCCTCTTCGACCAGCGAGGCAGATGTCCAGACTCGCGTCCCCAGGCCTCCGGACTTTCCCGGCACTTTGGGCGAATTTTTCTGATCAACGGGGCGTGCGAAATGAAAATGAGACAGGGGAAGGACCACATCACAGTGCCTGACGCATCAACGAAGTCGCAGGAGGACGCTCAGTCCGACACCAAACTGATCCGCAAGGCGGTGCGGGCGGCCAAGGCGGGAGACCAGCAGGCCCTCCACTTCCTCTACGTGCGCTTCTCGCCCGACCTGCTGCGCTACGTCAACAGCTTCGTCAAGGACTCCCACGAGTCCGAGGACATCGTCCAAAACGTCTTCGCCAAGCTGCTCGGCGCGGGAATCTCCAAATACCGCGAGACCGAGGTCCCCTTCACCGCCTGGATCCTGCGGGTCGCCAGGAACGCCGCCCTCGATCACCTTCGGGCCCGCCGCGCGATCCCCACCGAGGAAGTGCGGATCGCCGACCACGGCGGCGCCGCGCTCGGCACCGAGCGTGGCCGTGACCTGCGCCACGCCCTGGAGCTCTTGCCAGAGGACCAGCGAGAGGTCTTGGTCTTGCGCCACATCGTCGGCCTCTCCCCGGTTGAGATCGCCTCGACCCTGGGCCGCACCGAGAGCTCGGTGCACGGCCTCCACCACCGCGGCCGTCGCACCCTGCAGAGCTCGCTGACCGAGCTCGGCGCGGCGCCCGTGGTGGCGTAGAGCGCCGGCTAGTCGAGGAGCCCGGCGTCGCGGGCGGCGTCGGCCGTCGCGGCCAAGGTCGACTGTGCGTCGTGGCGCGGCGTCCAGCCGAGTTCTTCACGGGCCTTGCCGGTGTCCATCAACACCGGGCGTGAGAGCCCCGTCGCCCACTCGAGGTCGGCGGAGGCGAAGGAGAGCCTGCGAGCCCCGTCGGTCGCCAGCCTGAACACAGGCCCGGGAACCCTGACCGAGTGCCAGCCGAGCGCCGAGGCGATGTCGCCGATCCCCACCCTGCCCTCGCCCGCGAGGTTGTAGGGGCCCGGCGACCCGACCCCCGCGACCGCGGCCGCCAGGGCGGTGGCGACGTCGTCGTGATGGACGAGCTGGACCGGGACGCCGCCGTCCGGGAGGACCGGCGCCGGCAGCGGCAGCCTCGCCAGCACCCGTCGCAGACTGGGAACCGGGTCGCCGAGGCGAGCCGTCTTCAGCGTCTGGCGCAGCAGCATCGTCGCCCGCGGCCCGGCGACGATGCTCGGCCGGAAGACGTATGCCTCCACCCCGCTCCCGGCCAACGCCTGGCTCAGCGCCACCTCCAGCTCGGCCTTCTGCGCCGAGTAATAGAAGTCGCGGGTGCCGTGCGCCGGGTCCTCCTCGGTGAGCAGGCCGGGCGCCTCGGCGTGGAAGCCGTAGGCGGCCACCGACGACGTGTAGACGAGTCGGGACACACCCGCGAGGACCGCGGCGTCGAAGACACCGAGGCTGCCCTCGAGGTTGATCTGCCGGGTCCGGTCGCGGTCGCCGAAGATCGCGAAGGCGAGGTGGACGACCACGTCCGCCCCATCGAAGAGCTGCTCGAGGTCACCGCGATCGAGGATGTCCCCGCGCCGGTACTCGACCTTTCCGAGCCCCTCGGCGGCGGGATCGAAGGGACCCCTCGCCATGCCCCGCACCGCGGCGACGGCCGGGTCGCGCTCGAGCGCGTCGAGCAGCGAGCGGCCGATCTCACCGGTCGGCCCGGTGACCGCGACGGTCAGACCGGCAGCCGGCTTGCCCGCCGCGGCCATCGCCGTTCGGCCTCAGCCGCCGGCCGGGGTGATCCGGTAGACGTCGAAGACCGACTCGACGTTGCGCAGGCGGGAGATGCAGTGCTTGAGCTGCTCGGTATCGCCGACCTCGACCACGAAGCGGTTCTTCACCATCGGGTGGTTGGTCGTGCAGGTGGCGCTGATGATGTTGATCCCGGCCTCCGAGTAGGCGCGCGCAAGGTCCTCGAGCAGTCGAGTGCGATCGTAGGCGTCGATCTGCATCTCGACCCTGTAGGTCGACTCGTTCTCACCATCCCAGCTGACGTCGACGAAGCGTTCCGGATCGCGTTTGAGCGCCTTCATGTTCTTGCAGTCGGTGCGGTGGATCGTGATCCCGCGGCCGAGCGAGACGTAGCCGGCGATCTTGTCGCCGGGAACGGGGCGGCAGCACTTCGCGAGTCGGACCGCGACATTGCCGGCGCCCTTGACCCGGATGCCGTAGGTCGCGGCGTCCTTGGTGCGGCGGGCCTTGTCCTCTTTGCCGCGCTCGCGGTCGGGGACCAGCGGCTGGCGCTCCTCGACCGCCTCGCCCGCCTTGAGGCGCTGAAGGATCTTGTTGGCGACGGTCTTGGTCGAGATCTTGCCCTGGCCGAGTGCGATGTAGAACTCGGTCGCCTTCTGGTGGCCCATCTCGCGGATCACGTCGGCGAGCAGGGGCGACCCGGCGACTTTCTGCATCGGCAGGCCGCGGGTGCGCAGCGCTTCCTCGAGCTTTTCGCGGCCGGTGCGCTCGGCGTCCTCGCGGCGCTCTTCTTTGAAGAAGGCGCGGATCTTGTTGCGGGCGCGGCTTGTCCTCACCAGTTTCAGCCAGTCGCGCGAGGGGCCGCGCTTCTGCTTCGCGGTCAGCACCTCGACGATGTCTCCCGAGCGCAGCTGGTAGTGGAGCGGCACGATGCTGCCGTTGACCTTGGCGCCGACGCAGCGGTGGCCGACGTCGGTGTGGACCGCGTAGGCGAAGTCGAGCGGGGTCGAGCCGGCGGAGAGGCTCTTCACTTCCCCCTTCGGCGTGAAGACGAAGACCTCGTCTTCGAAGAGGTCGACCTTGAGCGACTCGAGGAACTCCTGCGGGTCCTGCTCGCCCTCCGCCTCGACCAGCTGGCGCAGCCAGGTCATCTTCTCGCGGCGCGGGTCGCGGGCGCCGCCCTCCTTGTAGGCGACGTGCGCGGCGATCCCGTACTCGGCAAGCTTGTGCATCTCCTCGGTGCGGATCTGGATCTCCAGGGGCTTGCCCTCGGGGCCGATCACCGTCGTGTGCAGTGCCTGGTACATGTTCGCCTTCGGCATCGCGACGAAGTCCTTGAAGCGGCCCGGCAGCGGCTTCCAGAGCGAATGGATGACGCCGATCGTGCCGTAGCAGTCCTTGACCGAGTCGACGATCACCCGCATCGCGGTCAGGTCGAAGATCTCGTTGAACTCCTTGCCCTTCTTCGTCATCTTCGTGTAGATCGAGTAGAAGTGCTTGGCGCGCCCGGAGATCTCGGCCTCGATGCCGAGCTTCTCCAGCTCCTCGGAGAGGAAGGTGCCGGCCTCGTTGACGTAGACCTCGCGCTCGTTGCGCTGTTGGGCGACGAGCTGTTTGATCTCGGCGTACTTGCGCGGGTGCAGAGTCGCGAAGGCGAGGTCCTCGAGCTCCCATTTGATCGCGTGGATTCCCAGGCGATGGGCGAGCGGCGCGTAGATCTCCAGCGTCTCGCGGGACTTGGCGACCTGCTTCTGCTTGGGCAGGGCGCCAAGCGTGCGCATGTTGTGGAGGCGGTCGGCCAGCTTGATCAGGATCACCCTGACGTCGGTGGCCATCGCCACCATCATCTTCCGGTAGTTCTCCGCCTGCCTCTCGTCGCGACTCTCGAAGGCGATCCCGGTCAGCTTCGTCACCCCGTCGACGAGCAGGGCGATCTCCTCGCCGAACTCCTCGCGGATCTGCTCGAGACTGGCGCTGGTGTCCTCGACCGTGTCGTGGAGCAGCGCCGCGCAGAGCGTCGCCGTGTCGAGCCGCATGCCCGCGCAGATCTGGGCGACCCCGACCGGGTGGGTGATGAACTCATCGCCGGAGTGCCGCATCTGGTCGGCGTGGCGATCACAGGCGAACTCGAGGGCGTGCTTGACCGCGGCGCGGTCGATCGTCGCCAGCGCCACCGCGGTGTCGGCGGCTCCGTTCGACGGCGCGTCACCGTCATCGGTCGAGGAGTCGAACTCCTCGATCACGGCATAGAGGTCGGCGAGAAGCTCGCTCCGCTCTAGCTCTTTTTGAGTCCTTCCAGGTATTCGAGACCCTCCTGATATCGGGCTCCGTAGGCACGAAATGCGCCCGAGCGCTCCAAATCGGTCTTCTCTGAGGATACGACCCCGACCGCGCCGTCGCCCGGGCCGGGTGTTCCGTGCACCAGGCCGGCCTCGGCGAGCACCCGGAAACAGCGGGCGGCGGCCTCGGGGGAGCGGGGATGCGGGCCGCTGCCGCGAAGCGTCGAGAGCAGCTCCTCGCCACCCTGCTCCCCCGCCTCGCGCAGGTCGCGGTACATCGCGGCCAGCTCGTCGCGGCGGGCCGACTGGGCGCCGAGCGCGGCGATCGCGAAACCGCGCTCCCGCTCGCCCCAGGCGACGTGCAGGTAGCCGCCATCGGCGCTCGGGCGCGCCGCCAGGGCGGCTAGGGCCGGGCCGGCGGGCGGGTCGACGAGGACCACATGGTCGAAGCGCTCGGCCAGGTCGGGCTCGCGCTCGAGCTCGCCGTAGTCGGCGAGCCGCGCTCCGGTGACCCGCAGGGCCGCGCGCCGGGGCAGGTCGGCGACCAGGGCGAGGACCTCGTCGCCGGCCGAGGCCAGCTCCGCGAGCAGCGCCGCCGCCGACCCGGTGGGCCTGCTCGTCTGCCTCTGTGACTCCGCGGATGGGCCGGACGGAGAATCGATGCCTGCGGGGGCGGCCGGCGAGCCCTCGAGGTCCGCCACCAGCTCCGTCCCGAAGCGCTCCCACCAGCTCTCAACCGCTTCGCGCTCGGCCACGTCGATGTCCTCGCCGCAGGGATAGATCTCGCGGAGCACGACGCGGGGCTCGACCGAGCCGTTCCAGTGGTTGACCTCGAGACGGACGGCGGCGTCGACCGCGTCCTCCTCGCCGACGCCGAGTTTCGAGCGCCCGAAGGCGACGCCGAGCGCCCGGTGGGAGCCGCTGTGGAGGCTGAAGCGCGCGTGCTTCCCTTCGCCCATCGGGCGGACATCTCGAACCCGGGCGGCGGGCACGAGCAGGCGCACGCCGGGGTTGCCCATCCCGAACGGCCCGAGGCGGTCGATCTCCTCGGCGAGCGGCAGGCCGAGGTCGGCGCCGCCGACCATCGCGTCGATCCGCTCGGTCCGGGTCAGGTCCTCGGGGCCGAGCACCTCGGCCGCGTGACGGGCGAAGGCGTCGCGGAACGCGTCGAGGTCCTCGGCGCGCAGCTCCAGGCCTGCCGCCGCACGGTGGCCGCCGAAGCCGACCAGGTGCTCGGAGCAGGCCTCGAGCGCGGCGAGCAGGTCGAAGCCGGGGATGCTGCGTCCTGAGCCCCTGCCTCCCCCCTCCTCGTCGAGTGAGATCACGACGACCGGCCGATGGTGGCGCTCGACCATGCGCGAGGCGACGATCCCGATCACCCCTGGATGCCAACCCTTGCCGGCGACGACCAGTCCGAGCCCTTCCCGCAGGCCGTCGGGCAGCTCGCGGAGGGAGGCCTCGGCGGCGTTGGCGACCTCGCGCTCGGTGGCCCGCCGCTCGCCGTTGGCGCGGCCCAGCTCCTCGGCGATCGCCGCGGCACGGTCCGGGTCGTCGGTGAGAAAGAGCTCAACCCCGGCATCGGCCCGATACAGGCGGCCGGCCGCGTTGATCCGCGGCGCCAGTTTGAACGCCAGGTCCCCCTCGTCGAGTCTCGTCAGCTCGCAGTGGGCACCCTCGATCAGCGCCCGCATCCCGATCCGCTGCGCCCTGCGCACCTCTTCGAGGCCGCGCCTCACGAGTGACCGATTCTCTCCGACCAATGGCACGACGTCCGCCACTGTCGCGAGCGCCACGAGGTCCAAGTCGCGATCGGCGTCGGACGACCCCAGCGCGCTAGCCAACTTCCAGGCGACGGCCGTCCCGCAGAGGGCGGTGAACGGATAACCGTCGATCTCGGGATGCAAGATCAGGCAATCGGGCAGCTCGCCGCCCGCCTGGTGATGGTCGGTGACGATCACGTCGATGCCGAGGCTCTTCGCATGGGCGACCTCCTCGACCGCGGTGATCCCGCAATCGACCGTGAGCAGAACCTTCGTCCCCCGCTCGGCGAGCTTGTCGACGTTGTCCTTGCTGAGCCCGTAGCCGTCGGCGATCCGGTCGGGGATCAGCCAGTCGCAGTCGGCCCCCAGCTCGCGCAGGGTGCCGACCGCGATCGTCGTCGCGCAGACGCCGTCGACGTCGAAATCGCCATGGACGGTGATCCGCTCGCCGGCCTCGATCGCGGCCCGCAGGCGCCCGACCACGGCACCCATCGAGCGAAACTCGTTCGGGTCGTGCGACTCGTCGGCGTCGAGGAAGGCTCGAGCCTGCTCCGGGGTTCGGTAGCCGCGCCGGACCAGGGTGATCGCGACCGGCTCGCTGAGCTCGAGCACCTCGGCGAGGTCCCTCGCCTCCGCGTAGGAGAAGGGCTCAGCCCGGTATGCCTTGATCGTCTCGGCCACCCACCAAGGCTGGCGCCGAGGTCAGACGCCAAAGCCGGGCGCGCCCCGCGCAAAGTGCAGGGGAATCGGAACGGCTTCGGTCAGGCGGCCCGTTGGCGCTCGCCGCGGACGCCGATCGCCCAGACGACGGACAGGCCGATGATCACGCCGGGAATCGCCGTCAGCGCCGTGACCACGTCGGTCTCGCCGAGCCCGCGGTCGGTGATCACCTCGACCAGCGCGCCGAAGAAGACGGCGCCGAGGACGGAGCCGATGAAGGCGCCGATGATCCCCTGCCAGAAATGGTCGGGGAGGAAGACCGTGAAGTGCCAGAGGGCGATGCCCATCGTGAACCAGACCAGCAGGGCCATCAGCGATTCCTCCCGTGTTTACGGCGTTTCTGGCGGCGCTCGCGACGCTCGGCGTTGCGTTTGCGACGCTCGGCGGAGGCCTCGCTCTCGCCCTCCTCGGGCTCGAGGGTGGCCACCTGCTGCGGCGCCGCTTCGGGCGCCGCTTCGGCCTCCGCCGCCCCGGCGATGTCCTCCTCGATCTCGACGTCGGTCTCGGAATCGTCGTCGAGCTTGGCCAGCTCAACGTCATCGGCGAACGCCGGCACCGCGCCCTCGAGCTGGACCATCCGTTCACGGCGCCGGGCGAAGCTCGGCTCGCGTTCCTTCCAGGAGGTCAGCACCGGCGAGGCGATGAAGATCGACGAATAGGTACCGGACAGGATCCCGATCCCCATGGCGAAGGCGAAGTCCTGGAGCGTCGCGCCGCCGAAGACGAACAGCGAGGTGATCGCGAGCAGGGTCGTGAAGCTGGTCGCCAGGGACCGCGTCAGGACCTCGCTCATCGAGCGGTTGACTATCTGGGAGAAGACGGCGCGCGGCATCCGCGGCACGTTCTCGCGTATTCGGTCGAACACGATGATCGTGTCGTAGAGCGAGTAGCCCAAAATGGTCAGGAAGGCGGCGACCGTACCGCTCGTCACCTCCCTGCCGGTCAATGCGTAGACGCCTGCCGTGATCAGGATGTCGTGGAAGAGGGCGATCAGCACCGGGACCGCGAACTTGGGATCGAAGCGGAAGGCGATGTAGGCGCAGATCACCAGCAGCGAGAAGATCAGCGCGTTGCGGGCGCTGTTGGCGATCGTCTGCCCGAAGGTCGGCCCGACGCTGGTGCTGTCGAAGGCGTCGGCCTTGATCCCGTATTCGTCTTCGAGGCTGCTCTGGACCTCTTTGATCTGGCCCGGTTCGAGCGTCTGGGACTGGATCAGGAAGGCGTTGTCGCCGAGCCCGGGGTTGCTCTCCCTCTGCACCTCGGCACCGGAGACGCCGGCGGCGTCGAGGGTTTCGCGCACGCCTTCCTCGTCGGTCGGCTGGGTCAGCGCCACCTCGATCCGGGTGCCGGACTCGAAGTCGATGCCGAGGTTGAGCTGCTTGGTGGCGAGGGCGAAGGCCCCGATCAGCAGGATCACCCCGGAGACCGAGAAGAACCAGCGGCTCGCCCCCATGAAGTCGAAATGCCAGCGGACCCGCTCCTTGGCGTTGCCGAGGACTCTTGGCGAGTTCAGCAGCCTGGTCCTGCTCATGCTGCCGAGCAGCGCCTGGGTGAAGACGACGGCGGTGAGCAGCGAGACGATCGTGCCGACGCCGAGGGTGAAGGCGAAGCCCTTGACGCCCGCGGTCGCGAGCACGAAGAGGATGAAGGCGGTCAGCAGGGTGACGACGTTGGCGTCGACGATCGTCGCGATGCCGCGCCGGTAGCCGGCGGCGATCGCGTTGGGCATGGATCTCCCGGCGCGCACCTCCTCCTTTATTCGCTCGAAGATGACGATGTTCGAGTCGGCCGCGACCCCGATCGTCAGGACCAACCCCGCGATCCCCGGCAGCGTCAGGGTGATCGGGATCAGTTTGATCAGGGCGAAGAAGATGACCCCGTAGGCACCCAGGGCGAGCGCCGCGATCGCGCCCAGCACCCGGTAGAAGAGGAGCAGGAACAGGATGACCAGCGCCAGGCCGATGATCCCGGCCTTGACCCCGTCGTGGAGGGCTTCGGTGCCCAGGGTCGCCGAGACCTGGCTCTCGCTGATTAGCTTCAGGTTGATCGGGAGCGCGCCGCGCTGCAGGAATGAGGCGAGGTCCTGCGCTTCGCTCGGGCCGTTGAAGCCGCCCGAGATCTGCGCGCCTTCGCGGCCGTCGATCCCGTCGGGGTTTTCGGAGAAGTTGATGATCGGCCGGGTCTTGACTTCGCCGTCGAGGACGACGGCGAAGTGGCCGGAGAGCGCTTCCACTTCTTCGGTCCCGGGCAGCCCGATCGCCTGGGCCTGACCGCGCTGGGCGATCTGGCGGGTGACTTCGTGGAAGGCGTCGCGGCCGCTGCCGGTGAAGCCGAAGTTCACGGTCGGTTCGCGATTGGGGCCGAATTCCTGCTTCGGGTTGGTGATTTCCGTGCCCGACAGCGCCGGTTCGTCTTTCAGCGCGTACCAGCCCGGGTCGGCTTCGTCGAGGTTTTCGCCGCTCGAGTTCTGCGGCTGTTCGGAGACGATCGTCGTCCCCTGCGGGACCTTGATCACCTCTCCCACGTCGCGCTTGATCTTTTTCCCGTTGGGCAGGATGTAGAGGTCCTTTTCGGTGAACTCCGGGCCGGCGAGGGTCTTGTGTGAGCCCTTCTTTCCGAACAGGTAATAGGTCGTCGGCTCGCTGCACTTGGGGCAGTCCTCGACCAGTGGCTGTTCGGAGCCGAGCTTCACGGCCGAGTACTCGGCCGGCAGGGCTCCGGCCTGGACCAGCCGCGCCTGGCTGGGCTGCTGGGGCTTGCGGCCGGCTTCTTTCCATTCTTTTTCGGCTTCTTTGAGCGCCCCCGCGGGCGGCGCGCTTCCCGGGTGCGCGCCGATCGTCGCCTCGCGGCCGATCAGGCTCGGCTCCCAGTCGAAGAAATAGAGCCGGGCGGGCTTGGTCGCGCATTCGGTCGCCCGCCCGACGCTGGTCGCGCCCGGAATGCCGACCTGGATCTGGTCGGCGCCGACCCTGGAGACTTCGATCTCGGAGACGCCGAGTTCGTCGCAGCCTTCGCGGATGATGTCGACCGCGCGGCTCATCGAGGTGTTGTCGATGGTCGGCTGTTGGGGGGTCGGGCGCCCCTGCAGAATCAGCTCGATGCCGCCCTTGAGGTCGAGGCCGAGCTTCGTTTCCTTGTTGGCGATGACCACCGCCGACCCGGCGACCAGCCCGACTACGAACAGCAGTACGAAGAAGTGCCTGCGCCTACCTCCCATCTTCGGGGGCTCAGCTCTCCGGCGTGAGGACGATCAGAAGGCCGCCGTCCTCGTCGTAGGCGGGGAATACGTCGGCCACAGCCTCGGCGGGCAGGTCTCCTTCGGCGTTGACCGAGACCCTCTTGCCCAGCGAGCGCACGCCCCACTCGAGCGAGGTCTCGATCGGGTCGGTGACCCCGTCGCCGTCGGTGTCCGCGGTCGTCCCGCCTTCGCCCGGGCCGCGCCACTGCAGGCCGAGCACTTCCTGTACGGGGCGCCCGATCACGTCTTCGTCGGAAAGTCCGGTGAGCTCATAGCTACCGCGGCCGGCGTCGATCACGCGGGCCTCGCGGTCGGTGACGAAGAAGGCGGCGTTGGGAGCCGGGTAGTAATCGTCGAGGAGCTCGAAGACGAAGCCGAAGCCGCATTTCGCGCAGCCCTTCGGACGGGTGCTGAACCCGGCCGTGCGTTCGGCGCTGGCCTCCCTATGGCCACAGTTGGGGCAGATGAAGAACGGCATCCCATTCCAGGTTACTGAGACTCAGCCCGGCACCGGGCTCAGAAGAGGCTCGTCGCTCCCTCGGGGGCGGCGAGGCCGAGATGATCGTAGGCGCGCTCGGTCAGCACCCTTCCCCGCGGGGTCCGCTTGAGCAGGCCCTGCTGGAGCAGGTAGGGCTCGAAGACGTCCTCGATCGTGTCCTCCTCCTCGCCGATCGCGACGGCGAGGGTCGACAGCCCGACCGGCCCGCCGCCGAACTTCTCGGCCATCGTGTCGAGCAGGGCGCGGTCGCTGCGATCCAGCCCACCGGCGTCGACCTCGAGCATCTCCAGCGCCGCCAGCGCGATTTCGACGTCGATGACGCCGCTGCCCTTGACCTGGGCGAAGTCCCTAACCCGCTTCAGGAGCCGGTTTGCGACGCGCGGGGTGCCGCGTGAGCGGCCCGCGATCGTTGCCGCGCCCTCATCGTCGATCTCGACCCCGAGGATCTGCGCGGAGCGGGCGAGGATCAGGGCGAGGTGGACCGGCTCGTAGTGCTCGAGCCGGTGGCAGACGCCGAAGCGATCCCGCAGCGGGGTCGTCAGCAAGCCGGCCCGCGTGGTCGCGCCGACCAGAGTGAAGGGCGGCAGCGGCAGGGTCACGGTTCGCGCGCCGGCGCCCTGGCCGAGGACGACAGGCAGCTCACCGTCCTCCATCGCCGGGTAAAGGGTCTCCTCGACCGCGCGGCCGAGGCGGTGGATCTCGTCGATGAAGAAGACGCTGCCCGGCTCCAGCGAGGTGAGGAAGGAGGCGACGTCGGCCTTGCGCTCCAGCGCCGGGCCGGCGGTCTGGACCATCGGCACGCCGAGCTCGGCGGCGACGATGTGGGCAAGCGAGGTCTTTCCGAGGCCCGGGGGCCCGGCCAGAAGGACGTGGTCGAGCGGCTCGCCGCGGCGGCGGGCCGCCTCGATGAAGAGCGCGAGCTGGGCGGTCACCTGCTCTTGGTTGACGAAATCCTTGAGGGTGCGCGGGCGCAGGGAGAGGTCGAGGTCGTCGTCGGGAACATCCGCGCGGGCGTCGTGGATGCGGACGTCGTCGGCCTCGGGCAGGTCGTCGATTCCCGGCGTGCGGATCCGGTTGGGGTTGATGCCGCCGTCCTCGCTCATGCAGCCTTGCCGGTCCCGGCCTTGCGCAGCGCGGTCGCGATCAGCTCCTCCGGGTCGCTGTCGGAGGGCAGGCCGTCGAGCAGCTGCTCAGCCTCGAGCGGCGCGTAGCCGAGGTTGACGAGGCCGTCGCGGGCAAGATCACGGGCGTCGCCGCTCTGCTCGAGCCCGGCCGCCACCTCCTCCTCGAAGGTGCCGACGACCTTGTCGCGCAGCTCGAGGATGATCCGCTCGGCGGTGCGCTTGCCGATCCCCGGGACGGCCTGGAAGCGTTTCGCGTCGCCGGCCGCGATCGCCCGCAGCAGGTCCCGGGCAGGGCCGCCCGAGAGAGTCGCGATCGCGACTTTGGGGCCGACGCCGCTGACCGAGATCAGCTCGCCGAAGAGATCGCGCTCCTCCTCGGAGGCGAAGCCGTAGAGGGCGAGCGAGTCGTCGCGGGCGACGAGCTCGGCGTGAAGGAAGGCCTCGCGGCCGGTGGCGGGGACCGCCTTCAGGGTCTCCGAGGAGACGGTCAGGCGGTAGCCGACGCCGTTCGCGTCGATGACGACGTGGTCGGGGCGGCGGACGAGGACCTCCCCGCGGACGGCGGCGATCATCAGGCGACCCGCTCCTTGGCCTCGGCGGCCGCGACGGCCTGCCTGCGGCCGGCGCTGCCGCCGTGGCAGATCGCCACGGCGAGGGCGTCGGCGGCGTGGTCTGGGTGCGGTGGCTCGGGCAGGCCGAGCAGGGTCCCGACCATCTTCTGCACCTGGCCCTTGCCGGCGCTTCCAGAGCCGCAGACCGAGAGCTTGATCGCCTGCGGTGTGTACGAGAAGCAGCTGACGCCACTCTGGGCGGCGGCGAGCATCGCGACCCCGCTGGCCTGGCCGACGACCATCGCCGAGCGCACGTTCTTGCCGAAGAAGACGTCCTCGATCGCGAGCGCCGCCGGCTGATGCCAGGCGAGCAGCTCGGCGAGTGAGGTGTGGATCCGCTCTAGGCGGCGCTCGACCGGCATCCCCGCCGACGTTTCGACCACTCCCCCATCGAGCGCCACCATGTGGTTCCCCTCGACGCGGACGATGCCGAATCCGAGGTTGGCGGCGCCGGGGTCTATCCCCATCACGACTTGCATGGGAAGTGATTCTGGGCCGCAGGCCGGATGCCTTCCGGGAGGGGCCCTAGCCGACGATCTCGGTGAGGATCTCCTCGGAGATGTCGAAGTTCGCGTGGACCTCGTTGACGTCGTCGTGCTCTTCGAGTTCCTCGACCAGCCCCAGCAGCGAGCTCGCCGGGCCCTTGCCGACCTCGACCGTGCTCTTCGGCTCCATCGCGATATCGGCCGAGTTGATCTCCACGCCGGCGGCCTCGAGCGCTGCCCGGACGTCGCTGACCGCGCTCGGCGGGCTGAGAACCCGGAGGTCGTCGCCTTCCTCGCGGACGTCCTCGGCACCGGCGTCGATCGCGGCGAGCACGTCGTCCTCCCCGTAGCGAGAGCCGTCGACCGTGATCACGCCGCGTTTTTCGAAGATCCAGGCGACCGAGCCCGGCTCGCCGAGGCTGCCGTCATGCCTGCTGAAGGCGAGGCGGACGTCGGCGGTGGTGCGATTGCGGTTGTCGGTCAGTGCTTCGACCAGGATCGCGACCCCGGCGGGGCCGTAGCCCTCGAAGAGCACCGACTCGATCGCCGCCTCGTCAGCACCCGCGCCGGTCCCACGGTCGATCGCCCGCTGGATGTTTTCCTTGGGCATCGAGGCGTCTTTGGCCTTCTGCACCGCGGTCGCCAGGGTCGGATTTCCGTCGAGGTCACCACCGCCGTCGCGGGCCGCGACGATGATCGCGCGAGCGAGCTTCGAGAAGAGCTTGCCGCGTTTCGCGTCGGCGGCGCCCTTTTTGTGTTTGATCGAAGACCACTTCGAATGACCCGACATGCCTGTCATTCTATGAGACAGCAATGGCTGCACCGACGCACAGCCACAGCATGGGGAGAAGCCTCGCGGCAAGCCTGATCTTCGTCGCGATGCTCCTTGCGGCATTTTCGCTCTGGACCGCGCTCCCGCTGACCTGGCTCTACATCGGCTCGAAGGTCTCCCCCACCCAGTTCCCGGCCGAGGCGCCCTACGCGGTGGTCATCGTCGGCCTGATCACCTCGATCGTCTTCGTCGGCTGGCTGATCAGCCGCCTCAATCAGCTCTACGTGGAAATCACCGGCACCAACCGCCTGGCGCCGATGCGCCCCGCCTGGATGCGCAGCATGCGCGACACCCGCGCCGCGGCGAGCAACACGACCGTCGTCGAGGCCGTGCTGATGGGCTCCGTGATGCTCGCCGGGCTAGCCCTGATGACCTGGTTCTTCCTGCTCGCCGGCTCCCCGATCGGGAACCAGTAACTAACCACCGCCTGCTCCGCTTCGCGTCCGCGGGGCGGCCGCAATCGCCAGCATCGGCGCCGCTCACAGGGAGTCAGATCGTGATGCTCGCTGATTGCTTCACGAAGCTGGGTCCGTGAAGCTGATCGGGATTCGCGAAGGATGCAGTCGTGACTCTGCCGATCGGCCCTTCGGGCGAAATATCGGGCTACACAGACTCTCGAACGCACTTCCTCCCGGTATGCGGTCAGAACTGCGTTCGCGCGCCGCATCAGGTCGTGCCGTGCGCGGATTGCTCCCACAGAGGACCTTCTCGGAGCCGTCCGCTCGTGACGTGGCTCCGGCGGGTGGCGCGGATGTCGGGGGGCCGAGAACGGAGCCGGTTTGCCCCGCCCGCAGGCCCCCCGACATCCGTGTCAGGCCCCGCCCGGCCTAAACCACGAACTTGCCGTCCTCCTGCATGACCACCCCGTCGACCTCGAGCTTTCCTCCGAGCCGCAGGTCGCAGACCAGGTCGGTGTGCACGGAGGACTCATTGGTCCCGCCCGACTCCGGGTAGCTGGCGCCGACGGCCATGTGGACGGTGCCGCCGATCTTCTCGTCGAGCAGAACCTCGCGGGTGCCGCGGTCGATCGCGTAGTTGGTGCCGATCCCGAGCTCTCCGAGGGTGCGTGCCCCTTCGTCGGTGTCGAGGAGCTGGACCAAGTACTCCTCACCGCGCTCGGCGGTGGCGTCGACGACCCGGCCCGACTCGAACTTGAGGCGGACCCCGGCGACCTCGCGGCCTCCGATCACGGCAGGCAGGTGGAAGGTCACCTCGCCCTCGACCGAGTCCTCGACCGGGCCGGTGAAGAACTCCCCGTCGGGCATGTTGTGCTCGCCATCACAGGGAATGAAGGTGCGGCCGGCGATGCCGAGCGTGATGTCGGTGCCGGGCGCGGTCACCCGGACCTCCTCGTGCCCCTGGATCCACTCGGACAGCCGGTGCGTCTCCTCCGACGCCTGTTTCCAGGCCGACAGGGGATCGCCGCCGGGGCCCGCCAGGCAGGCGCCGAAGTAGAAGTCCTCGTAGTCGGCGAGGCTCATCTCCGCCTCCGAGGCGTAGGCGCCGGTCGGGTAGAGCGTGTAGCACCAGCGGTAGTCGCCGGTGGCGCTGCGCTGCATCGACTTCGACATCAACTCACCGGTCGCGGCCCGGCGCTTGGTCTGGCGCTCCGGCGGGATCCCCGAGAGCTCCCTGGTGTTTGTGCTCGCACCGATCGAGATGCTGACATCGGCGTTCTCGACGGTCCACGCCGTGTGCGGCGAGATCCACCCGAGCTGGGAATCGGAGGCGTGCTTGTAATAGGCGACCGCCTGACCCTCGATCGCGACGTTCATGATCGGGTTCCCGCCGGCCTTCAGCACCTCTTCGTAGACGGCGAGCAGCAGCGGCTCGGCGGCGGTCTCGCCGTCGATCGTGACGACGTCGCCCTCCTTCACTTTGGTCGAGTACCCGACCAGGATCTTGGCCAGGTTCTCTGCCCTGGGATCTCTCAACGCGAAGCCTCCTCTTGGTCTCGCTCCCCGGTGAGGGAGCTTGTCGTCATCGCCATGAAAAGCGCGTGCATGCGCGGGTCGTCGGTCAGCTCGGGATGGAAGGCGCAGGCGAGCACCCCTTCGCCCCGCACCGCGACAGGGTGGCCCTCGTAGCTGGCGAGCACCTCGACCTCGGGGCCGTGGCGCTTGACCCACGGAGCCCGGATGAAGAGCGCCCGCAGCGGCTCGTCGCCGGTCCCCTCGACCTCGAGGTCGGCCTCGAAGCTCTGCAGCTGGCGGCCGAAGGCGTTGCGCTCGGCGGTCACGTCGAAGAGCCCCATGTGCTCGTCGTCGCAGACGATCAGGCCGGCGCAGGTCCCGAAGATCGGCCCACCCCGCTCGTGGTGCGCACGGATCGGTGCCTCGAGCCCACCGGCGGCGATCCCCTTGACGATCGTCGTGCTCTCGCCGCCGGGAATGACGAGCCCGTCGAGCCCGATGAAGTCCTCGGGCGTTCGGACCTCGCGCGCCTCGGCGCCGAGCTCGTCGCGGAAGACGCGCAGGTGGGCTTCGAAACCCCCCTGGATCGCTAAGACACCGATCAGCAGGTCAGGCCCCGCGGTTTTGGAGCAGTGCGTCCGCGGCCGCCAGCTCGCCGATCTCGAGCCCGGCCATGGCCTCGCCGAGGCCGGTCTGGGCAGCCGCGACCCGTCCCGGGTCCGCAAAGTTGGTGGTCGCCTCGACGATCGCGCGGGCCATCCGCTCGGGGTCGGAGCTCTTGAAGATTCCCGAGCCGACGAAGTTGCCCTCAGCGCCGAGCTGCATCATCAGCGCCGCGTCGGCAGGGGTCGCGATGCCGCCGGCGCAGAAGAGCGGAACCGGCAGGCGACCGGCGTCGGCAACCTCGCGGACGACCTCGAGCGGAGCCTGGTGCTCCTTGGCCGCGCCGGCGAGCTCCTCCGGCCCGAGCTGCGAAAGCCGCTTGATGCCCGAGGTGATCTCCCGCATGTGGCGGACGGCCTCGACCACGTTGCCGGTGCCGGCCTCGCCCTTCGATCGGATCATCGCGGCGCCCTCGCCGATCCGACGCAGGGCCTCACCGAGGTTCGTCGCGCCACAGACGAAGGGGACCTCGAAGGCGAACTTGTCGATGTGGTTGTGCTCGTCGGCCGGGGTGAGGACCTCGGACTCGTCGATGTAGTCGACCTCGAGCGCCTGCAGGACCTGGGCCTCGGCAAAGTGGCCGATCCGTGCCTTGGCCATGACCGGAATCGTCACCGCCGCCTGGATCCCTTCGATCATCGTCGGGTCGGACATGCGCGCGACCCCGCCGTCCCGGCGGATGTCGGAAGGCACCCGCTCGAGCGCCATCACCGCGCAGGCGCCCGCCTCCTCCGCGACTTTCGCCTGCTCGGGAGTGACGACGTCCATGATCACGCCGCCTTTGAGCATCTCGGCGAGACCGGTCTTTAGTCGAAATGTGGCGCGCTCGGCCATACGACTTCAATATAAACCGCCATCTCCTCAGCTTCGCTTCCCATACACCGCCATCTCCTCAGCTTCGCTTCCGGGGATGGCGGCAATCGGCGACCAGGCGCCGCTCACGAGGAATCAGATCGTGACGTTCGCTAATCGGTTCTCCGACCCTGATCCCGGCGGCTAGAGCTTCAGGTCGCACTCCTTCCCGGTATGCGGGACCAACTACGACCTGAACCGAGCGATCCCGTGCCGCTCACGAAGATCAGATCGTGACGATCCCTGATTGCTTCTTCATGCGACCGGGTTCGTGCCGACCTACTCGTCGGATTGTCGTCGGGGTGCGGGGTGCCCTTCCCGGAACACTTGAGCAGCCCGCAGGGCTGCGGGTTCAGGGAAGGGTGCCCCGCACCCCGACCCCGACTCCTACTTGAGTTTGTAGGCCCGAATGCGGTCTTTGTGGGCCGCTTCGTCGCGGGCGTAGAGGCCGTGGGCCAGTGCCTGGACGAGCGCCATCAGCGCAGTGTTGGAGCGGGCGAAGGAGGGGCTGTTCGATGAGAAGTAGAGGGTCTGTTCGGCGTGCTCGCCGACCTCGGACATCGAGGCGTCGGAGATCGCCAGGGTGCTGGCGTTGCGGTGCAGGGCGAGCTTCATCGCCCGCAGCAGAAGGGGGTGGGCGCGGCCCGACGAGAGGACGATGACGAGCGTTTCGTCGTCGATCCTTCCCAGCCGCTGCAGGGACTCGCCGCCGGTGCTGGCGACGATCTCGGAGCGGATGTCGAGCAGGCTCAGGGTGTGTCGAAGGTAGCTGGCGAAGAAGGCCATCTGGTCGACGCCGACGATCACGATTCGGTGGGACTCGGCGAGTGCGGCGACGGCACCGTCGACCTGCTCACGGGTCAGGTTGCGAGCGGTTTCCTCGAGGTTCGCGTAGTCGGCGCTGAGGCTGCCCTCCAACTCTGAGTGATCGAAGGAGAACAGGGCGCCGCCGTTGCCGGCCCCCTCCCCTGCTCCCGCGGCGCTGGCGATCGAGTTTCGGTACTCCTCGATCGCAGCCTGCTGGAGCTCGGGATATCCCTCGAAGCCGAGGGCCTGGGAGAAGCGCACCACAGTCGATGACGAGGTGCTCGCTCTCCTGGCCAACTCCTCGGCCGTCAGGAAGGCCGCCTCGTCGAGATGATCGACGATGTAGCGGGCTACGTCTTTCTGAGAGCGGGAGAACTCGTCAAAGCGCTCCTGGATGTACTCGGAAAGGCTCTTGAGCTGGGGGACGGTCTTGGTGGCAGTCTTGGTCACGGCCGTCCTTTTCTCCGGGCCGCGTCCTTTTCCTTTCATCTGGTTGGATGAGATTCGAGATGACCACGCTAGAGCGGGCCCTCCGCCTCACCAATCGCAACATGATCGCCTTCGACTTGCTGCTCGGCTCCGGCGCGGTCCTGGCGCCCGAGGCCACCCTCAGGGTCCTCGGCCACGACCATCCCTCCCCCGACGCGGCCAAGCTCTTCCAGCGCAGCGGGCCCGTCTGGCTGACCTTCGCCGCCGCCCACGCGGTCGCCGAGGCGCGCGGTGAGTCGCGCGACTGGTGGGCGCTGGCCTGGCTGCGCGGGACCGAGATCGCGACCGACGCCCTCTGGTCCACGTCGCCCGCGGTCAATCGCCCCGGCGCCAAGCTCGGCCTCCAGCTCGCCGGGGCCGCCAACCTCGCGATGGCCGCCGGATTCGCCTGGCTCTCCAGACGATGAGCAACCTCGAGGGGCTGCCCAGTGTGCGCTGGAGCCTGCGGGGCCTCGACGAGGAGGGCGACGAGGTCTGGGTGATCCGCGGCGTCTCCCGCAAGCTCTACCACTGCCCGGGCTGCCACGGCGACATCGACATCGGCGCCGAGCACACGATCGTCCAGTACATCCACAGGCTCGGCGGCACCGAGCACCACCACTGGCACCGTCGCTGCGCCGAAGAGCTGCTCGTCCCGGAGCTGCGCGGCGTCAAGCAGGTGCCGGCCAACGAGTCCTCGCAGAAGAAGCTCGAAGCACGCGGGCGCAAGCCGTCCGGGCGGCGCGACCGGCGCTGAGATGAAGATGGTCCGAGAAGCGACCTCGCTCTATCTGCGGATCTGGAGGACGTACTTCGACTGGGCGCGGACCCTGCTCCCGCTCGCGTTCGCGGTCTTCGTGCCGCTCGGGCTGGTCCATGCGGTCCCCGTTCACGCCAACCTCGACGACCTCGGCAGCGGCGGCCTGCAGATCCTCGGCCTCGTGATCGCGGCGCTGGTCCTCTCCGTCACCGGCCTGGTGGGCGAGGTCTTCTACACCGGCGCCGTGGCGATCGCCCTCACCCACAGCCACGACGGCGAGCAGCCTTCGGTACGGGAGATCGCGCGGACCGTCCAGTACCGCCGCCTGATCGCGGTCGACCTGATCTACGCGGCCGCGGTTGCCGTCGGCCTGATCGTCCTCTTCGTCCCCGGCTTCCTCATATACGTCTTCTTCGGCCTCGCGGCGCCGGTGATCGAGATCGAGCGCCATGGCATCCGCGATGGCTTCAGGCGCAGCTACGACCTCGTCCGCGGGCATTTCTGGCTGGTCGCCGCGGTTCTGATCCCGATCGAGGTCGTCGGCGACGGGATCACCGACCTGGCAACCCGGCTGACCCACACCCTGCTCGGCGGATCGCTGCTGGCCGAGTGGCTCGCCGACACCACCTCGAACATCGTTCTGACCCCGTTCTACGCGGTGGCGGCGGTCCTGCTCACGCTCGACCTGATCGCCGACCGAGACGGCAGCGCGCCGCGTCTGCGCCACCAGCCGCCGGCCTGAGCCTCAGAAGCGCTGGGCTACCCGGGGCGAGAGCTTGAAGCCGTGCTTGGTGCGGTGGTTGACGCAGCGGACGGCCTTGCCGAGGTTGGTGCATTCGTACGGACCGAGCCTGACCGAGGAGCCTTCGGCCAGCACCCTGCCCTGGCCCAGGGTGGTGTCGCCGGCACAGACGAAACCGCCGCGGCCCTGGGCGTCGACGCTGAGGCCCTGGCCGTAGTCGACTTCGCAGGACGGCGGCTTCTTCGGCGTCGGCCAGCTGTGTTCGCGGATGTCGCAGCGGGCAGCGCCGCCCGAGGTTTCCTTGCCGAAGATCATCGCGCAGCCGATGTTGTCGCCGGCGATGTGGAAGAGCTTGATCTGCAGGGCGCCGGCCGGTCCGGCGGCAGCCAGGGCGCCGAGCATGGCGAGAAGGAAGACGGCGAGCAGGCGCCTCATCGCTCCATCCTAGTCCGGCCACAACAGAAGCGAAATGGAGCACGGCCCATGCGCGCGTAACATCAGTCACAGACCATGCGGCGCTTCGTCTGGATCCCATTGACGCTTGCGGTCGCCGTTGTGGTGGCCGGACTGGCGCATGCCGAGACCAGCCAGCAGGGCAATCTGCGGCTCTCGTTCGCCGGCCGGCTCGCCCCCCAGAAACTGCCGCGCTCCGGTGCCGCGCCGGTCTCGATCCACATCAGCGGCGCGATCAACACCGCCGACGGCACCCGGCCGCCCCAGGTGCGGAAAATCGCGATCGCCGTGAACAGGGACGGTCATGTCTCGACCGCCGGCCTGCCCGTGTGCACGGTCGCCGATCTCGAACAGACGACGACCGCCACCGCTCGCGAACGCTGCGGCGGAGCGATCGTCGGCCACGGCAACTTCCAGGCCCGCGTCGACCTGCCCGGCCGCGATCCGTTCCCCTTCGAAGGCCACGCGCTGGCGTTCAACTCGACCAGCGGCGGTCACCCCCAGCTCCTGATCCACATATATGGCTCGAAACCGGTTCAGGTCACCTTCGTCCTGCCCTTCACTATCAAGCGCGTCGACAGCGGCGATTTCGGCACGATCTTCACCGCGCGGATCCCAAAACTGGCGGCCGAAGCGGGATACGTGACCGGCCTCAACCTGACCTTCGGGCGGCGCTACGTCTACGAAGGCCGCGAACGCAGCTTTCTGAGCGCCGGCTGCGCGGCTCCGGAGGGGTTCCCGGCGGCGATCTACACCCTCGCCAGGGGTGCCTTCACCTTCGCCAACGGGCAGCGGATCACGATCCCGCTCACTCGCACCTGCAGGGTGCGTTAGTACCGGCGGTTTTCACGCCTGGGCGGCGCGATTTCACGCCTGGGCGGATTCCACCAATTGTCCGGCGGGTCTTGCCTGATCGGCGTCCGCCGCCGATAGATCAGTCGTGGATTCGATATCGAGATTGCGGGACCGGGCGCAGGACGCCTGGTTCGATGTGTCCGGAGACTCCGACTGGCGCTCGCTGGTCGGTCCCGGCGCCTTCGCGATCGTCGCGATCGGCCTGCTCGTCGCCGACCATCTGCAGGAGCGGGTCCCGGCCGCGATCTTCTGGCTGACCCTCGCCCTGATCGTCGCCGTCGCGGCCTGGATGTTCCAGACCAGCCGCCGGCAGCTCGGCGAGCTCGAGCAGCACAGCCGCAACGCGATGACCGACAGGATCACCGGCCTCGGCAACCGCCAGCGCCTCGAGGCCGACGTCCAGACAGCGATCGCGGGCGGCACCGGCAAGCAGGTGCTGCTGCTCTTCGACCTCGACGGCCTCCAGGCTTATGCCGACCGCTACGGCTACTCGGCCAGCGACGAGCTCCTGCGCCGCGCCGCGCACGTGCTGGTCGAGTCGACCGACTCCCTCGGCGGCGTCCCCTACCGGGTCGACGACAGCCGCTTTGCCCTGCTCGTCCCCTCCGGGACCAGCCGGCTCGGCGAGATCGTCCTGACCGCCACCGCCTCCCTGCACGAGGAGGGCAAAGAGATGCTCATCGGCCGCTCCTACGGCGAGGTCGCGCTGCCCGATGAAGCCGCCGATGCCGAGAGTGCCATGCAGGTCGCCGGACAGCGGCTCTCGGCCCACAGTCAGAGCCAGCAGCGCTCCGCCCGGCGTCAGGCCCACGCGGTGCTGATGGCCGTCCTCGCCGCCCGCCGCCCGGAGCTGCGCGAACACCTTCGCGTCGTCGCCTATCGGGCGATCTCCCTCGGCCGCCGCCTCGGCCTGGGGCGCGAGGAAATCGACGACATCGCCCTCGCATCCGAGCTTCAGGACATCGGGCTGCTCTCGGTCCCCGAGTCGATCCTCGAGAAAGAGACGCCGTTGACCGAGGAGGAGGCGGCCTTGATCCGCGGTCGACCGGTGGCCGGCGAACGGATCATCGGCGCGGCACCCGGTCTGGCTCCGGTCGCGATCCTGGTCCGAGCCAGCTCTGAGTTCTATGACGGCAGCGGCTTCCCGGACGGCCTTTCCGGCGACGAGATCCCGATCGGCGCGCGGATCATCGCCGTCGCGGTCGCCTTCGCGGCGATGACGTCGTCGCGCCCGTACCGGCCTGCTGGCAGCTCGGAGGACGCCCTCGCCGAGCTGCGCCGATGCGCCGGGAGCCAGTTCGACCCCAACGTGGTCGAGGCGCTCGCCGCCGACCTCAGCGAAGAGCTCGCTCCTCCCCCGGTTACTGCGGCGCGGTCCTCGGTCCCGCCGCCTCCGGCGCCGGCGGCCATGCCGCCGACGCCCGCCGCTGCTCCCTAGGGCGCGTACTTTTCTTTGTACTTTTCGGCTTCTTCGATGCCCTTGCTGGCTTCTGCCTTGCCCTTTTCGATGCCTTCCTGGGCCGTCTTCTTCGCTTCTTCGATGCTCTTCTTGGCTTCCGCCTGACTCGAGTTCAGGCCCTTCTTCGCTTCGTCGAGCCCTTCTTCGACGCCCTTCTTGGCCTTGTTGACGCTGTTCTTGAAGCTTTCTTCGATCGACGACTGGGTCGAGCTGTCGCTGCTGCTGCCGCAACCCGACCACGCAGCCCCTCCGATCACGAGCGCCAGCCCTGCGGCCACGACGCCCACACTTCGTTTCAACCTTGCCTCTGACACATCAGCCCCCTCGCTGTCCGGTTCTCATAGGTTCGGCCGCGATCTTCGCACCTGGGTCCGACCCTTGGCTAGCCGCCGCGGACGAATCCGCGAATCACGCCGACGGCCGGCGAGCGGAAGGGGAAGTAGATGCTCGAGGCGTGGCCCCGGTCGGGAACCACGTAGAGGCGCGAGCGGGGAAACCGCCGGGTTACCTGGCGGGCCTCGCGCACCGAGGTGACGTCGTCCACCTGGCCGGCGAGGACCAGGGTCGGGAAGCTCCGCGGTGCCGTCCAGCCTGGCGGCACGGGTTTCTCGGTGCCCGCCGCCGGCGCCGGCCACATCAGGCAGTTGGTCAGGTGCGCCGCGCGCGAGAGCAGGTACTCGGCGCGGCCGAACGGGGCGAAGGCGCCGGCGGGAAAGGCGGCGACCGACGCGTCGAGCTGGCGCACCCGCTCAGCGGTCGCCGCCGCCGGGTCCCAGAGCAGCGGATAGTCATTGCACTCCACCGCGATCTCCATCCCATATGAGAATTCGCGCAGGTCGCCGTGGCCGGCGGATTCGGGTGCGATCAGCCGATCGAGGCGCCGCGGCTCACCGGCCAGGTAGCGACGATCGGCTTCGTCGAGGCTGAGATAGGAGCGCGGGGCCAGCGTGCCCGCGCCGAGCAGGAAGGCGATCAGGTCATCGGTCGAGCGATTCTCCGCGTGGAAGGCGCCGACCACACGGCGAAAGCGAGCCACCGGGTCCCCTGAGCACCCGGCCGATCGCCGGCAGGTGACCCGCAGCCCGTCGATCCCCGCCGGATAGAGCGTGCGGTAGTAGGGGTCGTTGGCGGGATAGGCCGAATCGAGGACGAGGCCGCGCAGGCTCCCCGGGAAGCGCACGGCGTAGGCCTGGCCGAGCAACGTCCCATAGGAATCGCCGTAGTAGAAAACCCGGCCGAGGCCGAGTGACCTGCGCACAGCGTCGAGGTCGGCCGCGGCTTCGGCGGTGGTGTAGGCGGCGCTCCGCGGCCCGAGCTGCTGGGCGCAGCGCGCGATCGCGATGTATTCCTGGACCGTCCCCTTCTGCAGCGAGGGGCAGTCGATCGCACCCGAGAGCCCGGTGCCACGCTCGTCGACGAAGACGAGGTCGCGGCGCCTCAGCAACGGGGCCAGCAATGCCGACACCGAGCGCACGAACGGCGCCGCGGTGGAGCTGTAGCCGGGCCCGCCGTCGGCGGCGATGATCGTCCCCAGGGACGGTCGGCCACGGTCCCCCCGCGGCCGCACGGCGAAGGCGATCCTGGTCGTGCCCATCGAGGGGTCGCCGCGGAGCATGGGAACGGTGACCCGACCGCAGCGCAGCGGGCGCGCGGCGCCGAGGTCGCAGCGCTGGAGCTGGGCCGCGCCGGCGTGCGGCGCCAGGCCGAACAGCGCGCACGTCAATGGGACGAGGGCCCAGATTGCGCGGCGCGCTCTCATCCCGGCCAAGCTATTCGACGGTGGGGTCGGCGCCGGTGGCGAACTCGCGGATCACGGCGGCGACCCCCGCGGCCTCCTGCGCCATGAAGGCGTGGCCGCAGCCGAGGAAGAGACGTGAGCGCGTGTCCGCCAGGGCGGCTACCAGCAGCGTCGCGTTGGCTGAGGGGATGACGATGTCCTGGGTGCCGGCCATCACGAGCGTCGGCGCGGAGATCGCCGCCAATCGCTCCTCGGCCGGCTCCGCGTGCCACGCGTCGATCGCGCGCTCCTGCGCCGAGAGGGTCTCGGGACGCAACCGGGCGCGGGCCTCGGCGACGGTCTCGATCACCTCGTCGCCGAGCTGCTCGGCGACCGCCGCCGGGAAGAGCAGCGCCAGGAGGCGCTCCGCCTGCTCGCGCGGCGCCCCGGCATGGTCGAACAGGCGGGCGGTGACCGCCGGGTCCGCGAGCACAGCGTCGGCGCCGCCCGGGTCGGTTGACATCAACACCAGGCGCTCGACCCGTTCCGGCGCGGTGGCCGCGAGCTCCTGGGCGACGAAGCCGCCCATCGACCAGCCGACGACGGTCAGCCGCTCGACCTCGCGGTCGTCGAGCAGGTCGACCATGTCCGCGGCGAGCCGGCCTATGTCCAGCCCCTCCGGATCGAGCCCCGAGGAGCCCGTCCCGCGGCCATCGGGGTGAATGACATCGAAGCTACGTTCGAGCGCGGCCAGGAAGGCCGGGTCCCAGTCGGATCCGGTCGCCGCATAGCCGTTGATCAGGAGCAGCGGACGCACGCCCTAAGTGTCGCGCCCAGAGCCTAAGATCGGCGCGTGCCCGAGCTTCACGTCCTACGCGTCTTCACCAACGAGGACGGCGAGTGGGGAAACCCGCTCGGCGTTTTCCTCGACGGCGCTGATGTGCCGGAGGCCTCCAGGCAGGCAGTCGCGGCCGAGCTCGGCTACAGCGAGACGGTGTTCGTCGAGGACCGCGAGAGCGGGCGGATCCGGATCTTCACCCCGGGCATGGAGCTCCCCTACGCGGGGCATCCGACGGTCGGCACCGCCTGGCTCCTGGGCCGGCTCGGCTCGCCGGTCTCGACCCTCCAGGCCCCGGCGGGAGAGCTCGCCGTCAGGAACACGGGCACAGAGACCTTCGTCGCCGCCCGACCCGAGTGGTCACCCGAGCTCGAGTACATCCAGCTCGACTCCCCCGCCGCCGTGCGCGGCCTGGACGGCGCCCCCGGGGGCTCGGACGCCGCCTACGCCTGGTCGTGGATCGACGAGGACGCCGGCACGATCAGGGCCCGCTGCTTCATCCGCGAAGCCGGGATCGACGAGGACGAGGCGACCGGATCGGCGGCGATCGTCCTCTGCGCGAGCCTCGGCAGGCCGGTGACGATCCATCAGGGCCAGGGCTCCGTGCTGTCGGTGGTGCCGCTCGGGGACGGTCGGGTGGAGGTCGGCGGCGGCGTGCGCCTCGACGAGGTGCGCGACCATCCCCTCTGAGCAGGAAGTGGAGAAGCCGCCGCTGGCGCGCCGCCTGCTGAGGATCTCCGCCTGGGTCCTCGGCGTCAGCGTCGTCATCTTCATCCTCAACTTCTTCGGAATCCCGGTCGACGACTGGCTCAGCAAGCTCTTCGACAAGCTCGCCGAGCTACCACTCTGGGCGATCATCGCCGGCGTCATTCTGCAGTCGATCCAGACCACCCTTGCCGCCGCGGTCTGGTTCGCGATCCTGCGCGCCGCCCTCCCCCGGGCCGGCTTCAAGTTCCGGCTCGTGCTCGCCTCCTACGCGGTCGCCGTCGCCCTCAACGGCTTCCTGCCGGCGAACATCGGCACCTGGGTGATGCTGATCATGTTCACGACCCTGCTCGCCGGCGCGACGTTCACGATGGTCTTCTCGGCGCTGATCGTCGAGAAGATCCCCTTCACGGTTTTCAACCTTTCCGTCTACCTCTACCTCTTCCTCTCGATCAGCGGCTCCTTCTCGGTGAAGCTCGGCTTCCTCGCCGAACACGAGGCGCTGATCATCCTGATCCTGGTCGGCGCGATCGTCCTGCTCGTGCTCTTGGGCCGCGTGTTCTGGGACCGGCTCAAGGGGCTGCGAGAGCAGGCCGCGGCGGCCGGCGCGATCCTGCGCACCCCGCGCCGGGCTCTGGTCCAGGTCGGGCTGCCGGCGCTGGGCAGCTACCTGGCGAGACTGGCGATCGTCGGCGTGTTCCTCGGCGCCTACGGCATCCCGGCGACCTTCCACAACATCGCCACCGTGACGGCGTCGAACTCGATCTCGAACAGCGTCTCGGCGACTCCGGGCGGGGTCGGCGTCACCCAGGCGCTGAACACGACGGCGCTCTCCGGCGAGGCGTCCCCGGCGACTGCGACGGCCTACTCGATCAGCCAGCAGCTGGTGACGACCGCCTGGAACGTCGTCTTCGGGACGATCATGGTCTGCTGGGTCTTCGGCTGGTCAAGCGGCAGGGAGCTGGTCGAGACGTCCTACAAAGACGCGAAGGTGCGCAGCCGCGAGATGCGCGACCGGCATCGCAAAAAGGGGGAGGCGCCCCCTCCCTCCTCGGCCTGAGCTCCCTGCTCAGACCCGGCCGATGGTGACGATGCCGGCGATGCAGCTCGCCGCCAAGAGCGCCAGGGCTACGTTTTCGCGGCCCCGTTTTGTGAGCGTGTACTCGATCAGGTCGTCGAGTCGGTATCGGTTCATGCGCTTGTAACACGCGACACGGAGTTTTAATGCGGTGTCCCCCTCAGAGACCGAGCCCGCCGACCCCACGCTCGTTCCAGCCCAGGTGATGGGCGAGCTCGTGACGAAGCGTGCGCTCGACCTGGGCGGAGAGCAGCCGAGGGTCGTGGCCGAAGTCACGGACCAGCGTGTCCCGGTAGATCACGATCCTGTCCTCGTAGTTGTCGCGCGCCACCCCGTCGCCGAAGTACTGACCGTAGGCGTGAACCTCGGCGCCGCGGTCGGAGACGACGACCGCCACCCTGGCCAGCACCTCCTGGAATTCCTCGGGCAACCGATCGATCGCGTCGACCACGAGCGTTTCGAACGGGTCGAGCCCGTCGTCATCCACGGAGCCGTCGGTGCTTCGTTCTTCCTCACCGGCCATCGTCAAACCGTAGCCACCGTTGACCGCGGGCGACCCAAACTGGGAAGGTGCAGGCTCACACCCCAGCCAAGGAGACTCAATGCCGACGATGTTCGCCTACCACGAGGTCAAGGACAAAGACCACTGGCTCGCCGCAACCACCCGCCAAGAGTTCTTCGGCGCGCTGGGCGTGACCAACATCAGGGAGTTCGTCGACCCGACCAACCCCTCCCGTGTCGGCGTGCTGATGGATGTGCCGGACCCGGACGCGCTCGCCGCTGCTTTGTCGACTCCTGAGGCTGCCGAGGCCGAGGATCGCGACGGCGTCATCAAGGACACCCTGGTTATCCTCGCCGAGGCGTAGACGGGCGATGGGGCGGGAAGGACTCGAACCTTCGACCGACGGATTATGAGTCCGCTGCTCTAACCAACTGAGCTACCGCCCCGGGGCGGGCTGATTCGGACTCTCAATACTGAACATCGCCATCCATTCAGAGGCCTTATCGCCTCAGCACGATACGTGGACCGCAGGTGAGAAGATCGACCAATCGACGAGAGCGGGATCGACACGGCCGGGCATTTCGTCAGGCGCTACGGCGAGACCTGGGAAAGCTGGGATATCGATGGTTGCCTCGCCCTCTTTACCGAGGACGTCCTCTACGTCGCTCATCCGGACGAAGTGATCGAAGGGACCAGCGCCCTGAGGGTTTACCTGGAGAAGGAGAAGGCGGACCAGGGCAAGATCTCCGACGTTCGCATGGGAGAGCCGCTCATTGATGGGGCGAGGGTGATGGCGGAGTTCTGGGTGCAGGCTGCCGAGGATGCGTCGATAGCGGGGTGCCTGATCGCGGAGCTCCGGTCCGATGGGCGTTGCTCCCGATTCCGCGAGTACTGGTTTGACCTGGAGGGCCGGCGCGAGCCGTTCGCGAATTGGGGGACCTAGCTGACCCGGCCGAACGCCGGTCTGGTCGCAGGGGCTAGCTACCCCAGGTGCCGCCGGAAGGACAGCCGCCCTTTTTTTCGCCGGTGCAGGTGAATTTGACGGTGCCGGCGTTGTTTTCGATCCGGAAGTCCCCGGAGGTCCCGGTGATCGCCACCGTGTAGGCGTTTTTTTCGGGGGAGCTTTTGGCTTCTTTGCCGTAGACGGTGAGGGTCGTGGCGGTGCTCAGGGTCGGCTCGATTTTCTTCAGCGCTTCGACGTCGCAGCCGACGTAGGTGCCGCCTTTCTCGGTGTTGCAGGACTCCATCGCGACCTGCGCAGAGTGCGCGTACTCCTTGGCCTTCGAGTCGCCTGCCTTTTCGCGCTGGTTGAAGAAGGCGGGCAGGGCGATCGCCGCGAGGACGCCGAGTATCAGCATCACCACGAGCAGCTCGATCAGGGAGAAGCCGGACTCACTCGATTGAAGCCTGCGGACGAGATTGGTCATGTCCCGCGTATCGGGTCAATCCACCGCCCACTTTGATCGTGCAGGAATCTTGGCGCCGTTACTCGCCGACAGGCACGCCGTTGGCGCTCAGGTCCACCTCGATGTTGCCGCGAGTCGCGTTCGAGTAAGGACAGACCTTGTGGGCGGCGCGGACCAGCTCGACCGCCTCGTCGTCGCCGATCGAGGGCAGGCTGACGGCGAGGCCGACCTTGAGCGTGAAGCTGCGTTCTTCACCGGTGACGAGGCTCACCTTGGAATCGATCTCGACGTCGCCGGCCTCGAGCTTCTGACGCCGGGCGACCGCGCCCAGGGCGCTCTCGAAGCAGGCCGCGTAGCCGACCGCGAAGAGCTGCTCGGGGTTCGTCCCACCGCCCTCGCCGCCGGCCTCGACCGGGGCCCGAAGGTCCACCTCGAGGGCGCCGTCAGAGCTACGTCCGTGGCCGGCCACCCTGCCGCCGGTGACGTGGGCCTCGGCGGTGTAGAGCTCCTTGCCGGCCATGGGCTAGGCGCTGAAGAGCTGAGCGAGCGAGCGGCCGACGTCGGGCGGCTCTTCCTTGCCCTCGGCCGCCGCGGAGGCGCCCTCGGCAAGGGCCTTGGCGGCTTCGGCGATCTGGTGGCTGCGCCCGCCGCGAATGAGGCCGGTCTTCTTAGCTTCGGCGAGGTCGGATTCCATCAGTCCGGCCAGCTCGGCCAGACGCCTGAGCCCGACCACCGCCGCGGTGCCCTTCAAGGCATGAGCTTCGGCGCGCATCGTCTCGAAGTCGGTCGTCTCGGTCGCCAGCCCGGCGGAGATCACGTCACAGCGGCGGCGCGCCTCCTCGGCGAAGGAAGCGAGCAGTTTCGGATCCGGCTCTGCGGGCTCCGGTTTTTTCTCAGATTTTTTGCTGGGGCTCATTCGCCCGTCGCCTTCGCCAACGCACGTTCCATTTCCTCCACGCCGAAGGCTCCCTCGACGACATCGACCACGGTTCCGGACTTGTCGATCGCGAACAGCCAGGGCTCGCTGGGCAGGTGAAAGGCGCGCACCTGAGGCCGGGTCCCCTTGTTCGGGTCGTTTTCGTTGTAGATCTCCATGTGGATGAAAGCCGCGTCGCCTTCGTTCTGCTGCTTGACCTGCTCGGCCACGTCGACGACCGGGCCGCAGACCCGACTCTGGCAGAACTGGGGGGTCGCAAACAAGAGCATGATCGGTTCCTTGCCAAGGACGTCCGCGTAGTCGACCTTGTTCTGGGTGTCGGGCGGGATCCGGGTGGTGATCTGCGAAAGGTCGCCGCCGACGTCTTCGGCGGTCGGCGTGTGGATCAACGGGGCCTTTTCGCCGACCTTGGGCACGCGGGGGGAGCCGCCGACGATCGCGCTCGGGAGGAGCGTCGCCGAGAGTTGGTCCCCTTCCTTGAGCACCGCCGCGATGCGCCACTCGCCATTGCTCGGGAAATCGACTTCGGTCACGTAGACGGCGGTCGCGGCGTGCGGGTCGCTGGTGGTCGTCTCCGCCCGGAAGGCGGGCTCGGTCTCGATGCTTTCGAGGCGCGCCGGGAAGGGGCCGGTCGCCGGTTCTTCGAGAGCTTTGATTTCGGCGCGGGCGTCGGCGCCCTTGGCTTCCTCGTTTTCGACTTCCTCGTCGACCGTCGGGACCTTCGCGAAGTAGAGCGCGACGTCGGCGTCGGAGACCTGCGTGCCGTCCTTGTGGAAGACGCCGAAGGGGAAGCGGTTCTTGCCGGTGTTGAAGACTTTCGCCGCCGGCGAGACGACGAGTTCGGCCGGCTGAGCCGATTCGAGCACTTCCGCCAGGGATTTGCCGTCAGCTTTGGGGAATTCGCTCTTCGGCGGCGCCGGGCGACTTTCGGCCGAGCCCGAGCCTCCGGTCGCGTCGTCGGAGCTGCCGCAGCCGGCGAGCAGGAGGGCGGCCGCCAGCAAGCAGCCGCAAGCACGGATCAGTTGGCCCAGGCGCATCTCCCCATGTTATTGAGGGGAGATATAGGGTGGCCGCGACCCCGAGGGCGAGCACAAGGAGGGACCGTGGCGGAGCGAGCGGCATTGATCACCGGAGCATCGAGTGGCATCGGCCTGGCGATCGCCCGGACCCTGGGCGAGGAAGGCTACGCGCTGACGATCGCCTCGCGGCGGCCGGAGAAGCTCGAGCAGGCCGCCGAGAGCCTGCGAGCCGACGGGCTCGAGGTTCTGGCCGTCCCCGCCAACATGACTTCAGAGGATGAGCTGGTCGCGGTCTTCGCCAAGCACCGCGAGGCGTACGGCCGCCTCGACGCCCTGGTCAACAACGCCGGCGTCGGGATCGGCGCGCCGATGGCCGAGATCCAGACCAAACACCTCGACATGCAGCTCGCCGTCAACCTGCGGGCGCTGATCATCGGCACGCGCGAGGGCCTGCCCATGCTTCGCGAGGCGGGCGCCGAGCACGGCAAGGCACTGCTCGTCAACACCGCCTCGATCGCCGGCAAAATGGGCCAGGGCTGGCTCTCGATCTACGGGGCCACCAAGGCGGCGGTGATCAACTACACCGAAGCGACCCACCGCGAGGCCGGCGAGCACGGCGTCCAGTGCACCGCCCTCGCCCCTGCCTTCGTCGACACCGCGATGACCGAGTTCGCGAAGGGCCAGGTGCCGGGCGAGGAGATGATCCGGCCCGAGGACATCGGCGAGGCGGTCAGATTCCTGCTGCGCACCTCGCGCTACTGCCACGTCCCGGAGATCGTCTTCACCCGCCCGGGCGAGGGAATCGGCGGGCCCTAGAGCCGCGGTGAGTCGGCCCGCCGGCCTGCGCCTGCTGCTCGCCGCCTTCGGCGACGCCGGGCACGTCTTCCCCGCGATCGCCCTCGGCCGAGCCCTCGCCGGGCGCGGCCACGAGGTCGTGGTCGAGACCTGGGAGGAACGCCGCGCCGCGGTCGAGGGGGCGGGCCTCGGCTTCACCGCCGCCGAGGAATACCGGATGTTCCCGCCCCCGGACCCCGAGTCCGACGACGGCAACCACGCGGCCGAGGCGGCGCAGGCCCTACTGCCGATGCTCGCGGAGATGCGCCCGGACGCGGTGGTCAGCGACATCCTCACCCTGGCGCCGGCGCTCGCCGCCGAGAAGGCGGAGATCCCGCTGGCGACCCTGATCCCCCACATCTACCCGGTGGTCGAGTCCGGCCTGCCCTTCTTCGCGATCGGGCTGCGGCCGCCGCGAACGCCGGTCGGCCGCGGTGTATGGAAGGCCGGGACGCGGGCGCTGAACATCGGCCTCGAGCACGGCCGCCGCGACCTCAACACCCAGCGGTCCCGCCTCGGCCTGCCGCCCCTGCAGCGCTTCCACGGCGGCATCAGCCCCGACCTGGCGCTGGTCGGCACCTTCCCTCAGCTCGAGTACCCGCGGCGATGGCCGGCCGGGGTCGAGGTGACCGGGCCGATGACCTTCGAGCAGCCCCACGCCGAGATCGAG
Organism: uncultured Solirubrobacterales bacterium; assembly: GCA_963704505.1. Lineage (GTDB taxonomy): Bacteria > Actinomycetota > Thermoleophilia > Solirubrobacterales > 70-9 > VRUE01. The sequence goes on from OY969912.1 coordinate 2,414,804, forward strand.
CTGCCACCGGGGGACGACCCGCTGGTCCTGGTCGCGCCGAGCACCGCCCACGACTCGGGGAACCACCTGGTGCGGACCGCGCTCGCCGCCCTGGCCGAGGAGCCGGTGCGCATCGTCGCGACCACCAACCACGTTCGACCGCAGAGCCCGATCGACGTGCCCGCCAACGCCGTCCTCGTCGACTGGCTCAGCTACAGCCAACTGATGCCCGCCGCCTCCCTGGTGATCTCTCACGGCGGCCACGGCACCGTCGCGCGGGCGCTCGGCGCCGGCACCCCGGTGCTGATCTCGCCGATCGTCGGCGACATGAGCGAGACCGCGATGCGGGTCGCCTGGGCCGGCGCCGGCCTCTCCCTGCCCTGGCGCCTGTGCCGTCCGGCGCCCCTGCGCTGGGCGACCAGGCAGATGCTGGACGAGCCGGCCTTCGCCCGACGGGCCGGCGAGTTGGCAGCCTGGGGCCGGGAAAACGACGGCGCCGAGCGCGGCGCGGAGCTGGTCGAGCGACTTGCGCTCAGGCCATGAAAGCTCCGGGGGTGGGACTCGAACCCACAACATCACGATTAACAGTCGTGCGCTCTACCATTGAGCTACCCCGGATCGACCGGAGGAATTTAGCCGACTCGCTCCGTATGGGCGATGCGTTCGACCAGCGCGGCACGCTCGCGGCTCAGCGAGGCGCGGCGCTCGTAGTCGTCGGCCTCGCCCGCAGCCGAGATCTCGGCCTCGAGCCGGCGCTGCTCCAGCAACAGGAAGTTGAGCTCCATCGCGCTGGTCGAGGCGGGCTCATCGCCGGCGACGATCACCAGTTCGGCGATCAGCCCGGCGAGCTCGTCGTCGTCCTGGGGCAGGTTCGAGGCGAGGTCCGTGGGGTGCTTTCGAATCCAGGCGAGCGCCCGCCCTCCGAGCGGCGAGAGGTGCGCCTCGCTGAGCCGCTCCAGATACTCGCTGCCCTCCTCCGGCAGGGCGATGCACATCGCCAGCAGGGCCCGCTCACGCCTTTCCCTCGAGGTCAGCTCGCCGCCGCCGGCGCGGGGCCGGGACGGGGCGGTCGGCCGCGGCGCCGCCGCGGCCTCGCCCTGGCCGCCGCTCAGCGGTCGCGCCGCGGTGACCCGCCCCATGACCATCGCCGGCTCGAGGTCGAGCCGCTCGGCGACCCGGCGGATCAGGTCATCGCGGGAGGCGGTCTCCCCCATTGCCGCAAGGATCGGCGCCACCTCGGCGAGGGCCTGGTCCCGCTCGCTTGGCGAGGCGACGTCGGTGCGCTCGAGGACGAGTCCGACCTGGAAGGCGCTCAACTCAACGGCCCCCTCGACCAGCGCCCGGAAGCGCTCGGCGCCGCCCTCGGAGGCGATCATCTCGGCCGGGTCCTCGCCCGCCGGCATCGCCGCGACCCGGATCCGCATCTTGCGGCCGGCGGCGACCCGCTGCGCGCGGAGCATCGCCTCCTGCCCCGCCGAGTCGGCGTCGAGAGCGAGGACGACCTCCTCGACCATGCCGGAGAGCGCGGCGACCTGCTCCTCGGTGATCGCGGTTCCCATCACCCCCACCGACTCCTCGATCCCCGCCTGGTGCAGGGCGAGAACGTCGGTGTAGCCCTCGACGACGACGACCCGCGCCGCTTTGGCGATCGCCGCCTTCGCGCGGTCGATTCCGTAGAGCATCTCGCTCTTGTGGAAGAAGTCGGTCTCGGCGGTGTTGACGTACTTGGCTCCCTGGTCGGAGCGCATCGCCCTGCCGCCGAAGCCGAGCGTGCGGCCGCGTCGGTCGCGGATCGGGAACATGATCCGCGAGCGGAAGCGGTCGTACTCGCCCCCGCTGCGGCCGCGCTGCACCAGGCCGACGCCGCGCAGCTCATCGACCTTGAACCCCGCTCGCTGCCCGCGCAGGAGGACCTGGTCCCAGGCGCTCGGGGCGTAGCCGACGCCGAAGGCACGCAGGACCTCCTCACCGAGGCCCCGCTCGGCCATGTAATCGCGCGCTTTGCCGGCCTCCTCGGCATCCCAGAGAAAGCTCGAGTAAAAGGAGGCCGTGCGGTCGAGGAGCTGCTCCAGGCGCCGGCGCTGGGCGCGACGCGCCTCGGCCCGCGGATCCTCCTGCTCGCGCTCGAGGTCGACCCCGTAGCGGTCGGCGAGCAGCTCGACCGCCTCGGCGAAGTTCAGCCCCTCCTTCTCCTCGACGAACTTGATCGTGTCGCCGCCGACCCCGCAGCCGAAGCAGTGGTAGAGCTTTTCCTGGGAATCGACGGAGAACGACGGGGTCCGCTCCTCGTGGAACGGGCAGAGGCCGACCCAGCGGACACCCTGACGGCGAAGGTCGGTGTGGGCGGAGATCACCTCGACGATGTCGGCCGTCTGCTTGACCCGCTCCAGGCTCTCGGCGGAGATCAGTGCCATCAGAACCTCGACGCCTCGGGCACGACCAGGTCGGTGAAGCGGGCGATGCAGAAGCGGTCGGTCATCCCGGCCAGGTAGTCGGTGACGCGCTGGCCGTCCGTGGTGCCGGGCTCTGTCTCGGGCAGCTCCTCGGGGTGGTCCATGTAGTGATCGAATAGCGAGCGCACGGCGGTCCGCACCCGGGCCTGCTCGCGCAGGGCCGCCTCACCGAGGTAGACGTTGTCGAACATGAACTTGCGCAGCCGCAGCATCGCGCCGCCGACCTCCTCGCTCTGGGCGATGTCACCGGCGGCGGTCGACTGCTCGACGATGTCGCGGACGAGGGTGTCGATCCGGGTCGATCCGGTCGGCCCCAGCAGCTCGATCTCCGCGGTCGGCAGATCCTCCGGCCGCAGCACGCCGGCGCGCAGCGCATCGTCGATGTCGTGGTTGATGTAGGCGACCCGGTCGACCAGCTTCACGATCCGGCCCTCGAGCGTCGCCGGCCGGTTGGAGCCGGTGTGGTTGAGGATGCCGTCGCGCACCTGGTCCGTGAGGTTGAGCCCGGCCCCGTCGCGCTCGAGAACGTCGACGACCCGCAGCGAGTGCTCGTTGTGGCGGAAGCCGGCCTCGCCGCCGCGGGCCCGCAGGGCGGTGTCGAGGGCCTCCTCGCCGATGTGCCCGAAGGGCGGGTGGCCGAGGTCGTGCCCGAGGCCGATCGCCTCGGTCAGGTCCTCGTTGAGGGCAAGCGCGCGGGCGACCGTGCGGGCGATCCCGCAGGCCTCCAGCGTGTGGGTGAGGCGGGTCCGGTAGTGGTCCCCCTCGGGAGCGATGAAGACCTGCGTCTTGTACTTGAGGCGGCGGAAGGCCTTCGAGTGGACGATCCGGTCACGGTCGCGCTGGAAGGGCGTGCGCAGAGGACTGTCGGCCTCCTCGACCAGGCGCTCCGCCGGATATGACGGGGTCGCCGGCTCAGAGAGGAACTCGGCCTCCCAGGCTCGGACCCTGTCCTCGAGATTGGCCGTTGCCTCCACGACCCGATCCTAGACGCCCCCTTCAGGCGGCGGAACGAAGCTGAACGTGGGCGTGGTGCTCGAGTGTCGTGCCCACCGCCCGCTCGACCTGGCGCAGCTCGAGCTCGCCCGCGGAGGGCGCGTCGGAGAGCGGCCTGGCGAGCGCCTCGACCATGAATCGGTGCGCCCCCTCGGAGAGCCCGAACGACCCCGCCTCGCAGGCCGCGCAGACGACCCCGCCGGCTGCGCCGGAGAAGCCGGTCAGGTGATCGGCCTCGCCGCAGCGGGCGCAGGTGGCGAGCTCCGGCGAGAAACCGGCGGCGAGGGCGAGCTTGAGGCGGAAGGAGAGCGCGGTCTCCAGGCCGCTCGACCGCTCCCCGGCCGGGTCGTCGAGCAGCGAGAGATAGCTGCAGAGCAGGTTGTAGGCGGGGCGGTTCGGCTCGGCGGAGTCGAGCAGGCGCAGGACCGCGTCGCAGGCGCGGGCGCCGGCGTTGAGCGCCGCCGCCGAGGCGCGCAGTCGTGGATAGCCGTCGATCGTCGCCACGTTGGTCACCGTGAGCAGCTCGCCGCGCCCTTCGTGGAGGACGAGGTCGAGGCGGAAGAATGGCTCGAGGCGGCCGCCGAAGCGCGATTTCGGTTTGCGGACCCCCTTGGCGATCGCTCCCACCCTGCCGCGGGCGGCCGAGTAGAGGTGGAGGATGCGATCGGCCTCCCCGTAGCGAATGCTGCGCAGCACCACCGCCTCTGTCTTGACCGTCTTTCCGGGCACGCTTTCAGGTTGAACGGCGGGCCGGACGGCGACGCTTGCGCAGGCGCACCTGGCAGGCGGGGCAGTAATAGGTGGAGCGGCCGGAGACGACGATCCGGGCGATCGTCCCGTCCTCCCGGGGGCAGGGCTCCCCCTCGCGCGTGTGGACGAGGAACTCGTTCTGCATCTCGCCCTGCTCGCCGCGGCCGTCGCGGTAGTCGTCGATCGAGGCGCCGCCGTGCTCGAGGCCTGCTTCGAGGGCGGCGACCACCCCGTCGCGCAGGGCCTCCAAGTGCTCGGGCTTCATCGAGCCGGCCGGAGAGAGCGGATGCAGTCGAGCCCGGAAGAGGGCCTCGTCGGCGTAGATGTTGCCGACCCCCGCGATGTGGGCCTGGTCGAGCAGGAAAGACTTGAGTGGCACAACCCGCCCCGCCGCCGCCGCACCGAGCGCCTCGGGGGTGAAATCGGCGGAAAGTGGCTCGACCCCGAGCCGCGCGAAACGGGCGTCGAGGCCGGCGTCGTCGATCAGGAAGGCCTCGCCGAAGCGACGGGGGTCGGTGAACCAGAGCCGGCTGCCGTCGTCGAGCGTGAAGCGGGCGCGAAGGTGGCGCTCGGAGGTCGAGCGCTCGCCCTCGTAGAGGCGCATGCCCTCCGAGGGGTCGATCGTCTCCTCGTCCTCGAACAGAACCAGGTTGCCGGTCATCCGCAGGTGCATGACCAGGGTCTGCGCGCCATCGAGCGCCAGCAGCAGGTACTTGCCGCGCCGGCCGAGCCCCTCGATTCGGCGGCCGGCCAGCGCCGCCTCGAGCTCGACCGGCCGAACCGGCCTGCACCAGCGCTCGTCGAGCACCTCGAGCCGCTCGATCGTCCGCCCTTCGAGCTCCGGCTCGAGCTGACGGGCGACGGTCTCGACCTCGGGCAACTCAGGCATCGCCCCTTTCTACCCGATTGAGGTCGCGGTTCTTCCCGGATAGCGGGACGAACTGCGACTTCAACGAGGAGACGGACGCTGGAGTCGGGTGGCTCAGGGTTCGCGGGCGCGGGGGTGGGCGTCGAAGTAGACGTCGCGGAGCTGCTCGCCGGAGAGGTGGGTGTACATCTGCGTGGTCGAGATGTCGGCGTGGCCGAGCATCTCCTGGACGGCGCGCAGGTCGCAGCCGCCGGCCAGCAGGTGGGTGGCGAAGCTGTGGCGCAGGGTGTGCGGGCTCATCTGGCCGCCGAGCCCGGCGGCGCGCGCGTGGCGCTGGACGATCTTGTAGAGGCCCTGGCGGCTGAGCGGCCCGCCGCGGAAGTTGACGAACAGCACCGCCTCGTGTCGTTCGCCGACCAGCTTCGGCCGGCCGCCGCGCAGGTAGACGCTGATCGCGGCGATCGCCTTGCGGCCGAGCGGCACCAGCCGCTCCTTGGAGCCCTTGCCGCGCGCCCGCAGGAAGCCCTGGCGCAGGTCGATGTCGGCAAGCTCGAGCCCGATTGTCTCCGAGGCCCGCAGCCCGCAGGCGTACATCACCTCGAGCAGCGCCCGGTCGCGCTGGCTGGTCGGCTCGTCGCCCTTCGGCGATGCCAGAAGCTTCTGAACCTCGGCGTAGTTGAGGACCTGCGGCAGTTTTTTGGCACGCCGCGGCGCGCTCAGGACGGCGGTCGGGTCATCGGCGATCAGCTCGTCGCGGCGCAGGTGCTTGTAGAAGGAGCGCAGGCAGGCCGCCTTGCGGTGGATGGTCGAGGCGGAGCAGGGCGGGCGCCCGTTGCCGGTTGCCAGCTCGGCGAGGAACTCGCCGATGTCCGCCGGGCGGACGGTCAGCGCGTCGGCGTCGTGCGCGGCGAGGAATTCGCCGTACTGGAGCAGGTCGGTGCGGTACGCGTTGAGGGTGTTGCGGGAGAGCCCGCGCTCCAGCTCCAGGTAGGAGAGGAAGTCGAGGACCAGCCCCTCGAAGCGCTTGCCGGCGTCGGGGCCCCCGGGTGCGGGTGACTGCGCAGGCTTGATCGCGACGGCCATGCGAGGTGCTTCTCCCGGGCGGGCCTCATCCCTTGCCGCGCAAGGCGGCACCCGCGGCGAGCGCCGCGGCGAAGAACAGCGGGTCCTGCTCGAGCGTCCTCCCCATCGTCCTCGTGGGAAGCCCGGAGGCCCGGTATCCGTCGAGGTCGGCGGCGGCTTCGACCAGGGCGTGGCGCCCCTCCACTGCATCGGCCAACGCCGCCCTCGCCTCCTCCGAATGCGCGAGCGTCCCGGTCGGTCCGCCGTCCGCGGCGGTCTCCGCGGGCACCGCTACCTCGACCGGCGCCAGGAGCAGCGCGAGCGCCGTGCGGGTGTGATGGCTCAGACCGAGATGGCGCTCGCGCGGGTCGGCCGAGGAGAGCCGCGGCGAGATCAGGGTCGGCATACCCATCGCAAGGGCCGAGTGCGCGTTCTCGAGCGCCGCGATGCCGCCGTGGCCGAGCTCGGTGTCGGAGCCGATGATCCCCGGGCCGGGGCCGACGACGATCGCGTCCCACCCCAGCCGGACGGCCGCAGCGTGAAGCCCCCCTGCGACCGAGATCGCCTCGTGCTCGCCGCCGTAGGACGGGCCGGCGGTGACGTGTCCGGCCAGCAGGCCTCGCTCACGCAGCTCGGCCAAATCCCGACTGAATGCGCCCGGCAGCGCGCCGCCCCCGCTCTGCACATAGCCGAGCAGCGGCGCCTCACCTTCGCCCGCCTGCGCGAAAGCCCAGGCCGCAGGCGCCAGGTGTCCGTGCAACGGCAGGACGAGAACAGGGGTCGACTTGACTCCGTTCTCACGGCCGCCCTCGGACCGAACTCCCTCCTCGACCGGCCCCACGGCGTGCTGGAGCGAGGTGTAGTTGAGCTTGATCACGTGCTCCCGGCCGTCGGCCTCCGCGCCCAGGCCGCGGCTGAGGTTGACGTGGACGACGTCGAAGCCGCCCGAGCCGAGCCCGAGGTCGACCGCGACGGTGTTGACGACGACTTCGTCGCCCTCGCGCATCTCGCCGAGCAGGGCGACGTCGGCCCAGGCGGGACGATGCTCGCCGCCGACCTCGACGGTCAGCGGGTCCTCGGCGACCACGACCCCGCGGCGCAGCTGCAGGCGGCCGCTCACTCGCCGGCGGAAGCCGGCTCGGAGGCGGCGGCGACGATCCCGTCGCAGACCTCGAGCATCACGTCGAGGTTGCGCACCGGCACGAACTCATCGGCGGTGTGGACCAGATCGGTCCCGTTGGAGAGAAGGACGCAGTCAAAGCCGTCGAGGCGCAGCGCGTTGGCGTCGCTGCCACCGCCGATCGCGACCCGCTCGGGCTCGAGGCCGGCGCCCCGCAGGCCGACCTCGGCCAGCGCCAGGGCGGCCGAGTCGCCCGGCAGCTCGTAGCCGCGGAAGAGCTCTTCGACCCGGACGTCGACGTCGCAGCCGTGCTCGCTCGCGCCCCAGGCGCAGGCCTCGGTCATCTTGCCCGCGACCTCCGCCGCGCGGTCGGCGTCGAGGCTGCGGGTCTCGGCGACGATCCCGCAGTGCCCCGGGACGACGTTGCCCGAGGTCCCGCCCTTAATCACACCCACGTTGGCGGTGGTCCCCTCGTCCAGCCTGCCCAGCTCCATCCGCGAGATCGCCGCGGCGGCGGCGGCGATCGCGTTGCTGCCGTCCTCGGGCCGGATCCCGGCGTGAGCCTCGACCCCGACGAAGTCGGCGCGGATCTTCTGCTGGGTCGGCGTCTGCACGATCACCTCGCCGACCGGGCCGGCGTGATCGAGGACGAAGCCGACGTCGGAGCGCAGCGACGAGGTGTCGAAAGCTTTGGCGCCGCGCAGGCCCTGCTCCTCGGCGACCGTGATCAACAGCTCGATGCCAACCGGGGGCGGCCGCTCCGCGTGCCTGGCGACGAGCTCCATGAAGACCGCGACCGCCGCCTTGTTGTCGGCGCCGAGGATCGTCTCGCCGGCGCTGCGGAAGACGCCCTCGTCCTCGACCACCTCGACCAGCCCCGAGTGCGGGACCGTGTCCATGTGCGCGCAGAAGGTGATCCAGCGCTCGCCGGTCCCGGGCAGCCGCGCGAGCAGGTTGCCCGCCCCCGCCTCGGCCGGGCCGGCGGCGTCGTCCTCGGAGACCTCGAGCCCCAGGGCGCGCAGCTCGGCCGCGATCGTGTCGGCGACCTCGCGCTCCTCCCCGGTCGGGCTGCGAATCTCGCAAAGACGAATGAAGGTCTCGTGCAGCCGGTCCACGGGAGAAGCGTATAGCGACCGCTGGGCGCTGAACGCCGCGCGCCGCGCTCAGGCGAGGCGTTGTCTCAGTTGGTGTGGCGGATGCTGATGTCGCTGTCGTCGGCCACATCCGACGCTTCGCCCTCGGACTCCGGCAGCTCGGCGCCGTCGACTGGGCGGGCGCCGGCGTGGTGGGCGGCCGCGCCGACGAACTCGCGGAAGAGCGGCTCGGGGCGGTTCGGGCGCGAGTTGAACTCCGGGTGGAACTGCGAGGCGACGAAGAAGGGGTGGTCGGGGAGCTCGATCATCTCGACCAGGCGCTCATCCGGCGAGGTGCCCCCGCAGACCAGGCCCTCGTCCTCGAGCCGGCGCCGCAGCTGGTTGTTGACCTCGTAGCGGTGCCTGTGCCGCTTGTAGATGACGGCCTCGCCGTAGATCTCGCGTGCCCGGGTCCCCTCGTGGAGCTTGACCGGGTCGGCACCGAGCCGCATCGTTCCTCCCATGTCCGAGACTTCCTTCTGCTCGGGAAGCAGGTCGACCACCGGATAGGGCGTCTCGGGGTCGAACTCAGCGGAGTTGGCGCCCTCCATGCCGGCGACCGTGCGGGCGTACTCGACCACGCCGATCTGCATGCCGAGGCAGATCCCGAGATAGGGGATCGACCGCTCACGGGCGATCCGCGCCGCCGCGACCTTGCCCTCGATGCCGCGCTCTCCGAAGCCGCCGGGGATGAGGATCCCGTCGGCGTCCTCGAGCCGCTCCGGCTCGAAGTCCTCGGAGTCGATCAGCTCGACGTCGACCTCGACGCCGTGGTGGATTCCGCCGTGCTCGAGCGCCTCGATCACCGACTTGTAGGCGTCGGCGAGCTGCACGTACTTGCCGACCAGGGCGATCTTCACCCGGCCCTCGGCGGCGCCAGCGCGTCGCACCATCGCCTCCCACTCGGCCAGGTCGGGCGGCGGTGCTTCGACCCCGAAGTGGTCGAGGACGATGTCGTCGACCCCTTCGGCGCGGAAGACCAACGGCACCTTGTAGATGTTGTCGACGTCGTGTGCGGAGATCACGCTGTCGGTCGGAAGGCTGGCGAAGAGGGCGATCTTTTCCCGGATCTCGCGGCCGAGGCGGCCTTCGGAGCGGCAGACCAGGGCGTGCGGCTGGATCCCGATGCGGCGCAGCTCGTTGACCGAGTGCTGGGTCGGCTTCGTCTTCAGTTCGCCGGCGTGACCGATGTAGGGCACCAGGGTCAGGTGGATGAACATGCTCCGCTTCGAGCCGAGGTCCGTGTACAGCTGGCGGATCGACTCGAGGAACGGGAGCGACTCGATGTCGCCGACGGTGCCGCCAATCTCGGTGATGACGAAATCGACCGACTGCGACTCGGCGACGATCAGGATTTTGTTCTTGATCTCGTCGGTGATGTGCGGGATCACCTGGACGGTGCCGCCGAGGTAGTCGCCGCGGCGCTCGCGCCTGATCACCGAGTTGTAGATCGCGCCGGCGGTGACATTGGAGGCCCGCGACGTGTTCTCGTCGGTGAAGCGCTCGTAGTGGCCCAGGTCGAGGTCGGTCTCGGCGCCGTCCTCGGTGACAAAAACCTCGCCGTGCTGGAAAGGGCTCATCGTCCCGGGGTCGACGTTGATGTACGGATCGAACTTCTGCAGCTGGACCCGGAAGCCGCGGGAGACGAGGAGGCGGCCGATCGACGCCGCGGTGATCCCCTTTCCGAGAGCCGAGACCACTCCGCCCGTGACGAAGATGAAGCGCGTGTCCCCTGTGTTGGCTCTACTCATTCTCTGCCTAGCGAGTCTAGCCAGCGCAGTGGCGGAATCGATTCGATCGTCGCCGAGATCGATCTCAACTCTCCGAAAATGGTCATTGCCGTGACCACCGCGAGGGCGATGAGCCGCCCCGTCCCTCCCAACGTCGTCAACAACCAGACCCCGGCGATCGCCCCGACCAGGTTCGAACCGGTGTCGCCGAGCATCGCCCGCTCACGCAAGGTGAACCAGACGCCGACCAGGACCGGGCCGGCGAAGATCCCGAGCAGCTCGATCGGGGCCCAGGTCCAGGCGCCGACGCAGAGTCCCGCCGCGAGCAGCGCCAGGCACTTCTCGGCCCGCCCCGGGCGCAGGTCGAAGAGATTGAAGAGGTTGGTGGCGAGGACGAGAAGCGCGACGTCACCCAGGTAGCGCCACGATTCGAGCCCGCGGCCGGAGACCACGTAGGCGGCGAGGGCGACGGCGCCGATCGCCTTGATCGCGCCGGTCGAGAGCCGCCCTTCGCCGAGCGCTCTTGCATGGCCGCGCCAGCCGCGGGGAGAGTCGGCGCTCTCGCCACGCCCCAGGGAGTCGTCGAGAAAGCCGAGGAAGACGACCCCCAGTAGGTAGGGAATCCAGCGGCTCAGTTCGGGGTCGAGCAGGTCGAGGTCGCCGCGGTCGTTGAGGAACGCCAGCGGCGCCAGGGCGACCAGCGCTGCGGTCGCCAGCACCGCGCCCAGCGGAAAGGCGAGCACCGCCCCGCGAAAGTTCTGCCGGGTGAGCCCGGCGTCGAGCAGGCCGCGGACCCCCGCCGGGACGACCAGCAGCGCCACCGCGATCGCGACCGGGAACCCGACCCAGGTGCCGGAACCCCCGCTCATTCCGATTTCGGAGCGAGCAGGTCCGGGAGCAGCCGGTCGGCACTGCCCTTCACCCCGAAGCTGCCCTCGGCGCCGAGCAGCGCGAAGACCGTCGCCAGCCTGCCGGCGACGAGATCGACGTCGTCGACGCTGGTCAGGTCGTTGCCCTGGAAGAACGAGGCCGAGGAAGGTTCGGCTTCGCTGTCCTCGACCCCGACCGCCGGCGCCTTGGTGGCGACGATCCCGCCGATCAGGCCCGACTCCAGCGCGCCTGCGCTGGCCCGCTGGACCGGGCCCATTTCTTCGGGCTGATCGCGAACGACGATGACGCCGTCGAGGTTGCCGAAGTTGCCCGACGCGCGTGAGAAGAGGTGGCCCCGGGCCTTGTCGATCAGGTTGCCCCCTTTGACGACCTGCCGGCCCACCCCGACCCCGAAGGCGGTCAGGGCGTCGGGGTCGGCGGCGACTTCGGAGAAGCGGGTTTTCGAGAGGTCCCCGGCGAGCCCGCGCAGGTCCACGGGCTCACGGACGACGCCGACACCGACCAGGTGGCCGCCGGTCGGCGCCAGCGCTTCCTCGATCGACCCCGAGACGTTGCCCGGCAGGCCGCCGAGGGCGATCAGGCCGATCCGCTTCTTTTCCAGCTGGCCGCGGACCAGGACCGGGTACACGCGGTCGGCGAACTCATTGGCGCGCCCCAGTTCTCCGCCGAGCTGGTCGGCCCTGTCGCGGGCGTCCTGGAGGTTGCCGGTCAGGCTGTGCTCGAGGTTCTTGCGGGTGCTGTTCAGCGTGTCGCCGCCGAACTCGGCGCCGATCAAGATCCCGATCGCAATGGCCAGGAAGACCGCGATCAGGGACACCGCGTGGTAGCGCGCGCTGTAACCCATCGGCGCGAAGCCTAGATGCGATCAGCGGCAGGGCCCGGCGCTGGCGTCGCCGCTAGCCGATCCCCAGCCAGATCTTGACCTTCAGCCAGAGCAGGTCGGCGAGGTCACTGAGCGCCGGCGAGGTCGCGATCACGATCACCAGCAGGACGATGAACGCGGCGATGAAGAGGGCGACCGGCCCGAACGCCGATCCCGGGTTGTACAGGCGGCTCACGCCCTTCGCGTCGACGAGCTTCTCGCCGATCCGAAGGCGGGTCAGGAAGGTCGAGGACATGCCGCCGCGCTTGCGGTCGAGGAACTCGACCAGGTTGAAGTGGGCACCGACGCAGACGATCAGGTCGGCGCCCTTCTCGAAGGCCATCAGCATCGCGACGTCCTCGCTGGTGCCGGCGGCTGGGACGATCTCGTGGTCGAGGCCCATCCCCAGAAGTCGCTCGCGGCCGGGGGCGCCGCGGCCGTCGGGGTAGGCGTGGACGATCAGCTCGGCCCCGCAGGACAGCGCCCGATCACTCGCCGAGTCCATGTCACCGAGGATCAGGTCGGGCTTCAAACCCTCTTCGAGGGCGCCGTCGGCGCCGCCGTCGACCGCGATCACGATCGGCCGTACATCGCGAATGTAGGCGCGCAGCGCCTTGATGTCACGGCGGTGGCGGTCACCGCGGACGACGATCAGGACGTGGCGGTCGCGGAATACCGCCTTGGTCGCCGGAAAGCGCACGCTCCCGGTCAGCAGGTCGGTCTCCCCGCGCACGTGGGCGACCGTGTTCTCGGCGAAGTCGGCAAGAGCCTCGTCGACCCGTTCGCGCTGCAGGTCGAGCTGGCGCTCGAGGTCGGCGGCGTCGAGGACGCGCCCGTGGAGGATCTCCTCGCCGCGGGCGCCGAAGATCGCGCCTCCCTCGATGCGCAGCCGCTCGCCGTCGCGCAACTGCTCGAAGGGGTCGCCGCGCTCGATGTCGATCAGGGTCACGCCAGCTCGGGCGAGCAGGAGCGGCCCGGCGTTCGGGTAGCCGCCGTTGCTCGATTCGGAGGCATTGAGGACGGCCCCGACGCCGGTCGCGATCAGCTCCTCGGCGGCGATGTTGTCGATGTTGAGGTGGTCGATGACGGCGACGTCATCGGGGGTCAGCCGCTTGACCAGGTCCTTCGTCTTGCGGCCGAGGCGAGCCGAGCCCTCGATCGCCTCGTCCCCGGCCGCGCCGTTCCGACGGGACAGGAGCGCAGGAAAGCGACGACGACTGGCGGTTGCCACCGGCTCAGGTTATCCGCTCTGGCAAGCGAAAGGAACGGCTCAGGCAGCGGCAACTTCGAGCAGCTCGCGGGCATGGCTGGCGGCGGCCCCGGAGCCACCGCCGAGCATGCGGCCGATCTCTTCGACCACAGCCTCGCCGTCGAGCCGCTCGACCGTCGCCCTTGCGGGATCGGCGTCGAGCTCCTTCTCGAGCCTGAAGTGCGTGGTCGCCAGGGAGGCGACCTGCGGCAGGTGGGTGATGCAGATCACCTGGCGGCCGTCGCCCAGCGCCCGCAGGCGCTCGCCGACCACCCGCGCCGTCTTGCCGCCGACCCCGGCGTCGATCTCGTCGAAGACCAACGTCTCGTCGCGTCCCCCGGCACCGAGGCCGCTGAGCGCCAGCATCACCCGCGAGAGCTCACCGCCCGAGGCGGCGTCACGCAACGGCGCCGGATCGATTCCCGGGTTCGGGGCAACCCGAAGTTCAACGGACTCCGCCCCACCCGGTCCGAAGCCGTCGGCGATCGGCTCGAGGACCACCTCGAGCGTCGCCCCCGGCATGGCCAGCCCGTCGAGCGCCTCGGCCACCCGCTTTTCCAGAGGCGGGGCGGCCTTGGCGCGCCCACGACTCAGCTTCTCGGCCAACTCGCGGCGGGCAGCTTCGGCCGCGGCCAGGGCCGCCTCCGCCTCCGCCCCACGCCCTTCGGCGCCCTCGAGCCGCCCGATCTCCGCGCGGCAGCGCTCGGCGTGGGCCAGCACCGACTCGACCGAGCCTCCGTGCTTGCGCCGCAGCCTGTCGATCGTGTCGAGGCGTTCCTCGACCTGGGCGAGCCGGGCGGGATCGGCCTCGAGCAGGTCGGCGTGATCGCGCAGGCCGGCGGCAAGATCGCCGAGCTCGACCGAGACAGCCGCGAGCCGCTCGGACATCGAGTCGAGCTCCGGGTCGACCCCGGAGACCGCCTGTAGCTGTGCCTCGGCCTGAGCCAGCGCGCCGACCACCCCACCGCCGTCCTCGTCGACCCCGGCTGCCAGTGCGTGAGCCCCCGAGGCCGCCTCGCGCAATCCCTCCGCGTGGCGCAGGCGCTCGCGCTCGGCCCCGAGCTCCGCCTCCTCGGCGGGGTCCGGCCCGACTTCCTCGATCTCGGAGAGCTCGTAGCGGTAGAGGTCGAGATCGCGCTCGCGGCTACCGTCGCGCTCCCGCAGCTCGGCCAGCTCGGCCTCGAGCCGGCGGCACTGCTCATTCGCGTCGCGGTAGCGCTTGCGCAGGGCCAGGTGACCGGCACCGGCGAAGCCGTCGAGGACCTCCATCTGCGAGGAGGCAATCGTCAGCTTGCGGTGCTCGTGCTGGCCGTAGAAGGCGAGCAGGCGGCCGCCCAACAGCTTCAGGTCGGCGGCGGAGGCGGCGCGGCCGGCGACGAAGGCACCGGTCCTGCCGGCCGCCGAGACCCGGCGGCCGAGAACGACCTCCTCGGCGCCCTCGGGCAGGCGCTCGGCAAGCTCCGCCAGCTCGGGATCCTCGAGCAGCCCCTCGGGCAGGTCGAACACGCCCTCGACCCAGGCCTCCTCGGCCCCCGGGCGGACGATCTGCGAACGCGCCTTGCCGCCCATCAGGAGGTCGAGCGAGTGCGCCAGGACCGTCTTGCCGGCGCCGGTCTCGCCGGTGATCGCATTGAGCCCCTCGCCGAGCCGCAGCTCGGCGCGCTCGATCAACAGAAGGTTCTCGATCCGGAGCTCGCGCAGCATCCAGACCTGTGTAGCAACGGGACCGGACCTACTGGCCCCCGGTGTGCTGGACGAAGTCCTTCGAGCGGACCAGCACGACGCCGAAGATGGCGCCGATGAAGGAGACGATCGCGGCGATCAGGATGACCTCGTTGAAGCCGCTGACGAAGGCGACGTCGGCGGCATGAACCGCTTTGACGTGGAGTGCCGGTGGCAGTTGAAGGGCAGCGACGCCTCGCGACCCGCTCGATGCGACGACTTCGCCGAGCCCGTCGGGCGCGTGCGGCAGCAGGGTGCTGAGCTTCGAGTCGATGCGGGACTGGAAGATCGCCCCGAGCGCCGCCACCCCGGTGGCGATCCCGACCTGGCGGAAGGTCGTGTTGATGCCCGAGCCCATCCCGGATTTCTCCGGCGGCACGACGGCGATCGCGGCCTGGCCGATGCCCGGGTTCGCGGTGCCGATGCCGATGCCCGCGATCAGGAAGCCGAACAGGAGGGTCGTCCACTCGGAGTGGATCGAGACCCCGTGCATGAGCAGCAGCCCGACCCCGACCAGGGCCAGGCCGGCGCCGAGCAGGAAGCGGATCGGGATCCGGTTGGAGAGAGCCCCGGAGATCGGCGCGACGATGAAGCCGAGCAGGGTCAGAGGCAGGAACCGCAGGCCAGCCTCGAGCGGCGAGAAATCGAGCACGCCCTGCATGTAGATCGTCAGGTAGAGGAACATCGCGAACATCCCCGCGGAGAGGCAGAAGGCGACCCCGGAGACCCCGTTGAAGGCGGCTTTGCGGAACAGGGTCAGGTCGAGCATCGGGTACCTGGTGCGGCGCTCGATCGCGATGAAGGCCCCGAGCAGCACCACGGCGCCGCCGAGGCAGGCGACGATCAGCGGACTGCCCCAGCCCTCGGGATTGCCGCGGATCAGGCCGAAGATCAGAAGGAACAGCGCGCTGGAGAAGGTGACCAGGCCGGGGACGTCGATCGGTTCGGGTTCGTCGGCGAAGACGTTGACGATCTGGCGCTCGGTGAGGACCATCGCGACGATCCCGATCGGCACGTTGACGAAGAAGATCCACTCCCAGCCGAGGTTCTCGGTGATCACCCCGCCGACCAGCGGGCCGATCGCGACCGCGCCGCCGACGACGGCACCCCAGACCCCGAACGCCGTCGCCCTGTCTTTGCCGTGGAACTCCTGGCCGATCAGCGCCAGCGAGGTCGCGAACATCCCGGCCCCGCCGATCCCCTGGAGGCCACGGGCGAGGTTGAGCAGGGTCGGGTCGTCGGAGATCCCGCAGAGGAACGAAGCGAAGGTGAAGACGCCGAAGCCGATCGTGAAGACACGGCGCCTGCCGAGCCGGTCGCCGAGCGAGCCGGCGGTGAGCAGGAAGGCCGCGAGCATCAGCGAGTAGGCGTCGACGACCCACTGCAGGCTCGAGAGGCTGGCGCCGAGTTCGCGCTGGATGTCCGGCAGCGCGACGTTGACGATCGTGACGTCGAGCAGCAGCATGAAAGTCGCGACAGAGACCAGCAGCAATGTCCACCATTTGCGCTCCATCGGCGCAACCCTAAACAACCCCATCCCTCGGCTGAGGAGTCCGGGCCAAGCAGTTCAAGGACACAGGGAGAGAAGCGTGCACCGCACCCGAGCGACCGAGGACGCCGGAATGCGCCGACCCGGGCTTCTCAGACGGCTAAGTGGCCGAACTTCTCGCGGATACGCTGGTAGAAGCTGGTCCCGGGCAGCTGGGCGAGGGTCGAGACACGGTCTACGAAACGGACCTCGAGCGCCGAGCCCGGCTCCAGCGAGCCGACCAGATCGCCGTCGACGGCGACGTCGACCGGCTCGCGCCCCGCGGCGTTGCCGATGTGGAGGACGTCTTCGGGGGCGACGACGAGCGCCCGCGCGGTCAGCGAGTGCGGCGAGATATAGCTGACCACGTAGCCGGCGACCCCCCAGGCGAGAATCGGGCCCTGGTTGGCGAGGTTGTAGCCGGTTGAGCCGACCGGGGTGGCGGCGACCAGGCCGTCGCAGCGGACATGGCCCACCTCCTCGCCGGCGATCCTGTAGCTGAGCTCGGCCACCCGGTCCTGAGGGCGGCGGCTGAAGCTGACGTCGTTGACCGCGACCAGGCTGCCGTCCATCTCCAGCTCGAGCCCGGGCAGCTCGATCTCCTCCGTTTCCCCGGCCAAGGCACGCCTGATGCCCTCCTCGGCCTCGTCGCGCTCGACCGCGGCGAGGAAGCCGACGGTGCCGAAGTTGACGCCGAAGATCGGAACTCCGCTGCGGGCGAAGCGGCGCAGCGCGAAGAGGATCGAGCCGTCGCCGCCGAGGACCAGGCAGAGGTCGACCTCGCTCGCCGGCAGGTCCGCTTCCTCGACGCCCGCCGCGGCCTCGCCGTGCTTGGAGAGCTCGCCCGGGGTCGCGATCAGCCGCCAGCCCGCCTCGGCCGCGACCCGGGAGGCGATCCGCACCGCCTCGGTGGCCGCCGGCGGGTGCGAGTGGCTGATCAGCGCCGCTGTCTTGCTCATGCGCCGACCTCGACCAGGGTCGCCTCGAAATCGTCGATCGAGTCCCCGGCGCGCGAGCACCAGACGAAGGTCTCGAGATTGCCCTTCGGCCCCGGCAGGCCCGAGGGGGCGAACCCGCGGATCGAGAAGCCGCACTGGACTGCGGCCTCGGCCACCCCCAGGACCGCCTCGCGGCGGTCGCCGGCGTCGCGGACGACGCCCCTGCCGACCCGCTCACGGCCGAGCTCGAACTGCGGCTTGACCATCGCCAGCAGGTCGCCCTCCGGCGAGAGACAGGAAGCGACGGCCGGCATCACCTTGGCGAGCGAGATGAAGGAGACGTCGATCACGGCGAGGCCGGCGGCGAAGGGCAGGTCGGCCGGAGTCAGCTCGCGGGCGTTGAGGCGCTCGATCACGGTGACCCGGGGGTCGTCGCGCAGGCTCTGCGCGATCTGGCCGTAGGCGACGTCGACGGCGGCGACGCGGGCGGCTCCGCGCTGGAGCAGGCAGTCGCTGAAACCTCCGGTCGAGGCGCCGACGTCAAGGCACTCGCGGCCGGCGACGTCGATCGCCAGCGCGTCCAACGCGTTCTCGAGCTTGACCCCCCCGCGCGAGACGAATCGCGGTCCCGCGTCGACGATCAGCTCGGTCTCGGGTTCGACCAGCTGGCTGGGGCGAAGCGCGACCGGGCCATCGACGCCGATCCGCACCTCGCCCGCCCGGATCGCCCCGGCGGCTGCGTTGCGCGACGGGAACAGGCCCCGCTCGGCAAGCGCCGCGTCTATCCGAGTCCGCTTCACCGCGTCAACGGTAGCGGCGGAGGGCCGGAATTTTTACGCGAACGGAAGTGGCGGTTTACCTGATGCTTAATTTTGGGTAGAATGCTTCCCGAAGTTCAGTGGATCGCAGGGGAAATACCCAGGAAATGCCTACTGTGACCCGAATCACACACGAATCGCACATACGTTCGTATTCTCGTTCAAGGATTTGTTCAGGAGGACGATAAGGAGCAAGTACCAAGACTTTTTGGCTCGGTTCCGCGCCGTCAAAATAGCGTCATTGCTTCCCACAATGATCGCACCGGCGGCACATCAGGTCCGGGCCTACCTCCCACAGATCCACATATATAGAGATACATATCTCTCCTCCCTGTAGTAACCCCAGATTGCGCCCCTCCTTCCCGGAGGGGCGTTTTCTGTTGTGGGGCTTTACGCTGCCGCGCCCATGACGACCCTCGGACTCTTCGCCGGAGCCTGCACGACGCTGAGCTTCCTACCCCAGGTGGTCCGGACCCTTCGCACGCGCCACGCCGGCGACCTCTCGGCGGCCTGGCTTCTGATTTTCGGGCTGGGGACCCTCGCCTGGGTCGTCTACGGGGTGCTGCGCTCAGACCTCGCGGTGACGGCCGCCAACGCGGTCACCGCGGTCCTGGTCTTGGCTCTGGTCGTCGCCAAGTTCACGATGAAGCCGAATCGCTCCTAGCCCTTCTCGTTTCGCTGCGCGTAGATCGCATCGACGTGCGACATGCCCTTGGGAGGCATGATCGCCCCGATGATCCAGAGCACCGGGATGATGAAACCGAGGCCGAACAGGATGTAGTGCTTGTTTTTGAACGTTTTGACGCCAAGCACGACGAGAAGCACGAGATAAACGAAGCCAAGTCCTACGAAAAGCACGGTTGGTCCCTCCTGGTAGCAGTAGGCCACCCTAGGCGGTATGCCAGCAGCCAGGCGAACGCCTCAGGGCAGGTTCTCGAAGGTCAGGTCCCAGCCTTCGGCTTCGAGTGCTGCTCCGCTCAGGTAGGCACGGTTGCCGGCCAAATCGGCGGCTTCGACGCTGTCGATGCGATATTCGCCGAAGCCGGCTGCCTGGCCGAGCGCGATTTCGTGGCGCCAGACGCCATCCGTCCGGGTGCCCGAGCGCAGGACAGGTGGGCCCCAGCCCGCCCCTGGGAACGGGATGCCCACGCCTTTGAAGGTGATGCCCAGCTTTGCGAACCCTTCTCCGAGCACCCCGGCGCCGGAGAGGTCGTCTTTCACCCGGGTGTCGACGATGAGCACGTTGTCGCCGGCTTCGGCATGGAGGACGGGCGTCTGGATCGCGACGTCGGCGATCTCCGGAGGCATCGTGTCGCCGGCGCCCGTCTGGGTCACGGCGGTCTGCGATTTGAGCGCTTGCAGTGCCGCCGTGTCGTAGTCGCCGGGATTACCTTCGTTGTCGTAGAGGACCACCTGCCGGACCCTGTAGTCGCCGGGCGAGGAATGCGCCGGTAGGTCGAAGGAGCCCTTCCAGACCCCGTTCGAGGAATCGCCGGCGGCGAGGACCCCCAGCTCGACGTAGAGCCCTTCGCCGTCCCCTTCCTGCCATTCGGGCGGGACCAGCTCGACCCAGACCGCACGCACGCCGGAGGCCGCGTCGTTGGCGGCGACGGTGAGGTTGATCCGCACCGCACCTTTCGAGGTGTCGGCGATCGACGGGCTCGGGGAGAAGGACACGAGCCGCGGCGCGGTGAGATCCGGCCCTTCGTAGACGGTGAAGCCGATCGGCAGTTCCATCGCCCGCAGCTCTGTCGTTTCGACTATCGAGACGTTGCCGGCCACGTCTTCGAGTCGGATCCTCCCGATCCGGTAGGTGCCGGCCGCGGTCGTGCTCGGCACGTCGAAGTCGCGGATGGATGTGACCGATTCCGGCGGCCCGCCGCCGAAGTCGACTTCCTTCCAGAGGCCGTCGCCGGGGCTGCGGATCTCCATCCGAATCGAGGCGATCTCGCTGCTGTCGCTCGCCCTGAGGCTGACCTGAATCGTCGCACCGGTCGAGGTGTCGACCGATTCCCGGGTGAGGGAGAGGTTGTCGAGCTCGGGCGGGTCGTGGTCGGCGAGCACCGGGCCGCGAGGTTGGGTGACGATGTCTCCGAATCCCGGATCGATGCTTCCGAGCCGCCGGCAGGCGCGAACGCTCGAGCGGCCGCCGGCGTGCGGCCCGACGCATCTGTCGCCCTCGCCGAGGAAGAGCTGGTCTTCGGCCGGATGGGCGCCGAGGAAATAGACGTCGGAGCCGGAGCCGCCGAAGAGCTTGTCGTGACCTCGCCCGCCGTGGAGGCGATCCGGGCCGGCCTCACCCCGAATCGTGTCGTTGCCGCCTTCGCCGAAGATCCGATCCCCGCCGCCGAGCCCGCAGATCACGTCGGCGCCGGGTGTCCCCCTGACGATGTCGGGCCGGGCGGTCCCGGTGATCGTGCATCGCGATGCCGGCGACGCCACCATGCCGCTTGCTGCGGTCGCGGCGAGCAGGACTGTGATGGCGGCCAGCGCCGCGCACACACCGATCCCCTTCCCCCGGCTCCGTGACACAGTTCCATGATGACCGATCCGGAAGTCATCCAGGAACGAGTGCGATTCGCCGTTATCGAGGAGTTCGCCGAGTGCGGCTATCCGCAGAGCACCGTCGCCGGTGTGCTCGATCGGGCCGGGATCACCGAGGCCGAGTTCCGCCTCAACTACGAAGACCTCGACGACTGCGCGATCCGTGTCTACGAAGGGTTCTGGGAGGAATTCACCGACCACGTCGTCACCTGTTTCGAGTCGTTCCCTGGCGCCTGGCGCGACAAGCTCCGCGCCGCCGCCTACGCCGCGGCGGGCTGGATCGAAGAGAAGCCGGCGATCATCCGCTTCGGGATGTCGGAGATGTTCAAGTCCGGGCTGATCGCGCAGGCGAAGAGCCACGCGCAGCTCCAGCGCCACGTCGACATGATCGACGCCGGCCGCCTCCAGCCCGACGCGGTCGAGGGCCTCGGCAGATCGACTGCGGAGGCGGTCTTCGGCGCGATCCTCGAGACGATCGTCCGCAATGCCCAGGAAGGCAGCGACGAAAGGCCGGCCTCCTTCGTCCCGCCGCTTATGTACATCGCGGTGCGCCCCTATCTCGGCCACGAGGCCGCGCTCGGGGAGCTCGAGATCGCCCCGCCCGAGCGCGCCCGGGCCTGAGCCCGAGGGCCGGCGAGTAAGCCTCTGTATCGTCAGCGGCCATGCCCGGTTACGCAGTCAAAAACCTGATGGACGTCGACAACCTCGCAACCGACGAGGGCCGGGAGATGCGCTTTACGCGCAAATACCTGGACTCGGCCGAACTCGGCATCAGCTACTCGGCCTTCCCCCCCGGCCACCGCTCGACTGACGGCCACAGCCACGAAGTTCAGGAGGAGGCCTACGTGGTGATCGAGGGCTCCGGCCAGATCAAGCTCGACGACGACGTGGTCGAGCTGAAGCAGTGGGACGTGGTCCGGGTCTCGCCCGCCGTGGTCCGCGCCTTCGACGCCGGTCCGGACGGCCTCACGGTGATCGCCGTCGGCGGCTCCAAGCCAGAGGAGGGCGATGGCGTCCTCGTCAAGGATCGCTGGCCCGACTGAGTACGCGGGGCTCGGAATAGGCCGGACCCCTTTTTTTACGACCTGTTACGATATATCGCGTTAGTTCACGATAGAGAGGCATTTATATGCACAGCAGACACCAACACCACAGACATCCCGGACCCCGCCACCGCGCCGAGTTCGCGCGCGTACACGGCGGCCACCGGGGTAGGGGCCGCGGGCGCGGCGGGCCGCGGGCGCGTCGCGGAGACGTCAAAGCGGCGATCCTCGCCCTGCTCGACGAGAGGCCGATGCACGGCTACGAGATGATCAAAGAGCTCGAGAGCCGCACCGACGGCGCCTGGACTCCCAGCGCCGGTTCGATCTACCCGACCCTGCAGATGCTCGAGGACGCCGACATGATTCACGGCGAGGAGACAGACGGCAAGCGCCGCTTCTCCCTGACCGACACCGGCCGGGCAGAGTTCGAGGCCCGCTCCTCGGAGCAGACTCCCTGGGACGCCGTCCGCTCAGGCGCGGATCCCGAAGCCGTCCAGCTCCGCGACGCGATCCTCAAGCTCAACGAAACCTTCGGCCAGGTGTTCCAGGCCGGGGACGAGGGCCAGCGCAAGCAGGTCCGCGAGCTGCTCGACGAGACCCGTCGTCAGGTCTACGCGATCCTCGCTGGAGAGGGCTCCTGAGGGAGCCCTCCCCGCGAGACCCGGCGGCGGCGGTCCGATTCCGGACAGCGGACCGCCTGCCTGCCGGATCCGCTTACAGAGATACACATCTCTTCTCCCTGTAGTAACCCCAGAGTCGGCCCGACTGAGAGTCGGGCCTCCTGCCGTCACTGAAGAGACGGCGGCAGACTACTCGATTGAGCGTTTTGATTCAAGCGTTGTCGAAGGCGTGCTCTTCGGAGCGAATCGAGGCGAGGATCCGGTCCGCCACCGACTCCCCGGTGAGGCCGACCTCCTCGCGCAGGAGGGCCGGCTTGCCGTGGGTCACGTAGCTGTCCGGCAAGCCGATCCGCAGGACCCGGGCACGCTCCTCCCCACGCTCGGCGAAGGCGTCCTCGAGGTGCTCGAGGACGGCGGCGCCGAAGCCGCCGGGCAGCGTGCCCTCCTCGACCGTGACCAGTAGGTCGTGTCCCAGGGCCAGGCGCTCGACCAGCTCGACGTCGAGCGGCTTGGCGAAGCAGGCATCGGCGACGGTCGCCTCGATGTCATGGCCGCCGAGCCGTTCGGCGGCCTCGAGGGCGACGGCGACTCCGTATCCGTAGCCGAGCAGGGCGACGCGCTCGCCGCCGTTGATCAGCAGCTCGCCGCCGCCGATCGGCAGCTCGCGGGCGTCGCCGGGCAGCGCCACGCCCTCACCGGCGCCGCGCGGGTAGCGCAGCGCAGCCGGGCCGTCATGGGCGATCGCGGTGCGAAGCATGTGGACGAGCATCGCCTCGTCGCGGGGCGCCATCAGGACGATGTTCGGGATCGGACGCAGATAGGAGATGTCGAAGGCGCCGTGGTGGGTGGGCCCGTCGTCGCCGACCAGGCCGGCGCGGTCGAGAGCGAAGGTGACGTCGAGCTCCTGGAGGCAGACGTCGTGGATGATTTGGTCGTAGGCGCGCTGAAGGAACGTCGAGTAGATCGCGCACACCGGCTTGGCCCCCTGCAGGGCCAGCCCGGAGGCGAGCAGGACCGCGTTCTGCTCGGCGATGCCGACGTCGTAGTACTGCCCGGGCCGCTCCTCGGCGAGCCGCTGCAGCCCGGTTCCGCCCGCCATCGCCGCGGTGATCCCGATCACCCGCCCGTCGCGGGCGGCCTCGGTGACCAGCGCGTCTGAGAAGACCTGCGTGTACTGGGGCGGCGAGCCCGCCGCGGGCGGCTTCTCGAGCCGCTCGATGCCCTCGGGAGAGTCCGTTTCCTGAACCGGGACCGGCCGAGGGGCCGGCTTCGCCACACCGGCGGCGGCTTTCGGCTTGTCGGCGGTGGGTTTGCCGTCGACGATCGAGTTGGGCTTGGCGGCGTGCCATTTCTCCATCGACTCGAGGCCGCCGTCTTCGGCCGGAGCGAAGCCCTTGCCCTTGACCGTGTGGATGTGGACGACGACCGGCCGCTCGGCTTCGAAGGCCTCGGTCAGGGCCTCGCGCAGCGCGTGCACGTCATGGCCGTCGATGACACCCATGTAGGCCAGGTCGAGCTCCTCGAAGAAGAGCCCCGGCGCCCAGTAGGCCTTGATCGCCGACTTGATCTCCGGGCCGAGCCGCTCGATCCGCCGGCCGAGGCCGAGCGGCAGCTTGGTCAGGCGGTCCTCGACCCCCTCGCGGGCGTGGTAGAGGCGCGGGTTGAGGCGGATTCGGTTGAAGTAGCGCGAGAGGGCCCCGACGTTCGGCGAGATCGACATCCCGTTGTCGTTGAGGACGATCACCACCGGGGTCTGCAGCCCGCCGGCAGCGTGCAGCGCCTCGTAGGCGACGCCGCCGGTCAGGGCCCCGTCGCCGATCACCGCGGCGACCTTTCCGTCCTCGCCGATCCCCTTGCGCATCGCCTCCTTGAGGCCTACCGCGTAGCCGATCGAGGTCGAGGCGTGGCCGGCGCCCATGATGTCGTGCTCGGACTCGCCGATCGAGCAGAAAGGAGCGAGGCCGCCGTACTTGCGGATCGTCGGGAGCTGGTCGCGGCGGCCGGTCAAAACCTTGTGCGGGTAGGACTGGTGGCCGACGTCCCAGAGCACCTTGTCGCGGGGCGAGTCGAGCAGGCTGTGAAGGGCGACGGCGAGCTCGCAGGTGCCGAGGTTGGCGCCGAAGTGACCGCCGATCTCACCGATCGTGTCGATGATGTAGGTGCGCATCTCCTGCGCGACCTCCTGTAGCTGCTCATCGTCGAGCTCGTGCAGGTCGGCGGGGCCGTCGATGCCACCGAGTAGCGACACCTCCGGCGCGTTGCGCTCCTGGTCTTTTCCGTTCTCGCTCATTCGTTGCGCGTGTAGATGTAGTCCGCCACCTGGCTCAGGCCCTCGAGGCTGTTCGAGTCCGCTTCCGCCAGTGCCGCCGATGCTTTGGCGTGCGACTCCCCGGCGAGCTCGCGAGCCCGCTCGAGGCCGAAAAGGCTGACGTAGGTGAGTTTGCCATGTCGCTCGTCGCTTCCGTGCGGCTTGCCGAGCCGCTCGTCGCTCTCGGTGACATCGAGGATGTCGTCGACGATCTGGAAAAGGACGCCGATCTCATCCGCGAAGCGCCGGTAGGGAATTGTCTCAGGTTCGCCCATGCCCTCCAGGGTCAGTACGACGCCGACGCTCGCGGCGATCAGTCGGCCGGTCTTCAGCGCGTGCAGCGCCCGCAGGCCATCGGCGTCGGACTCCTCGCCCCTGACGTCGACGTACTGGCCGCCGACCATGCCGTCGGCGCCGGTCGCGCCGCTCAGCTCGGCCAGCGCCGCGAGCACCTGCGCGGGCGGCCCCGGCTGCTCGGCGAAGATCCGCATCGCTTCGGCGAAGAGGCCGTCGCCGGCGAGGATCGCGACGTCCTCGCCGAACCGCACGTGCGACGTGGGCAGGCCCCGACGCAGCTCGTCGTCGTCCATCGCCGGCAGGTCATCGTGGATCAGCGAGTAGGTGTGGATCAGCTCGATCGCGCAGGCGGCGGGCATGAACCGCTCCGGCTCGGCCCCCAGCGCCCGCGCCGTGGCCAGCGCCAGGACGGGCCGCACCCGCTTGCCGCCGGCGAGCAGGGAGTAGCGCATCGCCTCCTCGAGCCCGGCGGTCGAGGGCGCCGCGGAGAACCGCAGTCGCTCGAGCGCATCGTCGACGGCAGAGCGCAGGTCGTCCGGGTACATCAGTCGCCGCGCATGCGGCGATTCGCTTCCTCGACCGCCTCGGCCGAGAGCTCGGCGGCCTCGCGGGCGAGCTCGGCGGCGCGCTCGTCGCCGAGGTCGCCGCCCTCGAGCTCGGCGGCGATCGCCTGCAGCCGCTCGGAGATCTCCGGCAGCCGGCCCGCCATCAGACGCTCTCCCGCTCGCGCACGATCGCGCCGAGGATGCCGTTGATGAATTTCGGGGCGTCGGCGCCGCAGTACTCCTTGGCGATCTCGATCGCCTCGTCGATCGCCACCTCGTGCGGGACCTCGGTGTGCTCGATCTCATATAGGGCCACCCGCATCACGTTGAGGTCGAGCGGCGCCAGGCGGTCGACCGACCAGCCCTTGGCGTGGGCCTCGATTTCGTCGTCGAGCTCTTCGCGGTGCGCGTCGACGCCCTCCGCGAGCTCCCGGGTCAGGGGCCGCGAGTCGGCGACCAGCTCGGCCAGCGGCCGTCCGGTCACATCGCGCTGGTAGCTGACGAAGACCGCGTCGCGTCGCTGCTCGGACCTACGCACGGGAGACGTACTCGCCGCTGCGGGTGTCGATGCGGACGACCTCGCCCTCCTCGATGAAGAGCGGGACCTGGACCGCGACGCCGGACTCGAGCGTCGCCGCCTTGCTGCCGCCGCCGGAGGCCGTGTCGCCCTTCAGGCCGGGCTCGGTCTTCGTCACCTTCATCTCGACCGCGCCCGGCAGCTGAACGTCGCTGGGGCTCTCGTCGACGAAGAGGACGTCGACCTGTGAGTTGGGAAGCAGCCACTGCATCGAGTCGCCGACGACGTCGGTCGGGATCTCGATCTGCTCGAAGTCGCGGTTGTCCATGAAGACCGCGGCCTCGCCCGAGTCGTAGAGGTATTGCATCTTGCGCGACTCGGTGCGCACCGGGCGGAACTTCTCGCCGGCGCGGAAGGTTTTGTCGATCACCGAGCCGTCCTCGATCCGGCGCAGCTTGGTGCGGACGAAGGCACCGCCCTTGCCCGGCTTGACGTGCTGAAACTCGACGATCTTCCAGACCTTGCCGTCGATTTCGATGTGGGACCCGTTCTTGAACTGGTTCGTGGAGATCACGGTTGGGAATCCTAGAGCGCCGAGCCGATTTGCCTCCAGGCGGGTTACGGATGCAGTCGTTTAGGGTTTGCGGACCAGGGGGTTACGAACTTTGACCAAGGTGATCACAGCAGCGGCTGTTCTGATCGCGACACTCGTCGCGGCGGTCTCCGCCTACGCGGAAGGCCCCAGCCGGACCGAATACGTGAGCCAGGTCGACCCGATCTGCAAGGCCAACACGGACACCAACAAACCGCTGCTCAAACGCGCCCGCAAGAGCGCCCAGAAAAAGAAATTTGCCAGCGCCTCGGCCGACGTCAACAAGGCCGCGACGAACTTCGGCAAGTCGCTGAAATCGATCGAAGCCGTTCCGCAGCCGTCCGAAGACGTCCCCCGCCTGGAAAAGTGGTTCGGCTTCCTGCACACCGTTCAGAAGAACCTCGGGAACGTGGCGAAGGCGCTCAAGGAAGAAAACAAGATCAAGGCGCAGCACGAAGAAATCCGGGTCGAACGAAGCAGCAACGCCGCCAACAACGTCAGCTTCGTCTTCGGCTTCAAGTACTGCCACCTCTCGGGCTAGCTCAGCTCGGGTCCTTCTCGGCTTCCTCCGCGGTGCTCGTCGTCAGAGTTTCGGCGGCGCCGCCGGACAAGACCTTGCGCACGAGTCCCGGAGCGACGACCCGCGCCACCGCCGCCAGCGCGTAGGGGCGGGGGACGTAGCGCTCGGCCCTCCCCCCCGGCCCCGCCTCGAGGATCGCCTCGGCGACCTTCGCGGGCTTTGAGACCAGCCAGCGGGTCAGCGCTTTCTCGCGGAGCTCGGTCGCCGGGAAGCCCTCGGTCTCGATGAAGCCGGGCAGGACGAGGCCGACATGCACGCCGGCGGCGCGCTCCTCCGAGTAGAGCGAGTCGCTCCAGCCGATCAGCGCGAACTTGCTTGCCGAGTAGGCGCCGGTGCGGGCCCGCGCGACTCGGCCCGCGGTGCTGGCGACGTTGACGATCGCCGCCGGGGCCGAAGAACGGAGCTGCGGCAGGAGGGCCTCGGTGAGGCGGACGACGGCGTCGAAGTTGAGCTCCATGTGGCGGTGCACGTTCTCGTAGCCCGCATCGGCGAAGGCGCCGCGCCAGGAGGCGCCGGCGTTGTTGACCAGCAGGGTGAGAACGCCGTCATGCCGCTCGGCGACGTGGTCGCGCACCATCTCCGGCGCCGCGGCGTCGGTCAGGTCGACTGCAACGTGGGTGGCGTCGCAGGGAAGCGACTCGGCAAGGGCGCGAAGCCGCTCCTCCCGTCTGGCGACCAGGACGAGCCGCGCGCCCGGCTCGCGGGCCAGCCGCCGGGCGGTCGCCTCGCCGATCCCGCTCGAGGCTCCGGTGATCACTGCTGTCAGTGGCCCAGGCACGGAAAGAACGCTATTCGAATGATTCCGACGCGGACGTCTGTTCGACGCGACATACTGCTGCCTTCGTTTATGGCGGAAACACCGAAACTTCTCGACCGGCTGCTGCGCACGGGCGCCCCCTCGGGGTATGAGGCGCCGGTCGCCGCCGTCTGGCGCGAGGCAGCCTCCTTCGCCACGCTCTCGACCGACGGGCTCGGATCCTCGGTCGCCCGGGTCGGGGAGGACGGCCCGCTGCTCGCGGTCGTCGGCCACATCGACGAGATCGGGCTCGTCGTCACCCACATCGACGAGAAGGGCTTCATCTACTTCGCGCCGATCGGTGGCTGGGACCCGCAGATCCTGGTCGGCCAGCGGGTCGAGATCCGCTCGAAGGACGGCCTCGTGCCCGGCGTCGTCGGCCGCAAGCCGATCCACCTACTCGAGCCCGAGCAGCGCAAAAAAGTCGTTGAAATCAAGGGGCTGCACATCGACATCGGCGCCTCCGACCGGGACGAGGCCGCCGGACTGGTCCGGATCGGCGACCCGGCGGTGATCGCCGCCGAGCCGGTGACGATGCTCGGCTCACGGCTCGCCTCCCGCTCGATGGACAACCGCCTCGGCGCCTACGTTGCCCTCGAGAGCCTGCGGCGAGCCCAGGAGGGCGGTGGGCTCAGCGCCAGCTTCGCCGCCGTCGCCGCGGTCCAGGAGGAGATCGGCCTGTTCGGCGCCCGCACATCCGTCTTCGAGGTCAAACCCGACCTGGCGATCGCGGTCGACGTCACCCACGGGACCGACGCGCCCGGCGTCGACGAGAAGGAGGTCGGCACCCATCCCCTCGGCTCCGGCCCGGTGATCGGTCGAGGATCGACCCTCTCGCCGAAGGTCTTCGAGCTGCTGGTCGAGGCGGCCGAGGGAGCCGGGATCGAGTACTCGATCGGCGCCAGCGGCCGCGGCACCAGCACCGACGCCGACGCGATCCAGATCTCCCGCTCGGGGATCCCGACCGGCCTGGTCTCGATCCCGCTGCGCTACATGCACTCGCCGGTCGAGCTCGTCGACCTCGACGACGTCGAGGCCGCGATCGAACTGCTCGTCGCCTTCGCCGGCAACCTCAGCGCCGACGTCGACCTCAGCCGCTAGCGCCTCTCAGTTCACGCCGAAGTAGACGTTGTCGCGGCCGTTCGCCTTGGCCGCATAGAGCGCCTCGTCGGCGTGGTTGACGAGGTCGTCGGTGGTGACCCCAGGGCGTGAGACGGCGACGCCGATGCTGGCCGTGACCGTGATCCCCACCGGTTGCAGGTCGCGGATCGCAAGGCGCAGCCGCTCGGCGATGTCGATGGCGTCGGCCCGGGTCGCGCCGGGCAGGACGACGAGGATCTCCTCGCCGCCGATCCGGTAGATCGAGTCCCCCGCCCTGAGGCTCGAGCGCATCGCGTAGGCGACCTCCTGGAGGACGGTGTCACCGGCCGCGTGCCCGAGCCGGTCATTCACCCGCTTGAAGTGATCGAGGTCGCAGAGCAGCAGTGCATGCGGGACGTCGATCCCGGCATCGGTGCTGCTCTCCAGTTCGGCGAGCCGCTGCTCGAGCGCGGAGCGGTTGAAGAGCCCGGTCAGTGGGTCGATCGTCGACTGGCGGCGATGGGCGCGGTCGGACTCGACCAGGGCGCCGGAGAGGGTCACGGTGCTGAGCACCAGCATCGCCACGGCGAAGACGAGTTGGTGGTGGGTCGCCGCGGAGCCGGGATCGAGGATGTAGGTGCTGAGCAGAAGCAGGGCGAGGATGTAGGCGGTGCCGTAGACGATCCCGCGTGGGTCGAAGCGCGCGCCGAGCGTCACCGCCGGCAGGGCGAACCACATCAATGCCGGGCTGCCGGCGCCGCCGCTGGCGAGCACCGCCGCGGCCAGCAGGAGCGGGGTCATGCCCCAGGCCGCCGCCACCCAGATCGCCGGGTGGGCGCTGTCGCGCATGAAATGGTCGGCGACGGCGAAGCCGGCGATGCCGACCGCCAGCGGGGCGACCCACCACCAGCCCAGTTCGGGCGCCAGCGGGATCAGGCCGACGGCGAGGATCGCGAAGCAGGCGATCCGGTAGCGGCGCAGGCGCAGCTCCATGTCGATCAGCCGCTCGCGCCTGGCGGCGGTGCGGATCGAGCTCAGCGAATCGTTGCTCTCGGCGGTTCCGTTCACCCGGGGAAGATCGGCGCGAACCGCGCCACCGCTGAGAAATGCAGCCGAGAATCCCGTCCTAGGCGACGATCTCCAGCTTTTTGGGTAGGCCGCTGAGGTTGCGATGGCCGTCCTCGGTGACGACCACGAGGTCCTCGATCCGCACCCCCAGAAGTCCGGGCAGGTAGACGCCGGGCTCGACCGTCACCACTTCGTCGGCGGCGAGGACGTCGTCGGAGCGCTGCGAGAGGCGCGGCCCCTCGTGGACCTCGAGGCCGACCCCGTGCCCGAGGCCGTGGCCGAAGCGGTCGCCGTGGCCGGCGGAGTCGATCAGGGCGCGTGCCGCCGCGTCGACCGCTTCCCCGCCGACGCCGGCGGCGATCGCGTCGAGAGCCGCGGCCTGCGCTGCGAGGACGAGCTCATAGACCTCGCGCCCCTCGTCGGTCGGCTCGCCGCAGGCGTATGTCCTCGTCCCGTCCGAGCAGTAGCCGTCGAGCTTGGCCCCCATGTCGAAGACGATCAGGTCGCCCTGGGCGATCTCGCGATCGCCGGGCTCGGCGTGCGGGAGGGCGCCGTTGGGGCCGCCGGCGACGATCGTCGGGAACGAGGGCTCGGCGCCGAGCTCACGCATCCGCGCCTCGGCGGCGAGGGCCACCTCGCGCTCGCTGCGGCCGCCTAGGCCGCGCTCGACGCTCCAGCGCCAGATCTCGTCGGCGAGCTCCGAGGCGGCGGCGATCGCCGCCAGCTCGGCTTCGTCCTTGACCCGTCGCAGCTCCTCGACCGTGCCGCCGGCGGGGGTCATCTCGACCCCCTCGGGCAGTTTCTCCTCGAGTTTCGCCAGCCAGCGGACCGAGGCGTGGTCGTCCTCGAAGCCGACCGCGCCGCTGAGCCGCTCGGCGATCCCGCCCAGCCAGTCGTCGGTGAGCGTGACCACGTCCCAGCCCTCGATCTCGGCCTCGGCGCGCTCGGTGTAGCGGAAGTCGGTGAGGAAGACGCGGACGCCGTCGCCACAGACACAGGCGCCGTTGGTGCCGCCGAAGCCGGTCAGGTAGCGGACGTTGACGAGGTCGGTGACCAGCATCCGGTCGAGCTCCTTCTCTGCCGCCAGCGCCTGCAGGCGGTCGCCGCGGCCGGGGCTAGCCATCGGCGGCGACCCCGAGCTCGGTGGCGATCCGCTCCAGCGCTACCCGGTAGCCGTCCGGACCCTGGCCGGCGATCTTCTCGAGCACCAGCCCGTCGAAGACGGAGACCTTGCGCCAGTCCTCGCGCGCCTCGACGTCGGAGAGGTGGACCTCCACCGAGGGCAGCCGGGAGACGTCGAGCGCGTCGGCGATCGCGCGGCTGTAGTGGGTCCAGGCGCCGGCGTTGACGATCGCCGAGTCGGCCAGGTCCGGTAGCCGGTGCAGGTATTCGACGAAGTCGCTCTCCGCGTTGGTCTGGAAGAAGATCGGTTCGAGGCCGAGCCCGTGCGCCCAGCCGGCGATCCGCTGCTCGAGCTCGCGTAGCGAAAGGCCGCCGTAGACCTCAGGGTCGCGACGGTCGAGGATGTCGAAGTTGACGCCGTGCAGGACGGCGACCCGATTGCGGGTGCTACTCATCCCTCAACTCTTCCACAGCCGCCCGCACCCGCTCCGGCTCGAGGACCTGGCCCTGGCGCGGCTCGCCCGGCGCCGAGAGCAGGACGAAGCCGACGCCGTCTGCCGTCCGCTTCTTGTCTCGCTGCAGTGCCTCGAGAACGCCGTCGACGTCGACGGCGGGGTCGAGCCGGGTCGGCAGGCCGAGGCGGCCCAGCAGGCCCTCGACCTCCTCCGTGAGCTCCGGCGCGTCGGAGAGCCTCAGCGCCGCCAGCAGGCCGATTCCCACGGCCTCCCCGTGACGGTAGCGCCGGTACCCGGTCGCGACCTCGACCGCGTGCCCGACGGTGTGGCCGAGATTGAGGACGTTGCGCAGGCCGCCGTCGCGCTCATCGGCGGCGACCACCGCGCACTTGTACCGCGCGCAGTCGAAGACGATGTCGTCGAGCCCGGCCGGGTCGACGCTCTCGATCGCCCTGACCCGCTCCCAGAGCCGGCCGCCGGCGAGCAGGCCGGTCTTGATCGCCTCGACATAGCCCGCCGCGAGCTCCTCGGCGGGCAGGCTCCCGAGGGTCGCCGTGTCGGCGATCACCACGGCGGGCTGCTGGTAGGCGCCGGCGTAGTTCTTGCCCTCGGGCAGGTCCACCCCGGTCTTGCCGCCGTAGGCCGAGTCGACCTGGGCAACCAGGGTCGTCGGCACCTGGACCACCGGCACGCCGCGCTGGTAGAGGTGGGCGCAGAAGCCGCCGAGGTCGCCGACGACGCCACCGCCGAGGGCGATGAGGTGGTCGCCCCGGGTCATTCCGGCGCCGGCCAGGTCACGCAGGACGCGCTCGGCCTCGGCCATCGTCTTGGCGCTCTCGCCCGGCTCGACCTCGACCCGCGCCGCCAGCGGCTCGAGGCGCTCGGCGTAGATGCCCATCACGGTCGAGTCGGAGACGCAGAAGGCCCGGCCGGGGCTCGGCCAGGGGACATCCGCCTCGCCACCGGCGATCTGGAGCAGGTCGCGGCCGACGTAGATCGGGTACTCGCCCGAGGCGCTTGCCGCCCAGAGCATCTTCGTCTCGGCGGGGAGGTTCTCCAGCGCCAGGACCGCCGGCAGGGCACGCTCGATCAGGGAGCGGTCGCCCATCGGCACCACCGCGTCGGCGAGCTCTTCGTAGAAGGGCGTGCGAGCCTCGAGCAGCTCGCGGACGTCCTTCTCGCTGGTTGCCAGAGGGCGGTTGCTGTGGGCGATCCGCCGCCAGGCCTCATCCGGCTCCACCTGCAGCCAGACGACCAGATGGCGCCCCAGGGCCTCGCGGATCCGCGGCATCAGGACGCTGCCGCCGCCGAGGGCGATCGCGCCTCCGTCGGCGTCCTCGAGCAACGACCCGACCACCTCGGCCTCGCGCTCGCGGAAGGCGTCCTCGCCGTCCTCCTCGAAGGCGCGGGCGATCGGCTTGCCGAACGACTTTTCCATCAGGTCGTCGATCTCGGTCGTCTTCAGGCCCGCCCGGGAGGAGGCCTTGAGCGCGGTGCTCTTCCCCGCCCCCATAAAGCCGATGAAGCAAACAGCGGGCCTCCGGCTCACCGGCTCACCCGCGGAGGTCGATGCGCTTCTTGTAGGCGTCGACGGCGGCGTGGACGTCGTCGATGTGGTCGCCTCCGAACTTCTCGCGGTAGCAGGCGGCCAGGGTCAGACAGACCATTGCCTCGGCGACGACAGCGGCCGCGGGGACCACGGTCGAGTCGGTGCGCTCGCGCAGCGCCTGCGCCGGCTCCTTGGTCTCGGTGTCGACCGAGCGCAGCGGCTTGGTCAGGGTCGAGATCGGCTTGATCGCGGCACGGACCGAGAGCGGCAGGCCGTTCGTCATCCCGCCCTCGACCCCGCCCGCGTGGTTGGTCTCGCGATGGTAGCCGCGCTCCTCGGACCAGAAGATCTCGTCGTGTGCCTCCGAGCCGGGGCGGCCGGCGACGTCCCAGGCTTCGCCGATCGCGACTCCCTTCACCGACTGGATCGAGGCGACGGCGCCGGCGAGGCGGCCGTCGAGGCGCTCCTCCCAGGAGATGTGCGAGCCGAGGCCCGGGACCAGGCCGAAGGCGACAACCTCGAAGGTGCCGCCGAGGCTCTCGTTGGCCTTCCGCAGCCGGTTGATCTCCGCGACCATCGTGGCGCTCGTCTCAGGGTCGAGACAGCGAACCGGGTCCTCGTCGACGCCGGCGAAGTCAGCGGGAGAGAGGCCCGGCCGCTCGGGGGCACGCACCGAGGCGATCTGCAGAACATGGCTGTGAACGCTGACCCCGAGTGCGGTGAGGAAGCCGCGGGCGACCGATCCGGCGGCGACACGGGCGGCGGTCTCGCGGGCGCTGGCCCGCTCGAGCACGTTGCGGATGTCGTCGTGCCCGTACTTCTGGGCACCGACCAGGTCGGCGTGCCCGGGGCGTGGCAGGTGGACCTCGTCGACGTCCGCGTCGACCGGCCACGGGTTCATCCGCTCCTCCCAGTTGGCGTAGTCGCGGTTGGCGACGAGCAGCGCGATCGGGCTGCCCAGGGTGCGGCCGTGGCGGACACCGGAGCGCACCTCGACCGAATCTGACTCGATCTTCATCCGCCCACCGCGGCCGTGGCCCAGCTGGCGGCGCGCCATGTCGGCGTCGAGCGCCTCGCGGTCGAGCTCGAGCCCCGCGGGCATGCCCTCGACGATCGCGACCAGCCCGGGGCCGTGCGACTCGCCAGCGGTCGTGAAACGGAAGCCGCCCATAGGCGGTCAAGGCTATATGGGCGCGTCGGCTAGGGCGTGCTCTTGCGAAGCGTCACCGGACGCTTGAGCGTCGCCGGCGGCCCCGCGGTCGGTTCGAAGGAGAGCTTGAGGCGCACTTTGAGCTTGCCGTTTTTGCCGAGCCGCACGCGGCTGATCGCCCAGGGCAGGATCGGCAGGGCGACGGTTCCGGCCTCGGACACCTTGCGGGTGACGAGCTTGACCCCGCTGCCGGTCAGCGAGGCGACTCCGGCCCCCGGCACTTCCATTCGCACCGAGCCCTGCCCGCTCGCCCTGTTGAGGGTCAGCTTCAGCAGGCGGAAGACGGGCTTGCGCGGCGTCGGGGGCACCGGGGGAACCGCGGCCGGCGGTGGGCATTTGGCGATCGGCCGCAACTCGTAGGCGCCGGCGTCCGGGAGCGATGAGGACCCTTCCCCCAGGCATTTCGGCTGCGAGCGGGCATCGCCGTCGATGTCGCTCTGGCCGAGGAAGCCGTCGATCGCGCCGAGGTCGAGGGTCGGCGACCCTTCCATCTCATGGAAGTCGCCTTCGCCGGGGTTGACGAGGATCGGTGGTGTGGGGCTGTTGCCGGCGCCGCTCGGCGAGGGGACTTCGGCGACGCCCGATTCGGCGTGGACGGTCGCGAAGCTCGAGTTGGAGATATCGGTGACCACCTTTGATTCGACCGATTTGTCGGCGTCGGTGAAGGCCCCTACGTCGAGCCCGTGATCGGAGTGGGCGATGACGTTCCTGGCGTCGACCGTCAGATTTCCGGCGGCGGTCGCTTCGAGGAGCAGGGCATCGCCTTTCGCGGTCGCCGCGTAGGCGGTCACGTTGCGCAGCACCGCCGTGCCCTTGACGCCGCTGCCGAAGACGATCGCCCTCAGGGCCGCCGTCGTCGAACCACCGGTTTCGTCATGTGCCCAGCAGACGCTGTCGCGGAGCAGGGCGTCGCCGGCGAGCGTGCAGGCGGCGCTCTGTTCGGTCGGATTCGCGGGCGCGGTGGAATCGACGAAGAGGCGCTCGCCGCTTCCGGATTCGAGCCGCAGGCCCCCGGTGCCTTCCAGCCGCAGGTCATGGATGGAGGCGTCGGCCGACCCGGTCACCTGAAGGTCCCCCGTCTCGGTCTGGAGGACCGGCTTCTCCCCGGCGATGCCGCCCAGGGAGACTTCCTTTTGGATCGACACCCCGCCGAAGCCGACGGCGTAGGTCCCGTCGGCGAGCTGGACCGAGTCCCCCACTTTCGCGATTTCGATGGCGTGCGGGATCTCGCACGGCTCTGCCTGGGTACAGGGAGCCCCGGGATGGATGCCCGGTGCCGCGTACAGGGTGCCGGCGGCGAGCGCACCCGCGGGGACGGCACACGCGCAGGCCAGCGACGCCACGGCCAGCGCCAGCGCTCGGCGAACTCTCCCTTTCTTGAAGCCCCCGCTCCCTAATCCCACGAAGACAACGCTACACCGCGATTGCAGCCTTGGCCAT
This sequence comes from uncultured Solirubrobacterales bacterium, assembly GCA_963704505.1. Lineage (GTDB taxonomy): Bacteria > Actinomycetota > Thermoleophilia > Solirubrobacterales > 70-9 > VRUE01. The sequence goes on from OY969912.1 coordinate 2,450,666, forward strand.
CGTCTCCAGCGGAGCGTCCCTACCGGTCCAGATCCGGAAGGAGAGAGCGCCCTGGCGGACGAGCACCGAGATCCCGTCCACGGTCGTCGCCCCGACGGCCTCGGCGGCCTCGAGCAACGCCGAGCGCGAGTCGCCGTAGACCATGTCGACGACCACCTGTCCGGCGGCAAACGCGCCGCGCTCCAGCGGCAGCTCGGTAAACGGGTCCTCGCCATGCAGACCGACCGCGGTCGAGTTGACGATCAGCCCGTAGCCGCTCTGGTCCGGGACGGCGACCGGGCTGCCGCCCAGCTCGTCGCAGAGGTGGCGGGAGCGCAGCTCGGTGCGATTCCAGACCTCGACCTCGGCGCCTGCCCGCTGCAGCGCCCAGACCACCGCGCGAGCGGCGCCGCCCGCGCCGAGGACCAGGGCGCGGCTGCCCGCCGGCGAGCGCGGCAGGGCTTCGAGGAGACCGTCGGCGTCGGTGTTGTCGGCTCGGATCCCGGACTCGTCGAAGCTCAGCGTGTTGGCGGCGCCGATCTCACGGGCGGTCTCCGACAACGAATCGGCGAGCGCCAACGCCGCCCCCTTGTGGGGGACGGTGACGTTGGCGCCGACGAAGCCCTCGCCGGGCATGGCCCGCACCCGCGCCTCGAAGCCGGCGGGCTCGACGTCGATCGCCTCGTAGCGCCACTCCTCCCCCATCCCCAGCTCGGCGAAGGCGGCGTTCTGCATCGCCGGCGAGCGCGAGTGCGCGACCGGGTGGCCGAGGACCGCGAACCGCCTCATTCTCCGCAGCTGGTCGGCGAGTTGCCACCGGCTTCTTCGCGCGCCTTTTCGTAATTGGCGGCACCGGCTTCGAATTCGGCTTCGGTCTTGAAGAATTCGAGTTCGTTGCAGCCGCCCGGCTTGGTCACGTAGAAGACGTAGTCGGCCTTGGAGGGGCGCGCCGCCGCTTCGATTGCCGCCAGACCCGGGTTGTTGATCGGGCCTGGGGGCAGGCCGGTGTTCGTGCGGGTGTTGTAGGGCGAGTCGGTCGCCAGCTCCGATTCGGTCAGCGGGCTTTCGTAGTTGTCGACGGCGAAGCGAATCGTCGCGTCGATGCCGAGCGGCATACCTTCGTGCAGGCGGTTGTAGATCACCGCGGCGACGAGCTTGTCCTGTTCGGTGGTGCCGGACTCCGCCTGGACCATCGAGGCGATCGTGAGCACGTCGAAGACGGTCAGGTTCTTCGACTTCGCGTAGCTCATGTCAACCCCCTTGATCCGGCGCTGGAAGTCCTCGAGCTGGAGCTGGACGAGGTCGGCGACCGGGGCGCCGGGCTTCAGTTCGAAGGTGTCAGGGAACAGGAAACCCTCGAGGTTCTTCGCGCCCTTGCCGCCGTACTTGGCCGGGTTCAGGTACTTCGAGTGGACCGTCTCCTTCACGTAGTCACCGCTGAGGCCGTCTTCGGCGACCAGCGGCGCCGCCTGCGCGCGGCTGTATCCCTCGGGGATGGTCACGGTCGTGACCTTTTTGACAGGAGCCTTGGAGAGGGCGTCGATCGCGTCGCCGTAGGACATGTCGTGGGCGAGGGTGAAGTGTCCCGGGAAGAGCCCGGAGCGCTCACCGGCCAGGGTCACTCGGATCTGGAAGAGGGTCGAGCTGGAGACGACGCCCTTTTCGTCGAGGATGTCGCCGACTTCGCTGACGCTGGCGCCTTTCGGAATCGTCACCGGGACCTTCCCCGAGCCGTCGCCGTGGAAGGGCTGAAAGAGCGAGAAGAGGAACCAGAGGACGAGCAGGGCAACGATCGCCGCGACGACCCGGAACGGGTGGCGACGCAGAGCTCCGAGGAAGCCGGACCCGGAGCCGGACCGCGGCTTGCGCGGCCCGCGTGCGGGAGGCGCCGCCTCGCGCGCCTCCTCCTCGAAGTAGGCGCCGTCCTCCTCGTAGGGCTCGCCGTCGACGTAGGGATCGAGCTCCTCGTCGCCGGCCGCTCCCTCGGCCGAGCCCGGCTCCTCGTCCCAGAAGTCCTCCTCCGGCGTTCGCGGCGGAACCGGAGGCTCCGGTGGCGGCGGCGGGGGCTTCGGCGGATCGGGCGTCGACGAGCGGGCGGGCGGCGGCTTTGGCTGGTTCGGCCGAGCTGACGGCCGCTCGGGCGGCGTCGCGGGAGGCGTGGGGGCCTCCTCCTCGGGGGCGCCACCGCCCTTCTCCCGGCGTCGGTCTTCGCGCTCACGGCGTCGCTGCTCGCGCGCCGCGGCGGCCGGGTCCGCCGGGTCGGCGAAGGGGTCGTCGAGGTTCCAGTCGTCAGCCATCGGTGTCCTCCCCGCGCGGCGCGTCGGTGTCCAGGCTCGGCTCGGCCTCCCGCGCATGGGCCGCCAGGTAGCCCTCGAGCAGGTGGGCCGCGGCCAGCGAGTCGGCGGCGGCACTTGCCCCGCCGCGCTTGCTGGCCTCCGCCATCCGGGTCGTCAGGCGCTCGTCGTAGGTCTCGACCGGGATCGAGAGGATCGCCTCGAGTTCGCCGCAGAAAGTCCTCGTGATCGCCGCCTGGGCGCCCTCCTCGCCATTGAGATGGAGCGGCAGGCCGACCACGACCAGCTCGACCGTGTGCTCGTCGACCAACTCGGAGACCGCGCGCGGCTCGGGCGGTTCGATCGTCGGCAGCGGCGAGACCAGGGTCCCGCTGGGGTCCGAGATCGCGCAGCCGATCCGCGCCGTGCCGTGGTCCAGGGCGAGCACGCGCATCCTCAGCCCAGGTCCCGCTCGATCGTCGCCCGAGCGGCGTCGATCGCGTCGTCGAGCTTCGCCGGGTCCTTGCCCCCGGCCTGGGCCATCTCGTCGCGGCCACCACCGCCACCACCGACGATCGGCGCCGCCTCGCGGACGACGGTCGCCGCCGAAAGGCCGCGGCCGGTCGCCTCCTTGGAGACGAGCACCACGAGCGCGACCTTCTCGCCCTCCGCCCCGCCGAGCGCGACCGCGGTCTCGCCGCCGAGCTTCGACTGAACCCGGTTGGCGAGCTCCAACAGCAGCTTCTGATCGGCGATCGGGGCGGTCGCGGCGACGACCTTGACGCCGCCGACGTCCTCGGCTGCGGCGCTCAACCGCTCGGCCTCGTCGGCGAGCAGCCGGCGCCCGGCCTCCTTCTCGCCCTCGCCGGCGCTCTTCAGCCGCTCGGCCGCGCGGCGGGCGCCCGCCAGCGGCTCCTGCGGGTTTCCGAGCAGCTCCCCGACCTGGCGCAGGTCACGCTCCTGCTCGCGGAACCAGTCGATTGCCCCGGGGCCGGTGAGCGCCTCGACCCGGCGCACGTTGGCGGCGCTGGAGCCCTCGGAGGAGATCTTGAAGATGCCGACCTCGGCGGTGTTGGCGACGTGGGTTCCGCCGCAGAGCTCGCGTGAGACCTCGTCGACCTCGACCACGCGGACCCACTCGCCGTATTTCTCGCCGAAGAGCGCCATCGCCCCCAGCTTCTCGGCCTCGGGCCGCTCCATTTCCAGCCACCGCACCGGCCGGCTGGCCTTGATCCACTCGTTGACCTGGTCCTCGACGTCGGCGAGCTCCTCGGCGCTCAGCGCCTGGCCGTGGGTGAAGTCGAAGCGCAGCTTGTCCGGGCGCACGGCAGAGCCGGCCTGGCGCACGTGATCGCCGAGGCGGGCCCGTAGCGCCGCGTGCAGGAGGTGGGTGGCGGTGTGATTGCGCATCGTCGCGTGGCGAGTCTCCCTGTCCACCTCGGCTTCGACCGTGACGCCGGACTCGATCGCGCCGCCGCCCGGCTCGATCTCGATCGCCTGGTCTTCGCCGACCCGGTAGACGTCGACCACCTTCGCCTCCTCGCCGGCCCAACGGACGATGCCGGAGTCGGCGACCTGCCCGCCGCCCTCGGCGTAGAAGGGGCTCTCCTCGAGCTTGACCAGCGCCAGGCCGTCGACGGCCTCGACCGCGGCAAGCCCGGTCGTCGCCCGCAGGGTCTCGTAGCCGACGAAGCGGCTCGGCGGAACGGTGGAGACGAAGGAGGCGACCCGCTCGTGGCTGTTCTCGGATCCGTGCGCGTTGGCGGCGCCGGTCCGGGCCCTCTCACGCTGTTCGTCCATCAGCTCCTGGAAACCGCCGTCGTCGACCGCGAGGCCGCGCTCGGCGAGCAGCTCCTTGGTCAGGTCGTAGGGGAAGCCGTAGGTGTCGTGGAGCTTGAAGGCGTCGGCGGAGTCGATCCAGGAGGTCTCCGAATCCTTCGCCTCCTCGACCAGGCGCTCGAGCAGCTCACTGCCGCGCTCGAGGGTGCGGCCGAAGCTCTCCTCCTCATCGGCGATCCAGCGCTCGACCGTCGCCTGCTCTGCGCCCAGCTCGGGGTAGGCGGAGCCCATGACCTCGATCGTGCGCTCGGCAAAGCGGCCCAGCCAGGGCGACTCGAGGCCGAGCGTGCGGCCCTGCTGGATCGCCCGCCGCATGATCCGCCGCAGGATGTAGCCGCGATCTTCGTTGGACGGGACCACCCCGTCGGCGATCAGGAAGGCGGCGCCACGCGAGTGGTCGGCGACGATCCGCATCGCCCGGGTGGTCGCGCCGCCCTCGTCATAGGAGTGGCCGGAGAGCTCCTCGGCGAGGTCGATCAGGGGGCGCACGAGGTCGGTCTCGAAGACGGACGGGACATCCTGGAGGACCGCCGCCATCCGGTCGAGGCCCATGCCGGTGTCGATGTTTCGCATCGGCAACTCGGTCAGCGAGCCGTCGGCACCGAGGTCGTAGGTCATGAAGACGTGGTTCCAGAACTCGAGGAAGCGGTCGCCGTCGTCGCCGGGCCTTTCGTCGGCGGTGCCGAACTCCTCGCCGCGATCGAGGTAGAGCTCCGAGCAGGGGCCGCAGGGCCCGGTCGGGCCGCCCTGCCAGAAGTTGTCGGAGCGTCCGAGGTGGACGATCCGCTCATCGGGGACGCCGGTCTCCTTCCAGATCGCGATCGCCTCCTCGTCGGGGCCGAGCCCGAGCTCCTCGTCGCCGCCGAAGACCGTGACCCAGATCCGCTCCGGGTCCATGCCGAAGCCCTCGGTCGAGAGCTGCCAGCCCCAGGGGATCGACTCCTCCTTGAAGTAGTCGCCGAAGCTCCAATTTCCGAGCATCTCGAAGAAGGTGAGGTGGCGGGCGGTGTTGCCGACCTCCTCGATGTCGGTGGTCCGGAAGCATTTCTGGACGTCGGCGACGCGCGGCGCCGGCGGCTGCTCGCGGCCGAGGAAGTAGGGCTTGAAGGGCTGCATGCCGGCGGTCGTCAGCAGGACCGAGGGGTCGTGGACCGACGGCACCAGCGACGCCGAGGGGACCACCCGGTGCCCGCGCTCCTCGAAGAAGGAGAGGTATGTCTTGCGGATCTCGTCGGCCTTCATTGAGGTGGGAGCCTAAGGACTGGGGAAGTCGCCCGCCCTGGGGGTCAGGCGGAGACGATCGTGCCGTGGCCGACGATCGACTCACCGGCGAGCAGAACCGCGGTCTGGCCGGGGCTGGCGGCGTCAAAGGCCTCGCCCAGGTCCACCGAGAGACGGTCGTGGCGGCCGGCGTCCGCGAATTCCATCTTTGCCGGCAGCGCCCGCGAGTGGTACCGCAGACGGATCCCGTCGACCTGGTCGCCGTCGCGGTGCAGAAGGGCGTCGCGGAGATGGACCTGGAGCGTGGCGATGTCGTCGCGTGTTCCCACCGTGATCGTGTTCCGCTCGGCGTCGGTGGCGACGACGTAGAGCGCCTCGGGCGCCGAGACGCCGATCCCACGACGCTGGCCGACGGTGAAGTTGTGATGCCCCTGGTGGGTCCCGAGCTGGCGTCCGGAGCGGTCGAGGACGGCGCCGCGCCGCTCGCGCAGGCCGGCGTGACGGCTCAGGAAGCGGCTCTTGCCCTGGCCGGCGAGGAAGCAGAGGTCCTGGCTCTCGGGCTTCTTGGCGACCGCGAGACCGTTGCGGGCGGCGATCTCGCGGACCTCCGACTTGCTGAGGTCGGTGAGCGGAAAGCGCAGGCGGGCGAGCAGGTCGGTCGGCAGGGCCGCGAGCATGTAGCTCTGATCCTTGGCGGAATCGGCCGCGGTCGCCAGCAGCGGGCCGTCGCCGTCGTCGACGATGCGGGCGTAGTGACCGGTGACCAAGTGGGTGGCGCCGAGCCGCTCGGCGAGGTCGAGCATCGCCGCGATCCTCACCTCGCCGTTGCAGACGATGCAGGGGTTGGGCGTCGCGCCGGCCGTGTAGCCGGAGAGGAAATGGCCGACGACCCGGCGGCGAAAGTCCTCCTCGAGGTCGAGGGTGAGGTGGGGCACGCCGATCGAGTGGGCGACCGCGCGGGCGCCGAGCACCGCCTCCGGCGAGCAGCAGGCCTTGGCCCCGTCGGTCTCGGGGTCGGTCCAGAGCTTGACCGTGATCGCGACCACGTCCGCCCCGCGCTCACGCTCGAGCAGCGCGGCGACGGCGCTGTCGACCCCGCCGGACATGGCGACGGCGACGCGGCGCGGCGCGGCGCCGGGCGCGTCGGCGCCTGCATGCGCCTCGGGACCGGCGCCGGAATCGCCCTGCCGGGCACCCACGCCGGGACGGGTGCGCGTAGATGGACCGGAGCGCCTAGTCGGATCGGCGGGCCCCTCGGTCGAAGCGGCGAAATCGCCGGTCGCGAGCCGCTCGGTCGAGGCGGCGGCCGTCGCCAGGCACCGGTGCAGAGCGTCGGCCGCGAGGACCGCGGCGTGGCGCTTGGTCGACGTCAGGCCGCCGATCGCCGCTTCGACCTCGTCGGCCCCGATCCGTGCCGCGTCGAGCACCGAGCCGGTCTCGACCATCTCGGTGACCGCGGCGGTCGCGGCGCGGGTGGCGCCGCAGCCCTCGGCGTCGAAGGTCGCCCGCTCGACCCGCCCGTCCCGGATCTGCAGCGAAACCCGGGCGAGGTCACCGCACGCGGCGCCACCTGCGGCGCCCGTGAAGGCGCCGTCGGGCGCGGGGCCGACGCGGGTGTCGTCGCGCAGGAAGTGCTCGAAGAGCTCTCTGCTCATCGGTCAAGGGTAGAGGTGGAGATCGTGGGCGTCCCGGCCGCCGCGGCAGGCGGCTGTTCCACCCGGGCCGTCGGGATCGTCGGCGCCCTCTTCCACCCCGGCCGTCGGGATCGCCGGCGGCTGTTCCACCCCAGCCATCGGAATCGGCGGCGGCTGTTCCGTCAAGGCGGCGCAATCGCGAGGAGCGCACGAAGGTCGGCGGCGAGATCCCCCGGGCGGTCGTGGAGCGCGCGCCAGGTGACGCGCGTGATCCGCCAGCCGTCGAGCATGAGGATCCGGTCACGCTCGCGATCGCGCTCGAACGCTCGACGCGTCCCGTGGGTTGAATGCCCGTCGAGCTCCACGACGAGCCGCTCCCGCGCCCAGAGACAGTCGACCTCGAAGAACCGCCCACCCACCGCCAGATCGGCGTTGAAGCGCGGCCGGGGCAGCGCCATTGCGACGACGAACTCTTTGAATCGCCCCTCGAGCTCGCGCTTGGTGACGCCGCGGGCGCGCTCCCCGTCCGCCAGCACGGAGCGAATCAAAGCCGCACCGCGCCGTCTCGGGTGCCGACGGAGGAGCTCGGGAATCGAGATGACGTCGGTGAGCCTCAGTACCTCCGCTTCGTTTACAGCCTTCTCCAGTTCATGGCGATCGAGAGCGACTGCCAGATCGAGGAGCGTCCGGGAGAGGGAGGTCACCGGAAGCCCGTCGAGCTGCGTCCATTCATCAGATGCGAGCGAGACCTGGTGACCCCGAATGCCGGCCCTGAGCCGAAAGGCCCGCGGCCGACTGATGTCGGGTGCGGAGGATCGCGGCGCTGTCAGCTTCCAGACCTCCGCCGCCGACGTGTGGCTGAGGACAGCGCCCGGCCCACAGGCGAGAACGGCGGACATCAGAAGTCCCGCCCGGCTCACGCGGGAATGGCCGACCGCGTAGACGCCTCGATACACGAGGTGACCTCGATGCACCGGGTGCAGGCGAGCGAGTTCGCGACGCCGGTCGACTTCTCGCTTGGTCAAGCCGGCGTCAAGCAGTTGCCAACGGCCTACTACCCCGTGCTGTCGGCCCGCCAGGCTCGCGATCACCCGGTCGGCTTCGATTCCGTCCCTCCCGTTACCTCTACCCACCAGTCCTGCATCGACCTCCATATAGGTCGTCAATGCAGGACTCGTCGTTGGTCGTCAATGCAGGACTCGTCGTAGGTCGTCAATGCAGGACTCGTCGGGCACCCCGGCCAAGTTGCAGGAGACGGCCGCGCTGATGGCGCGCCAAGGGTCAAGAAAACCCGCCGCGCGCGCAAAAAGAGACTCCAGCCCGCCGGTACCGCTTCTGGCTTTGATCCCTTGAAAGAAAGGGTGGGCGCCTCCTCCAAACCCCAAGGGGCCCAGAGAGATCGGCACCCGCGCCGTTTGTGTTGGGTCAAACGGTGAAGCGGCTCTCGAACGGGCTCGAGCCTCGGCAGAAACGGTACCACCGGCCGGGCCTCATGGCGAGGGTCGGATCGGGTTTTTCAGGTCGGGCGCGGCCGGCCGCGCCCGGGCCGCTCAGTCGACGTCGAGATTGGAGAGGAGGAGCTCGGCCTCGCTCCAATCGTCCGGGCGCACGCAGAGCCAGATCTCACCGTGGCCGAAACGGTCGATCGGCCAATCGGCGGTCAGGGCGGCCTCGATTCCGGCCTCTTCCAGCGCCTGGTGCCATGTGCGCGCCGTGCGCACGTCGCCGAACTCGCGCACCGTCTCCCAGTCGTTGTAGGAGAGGTCGTCGACGTGAACAGGAGTGACGCCGGGACCGGGCGAGCGCTCGGTCAGGGAGCGACGCAGCCGGTCGAAGAGGCTCATGCGCCGGGCGGGCGCTTGGCGCGAAGTTCGAGCCCGACCTCGCGCAGCTGCGGCTCGTCGACCGGCGCCGGCGCCCCGGTCAGCGCGTCGGCGCCCGACGCGGTCTTCGGGAAGGCGATCACGTCGCGAATCGAGTCGGCGCCGGCCAACCGCTGGACTATGCGGTCGAGCCCGTAGGCGATTCCCCCGTGCGGCGGCGCGCCGTAGCGCAGCGCCTCGAGCAGGAAGCCGAAGCGCGACTCCGCCTCCTCGGCGTCGATGCCGAGCGCGGCGAAAAGCTTCTGCTGAACGCCCGAGTCGCTGATCCTGACCGAGCCGCCGCCCATCTCCTGGCCGTTCCAGACGACGTCATAGGCGAGGGCGCGCGCCCCGTCGGGTTTGTCGGGATCGAAATCGCCGGCCGGTGAGGTGAACGGATGGTGGAGCGGCTCCCAGCCGCCCTGGTCGTTTTGCTCGAGCAGCGGCCAGTCGACGATCCAGAGCAGGTCGTCGCTGCCCTCGGGAATCAGGTCGAACTGCTCGGCGAGATCAAGCCGCAGCTGGGCGAGGACCGCGTTGGCGACCCTGGGCTTGTCGGCGACGACGAGCAGGAGGTCGCCCTCCTCGGCGCCGAGCCGCTCGTTCAGCGCCGTTAGCTCCTCCGCGCTGAGGAACTTCGCGGTCGGCGAGCGCCAGCCGTCGCCCTCGCGGAACGCCCAGACCAGGCCCTTGGCGCCCAGCTCCTGGGCGCGGGAGATCAACCCGTCGAGGGCCGAGCGTGGCATCTCGCGGGCGCCGGCGTTGAGGCCGCGGACCGCACCGCCACCGTCGATCACGCCGCGGAACACCTTGAACTCGGTCGCCGCGAGGGGCTCGGCCAGGTCGACCAGCTCCAGCCCGAAGCGGGTGTCGGGCCGGTCGGTCCCATAGCGGGAGATCGCCTCGTCGTAAGGGAGGCGCCGCATCGGCAGGTCCAGCGTCGGGCCGCCGACCCGCGCGAACAGATGGGCCAGCAGCCGTTCGTTGATCTCGATCACGTCCTCGACCCCGACGAAGGACATCTCGATGTCGAGCTGGGTGAAGTCGGGCTGGCGGTCGGCGCGCAGGTCCTCGTCCCGGAAGCAGCGGGCGATTTGGTAGTAGCGCTCGAAGCCGGCGACCATCAGCAGCTGCTTGAAGAGCTGCGGCGACTGCGGCAGCGCGTAGAAGGATCCCTGCTGGGTGCGGCTGGGGACGAGGAAGTCGCGGGCGCCCTCGGGGGTCGACCGGGTCAGGACCGGGGTCTCGATGTCGAGGAATCCCTCTCCGTCGAGGAAGTCGCGCATCGCCGCGGTGACCCGGTGGCGCAGCTCGAGCGCCTCCCGCATCTGCTCGCGGCGCAGGTCGAGGTAGCGGTAGCGCAGCCGCGCATCCTCGCCGACCTCGCCGGAGAAGCCCTCGACCTGGAACGGCGGGGTGTCGGCGTCGGAGAGCAGCTCGGACCCGGAGACCGCGAGCTCGACCTCGCCGGTCGGCAGGTCGGCGTTGACCGTCTCCGCGGAACGACGGACGACCGTGCCCGAGGCGCTGAGGACGTCCTCGGCGCGCAGCTTGTGGGCCAGCTCGAACTGCTCGGCGCCGGAGGTGTCGGGGTGGAAGACGAGCTGGAGCAGCCCGGTCCGATCGCGCAGGTCGATGAAGATCAGGCCGCCGTGATCGCGGCGCCTGTGCACCCAGCCGGCGACGCGCACCTCGGAGTCGACCCGCTCGGGCAGGACTTCCCCGCACCAGGCGTCGCGGTAGGAGTTCGCCCGCGGCGTCGGCAGGGCGGCGGCGCCGGCCCGGCCCGTGACCTCAGGCCCACGTCCGCCGTTGCCCGCGGTCCTTTCGATGCCCTCGGTCCCCCCCGCCTCAGCCATCGGCGCCGATCTCCTGCGCGAGGCGATCCTGATCGACCGGGCGCTGCTCGCCGGTCGACATGTCGCGCAGCTGGGCGCTCCCGTCGTCCTCGAGGATGACCACGTGGCGGGCGCCGATCCGGTCGGCGTGCTTGAACTGCCCCTTGATGCTCCGCGCGCCGAGGTCGGCCTCGGCCGAGAGGCCGGCGCGGCGCAGCTCGTCGACGAGGACGAGGGCGCGGCGGCGCTGGTCGTCCCCGGCGACGGCGACGAAGGCGTCGCGGTCGGCGACCCGCTCCTCCTCGTCGAGGGCGAGCAGGATGCGCTCGATCCCCGCCGCCCAGCCGATCGCCGGCGTCGGCGGTCCGCCGAGCTGCTCGATCAGCCCGTCGTAGCGACCCCCGCCGCCGATCTCCGACTGGGCGCCGAGCGCGTCGCAGACGAAGGAGAAGATCGTCCGCGTGTAGTAGTCGAGCCCGCGCACGAGGGTGGCGTCGATCTCATAGGAGACCCCGGTCGCGTCGAGCAGCGCCCGCACCTCGGCGAAGTGCTCGGCGTCCTCCCCCTCGAGCCGCTCGACGATCGTCGGCGCGTTCTCCATCACGGCCTGCGTCCCCGGGTCATCGGCGTCGAAGGCGCGCAGCGGGTTGAGGTCGATGCGCTCGCGGACCTCCTTGGAGAGCTCGCCCTCGTGGGCGTGCAGGTGGGCCTTCAGCTCCTCGAGGTAGGCGCGGCGGGCATCGAGCGAGCCGAGGCTCCCGAGCCGCAGCTCGACCCCCGGAACGCCGAGCTCGGCGATCAGGTCGGCGAGCAGCTTGATCGTCTCGGCGTCGGCGAGCGGCGAATCGGTGCCGATCGCCTCGGCGCCGATCTGGTGGAACTGGCGGTAACGCCCGGCCTGCGGACGCTCGTGCCTGAAGAACGGGCCCGTGTAGAAGAGCTTCACCGGCTGCGCCAGCTTCTGCATGCCGTGCTCGAGGTAGGCGCGGCAGATCGGCGCCGTCCCCTCCGGCCGCAGGGTGACGCTGCGCCCGCCCTTGTCCTCGAAGGTGAACATCTCCTTCTGGACGATGTCGGTCGAGCGTCCCACCCCGCGCTCGAACAGGTCGGTGTCCTCGAAGGCCGGCGTCGCGATCCGCTCATAGCCGGCACGAGCGAAGATCGCCTCGGCGGTCGACTCGACCCGCTCGCGGGTCGCGGCCGCCTCGGGCAGGACGTCGAAGGTCCCGCGGGGTGCCTGGAAATTGCTCGCCACAGTCGAGCGACCTTACCGGCGCACGCCGCGCCCTAGAGCGCCAGCTCGGCGAGGAACGGGTTGGTCTGCCGCTCGGCGCCGAGCGTGGTCAGCCTCATGTGCCCGGGGAAGACGGCGGTCTCGTCGGGGTGGGAGTCGAGCAGGCCGCGGATCGAGGAGATCAGCGTCGGGCCGTCGCCGCCGGGCAGGTCGACCCGGCCGACCGATCCCTGAAAGAGGACGTCGCCGGAGAGGAGCGCGTCCTCGCCGCGGACCGAGTAGGTGACGTGGCCGGGACTGTGCCCCGGGGTGTGGATGACGTCGAGCTCGAGGCCGGCAAGCTCCAGCGTCTCGCCGCCTTTCACGGTCTCGTCCGCGTCATAGCTCTCGAAGGGGCCGAAACCGGGCCAGGGGACGAAGGCCATGATGTCGGCGAGGACAGGGACCTCGAGCTCGGGGCAGTAGACCGGGGCCCCGGTCGCCGCCGCGACCGGGGCGACGGCCCCGATGTGGTCGAAGTGGCAGTGGGTGATGAGGATCGCCTCCGCCTTACCGCCCATCGCGTCGAGCGCACCGAGGATGCGATCGGCCTCCTCGCCGGGGTCGACGATCAGGACCCGGTCGGAGCCCTCGCGACGGACCAGGAAGCAGTTCTCGGCCACCTGGCCGACGGTGAGCATCTCGACGTCGAGGCTCAACTCTCCTCCCGCGAGCGCATCCTTGTCCGCTCGCGTTTGCGCCACATCGCGGTGTCGATCCAGTAGCCGGCAGGTATGTAGAAGAGCAGCATCAGGGCGCTCAGCGCCAGGGCCGCGGCCGGCGGCCGTTTGAAGAGCAGGATGAGGATGAGGAGGAAGATCCCGGCGGCAATCGCGCCGCGCTGGGCGGAGCCTTTCCAGCTGGGAGGGTTGTCGACTTTGGCGCCGCCGCTAGTGCCGGCCCCGCCGCGGCGCGAGCGCGCCTGCGCTTTCGCCTCGGCACGGTTGCGCGGTTTGGCGCGACGCTTGCCGGTGTCGATGCGACCGCCCTGCGTCCCCTTGTGTTTCTTACGGCGCTTTTTCTTGGTCTGGGCCACGGCTCAAATCTAGTCGTTCGACGCCCCCCGGCGTCAATTCCCCGCCGCCTCCAGGCGTCGCTCGATCGTGTGCAGGGCCGGGTCGAAGCCCCGGATCGGGACGTCCGCCGGGTAGTCGCGCAGCGCCGCCTCGGGCAGCAGGCCGACGAGCTCGGCGGCGATCGGGCGGGCGCCGAGCGGCTCGGCCAGCTCCGCGACCCGGGCGACGACTGTCGCCAGCGGGGTCGTGACCGGGTCGTGGACGTTGGTCGAGACCTGGCCGCGGTCGCCGCTGAGCGAGAGGCCGATCGCCCGGACTCCGGGCAGGCCTCCCCCGGCCTCGCGCAGTCCGGCGGCGACTGAGCGGGCGACCTCTATGTCGGCGACGTCGAGCTCGACGTTGAAGGCGGCGAGCGGCGGGCGCGCTGTGACCAGGGTCGCGCCGGCGGTCGGGTGGGGCTCGGCCGGGCCGTGGTCGGGGCGGAGCTCGCCGCTCTCCATCCGCAGCCAGAGCTCGGTGAGGCCGCCGCTGCGGAAATAGGCGCGCTCGGCCCGGTCGGGGGCGGTGGCCAGCTCTCCGTAGAGGAAGACCGGGACGCCGAGGGCGCCGATCGCGGCGGCAATCGCGAGCGCAGCGGTCTTCGCGGTGGCACGGTCGGCTCGGTCGAGCCAGACCACCGGGCTGACATCGATCGCCCCGATCGCCGGGTGCAGGCCCTCGTATTCGCCCATGTCGATCGTCGCAATCGACGCCTCGGCGCCGGCGAGCAGCGAGCGGCCGAGCGCCTCGGGCTCTCCGGCGAGGGTCAAGACGGTGCGGTCGTGGTCGGCGTCGGTATGGCGATCGAGCAGCCGAACGCCGCCGCCGAAGGCCGACCCGAGCCGATCGATGCGCTCCGCGTCGCGGCCCTCGGAGACGTTCGGCACCGCGAGCAGGACGGTCACGCTCAGACCAGCAGCTCGCCCTCGCGGACGAGAGCCTGGCCGTCGATCTCGACCGTCGGCTCGAGCACGACGACGTCGAGGTGGACCGGGACCTGGACGTTGCCGCCGATCGCCGCCGAGGCACCGAAGGCGACGTGGGCGGTGCCGAGGATCTTCTCGTCCTCGAGGACGTTGCCGGTGAGGATCGCCTCTTCGTTGGTGCCGATGCCGAGCTCGGCGACGTTGGTCCCGTCGGGGCCGTGTTGGGTGAGGAGCTCGAGCAGGACGCCGCCGTCGACACCGGTCGCGTCGGTCAGGTGCCCGTCGCGGACGGTGAGGGTGACCGGCTTCTCGACGCTGCCGATGCCCGCGATCGAGCCATCGACGACGAGCGTTCCCTGGGCGGTGCCCTCGATCGGCGCGATGAAGCCCTCGCCGCAGGGCAGATTGCCGAAGGCTCCGGGAGCACTGAGGTCGCCGGCATCGACGATCGAGGCGCGGCCCTCGAGGCCGAGCCGCAGGTCGGTGCCGTTGGCGCAGGTGATCCGCGCCTCGACGCCGGGGTCGAGCAGCGCGCAGATCGCCTCGCCGCGACGGCGCAGCTCGCCCATGTCGGCGGACATCACCCGGGCGAGCATTTCCTCGGTGACGCTGGGCATCGTCGCGATCCGGGCACCGGCCTCATTGGCAGCCTTGCGGGCGGCGGTGTGGGAGAGCGATTGGATCGTCGGAGCGATGACGACGTCGGCGGCGAGCATCGCGGCGGCGACGGCAGGCGGTGGCTCGGCCCCGTGCGAATCGCGCTCCGACATCACCGCCAGGACCGCGTCGGCGCCCTCGCCCTGGGCAACGATCCTGATCAGCGCACCGAGCTCTTCGGTGGCCGGATTGGAGATCACCAGCACGTCATCGTCGGGCCCCACAGCAAGGCAATCGACGACCACCGCCTTGACCGCCCTGTCCAGCTCCTCGACCACGGGGCGAAGGCTATTACCATTGCCGCCCCCGCCGGAGTAGCTCAGCTGGTTAGAGCAGCGGAATCATAATCCGCGTGTCGGGGGTTCGAGTCCCTCCTCCGGCATGCTTCAAGGCGCATAAGCAAGGCGTTTGCGCCCTTGTGAGTTCACTTCCTGACACGCGTGCTGGGTCCCAGCTGGGTCTCGCCTTCGGACGCCTTAATACCGTCGCTCACCGCTAGTAGACAGCGGACGTCCTCGTCCTCTGTCAGGTTGTTCCAGAGGGATTTGTCGCTCGCCTTGCGCCCGGGTACCCTTGACGACCGTGACCTCGCGCCGGTGGATCTTCTCCTTCCTCGTCGGCCTCGCCGCGTTCTCATGCGGGATCTGGGGCCTCGTCACAGACGCTGCCGAATTCTCGACCTTGAACTTCCTTGTGCTTGGGGTCTTGCTTTCACTCAACGGCCTCAAGGCGCGCACGGAGGCGCGGCCTAGCCCGCAGGGCGACGCGGGGACGATGGACCGTCGATGGCATCGGATCGAGAGGTTGGTTTTCTCTGTGGGTTTCGGCGCCATAGGGATCTGGTCACTCACGAGGGGCGAATTTGGCTACTTCGTGATCCCGCTCTTGATCGGAGTCTTTTGGGTTTCCTCCGTCGTGTTCGGGGACAGGCTCCAGCGCCTCGGTAGCCGCATCCAGAAGCTGAGTACGACGCCGCCTGAATAAGGGACCGCTCTGCCGCCAGGAATGCGAGCTCGTCTTCCTGCTCGCGGTCTTGCCCTCCCAGGGCGGTGCGTATCGTTCGGACCATGGCTCGATGGGCGCAGCCCGTTCACCTTGCGGCCGGATTCGTCTTCATTCTCGGAGGCATTGCCAAGTTCGTCGCCAACGGGCTCGAGGTGAGGGCGTTCGAGAGTTTCGGGTTGCCTGTCCCCCATGTCTTTGTCGTCCTGATCGGGATCATCGAGATCGGTGGCGGCATCCTGCTCATGGTCGGGGCGCTCACCCGACCGACAGCGGCGGTCCTGGGCGCCGTCATGGTCGGCGCGATCGCACTTTCCGGGATCGGCCACGGCGACGTGATCCCCAGCCTGACGCTGGCTCCGGTACTGCTGGTGGCAACCCTGTTCTTGTTTTGGCGCGGGGACGAACCCCGCCTCGGCGCGGCCGGCTGAGGCGACGCCCAGCCGGGAAATCAACACGTGACTCGAAGATCCGCATAGGCTCGACCGACCCTATGAAAGGACACTCACCGTGGCCTACTTGATGTCGCACTTTTGGCCGGGCGCAACCGAGGAGCAGTACAACGCCGAGGTCACAGCGGTGCATCCAGCCGACGGCCTGCCGGACGGGCAGACCTTCCACGCCGCGGGCCCGACCGACGGAGGCATCCTGATCTCGGCCGTGTGGGAGTCGAAAGAGCACGCCGACCGATTCGTCCAGGAGAAGCTGAGTCAGCCGGTCGAGGGAGGCTTTGTCGGCCATCCCGAGGAGCGCACCGCCGAGGTCACGAATCTGGTGAGGACCTAGGCGGCCCGACTAGATCCTCGACAGTTCGGCTCGTCCTTCTCCCGAGCGGTACGCGAGTCGGTGTGAGGTTCGAAGGACCTGGGCCGCGCGGGTGAACTGGTAGCGCAGGGCGGCTCCGGTCCGATCCTCGAGTCCGACCCGGGGGCGCCTTGCCGGTTCATCGACGAGATGGAAGGCACTCAGCGTGGCGCCTGCGGAGTAGCCGGCGCGCTCAACGGCCCGAGCGACCCTTGCGTCCGCGTCGCCGTGTGGGAAAGCGATGGTGTCGCAGCGGCCAAAGCGCGAAACCAGGGCTTTGCGTGACTCAACCAGCTCGGCGTTGAGGAGGTCGTCGGGCACCGAGGAGAGGCGGAGGTGATGAATCGTGTGCGAACCGACCTCCCAGCCCGATTCCGCCAGGCCCTCGACCTCTCCCCAGCTCATCGGGATTGCGGGGTCCACATAACCGTCCCAATGCCAGGGCACCCCCTCCTCGATGAAATTCAACATCGGAAACACGGTGCCGGGATAGCCGTAGCGAGCGAGGATCTCCGCGCCGCGGAGGGTCGACTTGTGTCCATCGTCAAATGTGATGACCACCGACTTCTTTGGGAGATCGCCGCTGAGCCGGCGCCTCTCTCGGTCGCGAAAGGTCAGGCCGACGAAACCCAGGCGAACGGCGAGGCGGATCTGCTCTTCGAAGACCTCCGGCCGGGTCGCCATGTCCGACGGCTGGGTCGCGTCCACGCCGTGGTACGCCAGCACCAGATGGTGCCCGGCGCGTGGCGCCTGCACGCCGGATGGAGCGCTGAAGCGATTCAACCTGCCTCCGTTGCCGTGATCCGGGCGGCAGCATACGCGCTCGGTAAAGCTCCGACCGGCCGGATCACGGCATACAACTTCTCCTGCGAGAAGGCCCGAACCAGCGCGGCGGCGACCGCTCGACCATCTACGTTCCGCACCCATCGACCGTCCGCGGACAGAGCTCCTTCTTGCCCTGACCTTCGTCACCGGGGTGGTCGATGCGGTCACGTTCCTCGGGCTGGGTCAGGTCTTCTCGGCGATGCAGACCGGGAATGTGATCTTCCTCGGCTTCGGCATCGCCGGTAAGGGGTCCGCCTCGATTGGTGCGCCGCTGGTCGCTCTCGCTGCGTTCATCGTCGGCGGCAGCGTCGCGGCGCTGCTCGCCGGCCGTCCCGGGAAAAGCTTCGGATTTGGCGCGGCTGCCCTCGTCGAGGCCTCGCTCCTGGGGATTGCGGCGCTCGTCGCCGGCGTCACGGATGTCTCGCGGGGCGACACGATCGCCTACATCCTGATCGCGATCCTCTCCCTGACCATGGGCCTGCGCAACACGACGATCCGGGGCGTGGCCGGCGCCAACGTCGCCACCACCGTCCTGAACCTGACCCTGACCGCGGTCACGACCCACTCGCTGATCGCGGTCGCCCCGAGCAGCGATCTGGCCCAGCGAGGGGTTGCGGTGCTGGCGATCCTGGCCGGCGCCGTGGCCGGCGCGCTCTTGCTCGGGTGGTGCCTGGCCGCGGCGATCGCGCTGGCCGGCGCGGTGACCCTTGCCGTCGCCGTCGCCCACGCCCGTCTCGATCCTCGGCCCGCCTAGACCTTCGCCTCAACGCTGCCGAGGCGACTTCTCTCGGGACCTGCAAGAGTCGCGGCGTCTCGTCCTCCATCCATCGTCCCGGAGGGCACCAAATGAAGAGTCGCGTTCGCTCGTTTTACCTCGTAGGCCTGCTGGCAGTCCTCTTTGCCGTCGCCCTGCCCACGAGCGCCGGAGCCTATGTCTACTGGACGAACCTGGAAACGGGAATGGTCGGAAGGGCCAACCTCGACGGGTCCGAAGCCACGCAGACGTTCATCAACAGCGGTGGCGGTGGGGGGATCGCGGTCGACGGCGCCCATGTCTACTGGAGCATCTCGGCGCCCCCGGGGAAGATCGCCAGGGCCAACCTGGACGGGACGGGTGTCGAACCGGAATTCATCACCGGCGCGGAAGAACCATTCGGAATCGCCGTCAACGCGAGCAACATCTACTGGGCGAACCACTACACGGACAAGATCGGCCGGGCCAATCTGAACGGAACGAGCCCAGAACCCAAATTCATCACCGATGTGGGCTACCCGGTCGGCCTCGCGATCGACAGCAGCAGCCTCTATTGGGCCAACGTCAACGAGTGGGCGATCGGGCGCAGCGGGCTCACAGGGCCCTCCGGGGAAAAACACTTCATCCAGGGACCGGAAGGCAGCAACACCCGGGGAGTGGCGGTCGACGGCTCCCACGTCTACTGGTCGAACTCGAGCAACGACACGATCGGCCGCGCCAACCTCAACGGCACCGGCGTCGAACAGAGCTTCATCACCGGTGCCGACGACCCGGGCGGGATGGCAGTCGACGGGTCCTACATCTACTGGGCCAACATGGCCGGCGAGACGATCGGCCGGGCCAAGCTCGACGGCTCCGAAGTGAACGAGAGCTTCATCACCGGCGCGAAATTGCCCACCGATGTGGCGGTCGACTCGCTCGGCAAGGTGACGCCGCCCCCACCGCCGCCTCCGACCAGCTCGAGCCCGGCACCCGCGACCGCTCCTATCCCCGGCCCGATCGTGAAGAAGCCCCTCAAATGCAAAAAGGGCTTCAAAAAGAAGACGGTCAAAGGCAAGGCGAGGTGCGTCCGGGTGAAACGAGGCAAGCACCACCACGCCCGCCACTAGGTGAGGCGAAGCGGGCGCCGACGGCGTTCTTGAACCTGGTGCTGAGCTAGGCGGCCAGGCTCGCCATCGCGACCTGGAGCTGGGCGAAGTCGAAGTAGGTGTCCTTGGTCGCCACCAGGCCATCCTCGAGCGTGATGACGTCGACGCAGTCAACGCTCAGGTCAGCATTGGTCATCGTCCATTCCAATACCCAATGGTCGGTGCCGAAGAGAGTCCGGATCGGCTTCGACGCGAACTCCGGGAACTGGGCGAAGGTCTCGGCAGCCGTGGTTCGCATTGCCTCGCGTCCCTCCGCCGCCGGCCCGGCGCCGTGGGTGCAGAACCGCGTGTTCTCGGTGTGGAGGGCCGCGATCGCATCAGGGTCATGGCTGCCCCAAGCTGCCGAGTAACGCTGCTGAATCGCTTCGATGTCGATCTCCGTCGCTGTCTCGCTCACGGTCAGCCTTCCTTTAGGGGGAGACGATCGTCGCACGCCAAGGTAGGAGCGCCCGGTGCCGTCCCGATGATCGGTCCAGCTTCTTGCGGCCGAGCGCTGAAGATCCGGCCCGCCTGCAATCGTTCCGGTCGATGAACTCCGCTCTGAAGCGCCTGCTGCTGGCCCCGCTGGGGATCACCCTCCTACTCGGGATCTTCGCCTCCCAGGCAGCGGCGTCGCCGGGGGCCTACAAAGTCCTGGCCACCGAAACCTACGAAACCCTGCCGCTGAAAATGAAGGCCCAGATTGCCGCGTTCCCAGACGTTGCGGTCGTCGACACGGCCGACACCAGCACCGAAATCCCATCGGCCGCGCAGCTCGCCAAGTACGACGAGGTGCTCAGCATCGGGGACAGCAACTACATAAGCACCACCGACTGGGGCGACTCGCTCGCAGCCTTCGTCGACTCCGGGGGCGTCGTCGTCCAGGCCGGCTACGACAGCTGGGAAGACGACAACGCGCGTCCGGGCGGGCGCTTCGCCAGTGGTAACTATCCGCCCTTCATCCCGGGCCCGAACGAAAACGACGACACCTCGCTCGGCGCTGTGTTCGGCAACAGCCCGCTGATGGGTGGCGTCAATTCACTCACCACCGACGACAACACCGCCCCGACCCTCGCCCCCGGCGCGACCCTCCTCGCGAACTGGGCGACGGGGAACCCTGCGGTGGCCGTGAAGGGGCGGGTCGTCTCCGTCACCGCGTTCATCGGCGACAACTACGGCGAATGGACCGGTGACTACGGCCGTCTCGTCGTCAACGCCGTCAGGGCGCTCGGCCGCAAGACGCTCACGGTCGCCAATGCGAACACCGCGGGCGGGACGGTTACGAGCAACGTCGGTGGGATCGCCTGCGGTTTGGCCTGCAGCGCCGACCTGACCTTCCAGTCGCCGGTCACACTGACCGCGACCGCCAGCAAAGGATTCGTCTTCGCCGGTTTCGGACAGTCGTGCAGCGGGACCTCGTGCGCCCTGACGATGGATTCCGCCAAGTCGGTCAGCGCGAACTTCTACTCGTTCGGCCTCGGCAAGAAAACCAAGCTGAACAAGAAAAAGGGGACTGCCCTGCTCGGCGTAGCGGTCGGCGGCCCCGGGACCGTCACCCTGACGGGCGCGAAGGTGAAGAAGCAGACCAAGGCCGCCAAAGCGGCCGGCACCGTATCGGTACCGGTCCTGGCCAAGGGGAAGTCGCTGAAAGCCCTGAAGGCGAGCGGTAAGGCGAAGGTCAAATTCCACGTGACGTTCACGCCCGCCGGCGGCGCGGCTTCGACCCTTTCGAAGGTGGTTCACCTTCGACTCCTACCGCCGAACTAGGCCGCCACAGCTCCGGGAACCTCCGCTGAAGCACATCCCGGGTCGCCCGGAACGCGCAGTTCGGAAACGGACTTGACCTCAATGCGAACATATGTTCGATGGGGACCTCGGGCACACGGCACGGCGAATTCAGGACGGCGCTTCGGACCGGGAGCTACAGCCTCGCGCTCGAGATCGCCCGTGACCTCCCCCACATCTCCCTCGCCGACGCGCTGCGCCTGACCCTGCTCGCCGCACGCAAGAGCCCGCAGCAATTCGACGGCATGGCGCGGCGCTGGCTGGCCCGCCTGCTGGTCGAGCGCCAGCCCTCCCTCGACGAGATGGCATGGGCCTCGGCGCTGCTCAGCAACGCTCCGGGCGGCGACGCCGACGACGATCGCCTCACCGAGATCCTCGCCGCGCTGATCTAAACGCCTACGACCTCAACCGCCTACGACCTCAACCGCGCGGGTCCCCCCGGCTCTCCGCTTGAAGGACCCTTGCGGCCCGTAGGGCTTTCAGCGCCCGGAAGGCTTCAGCCGCCCCGGCCGCTGACCAGCCGCCCAGGCCAATGATCAGCCGCCCGGGCCGTTGATCAGCCGCCCGGGTGGGCGACTACCGAAATGCCGGAGATCTTGGTTCCTTCGACGACGGTGAAGTAGGTCGCCGTTTCACGCGGGCCTCCGAGGGCGTATGAGTACGGCGGGAGCTTCTTGACCTTCGGGTAGGCCGCCTTCAGTTCGCCCACCGTCGAGCAGAGATGGATCCCCTTCGAGGTCTCGAAGCGGCCGAGCGGTGTCGGGCAGATCGGCACGCTCTTGCCGCCGACGTCCTTGCGTCCGGCGTTGAGGAAGATCGACCAGGCCTTGTAGGTCTTGCCGTTGTCTTTGGTTTCGAAGCCGACGGTGATCTGTTCGCCTTCGTTCTTGCCGGGGTAGTTGCAGGACCCGACGCAGGGGGTGGTTTCCGCGTGGCCCCAGGCCTTGACCACTTCCTTGGGAGTGGCGCCGAACCCGATGCCGCCGACCGACTTGTTCGGGACGATCAGGGTGTTGTTCGTGCTCGGCAGGGACGCCTGGGCGATTACGGGGACGGCGAGCGCCAGGCAGATGCCGACGGCGATTGCGATGCGGGCCTTCATTTCCACTCCTCGGTTTGCGATCGGACGGCAGACGACCGCTGCCGGACGAGGAGCAGCGAGCGAGCCGGGATCCTATGGATGCGCGAGGCGCGACCGGGGCTCGGAGGCCGCCCGCCTACGAGAAACCGCGTACTCAGGGCCGAAACCGGAACGAATCTCCTACCGCGTTGGTGAAGGTGAAGAGGCCGTTCTTCTTCGTCGCGCGAAATCGAGACAGGTAGGGGGCGACGAACGAGTAGATGAAGGGGCGGCTGACGGAGCGGATCGCCTTGTGGGCCCGCAGCCGCGGCAGCACCTCGAGTTCGATGATGTCGGCATCGGTCTGCGCCCCGAGCTCCTGTTCGGGCGCTCCGCGTCCGCAATCGTCGTTGGTCGTCAGCTTTCCGGGCATGCCCTTCCTCAGCGAACAGGGGTGCCAGGCGCGCTGCCAGCTGCTGTGGCCATAGACCGTGATCGCCGAATCCGGTTCGGTCAGGCGGTTGAAGTGGACCGCCACTTCGGCCATGTGCCAGGTTTCGCCGAGGCTGAACTCGACGAAGCAGTAGTAGGCCGGCCCTTCGATCGAGTGTTCCCCCGACGAGCACACGTCCCTCTCCGCCGCCGGGAAGGACGCCCCCGGATATTCCTGGGCGAGCTTTTCCTTGACCGACGCCGAGCTGCCGGTCAGAGCGAACGGCCCGGGCTGCGCGGCTCCGGCCGTCGCCGGCCAGAGGACCGCGGCCAGGACGATGAGGGCCGGGGCGAGACGTCGCATCTGCTCTCGAGACTAGCGCCGCTTGCGGTAGGAGATCGAGGGCGGGACCAGAGCCCTGATCTCCGACAGCAGGCGGGCAGAGAGCTCGCCGGGATCCTCGTCGGGCCGCGGCTGGCCACCCTCGGGATCGAAGAAGCGGACGCGCAGCTTCGGCCGCTTCGGGAAACCGGTCAGGTCCGAGGTTCCCTCGATCGCGACCAGGCTGATGTGGGCCTCGGGCACTTCGAGCGCCAGACGGCCGACCCCACTGCGGGCACGGAGCACCTCGCCGCGTGAGCGCGTGCCTTCAGGGAAGACGCCGATACAGGCGCCCGCCCGCAGCGTCTCGATCGCTTTCGCCAGCGCCTGAGTGTCGCCGGAGCCGCGCTCGATCGGGATCTGGCCCATGCCATTGAGAATCGGAGCCAGGCCGCGAATCTTCCAGAGGTCGGATTTGGCCAGTGCCCTGATCTGGCGGCGCGACCGCGCCGAGATGCCGACCATGATCGGGTCCCAGTGGCTGTCGTGGTTGCCGATCACCAGCAGCGGGCCGCTCTCGGGCAGCGACTCGAGCCCCTCGACCTTCAGCCTCCCCCAGCGTGCGACCGGTCTATTCAGCGTCATCGCGAGGGCGTATGTGCGGGTCCTCTCCTCCACGGGCCGTGAGTTCTATTCGTTCGGCCGGCGCGCCGCGCCGCCGTCAGGCGGCCGGGGCGGGCGCGTCTGACTTCAGGAACGCCTTTGCCCGCTCGGCGACCAGGTCGGGGCGCTCGTCGGCGATGAAGTGGCCGCAGTCGGGGACGAGCTCGACCTCCATCTGGTCGGCGTGGCGCTCGTAGCCGTCGAGGAGCTGCGGCCGCAGGGCGAAGTCGTCGGCGCCGAAGAGCAGCAGGGTCGGCACCTCGAGGCGGGTGTGCGCGTAGCGGCCGCGCATGATCGGCCCGGACTCCTTCAGGTTGAAGGTCCGGTACACCTGAACGGCGGCGTAGGCGTGCTCGGGCTCGGCCAGGTTGTCGGCGAAGGCGCTCAGCGTCTCCTCGTCCCAGACCGACTTGTCGATCGTCGAGCCGAGGATGATCTTGCGGACGAAGGTGCCGCCGCGGTGGAGCCGGTAGCCGAGGACCGGGCTGAGGATCAGCCACTGGTACCAAAACCGCCAGAACTGGGGCAGCATCGCCTTGGTCGAGACCCAAGGGGTGAGGATGTTCAGTGCCAGGTAGCGCTCGAAGCGCTGCGGCTCGCGGATCCCGAGAAGAAAGCCGATCCATGCGCCCCAGTCGTGCGCGACCAGCTTCACCCGCTCGAGGCCGAGCTCATCGAGGACGGCGAGCACGTCGTCGGCCATGTTCTCCTTCTCATAGCCGACCCGCGGCGAGTCCGACCAGCCGAAGCCCCGCAGGTCCATCGCGATCACCCGGTGCCCGTCGGCGGCAAGCTCCGGCATCAGGTGTCGCCACTCGAACCAGTTCTGCGGCCAGCCGTGGAGGCAGAGGACGACGTCGTCGCCCTCCCCCGCTTCGGCGACGTGGAAGTCGAGGCCGCGGGCGCGGACCCAGCGGTGGCTGACGCCGTCGACCTGAGGCATGTCCCCCACGTCGACCCCCTTGGGTGGCACGCCGGGTGCCTAGCCGACCGGGGCGCCGACGGCGCCGTTGCGGAAGTCGTTGACGACTTCCGCCATCTTGTCCGCATCACAGGGCACGTTCTCGGGCCAGGGGCGGATCGGCTGCTCGCTGAGCGTCTTCAGGCCGTTGCCGCTGATCACGATCACCACCGACTCGTCGGGGTCGAGCGCGCCGCTCTGGGCGAGCTTCATCGTCGCCGCGACGGTGGTTCCGCCGGCGGGCTCGGTGAGGACTCCCTCGGTCGCGGCGAGCAGCTCCATCGCGGTGATGATCTCGCCGTCGGGGATCGCCGCCGCCGTGCCGCCACGGCTGCGCACCGCGTCGACGACCAGCGGGCCGTCGCCGGGGGCGCCGATCGCCAGCGAGTGGGCGAGCGTCTCGGGGACCTGGGGGACGATCTCGGGCTGGTTCTCGGTGATCGCGGTCGCGATCGGCGAGCAGCCGACCGGCTGGCCGACGTGGACCTTGGTCGCCGAAGTCTGCGAGAGGCCGACCTGCTCGAGCTCCTGCAGGCCCTTGTGGACACGCGAGGAGAGCGTCCCGCCCGCCGCCGGCATGACGATGTGGTCGGGTGAGATCCAGTCGAGCTGCTCGACCACCTCGTAGGCGAGCGTCTTCGCCCCCTCGGCGTAGAACGGCCGCAGGCTGATGTTCGAGAACTGAAGGCCGGTCGCTTCGGCGAGCTCGCGGCAGGCCTTGTTGGCCTGGTCGTAGTTGCCGTTGACCTGGCAGACCTCGGCGCCGAGGGCGCGCACGCTGCGAGCCTTGGCCCGCTCGAGGTTGGCGGGATAGAAGACGTAGGGACGGAGGCCGGCCTTGGCGCCGAGCGCCGCGGTCGCGGTGCCGACGTTGCCGGTAGAGACGCAGCCGATCTCGGTGCAGCCGAGCTCCAGCGCGCGGGCGACGGCCATGCCGACGACCCGGTCCTTGTAGGACAGCGAGGGCCGGTTGGTCGAGTCGTCCTTGACGTAGAGGTTGCGCAACCCGATCTCGGCGCCGAGCCGGTCGGCGCGGATCAGCGGCGTCATCCCGGCGAAGAGGGCGACCCGGCCGGGGACCGTGCCGTCGGTGATCGGCAGCAGCTCCTCGTAGCGCCAGATGTTCAGCGGGCGCTGCTCGGCGGCCCGCTCGGCGATGCGCTCGCGGGCGAGCTCGTAGTCGTACTCGATGTCGAGGCCCTTGTCGCACTGCGGACACCGGAAGGTTGTGTCCGTCAGCGGCAGACGGATCTCACAATCGGGGCAGACCAGCTCCGTCGCGCAGGAGCGGGATCGCTGATCGGCCACAGGGGTCATCAGACCGCGGTGCTCCGGGCTCGTGAGGGGAGGCCGCCAGCCTTGGCGAACCGCATCCTCCGCTTGTCCAGGTGTCCCATCTGGCGCTCGAACATGAGTCGGATCAGGATAGCGACTCCACAGGCCGCGGCCAGGAGGAGATCGACTCGACAGCGTCCTCCCGCCCGGCGGCGACCAGCAGGCCCTCGGCGAAATGGGGCGCAAACGGCGCCAGAGCGCGAAGAAGCAGGACCAGGGCGTCGGCCTGGGCGTCGGCATCCGCCCGGCTGAGCACGTCGCGGCGCTTGATCACGCGCTTCTCGAAGTCCTGGATCCGCTCGAACAGCCTGGTGACGTTGCGAACCGCCTTGTGCATCTGCAGATCGTCGAGGTCGCCGGTGATCCTGGCGATGCCGCTGTCGCACCATTTGACCAGCCGCTCGCGCATGAAGGCCGTGTCCGTTTCGGCCTCCTCGTCGGCCGGAGCCAGCTCGACCGTGGCGAAGCGGGCCAGCGCGTAGTCCCAGAGGTTGTTGAGGAAGCGGCTGGCGAATCGCATCGCGCCGTCGTTCCAGTTCAGCGTCTTCGCCGGGCCGGCGGCGTAGAGGATCGCCAGGCGCACGGCGTCGGCGCCGTGGCGACCGACCAGCTCATCGGGGTCGACGACGTTGCCGAGGTGCTTGCTCATCTTGCGGCCGTCGGCGACGACCATCTCGTGGAAGAGACAGCCGGCGAAGGGCTCGCCGTCCGCGAGGAAGCCGAACGGGCCGATGTCCCGCAGGGCCTTGGTCACCACCCGCTGGTCGAAGACGAAGCTGCCGCTGTCGTTACCGGCGACGAGCCGCTCGGAGGGCAGCCAGCGCTGCAGGTCGGGGTGGGTGAACATCTGCTCCGAGCGGTCCTCGGGCGGGACCGCGGCCGGGACCCAGAGCCAGAGCGCGTCGAAGTGGCAGTCGAGGGTGTCGGTCTCGCGCTTGGCCGGCTCACCGCACTTCGGGCAATCGACGTCGACGAAGTCGGGACGCTCGGCGAGCGGATTGCCCTCGCCGGTCGGCTGGATGTCACGCGGCAGGACCACCGGCAGGTCCTCGACCGCGACCGGGACCGGCCCGCACTTCTCGCAGTTGATGACCGGGATCGGCGTCCCCCAGTAACGCTGACGGCCGATCGAGAAGTCGGAGGCGCGGTAGCGGGTGGCCTCCCGGGTCGGGACCTCGCCGAGCGCCCCTCCCCCGGCCTCGATCCGCGCCGCGATCGCCTCATCGGACTCGTCGACGGCGGGAATGCCGAGTGCCGCGGTCGGGCCGTAGCGGGCGTCGACGATCGGCGAGACGTAGACCGGCAGCTCGACTCCCCCCGGCGCGGTGAGCTTGACGCCGACGTCGATCAGCGGCACGGCGGAGGC
This sequence comes from uncultured Solirubrobacterales bacterium, assembly GCA_963704505.1. Lineage (GTDB taxonomy): Bacteria > Actinomycetota > Thermoleophilia > Solirubrobacterales > 70-9 > VRUE01. Next base: position 2,477,659 of record OY969912.1, read on the forward strand.
GTCGCGGGCGCTGCGCTCCCAGCCGCCGGAGCGCATCTCGTCGAGCTGGGTGCTCGCCTCCGAGTCGCCGACCCAGCGCTCGACCTCGGGATGGCGCGGCGAGGCGAGGACGAAGGTTGCCTCGGCCGCCGAGTCGGGGTGCGGGGTGAAGACGGCGACCGTCTCCCCGGCCGGGTCGATCAAGTCGAGCTCGGCGCCATCGGTGCGGCCGAGGATGTAGCGCTGGGTTTTGAGGGAGAGCTCGTCCCAGTTCTCCTCCAGCCCGGCCAGGTTGCGGTCGTTCTCCTCCAGGTAGGGACTGACCCGCAGGAACCAGGTGGGCCGCCGGATCAGCCGCACCTTGTTGTGGCAGCGCCAGCAGCGCCCGTCCTCGACCTGGAGCGCGGCGAGAGTCGTCTGGCAGCTGTCGCACCAGTCGACGGTGGCGTTCGCGCGGTAGACGAGCCCGGCCTCGAGCAGGGTGACGAACAGCCACTGCGACCAGCGGTACTGGCTCTCGTCGGAGCTGTAGAAGACGCGGTCGTAGTCGAAGGAGTAGCCGAGCCGCTTCATCTGCTCGAGCATCCGCTCGCCGCTCTGCACGACCCACTCGGCGGGCGGCACGCTGCGATCGATCGCCGCCATCTCCGCCGGCAGCCCGAAGGCGTCGAAGCCGAAGCCGAGCAGGACGGCGTCGCCGAGGGCACGGCGGTAGCGGGCGTAGGCGTCGCCGATCGAGTAGTCGCGGACGTGGCCCATGTGCAGGTTGCCCGAGGTGAAGGGGCTGGAGGGCTTGATGTAGACCGCCTCGCGGCCGTCCTCGAGCTCCGGCGTGTCGTAGGCGCCGGCCGTCTCCCAGGCAGCCTGGCGGTCGGCCTCGACGGCCTGCGGGTCGTACTTGGGGCGTGCCTCGCTCATCTACTCAAGTCTCGCAAAGCGGGCAAGGCCTGCCCGAGCCCGGAACGGGCTAGCCGAAGGTCCAGAGCTTGTTGCCGAGGAAGTTGAAGGGCATCGCGATCGCGACGGCGATCGCCTGCGCGGTGAGGAGGCCGAGGCCCGCCTGGGAGACGAGCAGCTCGAGCGCGACCAGGTTGATGACCAGGGCGCCGAGGCTGACCGCGAAGAAGCGCATCGCCTGAAAGCCGGCATGGCCGTCGCCGGCGGCGAATGTCCAGTGGCGGTTGATGAAGAAGTTGCTGCTGACCGCGACGCAGAAGGCGCCGACGGCGGCCAGTGAGTGCTGGAGCCGGAGGTTGTCGGTGAGCACCGAGAAGACGGCGAGGTTGATCAGGTATCCGGACCCGCCGACGAGGCCGAATTTGACCAGCTCGAGCCAGGTCGCCGGCCGACGGGCGGCGGCTCCGATCCTGTACACGAGTTCGTAAGCCGGGCTCATCGCAGCGGCCAAGAGTACGTAATGATCCGGCGCTCATGCCGGGCAGAACTCCGATCCTCGCCTTTCTCGCCGCCGCCGCGGTGTTCGCCCTCGGTGCGGGCGGCTGCGGCTCGACCTCTGACGCGGCCCAGTCCGAATACAAGGTTCCGGGCGAACCGGAAATCGAATTCGTCTCCCCTCGCAACGGCGCCGTGCAGCGCGGACTGGCGGTCGTCGCCAAGGTCAACGTGCGGACGTTCAAGCTGGCGCCCGCCCATTTCGACGGCGAACCGGCGCTTGGCGAGGGCTTCATCCGCTTCAGCCTCAACCGCGTCCCCGATTGCGTCGACCTGGTCAAACTCAAGCGCGCGGTGCACAGCCCGATCGGCAAGGGACGCCTGATCGGCGCCTCCTTCGACTATCCCGAATTCGCCGGCCCCAACGGCATCCTCGGCGACCGGATCGGCTCCAGCGGCAGCTACTCGCCCTCGACCCGGCCGGAGATCTTCTACGACAACCTGCGCCCCGGCTTCTACCGCCTGATCGCCACCCTGGCCGACAACAATGGCTCGACCACCCCCTGGCACGACGTCACCAGCTTCCAGATCCTGCCCCGGCCCGGCCACCCGGCGCTGAAGTGCGGCCCGGGCAAAGTCCCGAGCGCCAAGGCCGCCGCGCACGAATAGCCCGCAAGCCGGCCCGCTGGTCTCGCCGGGTTCCGCCGCCGACGGGCCGATAACCGACGCTGAGGGGCGGTAATCGGCCCGTCGGCGGGGATTTCAAGGGTCGAGGCGCTGAGGGCGCCAATACTTCACTTTGTATAGTCAGGTGTGAATGCGCACGTACCGTCGCCTGATGGGTTTCCTGCGCCCCTACCGTCGCTCGCTATGGGGCTCGCTTGCCTTTGCCTGGCTGGCGATGGGGATGACGGTGTTGATCCCGTGGCTGATCGGGCGGGCGGTCAACGCGATCAACGACCACGACAAGCCAGACCTGCTGCCGCTGGCGATCGCGATCCTGGTCGCCGGCATCCTCCGTCTCGGCCTCACCGTCGTCCGCCGCCTGGTTGCCGGCAAAGTCTCGCTGGCGGTCGAATTCGACCTGCGCCAGAAGTTCTACGGCCACCTGCAGCGGCTCGAGCTCGGCTTCTTCGACGGCCAGCAGACCGGCCAGCTGATGTCGCGGGCGACCGTCGACCTCCAATCGATTCGCTTCTTCCTCGGCTACGGGCTGATCTTCATCACTCAGAACCTGTTGACGATCGTCCTGGTCACCGTCGTCATGGTCGTGATCAACCCGCTGCTGGCGCTGATCGCGCTGGCGCCGGCGCCGCTGATCGTCTACACCGCCTCGCGCTACAACCGGGTCTCCCGCCCGGCGCTCCAGGAGGTCCAGCAGCGGATCGCCGAGCTGACCGCGGAAGCCGAGGAGAACATCTCCGGGATCCGCATCGTCAAGGCCTTCGCCCGCGAGGAATACCAGCTGCACCGCTTCCAGAAAGCTGTGGGCCGGGTCTTCGACCAGAGCATCTACTCGACCCGCCTGCAGGCCTTCTTCTCGCCGCTGATCGGCCTCCTCCCCCAGCTCGGCATCGCCCTGGTGCTGCTGATCGGCGGCCGGATGGTGATCGACGGCAACCTCAGCCTCGGCGACTTCACCGCCTTCTACACCTACCTCGTGATCCTCGCGGGGCCGATGCGGATGCTCGGCGTCGCGATGGGGATGGCGCAGCGCGCGGTCGCCTCCGGCAACCGCCTCTTCGAGATCCTCGACCGCGAACCGCGGATCGAGAGCCCACCCGAGGCGCCCGCGCTGCCCGTCGGCGGCGGCAGCGTGACGATGCACGGCGTTTCGCTCGCCTACGAGGACGTTCGCGCGGCGAAGGCGGCGGCGGCCGGGGAACCGGCTCCGGAGCCGCTCGAGGCGGAGGCCTCCTACTCGCTCGAGGACATCGACCTCGAGGTCGCGGCCGGGCAGACCGTCGCCCTGGTCGGGCCCTCCGGCGCCGGCAAGACAAGCCTCGTCGCCCTCGTCGCCCGCCTCTATGACCCGAGCGCCGGCGAGGTCCTGGTCGACGGCGCCGACGTGCGCAGCGTCGACGTCCCCAGCCTGCGCAAGGAGATCGCCTTCGTCGCCGACGACAGCTTCCTCTTCACCGCCAGCGTCGCCGACAACATCGCCTACGCCGAACCCGGCGCCAGCCGCGAGCAGGTCGAAACGGCGGCGCGGCGCGCCCAGGCCGACGCCTTCATCCGCGACCTCCCCGACGGCTATGAGACCCGCGTCGGCGAGCGCGGCCTGACCCTCTCCGGCGGCCAGCGCCAACGGGTCGCGATCGCCCGGGCGCTGCTCGCCGACCCGCGGATCCTGATCCTCGACGACGCCACCTCCTCGGTCGACGCGACCACCGAGACGGCAATCAAGAGCGGCCTCCAGGAAGCGATGGAGGGGCGCACGACCTTCGTCATCGCCCACCGGCTCTCTACCGTCAGCCTCGCCGACGAGGTGATCGTCATGGACGCCGGCAGGATCGTCGACCGCGGCACCCACGAGGAGCTGATGGAAGGCTGCAGCTTCTACCGCGAGATCGCCGAGCACGGCCTCACCGACTCGGTCTTCCTGCAGCGCGACCTCGAGCAGCGCGAGGAGATGGCGAAGCTGTGAGCGAGGAGCGCAACCGCTTCCAGGAGATCTACCTCCTCTTCACCTCGGTCTGGCGGCTGCTCCGCGGCCAGGACCAGCGCGCCCGCAAGGTGCGCTGGATGATCGGCCTGCTGCGCCCCTACCGGGGCAAGGTGGCGCTGATGTTCCTCGCGCTGCTGGTCGCGACCGGCGCCGGCCTCGCTCCCCCCTACCTCGCCGGCAAGGCGATCGACTCCGGCATCCAGACCGGAGACGTCTCCGCCCTCGACCTGATCGTCGTCGCCTTCTTCATCGTCGCGATCCTCTACGCGATCGCCACCTACCTGCAGACCTACCTGGTCGGCTGGGTCGGGACCAGGGCGCTCCAGGACCTGCGCGAGCGCGTCTTCGTCCACCTGCAGGCGATGTCGATCGGCTTCTTCACCCGGCGCAGCCCGGGGGTGCTGATCAGCCGCATGACCAACGACATCGAGGCGCTCAACCAGCTGGTCACAGACGGCGTGGTGACGATGTTCTCGAGCGTCCTCACCCTGGTCGGCGTCGTCGTCATCCTGCTCGTCCTCGACGTCCAGCTGGCGCTGGTCACCTTCCTCACCTTCCCGCTGATCGCCGCCGCCAGCATCGTCTTCCGGATCGTCTCCCACGGCGCCTACCGCGAAACCCGCGAGCGGATCGCGGCGATCACCGGCTATCTACAGGAGAGCCTCAGCGGCGTGCGGGTCGTGCGCAGCTTCGGCCAGGAGCCCCAGCACGTCGCCGCGATGACCGAGTTGAACGAAGCCAACCGCGAGGCGAACATGCGGACCGTCTTCCTCAATGCCTCCTACTTCCCGGCGGTCGAATTGCTGGCCGCGGCCGGAACCGCGGTGATCCTCCTCTACGGCGGCAGCCAGGCGATCGACGGGACCATCCAGATCGGCGTGATCGTCGCCTTCGTCGGCTACCTGACCCTCTTCTTCGAACCGATCCAGCAGCTCTCCCAGCTCTACACGACCTACCAGCAGGGAATGGCGGCGCTCGACAAGATCTTCGACCTCCTCGACACAGAGCCGGACATGATCGACGCGCCGGAGGCGATCGACCCCGGGCAGATCAGGGGCCAGATCGACATGGACGGTGTCTGGTTCGGTTACGGCCAGCCCGGCCAGGACGCGGCCTCGTCCGAGGACAGCAGCGGCCGCTCGACCGGTCAGACCTCGGATGAATCCTGGGCCCTGGAGGACGTCGACCTGCACGTCCCGCCCGGTCAGACCCTGGCGCTGGTCGGCGCGACCGGGGCCGGCAAGTCGACCTTCGCCAAGCTCGTCGCCCGCTTCTATGACCCGCAGCGGGGAACGGTCTCGGTCGACGGCCACGACCTGCGCACGGTCAAGCAGCGGGCTCTGCGCGGCCAGCTCGGGATCGTGCCCCAGGAGGGCTTCCTCTTCTCCGGCAGCGTCCGCGAAAACATCGCCTTCGGCCGTCCCGAGGCCTCACTCGAGGAGATCGAATCGGCGGCGGCGACGGTCGGCGCGACCGACTTCATCGCCGCCCTGCCGGAAGGGATCGAAACCGAAGTCGGCGAGCGCGGCGTCCAGCTCTCGGCCGGCCAGCGCCAGCTCGTCGCCTTCGCCCGCGCCCTGCTCGCCGAGCCGCGCATCCTGATCCTCGACGAGGCCACTTCCAACGTCGACGTCCGCACCGAGAAGACGATCGAGAAAGGCCTCGAACGCCTGCTCACCGGCCGCACCGCGATAGTCATCGCCCACCGCCTCTCGACCATCCGCCGCGCCGGCAAGATCGTCGTCATGGAAGGCGGCCGCATCGCCGAGCAGGGCACCCACGACGAGCTGATCGAAGCCGGTGGCCCCTACTCGCGGCTCTACGGAGCCTGGTCGGAGAACGCCGCGTAGGCGCCGCTAGCTGCCGAGTGCGACGGAAAAGCTGCGCTCAGGTGCGCAGGCCGTCGAGGGCCAAGCCGAGGATGCGGTCGATCTGCTCGGCGTCGGTGCTGCGGATCGCGGCGATGCCGGCGACCATTTTGGTGACGTCTGAGATGTCGACGTCGGACCGGACCTCGCCGGCCTCCTGAGCGCGCTTCAGCAGGTCCTCGCCGGCTCCGTAGATCGCGTTGGCGCAGGAGGCGAAGACGGGCGAATCGCGGTCGACGTAGGCAAAGAGCTCCTCGGCCAGCGCCCGCTTGGCGGCGGCGAAGCCGACGAACTCGTGCAGCCAGCCGGTCAGGGCCTCGAGCGGCGGCTGGTCGACGTACTTGTCGGCGGAGTCGCAGATCGCCCGCACTTCGTCGAGGTAGACGGCTTCGAGCAGGTCCTGGCGGGTCGGGAAGTGACGGTACAGCGTGCCGATGCCCACCTCAGCGCGACCGGCGACGTCCTCGAGCGTGGCGCCGGTGCCCTCCGCGGCGAACTCCTCGCGGGCGGCGGCGATCAGCTTCTCGTAGTTGCGGCGGGCGTCGGCGCGCATCGGCCGCGGGGCCAGTGTGGCGACGTCAGCGGGGTTCACGTTCACGAATTCTTCCGATCACTTGACAAAGCGGAGGGAACCTCCGTATAGTGCTCTTCAGAAGCGGAGGCGGCCTCCATATTTCCGGAGGACTCCTCCAGTTTAACACCAAATTTCGCATTAGAAAAGGATTTGATGACTTTCACCTCAATCAGAAGCGCACTGGCAAGGCGCCCCGCCCCAGACGCGGCGGAGGGCCACAACCCCGCGTTCACCCTGGCGATCATCCTCGGCTGCTACCTGATGATCATCCTCGACATCTCGGTGGTCATCACCGCCCTGCCGAGCATCCATGAGGACCTCGGCCTCTCGACCGCGAACCTGTCCTGGGTCCAGAACGCCTACACCCTGACCTTCGGCGGCCTGCTGCTGCTCGGCGCCCGCGCCGGGGACATCCTCGGCCGGCGCCGCGTCTTCATCGCCGGCATCGCCCTCTTCACCTTCGCCTCGATGCTCGGCGGCATCGCCCAGTCCCCCGCCTGGCTGCTCGGCGCTCGCGCGCTGCAGGGAGTCGGCGCCGCGATCGCCGCCCCCTCGACCCTGGCCCTGCTCACCGTCAGCTTCGCCGAGGGCCCCGCCCGCACCCGCGCGGTCGCCTGGTACAGCGCGGTCGCCGGAGCCGGCGGCAGCGTCGGCCTCCTGCTCGGCGGCGCCCTGACCTCATGGGTCTCCTGGCGTGCCGGCCTCTTCATCAACGTCCCGCTGGGCGCGGCGCTGATCTGGCTCGCACCCCGCTACCTCCCGGAAACGGAGAGGAAGCACGGGCACTTCGACCTCACCGGTGCCTTCACCTCGACGATCGGCATGTCGGCGCTCGTCTACGGCCTGATTCGCGCCGCCGAGAACGGCTGGGCGGATCCGGGGACGATCGCCTCGTTCGCCGCCGCCGTCATCCTGCTGGCCTACTTCGTCTTCAACGAGCGAAGGGCCGAGCAGCCGATCACACCGCTGCGACTCTTCTCAAGCCGTCAGCGGGTCGGCGCCTACGTCGCCCGGATCCTGGTGGTCGGGGCGATGTTCTCGACCTTCTTCTTCCTCACCCAGTACCTGCAGGTGGTCCAGGGCTACGGCGCCCTGGAGGCCGGATGCGCCTTCCTGCCGATGACCCTCTCGGTCTTCGCGATGGTGAGGGTCGTGCCGAGGATCGCGCCGCGCTTCGGCGAGGTGCGGGTGCTCGCCGGCGGGCTCTTCACGGCCCTGGTCGGGATGCTCTGGCTCAGCCAGATCACCCCCGGCGCCGACTACCTGACCCAGATGGCGTTCCCGATGGTCCTGCTCGGTGCCGGCATGGGCTCGGCGCTGACGCCGCTGACCACCGCCGGGATGCACGGCGTCGCCGACTCCGACGCCGGCGCCGCCTCGGGCCTGATCAACGTCGCCCATCAGCTCGGCGGCACGCTCGGAGTCGGGGCGCTGATCACGGTCTTCGCCGCCGCCAGCAGCGGCGCCGGAGCCTCCGCCCTCGCAGAAGGGGTTCCCACAGTCCTGACCGGCGCGGCGATCCTGATCGCCCTCGCGCTAACCACCGTCTTGACCGTCATGCGTCCTCGCCTGTTCCCGGTGAAGGACGCCCAGCCTGAGGAGGTACCCGCATGAGGACCCGAATCGCAACACCGAAGCCAACCCGCACGACGACACGACGCCGGGGCGAGGTCCGTCCCGGGGTCGGCCAGGGCGGGACCCAGCGGCAACGCCCGGCCGCCCCGCTCGAGAGCACCTTCCGCCGGGTCGCGGTCTTCCTCCCGCCCGAGGCGGGAGAAGTCCGCGACGCCTAGGGGCAGTCCGCCTTCACCTTCGGGCTGGTGTCGAAGACCGCCCCGCTCTGCGCGTCGAGCTTCACGCTTGCCCGTGGATGGGCGCAGAGCCCCGAGCTCAGTTCGATCAGGCCCTTCTTGCCGCCGAAGAGCTCGAGCGTGAACTTGGTGACCGGTGCGTCGGGGACCGCTTCGAATGAGTTGCGAAGCGCTCCCTTGACCGCGTCGGTTTTCCCGGCCAGCTCGATCTCGATCGGCTGGCTGTCGGGTCCTCTGAGGTCTGCGACCAGGTCGGGGAGCTTGTGGGCGGGGTTGGCGCGTAGGTAGACGCTGCCCTTGAGGGTGTAGTCGAGGATCGGGGTGGTGGCGGAGACCTTGCCGACCCGGGATGCCTCCGGGCAGGTGTGGGTGGCGAATGCCGGACGTGTGCAGGGGGTGCCGATGTGGGCGTTGTCGATGAAGGCCGCCCTCGGGAGCCTGACCTGGGCCCTGGCGATGTTGGCTTCACCTGGCTTTGCGGTGAGCACCGCCTTGAGCGAGGGGTGGGCGCGGCGGTGGGTCGGGCCCTTCAGGGAGAGCGCCAGCTTGGGGGCGAAGTCGAGCGCCTTGCAGGCACCGACCTGGAAGCGGTTGGAGACCGCTTTCGATGCCGAGGTGCCAAACAAGGTGCCTTCGAGGCTCATCGGGTCGCATGAGGTCGGGTTCAAGGTGAATTCGGGGCGGTCGGTGTCGACCGAAACGCTGCGCACCTTGAGCGGGATGCCCTGCAGGATCGAGGGGATCGGATCAGAGCTGACCTTGATCTGGGTGGTGACCGGGTCGATCCGGGCAGCTGCTCTGACCACGACGGTGCCGAGGTCGAAGGGGCCGGCAAGCGCGGGGGTGATCACGGCCAGGGAGAGCGGGGCGGATTTGTAGGGGGCGGCTAGGTAGGCGGTGCCGGTGACGTGGAAGGGGGTGGTGCCCGCTCCGGCGGCGACGTCGACTGTGCCGACCTTGGACGCCGCAGGACATGAGGGCGCCGCGAGCTCCTCCGCCCCGCTCTTGCCCGCCGCAGCGCTCAGCGCCGCCTCGGGGCAGGCCGGGATCCCGGCGAGCTTGCCGGTCAGGCCCTTGGGCAGGGTGAGGCTCAGGCCCGCCAGAGACTGGGAGCCGTCGGGACGCGAGGCGTTGACGATCAGGGGTGAGTAGGCGCCGGCGATCGGGGTCACCGTCCCTGCTTGGAAGGTGGGGTCGAACTGGCCGGGGGTCGGGCAGGGGGTGCCGTCGGGGCCGGAGGTGATCTCGAAGGTCGATGTCTTGGTGACCGTCTCCGCCGGGGTGGGGTTGTCGGGGTCGACTGCTGACCATGGCGTCATCGAGCTGGCGATGGCGTAGGTGCCGCAGGCCGACGGGGTGATCAGCGGTGCCCGCGAGCCCTGCTTGAGGTGGAGCTGCAGGGAGCTGAAGGGGATCTGAGGGTTGTCATCGAAGGTGGCGACGAGCCGGCCGGTCGCAGGGTCGGGCTCGACTAGGCCCGGGAACTTCAGGACGACGCCGGTGTCGGGATCGTCAACGGCGAGATAGAGGCTGAGCAGGGAGCCGAAGGGGTTCTCGTCTCCCGCGGTCGCCGGGTCGTCCTGGGCGCCGAGATAGACCGAGCCTTCCAGCGGCTGTTCGAGTAGGGGCGTTCGCAGCTCGACCGTGCCGATCTTCGAGGAATCGGGGCACTGCGCGGCGTCGGGAGTGAAATGCGGATCGTCGCCGGGTTCGGTGAGGCCGATCTGCGCGGCCGAACATCCGCCAAGGCCGTCGGCCGACGCCGGGTTGACGGACATGCCTGCCGGAAGGGTGACGGTGACGCGCTTCAACGCAGCTTGCGAGAGCGCTTCGGGGCTGGTCAGCCCGTCGGTAGGCATGCTGAGATCGACATCGAGGCCGCTCGGACTATCGGCGGCCGCCGTGGTCGGCTGCAGCCCGATTTCGGGTTCGAAAGGCACATCGGCGCAACCATGGACGGCGGTCGGGTTGCCGTTGGTGTCCTGGTTGAAGCCGGCGGAGATGAAGCTCCCCGGTTCCTGCCAGGAGGAGAAATGAAAGGTGGTCGGCAGAGCCCCGGCGGAGCAATTGGACGGCGCGGTGACGAAGGCCCTCTCCCCCGCGTCGGTCGAACACCCGAAGGCTTCGAGGTCGTCGTGGTTGTGCCCCGGGCAGAAGCGCTGGGGGTCGTGGCTCGGGTCCGCCGGCACACCCCAAACGTTGATCGCGGTCCCGACCGTGGCAAGGATCTGCGGGACTTCATGGGTGACGACGGTGAAGCCGTAATCGCCACCGGTGCGGACGCTGGGGACGAGGTAGACGGGAACGCTTTCGATGACGAAGCCGAGGGTCGCCGGCGTCCCGGGCAGCGGTTGCATGTTGTAGAGGGGGGTCAATCCCTGGCTGAAGCTCGTGTCGGGCAGGAATCCGGTGAGGAGAATCTCGACGGTCCCGATCTGGGAGCTCGCAGGACAGTCGATCTTGCCGGTCGCCTGACCGCCGGAGCGAACCGTGAGCTGCGCGCTGCTGCAGCGGGTCGGGGTCACATTCGGGTTGGCGACGAACCCTGGCGGTAGGTCCGCGCGGACCTCCTGGACCTGGCCGTCGGGTTTGAAGAACCCTGAGGAGCCGAGCTGAAAGCCGGTGAGGACCGAGTACGGATGGGATGCGGCCTGGCCGGCGGTGGTCCCATCGCTATTGAACGATCCCCCCTTCACGTTGACGACATGGAAAGCCGCGTCGGCGGGCTCGGCGTTGAGGGCGAGGAGCGCGAGAAGCGACGCCGCCGCGAGGAGGGCGGCACGAGCGAGGTTTTTGGGATTGGCAGCGCTCACTTCGCACCTCCGAGGTCGCGATCGATATGGCCCGTGCGATGAGAGTGAGGGTGCTTTGCGTGCTTTCTTCGCCGGTGCTTACGGTGTTTGCGGTGCTGTGCTTGATTGCCGGAGCCGTGTTGGGCGGTTGAGCTGGGCACGGACTCGACCGGCGCCCTCGAGACCGGGCCCTGACAGGCATCGCCTGAACAAGGGGCCGGCGGGGGCGCGGGTGGGGCAAACCCACCCCCGACACGGGCGTCGTAGAGGTCGACGAGCTGATCGTGATCGCTGCTGGTCAGCCGGCGACGGGTGATGATGTAGACGTCGTTGCCGGAGGGCGTGGCGTCGACGAAGAACGCGGGAGAATCGCCGGCACCCGAGCTCACCAAGCGCGGCTCCCCATCGCGCGATTCGTAGACGTCGCTGACGCCGTTGGTGTCGGACGGAACGAGGGCGTTGGCCGAGTCGAAGAAGATCGCGCCGTCTTCGGCGATATTCCGCGGACGGGGAAGGACATCAGCCAACCCTCCGGATTCATGAAGGAGCTGAGAGTCGCCGATGGACTGGAGAGGCGGTGGCGGGCACGACAGGCAGGACAGTTGCTGCGTATCGGCGTCGAACGAATAGACCTCCGAGCAGCTTCCGGTGAGACAGTGGGGACTTGCATTGTTGTAGCCGGTGAGACGCGCCCGCGAAGTGAAGAGGAGGGTTTCACCCCCGGAAGAAACCTGCTCCGCCTCCTCCTGGAACACGGCCGCGCTGGTCCAATTGAATCGATCTACCAGGTCGAGAATCTTTTCTCCCAAGAAGCCGCTGTCGCTAGGTGCGAGCGTGGCGATGAATTGAGTCGAGCCTTCGTCCCAGAGGTAGAGGTTGGGCTCGGAAGGGCTTGCGCCCGACGCGAGCACGCCCTGGGCGACGAAATAGACATGACTGAGGTCATCCGAGGCGCCGACGACACCGAAGACGTCGGCGCCCGCCGGGTCAGCGGTGGTCAGATCGGAGAGCTGGTGTGTGTCGGCGTCGTAGAGGTAAAGGTCTCGAGCCGGACTGTCGGCTGCATGGTCGGTCGGCCAATTTCCGATGCACGATCCGATTGCATTCGTAGGGCCGACCCGCCCCGCGGTTGAGTCGTCGGTCAATTTCTCGCAGGAGAGGAAGAGGGCCTTCGATCCGTGCGCACTCTCGGCATCTTGGTAGAAGGCAGGGAACGGGCCCGCTGGGTCGGGTACCGAGCGCTGCGACGCGGAGACGTGGTCGGTGATGTCGTCGGCGGTGGAAGCGGTCCCCTGGTCATCCCGCACGTAAAGCTGCCCCTGCTTGTAACCATTCGCCGGGATACTCGGGTCGATGGTCTGGAAGAAAACACGCCGGCCGTCGGCGGAAATGACATGGTCCAGGCTGCCAGCGCCTCCGCTCCCGCCGTATCCCGCGGAGCCTGCGAAGGATCCGTCGGGGGCGGCACTGCCACCGGGCAGGATTCCAACCAGGCGAAGGTCACCATTGACCCACTCGTAGAGGTTGTAGTTGCCAACGGCGCCAGGGACCTGAGCCACGGTCGACACGTACAGAATGTGGGAAAAATCGGGAGTCGAGCCGGCGAAGAAGGCATTCTCGTCGGGGTGAGGTGTCAAAAGTTGAACGGGACCAGAGGGATCCGTCAGATACAACTGGGCTTCGCCTGCGGTTGCGCCAGGAGCAAGGGCGTTCTTCGAGGTGAAGACGTCCTTGGTGGGGTCGGCGAAGGAAAATGCAAGCAGATTGGGGAGCTTGTTGCTGGCAACCGCCGGCTCCGGCGGGTAGAGCGAATGGCTCGACCAACCGCTAGGACCACGTGTTGCAACCAGAGAGTCGGTGCCGACGCCGACCGGGCTGCCGGGCAGGGCTCCAGTCGACTGGAAGACGACGCGGTCCCCTGACGGGGTGGCTGCGGCTACGCCGCTACCCGAGAGGTCGTAGCCGTGCTTGTCATCAGGGGAGACCTTCTCGTAGCCCCGCCCGGGAAAGGTGGGGAGCGCGCCCGTTCGCGTCGTAAAGGTTCGATCGTCGCTGACGCCGGAGCCGGTGCCGTTGGTGGCGAGGAGGCGGAAGTGGTATTTGGTCCCCGGTTCGAGACCGGAGACCGATTCGGCCTCGAACACGCGATCGGTCCCCGTGCCCGCGGACTGAGGCGTCGCGGGTACGGTCGTGCAGGGATTGGACGCGCAGTCAGCCGGACCGTATTGGAAGGAATAGGTAGTCGACAGCCCCTCCGGATTGACCGTTCCGGCCAGGACCGCCGAGGTGGTGGAGACAGGGCCCGCCGCTGATGCGACTACCTGCGGAGCCGGGGCGGCCGTGGTGAAGGACTGGCCGCCGACCAGAGAGCTGCCGATCGCGTTTGTCGCCCGGAGTCGGACTATGTAGGTGGTGTTGGGGCGGAGGACCGGGACTCGAGCAGAGCTGGCGATGATGCGGGCGCCGGTCAGGGACTGGTGAACCGGGACGAGGGTGGTGCCGGCACCCACATCAACAGGGACGGCAGTCGTACTGCCAGAATCTTCGGGCGCGGGGAACCATGTGGCTCCGCCATCGGCGGAGTATTCGAAGAAGTACGTCGTCGCTCGGCCGTTCGGGTTAATGGTCCCATTCAAAGTCGCGGAGCGATCGCCAACAGGGTCGACGGCGTCGTTGGTGACTGTGGGAAGCAGCGCCGGCCGGAAGACCTGGGCCGAGGTCAGCCCGCAGCATTCGACGGTGTCGGTGGCGGCGTAGACCTGGGTCGTGGTCGCGCCCGGGTCGGCGGCGAGGCCGGTGATGGCGCTGCCGTTGATCGAAGAGTCGAATTCGTTATGGGTGACCGGCTCGGTTCCTTCGTATGCATAGAGGCTTGGGCCGGAGAACCACTGGAGGTTGGCGGCGACGATCGTGTTGCCGGTGTGGGGATCGACGGTGACGAGACCGGGAGCCGGGAGACTTTGGGCGTCGCCGATCGTCGCCTGGTAGGTGCCGTCGGGGTTGAAGTGCTCGACCCTCGAGACGCCGGCGCCCTGGACGATGTCGCCGCCGGTCGAGTCGACGACGAGGACATCTCCCGAGGAGGGGTCGATCGCCAGGTCGAGGAGTCCGGTGAACTTGCCGGCGGGAGTGTCGGCGCCGTCGAAGGACGATTTGAAGGCATCGGTCGAGCCGTCGTAGCGCTGGATGAGATTGTCTTCGCGATCGGCGAGGAGGAGGTCGCCATCGGGCGCGACCGCGAGCGGTGCGCGGAAACTGCCCACCTTGCCGGGCGCCGACCCCGACAGCGGCGATACGTAGGTCGGATCGACGGTGTACGTGGGGGTCGGGGCGCCGTCGGTGGTGAAGCGACGGAGGCGGGCGTTGCCGGCGTCAGATACGTAGGCGTCGCCGTTCGACTGGTCGACGGCGATTCCGAAGGGTTCGTCGAGGACGGCTGAGCCGAAGTCGGTCAGGTAGCTGCCGTCGGAGGCGAAGACTGCGACGCGATCGTTCCCGGAGTCGACGACGAGGACGTCACCGGAGGCGCCGTCGACCGCAACGCGCTCGGGAGCGGAAAGGGCGCCCGCGGCGGAGGTGTCGAGGGTGCCGGTCGGCGTGTAGCCGGTGGCGCCGAACGCGGACGTCGCGCCGAACGCAAGGGTCAGGAGCAATGCCGAAACGGCGACCATCGCCTTGACGGGGCTTCTCACGAACTGTCTCCTCTGCCTCAGAGGCGGGCTCCGCATCCGGCGCTCCCTGCGCCACGGCTGCCCGACTCGATGTCGGTGCTGCTCTGCCCGCCTCCCTGGCGAACTACTGGCGACCTTAGAGGGTCACGTCTCCAAATGTCAAGAGGATGTGTCTAAAAATGGCTCGGAAGGCGCGTTTCAGGTAGCGATCCGTACCGCTCGGACGGGACCTCACACAGTTCCGCGCAGCCACCAGCGCGGGTCGCAAACCCAGGTGCGAGTAATCAGCCGTACCGGCGACCCGTTGGTCACCGAGGGGAGAAAGGAGCGCTAGCCGGGGCCGATGCCGCCGGATTCGCCGCCGCCCACGGCGCCGCCTCCGCCGGTCCCGGTGCCGCCGCCCGCGCCGGCGCCGCCGGTTTCGGGTGCCACTTCTTCAGGAGCGGCTTCTTCCGGAGCAACTTCTTCAGGGGCGACTTCTTCTGGCGCGACTTCTTCGGGCGCTGCTTCTTCTTCGCTGCCGGGAACGCCGCCTGTGGCCACGGGGGCGCTGGGCGCTTCGGCGCAGTCTTCGAAGCCGTAGGCGAGGGCCGCTTCCTGGAAGCGCGCGAGGGCCGAGGAGGCTTCGGTCTGGGCTTCGGCGAGGGCGGTTTCTTCGCCTCGTTCCGAGGCGAGTTTGGCGTCGCTCTGGGCCTGGTCGAGTTCGTCGGCGGCTTCGATGAATTCGGTGTATTCGGGGCTCGATTCGGCGGGTTCGCCGAGGGCTTTCAGCCTTTCGACCATGCCGCCGTAGAGGTCGGCGCCCTGGGCGACCGTGCCGTTCTGGGCGCCTTCTTCGTTTTCTTCGCTTTCGGCATCGCCGACGGTGCCGACCGCGGCGTTGACCTCGGCGCAGATGCCGTCACCCTCTTGGATCAGGTCTTCCTTGCTGAGCGCGGCGGTCGTTTCTTCGGTGGTCACGGGCGCGGTGGTTTCGGTGTCGCCGCCGCCTCCCCCACCGCAGCCGGCGATCACGACGGCCGAAAGGGCCGCCATCGCCAGGAGCAGGGATTTCTTCGGATCGATCATGACTGCGCCCCAGGGGCTCGAACCCCGACTTCCTCGTCCAGAGCGAGGCGTGCTGCCATTACACCAGGGCGCAAGGCGTGAAACCCGCAGGATAACTGCCGCGTTGCGAAAAGCGCGTGCTCAGGATCCGGGGAACTCGGTGCCCTCGGCGATCATCGTCCGGGCTTCGGCGAGTTCTTCGGAGCGGCCGACGCTGAGCGCCCCGGCGACCTTGCCGTCCTTGACGTACCAGACCGAGAACTCTCCCTCGTCCTTATCCCCGCGCCAGACCTCCTCGTCCCAGTCCTGGGCGGGGCCGACGTACTCGAGGCTGGCCCAGTCGGCGAGGTCGCTGAAGAAGTAGGGGACGACGTCGTAGTCGGCGCCGTCGCCGAGCATGTTGCGGGCGGCGTGCATCCCCTGCTGCATCGCCACGTCCCAGTGCTCGACCCGCAGCCGCCGCCCGTGGACGACGCTGTCGTAGGAGCAGCAATCGCCGGCGGCGTAGATGCCCTCGACCGAAGTCTGCAGCTTCGAGTCGCAGGTGATGCCGTTGTCGACGGCGATCCCGGCGCGTTCGGCGAGCATCGCGTCGGCTTTGACCCCGGCGCCGACGATCACCGTGTCGCAATCGATCGCCAGGCCGCTCTTGGTCAGGACCGAGCGCACCCGGCCATCGCCCTCGAAGGCCTCGAGCTCCTCGCCACCGTGGATCGTCACGCCCTTCGATTCGAGCGTCTCGTGGAACCAGCGCCCGGCGTCCTCGCCGAAGGTCCGCGAGAGGACGACATCCTCGATCATCACGATCGTGCACTTGGTCCCGTTGGCGGTCAGCGAGGCCGCCACCTCGGCGCCGATGTAGCTGCCGCCGACGAGGACGACGTGCTCGGCCGCCTCGGCATCGGCGCGGATCGCGTCGGAGTTGCCGAAGGCGCGCAGGTAGTGGATGCCCTCGTTCTCGGCGCCCTCGACGCGGAGGATGTTGACCAGCGCTCCGGTGCCGATCAGCGCCTTGCCGAAGCCGACCTCCTCCCCACCCTGGAGCTTCGCCGTCCGTGCCTCGGTGTCGAGCGACATCACGTTGCGGCCGGTGAGCAGCTCGACCCCGTTCTGCTCGTACCAGGAGGGCGGGTTGACGTGGGCGTCCTCGCGCGAGCCTTCGCCGCGCAGGTACTCCTTGGAGAGCGGCGGCCGTTCGTAGGGCGGCTCGGGCTCACGCCCGGCGAGCAGGATCGAGCCCTCCGCCCCGCGCCGGCGCAGCTCGGCGGCGCAGTGCGACGACGCCATGCCGCCGCCGATCAGAAGGAAGTCGACGTCTCGATCGGCCACGTCGATCGCCTACCCGGTCCCGGCCGGCTCAGTCGCCGGAGTCGGCGGAGGCGCCGTTCTCGCCGCCGCCGGGGCCGAAGATGTCTTTGAGCTCGTCCTCGGCGCCGGGGTCGAGCACGGCGAGGACCTCGTCGCCGACCTCGAGCACGGTATCGGCGGTCGGCACGAAGCCCTTGCCTTCGCGCAGGACCGAGATCAGCAGGCTGCCTTCGGGCATCGCCAGGTCACCGACCCGGCGGCCGGTGACGCCGCAGTCCTTGCCGAGCAGCATCTCGATGATCTCGAGCTGCTCCTCCTGGAGGTCGAGCAGGTGGACCAGCCCGTACTCGGGCACCTCGTGCTCGAGCAGGCGCAGGATCAGGTCGGTGGCGGAGACGTAGGGCTTGATGCCGAGAAGCTCGAAATGGGGCTTGTTGCGCGGGTTGTTGACCCTGGCGATGATCCGCTCGACCATGTACTTCTCACGGGCGACCTGGCAGATCAACATGTTGTCCTCGTCGTCGCCGGTGACCGCGATCACCATGTCGGCGCGCTGGATGCCGGCCCGCTCGAGCACCCAGAGCTCGGAGGCGTCACCGTAGGAGATGTTGTGCTCGAGCTCCTGCTCGACCGTCAGGTAGCGGCGGCGGTTGCTCTCGATCACCGTCACCTCGTGCTTCTTTTCGAGCAGCTCGCGGGCGAGGTTCCAACCGACCTTCCCGGCGCCGACGACGATGATGTACATGCCTACGCCGCCTCTCCGGAGCCGCCGTTGGAACCGGAGGAGTCGCCGTTGCGGCTGACTCCCTCGCGGACCGCGCCCTCGAGCATGTCGATCGCGACTCGGGTCGGGCAGACCGTGCGCAGGCCCTGGCGCTGGTACCACTCGGCCCGCAGCGGGTCGAGGATGCGGGCGATCACGGTCGGCACCTCGTAGCGGCGCTGGGCGATCTGGGAGATGACGATGTTGGTGTTGTCACCGTCGGTCGAGGCGATGAAGGCGTCGGCCTCGACGATCCCGGCCGCCTCGAGCGCGTCGGTCTCGAGACCCGCGCCGACGGTGAAGCGGCCGCCGAGGTCCTCCCAGCCCTGGTCGAGCCCGACCTCGAGCCGCGCGTGCGACTCAGGGTCCTCGTCGAGGCAGGAGACTTCGTGACCCTCCTGGAGCATCGCCCGGGCAACCGATGAGCCGACCCGGCCGCAGCCGACGATCAGGATGAACAAGACACCATCACGGCCTGCAGTCTAGTCAGCGTGGGCCGCCGTGGGGGCGGGCTTCGGCACTACGTCCGGCTCGGGCTCGGCTTCGGGCGGCGCGGTCAGCAGAACGCGGCAGGGCGCCTTTTTCAACACGTACTCGGTGGCCGCTCCGATCTCGGCCGGTTTGGCGGCGCCGATCCCGCCGTATCGGGCCCCGCCCCTGATCTTGCTGGGCGGCTCGGCGCCGACGACGATCGCTTCGGCTCCGGTCCGGCGCGCCGCCTCGACGATGCCGGCGCCGACGTCGCGGGCGCGGATCAGCTCGGAGCTGACCTCGACGTCGGCGTACTCGTCGCCGACCTCCGAGGCCCGCTTCAGGGCACGCTTCGCCGCCTTCTCCCGCTCGGGCGGCAGGCGGGCGTCGAGCGGCAGGGTGAGCGGCACCTCGAGCACGTAGATGACGTCGATCCGCGTGTCGCCTTCGCCGCCGCCGCTTTCCTGCTCGGCCGAGGCGAGCCGGCCGGCGGTCGCGACGATGTCGTCGTCGAGCTTGGTGCCGAAGATCGGCACCAGGATGTTGCGGTAGGAGACCTCGCGGACCTGCTTGGTCAGCGCCTGCTCGCTGACCGAGACGCGCTTGGTCAGGCTCGTCCCCTCGAAGCCCTTGCGGTAGATCACGTAGAAGACCAGGCCGAAGGCCATCCAGCCGCCGCCGACCCAGCGCGCGGTGTCGTGGAAGGCGAGCACGCTGAGGAAGGCAAGGCCGCTGATCACCGCGGCGAAGATCGCCGGGATCGGAAGCGTCGCTTTGCCCCAGCGCATCCCCCAAGGGACTTCGAAGGGCCTCGGCTTGTCCGGGGCGATGATCCGCAGGCGGATGATCGAGAGCTGGGCGATCGTGATCGCCAGGGTGGCGCCGAAGGCGTAGATGCCGGCCAGCAGCTTGACGTTGGTCGGCACCACCAGGCCGATGGCGATCACGCCGGAGATCGCGATCGCCACCTGCGGGGTCTTGTGGCGGTTGCTGAGCTTGCCGAGCCAGCTGGGGATCTGGCGGTTGATCGCCAGCGTGTAGATGTGGCGGGAGACGCCGAGCATCGCCGTCGCCACGGCCCAGAAGAGAACAGGCGCGGCGACCAGGGCGACGATCCAGCGCATCACATCGGCGACCCAGTAGGGATGGAAGGAAGAGACGACGCCGAGCACGGGCGCCTCGACGAACTCACCGCCCAGGGCCGTGTGCGGGTCGCCGCCGTTTTGGCCGGCGACGACCGGGACCGCCATCAGCGCGACGGCCGCCATGCCCGCATAGACCAGCGGCACGGCGAGGGCGCCGACCGAGACGACCCGCTTCAGCGCGCGGGGCTCGACGTCGATGTCCGGGGCGAGGTCGGAGGCGGCCTCGATCCCGGCGTAGGCGAGCATCGCCACCACCGAGGCGTAGACGATGTCGACCACGCTGGGGTCGCTGAAAAGGTGGAGCTGTTCGGTGAGCCGGTCCGGATGCAGGACGGCGAGGACGCCGACCACGATCACGGTCAGCTGCAGGGCGACGTCGGCGAGGGCGAGGATCGCGAGGCGCCGCTCGCGGCCGCGGCCGGTGATGTTCATCGCGTTCAGCAGGCAGGCGGCGACGATCACCAGCGCGGCGATGGCGATCTCCCAGCCGGGCTCCGAGAAGCTGCTCGAGACCGGCTCCAGGTAATGCGGGACGGAGATCGCCGCCAGGGCGGCGACGATCAGGTAGTCGATCAGGATCGCCCAGCCGGCGATGAAGGCGATCAGCTCGTTGAAGGCGTGGCGGGCGAAGCTGGAGGAACCGCCCCGCTCGCGGATCATCGCGCCGCCCTCGACGTAGCTGAGCGTGGTGAGGACGAAGAGCAGGCCGGCGGCGAGGAAGATCAGCGGCGTGAGACCGAGGCCGCGGTCGGCGACCACGCCGAGCGCGAAGTAGATCGAGAAGCCGACCGAGGAGTAGACGGCGACGAAGAGCCCCGGGACGCCGAGCCCGCTCTGCAGGCGCGCGCGGGCGGCGTCGCTGAGCTTGCGGGGCTGCAGTTCGTCGACGGGGCCGGCGCCGCCAGGGCCGCTGCCGCCAGGACCGGTGCCGGCGGGGCCGGTGCCGCGACCCGAGGCGCCGTCGCCGGGCTGCTCCGCGTCGCTCACCCGACCCGTCCCGCGATCCAGAGCCGCCCGGCACCGACCGCGATGAAGATCACGCCGAGGATGGTCCCGATCGAGAGCGGGCCGCCGCCGGAGACCAGCGTGGTAACGAGCAGGACCGCCCCGAGGGCCATGAAAACGAACGAGAAGGCACGGACCGATCCCTGGTAGATCCGCTCGGGAGAAGGCATCGCGGCGATTCTAGGCGAGGACAGGGGCGACGTCGGCGCCCTGCACGCTGCGGTCCGAGACGACGATCACCCGGCAGGGCCGCTGGCCGAGCACGGTCTGCAGCGTCTTGTCGTAGAGCGGCGCGCCGTTGCGGTAGCGCAGGCCGACCACTACCGCCGCCCCCTTGACCAGCTTCGCCTCGTCGGCGATCGCGTAACCCGCCTGCCCGGGCCGAACCCGCTCGACGTGGCCGGTGACGCGCTGGCCGCCGATCAGCTTCGCCTGCTCGATCTTGCTCTGCGCCGCGGCTTCCTGGTCGGGAAGCTCGGCGTCGAGCGGCAGGTTGGTGGGGACGGTGAGCATCGAATGGATGTGGATTCCGCGGCGGCGCTTGGAGGCGAGCTTGGCCGCGGTGGCGACCATCTCCTCGGAGAAGGGCTCGCCGTCCTCGAAGGCGACCAGGACGCTGCGGTACTCGATCTCCTCGACCCCGAGCGGCTCCGGGGTGACGACCTTCACGGTCTGGGACAGCGGCAGGCCCTGATTGCGGCGGTAGAGGACGTAGACGATCACCCCGAAGACCATCCAGCCGACGCCGACCGCGAGCGTGCGCGGGTTGAGGACCATGACCACGATCCAGGCGGAGAAGGTGCCGAGGCCGCCGAGCACGGCGGTTAGCGGGATGTCGAAGCCGAGCGCGTGGAAGTTCAGCGGCGGTTTCCAGGGTCTCTCCTCCCCCGCTTTCTTGCGCCGCAGCTGGATCAGCGAGACGTGGGCGATCGTGAAGGAGAGCATCGCGCCGAACGAGTAGAGGGTCGCCAGGAATTCGGCCTGTCCGGGGATTAGGGTGAGCATCGCGATCGCGGCGAAGATCAGGATCGCGATGTAGGGGGTCCGATACTTGGGATGGACCTGGCGCAGTCCCTCCGGCAGCTGGCGGTGCTGGCCCATCGAGTAGGTGAGGCGGGAGACGCCGATCAGCCCCGCGTTGGTCGCGATCAGCAGGATCACGGCGGCGAGGATGCCGACGTAGAAGCGGAGGATTTCGGTCACGCCGCCGCTCAGGCCGAGGTTCTCGACGATGCCGAGGATCGGGTCGTTGGCGAACTCCGTGCCGAGGGTCGTGACGTAGTGGCCGGCCGCGTTCTGGGTGACCGGCATCGCCGAGAGGGCGACGATCGGGATCAGCAGGTAGAGGCCGAGGACCGCGGCGACGACCAGGCCGGCGGCGCGCGGGATCGTCTTGGTCGCGTCCTTGGCCTCCTCGGCCATGTTCGAGATCGTCTCGATCCCGGTGTAGGCGATCATGCTGACCGCGATGCCGAGGGCGAAGTCGCTCCAGGTCGGGGCGACCCCGAGGTGGATGTTGTCGACCAGGATGGTCGGGCTGAGCACCAGGAAGATGCCGATGCCGACCAGGATCACCTGGGTGGCGAGGTCGGCGATCGCGAGGATCAGGTTCAGTTTCGCCGACTCCTCGGTGCCGCGGATGTTGATCAGGGCGAGGCCGGCGATCAGCACGGCGCCGCCGATGATGTCCCCCGGCGCGTGGCCCAATGGGCTCCAGAAGACCGCCAGGTAGTGCGGCACGAAGTAGGCCGAGATCGCGACCGTGATCGTGTAGTTGAGCATCTGCCCCCAGGCGGCGATGAAGCTGACCATCTCGTTGAAGGCGTGGCGGGCGAAGCTGGAGGAGCCGCCCGCCTCGGGGTACATCACGGTCGCCTCGGCGTAGGTCGCGGCGGTGGCGGCGAAGATCAGCCCGGAGATGATGAAGGCGATCGGCGTGAGGCCGAGGGCGAAGGCGGCGGTGACGCCGAGCGCGTAGTAGATCGAGGAGCCGACGTTGCCGTAGGCCGCCGAGAACAGCGCGCCGACGCCGTGGACGCGGCTGAGCGATTCGTCTCTGGGAACCCGGCGGGCCATCTACTGAATTGTCCTCCTCACGCAGGTCGGCCCGCGTCGGCAAACCGGGTGACGTGGGTCGGACCGAGTTCGGCGGGGGTCGCACAGCCGCAGAGGCCGAGGGCGAGCTCGAACTCGGCGCGCAGGATCTCGAGGACCCGGCGTGCACCCTCCTCGCCGCCCGCTGCCAGTCCCCATAGGGCCGGGCGGCCGACGAGGACCGCGTCGGCGCCGAGGGCGAGCGCGATGGCGACGTCGATGCCGCGGCGGATGCCGCCGTCGACGAGGACCGGCACCCGGCCGGCGACGGCGTCGACCGCCTCGGGGAGCGCGTCGACCGTGGCCGAGACGCGGTCGAGCTGGCGGCCGCCGTGGTTGGAGACGACGACGCCGGCGGCGCCGCTCTCCACCGCCTGCGCGGCATCCTCAGCGGTGAGCACGCCCTTGACGAGGACCGGCAGGTCGTAGTCGGCGACCAGGGCCTCCAGGTCGGACCAATCGAAGGCTGAGTCCATCAGGGCGAAGGTCTCGGCGATCGTCACCGCCCGCTCGGAGCCGAGCGCCGCCTGGACGCTGGGGACGCCGAGGCCCTCGGGGATCATGAAGCCGGTTCGCAGGTCCCGCTCGCGGTTGCCGGCGCGTGGGGCGTCGACGGTGAGCACGATCGCTTCGAAGCCATGGGCGACCGCCTCGTCCATCAGCGCCCTGGTCACCGCCCCGTCGCGGAAGCAGTAGAGCTGGAACCAGCGCTTGCCGTCGGGGGCGGCGGCGGCGACCTCGCCTGGGCGGGTCGTCGCCAGGGTCGAGAGGCACATCGTCGTCTCGGCCGCGGCGGCGGCGCGCGCCATCGCGATCTCACCCTCATGGTCGACCAGCCGTTGGTAGGCGACCGGGGCGACGAGGATCGGCATCGAGAGCTCGGCGCCGAAGAGCTCGGTGCGGGCGCTCCAGGTGTCGTGCCCGGCGAGCATCCGCGGCCGCAGGCGCCAGTTGCGCCAGGCCTCGACGTTCTCGCGCAGCGTCTCCTCGTCGCCGGCGCCGCCCTGGAAGTACCCGAGCACGCCGGCGTCCAGCTTCTCCACCGCCAGCCGTTCGAAGTCGGCGACGTTGACGAGCCCCTCGATCACAGCCGCGACCCTAGACGAGCCGCGCGCGGACGGCCTCGCGGGAGCTAGAGCAGCGGGGCGAGCAGGAAGACGAAGGAGACGACGACCAGCGCGATGGCGAGGGCTGTGACCCCGGCCGGAAGCGACTCGTCATTGCCCATGTACTGATTCGGTGACGATCTCTGGTTCATGCCGATCGCCATACCCACTAATCGAAAGTGGGTAAACCTCTGGGCGAAAATCGCCGGTACCCGTGCCTGGGCGGCCCCCGGGGTGCCCGCTGTTCACGGCACGCATTCGCCCCGTGTCCCCGGCCCGTCGCGATGTACGTACAGGTAGCGTCCCGCCGATGGCGGCGAAAGGGGCACCGACTCGCGGGCAGGTTCAGCGTCGCCGCGCGCTTGCCGCGATCGCGGTGATCGCCGCCCTCGGCCTGTTCGCCTTCGCTGCCGTCGCCCTGATCGACATCGGCAAGGTCGACACCCACGGCAGCACGCTCGTCCACGTCGACGTGCACAGCAGGGCCGTCGGCCACGACCAGGCGGTCAACGTCGTCGTTCCGCCCCACGCCGGGCCGCGGGGCCATCGCTCTCTCCTCGTCTTCCTACACGGGCGCAACGGCTCGGAGACGACCTTCAACGACGTCGTCCTCGCCGGCCTGCCGAGCCTCAAGAGCCACCAGCCGATCGTCGCTTTCCCGGACGGCGGCAACCACAGCTATTACCACGACAGGGCCGGTGGCAACTGGGACGAATTCATCGCCGACGAAGTGATCCCGATGGTCGAGAAGCGCTACGGGGTCGACCCCGAAAAGGTGGCGATCGGCGGCATCTCGATGGGCGGCTTCGGCGCCTATGACATTGCCCTCCATCACCCGGGCATGTTCTGCGCGGTCGGCGGTCACTCTCCCGCTCTCTGGTTCGAAGGTGGCGAAACCGCACCGGGGGCCTTCGACGACGCCGCCGACTTCGAGCGCAACGACGTCGTCGGCCGAGTCGAGGAAAACCCCGACGCCTTCGGCGGCACCCGCGTCTGGAACGACTACGGCCAGGACGACGACTTCCGCGTCTACGACGAAGGCTTCGTCGACGCAATGGAATCCGGCGACGCCGACTTCGTCACCCACTCCTGGCCCGGCAGGCATGAAGGTTCCTACTGGGAGGCGCATTGGCCGGATTACCAGCGGTTCTACGCGAAGGCGCTGAATCACTGCTGATTGTTGGGGCGGAGGTGGCCCCTCCCGCGGCGCTGGGTTTTTCGGACGGATGGGTGCAGGCCGGCCGAAGCTGGGGAGGCCGAAAAAGGGGACGCCGCTTGCGGGAGGGGGCCCTGACACCTCCACTCGAACCCGTTCTGTAACGCGCCCGTCGTAACGCGTGCGCCGTCGGCGATTGCGACCGCTTCTGGGTCCTCGGCGCGCTTCCGACGGATCGAGTCCTGCATCGACCACCTATTTGGAGGTCGATGCAGGACTCGTCAGTCACCGACGCGGTGGTGATTCATCTCTCTCTCTGGACCTCGAGGTCGACGTTTCGGTTTATAGAGCCGGAAAGGTCGACCTCGTCGAGATTCACCACCTCAGCGCCCGGAGACAACCCGGGTTCGCCGAGTTGGAACGGTGACACCCGCCGATCCGTTAAGCCGCAGAGCCGACACCCCGCGGAACCTGCACACGCCAAGGAGCCATGGGTAGCTGCGGAGCCGAGGGTGCTGCGGAGCCGAGGGGTCGCTGCGGAGCCGAGGGGTCGCTGCGGAGCCGAGGGGTGCTGCGGAGCCGAGGGGTGCTGCGGAGCCGAGGGGTGCTGTCCCGATTGTCCCCGCACGATCGCCCGCGCCGCGTAGCGGCTCGCGAGGAGGGGCCATGTGCCCCTCCCGCGAGCGGCGTCCTGTTCCCCGCACCGATCCCTATTCGGACGGTCGAGGCGCTTCAGGCGGGGAACCCGCGAAGCGGGAGGGGCACATGGCCCCTCCCCCCGCAACTCCTACGTACAGACGATCTAGAAGTGGACGATCGGGATGATCAGGATGGCGACGATGTTGGCCACCTTGATCATCGGGTTGATCGCCGGGCCGGCCGTGTCCTTGTAGGGATCGCCGACCGTGTCGCCGGTCACCGAGGCTTCGTGCGCGGGCGAGCCTTTGCCGCCGTGGGCGCCATCCTCGATCAGCTTCTTGGCGTTGTCCCAGGCACCGCCGCCGGCGGTCATCGAGATCGCGGCGAAGAGGCCGACGACGATGACGCCGATCAGAAGGCCGCCGAGCGCGTCGACGCTGAGCAGGCCGACGATCACCGGCACGACGATCGGGATCAGGGCGGGCAGGATCATCTCTTTCTGCGCCGCGGCGGTGACGATCGCCACCGTTTTGGCGTAGTCCGGTTTTTCGGTGCCCTCCATGATTCCCGGGTGTTCGCGGAACTGGGCGCGGACCTGTTCGACGACCTCGCCGCCGGCACGGCCGACCGACTCGATCGCGAACGCCGCGAACAGGTAAACCATCATGCCGCCGATGATCAGCCCGATCAGCACGTCGGGGCTGGACAGGTTGAACAGGCTGTTGAGATCGAACCCGGACGGCTTTGCGTCCGCGAGTTCGCTCTTGAACGCCGCGAACAGCACCAACGCGGCGAGTGCCGCCGAGCCGATCGCGTAACCCTTGGTGACCGCCTTGGTCGTGTTGCCGACCGCGTCGAGCGGGTCGGTGACGTTGCGGACCTCCTCCGGCAGGTCGGCCATCTCGGCGATGCCGCCGGCGTTGTCGGTGATCGGCCCGAATGCATCGAGGGCGACGATCAGGCCGCAGAGCGAGAGCTGTCCCATGACGGCGATGCCGATGCCGTAGATGCCGGCGAGCTCGTTGGCGCCGAGGATCGCCAGGGCGATCACGAGGGCCGGAGCGGCTGTCGACTGGTAGCCCTGGGCGAGGCCCTGGATGATGTTCGTCGCGTGCCCCGTCTCGGAGGCCTGGGCGATCGACTTGACCGGCCGGAACCGGGTCGCCGTATAAAATTCGGTAATCACGAAGAGCAGCGCCGTGACCGCGACGCCGATTACCGCGCAGAGCCAGAGGTCGCCGACGCTGACCGAGTCGGCTCCGGTGCTGAGGCCGTACTTGACCGCGTCGCTCATCAGCCACGACGTGATCGGGTAGAAGGCCGCGATCGAGAGAACCCCGGCCAGGATCACGCCGCGGTAGAGAGCACCCTCGACCTTGTCGGTTTTGGTCCGGACCACGAGCGCCCCGATGATCGAGGCGATGATCGCGACGCCGCCGATGACCAGCGGGTAGATCGCCACCTCGCGGGCGTAGTCGCCGCCCGCACCGGAGAAGGTCAGGACTCCGAGAAGCATCACGGCGACCGTGGTCACCGCGTAGGTCTCGAAGAGGTCGGCAGCCATGCCGGCGCAGTCGCCGACGTTGTCGCCGACGTTGTCGGCGATCACCGCGGGGTTGCGGGGGTCGTCCTCGGGGATCCCCGCCTCGACCTTGCCGACCAGGTCGGCGCCGACGTCGGCGGCCTTGGTGAAGATGCCGCCGCCCAGCCGGGCGAAGACCGAGATCAGCGAGCCACCGAAGCCGAGGCCGATCAGCGCGTCGACGGCCTCCTTGTCGGTGCTGCCGCTGAGGATCAGCACGCCGTAGTAGCCGGCGACACCGATCAGCGCCAGGCCGACGACCAGCAGGCCGGTGACCGAGCCGCCTTTGAAGGCGACGTCAAGCGCCGGCGGAACGCCGCCACGGGCGGCCTCGGCGACGCGGGTGTTGGCCCGCACCGAGAGGTTCATCCCGATGAAGCCGGTCGCGCCGGAGAGCGTGCCGCCGATCACGAAGCCGATCGCCGTCTTGTAGTCCTGCAGAACCCAGAGCACGATCGCGATGGGCACCGCGACCGCGGCGATGATCATGTACTGGCGGTTCAGGTAGGCCTTGGCTCCTTCCTGCACCGCGTTGGAGATTTCCTGCATGCGCTCGTTGCCCGGAGACTTGGACAGAAGGCGCTGGGTAATGATGAGTCCATAGAGGACGGCGGCCCCCGCGCATACGAGCGCGACGACAACTCCATATTCGGTCAAGAAGTCAGTCAAGTTTTTGGTTTTCCTCTTAGCTTGCTGTGGCTGGGTTTGAGCGGCGCGAGAGTCTATCTATGGGCGCCGACATCGGCGGTGTAGGTGCGTTTCGTGTCCTTCACGGCCTCTCTGTAGAGGTCCTCGATGGCGGCTCCGGAGGCGAGCGCCTCGCGGGCCCTTTGGGCGCCGTTCTTGGCCGGAAGGTCGACTTCGATGCCGAGCTGGGAGCGCGCCGGCTCGGTCCAGGCGAGAAGCTGGTCGAGCGCCGCCCGCGCAGGCACGAGCGTCGCCTCATCCGGATTGCGGAAATCGATCATTTCGCCGTCCATCCCGTGACGGATCGCGCGCCAGAGGTTCTCCTCGATCTCGCGGTCGCCGAGCGGCCCGCCGGAGCGGTCGTAGCCCCCCTCGTCGTAGGCCATCGCGGTCTGGGCGACGCAGGCGCAGATCAGCCCGGCCAACGCGGTCGCCTCGTCGCCGCGGGTCTGCGCGTCGCAGATCCTCACCTCGACCGTCCCGAAGGTGTGATGCGGGCGAACGCTCCACCAGAGCTGGGTCGACTCGACCGCGGTCTTGGTGCGCTCGAGCATGCCGACGAAGGCGGCGTAGGTCTCCCAGTCGCCGAAGGGGTTGGGGACTCCGCAGCGCGGGAAGGTGCGGGTGAAGATCTCGGTGCGGACGGTGTGCAGGCCGCTGTCGCGGCGGTCGAGAAAGGGGGAGTTGGCGGAGACCGCGAGCAGTAGCGGCAGCAGCTCGCGCAGCCAGTCGCAGACCGCGATTGCCCGGTCGGCGCCGCGGATTCCCATATGGACGTGGAGGCTCCAGGTGTTGTTGCGCTGCGCGACCCAGCCCAGTTCCTCGCGGAGCCGGTTGTAGTGGGGCGTGTCGATGATCCGCTGGTCGAGGTAGCTCGCCCAGGGGTGGGTGCCGGTCGAGCCCAGCGCCAGCCCCATGCCGTCGACGAGGGCGAAGAGGCGGCGGCGCCGGTCGGCCTGCGCCGCCGCCGCGTCGGCGAAGGTCTCGCCGCGGCCGGAGCGGATCTCGACCTCGGAGGCGATCAACTCGCCGGCCGCCGCCTCGGCGAGGACCTCGTCGTCCTGGCAGGCGGCGTAGACGTCCTCGAAGCGGTGGGCGAGCTCGAGCGACTCCGGGTCGAGGATCGCGAACTCCTCCTCGAGACCGACCGTGAAGTCGGTCGATGACTCGAATCTCTCCCGGGCGAGGTCGAGGTCCAGGGCGCTCACAGAGGGCTCAGGCCAGGTAGAAGTAGAGCGCGTAGAGCAGGTCGACCGCCGGGCTCGAGGTGTGGACGGTCACCTCCGGCGGCACCTGCAGAAGCTGCTCGGAGTAGTTGAAGATGATCTTCACGCCGGCCTTGACGAGGCGGTCGGCGACGTCCTGGGCCGCCTCGGCGGGGACGGCGAGGACGCCGACGACGATCTCCTGCTCGGAGACGACCGACTCGAGCTCGGAGAAGTCGCGGACCCGGAGGCTGCCGACCGCCTGGCCGACGACCTCGGGCTCGACGTCGAACATGGCGACGATCTGGAAGCCGTGGTCGGCGAAGATGTCGGAGCTGGCGATCGCCTGCCCGAGCTTGCCGGCGCCGAAGAGGGCGATGTTGTGCTGGCCGGCGGTCCGCAGGATCTTGCGGATCTCGGCGACCAGCGAGTCGACGTTGTAGCCGACGCCGCGCTTGCCGAACTTCCCGAACCCGGAGAGGTCGCGGCGGATCTGGGTCGGGTTGATGTGCGTGTACTCGGAGAGTTCCTGCGAGGAGATCGTCTCGCGGCCCATCTTCCGGGCCTGCGTGAGCACCTGCAGGTAGCGCGAAAGCCTCGCGGCGACGCCAAGCGAAAGCCGCTCGCCGTCGACGATCAGACCCTCCACCTCACCCTCCTCGATCGTCTCCTCGATCATCAGCTCGAAGGACAGTATCGAGCCGGGCACGGAGCGCGGGTTCGTCGAGCGTTAACTCCGAGACGACCAGGCCGTCGACCTCGACGACGGGGATCTTCTCGAGCATGCGGCGGAAGAGAAGGTCGTCGCTCTCGATGTCGATCTCGTGCAGCTCGAACTCGATCCCCTCCCCGTGGATGGCGACGATCGCCTCGATCGCCTCCTCGCAGAGATGGCAGCCGGGGCGCGAATAGACGACGACCCGCTTCACGCCGCCCGAGCCCGGGTGGCGAAGGCGTCGAAGCCGAGGTAGTCGGGGTACTCGATCCGCGGCGCGAAGCGGGCGGCCGAGCCGATCATCGCCGCGTTATCGGTGCAGAGCTCGATCGGAACCAGCTTCAGGGCGACTCCGCGGCTCTCGCACAGCTCGCCGACGGCTTCGCGCAGGGGCCGGTTGGCGGCAACGCCGCCGCCCAGCGCGACCGCCTGCCACTCGCCCGACTTCAGCGCCCGGCCGAGCTTGGCGATCAGCTGGCCGACAGCGGCCGCCTGGAAGCTGGCGGCGAGGTCGGCGCGCCGCTCGGCGACGCCGTCGGGACCGAGGTCGCGACAGAGGTAGACGAGCGCCGTCTTCAGGCCGCTGAAACTGAAGTCGAGGCCGGGGTCGCGGCTCATCGCAACCGGCAGCTCGAAGCCCTTCGGGTCGCCGTCTTCGGCGAGGCGCTGGATCTCGGGGCCACCCGGGTAGCCGAGGCCGAGCAGGCGGGCGACCTTGTCGAAGGCCTCGCCGGCGGCGTCGTCGAGGGTGCTGCCGAGGACCTCGTGGCCCTCGTGGTCGCGGGCGGCGGCGAGCATCGTGTGGCCGCCGCTGGCGACCAGACAGAGGAAGGGCGGCTCGAGCGGGTCCGGCTCGAGGAAGTTGGCGGCGACGTGGCCCTGGAGGTGGTCGACCGCGATCAGCGGCAGCCGGCGCGGCGCGGCGAGCGCCTTCGCGGTGCTGACCCCGACCAGCAGCGCGCCGATCAGCCCGGGGCCGGTGGTGACCGCGACCGCCTCGATGTCGTCCAGTCCCACCGCCGCCTCAGCCAGAGCCGCCTCGATGACCGGCACGGCGAGCTCGAGATGGTGGCGCGAAGCGACCTCGGGAACGACCCCGCCGAAGCGTGCGTGCGCCGCGGCCTGCGAGGAGATCACGTTGGAGAGGATCCGCGGCCCGTCAAGCACCGCCGCGCAGGTGTCATCGCACGACGTCTCGATCGCGAGGATCAAGGTTCAGACATCCCGGCGACACCCGCCAATGGCGGACGCGGAAGCGAGTTCGCGATATTTCCGGTGATCATCAGCGCGGACGAGCGAGAGCGGAGCACATTGGCGGAATTGTTCAGTCCAGCCACATGATCAGCGCGTCCTCGCCGTTGTCCTGGTAGTAGCGGGGACGAACGCCGGCGGAGCGGAAGCCGAGGCCTTCGTACATCGAGATCGCGTCGCGGTTGGAGACCCTGACCTCGAGCGTCACCGGCAGCTCGGTGGCGGCCTCGCCGCCGCCGGACTCCTCGAGCAGGCGACGGATCATGCCGCTGGCGACGCCGCCGCGGCGGCGCTCGGGCGCGACGGCGACGTTCATCAGGTGCCAGACCTGGTCGTAGCGGCAGCAGACCAGGTAGCCGAGCAACTCGTCGCCCGCGGTCGCGGCGAGGCAGATGCCGGACGGCTTGGAGAGCTCGAGCACGAACATCGCCAGCGACCAGGGCGCCGGGAAGGAGCGGCGCTCGATCGCGATCACCGCTGGCAGGTCGCTGTAGGCCAGCCGACGGAAGGTCGGGGCCGCGCTACTTGCTTCTGTCGGCAGTGTCTCGCTCACGCCAGCGCTCCGCGTCCGGGGGCCTCAGGTAGATCGGGGCGAGCGGCTCGACGCCGACGCCTTCGAAGGCAAGGCCGCAAACGTGGCGCCCGGCGACCCGGTGGACGGGGTCCGCATCATCCGGAACGTCTGCGCCTGCCAGCTCATCTCGAAATCGTACCGCTCCGGATCCGGCAGCCAACGGGGGATCGGCGAGCTGAGAGAGCCGCTCCACAAGCGCCTCCGGGGCGCCGACCCAGGGGTCCCACTCGCGCCCCCCGGCCGCGGAGTAGAGGGCGGCGAAGACCTCGCCCCGGCGGGCGTCGAGGACGGCGAGGCGAGGGCGCCCCTCTGCCCCGTCCCTCTCTCCGAGCCCGCGGGCGATCGCATCGAGGGTGCAGATGCCGACCGCCTCGATGCCGCGCGAAGCGGCCAAGCCTTTGGCGGTGGCGATACCCACCCGCAGCCCGGTGAACGAGCCCGGCCCGACGCCGACGGCGATCTGCTCGACCGCGTCCCAGCCCCCGCCGAGCCCGACCGTCTCCTCGACCTCGTCGAGCAGCGCGGTGGTGTGGCCGGGGCTGCCGTCCAGGGCAACCCCGATCAGCGACTCATGGACGACGTCGCCGCCCTCGAGAAGGCAGACGGCGGTGTCCTCGGTCGCCGTGTCGAAGCCGAGGAGCGCCAGCTCAGTGCGGGGTCGGGACCTTGAAGATGAACGAGCCGACCGGTTTGCCTTCGACGTACCAGGTGACCGTGTGCTTGCCCGGGATGTTGGTCGTGATCTTGTTCACGTAGAGCGTGCCCTCGACCGCTTCCTGTTTCGGCGCGCAGAGAAAGGCGGGCTTGGCGCCTTTCGGGAATTTCACGCAGACCGTGTAGAAGACCGTGCCGGCGTTGCTTTTGAAGAAGGCTCCCTTGTCCCGCGGGGCCTGGCAATTGTGGGACGGTTTCGCGTTCTGCGAGGTTCCGCAGGCGACGTAATGGCTATAGGCGGCGGCGCTTGCCGAGGCCGGCACGAGGGCGGCCAGCAATGCCGTTGCCGACAGCATCGCGGTCAGCGTCTTCAGTCCCTTCATCTTGGAGCCCTTCTCCCTTCGGATCGCAATTGGCGGCCGATGCTACAGGTGCCGTCTCCTACCCCGAACACGCCTGACCGTCCGTGGATGCGGAGTCCACCTCGATCTCGCGGACATCACCGCCGCCGTGCTCGATGGTGATGCGCATGGCGACGTCCCGGATCGCGGCGGAGGCGACCGCCGGCCACTCGACAAAGGCGATCGTACGGTCGTCCAGATAGTCGTCGAGCAGGGCCGGGTCCTCGCCCTCGAGCTCGACCAGGCGGTAGAGGTCGAGGTGGGAGACGAGGATGCCGTCGCCCTCGTAGCGGCTGCCGATCGTGAAGGTCGGCGAGGTGACCGGGCCGGCGACGCCGAGGGCGCGGGCGGCGCCGCGGACCAGGGTGGTCTTGCCCGCTCCGAGATCACCGGAGATGACGACCACCGAGCCAGGACGGAGGCCGCCGGCAAGCTCGGCTCCGAGCGCTTCGGTCTCCGCCGCGTTCGTCGTCCGCCGGCTAGCCAAAGAAGCCCATCTGCTCGTCCGAAGGCCGAGTCTGCGGCGGGGGCGACCCCTCCCCGATCCGTGCCTCCTCCTCCTTGATCTCCTCTTCCTGCGCCACGGCGCCGGGGAGCGGCTGGGCGAGAAGCGCCGGCAGGCCCTCGAAGTCGGCGCGCAGTGTCTCCTTGACCGCCGGCGTTCGCAACGCCGCCGCCGGGTGGAAGAGCGGCAGGAGGAAGACTGTGCGGCCGCCGAGCTCGTGGACCTGCGGGGTGCCGCGCACGCGGGTGATGCCGGTCGGGCTGCCGCTGAGCAGCTTCGTAGCGAAGTTGCCGAGCGTGCAGACGACCCTGGGCTCGATCAGGCGAACCTGGTCGAACAGGTACGGCTTGCAGGCGTCGATCTCGCCCGGCTGCGGGTCGCGGTTGCCGGGCGGGCGTGACTTGAGCACGTTGGCGATGAAGACGTCCTCGCGGGAGAGCCCGATCTCACCGAGCATCTGATTGAGCAGCTGACCCGCGCGGCCGACGAACGGCAGGCCCTGGCGGTCCTCTTCGGCGCCGGGCGCCTCGCCGACGAACATCAGCTCGGCGTCGGCGTTGCCGGCACCGAAGACCGCCTTGGTCCGGGTCTCGTGCAGGGGACAGCGCGTGCACCCCTTGACCTGCTCGAACAGCGCGACCAGCTCCCCGCGCCGTCGCTCGGCGGCGACGCTCAAGGCGTCTTGCCTTTCGCCGGCCTGGAAGGCGTTTCGCCTTTGGCCCGTTTGGCGCGGTCGCGGCTGAGCCGCTCCTGATGCGCCGATTCGCGCTCGCCGCGGAACGATTCGTCGGAGCGCACCGCCGCCCCGCGCGGCTGGCGGCCGGGCGGCGAGACCAATGAGATCAGCCTTCGCGCGTGCGCAGCCCCGCACTCCGGACAGGGCGGTGGCTCGCTGTCGGCGGCGACCAGCTCCTCGAAGACGCGCCCACACTTCTCGCATTCGAACTCGTAGATCGGCATGGGGCCGATTCTAAGGTCGCCTGCTCAGTGCTGGCGGGCGGCGTGCTTCCAGCGCGAGACGTTGCCGGCGCGGTCGCTGAGCCTCACCCAGAGGCTCTTGCGGTTGCCCGAGAGGCGGGTCAGGGGCTTGAAGTTCCGCCAGGCACCCGGGTGGTGCCTGTTGCCTGCCACCTGCATCCGGGCGACGCCGGAGACGTTGTCCTTGGCCCTTAGGCTGAGGTCGAATCCGCCGCCGAGAACCGGGGCGATGGTGGCCGGGCCGATCGTCGGCGGGATCTGGTCGAGGATGATGTCGTCCTGGTAGGTCTCGTTGCCGGAGGCGCCGCCGCTGAAGCGGACGTAGATCGTCTTCGGCAGCCGCTCGGGGCCGGAGGAGTCGAGGGTCCAGTGGACTGTGGGCGCGACGGAGAGGATGCTCGATGGGACGAAGCCGCCGTCGTTGGAGATCGTCAGCAGGGTGGCGTTCCAGGGCCAGACCACCCCGACATCCACTTCCGGGTCGTTGGTGAACTGGGCGCCGCCGTCGATCGAGACGCCGACCGGCCCTGACGGCTGCGTCTGCTCGACCTCGACTTCCCGGTGGTCCGTGACCGACGCCCCGGTCTGCGAGGTGACCCTGACGCCGACCATGTAGACGCCGGTGTGACCGAAGGTCGTCGTGGATTCGTTCGATGCGCCCGTGTTCAGCTCGTAGACCCCGTCGCCGTTGAGATCCCATTCGTACCTGACGATGTGGCCCAGCTCGACGGTGGCGGTGGCCTGGAAGAACGTGAGTTTGCCGACCGGCACCGCCGTCAGTGGGCCGAGCAGGGACACGAAGGGGGTCGAGATGTCCCGCCGCTCGAGCTGCCCGCCCTGGGGGTCGGGAGCAAGCAGGGCATCGTCGCCGGTGACCGCAAGCCCATGCGGATCCTCGGCGGTGTACCAGTAGCTTTCGCCGACGAATTCACCGCTTGAGCCGAACCGCTGGTAGCGCTCCCCTTCGTGGGTCGCCTCGCGGGTGAACACATCTCCTTCGGGGCCGACCGCTATCGCAGCCAGGCTTTCGAAGGAGAACTGCCCGGGGGTGCCGCCCGCCGAGCCCCACTGGGTGATGAAGGAACCGCTCGAGGAGAACTCCTGAACCCTCGGCGTGGCGCCCGCATCGGCCACGTAGACGTTGCCGGTGCTCTGGTTGACGGCGATCCCGACCGGCTTGCTGAACTGGCCTTCGCCACCGCCTCCGACGGTGCCCCAGGATGCCGCTGAGCCTCCGTCGGCGTCGAAGCTCTGAACACGGCGGTTGCCGGCTTCGACGACGTAGACGGTCCCGGACGGGCCGACGGCGATGTCGCTCGGTTCGTCGAACTGGCCGAGCGCCGAGCCGGTCGCCGCCCCCCAGCCCACTTCGTAGGCGCCGGTTGCGCTGAAGCGCTGGACCCGGAGCCGCGTACCCCCTTTTGAAACCTGATCAAGCGTGAAGACCTTGCCGCTCGGCGCTACCGCGACGGCGACCAGGTCGTCGCTGAACTGCCCCGGTTCTGTGCCGAAAGAGCCCCATTTGCCGAGGTAGGCGCCGGCGGCGCTTAGGTGCTCGATGCGGTAGTTGCCGCGATCGGCGACGTAGACGTCACCGTCCGGAGCGACCGCGACGTCCGCGGGATTCGAGAACTGGCCGTCTCCGCTTCCCGGGCTCCCCCAGTACGTGACCAGCTGCTCTTCCGAGGCAGCCGAGGCGGCGCCGGCGCCGAGCGCGATCAGAACGAGCGCGGCAACAACGGCAGAAAGGACGAGTGTGAGACGCGTGGATTTCTGCATGGTCCGGATGCAAAAACCCGGCGATCGCCGCGAGGTTGCGGTACTACAGAAATCCGTGTCGAGAATTGCCCGCTAGCAGCGAGGCAGCTTGAATTCGACGGTGGACTTCTTGTTGCCGGGGAAGACCACCTTGACCCGAAGCTTCGTGTAGACGCGGCGGCCGCAGGCTTTGACGCGGCCGGAGGCTTCGAGGGTGGCCGGGCCTCTCTGTTCCCCGCCCATGCAGCAGTAGCGCCACTTGCCCTTGCCGTGGGCCTTGGTCCCGCCCCAGCTCGGCCACTTGATGCCGACCATCTGCAGTTCGTGGGCCTGGTCGTGGGCGCCCTTGAACTCGGTGCAGCGGCTCGGGTGGGCGGAGAAGTGATAGCCGCTGCCCTGGGCGCAGCCGAGCACGGTTTCGGGCTCGGGCTGCTTCTTGGCGGCAAAGCTGGAGCCTGCCGCGACCACGCTGAGCGCGATGGCGATGAGGAAAATTACGCGCAGCTTGCGGGAGTTCACGCTCGCCAGGGTACGCCGCATGCCGCATAACCGCAACAGACCGCTCATGGAACCCTGCGCAAACGTCACGAAACACGCGCGGCGGGGTCTATAATTCGCGACTCGGCCGTGACCCCCAGGGCATGGACCTATGAACTCTCCAGCGAGCATGACCAAATCGCCGGCGCCCCGAGGCGCCACCGTCGTCCGCACCAGGGATGCCCTGCGCGCAGCGCTCGCCCCAGCCCGCGCGGACGGCGAGTCGATCGGCCTGGTGCCGACGATGGGCTACCTCCACGACGGCCATCTTTCGCTCCTGCAGGCCGCGCGCGAGCAGTGCGGGGTGGTCGTCATGAGCCTCTTCGTCAACCCGACCCAGTTCCGCCCCGGAGAGGACCTCGACCGCTACCCGCGCGACGAGGAGCGCGACCTGCGGCTCGCCGCCGAGGCCGGCGCCGACCACGTCTACGCCCCCGCGGTCGAGGAGGTCTACCCGGACGGCTTCGCCACCGAGGTCCGCGTCTCCGGCCTGACCGAGGTCCTCTGCGGCGATCCCGGACGGCGCGGCCCCGAGCACTTCCACGGCGTCACCACAGTCGTCGCCAAGCTTTTCTCGACGGTGCAGCCGACCATCGCCTACTTCGGGCAGAAGGATGCGCAGCAGCTCGCCGTTATCCGACGGATGACGCGCGACCTCGACCTGCCGGTCCGTATCGAGGGGCTACCGATAGTCCGCGAGGAGGACGGCCTCGCGATGAGCTCCCGCAACGCTTACCTGGAGCCAGGGGACAGGGAGAGGGCGGCGGCGCTCTGGCGCGCACTGCGCGCGGCCGAGAGCGCCGCCGCCCTTGGGACTCTCCCCGGCGCGATCGAGGCCGCCCGGACGGAGCTCGACGACGCCGGCATCGAGCCCGAATACCTGGAGGCGCGCGACCCCGACGACCTCACCCCGGTCGCCGAGCTGGGTGACCGCCCCGTGCTGCTGGCGCTGGCCGCCCAGGTCGGCGGTGCCCGCCTCATCGACAACGTCTTGATCCAGCCCCACGCGCACCAGACTTGACCCGCGTCACGACCGAGAAGAGGAGCAGATGCAAAGGCAGATGCTGAAGTCCAAGATCCACCGGGCCACGGTGACCGACTGCGATGTCGACTACATCGGCAGCATCACGATCGACACCGAGCTGATGGCCGGGGCCGACCTGATCACCAACGAGCAGGTCCACGTCTGGGACATCGACAACGGCGCCCGCTTCGTCACCTACGTGATCGACGGCGAGGCCGGCTCCGGGACCATGCAGGTGAACGGCGCCGCCGCCCACCTCACCCAGCCCGGCCACAAGATCATCGTCGCCTCCTTCGGCGCCTACGACGAGGCCGACCTTGAGGCCTACTCGCCGATCGTCGTCCACGTCGACGACGCCAACCGGGCGGTCGCCGTCGACAGCCACCCCGAGGTGCTGCTCACGGCCGAGGTCGCCTCATGAGCAGCGGTGTCGCGGCACCGAAGCGGATGACCCTCCCCCGCCTCGCCGAGATGAAGGAGGCGGGCGAACCGATCACGATGGTCACCGCATACGACTTCCCCTCGGCCAAGGTCGCCGAGGAGGCCGGTGCCGACATCGTCCTGGTCGGCGACACGGCGGCGATGGTCGTGCTCGGCTACCCGGGGACCGAGCAGGTCTCGATGGACGAGATGATCGTTCTCGGCAAAGCGGTGCGCCGCGGGCTGGAGCGCCCGCTGATGGTCGGCGACATGCCGATGGGCAGCTACGAGTCGAGCAATGAGCTCGCTGTCCAGAATGCGCAGCGGCTGGTCAAGGAGACCGGCTGCCAGGTGGTCAAGCTCGAGGCGGGCGGCACCTCGGTCGAGCGGGCGCGGGCGATCGTACGCGCAGGCATCCCGGTGATGGGACACGTCGGCCTCACCCCGCAGACGGCGACCGCGCTCGGCGGCTACAAGACGCAGGGCAAGACCGCGGAGGCTGCGATCAAACTCAGCGAGGACGCCCTGGCGCTGCAGTCGGTCGGCTGCTTCGCGATCGTCTTCGAGGCGGTCCCGGCCGCGGTCACCGAGGCGATCGTCGCCAAGCTCGAGGTGCCGACGATCGGGATCGGCGCCGGGCCCTCGACCGCCGGCCAGGTGCTGGTCTTCCACGACCTGCTGGGGATCACGACCGGGCGCACGGCGAAATTCGTCAAGCGCTACGCCGAGATCCACGAGGCCATGGTCGACGGCGTCCGCACCTACGTCGACGAGGTTCGCACCGGCAAATTCCCGGCCGCGGACCATGTCTACGGCGTCGAGCCGGCCGAGCTCTCCGACCTGCAGCGCTACCTCGACCAGGAGGCGCTGACCTCGAAGAAGGCTTGGGATTGGGAGCCGCTTCCCTAGCCTGTGCGCTTCCGCACCATCGCATTTTTTAGGTATTCGGAGTGATCTGATCGCCACCCGTCTCCCGCAGTCGGCCTAACCCCCCAACTGCACAAGGAGACAAAGCATGGCTTCAGAGACATCGATTGAGCGCGTCGACGTAGACGGCGCGGTCCGCGAAATGGCCCACGAGGCCGAAGAGGGCCTCGGGAGCGGCGACACCCGCCTCGACTTCTTCAAGAAGGCCGGCCTGGCCAGTGGCGCGGTGATCGGCGGCGGCTCACTGCTCGGCGCCCTCGTCCCGGCGATGGCCAGCGCCAAGGGCAAAGGAGCACCGCCCGCCAAATTCGGCAAGGGCGACGTGGGCATCCTCAACTTCGCCCTCACGCTCGAGTACCTCGAGGCCGCCTTCTACAACGAGGCGACCGCGAACCAGAAGAAGGGATTCATCAAGGACGGCCAGACCAAGGTCTTCCTGAAGACGGTCACCGCCGATGAGAACGCTCACGTCGCCTACCTGAAGAAGGCGCTGGGCTCGAAGGCGATCGCCGCCCCGAAGGTCGACTTCGGCGGCACCACCTCGAACGAGAAGATGTTCGTCGAAACGGCGTTCGCGCTCGAGAACACCGGCGTCCACGCCTACCTCGGCCAGGCGCTGAACATCACCACGCCGTCGACGGTCGCCGCGGCTCTCTCGATCGCGACGATCGAGGCACGCCACGCGTCAGTGATCGGCCTGATTGCCAAGAACAGCGCCAAGGGTATTGCCCCCGACGGCTCGTTCGACAAGCCCTACACGGCCGCCAAAGTGCTGGAAGCCGTCGAAGCTACGGGCTTCCTCAAGTAGTCGGAATGACCATCCCGCCCGGCGCCTCTGGAGGCCGGGCGGGCCGCCCGGGCCACCTCCGGCGCCCTGGGCGGGGCGGTCATTTGTTCACGGTCGCCGTCGCGTTGGTGTACGCCGGCGTCCCCGCGGAGGTCGCCGCTTTCAAAGCCGCCGAGTAGGAGCCGCTGGGGGGCGCCGTCAGGACGAAGGGTGAAGGCGATTCGGCCAAGCCGGTGCCGGGGAAGGCAATCGACCCGCCGGTCACGGTCCCGGCCGTGGTGCTCACCAGGACCGAGTGGCCGGTGCCGATGTTCGAGTTGACGTTGCCGTAGGTGTCGGTGACGACGACCCTGCCTTCCAATGTGCCCGAGTTGCCGAGCCCGGTGACGGTGCAGGTGAAGTAGCAGGTGGCGCCGAGCGTTCCGGCACTTGGAATGAGTTCAGTGAAGGCGAGCTTCGCGGCGGTCGTCGCCGTGACCGTGATGCTGACCGGCACGCCGGAGGAGATCGACCCGTCGGTGACTGCGACCGTGTTGGCGCCGGCGCGGGCGGGCTTCAACACGCCGTTCTTGGTCGTGGAGATCGCGGCGATGCCGTTGGTGAACGTGATCGCCGTTTCGGCGCCCACCGCGACCGCGGTGCCGAGGTTGTTGGAGACGGTCGCCGCCGTCCCCCCCGGGCTGACGCCCGGCCCCGAGAAGGTCAGCGTCTTCGCGCCCGTGTAGGTGGTGGCGGTGTTGCCGAAGGAATCCTGGGCGGTGGTGGTGAGGCTGACGCTGCCCCCCGCCGCGACCGTGACCGGACTCGCGGCAAGCAGGAATTTCGTCGCCGCGCCGGGCGGCGGGGTCACCGCAAGCGTCGCGAAGATCGCGCCTTCGGCGACCCGCACGGTGGTCAGGCCGCTCTTGTAGAGGCGCATCTCACCGTTCAGGGATCCCGAGGTGGCGGCCACGCCTTCGTGGAATTCGATCGGGGTCGCGGTGCCGAAGGCGACCTGGTTGCCTTCGGCGTCGGTGACCGTCGGGACGTTGCCTCCGGGGCTCGCCGAGGCGCCGGTGAAGGTGAGGTTTTTGATCCCGTCCTGGGCGGTGATCACGTTGGCGTAGGTGTCCTGCGCGGTGATCGTCAGGTCATCGGCGGCGCCCGCGGCGGGGGTCGTCGTTTCGGCGGCGAGGATGAATTTGCTGAGGGCTGCGGCGGTGATCGTCAGGGCCAGCGGCGTTGAGTTGGAGATCGTTCCGTCGGTGACCGTGATCGCGGCCGCCCCCACCTTGTAGATCTTCACGACGCCGTTCTTGCTGCTGCCCACCGTCGCCACGCCGTTGGTGAACGTGATCGGGGTCGCCGTTCCGAACGGCACCGCGACGGCGCCGCTGCTGACGACGACCGGGGCGTTGCCGGCGGGACTCGAGGACGCGCCGGAATAGACGAGGCTCTTCGCGCCGGTGTAGCCGGTCGCGGTGTTGCCGTAGGAGTCCTGAGCGGTCTGCGTGAGGCTTATCGAGGCCCCGGCCGCGGCACTCACCGGGGACGCGGTCACGGCGAGCTTGGCCGCCGCGCCGGGCGGCGGGGTCACCGCAAGCGTCGCGAAGATCGCGCCTTCGGCGACCCGCACGGTGGTCAGGCCGCTCTTGTAGAGGCGCATCTCACCGTTCAGGGATCCCGAGGTGGCGGCCACGCCTTCGTGGAATTCGATCGGGGTCGCGGTGCCGAAGGCGACCTGGTTGCCTTCGGCGTCGGTGACCGTCGGGACGTTGCCTCCGGGGCTCGCCGAGGCGCCGGTGAAGGTGAGGTTTTTGATCCCGTCCTGGGCGGTGATCACGTTGGCGTAGGTGTCCTGCGCGGTGATCGTCAGGTCATCGGCGGCGCCCGCGGCGGGGGTCGTCGTTTCGGCGGCGAGGATGAATTTGCTGAGCGTCGTCGTGACGGTGACGACGAGGGCCGGGTCGGTGGTCAGGGTGCCGTCGGTCACCGAGATGCTCGCCGGGCCGGCCCGGTAGAGCTTCATCACCCCGTTCTTGCCGGACCCGACCGCGGCGACACCGTTGGTGAAAGTGATCGCGGTCGTCGCGCCGAAGGTGACCGTGGCGCTGGCGTTGTTGATGACCGAGGGAGCGGTCCCTCCCGGGCTCGCGGACGCCCCCGAGAAGATCAGGTTCTTGCCGCCGGTGTAGGCGGGGACCGTCGTCCCGCCGGAATCCTTCGCCGTGATCGTCAGGTTGTCGACCGCGCCGGCGGCGGGGGTCGTCGTCGACGCGGCGAGGACCAGATGGGTCGCGGCCCCGATTGCCAGCGTCGCGGTCTTGGGGCCGCTCGTCGCCCTCCACGAGCGCCACACCGCCGTCACTTCGTAGCTGTGCAGCCCGGGTTCGAGTTCTTTGTCGACACAGGTGAGAACCGAGGTCGGGGACGCCGCCGTCGGGCAGCTCCCGGCCGCGGGTTCGCCGTCACGGGTCACGTAATAGGTGACGGTCCCCGTCTGCGGGGGGGTAACCGCTCCCCAGGTCACGGTCACGGTGCCTCCGGTGAGGGCCGGCGTCGCCGAGGCGATCGTCGGTTTCGCGAGGCTCGAGACGGAGGCGGAGACCTCGCCGGCGCCGCTGGTCGTGAAGAAGGCGGCCGCGCTGCCGAGGATCGTGACCAGAACGGCGGCGAGGGCCGCCGCGCCGAGGCTGAACCGGGCCCGCCTGCTCATCCGTGGGCCGACCCGGAGAAGGTGAGTGGGAACTGCGCGTTCTGACAGGCATCCTGATTGAGGGGTAGGTCACGCAGCTGAATCGTCGGCGCAGAAGCCCCCGGGGCGGGAAGACCCACCGAGCCCCTGGCGGGAATCGTCACGGGCCGAGCCGCCGACGCGCTCGACCCGGTCAGGACAAGGTTCGTGGCGCTGTCGCACCCGACCGGATCGCGGCTGACCCCCACCCCGATCGCAGTCACGAGTAGCGGGATCGGGTTGGGGTTCTCGAGGCGAAGCGGCAGCTCGACCGGCGCCGCGCCCGGATAGAGCGGCGGCAGCGCGGAGAAGCGCGGAGCGATGCCGAAGCCCTTCGACTCGAGGATCCTCCAGGACACGGTCCGGGCCGCGCTCCTCGACCTCCGCCCCATGAGCGCGCGGACCGCGAAGGCGTGCTTCCCGAGGTCGAGGTCCCGGTAGGCGAGCGGTGAGCGGCAGGCGCGCCAAGCGGCGTCGTCGATGCGGCACTGGTAGCCGCGGGCGCCTCGCACGTCGGCGAAGCGGAACCTGGCGATCGTCGCGG
Organism: uncultured Solirubrobacterales bacterium; assembly: GCA_963704505.1. Taxonomy (GTDB): domain Bacteria; phylum Actinomycetota; class Thermoleophilia; order Solirubrobacterales; family 70-9; genus VRUE01. The sequence continues at coordinate 2,520,410 of OY969912.1, forward strand.
TTTCCAAGCTGTCCGGCCTTCCCGTGATCCGCGGCGACTGAAGGGCACCAGCCGGGACCGGCCGCGAGGCGGGGGATTGCTCCCCCCGCCTCGGCGCGCCGGCCGCGAAGGCGACGACGGTGGCGGCCAGGATCAGCCCCACGATCGCCGCCGACGCCTTCCCAGCCATGTGGCTAGTTGTTGGTCAGGTGCAGCGTCAGCGTCGCGCCCTGACAGGTGTCCTGGCTGACACCGGTGTCGTTCATGGTCAGCGTGCCGCCCGGGGTGACGCTCTGGGCGTTACCGGAGGCGTAGGTCTTGTTGACGACGACCGGCGCCATCGTGAAGTCCGGGGTGCCCGGGGCGATCGTGGTCGCGCAGGTCGAGTGACCGGCGTCGACGGTGATGCTCGCCAGCGTGATCGTGCCGACCCGCTGAGCGCCCGAGGACGGGTTGTCGACTGTGAAGGCGACCGGCGACGAGGAGCCCGGGTAAAGGTTCCCGGTGACCGTCGCGTGCAGGGTCACGGCCGAGCTCGAGCCGACCGTGGCGGTGCCGGTTCCGGAGCCGGTGCTGGTGAAGTAAGCGACAGCGGCGCCGGCGATGGCCAACGCGCATACGCAGACAAAAGCGGTGAGCGCCCGCTTCCTGGTGGTCCAATTCATAAGCGATTTTCTCCTTGTTAGACGAATTTACGAGCGCTCTTGCGCCCGGTGTCATCGGCCGGTCGAGAATTTCGCTTTAACCCGCGGCGTCCAAACGTATGAAAATCGTTTGTACGTCCCGTACAGCGGGTTACATAAACCGCTCAGACGTCGCGAAGGTGCTTTGCCGGCGCCCCGGCGACGATCGTGCGCGGGGGAACGTCGGCAGTGACGACCGAATTGGCGCCGATCACGCAGCGCTCGCCCACCGTCACTCCGCTGGTGACGACGCAGTTGACCCCGAACCAGCAGTTGTCGCCGATTCTGACCGGCCCTTTGCTCGTGAAGCCCTGCCAGGTGACCGGCACCTCCGGATCGTCGAATCGGTGCTCGGCGTCGCCGATGAAGCAGCCGTTGGCGAACATCACGTGGTCGCCGATCTCGATCTCCGCGTGGGCGGCGAGCATCGTGTTGCGGTTGAGGAAGGTGCCCTCGCCGATCTCGATCCGGGCCTCCGGGGCGAGGGTCAGCCAGCAGCCCGGCTCGAGCAGCGTGCCGGCGCCGATCCGAAGCCGGCCCTCGTCAAGTGCTTCCAGCACCTCCCCCTCGACCGGGTGCCGCACGAAGAAGCCGCCGCGGGCGGCGTGCGCGTCGATCCGCAGCCTCCGCAGCGGGCGGTGGTTGCGCTCATACCAGCGGCGCTTCGCCCACCACAGCTTCCATCCGCTTGCGTCCGCCACCGCCCTAGCTTTCCAGAGCGGCCGCGAGTAGGGTCCGCTCGCATGAGCCCCGCCAAGGCAAAACTGCGCGGAGGCATCGACTTGGGCGGGACCAAGATCCAGACCGCCGTCGTCGATGCCAAGGGCAAGGTGGTGGGCGAAGCCCGCCACCCGACGCCGACCGAGGGCGGCCCGAAGGACGTGGTCGGCGAGATGGGCGCAGCGATGAAGGAGGCGGCGGAGGCGGCCGGGGTCGAGACCAAGGACCTCGTCGGGGTCGGGGTCGGATCGCCTGGCGATGCCGACGAGAAGACCGGCGTCGTCTCGGGGGCCAGGAACCTGCCCGGCTGGGAGGGAAGCTTCCCGGTTGCGGGGACTTTGAAGAAGGAGCTCGACACCGAGGTCCGGATCGGCAACGACGTCCAGGTCGCGACCGAAGCGGAGTTCCACCTCGGCGCCGGACAGGAGTTCTCGAGCCTGATCGGCGTTTTCTGGGGCACCGGCGTCGGCGGCGGCCTGATCCTCGACGGCAAGCCCTGGCTCGGCCGCGGGGCGGCCGGCGAGATCGGCCACATGGTGGTCAAGCGCGGCGGCGCCAAGTGCCCGTGCGGGCGCCGGGGCTGCATGGAGGCCTACGCGGGGCGCTCGGCGATGGAAGCCGAGGCCCGCCGCCAACACGAAGAGGGCCAGAAGACCGACCTGTTCAAGCTGATGGAGAAGCACGAGAAACCGCGGCTGACCAGCGGCATCTGGGAGCGCGCCCTCGACCACGGCGACCACCTCGCGGAGAAGCTCATCGACCGCGCGATCGAGGCGCTGGGGACCGGCGTCGCCTCGGCGGTCAACCTGCTCGACCCCGAAGCCGTGCTGATCGGCGGCGGGCTCGGCGTCCGCTTCGGCGAGCGCTACATGCAGGCGCTGACCGAGGAGATGGGGAAGCACCTCTTCGTCGACGAACGACCTCCCGCCCTGCGGGTCGTCTCGCTCGGCGATCTCGGCGGGGCGATCGGCGCCTCGCTGCTCGTCGGCCGCTAGCTCCCGGCCCGGGCAGCCGCGCTAGACGCGGCCGGTGCTCTGGCGCTGGTTGCGGGCGACCGCGTCGACCAGGACGGCCAACAGGAGGACGCCGCCGGTGACCATCAGTTTGACCGCCGAGGAGAGCGAGAGCAGGTCCATGCCGTTGGCGATCGAGCCGATCACCAGCGCTCCGAGCAGGGCCGTCCAGACCGATCCTCGGCCCCCGAACAGGCTGGTCCCGGCGATCACCGGGCCGGCGATCGCGAGCAGCAGGAGTTCGTTACCGCCCGAGTTCTGGTTGACGGCGAACAGGCGCGAGGCCGCCATCACTCCGCCGACCGCGGCCATCGAGCCGGAGATCATGAACACGACCGTCCGCACCCGATTGACGTGGATCCCGGCGCGCCGCGCCGCCTCGGCGCTGCCGCCGACGGCGAAGACGTGGCGGCCGAAGCCCGTTCGTTTGGCGACGAACTCCATCCCGACCACGAAGCCGAGCAGGATCATCACCGCCAGGGGCACGCCGCGGTCGGAGTTGAGGATCGCGACGGCACCGATCACCAGGGCCGAGAGGAAGCCGAAGCGAACGATCTGCGGCAGGGCGCCGCTGTCGCCGAGCCCGGCAGCCACCCGCCTGCGGTAGCCGATCGCGAGAACGCTCCCATAGGAGACGATGATCACCGCGGCGAAGATCCAGCCGACGGTGTCCGAGTAGAAGGTATTGGCAAGGCCGGTGATCTTCGGGTCCGTGATGTTGAGCGAGCCGGTGGTTCCAAGCACCTGTAACAACGCGCCTTCCCAGGCGAGCAGGCCGGCAAGCGTGACGACGAATGAGGGAACCACGAAGCGGCTGAAGAGCGACCCCTGGAGGAATCCGATCGACGCGCCGACCGCGATCGCTGCGGCGATCGCCAGATAGGCGTTCCAACCATGGTCGACGCTGAGCACGGCCATCACCGCGGCGCACAATCCGCTCACCGCGCCGACCGAGAGGTCGATCTCGCCGAGCAGCAGGACGTAGACGATCCCGACCGAGATCAGCCCGATCGTGGTGATCTGCAGCATCAGGTTGGTCAGGTTCTGGGCGGAGAGGAAGCGGTCTTCCTGAACCTGGAAGATGACCGCGATCAGGACCAGGCCGAGCACCACCCGAACCGAGGAGAGGTCGCCCTGGACGAGCCGCCTCAAGGTCTGCCCCGCGGTCGAGGCGGACTCCTCGCCCTTCTCCGTGCTGGTCGCCTCGGTCTCGCTCATTTCCCCTCTTCCTCTGCCGAAGATTGCTCGTCTTTGCCCTCTATCTCTTTCACTCGGCCGTCTCCGACCCCGGTGATCGCCCCGACGACGTGCTCCTCGGTCGTCTGTTCTGCCTTGAAGTCACCGGCTGGGCGGCCCAGCCGCAGGACGAAGATGCGGTCGGCGACCTCGAAGACGTCGACCAGGTTGTGACTGATGACCACGACGCCTAGGCCGCGCTCGCGCAGTTTGCGGATCAGGTCGAGGACCTGTGCGGTCTGAGGGACGCCCAGGGCCGCGGTCGGCTCGTCCAGCAGGACGATTTTGGGCTCGCCGAGGAGGGAGCGGGCGACCGCGACCTGCTGGCGTTGGCCTCCTGAGAGCGTTCCCACCTCCGAGCGGAGGCTGGGGATCGTCACCGCGAGGGTCGAGAGCAGATCGGCGGTCTCATGCTCCATCCGCACCTCGTCGAGCTGGCGGGAGACAGTGCCGGGCCCGGGCGAGACGAGCTCCCGGCCGAGGAAGAGGTTGGCGACGACGTCGAGGTTGTCGCACAGCGCCAGGTCCTGGTACACGGTCGCGATTCCCAGATCGGTTGCATCCTGCGGTTTCGAGATCGAGGCCTTCTGGCCTTCGAAGCGGATTTCGCCGGAATCCGGTGAATGGATGCCGGCGATCGCCTTGACCAGCGTCGACTTGCCGGCGCCGTTGTCGCCGACAAGGCCGACCACTTCGCCGGCGGAGACGGTGAAGTCGACCCGGTCCAACGCGTGGACCGGGCCGAACCTCACGCTTACTCCCTCGAGCTCGAGGAGGGGCGTACCGTCGGGCATGTCAGCCGGAAATGCCCGCTTCTTTGCAGTCGGCCGCGTAGGGGCCTGTGCACAATTCAGACGGCGAGACGAATTCGTCTTTGATCACCGTGCTCTTGATGTTGTCCTTGACCACCGCGACCGGTTCCAGAATCGCTGCCGGGACGTCGGTCTTGCCGTTGTTGACTTCTTCGGTGACCTTGGCTTCCGGCAGTTCTTCTCCGCCGGCAAGCGCGATCGCGAATTCGGCCGCGATTTCGGCCTGCGGCGGGATCGCCTTGTAGATGGTCATGTACTGCTGGCCCGCGAGGATGCGCTGCAGGCCCGCGACGGTCGAATCCTGACCGGTGACCGGACGTTCTTCGGGGTTGATCCCGGCGCCTTTCAGCGCTGCGATCGCGCCGCCGCCGGTGTCATCGTTGGCGGCGTAGATGCCCCAGAACCCTTCGTTGCCGAGCGCGGTGATCGCCTGCTGGGCCTCGCGCTGGGCGTTTTCGGCGCTCCAACCCGGGGTGTCGTACTCCTTGGCGATCTTCACACCGGCGGCGTCGAATCCCTTGTGCGCGCCCTTTTTGAAGCCGGCGGCGTTGGGGTCGGCAGGGTCACCGTTGATCATGATGATCGGGCCGGCCGCGTGGCCGTCTTCTTTCAATTTCTTGGACAGCGTTTCGGCCTGCAGTTCGCCGACCCGTTCGTTGTCGAACGAGACGTAGGCGTCGGGTTCGCTGTTTTCGATCAGGCGGTCGTAGCTGACCACCGGGACGTCCTGGGCGTTCGCCCGTTCGACGATCGTCGCCGCCGATTTCGAGTCCATCGGGTCGAGGACGAGGACGTCGGCACCCTTGGTCAGTGCCGCTTCGCCCTGGGACTGCTGCTTTTCGGCATCACCGCCGGCGTTGAAGTAGATGACTTCACATTCCGGACACTGTTCCTTGACGGAGCTTTCGAAGTCCGGACGGTCGTTGGTTTCGTAGCGTGGAGTTTCGTTTTCGGGGAGCATCAGCGCGATCGTGAAATCGCCACCGCCACCGCCACCTTCGGCGCTGGTCCCACCGGTGCTACTGGAGTCGCTGCTACCGCATCCGGCGGCCACAAGGCCGATCGAAAGCAGTGCGGCGAGCACAAAAAGAGCTCGCTTCATGACAGGGGAACTGGACATTCTTCTCCTCCTTTAGCCAGGTCACGACCGACCCTACCCTTGGTATGAGATTTTCAAGCGAGTTGAGGACACCGCGTCCAACGGACCCTCGGATCTTGGGCCACGATGTCCTAGCGCCGTGCCTGGCCAGGCACGGCCATTTCCCGGCTCAGGCGGCGACCGGCTCGCGGCGTTTCTGGCGGCGGGCGCGCTTCGGCGCCCGCGACTCGACCATCGCGGCGAGGAAGCGACCGGTGTAGGAGCCCTCGACCGCGGCGACCGCCTCCGGTGTGCCGGTGGCGACCACTTCGCCGCCCTCTTCCCCACCCTCGGGACCTAGGTCGATCAGCCGGTCAGCCGTCTTGATCACATCGAGGTTGTGCTCGATGACGACGACGCTGTTGCCGGCGTCGACGAGGCGCCCGAGGACCTCGAGCAGGCGCTGGACGTCGGCAAAATGGAGGCCGGTGGTCGGCTCGTCGAGGATGTAGAGGGTGTCGCCGGTGGCGACTTTGGAGAGCTCGGTGGCAAGCTTGATCCGCTGCGCCTCACCGCCGGAGAGGGTCGTCGCCGGCTGGCCCAGCTTGATGTAGCCGAGGCCGACGTCGTGAAGAGTGCGCAGGCGGCGGGCGATCTTCGGCACGTTCTCGAAGAACTCGACCGCGTCCTCGACCGACATCTCGAGCACGTCGGAGATCGACTTGCCCTTGAAGCGGACCTCGAGGGTCTCGCGGTTGTACCGCTTGCCGTGACACTGCTCGCAGGGGACGTAAACGTCTGGCAGGAAGTGCATCTCGATCTTGATCTGGCCGTCGCCACGGCAGACCTCGCAGCGGCCGCCCTTGACGTTGAAGCTGAAGCGGCCCGGCTTGTAACCACGAGCCCGCGCCTCCTGGGTTTTGGCGAAGAGCTGGCGGATGTGGTCGAAGATGTTGGTGTACGTGGCGGGGTTCGAGCGCGGGGTGCGGCCGATCGGCGACTGGTTGATGTTGATGATCTTGTCGATCTGGTCGAGGCCGTCGATGCCGTCGTGGGCCCCGGGTCGGAGCTTGGCCTGGTGCAGGCGGTTGGCGACCGCGTGGTGAAGCGTCTCGTTGACCAGTGTCGACTTGCCCGAGCCCGACACCCCGGTGACGCAGCAGAAGACGCCGAGCGGAATGGCGACGTCGATCCCCTTGAGGTTGTGTTCGCTCGCGTTGCGGACGGCGAGCGCGCCGGTCGGCTCGCGCCGCTCCTCCGGGACCTCGATGCGGCGCTTGCCGGAGAGGTACTGGCCCGTGAGCGAGGCCGAGTCGGCCCGGATCTCCGCCGGGGTGCCGGCGGAGATGATGTGGCCGCCGTGCTCGCCGGCCCCTGGGCCGAGGTCGACGATGTGGTCGGCGGCGAGCATCGTCCCCTCGTCGTGCTCGACGACGATCACGGTGTTGCCGAGGTCCCGCAGTCGATCGAGGGTCGCGATGAGCTTCTCGTTGTCGCGTTGGTGCAGGCCGATCGAGGGCTCGTCGAGGACGTACATGACGCCGACCAGGCTCGATCCGATCTGGGTGGCGAGGCGGATCCGCTGGGCCTCGCCGCCGGAAAGAGAGCGTGCCGAGCGGTCCAGCGAGAGGTAGCCGATGCCGACGTTGTCGAGGAAGGCCAGGCGTTCGGTGATCTCGCGGACGATCAGCCGGGCGATCGCGCGCTCGGTCTCGGTCATCTCCAGCTGCTCGATCCACTCCCCCGCGGCCCGCGCCGACATCGCGCTGTAGTCGGCGATGCTGATCCCGCCGACTTTCACCGAGAGGCTCTCGGGGCGCAGCCTGGCGCCGCCGCAGTCCGGGCACGGCTGCTCGGCCATGTAGCCCTCGATCCGGTCGCGGCTGGTCTCCGAGTCGGTCTCCTGGTAGCGGCGCTGGAGCTGGTTGAGGATGCCCTCGAAGCGGACCTTGTAGGAGCGGCGGCGGCCGAAGCGGTTGGTGTAGGTGACCTGGTGCCGTTCGCCCCCGGTTCCGTTGAGGAAGATGTCGCGTTCGGCTTTCTTCAGCTTCGACCAGGGCTTGTCGATGTCGACGCCGTTCTCCTCGGCGACGGCGGCGATCAGCCGCCGCCAGTAGGCGGTGACGCCGCGGTTCCAGGGCTGCAGCGCGCCCTCGGCGAGCGAGAGGGTCGGGTCGGGGACGACCAGCTCGGGGTCGATGACTTTCTGGAAGCCGAGCCCGTGACAGCGCTCGCAGGCGCCGTGGGGCGAGTTGAAGGAGAAGATCCGCGGCTCGAGCTCGGGGATCGAGGTGCCGCAGTTGAGGCAGGCGAATTTCTCCGAGAAGACCAGCGTCTCGCCGTCGACGATGTCGATTTCGACCAGGCCGGCAGCGAGCCCGGCGGCCGCCTCGACCGACTCCGAGAGCCGGCGCCGGAGGTCCGATTTCATCACCAGCCGGTCGACGACGACGGCGATGTCGTGTTTGTACTTCTTGTCGAGGGTGATGTCCTCGTCGAGGCGGCGCATCTCGCCGTCGACCAGGACCCGTGAGTAGCCCTCGAGGCGCATCTGCTCCAGCAACTTGCCGTACTCGCCTTTGCGGCCGCGGACGATCGGCGCCATGACCACGAATTTCGTCCCGTCTTCGATCGTCATCAGCCGATCGACGATCTGCTCCTGGGTCTGCCCGGTGATCTCCTCGCCGCAGGTAGGGCAGTGCGGTACGCCGATCCGTGCCCAGAGCAGGCGCAGGTAGTCGTAGACCTCGGTGACCGTGCCGACCGTCGAGCGCGGGTTGCGCGAGGTCGTCTTCTGGTCGATCGAGATCGCCGGCGAAAGCCCCTCGATCGAGTCGACGTCGGGCTTCTCCATCAGCCCGAGGAACTGGCGCGCGTAGGCGGAGAGCGACTCGACATAGCGACGCTGCCCCTCGGCGTAGATCGTGTCGAAGGCAAGGCTCGACTTGCCCGAGCCGGAGAGCCCGGTGATCACGATCAGCGCGTCTCGGGGCAGCTCGACGTCGACGTCCTTGAGGTTGTGCTCACGGGCGCCAGATATGACGATTCGCTCAGAAGCTGCCACTGATAATCAGTCTACCCAGGCGAACAGATGTTCCCCCCGGGGCGGACCCGGGGCGAGACCCGTCAGACCAGCCGGGATAGGCGACGCCGGTACTCGCGCGCGGCGGGGTCCGCCGGAGGGATCTCGCTGAGGACACCGACGATCGCGCGGCGCAGCTCCTCGCGGGTCACCTCGGCGCCGTCACCGGGCTCGAGGCCGCCGAGCTCCTCGAGGAGGGAGTCGATGGCAGCGTCGCGATCGCCGTCGTCCAGCGCCGCGAAGGCCTTCGCGCCGATCCCCTCCTTGGCCAGGCGCACGCGGGCGGCGATCCCGGCGGCGGCGAAGTCCGCCTCGTGCGCCTTGACCGCCTCGAGCGCCTCGTCCTCGGCGCCGCGCTCGAGCCGTGCCCGGCCGAGGCGCACGGCGATATCGGCGCGGCGCGGCTCGAGCTCGGCCGCCTCGCGAAGCGAGAGCTCATCGCCCTGCTCGAGCAGCTCGTCGGCCCGCGAGGGCAGCAGCGAGTCGAAGAAGGCCTCGACCTTGGGTTTCGGCACGGCGCCGACGAACTCGTCGACCACCTTGCCGTCGCGGAAGGCCTTGACCGCCGGGATGCCCTGGACGCCGAAGCGCGCCCCGAGCGCCTGGTTGGAGTCGACGTCGACCTTGGCGAGCAGCACGCGGCCGCCGCGGCTCGCCTCGGCAGCTTCCAGCGCCGGCCCGAGCGTGCGGCAGGGGCCACACCACTCGGCCCAGAAGTCGACGACGACGGGCGTCTGCTTGGAGAGCTCGACGACGTCGCGGTCGAACGTCGCCCCGGTCACGTCAAGGGCCATGCGAAAAGGCTAGAGGAGCGGGCGGGGCGCTAGGCGCCGGCGCGCATCCCGTCGAGGTCGCGGCGCAGCTCCTTGAGCTCGTCGCGCAGGCGGCCGGCCTCCTCGAAGCGGAGGTCGTCGGCGGCGGCCAGCATCTCCTCCTCGAGCGAGACGATCGTCCGCTCGAGCTCCTCCGGGTCGGCGAAGTCCGCGGTGCGCTTGGTGCGCCGTTTGTGCGGGGCGCGGTCCTCCATCGCGAGGAACTCGGACATCTCGGAGATCCCTTTGACGACGGTCTCCGGGGTGATCCCGTGCTCCTCGTTGTAGGCGAGCTGGATCGCGCGGCGGCGGTCGGTCTCGCTGATCGCCGCACGCATCGCGTCGGTCTCCCTGTCGGCGTACATGAGGACCCGCCCGTCGACGTTGCGGGCCGCCCTGCCGATCGTCTGTACGAGGCTGGTCTCGCCGCGCAGGAAGCCCTCCTTGTCCGCGTCGAGGATCGCGACCAACGAGACCTCGGGCAGGTCGAGCCCCTCGCGCAGCAGGTTGACGCCGACCAGCACGTCGTACTCGCCGAGGCGCAGGTCGCGGACGATCTGGATCCGTTCCAACGTGTCGACCTCGGAGTGCAGGTAACGGACCTTGACCCCGTACTCGAGCAGGTAATTGGTCAGGTCCTCGGCCATCTTCTTGGTCAGGGTCGTGACCAGGGTCCGGTCGCCGGACTCGGTGCGAGCCTTGATTTCGTTCATCAGGTCGTCGATCTGGTTGCGCGTCTCGCGCACCTCGATCGCCGGGTCGATGATTCCGGTCGGCCGCACGATCTGCTCGACGGTCCTCGTCGCCTCGGCCTTCTCGAACGGACCCGGCGTCGCCGAGACCATGACCAGCTGCGGGACCCGTTCGAGGAACTCGTCGAATTTGAGCGGCCGGTTGTCGATCGCCGAGGGCAGGCGGAAGCCGTAATCGATCAGGGTCGACTTGCGCGAGCGGTCGCCCTCGTACATCCCGCCGATCTGCGGAATCGTCTGGTGGGACTCGTCGACGAAGACGACGAAGTCGTCGGGGAAGTAGTCGATCAGCGTGTGCGGCGGGCTGCCGGGCGGCCGGCCGTCGAGTATCCGCGAGTAGTTCTCGATCCCCGAGGTGAAGCCGATCTCCTTGATCATCTCGAGGTCGTAGGCTGTGCGCTGGCGCAGCCGGTGCGCCTCGAGCTGCTTGCCCTCCGCCTCGAGTTCGGCCGTGCGCGACTCCAGTTCAGCGCGGATCTCTTCGACCGCGCGGTCGACCGTGTCGTCTCGGGTTACGTAGTGCGACGCGGGCCAGACCGAGACGTGGTCGATCGTGTCGAGGATCTCGCCGGTCAGCGCGTCGAAGTGCTGGATCCCCTCGATCTCGTCGCCGAACAAGGAGATCCGGTACGCCGACTCGGCGTAGGACGGCATGATCTCCAGCACCTCACCCCGCACCCGGAAGGTTCCGCGACCGAGCACCGCGTCGTTGCGCTGGTACTGCATCTTGACCAGCTTGCGCAGGACCTCGTCGCGGTCGATTTCGCCGCCGACCTTGAAGAGCTGCATTTTTTCGTTGTAGACCTGCGGCGAGCCGATTCCGTAGATGCAGGAGACCGAGGCGACGATGATCACGTCGCGGCGAGCAAAGAGCGCGGCCGTCGCCGCGTGGCGCAGCCTGTCGATCTCGTCGTTGATCGAGGAGTCCTTCTCGATGTAGAGGTCCTGGGCGGGGACGTAGGCCTCGGGCTGGTAGTAGTCGTAGTAGGAGACGAAGTACTCGACCGCAGCGTCGGGGAAGAACTCGCGGAACTCGTTGCAGAGCTGCGCGGCGAGCGTCTTGTTGTGGGCGATGACCAAGGAGGGGCGCTGGACCTCGGCGATCGTCGCCGCCATCGTGAAGGTCTTGCCGGTCCCGGTGGCGCCGAGCAGGGTCTGGAACCGTTCGCCTGCGCCCAGGCCCTCGGCGAGGCCGGCGATCGCCTTCGGCTGGTCGGCCGTCGGCGTGTAGGCGGGATTCAGTTCGAAATCGGGCATTTCACGACGATAGCGACCGTGCGCGGCGGGTTTCTCGTCCTACGCGCGAGTAAATCGCCGCGCCCGGTCAGGCGCGGCCGGCGGCGAGCAGGCGGCTGAGGAAGCGCTTGGTCTCCGGCCTCTCCGGCGCGACCAGGACTTCCTCGGGCGAGCCGTACTCGACGATCGTCCCCTCGTGGAGGAAGGCGACGAAGTCGGCGAATTCGCGCGCGAAGGTCATCTCATGGGTGGCGATCACCATCGTCATCCCCTCTTCTTTGAGGTCGCTCACCGCCTGCAGCACCTCGCCGACCAGCTCGGGGTCGAGGGCGCTGGTGACCTCGTCGAGGAGCAGCGCCCGCGGCCGCCCTGAAAAGGCTCGGGCGATCGCGACCCGCTGCTGCTGGCCGCCGGAGAGCCGGTCGGGGCTGTCGTCCTCGCGCCCCTCGAGGCCGAAGCGGGCGAGCAGCTCCCGCCCGCGGTCTTCGGCTTCCGCCTTGGCGACGCCGTGCGCGCGGCGCTCGCCGAGGATCACGTTCTCCAACGCCGACAGGTGCGGGAAGAGGTTGTAGGCCTGGAAGACGACGCCGAGCTTGCGCCGCACCGCGACCGGGTCCACGGCCGGATCGGTGATCACCTCGCCGTCGAGCAGTACGTCGCCGTCGTCGATCTCCTCGAGCAGGTCGATGCACCTCAGCAGCGTCGACTTGCCGGAGCCGGAGGCACCGATCAGCGCCACCGCCTGGTGCTCGCGGATTTCGAGGTCGATCCCCTTCAGGACCTTGCGCTCGCCGAAGGCCTTGGTGACGCCCTTGACCTCGAGGACCGGGGTCGATTTCGGAACCGGGCCCATGTCGACGGCGGGCCGCCTGGCGCTCATCGGACCGCCCCCTCGGGGCCGCCCATGCGGTCGACGATCCGGGCCATCGGAATCGTGATCGCCAGATAGAGGACCGCGGCGGCGATCAGCGGCGTGTAGTTGAAGTTCTCCCCGGAGATGATCTGGCCGATGCGGAACGCCTCCTGCGGGCCCAGGATCGAGACCAGGGCAACGTCCTTCTGTAGCGCGACGAAGTCATTGAGGAGCGGAGCGGCGACGCGCCGCACCGCCTGCGGGAGGATCACGTGGCGCATCGCCTGGCTCTCGGTCAGCCCGACCGCGAGCGCGGCATCGCGCTGGCCACGGTGGACCGAGCGGATTCCGGAGCGGTAGACCTCGGCGACGTAGCCGCTGTAGGAGAGCCCGAGGGCGATGCCGCCGAGGACGACGACATCGGTCGGCAGCCCGGTCAGCTGCAGCGCCGGGATGCCGAAGCCGATCAGGTAGACGAGGAGGATGGTCGGGATGCCGCGGAAGATGTCGACGTAGACGGTCCCCAGCATCCGCAGGGGAAAGAACGTCGGCGAGCGGCTGGTCCGGATCAGGGCGATCAGCAAGCCGAAGACCAGCACCGCCGCCTCGACGATGATCATCAGCTTCACGTCGAGCCAGAACCCGCGCAGGACGTCGGGGAACGAACGCTTGAATTCGTCCCAGTTGAAGAACAGGGCCTTGACTTCGGGCCAGCCGGGGCTGGTCAGGACCCAGGTTGCGAGCCCGCCGATGACGATCACCGAAGAGACGGCGGCGATCACCTGCCCGCGTCGCGCCTTGCGCCGCTTCGCCGCCTCTCGCTGAAGGCGACGGTCGGCGATTGCGGTGGTCTCGGTCAGGTCAGTGCAGTTCGGGGGCGCCGGCGGCCTTGCTCATCCACTGCTTGTTGAGCGCTTGCAGTTCGCCGGAGGCTTCCATCTTTTCGATCGCCTGGTCGACGCACGGGGTGAGCGAGGAGCCCTTCGCCAGCAACGCTCCCCACTGGTCGCCGCCGGGGGCGCTGAACTGGCCGACGACGCCGGCGTCTTCGACCTGGACCGCGGTCAGGTAGAGCGCGGTCGGGACATCGACGACGACCGCTTCGACCTGCCCGTTTTTGAGGGCGGTGACGACGTCGTTCGAGTTGTTGAAGACCTGTGGTTCGTCGTTCGGTTCGATCACTTCGTTGACTGCGTCAAGGCTGGTGGTGCCGATCTGAACGCCGAGCTTGGTGTCCTTGAGCTCCTCGATCGAGGTCGCTTTCGCCGCCTCGGAGTCCTTCAGGGCGACCACGGCCTGGTTGGCCGTGTAGTACGGGGCCGAGAAGTCGACGGCCTTTTCGCGGGCCGGCGTGATCGAGATCTGATTGACGTCGAAGTCGAAGTTCTTGGGGCCCGGAGCGAAGGAGGAGTTGAACGGCTCGATGGTCCACTTGACGTCGGATTTTGCGTAGCCGAGCTGCTTGCCGATCGCGAAGGCGACGGCGCTCTCGAAGCCTTTGCCGTTGCTCGGGTCGTTGTCGATGAAGTAGGGCGGGTAGGCCGGTTCGTCGGTGGCAACCGTCAGGGTCCCGGCCGTGTGCGTGTCGAGCTTGTCCGGCGTGCAGTTCGCGGCGGAGGCGACGGTCGAGCCCGCCGTGGAGCTGGTGTCGTCGGAGCTGCTTCCGCAGCCGAGGACGAGCAGGGCAAGGCCGAGGACGAGGACGAGGAGGATGGAGACTGGAAGCTTGGCGTTCATCTGGGCGCCCGAGACGGGGCGCGAAGATCCTAGACCAAATTGGGGCTCTGATCCCCGGCGACTCCCTCGAGAGGTTCGCGCTCGGTCTTCGCCCAGTCATCACGGGCGCGCAGCTGGCGGACGGTCGAGCGCACCAGCACCGGCCAGAGGAACCAGGTGTAGGGCGCGTAGACCTGGGCGATCAGGAAGCCGGTCAGGTAGCCCCGCTTCCCTTCGCGGCAACGGCTGGCGACGCAGCCGAGGATGCTGCCACCGAAGGCGAGCAGGTAGAAGAACCCGAGCTGCCAGGTCGGCCCCCCGGCCCAGATCGCGGCGGTGCCGGTCACCCAGAGGATCACAGCGGAGACCAGCCCGACCCCGACGATCCCCTGCCAGACCGGCATGAACAGGTAGAGCAGCATCTCGAGCCGGGCGCCCAACGGGAACGGGGCCCGCATCAGCCCGCCACCGAGGCCCATCGCCTGGAGGTTGCCCTGCGACCAGCGCGTGCGTTGATGCAGGAGTCTGCCGGGCTTGGTCAGGCCCTGCTGGTCGACGGCGGCGCGCAGCTCCTGCCGGCCCTTCCACCCGCGCTCGATCAGCCGCAGGCCGAGGTCCTGGTCCTCGGTCAGGCGATCCTTCCAGGGGCCGACGCCGTCGGCGATGTCGTCGAGGGCGCTGAGGCGGTTGAACTGGCCGTTGCCGCCCATCCCGGCGGTTCCCCAGTCATCCCTTCCCGCCTGGAAGAGGTAGCCGTAGACGGAGAACTCGACGTCCTGGAACCAGGTCAGCAGGTGACCGCGATTGTAGATCCTGACCAGCGACTGGACGCCACCGACCTCGGGGTCCTCGAAGTGGCCGGCGGCGAATTCGGGCGCGTCGGGGCGCAGCCTGCCGTCGGCGTCGACGATGACGACGATCGTCCGCTCGCGATCGGGCAGCTCCCGCAGCGACTGGTAGGCGTGGTTGAGGCCCGCGGCCTTGCCCTTCTGCGCGTCGGGCTTCTCACGCCGCAAGACGAAGAGGTCGGGATGCTCGATCTCGGCCAGGATCTTGGGAGTGGCGTCGTCGGAGGCGTCGTCGATGACGACCACCCTGCGCCTCGCCAGGTCCATCGCCAGCAGCCGCTCGACGCTGTCGCGGATCGTCACCTCCTCGTTCAGGGCGGGGACGAGGAAGACCCAGGTGAAGCCGTCGGCTCCATCGGCGGGAATGGCCGGCGGCCGGGTGACCGCCCGTCTGCCGCGGACGAAGAGGATCGCCGTCCAGAGGCACATCGCGAGGATGACCGCGAAGCAGACGTAGAAGATCGCCGTCCAGACCGGCGGCAGGCCCTCGAAGGGGAGGCCGAGCGTGGCCATCGTTACTCGAGGTCGGAGGTCTCGACCGCGATGCCGCTCGACAACTCGTGCCTCGAGGCCTTCAGGGCCTCGTCGAACTCCCCGGGGGCGAGCGTGAAGCCTGCCGCCTCGGCGATCGCGGAGCGGCTGTACCCCGGGCCGAACTGGAGCGGCGCCTCACCGCCGAGAAGGATGTGCTCGAGGGCGGCGACGATGCGATCGGCCGCAAGGCCGTCGCCGTAAGGGTTCTCGGCGCTCGCCATCTCCTCGTAGGCGAGCGGGTCTTCGAGCAGACGCGTCCCCTCCTGGAAGATCCGATCGGCGTCAGGGCCGACGAGCCGCAGGGTGCCGGCGACGACGCCCTCGGTGCGCTCGGTGCTCTCGCGGGTGACGAGGACCGGCTTGTTCAGCGAGGGGGCCTCTTCCTGCACCCCGCCGGAGTCGGTGATCACGAGGTCGGCGCGGGCCAGCAGGCGCGAGAAGGTCGCGTAGCCGAGCGGCTCGGTGAGCAGGATGTTGTCGTGACCCGCGAGCAGCTCGGTGAGGACCTTGCCGACCGCCGGGTTCGGGTGGACCGGAAGGACGAAGTGCACGTCTGGATGAGCCTCGGCGAGGCGGGTGACGCCGTCGGCGATCCCCCGCAGGCCGTCGCCCCAGTTCTCGCGGCGGTGGGCGGTGATGACGACGATCCGGGAGTCGCTGTCGTGCAGCGCCTGCAGGTCCTCATTGGCGAAGCGGACGTCGATCTTCGAGGCCCACTTGAGCGCGTCGATGCCGGTGTTGCCGGTGACGAAGACCTGGCTGACCGGGATGTTCTCGCGGACCAGGTTCTCGAGATTTGCCGAGGTCGGGGCGAAGTGGAGGCTGGCGATCGTCGAGACGACCCGGCGGTTGAGCTCCTCGGGGAACGGGGTCAGGTTGAGCCCGCCGGTGCGCAGGCCGGCCTCGACGTGGACGACGGGGATGCGCAGGTGGAAGGCGGAGAGCGCCGCGGCCATCGCCGAGCTGGTGTCGCCGTGGACGAGGACCGCCGCCGGCCGGCGGCCCATCAGGGTGTCCTCGACGCTGGGGGTGGCGTCGAAGTCGACCTCGAAGCGATCTGCACAGAAGTCTTCGAAGCGCCGCATCACCGTGGCGACGCGTTCATTCAGGCTCGAGCGCCTCTTCCCCGCCCAGAGCACGACATCGGGCTTGATGTCGGCGAGCTCGAAGATGTAGTCGACCATCTTGTTGTGCTGGCCGGTGGAGACGACGATCGGTTCGTAGTGGCTGCTCTGCCGCAGCGCCAGGATGATCGGCACGAGCTTTATCGCCTCGGGACGGGTTCCGACCACGATCGGCACGACGAGCTTGGTGAACGGGGGCTCGCCGCTTCCCGAGAGGGGCCGCAGCACAGGCTTGTCCGAGTTCTGGTCGAGCATCTACAAGCCTCTATCGGCCGTCCACGACGACGTCTTGAACCTCGGTCTCATGCGAGACTGCCGCCGATGACGCATTCGCAGAGAGGACTGGCGGCCTTCTTCACCACCACCGGGGTGCTCCACTTCCTGATCCCGCGCAGCTACGAAGCGATGATGCCGCCGTCCCTGCCGCGCCACCGCGAGGCCGTGATCGTCAGCGGCGTCGCCGAGATCGTCGGAGGCGCAGCGCTCGTCCCGCGCGGCGGCCGCCGCTTTGCGCGCTGGTGGCTGCTGGCCCTGCTGCTCGCCGTCTTCCCCGCCAACATCCACATGGCGCTCAACCCCGAGCAGGTGCGCGGCCTCGACCTCGACAAGATCCCGCGCTGGGCGCTCTGGGCCAGGCTGCCGCTGCAGCCGCTCTGCATGATCTGGGTCTGGCGCGCGACGCGCGACTAACCTCGAGCCTCGCGGGCGTGACGGAATGTTTTGTCTGTAGAGTCTCTGTCGTCAGGGATCGAGTATCCGGGGCATGGAGCCACGCCAGCGGTTCGCCGTCAACCTGCGCCGGGCACGCGAGCGCACGGAGATTTCCCAGGAGGAGCTCGGTTTCCGCTGTGAGTTGCACAGGACCGAGATCTCATTGCTCGAGCGCGGCGGCCGCGAGCCCCGTCTGGGCACGATCGTGAAGCTGGCGGGCGCCCTGGAGACAACGGCGGAGGACCTCTGCGACGGGATCCGCTGGGACGTCAAGGGCCACAGCTTCCGCTACAAGAAATAAGGCGCCACCTCCTCCGCTCCCGGGCAGGGGCGCTCAATATGACCGGCGGCCTCGCGCCTGCCGTCCCGCGTCCGGGGGCGGCTTAGTAGCGGAGGGGCGCCTACCTAGGGGAGGAATTCTTCTAGGAAGCCTTCGGCGGGGCCGAGGAGCCCTTCGGCGGGGCCGAGGAAGGACTGGACGTTGTTGAGCAGCGAACTCGCGTCCTTGACCAGTTCGATCGCCTGGTCGAGCGGGATCGTCTTCAGCGCGCCGCGCAGCGGCTCGCCGAGGAGCGGGCTCAGGGCGCCGGCGTTTTCCGCGTCGGTGACGGCCCTGAGCAACCCGGCGCGGATCGCCGCCGCCAGCTCCGCTTCGTCGATGTCGTACTTCTTGGCGAAGGCTTCCCGCGAGTCTTCGTTCGCGAGGGCCTGGGCCAGCGTCTCGCGTGAGACGCCCAGCTTGCAGGCGGCGCCGTCGAGTGCGGAGAGCGAGAACTGCTGGGCGATTTCCTGGAGGCCTTCCGGGTTGCGCCATTCACGCGGCTTGCAGGGGTCCTGGGTCTTGGCCGGCGCGTAGCTCGCCCCACCGGCGGCCAGATAGATGGCGACGAGAACCAGCGAGACCGCCGCCGAGCCGAACAGGAGCAGCTTTCCTCGATCCCTGGCGTCGATCACGCCGTTCCCCTCCTCACAGCTCGATCTCCCGGCGCCGCGCCAGGCCGATCGGGATCAGGGAGACCAGCGCCAGCAACGCGGCGAGGCCGAAGGAGGGGCTGAACGCGTGTGTCGCGCCGCGGTCGAGCTGGTCCTGAAGTTCTTCGCGCAGCTCGACGACCGCTTCGCGGTCCCCCTGGTCCGAGGGCAGCGGTTCGAAGGCCGGGCCGATCGTCGGAACCTTGCCCTTCTCTTCGTCGAGCCGATTGCTGATCTTCGAGGCGAGCGAGAGCTTTTCCAGCGGATTCACCCGCGAGTCGAGGACCACGGCGGTGCCGGCGTCGATCGCGTCTTCACGCTGCTGGGCGATGTCGTGGGTGAAGATCGGCGTCAGCAGCAGCAACCCGATGCAGACGCCGGCATGGCGCGCGGAGATCGTCCAGCCACCGTGGATCGCCTGCGGAGAGCGGCCGGAGAGCGCCGTCTCGGTCAGTGCCGAGAGGACGAGGGAGAGCCCGAGCCCGACCAGGATCTGGGGCGGAATCGTGAGGATGACGGCGGCGTGCGGGAGCAGCGCCAGCCCGCCCAGGCCGCCGGCGACGAGGATCGCCCCCGACGCGGCCCTCGTCTTCGAGCTTGCGACCGAACGGCCGAGACGGCTGCCGGCCAGAGCCGACAGGGGCATCACCGTGACCACGATCGCGGCACCGATCGGGCTCAGGCGCCAGCCTTCGATCAGGAGCAGGACGAGGAGGAAGAGCGCCGCGGCGATCGCCGCGGCGATCAGCGCCAGGGCGATGTTGGCGAGGATGTGAGGGCGGCCCGCCGGGCGCACCTCGGAGGAGATGATCCCGGTCGCCGCCTCGTCACGCGCGACGGCGAGAATCGGCACCGCGGCGGCGAGCGCGATCGGCACCTGGACGAGGAAGATCGACTGCCAGGAGACGAGCTCGGTGAGGAACCCGCCGACCGCCGGGCCGAGCGCCGCACCGGTCGCCCCCGCACCGGCCCAGACGAGCGCCGCGCGGCGCTCGGAGCCGACCGTCGCCGGCAGCAGCTCGAGGACCGCGGTGACCGCCAGGGCACCGCCGAGCGCCTGCACACAGCGCGCCGCGATCAGGGTGGCCAGATCGGAGGAGAGCCCGCAGGCAAGACTGGCGCCGGCGAAGATCGCGAGCCCGATCGCGGCCCCCCGCGCGGGGCCGATCCGGCGCGCCAGGTGGGCGGCGGGGACCGCTGCCAGGGCCATCACCAGGTTGAACGAGATCAGCACCCAGGTGACCGCGGCGACGCTGGTGTCGAGCTGCCGGTAGATCTCCGGCAGGGCGAGGACGACCACCGAGGAGTCGGCGAGCACAAGGCCGACGGCGATCGCCAGAGCCGCGGTGCGGGGCTGCTTCACGGCGCCGCTCACCGGTAGCCCAGCTCCTCGGCATATTCGCTGCGGTATTCCCCCTGCTTGTCGAGCACGTCTTCAACATACGCGCGCGTCTCCGGGAATTGGATGTCTTCCAGGTTGAGATCGCTGCCGCCCCACTTTTCGACGTTGGCCGGCCCGGCGTTGTAGGCAGCCAGCGCGGCGACCACATCGCCGTCGTAGCGGTTGAGGAGTTCACTGAGCAGGAAGGTCCCGTAGCGGATGTTGATTTCGGGATCGGAGAGGTCTTCGAGCTTGAAGGTGGTGCCGCCGCTGAGCCGCTCGATTTCCTTTGCCGATTCGGGCGTGATCTGCATCAGGCCGCGAGCGCCGGCATCCGATTCCTGATCGCGGAAGCGGGACTCGGCGTAGATCACCGCGGCAATCAGGGAGGCGTCGACGCCCTTCTCACGGGCCTGCTCGCGGATGATGTCCTCGTGCTTGAGGGGCAGGGTCAGTTCCTGAATCGCATGGTCGAGGGTCCCGCGAAAGATGAGCACGGCCGCGACGACGGCGACCGCCGCGAGACCGCCGAAAAGGAACCGCCGGCGGCGGCGGACTCGTGCGCTCTTCCTCATCCCCTCAGCTTCTCGACGAGAGCGGACACCGATTGTCCGAGGTCCTCGACGGAGCCGTCGTTGACGATCACGTGCTCGGCACGGCCGCTCTTCTCGTCCTGGGAGAGCTGGCGCGCGTCGCGCTCGCCGACCAGGGTGTGACCCCGAGCCTCCGCGCGGGCGCGGCGCAGCTCGTCGGGGGCGACGACGGCGACGCTGGTGTCGAAGACCCGGTCCATGCCCGCCTCGAAGAAGAGGGGCGACTCGACCACGGCGATGTCGACCGAGTCGGGGAGCTCCGCCAGCCAGGCGCCGATCCGTTCACCGACGAGCGGGTGAACCTGGGCCTCCATCCAGGAGAGCTCCTCAGGATCGGCGAAAACGATCTGGCCGATCTTCCCCCGGTCGACCGCCCCCTCGGGAGCGACCTCGTCGCCCCAGCGCTCGCGCAGGCGGCCCAGCAACGGTTCGGAGTCGAGCAGGGCGTGAACCACCGCGTCGCTGGAGATGGTCGCCGCGCCGCGCTCCTCGAAGGCGGCGAGCGCGGTGGACTTGCCGGCCGCGATCCCGCCCGTGAGGCCGATCGTCAGCGGCCGGGACACCGAAGCGCTAGGACGACTCGGAGTCCTCGCCGGAAGCCTCGTCGAGGTCATCCGGAGCGTCAGGGCGCTCACTCACAGACTCACCCTCCTGCACCTCTCCACCATCGTCCTCGTCGGGCGTCTCGGCCTCTTCCTCGCCGGGATCATCCGACGACTGCTCAGCTTCGCTTCCGCTGTCGTCGGCAGACGCGCCATCGCCCTGGCCACCCTCGTCGGCCTGCTCCGCGACTGCGTCGCTAGCCTCGGCGGGGGCCTCCTCGGACTCAGCCTCGGCGGCCTCACCCTCAACCTGCTCGGCCTCTGCGGCGGCCTCGGGCTCAGACTCAGCGGCCTCGTCCTGAGGCTGCTCGGCCTCAGACGCCGCGGGCTCGGCGTCTGAACCCTCAGCGGTTTCCCCGGACGCTTCGGCGATCTGTGCCCCGAGGTCCCCCATCGGCATGTTCTGGCCCTCGACCCGCTTGATGCTCAGCGAGAGACGACGCCGCTCCTCGTCGATCTCGAGGATCTTGACGTTCAGTTTGGCGCCTGGCTCGACAACCTCGCTGGGGCTCTCGACGTGATGGTCGGCGAGCTCGGAGATGTGGACGAGGCCCTCGACCCCGGGCAGGATCTCGACGAAGGCGCCGAAGGCGACGACCTTGGTGACCGTGCCCTCGAGGACGTCACCTGAGCGATGCGTGCTGACCACGCGCTGCCAGGGGTCCTCCTGGGTCTGCTTGAGGCCGAGAGAGATGCGCTGGCGGTCGCGGTCGATGTCGAGGACTTTGATCCGCACGGTGTCGCCGATCGCGACGACCTCTGAAGGATGGTTGACGTGGCTCCAGGAGAGCTCGGAGATGTGGATGAGGCCGTCGATGCCGTCGAGGTCGACGAAGGCGCCGAAGTCGACGATGTTGGAGATCTTGCCCTCGACGACCTGGCCGGGCTGGAGGCGGTCGAGGATCTGCTCGCGGACCTCCTTGCGCTCTTCCTCGAGCACGGCGCGCCGTGAGAGGACGACGTTGTTGCGGCTGCGATTGAGCTCGATGACTTTGCATTCGAGCGTCTGGCCCATGAACTCGTCGAGGTTGTGGACGCGGCGGATGTCGACCAGCGAGGCGGGCAGGAAGCCACGCACCCCGAGGTCGAGGATGAGACCGCCCTTGACCACCTCGATGACACTTCCTTCGACCGGTTCGCCGGACTCGGCTGCGGTCTCGATGCGGCGCCAGGCCTTCTCGAAGCGGGCGCGCTTCTTGGAGAGGACGAGGCGACCCTCGGCGTCTTCTTTGGTGAGGACGAGCGCGTCGACCTCCTCGCCCAGCTCGACCTCATCGCTGGGGTCGACCGACTTGCGGATCGACAGCTCGTTGGAGGGGATGACCCCCTCCGACTTGTAGCCGATGTCGACGAGGACCTCGTCTTTGTCGATGCGTACGACCTTGCCGTTGACGACATCGCCCTCGTCGAAGGAGACCATCGTCGCCGCGTAATTGGGGACGATCTTTCCGTCGATTTCGAGCAGCAGGCCGCCCGAGCCGTCGACGACGTTGCCGTTTGCGGCAGGCGGAATGATTGTCTCGGTCGCAGACACGGCCGCCCATAATTGCAGAAAGAACATTGCCCACCTCCTCTGCTCCCGCCCCGCTCGGCCGGGAGGACGCGACGGGGGTCGGTAGCCTCAGGTTCGATGCCGGTCAGAGCGACAAAGCGCGGGGACGAGCGGACCCCGCTCGAGGGCGATCATGACGTCCTGATCTGCGGCGCGAGCTTCGCCGGGCTCGCGGTCGCGCGGGAGCTGGCCGGCTCCGGTGCCGACGTGCTGATCGTCGACCGCTATGAGATCGGCGAGCGGCAGACGTCGGCCTGCGGGATCCCCACCGACTGGCTTCGTGCCACCGGTCTGATGGCGGCGGAGCGGCAGCGTTTCGACGAGCTCGTCATCCACACGCCGCACGGGACCACGCGCTACCAGCTCCCCTGGACCTTCTCGACCTTCGACTACCGGCAGATCTGCGAGCTGCTCTGGAGCGAGTGCGACGCGACCTTCGAGACGGCCAAGGTCAACGGGCGCCGGGCACCGGACGCCGACGGACGGATCACGGTCGAGACCGACCGCGGCATTCTCAGCGCCCCCTTGGTCGTCGACGCCCTCGGCTGGCGACGCGTGCTGGCGCCCGGCGACGGCTACCAGCCCCCGGACGCACCGCTCTCACGTGGCCTGGAGGTCCATCCCGGCGGCAGCGGCGAGGACCTGGAGATCTGGATCGACCGCAGGTACGTGCCGGCCGGCTACGGCTGGTCGTTTCCGGCCGAGGACGAGCTGCGGATCGGGATCGGGTCCTTCGACCCCCGCTTCCATGTCAAGGACACGACCGTGGCGCTCACGCAGGACCTGGGCAAGGAGCCGAACGAGTACCAGGGCAATTGGATTCCCCACAGGCTCCGCCCGGCGACCGAGGGCGGCGTCTTCTTCGCCGGCGACTCGGCGGGCCACTGCCTGCCGCTGACCGCCGAGGGGATCCGCACGGCGATCTACTTCGGCATCTCGCTCGGCCGCGAGCTGCGCGATGTCGTCGAGGGGCGGCAGACCCGCGAGCGCGCCGCTGCCCGCTACGCCGAGTTCAACGACTCACACGAGTGGAAGTTCCGCTGGATGCTGCGCGTCCAGAGACTGCTGCCGCGGATCCCCGCCCCACTCCAGCAGCTCGTGATCCGAGCCTGCGGCCGGCAGAGCTTCGTCGACTGGTCCTTCCGCCACTACCTGCGGATCGCGGCTCCCGCCGGCATCGAGCCGCGTCGCTCAGCGGACGATCAGGACGGTCCCGGCGAGCAGCAGCGCGACGCCGGTCATCCGCGCGGCGCTGAGCGGGACCTGGTCGAGGCCGAACAGCCCTAGGCGGTCGATCGCGACCGATGCGGTGAGCTGGCCGGTGACGGTCGCCGCCGCGACCCCGCCGGCGCCGATCGCCGAGACCGCGATCAGGGCGTTGCTCACGTAGACGGCGCCCAGCAGCCCGCCGACCAGGTAGTACCAGCTGACGTCGAAGGTCGAGCTGAGGCCGCCGGCCTTGCCGCTGAGCAGAACGATTGCGAGCAGCGCGATCGTCCCCACCGCGAAGGAGACAAAGGCCGCCGGCAGCCCGCCCGTCGATTTGCCGAGGCCGGCGTTGATCGGCGCCTGCATGGCGATCAGGCCGCCGGCACAGGCGGTGAGCAGGACCGCCGCTCCCCTATCCACGAGGCCTCGCTGAACCAGTTGTGATCTTCGGCTGTATCCCGTGTTGCATGTGTGGAGCAGCCCTTGCCCGGGCCGGCTCCTGCTGTCATATCAGTAACCAGGACCACCGACCGAGCATGAATCCGCCACCCGCAGAGGGAATCGCCTCCCGGCTCTTCGTCGGCCCGGCGCTGCGCACGCAGCCCGACCGCCGGCTCGTCACCCTTGTCCGCGACGGCTACGAGTCCGCCTTCGAGGAGATCGTCCGGCGCTACGGCAAGGCGCTCGGCCGCTACGCGGCGGCGATCGTCGGCTCGCGCTCGGAGGACGTGACCCAGGACGCCTTCTCGAAGGCGCTTCTGGCGCTGCGGCGCAACCCGGAGCAGGAGATCGAGCTGCGGCCCTGGCTCTACCGGATCGTCCGCAACACGGCGCTCAACGACCTCCGCGACCGCCCGCCCGACGCGGCGGAGCTGCTCGAGGCACTGGAAGGCGCCGGGTCCCACTCGGCCGCCGAGGAATTCGAGAAGCGCCAGGAGGTCGCCGACCTGTTGGGACGGCTGCGCGCCCTGCCCGAGCCGCAGCGCGCGGCGATCGTGATGCGTGAGATGGAGGGCCTCGGCCACGACGAGATCGCCGCGGCGCTGGGGATGAGCGGCGGCGCCGCGAGACAGGCGATCTACCGGGCGCGGCAGGCGCTCCGCGACGGCGCCGGCCTGATGGTGCCGCTGCCGGTGCTCAGGGCGCTGCTCGAACACGGAGGAGAAGCGGGCGCGGCCGCCGGCGCCGGCGGAGCGGCGATCGCCGCCGGCGGTGCGGGCACCGCGCTCAAAGTCGGCGTGGTCACCGCTGTGCTCGCCGGCTCGGTCGGGACCGGCCTGGCGATCAAGGAGCACACCCACCGGCAGACCGACGAGGCGACGGCGGCGACCGTGCGCTCGGCGCCGGGGGCCGGCTCCGCCTCGGGCTCCCCCGGATCCGGAACACCTGCAGGGCTTACGGCAACCGGTGACGACTCCGGCCGCTCCGGACCCGGAGGCGACAACCAAGACGGCTCCGGCAGCGGCGACCAGGGGAATGACGGCGACGGCGACGGCCGGCTCGAGTCGAGCGAGGACTTCGGTGGGTCCGCCGGCTCCGGCGGATCGGGTGGCGGCCCAGGACCGAGCCGACAGCCACCCGCGGACGACCACGGCGGAGGGCGCGGCGGCTCAGGCGGCCACGGCATTGAGTCCGGCGAGGGCCCGTCGGGGTCCGGTCACGGCGGCGGCCCTGGATCAGGAGATGGCGGCAGCGGCTCATCCGGTGGATCGGGCGGCGGTTCTCACGATGGATCGGGTGGCGGCGGGTCTGGCTCGGGATCTGGCTCGGGCTCGGGCGGCGAATCCGGATCGGGCAGCGGATCAGGTTCGGGTTCGGGTTCGGGTTCAGGTGACGGATCGTCGGGGAGCTCCGGCGGCCCCACCCCTCAGCCGTCGGGCGGCGGCGACGGTTCGGGTTCCGGTGGCCCCGGGCCGGGGTCCGGGTCCGGCGACTCGGGCTCGGGAAGCGGCTCGGGTGGCTCAGGCGATTCCGGCTCGGGCGGCGATGGCTCCGGCAGCACCGACGGCACCAGCGGCAAGAACGATCTGGACGCGAGTTCGATCGTCCCGTGATCTTGGTTCCCGGCTCGGGTTGAGCGGGTGAAGTGGACATTCACCCCGCAATCAAGGAGGAACCATGAGACGTCGCCACGGCAAGCGAGCCCGGCTCGGCGGCCTGCTGATGGCGGCCCTCGGCGCGCTGGCGATTCTGGCGCTGCCCAGCGCCGCCGCCGCCAAGGACCGCAATCACGACCACATCCCCGACCGCTGGGAGAAGCGACACGATCTCTCGACCTCGGTCAACCAGGGGAGTCGTGACCAGGATCGCGACCATCTGAACAACCGCGGCGAGTTCAAGGCCGGGGATAACCCCCGGGACCGCGACACCGACAACGACGGCGTCGTCGACGGCGACGAGAACGCCGGCACGATCGCCTCCTATGACACGGAGACCGGGAAGCTGACGATCACCCTCTTCGGAGGAGAAACGATCAGCGGCTTCGTCACCGAAGACACCAGGATCCGTTGCGGCATGGAGTGCCACAACATGGGCACCGAAGAAGGCTCGACCGCCTCGGCCTCCCGCCATGGCGAGAACGAGTCGGGTGACGACTCGGGCGGCGACAACTCGGGCCCGGGCAACGGCGAAGAAACGGTCAGCGACGACCCGCCGAACCACGATGAAAACGACGACCACGGTGAAGGCGATGACGACCCGCCGAACCACGAGGCGGGCGACGACAACGACCACGAGAACCACGGCGGCGACAACGGCAACCGCGGACCCGGTAACGACAACGGGTTCAACTGCACGCCCGCGGCGCTGGTCGTCGGAGCGACGGTCGACGAGGCGGAGCTGGAGCTCCGCAACGGCAAGGCGACGTTCGAGGAGATCGAGCTCGAGCGGAGCTCGTCGCAGAGCACCCCATAGCCAGGTGAGGTTGGCTGGATTTGTGATCCAGCCCGCGTGTCGGGGGAGCGTGTCCGGATACTTGGTTTCGGTATCCGACACGCTCCCCCATCGCGAGGAGGAACACGCGGGGGCCCACGCCACGTTCGCCGGAGCCGACCTGGCCGAGCCGTCCCCCTAGGGCGTCACTTGGCGTCGAGCCAGTCTTCGCCGATTCCGACGTCGACCTCGAGCGGCGGATCGAGCAGGTAGGCGGCACACATCTCGTGCCGCACCAGCTCGGCCGCCTCGTCCATCTCCCCCGGCGGGCCCTCGAACAGCAGCTCGTCGTGGATCTGGAGCACGAGGCGCGTCTTCGTCCCGCGCTCGCGCAGGGCCGCCTGGCAGCGGACCATCGCCACCTTGATGATGTCGGCGGCGGTGCCCTGGATCACGGTGTTTACCGCCAATCGCTCGCCGAGGCGGCGGGTGTTCGGGTTGGACGAGCGCAGCTCCGGGATCTGGCGGCGGCGCCCCATGAGAGTCGTCACGTAGCCCTCCTCGGCGGCGCGCTCGACGACCTCCTCGCGGAAGGCGCGCACGGCCGGGAAGCGCTCGAGGTAGCGGGCGACGAATTCCTCGCCCTCCTTGCGTGGGATGTTGAGGCGGTCGGCGAGGCCGAAACCGGTCAGCCCGTAGACGATGCCGAAGTTGACCATCTTCGCCTTCGAGCGCTGGCCGATGTCGACCTCCTCGCGGGAGACGTTGAAGACCTCGGCGGCGGTCGCCGCGTGGACGTCGTCGCCGGCCCGGAAGATCTCCTTCAGCACCTCCTCCTCGGCGACCTGGGCGAGCACCCGCAGCTCGACCTGGCTGTAATCGGCGGAGAGCAACCGCGCCCCCTCTTCGGCGACGAAGCACGCCCGCACAGGGCGGCCGATCTCGGTGCGGATCGGGATGTTCTGGAGGTTGGGGTTGGTGCTCGAGAGCCGGCCGGTCGCGGCGGTCGTCTGCCCGAAGGTGGTGTGGACACGGCCGGTGTCGGGGTCGATCAGGTCCGGCAGGGTGTCGAGATAGGTGCTCTTGAGCTTGGTCAGCTCGCGCCAGGACTCGATTTTCTCGACGACCGGGTGCTCCTCGCGGATCTGGGCGAGAACTTTGGCGTCGGTAGAGAAGCCGGTCTTGCCGCGGCGCTTGCGGGTCAGGCCCAGCTTCTCGAAGAGAATGCGGCCGACCTGCTGGGGGCTGCCGATCGTGAACTCCTCGTCCGCGAGCTCGTAGATCTCCGCTTCGAGCTTCTCGATCCGCTCCCCGAAGCCGGCGCCGACCTCGGCTAGCTTCTCGGCGTCGAGCTTCAGCCCCTCGCGCTCCATCGCCGCCAGCACCTCGACCAGGGGAAGCTCGACCTCGCGGAGCAGCGGCTCCAGTCCCTGCTCCTCGATTTTGGGTCGCTGGGCCTCGGCGAGAGCGGCGACCAGCCGCGCTTCCTCGGCCGGCTCCAGGCCCGCCTCGACCTCCTCGCCGAGCGCCAGCTGGCCGTCGTCGTCGCCGGGCTTCGCGGCGGCACCCTCGGCCAGGCCGATCCCGGCGTCGGCGGCGAGCTCGGGGAGCTCGTAGGTGCGGCGCTCGGGCTCCAGCAGATAGGCGGCGAGCAGGGTGTCGTGGTCGAGGCGGAGCTCGACGCCCTCGCGGGCGGCGGCCGCGAGCAGCCCGTGCCGGCCGCCCCCGAGCGACTTGAGGTCGTGGCCGGAGACCGGCCGCTCGCCGAGGGCGACCGCGAGCTCGTCATGGCCGGCCTCGCCGGTCACGGTGCGCTCGGCGTCGGCCGCTGCCCAGCGCTCGCCATCGAGCCCGAGCGCGACCGAGCCCTCGCCGATGTCGTCGAGGCCGCCCTCGACCGAAGCGATCTCGACCTCGGTCTCGACCCGGCGGCCGGGGACCGCGTCTCCCTCGGGCAGGGCTTCTTCGAGGCGCTCCATCACCGCGCGCAGCTCGAACTCCCGCATGAACTCGCGGAGGACACCGCGATCGGGCTCGGAGGCCATCGCCCCCTCGAGGTCCACCCCGGTCTCGATGTCGTAGATCAGCGTCGCCAGGCCCTTCGACATGCGGGCATCGTCGGCGTGCTCGATCAGGTTCTGTTTCCGTTTGGCGCCGGAGACGTCCTCGACGTTGGCGAGCACATCCTCGAGGGTGCCGAATTTCTGCAGCAGCTGGGCGGCGGTTTTCTCTCCGATGCCCGGAACCCCGGGAATGTTGTCGGAGGTATCCCCGCGCAGCCCCATCAGGTCGGTGACCAGCTCCGGCGGAACCCCGTAGCGCTCGATCACCGCGTCGCGGTCGTAGATCTTGGTCTCGCTGATGCCTTTGGTCGTGCTCATCACCCGGATCCCGTCGCCGACCATCTGGTAGGCGTCGCGATCGCCGGTGACGACCATCACCGGAATGCCCTGCTCGTGTGCGCGACGGGCGAGCGATGCGATCACGTCGTCGGCCTCGTAGCCCTCGACCTTGACGTTGTCGTAGCCGAATGCCTCGACCAGGGGCATCAGGTGGGGCCACTGCTCTCGGAGGAGGTCCGGCCGCGAGGAGCGCTGGGCCTTGTAGAGGTCGTAGGTGACCTCTCGGCCCGACATCCCCGCGTCCCAGGCGACCACGACGCCGCCCGGGTGATGTTCGTCGATGATTTTGACGAGCATCGAGGCGAGCCCGTAGATCGCGTTGGTCGGCCGCCCGTCGGCGGTCGCGATCGACTCCGGCAGCGCAAAGAACGCCCGATAGGCGAGCGAGTTGCCGTCGATCAGGAAGAGCTCTGGTGCGTCCTTGCCGGCCACGTCGCGATCATAGGTCGGGACACGGTCGAGGGGAGCGGCGTCCGCGTCGGCTACTTCGGCGGCAGCGAGGCGGCGAAGTCGGCTCCGGCGTCGACCCAGCCGGCGAGGTCCGAGTCCGAGGCGGTGCCCGCCGGGTCGACGTAGATCGTCGTCTTCATCGGCTTGCCGGTGAAGTCCATCGGCCGCGTGTGGGACTCGGCCAGGGCTTTCTCGGCGTCCTCGGCGCCAAGGCGGACCAGCAGGTCCTCGCCGATCACACCGCAGGCCATGTTGCCGCCGACCATGAACGCGATGCCGCCGAACATCTCGCGCTCGCTGAGCTCGGAACGCGAGGCGAGGACGTCCCGGATGCGGTCGGCTAGCGCTTGGTCGAACGCCACATGGCGATTCTAGGGAGCCGCTACTTCGGGAAAAGCTGAGCGTGGATCAGCGTGCTCTTCATGCCGGAAGCGGCCAGTGGCACAGCGGCGCGGCCGGGGAAGTCGACGGTCAGGTTGCCGCTCCAGCGCTGCTTGAGCGGAGCGGAACCGCGGAACGAGGCGGATCCGGAAAACGGCGCCGCCGGCCTGAGCTTGGCGCTGGCGAGATCGGACCGGTAGGCGAAGGATCCCGAGGGGGCCGAGGTCTGGACGCCTCGGCTGATGCGGAGAGGGCCGCGGCGTTCGCTGATCGTGGCGTTGATCAGCACCCGGGAGCTGGGCCGGTTCTTGTAGACCTGAATCGCCACCTTCCCGCCCCTCGTGGCCCCGATCACACGCAGCCTCGCGCCGGCGACGTCGGGATCGGTCACTTCGCGGAATTCGTCGCCTTTGCAGGCCGCTTCGACCAGCGGCTGAATCAGCGCCGGGGTCTTCGTCGCGGCGGCTTCCGTGAAACCTTCCTCACCGTGAAATTCGATCGTCCCTTCGAAGGTCCCGGGGCGGTATTCGACCGGTTTGCCACCGCAGGAGGGCCGCACCTTCGTGGCCGCGCCCGAGGGGACCAGGTCGACGCTGACCGTCCCCAGGCTCTGGAGGTCGGCGTGGATGGACGTCGGGGTCACGGTGGCGGGCGCGATGTAGGAGACGTCGGCACCGGCGGCGCCTTTGGCGAGGATGTAGATGGAACCCTTGCCGCTCTTTTTTTCGGAGACCGCTACGCCAAGGAGCGAGTAGCCGTTGCTCGCTTCGAGTTCGAACACCCCCAGCCCGGTGATTTCCGGCTTTTTTTCGGCGGCCGTCGCGGGGACGGCGCCGAGCAGCGCGACAAGCAGCGCACAGGCGGTCGCGCCCAGCCAGTGGCGGGCGCGGCGCGGCTTTTTATGAACCTGAACGGCCATGTCTTCAATGACAACGCCTCCCGGGGCCGAAATCTTCGGTCCGGGGGATCAGCGCGGCTCGACGACGAAACGGTAAGTGGACGGCCTGAGGCTCGAAACTCCACCGCTGCTGGCCGTGATCGCCAGGACATGAGGACCGTTTCCCAGCCTCGGCAGCGTCAGGGGCGAGCCGCACGGGCGCCAGGCCCGACGCCCCAGCCTGCAGGCGAAGGTCACCGTGGGCGAGTCCGACCCGAAGCGGAAGGTCGGCGTTCGGTCGTGGGTCCGGCGTGGCGGCTTTCGGCGCAGGGTGACGGACGGCGTCTTCAGAAGCATGGGGGCCGGCAGGGTCACGCCACCGGCCGCCGGGGCCACCTGGGTAAGGCTCGCCGATCCCGAGATCGGCGGTTCGACCGAGAGGTCGCGCACAGACACGATCGACACGCCGCCGACGGATGATGCGGTGACGCTCGCCGAGTACACCCCATCGCCGGCGTCGGCGACCGGGCCGAGCGACTGACCGCCGTCGGACGAGATCGCGATCTCGTCCCCCGGGACGGGGTTTCCGAATGCGTCGGTGACGGTCGCGGTCGCCAATGCCCTCGAAGCGCCGTCGGCCGGGAGCGTGGACGGCTGAATGGCGAGCGTGGCGCTCACCGCCGGCCCCGGGGTCTGGGTCAGGGTCGCATCGGCGGAGAGCCCTTCGACCGAGAGGTCGGTCGCCGTGATCCGGGCCGTGCCCGCCGACGACGTCGAGGTGATCGGCACGCTGTAGGACCCGTTGTCGTGGTCGGTGACCGCGCCGATCGCCTGCCCGGCGTCGGTTGAGAAGACGACTTCATCGCCGGCGATCGGGTCGCCTTCGGCATCGGTCAGCGACGCGGTGGCCGTGGTCGTCGAGACCCCGTCGGCCACGAGCGAGGCCGGTTCGAGCGAGATCTGCAGGTGGGAGCCCGGCACCTCGGGCGGCTGCGTCGCGAGCCACTGTGAGAGTTCGGCCGGGCGCTGGGCGATGAAGGCCCGTGTGCCGCTCACGCTGCTCTGGATCTCGGCCAGGCCGTGCTCGTGGCGGCTGTTGCCCATTTCCATTTCCTGCCAGGGCGCGAGCAGCGCAGCCGTCGCCGCGGCGTGCGCGTCGAGGTCATCGGCGGCGAGCGCGGCCTGCATTTCCCGCAGGGACCTCCGGTACATCTCGGCGCAGCTCTCGTCCTCCAGGCACCGGGTGAAGAGGACCCCGGCGCTGCCGCCGAATTCGAGCCGTTCGTCCCAGGTCTGGTCGGTTCCCCAGGGCAGCATCAAGAAGCGGCCGTCCGGTTCGCTCATCAGGTAGTAGTTGTTCGGTTGGTAGGAGGTCTTCCGCCCGGAGTAGCCGTCCCAGTGGCCGATGTATTTCTCGATCGCCCACATCCGCGTCATCTCCTTGAGGTCGGCGAGAGGTTCGACCCGGGCCGACCAGTCGTCGCCGCCGGGGCGGTTGACCAGCTCGATCAGGGCCTTCAGG
This sequence comes from uncultured Solirubrobacterales bacterium, assembly GCA_963704505.1. Taxonomy (GTDB): domain Bacteria; phylum Actinomycetota; class Thermoleophilia; order Solirubrobacterales; family 70-9; genus VRUE01. The sequence goes on from OY969912.1 coordinate 2,552,411, forward strand.
TCGTCCCGGTTTTTTTCGCTGCCCTCGTCGATCTCGAATTCGCCCGCCCTCTGATCGATTTCCGACTGTTCATCGGCGGGCCCGGTCTCGACGTCGTTCCCGTAGGACCCCTCGTAGAGGTGGTCGAACTCCCCGAAGCGCTTGGCCAGCGAGATGTCGTCGAGTGTCTCGATGTCGAGGTGCATGCCGAAGTCCACGCCGTTCACATAGACGTAGGCGTAGCCGGTGCGCGATCCCTGCACCCCGAGCGAGCCGAACGCTTCATAGGCGAGGCGCTCGTGGATCATCGAGGGGTCCTGAACCATGTTGTTGAGGGTCATCTTCTTGAGGCCGAGGAACTTCTGGCCTTTGACGAAGCTGAACTTGACCTTGAAGGCCGCCTTCTGGTCGAGCGTGCGGCTCGAGCCGAGCTGCCCCTTGAGGCGGATGCCGACGGTGATCGGGGTCGAGGAGGGAGCCACCCCGCTCGGCGACCCATCGGTCTCGGCCAGGGCGAAGGTGCCTTCGACATATTCGTCCGGGTCGGAGGCGAGTTCTTCTTCGGAAGCCTGCGGAAGGGTCAGATAGACGACCTCGACCGTGTTCGGCGAGTAGATCGCCGCGGCCGGGTCCTCGGCGAAGGCGGGGGCTGAGACCGCCAAGGCGACGCCTACGACGGCAAGGACGGCGACGATCCCGGTCCTGATTGCCCTCACACCCATAAACGCACGGTAGCCGGATTAATTTTGTCCACCCATTCCCGGGAGCCCTTCCCCCGTCCCCTGGCACATCCGCGATGGCGCCCGGGGCCGAGCTGCCGAATCTGATTCGATAGGCGGCGATGCCCGTCAGCGCCCAGTACAGCGTCACGATCCGGGTCGAGCTGGACGCTCGCCAGGAGCCCCTGGGCAAGCTGACGGCGGCGATCGCCGAGGCCGGCGGACAGCTCCAGGGGGTGGATCTCGTCCCCGGCGCCGGCGGCGAGGGGAAGCGGGTGCGCGAGTTCACGATCGACGCCCAGGACCGCGAGCATTGGGAGCGGATCCTGCGCGGGATCGGCTCGACCCGCGGTGCCCGCGTCCTCGACTACGTGGACCGCACGATGCAGATGCACCGGGGCGGCAAGATCTCGGTCGAGAACAAGTACCCGCTGAAGACCCGCGACGACCTCTCGATGGCCTATACGCCGGGCGTCGCCCGGGTCTGCGAGGACATCCACGCCGACCGCGCCAAGGCCTTCGAGTACACGATCAAGAAGAACACGGTCGCCGTCGTCTCCGACGGCAGCGCCGTGCTCGGCCTCGGCAACATCGGCCCCGAGGCGGCGATGCCGGTGATGGAGGGCAAGGCGATGCTCTTCAAGGAGTTCGCCCAGGTCGACGCCTTCCCGATCTGCCTCGACACACAGGACACCGAGGAGATCATCAAGGCAGTCGAACTGATCGCCCCGACCTTCGGCGGGATCAACCTCGAGGACATCTCCGCCCCGCGCTGCTTCGAGATCGAGGATCGGTTGAAGGAGTCGATCGACATTCCGGTTTTTCACGACGACCAGCACGGAACCGCGGTTGTCACGATGGCGGCGCTCTTCAACGCGCTGAAGATCGTCGGCAAGCCGATCGAGGACCTGCGCGTTCTCGTCGTCGGCCTCGGCGCGGCCGGCGTCGCGGTGACCAAGATGATGCTCGCCTCCGGTGTCACCCACGTGATCGGCTGCGACCGCCAGGGCGCCCTTTCGACCGAGCGCGAGGACTACAAGGCGGGCGAGATGACCGAGATCAAGCGCTGGTATTCGGAGCATTCGAACCCGGAACACATCCACGGGCAGCCCGAGGACGTACTGGATGGCATGGACCTCTTCGTCGGGCTGTCCGGGCCCGGAATCATCTCGGCCGACTCGCTGGAGAAGATGAATGACGACGCAATCGTCTTCGCGATGGCGAACCCGACGCCCGAGGTGATGCCCGAGGACGCCGCCCCCCACGTGCGGATCATGGCCACCGGGCGCTCCGACTACCCGAACCAGATCAACAACGTGCTCGCCTTCCCGGGGATCTTCCGCGGCGCGCTCGACGCCGGCGCCCCCCGCATCACCGAGGAGATGAAGCTCGCCGCCGCCAAGGGCATCGCGATGGCGGTGACCGAGGAAGACCTCTCCGAGGACTACATCATCCCCAGCGTCTTCAATCGCGAAGTCGCGCCGAAGGTCGCCGAAGCCGTCGTCGAGGAGGCCAAGCGCGAGGGCATCGCCCGCTTCAGCGAGGAGACCGGGACCTTCTCGACGGTGGAGGTCGGTTAGCTGGTGAAGGTTCTCGTCACCGGAGCCAGCGGCTTTATCGGGTCGGCACTCTGCGACTCGCTGCTGGCCCGGGGCGACACGGTCGTCGGCCTCACCCGCGACCCCGAGCGGGCCCGCGGCACAAACCTCAGCGTCCTCTGGCATCGCTGGGAGCCGACCCTGGAACGGCCCCCGGGGGATGCCTTCGACGGGGTCGACGTCGTCGTCAACCTCGAGGGCGAGAAGATCGACCAGCGCTGGACCGACGAGGCCAAGCAGCGGATCATGGAGAGCCGGCGCACCGGCACCAGGAACCTGATCGGGACCCTGGCGGGCCTCGAGGAGAAGCCGAAGGCGCTCGTCAATCAATCGGCGATCGGCTTCTACGGGGACCGCGGCGACACGATCGTCGACGAGACCTCCACCAACGGCGGCGAGACCTTCGACTCCCAGGTCGTCACAGAGTGGGAGCGGGCGGCGAGCGAGGCGGAGGCGATCGGCATGCGTCTGGCGATCGTCCGCACCGGCCACGTCCTCGATCCGAGCGGCGGCTTCCTGGCCAGCCTGCTGCCGCCCTTCAAGCTCGGCGTCGGCGGCCCGCTGGCAGGCGGCGACCAGTACGTGTCATGGGTCCATATGGACGACGAGCTGGGGATCCTGCGCTGGGCGATCGACGACGAGTCGGTGAACGGCGTCGTCAACTCGACCGCCCCGAACCCGGTCACGAACAAGGTCTTCTCCAAGGCCCTGGGCAGGGCCCTGAAGCGCCCCGCAGTACTGCCGATCCCGGGACTCGTCCTCGATCTCAAATTCGGCAGCGAGTTCGGGGTCGTCCTCAAGGGGGGCCAAAGGGTGCTGCCACGAAGGACGCAAGAGCTCGGGTACACGTTCAAGTTCACGGACGTGGATTCAGCCCTGTCCGACTTGCTGTAGACGGTGCCCGCTCTCAACTAGGCGGCGAGGGGTGGCCCCGCGCCGCCCACACGGATTCGCGAGGCGATTCATTGGAGTCCCGCGCGTCGAGGGTGTTCAAGACCGTGGACAAGCCCGTTGCGCCGGAGCTGGCGATGATCGTGGCGATCTCCGGTTCTTCGAGGATCGGGCGGGCGAAGGAGACTGCGGGTCCCGGTGGGGCGACGAAGGCAACGCTGGATGAGTCTTCGACCGTGCGGCGGGCATCGGCGCCGATCGCCGCCAAGTCGAGCTTCCCCTTGCGCTGACTGGGTCCCAGGCACTCGACCCGGACCCTCACGTCTCCGGCCTGAGCGCCGTTCTTGGCCAACCCCCGCTTCGCCTCGGGACAAAGAGGAGCCCCGACGTAAACGCTCACAGTCGCCCCCTTCCCAACTTCCCCTCCCGAGCCACAGCCCACCATTCCGAGAGCCGCTGCCGCAACGACGAGAGCTGCCGCTGACGCGACCCTTCTGGGCGTATGACGAGAGGGGCGTGTGACCCTCTCCAAAACACTCAAGAGCGGCCTCCCGGCCGCTCGTTTTGGGGAGGGTTGCGCGCCCCTCCCCCCCCACTCACCCAAAGAACACCTCGGCCTCGGCATACAACTCCGCCGGCACCGTCTTCAACTCCGCCGTCGCCGCCGACAGAGGCACGAGTTCGATATCCGTGCCGCGCAGGGCGGTCATCTGCCCCCAGCTGCCGCCGTCGGCGGCGTCGATCGCGTGCAGGCCGAAGCGTGTCGCGAGGACCCGGTCGAAGGCGGTCGGGGTGCCGCCCCGCTGCACGTGGCCGAGGACAGTGGCCCGCGTCTCCTTGCCGGTGCGGCCCTCGATCTCACCCTCCAGCCAGTGGGCGATGCCGCCGAGGCGGGCGTGACCGAAAGAGTCGGTGCCGCCCTCGAGCTCGGCCGGAATCCCCCCCTTCGGCTGGGCGCCCTCGGCGACCACGACGATCGGGGCGAAATGGGCTTCGTAGCGCCGCCCGACCAGCTCGCAGACGCGCTCGATGTCGAAGGGCAACTCCGGGATCAGGATCAGGTTGGCGCCGCCGGCGAGCCCGGCGTGGAAGGCGATCCAGCCGGCATGCCGTCCCATGACCTCGACGATCAGGACCCGGTGGTGGCTGTCGGCGGTGGTGTGCAGGCGGTCGATCGCCTCCATCGCGATGTTGACCGCGGTGTCGAATCCGAAGGTGTAGTCGGTCGCGCCGAGGTCGTTGTCGATCGTCTTCGGGACCCCCACCACGTTGAGGCCGTGCTCCTCGTGCAGGCGCGAGGCGGCGCCGAGAGTGTCCTCGCCGCCGATCGCGATCAGGCCGTCGACCTCGGCCGCCGCGAGGTTTTCGAGGATCCGCCGCGGTCCGTCCTCGGAGGCGAACGGATTGGTCCGGGAGGAGCCGAGAATCGTCCCGCCCCGGGGCAGGATCCCGCGGACCTCGGGCACTCCCAACGGGCCGCGGTCGTCCTCCAGCGGCCCGCGCCAGCCATCGCGGTAGCCGACGAACTCGTGCCCCAGCTGTTCGACCCCCTTGCGGACGATCGCGCGGATCACCGCGTTCAGTCCGGGGCAGTCGCCGCCGCCGGTGAGCACTCCGATTCGCATCGCCTCCACTTTAGGCACTCGCGTCGACCGGAACGGTGTAGGTTCGAACCGACCACGAGGAGGACGAGATGACCGATTCACCCGACCTGGCGACTGTCACCCAGGTCCAGCAGCAGATCTGGTCAAAGGGCGACTTCGCGATGGTCGCGAGCCTCGTCAACTTCGCCAGCGAATCCCTGGTGGAGAACCTCGACCTGGTTCCCGGAGAGCGCGTGCTCGACGTCGCGACCGGCAGCGGCAACGCTGCAATCGCCGCCGCCCGCCGCACCTGGGGCAACACCGTCGGCGCGGACTACGTCCCGGCGCTGCTCGAGCGGGGACGCCAGCGCGCCGCCGCCGAGCGGCTCGACGTCGAGTTCGTCGAGGCCGACGCCCAGGACCTCCCCTTCGAGGACGGCTCCTTCGACGTCGTCACCTCGGTCTTCGGAGCGATGTTCGCCCCCGACCAGGAGAAGACCGCCGCCGAGCTGCTGCGGGTCGTCAAGCCGGGCGGCCGGATCGGAATGGGCAACTGGACCCCCGACGGCGGCGTCGGGGAGATGTTCGGCACGATCGCCAAACACGCCCCGCCCCCGCCGGGCCTCGAGTCGCCTCTGCGATGGGGCACCGAGGAGCGCCTGCGCGAGCTGTTCGGCGACGGCATCTCCGACCTGCGGGTCGAGAGCCGCGTCTCGCGACAGCCGTTCCGCTCTGCCGACCACTACATCGAGTTCTTCCGCCGATATTTCGGGCCGACGCAGATGGCCTATGACCGGGTCGGCGAGGAGGGCGAGGCCGCCCTCACGGCGGACCTGAAGAGCCTCCTCGAAGGAATGAACTCGGCGGGAGACCGGGCGATGGTGCTCGAGGCCGAGTACCTGCAGGTGATCGCCACCCGCGCCTAGGGGCGGGTCAGGACTTCGGCGAGACGACGCGGATCGTCGCGCCGATGAACAGCACGAGGAAGAAGACCACTCCGGCCACCGGGCCACCCTGGCCCAGGCCGTAGGAGACGGCCATCGCGGCGAGCGCCAGAAAGAGGGTTACGACCATTCCCATGCGGCGCGAACCTTACCCGCCGAGGGCGACGCGCGTCTCGCTGAGGAACTCCGCCACGGCGCTGCCTGCGGCATCGGGCGAGCCGGCCTCGCCGGCGGCGCGCACGAGGCGGCTGCCGATGATCACGCCGTCGGCGACCTCGCCGACCTGGGCCGCCTGCGCGGGCGTGCCGATGCCGAAGCCGACGGCGACCGGAACCGTCGCCTCCGCCTTGGTCGCGGCGACGAGGTCGGTCAGCCCGCCGGGCAACTCCTCGCGCTCGCCGGTCGTCCCCACGGTCGAGACGACGTAGACGAAGCCGCGGGCGACTGCGCAGATCCGCCCGAGCCGCTCGGCGGTCGTGGTCGGGGCGACCAGGGGCACCAGCGCCAGCCCCGCCGCCGTGAAGGCATCGCGGATCTCCTCGGCCTCGCCGAGCGGCAGGTCGGGAACGATCGCCCCGGCGGCGCCGGCCTCGGCGGCGCGGGCGGCAAAAGCCTCGACGCCGCCGTGGGCGAGGAGCATGTTCGTGTAGACCATCAGCACGACCGGAACGCGGTCGGCGACCGTCGCGCAGATCTCGAGCGCCGCCGCGACGTTTGCCCCGCCCTCGAGCGCGGTCGTCGCCGCCGCGTGGATCGTCGGGCCGTCGGCGAGCGGGTCGGAGAAGGGGATGCCCAGCTCGATCAGATCGGCACCTGAGTCGGTGTAGGCGGCGGCGACCGCCAGCGACGTCTCGTGGTCTGGAAAGCCGCCCATCATGTAGGGCATCAGGGCCGCGCGACCCTCGTTCCGAGCAGCTTGAAAGGCGATTCCGATCCGCTCCTCGCCGTCCGGCGCTTCCGCGACGGGCACCGGGGGCCGGCCCGAGCGAGCCTCCCCGCTGTTGCTCGCCGGGGTCACCCCCCGGTGCCCTCGGTGCTCTTGGTCCCTCCGGCGGTCGGCTGGGCCAACACCTCGGCGAGGTCCTTGTCGCCACGGCCGGAAAGGCAGATGACGTCGTAGCCCTCTCCGCCGCCGTTCTCGAGGAACCAGGCGATCGCATGGGAGGACTCGAGCGCCGGAATGATGCCCTCGAGCCGCGAGAGGGCGGCGAAGGCGCTGAGCGCGTCGTCGTCGGTCACCGCGGTGTAGGTGGCGCGCCCGGTGTCGCGCAGGTGCGCGTGCTCGGGGCCGACGCCCGGATAGTCGAGGCCGGCGGAGATCGAGTGCGCCTCGAGGATCTGGCCCTCCTCGTCGGCGATCACCGACGAGAGGGTCCCGTGCAGGACTCCGGTCCTACCGGCCCCCAGGGAAGCGCCGTGGCGACCGCTGTCGAGACCCTCTCCCGCCGCCTCGACGCCGATCAGCTCGACGTCGTCCTCGAGGAAGGGGGTGAAGATCCCGATCGAGTTGGAGCCACCGCCGACGCAGGCGATCACCCTGGCGGGCAGGCCGCCCTCGGCGGCGAGCGCCTGCTCGCGCGCCTCGTCGCCGATCACCCGCTGCAGGTCGCGGACCAGGGCCGGGAAGGGCGCCGGGCCGACCGCCGAGCCGATCACGTAGTGGGTGTCCTCGACGTTGGCAACCCAGTCGCGGATCGCCTCGCTGACCGCCTCCTTGAGGGTGCGGGCGCCGGACTCGACCGGCACGACCTCGGCGCCGAGCAGCCCCATCCGCTCGACGTTGGGACGCTGCCTGCGGATGTCCTCCGAGCCCATGTAGACGACGCACTCCTGGCCGAAGAGGGCACACGCGGTCGCGGTGGCGACGCCGTGCTGGCCGGCGCCGGTCTCGGCGATCACCCGCGGCTTGCCCATGCGCCTGGCGAGCAGCGCCTGGCCGATCGCGTTGTTGATCTTGTGGGCGCCGGTGTGGGCGAGGTCCTCGCGCTTCAGATAGACGCGGCGCCCGGCGCGCTCGGAGAGGCGCTCGGCCAGGTAGAGCGGCGTCGGGCGGCCGATGAAGTCCCGGTGCAGCAGGGAGAGCTCCGCCTGGAATCCCTCGTCCGCCCGGGCCTCGGCCCAGGCCGCGGAGAGCTCGTCGAGCGCCGAGATCAGCGTCTCCGGCACGTAGCGACCCCCGTAGGGGCCGAACCGCTCATCGACCCTGGTCATGGGGCGGTGACGCTGCTCGGCTGGGCGGCCTCGAAGAAGGCTTCCAGAAGGGCATGGTCCTTGCGACCCGGCTCGGACTCCACCCCGCTGGCGACATCGACCGCGTGGGGATGGGTGATTTCGATCGCTTCGGCGAGGTTGTCCGGCGTCAGGCCGCCCGCGAGGATCTCCGGGACCTTGGAGCGGCGCTCGCGGAGCAGCCCCCAGTCGAAGCTCTCGCCGGTTCCTCCCCACAGCCCCCGCGCGCGGCGGTCGAAGAGGTGAAAATCGGTGCGGAACGCCTCGGCCGCGTGGACGTCGGCGGCGCTGGAGACGTGGATCGCCTTGATCACCTTCAGGCCGGTTCGACGCGCGACCTCGGCGCAGAACGACGGTCCCTCTTCGCCGTTCAGCTGCACCATCGTCAGGCCGGCGTTCTCGACCGCCTTTGCCACGTCATCGAGATCGGGGTTGACGAAGACGCCGACCACCTCGCACTTGCGGCGGAAGGCGGCGGCGATCGCCGTCGCCTCGGCGGGCTCGACGCGGCGCGGGCTGCCGGCGTAGTGGATCAGCCCGATCGCCCAGGCGCCGAGCCGCACGGCCTCCGCCGCGTCGTCCAGATTGGTGATCCCACAGATCTTGACCCGCATACCCCCAGGGTACGGGACGGCCTGTTGGGGTCCGATTTCCCCGTGGCCGTGGGCTTATTTCACGGAGCTGGGGCGGTCGCCGAGGGTGACGGTGATCGTCTTTTCTTCGCCGCCGCCTCGGACGATCGTCACTTCCATCTTGTCGCCCGGCTTGTCGGCGTCGATCTTGCTGGTCAGGGCTTCGATGCTGGCCACCTTCTGGCCGTCGAGCTCGGTGATGATGTCGCCGCCGAGGGTGACACTGGCGCCTTCGATCGTCGCTTCGGTGTTGCCGCCTTTGATGCCGGCTTCGGCGGCCGGGCCGCCCTTCTCGGTTTCGGCGACGAGGACGCCTTCGTCGACCGGCAGGTTCAGCGCCTTGGCCAGTTCGGGGGTGACGCTGCCGCCGCTGATCCCGAGGTAGGCGTGCTGGACCTTGCCGTTCTGCTCGATCTGGGTTGCCACCTGGCGCGCGGTGTTGATCGGGATGGCGAAGCCGATGCCGACGTTGCCGTTGCCGCTGCCGCCGGTCTCGATCTGCGAGTTGATGCCGATCACCTCGCCGTCGGCGTCGATCAGGGGGCCGCCGGAGTTGCCGGGGTTGATCGCCGCGTCGGTCTGGATCACGTGTGAGATCGAGAAGCCGCTAGGGGCTTCGATCTGGCGCTGGAGGGCGGAGACGATGCCGCTGGTGACGGTGCTGTCGAGGCCGAATGGGTTGCCGATCGCGACCACCGGGTCGCCGACTTCGACCTTCGAGGAATCGCCGAGCGCGAGTGGATGGAGCTGATCGGAGGGGGCGTCGATCTTGATCAGGGCGACGTCGGTCGAGGGGTCGGCGCCTACCACCTTGGCCGTGTAGGACTTTTCGGAAGCGCCGAGTTTGACCTCGATCTTGCTGGCGCCTTCGACCACGTGGTTGTTGGTCAGCAGATGGCCTTCGTTGTCGATGACGAAGCCCGAGCCGGTGGCGACTCCGCCGCCTTCGGCTTCGCCGAAGGGGTCGAACGGTGAGGCTTCCTGCGTTGCTTCCTCGGTCGCTTCGACGAAGGCGACCCCCTGGCCGTCGCGCTTGTAGATCTCGTTGACCGTGTTCGATTCGCCTTCGTGATCGGCGACCGGAGCCGACAGCGGCGCCGGGATCGTCGTCGTGGTCGTGCCGCCGTTGCTTTCGATCCAGCCGGCGGCGATCGCCAGCCAGCCGAAGAGGCCGACGACCGCGCCTCCGAGGAGGGCGGAGATGAACGGGGTCCTGAGGAGGCGCTTTCTCTTGCTCATGGCGACGATGATGCGCCGTGCCCGTCAGCCCTCCCTAAAGGCGACGGAAAGGATTCCTAAATCTGGGTCAGCTCGCGAGCCTTGGCCTCGGGGTCTGCCGAGCTCATCAGCGCCCCGCCGATCAGCACCGCGTCGACGCCCACCCGGTCGAGTTCCTCGAGCTCGACCCGCTCGGATATCCCGCTCTCGGCGACCACGGTCTTTCCGGCCGGGACGTCGGGCATCAGCTCGTAGGTGGTCGAGACGTCGACGGTCCCCTCGTCGAGGTTGCGGTTGTTGATCCCGATCACCTCGACCTCCGCCTCCAGGGCCCGATCGAGCTCGCGCTCGTCGTGAACCTCGACCAGGACGTCGAGGTCGAGCCCACGGGCGACGTCATAGAGACCGAGGAGTTGCTCGTCGTCGAGCGCTCGCACGATGAGAAGGATCGCGTCGGCCCCGTGAACCGCGGCCTCGTAGAGCTGGTAGGGGTCGACGATGAAGTCCTTGCGCAGGATCGGCAGATCGCAGGAGGCCCGCGCCGCGCGCAGGTCCTCGAGGCTGCCGGAGAAGTGGCGCTCGTCGGTCAGCACGGAGAGCGCGGCGGCGCCGCCGCGCTCATAGGCGGCAACCTGATCGGCGACCGTCGCCGTCTCGGCGGCGATCTGGCCTTCGCTCGGGGAGCGCCGCTTGAACTCGGCGATCAGCGACAAGCCCGGACGAACCAGGGCCTCGTTGAAGGGACGGTCGTCCCCTCGGCTGTGCAGCTGCGACTCGAGGTCGGCCTGCGGCACCTCTCGGCGACGCGTGTCCACTCCCTCACGGGCGGCTGCGATGAGCTGCTCGATCATTCCCACTAGACCACCGAAGCCTAGACCCCGGCCGCCGTGGTCGCCGCGATCAGTCCATCGAGCAAGATTCGTACCTCACCCGAGTCGACCGCCTCGGCGGCTCTCTCGACGCCCGCGCCGAGGCTGTCGGCGAGGCCGCCGACGTAGATCGCGGCGCCTGCGTTGAAGAGCACGAGGTCCCGGGCCGCGCCGCGCTCGCCCGCGAACACGGCCGTGGCCACCGCCGCGTTCTGCTCCGGGCTGCCGCCGGCGACCTCGTCTAGCTCGGCCTCGAGGAGCCCGAATTCGCCGGGCTCGACGAACTCCTCGGTGGTCGCGCCGCTGGCGACCTCGATCACCCGCGTGCGTGAGGACAGCGAGAGCTCGTCGACGCCGTCCTCGGAGCTGACCACCATCGCCCTGACGCTGCCCAGCCCGACCAGGGCCTCGGCGATCGTCTCCTGGTAGCGGCGGTCGGAGACGCCGATCAACTGGCGTTCGGCGCCGGCGGGATTGGTCAGCGGTCCGAGGAAGTTGAAGATCGTCCTCACCGCGAGCTCCCTGCGGACCGGGATCACGTGCGCCATCGCCGCGTGATGGCGCGGCGCGAACATGAAGCCGAAGCCGAGCGCGTCGATGCACTCGGCGACCTGGGCCGAATCGAGCTCGATGTTGACCCCGAGCGCTTCGAGAAGCTCGGCGGAGCCGGAGTGGCTGGTGCTCGAGCGGTTGCCGTGCTTGGCGACCGCACAGCCGGCCGCGGCGGCGACCAGCGCCGCCGAGGTCGACACGTTGAAGGTCGAAGGCCCACCACCGGTCCCGGCGGTGTCGACGAGGTCGCGGCGGGCAGTCTCCACCGGGGTGGATAGCGAGCGCATCGTCCGGGCGAGGCCGACCAGCTCGGGGACGGTCTCGCCCTTCGCGCGCAGGGCGATCAGGAAGGCACCGGTCTGGACCTCGCCGGCTCGCCCTTCCATGATCTCGGCGAGCACGGCAGCGGCATGGTCGGCCGTGAGGTGCTCGCCCGAGGCGACGGCGTCGATGGCCCTGGTGAGAACGTCGTTCGGCGTCATCGCCCCCCGTTCATGTCGTATTTGAACCCGGTATGCGGCATCAAATGCGACCTCAATCCGCGAGAAAGTTTTTTAGCAGCGATTTCCCCTGCGGGGTGAGCACCGACTCGGGGTGGAACTGGACCCCCTCGGCGGGCAGCTCGCGATGGCGGGCGCCCATCACCACGTCGCCGAGGCTGGCGCTCAGCTCGAGCTCGTCGGGAAGATCGGGGTCGACGACGAGCGAGTGGTAGCGGCCGGCGACCAGCGGACTGGGGACGCCCGCGTAGATGCGGCGGCCGTCGTGCTCGACCTCGGCGTCCTTTCCGTGAACCGGCTCGCCCTGGACGGTGTGGCCGCCGAAGGCCTCGACCAGCGACTGGTGGCCGAGGCATACCCCGAGCACCGGAGTGCCGGCCTCGGCGAAGGAGCGGATCGCCTGCTTCGAGATCCCCGCCTCCGCGGGGGTGCAGGGGCCCGGGGAGACGACGAGGCGTTCGGCGCCGCGCTCGAGCAGCTCCGAGACCTCGGCCTTGTCGTTGCGCACCACTTCGATCTCACCGCCGAGCTCGCCCAGGTACTGGACGAGGTTGTAGGTGAACGAGTCGTAGTTGTCGATGATCAGGACCTTCATCGCCTCACGCCCAGTCGGGTTGTTCGCAGGCGAGCTCGACCGCGCGGAAGACGGCCTTCGCCTTGTTGACGGACTCGTTGTACTCGTAGGCGGGCTGTGCGTCGGCGACGGTGCCGCCGCCGGCCTGCACGTGGACCTGGCCGTCCTTGACCACGACCGTGCGGATGTGGATTGCCGTGTCGAGGTCGCCGTTCCAGGAGAGGTAGCCGATCGCGCCGCCGTAGGAGCAGCGCTTGACCCGCTCGAGCTCGTCGATGATCTGCATTGCGCGCACCTTGGGCGCCCCCGAAAGCGTGCCGGCGGGGAGCGCCGAGCGCAGGACGTCCATCGCGCCGATCCCCTCGCGCAGCGTGCCCGAGACCTGGCTGACGATATGGAGGACGTGCGAGTAGGTCTCGACGACCATCAGCTCGTCGACGCTGACGCTGCCGTACTCGCAGACCCGGCCGAGGTCGTTGCGGCCGAGGTCGACGAGCATCACGTGCTCGGCGCGCTCCTTGGGGTCGTTGACGAGGCGCTCGGCCAGGCGGCGGTCCTCCTCCTCGTCGCTGCCGCGCGGGTAGGTGCCGGCGATCGGCCTGGTCTCGACGCGGTTCCCGGCCACCTTGACCAGCGGCTCCGGCGAGGCGCCGGCGATCTGGAAGTCGCCGAACTCGAGGAAGTACATGTACGGCGAGGGATTGACGGCGCGCAGGCCGCGGTAGATCGAGAAGGCCTCGACCGGCTGCGGCGCGGAGAAGCGCTGCGAGGGCACCACCTGGAAGGCGTCGCCGGCGTGGACGTACTCGACGATCCTCGAGACCGCCGCTTCGAACTCCTCGCGCTCCATGTTCGAGGTGAAGTGCGGCGGCTCGGCGAGCGCCGGCTCGGCCGGCATCGGGACCGGGCCGCGGAGGCGGGCGCGGACGTCGGCGATCGTCGCCGCGGCGCGCTCGTACGCGGCGTCTATCTCACCCCCCTCGTCGGCGAAGGCGCAGGACATGATCGTCAGCTCGTGGCGGAGGTGATCGAAGACCAGAAGTACATCGGTGATCATCAACGCCATGTCCGGGAGCCCGAGCGGGTCGGGGTTCGGCTCGGCGAGCGGCTCGACCGTGCGGACTAGGTCATAGCCGAAGAAGCCGACGGCGCCGCCGGCAAAGGGCGGCAGCCCCTCGACCGGCGCGAGACGGAAGGCGGCGAGCCGCTCGGCGGCCGCGGCGTAGGGGTCGGGGGCATCGACGCTCTCCCCCTCGGTGTCGCTCAGAGTCCCGCCGCTCCAGGTCAGCACGGAGCGCGGGCGGATGCCGACGAAGGAGTAGCGGCCGACCTGTCCCTGCTCGGCCGACTCGAGCAGGAAGCACGGGGCGCCCTCGGGCTCGCCGGCGCGCAGCTTGAGGAAGGCCGAGACCGGGGTCTCGCAGTCGTCGACGATCCGCGCCCGGACGGGGACGACGTTGCCCTCGCGGGCGAGCTCGCGGGCCTGCTCCAGGCCCGGCTCGAGGGTCAGGTCCGAGGAGCTAGCGGCGACGGCCATTGAGGACCCCCATGACCGCCGAGTACGGGACGCCGCGGGAGGCGAGCAGGACGCTGAGGTGGTAGATGACGTCGGCGGCCTCTTCGGCGACCCGCTCATCGCTCTCCTCGCGGGCGGCGCGGACCACCTCCTCGGCCTCCTCCTCGACCTTCTCGCCGATCAGCTTCGGGTCGTCGAGGAGCTGCACCGTGTAGCTGCCATCGGGCCGCTCGTCGGCGCGGTTTCGCAGGGTTCGCTCGAGCGCCGGCAGCGCCTCGTGGGCGGCCGGCGCGGGCTCGCCGTCGAGGGCGCGGTAGAAACAGGTCCGCTCGCCCGTGTGGCAGGCGGGGCCGGTCGGCTCGACCAGGGCGACGATCGCGTCGCCGTCGCAGTCGTAGCGGATCTCGCGCAGTCGCAGCACGTTTCCCGAGGTTTCCCCTTTGCGCCAGATCTCCTCGCGCGAGCGGCTGTAGAAGTGCAGCTCGCCCGTCTCGACGCTCAGCCCCAGCGACTCCTGATTCGCGTAGGCGAGGGTCAGCACCTCGCCCGTGGCGAAGTCCTGGGCCACGCATGGGACCAGCCCTTTCTCGTCGAATGCGACCTGCTCGAACACCGACCCATCGTAGTTACTCGATACCGAGGCGATCCAGGAGGTCCTCGTCGCGCCGCCAGCGACGGCGGACCTGGACCTTGAGGTCGAGGAAGACCTTGGCGCCGAGCTCGGCTTCCAGCGCCGAGCGGGCCGCGGTGCCGATCTCGCCGACCTTCGCCCCTCCCTTGCCGATCAGGATCCGTTTCTGGGACTCGGTCTCGGCCCAGACCTCAGCGGCGACGGTCACCAGCCCGTCCTCGCGGGTGGAGATCTCGCGGACCGAGATCTCGACCGAGTGGGGGATCTCCTCCCGGGTCCGGTTGAGGACCTGCTCGCGGATCAGCTCTGCGAGGAGGAGCTCGCTGGAGCTGTCGGTGTGGTCCTCGGGCGGGTACATGTATTCGCCCTCCGGCATCAGCTCGCTGAGGCGCTCGACCAGCGGCTCGAGCCCATCCCCGCTGCGGGCGCTGATCGGGAAGACCTCGTCGACGCCGGCCAGGTTGGCAGCGTCGGAGAGCACCGGGACGAGCTCATTGGGGCCCAGTCGATCGGTCTTGTTGACAGCGCAGATCGTCGGCAGCCGGGACGTGGCCTCGACCAGGTTTCGGGCGATGAAGCGGTCGCCGGCGCCCACCCCCTCCTCGCCGTTGATCACGATCAGGGCCACGTCGGAGTCGGCGAGCTCGCGCTCCACCCTGTGCTGCATGCGCTCGGTCATCACGTCGCGCGGCTTCTGAACGCCGGGCAGGTCGACGAGGACCAGCTGCCGCTCCGCCTCGAGGTCGGTGGCGATCCCCCGGATCGCCCGCCGGGTCGTCTGCGGCCTCACCGAGACGATCGCCACGTGGCTGCCGACTATCGCGTTGACCAGCGTCGACTTTCCGACGTTGGGACGGCCCGCCAAGCCGATGAAGCCCGACCGTTTCATCGGAGGCCGCGCTCGCTCGCACCCCTGTCCGGAGGCGACGCGGCCAGGGACTCCATGACCATCTCCTGCAGCCCGAGCATCTCGCCCTCGTCCGTCTCGTGGTCGTAGCCGCAGAGGTGGAGAACGCCGTGGACGGCGGCCTCGGTGACGTCGGTGCAGTGCTCGGGGCAGATCGCGACGTCGCCGAGCTCACGCGGGCCGGGGGTCGGGTCGGATTCGTCGACCGGGAAGGCGAGGACGTCGGTCGGCTCGTTCTTGCCGCGGTGGTCGCGGTTGAGCACGCGGATGCGATCCTCGTCGACCAGCTCGAGCGCCAGGTGGCCGTCCTCGACCCCGGCGGCCGCGAGGGCGGCGACGACGGGCCCGCGCAGGCTCTCGGGCACTTCCAGCTCGAGTGTCAAGGGCGCGTCGTCGGCCCGTGTTCGGCTCGGGCGCCGGCGTGAGCGTGTGCGTCGTAGGCGGCGACGATCCGCTGCACGAGCTTGTGGCGGACGACGTCCTCGCCGCCGAAGTTGACGAAGGAGATGTCCTTGACGTCGTCGAGGATGTCGCGGACGGCGACCAGCCCGGAGCGCTGATCTGTGGGCAGGTCGATCTGGGTGACGTCGCCGGTGACGACCATGCGGGAGTTGAAGCCGAGCCTGGTCAGGAACATCTTCATCTGCTCGGGGCTGGTGTTCTGCGCCTCGTCGAGGATCACGAAGGAGTCGTTGAGGGTGCGGCCGCGCATGAAGGCGAGGGGGGCGACCTCGATCACCCCGCGCTCGAAATAGCCATTGACGCGGTCGGGGTCGAGCATGTCGTAGAGGGCATCGAAGAGCGGCCGCAGGTAGGGGTCTACCTTGGCCTGGATGTCGCCGGGCAGGAAGCCGAGGCTCTCCCCCGCCTCGACCGCCGGCCGGGTGAGGATGATCCGCTGCACTTCGCCCTCGCCGAGGGCATGGGCGGCCATCGCGACGGCGAGGAAAGTCTTGCCGGTCCCCGCCGGGCCGATGCCGAAGGTGATCGTCTGCCGGCGGATCGAGTCGACGTAGCGTTTCTGGTTGACCGTCTTCGGCGCGATCTTGCTGTTGCGGTGGCGCCAGACGACGTCCTCGAGGATCTCGGCCGGGCTCTGCTCGGCATCGAGGGCGCCGGTCACGGCCTGGATCGTCCCCGGCGCCACGTCATGCCCCTGCTCGATCAACTCGACCAGCTCGTCGACGACGGTCGCCGCGGTCTGCACGTCGCCGGAGTCGCCGTCGAGGGTGAGGACGTTGCCGCGCAGGTGAAGGTCCACATCGCCGAGGTGGCCGCGAAGCTCGCGGAGAACCGCGTCCTCGGATCCGGCCAGCTCGGCGGCGACCGTGTTGTCGAGAGTCAGCTGCCTACGCGCCAAGCTTCTCTCGCACCGCCGCGCTCACTCGCTTGCCGTCGGCGCGGCCGCCGACCTTCGGCATCAGCGCCGACATCACCTGGCCCATCTGCTTCTGCTCGCTGGCGCCGGTCTCCTCGACCGCGGCGGCGACCAGCTCGGTGAGCTCATCGTCGGAGAGCTGCTGGGGAAGGTAGCCCTCGATCATCTCCGCCTCGGAGCGCTCCGCGGCGGCCTGCTCCTCGCGACCGGCCTTCTCGTAGGCCTCGGCGGCCTCTATTCGCTTCTTGCGCTCGCGCTGGAGGACGGCGACCTCGTCGCCGTCGCCGAGCTTGGCCTCCTTCTGCAGCGAATCGACGATCAGCCGCAGCGCCGAGACACGCTCGCGCTCGCCGGCCTTCATGGCCGTGCGAACGTCCGCCTGTGCCTGCTCGAGAGCGCTCATCAAGAAGAAGGGTAGTCGGCGCCGATCTCCACCCGCTCGACCCCGCCGAGCGGCATCTGCAGGAAGCGGGTCCCGAGCTTGCGGAAGGACTCGGTCTCACCGCTGCAGAGGAAGCGGTAGTCGCCCTCGCCTCCCGGCGCGCGGGCGAGGCCGCCCGCCTCGAGGGTGCGCTGAACCGCGGCGGCGACCGCGTGGCCGCCGCTGACCAGGCGCACGTCCCGGCCGAGGATCCTCTGCAGCATCGGCGCGACCAGCGGGTAGTGCGTGCAGCCGAGGATCAGCGTGTCGACCTCGGCCTGCTTGAGCGGCGCGCAGTACGCGCGCGCCATCTCCAACACCCCATCGTCGAACGGGGAACCCTCCTGGATGAAGGGCGCCAGGTCGGGGGCCTCGACCTCGGTCACCTCGAGCGCCCGCCCCTGCGACTCGAGCGCCCGGTGGTAGGCGCCGCTCTTGACCGTGTTCGGAGTCGCCAGAACGCCGACCTTGCCGGACTCGGTGATCGCCGCCGCGATCTCGGCCTGCGGCTCGACCACCGGGACGACCTCGACTCCGTGGGCGGCGGCGACCTCGCGGGCGACGTCGGTGCCGATCGAGGTCGCCGTGTTGCAGGCGATGACCAGCATCTTTGCCTCGGCGCCGTCGCCGAGCAGCAGCTCGGAGATCGCCCGGATGCGGTCGCGCAGCAGCTCCGGGTCGCGGGTCCCGTAGGGGAAAAGCTCGGTGTCGCCCAGGTAGACGAAGTCCTCCTCGGGCAGCGAAACCAGGCACTCATGGAGGACGGTCAGGCCGCCCACCCCCGAGTCGAACATCGCTATCGGGGAAGTGGCGTCTATAGGAACGGCTTGTACGTCATGAAGAAGATCGTGACGATGACGACCACGCCGGCGAGGGTGCCGACCTGGCCGATCCGCTTTCCGACCGCTTCGAACTCGGGGCTGAGCGTGTCGCCCGCCTCGAGGTCGCGCTCGGCCAGCGCCTTGGCCTTTCGCACTTGGGGCGTGAAGAAGGCGTGTTGAAGGGCGAGCAGCAGCGCCCAGGCGAGGAAGCCGACACTGATGAAGGCCTCGTTCGTGTCCCAGTCGCCGTCGATCAAAAGATAGAAGGCGGCGGCGAGCACCAGCAGCATCCCGGGGTTGACCAGGTACTTGTCGCACTTCTGGACCCCGGCGAGGATCGCGGGGGTGGCTCGCGGGTACTGCGGGGCTACGGAGAAGAACAGCGCGTAGCCGAAGGTGGGCCCGAACGCCAGCACGACCGCGAGGATGTGCAGAAAGAGCGCAAATTTGTAGCCGTTGCTGCCGACGACCGCGAGCATCGGCGAAAACATACCCGCGCCGTCGGCGGCTTGGCTCCCTGGGCTTTGTGAGCGATTGGCTCCTTTTTCGCCTATAGGGCGACTAAGGCGCCAATCGGGGCGCATGGTGGAGGAGGAGCGCCGCCCAATCGCCGTCGAGGCGCCGGTCGCTCTCGACGAATCCCGCCGGCGCGAACACCGCGGCCGTCCCGTCGAGCTCGTCGGGAAGCAGGCCGGAGAGGATGAGCGTGGCGGGTGCCGGGGGAGGACTAGAACGAGCCTTCTCCTCGCTGTTGCTCGGGCGAGTCTTCCCCGGCCCCCGATCAGGCGTCATCAAGGCGGCCAGGTCTTTGAGCACGGGAGCCGTCATGTTGGCGACGACCGTCGGTGCAAGGTCGGGCAGCGCCTGGCGCAGGTCAGCCCGCTCGAAGGTCACGTCGACGCCGTTGATGGCGGCGTTGGCGGTCGCCGCCTCGATCGCCGGGGCCTCGTGGTCGTAGCCGTTGACGGGGTCCCAGCCAAGCTTCGCCGCGGCAATCGCAAGAACGCCGGAGCCGCTGCCCAGGTCGGTCAGAGCACCGCTCTCGCCGTCGGCGGCCAGCTCGATCAGGAGCTCGAGGCAGAGCCGGGTCGTCGGGTGGGCGCCCGTGCCGAAGGCGCGGCCGGGGTCGATGACGACATCGACGGCACCGTGCCGGGGCTTCTCCCAGGAGGGGCGCAGCCAGAGGCTGCCGCCGACCAACAGCGGCTTGTGGAAGTCCTGCCAGCGGTCGGCCCAGTCGTCGGGGATCTCGGTCGAGACGACCTCGACCAGGCCATCGCCCGCCGCGGCCTCGACTTCGCCCAGCTCCGGCAGCTCGCCCTCGCCGCCGTAGATCGCGTACTCGACGTAATCGGGCCCGCGCTCCTCCTCGACCCCGTTCGGCGCCAGCACGACCAGCTCGGCGAGGACGAGCTCGGCCTGCTCGGGACGACACCTGACCGCGAGGCGGATCAACCGAAGGCGCGGCGCACTCGCGAGAAGAAGCTCTCCTCGCCCGCGCCGCCGCGAGCGGAGCGGAAGTTGCGCTCCTCGAGCGTCTCCCCCAGCTTGCGGGCCAGCTCCTGCTGCTCCTCGCTGAGGTCGCCCGGGACGACGACGTGGACGACGATGACCATGTCTCCGGGCGGGCCGCCGTTGGCGCCGGGCATGCCCGCACCGCGCAGCGCGTACTGGGTGCCGTGTTGGGTCCCGGCCGGAAGCTCGATCTCGCGCTCTCCCTCTTGGCCGGGAATCGTCACCGAGGTCCCCAGCATCGCCTCGACCGCGGTGATCTCGGCTGCATGGACGAGGTCCTGGCCGCGCACCGGGCCGCGCTGAAATTGAAAGCGGATTCCCTCGCCGGAGAAGAAGGCCTGGAAGATGTCGTCGATCGAGCCGAAGCCGGCGCCGGGGGCGAAGCCGTTGCCGCGCAACCCCTCGTGCCCGTACGCGTCGTAGGCGCGGCGGCGCTCGCTGTCCGAGAGCACCTCGTAGGCTTCCGCCGCCTCCTTGAACTTCTCCTCTGCGTCGGGGTCGTGGTCGTTGACGTCGGGATGGAGCTCGCGGGCCAGGCGGCGAAACGCGGTCTTCACCTCGCCCTGGTTGGCGTCGCGGGCGACGCCCAGCACCTCGTAGTAGTCACGGGGCATCTGCGTCAGCCGCCGTAGACCGTCTCGCAGTAGCGGGAGAGCTCGAGCGCCGCGCCGCGGACCGAGGCGATCGCGGTCGCGTAGTCCATCCTCAGCGGCCCGACCACGCCGACCGCGCCCAGGTTGCGATGAGCGAGGCCATAGTTGGCTCCGACGAAGCTGACCGAGCGCAGCTCGGGCTGCGGGTTCTCATCCCCGATCCACAGGTAGACGGAGCGCTGGTCGAGCGCAGAGCGCAGCATCCGCAGGACGCTGGCCCGCCCCTCGAGGGCGGTCATCAGCTTGTCCGCCCTGGGTAGGTCGGCTGCGTGCGAATCGGAGAGCAGCCGGGCCGCGCCTTCGACGTAGAGGGTGTCGCCGGCGGCGTCCCCCTCGAAGCTCGCGAACGCCGGCGCCAGGGCGCCGAGGAACTCCGACTCGAGGACGCCGAGCTCGGGGTCGTCGAGCCGGTCGGCGATGCGCCGGGCGCCGATGCCCATTCCCGCCAGCGACTCGTTCAGGTAGCTCGAGGCCCACTCGACCAGGCCCGAATCGACGGCCGAACCGAAGTCGAAGACGCGCTTGGCCACGGCGCCGTTGGAGGCGATCGCGACGACCATCACCTGCGAGGGGCGCAGGCGCAGGACCTCGACCCGGTGGATGGTCGCGGCGACGGTCTCCGGCGGCGCGGTCGCCAGCGCCACGAGATCGGTCACCTGGGCGAGCGCCGCGGTCGTCTCGCGCATCGCCTCGTCGACCTCCCGCCGCAGCCTCGAGAGCTCCAGCTCGACACCGCCTGAACCGGGGCCTGGCTGGCCGCTTTCGAGCAGGACATCGACGTAGAGCCGGTAGCCCGAGTCGGTGGGGACCCGGCCGGCGGAGGTGTGCGGATGGGTGAGGTAGCCGGCTGCCTCGAGCGCCGCCAGCTCGGCGCGCACCGTCGAAGGCCCCCAATCGACCTCGGACCGCTCGGCGATCTCCTTCGACCCCACCGGCCTCGCGGATGCCAGGTAGGCATCGACGACCATCCGAAGAATCAGCTCTTGACGAGGCGACAGCATGCTTCGAAGTCTAGGAGGGCCGGCGGGTGGCCCCTCCCAAGACACTCAAGCGAGGCTCCTGCCGAGCGTTTTGGGAGGGGTCGCTTGCCGGCCCCGCCTCAGACCTCTAGTTCAGCCTCTGCATTACGGATCGTCTGATTGTCGCCCTGGGCAGCGACGGTGTCGATCGTGACCCGGTCGCCATCGACGGATTTCACCGTGCCGGTGACGACGATCTCGGTCTCGGGAGCGCCCATGCCCCGGAACTGGACCGAGAGCTTCTTCAGGGACCGGGGGTCTCCCCCGCCGGCGCCTTCGGCGTTGGCGCGGGCGACCAGGCCCATCATGTAGAGGCCGTGCAGGATCGTCCCCGGCAGGCCGACGGCTTTGGCGAAGTCGGGGTCGATGTGAATCGGGTTGAAGTCGCCTGAGGCGCCCGCGTAGCGGTTGGTCAGGTACTTGTCGGGCGTCACCCGCAGCTCCGGAATCCGGTCTCCCTCGGAAAGGCTCATCAGACCCCCCTGACGATGCTGGTCCAGGTGCCCTTGACGACCTGCTCGCCGTTCTGGTTCACCGCGTTGGTCTCGAAGATGTAGAAGCCCTTGCCGTCCTTCTCGAAGATCTCCGCGACCCTGGCGCTGGTCGAGATCACGTCACCGGAGCAGGCCGGCTCCTCCCACTCGAAGACCTGGCTGCCGTGGACCATGGCGGCGAAGTTCATGCCGACCTCGTCATCGAACATCGCCGGGCCGACCGCGGGCGAGGAGTAGACGACGCAGAACATCGGCGGCGCGACGACGTCGCGATAGCCGGCCCCCTTGGCCGCCTCGCGGTCGAAGTGGACCGGGTTCTCGATCCCGAGCACGCGCGCGTACTCGCCGATCTTCTCCTTGCCCACCTCGTACGTGGTGGTCGGAAACTCTTTGCCCACCGCCTCGGTCTTGATCGCCATGGCCGGGAACCCTAAGCGATCGGCGAATCAGCGAGCGTCACGATTCCGGTTCAGGTCGAGCGACCGAGGTTCTCTGCCCGATTCTCTACCAGGAGACCGATCAGCGAACGTCACGATCTGAGTCTCCGTGAGCGGCGCCCAGTCGCCGATTGCCGCCATCCCCGGAAGCGGAGCTGAGGAGATGGCGGTTTGTGTTCCTACTCGTCGATCTGCAGGACGGCGAGGAAAGCCTCCTGAGGGACCTCGACGCTGCCCACCTGCTTCATCCGCTTCTTGCCCGCTTTCTGCTTCTTCAGCAGCTTCTGCTTGCGGGTGACGTCGCCGCCGTAGAGCTTCGCGGTGACGTCCTTGCGGACCGCCTTGACCGTCTCACGGGCGAGGATGTTGGAGCCGATCGCCGCCTGCACCGGGACGTCGAACTGCTGGCGCGGGATCGTCTTGCGCAACCGCTCGACCAGCCGTTTGCCCTGCTCGTAGGAGGAGTCGCGGTGGACGATGATCGAGAGCGCGTCGACCTTGTCGCCGGCCAGCAGGATGTCGACCTTGACCAAGTCGGATGCCTGGTTGCCGATCGGCTCGTAGTCGAGCGAGGCGTATCCGCGGGTAGAGGACTTGAGCAGGTCGAAGAAGTCGAGGACGATCTCGCCGAGCGGCATGTCGTAGCGGATCTGCACCCGCTGCGGGCTCAGGTAATGCATGTCGACGTGGGTCCCGCGCCGGCCCTGGCAGAGCTCCATGACCGCGCCGATCTGGTCCGACGGGGAGATGATCGTCGCCCGGATGTAGGGCTCCTCGATCTCCTCGATCGAGGCCGGGTCGGGCAGATCGGTCGGGCTGCGGACCTCGCGCGTCTCGCCGTTGGTGAGGAGGACCTCGTAGCGCACGTTCGGCGTCGTCGAGAGCAGGTCGAGGTCGTACTCGCGCTCCAGCCGCTCACGCACGATCTCCATGTGCAGAAGGCCGAGGAAGCCGCAGCGGAAGCCGAAGCCGAGCGCCTCGGAGGTCTCGGGCTCCCAGGAGAGCGCAGCGTCGTTCAGCGCCAGCTTCTCGAGCGCGTCGCGGAGGTCTTCGAAGCGGTCCGTGTCGATCGGAAAGAGGCCGCAGAAGACCATCGGGCGCACCTCGCGATAGCCCTCGAGCGGCTCGGCCGCCGGGCGCTCCAGCGCGGTGAGCGTGTCGCCGACGCGGAGCTTGGCGACGTCCTTGATGCCGGTGATCAGGTAGCCGACGTCGCCGGCGTCCATCCCCTGAACCGCGGTCATCGCGGGACGGAAGAAGCCGATGTCGTCGATCCCGGCCTCGGTCCCATTCTGCATCGCCAGCACCCGCTCGTTCTTGCGAAAGGACCCGTCGACCATCCGCACGTAGGCGACGACTCCGCGGTACTGGTCGAACTCGGAGTCGAAGATCAGCGCCCGGGTCGGGGCGGCGGGCTCGCCCCTGGGAGGCGGGATCCGCGCGACGATCGCCTCCAGCACCTCGGTGACCCCCTCCCCGGTCTTGGCGGATATCCAGAGCGCTTCGTCCGGATCGCCGCCGGTGAGGTCGGCGATTTCGTTGGCGACCCGCTCGGGCTCGGCGCCGGGCAGGTCGACCTTGTTGATCACCGGGATCAGCTCGAGACCGCTGTCGACGGCCAGGTAGGTATTGGCGACGGTCTGCGCCTCGACTCCCTGGGCAGCGTCCACGACAAGCAGCGCGCCCTCGCAGGCGGCGAGGCTGCGCGAGACCTCATAGGAGAAGTCGACATGACCCGGGGTGTCGATCAGATGAAGGTGGTAGGCCTGACCGTCGGCGGCCATGTACTCGACCCGGACCGCCTGCGCCTTGATCGTGATCCCACGCTCACGCTCGAGGTCCATCGAGTCGAGCATCTGGGCCTGCATTTTCTTCGGGTCGACGGCCCCGGTGACCTCGAGGATGCGGTCGGCAAGGGTCGACTTTCCGTGGTCGATGTGGGCGATGATCGAGAAGTTGCGGATGTGGTCCATGGGCGGGGAGGGAGTATGGCGATTGGCGCGCGGGGCCCGACGTGGGGTCGAGGGGGGCCTGCGGGCGCGCCAAACAGGGTGCGTTCTCGGCCCCCCTCGACCCCACGCCACCCGCGCGAGAATCGTCAGAGACGCTCCGCCCATGGTCGGAGCCCTGAGCAACGCGGCCCAGGTGCAGGCCGTTGGGAGCACCGATCAGCGAACGTCACGATCTGATTCTCCGCGAGCGGCGCCGATATGGCGCTTGCCGCCATCCCCGGAAGCGGAGCTGAGGAGATCGCGGTTTGTGGGGACGCGAAGCGGAGGAGGCGGCGGTTTTTATGGCGAAGCGGAGCAGGCGGTGGTTTATTCAGGGCACGCCGCGGGGTCCAGCGGCCCCATCAGCTTGAACACCTTCGTCGGGGGCGTGGCGAGGATCAGCTTGGCCTGGGGGGATTCGGTCCAGCGGGCACTGGCGGGATATGGGGGTTGGCCGGGTTCGATGCGGTCCCGGGTGGCGACGACGTAGTCGTAGTCCCCCTCATTGATGAGACGGCGCCAGTCGCGGCAGGCGCTCGGGGCGACGAAACCGCCGTGCGGGCGTGGTTCGCCGACGAACTGCACATGGTTGGAGAGGTCGGTCCCGAAGAGGGGGTACTGACGGGTGCTGGTCGTCGCGATCCGGGCTTCTGAGATAGGTGTCGCCCACTTGAAGGCGGCGTCGAGGCCCGGGGTCGTGAAGGTCGGGTCGGCGTAGCGGTCGCGCAGGTAATGGCGTTGGACGACGAAGCCGGCGCCGATCGCGAAGAGGACGCCGAGGACGCCGGCTGCGGCGATGAGCGAACGCGGAACTCGCGGCTCCCAGCGGTCGTACCAATGCGGCCTGGCGGCGAAATGAGCTCGCACCCAAGGAGCGGTCGCCAGCATCGCGGCGCCGAGGGCCAGCGCCCCGGCCAGATATCGGAGGCCCGATTCGAACCCCTGAGGAGTCCCCTCGGGCCCCGAGGCGGAGGTCGACGCCACCAGCCAGGCGAGCGCCGAGGCGATGCCGGCGAGCGCTGCGACCCTCAGCACCGGGGTCGAGCCACGGCCGAGGTTGAGCAGCAGCCCGGCGAGGGCGAGCAGGCCGAGGACCGGCCAGAAGTCGCCGAAACCGTGATGAATGCCGGGCAGGAACCATTCCGACCAGATCGAGCCGTCGCTGAGGTAGCCGAGGACGCTGTGGCTTTCGCGGCCTCCCAGCTCCTGCGTGGGGGCCGGCAGCGAGATCGGCCCCAGGTGGTCGAACCACGGCAGCGGATTGCCGGTGTGGATCAGGTTCCTCAGGTACCAGTAGCCGCCCCCCACCAGGGCCCCGGCGAGGGTGAGGCCGAGGGAGCGAAGCCTCCTGCCCGCCGGGGAGACCACCGCGAGGCCGATCACGATCACCGCACATGGCAGGAGGAAGTTCAGCTTCGTCCCGGCCGCCAGGCCGGCGGAGAGGCCGGCGAGAAGCAGCGCGCCGCTCGACAGCGGCCGGTCCTCCTCCTCTCCCCCCACCGCCGCCGCGACCGCGATCGCCACGGCGGCGAGCAGGAAGAAGATGCCGACGACGTCGTTGCGGGCCTCGCCCGCCTGGTCGGCCAGGGCAGGCGCGCGCAGGATCAGGAGGACGAGCAGGCCGGCGAGATAGCCGTTGCGGTAGGGCCTGCCGATGCACCAGGCAGCAAGCACGCAACCGAGCATCCAGCCGGCGTTGAGCAACGGCGAGAGCAGGTCACGGCCGAAGGCCCCCATGCCGATCGCGTGGAACAGCTCCCCGTTGTCCGGGTAGAACCAGGCGAGGAACTGGGGGGCGATGAAGTGCAGGCCCCAGGTGCTGCCGCTCTGGAAGAAGCCGGCGGCGAAGGGCGCGTGGTACCAGGTCGAATCGAAGCCGGTCATGCCCGTTTCGAGGCGCAGGCGCACGCCTCCGGCGATTTCGACGAGGAGGAGGACGACGAGCAGCAGGGCGATCACGGTCACCCCGTCGACGCCGGGCCGCCACGACCGCGGGCGTGGGGCCGGCGCGGGAAACCGCACCGCGAGCGCGATCCCGGCCGCGCCGACCGCGAGCAGGTAGGGCAGCGGCTCGAAGAGGCCGAAGCTCCCGAGCAGCTCGGCGACGACGATCAGCAGGGCGAGGGCGATGACCAGGGCGGCGAGGACGGCGCTCGGCCCGTCGAACTCCGGCACGAGGCGCCGGCGCAGCGAGCGGGCGCCGACGCCCGCGAAGGCGACGAGCGCCAGGATCTCGGCGACGCCCAGCAGGTAGCGACCGGCTCCGAGCATCGCTCAGCTCCGGCGCAGGAGGCGGAGGATCTGCTCGAGCTCGGCGATCCGCAGCAGCTTCGCCACCCCGAGATAGACGACGAAGCCGAGGCCCAGCCCGGCGCAAAGCGAGACGATCTGCCCGCCCAGGCCACGGCCGAGGAGGCTGTCGAGCGCGTCCCAGACTCCGAAGCTGACCGCTGCCAGCGCCGCGGCGGCGGCAGTGATCCGCAGCCCGGTGGAGAGCAGCCGGGCGAGCTCCAGGCCGTCGAACTCGCGGCGCAGGATCACCCCCTGGGCGAGGACCGCGACGGTGGTGCCGATCCCGGTCCCGGCGACGATCCCGCCGACGCCGAAGGGCTTGTAGAGAACCAGGGCGGCGAGCGCCGAGGCGACCAGGTCGAGGCCGGCCAGACCGGTTGCCATCCAGGGCCGCTGGAGGCTGAAGAAGGTCCGGGTCTGGAGCAGGTAGAGGCCGTTGGTCGGCAGCGAGAAGGCGAACCAGAAGAGCGCCGTCGCGACCAGGGTGGTCTCGTGCGGGGTGAACTCGCCGCGCTGGTAGACGAGGCGGATCATCGGTTCGGAGAGGACGAAGACGGCAGCGGCGGCGGGCACCAGGACGAAGAGGATCTGGCGCATGCCGTTGGCCATCGTCGCCCGCAGGTTGGTCATCTCCCCGCGCGAGGCGAAGCGCGCCAGGGTCGGGAAGAGGACGGTCGCGATCGCCACCGAGAAGATGCCCTGCGGCAGCTGGTAGATGCGGAAGGCCTTGTCGATCGCCGCCGGTGCCTCGTCGCTGACAAGGCTGCCGAAGAGGCTGTTGATCAGCAGGTTGAAGTTGATCAGGCCGAGGCTGATCGTCACCGGCAGCATCAGCAGGAGCACGCGGCGCACGCCGGGGTTGCGCCAGGCGAAGCTGGGGCTGAACTTGAACGGCGTGTTGCGCAGGTCCCAGGCCGGGATCGCGAGCTGGACGACGGTGCCGGCGAGGATTCCGATCGCGTAGGCGTAGATCCGGTTCTGGCCGTGGAAGAAATGGATGGTCCCGACCAGGACGATGATGATCGTCACGTTCCAGAAGAAGGGCGCGATCGCGAAGGCGCCGAAGCGGTCGTAGCTGTTGAGGATCCCGACGACGATGCCGCTCACCCCGAGCAGGATCAGGATCGGGAAGAGGACCTGGGAGAGGGTGATCGTCAGATCGAGGATCTCCCCCTTGAAGCCCGGCGCGAAGAGCGGCATGACGACGGGCGCCAGCAGGATGAAGAGCGCCGTGATCGCCCCGAGCACGACGGTGACCAGCAGCAGAAGGGTCGAGGCCAGCCGAAAGGCCTCGCGGTAGTTCTTCTGCTCGAGCTGCTCGGTGAAGACCGGGATGAAGGCCGGCTGAAGGGCCGCGTCGGCGAACAGGGCGCGGACCAGGTTGGGGACCTGGAAGGCGATCGTGAAGGCGGACATCGGCCCGCTGACGCCGTAATAGCTGGCAGCGAAGATCTCGCGGACGAGCCCGGCGATTCGGGAGGCGGCGGTGGCGATCGAGAAAAAGGCGGTGGAGCGGGCGATCCGCCCTCCACCCTCGCGGCCCGGAGAGGGGTCGGCGACCGGTTCCTCGGCGGGGTCGAAAGCCTCGGCCGCACGCAGGGCGGCATCGGCATCGACCGCGGCCTCGTCGCGGTCGGGTGTGTTGGGCGTCTCCAAGCTGGTCTCAGTCGCTATAGTCGGCGGCCGCCCGGAGCCGGCCCCGCGCCCGCTCAGGCACCCTGACTCATGGCCAACATAGCCTCACAGAAGAAGCGGATCCTACGCAGCGCGCGTGAGCGCGATGAGAACCGGCTGCTCACCAGCACGGTGAAGACCCATTTCCGCCGTCTCGAGAGCGCTGTCGAGGCCGGCGACGCCGACAAGGTGTCCACCGAGCATCGCGACCTGGTCTCGAAGATCGACAAGGCCGTCCAGAAGGGCGCGATGCACAAGAACACCGGCGCCCGCAAGAAGTCAAAAGCTTCGCGCCTAGTGTCCGCCTAGCGGCGTCCTCGGTCACTCGCGTTCGGAGCACGCCACGCTCCCGGCGTCCTTGTTAGACGGAGCTGGTCGCACGCTTTAGCGCGAGATCCAATGCCAGCGGCTCGCCATAGTCGCTGCCTCCGCGGCACCAGACCTCGAGGTCGGCGAGGGCCTCGGTGGCGGATTCGACATCGGCGTCCGAGCGGCGCATGCGGGAAGCGAGCGCGTAGATCATTCCGGTGACGCTCTCGCCCTGGTGGATGAGGCGCTCGGCGATCGCCAGGGCAGCCGAGGGTTCGCCCCGCTGGAGGGTGTCGGCCAGCGACCAGACGATCGCCTCGGAGGTGTCGGCGACCATTTCCTCGAGGTCATCCGCGCGGACCTCGCCCCCGTCCCCGGCCCAGAGCGAGAGACGTTCGAGCTCGCGGCCCAGCCGCACCGGGTTCGCTCCCATTCGCTCGACCAGGGCGACTGCGGCCGCCGGCTCGAGCCTGAAGCCGAGCCGCCCGGCCTCGGCGACGAGCGCCCGTGGCATCGCACGCGGGGTCGCCGCCGTGAACTCATGGACCTCGCCCTCGGCGGCCCGCACCGCGGCGAGCAGCTTCTGCGGCGCGTCGCCGCGGGCGATCAGGACGACGGTGAGGTCCGGCGGCAGCTGCCCGAGCGCGGCCGCCACCGCATCCAGCTGGCGGTCGCGCCATCGCTCGACCCCGTCGGCGAGGAGGAAGCGGCGGGACTCGGTGAGCGACATCGCCGGCAGCGCCCCGATCAGGGCCTCGTGGTCGGGCGCCCCGCGCCCTTCCGTCGGCTCGAAGACTTCGAGAGCGGCCGCCCCGCCATCCGATTCCGCCCGGGCCCGCAGGCGAGCACGGGTCGCGTCGATCTTGGCGCCGTCGCTGCCGGCGATCAGGTAGAGCGGGAGCATCTCGGCCATCGGCCGAGTCTAGAGCGCCCGCAAGCGCCCCCCGCGCCCCCCTGTAGACCGCGCTAAGGGTGCCCGGGCCCGCCTGGTCCGGGACCCCCACCGGGAGCGGGGGCGGGTGCCTGGGAGCCCGGAGCGGGCCCCGGGGGGTGCGGCGCGGGCCCGTGGCCGGGGGGTGCGGGCGGCTGCGCGGCCGGATCGCTCGGAGGGCCCGGCCCTGGGCCGGCAGCCGATCCACCGGGCGCGGGTTTGGTGACCGGGGGTTTCGGGGCGACCGTGTGCGCGGGCGCATTCGACGGCGGCTTGTGCGATGCAGGGCCTTTCGAGGCGGGGCCGTGTGGCGGGGCCGCTTTGCTTGCCGGGGCGTGTGCCGACGGGCCTTTCGCCGCCGGTGGGTGGGCGGCGGGCCCGGTCGCGGGCGAAGTATGAGCGGCCGGCGTCGACCCCGCGGTCGAGTTGGCGGGGACGGTCGCCTGCGCCGAAGGCGTGCTCGCCGCCGGGCCTGCCGACGCGGGCGGCGTCGCCACCCCCACGGGGGCGGCCGGCGCCGGGGCGGCCGGAGCGCCCACAGCGGCGGCACCGTGGCCGGTGCCGTGCTCGGAGCCGTTGGAGCCCGGCCGGCGGCCGTTGCCTGTTTCCCCCGGGTCGGCGCGAGAGGCCGAGTCGGCGGCAGAGGCGCCGACATGGCGCCGGACAGCGACGACGCGGGCCGGCTTCACATGCTGAGTCGAGATCCCCGGAATCGCGTTCTCGAGCAGTTCCGGCCACCCCTGATTGGAGGCGATCGCGACCAAGCCGAGGCCGACCGCCGCCGTCAGCCCGAGGATCCCGAGGATCGTGCTGCGCAGCCGTTCCGTTAGCCCTGTGCCGTTCAGCGTCAGGCCCGGGGTGATTCGCGGCAGGAGCTGTTCGAGCTTGGCGATCAAGTCTCCTTCGGCATCGACCGCGGAGGGAGCCCGCCATGAGCGAAGCGGGCCGAAGCTCGAATTTTCAGTCGTATGTTCGTCTGCTCGGCGTCTGCCCTCAACCGACCCTGTTGACCGAAAAGGCCCCGCCCCTCACTTCGAGGACGATCGTGCCGCCCTCATCCGTCCTCAGCGTCGGAACAGACCGCGCCGCGAGCGTGCGCAGGGTCGATGCGGTCGGATGGCCGTACGAATTCCCGGCGCCGACGGAGATCACGGCCAGGCGCGGCGAGGTGCGCTCGAGCAGTCCGGCCAGCCCGGTGTCGTCGCTGCCGTGGTGGGCGACCTTGAGGACGTCGATCGGCCCCGGGTCGATCGGCACCGACTCCGCCTCGGCGTCTGCCGTCAGCAGCATCGAGAAGCGCCGCCAGCGGGCGACGATGACCAGCGCCAGGTGGTTGGGGTCCTCGGTGGCCGGCGCCTCGGCGAGCAGCTCGCGCGGCGGCCAGAGCAGGTCAAGGCGGAGGGCCCCCGAGCGGACCTCGCTGCCCGCGGCGAGCCGGTGCGGGGTCGCCCCGGCCGCCCTCGCGCGGAGCAGGGTCGGCCGATCGAGGCGCCCGAAGAAGAGGTCGCCGACCGGAACCGAGCCGAGCAGTTCGACCACACCGCCGACGTGGTCGGCCTCGTCATGCGTGACGACGACCGCGCCGAGGCGCCCCACCCCGGCGTCCCGCAGCTGCGACGCCAGGCCGTCGCCGAAGGGCCCGCCGTCGACGAGGACGGGTTCGGCGCCCGCCGGCTGCAGGAGAATCGAGTCTCCCTGGCCGACGTCGAGGACCGACACCCGCAGGCCTGCCCCGGGCGGCTGATCGGGGGCACCGGCCCCGCCGAGGCCGGCGAGGACGAGTGCCGCGGCGACGACGGCGAGCGCAACGACCGAGGCGAGCGCCAGGGGACGACCGAGCCGGCGCGCACCGACGGCGAGAAGGACCAGGGCAGCGTAGGAGGCACCGAGGCCCGCCGCACCGAGGTGGACATCGATGCTCGCCCAACCGGGCCTCGCGCACCAGGCGGCGACGGCGGCGATGTAGGCGAGCAGCGCAGACTCGAGCGCGCCGAGGGCACCCAGCGGAGCGCCGGGGACCTGCCCGGCTGCGGCGATCAGCATTCCCAGCCACATCGCCGGGGCGACGGCGGGCAGGGCGAGCAGGTTTGCGAGCAGGGTGACCGTCGACGCTTCGCCGAAGTGGAAGGCGATCAGCGGAGCCGTCGCCAGGGTTGCGGCGACGGTCAGAGCGGCGCCCTCGGCGATCGCCGACCCGAGCACACCGCGCCCGAAGCGCTCGGCGAAGGCCGACCGCAGCGGTCCGGCGATCGCCAGGATGCCGAGAACGGCGGCGAAGCTCAACTGCCAGCCGACGTCACCGGCGATTCCGGGGTCGATCGCCAGGGTGACCACGGCGGCGAAGCCGAGCGCGTAGGCGCGCGAGGCGCGCCGACCGGCGAGAGTCGCGAACAACCCGAGCGCTCCCATCACACCGGCCCGCTGGATCGAGGGCCCTGCGCCGGCGAGGGGGACGTAGACCGCGATCAGGCCGAGGACCCAGGCGAGGCGGGCCGGCATCCCGATCCCGAGCCCCGCCATGACCGGCAGGGCGAGCAGCGCCAGCAGGGTGACGTTCTGACCGGAAACGGCGAGCAGGTGACTGAGGCCGGCGCGGCGGAAGTCTTGCCGGGTCTCCGGGTCGACGCCATCGTCCTCGCCGAGGACGAAACCCCTGGCCAAGGCTGCCTCCCGGGGTGGGACGCCGCTGCCCAGGGCCGCCTCCGCGCGGCCTCTGATCTCCCCGGTGTGGACGAGAGCGAGAGCGACCAGGGCGGCGATCGCCGCGGCCAGGGGGAGCTGAGCGCGACTCGGGCGTAGGTCCACGACTCAGGGCTGGAGCCGGTCGCGGAGGGCCTCCATCGTCGCCGGCCCGATCCCGGAGACCTGGTCGAGTTGGTCGACCGACGAAAGGCCGCCGTGCTGGTCTCGGAACTCGAGGATGTCGCCGGCCGTCACCGGGCCGATCCCATCGATCGTTTCGAGCTGTTCGACCGTGGCACTACCGAGGCTGATCGGCCCTTCCGCGGCGGCCGGGCCGGCCGCGACGGCGGGCGCGCCGCCCGGCCCCGCCTCTGGGACGAGCACCTGCTGGCCGTCGCTGAGCCTGGCCGCGAGGTTGATCGCTTCCAGGGCCGCGTCGCCGGCGGCGCCCCCGGCCCGGGCGATGGCATCGGTGACCCGGGCGCCGACCGGCAGCCGGTAGACACCGGGACGCCGCACCGCCCCGGTGACGTCGACGACGACGTCCGGACCACCTTCGCCGAGGCTGATCCCTGCCGACGAGCCCGAGTCGGCAAAGCCGCCGGATGAGCCCCCGCTTCCCGACGAAGGCTCGAAGGCGGTGTCACCCTCGGCTCGAAGGGCCCGGGCCCCCACGAACAGCACGGCGACGGCAAGTGCCGCGAGGATCAGAAGCTGGGCTCTTCCCGGGCCGGAGGGCATGCCCTCCGAAGATGATCCGGGCGGACGCGCAGGTGGCGCGCCCTCTCAAACGATTCGGCTACGCGCCTTCGTCGTCGTCGTCGTAGCCGGCGAGGTCGGCGGCCAGCTGGCCCCCGTAGAGCTCGGCGACGGCGACCGGCGGAGATTGGATCGAGACGCAGGCAAGCTCGTTCTCGCCTTCGTTGGCGACCGAGTGGTCGGTCGCCGGTGGGACGAGAATCAGATCCCCTTCCTCGACCTGCTGGGTGTCGCCGGCAACGGACATCGTCCCGGAGCCGCGGACGACGACGTAGACCTGCTCGGCCTCCTCATGGGAGCGCAGAGTCTGCTCGGCGCCGGCCGGGACCTCGAGCCAGGTGACCGAGACGTTGCGGGCTCCCATTTCGCCCGCGTCCATTAGGACATGGGACCGCAGGCGGTGGTACTCCTCCACCGGTGCGTCTGTCAGGCGCCTCACGAGCATCGGCGCGCTTTGTACCAGAAAACCGCACCAAAGCTGGGAAGGCTCAGCGAACCACGAGGTTGACGAGCTTGCCGGGAACGACGATCTCCTTGACGATCTCCCCCTCCTCGAGCCGGCGGCTGACGTTCTCGCTGGCCCGCGCGAGCGCCAGGAGCTCCTCCTCGGAGGCGTCGGCGGCGACCTCGATCCGGTCCCGCAGCTTGCCGTTGACCTGGACGATCAGGGTCACCGTGTCGCTGCTGCGCAGCTCGGGGTCCGCCACCGGCCAAGGCTGCTCCCAGACCCTTCCCCCTTCGATCCGCTCCCAGACCTCGGCACCGAGGTGGGGGGCGAAGGGAAAGATCAGCGAGGCGGCGGTCGCGGTCGCGAAGCGCAGCGCCCGGTCGCCGTCGGCGTCGCCGAAAAGGCCGTCCTTGAGCCGGTAGGCATCGTTGATCAGCTCCATCACCGCCGAGATCGCGGTGTTGAACTGGAAGCCGCGCTCGAAGTCGGAGGTCGCCTTGTCGATCGCCCAGTGGGCCTTGGCGAGCAGCTCGCGCGGCGCACCGGCGGGAGAGCTGCCCTCGCCGGCGGCCGGCTCGGTGCGCTCCTCGACCTCGACACAGAGGCGCCAGAGGCGGGCCAGGAAGCGGCCGACCCCCTCCAGGCCCTCGTCGGACCAGTCGCCGCCACGCTCGGGCGGGCCCATGAAGCAGACGTAGGTGCGCGCCGTGTCGGCGCCGTGGCGCTCGATGTACTCCGAGGGCGCCACCGTGTTGCCGCGCGACTTCGACATCTTCGCCCCGTCGCGGGTGATCATGCCCTGGGCGAAGAGGTTGGCAAAGGGCTCCTGCACGCCGATCTGGCCGAGGTCGGCGAGCGCCTTGGTCAGGAACCGCGCGTACATCAGGTGCAGGATCGCGTGCTCGACGCCGCCGATGTACTGGTCGACCGGCATCCAGTGGTCGGCCGCGGCCCGGTCCCAGGCGGCCTCTTCGTTGCGGGGGTCCAGGTAGCGGATGAAGTACCAGGAAGAGTCGACGAAGGTGTCCATCGTGTCGGTCTCGCGGCGCGCCGGGCCGGCGCACTTCGGGCACTCGGTCGCGACCCAATCCTCAGCGGCGGCCAGCGGGCTTTTCCCCTGTGGCGCGTAGTCCTCGACCTCGGGAAGCTCGACCGGAAGCTGGTCGTCGGGCACCGGAACGGCGCCGCACTCGTCGCAGTAGACGATCGGGATCGGCGCGCCCCAGTAGCGCTGGCGCGAGACCAGCCAGTCGCGTAGGCGGAAGTTGACCGAGGGCTCGCCCCGGTCCTCCGACCCGAGCCACTCGACGATCTCCGCGTAGGCGTCGCGGTTGCCCTTGCCGTCGAAGCGACCTGAGTTGACCATCGCCCCGTCGCCGGGATAGGGCAGGCCCTCGTCGTCGCGGGCGGCGTCCGGGTCCTCGCCCTCGATCACGCGCTTGATCGGCAGGTCGAAGGCCTTGGCGAAGTCGTAGTCGCGGGTGTCGTGGCCGGGCACCGCCATGATCGCGCCGGTGCCGTACTCCATCAGCACGTAGTCGGCGACGAACATCGGAATCTCCTCGCCGTTGACCGGGTTGACCACCGAGCGGCCGAGCGGCACGCCGGTCTTCTTGCGGTCCTCGTCGCCACGTTCCTCGGCCGACTCGCGGGCAACACGATCGACGTACTCGCGCACCGGTGCCTCGGCCTCGGTGCCGGCGACGAGGCGCTCGAGCTCCGGATGCTCGGGGGCGAGGACGAAGCAGGTGGCGCCGAACAGCGTGTCGGGCCGGGTGGTGAAGACCGGGAAGTCGAGACCGACCTCATCGCACCGGAAGACGACCTCGGCGCCCTCGGAGCGGCCGATCCAGTTGCGCTGCATCGTGATCACGTGCTCGGGCCAGGACTCGAGCAGGTCGAAGTCGTCGAGCAGGCGATCGGCGTAGTCGGTGATCTTGAAGAACCACTGCTCGAGCTTTTTCTGCACGACCTGCGTCCCGCAGCGCTCGCAGCGGCCGTCGACCACCTGCTCGTTGGCGAGCACGGTCGCGTCCTTCGGGCACCACTGCACCGGCGCCTCGGTCCGGTAGGCCAGGCCCTCCTCGAAGAGGCGCAGGAAGATCCACTGGGTCCAGCGGTAGTACTCGGGCGTGTGGGTGCCGATCTCACGCGACCAGTCGATCGAGATCCCCCACTCGCGAAACTGGCGCCGGAAGGACTCGATCGAGCGCTCCGTCGCCTCCCGCGGCGGCTCGCCGGTTTTGATCGCGTTGTTCTCGGCAGGCAGGCCGAAGGCGTCGTAGCCCATCGGGTGCATGACCTGAAAGCCGTGGCGGCGCCGGTAGTGGGCGATCGCGTCACCCACCGCGTAGCACTTGAGATGGCCGACGTGAGGCTCGCCCGACGGGTAGGGGAGCATCTCGAGGACGTAGGCCTTCGGCTTCGAGTCGTCGAAACCGGGCTGGCCGGGGTTGGCGACCTCCCAGGTCCCCTCCTCGGCCCAGACCCGCTGCCACCTGCCCTCGATCTGCCTGGCGTCGTATCGCGCCCGCTCCGCTTTCACGGGGCGATCTTACGAACATCAGAAACGAAGCTGGGTGTGGACTCCCGAGGAGACCATTTCCAGCAGGTGCGGCCAGACGTAGACCTCGATCGTCGCCGCGATGATCAGCGACGGAATGGCGAGGGCGACGGTCACGAAGGTCGCCGCCAGAAGCTGGTTCCACTCGCCCCGGCGGCTGGCGATCAGCCAGGCCGCCAGCGGCAGGAAGAGCGCGGTCAACTCGAGCACGGCGTGCGGCATCACGGTGAGGATCAACAGCCCCCGCGAGATTTCCAGCTGGGCGGCGATCGTCGATCCCTGGAAGCCGAGGTAGAGGGCCTGGGTCGAGAGCGAGAAGAGCGTGACCGCGCAGACGAAGAGGATCGCCAGCTCGCCGGCCTTGACGTGGATCCAGCGCGAGATGCCGGAGCGCCGGGCGGCGGCGATCGGCATCGAGGCGCCGGCGATGAAGCCGGCGACGCAGGCCGTCGCGTGCAGGGCGAGGACGAGTGAGTTGCGATAGAGGATCGGCAGCAGGTCGGCCGGGTCCGACGGTTCCGTGTATCCGGGGACGTGGATCGGCGTCAGGTCCGGCGTCAGCAGGCCGGAGACCACCCACACCGCGGCGAGCAGGGTGAGCGCGATCGCGACGCTGAGCGCCAGCCAGGGGCCGAGGACCCCCCACGGCCGATCGCTCCAGAGCGCGAAGGTCTCCCGCGTGTCCCGCATCCCATGCGAGAACACGTGCTCGTTGGCGGTGCTCATCCTTCATACATCGGCAACGGGAACCGCTGATTTGAGGAACTTTTCCGGAGAGTGGAGCTGAGGGGGCTCGAACCCCTGACCTTCGCGCTGCCAGCGCGACGCTCTTCCAGCTGAGCTACAGCCCCGGGTCCGGTGATTCTACCTGGGAGCGGCGAAGGAGCTAGGCGGCCTGCTGGCCTGGGCCGGACTCTTCTTCGGCGCCCAGGATCGCGTCGTCCTGGTTGCCGCGCCTGACTTCGAAGTCGAGGGTCGAGAGCTCTTCGAGCTCGCGCAGCAGCTCGGTCGGCTGCTCGAGGTTCATCGAGAGGGTCGCGCGGCCCTCGGAGAAACGCTCGACCGAGATCTCGGTGGCGCCGAGCTGGCCCATCGCGTCCTCGATGCCGACCAGCTGGGCGTAGTCGCCGAGCGGGCCGACCTCGAGCTTGATCGTGCCCTCGAAGATCTCACGCCCTTTCGGAGCGTCGGCGGCCGCCTGGGGCTCCTGGGCGACCTGCTCGGCGGCGGAGAGCTCCTCCGCCCGGCGGCCGACCTCGACCGCCTCCCGCAGCGCTTTCATCCGGATCCTGGTTGCCTGACCCCGGGCCTGGGCCTCGATCTCCTGGAGGCGGGCGGTGACCGCGTCGAGCGAGGCGATGCTGCGCTCGTGGCGCTCGTTGGCCTCGCGCAGCAGATCCCCGAGGAAGCGGATCTCACGCTCGCGCTCGATCACCATGCCGGAAAGGCAGGAGAGCTCCTCTTCGACCTCGGCCTTGGCGGACAGCTCGCGCTTGAGCTCGGCGAGCCGCCTGTCCCGCGTGGATATCGCCGCGTCCACTTCGGGGCGGCGGTAGCCGAGGAAGGCCCTCTGGAAGCTACCCATGCGCGGCACCGTAGAGGGGCCCTCGGACGCCATCCTCGCCGAGGTCCACCTCAACCCGCGGGGCCTCCCGCCAGAGGTCCTCGAGCTGGTAGCGCTGCCGCGCCTCCTGGGTGAAGACGTGGAGCACCGCGTCGAGGTAGTCGAGGACGATCCAGCCGGCCGCGCCCTCGCCGTCGGTGCCCCCGGGCAGCAGCTGGCGGTCGTTCTTGAGGCGCAGCTTGGCCTCGTCGACGATCGCCCTGGCCTGGCGTTCGTTACGGGCGGTGCAGATCGTCAGGAAGTCGGTGTAGGAGACCAGCTTGCGCATGTCGAGGACGACGATCTCCTCGGCGCCTTTGGAGGAGGCGAGCTCGGCCAATGCCCGGGCCAGCGCCTCCGAGTCGAGGCGGGTCACGAGTAGATCCCCTTCTCCTCGATGAAACGGGCGACCGACTCCGGGACCAGGTAGCGGAGCGGCCTGCCGGCGGCGGCGCGCTCGCGGACCGCCGAGGAGGAGACGCCGAACTGGGGCATCTCCAGCATCGTCGCCTGGTTTTGGTCGGCGCCGAGGCTGCGCAGCACCGCGGAGACCTCGGCGTCGGACACACCAGAGCGGCGAGCCACGGCGAGCCGGGCCAGCTCGACCACGCGCGCGGGCTCGCGCCAGCTCTCCAGGCCCACTGCAGCGTCCGCGCCCATCACGAACACCAGGTCGGTGTCTCCTTTTTCTCGAGCAAGCTCTTCCAAGGTCTCATACGTATAGGACGGGCCTTCGCGCTCGACCTCGGCGGTCGAGACCGAGAAGCGCGCGTCGTCGGCGGCGGCGAGCCGGCTCATCGCCAGGCGCTGCTCGCGTCCGGGGTCGTCGGCGATCCGCTTGTGCGGCGCCTCGCCGGTCGGCACCAGGATGACCTCGGCGAGATCAAGCTGCCAGAGCGCCTCCTGGGCAAGCGCCAGGTGCCCCAGGTGGGGCGGGTTGAAGGCCGAGCCGAGGACCCCGATGCCAGAAGCGATGGCGCTACCCACGCACCTGGCCGTCGCCGCGGGCCAGGTACTTGTAGGTCGTCAGCTCGCGGAGGCCGATCGGGCCGCGGGCGTGGAGCTTCTGGGTCGAGTTGCCGATCTCCGCCCCCATGCCGAACTCGAAGCCGTCGGTGAAGCGGGTCGAGGCGTTGGTGTAGACGACGGCGGCATCGACCGCGGCGCTGAAGCGTTCCGCGGCCTCCTCCGAGCCTGTGACGATCGCCTCCGAGTGCCTGGTGCCGTACCGGTTGATGTGGTCGACCGCGTCATCCAGCGAGTCGACGACGCCGACGGCGAGCTTCAGGTCGAGGTACTCGGTGGCGAAGTCCTCCTCGGTCGCCGGGGCGACCTCGACCCCGCTTGCGGCGGCGCGGGCGCGCTCGTCGCCGACCAACTCAACCCCGGCCTCGCGCAGCTCGGAGAGCGTCCGCGGCAGGAACTCGTCGGCGACGGCGGCGTCGACCAAAAGGGTCTCGGCCGAATTGCAGACACCGGGGCGCTGGATCTTCGCGTTGATTGCGATCCGCCGCGCCATCGCCAAGTCGGCCGCCCCGTGCACGTAGACATGACAGTTGCCGGCGGCGGCGAAGATCACGGGGACCGTCGCCACGTCCTTGAGCGCCTCCTTGAGGCCCTCTCCCCCGCGCGGGATCAGCAGGTCGACGGTGCGGTCCTGGGTTGCGAGCTCGGCAAGGCCCTCGCGGCCGCCGCCGGCGAGCAGCTGCACGGAGTCCTCGGGCAAGCCGGCCTCCGCCAGGGCCTCGCGGGCGACCGCGGCGAGCGCGCCGTTGGAGCGCTCCGCGTAGCTGGAGCCGCGCAGGACGATCGCGTTGGCGCTCTTGATCGTCAGCGCGGCGCAATCGATGGTGACGTTGGGGCGGGCCTCGTAGACGACGGCGACGACGCCGAGTGGGACCCGCACCTTGCGCAGGTCGATGCCGCTTGCCAGGGCCCGCCGGTCGAGCTCCTCACCGATCGGGTCCTCGAGCGCGGCGACCGCGCGCACGCCCTCCGCCATAGCCTCGATCCGTTCGGCGCTGAGCGAGAGCCGGTCGCGCAGGGCCTCGCTGAGCCCTTCGGCCCGCTCGTCGGCGAGGTCGGCCGCGTTGGCCTCGAGGATCTCCGCGGTGCGCTCGTCAAGCAGGCGCGCGGTTCCCGCCAGGGCGGCGTTCTTCGCCTCGGTAGAGGCGCTGCCGAGCGACAGGGCGGCGCGCTTGGCCGACTCGCAGACTTGAGCGACGGTTTGGGTGGTCACAGACATTGGCCTAAGCGTAGCTGTGAGGGGCCGTGTTCCTCCCGTGCGCGTTGGCGCTTAGATCAATACGAAGCGGTCTCGGTGGATGACCTCATCGGCCGCATGGGGCAGGAGCTCGCGGACCTCAGGGCTCTTCAGGCCGATCACGCGCTGCAGCTCGGTGGCCGAGTAGTCGGTGATGCCTTTGCCGAGGATCTCGTCGCCGGCGGAAACCTCGACCGCGTCGCCCGCCTCGAAACCCCCCTCGACCGCGGTGATGCCGACGGGGAGAAGGCTGGCGGAGTCGCGCAGGACTTTGGCGGCGCCTGCGTCGACTGTGAGCCGGCCGCGGGTCGGCTTCGCGTACTTGAGCCAGAGCTTGAAGCTCGAGTCCTTGCCGGAGCGGGGAAGGAAGCTGGTCCCGGCCGCCTCTCCTCGCGCGGCCGCGAGCAGGGTCCCGTCGACGGTGCCGTTGCAGATCCGCGCGGCGACCCCTGCCTCGCCGGCCATGCCGGCGGCGGCGACCTTGCTGCGCATCCCGCCCGAGCCGAAGACCGAGGTGCGGTCGCCGATCTCCATCCCCGCCAGCTCGGCGAAGTCCTCGACCTCGGCGACCAGCTGGGCGTCCGGGTCGGCACGCGGGTCCGCCGTGTACAGCCCGTCGGTGTCGGTGAGCAGGACCAGCAGGCGGGCGTCGAGGAGGATCGCGACCTGTGCGGCGAGGAAATCGTTGTCGCCGAAGGTGATCTCGTCGGTGGCGGTGGTGTCGTTCTCGTTGACGACCGGCACCACGCCCCAGGCGATCAGCCGTCGCAGCGTCTGCCGCGCGTTCAGGTAGTTGGCCCTGGCGGCGATGTCGCCGGCGGTGAGCAGGACCTGGGCGGCCCGGGTGCCGTGCTCGGCAAGCCGCTCCTCATAAGCGCGGAAGAGGTCGCCCTGGCCGATCGCCGACGCCGCCTGAAGCTCGTCCATCGCCCGCGGACGGGCGGGCAGGTCCATCAGCCGGATGCCGCGGGCGATCGCGCCCGAGGTGACCATCACCACCCGCTCGCCGCCCTGCTCGAGCTCGGCGACCTGGCGGCAGACGCCGCCGAGGACCTCGGTCCGCAGGGAGCCGTCGTCGGCGGCGACGATCGAGGAGCCGAGCTTTGCGACCAGGGTCATGACCGGGCAAGTGTAGGCCGCTTGACGACAGTCGAAGTTTCACTATAGTGCGGCACAAGTGAAATGAACCATCGCTGATGGCCACTCCCGCGACAGATAGGCGCCGGTATCGGATGGGGGTCCGCGCGCGTCGCTCCGAAGAGACCGCGCGGCGGATCCGCGAGGTCGCGCTGGAGGGCTTTCTGACCGAGCCATACGCCGACGTGACCTTGGCCGGGGTCGCCGAGGGGGCGGGAGTCACCGTCCCCACCCTGCTGGCCCACTTCGGGCGCAAGGACGAGCTCTTCGTCGCCGCCTGCCAGGACCGCTTCGAGCAGATCACCGGCTCGCGCGACGAAGCTCCCGTCGGCGACCACGGCGCCGCGGTGCGGAACGTGTTCGACAGCTACGAGGCGGACGGCGACGGCGTCCTGCACCTGCTCGCCGAGGAGGACCGCTTCCCCGCCGTCCGCGCGATGACCGACAGAGGCCGCGCGTACCACCGCTCCTGGGTCGAACGGGTCTTCGCGCCCGGCCTGGAGCCACTGACGGGGACCGCGCGCGAGCGCCGCGTCGCCCAGCTGATCGTCGTCACCGACCTCTTCACCTGGAAGCTGCTGCGCCGCGACATGGGGCTCACCCGCGACCAGGCCGAAGAGGCGATCCTCGAGCTCGTGACGACCCTGACAGGAGATGACTGATGGCCCGAGTCCTGCTCTACACAAGCCCCTCCCCCGGGCATGTCTATCCACCGATCGGGACCGCCGTGGCGCTGCGCGATCGCGGGCACGAGATCACGATCCGCACAGCGGCCGCGAAAGTCGGCTCGCTGGGGCGCCTCGGCTTCGATGTCGCGCCGATCGACCCAAGCATCGAGGCGATCGAGACCGAGGACTGGAAGGCGCGCACCTCGATCGGCGCGATCCGCTCGCTGCTCGAGACGTGGGATCAGAGGGCCGATCACGAGATCGCCGACCTGCGGGCCGCGATCGACGAGGAAGAGCCGGACCTGATTCTGATCGACCCCAACGCGACCTCGGCCAGCGCGCTCGCCGAGGCCTCGGGGCTCCCCTGGGCCCACTACATCCCCTACCCCCATCCCGTGCAGGCGCGCGGCGTGCCGGCATTCGGGCCCGGCTTCGCCCCCTCGACCAGCCCACTCGGGGGGTTCCGCGACGCCGCCGCCGATCGCGTCAAGGAGGCCGCCTACGCCTCGGCCCTGACCCGGTACAACGCGCGCCGGCGCAGCCTCGACCTGCCGGCGCTCGACCGCTACGAGGAATGGCTCCTGCGCGCGCCGATCGCCCTCCAGTTCTCGGCCGAGCCGTTCGAATACCCGCGGGCCTGGCCGGAGAACTCGCGGCTCGTCGGCCCAGCCCTCTGGGAGCCGCCCGCGGCAGAGCCCGAGTGGCTCGCCGCCGAGGAGCGGCCGATCGTCCTCGTCAACGCCTCGACCGAGTTCCAGGACGACGCGGTCCTGATCGGGACCGCGCTGGAGGCATTCGCCGACAGTCCCTACCTCCTGGTCGCGACCACCGCCGCGCACGACCCGTCGCGGTTCAAGGCTCCGGCGAACGCGATCGTCGAGCGATTCATCCCCCACGGGCCGATCCTGAGGCGCGCCGCCGCGGTGATCTCGCACGGCGGCATGGGCACGACCCAGAAGGCGCTCGCCTCAGGCGTCCCGGTCTGCGTGGTGCCCTTCATACGCGATCAGTTCGAGGTCGCCCGCCGGGTCGAGCACTGCGGGGCCGGCACGATCCTCACTCCGAGGAAGCTCCGCGCCGACCGGCTGCGGCGCGCGGTGGATGAGACGATCGACTGCCGTCCCGCCGCCGAGCGGGTTCGCGACGCGTTCGCCGCGGCGGGCGGCGCCGAGGCTGCCGCCGACGCGCTCGAGACCCTGCTTCCCGCGCGGGCGGGGGCGCCGCTCGGGACTTAGTCCGCTCGTTCAAGGATCGCCCGGCTCCTGTACGAAACTTGAAGGATCAGCCGACCGCAGGACCACCGCCTCCCCTACATGCCCGGCATCGACGCGCTGCGGGCCATCGCGGTGCTCGCCGTTTTCGCCTACCACGCGGGCATCGGCTGGATGCCGGGTGGCTTTCTCGGCGTCGACGTCTTCTTCGTGATCAGCGGCTACCTGATCACCTCGCTGCTGCTCAGTGAGTACCGGCGCGGCGGCCACATCCGCCTC
Organism: uncultured Solirubrobacterales bacterium; assembly: GCA_963704505.1. Lineage (GTDB taxonomy): Bacteria > Actinomycetota > Thermoleophilia > Solirubrobacterales > 70-9 > VRUE01. Next base: position 2,595,301 of record OY969912.1, read on the forward strand.
GGCCGCTTCTGGGTGCGGCGGGCGCGGCGCCTGCTGCCCGCGGTCGGCGTCTTCATCGCGGTGACGATGGTCGTCGCGGCGATCGTCGAGCCGGACCGGATCGACAGCCTGCGCGGCGACGCAATCGCCTCGCTGCTCTACGTCGCCAACTGGCACTTCATCTTTGACCACCAGTCCTACTTCGAGCAATTTCAGCGCCCCTCGCTGTTCCGCCACCTCTGGTCGCTCTCGGTCGAGGAGCAGTTCTACCTCCTCTGGCCGGTCGCCTTCGCCGCCGGGATGACGCTGTTCGGCCGCCGCCGATTGATCGTCGGCGTGCTCGCCGGGGCCGCCGCCTCGGTCGCGCTCGGTTGGCTGCTCTTCGATCCCCACGATGCCTCCCGCGTCTATTACGGCACCGAAACCCACGCCGTCGGCCTGCTCGCCGGCGTTGCCCTCGCCCTCCTCTGGAGCCCCTGGGACCTACGCCGGGGCACGCCGGGGCGCTGGACCGGCCCGATCCTCGACGGGATCGGAGTCCTCGCCCTGGCCTACCTGGTCGCCGCCTTCTTCGACGTGCATGACTACGACCTCGGCCTCTTCCACGGCGGCTACGCCTGGCTGGCGCTGGCGAGCGCGCTGCTGATCGGCGTCTTCGCGCACCCGGCGCCACGGCTCGGCGGGCTACTCGCCCGGGCACCGGTGATCTGGCTAGGACTGCGCAGCTACAGCTTCTACCTCTGGCACTGGCCGGTCCTCGCCCTGACCCGCCCCGGGATCGACGTCTCGGTGCCGAGAGGGATCCTGATCCCACTGCAGCTGCTCGCCGTGCTCGGCCTCGCCGACCTCTCCTACCGCTTCGTCGAGATCCCCTTCCGGCGCCGGCCGCGAATGCCGGAGCGCGGCGGCGAGCTGCTCGCCCGCTTCGGCCGCCCGGCCCTGCTGGTCGCCGTGCCGGCGGTCGTCTTCCTGGTCGGCTGGAGCGGGATCGCCGGCGGCGGTGCCAGGCGCCTCTCGCCGGACGCCGCGGCAGCGTCGACCGCCGACTCGGCCAGGGTCACGGTCAGCGCCCGCGCCGAGCGTGAGTCGAAAGCGCCCCGGGTGATGGCGCTCGGCGACTCGGTGATGATCGCGGCCAAGGAAAAGCTCGCGGCCCGGCTCGGGCCCCGGTTCTCGATGAACGCCCGGGTCGGCCGTCAGGCCGACGAATTCGCCGACCTGGTCGAGGGCCTGAAAGGCAGGGGCGCCAACGTCGACGCGCTGATCATCCAGATGGGAAACAACGGCCCCCTGTACAGCGCTGAAATGGAGGCGATCAGGAAGGCGACGGCCAACGTCGGCCAGCTCTTCCTGGTCAGCGACCACGCGCCGGTCTCCTGGATCGGCGAGTCCGACGACGCGCTCGCCGAAGCGGCCGATGACTGGCCGCACACGACCCTGATCGACTGGTCCTCGGTGGCCGGGGACCACGACCGGCTGCTCTGGGACGACATCCATCTGAAGCCGGCCGGGGTCGGCGTCTACGCCCGCGTCCTCAGCCGCGCGGTCCATGCTCAGTTCGATTGGCCGGCCGCCAGAACGGGGCCGGGGACGCCCGCCGGTTGCGCGCGCTCCCGCCCGGGGTGCAAGACTGGGACCCAGGAGGCGTCAGGTTGAAAGACACCGAATTCGACGTTGCGATTGTCGGCGCGAGCATCGCCGGTTGCACGGCGGCGACCCTCCTCGGCCGTCAGGGCGCCACGGTCGCCCTCCTCGAGAGCCACAGCGCGCCCGACCACTACAAGGTGATGTGCACCCATGTCTTCCAGGGGAGCGCCTATCCGACCCTGAGGCGACTGGGGATCGCCGACCAGTTCGAGCGCGCCGGCGCGCGCCGCAGCGAGCCGCGGATCTGGAGCCGGTACGGCTGGATAACGCCGCCGGACGGGTACATGGACCGGATCGACGAGGTCGGGCATGGCTTGAACATTCGCCGCCAGACCGCCGACCCGATGCTGCGAGAGATGACGGCCGGGACCGACGGCGTCGAGTTGATGATGGGTCAGACAGCGACCGGCGTGCTTCAGGACCGCGGGCGCGCCCGCGGTGTGCGCGTCCGGTCCAAGGATGGCGAGGAGCGCGAGCTGACGGCGCGCCTCGTGGTCGGCGCCGACGGCCGCGGGTCCGGGGTCGCCAAGCTCGCCGGAAGGCCGACCAAGAGCCAGCCGAACAACCGCTTCGCCTATATGGCCTATTTCAAGGACACGCCGCTGGTCACCGGGGACTGCCCGCAGATGTGGTTCCTCGACCCCGACATGGCCTACGCCTTCCCGACCGACGACAACCAGACGATGCTCGCCTGCGTCGCCCATAAGGACCGGATGCCCGAATTCAAAGCCGACGCCGGGGCGGCGATGGCGACGATGTACGAACGCGTTCCGGATGGACCGGCGGTCGATCCGGAGAAGCGGGTTTCGAAGTTCCTCGGCAAGCTCGACGTCCCCAACGAACGCCGCCGGCCCGACGGGCCGGGGCTGGCATTGGTCGGCGACGCGGCGCTCTCGGCCGACCCGCTCTGGGGCGTCGGCTGCGGGTGGGCATTCCAGTCGGGCGAGTGGCTCGCGGAAGAGGCCGGGCCGGCGCTGTCGGGCGGCGGCGAGGACGAGCTCGACCGGGCACTGTCCCGGTACGCGCGCAGGCACCGCAAGGGCCTGGCGATGCACAACCGGATGCTTTCCACCTACTCGAGCGGGCGCCGCTTCAACCCAGCCGAAAAGATCCTCTTCCGAGGCGCGGCCCGAAACGAAGAGCTCGCCGCCCGCTTCTCGCTCGTCGGCGAGCGCTGGATACCGCCACAGCGGATCATGACCCCGAGCACCCTGGCGCTGGCGCTCAAGGCGAACCTCAGTCGCGGCGCCAAGCCGATCGGCCTGCCGACATCGGCAACGGCCGAGGCCCGGCCCGCGTGAGCACCCGGCGCGGCGAGGTCACGGTCAGCGGCGTTCGCTCGCCGACCCTCGAAGCCGGTCCGCGAGAGGCCGAGGAGGCGGCCGTCTTCGTCCACGGCAACCCGGGCTCCGTCCGCGACTGGGAGCGGCTGGTCGAGGCGAGCGGGGAGCAGGGGCGAGCGGTGGCGCTCGACATGCCCGGCTTCGGGGAGGCCGACAAGCCGGTTTCCTTCCCGTACACGATCGAGGGCTACGCGATCCACCTCGATGCCGCCCTCGAGCAGCTCGGCGTGCGCAGGGCGCATCTGATCCTTCACGACTTCGGAGGGCCCTGGGGGCTCCAGTGGTGCGCCGAACACCCCGAGAAGCTCGGCAGCGTGACCCTGGTCGACACCGGCATCCTCTACGGCTATCGCTGGCACTCGATGGCAAAGATCTGGCGCATCCGCGGCGCCGGTGAGCTCTTCTTCGCGATGACCACGCCCTTCGCGATGCGCCAGGCGCTGAGGCGAGGCCAGCCTCGCCCGCTTCCCGAGGAGGCGCTCGACCTCTTCTTCACGTCCAACAAGGACAGGGGGACCCAGCGCGCGATCCTCACGCTCTACCGCAACAGCCCGCCCGACGCGATGGAGCGGCTCGGCCCGCAGCTGGGCGAGTTGGAGGTGCCGGCACTCATCGTCTGGGGCCGCCACGACCCCTACATCGGGGTCGAGTACGCCGAGCAGCAGAGGCGAACGTTCCCGGAGGCCGAGGTGGTGGTCCTGGAGCAGAGCGGCCACTGGCCGATGTGGGACGCGCCGGAGGAGATGGAGGCGACGATCGTCCCCTTCCTCGCCGGCCGGCTCGGCTCCGGCGTCACCGCCGGCTAGGGGTGCAGTTCGAAGACGTGCTCGCCGACGTGGACGTCGTCGCCTGCTTCGAAGCCGGCGGCGCGGAGCGCGGAGATCACCCCGATCTCGTTGAGGCGGGACTCCAGATAGGCCAGCGCCTCTTCGTTTTTGAGGTCATGGCGCTCGAAGAGCAGCTCGACCCCGCGGCCGAGGACGCGGTAGCCGCCGTCGTCCTCGCGCTGCACGGAGTAGCCGCCCTCGCCGACCGGCCGGTAGAGGCGATGCTCGGTCTCGAACTCCGTCGCGAGGGGACCGGCGGCCGGGGCGGCGGGCCCCGCCGCGGCGGCGACCCCCGTGAAGATCGCGGTCTTCAGCGCGTCCAGCCCCTCGCCGGTGGCCGACGAAACGGCGAGCACGTCGACCGCCCGCTCGCCGAGGCGGCGGCGCCAGTCCTTGATCGCCATGCCCACCTCGTCGGCGATGAGCAGGTCGCGCTTGGAGAGGACTACCACCTCGGGCAGGCGGTCAAGGCCGGCGCCGTAACTGGAGAGCTCGGCGCGGATCCCCTCGTAATTGGCGACCGGATCGCCCTCGAGGGGCGCCAGGTCGACGAGATGGAGAAGCATCGAGCAGCGCTCGACGTGGGCGAGGAACTCGTGCCCGAGCCCCGCACCCTCGCCGGCACCCTCGATCAGGCCCGGAATGTCGGCGAGGACCACCTGCCGCTCATCGCCGTCGAGGACGCCGAGGGCCGGCGAGATCGTCGTGAACGGGTAGTCGGCGACCTTCGGTGCCGCTCTGGTCAGGCGGCCGAGCAGTGACGACTTGCCGGCGTTCGGAAGGCCGATCAGCCCTGCATCGGCGAGCAGCTTGAGCCGCAGCTCGATCCAACCGCCTTCGCCACTGGTGCCTTTCTCGGCGAAGCGCGGGGCCTGCCTGGTCGAGGTGGAGAAGCGCTTGTTGCCATGGCCTCCGCGCCCGCCGTGGGCGACGACGGCGCTCTGCCCCGCCTCGACCAGGTCGAGTGAGCTGCCCTCGACGGTCTCGCCCTGGGTGCCGGGCGGGACCTGCACCACGCGGTCATCGCCGCGGGCGCCGTGCCTGTTGCTGCCCTCGCCGTGGCTGCCGCGGCCGGCGCGGAAGTGCTTGCTGCCGGTCAGCGGGCCGAGGTCGCGCCGCGAGGAGTCGCAGACCAGGACCACGTCCCCCCCGTGCCCGCCGTCGCCCCCATCGGGCCCGCCGCGCGGCACATGCGCCTCACGCCGAAAGCTGACCGAGCCATTCCCCCCGGCTCCGCCCTCAACCCAAATTTTCGCCTTGTCATACATCGCTACGGAGGTTAGTCGGGCCGACGAGAACGCATTTCTTCCCGCTATCCGGCATCGAGTGCGACCTCAACGCCGAAGCCGCTCGCGCGATCTCGATCGGGCCTGCGCGAAGGGGTCGGGCGCCCCTCCGAACGGCTTGTACTTTTTCGGCGATCCCATCGCGATAGCCGCAAGACGATCCACCGAAAATGTTGAGTGAGGAGGGGTGCCGGCCCCTTCTCTTAGATACGAATGACTAGCCGGCCTTGACGACGACCGCGGACTTGGCCGACTTGCCGCCCTTGACGGTGAAGGTCACCTTGTAGGTGCCGGGCGCGGCGTCGGAGGCGACCTTGATCTTGATCGTCGCCGACTTGTTGCCCTTCGCCTTGACCTTCTTCAGGGGCTTGCACTTCGGTGCCTTCAGGACCTGCTTGGAGCTCTTCGGGAGCTTCGTGCAGATCTTGGCGCTCTTCAGCTGTAGGTCACCCTGGTTGGCGGCCTTGACCTTGAAGGTCGCGGTCTTGCCGGCCTTGGTCTTTGCCTTCTTGACCGAGAGCTTGAGCTTGGCGGCCTTGACGGTCGCCGCGGCGCTGGTCTGTGCGGCAGTCCCCGACTGGTTGGTGGCTGTGACGGTGCAGCCATACGAGCCGGCCGAAGGAGCGGCATAGACCGCAGCGGTCGCGCCGCCGATCGGGGCACCGTTGCGGGTCCACTGATACGCATAGCTACGCGGCGCCTGGTAGACGAACGAGCCCGCCAGGTCGGCGGCCCAGGTTCCTTGCGAACAACTCAGCTGCGCGGGACTCTTGGAGTTGCGGGTGACGGTCGGCACCCCGGCGCCTGAAGGCGGTTTGAGGACGAGCGGGTCCTGCGGTCCTTCGACGGGCGTCGCGGTGACCGTGATGCCGCCGCCGGTGCCGGCGAACGTGCCGAAGCCGAGCGCGTTGACAGGATCATCGTCGTTCCCGTAGTTGGCCCAGTAGAGCTTGCCGGCGGCAGGATCGACAGCGAGCCCGTACGGTTCATCGAACACGGCCCCCGCCGTGGCCAGGTCGCCACCACCCGTGCCGGCGAGGCTGGCGAAGGAGATCCGTTTGTCACCGCTGGCGTAGTAGAGCTTGCCGGCTGTCGGATCGACGGCGAGGCCCGAAATGTCCTCCTCCGGTGTGGCGCCGACGGTGGAGAGGTTGCCACCGCCGCTGTCGTCGAATTTCGCAAAGGAGACCGAAGCCGGTTCGGAGCCGAAGGTGTTGCCCCAATACACGCGCCCGGCCACCGGGTCGATAGCGATCCGGTATGCGCCTTCGAGAGTCGCACCCGTTGTGTTGAGCGTTCCGCCCCCGCTGCCGTCGAGCTTGGCCCAGCCGATCGTCTCAGGCGCCCCCGTGTTCAGCCAATAGACGGTCCGTGTCGCCGGATCGATCGCAACTCCCTCGGCCCCATCGACGGTGGTGCCGGGGGTGCTGAGGACGCCGGTGCCGCTACCGTCGAGGCCGACATAGACGATCTGGTCAGGCGTTGGTTCCGGGTGGCTGCTGCTCACGTAGATTCGATCGGTGACGCTGTCGTACGCCATGCCTTCAGGTGTATCGAGGCCAGGAACCTGCAGAGTCCCGGCGCCGGTCCCGTCGACGTTGGAGAAACCGAGCGTCGGCGGATCGGCGCGGTAGTTGTTCCAGTAGATCCGTTCGGCCGCCTGAGCGGCGCTCGCCGCCCAGAGGACAGCGAGGGCAGTGGCGAGGACGAGGAGGCGCGCGGGTGTCAGCAGGGTGCGAATGACTAGCCGGCCTTGACGACGACCGCGGACTTGGCCGACTTGCCGCCCTTGACGGTGAAGGTCACCTTGTAGGTGCCGGGCGCGGCGTCGGAGGCGACCTTGATCTTGATCGTCGCCGACTTGTTGCCCTTCGCCTTGACCTTCTTCAGGGGCTTGCACTTCGGTGCCTTCAGGACCTGCTTGGAGCTCTTCGGGAGCTTCGTGCAGATCTTGGCGCTCTTCAGCTGTAGGTCACCCTGGTTGGCGGCCTTGACCTTGAAGGTCGCGGTCTTGCCGGCCTTGGTCTTTGCCTTCTTGACCGAGAGCTTGAGCTTGGCGGCCTTGACGGTCGCCGCGGCGCTGGTCTGTGCGGCGCTACCCAATTGGTTCGTCGCGGTGACGGTGCAGGCGTAACCGCCCGCCTTGGTCGCCGTGTAGGTGGCTGCCGTCGCTCCGGCGATCGGGGCTCCGTTCAGCGTCCACTGGTAGGCGTAGCTGCGCGGCGCCTGGTAGACGAACGAGCCGGCGAAGTCGGCTCCCCACGTCCCCTGGGAACAGCTGAAGCCGGCGGGTGCCTTGGCGTCCCGAGTCAACGCCGGAACCCCGGCGCCCGAGGGGCTTTTGATGATCAGCGGGTCCTGCGGCTCGTCCACCGGCGTGGTGGCGATGGTCAGGTTGCCGTTCCCACCCGAACCGAGGAAGCCGAAGGCGTTGACATTCGCGCCCGAACCGCTCTGGCCCTCGTTGGCCCAATAGAGACGCCCGTTCGACGGATTGAAGGCGAGACCCCATGGGCCATCGACGACCGCCCCGGTGCTGGACAGGGACCCTCCCCCGGTGCCGTTGAGATTCGCAAAGGCGAAGCCTTCTTCGATGGTGAAGTCGAGGCGACCGTTGGTCGGGTCGATGGCGAGGCCTGAATCCCCCGGCTCCGGGGCCCCGGCGGTGTTCAGCGTTCCGCCACCGCCGGTGTTGTTGGCATTGGCGAAGGCGATCGAGTGCGGCGCAGCGCCGTCATTGACCCAGTAGACGCGGCCGCCGACGGGGTCGAGCGTCAACCGGCAGCAAATGTCGTCGACCGGCGCGCCGGTCGTGTTGAGCGTTCCCCCGGCGCCTCCGTCGAGGTTCGCGAAGGAGATCGTTTCGGTTTCGGTGTTGACCCAATAGATCATCCTCGTCGCCGGGTCGACCACGACGCCCTCCGGGTCGGCGACCGGCGCTCCCGGCGCAGTGAACGGTGTCGATCCGCTGCCATCGAGGTTGATCGCCAGGATCTGGCCGTTGACACCGTCCTCGGTCGCCACGAACAGCCGATTGGTGACGGTGTCATATGCCATGCCTTCGGGCGTGCTGATCGAGTTGCCGCCCAGATTGAGCAGGCCGCCACCGCTTCCGTCGATGCTCGCGGAGCCGATCGTGTCGGGGTCGCCCCCGTAGTTGTCCCAGTAGATCGATTCCGCGGCCTGCGCGACGCCCGCGGCCCACATGGAGACGACGGTGGCGGTCAGGGCGAGAAGAATTCCGAGCTGGCGCCGCATCAGTCGGAGACGACCGAGACGGTGCGGCCCTTGCGCGCCGGCTTGAACTGCACGGTTCCTTCGGCCTTCGCGAAGATCGTGTGGTCGCGACCGAGGCCGGTTCCCTCTCCGGGCCAGAATCGGGTCCCGCGCTGACGGACGATGATCTCGCCGCCGGTCACCTTCTGGCCGGCGAAGACCTTGACCCCGAGCATGTTCGGATTGGATTCGCGGCCATTGCGGCTCGAGCCGAGGCCTTTCTTATGCGCCATCTCCGGCCTCGTCTTTCGCAGTGGGTTTTTTGTCAGCGGCTTTTTTCTCCGCTTTCGGTTTCGCCGCCGCTTTTTTGGCGGCGCCCCCGAGTTTGAGCTCGGTCACCTCGAGCCGGGTCAGCTCGGAACGGTGGCCGGCACGCCGGCGATAGCCCTTCTTCGGCTTGTATTTGAAGACTTTGATCTTCGGCCCGCGGAGGTGCTCGGCGACGGTCGCCTCGACCTTCACCTTCTCCAGCTCCTTGGGCTCGGCGATCACCTCGGTGTCGCGGAACATGACCGGACGCAGGGAGACCTTGTCCCCCTCCTCGGCATCGAGACGATCGACGAGCAGGGCCGTCCCCTTCTCGACTCGATACTGCTTTCCACCGCTCTCTATTACCGCGTAAGTGCTCATTCGTCCTCGTCGCTCTGGGTTGAGCCCGACCTACCGCGACCGCCTCGGCGGCCACGACGGCTACTGCTTGAGGCGGTCGATTCTAGCTCGCCGTCGCCATCTCCGCCGTTCGCCGAGCCGTTGCCACTCTCGTTGCCGAGCAGAGAGGCCACCGCCGCGGCCCGCGCGACCTCGTCGATTCGCACCAGCTTGCGCTCGCCGACGAACTTCCCACCGCCGCTGACGCTGACGATGTAGGAGTCGACTCGGGCAACCGCGTCGTCGGCGTTGTACATGTGGGGCTCCTCGATCTTGACCAGCACCTCCTCGCCGACCTTGAAGGGCAGGGCCCGCGCCTCGATCTGCTCGCGGGAGCCGGCGTCGACCACGTCGAAGGTGTCGATCGGCAGCGCGTCGCCGCCCTCGAAGTGGAACTGCTTGCCGGTCTCGGCCTCGAGCTCGGCGAGGCCGGAGTCGGCGTCGATCAGGTCGGCGGCGACCTTCGGGTTGACCCGCACCAGGAAGGCCTCCTCGGCTTTGTCGGCTGTCGTTTCGCGCAGTGTGCGAAGGCCTTCCAGCGCCACCGTCTCGGCCGAGAGGACGACGCCGTCGCCCTCGCAGGTAGGACAGGGGACGGTGAGGATCTCGCGCACCCCGTCGGTGACGTTCTGCCGGGTCATCTCGACCAGGCCGAGCGGCGAGACCTCGACCACGTAGCTCTTCGACTTGTCGGCGTCGAGGGCTTTGCGCAGCGTTTTCAGGACTTTGTCGCGATTGCGGGCGCGGGCCATGTCGATGAAGTCGATGACGATGATCCCGCCGATGTCGCGCAGCCGCAGCTGTCGGACCGCCTCGTCGGCGGCCTCGGTGTTGACCCTGGTGATGGTCTCCTCCAGGCCGCCTTTGCCGCGACCGGTGAAGCTGCCGCTGTTGACGTCGATCACGGTCAGCGCCTCGGTGTAATCGATGATCAGATAGCCGCCGGAGGGCAGGTCGACCCGCTTGTTCAGGGTCGACTCGATCTCCTTGTCGATTTTCCATTTCTCGAAGAGGCGCTGTTTTCCGTCGTAGAGCTCGACCCCGCCGACCAGCTCCGGCGCGGTGCGCTGGAAGAAGCTGGTGACCCGTTCGAACTGCTTGTCGGAGTCGATGATCGCGGTCTCGAAGTCGCTGAGGAAGACGTCTCGCAGGACCCTGACCGGAAGGTCGGCCTCCTGGAAGATCAGGTTCGGCGCCTCGGTCTGCTCGGCGCGCCGCTCGAGCACGTCGCTGAGCTTGTGCAGATAGCCGATCTCCCGCACGAAGTCGGGTTTTTTGGCGCCGTGGGCTGCGGTGCGAACGATCAGCCCGCCCGGCCCCTTATAGGTGTGGTCGACCATCTTGCGCAGCCGGTCGCGCTCGGATTCACTCAGCCTGCGGCTGACGCCGACGCCGCTTCCCTGCGGCGCGTAGACCAGGTAGCGGCCGGCGATCGAGACGTTCATCGAGAGCCGCGCGCCCTTCGACTTCAGCGGGTCCTTGACCACCTGGACGATGATCTCCTGGCCCGACTTGATCAGCTCGTCGATCCGTTTGCCGCTGCCCCGGCCCCGCTTCGGAGCCTGGGTTCCGTCCGGGAGGACGATCTCGTCGACGTGGAGGAAGCCGTTGCGCTCGAGGCCGATGTCGACAAAGGCGGCCTCCATGCCGGGCAGGACGTTGTCGACCTTGCCCTTGTAGATGTTGCCGACGATCGAGCGACGGCCGCGGCGCTCTATGTAGAGCTCTGCGACGTCGCGCTTGCCGCCTTTGGCTTTCGACTCGAGGACGGCGACGCGTGTCTCACCACGATCGGCGGACACCAGAATTGTTTTTTTCATTTCTTGCTCAGTTCAGATAGGTACGCGCCCGCAGCACCGGATCGGTGCTCACCAGGCGAACCTGCCCTTCTGACTGAGGCGCGCTTGCATGTGCACGCTCTGCAGGACCCCGACCGCGAGAAATGTTGCGAGCACGGAGGAACCCCCGTAGCTCATCAGCGGTAAGGGGATCCCCGTGATCGGCATGATCCCGAGGTTCATTCCCACATTGACGAAGACCTGGAACAGAAGCATGCCGGCGATTCCGCCGGCCACAAGCATTCCGTATGAGTTCTTCGAGAGCGTCACGATCCGCAGCGCCCGCCAGATGAGCAGGGCGTAAAGGGATAGGACCAACGCTGCTCCGACGAATCCGTAGCGCTCCCCGATCACCGCGAAGATGAAGTCGGTGTGCCGCTCCGGAACGAAGTCGAGCCGCGTCTGGGTGGCTCGATCGCCCCGTCCGGTTTTCTCCCCGGAACCGATGGCGATCTTGGCCTGATTCTGCTGATAGCCCGCGTCGCTCGGATCCGCACTGGCGTGCAGGAACGAGGTCAACCTCTGCTCCTGGTAGCCCTTCAGCAGCGGCGTACCCACAGCGGGTGCCACCACGAGGACCAGCGCGATCGTCGCGACGAGGGTTGCGCCGATAGCCGCGAAGTGCGTCCATGGGACGCCCCCCACGTACATCACGGCGAGGGTGATTGCCACGAACACCAAAGCGGTGCCGAGGTCCGGCTGCAGAAAGACGAGAGCAGCCGGCGCCAGACCGAGGCACAGGTAGCGCACCGTGCGCTGCCTGGCCGAACCGCGCCTGGCGCCATCGATCACGAACCCGGCAAGCGCTAGCACTAGCAGGAGCTTGCCGAGCTCCGATGGCTGGAAACTGAAGAAAGGGAGTTCGAACGAGCGTCGTGAGCCTCGCGCCGCGAAGCCGAAAACGAAAACTAGAGAGATGCTCACGCATAGGAAGGTGTAGATGCCGACCCTGAGCTCCCTGAACCGCGAATAGTCGACGCGGGCCAAGATGTACATGCCGGCAACTCCTAGTAAAGCGTAGATCGTTTGGCGGTTGGAGTAATAGCCGGGGTCTCCGGGCACGTCGTGACGGGTCGCCTGGGCGAGCACGAAGACGCTGAATGCCGCCAGGCCGACCGCCGCCAGGGCGAGCGAGCCGTCCATGTAGGGGAGGCTGAGGCGCTCGGCGATCCCCGGCCGCACGGCGAAGGGCTCCGGCCGTGCGCGGCGGGTTCTGGTCGCGTAGCTCATTCGATCGCTTCCCCTGCGACTTCGCCTTCTTCGCCTTCGGCTTCTTCGCCTTTGCCTTCGCCTTCTTCGCCTTCGGCTTTGATCTTGTTGGCGAAATACGCTTCCAGGATCGTGTGGGCCGCCGGCGCCGCCGATTCGGCTCCGAATCCGCCTTCCTCCATGGTCACGACGGTGACGATCTTCGGATCCGGGTAAGGCGCAAGGACTGCGTACCAAGACTGTTCGTTGTAGCCCACCCGTTCGGCGGTTCCCGTCTTGCCGGCGACTTCGACCGGGAACCCTCCGAACACCTCGTAGGAGGTCCCGCCCGGCGCCTGCGCCGCCTCATGTAGCCCTTCGAGAATTGCCGACCGGTATTCGGGATCGATATGAATATGACGCTGCGGGCCCGGATCGAATTCCTTGATCACCCGGCCGGCGGAGTCGTCGATTTCCTTGCCGACGTGCGGCGTGACGATCGTGCCGCCGTTGCCGAGGGCCGCGTAGGCGATCGCCATCTGCAGCGGGTTCGTCTGCAGGTCCCCCTGCCCGGTGGCGAGCTGGATGTTGTCCCCCGCTGACCACGGCCGGCCTTCGGCTTCGCCTTCCGCCGCCAGTTTGTTGCGCCACTGCTGGGTCGGGAGCAGGCCCTTTGCGGCTCCCGGCAGGTCGATGTGCGGGTCACGCCCGATGCCCAGGTTGTGCGCCCATTGCTGCAGGTAGCCCTTGTCCCACATCCGATATCCGAGCGTGTAGAAGTAGACGTCGGAGGAGACCTGGAGGGCCGAGACCAGGCTGACAGCGCCGTTGGCCGCTTCGCCGGCGTTATGGAAGGTCTCCCCGCCGACGGTGAACGAGCCGGGGTCTTCGATCGTTTCCGAGACCGTCGATTCGCCGTTTTCCAGAGACGCGAGCGCGGTGATGATCTTGAAGATCGACCCTGTCGGATAGAGGCCGGCAATCGCCCGGTCGGCGAGCGGCGCCGCGATCGGGTCACGGTAGAGCTGGTTGACCTGGGCCTGGGTCATCGGTTCGTTCAAAACGGTCGGGTCGTAGGTCGGGAACGAGCCGAGGCCGAGGATTTCGCCGTTGTGGATGTCCATCGTGACGTAGGCGCCGCGCAGCCCGCGGGCGGCGAGCGCCCCGTCTCCCGCCGCCTGAACGGCCGGATCGAGGGTCAGCACGAGGTTGTCGCCGGGGACCGGCCGTTGCGAGATCAGCTTGCCGCCCTGGGTCGGCTGGCCGAAGGCGTCGACCTGGATCCTGGTCACGCCCGGCTTGCCCCTGAGATATTTGTCGTAGGTGTCCTCGACCCCTTCCTGGCCGATTTCGTCGCCCGGCTCGAGCCCTTTCCAGCGCGCTTCTTTCAGCTGTTCTTCGGACACCTCGCCGGTATAGCCGACGACATGCGCAGCCTCCGCCCCGTCCGGGTAGCGGCGAACGAAGACCCGCTCCACGTCGACCCCGGGAAAGCGGCCCTTGTTCTCTTCGAGGTAGTAGACGACGTATTTGCCGACGTCGGTGCGCAGGGTCACCGGCGCCCCCGGCGCCTTCTTCAGCTCTTCGTGGAGGATCGCCCGGACCTGCTTGAGCGAGGTGTGGGTGAGGGCGCCCAGCCGAGCGAGCTCTTCGCGTTTTTCCACCGGGTCTTCGGGCAGCTTCTGCGTGCTGACCTGGAGCGCCAGGCTGGTGCGGTTGCCGACCAGGACATTGCCGTCGCGGTCGAGGATCTCCCCGCGCGGGGCACTGACCCGGAATTCCCTCGTGCGGTTGTTGTTCGCTTCGGCGAGGTACTGATCGCCGTTGAGGACCTGCAGGAACCAGAGTCGGAAGAAGAGGATCGCGAAGAGGACAAGGGCCACGCCGCCGAAGATCCCCAGGCGCAGGGCCATGCCGCGGTTGACCTCGGGGCCGCGCTCGCCGGATCGCAGATACATCGCCTAGACCCCCAGGACGTTCGGCTCTTTGCGCCGTTCCACTCTGGCCTCGTCGACCAGGGCCGGCCGCAGGACCCGGCGCATGCCGAGGTAGATCGGCCAGCCGAGGAAGAAGGCGTAGACGGATTTGAGCACCATGTCGCGGACCACGAGCAGGCTGACCGGCGAGTCGATGCCGAGCATCACCTGCACTGCGCCGAAGCCGAGCTCGGCGAAGAGCGTGCCCGCCATACACATCAGCGGCGGCACCAGGGCACTGTGGATGTCGAAGCGTTCGCGGAAGAGGCCGGCGAGATAACCGGTCGTCAACAGGACCAGCGATGTCGCCCCCAGCGCCGAGACGAGCAGGCAATCGACGAGGAACCCGATCGTGAACCCGGCGACGGCACCGCTCATGCTGCCGCCGAGCAGCCCGAAGGCGACGACCACCGAGGGCAGCACGTCGGGGCTGGTGTGGAAGAGCGCGACCCGCGAGAAAAACGAGAGCTGGAGCAGGACGGCGACGATCACGATCAGCGCCAGTCGGATGAGGATCCTCGGCGTGACGATCATCGGCGGTCGCCCCCGGTCAGGACCTGGACCACTTCGACATTGGCGAGGTCGGCGAACGGCTTCAGCCGCACCTGCTGGCTGGCCTCCTGTTCGTCGAGCGAGGCCTTGGTCACTTCGCCGATCGGCAGGTCGGGCGGGAACAGCGAGGCGAGACCCTGGGCGTGCCAGCCCGAGGTGACCACCGTCTGGCCGCGATGGAGGCCCTTGCTCGTGTCGAGGAAGTCGAGGATCAGGTCTTCGGGGTCGCCGATGTCGGGCCGCATCACGCCCTGGGCGCCGCCCGGGACGATCTTGGCCGAGATCGCGCTCGCGTTGTCGGTGATCAGCGTCACCTGCGCGGAGCCGCCCTCGACCGAGGAGACGCGGCCGACGAGACCGTCGCCGTTCAGCACCGGGTCATCGACGCTGACGCCGTCGTCCTTGCCGACATCGATCGCGATCTTCGAGTTCCAGATCGTCGGCGAGCGGGCGATCACGGTCCCGGCGACCTGGTTGAGATTCGAGTAGGCAAGCGGGCCGCCGTCGAGGCCGACGATCTTGCGCAGCTGCGCATTCTCCTGGAGAGCGGCCTGGCCGGCGACCGCCTGTTTGCGGGCCTCGACCAGCTCGGTCTTGAGCTGGCTGTTTTCGCCGCGCGCGTCGAAGGTCTTGTCGAACCAGTCGACCAGGTCCCGGGCGGGCTTCAGGGCCCTGTCCGCGACGCCCTGGAGCGGGCTGAAGATCGTGCTCACGCCGCGCTGCAGGCCGCCCGAGCCCTGCCCATAGGTGATCGTCAACAGCAAGAAGGAGCTGATGATCAGTAATGCGAGTACCGCCCTGCGACGGCGTACTTGCTTTCGATACACGTTCGCTGCCTAAGTCTCGGGTGCGGGGATGAACAGCGGCTAAGCGTGCCGCGGCCCGGAGTTCGCCTTGTTCGCGCGATGGATCGCCTCGAACTCCTCGAGCGAGATGCCGGACCCGACCGCCACGCAGGTCAGCGGTGACTCTGCCAGCTGACAGGGCATTTGGCACTCATCTCGGAGGCGTTGCTCAAGTCCTTGCAACAGAGCGCCGCCTCCGGCAAGGGTAACGCCCCGGTCCATGATGTCCCCGGCGAGCTCCGGCGGGGTCCGGTCGAGGGTGTCCTTGACGGCGTCGATGATGTGGCCGACGGTCTCGTCGAGGGCCTTGCGGATCTCCTCCGAGTCGACCGTGATCGTCTTCGGAAGCCCGGAGACGAGGTCGCGGCCACGGATCTCGACCTCGACCAGCTCGGGCAGTGGCGAGGCGGAACCGGCCTCGCACTTGATCTCCTCCGCCGTCTGCGTTCCGATCGCGAGTTTGTGGCGGTGTTTGCAGTGGCTGACGATCGCGTCGTCGAGCTCGTCGCCGCCGATCCTGATCGACTCCGAGACGACGATCCCGCCGAGGCTGATCACCGCGACCTCCGTGGTCCCGCCGCCGATGTCGACGATCAGCGAGCCGGTCGGCTCCGCGACCGGCAGCCCGGCCCCGATCGCGGCGGCCATCGGCTCCTCGATCAGGTACGCCTTACGGGCGCCGGCCGAGAGGCAGGCCTCCTCGACCGCGCGCTTCTCGACGCCGGTGACGCCGGAGGGGACACAGACGACCACCCGGGGGTGGGCGAAGCGGTTCGAGTGCACCTGTTTGATGAAGTGGCGCAGCATCTGTTCGGTGACGTCGAAGTCGGCGATCACACCGTCCTTGAGGGGTCGGATCGCGGTGATGTTGCCCGGCGTTCGGCCGAGCATCTGCTTCGCTTCGGCGCCGACGGCGTGGACCTGGCCGCTGGTCGAGTCGATCGCGACTACCGAGGGCTCGGAGAGGACGATGCCGCGCCCGCGGACGTAGACGAGCGTGTTCGCCGTGCCCAGGTCGACCGCCATGTCGCGGCCGCCCAGCCCTCTGATCGCGCTGATCAGACCCATGTTCGCCTGAGGATTACCAGGCGAGGATCATCGCAAACAGCGCAAATTTCCCCCGCTCAGCGCGGGGTAAGCAATTCCGGTGCCAGATCGGCGAGCAGGCCGACCGGCAGGCCGACGACGTTGGAGACGCTTCCCTCGAGCCGCTCGACCAGGCTCGAGCCCAGGGTCTGGATCGCGTAGCCGCCGGAACGGCCGCGCCACTCGCCGAAGGCGACGTAGCGCTCGCGGGTCGCCTCGTCGAGCTCCTTGAAGACCACTGTGCTGCGCTCGAGGCCGCTGCTCTCCTCCCCATCGCGGACGACGACGAGGCCGCTCAGCACCTCGTGGGCGCGACCGGACATCCGCTCCAGGTAGTTGCGCGCCTCGTCTTCGTCGGCGGGCTTGCCCAGCGCCCGGCCGTCGAGCGAGACATCGGTGTCACAGGCGATCACGATCCCCGGGCGCTCGACCGCGCGCGCCTTGCGGCGGGCGTTCTCGACGACCTCGACCGCGGGGTCGCCGCCGCTGAGCTCGTCAACGCCGGGGACGACCACCTCGAACTCCAACCCCAGCTTCTCGAGGATCTCCCTGCGTTGCGGGGAGCCCGATGCCAGGGTGAGGCTCAGACCAGCTCTGGGAACCAGATCCCGATCTCGCGCTCGGCCGACTCGTCGGAGTCGGAGCCGTGGACCATGTTGAAGGTGACCTCGAGGGCGTAGTCGCCGCGGATCGAGCCGGGCGCGGCCTCGACCGGGTTAGTCGCGCCGATCAGCTGGCGTGCGGCGGGAACCGCCTCCTCGCCCTCGAGCACCGCGGCGACCAGCGGCCCCCCGGTGATGAAGGAGACCAGCTCGCCGAAGAAGGGCTTCTCGCTGTGCTCGGCGTAGTGCTCATTGGCGAGCGCCTCATCCGCCTGCATCTTCTTGAGGGCGGCGATTCGCAGGCCCTTGCGCTCGAAGCGGGCCAGCACCTCCCCGGTGAGGGCGCGTTCGAAGGCGTCAGGCTTGACGAGGATCAGGGTCCGGCTCACGGCTTTCGCTCCGTTTCTGTCGTTTTGGAGTGGGCGGCGCCTCCGCATTGGCGGCGCTGGTGGCCGGCTCGTCGTTGGGGGCGGAAGTCGGGGCCGCTTTTTTGCGGCGTTTCGGCGCCGGGCGGGGCTCGCGGCGTTTGGGTGCGGGGCGCGCCTCGGGCTCGGCGCCCGAGCGGCTCTCCGGCTGCGCGGCGGAACGGCCCTCGCGAGGCGGTGCTTTGCTGCGCCGGCGCGGCGCCAGCTCCGTCTCGCAGTAGGGGCAGAGGGTCCAGCGCGGGTCGACCGGCTTGGCGCAGGTCGGGCAGGGGTCCTTCAGCCGGTGCTGGCAATTGGGGCAGCGCAGGTAGTTTTTCTCGACCGGGTACTCGCAGTTCGGGCAGGAGAGCTCGGTCAGCTGACGCACGCGAAGCTCCGCGGCGCGGATCTCGAGCTCTCGCTCGTGGGCGTCCTCGAGGAACTCCGGCGGCCTGAGGATCGCGTAGATGGCGGTCCCGATGTAGGGGATGAACGAGGCGATCGTCGCGCAGCCGACCAGGAACGGGTCGGAGACGCGGCGGCGGGCGTCGAGGAACGTGTAGACGATCAGCGCCAGCCAGACGACGACCAGCATCAGGATGAAAAGGGTGACGACCAGGTTGAGGCCGTTGTTGTCGATGCCGAAGATCGCTAGAAACATGAGCTGGGGTCCCGTTTGGGAGGCGGGCAGTCTACTTCGCCGCCTCGGCGAGGAACCCTGTCAGAGGAAAAGGCTTCCGAACAGGTACCCGATTCCGAAGAAGACGAGGATCACCGCAGCGACCACCGCGGCGACGAGGGCCATCATCGAGAGCAGTTCGGATCCGGCACCTCTGTCCACGGCGTAATCGTCGCACAGTCAAGCGGTTTCCAGCACTTTGCGGGCCGGCTCGAGGACGTAGTGGGAGCCGCATATGAGGGCGGTGCCGCCGTCGAAGCCGGCCGCCAGCCGGCGGGCGCGGCGAACCGCCGCCGGGAAGTCGGCGACCGCCTCCGCCGACAGCCCCACGCCGGCGCACTCCTGCGCCAGCGCCTCCGCCGCCCAAGCCGGCCGATGGGCCGGTAGGTCCACCGATACGTCGCCGATCGGCCCGTCGGCGGGGATCTGGGTGCAGACGGCCAGCTCGAGGGCTGGAGCGAGCGCGCCGATCATCCCGGCGGCGTCCTTGTCCTGGAGGACTGCCAGGCAGGCGACGACGGGGCCGGCGGCGACCCCTGGCAGGGCCTCGGCCAAGGCGGCCGCGCCATCGGGGTTGTGGGCGGCGTCGAGATAGGTCGGCGGGCTCTCGGCGACCCGTTCGAGGCGGCCGGGGACGGTGACGGTCTCGGCGACCTCGGCGACCCGCGCCGGCTCGAGCCGCCCCAGGTACGCCTCCGCGGCGGCAAGGGCCAATGCGAAGTTGCGGCGCTGGAAGGCGCCGGCCGCACGCAACTCGCCGAGCCCGGCGCCGGGGTCCTCGGGTGCCTGGATCAGGGTCGCGCCATGCCGCGCCGCCGCCTCGGCGGCGAGCCCGGCGACCTCTGCGGAGACGCGTCCGAGGACAAGCGTGGTGCCATCACGCAGGACGGCGAGCTTCTCGGCGGCGATCTCGGCCTCCGTCTCGCCGAGCCAGTCGGTGTGGTCGAGGCCGACCGAGGTGAGCACCGTGACCCGCGAGGGGATCGTGTTGGTCGCGTCGAGGCGGCCGCCGAGCCCTGCCTCGATCACCGCCGCGTCGACCCGGGCAGCCGCGAAGGCGACGAAGGCCGCGGCGGTCGCGATCTCGAACTGGGTCAGGGCGTCGCCCTCCTCGAGGGTCCGGTTGACGAGCTCGGCGGCGGCGGCGACCCGCTCCACCGCGGCGGCGAAGGCCGTGCCGTCGATCTCGGCACCGTGCAGCAGCACCCGTTCGGACCAACGGGCGGGGTGCGGTGAGACGCAGGCGCCGGCCGAGACCCCGTGGGCCTCGAGCAGTGCCGCCGTCATCCGCGTCACCGACGACTTGCCGTTCGTGCCGACCACATGGATCGAGGCAAAACGGTGCTGTGGCATTCCCAGCGCCGTGTTCAGCTTGTGCATCCGCTCGAGGCCGAGCTTCCAGCCGAACGGCTCGAGCGACTCCAGGTATGACTCAGGTCCGAGCAACGGGAACCCGCCGCTCAGCCGAGCTCTGCCAGTTCCGAGCGATAGCGCTCGAGCTTGCCGCGCTCCTCCTCGACCACCTCGGCGGGGGCCTTTGCGACGAAGCCCTCGTTGCCGAGTTTGCGCTCGCCTCGCTCGACCTCCCCGCGCAGCTCGGCACGGCGCTTGTCGAGGCGGGCGGCGACGGCATCGGCGTCGAGATCATCGGAGGCGAGGATGCCGACCGGGCCGACGGTCGCGACCGCCTCCCCCCCGTCCTCGCCGAAGGAGAAGCGGGCAAGGCGGGCGACGAACTCCTGCGGCTCGACCCCGTCCGCGCGGGCGGTGAGCGTGGTCGCCACCGGCACGCCGGCGAGGTCGCGCCAGGCGCGCAGGCGGCGGGTCAGTTCGATGCCGTCCTCGAGGTCGCGCTCGGCGCTCTCGTCGAAGAGGGACTCGTCGGCGACCGGGAACCGGTGGACGGCCAGGTGGCCGTCGCGGGCCGGGTGGTGGGACCAGATCTCCTCGGTGACGAAGGGCATGATCGGGTGCAGCAGTCCGAGAATGCGCTCGAGGGCGTAGAGCAGGGTCGCCGAGAGCTCCTCCTCCTCGTCATAGAGGCGCGGCTTGACGATCTCCAGGTACCAGTCGCAGAGCTCGGACCAGAAGAACGAGTAGGCCTCCTGGACGGCGTGGGCGAAGTCGTATTCCTCGAGCTTCGCGGTCACCGAGCCGATCGTCCGCTCCAGCCGCGAGAGGATCCAGCGGTCCTCTGCGTGAAGTGGGCGCGGCTCCGACTTCACATCGGCAACGTTGAGCAGGATCAGGCGCGATGCATTGAAGAGCTTGTTCGCGAGGTCACGGCCCTGCTCGACCTTGGCGTCGGAGTAGCGCACGTCCTGGGTCGAGGACATCGCCAGCAGGCCGAAGCGCAGGGCGTCCGCGCCGTGGACGTCGATCTCCTGGAGCGGGTCGATGCCGGTGCCGAGGCTCTTCGACATCCGCCGCCCGTCGCGGGCCTGGATGACCGAGTGCACGTAGACGTCGTCGAAGGGGATGTCGTCGGCGAACTCGATCCCGGTCATGATCATCCGCGCCACCCAGAGGAAGAGGATCTCGCGGGCAGTGGTAAGGAAGCTGGTCGGGTAGAAGGCCCGCATCTCGGGGGTGTCGTCGGGCCAGCCCAGGGTGGCGAAGGGCCAGAGGGCCGAGCTGAACCAGGTGTCGAGGACGTCCTCCTCCTGGCGCAGCTCGCCGCCACAGGACCCACACGCCTCGGGAGCCTGCTCGGCGACGATCGTCTCGTCGCATGCGTCGCAGTACCAGACCGGGATCCGGTGCCCCCACCAGAGCTGGCGCGAGACGCACCAGGGGCGGATCTCCTCCATCCAGTCGAGGTAGACGCGCTTCCACTGGTCGGGGGCGATCCCCACCCGGTCGCGGTCGACGGCTTCGATCGCCGGCCGCGCCAGCTCGTCCATCCGGCAGAACCACTGCAGCGAGATCAGCGGCTCGATCCGCTCGCCGGAGCGGTGCGAGAAGGGGACAGAGTGGGTGTAGGGCTCCTCCTCGCGCAGGGCTCCCTCCTCGCGCAGGGCGTCGACCACGGCGACCTGCGCCTCGGCCGCGGTGAGGCCGGCGAACCTCTCGCCCGCCTCGTCGGTCATGCGGCCGTCGGGGCCGATCACGCCGATCTCCCCCAGCCCGTGCTTGCGGCCGATCTCGAAGTCGTTGGGGTCGTGCCCGGGAGTGATCTTCAGGGCCCCGGTGCCGAACTCGACGTCGACGTGGTCGTCGGCGATGATCGGCAGGCGCCGGCCGACCAGGGGCAGGACGCAGTGCGAGCCGACCAGGTCGGCATAGCGCTCGTCGCCTGGATTGACCGCGACCGCGGTGTCGGCGAGCATCGTCTCCGGCCGCACCGTGGCCACCGTCAGCACCCGGTCCGAGCCCTCGACCGGGTAGTCGATCGAGTAGAGGACGTCCTCCACCTCGCGGTTCTCGACCTCCAGGTCGGAGATCGCCGAGTGCGAGCCGGGGTCCCAGTTGACCATGTAGTTGTCGCGGTAGATGTAGCCCTTGTCGAAGAGCTTCTTGAAGACGCGATAGACGGCGCGGACGTAACCCTCGTCGAGGGTGAAGCGCTCACGCTCGTAGTCGCAGGAGGCGCCCAGCCGCTTGTACTGCTCGACGATCGTCGAGCCGTATTTCTCTTTCCAGGCCCAGACCCGCTCTACGAACGCCTCGCGGCCGAGCTCCTGGCGTGAGACCCCTTCCGCACGGAGCTCTTTCTCGACCACCGACTGCGTGGCGATCCCGGCGTGGTCGGTGCCGAGGATCCAGAGGGTGTTGCGGCCGCGCATCCGGTTCATGCGCACCAGCGCGTCCTGGATCGAGCCGTTCAGGGCGTGGCCCATGTGGAGTGCCCCGGTCACGTTCGGGGGCGGGATCGAGACCGAGAAATTCTCGGCCGGCGTCCCCTCCGCGGGCGGGTGGAAATAGCCGCCCTCCATCCACTCGGCGAAGATCCGCCGCTCGACCTCCGCCGGGTCATAACGGGTGGCGCTTTCGAGGCTCTTTCGGTCGACGCCGCTCATTGCGGCGAGTCTAGATAGCTGCGTGCCCTGACGGAGGGTCGGGAGATCCTCAACCGAACCTCCCCGCTGTTGTGAGGGCGAGGGTCTCCCGACCCTCCGTGCTCGTTAGGCGGTTTCCTCGTCCAGCCCTTCGTCCGCGGGGCCGATGTCCTGCGGCGTCGCCTCCGTCACCAGGGTCGGCCGGCGGCCCTGGGCGATCGTCTCCTTGGTGACCACGCACTTGGTCACGTCGCGGCGCGAGGGCAGCTCGAACTGGACGTCGAGCAGGGTCTCCTCGAGGATCGAGCGCAGGCCGCGGGCACCGGTCTCGCGCTCGAGCGCCTTGTCGGCGATCGCCTCGAGGCTGTCCTCGGCGAAGACGAGCTCGATGTCGTCGAACTCGAAAAAGCGCTGGAACTGCTTGGTCAGAGCGTGTTTGGGCTCGGTAAGGATCGTCACCAGGTCGTCCCGGCTGAGCTGGTGGATCGCGGCGACGACGGGCAGGCGGCCGATGAACTCGGGGATCAGCCCGTATTCCATGAGGTCCTCGGGGAGGACCTGCTCGAACCACTCGCCGGTGTCCTTGTTCAGCTTCGAGGTGATCGCGGCGCCGAAGCCCATGCCGTTGTCGCCGACGCGGCGCTCGATCACCTTGTCGAGCTCGGCGAAGGAGCCGCCGCAGACGAAGAGGATGTTGGTCGTGTCGATCGTCAGGAACTCCTGGTGGGGGTGCTTGCGGCCGCCCTGTGGGGGCACCGAGGCAGTAGTCCCCTCGAGGATCTTCAGCAGCGCCTGCTGCACGCCTTCGCCGGAGACGTCGCGGGTGATCGACGGGTTGTCGGCTTTGCGCGCGATCTTGTCGATCTCGTCGATGTAGATGATTCCCGTTTCGGCCTTCTTGACGTCGTAATCGGCAGCCTGGATCAGCTTCAGGAGGATGTTCTCGACGTCCTCCCCCACGTAGCCGGCCTCGGTCAGCGCAGTCGCGTCGGCGATCGCGAAGGGGACGTTGAGGATCCGCGCCAAGGTCTGCGCGAGCAGCGTCTTGCCACAGCCGGTCGGGCCGAGCATCATGATGTTCGACTTCTGCAGCTCGACCTCGGTCTCGTCGCTCTGGGCGATCTGCACGCGCTTGTAGTGGTTGTAGACGGCGACCGAGAGGGCGCGCTTGGCGGCGTCCTGGCCGACGACGTACTCCTCCAGGACCTCGTTGATCTCCTGCGGTTTGGGCAGGTTCTCGAGCTCGATCGCGGGCGCCACGGTGAGCTCCTCGTCGATGATCTCGTTGCAGAGGTCGATGCACTCGTCGCAGATGTAGACGCCGGGGCCGGCGATCAGCTTCTTGACCTGGCGCTGCGACTTGCCGCAGAAGCTGCAGAGGAGCTGCTCATTCGAGTCTGTGGGACGTGCCAGCGGAATCCCCTCCTTGCGGGGCGGTAGTGGCCTACCGGCTTCGCGACCCGAAGCTTAGTCGGAGCGATCAGCCGGCAATCTAAGTTCGTGGGGTCGTTTACGTCAACGGTCGAGCCGTCCCTTCTCGTGCAAATACCTATGCTCCGAAGATGGCCGACGAGCTTCGGATCGAGCCGATCACGATCGAGCAGTTCGAGCGGCTGCTGCCGCTGATTGCCGCCTACCAGCGCTTCTACGAGGCCGACGACATCAGCGAGGACCGCAACCGCGCATTCTTCCGCCGCTTCCTCGCCCCCAGCGAGGACGGCATGCTGGTCGGCGCCTGGCGGATGCCGGACGAAGAGCTGGTCGGCTACAGCTGCATGTATTGGCACTTCTCCTCGACCCTGGCGGTCGAGACGGTTCTGATGAACGACCTCTTCGTCGACGCCGGGGCGCGGGGCGAGGGAGTCGGCCGCGCGCTGATCGGAGCCTGCGCCGCGGTCGCTCGCGAGCGCGGGGCGCCGCGGCTCGAGTGGTCGACCGCGCCGAGCAACGCGACCGCCCAGCGGCTCTACGACTCGACCGGCGCCGAGAGGTCCACCTGGATCGAGTACGAGCTGCCGATCGACCCGGCGTGAGCGTCGAGCTCGAGACGATCGCCCCCGGCGATCCCGAGGTGGCAGCGCTCTACGCCGACTTCATCCGCGAGGCCGACGGGCCACTGGACCCCGGCGTGGTCGACATCGAGGCGGAGATCGCCGCCGGGCCGCCGCCCGAGTTGGTGCCGCCGACCGGCATCCTGCTGCTCGGACGCGCGGACGGGTCGCCGGTCGCGATCGGCGGCGTCAGGCATCTCGACACCGAGATCGCCGAGGTCAAGAGCATGTACGTCGCGCCCGCCCAGCGCGGCACGGGCCTCGCCGGCAGATTGCTCGACGAGCTGCACGCGATCGCCGCCCAGCGGGGCTGCCGCGCGGTCCGCCTCGACACTTCGGCTTACCTGACCGCTGCAGTCGCCCTCTATCGCTCGAACGGCTACCGCGAGGTTCCCGACTACAACGGCAACGTCAAAGCCGACGCCTGGTTCGAACGCGAGCTCTGAGGCGCGCCATCAGGCTGCCCGTGCGTCGCATGCAAACCTGATGCGGGACTCAGCTGTAGCGGTCCCAGCGCCGCAGGGAAGGCTCCGGGTCGATCGGGCGGCCCTCGACGTGGATCTCGAAATGCAGGTGGCAGCCGACCGTGATCGCGTTCCCGGTCTCCCCCACGGAGCCGACCCGCTCGCCGGTGAAGACCCGCTGCCCGGGATGGACCAGCGCCGGCCGCGGCATGTGGGCGTAGAAGTAGCTGCGCCTCTCGCCTTCGCCGTGGATCAGCAGGTAGTTGCCGTAGAGGACGGGGTCGTAGCCCGCCTGACGCACCCGCCCGCTCCGCACGGCGACCAGCGGCGTGCCGCAGGCGGCGGCGATGTCGAAGCCCTCATGCGTCCTGCCGCCGTCGCGCGGAGCGCCGAATTCGCCGATCGCGCCGCGCGTCCCATGCGGCCCGAGCACCGGAAAGACGTGGCCGTAGAAGGTCGTGGCGCCGTCGGGACGTTCGGCCGACGCGCCGTTTGGCGCCGCGCATGCGATGGAGACTGAGATGAGGACGGCGAGGAACGGCGCCGCGGTACGCCTGCCCATCGTCCTTGCGCTGACCGCGGCAAAGCGGACGCGGGAGCGGGGGCCTATCCATCTCTGATTCATTAGGCCCCCGCGGGAGAGGAGCATTTGCCGCGCTTGCTAGTGGTGCTCGATCACCCGGTCGATGAGGTTGTACTCCTTCGCCTCCGCGGCGCTCATGAAGTAGTCGCGATCGGTGTCTTCGGTGACCCGCTCGAACGGCTGGCCGGTGTGTTTGGCGAGGATCTCGTCGAGGCGCTTGCGGACGTCGATGATCTCCTTGGCGTGGATCTCGATGTCGGTCGCCTGGCCCTGGAAGCCCGCCGAGACCTGATGGATGAGGATCTTCGAGTTGGGCAGCGACATCCGTTTGCCGGCGGCGCCGCCGGCGAGCAGCAGCGCGCCCATGCTCATCGCGATCCCGACGCAGATCGTCTGCACATCGGGCTTGATGAACTGCATCGTGTCGTAGATCGCCATGCCGGCGTAGACGTCACCGCCGGGAGAGTTGATGTAGAGGCTGATGTCCTTGTCCGGGTCCTCGGACTCGAGGTGCAGCAGCTGGGCAACGATCAAGTTCGCGATTTCCTGGTTGACCTGGGTGCCGAGGAAGACGATCCGCTCGTTGAGGAGGCGTGAATAGATGTCGAACGAACGCTCGCCACGCGAGGTCTGCTCGACCACCATCGGAATCAAAGGGCTCATGGCGCGGACTCTATAGAAGCGGTTCAGTCGGAGCCGGGAGTCCAGAAGCCGCCGGCGGCCTCGCGCTCTTTCTCCGGGGTCCAGAGCTGCTCGCGGGCCTCGGCCTGGCCGATCGCGATCGGCTCGGCGGCGTCGGCGACGACATCGATCGCCTTGCGCACCTCGATGTCAGCGCGGACCATCTCGTCGCGTCCGCTCTCGCGCAGGCGCTCGAGCAGCTTCTCGGGGGTGACGCGCTCATGCTCGGCGGTGTGCTCGAGGGCCTCGATCATCTCCTCGTCGGTGACCTCGATCTCCTCGGCCTCGGCGATCGCCGCCAGAACCGCCTCGCGCTTCAGCTCGACCTCGGCGTCGGGGAGCGATTCCTCGAGCACCTCGTCCCGCGTTTTGCCCTGCATCTGGAAGAAGACGGAGGGATCCATACCGCGGCCCGCGATCTGGCGTTGGAGGCGGTCGAGCCGCTCCTCGGCGCGCGCCTTGACCAGGTCGTCGGGCAGATCGACGGTGGCGGCAGCAACCGCGGCGTCGACGGCGGCGACGCGGAAGTCCTGCTCGATCCGCTGACCGACCGCCTCGCCGAGGCGCTCGACGATGTCGGCGCGAAACTCCGCGAGCGTGTCGAACTCGGTGGCCTCGGAAGCGAAGTCGTCGTCGAGGTCGGGCAGGACCTTCTCCCGCACCTCCTTGACCTTGACCGTGAAGACCGCGTCTTCTCCGGCGAGCTGCTCGGCCTGGTAGTCGTCGGGGAAGGTCACCTCGACCTTGGGCTCGTCACCAGCCTTGGCGCCGGTCAGCTGCTCCTCGAAGCCCTCGATCAACCTGCCGCTGCCGAGCTCGAGGAGGTAGTCGGTGGCCGCCCCACCCTCGAACGCCTTGCCGTCGAGCAGGCCCTCGAAGTCGATCAGCAGGGAGTCGCCCGCGGCGGCGGGGCGCTCGACCGGCTCGAGCCTGGCGATGCTCTCGCGGATCCGCTCGATCTCACGGTCGACGATGTCGTCGGGCACGTCGGGGTCGGCGCGGCCGACCTCCAACCCGCGGTAGTCGCCGAGCGTCGCCTTCGGGCGCACGCCGATCTCGAACTTGAAGCTGAGCGGCTCGCCCTCCGCCTGCGGGGCGGTGACGATCTCGACGTCGGGGTCGCCGACCGGGCTGATTCTCGAGTCGAGCAGGGCGAGTTCGTACCACTCCGGCAGCGACTCACGGATCGCCTCCTCGAGGACGGAGCCGAAGCCGAGCCTCTGGATCACCAGTGAGGGCGGAGCTTTGCCTTTGCGGAACCCCGGCAGGCGCATCTCGCGCGCGAGCGAACGGGCGGCGCGATTCACGCCCTTCTGGACATCCTCGGGGGGAACCTCGGCGCTGACGCTTACGCGTGAGTCGGCGAGCTCTTCGACGGTGGTCTGCATGGCCCTGACCCTAGCGACGCAGCAGCCCCCGCCGCAGCGCCGCGGCGAAGTCGATCGCGAAGGCAAGACCGCGCCCGAGGGGGCCGGTCACCAGCCAGGACTTCGCCCTAGTCGTCACGCTCACCGCCGGCAGCCGTCAGCCGCTGCTCGAGCAGGGCGCCGTGGCCGGCGGCCACGGCACGGTGGGCGCGGCGCTCGTCAAGCGGGATGCCCCGCTCGTAGGCGAGGTCCAGGAGGCGCTGCTTCTCGACCCCCTGCTTGGCCATTTCGAGGAAGACCCAGGAGAGGACGCCGAGCAGGAGGAAGGTGCTCTCGACCATCATCAACGCCCCCGCCGTGCTCTGGTCGGCCTGCGCGGAGATGTGCCAGTAAGCCTCCCCCTTGGCGTAGATCGGATAGAGGATCCCGCCCGACCACATCAGCACGTTGCCGAGGATCGCGCCGGCGAAGCGGACGGCGAAGACGTAGGCGATCTTCCAGCCCGCGCCGAACCACTCCGGCATCGGCAGCGGCCCGAACAGCGGCATCCACATCAGGCAGCCGAAGAAGATGAAGGTCGTGTGCTCGAGGGCGTGCAGCGGCGCGGTGCCGTAGGCAGCGTCATAGATCGCCGGCACGTGCCAGAAGTAGAAGTTGAGCATCCAAAGCGGCAGCGCGACCAGCGGATGGGCGAGGACCTCGAGCCGGCGGAAGAAGCGGATCGCGAGGATCGGCTGCAGCAGGGAGCGGGTCAGGCCGAGGACGATCAGCAGGGTCGCGATGTCGCCGAGCAGCAGGTGCTCGCCCATGTGGGCGATGACGAGCTCGTCGGAGATGTGCCCGATCGGGCTGAAGAGCGCGACCGAGACCGTCAGCAGGGCGGAGCCGAAACAGAGCTGGCGCCAGAGCGGAACCGGGCGCCCGTCCCAGGAGAGGGTCCGCGCCCGCCCCCAGTAGAGAACCCCGGCGAGGGTGATCGGGACCACCTCGATCGGGACGAAGGCGCCGGCCACGTGGGCTTGCAGGAGGCTCACGGTGGTAGCTTGCCACCCGACCGTGGCCGACGCCGAGACCGCCTTCCCACCGATCGGTAGCTACGGGTTCCTCTCCGACTGCCACACCAGCGCCCTGGTCTCCTACGACGGGTCGATCGAGTGGCTCTGCGTCCCCCGCTTCGACTCCCCGAGCGTCTTCGGGGCCCTGCTCGACCGCGATGCCGGCCATTTCAAGCTGAAGCCGCACGGCGTGATCGTGCCGATCGGCCGCCGCTACGAGCCGGGCACCTTGGTGATCGAGACCACCTGGGTCACCGACACCGGCTGGGCCGTCGTCCACGACATGCTCTCGATCGGTGAGTGGGTCCCCAACGGGACCGACGGCAGAGGCCGGCCGAAGACCGAACACGAGGCCGATCGCTCACTGCTGCGGGTGATGACCTGCATCGATGGCGAGGTCGAGATGGAGATGGAGTGCCTGCCCCGCTTCGACTACGGAAGCGTGGGCGCCGAATGGGCCGGGGTCGAGCTCGGCGAGGCGGTCGCGGTCGGCGAGGACGGCTCGCAGCTTGCCCTGACCAGCGACATGGAGCTCTCGGTCGAGGGCGGCGCGGTCCGCGGCAGGATGCGCCTGCGCGAGAACGAGACCGGCTTCTGCGCGGTCAGCTTCGGCGGCGACCGCGACCTCGGCGGCCCGCGCAGCGGCCCCGAGGCGCTCGAGCGCCTCGACTCGACCGAAGAGTTCTGGCGCCGCTGGCTGCGCTCGGGCCGCTTCCCCGACCACCCCTGGCGGGTCCACCTGCAGCGCTCGGCACTGGTCCTGAAGGGCCTGACGTACGCGCCGACCGGCGCGATCGTCGCCGCCCCGACCACCTCGCTCCCGGAGACGCCGGGGGGAGAACGCAACTGGGACTACCGCTACTGCTGGATCCGCGACTCGACCTTCACCCTCTGGGCGCTGCACACGCTCGGCTTCGACGACGAGGCGCGGGACTTCATGCGGTTCGTCCTCGACCTCTGCCGCAAGGACCCGAACCTGCAGATCATGTACGGCATCGGCGGTGAGAAGGACCTGACCGAGAGGACCCTCGACCACCTCGACGGCTACGGCGGCGCGCGGCCGGTCCGGGTCGGCAACGGCGCCTTCGACCAGCACCAGCACGATGTCTGGGGAGCGTTGCTCGACTCGATCTACCTCCACGAAAAAGCGCTCCGCGGCTCGGGATCGCCGGCCGACAGGGAGCTGATCCGCGAGCAGGTCGAGGCCGCGATCGCCGCCTGGCCGACGCCGGACCAGGGCATCTGGGAGTCCCGCGGGGAGCCGAAGCACTACGTCTCCTCGAAGCTGATGATGTGGGTGGCCGCCGACCGCGGCTCGCGGCTCGCCCGCGGCGTAGGCCGCGACGAGATCGCGGACGAATGGGAAAAGGCCGCCGATGAGTTCAAAGCCGAGATCATCGAGCGGGGCTGTCGGGACGGGGTCTTTCGCCAGCACTACGACACCGACGCCCTTGATGCCTCGACCCTGCTGATCCCGCTGGTCCGGTTCCTGCCCCCCGACGACCCCCGGGTGAAGGCGACGGTGAACGCGATCGCCGAGGACCTGACCCAGCACGGCCTCGTCCTCCGCTACCGGGTCGAAGAGACCGACGACGGCCTCAGCGGCGCCGAGGGCACCTTCCTGATCTGCTCGTTCTGGCTGGTCTCGGCGCTCTCCGAGATCGGCGAGTCAGACCGCGCCCGCGACCTCTGCGAACGGCTCCTGGAATCGGCCGGCTGGCTGGACCTCTACGCCGAGGAGCTCGACGTCGCCAACGGCCGCCACCTCGGCAACTTCCCCCAGGCGTTCACCCACCTGGCGCTGATCAACGCCGTCTCCCACGTGATCGCCGACGAGCAGCGAAGCGGGGACGGGCTCACCGCCGTCTTCAGCGAGATGGGCGGCATCACCGAGGGCGGCTGAGCCGAGGCGCGCAGACAAAACGTTTCGATTGCTTTATATTGCCCGCCGCATGGAGAGCGTCGGGGAGACCACCCAGAACCTGCTCGTGGCGCTCGCCCATCCACTGCGGCGCCAAATCCTCAGAGAGATGGCCGAGGACTCGACCAGCAGCCCGCGCGAGATCACGGAACGCCTCGACGAGACGCTCAGCAACGTCAGCTACCACTTCAGGGTGCTCGCCCAGGCCGGCGTCCTGCGACTGATCCGGACCCGGCCGGTGCGCGGGTCGACCCAGCACTTCTACCGGGTGTCGATCGACGCCGGCTGGGCACGGGAGGTGCTCGACCTCGACGAGTCGCCCACGGCTGCGGGGGTCGAGGGGGAAGAGATCAGCTGACGGGGCTCCTGAACGCGGGAAGGCAGTGAGGGAGCCGGAGGAAAAGCGCGACGCGGCGGACGACGACAGGGCGATCCAAGCCGTCGTCCTGCGCCAGGCGCTGACCCTGCACCCCGCCCAGCTCACGGTCGAGGAGCTGGTTCTCGAGCTCGCCGCCGACCCCGACGATTTCGCCACCCGCGACGCGATCGTCCGCGCGGTCCGCGACCTCGCCCGCTCGGGCCTTCTGCACCGCAACGGAGACTTCGTCGTTCCGACCCGGGCCGCCCTGCGCTTCGACGAGCTGCTTGAGTAGGACCATGCCCTCGCAGGCCGAGAAGGCGGAGAGGTTTCGGGCGCTGCACGCCGGCCCCGCCTTCGTGATCCCCAACCCCTGGGACGCGGGATCCGCGCGGCTCCTCGAGGGGCTCGGGTTCGAGGCGCTGGCGACCACCAGCGGCGGCTTCGCGATGACCCTCGGGCGCGCCGACGGCGACGTCACGCTCGATGAGCTCGCCGTCCACGTCAGGGCCCTTGACGACGCCGTCGGGCTGCCCGTCTCGGTCGACCTCGAGAACGGCTTTGGTCGCGACCCGGAGGACGCCGCGGCCGCGATTCGCCGGGCCGCCGAGGCGGGAGCAGTCGGCGGCTCGATCGAGGACTTCGGCCACGGCGAGGGCATCTACCCCGTCGACCTCGCGATCGAGCGCGTCACCGCGGCCGCGGAGGCCGCCGCCGGCCTCGACTTTCCCTTCACCTTCACCGGGCGCGCCGAGAACCTGATCCGCGGCAACCCCGACCTCGATCACACGATCGCCCGCCTGCAGGCATACGAGAAGGCGGGCGCCGACGTGCTCTACGCCCCGGGACTGCGCGACGCCGAGCAGATCCGCGCAGTCTGCGCCGCGGTCGGCAAGCCGGTCAACGTCCTCGCCCATGCCGGGCTGAGCGTCGAGGAGATCGTCGATGCGGGCGCCACGCGAATCAGCGTCGGCAGCAGCCTTGCCTGGGTCGTGGCCGAGGCGCTGGTCGACGCGGCGACGCGGATCCGCGATTCCGGCGACCTCTCCGTCCTCGGGACGAGCGGGCGCGCCTCGAAGCTCCTCGAAGGCTGAGCCCTGGAACGAGACGGGGCCGCCCGAAGGCGGCCCCGCTCAGGTGCATGGAAACGGACTCGAGTGACACAACCGGCTGGGACTAATTCCGGTCTCCCTTCGTCCGCCGGTGCCCGGGTTGGATTCCGCCGGGCGAAACGCACAGCGCCTAGCGGCCCTGCACCTCCAGAGTCCCGTTAAGCATGTGAATCAATTTAGGACCACCTCCTTTCTCTGGTCCCGGAATTGAAGCAAATCGCTCAGATTCGATTTCTGCGCGGGAGGAAGGTCAAGGCGAAGACGGCGGGGCTGGGGTCGAGGTTTCCGGCGCTGTCGATCGCGGCGACGCGAAGGCTGTGGCGACCCGGTGAGACCGTGTAGGCGCGCGGCGACCTGCAGCGCCGGAAGGCGCCGGTGTCGAGCTGGCAACGGAAGCTCGAGCCCGCCTCGCTGGATCGGAAGCGGATGACGAGCCGATGCCGGCGCCCGGGAGCCCTGATCAGCTTCGGCGGGTGCCTGCTGATCCGGGTCTGCGGCGGCAGGAGGTCGCGGGGCGCCGGGGGCGGCGGCACCGGTGGGAGAGGCGACGAGGGATCGGGCGGCGACACCACGTCTTCGGGCAGCGGCGCTTCCACGCGGAAGTCGTTGGGGTCGTTCTCGGAGACGGTTTCGCAGCCGACCGGGGTGGCATCGCCGAATTCCGGATGGTCGACGCGGGCCAGGTCGCCGGTGTCGCCGCCGCAGTCGATGGTCGGGTCGGCGTCGCCCGAATTGGCGAGGATCGTGTCGGCGCCGCCAAGGGCCTGGAAGACGTCGGCTCCCGCGTGGCCGAGCAGCTGGTTCGCTTCGTCGGCGCCGTAGAGGACGTCGTCGGAATTGGATCCCTCGAGGTCCTCGATCCGAGCGATGCCGACCAGCGAGCCGCCGGCGCAGGACGGGGTCGCGCCGCTGCCCGGACGGCCGGCCTGATCGCTCGAGAGGTTCGCCTCGATCCCTTCGCCGAAGCGAGCCCAGGAGCCGTTGTCGCGGCCGGAGCCGCCGTCGAGCTGGCTGCCGTCGCAGGTCGAGTTGGAGAGGAAGAGGTCGTTGCCGTCGCCGCCCGCGATGGTGTCGGCGCCACCGTTGTGGAGGAGAGCGTCGTCGGACCCGAGGGCGCTGAGCTGGTCGATCGCCGCGCCCGGCCCGTCGACGAGGACGTCCTCGCTTTCGCCGCCGGTGAGGTTGTCCGCGCCGGCGCCGCCGGCGATGACGACCGCGGCACTGAGCGGGAAGCCACTGGCCGTCAGCCTGTCGTCCCCGTCGAGACCCGCCATCACCAGCGAGTCGAGTGGGGCGGCCAGGGGACAGACGACCTGGCCCCCGGCGGGCGGGTCGCACCCCGACGCCGTCGCAGCGCTGGTGTCGAAAGCGCCCACCGAGCCGGCTTCGAGGCTGAAGGTGACCGAGGACGGCGGCCCGGCCGAGTAGGTCGCCGCGACCCGGTCTGCCGAGCCGCTGCCGAGCATGTAGAGCTGCGCGTAGGGCGTCGCCCCGGGGGCCATCATGCCGACCGCGATCTTCGACGGGTCGCGCTGGACGGCGGCGCCGCTCGCCGTCTCGCAGTCCGACGTCGCGCCGCCCTGACAGCGATCGCCCCCGGCGCCACCGTGAATCGTGTCGCCGCCGCCTTCGCCGAGGATCACGTCCCCCCCGCCGCCGCCGTAGAACGTCTGCGCGGCGCCGGTGCCGGAGACGAAGTCGGCGAACGGCGTGCCGATCACCGTCTCGAAGTCCGAGCCGTCGACGGTGTCGACGCCGCCGCCGAAAGGTGCCACGCCGTTGTCGCCGACGTCGCCGCCCAGGCTGAGGTAGACACCGCGTTCGCCGCCGACGCCCGGGAGGCCCGGATAGGCGCTGAAGTCCGGGTAGGCGGCGTTGTCCGGGAAGCCGGGCGTTATCCCGGTCGAGTAGCTGAGCGTGTCGTCATCGGCGGCTCCTCCGGAGTCGCCGATCGTGTCGACGGTGCCGTCGCCGCGCACGTAGTCGGAGCCGGCTTCGCCGTCGATCGAGTCGGCGCCGAAGCCGCCGGCCAGGCGGTCGTCACCGGGGCCGCCCTGGAGGATGTCGTCGCCGATCCCGCCGAAGAGCTGGTCGTCCCCTTCACCGCCGCGCAGGATGTCGTTTTCGCGCTCGCCGAAGACGATGTCGTCGCCGGGGCCGCCTTCGAAGGTCTGGCTGCCCACTCCGAGCCGGCAGCCGGAGGGGCAGGAGGTGCTGGTCGCGGCGACGGGCGCCGGCACGATCGTGTCGTCGCCGCCGCCGGCTTTGACCGCCGCGACCCCCGCCGGAACGACGATCCGGTCGTCGCAGGCGGTTCCGTAGATCGTGCGGCCGACGTCCTCGGGCCCTTCGGCGCAGCTCGGCGAGGGGACCACGGTGGCAGCCCGCGCCGGCGCACCGCCCACCGTCAGCAGGAGAACGAGGACGAGGCCGATCGTGGCTGCCGAAGCGCGTCCCATCCCCTGCAACTACCCGATCACAGACTTCCGACCCGGGCGAGGGTTACCTGCCGCCGTCCCCGGCGGAGCCGTAGAGGCGCGCGATCCCGCGCAGGTCGTCGAGCCCGGTGCGGACGATCGCCACGCGTGAGTCCGGGTCCTCCACCCAGTCGACCGGGACCTCGCGGATGCGCAGGCCGCGCCGTTCGGCGAGGACGAGCAGCTCGGTGTCGAAGAACCAGCCCTCGTCGGCCACCGCGGGCAGGAGGGCGCGGATCGCCTCGGCCCGACCGGCCTTGAAGCCGCACTGGGCGTCGCTGACGCCGATCCGCAGGGCCCGGCGCACGAGCTCGTTGTACCCCCTCGAGATCAGCTCGCGCTTCTGGCCGCGGACCACGTGGGCGCCGGTGGCGAGCCGGGAGCCGATCGCCAGGTCGGCCTGATCGGCGATCAGCGGGTCGACCAGCGGCAGCAGCGCGTCGAGGCCGGTCGAGAGGTCCACGTCCATGTAGGAAAGGACGTCGGCGTCGCTCGCCGACCAGACGTGGCGCAGGGCCCGGCCGCGCCCTTTGCGCTCGAGGCGCAGGTAGGCGACCTCGGGGTGCTCGGCGGCCAGCCCGCGCCCGATCGAGGGCGTCTTGTCATCGCTGGCGTTGTCGGCTATCGCGATCCGGAAGCGGTGCGGGAACGAGGAGACGAGGAAATCCCGCAGGCGCGCAACGCTGCCCCGCAGCGCCCGCTCCTCGTTGAAGACGGGGATCGTGATCTCGACCAGGGGCTCGACCGGCGAAACATAGCCCAGCCCCTCGGGGCGGCGGCCGGCGTCCCTACTTCGCCGGCAGCCCGAACTCCTCGCGCCGGGCGGCCGGGACCAGGTCCTGATCGGCCGGGTGGCGCTCGATGTACTCGCGCACGAAGGGACAGACCGGGATCACCTCGACCCCGTCACGGCGGGCGCGATCGAGGGCCTCGCGGACCAACGCCCCGCCGAGCCCGCGCCCCTCGAACTCGGGCTCGATCTCGGTGTGGGTGAAGGTGATCTGACCGTCGCCGCGGCGGTAGGCGGTGTAGCCGGCCCGGCGGCCGTCGACGCGGATCTCGAGGCGGCCGGCGTCGGGGTCGTCGCGGAACTCCGGCGGCTCTGGCGCCCGCAGCCGGTCGAGCAGGCCCATCGCTACCTCTGCATCGCCCGCGAGATCACGACTCGCTGGATCTCGTTGGTGCCCTCGTAGATCTGGGTGATCTTGGCGTCGCGCATCATCCGCTCGACCGGGTACTCGGTGACGTAACCGTAGCCGCCGAGAACCTGAACCGCCTCGACCGTGACGCGCATCGCGTTGTCGGAGGCGAACAGCTTCGCCATCGAGGAGTACTTGGCCAGCTCGGGGTCGTCGCGATCGGCCATCGCGCAGGCCTTGTAGAGGAGCTCGCGCGAGGCGGCCGTTCCGGTCTCCATGTCGGCGAGCTTGAACTGCAGTCCCTGGAACTCGATGATCGGCTTGCCGAAGGCGACCCGCTCTTTGGCGTAGTCGCGGGCGTAGTCGATCGCGCCCTGGGCGATCCCCACCGCCTGCGCGGCGGCGCCCAGCCTGGTCCGTTCGAGGTTGGCGAGGGCGACGCCGAGGCCCTTGCCGACCTCGCCGATCACGTTCTCCTCGGGGACGCGGACGTCGTCGAGGATCGGCGACCCGGTCGGCGAGCCATGGATGCCGAGCTTGTGCTCGAGCTTGCCGATCGAGAAGCCCGGGCGATCGGCCTCGACGATGAAGGCGGTGGTGCGTCGGTTCTCGCGGTCGGTGGAGGCGAAGACGACGTAGAAGTCGGCGATCCCGGCGTTGCTGATCCAGCTCTTGGTCCCGTTGAGGACCCATTCGTCGCCGTCGAGAACCGCGGTGGTGCGCATCGCCGCGGGGTCCGACCCGGCCTCGGGCTCGGACAGGGCGAACCCGGGAGACCACTCGCCGCTCGCGCATTTGGGTAGGAAGCGCTGCTTCTGCTCGTCGTTGCCGAAGAGCTGGATCGGCAGGGTGCCGAGCTCCTGGACCATCAGGATCAACGCCGAGGAGGCGCAGGCACGGGCGATCTCCTCGACGGCGATCTGCAGCATCAGCGTGCCGGTCCCGGTGCCCCCGTACTCCTCCGGGAAGGGGAGGCCGAGGATGTCGTGCTCGGCGAAGAGCTCGCGAATGTCCCGCGGGTACTCCGCCGTCGCGTCGATCTCCGCCGCCCGCGGCGCGACGCGCTCGCGCACGATCTGGCGGATCGTGTCGCGGAAGTCGAGCAGGTCCTGGGGAATCGAGTAGAGGTCGCTTGCCATCAGGGCGGCGAAAGCTATACGGCCGGTGGGGTCGGCCGGGGCGAGATCAGCGCCACGGGCAGCGAGAGGCCGGCGGAGCGGCGCAGGGTGGCGATGCGGCGACCCGGCTGGACAGCGTCGCGGGCCTCGCCGGCGTGCTCGCCCAGCGAAGCGACGGTGGCGTCGAGGTCGGGGGCAAGGAGGGCAAGGCCCCAGAAGAACGCCGGTCGGTCGGGCCCGCCGCCGCGCTCGATCGCGTCGGGCGGAGCCTGGACCGCCTCGAGGATGGCGCCGCCGAGCCTGAAGAACGCCTGGCGTGGGGCGCCGGCGGGCGTCGGCTCCTCCCTGACCCTGCGCAGGTCCAGCCCGGCCGCGGTGAGGGAGGCGACGGTGCGATCGAGGTCCGGTGTGATCGCGACGACATGGTCGAGGCCGATGACGCCGTTCGGATGCGACGGTCCGGCCTCCGGAGGAGGCCGATTGGAGCCCGTGGTCGGCAGCCCGTCGAGCTCGGTGCCGAGCGCGCCGCGCAGCGTCCAGCCGACCAACCCCTCGCCGGCGTCCTGCCCCGCCAATCGCACCCTGGTCTCGCCGATCGTGACCGTGTCTCCGTCGACCGCGAAGCCGCAGGACCGCCAGGCGTCAGGATCGTCGGCGACGGTCAGCTCGTCGAGCTCGACCACTCCCCCGCTTCCTCCGAGCCGCCCGTCGCATCGCCCTCGCTGTAGGCGTGGGCGCCGGCGCCGGCCAGCCCGCCGCCGTCGACGATCAGATACTCCTCGCGGATCGGCCGGCCGTCGAACCAGCACTCGAGGATCTCGCGCGACCCGGCCGCGTAGCGGGCCTGGGCGGAGAGGCTGGTCCCGGAGGTGTGCGGGGTCATGCCGTGGTGGGGCATCGAGCGCCAGGGATGGTCGCGCGGCGCCGGCTGCGGGAACCAGACGTCGCCCGCGTAGCCGGCCAACTGCCCGCTCTCGCAGGCGGCGACGACGGCGTCGCGGTCGCAGATCTTTCCGCGGGCGGTGTTGATCAGGTAGGCGCCCCTTTTCATCCTCGCGAGCAGCTCGGCGTCGAAGAGGTTCTCGGTCTCCGGGTGCAGCGGCGCGTTGATCGTGACCACGTCGCAGGCTTCGACCAGGGACTCGACGGTCGGGTGGAAGGTCGCGCCGAGCTCCGCCTCGACGTCGTCCGGCAGCCGGTGGCGATCCGTGTAGTGCAGGCCGACCTCGAAGGGCTTCAGTCGCCGCAGCACCGCCGAGCCGATCCGCCCGGCGGCGACCGAGCCGACCTGCATGCCCTCGAGGTCGTATGACCGCGATACGCAATCGGCGATGTTCCAGCCGCCATCGACCACCTGCTGGTAGGACGGGATGTAGTTGCGGACCAGGGCCAGGATCATCATCACCACATGCTCGGAGACGCTGATGCTGTTCGAGTAGGTCACCTCGGCGACGGTGATGCCGTGCTCGATCGCGGCGGCGAGGTCGACGTGGTCGGAGCCGATCCCGGCGGTCAGCGCCAGTTTCAGCTTCGGCGCCCTGGCGATCCTCTCGGCGGTGAGGTAGGCGGGCCAGAAGGGCTGTGAGATGACCACCTCGGCCTCGGGCAGCTCGCGT
Organism: uncultured Solirubrobacterales bacterium; assembly: GCA_963704505.1. Taxonomy (GTDB): domain Bacteria; phylum Actinomycetota; class Thermoleophilia; order Solirubrobacterales; family 70-9; genus VRUE01. The sequence goes on from OY969912.1 coordinate 2,633,417, forward strand.
TCGAAGACCGAGTCGGGCCCCTCCTTGTCGGAGGTGACGATCAGCTCGTGCCCGAGCCCCTCGAGGAACTCGCGCAGACCCAACTCTCCGGAGACGCTGCCGACCAGCTCGCCCGGCTTGAAGCCGAGCCCCTCGGGCGTCGGCGCGCTCTGCCCGTCGTGGTAGCTCTCGATCTTCGGGACGTCGTCGCGGGCGTAAGCCGGCGGGTATCCGTCAACCGGGTCGTCGTAGAGAACGCAGAGCACCCTCGCCATCGCCGCCCACCCTATCGCGGGGTTTCGGGAACGAGGCCGGTCAGGCTTCCGAGGCGGGTGACCCGGGTCCCGCCCGTCACCGAGGCGCTGACCCGGACTGTGATTCGGCGGCGCGGAGCCCGCGCGAAACGCCGGGCGACGGCGGCAAGGAGTGGAACGCGGATGCTTTCCCGCCGACCCGACCCCAGTCGGTAACGGACGTGCCCCAGCGGCCCGCCGCGCCGAGACGCGTTGGCGATCGACAGGCGGCCCCCGCAGCCGCGTCCACGGGTGCCGCCGAAGCACGCGAATGGGACGGCAACGCGTCCTTTCGGGTCCACATGCAGGAACTGCCGGGGGAGTTCGAGCACCGGCTCTCCCCTGCGCACCGGCGCGGTCGCGGCGGTGGTCACGAAGGTCGTGCCCGAGCGGTCGACGGCGGCGACTTCCGCCCTGACCCGGGAGCCGAGGTCATCCGGGGTCAGCTCCAGCGAAGCGTCGCGGGCTCCCTTGATCGTTTCGCAGGCCCCACCGCGCCGGGAGCAACGCTTCCAGCGGTAGGTGAGTTCACCGGGGTCGGCGCTCCACGAGCCGGTGCGGGCGAGGATCTCGGCGCCGACTGCGGCGGCCCCGTGCAGGGACGGTGGCGTCTCGGAGACCGGCGCCGGAGGCGGCCGCCGGGGGTCGATCCGGCCGACCGTGGTCCCAGGGGAGCCGGGGCCCGAGATGAACCAGACCGCGCCTTCGGGCCCGATCGTCAGGTCGACGAGCTGTATCTGGCACGGAGTCGAGCGACAGTCCCCGGTTTCGATCCGCTCGAGGTTGAATCTGGTCACGGCTCCGTCGCGGCTCAGCCGCCAGATCGAGTTGAAGCCGGACAGGAACCAGACGTCGCCGCGCCCGTCGACGACGACCCGGCCCGGCCCGAAGGCCTCGACCGGGAGCTGGAACTCGGTGAAGCTACCGTCGGTGCGGACCCGAGCGATCCGGCCGAGGCCGAACTCGCTCACCCAGAGACTCCCTTCGTGGCCGGCGGCGATTCCGCGCGGGCCTTCGCGGCTTGGCGACAAAGGAAACTCGGAGATCACGCCGGCCGGCGTGATCCGGCCCACCGCGCTCGCGCCTTCGAGCGCGAACCAGGGATTTCCTTCGACGCCGGCCGTGATCGCGATCGGACCGTGGCTCGGCGGCGGGACCGGGAATTCGGCCACCTGGCCGTCGGTTCCGAGGCGGCCGATCCGATTGCCGGCCAGCTCCGTGAACCAGAGGTTCCGGTCGGCTCCGGCGACGATGTCGATGTCGCCGCCATCCGGCGCCGGGCCGAAGAGGCCCGTTTGTTCACCCGCCGGGCTGACCCGCGCGAAGGCGCCGGCGGAGTCCCCGGTCACGACCCAGAGGTTGCCGTCGGGCCCACTCGTCAGGCGCCCCGGTCGCCCGAATTCGCCCAGCCGCAGCGGGAACTCCGTGGAAATCCCGCCCGGCGTGATCCGGCCGATGGCCCGGCCGGCGCGCTCGGTGTACCAGACGTTGCCGTCGGGGCCGGCGGCGATGCCGCCGCCTTCGCTCGGCCCTTCGTGGACCCTGAAGAGGTCCACCCCGGGGAGCGCAGTGCTCGCCGTCGCCGCCGCGGAGGCAATCGCCTGCGAGGCGACCGCGAGAACGACGAGCAGGCTGATCGTGCTCTTCCTCACCCCCGACGACTACCCGTTCCGGGGGCGATCAGAGCAGGGCCAGCTGAGTCTGCCCCTCGAGGTCGAGCAGCGCGCGCTTTCGATCCAGGCCGCCGCCGTAGCCGGTCAGCGAGCCGTCGGCGCCGATCACCCGGTGGCAGGGCACCAGGATCGGCGTCGGCGTGCGGCCGATCTCGGTGCCGGCGAGGCGCACGCGGAGGTAGGGCTCCAAGCGCTCCGGGAAGAGCGACTGGTCGAGGCGCCCGGCGAGCTCGCCGTAGGTGGTCGTCTCACCGAAGGGGATCCGCCGCAGCTCCCCCAGACCGCCAGCTGCAGCGGGGTTCCGCGCAGGTCGAGATCGAGCTCGAAGCCGCGCCGCTCGCCGGCGAAATACTGGTCGAGCTGCGTCCTTGCATCTGACATCGACCCCCGGGCCCGCGGGTCGAGGCCGGCGCCGGCGCGGTCGGCGAAGCGAACCTCGCGGATCCCGGCCTCGCCGCCGACCAGGGTCAGCCTGCCAAGCGGGCTCTCGAGGTCGGTCCAGGGCAGTCGCTCCATCGCACCCATTCAACGCCTGCGACCGGCGGTTCGTGAGATCGGCGCGACCGGCGCCGGACTCAGCCCTCGAGCAGCTCGTCGAGTGAGCCGCCGCCGGTCACCGAGCGCGGCTCTTCGGCGACGACGTCGGAGCCGGGCCTGGCGGCCTCGTCGCGCCGCTTGATCAGCAGCCACTGGGGCTTCTCACCGGGCCGCGTGCGTTGCAGTGCGAAGCCCCCGCTGAGCTTCTGCCCGTGGAGGACGAAGACAGCGTGGCCGCGCTCGAGCGCCTCCGGCCAGGGGACCCTTCCGCCCTGCTCGTAGCTGCCGCGATCCCAGACGATCACCCCGCCGCCCTCGGTCCTGCCCTCGAAGTCGTTGTGGGAGAGCGAGTGGTCCTCGACCTGGACCGCGAGCCGTTTCGTCGCAGGGTCCATCGAGGGCCCCTTGGGCACGGCCCAGGAGCGCATCGTGCCGTCGACCTCGAGCCGCAGGTCGAAATGACGCGAGGTCGCCGCGTGCTCCTGGACGACGAAGACCCCGGCAGGGACTCCCCGGACGGCGAACTGCTCGTGGCCCTCGACCTTGACGGCCTCGGTCTCGACCCCGGCCACCCGCGCGCCCCGCGGCCCCTCTCCGAGGAAATCGACCAGCGCCTCGACCGCGGCCGGCGGCCCCTCGGCGTGGACGAGGACACTGCCGTCCTCCTCGTTGCGAACCCAGCCCAGCGCCCCCGATCGCCCGGCCTCGGTCACCGTCGCTTCGCGGAAGCCGACGCCCTGGACGTCGCCGCGCACGACGGCGCGCACGGCCGTCAGGTCTTTTTTGCCCTGGCCAGGTATTCGTCCAGCCTCCTGGTCTCTTCGGTGTCCTCGTAGACCTCGTACTCGCGCATTTTCCCCCAGGCCATATGGCCCCAGATCACGTATCGGTTCGCGTAGACGCGCCCCTCCCCCGGGTCGTCGAGATGAATGTGCCCGCGCACGCAGATCGTCTGCTTCCACGGGAAGCCCTTGAGCACGACCTCGTCGGGATATATCTGCAGCCCGAGATCGACGAAGCGCCCGAGCCATGCCTCGAGCTCCTCCTTGTCGCCGGCGCCCGGCGCGAAGGAGCTGTCACCCGGAAACACGAAACGGACATCGTCGGCGTACATCGCCACCGTCGGCCCGGTATCGCCGCCGCGGATCAACCTCATATTCCGGGCGATCATCTTCCCGGCCAGCCACGAGAGCATCGGCACTCCTCTCCTAGTTGGCCGGGGAGTGTATGACTGCACGCATGCCCCAACCAAGACGTCAGAAAAAACGCACCGAGCAGGTCGACCACGGCTGGGTGATCACCTTCGGCTGCAAGAACGCCGGCGAGCTCCGCCGGCTGAAGGTCGCCGAGGACCCGGCGTCGGACACCCGGCCGATCGAGGTCCCCTGCCTCTGCGGGGAAACCCACCGGGTAACGGTCTCCCCGTACCGGCGGCGGCGCTCCGCCGACGAACACTTCGATCTCGAGGTGGCCTCGCTCAACGAGTTGCGCTGATGGCCGTCCCGCTCTCGATCCTCGACCTGGCCGCGGTCGGCAAGGGCGAGTCGATAGCCGACAGCTTCGCCGGCAGCGTGCAACTGGCGCAGAGCGCCGAGCGCGCCGGGTACCGGCGGGTCTGGTACGCCGAGCACCACAACATCCCTTCGATCGCCTCGTCGGCCACGGCGGTGCTGATCGCCCACGTGGCCGCCCAGACATCGACCATCCGCCTCGGCGCCGGCGGCGTGATGCTGCCCAACCATTCGCCGCTGGTGATCGCCGAGCAGTTCGGGACACTGGAGAGCCTCCACCCGGGTCGCATCGACCTCGGGCTCGGGCGGGCTCCCGGCGGCGATCAGCCGACGACCCGCGCCCTGCGGCGCGACCCGATGGCCTCCGAGCGCTTCCCACAGGACGTGGTCGAGCTTCAGGGCCTGCTCGGCGAGGAGACCCCGATCTCCGGCGTCCGCGCGATCCCCGGAAAGGGCACGAACGTGCCGCTCTACATCCTCGGCTCCTCGCTCTTCGGCGCCCAGCTCGCGGCGCTGCTCGGGCTGCCCTACGCCTTCGCATCGCACTTCGCTCCGCAGGCGCTCCAGGAGGCCACCCGGATCTACCGCGAGGAGTTCAAACCCTCGCCCCAGCTCGAGAAGCCCTATCTGATCGCCGGGGTCGGCGTGATCGCCGCAGAGACCTCGGAGGACGCCGCGAAGCAGCTCGAGGTCACCCGCCGCGCTCGTGTGAAGAGTCTCTTCGGCCGCGGCGACCGACGCCTCACCGACGAGGAGGTGACGGCGATCCTCGAGTCGCCCCAGGCCGCCGCGGTCGACGAGATGCTCACCTACACGGGCGTGGGGACGGCCGAGGAGGCCGCCGCCTACCTCGCCGACTTCGAGCGCCTCAGCGGCGCCGACGAGTTGATAGTCGTCCACTACGCCGACTCGGTCGCGAACCGGGTCCGCTCGGTCGAGCTGCTCGCCGGGGCCGTCGACCCGGCCGGCGGCGCCTAGCCCCGAGCCTCGCGCCAGCGGCGGGCGAAAGGAAGCCGCCAGCTGTTCGGGGCGATCAGGGCGCCGATCTCGGTGGGGCCCCACGAGCCGGGCGCGTACGGTTTCACCGGCGGCCCGTCCTCGAGCAGCGGCGCCGAGATCTCCCAGAGCCGCTCGATGTCCCGCGCCGTCGTGAACAGGGTGTGGTCGCCGGTCATCGCGTCGCGGATCAGACGCTCGTAGGCCTCGAGCGTGTCGCCGCGATAGTCGGTCTCGTCAAGCGAGAACTGCATGCTCGCCTTGTCGAGGACCATCCCCATCCCCGGCCTCTTGCCGTAGAAGGAAAGGGAGACGCGCGAGGACTCGTCGAGGTCGAAGGTGAGGTGGTCGGGGCCATAGCGGCCGACCCGGGAATGGGCGGGGAACATGCTCTGCGGCGGCTCGCGGAAGGCGATCGAGATGATCCGCGCGCCTTCCTCCATCCGCTTGCCCGTGCGCAGATAGAACTTGACTCCGCTCCAGCGCCAATTGTCGATCTCGTTGCGCAGGGCGACGAAGGTCTCGGTGCTCGAGTCCGGGTCGACACCCGGCTCGTCGGTGTACCCCTCGTACTGGCCGCGGACCACCCAGTCGGGATCGAGGGGGCGCAGGCTGCGGAAGACCTTGTTCTTCTCCTCGGTGATCGGCTCCGGGGCGAGCTCCGTCGGCGGCTCCATCGCGACGAAGGCGAGGATCTGCATCAGGTGGGTGACGACCATGTCCCGATAGGCGCCGGTGTTCTCGTAGAAACCGGCGCGCGAGCCGACCCCGAGGGTCTCCGGCACGTCGATCTGGATGTGATCGATGTGGTCGCGGTTCCAGATCGGCTCGAAGAGCCCGTTGGCGAAGCGGAAGGCGAGGATGTTCTGCGCCGCCTCCTTGCCGAGGAAGTGATCGATGCGGAAGATCTGCTCCTCGCGCAGGATCTCGTGGATGCTCTCGTTGAGCCGGCGGGCACTCTCGAGGTCGGTGCCGAACGGCTTCTCCATGATCACCCGGCAGCGCTCGATCAGGTCGCAGCGGTCGAGCAACTCGATCACCTGGGCGGCGGCTTCCGGCGGCACGCTCAGGTAATGGAGCAGGCGCGCCTCCGGCCCGAGCTCGCCTGCGGCCGCCCCGACCACCTCGGGGAGCTGCTCCTCCGCGACGGAGAGCGGCACGTAGGAGAGGCGCCTCGAGAACTCCTTCCATTCCTCCTCGTCAAAGGCATGGCGGGCGAACTCGCGGCAGGCATGGGCGCAGAAGCTCTGAAACTCGACCTGGTCGAGCTCGTCCATGGAAACGCCGACGATCCGGAACTCGGGCATCAGGCCTGCCTGGAAGAGGCGGAGCAATCCCGGCAACAGCTTGCGCCGGGCGAGATCGCCGGTGGCGCCGAAGATCAGGATCACGTGCGGAGCGAGCTCCAAGCGCGCAGCTTAGCCCCGGCGAAGACATCGGTCGAGCCGGGTTGACCCCGGCACGCCGCCGAACTAGCTTTCGCCGGGTGCTCGAGGCCGGCGCAAGAACCCGCAGTGCCGCGACCGCCGTCTCCCTGGCCCTGCTCACGACCCTGCTGTCGCTCTGGTCGGCATCCGCGGCGACGGCCTCCACGGTCACGGTCGGTCCCGACCTGACCGGCCTCAGCTCCGGCGGCGCCTTCACCTGCGAAGTACCGGGCGGCTGCAGTTTTTCCCAGGGCGCCCCGAGCTACACGTCCCCTGTCTCCGGAGTGATCGTCCGCTGGCGGGTCATCTCCAGCGGCGGGCCGTTGACACTCCGGGTCTTCAACGGAAGCACGGGCGGCGCCATCGGTCCCACCGCGACCGCCACCTCCAAATCGCTGCAGGAATTCCCGGCCGCGCTGCCGATCGGAGCCGGCGAGCAGATCGGCGTCGACCTACCGGAAAACGGCAGCTCGATCGCCTACCTGATCCAGAGCGGAGCCTCGATCCCCTACTGGTCCCCCGGGCTCGCCCCGGGCGCCGCCCGGGCGCCGGACTCGACCACCAAAGGCTTCCAGCTGCTCCTCAACGCGGACGTCCAGCCGGCGCCCGGGATCTCCTCCCTGACTCCGGCATCGACCACGATCCGGGCGGGAGCCCCGGTGACGATCAGCGGCCACGACCTGACCGGCGCCAGTGCGGTGATGTTCGGCACGGCCCCCTCCCCCAGCTTCAACGTCTCCTCCGACGGCCAGATCACCGCGATCGCGCCGCCGAGCAAAAAGATCGGCCCGGTCCCCGTGACCGTAACCACGATCGCCGGAACCGCGACCGCGCCCCAGCCCTTCGCTTACCTGGGCTGCAGGGTCCCGAAACTGCGCAAGCTGAAGGTGAAAGCCGCGAAGAAGCGGATCAAGGCCGCGGGCTGCAAGGTCGGCAGGCTGGCCAAGCGCAAGGGCGCGACCGCGAAATCCGGCAAGGTCGCCAAGCAGAAACCGAAGCCCGGCGCGGTCGTGGTGCCGGGGACAAAGGTGAGCTTGACGGTCAAGCCCTGAGCGGACCACCGGCGCCGAGCGCCTAATTCTTCTTCTTGGGCTTGCGGACCGTGAAGCTTCGGGTCTGAACCGAGGCGGTGCCACCGGTCGGGGTGAAGGAGATCGTCGCCTTCACCTTGACCTTGCCCTTTTTCTTCAGCTTCTTCTTCGCGGCGCCGGTCAGCTTCAGCCCCACATTGACCGGACCGGGGCCGCCGCTCGCGCTCGAAGGCTTCAGCAGCTTCGATTTGGTGGCGTCGGCGACGGTGACCGCACCGGCCGAGGCGAGATTGAGGGTGACCGTCGTCTTCTTCAGCTTGACGATCGTGAATTCGTTGCTGGGCGGCGGCGGAGTGCAGGCGATGTCGGCGTTGAAGAGGTAATAGAAGGAGGCGGGGCCGGTCCGGGTGCCGGGAGTCCCATCTGGCGGGAAGGCGTAGAAGTAGGCGGCTCCGATCCCCGTCCCCCCGACCCAGCGAATGCCGTGCTCTTCGCCGGAGTCGAGGAAGTCGAGGCCGATCGTCTCGCCTGCCGAGATCGGCAGGCTGGTCGGAAATTCGTTGACGCCTTCGGCGGTCAGGGCGACCGGGGCGCTGGTCGCGGTCCCGGTGAAGGTGCCGTCGGCGTTGATGCGGATGACGCGAAGCGTGTAGTGGTTGGCGGGCCTGACGAAGCCGTTGAGCCGGAAGCGGGTGACGGTGCCATCGCATGGGGCGGTCATGGTCTGGCCCGGGATGATGGTTGTGATCAGGACGCAGGGCCGTTCGGACGCCGAGACGAAACCGCAGGTGCCCGATTCGCTGGTCTGTTGGTTGACGTTGGCGCCGATCGTCGTGTCGGCCGAGCTGACCGGCGCCAGGTAGGCAGCGAGAGCAAAAGAGAGTGCCGCGACCAGGCCGAACCTCTTGCCGAACCCCGCAATCGTCAGATTCACCTGCAACCCCCCAGTCGTGTCACATGTCCCGCTCGAAAGCTGCGGCGAACCTAGCAGCGGGTCTTGCCCCTTCCGCCACCCTTTTCACGATCTCGGCGGGTGGGTACGCGTTACCGCGTAGGTGTCGGATTCGCGCTTCAGCCGGCCGCGGCCCAGGCGGTCGCCACCGCCTGGGCCCGGTTCGAGACGCCGAGCTTCGAGTGGATGTTCTGAACGTGCTTGGCGACCGTGCGGGGGCTGACACTGAGCTCGGCGGCCAGCGCAGTGCCGTCCTCCCCCCGGGCAAGACCGTGGAGGACCTCTGCCTCGCGCCGGGTCAGCCCCAGCTGACGCAGGGCCTCGAGGGAGAGGACGCGCCCGGCGCGCCCCAGCAGGAGCACGCGCGCTCCTCCCTCCCCCTTGGTCGAGCGGGCCAGGAGCGAATCGCCCTGCCCGGCGATCGGCAGCCTGGCCGTGCTCCCACCCCCCTCCAGCCAACTCGCCAACGGCTCCCCCAGGGGTCGCCCGGCCTCCGCCGGCGGGGACGCCGAGACCTCCTCGAGCAATGCCGCCGCCCCGGCCGAGACAAAGGTCACCGAACCGTCGGGGTCGACCACGACGATCGCCGAGCCGTCGGCGTCGAGGCCTTGGCGCAGGCCCTCGAGCATGCCGACCAGGCGCTCCCGCAGCTGAGCCGACCTGTATGCCTGGATCAGGTGCGGCCTGGCCAGCTCCAACAGGCGGCGCTCGCGCTCGGTGTAGTTGGTACCTCCGCGGCTCAGGGCGACTCCGATCGTCAGCTCGGGAGTCGAGGGAAGGACGAACGCGACCTGGTGCTCGAGATCCATCGGTCCGTAGAGCTGCGCGTACAAAGCTGTGGCGCGCAGCTCGGCGGTCGACCCGACTTCGGAGAAGCGCCGCGAGCGGCCGTCCCGGGTTCTCAGGTAGCGCTGGAGGAGGGGGTTTTCGCCGGCGTGCCGCTCCCAGGCCGCGCGGGCCCAGGCGGGAAGTTCCGGAGAGACGACGGTCACCGCCGCCAGGGATCCGCCCTCGACCTCGTTGTAGGCGACGTAGTCGGAGGCGACCAGACGGTGGATGCCGGGTAGCAGTACCGAGCGGAATTCGGCCAGGTCCTGCGCGTCGTAGGCCTCGCCGACGAAGTCGAGGACCGCCCGCATGTCTCGTTCGCTCAGCGCTTGCATGGGGCCGGAGTCAGGGCAAAGTCTTTCATCAGGTCCTACCCCAACAGCCGCCCCGACCCTAACGCAGCCGCCGCCAAGGCTCTTCGATTCATTCGCGGGAGAATCCGCCGATCGAGAGCAGGACGACCGGGACAGATGAGGGCGCCGCCGCGGTCGCCGCCGCGAAGGTGGCCGCCGTCCGCGACGACCCGGCGCGACGACTGGCGCTCGCCCGGGCGACCTACCTGGGGCCGACCGGCCGCGCTCCCCGCCACATTCCATTCCGGCGCGCCGCCATGTCCTTCATGCGCTGGGAGGCCGAGCGAGGAACCCTGAACGCGCTTGACACACGACCCCCCGGCAGCCGCTGGTGGCGCGCGATGAACGAACGATTGCTTCGGGACGGATGTGAGGCCGTCGCCCGCGCCGGCGGTCACGGCGGCCCGTTGTCGTCCCCGACGATCGAACTCTGGTCCGAGTTCGTCGCCGAGCCCACGGCGAGCACCTGGTACCGGGCCCACAACGCGAGCATCGTCGCCGCCTACCTCGAGCACCGCGAGCTCGCCGAGCGCGAGAGCCGGGTGGAGCGGTTCTTTCTCAACGTGGTCCTCGCCCGGGTGCTCTACGCGCATTCCCTGGTCTCCGCCCCCCGGCTCGCACTCGGCCGGCTCGCTCCGCTGGGCCAAGCGCTCGGCGACCCCCGCTTGGGGATGGCCGGCGTCTTCCTCTCGATGGGCCGCGTCCTGCCCGATCGTTACCCGATCGAGGACGCCCTCGACAACTACCTGCGAGCGGAGCGAAGATTCGGACGGTTGCTCGACTTCGCCGTGATCCAGCCGCGCATCCAGCGTCTCTACGACTGGTCCGCCGTGGAGCTGGACCAATCGGCGCTGTCCGCGCTCGTCAAGGACGGAACGCCCGTCTACGCCTGGTCAGCCGATGATTGGCGGGAGTGGGAGGCGCCGCCCCTTTCGCTCGCGGCGCGCGTGATGAGGGCCGTGACCCATCCCCCCGACGCACGAAAAAACGACCGGTGGTGACGCTCGGTTGCCTGCCTCGCACGTAGCCTTCGCGCGTAGAAGCTCGTCGCGCCACCTCCGGGACCGATTCACCGCTTGGCTTCCGCGGGCGCCGGTCCCTCCCGGTCGCAATTCGCAACCTAGCGAGGATCCGGCAGACCGCAAGGGGGGCGCGCGGGGCGATTCCGCAAACTCCGGAATCTTCAGGCGGACACCGGGGGCCCCGGATATGTTTGGCCGATGAGCAGCGACCTGATTGCCCTGTGCGTCGCCATCGCGCTCGGCACCGCGGTCGTGGTCTTGGGGCTGAGACGGAACCTCTCCGACACCACCCGAAGTGGGCTGCCTCGGTTCGGAGACGATCCCGAACAGGCGAACGCGAATTTGGGGCTGTACGAAGGCGAGCCAAGACGACGGGGCCCACTCTCTCCCGGGCAGCGGCGCCGGCTAGTCCCTGTCTATCTACTTTTCGCCGTTATCTACGCTGCTCTTGCAGCCCTGTCGGCCAACGATCGACTGATCAATGCGAGCCTCGCCGGTCTTTGGACGCTCGCCGCCGTGTTCCTCGTGTGGCAGGCATCCCGACATCGCTCAGATCGGTCAGGTCCGCCTTCCGTCCGGTCAGGGTGAGCGACGGGATTCGAACCGGCGACCGCGTGGATACGCTTCAGATCGAAGACGGTCGGCGGGGTCAAGAAAGGTCGGTGCACCAATGTTTGGCAGGGGAAAGTTGATGCAGGAGGGTGTCTCGGCACAGGCGTTGGTCCTTGACAAGAAGGTCTATGGGTCCGGCTATTCGACCGGCAAGACGAAGGCATGCGGCTACCACTTGCGGGTGAAGTACGAGGACGGCGCGACCGCCGAAATCACTCGACGCGTGTGGACCTCCAAGCTCGGCCATGCTCAGGTCGGCGATCTCATCCCCGTCCGATATGACCCGGAGGACCGCTCGAAGGTCGAGATCGACGCCCCCGCGATGAAGGCACAACAAAGCGCAAAGATGCAGGAAGTCAAGGAACAGGCGCTCGCGAGCGGGGAGCAGGACCTAGACCAGTCCTAGCCTTCCCGCGGGAACTTCATCGAGGGTGAGCGACGGGATTCGAACCCGCGACCGCCTGGACCACAACCAGGAGCTCTACCAACTGAGCTACGCCCACCGCGAAGGCCCAATCTAGCGGGCCGCCGAGGGCCGGGTGGTCGGAATCCCGCCATCGACATGAGAGTATCCGCGACGGATGAGCGACTTCCTCGTCAAGCGCGACGACCTGCGGCAGTCCCGCGTGGTCGATTCGGAGCCGATCGAGGTCGGCGATGGCCAGGCACTCCTCCGCGTCGATCGCTTCGGAATGACCGCCAACAACGTCACCTACGCGGTGATGGGCGAGGCGATGTCCTACTGGAACTTCTTCCCGACCTCCGAGGACGGCTGGGGGCGGGTTCCGGTCTGGGGCTTCGCCGAGGTTGAGGCCAGCGAGGCCGACGGAGTCGAGGCGGGAACCCGGGTCTATGGCTACCTGCCTCCCTCCTCTCAGTTCCTGGTCACCCCGGTCAGCGTCGATGGCCAGGGCTTCGTCGACGGCTCGTCCCACCGGGCCGAGCTGCCCTCCGCCTACCACCGCTACCTGGCCACCGAGACCGACCCCTTCTACCGCGCCGACACCGAGGCGATCCAGATGCTGCTGCGCCCGCTCTTCTTCACCTCCTTCCTGATCGACGACCAGCTCGACGATGAGGGCCTGGCGACCCGCGGGCCGATTCTGATGTCCAGCGCCTCGAGCAAGACTGCGATCGCGGCCGCCTACCTGCTGGCGCAGCGCGACGGGGTCGAGTTGGTCGGCCTCACCTCCACCCGCAACGCGAGCTTTGTCGAAGGGCTCGGCATCTACGACAGCACCGTTCCCTACGAGACGATCGGCTCGCTCGAGCCGGGGCCCGCCACCTACGTCGACTTCTCCGGCGACGCCGGGATCCGCGCCGCCGTCCACGCACACTTCGGCGACGCGCTGGTTCACGATATGGCGGTCGGCGTCACTCACTGGGAGGACATCGGTGCCGCCGCGGGCGAGCTGCCCGGGCCTACCCCCACCTTCTTCTTCGCTCCCACCCGGGTCGCCAAGCGCGCCGAGGACTGGGGCAGGGTCGAGCTCGAGCAGCGGGTCTCCGCCGCCTGGCAGCCCTTCTGCGAATGGACGGCGGGCTGGCTCGAGACGACCGAGGAGAGCGGCTTCGAGGGCGTCGAGCGCGCCTACCTCGAGGTGCTCGAGGGCGGCGTCGCGCCGAGCACGGCGCACGTGATCTCGCTCGGCTCCTAGCCGCGAGCTTCGACCAGTTCGGCGAAGGCGTGGAAGCCGTGGGTGGTGCGGCCGACCAGATCCGCCTCGAGCTCCTCGGCCTGCGAGGGCAGCAGCCCCGAGGCGCCCAGACCGACCGCCCGGCCGGCCTCCATCACCATCTGCGGGACTTCGAGCCAGGCCTCGACCAGGGCCGCATCGGCCTCCGGGTGGAACAGGATTCCCCAGGCCTGGCCGATCCGGAATGCCTGATGCTCGGTCAGGGCCGAGGAGGCCAGCGACTCCGCCCCAGCGGGAAGGTCGAACACGTCTCCGTGCCAGTGCAGGACGTCCGCACGCGGCGCCAGGCCGCCGATGATCGGGTCGGTCGGGTCGTGGACGTCGACGTGGGCGAAGCCGATCTCGGCCCGCTTCCCCGGCCTCACCTCGGCGCCCAGCGCCCGCGCCAGCAGCTGAGCTCCGAGGCAGATTCCCAGCACGGGCATCCCCCGCCGCACCGCCTCGGCGAGCCACTCGCGCTCGGCCGCCAGCGCCGGGTGGGCCGCGACGTCATCGACGTTCATCGGCCCACCCATCGCGACCACACCGTCGACGTCGTCGTGGTCGGGCAGTGGGTCGCCGGCGAGCGCTTCGACCTCGAGCACATCGACGTCGTCGCCGAAGGCATCGAGGATCCGGTGCGGGTTCTCCCAGGACGCGTGTATGAGGGTCAGCAGGGTCGGCAAGAGGCGAGAGGGTAGCCGCGCTACGGTTGGCGCGATGTCGAGGTTCCCGAAGATCGCGACCTTCAAGCCCGAGGCCCGTCCCGCGACGGCGACCGGGGCGGCGGCCACGGGCGCCACGGCGACGTGGGGGGCCGCGGTCGGTGCCCTTGCCGTCGGCGCAGCGGCCATCGGCGGCTTCGCGATCGGCCGGCTCAGCGTCGGGCGCCTCTCGATCGGCCGGGCCAAGATCGGCCGGCTCGAGGTCGACGAGGTCGACATCGGCCGGCTCACGGTCCGCGACCGCGCTCCCGACGGGTGAGGACCGCCGGAGCGCTCCTCGGCCTCGGCGCGATAGCCCTCTCCGTCGCCGTCCTCGCCTCTCCCGGAACCGCGGCCGGCCCCTACCCGGCGCTCGGCGAATGCACGGTCTTCCCGGCGCCGGCCGCATCGCTGCCGGCGCGGGCCCCCTCGCAGGACGACGAGACCGCCTGGAACCAGGACATCTCGAAGGCGCCACGGGCGGTCGGGTCGGCGGCGACGATCGCCTACATCGACGCCCACGGAGGCGATCACCTCCACCCCGACTTCGGCTCGCCGCGAACCTACGGCTTCCCCTACTCGGTGGTCGGCGCCGGGCAGCCCAGACTGGCGATCCACTACACCGCCTACGGCGACGAGAGCGACAGGGGACCGTTCCCGGTGCCGGCGGGAGCGCCGGTCGAGGGTGGCGCGAAAAGCGATGGCGATCGTCACGTGGTGGTCGTCGACAGGTCCGCCTGCCGGCTCTACGAGCTCTACCGCGCCTTCCCCGAGGGCGGCGGCAAGCCGCACTGGAACGCCGACTCGGGCACCGCCTGGGACCTACGCTCGGCGGCGCGCCGAACCGATGGCTGGACCTCGGCCGACGCCGCCGGGCTGCCGATCTTCCCCGGCCTGGTCCGATACGACGAGGTCGCCTCCGGGCACCTCGACCATGCGATCAGGGTGACCTTCGACAGCACCCGTGAGGCCTGGATCCACCCCGCCTCGCACTGCGCCGGCGACACCGGCGATGCCGCCGCCCCGGCCATGGGAACCCGCCTGAGGCTGAAGGCCGGCTTCGGCCTCGGCAGCTTCAGCGGCGGCGCCAAGGTGATCGCCACCGCCCTGAAGCACTACGGGATGATCGTCGCCGACAACGGCTCCGACTGGTACTTCAGCGGCAGCAGCGACCGCCGCTGGGACGACGAGAACCTCAACCAGCTCAAGCGCATCCCCGGCTCGGCCTTCGAAGTGGTGCGCAGCGAGGCCCGGCCGCACGCCTGCTGAGCGGGTCCGTCCCTCAGCTCAGGAGCACGCGCTCGAAGCCCGCCGCGAGGCGGGAGTCGAGTTCGCCGGCGGCGTCGTCGTCGGCGGCCGGGTCCTCGCCGCCGCTGACCAGGACGACGTCGGTAGCCGGGTATGTCTGCAGCTGGTCCTCGACCGCCTGGACGACGTCTTCGTCGCCGACCCGCGCCTCCGCCTTCACGCCGGCCTTGGCCAACGCCGCGACCGTCGCCACCAGGCTCCGCTGCGCGGCCTGCCGCGCGGGCTCGAGGTCGGAGGCCCACCGATCGAGGAAGCCGATCCGCGCCGGGGCGAGAACGAGGATGTCGGCGGCCTCCGTGCCGGCCTCGCCGAGGCCGGCGGCCGCGACGATCCTCGCCACCGCCTGCGGCTCTTCGACCGGCGCGGTGACGACGAGCAGCACGTGACGGCGGGGATCGGTGGTCGCCGCCGACTCGATCCGCCCGCGGGGGCGCTGCGCCACCGCGTAGAGAACCAGGACGACGACCGCGATCGAGCCGACGGCGAGCCCGCCGCCGCCGCCCACCGAGAAACCGGCGACGATCGGGACCGCGATCGCGGCGACGATCAGCGGCAGTTTCCAGGACTTCACGCGGGCGGCTCGACGATCGGCGCCGGGTAGTCGAGGCCCTCGCGGACCTCCGCCGTGAGCCTCCAGGGCTCGTGGACGGCGCGCCCCTCAACCCCCCGCAGCTCCGGCACATAGCGGCGCACGTAGTCGCCCTCGGGGTCGAAACGAAGCGCCTGGCGCAGCGGGTTGAAGACGCGGTTGGGCCGCGTGTCGTTGCCGGTTCCGGCGACCCACTGCCAATTGCCGCTGTTGTTCGCGAGGTCGGCGTCGGCGAGCAGCTCTTCGAAGTGGGCCGCGCCGATCCGCCAGTCGAGCCGCAGCGTCTTGGTCAGGAACGAGGCCACCAGCAGGCGGGCGCGGTTGTGGATGAATCCCTCGCGGACGAGCTGGCGCATGCCGGCGTCGACCACCGGCATCCCGGTGCGCCCTTCCTTCCAGGCGTCGACCTGCCCCTTGTCGCGACGCCAACGCCGGCCCCGCTTGCGGTAGTCGGCGCGCGGCAGCTCATGGCGGGCGGCGAGGACCTGGTGGTGAAAGTCCCGCCAGCAGAGCTGGCGGACGAAGGCGGCACCGCCCGGTCGGCCCGCGGCGCGCTCGCACACCGCGTTGGGCGAGAGCGAGCCGAAGTGCAGATCGCCGCTGAGCCGCGAGGTCGCCGCGCCGGCGAGGTCGTCGTGGCGCTCCTCGTAATCGTGGAGGCCGGCGCGCAGCCAGCGCTCGAGCCGCTTCTGGGCGGGCCCCTCGCCGCCCGCGATCAGGTCGGGAGACGGCCTGCCGGGCGCAAGCGCGCCCGGTCTCGGCAGCCGCCCGACCCGAACCGAGGACGGCATCGACAACCGTCGCGGCGCCCGCAGCACGGATCGCCTCGGCAACTCGCTCCAGGCCCGCCAGTAGGGGGTGAAGATCCGGTAGTGGTCGCCGCCGGCCGGCAGGACCGCACCCGGCTCGGCGACCATCAGGCCGGGAAAGGAGCGAGGCTCGATCCCCTCCCGCGCGCAGCCCTCGCGCAGCCGCCGTTCACGGCGAGCGGCGTGGCCGCTGACGTCCTCGCTGAAGTGGATCGCCCCGGCGCCCGCTTCGGCGGCGACCTGCAGCGCCTCGTCGACCGGGTCCCCCCGCCGGGTCACCAGACGAGCCCCGCGCGCCCGCAACGACCCGTCGAGGTCGACAAGGCAATCGTGAAGGTGCGCAACCCGATTCGGCGACCCGCAGCGGCCGGCGAGCAACGCGTCGTCGAAGACGAAGAGTGGGACCAGGGAATCCGCTTCGCCGACCGCGGCGGACAGGGCCGGATGGTCACGCAGGCGGAGGTCGCGGTTGAAGAGGACGACTGCGCAGCTCAAGCGATGGAGGCTATCCGGCGAACTCCCCTATCAGTCGCGCCAACTCGCCCGGCCTGTCGATCGGGATCGGCGTACAGCAGTCGCCGAGCTCGCCCGGCGATAGGCTCGCGCTGCCGGGGACCTACACGAGGAGGACGAGATGTACGCACGAGTCGCAACCTGGGATGGCGCCGATGCTGCCGCCCTCGAGGAAGCCGCAGCCGGAATCCGCGCTCAGGCCGAGGCCAACGAGGGGCCGCCCGAGGGTGTGCCCGCCAAGGAGTTCATGTTGTTGATCGACAAGGAGGGCGGCAGGTCGATCGCGATCACGCTCTTCGAGACCGAGGACGACTATCGCCAGGGAGACGAGACGCTGAACTCGATGAGCCCTCCCGGCGGCGGCATGGGCCGCCGGGCATCAGTCGACCGCTTCGAGGTCGGGGCCCGGATGGAGGCCTAGACCTCCGGGTACCGGCGGGCCGACAGGCGCTATCGAACCAGCGGATACGAGCAGATGTACTCGTATTCGGCTTTGAGCTGGTGTTCCGGGTTTTCGTTGATGACCCGTTTCGCGCCGCCCTGGTTCACGACGATGGTCTCCTGGAAGAGCTTCGGCCCGGCCGGTTCTCCGGTTTCGGGACCGCGGAGGTCGTAGTAGTAGGAGTCGGTGAACTCGGAGTGGGTGCCGGTGCCGTCGCCGAGGGCGACCGCCGTGCGGGCCGATTCGAGCTCCTCGACGGTGGGCAGGCTGCCGCCCTTTGCGGCGCAACCGTCGGCGGCGGCCTTGACGCCGAGCACCGGGCCGCTGGGGCTGGTGTCGAAGCAGAGACCGCGGACAAGCTTGGAACCGCCGGGGCAGGCCACCGTGTGGCCGTTCAGCGTCGTCGCGTTACTCGCGTGCACGGCGCTGTCGGCACCTGGAACGGTGCCGAGCCTGGCGAGATCGATGTTCTGGCCGTCGATCGTCTTCCGGGAGACTTTGTCGGTGTTGACCGAGTTGTCGGCGAACTTGTTACCGGTCACCGCCTGGCTCTTCAGCTGACGAGAGCCGACCGAGTTCTTTCCGAGCGCGGCGAAGGCCGTCCCTGTGAGCGCCACAACCAGCGCGATGATCGCTATCACCAGTGCCGGCTTCGGCCGCTTGATCCCTGCCTTCATCTCTCTCCTCCCGAAAAGGTTGCCCGTCCCTGGCTCGCTTGGTCCCCCGAGCCGAAACGATCATATACACGAGTAAGACACGCCCGCTCGGCAAGAGTAGCGGCTAGGTCAGAGGAAGAACGAAGACGTACCCAGTGCGGTCCCCGTTTTTCAGCGCCGGGACGCATCGGGCGGGCAAAAGAGAGGAGCCGGCGCTTTCGCTAACCGGCTCCTCGAACTGACCAGGTGTCCCCGAAGGGACCGTCGATCAGGAATCGCCACCGCACGGGTGAGCGAAAACTTCAGACAGAATCGCCGGAAAAGCGGAATCTCCGCTGCCGCCGCACTTGTCGATCTGGGTCAGCTCGGCGACCGTGCCGAGCGTCTCAATTTTGGGATCTGCGTATGCCTTCATGGGGCAAGCCTAAGCCGGAAGCCGCCGGAGACCGAGGACGAAAAGGACTAATTTCGTCGGGTCACACCCCCGGCTGGATTCGAACCAGCGACCCTCGGATTAGAAGTCCGACGCTCTGTCCGCTGAGCTACGGGGGCAGGGTCATTAGCGTAGACGCGTCAAACCCGGTCCGTGTGCAGCTCACCGCACGGAATTCAGTCGGCCCGCCGCTTGACCCCGGTGCGAACATTTGCTCGCTGACCCCCAGAGCCGCAAAACCCTGAGCACGAACGATGCCCGGAAAGCCAAATGAGTCGGTTTCCGAGATGTTCGCTCCGCGGAGCGAGCGTGAGTCGGCGGTCAAGGAGAGAAAGAAGCAGGACCGCCACCGCAAGCGGCGTCGCTGGCTGTCCTGGCTGCGCCGCGGCTAGGTCGACGTAGGCTGCCAATCGTCCAAAACTCGTACCTGAAGCGCGGTCAGTGCTCGGTGGGGTGCCTAGCCTTTGACCTTCGTCCAGTCCAATATTTGGAGGCGTAATGAAGGCAGAGTACGTAGACCCCACGATCGAGACCCTCGGCACGGTCGCCGAGCTGACTCAGATCGACAAGTGTGGTGGCAGTGGAGATTCCGCCTTCCCGGCGATTCTCTCCGAAGTGTTCTCGCACCCCTGCGACTAGCAGCGGGTTAGTCGGTGGCCGGGGCCCCCGTTGGGGTGGGCCTCGGTCGTCGGCGCTTTTTCCTTAGGGTCCATCGCCATGAGAGGTGCTTTGGCGATCGGGGCCGTTCTCGTCGTGCTCACCGCCGTCGCAGGCTGCGGCGGAGGTGACAGTGAGACGACTGAATCTCCGACCACCGGGGTTCCGCTCACCGACGGCAAATGCAAGGCCGACCCGGCCGCGGAGGCGAGGCGCGAAGCCGAAGTGAAGTCCGGGGCGCTCTCCGGCCGAGCCGCGGAAATCGCGAAGACGACCGAAGTGCGTACCTGCGAAGTCGAAGGGAACGCCATCCAGATGAAGCGAGAGCTCTGCGCGCACGATCCCGTCGACCTCCTGCGGGAAGAAAAGATCAGCGAATCGCAGGCCGAGCAGCTCCAGGACTTCCAAAAGCGAGCGGATTGCTGATGCAGGCGATCGACGCCGGTGGCACCGAGCTCAGCTACGGCAGCAGCGGCAGCGGCGAGCCGATGCTCCTCATCCAGGGGATGAGCGCGACGCACCTCGCCTGGGGCCGGCCCTTCATCGAAGCGCTCGAGCGCGACTTCGAGTGCATCGTCTTCGACAACCGGGGCATGGGCGAATCCGGGCGCGCCGAGCCGCCATTCTCGATCGCGGACATGGCCGGTGACACCGCGGCCCTGCTCGACGCGCTGGGGCTCGAGAAGGCCCACATCGTCGGCATCTCGATGGGCGGCGCGATCGCCCAGGAGCTCGCCCTCGCCGTTCCGGAGCGGGTCCGCAGCCTGACCCTGGGCGCGACCTTCTGCGGGGGCCCCGACGGAACGCTGATGGACCGCGACGACCTGACGATGCTCGGCGCGGCCTACGCCTCGGGCGACCGCGAAGCCGTGCTGCGCGCGATGTGGGAGATCAACCTCTCCCCCGCCTTCCGCGAAGACGACTCGCGCTTTGCCGCCTTCGAGCAGATGGCCTCGGCGCTTCCCGCCCCGCAGCCGATCGTCCTCAACCAGATGCGGGCCTGCTCCGAGCACGACACCAGCGCCCGGCTCGGCGGCCTGAGGCCGCCGCCGCTGGTCATCCACGGGAAAGCCGACCGCCTGATCAAGGTCGGCAACGGCGAGCTGATCGCGTCGCTGGCGCCGGGCAGCCGCCTCGAGCTCCTCGACGACGTCGGCCACCTCTTCTGGTGGGAGCAGCCACGGCGCTCGGCCGAGCTGATCCGCGAGCACGCCGAGGCGGCGGCCGCCTGAGGTCGCCTATTCCGGCTTGCAGGCCGAGGGGTCGAGCTCGCCCTTGACCTTGTAGACGTAGTCGGGCTCGGGCTCGACAATCGGCTCTTCGATCAGCAGTTCGAGCGCCGGGTCTTTCTTGATCCAGGCGTAGATCGGATACCAGTACGGGCTTTCTTCGGTGTCCATCGTGAACTTGCTGAGGATCAGGAAGTCGTATTCGCCTTCGTTGATCAGCCGCCTGAATTGGCGGCATGAGGTGGGCAGGCGGTAGGTGCCGTTCGGTCCTTCGGCGCCGATGTACTGGACTTCGTTGTCGAGGTTCTCTCCGTAGTAGCCGTACTGGCCGAAGAAGATCTCGCCGGAACCGGCGATCCCGATCCGCTTGTCGTGCTGCTTGCGGGCGAAGGTGTAGGCCTTTTTCGGCCCTCCTTCCTGGAGGAAGTGGTCGACTTCGGTGTAGTGGTGCTTGTAGTACTGGGTCTCCTGGGCGCGGCCGAGGACGACCGCCAGGAGCAGCACCGCGCCGATCCCGATCGCGACCTGGGCGCGGGTGACGATTCGCCGGCTGCGCGCAACCCCGAGCCCTCCCGGCGCCCAGACCAGCGCCAGGGTGAGGAAGATCGTCCCGATGATGTAGCCCGGATACCAGCGCGGTGTCGTCAGCACCGTGATCGCGTAGACCGCGAGCAGGAAGTAGAAGGTCATCCGGGCGCGGCCGTCGGGGGCGCGCAGGGGCCTGGCGATCGGCAGCATCGTCATCGCCAGCACCAGGCCTGGAACGAGATACCGGGTGTTGGTGAAGAAGCCGGTCGGCGAGTTCTCCTGCCCGGCGGCGGTGAGCGGCGTGAAGACGTAGACGAACGCGGTGAGCAGCGCGGCCGCGGCGAGCACCTGGACGATCCGATTGCGCGAGCGGACCACGAGGAAGATCGCGGCGGCGACGGCGACGATCAGGATCAGGGGCCAGAGCGGCCCGAAGGCGTTGTCGAGCTGGGGGAAGAACCACTTGCGGTAGATCGTCGGGTTGGTCAGGTAGTGGGCGACTGCGAAGCGAGGCCGCGGGTCGAGCGGCATCTGGTCGGGCTGCGGCAGGTGCAGTGGCCCGAAGCCGGAGTAGGGAATCGGGTTGCCGCCGGTCTTGATCGCCGCCCGCACGTACCAGTAGCCGCCGACCACGAAGGCCGAGAGCCCGAGCACCCAGGCTGTCGTCAGGCGCCTGCCCTTGCCGCTGAAGATGATCACCCCGAGGGTGATCGCCGCCACCGGGATCAGGAACGTGTACTTGACCGAGGCCGCCAGGCCGGCGGCGATGCCGGCGACGACCAGCGGGCCCTTGTCGAGCAGCGGCGCGTCGCGCTCGGGCGCGTCCTGGACCGCTCCGGCGTCCGGGGCTCTTCGCTGGTGTCCGTTGATCAGGAAGGCGGCGAAGGCGATCAGGAAGGCGAGGCCCATGATGTCGTTTCGCCCCTCGCCGGGCTGGGTCTCGATCATCACCCCCGCGTCGAGGATGATCGCGCCCGCGACCAGCGTCGCCGGTCCCACCTTGTAGGGCCGGCCCATGCACCAGGCGGCGAGCAGCGCGATCGAGAGCCAGACGAGGTTGATCAGCGGCGAGAGCCAGTCGGTCTTGAAGAGCACGATCCCGGCCCCGTGGATCAGCTCGGAGCTCTGCGGGTAGAACCAGGCGGCGAGGCGCAGCGGGTCGGTGAAGTGGAGGTGGACGGTCGACCCCTCCTGGGCCATGGTCGCCGCGAAGGGCATGTGGTACCAGGTGGTGTCGCCGCCGAACATGCCCTGGTCGAGGCTGAGCTGCGATGGGAAGGTCCACTCGGCGACGGTGAACGAAGCGACGCCGAGAGCGATCAGGAGCGCGATGTTCTGCACCTGCGGGGCACCCACCGAGCGGTCGTCCTTCGGCGCCATGCGCCAGCCGAGCGCGGCAGCCCCGAGCCCGACGGCGATGCAGACGACGACGATCCAGCCGAGGCGAAGAATGCTGAGCGTGCCGAGGAGCTCGAGTGAGAGAACGAGCAGGCCGACGGCGATCGTCGCGTCGGCGAGCCGCGCCAGGGCGCCGGAGAATTCCGGCACGATCCAGCGCCGCAGCCAGTAGCCGCCGAGGCCGACGGCGGCGACGATGCCGATCACGGCAAAACAGCCACCGATATAGGAGGCGAGGGAGGGGGTCACCGGCGCGGGATGCTAGTGCCTCCCGCGGCCCCGGCGACTTGGCCCGGCCGGGCTGCCCGGCTTAGGCGGCGGCGCTGGGGATGCGGCAGGAGACGCCGGTGCCTTTGAGGCCGCAGTAGCCGTTCGGCACCTTGTGCAGGTACTGCTGGTGGTACTCCTCGGCGTAGTAGAACGGGCCGGCCGGCTCGACTTCAGTCGTGACCGGCTCGCGGCCGGCGGCGCGGAGGTCCTCGTCGTAGGCGGTGAGCGCCATTTCCGCGGTCTCCTTCTGGGCATCGTTGGTGAAGTAGATGGCGGAGCGGTACTGGGTGCCGACGTCATTGCCCTGGCGCATGCCCTGGGTCGGGTCATGCTCCTCGAAGAAGACCTTGAGCAGGTCCGCGTAGGAGACCTTCGTCGGGTCGAAGGCGACGAGGACGGCCTCGGCGTGGCCGGTCTTGCCCCCGCAGACCTCGTCGTAGGTCGGGTTCGGCGTCGTCCCGCCCGCGTAGCCGGCGGCCGTCGTGTAGACGCCGTCGAGTTTCCAATAGAGGCGCTCCGCTCCCCAGAAGCAGCCGAGGGCGAAGTAGGCGACCTCGATCCCCTCCGGGAACGGCGGCTGGATCGGCGTGCCCAGGACGGCGTTCTTCTCGGGTATCTCGAAGGCCGGCTCGCTGCGGCCGGGGAGGGCGTCCTCGGCGGACGGCATCTGGGACTTCTGGGGGTTAAGCATGGTCATCAACCTTCCTATTCCGCTCATACATCAACCGTACAGAGGCTGTCCAGCCCGGCCGCGATCCGCCACAGCGGCGGCTATACACGACACGCCTCACCGGGGCGGCAAATTGGCGCCTTTTTCGTTCATACGACGAATAAGGCGCCACGGAGAGGCGACTAAACCGCCGCGCCGAGCTCTCCTCGAGGTGGATGTCGGAAGCGCATTCGGCCGTCGCTAGGCTGTTTGGATGCGCCGCTGTTTCGCAGCCCTCCTGGCCCTATTCCTCGCGGCCCTGGCCTTCGCTCCGGTCGCCGGCGCCAAGCTGATCACGATCGGCTCGCCGCTCACCGGCGAATTCAAAGAAAACGAGCTCGAGGACGACTACACGCTCGTTCAGACCGCCCTCTCCGAGCCCGGGGCGCTGGTCCGATCGCCGGTCAGCGGCCTCCTGGTCCGCTGGCGAGCGATCGAGCTCGACGAACAGGGTCGCTACCGGATCCGGGTCCTCCGCCCGGCCGCCGGAGGAGCGTTCACCGGAGCGGGCACCGGCCCCGAGGAGGTCATCGCCAAAAAAACCGGCGGCCTGAGCGAATTCCCGGTCAACCTGCCGATTCAGGCCGGCGACGCGATCGGCCTCGACGTGAGCGACGAAGGCAACTACGGAAGCCGCCTAGACACCGGCGCCGGTGTCACCGGCTGGAGCCCGTTCCTCGGCGACGGGGTGACCCTGGTCCCGCCGGTCAAAGCCGAGCAACTGGAGCTGGCGCTCAACGCCGACATCCAGCCGGCGCCTTCGATCACCGCGATCACCCCCGGCCGGGCTTCGTTCAAGGGCGGGACCGTGATCGCAATCGAAGGATCCAACTTCGTCGGCGTCTCGACGGTCGCGATCGGCGGTGTCCCGGTGCCCTTCACCACGGAATCGGAAGCGAAGCTGAGCGTGGTCGCACCGGCGGTGCCGAAGCCAGGGGCGGCGGCCGTCTCGGTGACCACGCCGGCCGGGACGGCGGTGGCGACGACAACCCTCGCCTATCAGGCATGCAAGGTGCCGAACCTGACCGGCAAAAAGACGAAGGCGGCGCGCAAGAAGCTGAAGGCCGCGCACTGCAAGCTCGGGCACGTCAAGCGAATCGCGGGCAACTCGGGCAAGGTGACCAAGCAGAAGCCGAAGCCGGGAACGCTGAAGGCGCCCGGTGCCAAGGTCAAGGTGACGCTGGGCTAGCCCGCCGCGGCGACCGGAGCCGACAGGTAAGACACGCCGGTCAGTTCCCCGGAGACCTCCCACAGCCGCCGCGCCGACTCCTCGTTGCGCGCCGCGCCCGTCGGCCGCATCAGTTTCGGATACCCGCGCTGCTCCTCGAAGCCGTCCGGGCCGACGAAGAGGCCGCCCTGCAGGTGGCTGCGCGTCGCCGCGTAGAGAATCGGCAGCGCCCCCATCTCGGCGCTCTGAGCGAAGACCCGGTTGGCGACGGAGAGGACGACCCGGTCGAGGGCGGGTGGCGCCGCCGACTGCAGGTTGGTGGCGGCGTAGCCGGGATGGGCGGCGAGGCTGCTCACACCCGAACCGGCGGCCCGCAGCCGCCGCTCGAGCTCGAGAGCGAAGAGGAGGTTGGCCAGCTTCGACTGCCCATAGGCGAGCCAGCGGAAGTAGCGGCTCTCCCCCTGGAGGTTGCCGAAAGAGATGCGGCCGAATTTGTGGGCGGTGCTACTGACCGTGACGACGCGGGCGCCCTCGCGGCCATCGAGCTCGCCGAGCAGCAGGCCGGTGAGGGCGAAGTGGCCGAGGTGATTGATGCCGAACTGCATCTCGAAGCCGTCCGCGGTCTGCCGCCGCGGCGAGGCCATCACGCCGGCGTTGTTGACCAGCAGGTCGACCCCCTGGTTTCCCGAGGAGATCCGCCGGGCCGCCTCCCGGACCGAGGCGAGGCTGGCGAGGTCGAGCTCCTCGACCGAGAGGTCCGCAGCCGGGCTCTCCGCTTCGATCGAGCGCGCCACGCCCTCCGCCTTGGCGGTATCGCGACAGGCGAGGATGACCGTCGCCCCGGCCCGGGCCAGCTCACGCGCGACGACCTCGCCGAGGCCGCTGTTCGCGCCGGTTACGACGGCCGTGCGCCCGGCCTGATCGGGGATGTCTCGGGCTGTCCACTTCTCGCTCATGCCACTCCACGGTAACGTCCGGGCATCGGCTGCTTCCTCGTTCTATTCGCCCTGATCTCACCGCGCCTGGCGCTGTTCTGCGTCTGGGTGTTCGAGGGCGCCTGGCTGAGCCGCGCCTTTGACGGCGGCTGGCTGGTCCCGGTGCTCGGCTTCTTCCTGCTGCCCTGGACGACGCTGGCCTACACCGTGATGTGGAACACGGGCACCCGGGGCGTCGACGGATTCGAGTGGTTCATCGTCATCCTCGCCTTCCTCTTTGACGTCGGCTCCTGGCGCGAGGGCCGGCGCGGGCGGCAGCGCACGGCCTAGTCCGAGAGGACCTCTTCGAGCGGGAAGGCCATGCGGACGTGGGCCTTGCCGATGACCAGGAAGTCCCGCGTGACCGCCTCGCCGCCGTCGATCGGCGTGATTTCGCAGTTGACGATCGGGATGAACTCGATGTCGGCGCGGTTGAGCGAGTCGGAGAAGCGACTCTGGTACCCCTCCGGCGGCAGGGTGACGTTGCCGACGATCAGGTGGCTGTCGGTTTCGAACTGCACCCGTTCGACGCGGCGCTCAATGTAGTCACCAGAGGTCTCCATCAGATCGGCCTAGCCGGACTATTCCCGATGTACAGGACGGCTAACCATCTGTACTGCCGATTGTTTCCGGGCGGTGAGCCGGGCCGGGCCCACCAACCTTTTTCCTACCCACATCGATTTGTCGACGCTTCCGAACCCGCTTAGAGTGACCCCATCGTCCACTCATAAGTCATCGTCCACCACACATAAGGCATCGGGGGAGAAGTGTCTAATTCGAATCAGCAAGCCGGCCAGGCGCAGCGTGCGCGCAAACGTACGAACGCGACCCTCGCCACGACCCTGGTCGCGCTCGGCGCGCTCCTCGCCCTGATCGCCGGCCCGGTCGGCTCGGCCTCGGCAGCGACCTGCGACACCACTTGGACGGGCGGCAGCGGCGAATGGACGGTGCCCGCCAACTGGAGCAACGGCCTGCCCGGCGGAGCCCACCCGAACGCCTGCATCACGGCCGACGGCACCTACACGGTCACGGTCAAGGCGTTCCCGACGAATTTCAACAACGGCATCGCCAGCGCCGGCAACCTGACTCTGGGCGGCGCCTCCGGCCAGCAGACGATCGCCGTGACCGGTACCGAAGCCAACAACCAGACCGCGGGCGCGAGCCTCTCGATCGCGGGCGGCAGCGTCGGGCCGAACGGGCGCATCGTGTTCAGCAGCGACGACCCAAACCACCTCGCCGGGACCAGCCTCTGCGCGGGCGACTCCCCCGCGCTCGTCAACGAAGGAACGATCGGCTTCGAGGGAACCGGCGGCCCGCGGACGATCCAGGGCACGCTCGAAAACAAGGGCACGATCGACTTCAACACCGATGCCGAAGTCACGAGCGTCCACTCTTGCGGCGGCAACCACCTGAAGAACGCCGGCGGGACGATCGACATCGCCGCGGGCAAGACACTGACCGCGAAAGAGAAGTTCACGCAGACCTCGGGAACGACCGACGTCAACGGCTCGATGAACATGCCCGGGACGGACTTCACCCTCAGCGGCGGCAACTTTACCGGCACCGTTCCGGTCTTGACCAGCCCCTTCACCGTCAGTCCCTCCGGCGGCAGTGGCACCTTCCTGATCCACGGCCAGACCTCGTTCGGGACCGACATCGGTGCGCAGATCAAAGTGATCGGCGAAGCCACCCCCACCGAAGAAGCGCAGCTGTTCTTCCGCGAAGCGGCGAACCACTCGACCAACGCGGGGACTATCCAGCTGACCAGCTCAAGCACCGCCCACAACGCGGTACTCCAGGCCTACGACGCCTCCGCCGGCTCGCTCGTCAACGCCGGAACGATCGAAGTGCTGACCGGCGCCGGCGGTGGCCGCTCGCTCGGCCTCGGGATCACCAACGGCCCGACCGGCACGATCCACATCGGGGCAGACACCGACGGCTCCTGCTGCTCGAGCTCGCTCTCACTGAAGAACGAAGGCGCGCTGGGGATCGACGCGGGCAAGACGTTCTCCTTGGGCGGCTCGCCGTTCAGCCAGACCGGCGGCACGACCGCCGTCAACGGCGCCCTGACCGCATCCGGCAACTCGCTCTTCTCGGTCAGCGGCGGCATCTTCACCGGGAACCCGCCCGTCCTGACCGGCAGGGCGCTGGCGCTGTCAGGCGGCAGTGGCACCTTCGTCTACCACGGCTTCGGCGACATGGTCGACGACATCGGTGCCGGCAACACCGTGGTCCTCGAGGGCGCCGGGGAACAGGCGCGCCTCGGCGTCAGCTCGGCCGCCAGCGGGACCGCCGAGAACAAAGGCACGATCCGACTGACCAGCGTCAGCGCTCCCGGGAAGTCCGAACTGACCGCCTACGACACCTCGCCGACCTCGCTGGTCAACTCGGGCACGATCGAAGTGCTGCCCGGCACCGGCGGCGAACGCACGTTGAGCCAAGGGATCACCAACACGGGGACGATCGCGATCGGCGCCTCCACCAATGGCTCGTCCCTGCGAGTTGCCAACTCGGGCACGCTGAGCGTCGCCTCCGGGAAAACCCTCACCTTCGGCGAGGCGCTCAACCAGACCGGTGGCCAACTGGTGGTCGACGGCGGGCTGACCACGAACCAGGCGGTGAACCTCGCCGGCGGAACCCTGCGCGGCAGCGGCAGCGTCACCGCCTCGACGGTCAACAACACCGGCGGCACGGTCCATCCGGGCGATTCCCCCGGAGTGATGACGATCACCGGCGACTACAGCCAGGGCGCCGCGGGAACACTCGCGGCCGAGATCGCTGGCGCCGCCCAGGGCAGCGGCTACTCGCGCCTCGCGGTGAGCGGCAAAGCGACCCTGGACGGCACGCTCGACGTCACCACGAGCGGCTTCACCCCGGCCGGCGGGCAGGCGTTCCAGGTGCTCACCGGCGGCTCGCTCGAGGGCACCTTCGCGGCGACCGCTTTGCATGGCGGCAACGGCTACGACGTCCAGTACGGCGGAACCGAGGTCAACCTGATCGCCCACGCGCCGCCGCCCGCACCCCCTGCGCCGCCGATCGAAGGCGACAAGCCGGCGCCGAAGCCGGGCGGCAGCGTGAAGTTCGCCAAGGGCCCGGCGGCGAAGACGACCAGCAACGTCGCCACCTTCAAGTTCAGCGCCGCCGACTCGACCGGATTCGAATGCAAGCTCGACAAGAAGGCGTTCGCCGCCTGCAAGTCGCCGCTGAAGCTGAAGAAGCTGAAGAAGGGAAAGCACACGCTCCAGGTGCGGGCCGTCGGCGCCGGCGGAGCCGGGCCGACCGCCAAGTACATCTGGACGGTGAAGAAGAAGCCCAAGCACTGAGGCCGGCGCGCGGTCCGGCCGATTGGTTCAGACTCCGGGGCGATGCCGGACACGACCTGCCACATGTCGATCTCCCTCGACGGCTTCGTCGCCGGGCCGGACCAGAGCCAGGACAACCCCCTGGGGAAACGCGGCAGGGAGGTCCATGCCTGGCACCTGGGCGACGAGCGCGCGAACGACGCCGACGCGACGGCGGAGGGCTGGCTCATGCGACCGCGTGGCGCCTACGTGATGGGCCGCAACATGTTCGGGCCGATCCGCGGCGAGTGGGACCAGGACTGGGATGGATGGTGGGGCCCCGAGCCGCCGTACCACGCGCCGGTCTTCGTCCTCACCCACCACGCCCGCGAGCCGATCGAGATGGAAGGCGGCACGAGCTTCCACTTCGTCACCGAGGGCTTCGAGGCCGCCTACGCGCAGGCGAGTGAGACAGCCGGCGAGGATGGCGTCGACATCGCCGGCGGCGCCTCGACCGTCCGCCAGGCGCTCGCCGCCGGAGTGATCGACGAACTCACGCTCGACCTGGTCCCGGTCCTGTTCGGGTCCGGCGAGCGGCTGTTCGACGGAGTCGAGTCGCTCGACCTCGAGCCGGTCGAGGCGCTCCACTCTCCGCTCGCAACGCACATCCGCTACCGGCGGGCGGTGTGAGCATCCAATCGGGGCGCCCGGATTCGAACCGGGGACCTCGGCCACCCAAAGGCCGCGCGCTACCAGGCTGCGCCACGCCCCGACCGGGCAAGTGTATGGCGGCCCCACGGTCGGACGCAGGCAACCGTTAGGTTTCGCCGCCGTGGCCGACGTCCGACCGATCAAAGCCCTCCACTACGACCTCGACGTGGTCGGCTCTCTCGACGATGTCGCGGCGCCGCCCTACGACGTGATCGACACCGAGCAACGCTCCGAGCTGCTTGCCCGGTCGCCTTACAACGCGGTCGCCATCGACCTGCCGAAACCGTACGGACAGACCGGTCCCGAAGAGACCGGCGGCGACCCCTACGAGACGGCGGCGCAGACGATCGACGCCTGGCGCGAGGCCGGCGCCCTCGTCGACGACCCTGAGCCGGCGATCTGGGCCATGACCCAGGACTACACGGGGCCCGACGGCGAGAGCCGAACCCGGCACGGGATCCTCGCGCGCGTCCGGGTCGAGGACTTCGACGCCGGCCAGGTCCTCCCCCATGAGCGCACCCTGCCCGGGCCGAAGAAGGATCGGCTCGACCTGACCCGGGCGACGAAGCACAACCTCTCGCCGATCTTCTCGCTCGCCACCGAGGACCCGTGGCCGCTGGTCGCAACCCAGATCGAGGGCCGTGAGCCCTGGGGTGAGGCGACCGACGAAGGGGGTGTCCTGACCAGGGTCTGGCGGGTCGGCGACCCGGGGACCCTGACCGCGGTCAGCGAGCTGCTCGCCGCGGCCCGCCTGCTGATCGCCGACGGCCACCATCGCTACGAGACCGCGATCGCATATCGCGACGAGATCGGCGGCGACCCCGAGGGGCCGCACAACTTCTGCCTGATGGCGCTTACCGGGCTCAGTGACCCGGGCCTGACCGTCTTCCCCACCCACCGCCTGCTCTCCGGCTTCGCCGACGATCCCGAGCGCCAGCGCGCCCTCGGCGAGGGCCTGCGCGGAATCTTCGATGCCGAGGAGATCGCGCTTGACCAGCTCGACCCGCGCGGCGAGGAGGGCGCCGGAGTCTTTGGCCTCTACGACTCCCACCACAAGCAGGCCTACCGCCTACGGCTCAAGCCGGAGGCGATCGCCGCCCTCGACGAGCAGCTTGTCGGCAAGCCCGAGGCCTACCGCCGCCTCGACGCGGCGATCCTCGAGACCCTGGTGCTGAAGGGGATCGTCGGGATGAGCGAGGATGACATCCTCGCCAAGCGCGGGATCGGCTACTCGAAGAACCTCGAGGACTCGCTGGCCCTGCTCGACGACGGCAGCTACGACGTCGCCTTCGTCCTGCGGCCGATCCCGGTCGACCAGGTCCGCGCGATCTGCGAAAGTGACGAGAACATGCCGCCGAAGTCGACCTACTTCTTCCCCAAGGTCCTGACGGGATTGGTCTTCAACCCGGTCGGCTGACCCGCTCGGCGTAGGATCTGGCCGTGGTCAAGATCTACACGAAGAAGGGCGACGACGGGACGACATCCCTCTGGTACGGCGGGCGGGTCTCCAAGCACCACGGCCGCACCGATGCCTACGGATCGCTCGACGAGGCCTGCTCGGCGCTCGGGGTGGCCAGGGCGCTCTGCGGGCCGGGCGAGAGTGAGCTCGCCGCCGACATCCTCCGTCTACAGGACGACCTCTTCATCGCCGGCGCCGAGCTGGCGACCGCGCCCGAGGCGGCCGACCGGCTCGAGGACGGGGTCAGCCGCGTCACCGAGGCGATGGTCGCCGAGTTCGAGGAGCGGATCGACCGCTACATGTCCGAGGTCGACCTGCCGCCGAAGTTCGTGATTCCCGGCGGCAACCAGCTCTCCGCCCAGCTCGACGTCGCCCGCACCGTGATCCGCCGCGCCGAGCGCCGCATCACGGCCCTCGCCGACGATGGCGAGCTCGACGGCGAGACCGTTATCCACCTCGTCAACCGCGCCTCCGACCTCGCCTACGCGATGGCGCGCTTCGCCGACGTCGACGACCCCGCCCTGTTCCAGGGACGGGAGCGGAGCCGGCTTTGACGATCAAGGTCACGGCGCGCCAGCTCGAGGGCTTCGCCCACGAGGTCGAGTTCGACAGCGGCCACACCCTGGTCGTCGACGAGCCGCCCGACCTCGGCGGCACCGACACCGGCCCCTCGCCGGGGCGCCTGCTGGCCGCCAGCCTCGCCGCCTGCAGCGCGGTGACCATCGAGATGTACGCGAAGCGCAAAGGCTGGGAGGTCGGCGCGATCGAGGTCGCCGTCGACGCCACCTACGACGGCCACGTGCCGACCGCCTTCGAGGTGACAGTGAAGCTCCCGGACGGACTCGATGAGGAGCAGCGCCAGCTGCTGCTCAGAGTCGCGGCGAAGTGCCCTGTGCACAAGGCGCTGAGCGGCGAGATGCCGGTGACGATCACCGACAAGCTCGCCCAGGGCTGATGGACCTGGGGCTCGCCGGACGCTCCTGCGTCGTCACCGGGGCGAGCCGCGGAATCGGCCGCGAGACCGCCCGCATGCTCTGCGCGGAGGGTGCCAACGTCCTGCTCCTGGCGCGCAACGAGGAGCCGCTCGCCGAGGCCGCCGAAGAGGTAGCGGCGGCCGGGGCGCAGGCCGGCGGCAAGGCTGTGCACGCAGCGTTGGACATCACCCGCGAAGAGGCCGCCGCCCACGTCCTCGCCGTCGCCGAGCGCGAGTTCGGCAGCCTCGACGTCGTCGTCAACAACGCCGGCTCGGCCGCCTGGCGCGACCTCGAGGACGTCCCCGACGAGGACTGGCGGGCCGCCTACGAGCTCAACGTGATTGCGCCGATGCGGCTGATGCGGGCGGCGATCCCGGGCATGCGGACCCAGGGCTGGGGCAGGATCGTCAACGTCTCCTCGACTGCCGGCAAGCGGCCCTCGGCGTCGATGCCCGAGTACTCGGTCGCGAAGGCTGCCGAGCTCTCCCTGTCCCGCCTCTTCGCCGATCGCTACGCGAACAGCGGGGTCATCGTCAACGCGATCTGCCCGGGCCCGGTCGAATCGGAGATGTGGATGGAGCCCGGCGGTCTGCTCGACCAGTCCCAGGCACTTTCAGGCGCCGGTAGCCGCGAGGAAGCCCTGGCCGCCGCCGGCGCCAAACGCCCGATCGGCCGCCTCGCCCAGGTCGGCGAGATCGCCGCCGCGATCGTCTTCCTCTGCTCCGAGCGCGCCTCCTACGTGAGCGGGGCCGCCTGGTCGGTCGACGGCGGCACCGTCCCGGTGATCATCTGACGCGGCGAATTTCTCGTGCCTGCGGCGAGTAACTCGCCGCGCGGCCTCTCCGACGTGCTGCTCACCCCCGAGGAGGCGGCGGCGATGGACGCGCACGGCGACACCGATGCCGCCGTCCTTCTCCCCCTCTTCGGCTGGCCCGAGCGGCCGGGCCTGATCTTCACCGAGCGCCGCGCGGACATGCGCAGCCACGCCGGGGAGATCTCTTTCCCGGGCGGCCGCCACGACGAGGGCGACGCCGACCTCGCCGCGACCGCCCTTCGCGAGGCCGAAGAGGAGATCGCCCTCGACCGCTCCGCGGTCGACCTGCAAGGAGCGCTCCCGCCGACCGGGACCTTCGCCACCGGCTACCGGATCCACCCCTTCGTCGGCCTGGTCGGCGACCCGGAGACCCTCGGGCTGGAGCCCAACCCGACCGAGGTCGAGACCGTCCTGGCCCTCACCCTCGACGTTCTCCGCGAGAACTACGGGATGCGGCGCCTGGTGCGCCGCGGGGTCGCGATCCACACCCCGACCTACGAGGTCGAGGGCGCCCTGATCTGGGGCGCCACGGCGCGCATCCTCGGCGAGCTCATGGATCGGCTCGCCGAGGGCGGCGTCGAGTAGACGCCGTCGCCCGGTGGGCTAGGCGTTCTCCTTCTCGGGCTGCGGGACGATGCGGATGTAGGGCCGCGGCTCCTCCCAGCCATCCGGGTAGATCTCCTTCGCCTGGTCGTTGCTGACCGAGCCGGCGATGATCACGTCCTCGCCCT
The DNA here is from genome assembly GCA_963704505.1 of uncultured Solirubrobacterales bacterium. Lineage (GTDB taxonomy): Bacteria > Actinomycetota > Thermoleophilia > Solirubrobacterales > 70-9 > VRUE01. The sequence goes on from OY969912.1 coordinate 2,666,664, forward strand.
GTTTCCACTGGGCCGGGGTCGCGACTTTGTGCTTGGCGGTGAGCTGCAGGGAGTCGATCACGCGGAGCACCTCGTCGAAGTTGCGCCCGGTGGTCATCGGGTAGACGAGGATCAGCTTGATTTTCTTGTCGGGGCCGATGACGAAGACGTTGCGCACCGTCTGGTTGTCGGCCGGAGTGCGGTCACCGGGGTCGCCGGAAACGTCGGCGGCGAGCATCCCGTAGGCCTTCGCGACGGCGAAGTCGGCGTCGCTGATGATCGGGTAGTCGGGGCGCGAGCCCTGGGTCGCCTCGATGTCGTCGACCCACTCCTCGTGTTTGTCGAGCGGGTCGACGGAGAGGCCGATGATCTTCACGTCGCGCTTCGCGAACTCCGGCTCGATGCTCGCCATGTAGCCGAGCTCGGTGGTGCAGACCGGGGTGAAGTCTTTCGGGTGGGAGAACAGCACCGCCCAGGAGTCGCCGATCCAGTCGTGGAACTTGATCGGGCCCTCGGTCGTGTCGGCCTCGAAGTCCGGTGCTGTGTCGCCAAGTTGCAAACTCATAGGTCACTCCTCTCGGGTGCGGGAGTCAGGGTATTTACCTGAATTCCTATCCGAGTTTAGACATATTCATCAATCGGCCCTGGAACTGGCGTCGCGCCGCCCGTCACAGCGATTTGGGACGCTCAGAGAAGGCCGAGTGTCGCGCCCAAGGCGCTCGTTGTCCAAGCGTCGGGATCGGGCTCGAAAGCGGCGACGGGGATGTGCCAGGTCTCCCCGGCCGCACCGACGATCGCGGCACCCTGTGCCAGCAGGGCGGCGTCGACCGAGCCCGACGCCTCGTAGGCGAAGCCGCGCACGGGGGTGTCGACCAGCCTTTCGAGCAGGTGCTCGAGCGGCGCCCCGTGCAGGGCCTCCAGCTCCTCCTGGGCTCCCCGCGCGGAGCCCATCGCCCAGACCACGACGGCGACGTCGCCGACCAGCTCGAGGATCGTCCCGGGCCGCGAGGGCTCAGCCAGCGCCGGCTCGATCCCGGCCGCGGCGATCGGCTCGAGGCCGTCCTCGCCGCGGCTCGTCCCCCGCACCGCCCAGCCCTCGGCCAGCAGGGCCTCGCCGAGGCCCCGCCCCTTGCATCCGCAACCGACGATCAGCGCTCGCGCCACGGCGCCAGACTAGTCGCGGGACCTACGCCGGGTTCTTCGCGGCCCGCCGCTCCGCGCGCACCTCGGCCTCGCGCCGCTGCGCCTCGTTGGCGCCGGGGCCCGGGCGGACGTGAACATCGCGCGGGACGACCTGCTCGCCGCAGGCCGAACAGGTCTGCACGGCGTGGAAGGAATGGCCGCATCCCGTGTGGACCTGCTCGAGCGGCGGCCCCTCGGGGCCGGTCGTGTAGCGATCGCCCCAGGTGAGGATCGCCGAGAGCACGGGCTGCAGGTCGAGCCCTTTCTCGGTCAGCCGGTATTCGAAGCGCTCGGGGTGCTCGCTGTAGCGCCGGCGCTCGAGGATGCCCTCGTCGGTCAAGGTCGCCAGGCGTTGGCTGAGAACGTTGGTCGCGACGCCGAGGCTGGCCTGGATCTCGTCGAAGCGGCGGCGCCCGAGGAGGACGTCACGGAGCACCAGGAGCGTCCATCGCTCGCCGAGGATGGCGAGCGGCCGGGCTATCGAGCAGTTCATCTCGGCGAAGGCTTCGATCGGCATGGCAACGAGTCTAGCCCCTTGCTTGCTTTTTGCAAGTCGGTGCTGCTAGGGTGGCTTTTGAATTGCAAGCGAGTCGGAAATGGAGCGTCATGGAGCAACGCTGGAAGGTCCTCACGATCACCTCGGTAGGCCTGTTCATGGCCAGCCTCGACCTCTTCATCGTCAACATCGCCTTCCCGGACATGGCGCTCGATTTCGGCGGCGCCTCGCTCTCCAGCCTCTCCTGGGTGCTGAACGCGTACGCGATCGTCTTCGCGGCGCTACTCGTCCCGGCCGGCCGGATCGCCGACCGGGTCGGCCGCAAGCGCGTCTTCATCTACGGGCTGCTGCTCTTCGCCTTCGCCTCCGCCCTCTGCGCCATCTCCCCCTCGCTCGACGTCCTGGTCGCGGCGCGGGTTCTGCAGGCCGCCGGCGGCGCGATGATGCTGCCGACGACCCTCGGCCTGATCCTGCCCGCCTTCCCGGCAGCCCAGCGACCCCTGGCGATCGGCATCTGGTCGGCGGTCGGCGGCGTCGCCGCCGCACTCGGCCCGCCGATCGGCGGTCTCCTGGTCGAACTGAGCTGGCGCTGGATCTTCGTCGTCAACGTCCCGATCGGCGTGATCACCGCGATCGTCGCCGCCCGCGCCCTGACCGAGGTCCGCGAACCCGAGGACGGCCGCCCCGACCTGATCGGCGCCGCGGAGCTCGCGCTCGGCATCGGCCTGCTGACGCTCGGCATAGTCAAGGGGCCCGACTGGGGCTGGGCCGACCCGCGCGTCCTCGGCTCCTTCCTCGCCGCGGCCGGCCTCGTCGTCGCCTTCATCCATCGCTCGGCGCGCCATCACTCACCGGTGATCGAGCTGCCGCTGCTCCGCGTCCGCTCGTTCGCCCTCGCCAACCTCGCTGCCGCCGTCTTCTTCGCCGGCTTCGGCACAATGCTGCTCTCCGGCGTTCTCCTGCTGACCGAGGTCTGGGGCTTCTCGCCGCTGAAAGCCGGCCTGGCCCTCTCCCCCGGCCCGCTGATGGCGGCGACCTTCGCGATTCCGTCCGGCCGCCTCGGAGCCCGCATCGGCCAGCGTCCGGTTGCCGCAATGGGCGGCCTGACCTTCGCCGCCAGCTTCGCCTGGATCCTCGCCACGGTCGGACCCGAGCCGGCCTACGCGAGCACCTTCCTGCCCGGCTTCATGGTCGGCGGCGCCGGCGTCGGCATGGTCCTCGGCACCTTGCCCGCCGCGGTCACCGCGGCGCTACCCCCCGACCGCTTCGCGACCGGCACGGCGGTCTTCGGCATGGCGCGCCAGCTCGGCTCGGCGATCGGGGTCGCGGTGCTGGTCGCCCTGATCGGCAACGGCGGAGACCTGCTCGCCGGGCTTCAGAGGGGTTGGGCGTTCGCGCTCGGGACCGGGCTCGGCACGATGGCGCTGGCGCTGGCCTTCGGCCCGATCGGGGTGCCGGCCGGGCCCGCTCCCGCGGTCGAGCCGGTGGCGCAGAGCAGCGCCGCCTAGCCCGATGAGGAGTCGGTCGGGTCTCCCCAGCGCAGGCCCTCGATTTCCTCGGCGGCGACTTCGCGGCGCAGGTCACCCTCGTCCAGCTCCTCCGCCCCGCGCCTGCGTCGCATCTCGTTCTGAGCCTCGACCATCTGACGCACGTCGTCGATTTCGTTCTGGACCTCGACCTCGGGCGAGCGAGTCGGAAACCAGTCGACCAGATCCGCGTTTGAGCCGCCGTAATAGTGGCCGACGATGACGAGAACGCCGACGAGGAAAAGGACGATGACGATGGACCCGAGGACGAAGGCCACGGTCGAAGGATATGCATGCCCACCCCCGCCGGCCATGTTTAATCACCTGCGATGACCGAGGCATACGTGATCGACGCGATCCGGACGCCGATGGGCTCCTACCGCGGAGCCCTCTCCGGGGTGCGCCCTGACGACATGGCGGCGCACGCGATCGCCGCGATCGTCGAGCGCACCGGCGTCGACCCCGCCTCGATCGTCGACGTCTACTTCGGCGCCGCCAACCAGTCGGGCGAGGACAACCGCGACGTCGCCCGCATGGCGGCGCTGCTCGCCGGCCTGCCGGAGAGCGTCCCCGGCGCCACCGTGAATCGCCTCTGTGCCTCCGGCCTCGAGGCGGTCAACTCCGCTTCGCGCGCGGTCAAGGCCGGCGAAGGCGAGGTCTACCTGGCGGGCGGGGTCGAGTCGATGAGCCGCGCCCCCTGGGTGGTCGAGAAGCCCGAACGCGGCCTCCCACGCGGACCCCAGACCATGCACGACACGACCCTCGGCTGGCGGATGATCAACCCGCGCATGGCCGAGCTCGGCCACTCGACCGAGTCGATGGGCGAGACGGCCGAGAACGTCGCCGAGCGCTACGGGATCGGCCGTGAGGCCCAGGACGCCTTCGCCCTGCGCAGCCACCAGCGCGCCGTCGCCGCCGCCGAGAGTGGCGTCCTCGCCGAGGAGATCGTCCCGATCGAGGCTCCGAGCGGCCGCGAGACGGCGGTCGTCGACGCCGACGAGGGCCCCCGCCCGGACGCCTCGGCCGAGAAGCTCGCGAAGCTCAAGCCCGTCTTCCGCGAGGGAGGAACGGTTACCGCGGGCAACGCCTCGACCCTCAACGACGGCGCCGCCTGCACGCTGATCGCCTCCGAGGCCGCCGCGGCGGCAATCGGCGTCGAGCCACTCGCCCGGGTCGTCGCCACCGGAGTCGCCGGCGTCGACCCCGCGTACATGGGAATCGGGCCGGTCGAGGCGATCCCGAAGGCCCTCGCCAACGCCGGCCTAGAGCTGAGCCAGATCGACCTGATCGAGATCAACGAGGCCTTCGCCTCGCAGGTGCTCGCCTGCGTCGGCGGGCTCGGCCTCGACGAGGAGAAGCTGAACGTCAACGGCGGCGCGATCGCCCTCGGCCACCCGCTCGGCTGCTCCGGCGCCCGCCTGACCACGACCCTGGTGCGAGAGTTGCGCCGCCGCGGCGGCAAGTACGGCATCGCCTCGCTCTGCGTCGGCGTCGGGCAGGGCCTGGCGACCGTCTTCGAAGCGGTCTGAGATAGCCTCGCCGCCTGATGTCGACGGGCGAATTGAGAGAGCTGGCGAGCGTCGACGGAGCGATCGCGCCGACCGCCGAGGCGTTGGTCCCGCTCAAGGACGACGGCCTCTACCGCGGCGACGGCGCCTTCGAGGTGATCCGCCTCTACCAGGGCAAGCCGTTCGCGCTCGCGGACCATCTCGACCGGCTCGGCCGCTCGGCCGCGGCGATCGAGCTGGAGTTCGACCGGCCCGCGCTCGAGACTGAGATCGAGGCCCTGCTCGCGGAGCTCGGCGCCGCCGACGGCCAGCTGCGACTGATCGTCACCCGCGGAGGCCGGCGCCTGGCGATGACCGAGCCGATCCCGGCCCACGGGGAGACCCTGAGCCTGGCGAGCGTCACCTACTCGCCTACCGTGATCCTCACCGGGGTCAAGTCGATCTCCTACGCCGCCAATATGCAGGCGACGCGGATCGCGAAGGGGCAGGGCGCCGATGAGGCGGTCCTCGTCCTTCCCGACGGGACCGTGCTCGAGCCGCCCACCTCCTCTGTCTTCTGGGTCTCGCCGCGGGGCAGCCTGCGCACCCCGGCGCTCGACGTCGGCGTGCTCGAGTCGATCACCCGCGACCGCCTGGTCAAGGCCCTCGACGTCGAGGAGGGCGAATGGCAGATCGACGACCTACGCGGCGCCGAGGAGGCCTTCCTGGCCTCGACCACGCGTGAGATCCAGCCCGTCGCTTCGATCGACGGCAACAACCTCCCGGCGGCCCCGGGGCCGCGGACGCTCGAGGCGCAGCAGGCCTTCGCCGAAACCCTCGGCCGCGAGCTGCGCGAATGACGACCAGAACCAGAAAGCGGGGATAGATGGATTTCCAGCTGACCGATGAGCAGAAGCTGATCTCCGAGGCGGCGCGCGAATTCGCCGACAAGGAGATCATCCCGCGGGTCAAAGAGAACGACCGCGCCGAACGCTTCGACCGCGACCTGGCGAGCAAACTCGGCGAGGTCGGGTACCTGGGCGCCCCGGTCGCCGAAGAGTACGGCGGCCGCGGCCTCGATTACCTCGGCTACGGGCTGATCGTCGAACAGGTCGGCCGCGCCGACTCCTCCGCCCGCACGGTCGTCTCCGTGCAGACCTCGCTGGTCGCCGGCTCGATCGAGCGCTGGGGCACCGAGGAGCAGAAGCAAACGTGGCTTCCCAAACTGTGCTCGGGCGAGAGCCTGGGCTGCTTCGGCCTCACCGAGCCCGACACCGGCTCGGACGCCGCCAACCTGCGCACCCGGGCGACGAAGACCGACTCGGGCTGGTCGATCAGCGGCCAGAAGATGTGGATCAGCCTCGGGAACTTCTCCGAGGTCGCGCTGATCTTCGCCCAGACCGACCCCGACAAGAAACACAAGGGGCTTGCCTGCTTCCTCGTCCCGACCGCGAACGACGGCTTCTCGACCCAGGAGATCCACGGCAAGCTGGGGCTGCGCTCCTCCGACACCGCTTCGCTCTCACTCGACGAAGTGGAGGTCGACGAGGACGCGATGCTCGGCGAGGTCGGCGACGGCTTCAAGGTCGCGATGAGCGCCCTCGACAACGGCCGCTACAGCGTCGCCGCCGGCTGCGTCGGGATCTGCGAGGGCTGCGTCGACGCCTCGGTCGCCTACGCGACGGAGCGCGAACAGTTCGGCGTCCCCCTCGCCCGCTTCCAGCTCGTCCAGGAGATGATCGCCGACATGATCGTCAAGCGCGACGCCTCGCGGATGCTCGTCTACCGCGCCGGGATCCTCAAGGACGAAAAGAAGCCGAACACGACCGAGACCTCGGTGGCGAAGCTCTACGCGACCGAGTCGGCGGTCGAATGCGCCAATCTCGCGATCCAGGTCCACGGCGGCGCCGGCTACGTCGACGACTACCCGGTCGAGCGCTACCTGCGCGACGCCCGGGTCACCACCCTGTATGAGGGCACCTCGCAGATCCAGAAGATGATCATCGGCCGCGCCGCGACCGGGATCAACGCGATGACCCCGATGTAGAGATGGGCGAGCTGGTCGAGACGAGCGTCGACGGCCACGTGGCGCTGCTGCGCCTCGACCGGCCCGAGGCCCGCAACGCGCTTTCGCCGGAGATGATGGCCGAGCTCGCCGGCGAGCTGGAGCGCCTCGACCCCGACCCGGCGGTCCGCTGTGTCGTGATCGCCGGATCCGACGAGGTGTTCGCCGCCGGCGCCGACATCAAGGCGATGAGCGAGCGGACCTTCGCCGAGGCTCTGTACCACCCGGCCGCGAGCTTCTGGAAGCGCCTCGCCGCGATCAGGACGCCGTTGGTCGCCGCGGTCTCCGGCTGGGCGCTCGGCGGCGGCTGTGAGCTGGCGCTGGCCTGCGACCTGATCGTCGCCTCCGAGAGCGCCCGCTTCGGCCAGCCGGAGATCAACCTGGGGATCATCCCCGGCGGCGGCGGCAGCCAGAGGCTGACACGGGTGCTGGGCAAGCAGCGGGCGATGGAGCTCGTCCTCACCGGCCAGCGGATCTCGGCCGAGCGCGCGCAGGAGCTCGGGCTCGTCAACGTCGTCGTCGAGGGCGACGGCTGGCTCGAGGCGGCGCTGGAGCTGGCGGGCAGGGTCGCGTCGCAACCGCCGATCGCCGCCCGCCTCGCCAAGCAGGCCGTGATCGCCGCCGACGAGACGACGATCAGCGCCGGCCTCGAGGAGGAGCGGCGCCTCTACGAGCTGGCGATGGCGACCGAGGACCGGGTCGAGGGCATGAAGGCGTTCCTGGAGAAGCGCGAGCCGAAGTTCGAGGGCAAGTGAGCGTCGAGCGGATCGGCGTGGTCGGGGCGGGGACGATGGGGTCGGGCATCGCCCAGCTCGCCTGCCTCGGCGGCTACGAGACCCGCCTCCAAGACCCTGACCCCGCGGCGCTCGAGGCCGGGGCCGAGCGCATGGTCGAGTCGCTCGGCAAGGGCGTGCGCAAGGAGATGTGGGGCGCCGACGAGGCAGAGGCGGCCGGCGGGCGCCTCGAGGTCGTCAGGGAGATCGACGGGCTGGCCGGCTGCGACCTGGTGATCGAGGCCGCCCCCGAGGACGTCGAGCTGAAGCGCCGCCTATTCGCGTCGCTGGCCCAGGCCTGCGGTCCGGAGGCGATCCTCGCCTCCAACACCTCCTCCCTCCCGGTCACCGCGATCGCCGCCGAGACCCCCGGTCCCGAGCGCGTCGTCGGCATGCACTTCTTCAACCCGCCGGCCCTGATGAAGCTGGTCGAGGTCGTCTTCACCGCCGATTCCTCCGCCGCCGCACTCGAGGCGACCACCGAGGTAGGGCGGCGCATGGGCCGCACGCCGATCCGCGCCAAGGACAGCCCCGGCTTCATCGCCAACCGCCTCGCTCGCCCCTACTCACTGGAGTCGCTTCGGATGCTCGGGCAGGGCGTCGCCGACGTGGAGACGATCGACCGGGCATGCCGCCTCGGCGGCGGCTTCCGCATGGGCCCCTTCGAGCTGATCGACCTGATCGGACTCGACGTCAACCTCAGCGTCGCCCGCTCCTTCTACGCCCAGGGCGGTGAGCCGGAGCGCTGGAAGCCGAGCGAGATCCAGGAGCGGATGGTCGCCGAGGGGCGGCTGGGGCGCAAGAACGGCCGCGGCTTCTACGCCTACGAGGAGGGCGAGCCGCACCGGCCCGAGGACCCCGAGCTCGGGATCGCGGCGCCGACGCTGGATCGCTCCGAGCTGGAGAAGATCGACCCCGCGGCGCCCGAGATCGTCGCGCGGCTCGTCGCCCAGATCGCCAATGAGGCCGCCTTCGCCCTCGACGAGCGGGTCGGCTCCCGCGAGGACATGGACACCGCGATGCGGCTGGGCTTCAACTGGCCGCTGGGACCGCTGGAGTTCACCGGGCTGATCGGCCCGGGCCCTGCGGTGGAGTTGCTCGAATCGCTAAGGGCGGAGCACGGGGACGCCTACGCGCCGGCGCCGGAGCTGATCCGGAACGTCAGCTCGTCGACGTAGCACCAGCTCCAGTCCTCGCCCGGCTCGGCGGAGCGGATGATCGGGTGCCCGGCCTCGTTGAAGTGGGCCGTCGCGTGTTTACCCGGGCTGTTGTCGCAACAGCCGATGCGCCCGCACTCCTGGCACATCCTCAGGTGGACCCACTGCATCCCGAGCTTCAGGCACTCCTCGCAACCCGCCACCTCGGCCGGAACCTCGGTGTACTCGACGCTGTCGAGATGTGTGCACTCAGTAGCCATGCAACCAGCCTACCGGTGGTCTAGCCTGCGCGGATGAGCCCGCTCGACTCAGGTGGAGAGGCGATCACCGCCGAGGGCCTCGAGGCCCTCCGGGTTGAGCTCGAGGAACTCGAAGGGCCGCGGCGCAAAGACATGGCGGCCCGGATCAAGGTCGCCCGCGAGGAAGGCGACCTCAAGGAGAACGCCGAGTACCACATCGCCAAAGAGGACCAGGCGCATCTCGAGACCCGGATCAAGCGCCTGCGCGAACGACTTCAGAAAGCCGAGGTGGTCGAGGCCGACGACGCCCCCGGCGATGTGTTCGGCTTTGGCCGCACGGCCGAGGTGCTCGACGAAGCGGCCGAGAAGGTCCACACCTGGACCTTGGTCGGCTCGACCGAGGCCGACCTCGCCGCCGGGCGGCTTTCCGCCGAGTCGCCGATCGGGGTGGCGCTGCGCGACGCCAAGATCGGCAAACGGGTCGAGGTCGAGACGCCGAAAGGCAAGCGCGGCTTCGTCGTCCAGAAGCTGACCGGCTAGAGCCGGCGGCGAGCTCCGCTTAGGTGCCGGGGGTCGGAGCGATCTCGATCGGCTCGCCCTGGGGCAGCCAGTGCGCCTCGGGCGAAGGCGGCGTGTCGCGCAGGTACCACTCGGCATCGAGGGCGCCCTTGCAGCCTGACCCGGCCGCCGTCACCGCCTGCCGGTAGGTGTGGTCGACGACATCGCCGACGGCGAAGACGCCGTCGAGGTTGGTCCTGGTCGAGCCGCCCTCGGTGAGGATGTAGCCGCTCTCGTCGGTGCCCACCTGGCCCTCGACGATCTCCGATTTGGGGATGTGGCCGATCGCCACGAAGGCGCCCTCGGTGGTCAGGTCCTCGGTCTCGTCGGTGTCGGCGTTGCGGAGCCGGACATGATCGAGTTTGCCGCCGTCTCCGCCGACGAACTCATCGATCACGAACGGGGTCTTGAAGGAGATGTTGGGCTGCTCGGCGGCGCGCTCGTGCATGATCTTCGAGGCGCGGAAATCGTCGCGGCGATTGACGATCGTCAGCTCGTCGGCGAACTTGGAGACGAAGATCGCGTCCTCCATCGCCGAGTCGCCGCCGCCGACGACGATCACCTTCCGGCCCTTGAAGAAAGCCCCGTCGCAGACGCCGCATGTGGATACGCCGCAGCCGCTGAGCTCGAGCTCTCCGGGAACGCCGAGCCTTCGCGGCTCCGCCCCCATCGCCAGGATCACGGTCCGGGCGAGGTACTCCTCGTCGCCGAGGTAGACCTTCTGGACGCCACCGTCGCTGAGCTCCACCCTGTCGACGTCGTCGGAGACGAAGCGGGTGCCGAAGCGCTCGGCCTGCCCGCGGAACTGGGTCATCATCTCGGGGCCCATGATCCCGTCCGGGTAGCCGGGGTAATTCTCGACGTCGGTGGTGTTCTGCAGCTGGCCGCCCCAGTGGAATCCCTCGAACACGAGGGGCTCGAGGTTGGCGCGCGCCGTGTAGAGCGCAGCCGTGTAGCCGGCGGGACCTCCGCCGACGATGATCACGTTCTCGACCTTCTTGCCGCCGCTCTCAGTCATCTACCCACCACCTTTTCTCACCGCGTGAAGTCTAATACTTTACTTTTGATAGTACGCCTCCGTCAGCCCTCGGTCAAGGCGCCGCCGTGACCTCCACGGGCTTGCCGCGGTCGATCGGCAGTCCCTCGTCTTCCCAGCGCTGAACCGTCGCGCGGAGCTGGAAGAAGGCGACGATCCCGAAGGGTATCGGCAGCCAGAAGGCGACCAGCCGGTAGACCAGGATCGCAGGGAAGACGGTGTCCTCGGGCAGCCCGAAGAGGACAAAGGCGCCGATCAGCCCGGCGTCGACGGCCCCCACCCCGGCCGGAGCCAGCGGAAAGAGGTTGGCGACCATGCCGAGGAAGAAGCCCTGGACGACCACCGCGAGCGGCACGTGGACCCCGAAGGCGTGGAAGGAGGCCCAGAGGACACCGATGCTGGTCGCCCAGAAGCCGGCGGCGCCGATCACCGCCAGGCCGCCCCTTCTTGGGTGCGCGAAGAGGCTGAGCGCGAAGCGGAACCCTTCGGCGACCGTCGCCGGCACCTTGGCGACGCTCGCCGCGATCGAGCGCGCCCGCTCCCCGTGGCGCTCCGCGTAGGGCTCGATCCGCCGGGTCAGGTCGGAGGGGATCAGCGCGATCAGGACGCCGAGCACGATCAGCAGGCCGGCGACCCCGGCCGGGACGATCGTCAGCTCGACCGAGTCGGCACCGTTAACGACCCCGGTCCGCAACAGGATCCCGAAGACGATCAGGGCGATCGGGTAGAAGGCGTAATGGAGGGTGATGAAGGCGACCATCCGCCGCCCGACTTCGATCCTGCTCATCCCGGCCTTGCGCAGGGACCAGTAGGTGAGGGCTATACCGCCGGCGCCGCCGGCCGAGAAGAGCAGCGTGGCGGCGACCCCGGCCATGTTGATCTCGTAGGTCTCGACCCACCGGAGGCGCAGCGCGTCGCCGCCGACAACCGCCTTGAAGAGGGCGATGTAGGTGGCGAAGGAGGCGATGCTGAAGCCGATCGCGATGACGACCCAGATCGGATCGGCGTCGTCGAGCTTGCTGAGCGCGTCGCCGAGGCCGACCAGCTTCGGGAAGAGGAAGTAGATCGCGCCGAGCAGGACGAGCACGACGACTGCGGTCTGGATCACGCGCCTCGGCGTGAACAGCGGTAGTCCGGCGGCGCGATTCAGTTCCGCGGTGTCGTCGACCTCGACCGGGGGGTCCTTGACCGAGCCTTCCTCGGACACCTCCGGGAACCTACCCGTTCGCCAACCTCTCCAAGCGCTGGAGGCCGCGGTTGGCGCCGGCCACGAGCGGCTCGGCAAGCGGCTCGGCACCCCGAACCGCGACGACCAGCCCGGCGCCGGCGGCGAGGTCGGTGACGTAGTGCTCACCGAGGTAGACGAGGGCGAAGCCGAGGGTGAGCGCGTAGGCCCACCCGAGCGTCCCCTCCACCTTGCCGGCTTCGGCGAGCGAGGTGGCGGCGACCAGGGAGGTGGCGAAGTGGAGCGAAGGCATCGCCGCCCAGGGGTTGCCGCCGAGCGCGTCATACATCTTCGGCCAGGCCGAGCCCCAGAATTCATCGCCGACCTCGACCATGATCCGCCGCACCTCTTCGTCGGTCAGCCCCTCCTCGGAGGCCCACCAGGGCGGCGCGGTGGGGACCGCGAAGTAGACGATGCAGCCGGTGTCGAAGACCGCGGCGAGGCGACGCGCGGCGCGCGGGAACAGATGCGGGTGCCGGATCAGGATGTACGCGAGCGCGCAGTAGGGCTCGAGGAACCAGAGCCAGTGGACCCAGGTGAGGAAGAAGTTGAGCGTGCCGACCCGCTTGAACCGGGCGAGGCCGCGCTGGAGGCGGGCGTTGGGCAGCTTCCCCAGCCCGATCAGCCGGTCGGAGACGATCGGGTAGTGGCTGCGCAGGCGGCTCCTGAGCCCCTCCGGGTTGTCGAAGGGCAGCTCGTGGATCATCACGAAAGCCCACATCTGCATCGCGAAGAGGGCAACGTCACGGCCTTTGGAGCGGGGCCGCAGGATCGCGACGCCGAGCGGCCCGCCGGCGCAGGCGGCGATCGTCACCGGGGCGGGGATCCGGGCTTTGCGGCGGAGCAGAGGGACCGCGAAAGCAGCGGCCACGGCGCCGGCCGCCCCGGCCCGCACCGCCACCCGCAACGTCGGAGATGGCCGGGAGGGGCTGCGCATCAGCGCGCGAGTATAGGATGGCCGCGCTTTGGCGCCCCATTCCCCTGGCACAGACCAGCTCGACACCTTGCTCTGGGTCGGCTTCGTCGTCGCGGCGATCCTGATCGTCGCGGTCAACGTCGGCCTGTTCTACGTCCTGCGCAAGTTCAGGGCCGAGCGGGGCGACGAGCCGCGCCAGGTCAGCGGCGGTCGCCGCATCCAGGTCAGGATGGGCGCCCTGCTCGCCGCCTTCGCGATCGTGATCCTCGTCGTCAGCATCGTCTTCACCGAGAAGGCGCGCGAGGTCCCGAGCACCGGCGCCGACGGACTGCAGGCGGCCAGCACCGCGCCGCTGAAGATCGAAGCCACAGGGCAGCAGTGGCTCTGGCGCTACGAATACCCGAACGAAACCTTCTCCTATTACAAGCTGGTCGTCCCGGTCGACACCGCGGTCGAACTCGACCTCGTCTCCACCGACGTCATCCACACCTGGGACGTGCCGGAACTAGCCGGCAAGCGCGACGCCGTGCCCGGCAAGACCACCCCCGTCGTCTTCCGCGCCGACGAAGAAGGAACCTTCGACGGACAGTCCGCGACCCTCTCCGGACAGGCCTACGCGGCGATGAGGACCGAGGTCGAAGTGGTCTCGCCGGAGCAATACGAAGAATTCCTCAAGACCCAGAAAAGCGACATCCAGGCCGCCCAGGACCGGGTCGTCTCGCTGATCGAAAACGGGGAAGTGCCGTGAGCGCCGCACCTCCCGAGCTGGTCGTCGACGGCTTCCCGAAGCGCCGCGCGCGCTGGGTCGAGATCGCCACCAGCGCCGACCACAAGGATCTCGGCCGGGTCCTGATCACCGCCGCGTTCGGCTTCCTCTTCATCGCCCTGATCGAGCTGCTGCTGATGCGGCTCCAGCTGGTCATCCCCGAGAACACCTTCCTCTCGCCGGTGACCTTCAACCGGATGCTTTCCCTCTACGGGGCGACCGCGATCTTCTTCTTCGCGATCCCGCTGGCGCTCGGGTTCTTCTACTACGTGGTGCCGCTGCAGATCGGCGCCCGCGGCACGGCGCTACCGCGGCTCGGGCAGGTGGGCGTCTGGCTGGTGATCGCCGGCGCGACCGTCCTCTACGCGGGCTTCCTCTGGACCCCCTCGGAGGCAGGCGTAAACCCGCTGCCGCCGCTCTCGGAGCTCGCCTTCCTCGCCAATGACGGCGTCGACGCCTGGTGCGCGGCCACCGGACTGGCGACGCTCGGCTTCGTCCTGCTCTCGATCAACCTGGTGACGACGCTGCGCAACATGAGGGCCCCGGGAATGGCCTGGCGGCGGCTGCCGATCTTCTCCTGGTCGGCGGCGATCGGCTCCTGGCTGCTGCTCGTGATCGGCCCGGTGATGCTGGCGGCGGTGACGATGCTGCTCATCGACCGGAACTTCGACGGGATCTTCTTCGCCGACGGCTCCGGCGGCGCGCCGCTGCTCTGGCAGCACCTGAGCTGGATCTTCTTCACCGGCGCCTACATGCTGATCCTGATCTTCTCGCTCGGCTTGATCGCCGAAATCGTCTCCGCCTTCGCCCGCAAGCCGATCTTCAACCGCGGCGCGACGATCGGGTCGCTGATCGCGATCGCCGTGATCGGAACCCTCGCCTGGATGCAGAACATGCTCACTGCGCCGATCGGGATCGGCTGGATGTACTTCGCGATGATCATGTCGCTGGCGCTGATCGTGCCCTTCGGGCTGATCTTCTTCAACCTGATCGCGACCCTCGCCGGGGGCGCGATCAGGATGCGCGCGCCGCTGCTCTTCGCGGCCGGCGCGATCTCGATGATCTCGATCGGCCTCGCCTCGGAGATCTGCCACTCGATCGTAGGTGCGGCTTGGCAGCTGAAGAACACGACCGACTCGACCGCGGCAACTCATTTCGCCCTGGTCGGCGGTGCCGTCTTCGGCGGGTTCGCCGCGCTGCACTTCTGGTTCCCGAAGATGACCGGCAAGACCATGGGCGAGAGCCTGGCGCGGATCTCCTTCTGGACGATGGTGGTCGGGATGCTGCTCGCCTTCGTGCCGCTCTTCCTTGCCGGTGGCGAGGAGGGCCAGGTGATCGACGCCTACAAGTTCTTCGACTCGACCGGGGTCAACGCCTACAACATGATCGCCTCGATCGGCACCTTCATCCTCGCTGCCGGGATCATCCTGACCCTGGTCAACGCGATCTTCAGCCGCACCGAGGGCCCGGATGCCGGCCACGACCCGTGGGGCGGCGATTCGCTCGAGTGGTTCGCCCTGTCGCCGCCGGAGCCGCACAACTTCGATGTCCTGCCGGACGTGCGCAGCGCCCGCCCGATGCGCGACATCCGCGAGTCGATCTCACACCGCACCACCCCGCCCGACCCGGCCGAGGAGCAACGGCCGGTGCCTGAGTCCCAGCCGGTAGCCTGACCCCCATGAGTGGCGCCCAAACGGCGGTGGTCGAGCGACGCGCGCTCGTCCCCTCGATCGTCCGCGATTACCTGACGCTGACCAAGCCGAAGGTGCAGTCGCTGCTCCTGTTCATCACGGTCACGACCATGTACGTCGCCGGCGACCCATCGCTCGGCCTCGTCTTCATCACCTGCCTCGGCGGCGCGCTCTCGGCCGGCGGCGCGGGTGCGATCAACCACGCGATCGACCGCGACATCGACCGCCTGATGGCGCGGACCGCTGATCGTCCGGTCGCCGCCGGCCGAATCTCGCCGCGGGCGGCGATCGCCTTCGGCTCGCTCCTCGCGACCGCGTCGGTCGTGCTCCTCACGCTCGCCGTCAACCCGTTGGCGGCGGCGCTGTCATTCTCCGGGTTCGTCGGCTACGTCTTCGTCTACACGCTGTGGCTGAAGCGGACGACGCCACAGAACATCGTGATCGGCGGCGCCGCCGGCGCGGTGCCCCCGCTGGTCGCCTGGGCCGCGGTCACCGGCGGCCTCGACGGCACCGCCCTCTTCCTCTTCGCGATCGTCTTCTTCTGGACCCCGCCGCACTTCTGGGCGCTCTCGCTGCTGATGAAGGACGAGTACGCCAAGGTCGGCGTGCCGATGATGCCGGTCGTCCGCGGCGAGAAGGAGACCCGGCGCCAGATCCTGCTCTACACGATCCTGCTCTACGCGGTGACCCAGCTGCCCTTCTGCGCGGGCGGCTTCGGGGTCGAGTATCTGATCGCTTCGATGACGCTCGGGGCCGGCTTCATCTACTTCTCGGTGAGGCTCCTGCGCAACGGCACGCGAAGCTGGGCGCTGCGCACCTACCTCTTCTCGCTCGCCTACCTGGCGCTCCTCTTCCTCTCCATGCCCCTGGACCGGCTGTTCTGACAGCCGGCTCTGAGTTGGCCGTCTGGTAGAAATCCGCCCGTGGACCGCGACCTCGCAAAGCGCAACCTGACCGCAGGCCTCGTGGCGGGCGGAATCGCGGCCGCGATCTTCGCCCTCTGCTTCATCGTCGCGGTCCTCTACATCGCCTCCTGATGGCTGAGCACCGCAACATCCCCGAGCCCGGCGAGCTGGTCTACGCGCCCCGCCCCTCCTGGCTGCCGTCGTTCTTCGCCTTCGCAATCGCCTTGGTCGTCTGCGGCGTCTTCGCCGAGGGGTTCATGGTCAGGGGCTGGGTCTACTCGATCATCGGCGGCGTCGTTGCCCTCTTCGTCCTCAGGGCGATCGCCAGCGGCTCGGTCCGCGACTTCTTCCGCCTGCGCCGAAAGCAGCACACGCGCGGCGCCGTCCTCCCGGTCGAGCAAATCCAAATCCCCAGGCGATAAGCCCGGCGAGGGTCGTCGTCCTCGGTCGCTTGCGTGCGGAGCACGCGGCGCAACCTGCGTCCTCGACCCGCTTGGGCCTGTCGCCTGGCCCGCGTTACTCGGGGACGGGGCCCGAGGTGGCGCCGTCGGAAGTCCAGACGCGGACGATGTCGCGCATCGAGAGGATGCCGACCAGCTCACCGCCGTCGTAGACGACCAAGTGCCGGATATTGAGGTTCGACATCTCGGCGGCGGCGCGCTCCAGGCTCCAGTCCGGGGCCGCGGAGATCACGCTGCCGCTCATGTGCTCGGCGACGGTCTCCTTGTCGGGGTCCTCACCGGCCCCCACCGAGACCAGGATGTCGCGCTCGGTGAGGATGCACGGGACCGGGGTCTCGTCGTCGCTGACGAGGGCCGCGCCGATTCCCTTCTCGGCCATCTGGTGCGCCGCCTCGCGCAGGGTGTGCGACGGGCCAACCGTGAGCACGACCTCGGACATGCCTTCCCGTACCTGCATCGGGCCCCACCTTATAGACTCCGGCGCGCTCCGCGCCGCGAACCCGAATGCTCTCGATTGCCAAGAAAACCCTGCTCGTAGTCGTCGCCCTCGCGGCCCTGGCCGTGGCAGCTTCCGGCTGCGGGACGACGACCGCCGACACCACGCGGGGCCGGGTGCTCTTCGTCGAAAAATGCGGCGTCTGCCACGAACTTGCCGAGGCCGGCACCACGGCCCAGATCGGCCCCAACCTCGATGACGCCTTCGCCGCCGCCCGCGCCGCCGGCGAGAGCGCCTCGACGATCGAAGGGGTAGTCAAGCCGCAGGTAGAGACGCCGCGCCCGTCCAACGAAAATCCGGCCGTCTCGATGCCCGCCAAGATCGTCGAGGGACAGGACCTCGACGACGTCGCCGCCTACGTCGCCGAATACGCCGGCGTCCCCGGCGCGGCGCCCCCCAAGGTTCCCGGCGGCCCCGGCGCCCAGGTCTTCGCCAACAACGGCTGTGGCGGCTGCCACACGCTCGCCGCCGCCAACTCGGGCGGCACCACGGGCCCGAACCTCGACGAAGTCCTCAAAGGCCAGAGCATGGCGCAGATCACCGAAGACGTCGTCGACCCCAACGCCGAGATCGCCCAGGGCTACCCGCCCAACGTGATGCCTTCGAACTTCGGAGAAACCCTCTCCAAACAGGAAGTCGAACAGCTGGTCGAATACCTGATCGCCGAAACCGGCGGCGGCGGAAAAGCGAAGGCGAGCGGCGGCGGCTCGAAGCCGTCCAAGGGCGGCTGAGCACGCGACTGCCGCGGATCAGCCCCGAGCTCTACGCGAAGGTCGCGCTGGTCGCCCTCGCGGGGCTGGCGCTGATCGTCCTCACCGGTGCCGGGGTACGGCTCACCGGATCCGGCCTCGGCTGCCCTGACTGGCCGAAATGCTACGGCCGCGACGTGCCGCCGCTCGACAGCCACGCGGTGATCGAGTACGGCAACCGGCTGCTGACCGGCTTCGTCGGATTCGCCGTGATCGCCGCCGCCGTCGGCGCCTTCTTCCGGAGCCCCTATCGCTGGCACCTGGCCCTGTTCGGGGTGCTCCTGCCGCTCGGCGTGGTGGGGCAGGCGATCCTCGGCGCCCTGGTCGTCAAGTACCACCTGGCGCCCGGCCTGGTGATGAGCCACTTCATCCTCTCGATGCTGCTGCTCGACGCCTCCTTCGCCCTCGCCTGGTGCGCTCGCTACGAGCCCTGGGAGCGGGGCCGGTCCAGCGACCGCCTCGGCGTCTGGTCGGTCCGGGCGCTGATCCCACTTGGCCAGCTGACGATCCTCGCCGGGACCATCGCCACCGCCTCGGGACCCCACGCCGGCGCCCACGCCGGCCAGCTCGTCCACCGCTTCGACTTCGAGGGCGCCAGCACGCTCGAATGGGTGGTCCAGCGCCACGCGGTGATCGCCACCGTCTTCGGCCTTTCCGCGATCGGGGTCTGGTTCCTCCTGCGCCGCCCAGGAGGCGACAGGAGAGCCGTCAGGCCCCTGACCTTCGTCCTGGGCCTCCTGGCGCTACAAGGCGTCGTAGGGGGCGTCCAATGGGCGCTGAAGCTGCCCTCGGAGATCGTCTGGGTCCACGTCGCCCTCGCCACTGCCAACTGGCTGGCGATGCTCTGGACGGTGGCGACTGCGGGGCGGCTGGAGCCTCGCGACGGCAGGGTCACAGACCAGGCCCCGCCGGCCGAGTCCGAGACCCCCGCTCTCGCTCAGACCTGAGTCAGGACCGACGCCGTGAAACCGACCATGGCGACGACCATCAAGCCGCTGAAGTTGACCATCGTGCGCTGCATCGCGGCGAGGCGGGCGTCCGTCCGGTCGAACCGGAGATTCATTTCGGATCGAAGCTCGCGGACGTCCGTGTCGACACGACCGAATCCGTCGCCCATCCGATCGCTGAGATCGTCAAGGCGCTCGTCGGTCCAGGCATCCCTCACGGACTCCATCGTGGCAGGGTAGAAGGAACGTGTTGTCTGTCTCCCGAGTGGTGACAATTGTGTGCCGGTCGCCGGGGGCAGTGGCGACTGCGGTCTCGCCTCAGCGCGCCGGACTGCCTTCGGCGGCGAGATCGACGACCACATGGGTGATCGGCAGGTCGATCTCCTCCCGGGCCCGCTCGACCACGCCCCTCTCCAGCCAGACCGAGCGCTCGGCGGGATGGGTCGAGATGACGATCTCGTCGGCGGGGAAGGCGCGCAGCGCGTCTTCGATCGCCACGTTCGGCTCGGAATCGCCGATCTCTCCACGGGCGCGCAGGCCGAGCTGCTCGATCTCGATCACAGAGAGCTCCATGCGCTGGCGGGCGCGTTCGATCGCCTCGTCGACGTCAGATGCCCAATGGGCGGCTTTCGATTCGACCAGGGCCGGCGTCACGACCAGGATCTCGCAGCGGCGTCCCTCGCACCTGCCGCGGATCTCGTCCAGGAGCGGGGCACCGCCGACGGTCTCGTTGGCGATTACGAGGACGCGGTGCTTGCCGTCGCCGCCCCGGGTCAGCGGCACGTCGGCCCTGATCGCGCCCCGCGAGGCGCGGTAGGCAAACGCCCCGCCGCCGGCGACCAGCAAAGCCGCGACGATCAGGCCGGCGGTCGGCCCGACCACGGCGCCGACCACCCCGACCAGGATCGCGCCGACGAGGATCACCACGAACCAGCGAAACGCGTCTGCCTCTGACCGCAGCGGGTTATGCATGTCCGGTGATACCTACCCGAATCGCGGAAAGTTCATAACCGGGCCGGCGGCGAGCCAGCATAGGCGGGACACCCGGATAGGCGACGAACCGGGACAGGCGGCAATACGGGATGGGCGGCGAAAATCAAGGCTGGCCAGGACGCAGGGAGGCCGACGAGGGGAGCGCACCTCTGGTGCGTGACCCGAGGAACCCGACCGAGGACACCGCCAGGCGCCGATTTGCAGCCGCCCTAGAGGACGTAGACGGTCAAGAAAACAATGATCCACATGACATCGACAAAGTGCCAATAGATCCCCGGAACCTCGACCCCGAGGTGGTCTTTCTCCTCGGGCCCGAAGTGTCCGCGGAAGGCGCGGATCGAAGCGAAGCTGAGCAGCATCAGGCCGACGAAGACGTGAGCGCCGTGAAGTCCCGTGAGGCTGTAGAAGATCGAGCCGAACGAGAGGTCGCGGGCGCTGAAGCCGAGGTGCGCGTACTCGTTGAGCTGGACGAAGAGGAAGGTCGCGCCGAGCATCCAGGTGAGGACCAGGCCCAGTTTGAGGCCGTTCCGGTTGCCGCGCCTGATCGACTCGAGGGCGTAGTGGATCGTGAAGCTCGAGGAGACCAGGATGCATGTGTTGGCGAGCGCCACGTAGACGGGCAGCTCGTAGGGGTGCGGCGGCCAGCTCGAGGGCGAGACGACCACCCGCAGGAAGAAGTAGGAGGCGAAGAAGGCCCCGAACAGCATGACCTCGGAGACGATGAAGAGCAGGATGCCAAGCGTCTGGCGGTCGATCCGCGAGCTCTGATTGGCCTCCGGCGGGCCGTGGTGCTCCTCGTGGGAGTGGCCGAGGCTGACGGTCGCGCTCTCCATCAGCCCGCCTCCCCCCCGGCGACCGCGGCGGCGACCGCGGCGGCAGGCCGGCCGACCTCGATGTGCTCGACCGGCTTGTCGGTGATCTCGCGGACTCTGCCGATCAGGTCGCCCTCGAGCCAGCGCGAGGTCTCCCCGGCGAAGGTCGAGATCAGGACCTCGTCGATCCGATAGTGCTCGACCGCGTTCTGGACGGCGTGGAAGGGGTCGGGGCTCATCGGCTGCCCGGTCGCGTCGTAGTCGCCGCGGTAGAGCTCGGCAATCGTCGAGGCGAGATCGATGACGATCTCGGCCTCCGAGACGTCCTCGCTGCGCGGGCAGATGATCGTGAAACGGTGCGGTTGGCCGGCGGCGCGCTCCTTCAACCGATTGACCAGGTCCGGCGCGGCGACCGTCTTGGTCGCGACGACGAGGGTGTGGTTGACCTCGAGGCTGATCGAGTCGTCTTCGATGCGGACCGGAATGTGGGTCACCTTCACCTCAGGCTCGAAGCGCGATTCCGCCCACGAGACCAGGTCCTTGCGGGTGATCCCGAAGCGGGTCTCGGCCAGGCAGGAGAGGAGAACCTCGGAAGGCTCGTGGGCACGGACCGCGTCGTCGAGCGCGAGTGCCGGGTCGGGGTCCATCACCTCGCCGACGGAATCGATGCCGTACTCGGCGAGGATCGCCATCGTCACCTCGACCCGGGCGCGAGCCGCGTCGCGAAGCTCGCCGGAGTCGATCAACTGGCCGACCGCCGGCTGATTCTGAGGCGCGACGACGGCGATCGTCGAGGCATGCTCGGCCCGTTCGCGCACCGCCTGGAGGAGCTTGCGACCGCCCGCCACCTCGTTGAGAAAGAGAAGGAGCGGCCGGCCCTCGGAGCCGTCGCTCATGTCGAGGTCCCCGCGACGGCGGGCTCGGGCTCTCTGACCTCGGCGCCTTCACCGGCCATGATCGCGTGCCGGGCTCCCGGGACCCCGTACTCGTAGGGACCGCCGACGACGCGCGGGATCTCGTCGAAGTTGAAGATCGGCGGCGGCGAGCTGACCTGCCACTCGATCGAGTTCGCCCGCCACGGGTTTGCGTCGGCCTTCGGGCCGAAGCGCCAGTCTGACGATCATGTTGTAGAGGAAGACGAGCTGGATGGCCCCGAGCATGAAGGCGAAGCAGCTGATCAACAGGTTCCAGTTGCCGAATTGGTCGGCGTAGTCGGCGACGCGCCGGGGCATCCCGTCCATGCCGATCCAATGCATGGGGATGAACGTGCCCCAGGTGCCGACCAGTGTGCCCCAGAAGTGGACGCGACCGAGTTTCTCGTCGTACATCCGCCCGGTCATCTTCGGGAACCAGTGGTAGATGCCCGCGAAGATCGTGAAAACCGAGCCGCCGAAGAGCACGAAGTGGATGTGGGCGACGATGAAGTAGGTGTCGGAGACGTGGATGTCGATCGGCACCATGCCGAGCATGACGCCGCTGATCCCGCCGATCGTGAAGGTGACGATGAAGGCGAGCGCAAATAACATCGCCGTCGAATAGGTGTGGATCTTGCCGAAATAGAGGGTCCCCAGCCAGGAGAAGATCTTGATGCCGGTCGGCACCGCGATCAGCAGCGTGGTGATCATCATCGGCACCCGGAGCCAGCTGAACATGCCGGCCACGAACATGTGATGGGCCCAGACCGAGTAGCTGAGGACGACGATCCCGATCAGCGCCAGGGCCATCAATCGGTAGCCGAAGATCGGCTTTCGGGCATGGGTCGATATGACCTCGGAGATGATCCCGAACCCGGGCAACATCATGATGTAGACGGCCGGGTGCGAATAGAACCAGAAGATGTGCTGGTAGCTGATCACGTCTCCCCCGCCCGCGAACTGGAAGAACTGGGTGCCGAGGGCGCGGTCGAAGAGGACCATGAACTGGGCCCCGGCGATGAACGGCGTCGCGGCGACGACCAGCAGCGAAGTCGAGAGGTTGGCCCAGACCAGCAGCGGCATCCGCCAGAAGGTCATCCCCGGCGCCCGCATGGTGATGATCGTGACCAGGAAGTTGAGCGCGGTGGCGATCGAGGAGGCGCCGGCGAACTGGACGCCGAGGTTGAAGAAGGACTGGCCCAGCGGTGCCCCGGTCGAGAGTGGCGCGTAGCCGGTCCAGCCGGCGTCGAATGCGCCGCCCGGGGCGAGGAAACTGCCGACGAACATCAGGCCGGCGAGCGGCAGCATCCAGAAGCTGAGCGCGTTGAGGCGCGGGAACGCCATGTCCGGAGCGCCGATCATCAACGGCAGCACGTAGTTGGCGATCCCGGCGAAGACCGGGATCACGAAGACGAAGATCATCAGCACCGCGTGCGTCGAGAAGAGGCTGTTGTAGGTCGCCGCGTCGACGATCTGGCTGCCGGGCTGGGCGAGCTCGGCGCGGATCAGCATCGCCATCAGGCCACCCACGAAGAAGAAGAAGAAGGTTGTGCAGATGTACTGGATGCCGATCACCTTGTGATCGGTGTTGAAGCGGAGGTAATCGCGCCAGCTCTTGGCGCCGTGCTGGGAGTGGTCGTCGGGGATGGTCGGCATTCCCGCCGCCCAGCGCAGCCAGTAGTCGAAGCAGCCGAAGCCGGCGAGGAAGCCGAGCGGCGCGGTGATCAGCGGGACGACCACCTGCGGGTAGCCGGTCTGCTTGGACTGGAAGGCGTCGAGCCCGTAGGACTTGCGCAGCACGACGACGAGCGCGACGCCGAACGCCGCCGCAAGCAGCGCACCCAGGGCGCCCCTGATCCAACCCGGTCGCTTAATCGCCTCCACCATCAGTCGGCCTCCATTATGCCCCGCCCGCGCCGACTTCTTCGTCGGTGTCGAGAGCGGTGTCCTGGTTGATCGCCGCGATGTCCGCCGGCGGTATTTCCCCCTTTAGCCCTTTCACCCATTTGAGCCAGTCCGCCGGGCGTTCGACGACGACTTTCGCTCGCATCGTCGCGTGGCCGAAGCCGCAGAGCTCGGTGCAGATCAGCTGATAGGTCCCGAGCTTGTCCGGGGTGACGGTCGCCGTCGTCGTGATCCCCGGGACGTTGTCTTTCTTGATCCGCCACTCGGGGACCCAGAACGAGTGGATCACGTCGAGCGAGTGCATCTTGAACTGGACCTGGCGGTCGAGCGGGACGTGCAGCTCACCCTGCGAGTAGGCGTTGTCCTGGCCCGTGTAGCCGAAGGCCCAGGCGTACTGCTGGGAGAAGACGTCGACCCGAAGGGCATCGGCGGCTTTCGCTTCGATGTCGTTGAGGACGGACCAGCTGTAGCCGGCGCCGAAGAGGACGATGATCGTCGGGATCAGGGTCCAGGCGATCTCCAGCCGGGTGTTGCCGTGGATCGGCTCGCCGTCGGATTCATCCCCCGGTTTGGCTTTGAATTTCCACAGCGCGTAGAAGAGCATCACCATCACCAGCGAGAAGACGAAGGACGAGAGCACGATCATCACGTCGAGCAGCTGGTCGATCTTGGGGGCCGCGGTCGAGGCCTGCTGGCCGTCCCAATTGATCTGCAGCATCACCACCGAGATCACGGCCGTGGCGGCGACGGTGACGGCGAACATCTTGACTATTGGCAGGCGGCCAATCATCGGCGGCCCGGGATTCTATGCAAGCGGCAGACGGTCAAGCTCGCCCCCCGACGCGGCGATCACTCCGCGCGCCACGCCCTCCCAGCTCCAGAGGCGCCGGGCGGTCGCAACCATCGCCTCGCGAGCGGCCTCGCGCTCGGCCTCCGGAAGGTCGAGCCAGGCGTTCAGACGAGCCGCGATCGCCTCCACCGCGCCGGGCTCGACCGCGAACGAGGTCAGCCCGCCGACCCCGGTCGGAAGGTCGGCGGCGAGCTGCCGGGAGACCTCGCGCATGCCCGAATGGTCGGCGGAGACCGGCAGGATGCCGCAGGCGGCGGCCTCGACCGCGACCATCCCGAAGGCCTCCGGGAAGGTGCTCGGCATCACCAGGGCCTCGGCCCGCGGGAGCAGCTCAGCGACCTCGTCGTGCTCGAGCCTGCCGACGAATCGGATCGAATCGGCAACCCCCTCTGCCGCCTCGAGATAGCCCTCGGGCGGGCCCTCGAGAAAGGCCGAGAGGATCCTCAGCGGCGCCTCCTCCCCACCCTCGAGCCCGCGGCCGAGCCTGGCGACCTCCCGGGCATCCTCGAGATCGCCACGGTCCAACGCCGCCAGCAGGCGTTTCAGCCCCGCTTCGTACTCCCCATACCCCGCGATCTCCAGCTTCGCGTCCGGGTGGCCGGCCCTCACCAAAGGCCACGCCCCGACCAGCAGGTCCACACCCTTCGACACGATCAGCTTGCCGACGAAGACGACCGTCCGCGGGTGGCGTCGGGTGAGGGGGGTCGAGGACCGACCGTGGATCGACCGCAGGCCCCCCTCACCCGACGACAGGACCCGCGGCCGGAACTCCTCCGTGTCGACGCCGGGCGGGCCGAGCCGGGTCTTCTCTCGAAGGCCAGGGACGTCGGGCAGGGCAGCCCAGAGCGATTCGGCGGTGTGGGTCGAGCCGACGAGGACCCCGGCTGCGGCGCCCATGCCCTCTTCCGCGTAGGGGCCGAAGCGGTCGATGTGGGGCTTGACCGTGTACTCGAGAGCCGAGCCGTGGATCTTTGCCGCGAAGGGGCCGATGTCGGCGCGGGCGAGGATCGCCGGGCCCATGACCAGGTGGTTGGCCAGGGCGGCGTCGACGCCGCCGATCCGCTCGGCGACCTCGCGGACGGCTCTGACGTTGGCCTCCATGTAGCGCTCGAGCTCGGCATCGGTCATTTCCGGGAAGGCCTTGACCTCGAAGCCCTCGTACGGGTCCTTGACGTAGACCGGGAGGAGGCCGCCGATGTCCGGGTTGTGGATCTCGACCCCGTCGAGGGCGACCTGGCGGTCCTGGCAGAGCAGGTGAACCTCGTGGCCGAGCCGGGCCAGGGCCGGCGCCAGGCTGGCGTTGTAGATGTTGCTGCCGGTGCCGCGCAGCATGTACCCGTGGAAAATGAGGACCTTCATCAAACGCCGCCTGCTCCGCTTCGCGCCCGCGGGCGGCGGCAATCGCCATTTCGGTGCCGCTCGCACAGAATCAGATCGCGATGCTCGCTAATTGGTGACCCTTCCGCTGGTAGCCGTTGACGGGGCGGCCATTGTTATTGTGCGCGCCGGATGAACGAGAAGCAGCTCTACAGGATGAGGGCACGGGCGTCCGGCCGCGAGGCCCTGGCCCACGCCGAGCCGGGCAATGTCTACGTCGACCGGGAGACCGGCGAGGAGATGGAGCCGGTGTCGATGGTCCTGCCGCTGGCGCCGTCCGTCTCAGGGCTTCCGCGCACCCCGGACAACCTGCGCGCCTGCCGTCGCTGCGACCAGCTGATCGGCGTCGACGTCAGCGACTGCCCGTACTGCGGCCTCCGCCAGCCTGCGCTTTAAGAATTTCGCGTTGACGTCCGGCTGACCAAGTCCGTCAAGGAGTCGGGAAGGGACGCGTGCTTCGCACCCGAGCGACCCGAGGACACCGGCGGGCCGCCGGTCAGGTGGACGTCAGGGCTTTTTGACGACTGTCGCCGTGTAGAGCAGGCGGGCTTTCGAGTAGAAGCAGCCGTAGACCTTCTTCTTGCCGACGCCCTGCTGCGGGTGGCCGCTCTGGATGTCGGGACGCGCGGCGCAGTGTTTGGGCAGGCGGCTGCCGCGCCAGGTGTCTTCGCCGGTGAGGTTGAAGGCGAACATCGGCGCCCAGGTCGGCACGGTCAGGGCGACGGTCTGGCCCTGCAGGACGGTGAGCGGGTGGTCGAGGGCGAAGGTCACCTTGCTGCCGAAGTAGGGGTTGAGGATGACCAGAGGGCTCTGCCGGGCAAGAGCGAACTGCGGAGGATTGCTCCCGTCGACCGAGCGCAGGACGCCGATCCTGGCCTCCGAAGGCTGGCCGAAGAATTCATTGAAGAAGGCGACCTCGTTGGCGGTCGTCTTGCCTTCGGTGCGGGACGGGCGCGAGAGGGTGATCGACCAGGCGACGATCTTGCCGTCGAAGGGGACCTCGTAGGGGTTGGCAACGCCGCCGGCCATCGTCTGGAAGCCGGTCACGTGGCCCTCGACGCGACAGGGAATGACCTCGATGCCGTTGACGATCTTGCCCGGGCAGGTGGGCGGTGGCGTGGTCGCGGTCTGACCGAGGACGATCGTCCGCGGCGGCGCCGAGCCGGCATCGCCCGGCAAGGCGAAGGCGACGAGCGCCGCGAGAACGACGACTGCGAGACCGGCTGCGAACGCCGATCGCCGTCGATCGAGGGAGTTTTTGGCTTCAGTTGGCAAGTTCTTCCTGCTTGAACCCTGGGCTGGAGCCGGGGGTGCGGGGGGATTCTGCCTTCGCCGTCCGACCTTTGCACCCTGCCCGCGGCGCTGCACGATCCCGGCCAGGGTCCCGATGTAGGGTTGCCAGTCGAGATGGAGGCCTCGGGCCAGGCAGACGATTTCCTCTCCGGCGGCCTCTCGGCGCTGGGGATCGAGGCCGACGAGATCGAGATGGCGGTGATCAAAGGAGCGCACGCGCTCTTCTGGCCCGAGATCCTCGAGCTGCTCAACCGCGACACCAGCGACATCGCGCCCGAGCGCGACCTGGACCTCTCGAGGGCACCGCGCGGATGAGCGACGCCACGCTCGACCTCTCCTTGCGAGAGCAGGCCACGGCGATCGCCGGCGGCGACCTCGACCCCGGCGCCCTGCTCGACCAGACCCTGGCCCGGATCGAGGAGCGCAACCCGGCGATCAACGCCGTGGTCGAGACCTTCCCCGAGCGATCCCGCGAGATGCTCGCGGCCGCCCCCGACGGCCCCTTGCGCGGCGTTCCCGTGGTGATCAAGGACGAGTGGCCGCTTCCCTGGCGCGCGCAGCGCTTCGGGTCCGCCGAGATGCTGGTGCCCGCCGAGGCGGGCGAGTCCGGCCCCTACCGCGCCCTCCGCGACGCCGGCGCCGTGATCGTCGGGGTCGCCAACATGCACGAAGCCGGCGCCAGCAGCACCGGCAACATGTCGGTCTACGGGCCGGCCCGCAACCCCTGGGACACCGAGCGCTGCCCGGGCGGCTCCTCGAGCGGCTCGGCCGCCGCGGTCGCCGCCGGGCTCACCGCCGGGGCGGTCGGCGCCGACGGGATCGGCTCGATTCGCTTCCCCGCCGCCTACTGCGGGCTGACCGGGCTGAAGCCGACCTTCGGCCGCTCGGCGATGGACGGCCACCACATGGCTCCGGTGACCACGATGATCGTCTCCGGGCCGCTCTGCGCCGACGCCGCCGACGCGCGCCTGCTCGCCTCGACCCTGTATGGCGAGACGCTCACGGCCGGCGACGCCGCCGGGCTGAGAATCGGGGTGATCCGCGACCCCGTCTCCGAGGACGTCGCGCCCGAGGTCGACGAGGCGTGCCGGTCGGCGATCGAGGCGCTGCGCGAGGAGACGGGCGGCGAGGTCAGGGAGATCGAGCTGCCGGACCTGCCCCTCTCGGCACTCGCCGCGGTGCTGATCGCCAACACCGAGAGCCTCGGCGGAGTCACGCCCGAGCGCCTCAACAACCTCTCCCCTGAGCTCAGCCCGCTCAACCGCGGGTTCGCCAAGTATCGGATGCTGCTGCCGGCCGCGGCGGCGGTCAAGTCGGGGCTGGTGCGCACGACGATGCGCCGCCGCCTCGCCTCCCTCTTCGAGGACGTCGACGTGCTCGCCTGGCCGACCGTGCCTGCGGTGACACCGCCGCTGGAGATGCCGCTGGTCGAGCTGCCGTCGGGGACGATGACCGCCGACCAGGCGAACGTCCGCGGCGCCGGCCTCGCCAACCTGACCGGGATCCCCGCGATCTCGGTTCCGGTCGGCCTCGGCGCCGGGCGCCTGCCGATCGCACTTCAGCTGCAGGCGGCCTGGGGCCGTGACGAGCTGCTCCTGGACGCCGCCGAGGCACTCGAGCGCGCGAACGGGAGGCAGTGGGTCGAGTGCCGGCCATAACGGTCGAGGGGCTCGAGCGCTCCTTCGATGACGTGCTCGCCGTCCGCGGCGTCGACCTCGAGGTCGAGGAGGGCGAGATCTACGCATTCCTCGGTCCCAACGGAGCCGGCAAGACGACCACCGTGCGGATGCTGACCACGCTGCTGATGCCGACCGGAGGCCGGGCGACGGTCGGTGGCCATGACGTCGTCAAGGAGGCGCGGGCGGTGCGCTCGAGCATCGGCGTCGCCCTGCAGGAGGCGGCGCTCGACCCGCTTATGACCGGGCGCGAGCTGATCCGACTGCAGGCGACCCTGCAGGGGATACCGACCGCCGAGGGCAGGCGGCGCGCGGACGCGCTGCTCGAGAAAGTCGACCTCGTCGACGCCGCTGACCGCCGGGTCGGCGGCTACTCCGGCGGCATGCAGCGGCGGCTCGACCTCGCCGCCGCCCTCGTCCACGAGCCGCGGGTGCTCTTCCTCGACGAGCCGACAACCGGGCTCGACCCGGTCAGCCGCAAGACGATCTGGGAGGAGGTGCGCGAGCTCAACGACGCCGGCACAACCGTCTTCCTGACCACCCAGTACCTGGAGGAGGCCGACCAGCTCGCCGACCGGGTCGGGATCATCGACGACGGCAGGATCGTCGCCCGCGGCACGCCCGACACGCTGAAGGCCGAGATCGGCCACCCCCATATCCGCCTGCAGATAGAGGAGGGCTCGATCGCCGAGGCGGAGCGGGTCTGCGCGACGATCGGCAAGCTCCTGCCGCCGGTCGACGGCAGCACCGTCCTGGTCGAGGTCGCCGGTGGCGCCTCCGACATCCCCGCGGTCGTCCGCGCCCTCGACGAGGCCGGGATCGCGGTCGGCTCCCTGGAGCTGGTCCACCCGACCCTCGACGACGTCTTCGTCGCCAAGACCGGCGCGCACATCCCCGAAGTCGCGTGAGCGTTCTCGCGGCGAACCTGCGCGTCGTGCGGGCGCTCGGCGCACGTTCGGTCAAGCAGACCTTTCGCCGGCCGCAGCTTCTGGCGCCGATCGTCGTCTTCCCGACGCTGCTGCTTGCCGTGCAGACCGGCGGCGTCGGCAGCGCAGTCAACCTGCCCGGGTTCCCTGAAGTCCAGAGCTTCCTCCAGTTCATGCTCGCCGGGGCGATGATGCAATCGCTGATCCTCGCCGGGAACAGCGGCGCCGTCGCGCTGGCGGTGGAAATCGAAAGCGGCTTCACCGACCGGCTGCTGGCCTCGCCGATCTGGCGCTCCTCGATAGTCCTCGGCCGGCTCGCGGGGACCGGCGCCCTGGCGCTCTTCGCGACGCTCTGGTTCCTCGCCATCGGCCTGGTCTTCGGCGCGACGGTCGACAGCGGCGTGCCGGGGGCGCTGATCGCGATGGTCCTGGCCTCGACCGCGGCGCTCGCGATCGGCGGAATCGTCGCCGCGATCGCGCTTCGCACCGGCAACTCGAGCGTCGTCCAGGGACTGTTCCCGCTGGTCTTCGTCGTCCTCTTCCTCTCGACCGCGTTCTTCCCCCAGGACCTGATGGTCGAGCCGGCCAAGACGATCGCCTCCTACAACCCGCTGAGCTTCATCGTCGAAGGGATTCGCGACCCGATCATCTCCGGGATCTCCCCTTCCGACCTGCTCGACGCGGTGCTGGCGATCGTCGGCATCGCGATCGTCGGAGCGGTCCTCAGCGCCCGTGCCCTCCGCTACCGGCTGAGGACCGGCGGATGAACTCCGCCGTGGCCGAGCCGGTCTGGCGCGCCAACGCCGCCCGCATCGGGGCGCTGATGACGCGGGCCAGGAACGAGCTGCTGCGGGTCCCTGCGGCGGCGATTCCGGGAGTTCTCGCACCCTCGATCTTCTTCCTCGGGATCAATGGCGTCTTCGGCTCGCTGACGAACCTGTCCGGCTTCGGAACCGACAGCTTCGCCGCCTTCGTGGTCCCGGTCAGCATGATCCAGGGCGCCGGGTTCACCGGCGCGGCGGCGGGCGTCAACCTCGCCCGCGACATCGAAAGCGGCTGGCTCGACCGCCTGCTCGCCTCCCCCGCCCCGCGCTGGGTGCTCCTCGCCGGGACCGTGATCGCCGCCGCGGCCCGGGCGCTGATCCCGGCCACCGTCGTCTTCGCGATAGCGCTCGTGATCGGCGCCGGGTTCCCCGGGATCGACGGGATCCTGATCACCTACACGATGGTGATCGCGATGGCGGCGATCGCCGCCTGCTGGGGGTCGATGCTGGCGCTCCATTTCAAGAGCCAGTCGGCGGCGCCGCTGATGCAGTCCGGCATGCTCGCCCTGGTCTTCCTGACCCCCGCCTACGCGCCGCTGGCCCTGCTCCAGGGCTGGCTCCACGACGCCGCCGAGGTCAATCCGGTGACCAAGGTGATCGAAGCGGCGCGCCAGGGTTTCCTCGGCAGCGTCACCTGGCACGACACCTGGCCCGGGCTGCTCGCCGTCGCCGGCATGCTTGCCTTGCTCGGCGCCCTTGCCCTGCGTGAGATGCGGCGCACGGGAATGTGAGCGAGCCGGTCGTCATCGAGGCCGAGCGGGTCCTGCGCCAGGGCTGGGCCGAGGGTGAGCGCGACGACGGCACCCGCTTCCGGTACACCCGTCCCAGCCCAGGCCGCTACCCGTGGCAGTGGTACTGGGACTCCTGCTTCGCGGCGATCGTCTGGCGCCGGTTCGAGCCGGCGCGGGCGCGGGCCGAGCTCGAGAGCCTGCTCGAGGCGCAGCGCGAGGACGGCTTCATCGGGCACACGATCTTCTGGGACCGGCCGGTCTCGCTGACCCGCCTGCCGTTCTACAACGTCACCTCGCGCAGCGCCTTCCAGACCGAGACGATTCAGCCGCCGCTGCTCGCCTGGGCCTGGCGGATCGCCGTCGGCGACCCTGCCGAGGAGCCGCGGATCGGAGCCCAGGCGGACTGGCTGGCCGCTCACCGCGACTTCGAGGGCGACGGCCTGCTCTGGATCGTGCAGCCGGACGAGTCCGGCCTCGACGCCTCTCCCAAGTTCGAAGAGGTCTGGGGGCGACGGGCGAACGGACTCCGATTCCCGCTGCTGGTCCGGCGCAACCGCCGACTCCGCTTCGACGCGCGCCGGATCCTCGATCGTGGCGGCCCCCTGCTCTGCGAACCGATGGTCAACACGATGTGGTCGCTCTCGCTGCAGTCCCTGGGCCGCCCCTCGGTCACGCCGGCCCTGGTCGAGCGGCTCTGGGACGAGCGCCGCGGCCTCTTCCTCGATGAAGCGAAGCCCGGCGGCGGGCGTCCGAAGACGCTGACCTGGGCCGCCCTTGCGCCGCTCGCCCTCCCCGACCTGCCGGAGGCGATCGGCCGGCGGATGATCGAGGAGCACCTCCTCAACGAGGCGGAGTTCCTCACCCCGGTGGCCCCGCCCTCGGTCGCCGCCGATCAGCCCTCCTACGAACCCGAGGGCGGGCACGGCCTTTTCCGGCGCTACTGGCGCGGGCCGACCTGGGTCAATTCGGCCTGGATGGTCTGGCTCGGCATGCGCAGGCTCGGCTACACGGAGGAGGCGGAGCGACTCGCCGCCGGGGTGATCGGCGCGGTCGAGCGCGAAGGGCTCCGCGAGTACTACGACCCCCGGGACGGCACCGGGCAGGGCGCCCGCGACTTCGCCTGGTCGGCGCTGATCGCCGAGCTCGCCGAGCCCGACCCCGCCGCGGCGAGCAGCCATCTGCTGGCGCACCCGGCAGAATGACCGCCGTGGACGGGCCGCTGATCAGCGTCGTGATCCCCGCCTTCGAATCGGAGGCCTGGGTCGGCGAGGCGATCGAGAGCTCCCTGGAGCAGAGCTACTCGCCGGTCGAGGTCATCGTCGTCGACGACGGGTCGGCCGACGACACCGCAAAGGTCGCCGGCGGCTATCCAGACGTGACCCTGCTGAGGCAGCCCAACAGCGGGCCCTCCGCCGCCCGCAATCGCGGTTTCCGGGCAAGCGCCGGGGAGATGATCGCCTTCCACGACGCCGACGACATCATGCCTCCCGACAAGCTCGCAATCCAAGCCGGGCTATTGCTCGAGCGGCCCGAGGTGGGGATCGTCGTCGGCGAGCAGGAGCTGGTGATCGAGGAGGGGGCCGAGCTGCCCTTCTGGGACGAGCGCTCGGAGGTTCCGACGGTCACCCCGGCGCGGCCGCCCGAGTTCGCCGATGAGCCGATGATCCACCCGATGACGATGCTGATGCGGCGCCGGGTCTTCGAGCTGGTCGGCGGCTACAACGAGTCTTTGCGCCATGCCGAGGACCTCGACTGGCTACTGCGGGCGCGCGAGCTCGAGGTCGAAGTCCACCGCCTCGACCGGGTGGTGCTGCGGCGCCGTGTCCACCCCGGCAGCCTGACCCAGGACTCGATCGCGGCCCGGACGGGCCTGCTGCGCGCCTTCAAGCTCCGGATCGATCGTCACCGCGCCCGCGACGCCGGTCCAGAGAGCTCTTGAGGTAGCGGGCGAACTCGGTGCGATCGCCACGCCTGGCGAAGGAGTGATTGGCGGAATGGATCCGCCTGAGGGAGACGACCTCGGGCAGCATCGCCCGGCGCAGGCCGAGCTCGTCCGCCCGCAGGAGAAAGGTGAGGCCGTCACTGACCGCGACCGCCTCTGGCCAGGGCCCGATCGCCTCGACCGCGGCCCGGCTGGCAAGCATCGAGCCGAGGTGCAGCCCTGGTTGGGGATCGGTCGGGATCTTCATTTCTGCGGCGATGGCGGGGTCGAGCCCGGGGGTGACGAACTGGTGCATCTGGCCAAAGACCAGGTCGAGCGAGGGGTCAGCTTCGAAGGCCGCCAGCTGCAACTCGGTCTTGCGCGGATCCCAGAGGTCGTCGGCATCGAGGAAGGCGAGGTAGTCGCCGCTCAGGGCCCGCAGCGCGGCGTTCCGGGCGCGCCCGACGCCGAGCGCCGGTTCGGTGACCAGCTCGACCTCGGGGAAGGAAGCGGCGATCTCGGCGCTGCGGTCGGTGGAGCCGTTGTCGACCACGATCAGCTGCTCGCAGGGCCGGGTCTGGGCGAGGACGCTCTCGATCGCCTCGCCGAGGTACGCCTCGCCGTCATGGACGGCGATCGCCGCGGTTATGGCCGGCTCAGCCAAGGCTCTCGACCAGCTCTGCCACCACGGCGGCGTTGGCCCGGGTGTCCCGACTCAGCTCCAGCTCGAAGCTCGGCACTTCCTTGACCAGGCGCCCGAGCGCAGCGAGGACCTGGGCCCGCTGCGCCGATGACTGCAGGATCGTGCTCGGCGCCAGCGCCCGCAGGCCGCGTGCCGCCGAGGTCGGCCTCAGCGCCGGCCGCTCGAGACCGGCGACCGAAGGGGCGACGATGGCGCCGATCGCCAGTTTTCCCGTGAGGCGGCCCGGGGCCAGTGCCGGGATATCGACCAGCGCCTTCGCCGGTCCCTCCATCGTCGCCTCGAACCCGTTTGCGCCGATCGCCGCCTGTCCGAGCTCGAGCAGCGCCGCGGACTCGCGCGTCAGCTTCGCCGTCGACTGCATCGCGTGGGCCAGCGGCGGGCCGGTCTCGAGCAGGACGTAGTCGTCGGCGACTATCTCCATTCCGGCCAGCGCGCCCGACAGCGCCAGGGTCGACTTGCCGGAGCCCCCGGCCCCGACCAGGAGGGCGCCGCGGCCGTCGAGACCGACACAGCCCGCGTGGGTCATCCAACGGCCTCGCTCGCTCATCAGCAGGTTGATCGCCTCGCGCAACGGCGCAGCGCGCTCGGTCGGCGGGATGTCGGCAGCGTCGGCGAGGTGGAATATGGCCTCCCCGGCCGATCGATCGGCCGCGGTGACCGCCCCCGTCCCGGCTGCCGCCAGCACGCAGACGGCCGCTGACTGCAGGCGGGCCATCGGGTTTTCCCCCGGCCCGGCGTCCAGATCGGGCCAGACCGGGGGCGGCGGCTCGATCCCGGTCGAGGCCGAGTCGAAGAGGCCGATCGAGAGGTCAGGCCGATCCTCGGTGCGGTCGACGCAGAGGTGCTCGAAGGGCGGCAGCAGGGCTTCTGCCATCGCCGGCCCGGCGCAGCGCAGCCGCAGCCGCAGCCCCGCCATCTCGAGGTCACGCTCGACGAAGCCGCCGGCCTCCTCCGCGGCCCGATCGAGTTGCTCGCCGAGCGCCTCGAAATAGGCGCCCGCGAGGTCGACGGACGCTCCTCGCGCCAGCTCCGAGCCGCCGGCCAAGCGGCTAGGCGGCCGGCCGAGGCCAGCCCGCGGCGGGGTCGACCTCGTGGATCGGATCGAGCAGGAAGTAGTCCTTCATGTCCGTGTAGCGCTCGAAGACCGGCTGCTCGAAGGTTCCCCCGTCGCCGTTCTCCTCGATGGCGACCGGGGCGGCCGCCCCGTTCTCGTCATCGGCGACAGTGACCAGGCCGCTCTCGAGCAGCTTCTCGAGCAGGCCCGATACCGCGTCGGCGACGACCGCGGGGTCGGCGTCGTAGCGGTCCGCCAGCGCCTCGCCGATCTGCTTCTGACCGGCGCCGGCGAGAAGCAGGCTCCAGATAACCGGCGCGCTCCCGGAAAGGCTGTAGTAGCTGCCCCCGGTCAGGTCGATTGCGATCAGCTCGCCGTCGACCTCCTCGTGGACCACGTCTCCGGAATTGATTCGGAAACGCCGGTTGGAATCGGCCATGCTCTGCCAGAGCTCCCGTGCGCCTATTTGTAGCGGTAGGTGATCCGACCTCGATCGAGGTCGTAAGGAGACAGCTCGATCTTCACCCGGTCGCCGGGAAGGATGCGGATGTAGTGACGACGCATCTTTCCGGAGATATGGCCCAGCACATCGTGCCCGTTGTCGAGTTTGACCCGGAACATGGTGTTGGGGAGGGCCTCGGTGATCTCGCCCTCCATCTCGATCTTCTCCTCTTTGGCCATACGGCTCGCAGCGTATCTGACCGGGACCGCTGCGCCTGTGGCCCTAGCGGCCCTCGAATGTCGCCTTGCCCGGCCCATCGGCCAGGAACGTCTTCACGGCGGCCTTCAGGTCCTCGGTGGCAAAGAGCGATCCGGAGACCTCGGGGGTCTCCGCGTCGGCCTTGTCGACGCCCCCCTCGAGGTATGCGCGGACGAGGCGCTTGGTCGCCGCATGGGCCTTGGTCGGGCCTGCCGCGAGCCTCTGCGCGAAGCGCATCCCCTGCTCCAGCAGCTGGTCGTCCTCGACCACGCGGTTGATCACGCCCCAGCGCTCGAGCGTTGCCGCGTCATAGAGGCCGCCGGTCATCACGAACTCACGGGCGCGGCCCGGCCCGGCGCGCTCGGCCATCCGCTGGGTGCCGCCGGCGCCCGGGCTCAGACCGACGACGGTCTCGACCAGGCCGAACTGGGCCGACTCGGTAGCCCAGATCAGGTCGCAGCCGAGCGAGACCTCGAGGCCGGCGGTAAGGCAGAGACCGTGGACCAGCGCCAGGGTCGGGATCGGCAGCGCCTCGAGCCGGCGCACGCCGGCGACCAGGGCCGCGAACATCTCGCCGCCGTCCTCGGGGTCGGTGCCGTCGAAGACGTTGACGTCGGCGCCTCCGGTGAAGACGTCGCCTTCCGCCCGCCAGACCAGGGCCCGCGCGTCGGACTTCTCGACCTCCGCGACCCGCTTCTCGAGTGCTTCGAACTCCTCGCGCCCGAAAAGGTTGAGGGGCGGGTCGTCGAGGACGAGGACCGCGAGGTCGCCCTCCATCTCCAGCCGCACCGTGTCTGCCATCAGGGTCTCCTCTCGAAGGGTCGTCGGATCGGCGCCGAGCCTACCCGTGCAGGGCCCGCGCCAGCGCCAGCGCCTGCTCGCGGGTGCCGACCTCGCCGGCGTACTGCGCCGCCTCGAGCTCGGCCAGCAGCTCGCCGACCTCGGGGCCCTCGCTGACACCGACCTCGGCGACCAGCTCGTCGCCGCGCAGGAGCGGCGGTGGTGGGCCGTCGCGTCGCCAGTCGAGGGCTGCGGCGAGCATCGACCGGGCCAGGTCGAGATGCGCGCGGATCGCCTCCTCGGTCGCAAATGGGCCGCTGCCCCTCGCCGAGAGTCGGTCGGCGATCGTTAGCAGAGTGACATCGGCCGAGACCGGCTCGGTCGCGCGCAGGTACTCGTGGACGCGTCGCGGGGGCAGCGGTGCCTCGTGGACGAGGAAGCCGAGGCGCAGATGCTCCCGCGTCATCGTCGCCAGGTGATCCGAGAAAGCCCGGCTGGTCCGCAGTCGCCGGCAGAGAGCGGCGACCATCTCGGCGCCGACCGAGTCGTGACCGATGAAGGTGACGAAGCCGCCGCGCTCGCCGCGTGTAGCCGGCTTTCCGATGTCGTGCAGGATCGCCGCGAAGCGCAGTGCCGTCCGCCGGCTGATGCGGTCGGCGAGCGGCTCGTCGAGCAGGGCCGCGATCTCGGCGGCCCGCTCGCCCGCGAAGCGATCGAGGTCGGCCTCCACCTCCAGCGTTCGCTCGAGCACCGCAATCGTGTGGCCGTGGACGTCGAGGTGGTGGTTGGGGCCCTGTTCGACCTCCTGCAGGGCGGCCAGCTCCGGGAGGACGACCGGGGTGATGCCGAGCTGATCCAACAACCCGAGGCCGAGCAGAGGGCGCTCGCCCCCGAGGATCAAAGCCAACTCGACCAGCTGGCGCTCGCCGGCCGGCTCGGCCGCCCGCCCCGCCTCGGCGATCGCCAGCGCGCGGGTGGCGGGGTCGACCTGCAGCTCCAGCTCGGCCGCCAGCCGCGCCGCCCGCAGCAGGCGCAGCGGGTCGGCGGCGAAGCTGCGATCGCCGACCGCCCGCAGGACGCCGCGCTCGAGATCGCCGAGGCCGTCGAAGGGGTCGAGCGGCGCGCCACCGCCGAGTGGAACTGCAACCGCCCCGACCGTGAAGTCCCGTTCGGCGAGGTCGGCCTCGATGCCGGAGCCGCGCGCGGCGCTGATGTCGATCTGCCAGCCGCCGCCGTGCTCGACGACCCGCCATGTCCCGAACTCGGAGGAGAGCTCGAAGGCATGGCCGGCGGAGCCCGAGGCGATCGCCCTTGCCGCCGCCCCCGCGTCGCCGACGACGGCGAGATCGAGGTCGGCGATCTCCTTGCCCAGCGCCGCGTCGCGGACGGCGCCGCCGACGATCCAGGCGGATCCGTCCTCGAATTCCGCGCCACGCGCGACCCGCACGACCGTCGCCTCCCCAAGGCGGCCCTCGATGCTCATTCCCGCGGAACCCTGGCCGAGACCCCGCAGGTCACCTCGTAGTTGATCGTGCCGAGCAGGGCCGCGAGCTCCTCCGCGCGGATCTCCTCCTCGCCCTGGGAGCCGATCAGGACCACCTCGTCGCCGCGCTCGACCTCGGTGTCGGGGCCGAGATCGACGGTCAGGTTGTCCATCGAGATCGTCCCCACCAGCGGCCGGCGCCTGCCGCCGATCAGAACCTCGGCGACATTCGAGAGACCGCGGCGGACGCCGTCGCCGTAGCCGATCGGCACCACGGCGACGGAGGTCGGCTCGGTCGCCAGCCAGGACCGCCCATAGCCGGCGGAGTCGCCGGGCTCGAAGCGCTTGACGTCGGCGACATAGGAGCGCAGGGAGAGCACCGGCGTGAGACCGCG
This sequence comes from uncultured Solirubrobacterales bacterium, assembly GCA_963704505.1. Lineage (GTDB taxonomy): Bacteria > Actinomycetota > Thermoleophilia > Solirubrobacterales > 70-9 > VRUE01. The sequence goes on from OY969912.1 coordinate 2,704,655, forward strand.
CTCGGTCGGGTCCCCTTGAAAGGGGTCGAGCCCGTAGACGGCGACCCCGCAGCGGACCATGTCGAAATGGGAGGCGCGGTCGCGGAAGACGGCGGCGCTGTTCGCCCCGTGGGCGGTGACGCCGTCGAACTCGGCCTTCACAGCGTCGGCGACCTCGCGAAAGCGGCCAAGTTGGTCGTCGAAGAAATCCGACTCGGGCTCGTCGGCGGTGGCGAAGTGGGTCCAGACTCCGGCGAGCTCGAGGTCGGGGTCCTCGGCGCAGGCCCTGGCCAGGGCGATCAGCGCTCCCGGGTCGCGGTTGCCGAGCCGGCCCATGCCGCTGTCGAGCTTCACGTGAATGCGGGCCGGCCGGCCCTGCGCACTGGCGCGGGCGGCCGCTACCCGGCGGAAATCCTCATGCCAGGCGGCGATCTCCGAGCCGGAGGCAAGCGCCGCGTCGAGCTCCTCGACCGTCAGCGCGCCCATGGTCAGCAGCGGCACGTGGGGAAAGCGGCGGCCGACCTGGGCGGCCTCGGTCCCGGTGGCGACTGCGAGGCGGTCGGCGCCCCCGGCCAGGGCCGCGGTGGCGCACGCGTCGGCGCCGTGCCCGTAGCCGTCCGCCTTGACCACGGCGCAGAGCTCCACGCCGTCACCCACCTCGGCCTTCAGCAACGCGCAGTTGCGCTCGACCGCGGTCAGGTCGATCCGGGCGAGCGCCCGCACCATGGCTATTCCGAGACGAGCGCGGCCAGCGCGTCGGCCCGGGTGACCATGCCGGCGAGCTTGCCGTCGGCGTCGACGACGGGCAGGTGGTTGTGGTGCGAGTCGGCGATCGCCTTGGCCACGACCTCGGCGTCATCGTCGGTCTTCGCGACCACCGGATCGGCGGTCATCAGGTCACGGACGTTGGTGGCGAAGGCCTTGTTGAGCCGGTCCTCGAAGCCCTTCATCGACCCGATGAAGACGACCCCGCCCATGATGTTCAGGTAGTGGGGCAGATGGAGATCCGACTCCTCCTCGCTGAGGATCAGGTCCGACTCGCTGACGATGCCGACGACCTTGTCGTCGGAGTCGACCACCGGGATCGCCCCCAGCTCGGTCTTCGCGAGCAGCTCGATCGCCCGCCGCGCGTCCTCCTCGCGGGTCACTGAGGGGACGTCGTCATCGAGGATGTCGGCTGCGGTCGGCATGACTTCGGCTCGGGCGAGGTTATTCGACCGGCGAGTCGGGCCGCAGCCCCACCGCGATCGCCTCGATCACGTCGCCGGCGACCACAGACTCGGCTGCGCCGACCCGGTCGGCGGCCTCGACACCGGCGCGGGCGTGGGCGAGAACCGCGGCGCAGGCTGCGGCGAAAGGCTCGAGGCCGCGGGCGAGGAGGGCCGCGGTGATGCCGGAGAGGACGTCGCCGGTCCCGGCGGTCGCCAGCCCCGGCGCCGAGAGGACGTTGACGGCGACGCGCTCGCCGTCGGTGACGATCGTGTCATCGCCCTTGAGCACGACGACCGCGCCGGCCTGATCGGCGGCCTGCCGGGCGAAGGACAGGCGGTGGGCGGCGACCTCGTCGGCGTCGCGGCCGAGCAAGCGGCCGAGCTCACCGGCGTGTGGGGTGAGCACGGTCGGAGCGCTCCGGCCGGCGATCCGGCCGAGCTCGCCGGCAAAGGCGTTGAGGCCGTCGGCATCGAGGACGAGCGGCGCGTCGATCTCGGGCAGGACCTGACGGGCGAGCTCGACCGAGCCCGGGTCGCGGCCGAGCCCTGGGCCGAAGACGCCGGCGGCAGCCCGCTCGAAGGCGCCGAGCAGCGCCTTCGCCGAGCCGGGCACCAGGCAGCCGTCCCCGCCCGGGCAGCCCACCGACATGACCTCGGGGCGGCCCTGCTCGAAGGCCGGCTCGAGGTCGGCCGGGACGGCGACCGTCGCGTAGCCCGCGCCGGCCCGGATCGCGGCGAGCGAGGACATCTGCACGGCGCCGGTGAGGCCTCGGGAGGCACCGGCGATCGCCACCTGGCCGGAGCTGAACTTGGTCGAGCGCGAGCCGCGGCGCGGGGCCAGGGCGAGGACGCCGGCTTCGATCGTGCCGGCGACCGGCCGTTCCGGCGCGCCGGCAGGAATGCCGATCGGCGCCACCCGAAGCTCCCCGGTGTGCCACTTGCCGGGGGCGACCCGGTGGCCGACCTTCGCCGCGTGGAAGCTGACGGTGAGGCTCGCCTCCACCGCCGGGCCGGCGACCTCGCCGCTGGAGGCATCGACGCCGGAGGCGATGTCGCAGGCGACCACCGGCACGCCGCTGCGGTTGATCGCGTCGATCGCGGCTGCTGCCGGATCGCGCGGCGCGCCGCTGAAGCCGGTGCCGAAGATCGCGTCGACCACCGCCCCGGAGGCGGAGAGGGTCGCGTCGAGGCCATCGGGGAGATCGCCGTCGAAGACCTCGAGCGTCACCACCTCGAATCCCATCGCCGTCAACCGCCGCGCCGCCACGAGGCCGTCGCCGCCGTTGTTGCCCTTGCCGCAGAGGATCGCCACCGGCCCCTGCGGGGCGAGCCCGGCGACCGCCTCGGCGAGAGCGCCCCCGGCGGCCTCCATCAGCTCGGCCTCGGGCACCCCCATCTCCTCGATCGCCCAGCGGTCCATCGCCCGGCTCCCGTCGGCGTCGAAGAGGGGTCGAAGCCAGGGCTCCATCAGCCCACCACTGCCACCGCCGCGGCAAGCTCACGCGAGTGGGAGAGCGATATCTCGATCGAAGCCCCCCCGGCGACCTCTGCCGCGCGCCCCGAGAGCCGCACGCTCGGTGGCTCGCCGGCGAGGATCTCAACCTCGCCGAGGCCCAGGCCGCCCGAGTGCCCGAGCGCCTTCACCACCGCCTCCTTGGCCGCGAACCGGGCAGCGAGGTGGCGCCCCGGCCGCGCCCGCTCGGCCGCGTAGGAGCGCTCCGCTGCGCTGAAGACGCGCTCGGCGAGCCGTGGGTGCCGCTCGAGCGCCCGCTCGAGGCGGGTGATCTCGAGCAGGTCGATCCCGACGCCCGCCGCCACGCGGTCTATTCCTCGAGCCCGACCAGCACCTTGGCCGTCGCCAGGTCGCCTTCCGGCTTTGAGCCGATGGAGACATAGGAGATCTTGTCCAGGTAGGGCTTCGCGCTGAGGAAGTCCGCCTTTTCGTCGGGTGAGATCAGCTCTTCGACCAGGCCGAGGGCGGCCGGGCCGTCGGCGAAGCCGGTGATCGGGGTTCCGCCGAGCGCCGACACCGCATGCTTGTACACGGGGTCCGCGGAGAGCGGCTCGGAGGGCGCCGGGTCAAGGGCGGCCAGCGCGTCGGCCGGGCCGTATCCGATCGCCACCCGTTCGCCCTTGCTGGCGACGACCAGCGGCTTGGGGCCGATTTCGTCGCTGCGAATCGAGAAGCCGCTGACCTTGCCGCCCAGCGCCGTCACTCCCGGCGTCCCGTTGAGGCGGAGCAGGAGGCCGACCCCTGAGACGAGGTTGGAGGCTTCGTTGGCCGAGTCGACTTCGATCACCACGGCGCCGCCGAGGTTGCTTTCGTCGGAGCCGTGGGCGAAGACCGCCGCATTGCCGATGCTGTCGGCGATCTTGCCGATGTCGATCCCGGTCTGTTCCTTGAGCGAGCTCTTGAACTTGTTCGGCGGGATTTCGCCCGGGATCCCGTTTTCGTCGATCCCGTCGATCAGCTGGCCCAGCTGTTCGCCGAAGCCGGGCAGGGCCAGGGCGGCGAAGGAGTTGGCCGACAGCGAGCCGAGCAGCTTCGAGGCGTCGGCCGAGGACGGCTTCTGGCCGCCGAGGTCGCTTGCCAGGTCGATCTCGACCGTGTCCTGGCCGGGCACCAGACTGGCGACGGCGGTCGCTTCTTCGGGTTCGATCCCGGTCGCTTCGAAGATCGGCTTCGACTGCTGGTCCACTTCGCCGCCGGACTGTTCGATCAGGCCGCCGATGTCGACGAAGACGTCGGCGAGGCTGCCGTCGGCGGCGTTGTCGATCGCCGACTCGAAGGAGTCCTGGTCGGCGAGCGATTCGCCTTCGGAGGCGTCGACAGCGTCCTTGAAGGACCGTTCGCCTTCGCCGACCACGAGGAAGTCGCCGACGACGCCGACCGTCGTGCCGTCTTCGGCTTCGATGTAGAAGTCGTTGCCTTCGTATTCGCCTTCCTCGGACGGTTCGTCCTCCTGCTCCGCCCGGTCCTTGACGAATTCGGCGGCGGCGTCGGCGTCGGTGGTCTGGATCGCGACCGAGTAGTCGTTGAAATCGTCGCCGTCGTAGTTCTCGAAGGCCATGCCCGCTTTTTCACCGAGCCAGGGCTCGACTTCCTTTTCGAAGTCGACCGGTTCGCCTTCCCCCTCGGACGAGTTTTCGAGTTCTTCGATGATTTTCTCGCCGACGTTGTCGATGCCGGCGACCGACTGGGCGAGGCCATCGACGTCGGCCTTCAGCTGTCCGTCGGGGCGCAACGTCGCTTCGACGTAAAGCGGCGATTTCGCCGGCGCGAGGGTGGCGGGATCGCCGCCACCTGAGCTGTCGGAGCTGCCTCCGCAGCCGGAGAGGATCGCAACCGCAGCGGTCGCCGCGAGGACTGGGAGCACGAGCAGGTTCTTCATGCGCGGCAGACTAACGGCGCCGCGGGCGGCCCTCTACTCGACCGTGACGGTCTTGGCCAGATTTCGGGGCTGGTCGACGTTCAGCCCGCGGGCTCGGGCGATGTCGTAGGCGAGCAGCTGGAGCGGCAGGATCGCGACGATCGGTTGGAGGATCCAGTCGGTGCGGGCGACTTCGATCGTCTGGTCGGCGACATCGGTCGCCGCCTCGTCCCCTTCGGTGACGATCGCGATCGTCTCGGCACCGCGGGCCCGCACCTCTTCGACGTTGGAGAGGACCTTGCTCAGCACCGGGCTCTCGGTCGCGACGCAGACCACCGGTGTGGAGCTGTCGAGCAGGGCGATCGGACCGTGCTTCATCTCGCCCGCCGCGTAGGCGTCGGTGGGGATGTAGGAGACCTCCTTCAGCTTCAGCGCCCCCTCGAGGCAGATCGGCAGCCCGATGTGGCGGCCGAGGTAGAGGAAGAACTGCCGCTCGTGGAAGGCGGCGGAGACCTCGCCGACCCGGTCCTCGCAGGATGCCAGGGTCTCCTCGATCCTCGAGGGCAGGTGCTTGAATTCGGCGACCAGCTCGGAGATCCGTCCCTGCGGCAGCGTCTCGCGCAGCTGCGCGAGACGCAGGGCGATGAGGTAGACGGCGGCGATCTGCGCGACGAAGGTCTTGGTGGCGGCGACACTGACCTCGAGGCCGGCGCGCGTGTAGAGGATTGCGTCCGCGTCACGCGTCGCCTGGCTGCCCATCACGTTTGTGACCGCCAGCACCGTCGCGCCGCGCTCGCGGGCGAGGCGCATCGCCGCCAGCGTGTCGGCGGTCTCCCCCGACTGGGTCATGCCGATCACGAGGTCCCCGGGCCCGACCACCGGATTTCTGTAGCGGTACTCGGAGGCGATGTCCATTTCGACGGGCACCCGGGCCCACTCCTCGATCGCGTAACGACCGACCAGGCCCGCGTGGTAAGAGGTGCCGCAGGCGACGATCACGATCCGCTTGACCTCGCGCAGCAGGTCGTCGTCGAGCTCCACCTCTGAGAGGTCGACCCCGTCGTCGTCGGGCAGGCGGCCGGCGATCGTTTCGGCGACCGCGTCGGCCTGTTCGTGGATCTCCTTGAGCATGTAGGTCTCGTAGCCGCCCTTCTCGGCGGTCTCCTCGTCCCAGGAGACCTCCTGGGGCTCGCGCTCGACCGGGTTCCCGTCGGCGTCGGTGATCGAGACCCCCGAAGCATCGATCGAGACGACCTCGTCGTTCTCGATCGAGACCGACACCCTGGTCTCGGCGAGGAAGGCGGGGATCGCCGAGGCGAGGAAGCTCTCCCCCTCTCCGACCCCGGCGACCAGCGGGCACTCCTTACGGGCGCCGACCAGCAAGCCCGGGTCGTCGGCGTGCATGGCGACGAACGCGTAGTGCCCTCGCAATTCGCCGAACGCGGCGCGGACGGCGGCGGCGAGGTCACCGTCGTAGTGGCTGGAGATCAGGTGGGCGACGACCTCGGCGTCGGTTTCCGAGCTGAATTCGTCCCCTCCGGCCTCGAGCCGGCGGCGCAGCTTGGCGTGGTTCTCGACGATGCCGTTGAGGACTATGTGGACGCGGTCGGAAGTGTCCGAATGCGGGTGTGCGTTCTCCTCGGTGACGCGGCCGTGGGTGGCCCAGCGAGTGTGTGCGATGCCGGTGGTCGCCGGGGGTGCGGCCACCGCGACCCCGCCGCCCTCGGCGTGCTCCTCCATCGCCGCGCGGAGGTTGGCGAGGTTGCCGACGGCGCGGACGCTGTCGACCTGCCCGTCCTCGATGACCGAAACCCCGGCCGAGTCATAGCCCCGGTACTCGAGCTTCTCGAGCCCGGCGACGAGGATGTCCCGACAGGGGCGGCCACCGACATATCCGACGATTCCGCACATGGTCGGCTGAATGGTAGACGGCGCGCTCAGGCGAGCTCTTGCCGGACGACGCCGACGAGCCGCTCGCAGATCGCGTCGGCCTCCTCGGCGCTCGGCGCCTCCGCCATCACCCGGACCAGCGGCTCGGTCCCGGAGGGGCGCAGCAGAACCCTGCCGCGGCCCTCGAGCGCGGCCTGCTCCTGCTCGACGGCCGCCCAGACGGCCTTCGCCCCGGCGATCGCGTCGCGATCGGCCACCTCGACGTTGACCAGCGTCTGCGGCAGCTTCGACATCGGCGTAGCCGCCGCAAGTTCGCCGCCGCCCAACTCCCGCATCGTCGCCAGCGCGGCGGCGATTCCGTCGCCGGTCGCGACGATCCGGGTGTCGATTATGTGGCCGGACTGCTCACCACCCAGTGCCCAGCCGCGCTCGGCGAGCTCGTCGAGGACGTAGCGGTCGCCGACCTGGGTGACCGCGACCTCGATTCCCTCGTCCTCCATCGCCTGGTGGAAGCCGTAGTTGCTCATCACCGTCACCGCGACGCCACCGCCGAGCTCGCCGCGGGCGGCCATGCCCCGGGCTGCCAACGCGATCAGCTCGTCACCGTCGTGGATCCGTCCCTCGCCGTCGACCGCGAGCACCCTGTCGGCGTCACCGTCGAAGGCGAAGCCGATGCTCGCCTCGCCGGCGGCGACGTGGGCGGAGAGAGTCTCGAGATGGGTCGAGCCGCAGCCGTCGTTGATGTTCCGGCCGTCGGGCTCGACGCCGATCGCCTCGACCTCCGCGCCGAGCCGTTCGAAGATCGCCGGCGCGGCGCGGTGCGCTGCACCGTTGGCGCAGTCGAGGGCGATGCGGACACCGCCCAGGTCAAGTGGGAAGGCGGACTGCAGCGCCCGCAGGTAGTCCTCGAGCCCGCCGTTCAGCTCACGCACCCGGCCGGGCTCGGCCTCGGCGGGCTCGGCCCCGACGAGTGCCTCGATCCGAGCCTCCTCCTGGTCGTCGAGCTTGGTCCCCGCGGCGGAGAAGAACTTGATCCCGTTGTCCCCGTAGGGGTTGTGCGATGCGGAGACGACGGCCGCGAGGTCGAAGCTGAGGCGCTTGACCAGGATCGCCGCGGCCGGGGTCGGCAGGACGCCGGCGAGGTGGGCGTCGCCACCGGCGGCGGCGATCCCCGCGGCCAGGGCCGCCTCGAGCATCGGTCCCGACTCGCGCGTGTCGCGGACGATCAGCACCTGCGGGCGCTCGGCGGGAAGCCATGTCGCCACCGCGCGGCCGAGCGCCGTCGCCAACTCCGCGCTGAGGAACGTCCCAGCCTCTCCTCGGACCCCATCGGTGCCGAAGAGCCTGCGCTCCGTCGCCATCAGCCTGCCGTCAGCGCTTGCTGAACTGGGGCTTCTTGCGCGCCTTCTTGAGCCCCGCCTTGCGGCGCTCCTTGACGCGGGCGTCGCGGGTCAGGAAGCCACGGCGCTTGAGCTCACCCCGCAACTCGGGGTCGATCTCGGTCAGTGCCCGGGCGATGCCATGGCGCACCGCGCCGGCCTGGCCGCCGATGCCGCCGCCGTGGACGCGGATGCGGACGTCGACGCTGCCCTCGTAACCGGTCGTGGTCAGCGGCTGCCGTGCCATCGTCTGGTGCAACGGGCGGGGGAAGAACTCCTCGAGCTCGCGTTTGTTGATCTCGATCTTGCCGCTGCCCGGTAGAAGAATGACGCGGGCGATCGAGCGCTTGCGCTTGCCGGTCGCGCTGAACCGGGAGCCGCTCTCGAGCTTGGCGGGCGCGGGGCTGGCCGCATCCTCGTCATCGTCTGAGCCCTCACCGGTGAGCTGCGCCTCGCGTTTGGCGCGCTCTTCCTCCTCGGCCTCACGGCGAGCACGCTCCTCGGCACTGAGCGGCCGGTCATCGCTCTGCTCGAGCGCAATCGGCTCCAGATCGGCGCCCGGAATGACGTCCTTTTTCTTACCCGAGGACTGCTCAGCTTCGCTTCCGCTGTCCTCGGCAGGAGCGCCATCGCCCTGGCCACCTTTGTCGTCCTGCTCCGCGACTGCGTCGCTAGCCTCGGCGTCCTCACCCTCCGCAGGCGCCTCATCCTCAGCCTGCTCAGACTCGGGCGCGACCTCTGAGGCCTCGGCCTCAGATGTCTCGGCCTCAGGTGCCTCGTCCGCGGGTGGCGTGGAGGATGGCTCCTCGCCCGCAGCTTGTGAGGACGAGGAGTCGTCCTCCACGACAGGACCCCCGGCCGCGGCGTCCGCGCCCGAGTCGTCAGGCGCAGCGTCCTCGGGGGTCTCCTCTGAAGTCTCTTTGTTCGTCTCGTCCTCTGTCATTTCTCAATCTCCATCGGCTTCGGCTGCTGGGCGGTGTGCGGGTGGTCGGGGCCGGCGTAGACCTTGAGCTTGGTCAGCTGCTGGCGCGCGAGCCGGTTGCGGGGAAGCATCCCCTTCACCGCCTTGCGGATGACCTCCTCCGGCCTGCGCTCGAGCATCTCCGCCAGGGTCCGGGACTTGATTCCGCCCGGATACCCGGAGTGACGCCAGTAGGTCTTCTGCGCGAGCTTGTCGCCGGTGACGTGGATTTTCTCCGCGTTGACGACGACGATGAAGTCGCCGGTGTCGACGTGGGGCGTGTACACCGGCTTGCGCTTGCCTCGCAGGGCGTCGGCGATCCGGGTCGCCAGCCGGCCGAGGGTCTGACCCTCGGCATCGACGACGTACCAGTCTCGCTGGCGGTCGGCGGGGGTGGCGACATAGGTCTTCATCGTGAAAAAACCACGCGGACTACTCCCGCGCGGCCAGCGGATGATAGGGCAAGCCCCATCGGCCCGCGTACGCCAAGCCCGACCGACCCAAGACCGGCCCGCCTACACCAGGTCCAGCCGACCCGAGACCCACCCGCCTACGCCGAGCCCAGCCGACCCAAGACCGGCCCGCATATGGCAAGGCCACAGGCCGCGGCCATGGGCGGAATTTATTCGCATCGAGATGGCCGCGATCGCAATCTGATTCTTTTCGCGGCCATCTCGATGCCTATACTGCGGCCTCAATACGCCGAATCCCGATCGGACTGTCCGGACGGGAGCGGGGGAACCGCAGGGGTCTTTGCATCTGAAGGCCCCGGGGGCGAATCGGACGAACACCGTCCGTAGCGCGATCTCTTTCAGCGCGAGCCCGACAGCTAACTCCGCAGGCGGTCGAAAGAGAGGGAAGTTTGGTTCGCAGCGCCTTCAAGGGCCGGGCCAGGATGGCCGGAATGGTTTCGACAGTCGCAGTGGCGGCAGTCTCGGTGACGCTTGCGCCCGCCGCCGGCGCGACGATGACCGGCGGCGCCCCCACCCCGGCGGGCGCCCCGCCCGCCCCCGCCAGTGCCACCGGTGCGCCCGCGAGTGGCGCCCCCAGCGCCGGGGCGGTGACGCTTGTCTCGGCCAAGACCGGCCCTCGGAAGAGCTTCTACTTCGGGGTGCACAACCCCAGCCTGCACTTCGAAATCGCCAGCACCCAGCAGCAGAACGACCTTCGCATCGACGTCCTCGACGAAGCCGGCACGATCGTCCGGAGCTTCTACCGCAACGACGTCGAACCGAACATCCCGATCGGGATCCGCTGGGACGGCACGAACGCAGAAGGGAAGCCCGCCGCCAAAGGTCACTACAGCTTCCGGGTCACCTCACAGGCGGCCGCCCGCGTCGCGCTTCGGGCGACGGCCTCGACCGAAGAACCGAGCCTCGGCTTCGACTTCTACGTCTACACCTTCCCGATCCTCGGGCCGCACGACTACGGCGGCGCCGAGGGCCGTTTCGGTGCCGCCCGCTCCGGCCACACCCACCAGGGACAGGACGTCATGGCGGCCTGCGGCACGCCGCTGGTCGCCGCCAGGGGCGGCCGCGTCCAGTACGCCGGCTTCGAGGGCGCCGCCGGCAACTACCTGGTGATCGACGGCAAGGGCACCCCCTACGACACCGCGTACATGCACCTCGCCGAACCCTCGCCGCTGCACACCGGTGACATCGTCCGCACCGGGCAGCCGATCGGGATCGTCGGCGAGACCGGCGACGCCACCGCCTGCCACCTCCACTTCGAGCTCTGGACCGGGCCCGGCTGGTATGAGGGCGGCAGCCCGGTCGACCCGCTCCCCTACCTGAAGAAGTGGGACACCTACAGCTGAACGGACCCGCGGCCCGCTGCCCTGCCTAGAGCCCGGGGAAGCGGCGCAGAGACCGCCGGCGAGGGTGGGCAGGCGACGGCCGCCCGGCGGGTCGCCGAGGCAATCGCCTCAGTCGCCGGCTGAGCTGGACCTCTCGGGGTCGAGGCGCATCGTCACCGCCAGAGCGATAGCGACCGGCACCGTGGCCGGCAGCTCATCGACCGCGAAGAAGAGCAGGTCGAAGGCCAACGCCAACCCCCCCACCAACCCCGCGCAAAGCCACTGCCGGCGGGCCGATCCGCGACGCATTGCGTCGGCTTTCGGGCCGCCGGAGGCGAGAAGGCAACCGACGAGGGCGGCGACGAAGAGGTCACCGAAGCCCATCCGCGCGGAGCCGAAGTCGGCGATCTGCAGCCGGGGCAGGTCGGCGCCGGGCGCGGCCGAGCTGAGCACCGAGTTCGGGCCCTGCAGCAGGTCGGTGGCGACCAGCCAAGCGTCGACGGTCGCCATCGCGTAGACACCGAGGCGCAGCCAGGCGGCCGGGACCACGGAAACCAGCAGCCACCCCAGCGACACGCAGGCGAGCCCGGAGAGAACGGTCGCCGCGGTTTCGCCCGCCAGGGAACCGATCGCCGCCCAGGCGACCGCGAACAGCGGGATCGCCGCCAGGGCCCAGGGCGGGCGCGAGCCATAGATCAGCCACCCGAGGGCCAGCGCCGCCAGCGGTGGCACCCCGGACACGGCCAGATAGGTGAGGAATGTCGCCGAGTCGGCGTAGAAGTTGACCGCCGCGATCACGGCGACGATCGACATCGCCGGGACCAGCGCCCACCAGCGACTCCTCAGCCGGTCGACCGGCAGCGCCGGCAGGCCACCCGGAATCGCCACCAGTGCGGCCTGGAACAACCCGAGGATGGAGATGGAGACCCAGAACGGCATGGCGGAGTCAGGAGGTCGCCTGGGTAGGACGCAGGCGATTCGCCGCCTGGAGCGTAGTCGTTGCTACGTGACCAAGGCGAATCGCCGAGGACACCGCCAGGCGACCTCCTGGCCCGCCATCACTCCCACTCGATGGTGGCGGGGGGCTTCGAGGAGATGTCCAACGCAACCCGATTGACGCCGCGGACCTCGTTGATGATCCGGCTCGAAGCGCGCTCGAGCAGGTCGTAGGGCAGCCGCGCCCAATCGGCGGTCATCGCGTCGTCGGAGGTGACGGCGCGAATCACGATCGGGTAGGCGTAAGTGCGGCCATCGCCCTGGACGCCGACCGAGCGGACCACGGGGAGGACGCAGAAGGACTGCCAGAGCTGGCGATAGAGCTCCGCCGCGCGGATCTCCTCCTGGAGGATCGCGTCGGCGGCTCGGAGGATGTCGAGGCGCTCTTTGTTCACCTCGCCGCCGACGATCCGGATCCCCAGGCCGGGCCCCGGGAAAGGCTGGCGCCAAACCAGGCGCTCCGGCAGGCCGAGCTCGGCCCCGACGGCGCGGACCTCGTCCTTGAAGAGCATCCGCAGCGGCTCGACCAGCTCGAATTCGAGATCCTCGGGGAGGCCGCCGACGTTGTGGTGGGACTTGATCGTCGCGGAGCCCTCGCTGCCCCCCGACTCGATCACGTCCGAGTAGAGCGTTCCCTGGACCAGGTACTTCGCGTCCTCGAGCTTCTCCGCCTCCTCCTCGAAGACGCGGATGAACTCACCGCCGATGATTTTCCGCTTCGTCTCCGGGTCGTCCTGTCCCTTGAGCTTGGCGAGGAAGCGCTCCTCGGCCTCGACGTGGACGAGCGGGATGCCGAACTGCTCGAAAGCCTCGACGACCTGCTCGGCCTCGTTCATCCGCATCAGCCCGTGGTCGACGAAGACGCAGGTCAGCTGGTCGCCGATCGCCCTGTGGACGAGAAGTGCCGCGACCGACGAGTCGACACCGCCGGACAGGCCGCAGATGACCCGCCCCTCCCCGACCTGAGCGCGGACCCGCGCCACCTGCTCGGCGATCACCGACTCCGCCGACCACTGCTGCTCGCAGCCGGCGATGTCACGCAGGAAGCGGGTGAGGATCTCAGTCCCGTAGGGGGTGTGGACAACCTCGGGGTGGAACTGGATGCCGAAGAGCCCGCGGTCCGGGGCCTCGAGGGCGGCGACCGGGGAACCCGGGCTGGAGGCCAGCGCGGCGAAGCCCGGCGGTGGCTCGAAGACCGAGTCGCGGTGGCTCATCCAGCAGCTCTGCTCCTCGGGCAGGCCGCCGAGCAGCCGCCCGCCACCGTCGCGAAGGGTGATCTCGGTGCGGCCGAACTCCCCCGACTCCGCCCCCTCGACCCGGCCGCCCAGCGCCTGGACCATCACCTGCATTCCGTAACAGATGCCGAGCAGGGGGATGCCGAGGTCGAGCAACTCGGTCGGGAACGGCGGCGCCCCCGGCTCGTAGACCGAGGCCGGGCCGCCGGAGAGGACCAGCGCCTTCGGCGCCCGCTCGCGGATCGCCTCGAGCGATGCCGTCGCCGGCAGCAGCTCAGAGTAGACGCCGCATTCGCGGATGCGGCGCGCGATCAGCTGGGAGTACTGGCCCCCGAAATCAAGCACCAAGACCTCCTCGGTCTTGGTTTGGGGCTTATCCGCACCTTGCTCAGCCGGCGCAACTACCTCGCTCACACGCTCACCATCAGATTGCGACACGTGTTCGCTCGTGAATTCACCCTGTTCAATCGTCTGCGACTCCGACACCCGCGGATACGGCCGCGCGCCCGTTCGAGCCCATCCCTACGTGCTGCTCGTTCTGGAGCTTCTTGCCCTCGCTCATCAGCGCCGGGGCGACCATCACCTCGGCCCGCTGGAAGGAGCGGATGTCCTCGTAGCCCGTCGTGGCCATCGAGGTTTTCAGCGCCCCCATCAGGTTGAAGGTGCCGTCGTTCTCCTGGGCGGGGCCGAGGAGGATCTCCTCCATCGTCCCGTCCTGTTTGGTCGAGACTCGGGTTCCGCGCGGCAGCGAGGGATGGAAGGTGGCCATCCCCCAGTGGAAGCCCCGTCCCGGTGCCTCCTTGGCGCGGGCCAGCGGTGAGCCGACCATGACCGCGTCTGCACCGACGGCGATCGCCTTGGAGACGTCGCCTCCGGTCCGCATGCCGCCGTCGGCGATCACGTTGACGTACTCGCCGGTCTCCAGCATGTGCTGGGAGCGGGCGGCGGCGACGTCGGCGATCGCGGTCGCTTGCGGGACTCCGATCCCGAGCACGCCGCGGGTAGTGCAAGCCGCTCCGGGCCCGACGCCGACCAGGACCCCGACCGCACCGGTCCGCATCAGGTGCAGGCCGGTCGAGTAGGAGGCGCAGCCTCCGACGACGGTCGGCACCGGGACTTCGGCGATGAACTCCTTCAGGTTCAGCGGCTCGACCGTGGTCGAGACGTGTTCGGCCGAGATCACCGTGCCCTGGATGACGAGGATGTCGATCCCCGCCTCAACCGCGATCTCATAGTGCTCGCGGACCTTCTGCGGAGTCAGCGAGCCGCAGGCGACCGCGCCCTTCTCCTTGATCTCGGCGATCCGCTGGCCGATCAGCTCCGGCTTGACCGGCTCGGCGTAGATCTCCTGCATGATCCGGGTCGCCTCGTGTTTGGGCGCGGCGGCGACCATCTCCAGTTTTTCCTCGGCGTTCTCGAAACGAGTCCAGATGCCCTCGAGATTGAGCACCCCGAGCCCTCCGAGCTGGTTGACGAGGGCGGCGGTGTCAGGGCTGACGACCCCGTCCATCGCCGAGGCGACGAGCGGAATCTCAAAGCGGTACGGGCCCAGCGTCCAGCTGATGTCAATGTCGTCGGGATCGCGGGTGCGGCGCGACGGGACGATTGCGATGTCGTCGAATCCGTAAGCGCGCCGCCCCTTCTTGCCTCGACCGATTTCGATCTCCAATTGGTCCTCCTGGCGGGGTGGCGTTGAACAGCCAGACTACACTTCCGCCGGGACCTCCAAATCGTGCACGTCGACCGCGCCGAGCAGCCGCTCGACCTGAGCCTTGTCGACGGTGCCGGCGCCGAAGTGCTGGGTCGACTCGGCACCGCAGGCGACGCCGAGAGCGAGGCTCGCCTCGGGCGAGCGGCCCTCGTAGATGCCGGCGACGTAGCCGGCCAGGAAGGCGTCCCCCGAGCCGACGGTCGAGACCGGTTCCAAGGGCTCGGTGCGGATGCCGAGGAAGCGCCGCTCGGCGCCGGAGCCGACCACGGCGACGCAGCCGTCCGGCCGGGTGATCGCCGCTTCGCCGGCGCCCAGCCGGACCAACTCGGAGAGGCCTTCGGCGAGGTCGCCGGGGTCTGAGAACTCCTGGCCGACGAGCTCCTCGGCCTCGGCCTCGTTGGGAGTGACCACCGATGCTCCGGCCCGGACCCCGGCCAGCATCGCGTCCCCCTCCGCGTCGAGGACGACCACGATGCCGCGGTCGAGCAGGTCCTTGACCAGTCGGGCGTAGAGGTCATCGCCGGCTCCCGGCGGCAGGGTTCCGGCGAGGACGCAGACCTTGGCACCGGCAGCGAGATAGTCGAGCCGCTCGACGAAGCGGGCGACCTCCTCGGGACTGACCGCCGGTCCCCGCTCGTTGATCTCGCTCTGTTCCCCCGAGGTCGGGTCGATCACGGCGAGGTTGATCCGCGTCTCGCCGGCGATCCGGGTGAAATCCGTGAGCACGGCCTCGGAATGGAGCTGTTCGACGACCCGGGTGCCGGTCGGGCCGCCGACGAAGCCGGTCGCGATCACCGGCTTGCCGAGCAGGCTCAGGGCGCGGGCGACGTTGACCCCCTTGCCACCGGCGACGGTCCGGCTCTCGACGGCCCGATGGC
The DNA here is from genome assembly GCA_963704505.1 of uncultured Solirubrobacterales bacterium. Taxonomy (GTDB): domain Bacteria; phylum Actinomycetota; class Thermoleophilia; order Solirubrobacterales; family 70-9; genus VRUE01. The sequence continues at coordinate 2,720,061 of OY969912.1, forward strand.
GACGCCCGAGGCGGAAGTTCGGGACCGCGACCGTGCGGTCGATCGCTGCGTTGAGGGTGACTGTGAGGATCACCGGGGATCGCCTCTCGTCATCTCGTCGTCTCCCCCGCCCGGCGACGCCTCAGAGCACGCCAGATCAGGGCTGTGCCAATCAGTATCACGAACGCCGCCAGCGCGGTGAGGATCGGGTTTTCCCCGACGAAACTGCGCACGCGGTCGAAGGTGCCGGCCTTGGAGACCGCGCGGGCGGCCTTCAACGGCGCCGTTCCCGCCGGCCGCCCGTCGACCAGCACCGTGACGCTGCCCAGAACCTGGCCCTGGGCGATCGGGCCCTCGACCTCGTCGGGAGCTTCGACCTCAACGCTCAGCTTCTGCCCTCGGTAGACGCCGACCGGAATGTCGCGGGCGGCGCGCAGCGGAAGCTCGCCGCCGGAGTAGCGGATCGAGGGATCCGCCATGTCCTGGCCGGCCCGGACCGGCAACCGCCGGCGGTACTGGTCGAAGCCGCTTTCGAGCAGGCGAAGGCTGGCGTCGTAGCGTTCTTCCTCGGTCGGCGCGCCGACCACGACCGAGATCAGGTCGACCCCCTTTCGCTCCCCGGACCCGACCAGCACGTAGCCGGCGCCGAAGGTGTGGCCGGTCTTGACCCCGTTGACCCAGGGTGCGTCGAGCAGCAGTTCGTTGATGGTCACGATCCGCCGCGGCGGGCGCAGGCTGTGGAGCTCGGCTTCGCGCGAGTCCGCGATCCGGGCGAAGGCCGGGATCTGGAGCAGGCGCTGGGTGAGCGCCGCAAGGTCCGCGGCGCTGGAGTAATTGCCCTTCTCGTCGAGGCCGATCGGATTCGCGTAGTGCGTGTGGGACAGGCCGAGCGCCGCCGCGTGCTGGTTCATCTGCCGGACGAATCGGGCCTCGGAGCCCGCGGCGGCGCGGGCGAGGTCATAGGCGGCGTCGTTGCCGCTGCGCAGGATCAGGCCATAGAGGAGGTCTCGAACGCTGACCCTCTGGCCGGGGCGCAGGTTGAGCAGCGACTCGCCGTAGATCGGGTCGTACGGCGCCGCCCTGACGATCTTGGTCAGGGGCAGCTCTTTGAGCGCCACGTATGCAGTCATCAACTTCGTCGTGCTGGCAATCGGCAGCTTCTTGGCGGCCGCGTGTGAGTCCAGAACCTTTCCCGTGCGCGCGTCGATCAGCGTCCAGGCCTTCGCCTCGACCCCGGGTCCTGTCGCCGCAGCAGACCCCCCACCCCTTCCGGTAGCTGAAGCTTCCTCAGGGGCGGGCCCCCCTACGACGCCACCCGCGATCGAGGCGAAGGCGAGGCCGGAGAGCAGCAGCCCTCGAAGACCTCCGCTCACCGTAATTTCAGCTGTTCGCCGGCGATCAGGATCTGTGGGTCGACTTCGGGATTGAGCTTCTGGATCTGGAAGACCGGAACCCCGGTCGAGTGGGCGATCGCGGTCAGGGTGTCGCCGCTCTTGATCACGTAGACCTTCGGCGTGTTCTTAGGGGCCCCGGCCTGCCGCCCGGCGGTGGCATTGCCGGGGGAGTGCTTGCTGTCCGAGTCGCCGGAATCGCTGAGCGCCACCGAGATCACGATCAGCACGAGGACGAACCCCCCGATCAGGGCGATCGCCGCAAGGGCCCGGGCTGTTGCTGAGGAGCGCTTTTTCATTGGCCTAGGGCGTCATCGGATCGGCGGCGCTGATCGTATAGACGTGAATGGCGTCTACTACGCGCCGGAGACCCGCCAGACGGCATCGCGAAGCCGCTCGGCCGCCGCCGCCGGGTCCGGATCGGAGGCGATCCCGCGCGAGGCAGGGACGATCGCCGACGCCGGCCCGGCCGAGAAGGCGGCGCCGAGCATCTCCGGCTTGCCTCCTTGGGCGCCGACTCCGGGGATGAGGAAGATCGAACGCGGCATCAGCTCGCGCAGGCGGGCGATGTGCCCTGGCTCGGTGGCGCCGACCACGGCTCCCATTCCGCTCAGGGATCCGTCTCCATCCCCGGCCAGGCGGTCGGAGAGCCCGTCGACCAGGGCGGCGAGGCGCTCGTGGAGGGGCTCGGAGGGTGCCGGGACGTCCTGGACGTCGGCGGCGCCGGCGTTGCTCGTCCGGACCAGGGCGAAGAGGCCGGCGCCCGCCTCGGCGGCAGCCTCGACCAGAGGCTCGAGCGAGTCGAGCCCGAGCAGTGGGTTGACGGTGGCGGCGTCAGCTCCGAGGCCGCGCACCGGGCCCCATGGCGTGGCCGTCTCGCCGATCAGCGCCTGCGCGTAGGCCGCGGCGGTCACAGGGACGTCGCCGCGCTTGCCATCGGCGATCACCAGCAAGCCCGCCTCGCCGGCGGCGGCGCATGTCTCCTCGAGCGCCCGCCAGCCCGGCGCGCCGAGGCGCTCGAAGCAGGCAAGCTGCGGCTTGATCGCGACGCAGGCCGGCCCGGCCTGCTCGATCAGCCGACGGCAGTGGGCCGAGATCGCGGCGCCGGCAACCTGCGCCGGGGTGCCCTCGACCGTGGGACCGAGGTCCTCTCCGGTGAGCTGCGCCGGATCGGGATCGAGCCCGAGGCAGACCTGGCTGCGGCGCTCGACGACGAGCGCCGCCAGCCGATCTGCGAAAGGAGCCGCGACTTGGGTCAGCTGCCCTTGACTTTGGCCTTGAGGGCGGAACCGGCGGAGAAGCGCGGCACTTTGCCGCCCGGGATCGTGATCCGCTCGCCCGTCCTCGGGTTGACGCCCTGGCGCGGGCCGCGCTCGGCGACGTGGAACTTTCCGAAGCCGGTAAAGCTGACCTCGCCGCCACTGCTCAGCGTGTTGGTGATCGCCTCGAGAACCGCGTCCACCGCGTCGCCGGCCGCCTTCTTGCTGCCGATGCGATCGTCGCCTGCCAGTTGGTCCAGAAATTCAGCCTTAGTCACGTCGAAGCTCCTCCGTCTCCACAGATGGTTGAAAGTCGGCCGCAATCTAACAGCGGCCACGGAGCGAATGGCGGCCGGCTCAGGCGCCGGCGACGGTCATCTGCTCGATCAGCAAGGGCGGTGTGCTGACCGAGCCACCGAAGGGGACCCAGCGGGGCTCCGATCCCGCCTCCCGTGCGGCACCGAGCATCGAAACGAGATCGCTGGCGATCGTGAACTCACGCACCGGCTCGGCCAGCTCTCCCCCGCGAATCGCCCGACCGGAGGCGCCGACCGAGAAGACTCCGGTCACCGGATTGACGCCGGAGTGAAGGCCGGCGACGTCGGTGACGAAGACCCCGTCGGCGGCGCGCCCGAGCAGATCCTCGAAGCCGAGGGCCCCCGGTACGACGACAAGGTTGGAAGCTGAGACCCGCGGCAGGCCGCGATAGCCGGCGCGCCCGGCGCTGCCGGTCGAGGCGACGCCGCCACGGCGGGCGGTGTAGGTGTCGAAGAGGAACGTGCGCAGGGCACCGCCCTCGATCAGGGCGAATCGGTCACGGCCGACGCCCTCACCGTCGAACGGCGACGAAGCCGGTCCGGCGGGATCGAGCCCGTCGTCGTGGAGGGTGAAGGCCGGGTCGGCGATCTCGCTGCCGAGGCGGTCCGCGAAGGGAGAGCGTCCGCGCTGGACCGAGTTGGCGCCGAGGCTGCCGCCGATCAGGCCGACGAAACTGGCGGCCACGGTGGGGTCGAGGACCACCGCGCATGTCCTCGACTCCGGCTTCGAGGCGCCGATCATCGCCGTCGCCCGCGCAGCCGCCTCGCGGCCGACGGCACCAGGGTCGAGCCTTCCGGGACCGCGGGCGAGGTCGAAGCCGAGGCCGGTCTCGGTGGCCCCGTCGTCGCCGCTCGCGAGCGCCTGGGTGAAGGCGTAACAGCTCGAGGACTCGTACTCCCCGGCGATCCCGGTCGAGGACGCGATCGCGACCCTGTCCGAGGAGCCGGCGTAGACCGCGGTCTCGACTCCCGCGACCCGGCCGTCGGCGGCGAGCGCCTCGCGCTCGACGGTGAGGGCCAGCTCGGCGACCTCGGCCATCGTCCAGGCCTCGATCGAGGGGTCGCTCAGCTCCAGGCCGGCGGCGCGATTCGACGATGCCTCTGGCGGCCCGGCGAACTCGTCCTCGTCGGCGACTGCCGCGGCTTCGGCGGCGCGCGCTGCCAGCGCCGCGATCCCCTTCTCCTCGAAGTCGGTGCCGTACGCGTAACCGACCCGCTGCCCGATCCAGGCGCGGATGCCGACCCCGCGCTGAGTCGCAGCGGTCAGGCTCTCGACCTCGCCGCCGTGGGCGCGGACCTCGCGCTCGCTCGCCTCGGTCGCGAAAGCTTCGGCGTCGGTGGCGCCGGCGGCAAGCGCCGCCTCTACGGCCCGCTCGGCGGACTCGATCACGCCCGGGCCCCCCGTCGGCTCAAACCTCGGTCCCCCCGACCGTCATCGTCGCCAGGCGGACGTGGCCCTGCCCGGTTCCGACCGGCGCGCTCTGGCCGCCCTTGCCGCAGATCCCCGTCTTCATCTCGAAGTCGGTGCCGACCGCGTCGATCTCGGTCAGCGCCTGCAGGCAGTTGCCGATCAACGTCGCCCCGCGGCAGGGCCTGGTCACCTTGCCGCCCTCGATCAGGTATCCCTCGGAGACGCCGAAGACGAAATCGCCGGTCGCCGGGTCGACCTGTCCGCCGCCGAACGACGCAGCGTAGAAGCCCTTCTCCACCGCGCCGATCATCTCCTCGGGCTCGGTCTCGCCCGGGGCGATGTAGGTGTTGGTCATGCGCGGGATCGGCAGGTGCCGGAAGCTCTCGCGGCGGCCGTTCCCGGTCGACTCGACCCCGTCGCGCTCCGCCCGCAGGCGGTCGTAGAGGAAGGACACCAGCCGGCCCTGCTCGAGGACCAGGGTTTTCTGCGTCGGCGTGCCCTCGTCGTCGATCGCGTCGCTTCCCCACTCGTTCGGCAGCCGCCCGTCGTCGTAGGCGCTGAGCAGCGGCCGGGCGACCATCTCGCCGAGCTTGCCCGCGTAGACGCTGGCGCCCTTCTGGATGTGATCGGCCTCGAGGCCGTGGCCGGTCATCTCATGGAAGAGAACGCCCCCGAAGCCGCCGCCGACCACGACCGGCATCGAGCCGGCAGGCGCGGCGCCCGCGTCGAGCAAGGCCAGCGCCTTGCCGGCGGCCTGCTCGGCGATCGTCCCGGGGTCGTCTTCGAGGAGCTCGAAGCCGCGGTGGCCGCCCAGGGTCTCGGCGCCCGTCTCCACCGTGTCTCCGCGCCGGGCGACCGCCTGGACCCCGATCCGGGTCCTGGTCCGGTCATCGCCGGTGAAGAGCCCGGCGGAATTGGCGACGGTGACCATCCGGCGCCCCTCCATATAAGAGGCGAGGACCTGGCTGACGTCGGCGCCCGCCGCGCGGCCGCGCTCGTCGAGCTCGCGCAGCAGCTCGGCCTTGCGCTCGGCAGGAACCTCGGCCGGAGGCCGCTCGATCGACTGGGGCTCGGTCGCCTTGGCGCTCAGCGCTCGAGGCTCGGAGCGCTCGCCGCGCAGGGCGGAGGCGGCCTCCGCGGCGGCCCGCTCGAGGTCGGCCGGGTCGAGTCCGTCGACATGGGCGAAGTAGGTGGTGCCGCCGTCGATCACCCGCACGCCGGCGCCCTCCTCGGAGCCCGCCTGGACCGACTCGATGCGGGACTCGTCGATCGCCATGCCGAAGCCCGCGCGCCGCTCGGCGAAGACCTCGGCGAATTGGCCGCCCGACTCCAACGCCCGCGCGAGGACGCGTTCGGCGACGTCCTGATCGATCAGCTCGGTCACGGCCGTGGCTCCCCGGCGAGCTCGATCAGACGGCCGGCGGCGACGAACAGCTCGGCGCCCGAGACCGAGTCCGAGGCATGGTCGGAGGCGCCACCGCCCTCGTAGTAGAGACGGGCGAACGGTCGCCGGGAGATTCGGCGCCTGCGCATGTAGGCGGCGGCCTCATCGGCGTAGCCGGAGACGCGATCCAGCAGGACACGATGCGGCTTGGGTGGGGTCACGAGACCGCCTCGGCGGTGGTCAGCTCGCGCAGGATCGAGCGCATGTCGAAGAGGAGGACGGAGGCGAGTGCGAAGCGATCGGTGACGGCGACCGCGGTCAGGCCGGCGTGACGGAGGACGAACACCTCGCCCTGCTCGGTCCCGATGTGGACCTGCTCCACCGGCCCCTCGTCGGCCTTGTCGGCCACCCCGAGCAGAGCCGTCGCGCCCTCGCTCCAGCGGGCCCCATCGCCACTGGCGGCAAGCGCCGAGCCGTCCGAATCGAGGATCGCGGCGCCCCGCAGGTCGGGTGACATCTCATCGAGGAAGGCAAGCGCCTCCACCGCCTTCGCCTCCGCTGTCGCCTTGTCGACCATCCGATCAGCCAAAATACCGCCCCGTGTCCCTCGCCCGCGCCTCATGGATCACCGTCGTCGTCGTTTGCGCGATCGCCGCGATCCTCTTCGCGATCAGCGGATACAGCGGTTACTCGCTCACCTTGGTCGCCGTCGGGCTCGCTGCAGCGGTGAACTTGCTTCCGTCTCCATAACTTCCGCCACCTCCTCCGCTTCGCGTCCGGGGGTGGCGGCAATCGCCATATCGGCGCCGCTCACGGAGAATCAGATCATGACGTTCGCTGATCGCTGGACGCCCATTACCCCGACCGATAGGGACCGCCGGCGCTGTCGTCGGGGTCGCGGAACGAGGTCTCGGGCTCGACGTGGATCAGCGCTTCGGCGCGTGGCAGCGAGGACTCGATCTCGTCTCGCATCAGATGAGCGAGCTCGTGGGCGCGCTCCAGGCTCGTGCCGGAACGGAACTGGACATGGAGGTCGACGTAGCGGCGCGCCCCCGCGCGCCGGGCCCGGAGCTTGTGGTAGCCGGCGACCTCCTCGGTCCGCGCCCTTGCGATCGCCGCCTCGATCTTGTCCATCTCCTCACCCGGCAGCACTTCGTCGACGAGGACCCCGGAGGCCCGCCGCATGATCCGCACCCCGGCGACGACGATGAACGCGGCGACGACCAGGGCGGTGATCGAGTCGAAGGCGCTGATGCCGGTGACCTGCACCAGGAACAGGCCGAAGAGGACGCCGGCAGAGGTCAGCGCATCAGCCCGCAGGTGCGCGGCATCCCCCTCGAGCGCCGGTGATTCGTGCGCCTTGGCCTGGCGCGAGAGTACGGTCGAGACGCCGAGGTTGGCCAGCACCGAGATGCCCATCACGGCGATACCGACGCCGAGCGATTCGACGTCGGAGCCGACCACCAGTCGGTGGGTCGCCTCGAAGATGATGATCCCGGCGCCGACCAGGATCAGCATCCCCTCGATGCTGGCGGCGAAGCTCTCGACCTTCTCGTGGCCGTAGGGGTGGTCGGCGTCCGCCGGCTCGTCGGCTTTGCGGACCGAGACGAAGGCGATGACAGAGGCGACCAGATCGATCAACGAGTGGATCGCCTCGGTCAGGATCGCGATCGAGCCGGTGACCGCGGCGGCCGCGAGCTTGAGCGCGATCAGGCTCGCGTTGGAGGCGATCGACAGCCCCGCCGCGCCGCTTTTCGTGCGGATCATCGCTCTGCCGGCGTGGACCGATCGACCTGGCCGAGGTGGGCGGCGAGCATGCGCGCGGCCCTGCCCCGATGGCTGATCTCGTTCTTTTCGGCGTCGCTCAGCTCAGACATCGTGCGCTGGTCCCCGGTGTCGTCGGGGACGAAGGCCGGGTCGTAGCCGAAACCACCGGACCCGCGCCGCTCCTCGATCAGACGCCCCTCGCACCGTCCCTCGAAGACGTGCTCGGTGCCGTCCTCGTCGATCAGAACAAGGGCGCAGACATAAGCGGCGCGGCGATCCTCCCCGGCCTCGGCGACCTCACGCAGCAGCTTGTCGAGGTTCTCCTCGTCGGTCGCTCCCTGGCCGCCGTACCTGGCCGAGTGGATCCCCGGCTTGCCGCCCAGCCCGCTCGCCTCGATCCCGGAATCGTCGGCGACGGCCGCCTCCCCGGTCGCGGCCCGCGCCGTACGCGCCTTCACCAACGCGATCTCCGAATAGGTGTCGCCCTCCTCCGGGAGCAGCCGGACCCCCTCGGGGAGCGGATCCAACGCGACCCCCGGCAGCAGCTCGCGCAGCTCGCGAAGCTTGTGCCTGTTGCCGGTGGCGAAGATCAAGCTCCTGCTACCTGCTCCTGAACCTGGCGCAGACGATCGATTCCGTTCTCGGCGAGGCCGAGCAGCTCGTCGAGCGAGGCGCGAGAGAGAGGCGTCCGCTCCGCGGTCGCCTGCACCTCGACCAGGCCCCCGTCGCCGGTCATCACGACGTTGGCATCGACCTCGGCGGTCGAGTCCTCGGAGTAATCGAGGTCGCAGAGGGCACGCTTGTCGACCATGCCGACGCTGATCGCCGCGACCGAGCCGTTGAGCGGCATCGACTCGATCGTCTTGCCGTCGACCAGCTTCTGCAGGGCCAGCCGCAGGGCCACGTAGCCACCCGTGATCGCCGCGCAACGGGTGCCGCCGTCGGCCTGGAGGACATCGCAATCGACGTAGACGCTGCGCTCTCCGAGCGCCTGGAAGTCGACGACGACGCGCAGGGAGCGGCCGATCAGCCGCTGGATCTCCACCCCCCGCCCGTCCTGGCGCCCCTTCGAGATGTCTCTGGCCTTGCGTTCACCGGTCGAGGCGGGAAGCATCGAATACTCGGCGGTGACCCATCCGCGACCCCGGCCCTGCATCCAGCGCGGCACCGAGTCGTTGACCGAGGCGGTGCAGATCACCCTCGTGCGACCGATCGAGATCAGCGCCGACCCGTCGGCGGTGGCGACGAATTCGGGGTCGATCGTGACCGGTCGGATGTCGGCCGGGGCGCGGTCGTAGCTACGGGATTCAGGCACGCGGGGAGTCTCTCATCATTTGAACGCGACCTTGTCGACCGCCTCGGAGATCTTGTTGACGATCAGGCTCGCCAGCTCCGTCCCCTGCTGGCCGTTGAACCCTTTCATCGCGGCGACCATGCCGACCATCAGCAGCGAGACGAGCAGGATCAGGCCGACGTACTCGACCGTCCCCTGGCCCCGCTCCTCTCCGGCCAACGCCCGGAGCGTCCTCACCCGCCCCTCGACCGCGGCCCGCAGGTAACCCAGCACCAGTTGAAGCATCGAAAACCTCCTCGTCGTTTGGATGGGCCGATGCTCGGCGGCCGGCGCGCATCGGTCCACACGCCCGTGCGCCAATTGCGCGACGCCTGTGTGCCCAAGCGCCCGCGGATACCCTCAGCCGGTGCGCGTCCTCGTCGTCACCAACTTCGAGCCCGACGACGCCGCGCCGCAACGCGGTCAGTGGATAAAGGACCAGGTCGCCGAGATCCGCGACCGCGGGATCGAGGTCGAGGTCTTCAGCTTCCCCCCGGGCTCACGCGAGTACGTCCCGGCGACCCGGCGTCTTCGTCGCCTGCTGCGCACGAGCCCGGCGTTCGACCTGGTCCACGCCCACTACGGCCTGCCCGGCTGGTGCGCCCTGCTGGCCGGTGCCCGGCCGCTGATCGTCAGCTTCCACGGGACCGACGTCCGCCATTCGGTGGTCGGCGCGATGTCGAGGCGCCTCGCCTGGCGTACCGACCTGACCGCGGTGGTCTCCAGGTCCCTCTTCGGTCCCGAGGCCGACCGGCCGGGCCTGCCGCCGGTCCCCGGAGCGGCGGTCCTCCCCTGCGGCCCGGACCTGTCGCGCTTCGGGCGCACCCCGCGGCGTGAGGCACGCGAAACCCTCGGCCTCGACCCGGAGGGCCGCTATCTCCTCTTCCCCGCAAACCCCTCGCGGCCGGAGAAGCGCGCCGACCGGGCCGAGGCGCTTGCCGCCGCCGGCGAGGCCGAGCTGCTCAGCGGCGGCGCGATCGACCCGGCCCGGATGCGGCTCTGGTTCAACGCCGCCGACGCGGTCCTGGTGACCTCCGACTACGAGGGGTTCGGCCTGGTCTGCGTCGAGGCCCTGGCCTGCGATGTCCCGGTCCTCTCGACTCCGGTCGGCATCGCCCCCTTTGCCTTGAAAGGGATCGACGGGGCCCTCTGCGCGCCCTTCGAGATCGATTCCTGGACCGCCGTGGCCCGCCGCCATCTCGATGCCCGGGATCCGCGAGTCGAGGGCGCCGAGCGGGCTGCGGTCCTCTCCTCGGGGCCGATGGCGGAGCGGACCATCGAGGCCTACCGCGCCGTCCTCGCCGCCCCGTAATAGATTTGACTGCAATGAGCGGAGATTCGGGGTCGGAGGCTTTCAGCGCGAGGATCGAGGAGGCGCAGCATCGGCTGCGCCAGGCGGCCGAATCGGCCGACACTGCCGAGAAGCGCGCGACGGCCGAGATCCGTGCACTCGAAGCGGACCTGGAAGTCGCCAAGCTGCGCGCCGCCGAGGCGGCCGAGGAGACAACCGAGGCGCACGAGCGCGAACTGCGCGAAGAGCGCGACGCCAAAGAGCGGGCGATCGCCGCCGCCGAGGAGCGCCTCAACGAGATCGAGGCGCACGCCGAGGAGGCGGAGGCGCGGGTCGAGGCCGCGGAGCGACGCGCCGCCGAGGCGGAGGCAAAGGTCTCCGACGAGGAGGCCCGCGCACGTGAGGCGGCGGCTGCCTGGCTGCGGGACCAGGTCAAGGCGATCCGCCGAGAGGCCGGGAAATAACCGCAGCCTCGGAGTTCGATGTCGTCGTCGTCGGTGGCGGCGCGGCGGGGCTTTGGACCGCGTTGCGCGCGGCGGAGGAAGGGGGGCGGGTCGGCCTCGTCTCGCGCACGCCGCTCTCGCAGAGCGCCAGTTACTGGGCCCAGGGGGGTTTGGCCGCGGCTCTCGAGCCCGACGACACGCCGGCTCGCCACGCGGCCGACACGATCGCCGCCGGCCGCGGCCTGTGCCGGACCTCGGCGGTCGAGGTCCTGGTCGAGGAGGCGCCGGCCGCGGTCCGCGACCTCCAGAACCGCGGCGTCGAATTCGACCTCGACCAGGAGGGTCGACTCGCCCTCGGTCTCGAGGGTGGCCACGCGAGCCGCCGCATCGTCCACTCCGGCGGAAGCCAGACCGGCCACGAGATCACATCGAAGCTGGCGGCGATGGTCGCGGCCGAGCCCGGCATCGACGTCATGGAGCGGACCTCGGCGCTCTCGCTCTGGAGCGACTCGGATCGCTGCCATGGGGTGATCGCCGACTCCGGCCCGATCGCTGCGGCGGCAACCGTGCTGGCCACCGGTGGCGCCGCCGCCCTCTGGCGACGAACGACGAACCCGCGCGGCGCGATCGGCGCCGGACCGGTGTTCGCCTCGGCCGCAGGTGCGAGACTCGCCGACCTGGAGTTCTGCCAGTTCCACCCGACGGCCCTGGCCCTTCCCGGCACCCCCCACGACGGTGTGCTGATCACCGAGGCGGTGCGGGGCGAGGGGGCGACCCTGCTCGATTCTCGCGGCGAGCGCTTCACCGATGAGCTCGCGCCGCGCGACGCGGTGACCGCCGCGATCCTCGACCTGCTGGAGGCCGAGGGGACAACCGCGGTCAGGCTCGACCTGCGGGGGCTCGACCCGGCGCGCTTCCCGAACGTCTTCACCTCGCTGGCCGACGCGGGCCTCGATCCACGCTCGGAGCCGGTCCCGGTCTCACCCGCAGCCCACTACACGATGGGCGGCGTCGCCGTCGACCTCGAGGGGCGCTCCTCCCTGCCCGGCCTGTTCGCGGTCGGCGAGTGCTCGTGCACCGGCCTCCACGGCGCCAACCGGCTCGCCTCCAACTCCCTGAGCGAGTGCTTCGTCTTCGGCGGCCGAGCCGCCGCAGCGGCGCTGCTCGAGGAGCCGGTGGCGAGCCGTCCCCCGCAGCCGGATTGGCGCTTCGAGCCTCCGGTCGAGACGACGCGCGAGGCGGTCTGGCGGCTCGCCGGCCCACTCCGCGAGGCCGCCCGGCTCGAAGGCCTGAGCGACGACCCCTACCCGCTCGCCGCCGCGGTCGCCGTCTGCGCGCTGGAGCGGCGCGAGTCACGAGGAGGGCATCTGCGCACCGACTTCCCCGACACCGACGCCGAGCTCGACGGCATCCATTTCCTCCTCGGCCCCGACGGCGTGGTCGAGCGGGAGACCTGGCGCTAGCTTGACCGCATGCTCCTCGGAGTAGACGTCGGCGGCACCTTCACCGACGCGGTCCTCATCGACGGCGGTCGAATCCACACGGCGAAGCTGCCGACCACGGGCGAGGACCAGTCGAGCGGGGTGATCGCCGCGGTCGAAGAGGTCCTCCGGGTCGCCGGCGCAGAGCCATCCGACGTCGAGGTCTTCGCCCACGGGATGACCGTCGGCACCAACGCGCTGCTCGAGGAACGGGGAGCGAGGACGGCGCTGATCACGACCGCCGGCTTCGCCGACCTGCTCGAGATCGCCCGCCAGGACCGGCCGGACCTTTACCGGCCCTGCGCTCCCAAGCCTGCGCCGCTGATCGGCCCCGAGCTGCGCTTCGAGGCCGCCGAGCGGATCGGCCCGCACGGCGTGCTCGAACCGCTCCCCGATGATGAGCCGGGGCGGCTCGCGGGGCTGATCCGCGACTCCGGGGCCGAGTCGGTGGCGATCTGCCTGCTCTTCGCGTATCTGGACCCCTCGCACGAGCGGCGGATCGCGGGGTACTTGCGCGAGGAGCTGCCGGGCGTCCACGTATCCGCGTCGCACGAGGTCCTGCCCCGCTTCCGCGAGTACGAGCGTTGCTCGACCACCGCGATCGACGCCTACCTCTCCCCCCTGCTCGGCCGCTACCTCGAGCGGCTCGGCGCTGAGGCGGAGGCGGCCGGCTTGCCGCGGCCGCTCGTGATGCGGTCCTCCGGCGGGGTCGTGCCGGCGGCGGAGGCCGCCCACGGCGGCGCCTGGAGCGTCCTCTCCGGGCCGGCAGGCGGCGCGGTCGGGGCGGGGCTGATCGCCGGGGCTTCGGGAGGCGGGGACGCGATCGGCTTCGACATGGGCGGAACCTCCTGCGACGTCTGCCTGATCGAGAGCGGGCGCGTGCGAAGGGCCGCGTCCCGAACGATCGACGGGCGACCGATCCAGCTGCCGATGGTCGACGTCCACACGGTCGGCGCCGGCGGTGGCTCGATCGCCTGGGCAGACCGCGGCGGCGCTCTGCGGGTCGGCCCGCGCTCAGCGGGCGCCGAGCCGGGCCCGGCTTGTTACGGGCGCGGGGGCGAGGAGCCGACCGTGACCGACGCCAACCTGCTGCTCGGTGTCCTCGCCGGCGGCTCGCGCCTCGCCGGAGGCGTCGAGCTCGACGCGGGAGCGGCGGAGCGCGCCGTCGGCGCGCTCGCCCGGTCTCTCGGGCTGGAGACCCTGCAGACGGCGGAGGGAATCGTCCGCATCGCCAACCAGGAGATGATTCGCGCCCTGCGGACGGTGACCGTCGAGCGCGGCGTCGACCCGCGCCGGTTCGCCCTCCTACCCTTCGGCGGGGCCGGCCCGATGCACGCGATCGCGATCGCCGAGGAGCTCGGTATCCGCCGGGTCCTCTGCCCCCGCGCCGGAGGCGTCCTCTCGGCGCTCGGGCTCTGCGCGTCGGAGCGCCGGCGAGACACCGCACGGACCGTGACGCTCAGCGGCGAGGAGCTGACCGCGGCGAGGATCTCGTCGGTGGTCGGCGAGCTGATCGCGGCGCTTCCCGAGAGTCCCGACGATGCCGAGCCGGAGGTCCTCTACGAGCTTCGCTACGCCGGCCAGGCCTTCGAGTTGCCCGTCGCCGGCCCCGTCGACGCCGACCCGGTCGACCTCGCCGAGCGCTTCGAGCAGGCCCACGAGGAGCGCTATGGCCACCGCGACCCGGATGCCGAGGTGGTCCTGGTCAGCGTCGGCCTGGCGATGGTCTCCCCCGGCCCGGCCTTGCGACCCACCGCCCCGGCGAGCGCGCCGACGGACGAGTCGAGCCGCCCGGTGCGGTTCGCCGGCGAGTGGGTCGAGACTCCGGTCCGGCGCGGCGAGCCGGCCGCCGGCGACGAAGCGGTCGGGCCGTTCGTGTTCGAGCTGCCCGAGGCGACGCTGGTCCTGCCACCGGGCTGGTCGGCCCGGGTCGACCGAGTGGGCACCGTCGTGGCCGGGAGGACCGATGACTGAGGGGGTCGACCCGATCACGCTCCAGGTCCTGATCGGCGGGATGCGCTCGGCCTGCGACGAGATGGGAGCGGCGCTGATCCGCTCGGCGCACTCGGCCAACATCAAGGAGCGCCATGACTGCTCCACCGCGCTGTTCGACCGCCGCGGCGAGCTGGTCATGCAAGCCGAGCACATCCCGGTCCACCTCGGTTCAATGCCTGACGCCGTCGCCGCGGTCCTCGACCAGTCCCACGAGCCGGGCCGCAGCTGGATCCTCAACGACCCCTACCGCGGGGGCACCCACCTCCCCGACATCACCCTGATCACCCCCGTCTTCCTCGCCGAAGAGCTCGCCGGCTTCGCCGCCAGCCGCGCCCACCACGCCGACGTCGGCGGCCCGACCCCGGGCAGCATGCCGACCCGCTCGCGCACGCTCGAGGAAGAGGGCGTCGTGATCCCGCCGACCGAGGCGAGCGCCGATGCGCTCGCCGGCCTGGTCGCGCAGATGCGCTTCCCCCAGCAGCGGCTGGCCGACCTGCGCGCCCAGGCAGCCGCCAACCGGGTCGGGGAGCTGCGCCTCGCCGAGCTCGCCGGGCGCCTCGGCCGGGCGCGCCTGCTCGAGGGGATGGACGAGGTCCTCGCCTACGCCGAGCGCCGCACGAGGGCGGCCCTCGCCGAGCTGCCCGACGGGAGCTGGCAGGCCGAGGACGTGCTCGAGGACGATGCCGAGGGGCAATCCCGCGACGTCCACCTACGGGTCGAGGCGAGGATCGAGGGCGAGAGCCTGACCCTCGACTTCACCGGGACCGACGCCCAGGTGGGCGGCAACCTCAACTGTCCGCTCTCGGTGACGAAATCGGCGGCCTACTTCGCGGTCCGCGTGCTCACCGACCCCGAGGCGCCCCCCTCGGCGGGGGCCTACCGGCCGATCGAGGTCCTCGCCCCCGAGGGGTGCCTGCTCAACGCGACGGCCCCCGCGGCGGTCGTCGCCGGCAACACCGAGACCTCGAGCCGCGTCGCCGACCTCGTCCTCTCGGCGCTCGCCGGCGCCCGGCCTGTCCAGGCGCAAGGCCAGGGAACGATGAACAACCTGACCCTGGCGAACGACGAGTTCACCTACTACGAGACGATCGGCGGCGGCCAGGGCGCCTGTCCCGACGGCGACGGGCCCAGCGCCATCCACGTGGCGATGTCGAACACCCTGAATACCCCGGTCGAGGCGCTCGAGTCCGAGTTCCCGGTCCGGGTGCGCGAGCTGGCGATCCGCCGCGGCAGCGGCGGCGAGGGGAGCCTGCACAGCGGCGGCGACGGGCTGGTGCGCGAGCTCGAGGCGCTGGCGCCGATGTCTTTCAGCCTTCTCGCCGAGCGCCGGCGACACCCGCCGCGGGGCCGCGACGGCGGCGAGGACGGCGCCGCGGGCGCCGACTACGTAAACGGCGAGCGGATCGCCGGAAAGGCCGAGGGACAGCTGCGAAGGGGGGACCGACTGCGGATAGAAACCCCCGGCGGGGGCGGGAACGGAGGCCTATCCAATACTTAAAGCAGAGTTTATTTGGCTATTTGGAGTCGCTCGTCTAGAATGCCCGATCCGAGCGGGAGATTCCCCTCGCGACGCAAGACGAGGCTGTTGTCCTCCCAGTCGTTTCAAAGCAAGACCTAGACAGGTAGATAAATGCCGATCGCATTCAAGGAATGGGCAGTAACAGTGCGCGCTCTCGCCGAGGGTGAGCAGCTGCTCACCCTGCGAAAGGGCGGCATTCGCGAGGACAATAAGCACTTCGAGGTCGAGCACGAGCGCTTCTTCCTCTATCCGACCTTCGATCACCAGCAGAACAACCTCGTCCGCGAGTCCCATCACCCGGAGTTGCGGCGCGCACTCGAGGAGGGCGTCTGGCCCGACGAGGAGCCGCCGCCGAGGGCGTTGCTCCAGGACGGCGGCATCACCCAGCCCGACCGCGTACGCCTTCGTGCCTGGGCCGAAGTCACCGACCACATCACGGTCACCGACCCACGCGCGGTCGACGCTCTCTCCCCCTTCTACATCTGGACCCCCGACTACGCCGAGAAGCGCCTCAGCTGGAAGCGACGGCACCCGCTGCACATCCTGCTGCTGCGGGTCCACCGCATTCCGCGCCCGGTCACGGTCAAAGTCCGCGACGAGTACCACGGCTGCCGCTCCTGGGTCGAGATCGACCGGGAACTGCCCTTCGAGGGCACTCCGGTGATGGCAGACGAGGAGTTCGACCGGGCCCGCGCCGAGATTCGCGGCGTCTGCGCCCCGGCCGAGCCCGCCCTGGTCTGACCTTCAGACCCGCCGAGTAGGCTCGATCCATGCCCTGGATCGAGACGAAATCGCTGAGCTTCACGGCGCGTCACGACAGCGGCGACTCCGCCTACGCCGAGCGCACGCTGGACCGCATGGAGGACCTGAGGCTGCGGCTCGAGGACCGCTTCGAGGAGGTCCCCGGTGACGTCACGATCGTCATCCACACGAACCCGGCGCTGCTCACCATGGCGCACCCGTTCCTGCCGGCGGCGCGCTGGTCGGCGGCACCCGCCGGGCGTCGCTACCTGGCCGGCTGGGCGATGGCGACCGAGCTCCACGTCCTCAACGACCCCCACATGGAACGCCGCGCCGCCGGCGACGACTCGCGCGAGGCCCTGCGGGGAACCGCCGAGCGCCTCTACGCGCAGCTGGTGATCGCCGCCAACAACCGCGACCTGCCCCCGTCCTGGACGCCGCGCCGCTTTGTTCGCTACCTGCGCTGGGCCTGGCTTGCCGAGGGCGGCGCCCAGTACTTCTCGCGCCAGGTCGGCTTCTACCGCGCGGCGGTGATCCGGCGGTTGCGCGAGAGCGCCCGGCCCTCGTTCCCGCCCTCGCCTCGGGACGCGGTGATCCTCGGTGGCACGATCTTCGACCTGCTCGAGAGCGAGCGCGGTTCCGATGCCTGCGAGCGGCTCGTCCTGAAGCTGCTCCCCGGCGGCGCCGCGGCGACACTGGAAGCCGCCTTCGAAGCGCGGATGAGTGAGATCGAGGATGCCTGGCGAGCCCACCTGCGGGCGATGGCCAGGCCCGCGGCGGGCTAGTCGCCGCCGGGGGTTCCCTCGAGAACCTCGCGCGCCTGGGTCGCCGAGGACTCGGCGACGAACACCTGCCGGGGCCCGACCGCCATGAACTCCGGCACGTCGAAGCCGGGGCCGCGCTTGAGCATGCTGGGGATGCCGTGCTCGGAGAGCAGCCCCTGGATCATTTCCGCCTCGATCTGGCTCGGCGCGAAGGCGACTTTCACGAGCTTGCCGCCGCCTCCCCCGCCGCCGCCCTCGTCCTCGGGGCCGCCGCAGCCCCCACTGCCGCCACCGTCCCCGGTCCGGGTCAGGGGCTTCTCCTTATGCGATATCGATTTTGGCATCGGCGATCTTGAGGTCCTTGAGAAGGTACCCCTTGACGTCCGGGGCGTCCTCATCTTCGAGCGAGATGATGATGTAGACCTGATCGGGCCAGGCGACCGCCTGGTTGACGTCGGTCTGCGAGGGATAGGCGGCGCTCTTCGTGTGCGAGTGGTAGATCGCCAGCAGCTCGTTGCCCTCGTCTTCGATCGCCTTCAGCGCGTCGTATTGCTCCTGCGGGTCCATCTCGTAGCGCAGCGGGCTGGCGGCGGAGTTGGCGACCCGGACGACGACGCTGGCCTCGCCGTCGAGCCCGCCGACCATTCCGCAGCACTCATTCGGCAGGTCCTCGCGCGCGTGCGCGACCATCTCGTCGATCAGGGTTTTGGCGATCTTCATGCTGCGGCCGAGGCTAGCGGACCGTTGCCAGGGGCAGGATTCAGCCCATGAACCTGAACAGGTGCGGATCCGGAGGGCAGTAGCTGCGGCATTCCGGCACGAACGAGCTCCACTGGAAGACCATCGGGCGGTTGCCCGAGAAGAACGGTTCGAGAGCAATTTCGGTGGAGCCTTTGATCGCCGCCAGCCCGTTGACGAACTTCTGATCCGGCTTGCCGTTGACCAGGCGCCGTCGCAGCACTCCAGGGCCTTCCTTCGGCCCACCGGTCCCCCGTTCGGCCTGGACGCCGGCCAACAGAATGCGGCCGTTGCTGTCGCCGGCGATGCCGGAGACCGCGAAGTTGGCCAGGGCGACCCCCCTTCGGGCGAACTTCTGGACGATCCCCCCGTTGCCGCCGATCAGCATCACGTAGGACTGCGTCCCCCGGCTCTGCGTGCCGAGGACCGCGAGGCGATTGCCGGGCAACGTCGCCAGCGATTGGATCTGGCGACCACGCAGCCGCTTGCTCGCGTTGAAGGCCGAGTTGACGCCGCGGCCGTTGGCCGAGATCCGCGCGAGGCTCGAGCCCTGCCCCCGCCCGAAGACCGAGAGCACGATCGATCCGTTCTGGCGCATCACGCCTTGCCGTGCGTCGAGTTCCGCGGAAGCGGCTCCGTCGACCCCGTAGGTCTGATCGATCACACCGCCCGCGAGCAGACGGGTCAATTTGATCGCGGGGTAGGTCAGCCGTCCCCCGACCAAGACCCGGCCCTCGGAATCGACGAAGAGCATCAGCGTTTCGTAGGAGCAGGTGCAGGCGACCGTGGAAGTGCCGCCGGGCCCCCAGGTCACGTCGGGCCTGCCCGCGGAGTCGAGCCGGGTGAGCGTTACACCGGTCATGTCGGCGCTCGCGACAACCACCCGGCCCTGAGAATCGGCCGTCGAGGTCACCGCGCCCCCCTCCCACCTCGGGTCGTCGACGATCGCGAAGCCGCCGACGCCGTAGGAGGAGTCCAGAGAGCCGTTCTGCATGTACCGGCCGACGTAGAGGTGCCGCCTGCAGGCGCCGGGTCCGAATGGGCATTCCTGCGCCGTCGCGACGACCACGGTCTTGCCATCAGGAGCCGCCGCGACGTCCAGCGGGTTCCATCCCGTCGTGCTCGGCGGCGGCGCCAGGCGAACGTCTCCGCCGCTTCCGAATCCGGTGTCCAATTCGCCCGGAGCCGCGGCTGCCTGCACGGCCAGCGCCAGGCAGAACAGCAGCGCGACGATCAGCGTCGAAATCAGCTTTCCCATACGACCCTCCTATAGGCGAACCAAGACGGCTTCGGTTGATCGGATTGATCAACCAAGCCCGAGAATTGACAAAAGGAGCACTGTTCTTCCCACGATGGGACGTCCTGCCAGGAGAACCAGTCGACCCCGGCGATGTGCCAGCGGCGTCGGTTCTCGATGAGCAGTTCGAGCGTTCTCGAGAGGAAGAGGGCCTGCCCGTGCGGCCCGAGGTCGAACCCGGTCGGCACCTCGGCATGCGAGGCGACCCCGACCTCTCCGATCAGGAGGGGCATTCCGGCGGCCCCCACCCGCGCCATCGCATGCCGGGTCTTGCGAATCGCGTATTCGACCCCGAGCGGAGAGGCCGAATAGGGATGGAGAGCGACCTCGTCGACGGCTGCCCTGGCGCCCGGTATCCGCAGCAGGCTCTGGATGTAGCGCCAGGGGCGCGGTCCGCCGCCGACGGGGGCGACGCCGGCCGCGATCACCTTCGCGCCGGGGTCGGCGATCGCCAACGCCCTGTTGGAGACGGAGAGCAGGCGCGCGTATTCGGCCGGGGCCGGCCGGGGATGCCAGAAAAGCGGAAAGTTGGGCTCGTTCCAAATCTGCCACTGCCGGATCGGCAAGTCGGACCCGCCGCCGTCCCAGACGTCGCCTTTTGGTCCGTAGCGGGAGACGAGCTCGGTGAGGGCATTCGACCATGCCGCGGCGCCCCCGTGGTAGCGGAGGGGTGAGCGCATGGGGTCTGACCCGAGCCAGGGCGGAGTCCCGTAGAGGAAGGGAAGAATCTCGATGTCGTGTGCCGCCGCCGCCCGGACGACCGCGTCGAGGTGCGCCAGCGCAAAGACGCCGGGACTCGGCTCCACCGAGGGCCAATACACGCCGATCCGCAGTGTCCCGATCACTCCGTCCATCCGCTGAAGATCGGCCGAGTTCAGATCCCCCTGCGTGACAACTCCGAAGAAGTGAGCCGGAGGAGCGGCCGCTCGAGCGGCACTCTCCCCTGAGGCGATCAGCGCCAGCGATGCCAGGGCCACCGCCAGCGCTTTCCACCCCACCCCCATTCCTACTTGCCGCTCTTGCGCTTGCCCGACCCGCCGAGGAACTTGAAAAGCAACGGGTGCGGCTGGCAGTAGGTCCGGCATTCGCGCCCCCCCTGCGCGAACACCATCGGCTGGGCGCCGGAGTAGAAGCTTTCGGCGTAGCCGCCGAAGGAATCGATCCCGGCGAGCCCGTTTCGGAACTGGGACTGGACCCTTCCCTTCGGGCTCAAACGCATCAGGAAAGGACCACTCCTGACTCCGCCCATCAGCAGGATCCGATCGCTGCCGTCGACGGAGACGTCGAGCAGTTCGCGCTTCGGGAATTGCGCCAGGCCTTTCTTTCCGAAGGACCGAACCAGGGCGCCGCTGGGCCGGAGTCGGGCCACGAACCCGCCTCTCCGGCTGCCGATGACGATCAGGTCGCCGTTCGGCATCGCCGTGATCCCTTCGTAGCGGCGGACCTCGCGGAGGCGGAGCTGAACCGCGAAATCCCTGTCGACTGCGTCACCGGAGGCGGACACCTTGGTGAGAAATTTCCCGGTCGCGGCGACGATCGCACCGTTGGCACGCGCGCCGATCGCTTCGGTCAGCGCCATTTGAGGCACGAAGACCTGACCGCCATCGCCGTAGGACGGGTCGACGGCCCCCGCCATCGTCAGGCGCATGAACAGCGCGCCCTGGAGGTCTCCCGGCCCGTAGTTGGGAGCGCCCTGCCGGGTGCTCTGCTGCGCGGCGAGGAGGATCTTTCCCTTCGAGTCGAGGAAGAGATGGATTTCGTCATAGAGGCAGTCCTGGCAGGCGAGCGCCCGGCCGCCGCCTTCGCCGAAGGTCACGTCGAGAGCCCCCTCCGGGTCGAGGCGGGCGACGACGAGGCCCGCCGAGCCGTTCTGCACCGCGATCACGGCCCGGCCGTCCGCGTCGACCGCGAACGCCGGCGGTCCTGGCGGGACCGCGCCGCGGCCGCTGAGCGCCACAGCCGTGCCGCCCTGTCCGTAGCTCGTGTCCCGGGTCCCGTTCTTGAGGTAGCGGGTCACGAAAATCCGACCTGTGCAGGTGGCCGGTTCACTTTCGGACCGACACGCCATCGACTCCTCGAGGACGTAGACCCGTCCCTTCGGGCCGGCCGCGGACTGCTGCGGGTACCAGGTGCTGTATTGGGTCAGCGGCGGCTGCACCGAAACGATGCCGCCGCCGAATGAGCGGTCCAGCTTCCCCGGCGCCGCGCTCGCGGCCCCCGCCGTTACCGCCATGCTGCCGATTGCGGCCACCGCCAACGCGATGGCGATCCAAGCCCTGCTCTTCATGATTCTCCCCTTGCCGTTTGCACCCGCCCAAACACGAGGTGCCTCAGGGGTTGCGGTCGCGTACCGCGGATTCCCCAACTACCACCAGACGGTGGAGTCCAGGTTCTCGATCTCGTCGATCGGCTTCGTGTAGACGCCGGAGGAGAGGTACTTCCAGCCGTCGTCGGGGATCAGGAAAACGACGTTGCCGCCCTCCAGCTCGCCGGCGATCCGGGCCGCGATCGCCGCGATCGCGCCGCCGGAGACGCCGGAGAAGATGCCCTCCTCGTCGAGGAGCTTGCGCGTCCAGACGATCGCGTCGCGGTTGGAGACCATGATCTTGCGGTCGAAGAGGGAGATGTCGATGATCGGCGGGATGAAGCCGTCGTCGAGGGACCGCAGGCCCTGGACGAGCTCTCCCTGCATCGGCTCGGCGGCGACGATCAGCGTCTCCGGGTTCGCCTCCTTGAGGCGCCGGCCATTCCCCATCAGGGTGCCGCCGGTTCCGAGCCCGCCGACGAAGGCGGCGACGTCGTCGAGCTCATCGAGGATCTCCACCGCGGTGCCGTTGTAATGGGCGAGCGGGTTGGCCTCGTTGCCGTACTGGTAGGGCATGTGGAAACCGGGCTGCTGGGCCAGCTCGAGAGCGACCTCAACTGCCCCGTTGGAGCCCTTGGCGCCCTCGGAATAGACGATCTCCGCCCCGTACATGCGGAGCAGCTCGGTGCGCTCCTCGGTGACGTTGTCCGGCATCACGACCTTGAGCGGGTAGCCCTTGCGGCGGCAGATCATCGCCAGGGCGATGCCGGTGTTACCGGAGGTCGGTTCGAGGATCGTCTGGCCGGGTTCGATCGCGCCTTCGGCCTCGGCAGCCTCGATCATCGATTTCGCCACCCTGTCCTTCACCGAGCCGGTCGGGTTGTGGCCCTCGAGCTTGGCGTAGATGCGGACCTCGGGCTTCGGCGCCAGGCGGGGCAGCTCGACCAGCGGCGTGTTGCCGATCGACTCGACCACGTTGCCGAAGCGTCCCCCGCAGGGCCGGTTGAGAAGGTCGTCACGCGCCATGGAGATCCCGTTACTTCAAAAAGTATAGCCACGGCCCATCTACGTGCCCCGGATTGCATCAAAGCGATGTAACAGGGTATTTTCGGCGGCCTGTCCCCCACTTCCCTCGATCGGAGGCACGACCTATGCGCAGTACTTCTCGACTGACCGCCCTTCTGGCGGCAATCGCGCTGCTGGCCATCGCCGCATTCGCGGCCGGCTGCGGCAGCAGCGACAGCACCACCGGCGGCACCGAAGCCAGCAGCGGTGGCGGTGGCGAAACACTGACGGTCGGCTCCGACATCCCATATCCCCCCTTCGAGCAGGGCAAACCCGGCAATTACACCGGGTTCGACATCGAACTGATGGAAGCGATTGGCGAAAAGATCGGCCGCACGCCGGAATTTCAGGACACATCGTTCGAAACAATCTTCCGCGACGTCGCCCAGGGCAAGTTCGAAGCCGTGATCTCGGCGGCGACGATCACCGAGGAACGCGAAAAGGCTGTCGCATTCTCCGATCCCTACTACCTCTCCGAACAGGCGATCCTGGTCAAGGACGGAAGCGACATCACGGGCCTCGCCGACCTCAGCGGCAAGACCGTCGGCGCCCAGCAGGGCACCACCGGGCTCGAACTGGGCAAGGAAAAAGCCAACGCCGGTGAACTTCGGCCCTACCCCGAAGGCCCCGACGCGGTCAACGCGCTGAAAGCCGGAACCGTCGAAGCGGTGATCATCGACGCCCCGGTCGCTCAGAACGCGGTCGAAAAGTCGGGCGGCGTGGAAATCGCCGAAAAAGTCCCGACCGAAGAAAGGTATGGAATCGCCCTCGCCAAGGACAACACCGAACTCCTTGACGAAATCAACACGGCCCTCGAAGAACTGATTTCGGATGGGAGCTACACGACGATCTACGAAAAGTGGTTCAACCTGGAACCGCCGAAGCAGTTCCAGGGCTAGGCCCGGACCGGCGCGCCGAGCGCGGCATACTGATGTAGTCGAGGGGGCGCCGGCGGCGCCCCCTCTGCATTGAGGGACGGGCCGGGACAAAAGGAAAGCCACAGATGAGCGAATTTTTCCATCAGTACTTCGACTTCCATGTAATGGGAGCGCACTTCAGCGAAGTGCTCGAAGGCTTCCTCAAAAATCTCCTGCTGTTTGCCGTGGTCGTCGTCTTGGCCCTGACCTGGGGTCTGATCCTGGCCCTGCTGCGACAGCTGCCGGGCCGCAAGGTCGGACCGCTTCGGTTTCTGACGATCGCCTACATCGACGTGATGCGGGCGATCCCGATCCTGATCATCCTGCTGCTGATCTCGGGTGGCCTGCCCTACCTCGAATTCATCCCCAAAGAGATTCGAATACCGCAGTGGTTCGGGCAGCCGGACCCCTTCTGGTACGCGGTCATGGGCCTGACGCTCGTCTATGGCGCCTACATGGCAGAGGTCTACCGGGCCGGGATCGAAGCGGTCCCCCCTGGCCAGTTCGAGGCGGCCCGATCGCTGGGAATGAGCTACGGCAAGGCGATGCGTCACGTCGTCGTCCCGCAGGCGGTGACCAAGGTCCCTGCGCCGATGCTGAACGAAGCGATCTCGTTGCTCAAGGACACGACCCTGGCCAGCGTCGTCGCGCTCGGCGAGTCCGTCCTCGTCAGCCGCGAAATCTTGGCCGAAACGTTCAACAGCTCGGCGATCATCCTCGCCGGACTGATGTTCCTCGCGATCACGCTGCCGGCTGCGCGGCTCGTCGACATCCTGATCAAGCGCAACCAGACCAGGGTCACCCGCGGTGCCCACATCGAGGTCGGCTGATGGCGGAGGCGATGATCAGACTCGAGGGCATCCACAAACGCTTCGGCGACCTCGAAGTGCTGAAAGGGATCGACCTCGAGGTCGGCAAAGGCGAAGTGATCTGCATCCTCGGCCCGAGCGGCTCGGGCAAGAGCACCCTGCTGCGCTGTGTCAACCTCCTCGAGCCCCCCGAGCAGGGTGAGATCTTCCTAGAGGGCCACGACATCTGCAAGGGGCCCGGGTCCGGCACCGGCGAGCAGAGCTGGGACCTCGACTTCGTCCGTCAGCGGGTGGGAATGGTCTTCCAACAGTTCAACCTCTTCCCCCACAAGAGCGTGCTCGACAACGTGACCCTGGCGCCGCGCACGGTACTCGGCAAGAGCAAGGCGGAGAGTGAGGAGAAGGCGCGGGCGCTGCTTGAACGGGTCGGCCTCGCCGACAAAATCGACCAATACCCCGAACGGCTCTCAGGGGGTCAGCAGCAGCGGGTCGCGATCGCCCGGGCGCTGGCCATGGAACCGCACGTGATGCTGTTCGACGAGGTGACCAGCGCCCTCGACCCCGAGCTGGTCAAAGAGGTGCTCGACACGATGCGCGAGCTCGCCTCCGAAGGAATGACGATGCTCGTGGTCACCCACGAGATCGGCTTCGCCAAAGAGGTCGGCGACCAGGTCATATTCATGGACGAGGGCGTCGTCGTCGAGAAGGGCAAGCCCGCTGACGTGCTCGACAACCCCGGCAACCCGAGGACTCAGAAATTCCTCGGCCTGGTTCTCGGCGCCTGAGGAGCTAGCGCCCGCCGGCCATCGCCGGCAGGATGACCACGGTGTCGCTCTCCGACACCCCGGTGGCGAGCCCGTCGAGCACCCGCACGTCCTCGTCGTTGAGGTAGACGTTGACGTAGCGGTTGAGGTCGCCGTCCTCGCCGAAGAGCTGCGACTCGGTGGCGGGATGCGCCGAGGTGAGTGAGCGCAGCACCTCGCCGACGTTGGATCCGTCGGCCTGTAGCTCGGGCTGGCCGCCTGTGTGCTGGCGCAGCACCGGTGGGATTCGAATCGTCGCCATCAGGCGGTGATCCTAATCGAGCCGGCGCTCAGCGGTCGCCGCCGGCGCCCGCGCAGAAGAGGTCGTAGTCGGGGAACTTGCCCATCTCCGACTCGGGGACCTCGGGCGCGTTCTCTCCACAGATCGGGCACTCGGGGTCGCGCCTGACCTTGAGCTCCGTGAATCGCGTTCCGAGCGCCTCGTATAGGAGCAGGCGGCCGATCAGCGGCTCGCCGGCACCGAGCACCAGCTTGATCACCTCGTTGGCCTGGAGCGTGCCCATCGTCCCGGCCATCACGCCGAGGACGCCGTTCGCCGAGCAGCTCGGCGCCAGCTCCGCCGGGGGAGGCGTCGGGTAGAGGCAGCGGTAGCAGGGCCCCTCGAATGGGACGAAGGTCGAGATCTGCCCGTCGAAGCCGAGGATCGAAGCCGAGACGACCGGCTTCCGGAGCCGCACCGAGGCGTCGTTGAGGAGGTAGCGCGTCGGGAAGTTGTCGGCGCCGTCGACGATGATGTCGTAGTCCTCGATGACGGAGAGAATGTTGCCTGCGTCGAGCCGGCCGTTGTGCTCGACCACGGTCACGTCGGGGTTCAGGCCTTCGATGAAGATCCGCGCCGATTCGGTCTTCGGCATGCCGATCCGCTCGGTGTTGTGGATCACCTGGCGCTGCAGGTTGGAGGCGTCGACGACGTCGTCGTCGACGAGGCCCAGGGTGCCGATTCCGGCGGCCGCCAGGTACAACGCGGTCGGGGCCCCGAGCCCGCCGGCGCCGAGCAGGAGGACCTTGGCGTTGAGCAGCTTGATCTGGCCGTCGACACCGACCTCGGGCAGGAGCGTGTGGCGGGAGTAACGGTCGCGCTGCTCGGGCGTCATGCCCGTCGCCGCGACCACTGGAAGTCCCTGCTCCTGCCAGGCCAGGATCCCGCCTGCCATCGAGGCGACGTTCTCGTAGCCGAGGGTCTGGAGCTGCTGCGCGGCGAGGTAGGAACGGTTGCCGCTGCGGCAATAGAGGATCGTGCGCGCGGACTTGTCCGGCGCGGAACCGGCGATCTCGTCGGCGAGCAGCCCCGGGGGCACGAGCTTGCCGTTCTCGAGGTGGGCCTCCTGGTACTCGTGGGGCTCGCGGGTGTCGATCAGGACGACGTCCCCGCCCTCGATCTCCTCGTTCGCCTCGAAGGGCTCGATCTCCTCAACTTGCGTCTTGACCTGCGTCTCAGCACCCGCCATGGCCTAAATCTCCTAAATCCGGATCGGCTTTTACTTCAAAAAGTATAGCGGGGCGATTCTGGTGGTACAAAGGGGCTGTGAACACGCAACTCGAGCGACGTGAGGACTTCCGGATACACGCCACCGCCTACGTTGCGGTGAACGCGCTCCTGGTCTCGATCTGGGCCCTCTTCGGCGGCGAATTCTGGCCGCTGGCGCCGATCCTCGTCTGGGGCCTGGTGCTTGCGCTCCATGCCCGGGCCGTCTTCGGCCCCACCCGCGCCTAGAGCGAGGGCCGCATCTGACGCAGCCTTTTGACCCGCTCCTCGATCGGAGGATGGGTCGAAAAGAGGCCGGCGATGCCCTTCGACGAGAAGGGCTTGACGATGTAGAGCGGCTCGGCGGCCTGGTTGACCTTCATCGGCATCGCCGTCGCCCCCTGCTCGAGGCGCAGCAGGGCGCTCGCCAGGGACTCGGGGTTGCCGCAGATTTCCGCGCCTCCGGCGTCGGCCGCGTACTCACGCTGGCGTGAGATCGCGAGCTGGATGATCGACGCCGCGATCGGCGCGAGCAAGAAGGTCGCCAGCTGCCCGACCAGGGCCAGCGGCGAATTGTCGTCGCTGCCGAACCAGAGCAGCATGTAGGCGATGTAGGTGATTGCGGCGCCGATCGCCGAGGCGACCGACTGGATCAGGATGTCGTGGTTGCGGATGTGGGTGAGCTCGTGCGCGAGGACGCCGCGGAGCTCGTCCTCGGAGAGCAGTTTGGTGATCCCCCGGGTGACGGCGACGGCGGAATGCTTCGGGTTGCGCCCGGTCGCGAACGCGTTGGGCTGGTCCTGCGGAATCATGTAGAGGCGCGGCATCGGCAGGTCGGCGCGCGTCGTCAGTTCACGGACGATCTGGTAGAGGCGAGGGTTTTCAGACTCCTCGATCGGCTTCGCGCGGCTCATGCCGAGGGCCAGTTTGTCGCTGAAGAAGTAGGAGCCGAGGTTGATCAGCAGGGCGATCCCGAGGAAGAGGGCCGCGGTGCTGGGACCGCCGACAAGGGCGCCGATGACGACGAGCAGCCCGGTGAGCGATGAGAGCAGGATCGTCGTGCGGAGAGTCGCGCCCCAGGTGGATTGCTTGGTGGTCGTCATGCGGGTCAGGCTCCTTTTCCGAATCGCGCCGGGGTCAACCGGCCGTGTGCTCGAAAGGAGTATTCCGGGCCGGCACGGTTTCGGCCATAGGGGAAAACCCCTATTCGGCACGCTCCCTCCCCCACTCGCCTCTAGGCTCGAACGATGACCACGGTCGTCATCGTCCTGCTCGCGATCGCGACGCTCGCCCTGGCCGCGGACGCGATCCGCAGGCGCCGCCGGTTCGCGCCGCTGGAGACGCTGATCGAGGAGATGGAGAAAGTCGACCTGAGCCGACCCGGGTCGAGCCTGCCGAGCTCGATCGACGGCGTCGGCGAGACCGAAGAGGTCGAGCGGATCGAGCTCGCATTCCTGCGCATGATGCGCCGCCTCGAGGCCGAACGAAAACGGGCCGGCTCGGCCGCCCTGCGTGCCCAGGAGGAGGAGCGGGCGCGGGTCGCCCGTGACCTCCATGACGAGGTCAACCAGTCCCTTACGGGGCTTCTGCTCCGGCTCGAGGCGGTCCGTGAGGCGGCGCCGCCCGAGCTCGAGCCCGAGCTCGCGGAGACCAAAGCCCTTGCGAACCAGGCGATGCGTGAGCTGCTCTCGCTGGCGCGACAGCTGCGCCCGACCGCGCTCGACGACCTCGGACTCGCCGCCGCGATCGCCGGCCAGGTCGACCTGCTCTCGCGCTCGGGGGTGAACGCCGACCTGGTCGAGGACGGCAACCTGTCCGACCTCGACAGCGACGTGCAGCTCGTCATCTACCGCGTCGCCCAGGAGGCGCTCTCGAATGCCGCCCGCCACTCCGGCGCCGAGCGGGTCGGCGTGAGGCTCCGCCATGCCGGGGACGGGGTCGAGCTCGAGGTCGTCGACGACGGCCGCGGATTCGCCTTCGAGGCCGCCGAGCGCGGGCTCGGTATCGCCGGCATGCGCGAGCGGGCGCTGCTGATCGGGGCGGAGCTGACGATCGAGTCGCGCCCCGGCCAGGGAACGACTGTGAGGCTGCGGATATGAGGGTCCTGATCGCCGACGATCACGGAATCGTGCGCTCCGGGCTCCGGCTGCTGCTCGAGCGCCAGCCCGACATCGAGGTGGTCGCCGAGGCGGCCGACGGAGCCGAGGCCCGGGAGCTGGCACTGAGCGAGCGGCCCGACCTGGCGATCCTCGACGTGAAGATGCCGAAACTGACCGGGCTGCAGGCGACGCGGGAGATCAAGGAGCAGGCGCCCGAGATCTCGGTCCTGATCCTCTCCATGCACGACGACGAGCGCTACCTGTTCGAGGCGCTGAAAGCCGGGGCGTCGGGCTACGTGCTCAAGGCCCAGGCCGACACCGACCTGCTGGCGGCGATCCGCGCGGTCGAGCGCGGCGAGCCTTTCCTCACTCCCGAGGCGCAGCGATCGCTGATCCGCGACGTGCTGGAGCGCGGCTCCGAGGGCAAGGAGGAGCTGACGCCGCGCGAGGAGGAGATCGTCAAGCTCGTCACCGAGGCGCACACGACCAGGGAGATAGCCGCGATCCTCCACCTCTCCGAGAAGACGGTCGAGAACCATCGCGCGAACGCGATGCGCAAGCTCGGCATGCGCGACCGGGTCGAGTTGGTCCGATACGCGATTCGCCGCGGCCTGATCGAGCCCTAGCCGAGCTGCTCGGTTTGCTTGACTGACGGGCCATGAACTCGTCCGCGGAGTATCAGGAGAAACGCTGGTACGCCCTGATCCTGCTGGCGGCGGCGCAGTTCGTCGTCGTCCTCGATGCCTCGATCGTCAACGTCGCGCTGCCGACGATCGGCAAGGCGCTCGATTTCTCCCAGGAGAACCTCGCCTGGGTCGTCAATGCCTATGTGCTGACCTTCGGCGGCTTCCTCCTGCTCGGTGGTCGCATGGCCGACCTGCTCGGACGCCGCCGGGTCTTCATGGGCGGGCTGCTCCTCGTGGCGGCCGCCTCCCTCGCCGCCGGGTTCGCCTCGACCGAAGGGCAGCTGATCGCCGCGCGCGCGGCCCAGGGGCTCGGCGCCGCGATCATCTCCCCCGCCGCGCTCTCGATCGTCACGACGACGTTCAAGGACGGCGCGGAGCGCAACAAAGCCCTCGGTGTCTGGGGAGCGGTCGCCGGCGCCGGTGGCGCCGCCGGGGTGTTGCTCGGCGGCATTCTCACCGACGGCCTCGGCTGGGAATGGGTCCTGTGGGTGAACGTCCCGGTCAGCCTGATCGCCTTCGCCCTGGCGCCGCGCCTGATCATGGAAAGCCGCGCCACCGATGAGGCGCGGGCCTTCGACGTCGCCGGGGCGGTCTCGATAACCGCCGCTCTGTCCCTCCTCGTCTACGCGGTCGTCGATGCGGACACCGCGGGCTGGGGGTCGGCCAAAACCCTGTCGTTGATCGCGGTCTCCCTGGTCCTCTTCGCCGCGTTCGTCTTCATCGAGCAGCGCTCGCGCAAACCGCTGGTCCCCTTCTCGATCTTCCGCATCCGAACCCTGACCGGAGCCAACGTCGTCGGGGTCCTGGTCGGCGCCTCGCTCTTTTCGATGTTCTTCTTCATCTCGCTCTACATGCAGCAGGTGCTCGGCTACAGCGCCATCCACGCCGGCCTCTCCTATTTCCCGCTGGCGCTGATGATCATGGTTTCCGCCGGGCTCGCCTCGGGACTGGTGACGAAAGTCGGCTACAAGCCGGTGCTGGTGGTCGGCCTGGTCTTCATCGTCGCCGGGCTCCTCTGGTTCAGCCAAGTCTCGGTAGGCGGCGGCTTCCTGACCGACATCCTCGGCCCGTCGCTGTTGGCGGCGGTCGGGCTCGGGTTCTCATTCGTGACGACGACGATCGCCGCCGTCTCCGGTGTGGAGGAGAACGAGTCGGGCCTCGCGAGCGGCCTGATCAACACCTCCCAGCAGGTCGGCGGTGCCCTCGGCCTGGCGATCCTCTCGACCATCGCCACCTCCCACACGGAAGGCCTGGTCGAATCGGGAGACGCTCTCAAGCCCGCCCTCACCGACGGTTTCCAGATCGCCTTCCTCGGCGGCGCCGCTTTCGCCGCGGTCGGGGTCGTCCTGACGCTCGTCCTGATCAAAAGCAGCGATAGCCGGGCGCACGTCGACCTCGGCAGCACGGCCGGCGAGTCCGCATAACCGACTGCTTCAGTAGGATTTAGCTCGATGCTGTTTTCGACAAAAGCCGAGTACGGGGTGCGGCTGATGGTCGAGTTGGGCCGAGTCGGCCCGGACTCGACCCCGATCTCGTTGAGCACGATCGCCGAGGCGGAGCGGCTGCCCCTCTCCTACCTCGAGCACCTTGTCGCAAAGCTGCGCAAGGCCGACCTCGTCTCCTCGACCCGCGGCGCCCACGGCGGCTATCGCCTGGCGAAGCCGGCGGAGGAGATCACGATGGACTCGGTGGTCGAGGCGCTGGAAGGGCAGATCGCCCCGATGGAGTGCTTCCACGAGACCCCCGAGGGCAAGGTCCTCTGTTCCCACGAGGACGACGGCGACCGACTGTGCGCCACGAAGCTGCTCTGGACCCGGGTTCAGAGCGGCGTGACCAAGGCGCTGGCCGGGACCACCCTGGCCGAGTTGGTTGAGTTCTCGGCCCACACCGAGGACAAGCCGCTGACTGTCGTCGGCACCGCCGCCTGAACACCAAAACCTGAAACGGAGAGACATTGGCTGAGCTGGAGATCCGCAACCTGCATGTGAGCGTCGAGGACAAGCACATCCTCAAAGGCCTCGACCTCGACGTCGAGAAGGGCAAAGTCCATGCGCTGATGGGCCCGAACGGCTCCGGCAAGTCGACCCTCGCCAACGCGATCATGGGCCACCCGGCGCTCGAGGTGACCGAGGGCACGATCACGTTCAAGGGCGAGGACATCACCGAGGCCGACCCGTACGTGCGCTCCCGTGCCGGACTCTTCATGGCCTTCCAGTACCCGGTGGCGATCCCGGGGGTCTCGGTCAGCAAGTACCTGCGGATGATCCTCAACGCGCACCGCGAGACCCGCGGCGAAGCGGAGATCAAGATCAAAGACTTCGCCAGGACCGCGCAGGAGGCGATGGAGCTGGCGAACATCCCCAAAGACTTCTCCAGCCGCTATCTGAACGACGGCTTCTCGGGCGGCGAGAAGAAGCGCATGGAGCTGCTCCAGCTGGCGCTGCTGAAACCCGAGATCGCTGTTCTCGACGAGACCGATTCGGGCCTCGACATCGACGCGCTGCGCACCGTCGCCGAGGGCGTCAACCAGTTCGCCGGCCCGGACATGGGCGTCCTCATCATCACCCACTACCAGCGCATCCTGCACATGGTGAAGCCCGATTCCGTCCACGTCATGTTCGAGGGGCGGATCGTCAAGGAAGGCGGCCCCGAGCTCGTCGGCGTGCTCGAGGAGAAGGGCTACGGCTGGATTCGCGAGGAGGTAGCAGCGAGCCCGGCCGGAGGGAGCGTCTAGATCTAATGGTGTGCGACCGGAGGCCGGGCGAAGCATTTATGGGGGGCGCCCGATGACAGTTGCGACACTCGACATCGAGCGGATCCGCGCCTCCTTCCCGGCGCTCGACCGCGAGGTCAACGGGAAGCCCGTCGCCTACCTCGACAGCGGCGCGAGCTCGCAGCGTGTGCTCGCCTCGATCCAGGCGCTCGACCGCTACGAGCGCTCCCACCATTCGAACGTCCACCGCGGCTCCCACACTCTTTCGGCGGAGGCGACCGCCGCCTACGAGGGGGCTCGGGCGACGATCGCCGACCACATCGGCGCCGGCGACCGCCGCGAGGTGGTCTTCGTCCGCAACGCGACCGAGGCGATCAACCTGGTCGCCAGGGCCTGGGGCGACGCCAACGTCGGCGCGGGCGACCGGATCCTGCTCACCGAGATGGAGCACCACTCGAACGTCGTCCCCTGGCAGCAGCTGGCCGAGCGGGTCGGCGCCGAGATCGACTGGCTGCCGATCCGCGACGACGGCACCCTCGACATGGACGCTCTGCCCGCGCTGCTGGACCGGGGCCCGAAGCTGGTCGGCGTCGCCCACGTCTCCAACGTCCTCGGCACCGAGAGCCCGCTGGCGGAGATCTCGCGCCTGGCACATGACGCCGGAGCCCTGGTCCTCGCCGACGGCGCCCAGTCGGCGCCGAAGATGGGGCTCGACATGGCCGAGCTCGGGGTCGATTTCTACGCGATCACGGGCCACAAGCTCTACGGGCCCACCGGGGTCGGCATCCTCTGGGCACGGCTTGACCTGCTCCGCGAGATGCCGCCGTTCCTCGGCGGCGGCTCGATGATCCGCAAGGTGACCAAGGACGGCGTCACCTTTGCCGACCCGCCGGCGCGCTTCGAGGCCGGCACGCCGGCGATCGCCCAGGCGGTCGGCATGGCCGCGGCGCTGCGCTGGCTCGACGGCGTCGGCATGGAGGCGGTGCGCGACCACGAGCAGGAGATCGCCGACTACGCCCTGGAGAAGGTCACCGAGGTGCCGGGCCTGCGGGTCTTCGGCCCGCCTCGGGAGGCCAGGCGCCTCGGCCCCGTCTCCTTCGAGCTGGAGGGGATCCATGCGCACGACGTCGCCGAGATCCTCGACCGTCACGGTGTCGCCGTCCGCGCCGGCCACCATTGCGCCCAGCCGCTGATGGAGCGGCTCGGCGTTCCCGCGACCGCTCGCGCAAGCTTCGGGATCTACACGACCGAGGAGGAGATCGACCGTCTGGTCGAGGGCCTCCATGATGCGCGCCGCGTCTTCGAGCTCTAGCTGGCGAATCTCATCAAGTTCGCCATGCGATCCACGGCCAACGTGATGGGCTGGCTCTAACGACAGGCCTAGCGGCCGGGGGACCCGGCCGGCGGAGTGCCGTGCGGCGGCTGCGGGCCCCAGCTGACCCTGCCGTCGTCGCCCGTGATCGGGATCGAGGGGCCGCCCATCGCCGGGGTGTCGAGTGTGGTGTCGGCGACCGCCTTGACCCTCGCCAGGACCTCGCGCGCCGCGCTCTTCTCGCCCTGGTAGCCCCAGTCGTGGCGGTCGGCGGTGAGGCCGGTCGCGTCGATGCCGGCGGAGTCGGCGAGATAGAGCGCCCTCGGCATGTGAAAGCCCTGGGTGACGACGACGGCGCTCTGGACATGGAAGATGCCGCGCGCCCGGACCATCGTCTGCCAGGTGTCGAGGCCGGCGTGGTCCTCGAAGATGACCCGCGGCGGGACACCGTCGGCGACGAGCTGCTTGCGCATCGTGTCGGGCTCGTCATAGGCCCAGGTGTGATGGTCGCCGGAGACCAGGATCCGCTTGACCTTGCCGGCGTGCCAGAGCTGGGCGGCGCGGCTGACCCGTTCGCCGAGCATTACGCTCATCTTGCCGTCGGGCTGGACGAGAGCCCCGGGAACGATCGCCACCTCGGCGGGCGGCACGTCGGCGACGTCGGCGGTCGCGTCGCCATTGACGCTGAGCACCACGAAGGCGTTGGCGAGGCCGACTACCGCGATGCCGAGGGCGCCGCAGAAGAGCGCCGCCTTGGTCAGCCGCGGCCAACGCCGCAACGGGTACGTCAGCTTGCGAAAGGGCCCCCGCACGGGCAAAACCGTAGCAAGGCAAGGCGGGTCCGCTAGCCTCGAAGAGATGGACGAGCTATACCGCGATCAGATCCTCGAGCACTACAAGCGGCCTCATAACTTCGGCCGCCTCGAGGACCCCGACCTCGAGTTCGAGGACACGAACCCGCTCTGCGGCGACGAGCAGCACGTGACCATCCGCCTCGACGATCAGGGCAAGGTCGCGGAGATCGCCTTCGACGGCAAGGGCTGCGCGATCTCGACCGCTGCGACCTCCCTGCTCACCGACGAGCTCGCCGGGAAGACGCGCGAGGAGGTCCTCCACCTGCCCAAGGAGTACGTCCTCGAGCTGCTCGGCATCGACATCTCCGCGACCCGGATGAAGTGCGCGATGCTCGGCCTCAAGGTCGTCAAGAGCGCCAGCCTCGGCCAGCCTGCCGAATGGGAGGACGAGGGTCGGGCCGGCGACCCCTCCGAAGCGGTCGCCGACCCCGGTTAGACAGAGCGCTCAGGCGTTCTCTTCACCCATCTCGTTGAGGGCGATGACCGCGAAGCCGGCGCCGTGGGGATCGGTGAGGATCGCGAAGCGGCCGAAGGGGATATCGATCGGCTCCATCATCACGCTGCCGCCGCTCGCCTTCGCCGCCTCGACCGTGGCGTCCGCGTCGTCGACCGCGAAATAGACCTGCCAGTGGGGCGGGATCTCCGCCGGGACGTCGCGCGCCTCGAGGTCGAGGACCCCGCCGACCGGACGGTCGCCATCGGGCACGATCATCGCGTAGGGCTCCTCGCCGGGCGTCGACTCGTCGAACTTCCAGGCGAAGACGGCGCCGTAGAAGTCCTTGGCGCCGGCGAAGTCGCGGGTGTTCAGCTCGTTCCAGGCGATCGCGCCTGTCTCGTTGACCAGCGCCGCACCCGGGAAGCTGCCCGCCTGCCAGATCCCGAAGAAGGCACCGCCCGGGTCGCTGAAGACCGCCATCCGCCCGAGGTCGAGGACGTCCATCGGCTCGACGATCGCGTTACCGCCGGCCTCCTTGACCGCTGCCGTGGTGGCGTCGGCGTCGCCGACTGCGATGTAGGTCCGCCAGGCCGGCGGCTGGCCCTCCTCCATCAGCGGCATCATCCCGGCGACGTCGCTGCCGTCCTTGGTCGCGCGGCGGTAACCGCCGGTCTGCTCGGGGTTCTCGGAAGGCGGCACCTCCCAGCCCAGCAGGGCCGAATAGAACTCGACCGACGCATCGATGTCCGGGGTTCCGAGGTCCACCCAGCTCGGGGTCCCGGACTCGTAACTCGTTCTCTTGCTCATCCGCTTCTCCTCTGCTCGAAGGTTTCGACGGATCCTCCCACCTGGCCGGCGGTCCGGGTCAAGACGCTGTTACCCGGCGGCCGGTCTGGCCCGGCCGCTAAAATCCGACCCAGGAAGTAGGATTAAGTCTCGATTCGCACTATTTGTTTGCTGAGCACCCCGTCCTCTTGTCAGACACCGCTGGAACATCCGTCTCCGTCTGCCCGCTCGCCGAGCTGGAGCCCGGCGCCATGCGCCTGGTCGAGCACGACGGGGCGAAGATCGGCGTCTTCAACTGCGACGGGACGCTGTACGCGATCGAGGATCGCTGCTCCCACGACGACGGGCCGCTCGCCGAGGGCGAGTTCGACGCATCGACCTGCACGGTCGAGTGCCCGCGACACGGTTCCCTCTTTGACCTGACCACCGGCAGGCCCAAGACGCTCCCCGCCTATGCTCCGGTGCGCACGTTCCCGGTCACCATCGAGGACGACACCATCATCCTGGAGGTCGAATAAGCCATGGCAACGCCAGAGGCAGTCGCAGAGAAAAGAGAGCTTGCCGGCATCAACGCCGACTACAAGGAGAAGTTCGGCTTCCACGATTCCGAGACCGGCTACGCCTACAAGGCGCCGAAGGGGCTCAGCCGCGAGGTGGTCGAATCGATCTCCGAGTACAAGGACGAGCCGCAGTGGATGCGTGACTTCCGGCTCAAGGCGCTCGAGCACTTCTACTCGCGCCCGACCCCGGCCTGGGGCGGGAACCTCGGGCAGATCGACTTCGACGACATCCACTACTTCGTCCGCGCCTCGGAAAAGAACAGCCGCGACTGGAGCGAGGTCCCGGACGACATCAAAAACACCTTCGACCGGCTCGGCATACCCGAGGCGGAGCGCAAATTCCTCTCCGGGGTCGGCGCCCAGTACGAGTCGGAGGTCGTCTACCACCAGGTCAACGAGAAGCTCGAGGCGCAGGGCGTGATCTTCACCGACATGGACACAGCGCTGCGCGAGCACGAGGACCTGGTCCGCGAGCACTGGGCGACGATCATCCCGGCGAACGACAACAAACTGGCGGCGCTCAACTCGGCCGTCTGGTCGGGCGGCTCGTTCGTCTACGTCCCGGCCGGGGTCAAGGTCGAGATGCCCCTGCAGGCCTACTTCCGGATCAACACCGAGAACATGGGCCAGTTCGAGCGGACGCTGATCATCTGCGAGGAGGGCGCCGACGTCCACTACATCGAGGGCTGCACCGCGCCGGTCTACTCGACCGACTCGCTGCATTCCGCGGTGGTCGAGATCGTCGCCAAGAAGAGCTCTCGCGTCCGCTACACGACAGTCCAGAACTGGTCACAGAACGTCTTCAACCTGGTCACCAAGCGCGCGGTTGCCCATGAGAAGGCGACGATGGAGTGGGTCGACTGCAACCTGGGTTCGAAACTGACGATGAAGTACCCGTCGATCTACCTGCTCGGCGAGGAAGCCCACGGCGAGATCCTCTCGATCGCCTTCGCCGGCAAGGGCCAGCACCAGGACGCCGGCGGCAAGATCATCCACGCCGCGCCCCGCACCTCGTCCTCGATCTTCTCCAAGTCGATTTCCAAGGACGGCGGCCGGGCCACGTACCGAGGCCTGCTCGAAGTCGCCGACGGAGCCAGCGAATCCCGCTCGAAGGTCGTCTGCGACGCGCTGCTCCTCGACGAGGACTCGCGTTCGGACACCTACCCGACGATCCGGATCGACGAGAACGACGCCGACGTCGGCCACGAGGCGACCGTCTCGAAAATCGGCGACGAGCAGCTCTTCTATCTCGAGAGCCGCGGGCTCGACGAGGAGGAGGCCTCGAAGATGATCGTCAACGGCTTCATCGAGCCGGTCACCAAAGAGCTGCCGATGGAGTACGCGGTCGAGCTCAACCGGCTGATCGAGCTGCAGATGGAGGGCTCGATTGGCTGAGGTCGCGACCGAACCGACCTGGCTTTCCGAGAGGCGCCAAAAGGGCGCCTCTCTCGCGGAAGAGCTCCCCCTCCCCGACCACAAGTCGAAGGGCTGGGAATTCACCGATCTCTCGAAGCTCGAGATCGACTCCTACTCGCCGGTCGACGCCGGTGCCTCGATCGAGGGCGCCGAGGGCGCGACCGTGCTGCCCCTGGCCGAGGCGCTCGAGTCCCACGAGGAGCTGCTGCGCGAGCACCTCGGGTCGCTGGTGCCGAGCGAGGACCCTTTCGTCGCCCGTAACGAGGCGGGCTGGCGCGACGGAGTCCTCGTGCATGTCCCCCGTGGGGTCACGGTAGCCGACCCGATCAAGGTCGAGCTGCCGCTCGACGAGAACGGCGGCGCCGTCGCCTGGCGGACGTTGATCGTGCTCGAGGAGGGCGCCGAGGCTGAGGTCTGGGAGCACACCGCCTCGCGGAGCGACGAGACCGAGGCGCTGCTCAACTCCGTGGTCGAGCTGCGCGTGGGGCAGGCTGCGACGCTGCGCTACGTCAGCACCCAAGACATCTCCGAGGCCTCGTGGATTTTCTCCACCCAGCGGGCCGAGGTCGAGCGCGACGCGCGGCTCGACTGGACCGCACTCGGCTTCGGCTCGTCGCGCGGCAAGGTGCGGATGGAGACGAAGCTCGCGGGGCCCGGCTCGGAGGCACGGGTCACGGGCGGCTACGCGAGCGGTCCCGGCCAGCACCTCGACTACGACACGACCCAGGAGCACGCGGCGCCCAACACGTTCTCCGACCTGGCCTTCCGCGGTGTCCTCGCCGCCGGCTCGACCGCGGTCTGGCGCGGCATGATCCGCGTCGACCCCGGCGCCCAGGGCACCGATGCCTTCCAGGAGTGCCGCAACCTCCTCCTCTCGCCCGAGGCCCACGCCGACGCGATCCCGGGTCTCGAGATCGAAGCCGACGACGTGCGCTGCACCCATGCCGCCGCCGTCGCCCAGATCGACAAGGAGCAGCTCTTCTACCTGACCTCCCGCGGGCTGGATCCCGCCGCGGCAAAGAGCGTGATCATCGAGGGATTCCTCGAGTCGCTGGTCGAACGGCTGGCAGAGGGCCCGGTCCGAGACGAGATCTCCGCGGCACTCGAGAAGCGGCTGAGCGAGATTCTCTAGCGGTCGCGCGGCGGGGCCTGCCCTAGGAGGGAGGGGGGCCTGCGGGCGGGCCTAACTGGGTCCGTTCTCGGCCCCCCTCCCTCCCACGCCACCCCCCGCAGTGAGGTCAGAGATTCTCGGGTGACCTGAAGCAATCGGCGATTCGAACGCACTTCTTCCCGCATACCGGGCATAAGTGCGTTCAGGTCGCAGTTGTTCCCGCATAGCGAGAAGAACTGCGACCTCATCCTCCAGCGGCCGGGGTACTTGGCCGGGACCACCGATCAGCGAACGTCACGATCTGATTCTTCGTGAGCGGCGCCCAGTTGCCACCTGGCCGCCGCCCCCGGACGCGAAGCGGAGGAGGCGGCGGTGTATGGCGAAGCGGAAAGCGCGGCGGCTGAGCCCTTGCCCCTCGCACCTATCCGTTGGCCACCGACAGCAGATACAGGCCGAAGCAGGTGAAGGCGACCATCACGGCCAGCATCCAGTACTGGGAGCGGGCGGCCTCTCGGTAATCGCCCCACCAGGCCGTCGCCCGATCATGGGCAAGGGTCAGGCCGGCGACGTGGCCGATCACCAGGGACCCGACCTGGACGTACCAGATCGCGTTGGCACTGAGGATGCGGAAGTTGACGCCGGCCGACGCGGTGCCGAAGAGGTCGGTCGTCGCGGTGCCCAGCGGGTCGGACAGCAGGTAGGTGAACTGGGCCTGCTCCTGGTAGACGAAGAGGCTGAAGTAGTGGGCGACCAGGTAGGCGAAAGCGATCGGGATCAGCGTGTGAGCGAAGCCCGAGCGCAGTTTGGTGAAGCTGGGTGCCCCTTTCACCCCGGCCATGCCCCTGACCCCGATCAGGTAGACGAGGGTTACGCCGACCAGGGTGAGGAGGACGAAAAGCGAGTCGGAGACATGGACCGCGGTCGCCGCGTTGGCGCCGGCGTCCTCGAAGCGCTTGATCGTGCTTCCGAGGGCGCTTTTGTAGACACCCTCCTGGGCGCCGTCGAAGCTCGTGGTCGAGATCGAGGCGATCACCACGGCCAGTGAGCCGGGGACCGTCGCCCACTTGGTGGCGGCCGAGAGCGGCCGTCTCCTGCCCAGGCGACCGTCGCGCACGCCGAGGAAGCCGAGCCGCGAGAACATCCCGAAGTAGACCGAGAAGATCTCGCCGCGTTCGCACCACTCCTCGGCGCCGAAGAGCGCCATCATCACCATCGAGTAGACGGTGTAGAAGAGCGCCGCCATCCCGGCGGCGTGCGGCGCCAGGCCGACCGAGACGCCGCCGCTGGTCCCATAGACGATCTCCAGCCAGACGACCGCCACCAGGCCGGCGGCGGCCGGCCAACGGCCGAGCGCCTCCGGGTAGGTGAAGTGTGCGCTGCGCTGTCCGGCGACCGCCTTGAAGGTGCCACCCACGGCACGCCCGATCGCCCGCCATGGGTTGAACGGCTTGAAGACGTTGCCGAAGATGACGCTGAACAGCGGGAACCCGAGCCAGGCGGTGACGAAGAGGAAGGTGATCGAGAAATTCCGATCCGGGGCTTCCGTGCCGTGCAGCCCGGCGTAGATGGAGAGCCCGAGCAGGAACACCCCGACCAGGCCGCAGAGGACCTGGGCGGGGAGGCCGAGCAGGGAGCGTGAGAGCCAGGCTCCCAGGGCTCGCCAGCGTTCGTCCTCGAAGCGGGGCTCGCGCCACGCCGCCGAGAGCGCGAAGAAGGAGACGATCAGGACGATCGACGCCCCCCAGGCGAAAAGCCACGCCGGGATCGGCAGGTCTTTGCGCGCGACCAGCGCGTGCGCGACCGGCAACGCGTCGAGCAGGCTCATGGGTTGACCGTCAGTTCGATGATCTGTTCTTTACGGCCCTCCAGCTCCGCCTCGAAGACCCCTTCGATGGTCGCCGGGAAGTCGAATGTCACCGAACCGCCTGCCTTGACGTCCTTCATGATGTCGTAGCCGTGCATGTGGACCTCGTCGCTGACGTCGGAGTCCACCGTGAAGAGGATCTGTTCGCCCTCGTTGTAGGTCAGCTGGCGGATGCCGCCGACCGGCTTTCCGTTCTTGACGACGATCGTCTGCAGTTTTCCGCCGTCGGTGTTTGTGGCCTTGTCGCTGTTGTCGCTCTTCAGAACGACCAGCAGGATGATGGCGACGGCGATCACGCCCATCGCCACCACGGCGCGCACAGATTTCGAATTCACGATTGCTCCTTTGCTCATGGCAGGCCGCGGGCGCGGCCGTGCCGAGGAAGGCCGCGGCCGATTCGGGCGCGGCGAGAGAGTGGGCTAAGGAGCGAGCGGTGGCGGGCGCTGCGCGAGGCCGAAGGCGATCAGCAGGCCGCCACTTGCGGCGAAGGAGCGCGGCGGGATCGGCCGGCGGGCGGGACGCGCGCGCGAGGGCCTCGAGCCGCTGCGGGACGAGATCCGCTCAGAGAGGCGGATGACCGTCTCATACCCCGGGTAGTGGCCGAGGGCGAGCGACCCCAGCAAGAGGATCAGCGGCACCGCGGCGATCAGGATCTCGAGCATCGCTGCCTAAAACCTAGCGGGAGCCCCTCGGAGCGGTCACCTGATGGCCGTTGACATTCGGCGCGTCGATCGTTTCTTCGCTGCCGTAGACGAGGAAGCCGATGACCACGGCTATGCCGAGCGCGATGCCCAGCAGGATGCCCACGGCCCAGTCCAGCCGGCGTCCACGCCGGCCGGGCTTCGGAGCGGTCTGGCCGCCCTCGTCCGAGCCCTCCGGGCTTGGCGGGCCGGGCTCGGGGACGCGGCGGATGCCGTCGACGGGACCGGCATCGCCCTCCCCCGCCCCGGATCCGCCGGCCGGCAAGGGGCCTCTAGCCGGCGCTGACGCCGTCGAGCAAGCGCCAGTTGGCCTTGAAGGCAGCCTCGGCCGCCGCGACGAGGGCCTCAGGGTCGGCGTCGGCGAGGTGGGACTCGATCAGCGAGCGCCCCTCGGCCGCGTGCTCGACGTCGGCCTTCTCGTGGACGCGGAAGTACTCGTTGCCGGGTCCGTCATCGATCCCGTAGTGAGCCTCGAGGCCCTCCCGCTTGGTCTTCGAGATCGCCGGCTGGCCGCTCTCGATCGCGTAGAGGCGGACGAGCTGGGCGAGCCTGTCGCCCTTCATCGTCCAGGCGTCGACGCACTCCTTCGTCTCGGCAGTCGGAGCGGCTCCGACCTCTCCGCCGACAGCTTCGACGAAGCCGTCCCAGAGCGCGATGTGGGCCTCCTCCTCCTCCGCGTGCAGGCGCAAGTCGGCGCGCTCGGCCTCGGGCGCCGACTCGGCGACGTCGGCGCTCAGTCGAGCGATGGCGGCGGCAGCGTGGCGGTACTGGCCCGAGTAACGGGCGAGCTCGTCGCGACTCAACTCACCGGCCGA
Source organism: uncultured Solirubrobacterales bacterium (assembly GCA_963704505.1). Taxonomy (GTDB): domain Bacteria; phylum Actinomycetota; class Thermoleophilia; order Solirubrobacterales; family 70-9; genus VRUE01. Next base: position 2,761,909 of record OY969912.1, read on the forward strand.
CCAGCGCTGGTAGAAGGGGTGCTCGAGCACGTTCCAACGTTCGCGTGCCTGCTCGATCTCCTGCCAGACGTCGTTGCTCACGGTGCTCCTCCTTGGGGGGACTGAAGTGGACGAGGCACCAGGATAACGTCAGCCGCATGCGCCCAGAGAAGGACAACATCGCCGCCCCCGACCTGCCCTCGGGAATCCCCTGGATCGGCGAGGCGCCACGTTCGATGCCGGAGCTGACCGCGGCGGGGCCTGCCCTCGTCCACTTCATCGACTTCGCCCAGCTGAACAGCGTCAGGACGTTGCCCTACCTGAGTGAGTGGGACGCCCGCTATCGCGAGGCCGGGCTGCGGACGATCGGCATCCAGGCACCGCGATTCCCCTTCGGCGCCGACCCCGACACGGTGGCGGCCGGGCTCGGAGGCCTCGGGGTCGGATTCCCGGTGGCGATCGACACGCAACGCGATCTCTGGCATTTGTACGGCTGCGAGGGGTGGCCGAGCCTCTTCCTCTGGAGCCTCGGGGGAGCGCTCACCTGGTTCCACTTCGGCGAGGGGGAATACGCCGCCACCGAGGAGGCGATCCAGGCCGAGCTGCGCGAGCTGGACGCGCTCCGCCACCTGCCCGAGCCGATGGCGCCCCTGCGCCCCGGCGATGCACCCGGGGCGACCGTGATCGCGCCCACCCCGGAGGTCTTCCCGAGCGGGTCGATGGAGGAGCCTTGGGAAGACGGGCGCCTCGAGCTCCCCTACGAGGCCGGCGGCGCCTACGCGACCGTCGAGGGAATCGGGGAGCTGACCGTCGAGCTGGACGACCGGCCGGCGGTGAAGGTTCCGATCGACGGGGCGGGCCTCTACGCGCTCGCCGAGCACCCGCGCCACGAGCACCACCGGCTGGCTCTGAACGGGTCGCCGGGCCTGCGGATCTGGTCTCTGGGATTTGCCGCCGGGGTGCCCTAGGCTGCGTTCCTCCGGCCCCTCAAAGAGGAGATTCGATGATCACCAAGCTTGACTTCGTCGGCATCCCGTCCACCGACGCGGAGCGCTCGCGCGCCTTCTACGTCGACACCCTCGGCCTCCGCCCGGACGAGCACGGGAACTTCGAATTCTGGGTCGGGGACACCTGCTTCGGGATCTGGGAACCGGCGAAAATGGGGATGGAGTTCGCGCCCCAGAAAAACGCCCACCCGGCGCTGCACGTCGACGACGTCGCCGCTGCCAAGGCCGAGCTCGAGGCGAAAGGCGTCGAGTTCGCCGGCGACATCCTCGACACCGGCGTCTGCCACATGGCGCTCTTCAGCGACCCCGACGGCAACGATCTGATGCTGCACCACCGCTACGCCCCGGTGAAATAGGCGCGGGCCCTAAGCCCGGGCCGCGAGCTCGTCGCGGATCTCCTTGGGCAGCATGAAGCGGACGTCCTCGTGGACCGTGCGGAGCTCGGAGACCTCCTCGGCGCCGCGCTCGCGGAAGAGCGAGACGAGCGCCTCGACCAACTCCTCGGGGGCGCTGGCGCCCGACGTGATGCCCACCGTTTCGACGCCCTCGAGCCAGGCCTCCTGGACCTGTGACTGGTTGTCGATGAGGTGGGACGCGGCGCCGTGCTCGCGTGCGACCTCGACCAGCCGGTTCGAGTTGGAGGAATTGGTCGAGCCGATCACGAGGACGAGATCGCACTCGCGTGCGAGCTGCTTGACCGCGATCTGCCGGTTGGTCGTCGCGTAACAGATGTCGTCGGACTTGGAGCTGACGATGCCGGGGAACTTCGCCCGGAGGGCGGCGATGATCTCGCCCGTTTCGTCGACCGAAAGTGTGGTCTGGGTGATGAAGGCGACCCTCTCGGGGTCGGGGATCTCGAGCGTCTCGACCTCCTCGACGGTCTGCACGAGGACGATGCTCTCCGGCGCCTCCCCCATCGTGCCTTCGACCTCCTCGTGCCCCTCGTGGCCGATCATCACGATCGTGTAGCCGTCGGCGGCGAAGCGGCGCGCCGAGACATGGACCTTGGTGACCAGCGGGCAGGTTGCGTCGATCGTGCGAAGGCCCCGGGAGGCCGATTTGTCGTGGACCGCCGGGGCGACGCCGTGGGCGGAGAAGACGACCATCTCGCCCTCCGGCACCTCGGTCTCCTCCTCGACGAAGATCGCTCCGCGCTTGGCCAGTTCCTCGACCACGTGCTTGTTGTGGACGATCTCCTTGCGCACGTAGACGGGCGCTCCGTAGAGGTCGAGGGCGCGCTCGACCGTCTGCACGGCGCGGTCGACGCCGGCGCAGTAGCCGCGCGGGGCGGCGAGCAGGACACGCTTCGGAGCGGCTGTGGCGGTAGGGGCCATGGCCCCAGGGTAGCGATGGGAGTTAGCCTTCCGGGAATGAGCTCGACCACAGAAGGCCGCCATCTCGATCGCCTGACCGCGGTGGATGCCTCGTTCCTGAGCAACGAGACCTCCTCGAGCCACATGCATGTCGGCGCGATCCTGATCTTCGAGGGCCCGCCGCCGCTCTACGTCGACCTGGTCGAGCACGTGCGCGGCAGGCTGCGCATGGTGCCGCGCTTCCGCCAGCGGCTCGCGGTGCCGCCGCTGGAGGCCGGCCGGCCGCTCTGGATCGACGACGTCAACTTCAACCTGACCTACCACATCCGCCACACCGGGCTGCCGGAGCCGGGCGGCGAGGATGAGCTGAAGCAGCTCGCCGGGCGGGTCTTCTCCCAGCAGCTCGACCGCTCCAAGCCGCTCTGGGAGTTGTGGCTGGTGCAGGGGCTCGAGCGGGACCGTTTCGCGATCCTGACCAAGACCCATCACGCCATGGTCGACGGGATCTCGGGCGTCGACATCGCCACGGTGCTCTTCGACCTGGAGCCGGTTCCGCAGCCGGCGGAGGTCGCCGACGACTGGGCCCCGCGCCCCGAGCCGAGCACCTCGGACCTGGTCGCCCGCGCCGCTACCGACGTCGCCTCCGCGCCGCTGCGCTTCGGCGGCCGCGCGGTCGAGGCGATCCGCAATCCCGAGGCCACCGCTCGCAAGGTCGGCGAGGCGGTCGAGGGCCTGGGGGAGTTCGTCGGGGCCCTGGCCGACCCCGCCCCGGACGTCCCCCTGAACCAGGAGATCGGGCCGCACCGTCGCTTCGTCTGGGCCCGCTCCGAGCTGGCGACCTTCAAACGGATCAAGGACACCTTCGGCGGCACGGTCAACGACGTCGTCCTCACCGTCGTCACCGGCGCCCTGCGCGAATGGCTGCACGCCCGAGGGGTGCGCACCGAGGGGCTGGAGCTGCGCGCCCTGGTCCCCGTCTCGATCCGCTCCGAGGACGAGCGTGGCAACCTCGGCAACCGGATCGCCGCGATGCGCGGCCCGCTGCCGGTCTACGTCGAGGACCCGGTGCGCCGGCTGCGCGTGGTCAGCGAGCAGATGGAGGGCCTGAAGCGCTCCAAGCAGGCGCTGGGTGCCGAAGTGATCTCCCGCTTCAACGACTTCGCCCCGCCGACCCTGCTCGCTCAGGCCTCGCGGGTCAACTTCTCGACCCGGCTCTTCAACCTGATCGTCACCAACGTCCCCGGGCCCCAGCTTCCCCTCTACGTCCTCGGGCGCGAGCTTGAGGAGGTGTTCCCGGTCGCCTTCCTGCCCCAGAACCACGTTCTCGCGGTGGCGATCATGAGCTACAACGGGCGCATCTGCTTCGGCCTGCTCGCCGACTACGACAGCGTCGAGGACGCCGACGCGATCGCCGCCGGGATCGAGGACTCGCTGGCCGAGCTCGAGTCCGCCGCGGCGGCCGCGACACCCGCCTGAGGCCGGGTCGGCGGGTCGCCCCGTCTAGGCTTGGTCCGTGCTGATTCTCGTCGCCCTATTCATCGTCGTGCCGATCGCGGAGCTCTACGTGATCATTCAGATCGGCGGCCTGATCGGGGTCGGGCCGACGATCGCGCTGCTGCTCGCCGACGCCCTGCTCGGCTCCCTGCTGCTGCGCCATCAGGGCCGAGGCGCCTGGGAGCGCTTCAACAAAGCCGTCGCCGAACGGCGCTTTCCGGGGCGCGAGGTCGCCGACGGCCTGCTGATCGCGATCGGCGGGACCCTGCTGCTCGCCCCCGGATTCATCACCGACATCGTCGGGCTGATCTTCCTGATCCCGCCGACGCGGGCGATCGTCCGCCACCTGCTCAAAGGGGTGGTCGGGCGCCGCTTCATCGTCATGGGAGGGCCTGCCGGAGCCGCCTACGGAGCGGCCTCGGGTGCCGGCAAGGCTTACGGATACGCAACCCGCGAGCGTCCGGCCTCAAACGGTGCGACGCGTGACTACGACGTGGAGGGCACCGCCGAGGAGATCGACCCGGAAGACCCGCAGCTACCGGGCTAGACCCCTGGGATGTTCAGGCGACCGCAGGATCGGGAAGACGGAGGTGGAGCACCGATGACCTACCTAGCGGCCCCCGATCGATACGAAGGCACGATGCGATACCGGCGAACGGGCCGCTCCGGCCTCGACCTCCCGGTCCTCTCGCTGGGCTACTGGCACAACTTCGGCGACGACCGTCCTTTCGAGGTCCAGCGGGCGATCTCACGACGCGCGTTCGACCTCGGCATCACCCATCACGACCTGGCCAACAACTACGGGCCTCCCTACGGGTCCGCGGAGAGCAATTTCGGCCGGCTGATGCGAGAGGACCTCGGTACCTACCGCGACGAGCTCGTGATCTCGACCAAGGCCGGCTGGGACATGTGGCCGGGTCCCTATGGCCAGGGCGGCGGATCGCGCAAGTACCTGCTCGCCTCGCTCGACCAGTCCCTCGAGCGTTTGGGGCTCGACTACGTCGACATCTTCTACTCCCACCGCCTCGACGCCTCGACGCCGCTGGAGGAGACGATGTGCGCGCTCGACGCCGCCGTCCGTCAGGGCAAGGCGCTCTACGTCGGCATCTCCTCCTACGACGCGGAGCGCACTCGGCAGGCTGCGGCGATTCTTCGCGACCTCGGAACGCCGCTGCTCATCCACCAGCCGTCCTACTCGATGTTGAACCGCTGGATCGAGACCGAGGGCCTGCTCGACGCCGCCGCCGAGCTCGAGATCGGGGTGATCGGCTTCACCGCTCTGGCCCAGGGCCTGCTCACCGATCGCTATCTCGACGGCGTCCCCGACGACTCGCGCGCCGCTCGCGACCCGGATTTCGACAAATCCTGGCTCAGCGAGGAGATCCTCGACAGGTTGCGTGCCCTCAACGAGATCGCGTCCAGGCGTGGCCAGAACCTCGCCCAGCTCGCCCTCGCCTGGGGGCTCCGGGATGAGCGCGTGACCTCGCTGGTGATCGGAGCCTCCTCGGTCGACCAGCTCGAGCAGAACGTCGCGGCCCTGGACAACCTCGAGCTCTCCGCCGAGGAGCTGGAGGAGATCGACGGGCAGGTCGAGGCAGGCGCGGGCGTGGACCTCTGGCGGGAGGCGCGCGAAGGCGCGATGTAGGGCCTGGGGCAGCGGCGGGCGGCCTAATGGCCCGCTTGGTCGCCTCGTTCGCGCCGGAGCTTCTGCTTCCACGGCAAGACCGGGATGCCCTCGCGGGCGCAGCCCAGGGCTTCGGCCTGGGGCGCTCCGGCGGTCGCCGGTCCGACGAGCTTCTCCCCGCTGCAGCGCCGGCCATCGCCCATACATGTCCGGCACCGGTTGCAGCGTTACATCCTCAGGAATGCCGAGCGATGCGGGGCACCAGAAGCCCGAACAGATAGGCGATCCCGACACCCAGCGCGGTCTCCAGGAGACGCTCGTTGAACCGCGAGCTCGCCGAACCCGGATCGGAATGGAGCAGGAGGAGGAAGACGAGGAAGGTGGTGAACCCGGCCGTGACGTACCAGCGGCTGCGGTGGGTCGCGGCCGCCGCGGCGAGAGCCGCGATCGCGGCAAGCGCGTACCAGCCGTTGGCGGGATCGGTCCTGACCAGGCCGACGGCAAGGACGGCGCCGATCGCGACCGCCAGGATCCTTCCGACGCTCCGCAGCCGCTGCATCTCAGCCGTAGGGCGCATCACCAGGAGAGCGGCGGCGCAGGCCCAACCGACGTGCTCGAGGCCGAGGATGAAGCCGATCGTGGCTGCTGTTGCCCCGGCCGCCCCGAGCCGAACGCCGTACTCCAGCGTCGGCGGCGTCATCGGCGGACCGTCCGCCGGCCGCTCGCGCTCCGGCCAGAGCACCGAGACGGCGCAGGCAAAGACGGATCCGACGACCATCAGCGCCGCCAGGCCGGCCGCCTTGCCGACATCTGTGTAGCTGAGGCCGACCCCGACCATCGGCAGGGAGAGGACCATCGCGATCTGCCCGACGCGCGAGCGTGCCGCCAGCAGCGCGGCCCCGACCCCGAGCAGGGCGATCGAGGCGACCGCGAGGATCGGGACGCCGGCGAGGATGCCCCCGAGCAGCATCGGAACGCCGGTCAGAACGCCGAGCGCGATCAGCGCGACGCGGCCGCGGCGCCTCGGGGGTAGGCCGAGGATCGCCGCCGGGAGAACACCCACCGACAGAGCCAGGCCCCGCGCCGGGTCATCGAGGGCGACGATCGCCGCGGGAAGCGCGTAGGTCGCACCGAGCACGGCATCGACCCAGTCCCAGGCAAGCCCGGGGCCAGGGTCTCCGATGCTCTCCTCGTCGGCCGGCACTCAGGCCAAGTTACCGCCGCCCGCAGTGACCTCGACCGTGCTTGTGCCGGTGCTTGCCGTGGCGCCTCTCGGCGCGGCCCCGCTTGCGGTGGCCATGCTTGGCGTGGCGGTGTTTGCGGTGCGACCGCTTGCCGCAGGTCGAGCCATGCGTCTCGGGCGCGGTCGCATTCTGGCCCGAACCGTGGCCATCGCTTGAACCGCCGCCGCCACCACCGGCCGGCGTTTCATCGCCGTCGCCAGGTTTTAGGGGATCGACCGAGCGGTTCGCGAAGGCCGCGTAGTCACGGCAGGGCTCGCCCCGCAGCCCCGGACAGGGCGGCAGAGCCGTGGGCACCGCCACTCCCGGCACGACCGGAAGGAGCAGGTGCGAGGGGGTGTCTCCCCCGTAGGCGATCGCGACTTCGGCACCTCCCTGCTCTGGCTGCGCATGCGCGAAGGCCCAGATCGGCTGCGTGCCGTTGGGGGCGGAGATCGTCACCCGGATGCGCGATCCGGCGCGATAGGCATGCCCCTCGTAGTAGAGCGGGATGGTCACCTCGGCGAAGCCGTCCGCGGGCAGCGGGGACACATCGGATTCCCGCAGGCTCAGGACCGGCTCGAGCGCGGTGCTCTTCGCGGGGTCGAGCTGGCGCTCGTCGCCTCGCACCCATCCGTTCTGCACGAAGGTCTCCTTGCCGTCCGGCCTGACCTCGCTGATCGTCGCCTGGAGGTCGACGTTGGGGGTCGAGGAACGCACCCACGCGTCGACGGCGCCGGCCCCGATCACCGTCGTGTTGGTCGGCAGCGGAGCGCTGAGGTAGGACACGGCGCTGCCCGGAGGGCTCTGTTTCCATTCATAGCCGGGAGTGGCGGTCCAGAGACCGCCTGAGCCCGACGCGGTGTCCCCCGTGAAGTCCGTCGCGGGTAGCGCGTGGGCGTCCCAGGCGAAGCCGTCGGCGTGAAGATCGGCCGGCGCCGCGTCGCTCAGGCCTCCGCCGGGAGAGAAGTACAGCGACCGCGATTCGGTCCCCGGGATCGGGAATTTGTCGAAGGATTCTTCGAAGCCCGGATAGGGCTGGCCGGCCGAGGTGCCGCCCGCGCCACTGTCGAACAGGACCCTGATCGGCTTCTGAGCTTCGAAGGCGGCCAGCGCCTGGTCGTAGGTGGGCTGCAGCTGAATCGGGTCGACGGGCAGGGTCAATCCGGATATCCCCATCGCTTCCTGGAAGATCAGCGGCGCGCCCGCGTGCAGGACGACCGAGCCGACGTTCGGCGCCTGCTTTGCCACATAGAGCTCGAGGAAGTCGTACCAGCGGTTGAAGGTCTCCGGGTCGAGCGAGTCGATGTGGGTGCCGTTGGTGAAGGTGAACCATTTGCGATCCGTGCCGGTGAAGTGCTCGGCGAGGTCGGGGCAGTGGCCGCCGGTCTGCTCGTCGGTCCACTGGCAGGCCATGAAGGTCGGCACGTCGATCTTGTTGACGAAGGTGATCGGCGAGAGCGGGTCGGCGACCTGAGGGTCGTAGTGGTCGTTTTCTTCGACCTTTTTGAGGAGGTCGACCGCCTCCGGGTGCAGGGCCTGGTCCGCGGCGCAGATTTCATCGCCGCCCTGGATGCGTTCGTAAGCCCAGGTCTGACCGCTGGTCGGAGACGCCGCTTCGGCATCGTGGACCCGCTCTTTTGCCCATTCGAGCGCGAAGCCGGTATTGAGGATGCCGCCCGGATAGAGCGTCGTCTGGGTGTTGTCGATGACCGACAGCGGCGCGATCGCGGCCAGGTCGGGCGGCTGGGTGGCAGCGGTGAAGAGCTGGCTGATGCCGCCGTAGGAGATCCCCATCATCCCGACTTCGTTGTGCAGCACCCAGGGCTGGTGGGCGACGGTCTCGACGACGTCGTATCCGTCGAGGTTCTGCAGCCGCTCGAAGAAGTCATAGGCGCCTCCCGAACAGCCGGTGCCACGCATGTTGACGTCGACGACGGTGAATCCCATCAGGTTCGCGATCAGCGATATTCCGCTTTCCGGACCGGCCGGGTTCGCGTACCCATAGCCCGAGTACTCGATCAGGGTCGGCTTCGGGCCCGACGGCAGGGGCGGCAGTTCGAGGCCGGGAATCACGTGCGTCACGTCCTGCGGCGGATGCACGTCGATCGCGAGCTTGGTCCCGTCGCGGGTGGTCAGGTAGCCGTAGCCGCTTTCCGGGATCGACTGGTCGTAGAGGCTGGTGCTGAGCGGAGCGGATTGGCCCGTGAGCACCTGGAGCGGTTCCGATTTCGCCCCGCCGGCGAGGCCGACCCGATACCCGGCGCCAGGCACCACATTGCGATAGAGGACCGCGCCGAGTTGGTTGGCGCTCCTCGACTCGACCGCTTTGTCCTGGCCGTCGTAGAGGGTCGTCGAGGCGCCGGGCGCCAGTTCCGTCGCGTAGACCTGTTCGACGCTGCCGTGAGCTTCGAAGGACGACCCGTCGGCGGCGACCGCGGCCGGGGCGGCCAGCAGCCAGGCGAGCAGAACACCGGCCAGGACCGTCAGCCCGGCCCCCCCGGCTCTCCGCCGAAAGCCGTCAAGATTTCCAATCCCACCCACGAGTGGGTTTGTATCATACTTATTATCGAGTAGCCAGCGTTACTTGGTTTTTTCCATTTGCCTCCTGGGCTTCAGGCCTCGGTCGGTGTCGAGCGAGTCGATGCCGAGCTCCAGCATCCGCCGCCAGGCGCCGGGCTCGACCTGCCCGGCGGCGCGGGTCGCGGCGAAGATCAGCCTCAGGTCATCGGGCGTCGCGTCGGGCCGTAGGCGGCCCTGCTCGCGGCCCGCCTCGAGCAGCCGTTCGAGAGCGGCGTTGGTCGCCGCGTAGGCGACGGCGACGTCGGGCTCGGTCGAGACGCAGGCGATCGCCTCACCGACCACATCGTCGCCGGCCTGGCGCTCGGCATATTCGTGGAGCAGCCCGACCAGAGCCGCCCAGGGCCCGTCCGGGCTGTCGACCGCGGCCTCCGCATCGGCGGTGACCGCCTCGAGGCGCTCGATCACGAGCGCGGCCAGCAGCTCGCGCTTCGACGGAAACTGGCGGTAGACGCTGCCGATTCCGGCACCGGCGGCGGCAGCGACGTCCGGCATCGGCGCGTCGAGGCCGGAGCGGGCGAACACCTCGCCGGCCGCCCGCAGCAGCCTGTCCCGTTTGCCCTCGGCGTCGAGCTCGGCCCAGGGAGCTGCCTTGAAGTACCGGAATGGCCATTCCGGTACCGTACACGGCTCCCCCGAGGCCTCTCCAGCCTCACCCCCGCCCCATGGCCTCCGAGACCGCCGACCGCACCCACCCGAACGTCACCCTCGCCGTGCTCGCGCTCGGCGGCCTGGCCTACGCGATGCTGAGCTCGCTGGTGGTGCCGGCCCTGCCGACGATGGAGAAGGAACTCCACACGACGGAGACCGGGATCACCTGGCTGCTCACCGGCTACCTGCTCGCCGCCTCGGTCGGCACCGCGATCATCGGCCGGCTCGGCGACATGTACGGCAAGGAGAAGCTGCTGCTCTGGACCTTCGGCATCCTCACGGTCGGCACCCTGCTGGCCGCCGTCGCCAGCTCGCTGCCGGTCCTGATCGCGGCCCGCATCATCCAGGGCGTAGCCGGCGGCATCTTCCCGCTCGCCTTCGGCATCGTCCGCGACGAGTTCCCGCCCGAGAAGGTGGCCGGCGGGATCGGGTTGCTCTCGGCGATCCTCGGGGTCGGCGGAGGCGCCGGGATCGTGCTCTCGGGCGTGATCGTCGAGCACCTCGACTACCACTGGCTGTTCTGGATCCCGCTTGTCGCGGTCGTCGCCGCCGGGATCCTCACCTGGCGCCTGGTCCCCGAATCCCCCGTCCGCGTCCCGGGCAAGGTCAACTGGCTCGCCGCGGCGCTGATGACGATCGGGATCTCAGCCGTCCTGCTGGCGATCAGCCAGACCACCGAGTGGGGCTGGGCATCGACCAAGACGGTCGGCCTCACCCTGATCGGCTTCGCCTTCATCGCCACCTGGATCGCGGTCGAGGTGCGCAGCGAGAACCCCCTGATCGACATGGCGATGATGAGGATTCGCGGCGTCTGGACCACCAACGCCGCCGCCTTCCTGCTCGGCGCCGGCCTCTATGCGTCCTTCATCGTCTTTCCCCAGTTCGCCCAGCTGCCGACCAGCACGGGCTTCGGCTTCGGCGCCTCCGTGGTGGTCTCCGGCCTCTATCTGCTGCCATCGACGATCGGGATGACGATCCTCGGGATCAAGGCCGGCGCGATCTCCGCCCGCTTCGGCTCACGGGCGGCGCTGCTCGGCGGCACGGTCTTCTCAATCGCCTCCTTCCTGCTGCTGGCACTCGCGCATTCCGAGCCCTGGGAGTTCCTCCTCGCCGCCAGCCTGCTCGGGGTCGGGATCGGCCTCGCCTTCGCGGCGCTCGGCAACCTCATCGTCCAGGCCGTGCCCAGCCACCAGACCGGCGTCGCCAGCGGCGTCAACACCGTGATGCGGACCCTGGGCGGGGCCCTCGGCGGCCAGCTCTCGGCGACCTTCATCGCCGAACACACCTCCGGCGGCCTGCCGACCGTGACCGGCTTCACCGAGACCTTCCTGATGGCGACCGGCTTCCTCGTCCTCTGCTTCTTTACCGGGTTGCTGGTGCCGAAAGCGCTGGGCGGCGCCAGGGGCAGCGAGCCCGCCTCCGACCCCCTGCCGGAGGGGGCTCAGGCGTGAGCGAGCTGCCCCGCATCCAGGTGATCCTGGGCAGCACCCGCGAGGGTCGCTTCGGCGAGCGTGCCGCGGCCTGGGTGGTCGACCGCCTGCGCTCGCGCGACGACCTCGACGCCGAGCTGGTCGACCTGCGGGACTACCCGATGCCCTATTACGAACAGGACCGTCCCCCGGCATACGGGCATCGGGAATATCCGCCCGAGGTCGCCCGTTGGGCGGCGACCGTGGAGCGCGCCGACGGCTTCATGGTGATCACCTCCGAGTACAACCACGGCTACTCGGCGGTGCTGAAGAACGCACTCGACAACGTCCACCCCGAGCTCAACCGCAAGCCGGTCTCGTTCGTCGGCTACGGCAACGTCGGCGGCGCCCGCGCGATCGAGCAGCTGCGCCTCGTCACGATCGAGCTGGAGATGGCGCCGCTGCGCCACGCCGTCCACATCCTGCCGGCGGTGCTGGTGCCGGCGATCAAGGCCGAGGAGCCCTTCGACATCGAGCTCCTCGCCTCCCTCGACGAAAAACTCGAGGGGGCGGCGACCGACCTCGTCTGGTGGTCGAAAGCCCTCGCCTCTGCGCGCGCGGCCTAGACTCGGGACGTGACGGAGCCGGCTCCGCCCGAGATCGCAGAGGTGCCCAGGCGCCGCGTCCTGATCGTGATCGGGGCGCTGATGCTGACGATGCTGTTGGCGGCCCTCGACCAGACGATCGTCTCGACCGCGCTGCCGACGATCGTCGGCGAACTCGGCGGCCTCAACCACCTCTCCTGGGTCGTCACCTCCTACCTGCTGGCGATCACCGTCGTCACGCCGCTCTACGGCAAGCTCGGCGACCTCTACGGCCGCAAGATCGTCCTCCAGGGGGCGCTGGTCCTCTTCCTGATCGGCTCGGCGCTCTGCGGCCAGGCCCAGGGGATGACCGAGCTGATCGCCTTCCGCGCGATCCAGGGCCTCGGCGGCGGCGGGCTGATGGTCAGCGCCCAGGCGACCGTCGGCGACGTCGTCTCCCCGCGCGAACGCGGCCGCTACATGGGCCTCTTCGGCGCCGTCTTCGGCGTCGCCAGCGTCGCCGGTCCGCTGATCGGCGGCTTTTTCACCACCCACACCAGCTGGCGCTGGATCTTCTACATCAACCTGCCGCTCGGCCTGCTGGCCCTCGTCGTGCTGGCGATCGCGCTGCCCGGCACCAGCGAGCGCAAACAGCACCGGGTGGACTACCTCGGCACCCTGCTGCTGGCGATCTCACTGGCCTCCCTGGTGCTGCTGACGACGCTCGGCGGCACGACCTACGGATGGGGCTCCGCCTTCATCATCGGCCTCGGCTGTCTCTCGGCGCTGGCGATGGCCGCCTTCGTCCGGGTCGAGCACCGGGCGCCCGAGCCGATCCTGCCGCCCGAGCTGTTCCGCAATCCGGTCTTCCGCATCACCAGCGCGATCGGCTTCGTCGTCGGCTTCTCCCTCTTCGGAGCCCTCACCTACCTGCCGCTCTTCCAGCAGGTGGTCCGCGGCCTCAGTCCGACCGCCTCGGGATTGCAACTGGTGCCGCTGATGATCGGCCTGCTCGCCGCCTCGATCGGCTCGGGGCAGCTGATCTCGCGGACCGGTCGCTACAAGCGCTTCCCGATCCTCGGCACCGCGATCGCCGTCGTAGGCCTGCTCCTGCTCTCGCGCCTCAAGCCGGGGACCGGCAGCCTCGAGGCGGGCGCCTACATGCTCGTGCTCGGGGTCGGCCTAGGCTTCACGATGCAGGTCCTCGTCCTCGCCGTTCAGAACGCCGTCCCCTACTCCCAGCTCGGCGTCGCCACCTCCTCGGCGACCCTGTTCCGCTCGATCGGCGGCTCTCTCGGCACCGCGATCCTCGGCGCGGTCTTCGCCAACCGCCTCGCCGACGAGCTCGCCGAGAAGCTGCCCAAGGGCAGCCCCGGTGCTGCCAGCCTCGCCTCCGAGCAGATCGACCCCGCACAGCTGAAGCAGCTTCCGGCTGCGCTCCACGACAGCTACGTCCACTCCTTCACGGACTCGATCTCGACCGTCTTCCTGATCGCCGCGGTCGTCGTCGCGGTCGCCTTCGCGCTCGCCTGGCTGCTCGAGGAGCGGCCGCTCCGAAAGACGATCGAGGACAGCGGTGTCGCCGAGGCCTTCGCGGCGCCACAGGACACCGACTCGATCAAGGAGATAACCCGCGAGCTCAGTCGCCTGGTCGGCCGCGAGCGCACCAGGCGCTTCATCGAGGGCGTCAGCGAGGAGGCCGGCGTCCCGCTCGAGCCCGCCGAGACCTGGCTGCTCGGCCGGGTCCGCGAAGGCGCGATCCCTCCCGACGCGCTCGAGGTCGACGATCCGGGCGACCGCGAGCTGCTCTCATCGGCACTCGCCCGCCTCGGCGAACGGGGACTGGTCGAGTCGACCGGCGACCGCCCGGCGGCACTCACGGTCGAGGGCCTGGAGACCAGAGAGCGGCTGCTCTCCGCCAGGGAGGCCAGGCTGCGGACCCTCGTCGCCGACTGGGAATCGGAGTCGGCCGAGCTCGACGCGGTGATCGAGCGCCTCGCCGGCGAGCTCGAGCGCGAGCGGGAGCCGGCGCCGGCATCGTGAGCGAGCCGGTCCGCTGGTGGTCGATGCGCGGTGCGCAGAACCGCAAGCCGGCGACCTATACCTGCCCGTTCTGCGGCAAGCGCCTCGCGGCGCTCAGCGAACACGTCCTGATCGCTCCCGAAGGCGACGGCTCGCGCCGGCGCCATGCCCACACCGCATGTGTCCTCTCGGCCCGCAAGGCGGGGCGACTGCCGACCGAGGAAGAGTGGCGCCGCACCCAGCCCCGCCCGCCGTCGTTGTGGCAGCGCCTACGGAGGCGTGGAGGAGGCGGCCGGACCGACCCGCCGTAGAATTCGCCGATGTCGGGGATGGGGTGGGAAAGGACACGATCGTGGCTTTCGGTCTCGAGCCTCGTCGCTTCGCCGAAGATACAGGCGACCGCCTGGATCACGACGTTCTCCTCCTCGGAGCACAACGTCAAAGGAAGCCGGATCCCGACCGGGCATGGCTTCAGCTGGCTCGTCGTTGCCGATTCCGGGATCTGGGCGACGAACGCGGCCAGCAAGATCGTCTCCCGGGTTGACGCCCGCAGCCTTGAGCTGACCGGCCGCGTTGAGCTGCGCCGGATGCCGGCGGCGATCGCGAAGGGCAGCGACGCCGTCTGGGTCGTCTGCACGAACGGCTGGCTATGGCGCGTCTGGCCTGATTGCGTCGGCGAGGGAGTCGCTCGCCTCGACGGACATGTGCGCGGCCTGGCCTGCGTTGGCGATTCCGTGTGGGTGCTCCACGCCGGTGGCGATCTGGTCCAGGTCGACCAGAGCACAGGCGAGACGGCGATCGAGACGAAGGTCGGGCGCGGTGGGCGGCAGTTGCTGAGCGCAAACGGAGCGCTGCTCGCGCTCTGCGCGAACGGCCGCAAGCTGTTCCGCGCTTCCGCCGCCTCCGGGCAGGTCGAGGCGGTCGCGAAGCTGCCCGTACAGGGCGTCAGGGCCGCGATCCTCGACGGCACGGTCTGGGTTGCCTGCGGGCGCCGCTTCTCGCCGAACTTCGGAACGCTCGTCCCGGTCGACCTGGAAACCCTGGCGATCGGCACTCCGATCGCACTGCCCAGCGCTCCGCGGGCGATCGCTTCCGGCGCCGGGCACCTCTGGGTCGCCTGCGGGCCCCGCGGGAAGAAGGAGTGCACCCTGGAGCGGATCGCTCCGATATCGGGTGAGGTCAAGCGCTGGGCGGACTCGAAATGGAACATCTACGACATCGCTGTCGATGGCGAGAGCCTGCTGGTCACCGCCGGGCTGACGCTCGCCGGCCCGGCCGCCGGGATGGGAGGCGAGGGCGCGACCGGCGGTGCGCCGGCCCACCACGGCGGAGGACATGGGGGCGGCGGAGGCCACGGAGGCGGGCACGGCGGTGGGCATTAGCCCACCGTTCCAAGTTGGCGAACGTCGTCGCAGTGGTCAGGGCGACGAGAACATTCGGGCCAGCTCCGCGGCGATCGGCTCGCCCTCAGAGCCCGCGTCGATAGTCAGAACCAGCTCGCCGTCACCCTGATCGAGCGTGAGCCCGAGGAACGGGCAGCACTCACGCTCGGCGGCGATCACGCCCTCGAGCTCGGTGCGCGTCTCCCGGTCGTCGCGGAAGCTGAGCGAATGACGGCGACCATCGGAATCGGCGCCATGCCAGCTGCGCGACCCGATCCGGGCAATGCGATCCAGGCGTCGACTTAGCTCGCCGACGTTGAGCGAGCAGGCGATCGGCAGCGGGGTGACCTCCGGCGAAGGGCCGCATCCGCAGCTGCTCTCAGCTAGCTCAGCCACTTGGTCAGACCCGCCAGCGAGTCCGGCTCCACGTAGTAATAGGCCCAGAGCCCCTCGCGTTCGGATCCGACGATGCCGGCTTCGCGCAGGATCTTGAGGTGATGGGAGACGGTCGGCTGGGAGAGGTCGAACAACGGGACCAGCTCACATACGCAGACCTTTCCCGCATGCTTTCGGAGGACGTCCACGAGCTGCAGCCGCACCGGGTCGCCGAGCGCCTTCGCGACTTCCGCCATGCGCTTGGCCTGATTGCGCTCGATATCGGGATAGACGACGGGCTCGCAGCAGGGCTCGCCCGGTGCGCGCTTGCGCTTGGGAGCCAGCGTCAATGTCTCCGCCATGGATAGATGAATATCGATTGAATTGTGGTTTGTCAATGCTTAGGCTCGCTGCGATGAGGGATCGACCAGACCTCTTCCGGCGAGCGGGAGCCGAGGCGATCGGCGCCTTCGCGATCGTCTTCGCCGGATGCGGCGCGATCGTCACCGAGGCCGAGCACCCAGGCTCGCTCGGCACCGTCGGCATCGCCTTCGTCTTCGGCCTGATCGTGATGGCGATGGTCTACGCGACCGGGCACCTTTCCGGTGCCCACCTGAATCCGGCCGTGACGATCGCCTTCACCCTGACCCGCCATCTCCCCCGCTCCGAGGCGATCGCCTACGTCGCTGCTCAATGTCTGGGCGCTCTGGCGGGCGCCGGTCTGCTGGCGGCGGTTTGGCCGAGCCACCCCGCCGAGCTCGGCACCACTCTGCCTGGCATCGGTGCCGGTAGCGCCCTCGTCTACGAGGCGGTCCTCACCGCCTTCCTGATGTTCGTGATCATGGCCGTCGCCACCGACACCCGCGCGGTAGGCGCCGGCGCGGCAATCGCGATCGGCGGCACCGTCGGACTGGGCGCTCTGTTCGGTGGCCCGATCACCGGCGCCTCGATGAACCCGGCTCGCTCGATCGGCCCGGCGTTCGTCTCGGGCGAACTGGGTGACCTCTGGATCTACCTGGTCGGCCCGATCGTCGGCGCGAGCCTCGGCGCACTCGCCTATCAGGCTGTCCGCGGAGCGCACCCGCGTCCAGAGGCCGTCTGATCGCCAACGTTCTCTTCGTCTGCCTCCACAACGCCGGCCGCTCCCAGATGAGCGAGGCGCTCTTCTCCCGTGCCGCTGAAGGCCGGCACCGGGCACGCTCGGCGGGGACCGAACCGGCCGAACGCGTCCATTCCGAGGTCATCGAGGTGATGGACGAGCTCGGGATCGACCTGCGCGAGAGAGTCCCTCGCGAGCTGCTCGAACCCGATGCCCGGTGGGCGGAGGTTGTCGTGACGATGGGCTGCGGCGACGAGTGCCCCTACATTCCCGGACGCCGCTATCTCGACTGGGACCTCCCCGATCCAAAGGGCCAGTCGGCCGAGGTCATCAGAGAAACACGCGACGAGATCCAGCGGCTGGTCGCCTCGCTGCTCGACGAGCTCGACGCCCATCGGGACAGCCGGAGCTGAGGAGCGTCGGCACCCGGGTAGCAGCCGATTCAGATCAGCGTGTGCTGAAGGATCACGCCAACGATTCCCGCCACGGCCATGACGTAGACGACGGTCAGTTTCGAGTGCCATCGCTGCAGGGCGGCGAATGCTCCTAGAGCGATCAACGCCCCATAGACGTCGGTGATGCTGGTTTCGAGGATCGTCACCGTCACCGCGGCGATCAGCCCGATCACCGCCGCGGCGACTCCGAGCAGGAACGGGTGAAGGCGTTCGCTCTCTGAGACTGCCACCAGCTGGCGGTGAAGGAAGATCGGGAAGACGAAGGCGGGAAGGAAAATACCGAGCGTCATCACCAGGGCACCACCGAGTCCCCCGGCGAGGTAGCCGACGAAGGTCGAGAAGATGATCAGCGGCGCCGGCAGGATTCCGCCGATCGCCAGGCCGTCATTGAACTGCGACGCGGTCAGCCAATGGTGGTTTTCGACGGCAGCCTCGCGCAGGAACGGGATCACGGTGAAAGCGCCGCCGAAGGTGAGCAGCCCCGCCTTCAGGCCCTCGAGGAAGATCGCCGCGGTGAGAGAGACGGTGATCGTTCCGGCGACCACGACGAGCATCGCCATGGGCGTGATCGCGATGCTGTTGGCGCGGCCGGTCCAACGCCGGCCGTTGTTCCAGAGCTCATAGGCGAGGCCGCCGCCGAGCAAGACCAAGACGAAGGTGATGTTCAGCCATAACGTCAGGGCGAACCCGGCAGCCGCGATCACCCCAAGGGGCAGATCTGAAATGAAGGTTTTGCTGAGCCGGACCAGCGCACGGGCGACAAGGGCGCCTACCGCCGCGGTCAGCCCGTAAAAGAGATCGTTGAGGTGGCCGGCGAGATTGGCCTCTACGTAGAGGACCGAGAGGACCAGCATGAGGATGAAACCCGGCAGCATGAACCCGAGGCCGGCGAGGAAGCCGCCCATCTTGCCGCCTCGCAGACGGCCGAAGTAGACGCAGAGCTCGTGCGCCTCCGGGCCGGGAAGGATCTGGTAGACGGCGAGGAGTTTCTTGAATCTCAGCTCCGAGATCCAACTCTCCTCATCGACGAGCTCCCGCTTGATCATCGCGATCTGCGCCGCCGGCCCGCCCCAGGCCAGGAGGCCGAACTTGAGGAAGCGGATAAAAATCGCGCTGAGCGGTTCGACCGGCTCCGGCGCCAGCGGCGGCTCGATCAGGACGGTGTCGTCTGCGGCCGTCATCGCGGGCAGCGGAGCCTAGCCCGGGCGCCCGGTGGTCGTGCGGGCGAAGCCGAGTCCGACGGTCGGAGCGGGGTCTGCTTGACTGGCCTTTCGGGAAATCGCTTGAGGGGAGAGTTCAAAGTGCGGATGCGACGCACCTTCTTGGTGGTGGCGCTTTGCGCGGCCGCGATGCCGGCCTCAGCGCTCGCCGACACGACCACCACGCTCCCCGGCGCCCCACTTTCCGTCTCCGTCGGCCAGCGCGGCCAGCTGCAGGCGTTCCGCGACAGCAGCGACAGCGGAATCTTCTTTGCGCCGTATGCGCAGGCCGGCGACGCAGGCTTCTTCCTCGCACTCCCCTCGGGCTACACCGGGGACACCACTCCTCGGGTCTTCGGCTTCACCGGGACGACCGGGCCGTTCGGTCTCGACCAATACAAGCTCGGCACCCAGCTTCCCCCCACCGGGTCAGGCACGACCGCGGATCCCTTCCAGCAGAAAACCACCTACGCCGTGAGCAACGAATCCGAGACGACCGAGATCCTCCAGGTGACCCAGTACACGCTCTACGTATCCGGTTCGCAGCAGTTCAAGGTGATCTGGGAAGTCCACAATGCCACCGGCAGCGCGGTCAACTTCAAGGCGATCGCGGCGGCCGACTTCTACTTCGACGGCAGCGATCGCGGAACCGGCATCTACACCGAGGGCCCACCGCGCTTCATCGGCGGCACCAACGCCGACACCGGCGCCTCGGGGGGCTTTACCGAGGAGACCGGCAGCGGGCTGCAGCCGTGGTCCGCCTATCAGGCGCTCGAATTCGGGCTCTTCCCTGACCAGGTCTGGGGCAAGGTCCAGGGCGCAGCATCGACGAGCGGGGCCACCTTCGGTGACACGGTGATCGGTGAATCGGTTGACAACGCGGGCGGCGTCGAGTGGGATCAGGATGCCGCGGGTGCGGGTCTCGCTGCGGGCGCCACCCGCAGGTTCGAGCTCAGCATCCGCAGTGCGGTCCCAGCGGGCCTGCGGATAGAACCCAGCAACGGGGCGGGGCCCAGGGGCCGGTCGATCTACTTTGTCGTGACCGCCGTCAACAGCGATGGGGTGCCCTACACGGGACGGACGCTCGCGTTCAAGACCATCGGGGCCAATCCCTTTGCCGGAAGCGTCAAGCTCGGCGGCAGCGGGGCGACTCAGATTCAGGACTCCGGTGCCAACGCCGGCGTCGACACCATGGTCGCCTTCGTCGACTTCAACAACGACGGGGTGCGGGAGCCCGCCGAGCCCCAGGCATCAGGGCTCATGACCTTCGTCGACAACGTTCCGCCGAACTGCAAGGTGAAGGTCACCGGCGACCACCCGGGCGCTGGCGGCGCGGGCAAACCACTGGTGATCACCGTGAACTGCGACGAGACGGCGACGGTCACCGCAGCGACCACGCTGCAGACAATTCCGGCGGCCGGCCGGGCCAACGTCTCCAGGAAGGCGAAGCCGGTCAAGATCCGGCTCAAACCGACCAGGGCCACCGTCGCGCCGGGCAAGTCCTTCCCGGTCAAGATCCTCGTGCCTCCCAAGATCCTGAGGAAGTACGCGGGCAGGACGCTGCGAGCGAGCATCAAGGTGACCGCCCGCGACAGCTCGCACAACCTCAAGTCGGTCACTGCCACCTCGAAGGTGCACCTGGCCAAGATGCAGAAGGCGAAGCAGGGCTGAGAGCGGGAGCGATCTGGCTCGCACCGGGCCAGACATGGCCTCGGCAAGCCCAGAGTTGGCTTCGCGCGGTGACCACGGGGCTGCGAGCATCAGCGCCATGTCCATGTTCGCCCGCGCCCTTTGCCTCTCCGCGATAGCGGCACTCTCTCTGTCGCTTTCGAGCGCCGCCGCCGCGCCGGTGTCCCAGCCGCTCTACAAGCCCGACCCGGGCGGGCCGATCGAGCTGGGGCGAGCGCCGAACTCACTCGTCGCCGGTGTCAGCGAAGGCTTCACCTCGGGCGAAGGCTTCGGCAGCGTTCTGGTCGGCTACGACTCACGCAAAAGCTCCGAAATCCTCTGGAATACACGGGAAGGCATCTTCTACATCGGCAGCTACCACGCCCCCCGCGGACCCGGTCGCGTCACCGGGATCTACAGCAACTTCGGCGTGATCGACTCCAAACGCCGACTCGTGCGCATCTACCAGCAGGTGGATCACCGGTATCCGATCAGCCGCTACCTCCGCACCGGGGTCGAGCCGGTGGCCATGATCGAGTCCTTTGACACCTTCGCGATATTGAACAGGGGCTCTGCCGACCTCTGGCTCTACCTCCGCGATCACGAAGGCCGTGCGGTCCAGGCAGCGAAGGTTCCGCTCGGCGGCGATCCGACCGACCTGGTCGGCGAAGACCCTCAGGTCCGTCCCCTCTTCATCTCCGATGCTGCAAGGGACAGCGTGACCGTGCTGAACGGATTCATGGATGGCTCGTTCCAGGTCAAGCGGACCCTGCCCGTCGGCAAGGATCCGGTCGACCTCTCTCTCGCCCAGTTCCTCCCCGATTACGAGCCGGAGATCGCTGTCGTCAATCGAGGCTCGGACTCGGTGACGATCCTCGACAGCCCGCATTCGAAGGACTACGCCTCGGCCGACTACCGGCGGATCGGGACCTACTCCGCGGGCGAGGAACCGGTGGCCGCTCGCGCGGTCGACATCGACGCCAAAGACGGCCCCGACCTCGCCGTGGTCGACGCCGGCTCCGACCGGATCACCGTCCTGCTCAACGACGGGCACGGCCACTTCCACCAGGCCGGGTCATTTGCGGCCGGCCGTGACCCGGTGGCGGTGGCGGCGATCGGCTCGTTCGATCGCAGCTTCGGCCCGGACCTGATCGTCGCCAACCACGACCCCCACACCCTCACGATTCTCCTTCGTCATGAGCCCGGGGTGTGCCGCGGGCGCGAAGCACAACCGATCACCGGCACTGACTCAGCCGAGAAACTCGTGGGCGGCGTCGGGATCGACCTGATCCGCGGGCGCGCCGGCAAGGACAAGATCTTCGGCAACGCGAGCGGCGACTGCCTCTACGGAGACGGCGGCGACGACTTCATCCTCGGTCGCACCGGAGGGGACCTGATCTACGGGGGTCCGGGAGATGACCGCATCTACGGCGGCCTCCCCGAATACGTCAAGACACGCGGGCGCGACCGTATCGTCGGAGGACCTGGGCGGGACTCGATCTCCGCGGGCGACGCCAACGACTTGGTCCGCGCCGTCGACGGAGAGAGGGACCGCATCGATTGCGGCGGAGGCAACGACGTCGCCTACGTCGATCTACGTGACGTCGTCTCCGAATGCGAGCGGGTCCACGCTGTTGCCCACCGTTCTCGGTGAGCTCGACCACCCTCGAAAGGCGATCCCGCGCCGCCTATGCCGAGTCGACCGCGACGACCATATCGGCGACGACCGGCACATTTAAGGGAAGCTCTGCGACCCCGGGGGCAGAGCGCGCATGCTGTCCCACCTCCTCGCCGAAGACTTCGACCAACAGCTGCGAGCAGCCGTCGATGACCGCCGCCATGTTCACAAATCCCGGCGCGCAGTTGACCATTCCGAAGAGCTTGAGGATCGACGTGACCCGGTCGAGGGAGCCGACCTCGGCTCGCAGCGAGGACAGCATCATCACCGCGACAGACCGCGCCGCTTTGACTGCTTCCTCTTCGGAGACCTCGGCCCCCACCTTGCCCTGAATCAGGGCTCCTATCGCGATCTCGGGCGTTACTTCCCCATCCGGTGCTGCCGCGAGGCGATCGAGATCAAAGGGACCGTGGCCCGAGACGAAGACCAACTCGCCATGGCGCTTGGCGGCGATGTAGACGCCCAGGGTCGGGAACGGACCAGGAACGAATATGCCCAGCTGCTCGAGTCGATCCTCAGGATTCGCGATCTGATGACTAGAACACCTCCTCGGCGCCAGGTCAAGGCGGTGGCAACGCTCCCTTCCAAAATCCGAGAAGCGAACGCTAAGCGACTCCCGCGTAGTCAGGTCGAGGCGTTGAGCGTCGGCGATCGGCGTCGGACTCCCGAGGATGCAGAGTCACGCGTCCGCCGCGGGCGGGCACGATGAAGACGTTGCGACGCGCGACGCGCTCAGAGCGTCGCGGTGATGGCTCTATTCGGGCGCGTCGAAGGATCGTCCTGAGCACTATCCGAGCCTCCGCCATCGAGAAGGCCGCACCGATGCATCGTCTCGGTCCGCCGCCAAAAGGGATCCAGGTGTAGGTGCCGGCGCGGGTGCCGAGGAAGCGCTCCGGGCGGAAGGTGAGCGGATCGGGATAGAGATCGGGACGGCGATGCACGAGGGTGATGTAGGGAACGATCATGGTTCCGCTCGGGATTGTGAGCCCGGGTAGCTCGAACTGCTCGGCTGCGAGCCGTGCGGTGAGCGGAAACGCCGGACGCAGGCGCATCGTCTCCTGGATGACCGCGTCGAGGTACTCGTCGTCCCCGTCCAGAGCGGCGGCTTCGAGGGGCTCAAGGGCCTCGGGGGAGCGACTTACGCGCTCGAGCATCCAGGTCAGCGTGGAGGCGGTGGTGTCGTGGCCGCCGAGCAGAAGAGTGCGCATCGAGTCGCAGATCTCCTCGTCACTCATCAGGCGACCCTCCGCATCGGGCGTGCGCAGGAACATCCCCAGCACGTCCTCTCCATCGAGTTCATCTTCGTCCCGGCGTTGAGCGACCTCCTCCATCACCACCGCGTCGACCGCGGCGACCGCGCGGTCGATTCGCGGGAAGGGCTTTTCCCACCCGCGCTCACGGCTCGAAGCGATCATCGTTTCGACGAAGAACCGTTGCGAGTGCCCCTCGCGAAGCAGCGCGTGGGTCGCCGAGCGCAGCCGCTCGACCCGCGCGGGCTCGGTGACCCCGAACACCGTCGCCATCATCACCTCTAGGGTGATCGCCTCGATATGTGGCTGAGCGGCGGCGGGGCGACCAAAAGGCCAGCGAGCGAGAGCGTCTTCGGCCTTGCGCTCCATGGTCTCCTGGTATCTGGGGAGTGCGCGTCCATGGAACGGCGGCAGCTGCATCTTCCGCATGCGCATGTGCTCGGGGCCATCGAGATTCGTCAGTCCGCTCGGGCCGAGAACGAGATGGTGAGCGGAGGCCTTGGCCAGGGCGGCGCCGAGACGAAGCACCCCGGTGTCGGCGGTGAAGACGACTTTGATGTCCTCGGGGTCGGTGAGGCATAGCCACGGTCCCGTCGCGGCCGGCATCGGGACCACGAAGCGATCACCGAGGTGCTGGCAGGAGCGCGCAAACCGATCCGGGGCCAGCCAATACTGAGCGGCATTGACGGCAGCGGGGCGTCGCAGTCGGGGCAGATCGGCGAGCGCAGTGTCCATGACCTTCTCTTTCGTCTTCAGCGATTGTTACCCTGTGCGAATGGAGTACCAGCGTATCTCATGAGTCCAATCGCCGAAGCACTCGCGGCAACCCCACCGCTGGGCGAGGATGCCGTCTTCGACCAAGTTGCCGCCGCTGGGCTCGAAGAGTTCGCCGAGCACGGCATTCGTCGCACCTCCATGGAAGACGTCGCACGCCGCGCCGGCGTTTCCCGGATGACCGTCTTTCGCCGCTTTGAGAGCAAGCAGGGTCTGGTCGAGGTCGTGATCGCGCGCGAGGTGCGCCGCGGGATGGAAGAGCTCGACCTGCTCTGGGAAGGCGCGGAGACGCTGGAGGACCGGCTGGTCGAAGGCTTCGCCTTTGCCGGACGCTACGTCCGCGAGCATCCGCTCTTCGACGGGATCTTGCGGCGTGAACCCGAGGTTCTGCTGCCGCCACTCACGATCGACGGCGGGCCCGTTCTCGGCCTCTACCGATCATTGATCGCGAATCGGCTTGAGGCCGAAGTCACCGCGGGCCGCGCGGCGACAGCTGACGTCGACGGCGTCGCCGAGGTAATTGCTCGGCTCGCGATCTCCTTGCTGCTAACGCGAGACGGGGAAATAACCCTCGATGACCCGGGTTCGATCGCGCGTTTGGTCAACCTTGTCCTGCTGCCGATGCTCTCGCCGCCTTCGCACTAGCGAGCCGTTGCAACCTCGACTTCGCCGCCGCAGCGCGGTAGGGAAACGCGGGGGACGAAAGGGGCCGAGCATGACCCCGGGCGACCCTCAGTGAACCCGCAAACCCTGCTCAGAAGCCAAGTGCGAACTTGGCATCATCCGTCATCATCTCCGGCGACCACGGGGGGTCGAAGATCATCTTCGGATGAACCGCGGAGACGCCGGGGAGATCGCCGACGAACTCCTTCATCTGCTCGGAGACCTGAGGGCCGATCGGGCAGGCCGGCGTCGTCAGGGTGAAGGTGACGTAGACGTCGCTCTTCTCGATCTCGACGTCGTAGACGAGCCCGAGGGAGACGAAGTCGAGCCCCAGCTCGGGGTCGATGACCTCCTCGAGGGCCTCGATGACATCGTCTTCGGTGAGGGCGGTCGTCGATGTGGTTTCGTTCTCAGGCATGGCCACCCATGGTAGAGGGCGGCGCGGGCGGGGCGCGACTGGAACGGCCGCCTCCGGCCCGGGTGCCTCGGTTAGGGTGCCTGACCCAGTGCGGAGCGTTTGGAAATGAGCGACGACGCGGCCCTGCGGAGGTCGATCGGCATCGTCTTCTCGGACGGTGGCCTCTTCGCGCTGACCGCGAGCCGGCCGCGGGGCTCCGGCGCCCACGGCGAGGAGGAGGTCGTCTCGATCCTATGCGGCCCCGACGGCGCGCCGATCGAGGTCTCCGAGACCCTGCTCTCGACCGAATACGGGCCCGACGGGGTGCAGCGCCGGGCGACCCTGGAGCTGTGGACCGATGGCGACGATGGGCAGCCGCTGCGGGGCGGCGGCAGCATGATCAGCGCCAGCCCGGTGCGCCGGCCAGGCCTGACTTCCGAGGTCGCCTTCTTCCGCTGGTCGATGGAGGGCCGCGAGGGGCTCGGCCACTACGAGGTCCAGCGCGCCGATGACTGACGCAGCGGTCCCGGTCCAGACGGTGATCTCCGATTTCGGCGGCGTCCTCACCACGCCCCTGATCGAGTCGTTCATGGCCTTCCAGGACGAGACCGGGATCTCGACCGAAACGCTCGGCAAGGCGATGCAGGCGGTCACCGAGGAGGCGGGCGAGAACCCGCTGTTCAAGATGGAGCGGGGGGAGATCACCGAGGACGCCTTCCTGGTCACGCTCAGCGACGGGCTCGAGCCGCTGCTCGGCCACCGGCCCGCGCTGCACCGCTTCAAAGAGATCTACTTCGAGGCGCTGGAACCGAACCCGCCGATGATCGACCTGATGCGGGAGCTGAAGGGCTCCGGCCTGCAGATGGCGATGCTCACCAACAACGTCCGCGAGTGGGAGCCGCTCTGGCGGCCGATGCTTCCGGTCGACGAGATCTTCGAGACCGTGGTCGATTCGGGCTTCGTCGGCTGCCGCAAGCCGGAATCGCAGATCTACGCGCTGACCCTCGAGCGGGTCGGGACACCGGCCGAGGCCTGTCTCTTCGTCGACGACGTCGAGGTCAACTGCGAAGGGGCCCGCAAGGCCGGGATGCGCGCCGTCCACTTCCGCGACAACGAGCAGGCGATAGCCGAGATCCGCGGCCACCTCGCCTAAGGCGGGTGGCGGCTAGTTGTCGGAGCCGGCGCGGTCCCAGATGTAGAGCTCGACGGCCTCGACCGCGAGCTCCATCTGGCGGGGCGGCGAGAGAAGGCCGAGGACGAGCTCGAGCGCATCCTCCTCGGTGACGCCGGCGTCGACCGCCTCCTCGCCGCGGAAGCCGGCGGCGAGCTTCAGCGCCTCGCGCCGGTTCTCGCCGAGCGAGGGAAAGGCGCCCATCAGGAAGTCCCGGTTGGGGACGGGCTGGCCGACCTCGAGCGAGCCGTGCCAGGCGGCGAGCATCGAGAGGTCGTGCTCGTCGAGCTCGGAGAGCGCCTTGGCGTAGTGGACCTCCAGCTCGCTGTCGGGTATCTCGTCGACCCAGGCGCGGACGGCCTCGCCGAGCAGCTGCCGCCGGGCCTCACGGCCGATCGAATCGGAGATCGCGCGAATCGCGTCGGCCGGGTCTACGAAGCAGAGAGCCATATCGCAGGTCAATGTAGAGAGGGCGGAAGACAGCAAATCGGACGGGCACGCCGGGGCCGTACATAAGCTCGTCGTCGATGCCCCTGAACGTGATTCAAGGACCCCCGAACTCGGGGCGGGCCGGTCGTGTCCGAGCCCGGATGGCGGCCGCACTCGACCGTGAGCCGGTCCTCGTCGTCCCCACCGTCGACGACGTCTACAGCTTCGAGCGCGAGCTCTGCGCCGGGGGGGCGATGCTGGGGGCGGCGGTGATGACCTTCGGCGGCCTCTTCCGCACCGTGGCGACGGCGGGCGGCGCGCCGCCGGGCGCGACGCTGACCCCGGCGCAGCGTCTGGGGGCCGTGGAGGCCGCGGTCGAGGAACAGCGAGCCGGGTTGCGCCCGCTGCGGGCCTCGGCCTCGCAGCCGGGCTTTCCCCGCGCCCTGGAGCGCCTGCTGGGAGAGCTGCAGGAGGCCGGGCTCGAGCCCGGCGACGTCGAGGCCGCCGCCGGGACGCTGGAGGGATCCGCGTACCTCGGCGACGTGGCGACGCTCTTCTCCGCCTACGCGAAGGTCCGCGACGGGCTCGGCCTCGTCGACATCCACAAGATCGCCCGCGAGGCCGTCCGCCTGCTCGAGGCCGGAGGCGAGTGGTGGCGGCGGCCGGTGTTCGTCTACGGCTTCGACGACCTCACCGGCAACCAGCTCGACCTCCTGCGGGGTCTCGCCGCCGCGGCCGAGGTGACCGTGGCCGTCCCCTGCGAGGAGGGGAACCCGGTGCTCGAGGAGCGCGTCGCGCCATTGCTGGCAGCCCTGGAGGGGATCGGCATCGCGGAGACCGAGTCCCTCGCCGCCGACCCCGCCAACACTCCCGAGCCACTGCTCTTCCACCTCGAGCGGGAGTTCGGCTCCGAGGACCCGGCGCGGGCGGAGCCGAGCTCCAGCCTCGTTCTGATGCGCTCGGCGGGGGAGCGCGGCGAAGCCGAGGCGATCGCCACCGAGGTGGCCCGGCTACTCGCCGCGGGTGCGCCGCCGGAGGAGATCGCAATCGTCGCCCGCGACCCCTCCCGTCGCGGGCCGCTGCTCGCCTCGGTTCTCGAGTCCTATGGGGTCCCGGTCGCGCTCGAGGCCGAGGTCGGGGTGGCGACCACCGCTGTCGGCGGTTCGCTGATCGCCCTCCTCGACGCGATCCTCGGTAGCGGTCGCTCCGAGGACCTCCTGCGTTACCTGCGCGGACCGGCCGGGGCCTCGCGCCGGCGCGTCGACTGGTTCGAGCGGGCACTGCGCAGACGGCGGGTGATCACAGCGACCGAGGCGATCGCGGTCTGGGAGGAGCGCTACGAGGACACCCCTCCCGGGGTCGCGGAGGTGCGCGAGGCGGCAAGCGACCCGGCGGCCCTCGCTGCCCAGATCGCATCGGCCGCCGCGGGGATGGGCGCCGTTGCCGGCACCGCGCTCGAGGCACGGGCGGCGGGGACGATCGCGACGGCGATGCGCGAGCGCGCCGAGCTGCCATCTCTCGCACCGACCCCCGGGACGATCGTCGCCAGCCTGCGGTCCCTCGACGTGCGAGTCTGGAGCGGGCCGGTCGAGGACCGGGTGCGGATCACCGACCCGCGCCGGGTCCGTGCGGCCCGCTTCGACCACGTCTTCGTCGCCTCGCTGCAGGACGGCGAGTTCCCGGCCGGTGGATCGGGGATCGACCCGTTCCTCTCGGAGCGACAGCGAGCCGACCTCGGCCTGGCATCGCTGCGCGAAGTCGAGGTGGAGGAGCGCTACCTCTTCCACGCCTGTCTCTCCCTCCCACGCCGAAGCCTCTTCCTCTCGCACCGGTTCAGCGACGAGAACGGCACCGCCGAGAGCCCGTCGCCGCTGCTGGAAGAGGTCGAACGCCTGCTGGAGGCCGGCGAGGGGCTGCCGCGGCGAGGGCGCGAGCTGGCCGAGGTCGTCCACCGCGTCGCCGAAGCACCGTCGGAGACCGAGCTTGCCCGAGCGGTGGCGGCCCACGGCGCCGGGGCAGCCGCGGGTGCCTTGCTCGACGCGGCGGAGGTCGACTCCGGGACCCGAGGCCGGATCGAGGCAAGGCTCGCGCCGGCCCGCGCCGCGGAGGGCGCGACGCGGGCGCCCGGGCCGCTCACCGATCCCGCCGTGATCGAATCGCTGGCGGCCGTCCCCGCCTACGGCGGCACGACCCTCGAGGGCTTCGACGTCTGCTCGTACCGGTGGTTCGTCTCGCATGAGCTCCGCCCGCAGCCGCTCGACCCCCCTCCCGACCCGCTGGTCCAGGGCGGCATCGCCCACGAGGTCCTGCAGCGCCTCTATCAGGAGCCGCCCGGCGGCGATCGGCTTCCGCGGCCGGGGACTCTGACCGCCTGGCGCGGGCGATCGGGGGAGCTGATCGGCGAGATCGGGGCAGCCCGCCGGCTCGGTGACCACCCGGGCGAGCGAGCGATGCTGAGGCGGGTCGAAGGCTGGATCGCGCGGTTTCTCGGCGAGGAGGCAAGGCGCGACCCGGGAGGGTTCGAGCCGTGGCGGCTGGAGGCCGCCTTCTCCGAGGACGAGGCGGCCGAGCGGCCGCCGCTCGAGATCGACGGCTGGCGGCTGCACGGCGCCATCGATCGCATCGACAGGGCCGCGGACGGGCGCGCCATGGTGATCGATTACAAGCTCTCCGGGGCCGTCACTCCTCGCAAGAAACTCGAGGAGGACGGGAAGCTGCAGCTGCAGCTCTATCTCCTCGCGGTGGCGGATCTGTGGGAGTTGGAGGCGGTCGGCGGCCTCTACCACCCGCTGCGGGGAACCTCCGAGCGCCGCCCGCGCGGTCTGGTTCTCGACGATGTCGCCGCGGACCTCCACTCCTACGGCCTCTCGAGCACCGACGAGGTCGACGAGGCCGAGTTCTCGTTGCTGCTCGCCGACGCCCGTCGGCGAGCATCGGAGATCGTCGGCCGGATGCAGGCCGGTGACATCGCCCGCGACCCCGGGCCGCGCGCGCCCCTGCGCGGGCATGGCGAATGCCCGCCCTTCTGCGAGTTCGCGCCGATCTGCAGGCGCGACCGGGCCCCGGTCGAGCCACAGGAAGAGGACGACGAGGAGGACCGGCGCCGATGAGCGAGCGGCGGCCGACCGAGGAACAGATGGCCGCGATCGCCTCCGAGTGCCGCGAGGTGCTGGTCGAGGCGGGGGCGGGAACCGGCAAGACCGGGGTGATGGTCGACCGCTACTGCCGTCTCGTCCGCGAGCAGGGCATGGCGCCGGACTCGATCCTCGCTTTCACCTTCACGGACAAGGCCGCCGGAGAGCTGCGGCAACGGATCCGTGCCGAGATCCCAAACCTGAGCGGCGACTGGGTGACGACGATCCACGGTTTCTGCAACCGATTGCTCTCCTCCCACCCGGTCGCGGTGGGAATCGACCCCCGCTTCCGCGTCCTCGACGCGCCGGAGACCGCCCGGGTCGCCGGGGAAGCGTTCGACGAAGCGCTTCGGGACTTCCTCGCCGGGGGCGGCGACGAGCGGGAGGCGACGCTCGCCGCCTTCGACGTCGGCGGTCTGCGGGCGATCGCGATCGCCACCCATGCCGAACTGCGCAGCCGCGGCGAGGCCGAGCCGGCGCTGCCGCCACCGCCCGAGACCGACCTGGTCGGCGCGCTGGCCGAGGCCCGGAGCGTCGCCGCCGACACCCTCGGCGAGTTGAAGCCGGACAGCGACAACCACGAGCTCGTCGCCGCCGCGCTCGAGCTTCTGAACGCCGAGGCGACTCCCGGCCTCGACGAGCTCGCCGCTTTGCGGACGACGAAGACCGCGAAAGGGCTGGTCGAGTACCGGGAGGCGATCGAGGTAGCCGTCAGCAGGGTCGCCGAGGCGGGCGCCGGGGGCCGCGCGTACCGCGATGTCGCCGAGATCGTCGAACTCTTCTCGGAGCGCTTCACGGCGGCCAAGGAACGACGGGGGGGCATCGACTTCGAGGACCTGCAGATCCTCGCCGTGCGGCTCCTCGAGCGGACCGAGACCGGCGCCGCCTATCGCTCCCGCTTCGGCCACATCCTCGTCGACGAGTTTCAGGACACCAACCGCCTGCAGATGCGGCTGATCGAGGCCCTCCACGGCGATCGCGGGCAGCTCATGGTCGTCGGCGACGAGCTGCAGTCGATCTATGGCTTTCGCCATGCCGACCTCGGGGTCTTCCGCGAACGGCGTGAGCGGATCGCCGCCTCACCCGACGGCGAGGTGCTGCCGCTGAGCGGCAACTTCCGCTCGCGCCCGGAGGTGATCGGCGCCGTCAACGCGCTCGGGTCCGAGCTGCTCGGCGGAGCTTTCAGGCCGCTGCGGGTCGGATCACCTCCCGAGCACCCCTCACCGCCGGGCGAGGGGCCGGCGGTCGAGCTCCTGCTGACCGCGAAAGAGGGCTGGGACGAGGAGGGCATCGACCTCGATCCCGCAACCGACGGCGGCACTCCTTCGAACCAGCTCGCCGAGGCGCGCTTCGTCGCCGAGCGGCTTCGCGAGCTTGCTGCCGGTGGGATCGAGCGCGGCTCGATGGTCGTCCTGCTGCGCTCGTTCACCCGCCTCGACGCCTACGAGGACTCGTTGGAGCGGGCCGGGCTTCGGCCCTACGTGGTCGGCGGTCGCGGCTATTGGTCCCAGCAGCAGGTCGGCGACGTCCGTGCCCTCTTGGCGACGATCGCGAACCCGCTCGACGACGAATCGCTGCTCGGGGCGCTCGCATCGCCGGCGGCGGGAGTCACGCCCGACACGCTCTGGCTTTTGCGCGCCGCCGCCGGCCGCGGCCGTCATCTCTGGCCGGCGATCGAGGCACTCGCCGCGGAGGAGCCCGAAGAGGGGATCGATACCGAGCGGCTGGCCCGGATACCCACCGGAGAGCGGGCCCTGCTCGAACGCTTCGCCGCCGACCTGGCCGGGCTCAGGGCCGACGCGGTCTCGCTGCCCCTGCCCTCGCTGATCGACGCCGCGGTGACGCGAACCGGATACGACCTGGCGATCCTGATGCGGCCCTCCGGGGAGGCGCGCTTCGCCAACGTCCGCAAGTTGATGCGCCTGGCGTCGGACTTCGAACGCACGGAGGGCCGCGATCCGCGCGGCTTCCTCGATTTCCTCGACGCCCGCGCCGAAGCCGACGCCGACGCCCAGGCCGCGACCGCGGTCGAGGGCCATGACGGAGTGCGGATCATGACCGTCCATGGAGCCAAGGGACTGGAGTTCGACGTGGTCGCCGTGCCCCTTCTCGCGCGCGGGCTCCTGCCGCCTTCGCGGGCGCCCCTGTTGACCCTCGGCAAGGAGCCGGGCTCGCCCAGGGTCGGGATGGAGCTGCGGCGCCTCGGCGCGCGCGGGGTCAAGCTCTACGAGCAGCGGGCCCTCTGCGAGGAGCTGGAGAAGCGCCAGGCGGAGGAGGAGCTCCGCCTCTTTCACGTCGCCGCCACGAGGGCCAGGGAGCGGCTGCTGCTGAGCGGCGTGATCGCCCCGAAGGCGCCCAAGCTGCGGACGGGCACCTCGGTGATCGAGCGCATCGCGGCGGGGCTCGGGATCGACCGCGAGGCCGACTCCGAGCTCGAGATCGCGGCCCCCGAGCCGAGAGCCGGCCTCGAGGAGGTCTTCGCTCCGTCGAGGATCCCGGTGCGGCTCAGCGTTCCTTCCGCGGCGCGGGCGGCAGAGCTGAGGCGAACCGACCTCGACCGTCGCGCCGAGGCGGACCCGGGCACAGGGCCGGCGCCGCTGCTGCGCCCGCGGGCGGCGAAGGGCCCGGCGAGGCACCTCTCCTACTCGGCGATCGCGGCCGAGGTCGGACATGCCGAGCTCGAGGTGTCCGGAGACCGGTCGGCGGGCGAGGGCGAAGGGGGCGGAGTCGTGAGGGGCCGAGCGGTCCACGCTCTGCTGGAGTGGAGTCACGCCCACGGCTGGGACCGTCCCCCTGACGAGATCGTGCGCCGGATCGCAGAATCGGCCGAGGTCGATGCCGAGGAGCCGCCCAGCGCGGCGGGCCTGCTCACCGCGCTCGACGCCTGGCTGCGATCGCCGCTCTTCTCCGAGCGCATCCGAGGCGCCCGCAGTCGCGCCGAGCTGCCGTTGCTCCTCGACGTGGACGGGAAGGTCCTCCGCGGCTCGGTCGACCTGCTGGTCGAGGCGGACGGCCGACCCCCGTTGATAGTCGACTTCAAGACGGACCGGGTCGGAGGCGCGGACGTCGTCGCCCTTTCCCGGCACTACGAGGTGCAGAAGGAGATATATGCGCTGGCGGTATCCCAGGCCCGAGAGGTCGAGGAGGTCGAGCTCGCCTACGTCTTCCTCGAGCGCCCCGAGGAGCCGGTGCTCGAGAGCTGGGGCCGCGAGGAGCTGACCGCGGCCAAGGAGGCCTTGAGCAGGCGCCTGATCATCGCCGCCGGCGCCTGAGGCAGGCGGCCGCGTCCTACTCGACGGCGGAGGAGTCGAGCCGCTCGGCCAGCTCGTCGAGGCGCAGCTCCTTGAGCCCCTCGCCGACCGCGTCGAGCTCACCGCTGCAGTAGGTGACGAGCTCGCGCCCCTCCTTGCAGAGGTCAAGGGTCTCGCGCAGCCCGGCCTGCCCGGAGTCGAGCCGGTCGATGATCAGCTCGAGCCGCTCGACGGCGCTCTCGTATGACTCAGGTTTGTCGGTCATCGTCCCGGTCGACCGGCCTGGCAGAGATCCGGCCGTCGGCGAACCGCAGCCTAATCTCGTCCTCGGCGGCGGCGGCCGCGGCGCTGGTCACCGGCTCGCCGTCGGCGCGCTCGGCGAGCGCGTAGCCACGCTCAAGCGTGCGATCCGGGTCGTGGGCCCGGAGGGCGACTTCGGCGCGGTGCAGCGCGTCCCGGCGCCCCTTGGCTTCGGGCCCGGCGGCGCGGCGTGAGGCGCGATCGAGGACGAGCGCGATCCGCCGCTGGATCGCGAGCCGGGCCTCCACCCCACGCTCGGAGGCCGCTCGCACCTCACGGGTCTTCTGGTTCAAGGCCGCGCGCTCGCGTCGCAGAGCTCGGGCGGGCCCCCGGGCGAGGGCGCCGAGGTGACGGGCGCGGCTGCCGACCGCCCGGTCGCCTGCCCTGCGCAGCGATTCGACGCAGCGGTCCAGGTCACGACGGGCGGAGCGGCAGTCGAGCGGCACCAGCGCCTCGGGAGCGTGGGTCGGGGTCGAGCAGGCGACGGCGGCGACGTCGTCGATCAGGGTCCGGTCCCGCTCATGACCGATCGCGCTGACCACCGGCACGCGGAGCATCGCCACCGTGCGGCAGAGGGTCTCGTCGCAGAACGCCCAGAGGTCGGCAAGGCTGCCGCCACCGCGGGCGACGAGGATCGCGTCGACCTCGGGCCGCGCGGCGAGCTCCTGGATCGAGGCGGCGATCGCCGGAGCGGCGCGGCGGTCCTGGACCGGCGCGAACGCCCAGACGAGGGTCCCCGCCCAGCCGCGGCGCTCGAGGCCGGCGAGCAGGTCGCGGCGGGCGGCGCCGCCCTCCGCGGTGACGACGCCGATCGTCTTCGGCAGAGCCGGGCGGGCGAGCTGCTTCTGCAGCTCGAAGAGGCCCTCGGACTGCAGCTGCTTGCGCAGCGCCTCCAGCCGGGCCAGGAGGTCGCCCTCGCCGGCGAGGCGGAGATGGCTCGCCCTGAAGCCGAAGCTCGGCGATGCCTGGCCGCCCCCCGGGTAGTAGTCGGGCCCGCCGGAGACGACGACTTCGGCGCCGTCGCGCAGGGCCCCGTCCGGAAGGCCGGCCTTCTCGAGGTCGTTGAGCCAGATCACGCACGGGACGGCGCCCTCGCCGTCGCGCAGCTCGAAGTAGGCCTGCACCTTGCTGCGGCTGACGCCGGTGACCTCGCCGACGAGCTGGACCTTCGCGCGTCGCCGCATCTCGTCCTGGAGCTTGCGGGCGTAGCGACCGACTGCGAACGGGCCCGGGAGCTCCTGCCCGGGCGCCGGCGCTAGCCGGTCCGCTTCCAGCGGCGCGCCCACGCGCTGAGCTCGGAGATGGCCGGGCGCAGGTCGTCGCCCTTCGCGGTCAGCGAGTAGCTGACCTTGACCGGAGTGCCGGCCTCGACGTCGCGCTCGACCACACCGGCGTCCTCGAGCTCGCGCAAGCGCTGCGAGAGGAGCCTGTCGGAGAGGCCGGGGACAGCCTTGGCCAGCTCGCCGAAGCGCATCGGGCCCTCGGTCAGGGCGGAGACGATCGCCCCTGACCACCGTTTTCCGACCAACTCGATGGCCGCGTGGAAGTCCGGGCAGACCCCCTTGGTCTGTCGCGTAGTCGACAAATCCACCGTAAATTCAGCTTACTGAACGTAAGTGACGGGCCCGCGAATACGTTCCTTTCCAGTGACCGCCATCGATTGGGGAATAGTCGCCTTCACCTTTGCGCTCGCGCTCTGGGGCTACCGCCAGGGCCTGATCGTCGGGGTGATGAGCCTGGTGGGCTTCGCACTCGGCGCGTTCGGCGGCAGCAGGATCGCCCCGCTGGTCCTCTCCGAAGGGGCGCAGTCGCCCTACGCGCCGCTGCTCGCCGCACTCGGCGCCCTGGTCGTCGGAGCGTTCTTCGCCGTCGGGATGGAGACCTTCGCGCTCGGCCTGCGGGCACGGGTGATCCGCAACGACAGGCTCCATCTCGCCGATGGAGCCGGCGGCGCCGCGCTGGTCGCCTGCATCGCGCTCGGGGTGGTCTGGGTGTTCGGAGCCGTCGCCCTGCACGCGCCCGGCACCACCGGCCTCAGGCACGACGTCCAGCGCTCTTTGATCCTGCGGAGCCTCAACGAAGTCCTGCCGCCGTCCGGTCCCGTCCTCAACGCGCTCGACCGCGTCGATCCCGCCCCTTCGATCGTCGGCCCGGCCACCCCGCTCGGGAGCCCTGACCAACGGAGCGCCACCGATCCCGACGTGCTGCGTGCCGGCGCCTCTGTCGTCCGGGTCGTCGGAACCGCCTGCGGGCTCGGCGTGGAGGGCTCGGGCTGGGCAGCGGCGCCCGGGCTCGTGATCACCAACGCCCACGTGGTGGCCGGCGAGGAGGACACGTCGGTGACCACTCAGACCGGGGCGTCGCTGGCGGCGACGGTCGTCCACTACGACCCGACCAACGACCTCGCGGTCCTGCGGATCGGCGCCTCGCTCCCGGTCCTCCGCTTCGCCCCGGAACCGAAAAAAGGCGAGGACGCCGCCGTGCTCGGCTACCCCGAAAACGGGCCCTACGCGGTCGCCCCCGCGCTCTTCGGCGAAACCCGAGAGGTGCTCAGCGACGATTCCTACGGGCGCGGGCCGCTGCGGCGCTCGATCAGCAGCCTGCGTGGCTCGGTCCGCAGCGGCAATTCGGGCGGCCCTCTGGTCGACACCAGGGGCCGCGTGCTGGGGACGATCTTCGCGACGACCACGTACGGCGAACCGGGCGGCTTCGCGATCCCGGACCGGCTGGTCGAAGACGCTCTGAAAGGGGCCGTGAGCCCGGTTGACACGGGGCCTTGCACCGGCTGACGGCGCGCCCACTACATTTCTGACCAGTGAATAGCCTTCCGTCTGAGGTGGAGCGGCGACGCCGCCTCGTCACCCGCATGCTGCCCCTGGCGATCGTCGCGGTCATCGCCTTCGCGATCGGGGCCGCCATGGGGGCCCCCGGCTCCCCTCCCAAGGACGCCGCCAAGCGCTTCACGACCGACTGGGAAGAAGGCCATTTCGCCGCGATGTACAAGGAGCTGAACCCTGCCTCGAGGCGAGTGACGCCGCTCGATTCATTCGTCGGCGCCTACCGGGACGCGGCGGGGGTGGCGACCGCCAGGTCGGTCGAAGCCGACTCCCCCGGTGACCCTCACTCCGAAAGCGGCGCCTCGGTCGTGCCGGTGACGATGACGATCTCCACCGTCGCCTTCGGGCCGGTCGAAGCGGACGTCGACCTCCCCTATGCCGAAGGGGGCATCGCCTGGGGGCCCAGCCTCGTCTTCCCGGGCCTGCAGGAGGGCGAGCACCTCGAAAATCAGATCGAGCTGGCGCCGCGGGCGCCGATCCTCGCCGGTGACGGGACGCCGCTCGCCGAAGGAGAAGCGGACGAACGCGAACACCCCCTTGGCAGCTCGGCGATCGACGTCACCGGCGAAGTCGGCGAAGCCGAAGAAGAAGACCTTCCGGCGCTCGAACGGCAGGGCTTCTCGGCGACGACCCCGGTCGGCGTCAGCGGCCTCGAGCAGGCGTTCAACGCGCGTCTCGCCGGCAAGCCGGGCGGCTCGCTGCTCGCCGTCCCCGAAGCGGGGGGCCAGGGCAGGGTCCTCGCCGAAGGGAAGCCGAAGCCGGGCGCTCCGGTGAAGACGACGATCGACCCGGATCTGCAGGTGGAAGCCGTCTCGGCGCTGGCCGGCCGCTCCGGTGGCGTCGCCGTCCTCGACGCCCGCAACGGCGACGTCCGGGCGCTCGCCGGCCAGGCCTTCTCGGCCCCGCAGCCGCCCGGCTCGACCTTCAAGATGATCACCACCGCGGCGGCTCTGGAGAAGGGAGTCGTCGCGCTCGACGACGAATTCGAATACGTGAGCGGGGTCAACGTCGGCGGCCGCTTCATCGAAAATGCCAACGGCGAGGTCTGCGGCGGCACCTTCCGCCAGGCCTTCGCCGACTCCTGCAACGCCGACTTCGCTCCGCTCGGTCCGAAGATCGGCAACGACGAACTGGTCGGCATGGCCGAACGCTTCGGCTTCAACGCCCCGCCGACCCTCTACTCGCCGCGGATCGCGCGCCAGGTCCAGCCGGAAGAGTCCAGCATCCCCGAAGATGTCGGCGACGAACTCGACCTCGGCGTCAGCGCGATCGGCCAGGGCGAAGTCCTGGCCACTCCGCTGCAGATGGCGAGCGTGGCGCAGACGATCGGCAACGACGGCGTGCGTGAGCCGACCTCGATCGTCGCCAACAAAAAACTGCGCCCGGACCCAGAGCCGGTGCGGGTCATATCGCCGAAGATCGCCGGCGAACTGACCGAACTGATGATCGGGGTGGTGACCAGCGGCACCGGCTTCGCCGGCGCGATCCCCCAGGCCCAGGTCGCCGGCAAGACCGGGACCGCCGAGCTCGGGCCCGAGCCGGGCCAGGAGAACTCGCCGAACCCGACCCAGATCAAGGACGCCTGGTTCTCCGCCTTCGCCCCGGCAGACAAGGCGAAGCTGGCGATCGGGGTGTTGCTGATCGACGCCGGTGCCGCCGGCGGCGAAGTGGCGGCGCCGATCGCCTCGCAGGTGCTGACCGCGGGGGTCTAGAGGTCTAGTTTGACTTCGCCGGTGCCATCCGGCGTGCCGATCGCGAGCGTCAGCGGCCTGTTGTCGGAGGCGGTGGAGGGCAGCAGGAAGAGGACAAGCGAGCCCTCGATCGGTCCCTGCTGGGGGGTCGAGTCAAGGACCGGAACCTGTTCTTCGGGCTCGACTTCGCCGCCCGGCTCGAGCGCGTAGAGGCTTTCGCTGTCCAGCGATTCGTATTCGACGTCCTGCGCGTCGGTGATCGTGAAGCTGTCGGGCAGGAACTGCGGGTCCTCGCCTTCGTTCTGAACTTCGAAGAAGACGCCGAAGTAGGCCGAGCCCTCGGGGGCCGGTTTCTGCCCGACCAGGTAGGCGGAGTCCTCGGTGTCGTTCGGGTTGAGGTAGCGCGAGAAGATCACGTTGTACTGGAGGTCACCGAGCTTCACCGGCTCTCCCTCGACCACTTCCTTGGAGTCGCTGGAATAGCCGCAGGCAGAGACGGTGAGGACGATCGCGCCAAGCAGCGCCGCCGCGAGCAGCGGCAGGGCGATTCGGCGGAGACGGTCGACGGTCGGCATCGGCGCGGGCAGTCTATTAAGGGATGCCGGTCGCGTAGCGATTGCCCCCGGCGAGCGCGACCCGCTCGTCGGAAACCCGCTCCGACTCGAGCTGGTCGCGGAGGCGGCGCAGAGCCTCCCGCCAGCCGCGCCCGAGGAAGAAGGCGTTCCAGGAAAGGGACTCCAGCGCCTTGTCGACGGGGCTCGAAGGCTCGGTCCAATGGGAGACGTGAATCCGACTGAGATCGCCGGCTGCCTCCGTGACCTCCCAAACGGTCCTGTTCGGAATCCGGTTGACGCGGCCGCCCTGGCCCCGTTCGACGATCCGGTGCGGGGCGTCCAACTCGACGATCGCGGTGTCCATCCAGACCGAGCGCAGCGGCGCCTCGAAGCGGAAGCGGGCGCCCGCGCCGACTCCGACGGAGTCGATCCGGGTCAGGTGAAAGCCGGTGAGGAAGTGATCGGTGAAGGCCGGGCGCCGGGCGAAATCGGCGATCGCCGCGAAGGCCCGCTCACGCGGGACGTCGACCTCGATCTCGGCGCTGACTGGGCCCATCCGCGGCCGCGATTCTATTCGCAAGGGCGGAGCGCGGCGAGCCGGGTCACGCTACGATCATCACAAGAAGCACGGTTGCGAGGAGAGAGTCCGATTTTCCCCAGCGTCCGCCCTCCGGCGGCACCAGACCCGATCGAGACCGGCACCATGCCAGGGGCCGGAACCTTCTTCTGCCTCTACTGCGGTTCGCAGCTCTCCTTGCTCGAGAACGACGCGCTACCCAAATGCCCGACCTGCGGCGGCGCCACCTTCCGCCGCGACTCGATCTTCGAGCCGATGCAGGAGCACGGTCAGACGCTCGAATTCGCGCCCGGCCAGGATCACTCCGCCGCCGAGGACTGGATCTCTGCGACGCGAAAAGACCTGAGCGAGCCGGGGCGCTACCTGGCGATGGCGGACGGTGACGGCTCGACCGCCTTCCCGATCGGCTCCGGCTGGACCAGGGTAGGCCGCAGCGCCAACGCCGACATCCGCCTCGACGACCCCAGCGTCTCCCGCCGTCACGCCCTGATCGTCTCGGAGATGCCCAGCGCCCTGCGTGTCCTCGACGACCGCAGCCTCAACGGCGTGCACGTGAACGGAGAGCGGGTCGAATGGTCCCGATTGGGCGACGGCGACGAGCTCGCGATCGGTCGATTTATCCTGTTCGTTTTCGAAGTCTGAGCGGGCTTTTCCCGCCGCGTGGCTCCATAGCCTGCCGCGTTGATGAGTGCGTCGCCTGAGCCGGCCCAGCCTGTGCGCCAATTGCGCACGCCTGAGATCTCAGAAGCCGCCCGACGCGCCCGCGAGCGCCTCCACCAGGAGATAGAGCGAGTCCGCTCCGGTGTCGAGGAGATGCTCGAGGAGCAGGAGCAGGAGCGCGGCCGGGAAGTCGGGCTGGGCCTGCGGCGTGAGCTCTCCGAGTTCCGGATCGAGGCCGAGCAGCTCGTCAAGAGCCGCGTCGGCGAGTCCGAGCGCAGGATCGAGAAGTCCGTGCAGGAGGTCGACGAGCGCGCCTACCGGCTCGAGGCGCAGCTGCACCAGATCGAGGTCGAGCGCGAGAAGGCCGACCTCCCCCGACTTGAGCGCCTCCGCAAGCTCGACGCCCGCGCCGCCGAGCTCCAGCAGCAGATCGACACGGTGGCGGGCGAGGTCAGGGACGCCGAGCCACCGCGCGAGCGACGCCTGGGCGCGATGGACGCCCGCTCGACCGCTCTCGAGCGGAAGCTCGAAGAGCTGGCGACCGAGATGACCCGGTCCGAGGTGCCTCTCCAGGAGAAGCTGCGCGAGATGGACAACCGCTCGGGGACGATCGAAGAGCGGATCGAGCGCGCGGCAGCCGAAGCGGCGAGGGCCGAGGTCCCGCGCCAGGAGAAGCTTCGCGAGATGGACAACCGCTCGGGGACGATCGAAGAGCGGATCGACGGGATCCTCTCCGAGCAGGAGAAGGCGGAGGGGACGCGCCGGGAACGGCTGCACGGGATCGACGCCCGCGCCAAGCGGCTCGAGCTGAAGATCGACGGGGTCGCCGCCGCCCACGAGAAGGCCGACCTGCCGCGCGAGCAGCGGCTGCGATCGGTCGATGAGCGGGCCGCGAGCCTCGAGCGGAAGGTCGAGCGCCTGGTCATGGACTTCAAGAAGGCGGAGGGCCCCCGACAGGAGCGCCTGAAGGAGATGGACATCCGCGCCGCCGCCCTGGAGCAGCGGATCGCCGGAGTGGTTGGCGACCTGGAGAGCGCCGAGCTCCCGCGTGAGGAGCGCTTCACCGTCATCGACGCCCGCGCCGACAGGCTCGAGCACAAGGTCGACAAGGCCATCGCCGCCCAGAGCGAGGCCGAGGCGCCGCGCGAGCAGCGCCTCCAGCGGGTCGACGCCCGCGCCGCGACGATCGAGCAGAAGCTCGAGAAGCTGAGCGGCGAGGTCAAGGAGGCGCTTGCCGGCACCCCGACCCAGGAGGCCCTCGCCGGTCTCGACGCGCGGGCCGGTGCCCTCGAGCGGCGAATCGACCAGGTCGTCGCCGAGGCGAAGAAGGGCGACGGCTCCCGGCATGAGAAGATGTTGGCCCTGCAGGGTCGGGCCAGCGGGCTCGAGCAGACGTTGGAGCAGGCGATCGCGGAGCTGCGGAGCGAGGAGAAGCCGCGGGAGGAAAGGCTCGGTGCGATCGACGCGAAAGCCGCTCAGCTCGAGCAGAAGATCGACCGGGTCGCGGGCGAGGGCCGGATGGCCGAGGGGCCCCGCCAGCAAGCGCTGAAGGCACTCAGGAAGCGAGATGCTGAGCTCGACCTGAAGATCGGCGCCGTGGCCGAGGCGCTCGAGAAGGCCGACGCTCCGAACCAGGACCGGCTCCGGGACCTGGAGGCCCAGGCGAAAACGCTCGAGGTCCGGATCGAGAAGGTCCACGATTCCCAGAAAGAGAGCGAGAAGCCCCGCCAGGAGGAGCTTCGCCGGCTCGGCGCGAGAAACTCGGCCCTGCAGGAGAAGGTCACCCGCCTGGCCGATCAACATGGTGCCGATGTGCCCCGCCTGGAGAAGCTGGTCGGTGAGGTCGCCGCCCGCGCCGAACAGCTCGACCGTCGGATCGACGCGGCCAGGGACGACCGCGACCTGGTTGAGGCTTCGCAGCTCGAGGAGGCGGTCAAAGAGATCCGGGCCCACTCCGCACAAATCGAGGAGCAGATCCGCCGGCTTGCGGCAGAGCGCGCCAAGAGCGCCGCTCCGACCCTGGCGAAGGTGCGCGATCTCGAAACCCGTGCCTCGGCCCTGGAGGCGAAGCTCGCCGACCAGGCGGAGTCCGCCAAGGCCGGCCGAGACCAGGCCCTGCAGGCGATCGAGGAGAGAACAGCCGAGCTGGCCGAGCACCTCGACGCCAAATCCACGGCGCTGGAGGAGAAACTGGAGGACGTTGCCTCCGGCGATGGCCGCGACCTGGTCGAGGCTTCCCAGCTGGAGAAGGCGATCGAGGAGACCCGGGGGCGCGCCGCTCAGATCGAAGAGCAGCTCGGCGCGCTCGGGGCCGACCAGGCGAAGAGCGTTGCCCCGGCTCTTGAGAAGCTCCGCAAGCTGGAGACCAGGACAACTGGCCTCGCCAAGAAGCTCGACGCAAAGTCAGCGGCATTCGAGGCGAAACTGGAGGCCCTCGGCCCCAGGGACGACCGTGACCTGGTCGCGGCCGCCCGGCTCGAAGAGGCGATCGAGGAGACTCGACACCGCTCGGAGCAGCTCGCCAAGCAGCTCGCCGCGAAGGTCGAGGCGTCACAGCTCGAGAAGGCGCTCGCGGAGACGCGGGCCCGCACGGCGCAGGTCGAGGAGCAGCTGCGCAAGCAGGTCTCCGGCCTCGAAGAGGAGCTGCGCGAGCTGATCAGCGATCAGGAGAAGGCCGGCGGCCTCGAGCAGAAGGTCGACGGCGTGCTCGCCGAACTCGAGAAGTCGGTGGCACCGCGAGAGGAAGAGTTCAAGGTCTTCGACGTTCGCACCGAGAAGCTCGAGAAGCGGATCGCCGAGGTGCAGGCCGAGCGCGAGAAGGCCGAGGCGAAGCTCTACGGGAACATCGAGAACGTCCTCGACATGCTGCTCGGCCAGATGCGCTCCTCGCGCGACCCCGCCGAGAAGTAGCTACTCGGTAGAAATGCTCGGGTCCGCCTGGACCTTGTTCGGCACGACCATGAGGAAGTTCTCGGGGGCGTTCGCCGACAGGTCGAGGATCCGCACCGCCTCCTGGCCCTGATCGGTCGCCTTCAGCTCCTCGGCGTAGTTCGTCAGCAGGTCATCGACATCCAGCAGGCCCTCGGCGTCGAGCGCCTTGAGCTCGACTTTCGCTCCCTCGCCGAGGCGCCGTTCGATCGATTGGGCATCGATGCCGAAGGCGTTGTGACGGACGTATACCCTCCCGCCGGTCATTCCCGCGCAGGCCCAGGGACCGAGGTCGCCGAGCACGACCGCCCGGCCCGAGGTCATGTACTCGAAGGCAAAGCCCTTGGCGTTGGCGCGGTCGACGATGCAGCCGCGGGCGTCGTCGATGTCGTGTTCGGGCTCACCGGCGAGGACAACATCGGCACCGGAGAGCCGGATGCAGAAGCGCGAGTCCGCCGAGCCCTGGACGAAGAGGCGGCCGCGTTGGGCGCCGTAGGCGAACGACTTTCCGACCGAGCCGTTGAGCCGGCGCCCCTTCGCGCCCTTGCCCTTGAGGATTGAGATCGTGCCGCCCAGCATCGTCTTGCCGACCCCGTCCTGGGCGCCGCCCTCGACCCGGATCGAAACACCGTAGGAGTTGAAGGCCCCAAGGCCCTGGCCGGCGACCGAGCCCCCGTCGAAGGAGAGGCTGGCGAGGGTGTCGTCCTCTTCGTCGGAGCTGAGGCCGTCGAAGATCCGGGCCCGGGAGAGCGCCCCGGCGAGCTCGGTGCCGAGCACCCGGTCGTTGGCGTCGGTGGGGCGCGGGAAATGGTTGCTGACGGTGCGGCCGGCGCACACTTCGGGGGCCAGCGCGGCGATCTCGCTCGAGGCCTGCTTCGTCTCCATGCGGATCGGGTGGGCGACGACGAGGCCCGCCTCGGCCCGCGTGTCCTCCGCCTCCCCGACGACCGGCAGGTCGAGCGGCTCGAGGTCGAGGAACTCCTCCAACGGGGTGATCAGCGGCGCCAGATCGAGGGTATCTGTGTGGCTTACCTGTTCGAGCAGGTCGTAGCGGCCGACGAGATCCTGGGCGCGGGTGTAGCCGAGGGAAGCGACCACCTCTTTGACCTCCTCCCCCATCGCGCGGAAGAATCGGGCGCAGCTCTCGGCAGCCAGGTCGACCTCCTGCGGGGTGAACTTCTTCAGCCCGTGCTCCTGCGCCTGCTCGACGGTCTCGATCTGCGTGGCGATGCCGACGTGACAGGTGTCGAGCTGACAGCCGCGGCAGATCGTGCAGCCGAGGCTGACCATCGCGAGGGTGCCGAAGCCGACCCGGTTGGCGCCGAGGCAGTGCAATTTGACGATGTCGTGGCCCGTCCGGTACCCGCCGTCGGCCCAGATCTCGACGCGGTTGCGGATGCCCGCCTCCATCAGCG
This sequence comes from uncultured Solirubrobacterales bacterium, assembly GCA_963704505.1. Classification (GTDB taxonomy): domain Bacteria; phylum Actinomycetota; class Thermoleophilia; order Solirubrobacterales; family 70-9; genus VRUE01. Next base: position 2,805,679 of record OY969912.1, read on the forward strand.
CCCTGTGCACGGCGCGGGTGCCGATGTCGGACGGCAGCCCGACGTGGCGCAGGGCATGCTGGCGGGCGGCACCGGTGCCGCCCTCGAAGCCGGAGAGGGTGATGATGTCGGCACCCGCCTTGGCGATGCCGAGGCCGATCGTGCCGATGTTGGGCACCACCGGGACCTTGACCGAGACCCGCACATCCGGGTTGACGGTCTTCAGCTCGTCGATCAGCTCGGCGAGGTCCTCGATCGAGTAGAGGTCGTGGTTGTTCGAGGGTGAGATCAGGTCCGTCCCCGGAGCCGCGTTACGAGCGGCGGCGACCTTGACCGAGACCTTCTTGCCGGGCAGGTGACCGCCCTCGCCGGGCTTGGCGCCCTGGCCGATCTTGATCTCGGCGAGGTAGGACGAGTTGATCATCTCGGCGGAGACGCCGAACCGGCCCGAGGCGATCTGTTGGCCGCGCCATTTGCGGTAGTGCCCGTACATGTCGCGGATCTCGCCGCCCTCGCCGTTGACGCAGAGGACGTTGATCGACTTGGCCGCCTCCGCATAGGCACGGAACGCGGGCTCGGACTGCGAGCCGAAGCTCATCGAGGAGATCACCACCGGGTAGTCGTGATGGCCGACGCCGGCGTCGACGGTCGCCGGGTCGACCGGGTCGCGGTCCCCCTTCAAGGCCATCACGTGGCGCATCGAGATCGGGCTCTGACGCTCGAGGTCGCGAACCTTCTCCGAGTATTCCTCGTAGGTGCCGGAGCCGTTGGCGGTAGCGATCGCCGCCTTGTAGACCTTCGGGTAGAAGCGGAACGTCTTCGCCGGTTTGGCGTCGTCGTCCCCGTTCAGCACCCGGGCCCGCTCGTTGGTGTCGGCGTCGAGGTCGGAGTAGCCGGTGCCGCCCGTATCGCTGGCCGCGAAGGCCTCGGTCTGGAAGATCTCGGCCAGCTCGGGCTTGATCCCGATCGAGGAGAACTGGCGCGCGTAGCCCCGCACCTCGTGGATGCCGATCGTCGAGATCACTTTCTCGATCCCCTTGGTGAGGGCGTCGCAGAGGTTGGAGACGTCGGTCTCGTAATCCTCGACACAGATCACCTCGACCATCGTGTACGGGCAGACGCCATTGGCCCCGAGCCCGAGCGCGAGCATCACGTCGTGGACGTTGCGGACCGCGGCCGAGCGCAGGACGATGCCGCAGCGGCGGCGCAGGTTTTCCTCGCCGGCTTCGACCTTGAACTGCTTCAGGGCTTGGTCGACCGCCGAGGTCGCCAGGTGCGGATCGAGGTAGCGGCGCTCGCCGTCGTGGACCGTGCGGTCGGTGAGGACGAGGAACTCGGCTCCGTCACGGACCTTCTTGACGGCTTCCTGCTTGATCCGCTCGATCGCCCCATGGGTCGTCTCGGACTCGAGCAGGGAGATGTCGACCGCGTCGGCGCGGCCGCGGAACTCCTCCCAGAGGTCCTCGAGCAGGTAGGTGCTGTGCTCGCGCGCGATGCGGCGATAGGTCTTGTCGGAGAGCGGCGCCAGGCCATGGTGCCCGCCGAGGATCACCGGGAAGGCGATCTCGACCGTGCCGGTGTCGACGCCGGCAGCGTCGAGCGAGGGACGGCGCCCGAGCACGGAGCGGGTCGAGAAGTGCTCGACCTCCCGCTCTCGGTCGATCGCCGGGTTGGTGACGACCGCGACCGTCTCCTTGAAGTAGTCGGCGAGGTTCTGGCGCTCCGGCGAGAGCGCCGCGAGCGGGCCGTCGTATCCGAGCGAGCCGATCGGCTCGGCCCCATTGGAGGCCATCTGCTGGACCAGTTTGACGTCGTCGCGCTGCCAGCCGAAGCCGGCGAGGATGCGGTCGCTGACCTTGACCGGCTCCTCGGGGCCGGCGTCGGAGTAACCGGGGACCTCGCCCCCCTCGAGCGGGCCGCCGGAATCGAGAGCCCTGTCGTACGGAGCGGCCTCATCCGCGCCGGAGCGGGCCAGCCAGCGCTTGCGGACGATCCCGAGCATCTCGTGGTGGGCATGCAGGGTCGAGCGCTTGCGCTCGCGATCGATGATGACCAGAGCCTTCTCGCCGGGAGCGAGCGGCTTGGGCTCGGAGACCATCGAGGAGACCGAGACGACCCCCGGCTCGGAGCTGAAGACGAAGTCGGCCTCGGTCTCGACCTGCCAGAGCGGCCGCAGCCCGAGGGCGTCGGCGGAGAACACGCACTCGTCTGTGTGGCGCGCGATCAGCGCCACCGGCCCCTGCGCGAACGGGCCCATCGCCTGGCGCAGGTACATGTAGAACGGATGCATCTCCTCCGGCAGCGAGCGGATCTCCTCGACGATCGGCGGCACGACCATCTCCATCGCCTCGGCGAGGCTGAAGCCGGAGCGGCTGACCAGGGTGTCGATCGTCCGGTTGAGGTCCTGTGAGTCGGAGGAGTTCGGCTCGATCGGGACCCCCAGCATGCGCGCCTCCTGGCGCAGCTGCTCGATCGTGTTGATCTCACCGTTGTGTCCGAGCACCGAGAACGGCTGGACACGCTTGAAGGAGGGCCAGGTGTTGGTCGAGTAGCGGTTGTGCCCGAAGCAGCCGATCGTCTCGGCGCGCTCGTCGCGGAGGTCGGGGTAGTAGGCGCCGAGCACGTTCGGCGCGCCCATCACCTTGTAGACGCAGGTCGTCGCCGAGAAGGACGCGACGTGGACCCCGAGCCGCTGCTCGAGCTCGATCATCAGCTCGAAGAGGACCGGATCCCGGCGCGACGCGTCGGGGACCAGGCCGGCGAGCTGCCAGAAGTGCGGCTCCTCCTCCCTCGCGGTCGGGCCTAGGGCGGGCGAGTCGACGACGCCCATGCGCTCCGCCAGGGTGCGGAAGCCACCGGCGCGGAGCAGCTCGCGGGCGTCGTGGAGGACCTGCTCGCGGTCCTCTCGGCGTTCGATGAAGACGTGGGCGACGGCGAAGGCGTCGTCGAGGGTGAGCGAGGGGTCGTGGCCGCCGGAACGAACCTCCTCAGCCCAGATCTTGCGGGGGATGTCGATCAGCAGGCCGCAGCCGTCGCCCTCTCCATCGACATTTCCGGCCCGGTGGAGCATCTTCTGAAGTGCCGGGATCGCGAGCTCGATCGGCTCGTGACTGGGCGTTCCGTCGCGACGCACCGACGCGTAGATCGCGCAGGCGTCCTTGTCCTCGACGCTCGGGGGAGAGACGAGAGGCTTATAGGGCAGCTCGGGCGAATACCGAAAAGTGGGCGGGTTCTTCCCGCTCGACTGGGCGTTGCTCACTTCGTTCCTCCCGGGTTCCGCGCCTTCTTCGAGCGGGCGCGCGACGGGTCGACAAGTCGGGGGATTATAGGGCTGAAGGTGCGTCGGTCCGCATCAGAGCGCGGTTTCCCGCAAATAGCGGGGAAAGCGCGTCAGGCCCAGCTCATCGGCTTGTATCCGCCGCTGGGCTGCACTCCGATCAGCAGCGCCGTCACCGGAGCGTCGGAGCGGTTGAGGATCGAGCGGCCGGCGCCGGGCTCGATCGAAGCGAAGGTGCCGGCCGGAGCCGGGTGCTCCTCGCCGCCGAGACGAAGCACCGCGTCCCCCTCGAGGATCGCGTAGACCTCGACCTGTTCACTCTGCGCCTCGTCGTGCTCGGGGATCTGGCCACCGGGCCCGATCTCGACCAGGTTGTAGCCGAAGCACTCGGTGCCGAGGGCCTTGCGGGCCAGAAGCCAGGTCGACTCGCCGGACCCCTCCATGCGCTCGAACTCGTCCCGGTGCTTGATCGAGTAGCCGTCCGCCATCGTAGTGCGACGATACCCCGACTCGCCCACGAGTGGAAGAGGGTTTCCACCGTCCTCACCCGGGGGTGGCGCCTTTTTCGGCTATGCGACGAAAAAGGAGCCAAGCCCGGGTCCGTCCTCCAGGACCCGCGTTCTCCCGGACCCGCGGGAAGCGAGGCTCAGGCCGGGCCGACGATCGCGGCGGCGACCAGGCCGCCACTGACGCCGAGAAAAGAGACGATCGCCAGCGCGCGGTACCAGAGCCGCTTCTCGACATCGGGGTCGAAGGCGAGGGGGACGAAGAGGAACGGGTTGACCGCGGTGCCGAAGACGAGCGCCGCGGCGAAGGCGGTCGGCAGGTCGGGGACGGCGAGCCCGACGCCGATCAGGATCAGGCCCATCATCACGTAGTCGAGGTGGACCTGGCGGATCCTCTGCGGCGCAACGATCCCGATCCGCCTGAGGAACTCCGGCTTCTCCTCACGCAGCACCATCGCCCAGCCCAGCAGCCCGCCGAGGGCGAGCTCGATCAACCCGATTCGGACGACCCAGTCCACGATCAGAGCTCGGGCACGTCGGCGCCGAGCGGGCTGAACGGCAGGCGGCGGATCTCGGCCCAGTCGCCGTAGCGATCCTTGAGCTCGCCGGCGACCTTGCCGGCGTCCTCGACCGTGGTCCAGACCAGGACGGTCGGGCCGGCGCCGGAGATCGTCGCGCCCAGGGCGCCGGTCTCGCGCGCGATGTGGACGATCTCCATCGAGCGAGGAAAGAGCTCCTGCCGGTAATCCTGGTGGAGCCGGTCGGCGAGGCCGTCGGCGACAAGGTCGAGATCGGCGCTGAGCAGGCCGAGCACGAGCCGCGCAGCCGCCGAGACGTTGGCAACAGCGTCCGCGAGTGGGACCTGATCGGGAATCGCGGCGCGTGCCTGCCTGGTCGAGACTTCCTCGGGCGGGATCACGGCGATGCCCTCGAGCCCGCCCGGGGGATCGAACCGGGCGGCCGTCGGGTGTCCTTCGGGGCGGCTGCCGCAGACGACGAAACCGCCGTAGATGGAGGCGGCGACGTTGTCAGGGTGACCCTCGAGCTCGGTCCCGCGGACCAGCATCTCCTCCTTGGTCAGGCCGAGCTCGAAGAGGTGATCGGCGGCGAAGAGGCCGGCCACGATCGCTGCCGCACTCGAGCCCAGGCCGCGGGTCAGCGGTATCTCGCTGCGCATCCGGAAGGAGAGGCCGTCGGCGGGCCTGAGGCTCTCGAAGGCGCTGACCACGAGGTTCTCGCGGCCGGCGGGCAGCGAGGGGTCGCCGGGGTCGATCGAGAAATCGCCGGTCTCCTCCACCTCCAGCACGAGGTGGAGCGAGACCGCGGCCGCCATCACGTCATATCCCGGCCCGAGGTTCGCCGAGGAGCCGGGGACGCGGACGGTGCGGCGACGGTTGGTCATCCGTCGTCGAAGACGGCGCTCTCGACGGCGCCGAGGTCGTTCTCGCAGTTGACCACCGGCGGTGCTTTCGAGAGCGCCGTGTCGGGGTCCTTGAGCCCGTGGCCGGTGAGCACGCAGACCACCGTCTCGGGAGCCGCGGACCCCTCGGCCACGGGCAGACCGTGGGCGAGAAGGCCGGCGACCGAGGCCGCCGAGGCGGGCTCGCAGAAGACGCCCTCGTTGGACGCAAGCCAGTGGTAGGCGTCGAGGATCTGCGCGTCGCTGACCGCGGCGACGCGGCCGCGCGAGGAGGTGAAGGCGTCCATCGCCTCCTCCCAGCGGGCCGGGTTGCCGATCCGGATCGCCGAGGCGACGGTCTCGGGTTCGGCGACCGGCGCCCCGAGGACCAGCGGGGCCGCGCCCTCGGCCTGGAAGCCGTAGAGGATCGGCGCCGACCCCATCTCCTGGAAGCCGCGCCAGTAAGCGGTGACGTTGCCGGCGTTCCCGACCGGGATGGCGAGTGCCCCGGGAGCTTCGCCGAGGTCCTCGAGGACCTCGAAGGCGGCCGTCTTCTGGCCTTCGATCCGGTACGGGTTGACCGAGTTGACGAGCTCGATCGGGTGCTTGTCGGCGAGCTGGCGGACGATCCGCAGGGCGTCGTCGAAGTTCCCCTGGAGGGCGACGACCCGGGCGCCGTGCATCAGCGCCTGGGCGAGCTTGCCGATCGCGATCTTGCCCTCGGGGACGATCACCGCGCCGCGCATACCCGCCCGCGCCGCGTAGGCGGCGGCGCTCGCCGCGGTGTTGCCGGTCGAGGCGCAGATCACCGCCTCCGCGCCGCGGCCCTTCGCCCTGGAGACGGCGACGGTCATGCCGCGGTCCTTGAAGCTTCCGGTCGGGTTGGCGCCCTCGAACTTGATCAGCGCCCGCACGCCGAGCCGCTCGGAGAGCCGCGGCGCGTCGATCAGGGGCGTGGAGCCCTCCTCGAGGGTGACGATCGGGTCGCCGGGCTCGAGCGGAAGCCGGTCCCGGTACCTCTCGATGAGGCCGAGCCGGCTCAAGCGAACTCCTCCTCGATCACCCGGATCGAGCGTGGTGCCGAGCGCATGTCGTCGAGCTCGGCGATCGCGGCGACGGCGGCGGAGAAGCGCGACTCGAGGCACTCGTGGATGACCATCACCAACCTCGCGTCGTCGCCGATCCCGCGCTGCACCACGCTCTTCACCGAAACGCCGTTGTCGCCGAGGACATGGGCGATCCTGGCGAGCACGCCGGGCTCGTCGGCGACCTCCAGGTGCAGGTAGAAGGACGAGGTGACGTCGGCGACGATCTCGAGCCGCTCGCCGGCGTGATGGACCGGCGCCTCGCCGGAGACGATCGAGGTGACGTCCCCGAGCACCGCCGACGCGGTCTGCGGGCCCCCCGCCCCCGGCCCGGACATCGTCACCTCGGTGATCGCCGGCGCCTCGACCATCACCGCGTTGAAGGGGCCGCCGATCGGCGCCAGGGGATGACTGCCGTAGAGGAAGCAGGGGAAGACGCGCACGCTGATCCCGCCGTCGCGGCGCTCGGCGAGGCCGAGGAGCTTCAGCGAGAGGCCGAGCTCCTTGGCGTAGGCGAGGTCGTCGGGCTGGATCGTCTCGATCCCTTCGTAGGCGACCTCGTCGAGGGTCACCGGGGTGTGGAAGGCGAGCCGGGCGAGGATCGCCATCTTCGCGGCGGCATCGGCCCCGTTGACGTCGTCGGTCGGGTCCGCCTCGGCGTAGCCGAGTTGCTTGGCGCGCTCCAGCACCTCGTCGTAGGCGGCGCCGGTCGAGGCCATCTCGCTGAGGATGAAGTTGGTGGTCCCGTTGACGATCCCGAAGACCTTGGAGACGTCGGTAGCCCCGAAGCTCTCCTGGATCACCCGCACGATCGGGATCGCCCCGGCGACCGCCGCCTCGAAGCGGAGCTGCACCCCGGCCTCGCGCGCGGCGGAGAAGAGCTCGTCGCCGTGCTGGGCGAGCAGCTGCTTGTTGGCGGTGACCACGGGGCGGCCCGCGCGCAGCGCCGCGAGCACGTGCTCGCGCGCCGGGTCGGTGCCGCCGATCAGCTCGACGATCAGATCGGAGCCCTCAAGGATCTCGTCGAAGTCACCGCGTTCGCGGGTGAGGATGCCGCCGATTTCGACCCGTCGCCCGGTCTGCGCCTCGACCGCGCCGGCCCGCTCCGTGAGCAGCTCGTCGAAGGCGCCGCCGACGGTGCCATGCCCCAACAGCCCGATGCGGACGGGACCGTCGCTATTCATCGCGGGCGGTCAGGTCCTCGTAGGTCTCCCGGCGCACGACGACGCGGGCCTCGCCGTCGCGGCAGAAGATCACCGGCGGCCTGGTCACGCCGTTGTAATTGCTCGCCATCGCGTGCCCGTAGGCGCCGGTCGCCGGGGTGACGAGGACGTCGCCGACCGCCGGCGAGGCGAGATGCGCCTCGCGGACGATGATGTCGCCGGACTCGCAGTGCATGCCGGCGATCGTCGCCTCGGTGTCGGGCGGGTCGGCGGCGCGGTCGGCGATCAGCGCTTCGTAGCGGGATCCGTAGAGCATCGGGCGCAGGTTGTCGGACATGCCGCCGTCGACGGCCGCGTAGGTGCGCACCCCCGGGATCTCCTTGATCGTGCCGAGCCTGTACGCGGTCACGCCGGCGTTGCCGACGAGCGAGCGGCCGGGCTCGATGAGCAGCCGAACGCCGTCGCCGAAGACGCTGGCGACGCCACGCGCCTTGACCTCGGCGTAGGCGTCGACCGACGGCGGCTGGTCCTCGCCGGTGTAGGCGATGCCGAGACCGCCGCCGACATTGACGACGCGACACCAATCGCCGGCGAGCTCGCCCAGCGCCCGAATCGCCAGCGTGTATGGCTCGAGCTCGAAGATCTGCGACCCGATGTGGGCGTGGAGCCCGACAAGGCTCAGCACATCCGAGGCGAGCACGCGCTCGATCGCCTTCGCGGCCTGCCCGTCCTCCAGCCCGAAGCCGAACTTCGAGTCGAGCTGGCCGGTGGTGATGTAGTCGTGGGTCGAGGGCTTGATCCCCGGAGTCACCCGGATCAGCACGTCCTGCGGCTTGTCGAGGAGTCGCTCGCAGCGCTCGATCTCGTCGAAGGAGTCGACGATCAGGTGACCGACGCCGGCCCGGGAGGCGAGCAGGATTTCCTCGTCGGACTTGTTGTTTCCGTGCATGTGGATGCGCTCCGGAGCGAAGCCCGCGCGCAGGGCCATGTGCAGCTCCCCGCCGGAGGCAACGTCGACGCTGAGCCCCTCCTCCGCGAACAGCCGGTACGCCGCGGTGCAGGGAAGGGACTTGCTGGCGAAGAGGACATCGAAGTCGACGCCGTGGCTGCCGAAGGCCGCCCGGTAGCGACGGGCCCGCTCGCGCATGTCGTCCTCGGCATAGAGATAGGCGGGGGTCCCGTGCTCGGCCGCGAGGTCGACGACGTCGCAGCCACCGACCTCCAGATGGCCGCGCTCGTTGACCCGGCTACCGAGGGGGTAGACGGCCGAGCCCGCGATCGGGTCGGCCAACGCCTGTCCTCGCTCCGCCATGAGCGGGCATTGTGACGATTGGCGTGGGACTGGGGCTAGCGGCTGCCGGGCAGCAGGCCGCCGACCGCTTCCGTGGTTTTGTCGACGGTTTCGCCGACGGTGCTTTTCGGGCCGACGACGGTCTTGACGGTTTCTTCGACGGTCTTGCCGACGCCGGTGCTTCCGACCGCGCCGCCGGTCGCCTGATCGGCCGTTTCGACGACTTCGTTGGTCGCTTTGGTGACCGTTTCACCGGCAGAGGACGCCGGCGAGTCGGTCGAGCCCGAACCGGAGCCGGAGCCCGAACCGCCGCCCGAGCCGTTGCCGCCGGAGCCGCTGCCGCCCGAGGCCCCGCCCGAGCCTCCACCGGAGCCGGAGCCCGCCGAGCCGGGGCTCGTGTCGGCGGAACCGGCAGGCCCGGAGCCCCGCGAGCCGCCGCCGTCGGTGGCAACCGTGCTGCCGGAGACCGGCGAAATCGTCGCGACGGCCGCGCGGCCCTGGCCGCGTTGCGTGCTGCCGGAAGACGCCGTGGTCGCGGCGCCGCCAGGTGCCCGGCTTGCCCCGCCCTTCGCCTCGCCGGAGGACGAGGCTGCACCGACGCTCTTCGAGCCGACCACGGCCGGGCCGGCGGTGACGTTGTCGCTGCGGGTCACCAGTCCGGCGAAAGGCCAGTCCCGAACGGCCTGCACGGAGACGAGGACGATGAAGGCGACGACGGCCGCGCCGATCAGCGCGGTCCCGGACACCGCTCCCGCAAGGTAAGTGTGGGCTTGGCGAATCATCGAAGATCCTGAAACGGACCGCTACCCAATGTGCCACTCAAGATTCTCGCTGCCATACCCAAAATTGGGTTTTCAGCGGATGTTCGGCCGAATCGACGCCTAGAGGTAGGCCATCGGGTCGGTGACTTCCCCGTTTACCCGGACCTCGAAGTGGACGTGAGGGCCGAAGCAGTACCCCGTGCAGTCGCTGTAGCCGATCACCTGGCCCTGGGAGACCTGCTGCCCGGCGCTGACCGCGAACGTTTCCTGGTGGGCGTAACAGGTCGAGAGGCCGCCGCCGTGGTCGATGCAGGTGTAGTTCCCGTAGCCGCCGCTGCTCGACTCGGGCTCGGTAAAGATCACGGTGCCGGCGGCCGCGGCCCTGATCGGGGTGCCGCTGGGCACGGCGATGTCGATGCCGGGGTGGTACTCGTAGCTGCCGTTGATGTCTCGGGGGCCGAAGCCTGAGACGACCGGGCCGCTCACCGGCCAGATCAGGCCGCTGCCGCTGCTGCCGGGCTGGATCGGGCCGGCCGGGAGCGGCGCGGAGCCGTAGCCGGAGAGCGTTGCCGCGATTTTGCCCTGGATCGCGGCGACGTCGCCGTCGAGCTCCTCCTCGGTCGAGTTGATCCTGTGCAGCGCGTCCATCCGCTGCGCCCGGGTGGCGACCAGGGCCGACTGACGCGACTGGACGGCCTGCCTGGCACCAGCCAGCTCCTGCTCTTCGGAGGCGATCTCGTCGCGGGCGGATTCGATCCGGTTCTTGGCCGTGCGCAGGATGGAGACCGTGTGCTTGACCTGGTCCCGAAGCCCCCGCACCCGGCCGACAACCGCTTCGTCCATCCCGTTGATGCGTTCGAGGTACTCGGTGCGGTCGACGAGTTCGCCGTAATCCTTCGAGTCGAGGATGACGCTGAGAACGTCGGGAGATCCACTCTCGTAGATCGCCACCAGACGCTCGCGCAGGGCTACCAGCGCGCGCGCGAGCCGGGCGCGGACCACCGCGAGGTGCTTCTTGGCGGTGTCGAGCTGGCTGACGGCGGTGTCGAGTTCGGCCTGCTTCGCCTCGAGCCTGGTGCGGACCGCCTGCTCCTCGGTGCGCAGCGAGGCGACCTGAGCGGTCAGCTGGTCGATGCGGTCGCCGTATCGCGAGATCGTCGAGGTCAGCACTCCTTTGCGCTCGCGCACATGGGAGAGCTTCTGTTCCTTGTCTTCGAGCTTCGACTGGAGGTCTTCGGCGGGAGCGGCGGGGCTGATCAGGAGCAGGGCGACCAGCGCCGCCGCGGCAGCGATGAGGAACACGGGCGCTGCCGCCGCCGTGGCGAGGCGAATCTTGTGCATCCGGGCGAGGCTAGCCGAGGGCCTCCACGGCCCGGACGGTGTGGCCCGGGTGCAATTCGGCTTGCGATCAGGCGTCGGAGGGCGACCGCTGGACTTCGAGCAGCGCCCCCGACGCCTCCTCCTCCATCTGCAGCGTCGTGTGCTCGATCTCGAAGCGGTCGTGCAGGAGAAACTCGAGCGAACGCATGACCAGGTCGCGGTCCGCCCCGGCGGCGACCACGACGTGCGCGGAGAGCGCGGCGAAGCCCGGGGTCAGCGTCCAGACATGGAGGTCGTGGACGGAGCGGACCCCCTCCTGGGTGCAGATCTCGGCACCGAGCTCGTCCACGTCGAGCCCCTCCGGGGCGGCCTCCATGAGGACGTCGAAGGGCTCTTTGATCAAGCGCCAGGACGAGGCGAGCACGAGAGCGGCGATCAGCAGCCCGACGATCGGGTCGACGATCGAGGACCCGCCTGCGAGCACGAAGGCGCCGGCCAGCACCACCCCGAGCGAGCCGAGGGCGTCGGCGAAGCTATGGCGCAGCACCCCCTCGAGGTTGAGGTCCTCGCGCTGCCCCCGGGCGAGGACGATCGTCGCCGCGATGTTGCCGGCGAGGCCGACGAAGCCGAGCAGCAGCACGCCGGTGCCGTCGATCGACGGCGGATCGGCGAGACGGCCGATCGCTGCGATCGCGATCGCCACGGCGACCACGACCAGGGTGACGCCGTTGGCGAGCGCCGCCAGCACCTCGGTCCGCTGGTAGCCGAAGGTTCGGCGCGCCCCTCCCGGCTTCGACGCGAGGGCCGCGGCGAGCAGCGCGAGGCCGATCGCGCCGGCGTCGGAGAGCAGATGGCCGGCGTCGGCGAGGACCGCCAGCGAGCCGGTGAGCAGGCCGCCGACCAGCTCGACGACGAGCATCGCTGCGTTGATCGCCAGCGCGATCCACATCCGGCGCCGACTGTCGGCCCGGCGTGCCTCCAGCGCGTGCCGGTGGTCGTGGACGTGCACGCCCCGAGCTTAGAGCGGCCGACGGGCCGAATTGCGACGCCTGGCGTCGTGACTCGGCCCGTCGACGGCAGTTAGGCGGGGACCGGGGACGGCGAGGCGGCTGCGGCGGCCTTCTCGGCCTCGGCGACGACTTCGGCCGCGTAGCCGAGGCGCTCGGCGTATTCGCGGGACTGCATGCGGGAAATGACCATCCGCTGGATCTCGGCGGTCCCCTCGAACAGCTGGTAGATCTTGGCGTCGCGGAACCACTTCTCGAGCGGGCAGTCGGTGCTCCCGGAGTACGGGCCGACGAGGTCCATCAGGGTCGTCGTCGCCCACATCGTCACGTCGCCCGCCTTGAGCTTCGACATCGAGCCCTGGCCCCCGCGCATCGGGATCCCGTTGCGGCCCATCCAGGAAGCGCGCTGGACGAGCAGACGGGCAGCTTCGATCTCGGTCGCGACATCGGCCAGCGTCTGCTGGATGCGCTGGCTCTGGAGCAGCGGCGTGCCGCCTTCGACCTCGCCGTCGAGGTATTCGAGGGTCCACTCGTAAGCGGCCTGGGCGATGCCGAGCGCCGAGGCGCCGACCAGCGGCCGGGTCATCTCGAAGGTCGCCAGGGCGTCGGCCCCAGACCGCGATTTCTGGCCCGACCGGCCGCGCTCGAGCTTCTTCTGCAGCTTCTCTTCGCCGCCCAACAGGTTCTCCGCGGGGATCCGGCATTCCTCGAGCACGACCTCGGCGGTGTGGGAGGCGCGGATCCCGAGCTTGCTCTCCTTCTTGCCCTGGCTCAGCCCGGGGGTGTCCTTGCCGACCACGAAGGACGCCTGGCCGCGTGTCCCGAGGGCCGGGTCGACGGTCGCGACGACGACGTGGACGTCGGCGATGCCGCCATTGGTGATGAAGATCTTGGTCCCGTTGAGGATCCACTCATCACCGACGCGCTTCGCGGTGGTCTTCAGGCTCTTGACGTCGGATCCGGCCTGCGGCTCGGTGACCGCGTAGGCGCCGAGCTTTATGTCGTCGCCGCTGCCGAAGCACTCGGGGACCCACTGGGCGATCTGCTCGGGGGTGCCGGAGGAGGCGATTCCGGCGGCGGCGAGGCCCGATCCGGAGACCGCCAGAGCGGTGCCGGCGCAGCCCCAGTGGAACTCCTCGGCCGAGATCACCGACATCTGACCCTCCGGGTCGGCGGCGGAGCGCTGGATGCCCTCGAGCCCGCCGAAGCCCTGTTTGCGAGCCTCCTTGATTACCTCCCAGGGGGTGCTCTCCTCTTCGTCGTGCTTGCGGGCCGCCGGGCGGATCACCTCCCGCGCGAAGGTGCGGCAGCGCTCCCTGTACTCCCTCTGCTCGTCGTTCAGTCCGAAGTCCAAAGTCTTGCCCTCCGCGGGATCGGGGCCGGCCGGCCGGTTGATTGACTAGTCAGTCAACCATGCTATCTGACCAGCCAGCCAGTTCCCGGCTGTAGCTTTCCGCTGTGCCCCGAGAGCAGCCGATCAACGCCGACGTGCCGGCGGCGGAGTCGACCACCGAGGCCGAGCCGTCCGGCGGCGGCGCGGTCAAGGCGCCTCCGAAGCCCCCCGGGCCCCCAAAAGCGCCCGCCTCGCGGAGGGGCCCGCGGAAGCGGCCCCCGATGCCGCTGCCGCTGAAGCTGATCGCCGGCGCGATCGTGGTCGCCGCGGTCTTCATCATCGCCGCGATCATCGGCGGCGGAAACGGCGGGCGCAACCTTCCCGGGGCGGCACCGGAGGTCGGCGGCGGCAGCGCCACCAGCGACGGCGCGAGCGCGCCGGCAGCCGCAGCGGACACCTCCGAGTTGGGCTATCCCGCCTTCGCGACCAAGAACACGACCCGGATCGGCGGCTCCGACCCCCCGGCAAACGCCGCCGGGGCGGCGCTCGCCGTCTTCCCCTCGACCGACGACGGCCAGCGGCCCGCGGCGGTCACCCTCGTCGATGAATCGGACTGGGCCGGCGGCATAGCGGCGGCCGTGCTGATGGCGGCCCCGGTGCGCGCCCCGATCCTGCTCACCTCCGGGGACGACCTGCCCGACGCCACGTCCGAAGCCCTCGCCGCCCTCGACCCGCAGGGCAGCGCCGCGACTCACTCGACGGCGGTGTTCGCGGTGGGAGGCGCGCCGGAGCCCGGTGGCCGCCAGACGACGGCCGTCTCCGGGAAGGGACCCGCGGCGCTCGCCGCCGGCCTCTCGAAGCTGCGCGACCGCCTCTTCGGCTCCGCCCCCCGCCACATCGTCATCGCCCCGCTCGACGCGCCCGCGTTTGCGATGCCGGCGGCGGCGTGGGCAGCGCGCTCCGGCGACCCGGTTCTCTTCGCCGGCCGCAAATCGCTGCCCAAGGCAACGGCCGCGGTGCTTCGCGAACACGCGAAGGCCCCGGTCTACGTGCTCGGGCCGTCCTCCGCGATCGCCTCGGACGTCGTCCGCACGATCGCCAAGATCGACAGGCGCGTCCACCGCGTTTCCGCCGAGGAACCGGTGGGCAACGCGGTCGCCTTCGCCCGCTACGGCGACGGCGACTTCGGCTGGAACATCAACGACCCCGGCCACGGCTTCGTGGTCGCCCGCAGCGACGACCCGATCGAGGCCGCCGCCGCGGCGCCGCTCTCGGCCTCCGGAACCTGGGGGCCGCTGCTGCTCACCGACGACGCCGATACGCTTCCGAGCGCGCTGCACGGCTATCTGCTCGACGTCAAGCCGGGCTACACCGAAGACCCGACGCGCGCGTTTTACAACCATGTCTGGGTGATCGGAGACGAGGAGGCGATCGGAGTGGGACAACAGGCGGAAATCGACGGCCTCGCCGAGCTGGCCAAGATCGGCGGCGGCGAATGAGCGAGGCGGAGAACCCGGAGCTGCTCGGACGCGCGGGGGAGGTCACGGCGGAGGACATCCGGGCGCTCTCGGGCGCCTCCACCCCCCACTTCGCGCTCCAGGTCCGCAATCGCATCCAGCGGCTGATTGCTCCGCTGCCCGAGGGACATCCGGCCAGGGTCGAAGGCGAGCGCAAGATCGCCCAGCTCGAGGAGCTCGCCGACAACTCGGGCGACCCGCGCGGCACCCTGGGCATCGGTCATTGAAGTACCTCGCCCCGGGCGTCTGGCGGCTCGAGGAATTCCCGCGGCCGCTGATCAACGTCTACCTGGCCGAGGACGTCCTGATCGATGCCGGCAGGCGCTGGGACGCCCGGCGGATCCGCCGGGAGCTGACCGGCCGTGACATTTCGCTGGTCGCCCTGACCCACGTCCACCCCGACCACCAGGGCTGCGCAAAGCTCGTCTGCGAGGAGAAGGGCGTGCCGCTCGCCTGTCACGCCGATGACGTCGACGCGATGGAGGGCCGGCGGCCGGTGCGCGCTTCGAACGCGCTCGACGCCAAGTTCTTCGCCCGCCTTTGGGAAGGCCCGCCGCATCCCGTCGACAGGGTCCTCGCGGAGGGCGACGAGGTCGCCGGCTTCCGCGTCATCCACGCCCCCGGGCACGCGCCCGGGGAGGTCATCTTCTTCCGCGACTCCGACCGGGTGGCGATCTGCGGCGACCTGGTCCGCAACATCACTTATCTGGCACTGCGAACCCGTCTCGCCGAGCCGCCCGACGACCTGACCCCGGACCCGGCGGAGAACCGTCGCTCGATCCGCAAGCTGGCGGCCCTCGAGCCGACCCTGGTCCTGCCCGGGCACGGCCCTGCGATCACGGACATGGAGCGCTTCCAGCACTTCGCTTCGAACCTGGCCGGCTAGGCCGCTCGAGGCACCACTTGGGTTTTCCCTTTCCGTCGGAGGGGTAGCGGGTCGGCGAGGAGACCGGCTCACCGCCGTGGGTCGAGAAAGGGAGAGTTGATGAGATCGCTTTTGAAGAGACGCCCGTCGCCGTCGATGGTGGTTGCCCTTGTGGCTCTCGTGGTCGCCCTGACCGGAACCGCCTACGCGGCCCAGCAGATCAACGGCGGCGCGATCCAGAAGCAGTCGATCGGCGCCGGCAAGCTCAAGCAGAAGACGCTCACCGGTTACCAGATCAACCTCAACAAGCTGGGCGCCGTGGCCCTTGCCAAGCGCGCCTCACACACCTACTGGGCGGTGGTCAACAACCCTGGCAGCCCCGGCAACGCCACCCTCGCGCGAGCCAGCGACAGCACAATCGTCGCGACCGAGGGCAACGGCGCGGTCGCCGTCACCTTCCCCCAGAACGTCAGCGGTTGCGCCAACGTCGCGGCTCGCGACAACGCGGGAACGACCGTGCCCGGCGCCGGCTATGCGCAGACCAACATCGCGCCGGCGAACCCGAACGCGATCGAAGTCCGCACCAGAGACGCAAAAGGCGACAACGAAGACGCAGACTTCCATCTCATAGCGATTTGCCCATAGCAGTCGATGGGCATACTCCCGGCCCGGCCTCCGCCTCCCCAGTGGGGCCGGGCCGGGCTCTTACCGGCTAGTGTTCGCCGCACGATGACCGAGGACGCGATCGAGCACGGCTTCAAGGAGGGCGACCTGGTCTGGGTCGAGGACGGCGACGGCAAGCACCACCCCGGTGTCTTCGTCGGCGACAACGAAGCCTCCGGCTGGTTCGGCGGAGGGCCGAGCGCCTACGTCGCCCACCCGGAGGCGCACAACGCCGAGGTCGTCTCGATCTTCCGCATCACCCCGCGCGACGAGTAGCCTCAGCCGCCCCGTCGGTCCCCCTGGCCGGCGCTCAGTCGCCGGTCAGCGTGGCCCCTCTTGCACTTCCTCTTGGCGTTCTTCAGCGCGTCGGGGCTATCGCCGGGCGATGCCGACGCGTCTGCCGCCGGCCATGCGACTACCGACAGGCCGAGGATGACGATGAGGTGCACGAGACCAGATCGCACCGGTGCACCGTAGGCGGCCCGTGGCGAATCCGCAAGCCGGCCTATGGAGCGGGGACGAAGTTCCAGTGCCAGGTCTCGTCAGGCGAGCCGGGCCCGTTGTCCCCCGCGCCCGACCCCGAGAATGCCCAGTCTTGATCCACCTGGTCCCCCTTCGGCGAGTACGCGAGCGTCGAGACCCCGGCCCCGGGCGGCCAGTCGAAGTCGTGGCCGTTGTCTTCCGGGTCGGCGCAGTCGGATGTGGTTCCGTCGACTTTGACGAGCAGCGGCGACGGAAGGATGAGCTGGTAGGTGCGCGGCGACTCGTCGTAAAGGATCATGCTGACTCCGGCCGTCAGCTCGAACTGGGCGCCCAGGTCGATCGGCCCGCTCCCCTCCACGTGGCATTCGTTCACCGTTCCGGCAAAGCTATAGACGATCGAGCCGGAAATGAGTTTGTAGGTGTAGTTACTGACTGGAACGCCGGGCTGTTCGAAGGGCGGATCCTGTTTCAGGGCGACTTCACCGCTCCACTGCGCGGATAGCGAATTACCGGCCCCGAGCTCGTCGCCGTCGTAGTCGGAGGTCCCGGAGATCGTGCCGGTGAACATCTCTGCCGGGGGCGGCGTTGGCGGCGGAGGGTCTTTGGTGGGCTGCGTCCAGGTTCCGGCGGCGACTCCGGCGCGAGACACCGCCGTGAAGGAC
This sequence comes from uncultured Solirubrobacterales bacterium, assembly GCA_963704505.1. Lineage (GTDB taxonomy): Bacteria > Actinomycetota > Thermoleophilia > Solirubrobacterales > 70-9 > VRUE01. The sequence goes on from OY969912.1 coordinate 2,822,990, forward strand.
GCCTCGACCTCGACGCCCTTGCCGGCGTTGGTGACCGTGTAGCTGAAGCTCGCCGGGTTGGCGAGAGCCTTGGCCGGGGTCACGGTCGCGTTGTGCCTCTCGTCCAGGGTCCATTTCGCGCCGTCGGGAGCACCCCCGCCCCGGGACTCGATCCGCGGCCTGAACCCGCCGGCCTGATCCTTTTCAAAGGTCAGGGAGTTCGATACGGGGTCGAACTTCATCTCGACGCAGGCGTTGGGGCGGTTCCAGTGCTGCTCTTTCTCGCCCAGTTTCTTGATCGCCTTGTCGACCTCCGCCGCGAAGTTCTTGTCGGCCTCCTGCTTGGCTTGGAGGCTCTGGTCAAACTCGACATCGCGGACCTCGTGCAGTTCGTCTGCCTGGGCGCCCTCGAGGTTGAACTTGACTTCGACGTCGGTGTGGGTCGGGTCGTAGGTCGCTCCCGGATAGTTCACCCGCGTGCCTCCGTGGTAGGCGATCTTCAGGCTGATCGGCCCGAATTGCTGGCTCGAGCCCCCGACCACGATGCTCGTCTTGTAGGTGTGATCGATTTCGAAAAATTCGAGCTTGGCGTCCTGGTCGACCTGAATCGGCTTTATCGCCGTGTCTGAGCTGAAGTCCAGATTCTGCGAGACGAGAAGCTCGGCGCCCTTGAAGACGCGCATGTTCACGTAGTAGCTGCTTTCGTCGCTCGCCTCGAGGGTGCCTTCGGCGTCCGGACAGTCCGGCGCCTTGAACTTCTCCTCGGTCCCGTCGCAGAGCCCGAAGTCGATTTCCGCCCGAAATCCTCCATCGCCGAGGTCGACCCCGATCTGGGCCGAGTTCTTGCCGAGGTCCACTTTCGCGTCGAATCCGTTGCCCTTGAATTCCGCCGAATCGCCGTCGTTCTCGACCTTACCGGTGCAGCGCACCGCGGATGCAGTGGCGAACGGGGACGACGAGGAGGAAAGGGCAGTGCTCGCCCGGAGTCGATCCAACGTGGTTAGGCCCTTCGTGATCGCCGCCTCGGCGGTGTGGATTCTTCTGTGCCCGAGGAGCTTGGCCATCGATACGGCCGGGCGCCCACGGCGATCACGCACCGGGCCCACCTCGGCGCCGAGAGCCGCCTCGGCGACGAGCAGGCGGGCGTCGGCTCCCCGCGGCAAGGGCAGTGCGGCCTTCAGGGGCACACACCGCTTGCGGCCGTTGATCGTCAGGGCCGCCTTTGCCTTCTTGCACTTCTTGGCCTTCTTCTTCCCCTTGGAGATCGCGGCTTCGGTCGGGTCATCGTCGGCGATCGCCGACGGAGCCGCGGAGAGCAGGCTCAGCATCACGACGAAGGGGACGAGACCAAGCCGCATTCGAGCACCGTAGCGCCGATCGATCGACACCAGGTTCCCCCTGCGGGTCCCCGGCTCAGCGCGGCAGGCGAGCCTCGCGAAGGTCGACCCGGGCACCCCGGAACGGGACGCCCTCTTCGATCAGCCGGCCCCGCTGACGCTTGCCCTTGGCAAGGGACCCGTCGGCGCGGACGACCCGCCACCAGGGCAGGTCGGGCTCGTCGACCTGGAAGAGGACGGATCCGGCGAAGCGAGGCGCCCCCGGCGAGACGTCGCCATAGGTGCTGACCATGCCCTCGGGGATCGCCCGCACGCGCTCCAGCACCTCGTCCTCACGTGAACGCACTTCTTCCCGCTCACCGGGCACAAGTGCGTCCGAGACGCCTAGGCGCCGGGGCCGAAAGCGTCGATCAGGCGGTTCTGGAACTCGCTCAGCTCCTCCGGGGAGATGAAGTAGGTCGGCGGGGTGAGGAAGAGGCCGTCGGCGCGCTCGGCCGTCGCCTCGACCCGCTCCCTGACCTTGTCCAGAGGGCCGGCGGCGCAGTAGGTATCGACCATCTCGTCGCTGATCGCGGCCGGGACGGCGGCGAGATCGCCGCGTCGGAAGGCGTCGCCCGCCTCGACCGCGTTGTCGGCGAAGCCGTGCATCTCCCAGAGCGGCATGTAGGTCTTGACGGTCGCGTAGAAGGAGATCGTCCGGCGGGCCATCTCGATCGCCCGCGCCTCGTCGTCGTCGATCGCGCAGCAGACCGTCGGCAGGTAGTCGAATGAGGCCCGGTCGCGGCCGGAGCGGGAGAGGCCGGTCTCGAATGCGTCGACGACCACCTCGTCGATCCAGCGCAGGCTCTGGATCGGGTGGCCGATCAGCCCGTCGGCGACGTCACCTGCCATCCGTGCCATCCCCGCCTGCACGGCGGCGGTGTAGATCGGCACAGCCTCGCGCGGCGCCGGGTGGGGCCGGACCCAGCCCTTGATGTCGATGTCGTAGTAGTCGCCCTCATAGCGGATCGGTTCACCCTTGCCCGCCTGCTGCATGATCAGCCTGGTCGCCTCGATCGCCTCCCGCAGGTGGGGGGCCGGCTTGCCGTAGTCGGCGTTGTGCCAGGTCTCGTTGAGGCGTTTGACCCCGGCGCCCATGCCGAGTCGGAACCTGCCACCCGACATCTCATCGATGTCGAGCGCAGTCACGGCATGGATGAACGGGCTGCGGGTGAATGCCCAGACGATGCCGGTGGCGACGTCGATCTTCTCGGTCTTGGCCGCCAGGTAGGCGGCCTGGGTCGCGGCGCTGCGGAAGAGCTCCGGGGCCCAGACGCACTCGACGCCGGCGGCCTCGGCCCGCATCGCCTCGGCCTCGAGATCGGCGACCGTGGTGCCGATTGCGGCGACGGAGATCCGTTCGAGGGCGCTCACCGCGGTCCGGGCCTAGGCGGCGGCCGGTGTGGCGGTGTCGGCGAAGATCGCTTCGGCGACCCGCTCGCGATGCCACTTGGCGTCGCCGAACATCGCGGCGTTCTGCTTGCCGCGCTTGAGGAAGAAGTGGAGATCGTGCTCCCAGGTGAAGCCGATCCCGCCGTGGACCTGGATCGAGGCATCGGGCACCCGCCAGCCGGCGTCGGAGGCATAGGCCTTGGCGATCGACGCTGCCAGGTGCAGAGAATCGGGCTCGGAGTCGGCTGCCCAGGCGGCGCCGTAGAAGGCCGAGCGCGAGTTCTCGGTCTCGAGCAGCATCTGCGCGCAACGGTGGGAGACGGCTTGGTATGCGCCGATCGGCCTGTCGAACTGCTTGCGGTCTTTGGCGTACTCGACCGCCATCTCCATCGTCCGCTGCGCGATCCCGGTCGACTCCGCCGCCAACGCCACACAGAGGCGGTGGAAGACCGCGAAGTACTCGCTGCCGTCGGCGGGCATCGAGTTCTCGCCGGCGACGCGGACTCCCTCGAAGCGCACCGAGGAGAGGCGGCGGGTCGGGTCGATCGAAGGTTCGGCGACGACTGTCAGGCCCTCGGCATCCGCCTCGACCAGGTGCCGGTGTCCCTCGGAGGTGGCGACGACGAAGAAGTCGGCGGCGGCCGCGTCGGCGACGAGCACCTTTTCGCCGTCGAGGACGATGCCCTCGCCGTCGGCCTTCGCCTCCATCCTGAAGCCGCCCGGGTGCGCCGGCGTGCCGGCGTCCCAGAGCGCCGGCACGCCGCGCCGCTCTCCGGCCGCCAACGGCCGCAGGAAGCGCTCGCGCTGGTCGTCGGAGCCGCAGAGCGAAAGGGCGAGGGCGACGATGGTGTTGGTGAAGAGCGGCGAGGGGGCGAGCGCGTAGCCCATCTCCTCGAAGAGAACGGCAAGGTCGACGACCCCCAGCCCCTGGCCGCCCCATTCCTCCGGCACCGCCAGGCCGGTCCACCCGAGCCCGGCCATCTCATCCCAGTCGGCCTGGTCAAAGCCGAGGTCGCTCTCGGCGAGCTCGCGGATCCGCTCGGATTTGTAGCGGGCCGCGAGGAACTCCTTGGCGGTCGAGCGGATCGCCTGCTGCTCGTCGGTGAGGTCGAAGTACATATTTAAAACGCTCTCGCTGTCATCAGCGCATCCTGGGCAGGCCGAGAACGCGCTCGGCGATGATGTTCTTGAGGATGTCGGTGGTGCCGCCCTCGATCGAGTTGGCGCGCGAGCGGAGGAAGCCGTACTCCCAGGCGCCGTTCGCGGGCGCGTGCCGGCTGCCGCGGCTGAGCGGCGCGTAGGCCCCCTCGATGTCGAGCGCAAGCTCGGAGATGCCCTGGTTGATGTCGGACCACTGCCACTTGCCCAACGAGCCCTCGGGCCCAGGGGTTCCCGACTCCATCGTCTTGGTCAGGCCTCGATATGCGTTCAGCCTCATCGTCTCGGCCTCGATGTGGAGCTGGGCGATGCGGTCGCGGAAGATCGGGTCCTCGGCCGCGGTTCCGCCGCTGACCTTGGTTTCCGCCGCCAGCTCCCGGAGCCGGCGGAGGCTGTTGGCGATCCCGGAGATCGCCCCGAAGGCGAGCCCGGCACGCTCGTTCATCAGCGTCGTCAGGGCCACGGTCCAGCCGTTGCCGACGCCTCCGACCACGTTCTCGTCGGGGATCCGCGCCTCGTTGATGAAGACCTCGTTGAACTCGCCCTCGCCGGTGATCTGGACCAGCGGCTTGGCTTCGACCCCCTCCTGCTCCATGTCCATGAGGAAGTAGGTAAGGCCCTTGTGCTTGGGGGCGTCGGGGTCGGTCCGGGCGACGAGCATGCACCACTTCGAGTACTGGGCGAGGGTCGTCCAGACCTTCTGCCCGGTGACGACCCACTCATCGCCGTCCTTGACCGCGCGGGTCTTCAGCGAGGCGAGGTCCGACCCGGACTCGGGCTCGGAGAAGCCCTGGCACCAGATCTCGTCGGCGTTGAGGATCGGCTCCAGGTAGCGCTGCTTCTGCTCGTCGGTCCCGTGGGCGATCACGACCGGGCCGCCCATCGCCAGCCCGAGGACGTTCGCCGGGCTCGGCGTCTGCTGGCGCGCGGCCTCGCCGACGAAGATGGCCTGCTCGATCATCGTCGCGCCGCGGCCGCCGTACTCCTTCGGCCATGAGATCCCGGCCCAACCCGCTTCGTGCAGCTTGTGCTGCCACTCGCGGCGGAAAGCGATCACCTCGTCGAGCCCGCTCTCAGGCTCGGGGCCCGGATGGTTCTCCTCGATCCAGGTGCGAACCTCGTCGCGGAACTCCTCCTCCGATGGCGACAGGGTCAGGTCCATCGCTGCGCAGCATATAGAGGGGACTGGCCGGGCGGCCAGTCCCCTCTAAGCGTCCTAGCCTTCCGCGCCGCAGGCGGTCAGCCCGTAGTCGGTGGCGAGTTTGTTCGCTTCTTTTTCCTTCGCCGACCCGCCTTCGAGGAGCGAGACGGGATCTTCTTCGCCTTCTTCGAGGACTTCTTCCTCGGCGGCGATCAGTGCTTCGACTTCGCCTTCGTCACCTTCGGGGGTGCCGAGCGCCTTGACTTCTTCGACCTGGCTGCTGATCGACGGAATCAGGATGCTTTCAACTGCTTCTTCCTGGACATCCTTGGCGGGCGCCTTGGTTTCGCTGATCCCCTTTTCTTTGGTGAATTCCTCGAATTCGGCGTTGATGTCCTTGCTGCCCTGGGTGCAGATCGCGTCCGCCTGCTTGACGAATTCGGCTTTCGTCAGTGAGGCTTCGGTGCTGCTGGTGTCGTCGCTGCTGCCGCAGCCGGCGACCACCAGAGCCACCGCGAGAGCGGTGGCGAGTGGGACGAGCAATCTGAGCTTCAAAGTTCGGGCCTCCTGAGTTTTGGACTGGAGGCCCGAACCTATACGGCGGGTTGGTCGGAGATCCCGGCCCGGTCAGACCCGCTGGATCAGCGTCCCGGTGCCGAGCCCGCCGCCGCAGCACATCGTCACCAGGCCCATCTCCTTGTCGGTGCGCTCCATCTCGTGCAGGAGGGTCGTGATCAGCCGGGCGCCGGTCGAGCCCAGCGGGTGGCCGAGGGCGATCGCGCCGCCGTTGACGTTGACGCGGTCCATGTCCGGCTCCAGCTCGCGCTGCCAGGCGGCGACGACCGAGGCGAAGGCCTCATTGATCTCGATCAGGTCGATGTCGCTCATCTGCATGCCGTTGCGCTCGAGCAGCTTGCGGGTCGCCGGGATCGGGCCGGTGAGCATGATCACCGGGTCGACGCCGACCGTGGTCTGGTCGAAGATCCGCGCCCGCGGCTTAAGCCCCAGGGCGTCGGCCTTCTCACGCGCCATCAGCAACACGCCGGCGGCGCCGTCGGAGACCTGCGAGGAGTTGCCGGCGGTGATTTTGCCGTCCTCCTTGAAGGCGGGCTTCAGGCCCGCGAGGCCCTCGAGCGTCGTCTCGCGCAGCCCCTGGTCGGTCATGTAAGTGTCGCCGTTGACGGCGAAGGGGATGATCTCGCGCTCGAAGCGGCCCTCCTCGGTCGCCTTGGCGGCGAGCTGCTGCGAGCGGAGCCCGAGCTCGTCGAGCTCGGAGCGGGGGATCTCCCATTTGTCGGCGATCATCTCGGCCGAGAGGCCCTGCGGGATCAGGTCGTACTCCTTGAGCAGCTCAGGCGAGAAGGGCGAGCCGTGCTCCTTCATCACCTCGTAGCCGTCGGCGAAGGAGATGTGGCCCATGTGCTCGACGCCGGAGCCGATCGCGACGTCGTGGACGCCGGTGGCGACCAGCGCAGCGGCGAAGTTGACCGCCTGCTGGGCGGAGCCGCACTGCCGGTCGATGGTGGTCGCCGGCGTCTCGATCGGCAGCCCGGCCTCGAGCCAGGCATTGCGGCCGATGTTGACGCCCTGCTCGCCGAACTGCTGGGCGCAGCCGGTGACGACGTCGCCGGTCTCGGCGGGGTCGACGCCGGAGCGCTCGAAGAGCTCGGAGTAGACCTTGGCAAGCAAGTTGGAGGGGTGAAGGCCCTTGTAATAGCCCTTCTCCGGATGCCCGCGGCCGATCGGTGTCCGCGCCGCATCGACGATGACGACCTCGCGCCCGCCGAACTTCCCGTTCCCGTTCTCCGTCATCGCAAGCCTCCGTTCGATCTGCCTCAGGCGCGCTTTTCGCGCCTACGTGGAGGATACCGATTGACTGGTCAGTCAACCAGTCGTCTGACGCATGTCACAGAGTGGTGCCGGGAGGAGACGACGCACCGCCCTCCCGCCGAGGGCGGCGAGCATCGGCCGGCGGCTGCGTGATAGGAACCCGTCCGCATGAACGGCAGCGGCGGGAGCAAGGGATACGAGGCACCGGGGATCGCCGGCAGCGGCGCGATCGCCACGGGCCTGGCGGCGGTCTCGACGACCACGGCCGACACGATCCTGCTCGCCCGCAGCGAGGCCTCCGCCTGGCGGGCGGAGGAGAAAGTCGTCGCCGCCTGCGCCAAGATCGAGGGCGGCCAGCCCTCGAGGCTGCGGGTGACCACCGACCCCAAGGACCTCTCCGACTGCGACGTCATCGTCGAGGCGATCGTCGAGGAGGTCGAGCCGAAGGGCGAGCTGCTGGCGACGGTCGCCGAAGCGGTGCCGGGAGCCGACCTGGCGACCACGACCTCGTCGCTGGGGATCGCCGAGATCGCCGAGGCGGCGGGCATCTCCGGCCTCTTCGGCCTGCACGTCTTCAACCCGGTGCCCCGCATGAAGCTGGTCGAGGTCTGCTTCCCCGACGGCGCCGACGGCGCTCGCGAGAAGGCGCTCGCCTGGTGCGCCGCGCTCGGCAAGACCGCGGTCGAGGTTCCCGACCAGGCCGGCTTCGTCGTCAACCGCCTGCTCTTCCCCTACCTCTTCGACGCCGTCCGCCTGATCGAGGAGACCGGGATGGAGGCGGGCGAGGTCGATACCTGCATGAAGCTCGGGGCCGGTCACCCGATGGGCCCGCTGGCCCTCCTCGACTTCGTCGGGCTCGACGTCTCCCAGGCGATCGGCGACTCCCTGTACGCCGACTCCTCAGAACCGCACCACCGCCCGCCCGGACTGCTCGTCCAGATGGTCGGCGAAGGAAAGCTCGGCCGCAAGAACGGCCAAGGCTTTTACCCGTACGACTAGCCGGCAAAGGCTGGCCGAGCACTTCAAGGACGCAGGGAGCGTTGCCTGCTCTGCACGCGAGCGACTGAGGACGCCGGAATGCGACGGTCAGCGTTTGCCGGCCAGATCCCAGATCACGTCGGCCGGCGAGATGCCCTGACGGCGGGCAGCGGACTCGACCTCCTCCCAGGGAAGCTCCGCTTCCGGGAGCTCGTCCCAGCGGGCCAGGTCGAGAGCCTCGACCGCGCCCTGCAGGGCCGGGCCGAGGTGCTCCTCGGAACGCAGCAGTGCCCTGAGGACCTCGAGTTGCTTGTCGCTGAGACGGACAACCCACATGCGGATACCTCCAAGGCTCGGCGGGGCGCGGGTTGAGCGAAAAAGCTAGGCGGAAGGCCGGACGGAACTGCCGATCCGGACCGCCTCGATGCGGTTCTCACGCACCGACTCGACCCGCAGCGTGTAGCCGTTGACCTGGATCGAGTCGCCGCGCTTGGGCAGTCGGCCGAGCTCACCGAAGACGTAGCCGCCGACCGAGTTGTACGCGTCTGTGTCGACAGGCAGCTCGATGCCGGCGTCGGCGAGATCCCCGAGCGAGACATGGCCGCGAATGAACCAGTCGCCATTGCTGAGCTTGCGCATCGCCCCCGCCCGCGGGTCGGTCTCGTCCTCGATCTCGCCGACCACCTCCTCGAGGATGTCCTCGACCGTGACGATGCCGACCGTGCGCCCGTACTCGTCGACGACGACCGAGAGTGAGGTGCGCTGGACCTGTAGGTCGTGCAGAAGGTCGTCGAGCGGCCGTGTCTCGGGGACGATCACGGCCTCGCGGACGACCGGCTCGATCTTCGCCTCGGGGCCGTCGTCCATGAAGCGGCGGGCGAGGCTGTTGTTGTGGACGATCCCCTTGACCCGGTCAGGGTTGTCGTCCTCGATCACGACCAGCCTGGTGTGCCCCGATGTGACGCACCGGCGCAGCGCAGTCTCGACGCTCTCCGAGGCGTCAACCGTCACCACCGCGGGGATCGGCGTCATCACCTCGCGGGCCTCCTGCTCGTGCAGGTGAAAGACCCCGCCGAGCATGCCGGCCTCGCCCGGGTCGAGGGTGCCGCCCTGGCTGGAGCTGTCGATGATCTGCTTCACGTCCTCCGCCGTGTGGTGCTCTTCGAGGTCGCGCGGGTTGACGCCGAAGAGCCGCACGACCGCGTTCGAGATCGCGCTCAGCCCCTTGGTCAGCGGCTGCGAGAACGTCTCGAACAGGCTCAGCGGGCGAGCCACCCGGCGGGCGGTGCGCTCGGCGTTGCTGATCGCCAGCATCTTCGGCACCTGCTCGCCGATGCTGATGTGGATCGCGGTCACGAAGGCGAAGGCGAGGGCCACCGAGAGGCCGACCGCGGCCCCGTGGGAGAGACCGCCGAAGATCGGCTCGAGGATCTTGGCCAGCGAGGGCTCGCCGAGGAAGCCGATCCCGATCGAGGCGACGGTGATGCCGATCTGACAGGAGGACAGCGACTCGTCGATCCGGTCGAGTTGGGAAACGACCGTGTCGGCGCCACTCAGGCCTTCCTCGGCGAGTTGTTCGACCTTCCCGCGGCGACTACGGACAAGGGCGAACTCGGCGGCAACGAAAAATCCGTTGATCGCAACCAGCAAAAGCAGGAGGACGAGCAGGAGGACGCTCATGAGCTATTTGGCCCGGTACTTCGGGGGAGGTCGTCTTCGGCCATTCGGCGTAGGGAATATAGCTTTTGCGTCATGCGGATTGCCAGCCTGGTGCCATCGGCGACCGAGATGCTCTTCGCCCTCGGCCTCGGAGACAGTGTCGTCGCGGTCACCCACGAGTGCGACTACCCACCCGCGGTCGCTTCCCTACCGCAGCTGACGAGGACCGTCCTTCCCTCCGGACTGGAAGCCGCCGAGATCGACCTGGCGGTGAAAGCCACCGTCGCCGAGGGCCGCGCCCTGTACGAGCTTGACGAGGAGCTGCTCGAGCGGCTGGAGCCCGACCTGATCGTCACCCAGGCGATCTGCCAGGTGTGCGCCGTCTCCTACGAAGACGTGGTCTCGGTGGCGGCCCGCCTGCCCGGCTCGCCACGTGTCGTGCAGCAGGACCCGAGCACGCTCGGTGAGATGCTCGACGACGTCGTCCTGCTCGCCGAGGCGGCGGGGATCGCGGACGAAGGGCGCGAGTTGCGCGGTGAGCTCGAGGGCCGCCTGGCCGCGGTCAGAGGCGCGGTTTCCGAGGCCGGGCGGCCGCGGGTCATCGCCCTCGAGTGGCTCGACCCCCCGTTCGTCGGCGGTCACTGGCTGCCGGAGATGATCTCCATCGCCGGCGGCGAGGACGTCGCAGGCCCGCCGGGCCTGAAGTCACCGGAGGTCCGCTGGGGGGAGCTGACCGGCCTGGGAGCCGACGTGGTGGTCGCGATGCCCTGCGGCTGGTACGTCGAGGACGCCAGGCGGCAGGCGATCGAGCACTGGGCACGGATCGAGGGCCTCGGGGCGACGCGGGTGTTCGCCGTCGACGCCGCCTCCTCCTTCTCCCGGCCGGGGCCGCGACTGGTCGACGGCGTCGAGCTGCTCGCCCATCTCTTCCACCCCGATCTCGCCCCCCAGCCGGGGAATCTCGCCTTCGCCGAGGTGCGCGCGCCCGCGGCACTCGGCGGCACGGCCTGAGCCCGGCTCAGGCCACGGCTATCGAGGCGACCACCGCGAGGATTCCGAGCGCGCTCATCGCCACCAGCTCGGCGGCGCGGTGGTGGGCGCCGAGCATGCCCCGCTCTCCGGCGATGATCAGGCCGGCGCAGACGGCACCGGCGACCAGCCCGCCGAGGTGGGCACCGATGCTGATCCCGGGAACGCCGAAGCTGAAGGCGAGGTTGAGCAGCAAGAGGATGCCGACAGAGGAGGCGAGGGCATCGACGCCCCGCCCGCGGGCGATCACGAAGGTCGCCGAGAGAATCCCGAATACCGCGCCCGAGGCACCGATGGAGAGACCGTCGGGAGTCGCGATCAGGGCCCCGAGGGAGCCCGCGAACAGGGCGACCATGTAGATCAGGAGAAAGCGCACGGTGCCGATCCCCGGCTCCAGGATTCGCCCCAGGAAGAAGAGCAGGAGCATGTTGCCGCCGACGTGGAAGAGGCTGGCGTGCAGGAATGCCGACGTCAGCAGGCGGTACCACTCGCCTTCGGCGACCGATGGCCCGAAGAGGCCGAATTCGGAGACCAGCGACGAGTCGACTTCCCGCGTGAGACCGCCGTGGCTCGTCGCGACCTCGATGAGGTAGACGATCACGTTGATCGCGATCAGGACGAAGGTGGCAGGGGCGCGGGCGAACGCGTTCTCCGAGGGGACGCCGACGGTCACCCTGGTGCGCTGCCCGGCGCACTCGGGACAGCGCATCCCGACCGGGCTGGGGGTCATGCACTCGGGGCAGATCGGGCGCCCGCAGGATGAGCAGGAGACGCCGGTCTCTCGGTTCGGATGTCGGTAACACGTCTGCGCCATCGGTCGGCGGAGCCTACAATCGCCCCTCCATGGCCGAGGCAAGCCCCGCGAGGCTCTACGCGACCCTGATCGGCAGCGGCCTCGTCGTCGTCGGGATCCTCGGCTTCTTTTACTCGCACTCCTTCGGCTCCCCGGGCGAAGTCGGGGAAGCCCTGGGGGCCTTCGCGGTCAACGGCTGGAGCAACGTCCTCCACTTCCTCACCGGGGCCCTCGGCCTCCTGGTCGCCGGCTTCGCCGCGAGGCGCTACGCGCTCTGGCTCGGCGCCGCCTACGTGGTGATCGCGATCTGGGGATTCGCGATCGGCAGCGGCGAGGCCATCCTCGGCTTTCTGCCGGTCAGCACCGCCGACAACTTCCTCCACGTCGGAGTCGGGCTGCTGGGCATCGCCGCCGCGCTGGGAAGCCCGGCCCCCGGCAGGATGCGCCGCGCGTGGCCGGCTAGGGCCTGACCCGGCCGGCCAAAGAGCGCAGGCCGCCCTTGGCCTGCTGACGACCGCGACGGCGCATCTCGAGCAGGACCAGCGCCCCGGTGGCTACAGAGCCGGCGCCGACCGCGACCACCGGGCGGACCCAGTTGCGCGGGTCGCGCAGGGCCCGAAGCTCGCTCTCGGAAAGCTCCTCAGCCCAGTCCGAGAGCTCCTCTGCCGCCGCCTGGGTGATCGCTCCCAGGGTGTCCTCGACCCGACCGCTCAGCCGCTCCGGCGGCTCGATCGGCCGCAGTGCGTCGGTGAGCATCCGCTCTACGTCAGTCATCGTCCCCCTCCCCCATCTGCTCCTGCAGCTGTTTGATCGCCCTGTGGATCAGGACCTTGGTCGCGCCATCGGTGCGGCCCAGGGCGCGGGCGATCTCGCGGTTGTCCATGCCCAGCGCGAAGCGCATGATCAGCGCCTCGCGGCGGTCGTCGGGAAGGTGCTCGAGGTTCTCCATCACCTGGCGCAGCTCCTCCCGCCCCTCGGCGATCGCCTCGGTCCCGTGCCGGGCGGCGATCGGGTCGGCGTTCTCCAGCGGGGTCTGCGGCCGGCGGGCGCGATCGCGGTAGTAGTTCGAGGCGAGGTTGTGGGCGATGCGGATCAGCCATGGCCGCAACGGCCTGCCGTCGGACTCGCGCCGGGCCCGGTCGAAGTGCCGATACGCCTGCAGAAAGGCCTGCTCGGTCAGGTCCTCGGCGTCGTGCTGGTTGCCGACCCGGTAGTAGGCGTAGGAATAGACGTCGCGAAGGTGAGCCCGGTAGAGCTCTTCGAAGGCCTTGTCCAGCTCGGCCTTGGCGGCCGGGTCGAGATTGGACGGCTCGAAGCTCTCGCTCATCGACGCAGCCTATTGCGCTCATGCCGCCCTCCGCGAGCGCTCGACCTGGCGCAGGCCGGCGATCCAGGCATCGGGGTCCACATCGCCGCGTATCAGCGCGGTGAGCCCCTCGAGGGCCTCCGAGGGGCAGCCGGCCGCCGCGATCGCTTCCGCCAGCAGAGGGACCGCGTCGAGGCCCTCCGAGGCCTGCCCGATCAGCGCCGGTATCTCCTCGGCCGGTGTCCCCGTGCCGAGCAACTCTCCGGCGCGGCGGTTGCGGCTGCTCGGGGCCATCATCGTCGCGGTCAGGTCGCCGACGCCCGCCAGGCCGGAGAAGGTCTCGAGCTGAGCGCCGCGCTCGAGCGCGTAGCCGGTGCACTCGCGCCAGATCTCGGCCGCGGCGATGCCAGCCGCGTTCATCCCGTGCGGCTGCGCGGCAGCGGCGGCGAGCGCCGCCGCGTTCTTGGCCGCGCCGGCCATCTCGACTCCGGTGACGTCGGCGGAGCGCTCACAGACGAGGCCCGCCCGGTCGAACACGCCCCCGAGCTGGCTGCGCAGGTCGGGATCGGCGGAGCCGAGCACGAGGGCGGCCGAGCCGGAGACCGCCTCGCGCGCCAGCGCCGGGCCGCCGAGACAGGCGATCGCCCTGGCGCGCACGCGCTCCCCCACGTACTCGGCCGGGAGTTGGGCCTGCGGCGGGATCAAGCCCTTGGTCAGCAGCAGCACCGAGGTGCGATCGCCGACCCGGTCGGCGATCGTGCCGACCCCCTGGGGCAGCGAGCTGGAGGGGATCGCGAGGCAGACCAGGTCGATTCCGGCGAGCTCGATCTTGGCCGACTGGCGCACCCTGACCGACCCGGGAAGCGCGACCCCCGGCAGGTAGCCCTGGTTCTCGCGGGCCTCGTTGATCTCCGCCGCCTGCTCTCCGCTGCGCGTCCCGAGCTGCACATCGAGGCCGCCGCGGGCGAGGAGGACGGCGACGGCGGTGCCCCAGCTGCCGGCGCCGATCACGGCGGCGCGTCGCATCGGCGGCAGGCCGCCGAGGTCCTCCCACTGCAGCTCGACGTTGGGCCAGATCCGGCCGGTGACGGTCTCGGCCAGGGCAGGCGATGGCGACTCCGCCCGCGGGAAGGTCATCGCCTTGCCGAGGCGCACCTTGACCTTGCGTGGCCGGATCCGCCAGCCGCGCCGCACGTGTTCCGTGCCGAGGACGGCGGTCGGGATCACCGGCGCGCCCGTCTGCAGGGCGAGGCGCCCGACCCCGCGCTTCGGCGAGGCCAGGGCCCCCGAACGGATCCTGGTGCCCTCGGGGAAGATGCAGACGGTGCCGCCCCTTTCGACGACCATGCGGGCGGTTTCGACCGATTCCTCGTCGGACTCCCCGCGGCGGATCGGGAAGGCGCCGAGCCGCGAGAGGATCCACGCCTGCCAGCGGCGCTCGAAGAGCTCGACCTTGGCGACGTAGTTCATCGGCCGCCGCCAGGGCAAGGCACCACCGATCGCAAAGGGGTCGAGGAAGCTGCGGTGATTGGCGGCGACGATCACCCCTCCCCGCAGCCTCGCGTGCTCGCGCCCGAAGCGCACGTAGCGGAAGTAGACGAGGAAGAACGGCGTCATGAACACCCGCGCGAGCAGGTAGAGCGGCCAGTTGACTCCGTGCCTGCGGGTATAGCGGTGGTAGCGCTCGAGACGCTCGGGGGTCACGTACGTGGCCTACACGGAGCCCGGCGCCTGGTTACCAGGCGCTTTCGACCATCGCGGTCAGGTCCTCGGCGCCGATGCCGCCGGGGCTGAAGCCGAGCTCGGGCCGTTCGAGCATCGCCGCGACGGCCTCGCCCAGCCGCGAGCGGTCGGCGCCGAGGGCGCCGAGGCCGGCCGGGTCGCCGCCGAGGCCGAGGATGCGATCTTCGATTGCCTCGGGCGCCGTTCCCAGCGCCGCCGCCAGGTCCGCGATCTGCCGCGGGGCGCGGCTCGCCATCAGGGCCATCGCCCTCGGCAGGATCGCCGCATTGGTCTCGGCGTGAGGGCTGCCGCAGACCCGGACCAGGGTCTGGCAGGCGACGTGGTGAAGGCCGAACATGCCCGAGTCGATCGCGTAGCCGGAGAGGATCGCCCCGAGCGCCAGGGCCGCCCTGTCACGGTCCTCCCGCTCCTGGTCGAGCGAGCCGGCGATCAGCTCGGCACCGCGCAGGGCGGTGGACCGCGAGACCGGGTTGGCAAAGGGCGTGTAGAGCGAGTCGGCGGCGTGCGCGAGCGCGTTCATCGCGCTGGCCCGCAGCATCGGCTCCGGCAGGCCGGTCATCTGCTCGGGATCGGCGATCACGACGCGCGGCCGGACCAGTCCCTTCGCGCGGTCCTCGGCCCCTGAGGGGAGCCGGTGGATGCCGGTCATCTCGGCGCCGGAGAGCGTTGTCGGGATCGCCGCGACCGCGGCCCCCGTCACCGCGGCGAGGGCCTTCGCCGTGTCGATCACTCGGCCGCCGCCATGGGCGACGTAGGCGTCGCCACCGACCGCGTCGAGCAGGTCGGCCGCCGTCCGCGGCACCTGGCCCGGGCCGACGTTCCGCGTCGAGGCCGCAGCCGCTTCGAGCTCCGAATCGAAAGCGCGCTCGGTGGTCAGGAGCTCGAAGGTCGCGAAACCGTGCTCGGCGAGCAGCGTCGGCGCGTCCGCCAGGGCGCCGGACCTGAAGATGACCAGCCGGCCGGCGTCGCGCCAGGTAAAGCCGGACGCCGCTTCGGCGGCGATCACCCCTGGCGCGGGCTGACGACCGGGCGCAGGTTCGGTTCGACCTGGTCCCGGAGGTGCTCGAAGTCAGGGGGCAGCGAGAGCTTCTCGCCGAGGTGCTCAAGGGGCTCGTCGACTGTGAAGCCCGGGCCCAGGGTCGCGATCTCGAAGAGGACGCCGCTGGGCTCGCGGAAATAGATCGAGCGGAAGTAGAAGCGGTCGATGACCGGGGTCGGCCGGCCGCCGGCGGCGATCACCCGCTGGCGCCACTCGTCGTGCTCGTCGATGGTCGAGGCCCAGGCGATGTGATGGACGCTGCCTGCCCCTTGGAGTGAGCCCTCGGCGGGCGGGTCGTCGTAGAGAAGACGGCCGCCACGAGTGGAGCCGCGCGCTTCCCAGGCGCCGTCGACCTGCTCGAACTCGAGCGCCTCGAGAAGCCCGGCGCTGGCGTCGGGCGCCGCGCTGTAGGCGCGAGCCGCGTGGAAACCTCGCAGCGCCAGGTCGGCGGGAATCTCGGGGTGATCGGCGATCAGGGGCTCGTCGGCTACCTCGACCACCAGGAGCTCGTGCTCGAGGCCCTCCGGGTCGGAGAAGACCAGCCCGTCTCCCTCTCGCGCGGAGTCGAGTCCGGCGGCGGCGAGGCGCTTCTCCCAGAAGTCGCGGGCCTCGTCCGAGCCGACCCTCCAGACGACCCGGTACACATCGCCGGCGCCCGCCCGCCCCGGCGGCACGCCAGGGAACTCGAAGAAGGTGAGGTCGGAGCCGGCGCTGCCCTTCTCGTCGGCGAAGAAGAGGTGGTAGACGGTCGGATCGTCCTGATTGACCGTTTTCTTGACCAGGCGGAGACCGAGAACACCGGCGTAGAAATCGACGTTGCTCTGCGCGTCGGCGGTGATCGCGGTGATGTGGTGAATCCCCTCCAGCTTCATTGCCCACGTATAGCATCACACGCGAATGAGCCGCGGGCGACGACGAACGGTGAAGGCGCTCATAGCGGTCGGATCGGTGCTCGCTTTCATCAGCGTTTTCGCGATCTGGGTCGAACGCCAGGCGCTCAACACGAGCGACTGGGTGGGCACCAGCGACAAGCTGATCCAGGACGAAACGATCCGCTCGGCGGTCGCCGACTACCTCGTCGATCAGCTCTACACGAACGTCGACGTCGAAAAGGAAATCGAAGGGATCCTGCCCGGCGAAACCAAGCAGTTCGCAGGCCCCCTCTCGGGCGGGCTGCGCTCGGTCGCCGGCGGCGGCGCCGAAACGCTGCTCGAAACCTCGACCGCGCAGGGCCTCTGGGAGGACGCCAACAGCACCGCCCACAGGCAGCTCGTCGACGTGCTCGAAAACAAGAAGGAAGCGGTGTCGACCGACGAAGGGAACGTCAGCCTCAACCTCGGCAGCCTGGTCACGAACCTCGCCGGGCAGGTCGGGATCGGCCAGTCATTGGCGGAAAAGCTGCCCCCCGACGCGGGCCAGATCACGATTCTGCGCTCCGACCAGCTGAAGACCGCGCAAAACATCGCCGCCGCGGTCAAGGGGCTGGCGATCGTGTTCTCGCTGCTCACCTTCATCTTCTTCGCGATCGCGATCTACCTCTCGCGCGACGAACGCTGGGTGACCGTGCTCTTCTGCGGGGTCGGGCTGGTCGCCGCAGGCTTCGCCGTGATCGTCTTCCGCGAGGTCGCCGGAGGCATCGTCGTAAACCAGTTGGTCGTCAACGAGAGCGTCAAGCCGGCGGCCGAACACGCATGGTCGATCTCGACGTCGTTGATGACGAGCATCGCGACGACGGTGATCGTGATCGGCGTCTTCTTCGGCATCGCCGGGTGGCTTGCCTCGCCGACCGGCTCGGCGAAAGGGACCCGGCGCGTGCTGGCGCCGCCGCTGCGCGAGTTCCCGGCCTACGTCTACGCCGGGCTGGCGGTCGTCGTCGGCGTCTACTTCCTCTCCGCGCCGACCCAGGGCCTGCGCTCGTTCCTGACCACGCTCGTCATCGCCGGGCTCGCCGCGTATGGCATCCACGAGCTGCGCCGGCAGACCTTCGAGGAATATCCCGACGCGACCTTCCACGACGTCTTCGGCCACACGCGCGACCGCATGGTCGGCGCCGTGAAGAGCGCCAACATCGGCGAGCGGGCTTCGAAACTCGGCAGCCGGCTGCCCGAGGTGCGTATGCCCGATGGAAGCGGCGATCGCGGCGGTGACGCGGGAGGTCGAGCTGATGATGCCGCCGGTGGCGCCGCGGTCGGGCCGGCCGCCGATCCCGACGCGCGCATCGCCCGACTCGAGCGAATCGCCGCGCTGCACGAGAAGGGCGTCCTCGACGACAACGAGTTCGCCGCCGAGAAGGCCCGCGTCCTGGGCTCGGACACGAGCGCCGGCTAGGCACCGGTGGAGGACGGGAGCAGCCTTGTCGTCTCGCGGCGGGTGGCGATCTGGGCGCTGATCGGCGTCTGCGCCCTGAGTGCCGCGATCGGCTCCGGGATCACGCTGCTCGCGGACACCGGGCCACAGGGGGCGAAGGGGGAGCGGGGAAAGCCGGGGCCGCGCGGTGCAGAAGGCCCCGAAGGCTCGGTCGAAGCGCCCGATTACAGCTTTCTCGAATCCGAACTCGGCGAACTGCGAGAAGAACTGAACAGCGTCGCCGACCTCGAAGCGAGGGTCGACGGAATCGACTCCGACCTGACCAAGAACGAAGAAACCGTTTCCGAACTGTGCCTTGAACTCGAACTGATCTGCTGAGCGCGGAGGGTCGCCCTACGGGGCCGCAAAGCCCGCCACAGGAATCGAACCTGCAACCTCCGCTTTACAAGAGCGGTGCTCTACCAGTTGAGCTAGGCGGGCAGGTCGCCGAATATAGAGGGCATGGAGACGTCTGAGGCGAGGCACGACGCGGTGTTCCGGTTCCTGCGACCGGAGGAGGGGGCTGTGCTCTGCGGGGCGATCCGGGCCGCCTACGGCGACAGCTACGACGTCCCCTGGGTCTACGACGAGGAGACCGTCCGGGCGCGCCTCGCCGACGGGACCTACGTCTCGTGCATCGCCGAGACCGCGTCCGGAGAGCTGCTCTGCCACGAGGGCATGAGCCTCGCCGAGCCCGAGGACGCGGTCGGGCACTGTGGGCAGGCGGTGACCACGCCTGCCGCGCGCGGTCAGCACCTCTTCACCCGTACCAAGCGCTACCTGATGGACTGGGCACAGGCGGGAGGCATGGCGGGCCTGTTCAGCGAGGCGACGGCCGCCCACCCCTACAGCCAGCGCGCCAACGTCGAGCTCGGCGCCCACGAGACAGGCTTCCTGCTCGGCTGGATACCCGCCAGCGTCGCCAACGACGCTGCCGCCGGCGGGCCCGCGCGGCGGCAATCGGCCGCGCTCTTCTACGCGAAGCTCAACGACGGCCACGAGCGCCAGGTCTTCGCCCCGGACCGCCACCGCGAGGTGATCGGCCGAACGTTGGAGGCTTGCGGGCTGCGGGGAATTCTGGCGGAGCCGGCATCGGACTGCGAGCTCCCGGAGCGCACCGAGCTCCATGTCGCGATCGACGAGGACCACAACCTCGCCCTGGTCACGGTCGAGCAGCCGGGCGCCGACCTCGAGGCGGCGATCGCCGCCGAGCGCCACCACCTATTCCATCGCGCCTGCCTAGATGCCGTCTACGTGGACCTTCCCCTGCAGCTACCGGCGACGGCCCTGGTCTCGGGACACCTCGAGCGGCTCGGCGTCTCCTACGCGGGGGTCTTCCCCAACCACCGGGTCGACGGGGACGTGCTGCGCATGCAGTCGCTGCACCGGGTCCGAGTCAAGGCCGACGACGTCGCCGTCGCCTCCGACCACGGGCGTGAACTGCTCGAGTACGTGATCGGCGACCTGCCGGGGCCGGCTCTCTAGAGTGGAACCTCGCGGGACTCAAGGTGGGCGCCGACCTTGCGCTTGACCCTCTGCAGGGCGTTGTCGACCGTCTTTGTGTCGCACTCGAGCCGCTCGGCGGTCGCCTCATATGAGTGGCCGTCGAGGTAGAGCGAGAGGACGCTGCTCTCCAGCTCCGAGAGCACGCCGGAGACGCCCGACAGGCACGACACGAGGCTCTCGAGCTCTTCGGTCGCGATCACCTGATTGACCGGGTCGAAGACCGTCGGCCCGGGCAGGATCTCGTCGAGGGTGGTGTCGGAGTCGCCGGCGGCTGCCGGGGTCTGGCTGAACGAGACGTACTGGTTGAGGGGCGTGTGCTTGTTGCGGGTCGCGGTCTTCACCGCGGTGATGATCTGGCGCGTGATGCAGAGCTCGGCGAAGTTGCGAAAGCTCGACTCACGATCGGTGCGGTAGTCGCGGATCGCCTTGTAGAGGCCCAGCAGGCCTTCCTGGATCAGGTCGTCGGCCTCGCCGCCGAGCAGGAAATAGGAGGAGGCCTTGAGACGGACGAAGCCGCGGTAGCGGCGGACGATCGCGTCGTAGGCATCGGTCCTCCCCTCCTTTGCCAGGGCGACCAGATAATGATCGTCAAGCTCAGGTTGAGAGTTAGCTTCAGAGGGACGGATGGAGCCATTGAGGCGCCCGGACGGGAGCCGCATTTCCTGCGTAGGCGTAGATAGAGCCACAGATCCTTCTCCTTGCGAAGGGTCGTGGCGCCGCTTACCTCCCCCGAGGCGCCCTTTATTTCCGGGTCAATCTCAGACTCAAGCTGAGGTTCACCCTTGTTGGCGCGTTAGTTTACGTGCGCGCGGAGTTCTGTCAACCCCAGGCGCAAATCTCTGCAACCGCCGTTGCAGGTGTTAGAAGCTCAGCTTCGCTGTCTGACGGCCTCGAAAAGGAGCGCCGCGGCCGCCGCGGAGACGTTCAGGGAAGCGACCGAACCGAGGCGCGGCAGCGACACGAGGCCGTCGCAGGCCGCCGCCACCCGCGGCCGTATGCCGGCCCCCTCGCCACCGAGGACGAGGACCGTCGGGCCGGAGAGATCCACATCCCACGGTCGCGCCGGGGCCTCCGGGTCGGCTCCCCAGATCCAGGCTCCACCCTGCTTCGCTTCCGCCAACCAGTCGGCCAGGTTGCGAACGTGGGCGATCGCCAGGTGCTCGACCGCGCCCGCCGATGCCTTGCAGGCGGCGGCGGTCACCTCGGCGGCGCGCCGCTCGGGGACGACGAGGCCGGCCGCCCCGGCCGCCTCCGCCGAGCGGGCGACGGCGCCGAGGTTGCGCGGGTCCTGGACCTGGTCGAGGGCGACGACGAGGCCGCCTCCCGACGCTAGTGCCTTCGGGTCGGCGTACGGATAGGGGTCGACCTCGGCGACCACGCCTTGGTGGTCCGGCGAGCCACAGAGCCGCTCGAGCTCCTCGGCGGAGGCCTCCGGAGCGCGCCAGACCCGCCGCACCGCGCGCCGCCCATGTTCCGCCTCGGCCACCGGGCGCTTCCCGTAGATCGTCTGCGACGCGGCCATCATGCCCGGCGGACCAAGCGCGCGCCGTCGGCCGAATCCCGCACGTCCCAGCCCAGGTCGGCCAGCCGGTCGCGGATCTCATCGGCCCGCTCGAAGTCCTTTGCCCCCCGAGCCTCCTCGCGCTGATCCAGAAGAGCCCGTGCCTCATCGTCGACCTCAGCTCCCTCTTCCGGCTCGGAAAGGGTGCCGAGACCGACAAGTCCGAGCATCTCGTTCAGAGCCTCCGCCGCTCCGACGGCCTCCCCCCTGTTCGCGGCCCCAACCAGCTCAAAGACCTCGGCCAGAGCCCTCGGGGTATTGAAGTCGTCGGCAAGCGCCTTCTTGAACGCCTCCAGGCGCTCCGCCGGGGGAGGGTTCGGGGAAGTCCCGGCAGAGCCTCCCCGCTGTTGCTCTGACGGGACTTCCCCGGACCCTCCCACCGCCTGCTGCTCCCTGAAGAAGTTCCTGATCCGCTCGCACCTGGCTTTTGATTCCTCCAACTGCTCCGGCCCGAAGGCGAGCGGCTGCCGGTAGTGCCCCGAGATCAGATAGAGGACGACCGCCTCGCGCCCGTAACGGTCGAGCGCCTCGGAGAGTTGGAAGATGTTGCCGTCGGATTTCGACATCTTCTCCGCCTCGGTCTCGACCATGCCGTTGTGCATCCAGACTCGGGCGAACGGCCGCCCGGCAGCCTCCGACTGGGCGATCTCGTTCTCGTGGTGCGGGAAGACGAGGTCCGAGCCGCCGCCGTGGATGGAGAAGGCGGCGCCGAGCTCCTTCTCGGCCATCACCGAACACTCGATGTGCCAGGCGGGTCTGCCGGGGCCCCAGGGCGAGTCCCAGCTGGTGTCCTCCCCCTCCTTGTGGGCTTTCCAAAGTGCGAAGTCCAGCGGGCTCTCCTTCAGCGTCTCCGCGCCCGCCTCCTCGCCCTGATCCATGTCCTCGGGCCGGCGGTTGGAGAGCTTGCCGTAGTCGTCAAAGCTGCCGACGCGAAAGTAGACGTCGCCCCCGGAGGCATAGGCGTGGCCACCCTCGACCAACTCCGCGATCAGCCCGACGATCCCGTCGATCTCCTCCGACGCCAGCGGCTCCGCGTCCGGGCGGCCCAGCCCGAGCCGTTCGGTGTCCTCGAGGTAGGCGGCGGTCATCCGCGCCGCGAACTCGGCGGACCGCTCGCCGGCTGTGCCGGCGGCCGTATAGATCTTGTCGTTGACGTCGGTGACGTTGACCACGAGCTTGGTCTCGTAGCCCTCGGAGCGCAGGAAGCGCGAGAACAGAGAGAAGACGACAAATGGCCTGGCATTGCCGATGTGGATGCGGCTGTAGACGGTGGGGCCACAGGCGTATATGCCGACCGCGCCATCGACCGGTGTGACCGCGGCAACCTCGCCGCTCAGGGTGTCCTTGATCCGAACCTCGCGCATCGCGGGGCGCAGCTTACGCGCCGCCCGGACCGCTCAGAAGGTTCGGTAGCCGCTGACCGTGGACTCCTGCTCGTCCCGGTCGGCCCATGAGGGCGCTGTTTCCTCGGCCGCCGCGAGGGCTTCGCGGCGCGCCTTGGTCGCGCTGGCCTTGATCTCGTCCTCGGCGACCTGCCGGGCGCGATCCTCGCGCTGCTCGGCCTGCCTGCGGATGCGGTCACTCTCCGCCTCGAGCTGGTCGTGCGCACGGGCACGGGCGAGCTCCTCCGCCTCGCCCTCGAATTTCTCGACCAGCTGCCGGACCCTCTCGTCGGCTTCGCGCCTGACGTCCTCGGTCCCCTGCATCACCCGCTCCTCGATCTCCGACTCGATCTTGATCGCGATCCGCCTCGACTCCTCGGCGGCGGCCTCGGCTTCCGCGGCACGCTGCTCCGCCGCGGCGACCCGGCTGTCGGCCTCGGACCGGACCTCGACGACCGTCTTGGAGAGGCGCTTCTCCGCCTCCTCGCCGAGCTGCTTGACGGTTTGCGCGCGCTCCTCTTCGGCGCGCTCCTTCTGTGCGGCGATCTCGGCGGCGAGGGCTTCGCGATCGCCCCGCTCGCTCACGCGCGCCTGCTCGAAGCTCCGCTCAGCCCGGTCGCGGGCGCGCTCGGCGGTGGTCGCGCGCTGGTCTGCCTCCTTGCGCAGCTTGCGCTCTGCGGCGATCCGCTCGCGGCCCTCGGCGCCGATCTTCTCCAGCGTCTGCATCGCCCGCTGCTTGAGCTCGGCGTGGACCTCCTCGGTCTTCGCCTCGGCGCGGGCGACCCGTTCCTCGCTCACCCGGACCCACTCAAGGGCCTGGCCGGCGACACCGCTGAGCTCGTCGGTCGCCTCTCTGACGCCGTCAAGACGCACCGCCGGCTCGCTCATCTGATCGCCTCGCACACCGTGCGCTGAAACTACTACGGCCACCGGCGGGGTTGCCATGCGCAAATGCCGCAATTTGCGCCGGAAGAAAGCGGCGGGGGCGCTATTTGGGCTGGGCCTCGCGCGAGTGCAGTTCGCGCTTGAGGACCTTGCCCGTCGCGTTGCGCGGCAGCTCGTCGAGGAACTCGATCTCGCGCGGCGTCTTGTAGGAGGCGAGGTTCGCCTTCACGTGCGCCTTGAGGTCGTCTTCGCTGACCTCGACGCTGGCCTCGACGACCACGAAAGCCTTGAGGCGCTGGCCGAACTGCTCGTCCTCGACGCCGATCACCGCTACCTCGACCACCCCGTCGTGGTCGGCGAGCAGGTCCTCGACCTCGCGCGGGAAGACGTTCTCGCCGCCGGAAACGATCATGTCGTCGTCGCGCCCGTCGATGAAGAGGCGCCCGGCCGGGTCGAAGTGGCCGACGTCGCCGCTCGAGAAGAGGCCGTCGATGATCTCCTTGCCGCCGCCTCCGGTGTAGCCCTCGAAAGCCATTTCGTTGCCGACGAAGATCCGCCCGACCTCGCCGCGTGGGACCTCGCGACCGTTCTCGTCGAAGAGCTTGACCACGGTTCCGCGCGGCGGTTTTCCCGCGGTTCCCGGGGCGGCGCGCAGGTCGGCCGGGGTCGCCACCGTCGCCCAGGAGACCTCGGTCGAGCCGTAGAGGTTGTAGATGTTGTCGCCGAAGCGGTCCATCCACTCGAGCGCCAGCTCACCCGGCAGGGCCGAGCCCGAAAGCGAGGTGATCCGCAGGTCCGCGAGGCGATGGCGCCCGAGCGCCTCGCCGTCGAGCTGCAGGATGCGCTGGACCATGACCGGTACGACGGCAAGAACGTTGGACCGGTGGTCTTCGACCGCCTGCAGCGTCTGCTCGGGGTCGAAGCGCCGGCGGAGGACGATCGTCGAGGCGGTGGGCAGGCTGATGACGAAATGAAAGAAGCCCCAGGAATGGAAGAGCGGCGCGGCGATCATCATCGTCTCGCGCGCCCGGTAGGGAATCTTCTCGATGATCGCGGCCACGGCAAGCAGGCCGTCGGGGCTGGAGCGCTGAGCGCCCTTCGGCGTTCCCGTCGTGCCGGAGGTGAGGATCACGAAGCTCGGCTTTTCGGGCGGCGGGCTAAGCTCGGCGTCGCCGTGGGAGCCGATCAGCGTCTCCAGGGTCGGCCCGGAGGGCTCACCGTCGGTCCAGCCGATCACGCGCTGGACCTGGCTGTCGACGCTCCCCAGGAGGCCGTCGAACTCCTCGTCGTAGACGAGCGCCTTGGGGGCCTCGCGCTTCATCACCTCGACCAGCTGCGGGCCGGCGAACATCGTGTTCAGATAGAGAGCGCTGGCGCCCAGCTTGGCCGCTGCCAGGGTGGCCTCGATGAAGCCGCGGTGGTTCCTGCACATGATCCCGATCCCGTCGCCATGGCCGATTCCCATGGCCTCGAAGGCGTGGGCGAGCGCATTCGAGCGGCGGTGGACCTGCTCGAAGGTGAGCGAGCCCTTTTCGTCGACGATGAAGGTCGCGTTCGGGTGGTGGATGGCCGCCGTGGCGATGCCGGTCGCCGGCGAGGCGCCCCAGCGCAGGAAGGTGATGCCCATCTTGGCGGCCTTGTCGGGGCGCATCGGCTCGAGGATGCCCGCCTCGTGCAGGACCTTCGCCTCGAAGGCGACGTCGGACATCGATTGACGGGCGCTGGAGGCGATCGAGCTGAGACTTGCCATGCGGCCGCGAAGACTATTCGCTATCGACGAAAGCGACCGCGATGCAGGCAATTCCCTCGCCCCGGCCGATCCACCCCATGCCCTCGTTGGTGGTCGCCTTGATCGTGACCCGGGCAGAGGTCGCCTCGCCGAGGATCCGCTCCATCTCGTCGCGGTATGGGCCGACCTTCGGCTCCTCGCAGATCACCGTCGCGTCGACGTTGACGATCCGGCCGGCGACGATGCCGACGGCGGTCCGCAGCAGGTCGATCGAGTCGGCGTCGCGCCAGCGCTCATCGTCGTCGGGGAAGAGGCTGCCGATGTCGGCGGCCCCCGGGGTGCCGGAGGCGCCGAGCAGGGCGTCGATCACCGCGTGGCTGACGACATCGGCATCGGAATGACCGACGAGGCCGCGCTCGTGCTCGATCTCCACCCCGCCCAGGATCAACCGGCGCCCGTCGGCGAAGGCGTGGCTGTCGTAGCCGATCCCGACTCCCATCAGTCCCGATTCTCCACAGGCTGCCGGCCGATCGGCTCGATCCGCCTGGTGCGGCGGTCGAACACGCAGATCTCCTCGACGCCGAGGTCGTCGAGGAACTCGAGCGCGCGGTCATAGCCGAAGCCGACCTGCTCCGGCAGGTGGGCGTCGGAGGAGAGGGCGAACGAGGCGCCCGCCTCGACGCACATCTCGGCAAAGGCCCGCGACGGGTAGAGCTCGCCGACCGGCTTGCGGAGGCCGGCGGTGGAGATCTCGACCGCGATGCCGCTCTCGGCGATCGCTTCGATCGCCGGCTCGTAGTAGGAGCGGAGGTCGCGCTCGGGCAGCGGCCGGGCCCGGCCCCAGACCTTGACCAGGTCCGGATGGGCGAGGATGTCGAAGAGCCCGCAGCGGGCGCACTCGGCGAGCGCCTCGAAGTAGCGCCGCCAGACCCGGTCGGGGTCGCCGTGGTCCTCCCAGATGTCCCATCCCTGGTGGTCGACCGCATCGTCGCCGAGGAAGTGGACCGAGCCGACGACGTAGTCGAAATCGCGCTCGAGGAAGCTCGCCGTGCGATCGAGAGCGGCGGGGACGAAGTCCGCCTCGATCCCCAGCCGCAGCGGGGTGCCGCGGACGAACTCGCAGTAAGCGTCGACGTCGTCGCGTGCCTGGTCGCGCCAGTGGGGGTGCTGCCAGATCTCGAGCGCCTCGGTGAACCGGTGGATGTGCTCGGAGACTCCGAGCTCGGCGATCCCGGCCTCGCGCGCGGCATCGAGGTAGCGCTCGACGTTCTCGCTGGTGAAATAGCGCTCGGGCGGCGTGTCCTCCTCGTCGGGGCGCAGGTGCAGGTGGTAGTCGGTGAGCACTGATGCGAGCCTAAGCGACCCTGGGCGTGGATACCCTGCCGCCATGATCCATCTGCGGATCGTCGTCCCATCGGACCGGATCGAGAAGGTCCTGGCGATGCTCGACGCGACGCCGTCGGTCTGCAACCTGATCCACCTGGTCGCTGCCGCGCACAAGCCGGCCGGCGACGTCGTCCTCTGCGACATAGCCCGCGAGGACGCCAGCGTCGTCATCAACGACCTGCGCGAGCTCGGCGTCGCCCGTGACGGCTCGATCTCGATGGACCAGATCGGCTCGCAGCTCTCCGACACGGTCACCCGGGCGGAGCGAGCCACTCACGGGCGCGCTGCGAACGCGGTCGTCTGGGAGGAGGTCGAGGCCCGCACTTCCGAGAACGTCGAGCTCAGCGGGAGCTTCCTCTGCTTCATGGTCCTCGCATGCCTGATCGCCTCTGTCGGGATCTTCCTCGGCTCGCCGATCCTGATCATCGGCGCGATGGTCGTCGGGCCGGAGTTCGGCCCCCTCGCAGCCCTCTGCGTGGCGATCGTCGAGAAGCGCCCTGACGTCGCCCGGCGCTCGCTGCGGGCGCTCGTCGTCGGCTTCCCGGTCGGCATCACCGCCGCCCTCCTCTTCACCCTCCTCTCACGCGCCACCGGGATGATCGGCGACGACTTCAGCGCCACCCATCACCCACTCACCCAGTTCATCTCCGACCCGGAAGAGTTCTCCTTCCTGGTCGCCTGCTTCGCCGGAGCGGCCGGAATGCTCTCGCTGACCTCGGCCAAGTCGGGGGCGCTGGTCGGCGTCCTGATCTCGGTGACGACGATCCCCGCCGCCGCCAACATCGGCGTCGCCGTCGCCTTCGCCGATTGGAGTGAGTGGCGCGGCGCCGTCGCCCAGTTGCTCGTCAACCTGACCGGGATCATCTTCGCCGGGGTGACCACCCTGTTCATCCAGCGGCGTATCTACATGCGCCGCCGGCAGGCGCACCGGGCAGACCCTTCGCGGGCGGTCGCCGGGCTGTCGGCGGAGAGACCGAAGGCGCCGGCCGGCTGATGGCACGGCAGCTCGCGATCATGCTCGGTGCCTTCGCCGCCGGCACGGCTCTCGCCGCGGCGCTCGGCGCGATCACCTTCGGCGTGGCTCTCGGCGTCGGCCAGCTCTGCTTCGCCGCCGCGCTGGTCTGGGTCCTGCTGAGCTGATCCCGGGTCAGCCGGGCCGGCGCTCGGCGAGCAGGCGCTCGGCGAGCGCCAGGTCGAACGGCGTCGTGACCTTCAGGTTCTCAGCGCCGGTCGGATGGAGCAGCACCGTCCCCCCGGACCCCTCGACGAGCATCGCCTCGTCGGTCGGCTCGAGCCCGGTCGGGGCCTCGGCGAGCGCTGTCCGCAGAGCCGCCGCGTCGAACACCTGGGGCGTCTGTGCCGCCCAGAGGACATCGCGGTCGAGCGTCTCCGCGACCACGCCTCGATCGGCGCGCTTGATCGTGTCGGTGACGGGAACCGCGGCGATCGCGCCGGCCGCGGCGGGGTCGGCTTCGAGGGCAGCGATCACGCCGTCGACGAGCTCCGGGGTCAACAGTGGCCGGGCGGCGTCGTGGATCGCGACCAACTCGGTCTCGACCAGAGCCAGGGCGTTGGCGACCGAGGCCGACCTCGTCTCCCCCCCGTCCACGACGCGGACGGTGCCGGCCTCGCCGACCGCCTCGGACATCGCGACGCCCATGCCCGACGGGGAGGCGACGACGATCGCCGCCACCCCCGCCTGGCGGAAGGCCGCGATCGACCACCCGACCATCGGCCGCCCTGCCAGCGGCACGAGGGCCTTGGGGCCGCCGGCTCCGAGCCTCTCTCCGGAACCGGCGGCCGCGATGACCGCGGTGACAGGCCTACGCCGTTGCGGCGAAGCGCTCCTCCAACAGGCCGTCGAGGTACTCCTCGGCGCCGTCCTCGTCCTTGTCGAGCGCGTACATGAACTCCGACGCGAGGATCTTCTTGGCGCGCGTGTACATCTGCTTCTCACCGGTTGAGAGGCCCTTTTCCATCTCGCGAATGGCGAGGTTGCGGACCACCTCGGCGAGCTCGAACACGTCACCGGTCTTGATCTTCTCCCGGTTGTACTTGAAGCGCCGGTTCCAGTTTTTCGGCATCTCCGAGACGTCGTCGGTGAGGACGTCGGTGACTTTTTTGATTTCGACCTCGTCGATCACCCGGCGCAGCCCGGCAACGCCGGCGTTTTCGCAGGGGACCATCACGGTCAGTTCGTTGTGGAGGATCTTGATCGTGAGGTATTCACGCTTCTCCCCCATCAGCTCGCGACCCTCTTTTTTCAACACGATTCCGGCCCCGTGGTGGGGATAGACGACCTTGTCGCCCTCCTCGAAGTCGCAGACGTATGGAACGTCGTCCTCGAGCCCTACCTCCATGGCCTCCTCTAGCTCGGAAATCGCGTGCTCCTTTCGGTTGTGCGACGGCGCCAATCGCCGTCAGTTCTGTGAGTACCTGTCGACCAGATCGACCTCACGCAGCCTGCGAAGCCCCTCGCGGATGTCCTTGGCCCTGGTCGGGCCGACATCGTCGACTGCCTCGAGGTCGGCGTCGGAGGCCGCAAGGACCTCCTCGAACCCACCCAGCTCGTGGATGATCTTCTGGACAACAAGCTTTGGAATGCGGGGGATGCGACCGAGCAGCCGGTATCCCCGCGGCGCGACGGGGAAGTCCAGCGTGTTCAGCTTGCGGTCGTAGCCGAGCAGCTCGGCGAGGCGGCCGAAATCGAGGACGTCTTCGTGCGGCAGCCGGGAGAGCGAGGAGATCACGGTGGCCAGGTTCTGCTCGGAGTCCTCGACCGAGTAATCGCGGATCAGTGCGGTCTTTTCGCCGGCGACGCCGACCATCGTCTCCTCGAGCTGCATCTCGATCAGGCGGCCCTCGGTGCCTAGCTCGACGATGTAGCGCTCGACCTCGACTGCCATCCGGGTGACCAGCTCGGCGCGCTGGAGGGCGGCGAGGGCGTCGTAGAGGACGCCACCGCCCTCGAACTCGAGCACGGTGAGACGGGTCGAGACCTGGTCGAGCCGCTTCCGGTACTTGTCGAGGGTCGCCAGCCCCTGGTTCGCCTTGGCGAGGACCGCGGGGATGTCCTGGAGGATGTACTTGGTCCCCTCGACGTAGAGCGAGACCACGTCGCGCCGCTGGCTGATCGCGACGACCAGAGCGTCGGTTTGTTTGGAGACGCGCTCGGCCGTGCGGTGGCGGGTGCCGGTCTCGCTGGAGAGGATCGTCGGGTCCGGCATCAGCTGCACGTTCGCCCAGGAGATTTTCGTCGCCTCGGCGTTGAGGACGATCGCACCGTCCATCTTTGCCACCTGGTAGAGCATCGCCGGCGTGTAGTCGATGTCGAGCTTGATCCCGCCGGAGAAGAGATGGGAGAGGTCGCTCGGGTCGCCGACGACCAGCAAACCGCCGGTCCGCGCGTGGACGATGTTGTCGATTCCCTCGCGCAGCGCGCCGCCCGGGGCGACGATGTCCAGAGCCCTCAGGAGCCGGGGATCCTGACGTTCAGACAACTCGTGAAGCTCATCCCCAGGCTCAGCAAACATCGTGGTCAAGGATGGCAGATATGGCTCTGCAATGCGGTCTGACGAATCCCAGGTGGACAGATCGGAATTCGTCTTGTCAAGGAGATTCGTCTCAGAGGTGCAGGCGACGATGGTGCAGGTGGTGCTGACGCTGCTCCGGGCCTGGGTTTCCGGCGATCGACGGGTCCGGGCCCGGCGGGTCGGGATCGCGGACGAAGGCCCAGGTCAGGACGGCGCCGAGCCCGCAGAGCCCGGCCAGAACCCAGGTCGATCCGGCGACCGCGGAGGCAAAGCCGTCGCCCCCCTCGAGCAGCGCGTGGAAGACGGCGCCGGAGGCGGCGAGCGCGATCGTCCCCGCCATCACCCGGTCCATCGCCAGCACGCCGGAGGCGATCCCCACCTTCGAGCGTGGCATCGCGGCCATTGCCGCGGTCGACATCGGCGCGTAGACGAGGCCGAGGGCGATTCCGAAGGGCAGGTATCCGGCGAGCAGCAACGGATAGGAGCTGTGCGGGCCGATCCGGGTGAGGACGATCAGGCCCGCGGTGCCGCTGGCCATGCCGACGGTCATCAGGCCCCGCGCGCCAAAGCGCTTGATCAGCCTCCCCGAGAACGGCGAGATGAAGATCATCGGCACCGTGATCGGCAGGATCAGCAGCCCGGCGAGTACCGCCGAATGGCCGCGCACGTCTTGCAGGTACTGGGGCTGGAAGAACATCACGGTCCAGTAGGAGCCGACCAGGGCGAAGGCGGCGGCGCTGGCGCCGAGATAGGGGCCGTTGCGGAACAGTGAGAAATCGACGATCGGGTCCCGCACCCGATGCTCGACCGCCCAGAACCCGTACAGGCCGGCGACCCCGAGAGCGCCGAGTGCAAACGCCGCCCCCGCCGGCCAGACCCGCGCCTGGACAAGGGCCAGCACGATCGCCGTCAACCCGAGGCTGAGCGCGGCGAGGCCCGCCAGGTCGACATGGGTGCCGGCCTCGGGGTCGGTCGACTCGGGCGCCGCGAAGAGGGTGATCGCGACGCCGACCGCGACGACCGGGAGGTTGATCCAGAAGATCAGCCGCCAGTCGACGTCGACGAGCGCCCCGCCCGCGAGCGGGCCGATCGCCAGCGCGACCGCCGAGACCCCCGCCCAGATCCCCAGCGCCCGCGCCTGCTGCTCGGACGGAAAGGCATTGCAGACGATCGCCAGCGAGAGCGGCAGCATCGCCGCCGCCCCGATTCCCTGGACCACCCGTCCGGCGATCAGCATGTGCTCGTCGCCGGCGGCGCCGGCCAGCGCCGACCCCGCCGCGAAGGCCAGCATCCCGGCCACGAAGACGCGCTTGCGGCCGAACATGTCGCCGAGGCGCCCGGCGGTGACGACGAAGACCGTGATCGCCAGCAAGTACGCGTTCATGATCCACTGCAGGCCGCTGGAGCCGGCACCGATGTCGCCGCGGATGCTCGGCAGCGCCAGCGCGACTACGGTCGAGTCGAGCATCAGCACGAAGAGTCCGGCGCAGGTGCCTGCGAGGGTCCACCAGGCTCGGTCCATGCGGGGGAGGCTATGAGCGGCTGCGGCGGACCAGCATGTAGGCCTCCGATTGACGGACCTGGACACCCTCCGACACGCAGAAGCAGGACGGTGCAGGGTTCGAAATCCCCCGCAATCGACGGCGAGGATCAGAAGCTCGAGATGCTCCAGGCGCAGTGGGAGCACACACAGGGACGAGCGCCGGCAGCCAACGGTCTCGCTCCCGTGGTCTGAGCGTCAGTCGGAGCTCGTCTCGAGGAAGGCCGTCATGACAGGCGTCTCCGGCGACCTCTGACCCGATGCTCTTTCAGCTCGCGGAGCCAACCAGGTCGCGCCCGGGGTCAACCCCCCAGCGCTCCCCCACCGCGACAAGCTCGTCATTGAGCCCCCACCGATCCGGGCGCTCCTCTCCCTCGTGCTGCGGATTGGCGCCCTTGAGGGCCATCGAGCCGGTGTTGTCGCCGATCTCGCGGATCCTGGCGACGTCCTCGGGCGACAGCCGCTGGTCGGCGGGCAGCGCCGCGAGCTCGGCGCGCTGCTCCTCGATCGGCCGCGCCTCCTCCCCGGCCTCCTGGATCAGGGTAGGGACCACGCAGCGGACGGCGGAGTGGGCGAGGTTCCATTGGCAGGCGAGTTGGAGCGGCGTCAGGCCGGCTTGCTCGGCGATCGGGCGCAGGCGCTCGAGCTTTGCCGCCCCCGCCTCGACCCAGCCGTCGGGCCGAAACGCGCGGTGGTCGCCCTTGGCGAGCTCCGCGCCGGGGCGCAGGTCGTCCCAGAAGAGGCCGCCGTAGTCGACGACCCGGGTGATCACCGACACATCACTCTCGGCGGCGGCGGCCAGGCACAGCTCGGCGGGCCAGGGCTCGAGCGGGTTGAGGATGACCATCGCCCAGTCGATGCGGTCGCCGAAGCGCTCGAGGCAGTCGATCAGGTCGAGGGTGAACCCATTCGCGGGGCCCGGCGCGATGCCCAAGCGGGCGGTGAGGCCGGCATCGCGCAGCGCCTCCATCCCGTCCCAGACCGCCTCGCTCGTGTAGCCGGTGCGGTCGGGGTTGTGAAGGAGGAGCAGGTCGAACGACGAGGCGCCGATCCGCTCGAGACTGCGCTCGGCCGCCATCCGCAGATACGAGGCGTAGGCGGTCTCGTCCCGGAGGCGGGGATCGGTGAAGCGCGGGAACCCGCGCGGCCCTTCGCGCTCGCCCTCGTAGAAGTCGTGGCCGACGGCGCCGACCAGGCAGAAGTCCTCGCGGGGCACGCCGGCGATCGCCCGGCCGAGCACCCGGTCCGCCTCGCCCTGGCCGTAGGCGTCAGCGCTGAGCAGTGTGTCGATCCCGTCCCCGGGTCTCAACAGGCTCTCGAGGCGCTCCTCGGAGACCGCCTCGCCGAAGTGCAGGAAGCGGCCGCCGCTCCAGGTTCCTATCGCCGTCTGCGATGGCTCGCGCATGCCAGGAACCGTAACGGTGCGGGTCGACCGGCCGGGGCGCTGCTACGACCGCGGCTACGAGTCGTCGGAGGGGGAGTCGGCCTCGTCGGCCGGAGGCACCGGCTCGTCGCCGGTCGCGGGCTCCTCGTCGCCCTTGGCGGCGACGCCGACTTTCTCGCGCTCCGGTTTCGCCTTCGGCTTCGGCGGTTTCTTCGGCGCGATGATGCGGAGTTTCAGCGGTTTGTCTTCCTCGTCGCCGGCGACGTCGCGCTCGACGAGCACGGTCGAGCCCGGGGTCATTTCACCCTGGCGCAATACCTCGTCGGCTAGCGGGTCCTCGATGTAGCGCTGGATCGCGCGGCGCAACGGCCTTGCTCCCATCGAAGGGTCCCAGCCTTTGTCGACCAGGATGTCCTTCGCGTCCTCGGCCAGCTCGAGCTGCAGTTCGTGTTCCGCGACCTGGACGCGGACCCGGTTGATCATCAGGTCGATGATCTCCTTGACCTCTTCCTTTGCGAGCTTGTGGAAGACGATCACCTCGTCGATCCGGTTGAGGAACTCAGGCCGGAAGACCTTTTTGAGGTCGCCCATGATCCGGTTTTTCATGTCCCCGTAGGACATGCCGGTCTCGTCGGCGACGGTGAACCCGATCGAGGTGTTCTTGGCGATCTCCGATGCCCCGATGTTCGAGGTCATGATCACGATCGCGTTGCGGAAGTCGACCGTCCGCCCCTGGGCGTCGGTGAGCCTTCCGTCCTCGAGGATCTGAAGGAGGATGTTGAAGACGTCGGGATGGGCCTTCTCGATCTCGTCGAGCAGCAGCACCGAGTAGGGCTTGCGGCGCACGGCCTCGGTGAGCTGGCCGCCCTCGTCGTAGCCGATGTACCCGGGGGGCGAGCCGACCAGCCTGCTGACCGCGTGCTTCTCCATGTACTCCGACATGTCGATCCGGACCATCGCCTCCTCGTCGCCGAAGAGGAACTCGGCCAGGGTGCGGGCGAGCTCGGTCTTGCCGACCCCTGAGGGGCCGAGGAAGATGAATGAGCCGGCCGGGCGCTTCGGGTCCTTGATCCCGGCACGCGAGCGGCGGATCGCTTTCGAGACAGCCGTGATCGCGACCTCCTGGCCGATCACGCGCTTGTGGAGTTCCTCCTCCATGCGGATCAGTTTCTGGGTCTCCGCCTCGGTCAGCTTGAAGACCGGGATCCCGGTCCACATCGAGACGATGTCGGCGATCTCCTCTTCGCCGACTTCCGGCCGGTCGCCGTTCTCACCCTCGGCCCACTCGTCTTCGAGCTGGCGTTTGCGGGTGGTCAACTGGCGCTCGGTGTCGCGCAGGTTGGCGGCTTTCTCGAACTCCTGGGCTTCGATCGCGCCCTCCTTCTCGCGCCGCGTGGTCTCGATTTCCTCCTCGAGGTCGCGGTAGACGGGGGGTGAGCTCATCGACTTGATCCGCATCCGCGAGCCGGCCTCGTCGATCAGGTCGATCGCCTTGTCGGGCAGGAAGCGGTCGGCGATGTAGCGGTCGGCCAGTTCGGCGGCGGCCTTCAGCGCCTCGTCGGTGATCGTCACCCGATGGTGCTGTTCGTAGCGCTCGCGCAGGCCTTCGAGGATCTGGACCGTGTCCTCGACCGAGGGCTCGTCGACCTTGATCTGGGCGAAGCGCCGCTCGAGCGCCGAATCGCGCTCCAGGTATTTGCGGTACTCGTCGAGGGTCGTCGCGCCGATCGTCTGCAGCTCGCCGCGGGCGAGCGCCGGCTTCAGGATCGAAGCCGCGTCGATCGCGCCCTCGGCGGCGCCGGCACCGACGAGGTTGTGGAGCTCGTCGATGAAAAGAATGATGTCGCCGCGCTGGGTGATCTCTTTCATCACCTTCTTGAGGCGCTCCTCGAACTCGCCGCGGTACTTGGAGCCGGCGACCAGGGCGGCCAGGTCGAGGGTGTAGATCTGCTTGTTCTTGAGCAGCTCCGGGACCTCGCCTTTGTTGATGCGGGCGGCGAGGCCCTCGACCACCGCGGTCTTGCCGACGCCGGGCTCGCCGAGCAGCACCGGGTTGTTCTTGGTGCGGCGGGAGAGGATCTGCATGATCCGCTCGATCTCGGTCTCGCGACCGATCACCGGGTCGAGCTTGCCCTCCTCGGCGAGCTTGGTGAGGTTGCGGCCGAACTGGTCGAGCAGCTTCGAAGATTTTTTGCCCTCGCCTCCGCCGCCGCCGGTGGCGGCGCCCTGACGGCGCCCGCCGGGGCCGGAGAGCATGCGGATGACCTCGTTGCGGATCTTGTCGGAGTCGGCGTCGAAGTCGAGGAGGATGCGGGCGGCGACGCCCTCGTTCTCACGCACCAGCCCGAGCAGGATGTGCTCGGTGCCGATGTAGTTGTGGCCGAGGCTGAGCGCCTCGCGCAGGGCCAGCTCGAGCACCTTCTTGGCGCGCGGCGTGAACGGGATCTGGCCGGAGGTGACCTCCTCGCCGGAGCCGACGATCCGAACCACCTGCGAGCGGACGCGCTCGGTGGTGATGTCCAGCGACTCGAGGACGCGGGCCGCCAGGCCCTCCTCCTCGCGAAGAAGGCCGAGCAGGATGTGCTCGGTGCCGATGTAGTTGTGCTTGAGCGTGCGCGCCTCTTCCTGCGCCAATACGACGACCTGACGTGCTCGCTCTGTGAATCGCTCGAACAAAAAGTCTTTCCTTACCTAGTCAAACTCGATTGCGGAGCGGAAGTACCGGGGTCCGCTCTACTCCCCTTATCGAGGCTGATCCGACTGCCCTTTAAACGATACCGAGGCCGCCCACCCGGCTACTTCCGGCAAATATGCGCTAATAGCGGCGTTTTGGGGGCAGATTCGGCGTGATCACGAACGCATCGCGGGAAAGAGGATCACCTCTCGCAGGCTCTGTGCCCCGGTGAACATCATTACCAGGCGATCGATGCCGAGCCCGACACCCCCGGTCGGCGGCATCCCCTGTTCGAGAGCCTCGACGAAGACCTCGTCGTAGGGCTGGGCCTCCTCGTCGCCACGATCGAGCTCCTCGGCCTGCTGCTCGAAGCGGCGGCGCTGCTCGTCGGGGTCGTTCAGCTCGGTGAACGAGTTGGCGATCTCGACCCCGCCGACGAAGGCCTCCCAGCGCTCGACCAGGCCCTCCTCGCTGCGGTGCGCCTTGGCGAAGGGCGAGAGCTCGACCGGGTAGTCGAGGACGAAGGTGGGCTGGATGAGCTGCGGCTCGACCTTCTTCGAGAGCAGGCCGTCGACGAGCTTGCCCCAGCCCTCCCTGGGGTCGGGCTGGCCGCCGATCGCCGCGGCGAGCTCGTCGCGCGAGGGATGCTCGGCGATGTCGATGCCGGCGTGCTCGAGAATCGCCTCGCGCAGCGTGACTCGGCGCCAGGGCGGGGCGAAATCGATCTCGACTCCGTCGCGCTCGACCACCGTCGTCCCGAGCAGGCGCTCGGCCGTCTCGGCGATCATCAGCTCGAGGTCGTGGGCGGTCTTGCGGTAGTCGGCGTAGGCCTCGTACCACTCGAGCATCGTGAACTCGGGGTTGTGCTTGTGCGAGACGCCCTCGTTGCGGAAGTCCTTGCCGAGCTCATAGACGCGATCGATGCCGCCGACGATCAGCCGCTTCAGGTAGAGCTCGGTCGCGATCCGCAGGAAGAAGTCCCGGTCGAGCTGGTTGTGGTGGGTCACGAAGGGCCGGGCCAGGGCTCCGCCGTAGAGCGGCTGCAGGACCGGGGTCTCGGCCTCGACGAAGCCGTGTTCGTCGAGCCAGCGCCGCAGCTCGCCGATCGTCTTCGCCCTCAGGGCGAAGATCCTCCGGCTCTCCTCGTTGCCGAGCAGGTCGAGCTCGCGGCGGCGGTAGCGGGTCTCGACGTCCTCGAGGCCGTGGAACTCGCTCGGCGGCGGCCGCAGGCTCTTGGAGAGCAGCCGCCAGCGGTCGATCGCCAGCGAGAGCTCGCCGCCGCGGCGGGTCGCGATCGCGTTGCCCTCGACGCCGATGATGTCGCCGATGTCGAGGTGGACGAGGGCCTCGTAGGCCTCCCCGCCGAGCAGGTCCTCCCGCGCGTGCAGTTGGATCTGTCCGCTGCCGTCGCGGAGGTCGATGAAGCAGGCCTTGCCGTGGCCGCGGCGGCCGACTATCCGGCCGGCGACGCGATGCCTCGAATCGGTCTCGACGCCGGCGGCGAGGCCCTGGTGGGCGGCGCGAACCTCGCCGATGTCCTCGCGCTCGGCGAACTCGTGGGGGAACGGGTCGACCCCTGAGTCGCGGATCCGCTCCAGCTTCTGCCGACGGTCGCGAAGGACGTCGGAGAGCTCCTGCTCTGGGTTCGGCTCAGGCTCGGTCATGCGAGCCGACCCTACAACGAGCTCAGATCGACTCGATTTTGGTGATTTTGAGTTTTTTGCGGGGCCCGCGGGGGACCTCGACGGTGACGACGTCGTTGCGCTTGTGGCCGATCAGGGCCTTGCCGATCGGCGACTCGTTGGAGAGTTTGTGCTCGATCGGGTCGGCCTCGGTCGAGCCGACGATCTGGAATTTCTGCGAGTCGCCCGACTTCTGGTCTTTGACGTGGACGACCGAGCCGAAGGTGACCTCCTCGGTGCTGACCGCCTTCTCGTCGATGACCGTGGCCCGGCGCAGGCGCTCTTCGAGCTGGGCGATGCGCTGCTCGAGCAGCGCCTGCTCGTTCTTGGCGTCGTCGTACTCGGCGTTCTCGGAGATGTCTCCGAAGTCGCGGGCCTCCTTGATGCGTTCAGCGACCTCGCGCCGTTTGGCGGTCGTGAGGTGCTCGATCTCCTCTTTGAGCTTCTCCAGCCCTTCGGGAGTGATTACGGCCTGGCGACTCAATTTACAACTACCTCGCTTTGCTCTGAAGGGCGGGAATGCGGCTCCCAGACCCGAAAACGCCCGGATGCGAAGGCGACAGCCTGGTCACACCTGGGCCGGAAGTCGCGGGATTATAGCGGTGTGCTGAGCGGGGGCAGAAGGGCGTGCTACCCGACGGCAGACGGTTCGCTCAGAGCGGCGATCAACTCGCGGGCGCGGGGAAGATCGGCACTCCGCTGCAGCTCCTCGCGGACCTCGCGCGGAGCGGACAGCGGCTCGACGTACCAGGGGTAGAACTTGCGCAGGTAACGGGTCGACCGCTCGGTGCCCAGATGCTCCTCCGCCTGATCCATCGTCCAGAGCAGCTCAGCGGCGACCTCCTCCCGCGAGGGAGGCTCCTGGCGGCGGCCGGTCAGCTCCTCGAAGAGCCAGGGATTGCCGAGCCCGCCGCGGGCGATCATCACGGCGTCGGCGCCCGACTCGCGGTAGGCGTCGCGGACCGCGTCGGCGCTGCTCAGGCCGCCGGAGATGATCACCGGCACGTCGATGCTCTCGACCAGCTCGCGGGCGAGCGCGTAGTCGGGCCGGCCTTTGTGGCCGACCGCGGCGGGACGGGGGTGGAATCCGATCGCCGCCGCCCCGCCCTCCTCGACCAGGCGCACGGCAAGGTCGAACCCGGAGCGCTCGCCGGATCGCAGGCCCGAGCGCAGCTTCACGGTCACCGGAAGCCCGCTGCCCTCGATCGCGCCGCGGGTGAGGGCAAGCGCCAGCTCCGGGTCGTCGAGCAGCTGGGCGCCGGCCCCGGTGCGCCGCACCTTGCGGACCGGGCAGCCCATGTTGATGTCGATCAGGTCGGCACCCGCCTCGGCGGCGACCGCCGCGGCCGAACGCATCACGTCGGGGTCGTGGCCGAAGAGCTGGATCGAGACCGGGTGCTCGTCGGGGTGGATCCGCATCAGCTCGCGCAGCGTGCGCTCATTGCGGTGGTGCAGGCCGAAGCTGGAGATCATCTCCGAGACGGTCAGGCCGGCGCCGTGGCGCTTGGCCTGCAGGCGCACGAACCAGTTGCCGATCCCGGCCAGCGGAGCGAGCAGGACCCGGTTCGCGATCCGCACCCCGCCGATCTCAAAGGGGTCGGTCAGCTCATGCGTTGCGCTCATGGATCAACCGTAGACCCTTGAGCGTGAGCATCTCATCGACCTCGTCAATCGTCTCCGTGAAGGGGACGACGACCGAGGCGTATCCCCCGGTCGCCAGCACCTTCGGGTTCGGCAGCTCTTCTTCGACCCGGCCGACGATGCCGTCGATCAAGCCGGCGAAGCCGAAGATGAAACCGGAGTTGATCGCCGCCCGTGTGGAGCGACCGATCGCCTCCTGCGGCTCTTCCAGATCCATCCGGGTGATCCGGGCCGCCCGCTCGATCAGGGCGCTCAGCGAGGGTGCAAGGCCGGGGCCGATCGCGCCGCCGAGGTACTCGCCGTCGGCGGAGACCGCGTCGATGTTGATGCCGGTGCCGAAATCGACCGAGACACAGGCCTCGCCGAAGCGGTCATAGGCGGCGATCGCGTTGACGAGACGGTCGGCACCCACCTCGAGGGGGTTTTCGATCCGGATCGGCATCCCGGTCTTGAGGCCGGGGCCGATCGTCAGGCACTCCGCGTCCAGGTAGCGCCGCGTCAGCTCCTCGAACTGGCTCCCGAGCGGCGGAACCACGGAGGAGACGCAGACCGCGTCGATCTGGCCGAACCCCATCCCGCAGAGCGAAAAGAGGCCCGCGATCCGCTCGGCCAGCTCGTCGCCGGTCGCCCCCGACCGGGTCTGGAAGCGCCAATGCTCGGCGAGCCGCTCGCCGTCGAAGGCACCGAGATGGGTCTGGGTGTTGCCGATGTCGACAGCGAGGAGCATTCGGGCCCGATTATTTCCTACCGAGCCCGGGTAGGGGCGTGAATACGATGAACGGGGTCGAAAAGCTCAATCTCAACGAGGTCGAAGACATGGCCGCGAAAATGGGCTTCGACGACGTTCAGGAAGCCCGCTTCGCCGGCAAGCCGCTGGGTTGCGAGCGCATCGGGCTCGCTCTCGAGCACGTCAAGCCAGGTAAGCGCGGCGCCAGCGCCCACGTCCACGCGGAGGACGAGGAGGTCTATGTCGTCGTTGCCGGCGGAGGCTTCATCAAGGTCGGCGACGAGATGATCGAGCTGCGGGAGATGGACGCGGTTCGTGTGGCGCCGAAGGTGGCACGCGGGTTCGAAGCGGGTTCCGATGGGCTGACGCTGCTCGCATTCGGCACCCACCACGACGAAGACGCCGAGCTGGTCCAGGACTTCTGGGACGACTGACCGGGGGACCGGACTGGCTGTCCGGCCAGTCTGCGGTTACGATGGCGCCGCAATGGAGGCCCGCGTCTACACGATCCCCGGCTCGCACCCCGGCACAGCCGCGCAGTTGATGCTCGCCCACAAGGGGATCGCCTTCAAGCGCACCGACCTGATGCCGGTCGTCTCGAAGGGAGCCCTGCGCGCCTTCGGGTTCCCGCGCAACACGGTGCCTGCGCTCAAGATCGACGGCGTGCGCACCCAGGGGTCGAGGGAGATCGCGCGAGAGCTCGACCGGCTGCGCCCCGAGCCACCCCTCTTCCCCGAGGATGCCGGGAAGCGAACAGCCGTCGAGGAGGCCGAGCGCTTCGGCGACGAGGAGCTCCAGCACCCGGTCCGCCAGATGATCTGGTGGTGCCTGCGCAAGGACATGTCGCCGCTGGTCGGCTTCTCGGAGGGCGCCAAGCTCGGCATTCCGATCAACTCGGTCACGGTCAAGTCCTCGGCGCCGCTGGTGATGCTCTCGGCCCGCTTCAACGAATCGACCGACGCGAACACCCGAGACGCCTTGGCCGCGCTGCCGGGCCTGCTCGACACGGTCGACGCGGCGATCGCCGCCGGCACGATCGACGGCGAGGAGCTGAACGCGGCCGACTTCCAGATCGCGCCGTCGGTCCGGCTGGCGATGACGATGGCCGACCTGCGTCCCGCGATCGAGGCAAGGCCGGCCGGCAAGCACGCCCTGCGGGTCGTTCCGAACTTCCACGGAGAGATCCCGCCGATCTTCCCCGCGCCCTGGCTCGAGGGCATGAGCGCAGCCTCCTCCGCCCCCGCGGGCGAGCGCTAGCTACGACCGGAGTTCTCGGTCGCCTGCCTCCGCGTCCGGGGGCAGCCTCTTCACCTCTTCGCCATCCGGGGGCAGCGCGGCGAGCGCATCCGCGAGGCGCGCGCCGTTCGGCAGGGTCAGCTCGGGGTCCAGCTCGAGCAGGGGCACGAGGACGAAGCGCCGGCTGGTCGCCTCACGATGGGGCAGCGTGAGGCGATCGGTCGAGAGCTCCACGTCGTCGAGCAGAAGCAGGTCGATGTCGAGCGGCCTCGGGCTGTGGCGCGGCGCCCTGAACTCGCGTCCACGGTCTGCCTCGATCCGCTTGCAGAGGTCGAGCAGCGCTTCGGGCTCGAGGTCGGTCCGGATCCGGGCGACGGCGTTGAGAAAGTCCGGCTGGTCGAGGATCTCGCCGACCGGCTCTGTCTCGTAGTACGAGGAGACGGCGTCTACCTCGACCCCCTCTTCGCGCAGTGCCGCGATCGCCGCGAGCAGGTGTGCCCGTCGGTCGCCGACGTTGGAGCCGAGGCCGAGGTAGCCCGTGCGCACGGCGCTACTCGTCCTCGTCGGCTGGTTCCTCGTTGCGTTCCTGGACGACCTCGACGGCCACCTCCTGGATCGCCAGGGGCAACGGCGGCTCCGGCTTCGCCGCGCGGACCCGGACCGAGTCGCAGTTGAAGCGCTCCATCAGGCGCTGGCCGACCACTTGCGCGAGGC
This sequence comes from uncultured Solirubrobacterales bacterium, assembly GCA_963704505.1. Classification (GTDB taxonomy): domain Bacteria; phylum Actinomycetota; class Thermoleophilia; order Solirubrobacterales; family 70-9; genus VRUE01. The sequence continues at coordinate 2,864,339 of OY969912.1, forward strand.
GCTCGAGGGTCCGGTAGCTGCGCTCGGTGGCGGCGAGGGCGACGATGTCGCAGACCTCGCCGTAGTCGACCGTGTCCTCGATCCTGTCGGTGAGCACCGCGTCGCAGTCGGGCACGTCGAAGGAGACGTCGAACTCGAGCCGCTGCCCGATCTCCTGCTCGGCGTCGCTGACCCCGTGATGTGTGTAGATCGAGAGGTTGCGCACCTCGACCTCGACGGTCGAGTCGATTCCGTTCCCGTGAGCCTCCATGCCGCGTCAACCTACCCGAGGATGGCGCTCGCGACCCTGGCCGCCTGCGCCGCCTCGGCGACGTCGTGGACGCGCAAGACGTCGGCGCCCGCGGCGGCGGCGAGGACCGAGGAGGCGATCGTGCCGCCGATCCGGTCGGCTGCCTCGGAGCCGTCGATCTTGCCGATGAAGCTCTTGCGCGAGGTTCCGACGACAAGCGGGCGGCCGAGCTCGCGCAACTCGCCGAGCCGGCGCAGCAGCTCGAGATTGTGCTCGAGCGTCTTGCCGAACCCGATCCCGGGGTCGAGCCAGATCCGATCCTCGGCGACGCCGGCCTCGAGCGCCGCCTCGGCGCGCTCGACGAGGAATGCCTTGACCTCGTCGACGACGTCCTCGTAGGCGGGCTCCAGCTGCATGGTTCGCGGGTTCCCCAGCATGTGCATGAGGACCACGGTCGCCCCGCGATCGGCGCAGAGCGACCCGATCTCCGGGGCGGCGCGAAGCGCCGTGACGTCGTTGACGATCGTCGCCCCGGCATCGAGGGCGGCCTCGGCGACGGTCAGCTTCGAGGTGTCGATCGAGACCGTGTGGCCGAGGCCCGCGAGGTCGGCGACGACGGGCTCGGTCCGTGCCAGCTCCTCGACCGCCTCGACCGCCGGGGCGCCCGGCCGGGTCGACTCACCGCCGACGTCGAGGATCTCGGCCCCCTCGTCCGCCAGCTCCTCCCCATGCGCGATCGCCGCCTCGGGCTCCAGGTAGAGGCCGCCGTCGGAGAACGAATCGGGCGTCACGTTGACGACCCCCATGAGCTTCGACTTCATGGCGTGAGTATTGCGGGGACGGCACGCCATAAACCACCGCCTCCTCCGCTTCGCGTCCGGGGGCGGTGGCAATCGGCGACCCAGCGCCGCTCGCAGAGAATCAGATCGTGATGCTCGCTAATCGGTGCTTCGCGGGGCCTGCACTCGCTCGCGCCCGTCCGCCGGCGGAGGCGGGGTGAGCTCGCGTGCTCGGGGCGCGGGGTGCGCTTCCCGGGACACTTGAGCAGCCCGCAGGGCTGCGGGTCCAGGGAAGGGTGCCCCGTGACCCGACCCGGGACTAGCTGGCGTCGCCGCCGGCGTAACCCGGGCGCGGGCGGGTGATCGGGCGCGCGCCCTCGCGCTGCGCCTTTTCAGGCTCCGGAGCCGGCTCGACCGGCTCGGGGCCCTCGTCATCGTCGACGAAGACCTCGTCCTCGGGCTTGCCATCGAGGAGGGCGACGAACTGCTCGGCGTCGATCGTCTCGCGTTTGAGGAGGATTTTCGAGATCGTGTCCAGCTCCTCGTTCTTTTCGTTGAGGAGGTCCTTCGCGGTCTGGTGCGCGGCCTCGACGATGCGGCGGATCTCGTCGTCGATCTCACGGGCGATCTCGTCGGAGTAGTCGGGTTCGGTGCTGAATTCGCGGCCCAGGAAGGGCTGGCCGCGATCGTGGCCGAAGACCCTCGGGCCGAGGCGCTCGGACATGCCGAAGCGCATCACCATCTGCTTCGCCGTCTCGGTCACCTTTTCGAGGTCGTTCGAGGCACCCGTCGTGATCTCGCCGAAGACGATCTCCTCGGCGGCGCGGCCGCCCAGGGTCATCGCCATCGTGTCGGTCAGCTCCGCCCTGGAGGTGAGGAACTTGTCCTCGGTGGGCAGGGAGATCGTGTAGCCGAGAGCCTGGCCGCGGCTGATGATCGAGATCTTGTGGACCGGGTCCGTGTTCTCCAGCAGGTGGCCGACGATCGCGTGCCCCATCTCGTGGTAGGCGGTGATCAGGCGCTCCTTCTCCGACATCACGCGGGTTTTCTTCTCGGGCCCGGCGATCACCCGCATGATCCCCTCCTCGAGCTCGTGCATGGTGATCTCGCGCTTGCCCTGGCGCGCGGTCAGCAGCGCAGACTCGTTGATCAGGTTGGCGAGGTCGGCGCCGGTGAAGCCGGGGGTCTGGCCGGCCAACGTGTCGAGGTCGATCACTTTGGCGAGCGGCTTGCCGCGGGTATGGACTTCGAGGATCTGCTTCCGACCCTTGCGATCCGGACGGTCGACGACCACCTGACGGTCGAAGCGGCCCGGCCGCAGCAGCGCCGGGTCGAGGATATCGGGCCGGTTGGTGGCGGCGATCAAGATGATGTTGTCTTTCATCTCGAAGCCGTCCATCTCGACGAGCAGCTGGTTCAGGGTCTGCTCGCGCTCGTCGTGACCGCCCCCCATGCCGGCGCCGCGGTGGCGCCCGACGGCGTCGATCTCATCCATGAAGATGATGCAGGGCGAGTTCTGTTTGGCCTGCTCGAAGAGGTCGCGGACGCGGCTGGCGCCGACGCCGACGAACATCTCGACGAAGTCCGAGCCGGAGATCGAGAAGAACGGGACGCCCGCCTCGCCGGCGACGGCGCGCGCGAGCAGGGTCTTGCCGGTCCCCGGTGGGCCGTAGAGCAGGACCCCCTTCGGGATGCGGGCGCCGAGGCTCTGGAATTTCTTCGGGTTCTCGAGGAACTCCTTGATCTCGTGCAGCTCCTGCACGGCCTCGTCGACCCCGGCGACGTCGCGGAAGGTGATTTTCGGGGCGTCGACCGACATTCGCTTCGCTTTCGATTTGCCGAAGTTCATGACCCTCGAGCCGCCGCCCTGCATCTGGTTCATGAGGAAGATCCAGAGCCCGAGGAAGAGGACGAAGGGCAGGATGAAGGTGAGGATCGAGAGGAGCCCCGAGCTGCCGCTGCCGTGGACGTCGGTGGTGACGTTGTTGCGGTCGAGCAGGTCGATCAGGCTCTGCTCGGTGTTGGGCGGATAGCCGGTGGAGAAGCTGTCGCCGTCCTTCTCCTTGACGTCGAGCGTGTTGTCCTTCGTGTTGATGTCGACTTCGTCGATCCGACCTTCGGGGATCAGCCCGGTCTTGGCGTTGATCAGTTCGTTGTACGCGGGCGCCTTGGTTCCGGGATCGTTGGTGATGACCTTTTGGGCGACGAAGGCCAGGATCACCACCAGGAGGATCGGGAAAGCTGCGCTTTTGAAGAAACGCCTCATGGGCAAAAAATCAGCGTACCAGGGCGGTTTCGGCGCTAGGTCTCGAGCGCCGCGACGTACTCGAGGTTGCGATAGTGCTGCGCGTGGTCGAGGCCGTAGCCGACGGCGAAACGGTTGGGGATCTCGAAGCCCAGATAACGGGGCGAGAGTTCGACCCGCAGGCGCTCCGGCTTGGTCAGGAGGGCACAGACCTCGATCGAGGCCGGGTTTCGCGCCTTCAGGTTGCGCATCAGGTACTGGAGGGTGAGGCCGGAGTCGATGATGTCCTCGACGATCAGCACGTGCCGCCCTTCGATCGGGGCGTCGAGGTCCTTGAGGATCCGCACCACCCCCGAGGAATCGGTCTGCGACCCGTAGCTCGAGACCGCCATGAAGTCGATCTCGCAGGGGACCGTGATGCTCCTCATCAGGTCGGCGAGGAAGAGAACGGCGCCCTTGAGGATCCCGACCATGAAGAGGTCGCGGCCCTCGTAGTCCCTGCTGATCTCCCCGCCGAGCTCTCCGACCCGGCGCTGCAGGTCCTCCTTTGAGACGAGGGTCTCCCCGATGCTCGACTCCGCCATGGGAGGAACTATCCCTGTTCGGCCCGCAGGACGCCTTTCTCGACCACCGCGCGGACCCCGCCGCCGAGGTCGAGCATCGCGGTCCCGGTTCGTCGCAGGCCGGCGACCTGGTCGGCGTGGTTGGCGGCGCCGGGGACCGGCCGGCCGGCCGCGGAGTCGGCGAGGCGCTGGACGACGAGCCTGCGCAGCGCCGCCGGCAGGCCCGCAAGCCGTTCGAGCGTGATCTCACCGCGGGCGGTGGTGCCGGCCGAGCCATCGAGCTCGGCGCCGACCAGCGCGTCGAGCACCTCGGCCTCGTCCCTGAGCAGGGCAGCCGTGCGCAGGACATTCCGCGCGGCGGCCGGGTGGATCTCCTCGAGGGCCGGGATCAGCCCGAGCCGGACGCGGTTGCGGGCGTAGGTCGTCTCCTCGTTGCTGGGGTCGTCGCGCCAGGCGAGGCCGCGCTCCTCGCAATAGGCGGTCGTCTCGGCCCGGGTGCAGTCGAGCAGCGGCCTGACCAGGCTCCCGTCGTGGGGTCGCATGCCGAGCAGGGCGCGGCGGCTGGGCGAGGAGGCGAGCCGGTAGAGGATCGTCTCGACCTGGTCGTCGGCCGTGTGGCCGGTGGCGATCGCGGCCTCGCCCGGGGCAGCGAGCCGAGCGGCCGCCGCATAGCGCGTGTCCCGGGCCCAGGCCTGGAGGTTGCCCGGGCCCTCCGGCCGGCGCGGCCGCTCGACCGAGAGCTCGACGCCCAGCGCCGCGCAGCGCTCGGAGCAGAGCGCCTCGTCCAGATCGGAGTCGTCGCGCAACCCGTAGTTGACGTGGAGCGCCCTGACCTCCCCGGCGCCGCGCAGGCGGACGGCGACGTCGAGCAGGCAGACCGAATCCCGGCCGCCGGAGAGCATCGCGACCAGGGGCCGGCCCGGCGCCAGCAGCCCGCCCTCTCGCACCCGCTCGAGGAGCAGCTCGCCCGCCATCGCCGCTCAGCCCCGGGCGGCGCGCACGACGTAGAGCGCGGTCGGCTCCGGGAACCCCCGCAGGTTCACCTCGCCGATCGGCTCGAATTCGAGGCCCTCCCGCTTCTCGGCCATTTCAACCACCCTGTCGGTGGCGAGCAGCTCGCCGGCGTGGGCGCGGTTGACGACCCGGTGGGCGAGATTGACGTGGGTGCCGAAGTAATCCCCGTCGCGGTAAACGGCATCGCCGTAGTGGACGCCGACCCGCGGCCGCGGGCGCTCAGGCAGGCGCTCGAGCAGCCCGACCGCCCACTCGGTCAATGAGCCGGGGTCGGGGGAGACGATCATCACCTCGTCGCCGATCGTCTTCACAACGGTCGCCTCCGGAGGCAGGGTCGATTCGACCGCGGCGATGAAGTTCTCGACCACGTCGAGTGCCTCGAGGTCGCCCTCCTCCTCGGTGTAGCGGGTGAAGCCGGTGAGGTCGATGAAGCAGAGGGCGACGGGGACGTGGGCGATCACCGCGGTGTCGTCGCCGAGCTCGCTCTCCATGTGGCCGACGACGTCCTGCTCGAGGAAGTAGCGCAGGTAGCGGGTGTGGAGGTACTCGGTCAGCGGCGTCGCCAGCGGCAGGATGTCGGCGGCAAGGTCGCCGATCTCCTCGGCCATTTCCAGCTCGGGGACGCCGTCGCGGATCATCGGCTCGTGGACGTACAGGTGGAAGAGCCGAACCTCGGCATCGGCCATGCGACGGACGCTCTGCACGTAAACCCTGACCAATTGCAGGAAGGCGACGAGCGGGAAGCCGGCCGCCAGCACCCGGGCGCAATGGCGCAGCGCTTCGACGTCCTCGGGATCGAGCTGGCGCTGCTGGCCCAGCGGCGTGCCGAGGATGACCAGGATCCGCTCGATCAGCTCCGGCTCCAACCCGGTCTCCGCGGAGACGTCCTCGACGGTCGTCTGCGATGCCTCGAGTTTCGGGAAGAGGTCCTCGGCCAGCCCGAAGGAGAGGCGCCCCTCGCGCCCCGCTTTCTTCAGCTCCTCGAGCGAGTGGCCGCGCTCGCGCATCCGCGCCACGACCCGGGCCTGCGCCGCCGCCGCCGGGGTCCAGCGCCCGCGGCGCACCGGGATCACCTTCTCCGCGGCCCAGCGTTTGAGCGTGCTCGACGAGACACCCGACCGGCGCGAGGCCTCGCTCAGCGATATCCGCTCTTCGCCCGCCATCGATGGACGAGGCTAATACTCCTGCCGGGTCCCTGCGCTAGGCCGAGATCTCGTCCTCGGAGTGCGCCTGCAGAACCGTCTCCCCGTCCTCGCCGGTGCGGATGCGGATCGCTTCCTCGACGGGCAACACGAAGATCTTGCCGTCGCCGACCTGGCCGGTCCGGGCGTGCTTGAGGATCGTCTCGACCACGAGCGACTTGTCCTTGTCCTCGACCACCACCTCGAGCTTCAGCTTCGGCCGCAGGTTGACGCTCAGCGCCGAGCCCCGATAGTCCCCGACCACGCCCTTCTGGCGGCCCGAGCCCTTCGCCTCGATGATCGACAGGGAGGGCAGTCCCTTGTCGAGCAGCTCGACCCTGATCGGCTCGAACGCCTCGTGGCGGATGTAGGCCTCGATCTTCTTCATCCGCCAGCAACCTACGAGCCACGCCGACGCCCGTGTTTGGACGACTGGAGCAAATCCCGCCGCGGTCGTTCTCATCGGTGGCACTAGGGTCCGCGGCCGATGCAGGACCGCCTACGCCCTACCGCCGAGATCGCCCCCGAGGCAATCCTCGTCGGCGACCCGGGAAGGGCCCTGCTGCTCGCCCAGGAGCTGCTTGACCAGCCGAAGATGAGCAACCACTCCCGCGGCCTCTGGGGCTACAGCGGCACCACCCCGGCGGGCCGCCCGCTGACCATCCAGGCGACCGGCATCGGCGGCCCGAGCGCCGCGGTCGTCCTCGGCGAGCTCGCCGGCCTCGGAGTCGGTCGGGCTGTGCGGGTCGGCTCGTGCCTCGGCGACGCCGGCATCGCACCGGGTTCGCTGTTCCTGGTCGAGGCGGCGCTGGCCGCCGGTGGCTCGGCCTCGGCCTTCGGCGTCGCGCCGGGCGCCACCATTGCGGCCGACGCCGCGCTCAGCGCGCGCCTCGCCGCGGAGCTCGAGGGCCGGGCGGAGACGGGAATCGTCGCCAGCTTCGACTCGCCGCCGCCGGCGGGCGGCGCCCTGCCCGAGGGAGCCCGCGCCGCCGACCTGCAGACGCTGGCCCTGTTTGCCCGCGGCCGCGGGCTCGGGATCGATGTCGCAGCGCTCCTGGTCGTGGTCGAGGCCGACGGGAATCCGCCGATCTCCGATGAGTCGCGCGACCTGGCGGCCAAGCTCGCCGGAGCGGCCGCGGCAGCCGTACTCTCACCCTAAGGTTTAGGGTTAGATTCCTCTGCTTCAGGGTTTGATTCGCGTTCCTCGGAGCGCGCCTCGCGGCGCAGCAGGCCGATCTCGCGGTTCAGCCGGTCGACCTGGTCCTCGACGTCTTCGAGGCGCTGGGAAAAGGAGCGGACCCGTCGTTCGAGCCGCTCGACGTCGGTCGCCGAGGGCAAGTTCAGGGCCGCCAGGGCGGCGTGTTGGGCCTCGAGCGCCTTCTCGCGGGCACCGAATGCGGCGGCGACCGCGTTCTCGAGCATCTGGCTGTCGAGCAGAGCCTGCGCGAGCTCTCCTATGGCCTGCTCGCTGCGCGCCCGCAGCCCATCCGGATCGTCGTATTCGGCGTCGATGACCGCAGCTTAACGAGCGCATCCGAACGGGTTGAAATCCTCCGCCATCGCGTGCCCGGGATTACCCATGATTAAGGCCTTGTTGAAGGCCGTGCCGTCGCGTTGCGGACGCCTACCCCAACGGGTAGCTTGTCCTTGCCTGCACTGGGGGGGCGCTACGGGATGAGAAAACAGTTCGCACTGACGATCGCGCTTGCCAGCTTTGGGCTGGTCACAGCCCTTGGCGTCGGCATGGCGGGAGCCGAACCCGACACGCAGGCGACCGCGCCGCTCGCGACCCCCGCCCTTCCGGTCGAAGCCGCCACTCCTCCCCCCGCCTGCTCCAACGGCCTCGACGACGACGGCGACGGCCTGGTCGACGCCGAAGACCCGGACTGCTCCGAACCGGCCGATGACGACGAGGCCCCGGAAAGCAAGACCCCGGCCGAAGGCGAAGCCCTCCCCGCACCGGCACCCGCCCCCACTTCACCGGCGCCGACCGCCGCCGTCCCCGCGACCGGGATCCAGCAGGGCGCGACGATCGACGGCGGCAAGGTCAAGGCGGGCTCCGACAAGGCCCACCACAACCAGAGCCTCGGCGACACCAGCGGTGGCGGCGGCTCGACCGGGGCGATCTCGGCCCCGCCGGCGACGGCCGGCGTTCAGCCCCCGGCGGTCGGCATCAGCGGCGGCTCCTCCTTCGGCGCCGGCGGCTCCCCCACTCCGGCCAACACGAGCGCCACCTTCGCCGCCTTCGGCCCGACCCCGATCGGCGTCCCCAACATCCTCATCGACTCCTTCGAGATCCCACCCTTCCTGCTGCCGATCTACCAGGCCTGCGGCACCGAGTACGGGATCCCCTGGGAGGTGCTCGCCTCGATCAACAAAATCGAGACCGGCTTCGGCACCAACCTCAACGTTTCCACCGCCGGCGCGGTGGGCTGGATGCAGTTCCTGCCCTCGACCTGGGAGACCTACGGGGTCGACGCCAACGGCGACGGGCGCAAAGACCCCTACAACCCGGTCGATGCGATCTGCGCCGCGGCCAGCTACCTGAAGGCCGCCGGCGGGGCCAAGCACCTCTATGACGCGATCCTCGCCTACAACCACGCCGACTGGTACGTGCAGGAGGTCCTCCTCTATGCCCAGGCCTACGGCAAACTCCCGGCCGCCCTGGTCGGGTCGCTGACCGGCCTCACCGAGGGCGCCCATTTCCCGGTCGCCGCCGACGCCAGCTACGCCGACGACATCTCGACGCGGGCGGCGCTGAAGCGCGCGACCCCCGACGAGCGGGCTAAGTACGGCAACGCCGCCGACGTCGTCACCTCCTCCCCGACCCGGCGCGGGATCAACATCTTTGCCGCCCAGGGGGCGCCGGTCGTCGCCGTCAACGACGGCATCATCGAAAAAGTCGGCAGCAACGACAAACTCGGCAAGTACGTGGTCCTCGAGGACGCCTACGGCAACCGCTACACCTACGCCGAGCTCGGCAAGGTGGTCCGCAAGCACCGCTCGGTGGTGATGCCGACCGGCAAGGAGAAACGGGTCCCGGTCGACAGCGAAGACATCCGGCCCCGCCTCTTCGCGCTGCCCGGCCGCGATGCCTCCGACCGCTCCACGGACGCCGCCGAGGCCGAGCCGCAGAAGGAAGCCCGCGAAAGCGTCGACCGGGCCGCCTCGATCGGCGCCGACGGAACCCTAAAGGTCGGGTCGAAGGTTATAGCCGGGACGGTTCTAGGTCGGATCGGCGGCGACAACGGCGGAGTCGATCCGCACATCAACTTCTCGATCCGCCCGGCCGGCAAGGGAGCACCGCGGATCGACCCGAAGCCGATCCTCGACGGCTGGAAGCTGCTCGAGGCGACCGCGATCTACCGCGCCAAGGGCAAGAACGTCTTCTCCGCGGACCTCGGCGGAGCCGGCGTCCTGCTCCTCTCCAAGGAGGAGCTGCAGAAGCGGGTCCTCTCCGACCCGCACCTTGAAATCTACGAATGCGGTCGCCAGAACATCGCCAACGGCGAAATCGACCGCCGCGTCCTCGCCATGCTCGAGTACCTGGTCTCGAAAGGCTTCGACATGACGATCACCTCGCTCAAGTGCGGCCACAGCTACCTGAGCTCCTCCGGCTACGTCTCCGAGCACTCGACCGGCGACGCGGTCGACATCGCCGTGATCGACGGCGTCCCGGTGACCGGCCACCAGGGGCCCGGAACGCTGGCGGACGAGCTGATCAAAACGGTGCTCCAGCTCCAGGGCACGATGCACCCGCACCAGGTGATCTCGCTCGAGGACCTTCCCGGGGAAACCAGCTTCGCCCTCCCCGATCACTACGACCACGTCCACGTCGGCTATCACCCGCTCAGCGGGCCGTTCGACCAGCAGTTCAACGCGATGCTCAAGCCGGCGCAGTGGGCGCGGCTCACCCACCAGCTCGACCAGATCGAAAACCCGGAAGTGTCGACCAAGGCATCGGGTTTCGCGGTCCCCGACAAGGTCGCGCCGGCCAAGCCGGCAAAGTCCGGTGGCACCGGCAGCGGCGACTGAGCCCCTGTCCCGGCTCTTCGGATTCGCCCAGTTCGACCTTGCCGGAGCCCTTGCCCTCGCCGACGGCCGCTACCTCGTAAGGGGCGACGACGAGGGCGGTGAGGAGCGTGAGAGCGTTCTCGTGATCGAAACCCTGGCGGCGCTCCCCTTGCCTGGGCGTCGGCGCCGTCGCCCGCGGCCGAGCGAGGCCGACGCCGAGCCGCCCCGACTTCCACTCTGCAGGGCGACGGCGGTCATCGCCGACCGGCCCTTCGAGGAGGGGGCCGCAGCCTCGGCCTGGCTGGGTTCGCTGCTCGAGTCCGAGGAGGAGCTCGAGGACTTCGTCGTCCGCGGGGTCGCCCTCCTGAACCGCGCCCTGCACGCTCAGGCGCTCGCCGCCGCCGATCCGCGCCAGCGCCAGATCGCGGCGCAGGAGGCGATCGCGGTGAGGGTCGGCTACGCCAGCGGCGAGGAGGCCGCGGCCGGGCACCACAGCTCCGCCGAGCTGGTCGACATGCGCGACCGTGGCTCGCGGCGGGCCCGGCGTGCCGAGGAGCTGCGCCCGCAGGAGCGGGTCGCAGCGATCCTCGGCGGGAAGGAGAGCTTCGACCCCTGCGAGACGCTGATGCTGAGAATCCGCGCCGACCTCGACGCGGGGCGCCGGCGCGAGGCGGCACTGCAACTGCCGGCGGCGATCGAGGCGATCCTCGCCGGGCCGCCCGGCGCGACCGGCGACGCCGAGGACATGGCCGCCCTACGCGGTCGGGCCGCAGAAGCGAAGGCGGCGGCGGGCGCGGCGCTGGCCGGCGAGCCGAGCGCCGAGCAACTCGCCTCGGTGTCCGAGCTTCTGGCGACCGGCGAGCGGGTCCTGCGGCGCCGACGCGTCCTGCGCGGCGGCTGAGCGGCCGCTCAGAGAACGAGGTTGGCGGCGACGACCTCGTCGAGCAGGCTCTCGGCGAGGTGGTCGGCCTCCTCGAGGGTGACGCCGTCGATCGAGGGGATGCCGATCACGGTCAGCCCGGCGGCGCGGGCGGCAGCGACCCCGGTCGGCGAGTCCTCGAGGGCGACCACATCGGGGCCCGCCTCGACCCCCAGCCGTCGGCAGGCCTCCAGGTAAGGATCCGGGGCAGGCTTTGGGGCGGCGACCTCGTGGGCGCTGACGACGACGTCGAAGTGGTCCTCGAAGCCGACGATCTGGAGCGAGCGCTCGACGAAGGGAAGCGGCGAGTTGGACACGAGCCCGATCGGCGTGCCCCGCTGTCTCAGCGTGTGAAGGAGCTCGCGGGCACCCAGCATCGCCTCGACGCCGTGCTCGAGCTCGGCGACGACCAGGCCGTTGAGCTCCTCGATCAACTCAGCTGCACGGCCGGGCTCGCCCAGCCTCCGTTCCAAAACGCCACCGGCGATCTCGGCCGAGGTGCCGACCAGCTCGCGCTTGTCGGCGGCGTCGAACTCGGTGTCGCGGCGCCGGAACAGATCCTGCTCGGCCCGGGTCCAGACCGACTCCGTGTCGAGGAGGAGACCGTCGTTGTCGAAAACCACGGCTTGGGGCGGCGCCTGCATGGCGTGCAGCATAGGGTTGCGGCGTGGCCTTTCATGTCGAGATCAGCCAGGCGATGCGCCACGCCCGTGTCTTCAACCTCGACGAGGATGACCTGCGGGCGAAAATCACCGGGCCCTGGCTGGAGGACCGCACGATCGAGATGGGCGACCAGGAATGGCGCCCGGGCGAAAGCAGCCTGAGAATCCTCGAGGGGCCCCATATGGACCCCCCCGACCTCTCCTTCGGACAGGGCTGGGGCAACGCCGCGCGCAAGTCGGAGGACGTCACCCGCCGGGCCCTCGAGGAGGCGCCGGCCCCCCGGGTTCCCGACGCCTTCGTGATCGAGGTCGAGTCACCCGAGAGCGTCACTGCGGACCTCGTCGCCGGCCAAGGCGGCCGCGCGATTCCGTGGAGCGAGGCCCGGGAGCGGGTCGACGGCCGCGACCCGGAGGTCGCGGCCGTGATCCTCGTTACTCGGCGGCGGGAGCCACCGGGGCCGCCTGAGACCCGAAGTTGATCGCCGCGCCGCGCGGGGTCACGATCACCGGGAAGGTCGCCGCCTCGACCGCGTAGTCGCTTGCGGCGCTGAGCACGACTTTGCCCTCCGGGGCCTCGGGCCGCGAACCGACGACCAGCAGGTCGACCCGGGCTCCGGGCTGGAAGTCGACAGCGGTCGCGCCGAGCGCCGAGGCGAGGCTCTCCGCGGTCGCGCGCGCGGCCGGGTCGCCCTCGTCGATGACGCCCACCGTGTTGATGCTGACCGCGGGGTTCTCACGCAGGCCGGCGGGGGCGACGGCGATCGCCGAAGGGCCGCCGAGCAGCAGTTTGTGGGCGGAGATGCCGGGCTTGAGCGTGCCCACCGCGGTCCGGTACTCCGAGCCGAAGACGATCACGTCCGCGTCCTCGCTCTGGGCCAGCTCTTCGAGGCCGACGCTGGTGCCCGGGTTGACGACCACCTGCTGGGGCATGTCCGGCGTGCCGACCGAGGCAGCTCCGCGGGCGAGTAGCTCCTTGGCCGCGTCTTCCTCGAGCGATTCGCCGAAGGAGTGGCGGACGTAGGCGAGCGACAGCTCGGCGCCGGAGAAGGCGAGCAGCCTGCCCAGGGCGAGCGCGTCGCGGTCGTTGTCGGTGTCGTCGTAGGAAACGATGATCTTGACCATCAGGTGCCTCCTTGAAGTGGGTGGATTCGAAGCTCGCGGCGATCGTGGCACGGGCCCGGCATTAGCACAAGTGTTTTTAGAGATATCTACAATCGTTTTTGCTTATGTTGAATGTGAACCGGCTCAACGTCTTCCGCGAGGTGATCGAACGCGGCTCTTTCTCAGACGCCGCCGACGCCCTCTCCTACTCGCAGTCCGCCGTCTCCCAGGCGATCGCGACGCTCGAGGAGGAAGCGGGGGCGGCGCTGATCGAGCGCAGCCGTGGCGCCGTCGGCCCGACCGCCGCCGGCGCCTCCCTCGTCGCCAACGTCGGCGGGATCCTCGGCCAGATCGAAGCCGCCGAGGATGAGATCGCGGCGATCACCGCCGGCCGCGGTGGGCATCTGCGCACCGCCTCCTTCCCGACCGCCGGCGCCACCCTGATGCCACAGGCGATAGCCGGGTTCCGCGCCTCGCACCCCGGAGTCGAGGTGAGCCTCGCGGAGGGGGAGCCGGAGGAGATCGCGCCGCGCCTGCGTGCCGGTGAGTTCGACCTCGTCCTGCTCTTCGAGTTCGCCGGGATCGGCGAGCGACTGAGCGCCGGGATGCGGCGCTTCGAGCTGTTCGAGGACCCGCTGCACCTCGTGCTGCCGGCGGATCACCCCCTCGCCCGACGCCGGAAGGCCCCAGCCCTCGCCGACCTCGCCGACGCGGCCTGGGTCCAGACCTCCGCCTCGACCCCGTGCGCCCGCCACGTGATCCGCTCCTGCCACGCCGCCGGCTTCGAGCCGCGGATCGCCTTCGAAAGCGACGACTACGCGACCGTGCAGGGCCTCGTCGCGTCGGGAGTCGGCGTCGCCCTGATCCCGAGGCTCGCCCTCTCGACGATCCGACCCGACATCGTCATCCGCGAGCTGGCGCCGAACAGCCCGGTGCGAAGTGTCTTCGCGGCCACGCCGCGCTCGGCCGCGGCGACTCCGGCGGTGGCGACGATGCTCGACATCCTCCGGGAGACGACAAAGAGCCGCCCCCGAGGGACCATCGGGGGCGGCTCTTCTTTGTCGTAGCGCCTGTCCGGTGTTCAGGGGACAGGCTGTTTGGCGCCTCTCCGGGGGCTAGGAGGAGCCCCCGGCTGCCGGTGTGGGAGCGGCGGGAACCCCGTCGGGGTACCCGAGAGACGGCACATCCGACGGGTAGACCTCGTGCCCGTGGACGGCGATGTCGCCGACCTCCATGTCCTCATCGCTCATTCTCAGCGGCACCACGAGGCCCACCAGCTTGAGCAGGATGAACGTGCCGATCGCCGAGAAGACGATCACCCACAGGGCGGTGTAGGCCTGGACGCCGAGCAGGTGCAGCCCGCCGCCCGAGATCAGGCCTTCGTGTTCGCCGGCCATCAGCTTGTTGGCGAAGATGCCGACCATGAGACCGCCGACGACTCCGGCGAACCCGTGTGTGTAGACCACCCCGAGGGTGTCGTCGACATTCCTGAACGGTCGTACTCGGCTCAGATAGTTGAGCGCGAAGTACACGATCACGGAGGCGACGACGCCGATGATGATCGCGCCCCAGCCGTTGACGAAACCGGCTCCTGGGGTGATCGCCACGAGACCGACGATCATGCCGTTGACACTGCCGATCAAGCTCGGCTTGCGCCCGGTCATGTAGTCGAGGCCGACCCAGACGAGGAAGGCGACCGCGGTACAGAGGTTGGTGTTGAGTATCGAAGCGGAAGCGATTTCGCCGGCGCTGTACCAGTCACCGCCGTTGAAGCCGTTCCAGCCCATCCACAGCAGCCCGGCGCCGATCGCGACCATTGCCAGGTTGTTCGGAGCGTCGACCTCTCGGTCGCGTTGCAGACGCGGCCCGATCACGGCGGCGGCTATGAAGCCGGAGACGCCGGCGGCGAGGTGGATGACATACCCACCCGAGTAGTCGATGGCGCCCTTCATCGCGAAGAAGCCTCCGCCCCAGATCATGAAGGCGTTGATCGTGTAGATCAGAAGCGTCCAGAGGGCGACGAACGGGATCCACGCCTTGAAGTTGAACCGCCCGAGCACAGACCCGAGCATCAACAGGGGTGTGATCGCCGCGAAGACGATCTGGAAGTAGGCCAACGTCGACATCGGGAAGAGGAATTCTTCTTCCGGTAGGTCCCCGATGTGCGCCTGTTCGAGCAGGTTGTGGCTATTCAGGATCGCGCCTGGCTTCCCCCACATGTTTCCGAAGAAGCCGCTGGTCGCCCCGAAGATGTGCATCGGCTCTCCGAATGCCAGCTTGAAGCCGACCAGCACCCAGAGGATGAGCACGACCGCGAAGGCGACGAACGCCATCATCATCGAGTTGACGGACCAACGTTTCTGCATGACGCCGCCGTAGAGAACGACCAATCCCGGCACGCTCATCAGCCCCACCAAGGTGGCTGCCGTGAGCTGCCAGGAATTGGCCCCTTCGCTCAGATATTCCATTTAACTGGCGCTTCCTTTCTTTGAATTAGGGCAATCTCCGGGCCCATCGCTACTGGTCATCACCCTTTCGCCGCCGCCCCTCCAGCGATAGGTACAACTGTCCAAAGATCGACGCCAAACGTTCGCCCGGATGGAGAAATCGGGCCTCCGCGGAGGCGGTAAGGTGCCGCCCCATGCCCCTTGAAGGACATTACGAGCGTCAGACAACCCCGCTCTACAAGCTCAGCCCACGCGAGCTGAAAGCGGCCTTCGGCGCCCTCGCCGTGACCCTGATCGCGATGGTCATCGTGGTCGTGCTCACGGTCGGAGACAGCAACCCGCCGACCCCGATGGGATGCATCAGCACCAGCGTGGCAGGGGTCGTCGGAGCCGAAACGATCAGCGGTTGTGGCAAGGAAGCGGAAGCGAAATGCGCCCACGCCTCGCAA
The DNA here is from genome assembly GCA_963704505.1 of uncultured Solirubrobacterales bacterium. Lineage (GTDB taxonomy): Bacteria > Actinomycetota > Thermoleophilia > Solirubrobacterales > 70-9 > VRUE01. The sequence goes on from OY969912.1 coordinate 2,879,942, forward strand.
TTCGACAGCGCCCGCTCCGACACGGTGATCGCCGAGTGCGAAGCGCAGGGCGTGCCGCTGACCGGCAACGCGAACGACCGGTCGCTGTTCCTCCGAAAGGGCTAGTCGAGAGCGACGAGGAGGGCGCTTAGCTCCTCGTCGACCTCACCGTCGAGCTTCAGGTCGGCGGCATCGTCATACGGAGTGGGGCCCTTGGTGACGATCGCCAGACGGCCGCCCGACTCGAGCGTCAGGCGCGGCAGGCCGGCGGCCGGGTAGACGGCCAGCGAGGAGCCGACGCAGAGCATCAGGTCGGCGCCCTGCGCGAGCCGGGTCGCCTCCTCCATCGCGCCCTCGGGAAGCATCTCGCCGAAGAGGACGACGTCGGGTTTGACCGGGCCCTCGCACGCCGCGCAGACCGCAACGCCCCGCTCGTCGAAGAGCGCCTCGACCGCCTCCAGGTCATACGAAGCGTGGCAGCGCATGCAGCTCGAGGCTTCGATCGAGCCGTGCACCTCGATCACGTTCTCCGAGCCCGCCGCCCGGTGAAGGCGGTCGATGTTCTGGGTGATCACGCCGTCGAGGGTGCCGCGGCGCTCGAGCTCGGCGAGCGCTTCGTGGGCGGGATTCGGGCGTTTGTCGCCGAGCGTGTTGAAGCGCGGCCGGTAGTAGGACCAAAAGCGGGCCGGGTCGTGCCGGAAGACATCGATGTGGGCGACCTCCATCGGGTCGACGTTCGCCCAGAGCCCGGTCTCGGGCGTGCGGAAATCGGGAATTCCCGAGGGCACCGAGATGCCGGCGCCGGTCAGGGCGACGACGGAATCCGAAGCGGCAACGAGCTCGGCCAGGCGCTGGGCGTCCAAGAAGCTCAGCGTTCGTCCAGCTCGCCGTCGAAGTAGCCGACCCCGTCGTCGCGCCGGAAGTAGGCCCGCAGGCCGCCGCCGCGCGGCAGCCGCTCGCCCACGCCGATCTTGTCCGAGTCGGGATAGACAACGACGTCGGGACGACCGCTGGAGCTGATCGCAAGGAAGGTCACCGTCTCCTCGGAGTCGTTGCGCAGCTGGTGGGCGCCCGCCTCTCCCAGGCCGAACCCGACCGCCTCCCCGGGCTCCAAGGGGCGCTCGCCGTCAGGAGTTCGCAGCGTCGGCCGGCCGGAGAGGACGATGACCATCTCCTCGTCGGCGTAGTGGTAGTGGTACGGGTAGGCCGCCTCCCCGGGCGGAACCTCGAAGAGGCTGGCGCCGATCGCCTCGGTCCCGAGCTCGTAGCCGATCCGCGCCCGCCGGCTGCGGAAGCCGGCGGGGCGATCGCCCTCCTCGAAGCTGGGGTCGAAGACGTTGGCCATCCGGCCCTACTTGCCGCTCCACTTCGGCGAGCGCTTGCCGAGGAAGGCGGAGATCCCCTCCTTGGCGTCCTCGCTGCCGAAGGCGGCGGCGAAACCGCGCTTCTCGGCCTCGATGCCCTGGTCGAGGTCGCCGGCGTCGGAGACCTGCTTGATCTGCTCCTTCGCGATCGGCGCCTGCCCGGCGAGCTTGCCCGCCCACATCAGGGCCGTCTCGAACAACTCGTGGTCGGGGGCGAGGCGGTTGACGAGCCCGTACTCCAGCGCTTCCTCGGAGAGGATCGCGTCGCCGACCAGGTTCATCTCGAGCGCCTTGTTGGCGCCGACCAGGCGCGGCAGGCGCTGGGTGCCGCCGAAGCCGGGGATGATCCCGAGGTTGATCTCGGGCTGGCCGAAGACCGCGGCCTCGGCCCCGATCCGCACGTCGCAGGCCATCGCCAGCTCGCAGCCGCCCCCGTAGGCGATCGCGTTGACCGCGGCGACTGTCGCGACCCGCGATGTTCCGAACTCGCGCAGCAGGGCATGGGCCTTGTGGAGCAGCTCCTCTCCCCCGCCCTCGTCCATCTGCGTGAATGCCTTGATGTCGGCCCCCGCCGAGAAGACGATCGGCACCGATGAGGCGATCACCATCGCCCCTGCGTCGCTCTCCTTGACCCGCTCCCAGACCGTGCCCAGGTCGCGGACGACGTCGGGGGAGATCGCGTTCATCGGCGCGTTGGCGAGCCAGGCGATCGCAACGTCGCCGCGGGTCTCGAGCTTGACCGTGTCGGCCTGCTCTCCCTCGTCGGGCTGCGGGTACGGATAGAAGCCCTGGCCCGAGGCGAGCCCGAGGCGGCCCTGGGCGACGAGCCGCTTCAGGGTGATCGGCGGCGCGAAGCGCTCGCCGTGCTTCTCCTCGAGCTGCTCGACCTGCTCGAGGACCTTGTCGAGGCCTTCGACGTCGGCTTTCCAGAACGGCGGCAGCAGGCCTTTTCGCGGATCGAGGCCGGCGCCCGCCATCATCCCGAGATCGATGTCACGGACCGAGCAGACGCCTTCCTCGACCAGTAGGCAGGCCTCGATCAGGGCCCGGCAGGTGAACATTGCGACCAGTTCCTCGGCGTCGGGGTCGGCGTCGCCGGGAACGGTCTGCTCGCCGTCCTTGAAGAATCCCTCGCCGCCGGACTTGGCGCCGAGCTTGCCATCTGCGACCAGCCCCTGCAGTCCCTTGTGGACATAGAAGGTCTCGCCGTAGGACTCGTTGAGGTGTTCGGCGACGTGAAGCACCGTGTCGAGGCCGAGCAGGTCGGTGAGGAAGAAGGGGCCCATCGGCGCCACCTGCGCGCCCGCGATCGCCTCGTCGATCGCCTTCAACGAGAGGCCGTGATCCTCCTGGGCACGCCAGATCTCGCCGATTGTCGCCATCAGGATTTTGTTGACGACGAAGCCGGGGACCTCGCCGCAGACGATCGGCTGCTTCCTGATCGCCTGGGCGAAGTTGTAGGCGGCGGTCGCGGTCTCACGCGAGGTGTCGTCGCCGACGATGACCTCGACCAGCGGCATCACCGAGGCCGGGTAGAAGAAGTGGAAGCCGACGACCTTGTCGGCGCGCAGCGTCGCTTCGCCGATCTCGGTGATCGAGAGGGACGAGGTGTTGGAGGAGAGGATCGCGTGGCCCGGCGTCGCCGCGTCGATCTCGCGGAAGACCGACTGCTTGATCTCCATCTTCTCGGGTACCGCCTCGACGACGAAGTCGACGTCGCCGAAGTCCGAGTAGGAGGTCGTGCCGGTGATCTGGCCCATGACCTCCGCGAGGCGCTCGTCCGCCGCCTCTTGGGTGATCTTCTCCTTCTTGACCAGGCGGCCGAGCTGGCCCTCGGTCACCGCGCGCGCCTTCTCCAGCGCGGCGTCGACGAACTTCTGGTCGATGTCCTTGACGACGACAGGAATGTCGGCGGCGGCGATCGCCTGCGCGATCTCCCCACCCATGGTGCCGCCGCCGACGACGGCGGCCTTCGAGACGAACATTTGGGATCAGCCCTCCGGGGTCGAAATTCGGGCTCGGACTATATGTCGCGACCCGCCTCGCAGTCGCGTCCTGAGCCCGCTCTAGCCTCGCTGGCCGATGAGCGAGATCGTCGAGGGCCTGGGAGCCGAGGAGCGGCAGCGGATCGAGAAGCTCCGTGCCGACGGTCATTTCTTCTGGATCGACCTCTGCGTCGACGACACCTCGCACGAGCAGGTCGCCTCGACGCTCGGCGTGCCCGCCGAGGCTTGCCGCCCGCTGCTCGACTTCGAGCGGGGCGAGCGCCCATCCAAGCGCTTCACCGCCAACCAGCAGCAGGTCGTCTTCCCGTTCCACTGCTACGTCGAGGAGGAGATCGAGGACGCTGACACGCCGCCCCTGAGAGCGATCGAGGTCAACGTCCTGGTCCACGGGGACTTCATCCTTACGGCCCACCGCGAGCGCGTCTCGCTGCCCTCGGTGCTGCCGACCTACACCTCCGAGGGGCGCAGCGAGCAGTACGTCGTCTACGCCGTTCTCGACGCGATGGTCGCCACCGCGTTCGACGCGCTCAGCGACGCCGAGCTGGCGCTCGAGGGCCTGCAGATCCTGACCACCGACTCGACCGGGAGTCAGCGGGTGAGGATGGGGACCCTGCGGGCGATCAGCCTGCGACTGACGTCGATGAGGCGCCAGATCGGGCCCCAGCGCGGGATCTTCGAGCGGATCGGCGAGGAGATCGGCCAGGTGGAGAACCTGGTCACCGACAACGAGCACTACTTCGAACGGGTATACAGCCAGCTCAACCGCCTCGTCGACGGGATCGATGCAGCCTCCGACTCGATGGCGCAGCTGATCGACCTGCGCATGAACGAGACCATGTACTGGCTGACCGTGGTGGCGACGATCTTCCTGCCGCTCAGCTTCCTCACCGGGTTCTTCGGGATGAACTTCGACTGGCTGGTCACCCGGATCGACACCGCCTGGGCCTTCTTCGTCTTCGGGGTGGGAGGCTCGGTCCTCGCCACGGTGATGATCTGGATCGCCGTGCGGCGCCGCGCCACCCCCGTGCAGCCCGACCAGGACTCCTTCGAGCGGCTGCTGGTGACGGTGCGGCGACCACTCTCGGCGCCGGCGGCGGTCGCCGTCAAGAGCGGCCGCATGGCTGCCTCTAAAGGAGGGCGTTTCCTCGGCCGATAAGGCTCTTTCATGCGCAGGGCCACCCTTCTCACCGCCATCGTCCTCTGCGGCCTCGCAGTCCTGGCGGTGCCGAGCGCCGGGGCGCGGGTGCCCCAGGCCCGCCTCCTGCCCGGCGGCAGGGCCGTGGCGCCGCCCTCGGCCCCGGGGTCGGTCAAGCAGATGATCGCCGCGGCCAACCACATCCGCCACCGGCCCTATCGCTGGGGCGGCGGGCACCGGCACTGGAACTCGCGGGGCTATGACTGCTCGGGCTCGGTCAGCTACGTGCTGCACGCCGCCGGGCTCCTCGACTACCCGCTGGACTCGACCGGCTTCATGCGCTGGGGCGGTGGCGGCCCCGGCAGCTGGGTGCGGATCTACGCCAATCACGAACACGTCTTCGCCGTGATCGCCGGCCTGCGCTGGGACACGTCCTACTCGGACGACGGCGACCGCAGCGGCCCGGGCTGGAGCGAATACACCCGCCCCACCGGCGGCTTCCGCCTGCGCCATCCGCTGGGGCTGCTCGGCGCCTAGGCAGCCGGCGGGCTGACCGCCGGACAAACGCGGCCGGCGAACGTTGTACGGCGGTACAAAGGCATCCACGAGTCGCTGGCATTAGGCTGGCCTGGCTCGTCGTATGGAACAAATCGGCGGCGCCTGGACGGGCGCCCGGGACCAAGTGAGGGACTGACCAAAGCATGACTCGCATCCGCCAGCAGAACGTGACCGCAGCGCAGTGGAGCTCCAACGGCGAGGCGCTCGGCGCCACCGACCTGACCCTGCCGGAGAACGACCCGTTCGGCGCCAACGTCTTCTCCGAGGCCGTCCAGCGCAAACGCCTCCCCGACGACGTCTTCGAGAAGTTCCAGGCGACCCTCGACGGCGGCCAGGCCCTCGACCCCGACCTGGCCGACGCGGTCGCCGAGGGGATGATGGAGTGGGCGCTCGAGAACGGCGCCACCCACTTCACCCACATGTTCCAGCCGCTGACCGGCTCGACCGCCGAGAAGCACGACTCCTTCTTCGAGCCGAGCGGCGAAGGCAAGGTCCTCGCCGGCTTCTCCGGCAAGGAGCTGATCCAGGGCGAGCCCGACGCCTCCTCCTTCCCGACCGGCGGCGTCCGCGCCACCTTCGAGGCCCGCGGCTACACCGCCTGGGACCCGACTTCCCCCGCCTTCATCCTCGAGAACCCGAATGGGGCCCTCCTCTGCATCCCGACCGCGTTCGCGTCGTGGACCGGCGAGGCGCTCGACGGCAAGATCCCGCTGCTGCGCTCGATGGACGCCCTCTCGCGCTCGGCGATCAAGGCCCTGCGACTTCTCGGCGACGACGAGAGCCAGCGGGTGTTCACCACCGTCGGCCCCGAGCAGGAGTACTTCCTGATCGACGAGCAGTACTTCTTCGAGCGCCCCGACCTGATCAGCACCGGCCGCACCCTGTTCGGCGCCAAGCCGCCCAAGGGCCACGAGCTCGACGATCACTACTTCGGCTCGATCCCGGAGCGTGTCCTCGCCTTCATGCTCGAGTCGGAACTGGAGATGCGCAAGCTCGGCATCCCGGTCAAGACCCGCCACAACGAGGTGGCCCCGGCGCAGTACGAGATCGCGCCGATCTTCGAGAACTCGAATGTCGGCTCCGACCACCAGCAGCTGCTGATGCAGACGCTGGAGAGCGTCGCCCGCCGCTACGGGCTGGTCTGCCTCCTGCACGAGAAGCCGTTCGCCGGCGTCAACGGCTCCGGCAAGCACAACAACTGGTCGATGGGGACCGATCGGGGCAGCAACCTGCTCGACCCCGGCGACACGCCGGCCGAGAACATCCACTTCCTCTTCTTCTGCGCCGCGGTGATCCAGGCCGTGAACAAGCACCAGGGGCTGCTGCGCGCCTCGGTCGCGAACATCGGCCAGGACCATCGGCTCGGTGCCAACGAGGCGCCGCCGGCGATCATCTCGGTCTTCCTCGGCGCCGAGCTGGAAAAAACATTCGACGCGATCCTCTCGGGCGAGGGCGACCCCAACACGCCGGCGTCGTTCCTCGAGCTCGGGGCGACGGTCCTGCCGAAGCTTCCGATGGACGGCGGCGACCGCAACCGGACCTCGCCGTTCGCCTTCACCGGCAACAAATTCGAGTTCCGGGCGCTGGGCTCGAGCATGTCGCTCGCCTTTCCCAACACCGTCCTAAACACAATCGCCGCCGAGGCCATCGACGAGCTCGCCGGCAAGCTGAAGGAGAAGCTCGACTCCGGCACCGAGATGCCGGCAGCGGTGATCGAGGTCGTCAAAGACGCCTACGGAGCCAACAAGGCGGTCTGCTTCAGCGGTGACAACTACTCCGAGGAGTGGCACGCGGAGGCCGAGTCGCGGGGGCTGAAGAACCTGAAGACGACCCCGGACGCGCTGCCCGAGGTGATCGCCGACCAGACCGTCGCCGCCTTCGAGAACTACGAGGTCCTCTCCAAGCGCGAGCTCGAGTCCCGTTTCGAGGTCTGGGTCGAGCAGTACGCGCTGCGGGCCAATATCGAGGCGGAGACCGCGCACTCGATGGCCAAGACGATGATCCTGCCGGCCGCCCTGCGCTACCTGGCGCTGATCAACGAGTCCGGCGCCGCCGAGGGGGTCTCCAGCGAGGTGAAGTCGCTGCTCGACTCGCTCGGGAAATCGCTTCTCTCGCTCGAGCAGGCAAACGAGTACCCGGATGACCTCGAGGGGCTCGAGATGGCGATCCACGCCCGCGACAAACAGCTGGCGGCGATGAGCGACGTGCGCGATGCCGCCGACGGCCTCGAGCGGGTCGTCGCCGACGACCTCTGGCCGCTGCCGAAGTACGAGGAGATGCTCTTCATCAAGTAGCGCGTCGGCAGCCGCGGAGTCAAGGCGCCGGCGGCAGCCCCGGCCCCCCGTTCAGCGGGTTGAGGTCGGCGAGCAGCTCGAGCAGGCGAGGCTCCGGCTCGTCCTCGTCGATGACGATTGCGGTTCCCGGCCAGGCGTAGCGCAGGTAGCGGGCGTAGGCCTGGCGCGAGCTGAGGTCGGGCTCGTAGATCCAACACCCGGTATTCCAGTAGCGGACCGCGGGACCTTCGACCGCCCGCACACAGGCGAGCGGCTGGTGGGTGTGGGCGAAGACGATCTTGTCCGCCTGCTCGCCCCAGCCCAGGTTGCGGACGACGGTCGCAAAAGCCTCTAGTGCGTGCTCGGCGGGGTCGCTGCGGGCGATCACGGTCGGCTCGGGGTAGAGGGGGCGCGCCGGGGCCGAGTCGGACACCGGGGTCTCACGCGCCTGCCGGGCGGACTCCTCGCGGACGACCGCGTCGAAGTGCTCGGCGCTGGGCAGGGACTGGTCCTCCTCGGAGCGCCCACGGTCGCGAAGCGCCGCCGAGAGCCGCTTGACGCCCCGAACCGGGGTGCCGGCGACGGAGCCCAGGCGCCCGACCCGCTGTGCTGCGCGGAAGACGTTCTCCTGCGCCTTCGTCCCGTGTGGCATCTGCGCGGCGACGAACAACCACTCAGTCAGCAGCGTGATCACCGACTCGTAGTCCTCGATCGTGGTCGGCTGCTCGGGGCCACCCGCCGCGATCGACCACAGGGTCCGGGTCAGGATCCGGTCCCCGCGCGACCCGGTCAACCGGGCGTGCGGGTCGAGGTAGTGGCCATGGGTGCAGAGCACGTCGCCGAAGCGGTGGGTCGGGTAGGCGATCTCGACCTCGACCCCGGGCAGGCGACTCTCGAGGAACTCGCGGAAGTAGGAGGGGCCGGTGCCGGCGGCGGCGGCCGGCTGCCCCGACAGCCGCGCGTTGAGCCGATCCTCGGCGTCGCGGGCGACGAGGTGATGGTCGTGGTTGCCGGCGAGGAAGACCAGCCTCCCGCCACCGAGGCGCTCGCCGATCAGCCGCAGCAGCGGCTCGGAGGAGGCGACCGCGTCCTCGACCGACCCGAAGAGGAAGTCGAAGAGGTCGCCGAGGAAGATCAGCTCATCGATACCGTCCAGCGCCGGGGCGAGACGGTCGAGGAAGAAGTCCTCGCGCAGCAGGTCCCGGCCGGTCCAGGCGCCGAAGTGGGTGTCGGAGAGGACGAGGGCCCGCACGAGGCGAAAGCTAGCGCCGCGGGTCGACCCGCATCCGCAGACCGCCCTTCGGCGAGAGGGTCGGCATCTGGCGGACGGTCATCGTCCTGCCGGGGAGCAGATCCAGGCGCAGGCGCTGGAGGAGCATCGTCGCCACCAGCTTCACCTCGATCTGGCCGAAGCGTTTGCCGATGCAGATCCGCCGCCCGCCGCCGAACGGGACGTAGGCCCCTCGGGGCAGCGCCGCCTTGCGGTCGGGGGCGAAACGCTCCGGCCTGAACGCCTCGGGGTCCGGGAAGAACTCGGGGATCCGGTGACTCGCCCACGAGCAGTAGTTGAGGTAGGCCCCGTCGGGGACGGTGTGGCCGTCGAACTCGAACTCGCGGACCGCGCGCCGCGGCCCGATCCAGGCCGGTGGATAGAGCCGCAGGACCTCGTCGAGGACCATGTCCAGGTAGGGCATCTCGCGCTCGAGCTTGTCGATGTCGGGCGCCTCCCCTCCCAGCACCCGGTCCTGCTCCTCCTGAAGCTTCTCGATCACGTCGGGGCGTCGCGCGAGCTCGTACATCATGAACGTCAGGGTCGAAGTCGAGGTGTCGTGGCCGGCGAACATAAGCGTCATCAGCTGGTCGCGGACCTCCTTGTCGGCAAACCCCTCGCCGGACTCGTCGCGGACGCCGAGCAGCAGGCTGAGCACGTCCATGCGCTCGGAGTCGGGGTGCCGGCGCCGTTGGGCGATCTCATCGAAGACGATCCGGTCGAGGACCTGGCGCGAAGCGAGCATCTTGCGCCAGGGAGAGCCCGGGCCGCGCAGGAACCGCAGGGCGAAGTCGATCCCGTAGAACTCGAGTGCCCGCTCGAAATGCTCGGCGGCGGCGGCGCCCTTGCCGGCCTCATCGGGGTCGAGGCCGAGCAGTGCCCGCATCGCTATCCGCATCGCCAGGCCCCGCATCCACTCGTAGACGTCGACGATCTCGCCGTCGCGGAGCCTGTCGACCGCCGGTCCCGCCTCCTCGATCATCGCCTCCAGCGAGGCCGCGACCTGCTGGCGGTGGAAGGCGGGCATCATCGTCGCCCGGGCGTGGTCGTGGTAGGCGTCGTCGATCGTCAGAAGGCCGTCGCCGAGCAGCGGGATCAGGTCGCCGAAGCTCGACTCGCGCCAGTGAAAGTTCTCGGGGTGGGAGACGGTGACGTAGTGGTTGGCCTCCGGCCCGAGCATGAAGACCACCTGCGTGTGCAGCAGCCGCAGGGTGAAGATCGGGCCGAACTCTTCATAGGCGCCGAGCAGGATCGGCAGCGGGTCCCGGGCGATCTTCAACGTCCGCGTGAGCGTGTTGCCGCCCGGGCCCGGCGGGTACTGACCCCGCCCGCGCCACTCGACCGCGAGGTCGCCCGCGACCCGGCGCACCGGGCTCGAGGACATCTGCGGCGGTTTCGGGACTGGAGTCGCGGTCTCGGTCGGCACGGTCGGCGGAATCCTAGTTGGCTGGCTGGCCAATCGGGAAGCTCAGGCGGCCGCGGAGACGGCGAGTTGCCCGCAGGCGGCGTCGATATCGCGACCGCGGGTCAGGCGCACCGTCGCGGTCAGTCCCCCGGCCGCGAGGATCGCCCGGAAGCTCTCGATCCGCTCGGCCGGCGAGCCGTCATAGGTGCCGGTCGGGTTATAGGGGATCAGGTTGACCTTGTAGCCGCGCGGGTCGAGCAGCGCAGCGAGCTCGCGGGCGTGCTCGGCCTGGTCGTTGACTCCATCGAGCATCACGTACTCGACGAACACCTTGCGCCGGCGCGTTGCCCGGTAGCGCTCGCAGGCGGCGAGCACCTCGGCGAGCGGGTAGCGATCGTTGACCGGCATCAGCTTCGAGCGCAGCTCGTCGTTGGCCGCGTGCAGGGAGAGGGCCAGCCCGATCGGCATCCGGCACTCGGCGATGCGTTCGATGCCGGGCACCCAGCCGACGGTCGAGATCGCCGTCCGCCGGTGGGAGACGCCGAGGTCGGGCAGCGAGTCGATCGCGCAGAGCACCGCGTCGAGATTCATCGTCGGCTCCCCCATGCCCATGAAGACGACGTGGTCGATCGCTTCGACGCGGCGGAAGTGCAGGGCCTGGTCGAGGATCTCGTCGGCGCTGAGGTTGCGGCCGAACTGCATCGCCCCGGTCGCGCAGAAGGTGCAAGTCAGCGGGCAGCCGGATTGGGAGGAGACGCAGACCGAGCGCCTGCCGTCGCGGAAGCGCATGAGCACGGCCTCGAGCGGGCGCCCGTCGTCGGTGTGGAAGAGGGTCTTGACGGTGCCGTCGTCGGAGTGCGCCTCGGCCTCGACGGTCAGGGTCGAGAGCGGCACCGACTCTGCGAGGCGGGCCCGCAGCGGCGCGGGCAGGTTGGTCATCTCCTCGTATGAGCCGGCCCCGCGGGCAAGCCACTCCCAGATCTGGGATGCGCGATAGGAGGGCTCACCGGCGGTGGCGAGGGCCTGCTCGAGGCGGCTGCGGTCCATCGGGCGAGTGTACGCAGCGCGATTAAGCGCTCCACTCGTTTGACTCGCGAAAGGCGCGTCCCTACTCGCTGCAGCCAGGGCAAGTCCGACCGCTGCAGCCGGGGCAAGGCCCGGCTGCACGGCCCGCTGGGCTAGGAGCCGGTGGGCGGCTCCGGCGGGGCCTCGGGAGTCGCCGGCGGCTCCGGCACGACCGAGCCCTCCGGCGCGGCGACGGGCTCAGGCGCCTCGACGGCGGCGGTCGCTCCGCCTCCGATCGCGTCGGCTTCCGCTTCCCAGATGTGGTTGAGCGAGACCTGCATGTAGGCCCACATCGCCGGGGAGATCAGCAGGTAAAGGATCAGGCCGATCCAGCCGTTCGGGATCTCCTTGCCGGCGATCGTCGTCGCGGACTGCACCCGCTTGAAGCCGTTCCAGTAGGTGATCAGCGCCGGGATGATGATGATGCCGCCGGGGAAGAGGGCGAGGACGGAGTTGGTCGGGTTCTGGCCGAGGTCGGTGCCTTTCGCCTGGCCGTAGTCGCGCAACTCGCGGTTGACCTTGTACCACCAGACCAGGTGGTAGATGCCGAGGGTGATGATCGGTAGAAGCGCCACAGCCCAGGGATTGCGCACCTTCACCTCGTCCTGGGTTCCGCGGATGTTCATCTCGATCGCCATCTGGCTCCGTTCTCAGGGGACTGGACTGGACGCTGTCGACCCTAACCGACGCCGGGGCGTCAACGTCAAGGGTGGATCTTCTCGCCTCGCTCCAGCATCTGGACGAATTTCCGCAGCCGCCTGCTTCGGGTCTCCGGCTTCTTTGCCTCGTCGAGGCGGTAGAGGATCGCGTAGCGGTTGGCGCCATCCAGCGCAGCGAACGCCTCGCCCGCGGCCTTACTGCTGTCGAGCTCTGCCTGCAGGTCCGGCGGGACCTTCGCGGTCCGCTGCCCCTCATAGGCGGCGGCCCAGCGACCGTCCTCACGCGCCGCCTCGACCTCGACCAGGCCCGCCGGGCGCATGCGGCCCGCCTCGATCAGCGCTTCGGCCTTATCCCGGTTGATCCGCGACCAGCGCCCCCGCGGCCGGCGCGGCGTGAAGCGCTGCAGGAAGAACTTCTCGTCGAAACCGCGCTTCTGGCTGTCGATCCAGCCGAAGCAAAGAGCCACCTCGAGGGCTTCGCGGTAGTCGACGCTGACGACCCCAGAGCCCTTCTTGGCGACCTTCAGCCAGAGGCCGTCGCAGCTCTCACCGTTGTCCTCGAGCCAGGCCTCCAGCTCATCGGGGCCATCGAAGAGCCTTACCTCGAGCTCGTCGGCCACCGCAAGCCCCCGGGCGTCGGTTCAGAGGCCGGCCGCGTCGGCCAGCAGGTCGACCTGGTCGGGGTCCGACGAGGACGGAAAGAGGATCAGCTCGTCGCACCCGGCCTCGGTGTAGGCAGCGAGGTACTGCTTCACCGTCTCGGCATCCTTGGCCGCCGAGGAGGCGATCATCCCGGCGACTTCGTCGCCGAGCCAGCCGTAGTAGTCGAGCAGGTAGGCCTTGGCGTTCTCCTCGGCCTGCTCGCCGAGCGAGAAATAGGCGAGCCCGACAAGGCGAGGCTTGCCCTCGCGGCCCTCCCGCTCCCAGGCCTCTTTGACCTTGGCGGCGGCGCCGGCGAATTCTTCGGGGCCGGAGCCACCGGCGATCCAGCCGTCGGCGAACTTTGCGGCCCGCTCGAAGGAGGCGTCGACCGCGCCGCCGATCACGAGGCTGGGCGAGCCGGAGCTGGAGGGGCCGACCACGTCGCCCTCCCAGATCTCCTTGATCCGCGGCAGCGCCTGGTCGAGCCAGGCGCCGCGCCCGTCCATGTCCACCCCGCTGAGCTGGAAGTCGTCCTCGCGACCCCCGATCCCGATCCCGAGGTTCAGCCTGCCGCCGGAGAGGGCGTGGACGCTCAGCGCGCGCTTCGCCAGCTCGGCGACGTTCGGCCGCAGGGGGGCGAGAAGGACCGAGGTCCAGAGCCCGATCCGCTCCGTGACCGCCGCCGCCGCGGCCAGAGCGGTCAGCGGCTCGTAGTTCTCGTAGGCGATGCGATCGATGGTCCCCAGGCTCGAGAACCCCCGGGCCTCGGCCCGTTTGGACCACTCGACCAGCTGCTCGCCGGTGGTACCGGGCACGGCGTTGGGGAGTCCGATCGCTACGTCCATCTCAAGTCCTCCTGGGAAGTTTTCGGGGCGGGTCGGCCAACCCTAGCTGGGCGCCTGCCTCGGCAAACGGGGTCAGCGGTCTTCCAACTCTTCGGCGCGAATCACCAGGTCGGAGAGCTTGATGTCGAGAGCGGAGGCGATCCGGCGCACACTCCCCCAGGCCGGGTTGTTGCGGCCCGACTCGATGTGAGAGATCCAGGTCGGGTGGATCTCGGCTCGGTGGCCGAGCTCCTCCTGGCTGAGGGAGCCCTCGATCCGCAACTCCTTGATCGCCCGACCGAGGCCTGGTTGTGGCTCGCTGCGAGGTGGCATTCGCCTAGAGAGCTTCCCGCTCGCTCAGCCGCGATCCATAGCGTCGAACTCATGCATCTTCGTAAACATAGAGGTTCTTGAAGCCGGATCCAAGTTCTCGAGGCTGGACGCCGCTACGGCGGCGAGCGGGACCGCGGGCGGCGGCCTAAAGTCGCCCCTCGGCCGCCCGATACCCGGGCATGAGCCGACTCCGCCTCGTCCTCCCGATCCTTGCCCTCGTGGTCGCCGCATGGCCGGCGCCAACCCAGGCGAGTCACGGGCCGCGCTCGGCACAGCCGCGGCATCGCGCCTTCCGGGTCTCGCTCGGCCGTCGGACACGGGTCGGGCCGCCCGCGAACGAACGGGTACGCGCCGCCGACCCGGCGGCCATCTCGCCGCCGACGGCAGCCGGCCTGGCGGTGGACGGCAGCCCTCCGGCCGGGGGCAGCGCACCGGCGTCGGCCGGCTCGGAGAGCGCCCTCTTCGAAGACCACTTCGACGTCGGCGACGGCTTGATCACGAACGAGTACGCGACCTGGAACCCGTCCAGCACCCAGGCGAGCCCTTCGCCGGCTTGGACGGTGACCTCGGGCTCGCTCTTCGCCCGCGGTGGCGCCGGGTGGACCGGAATCCCTGACGGCTGCGCGACCTCGAGCCCGCGCTCGACGCCCTGCACGGCCTCCGACGTCTTCCGACTCGACACCAAGGAGCGCGACTTCGGCGACGTCACCGTCTCGATGGAACTCGTCAACGATGGCCTCACGTCGTCCAAGCGCACCCCGAAGGTCAGACGCGGCGGCTGTTACATCCTCGATACGACCGGGATCTGGATCGACGCCGACGAGTTCGAACGCGAGGCCGACGCCGGCCTGACCGCGCTCGCCGAAGGGCTCACCGGCCCCGCCGGCACCCATCTCTCCGGCGCGCTCGCCCTCTACCAGGACGGCTTCCTCGCCGAGGAGCCCTACCTGGACTGGGCGGTCGAGGAGCGTGAGCGCCTACAGGAGCAGGTCGGCCGCGTGCTGCGGGCGCAGGTGCGGATATCCACCGCAGCGGGGCAGCTCGGGACGGCCGCGGGCCATGCCCGCCGGCTGGTCGACATGGAGCCCTTCGACTCCGACGTCCTCCGCCTCTATCTCAGAATTTGCCTGAGGCGAGGGCGGCGCAGCGAGGCGTTCAGGCGCTACGCGCTCTTCCGCAAGGGGATGCTCCAGGCGTTCGGCCAGGAGCCAGACTTCGAGCTGGCCGACGTCGAGCGCGAGCTCGCCAAGGCGAAGCCCGAGGGGCGCTAGCGGGCCAGCGCGTTGCGCGCGAATCCCAGCCAGGCGCGGGGGCGGCGCAGGACGGTGAGGATCAGCGGCAGCGAGTCGAAGTAGGTGAGGCGTTCGGTCGCGAGGCCGTCCTCCCCGAGCACGAAATGGTCCACCCCGCGCCAGGCGATCGGCTTGCCGCCGGCGTTGCCGCGGAGCTCGAATTCGATCAGGACGCCGCGCTCGGTCGGCCCCCAGCTGATGACTTCGGCCTCCAGATCCGGGATCAGGGCGAAGAGGCGGGCAAAGGAGCGCTCGCCCTCGTCAAGGCTGTGGGCGGTGGGGACGAGCGGGGCGACGAGACGGGTCCGCTCGGCCAGCAACGTGGCCAGGCTCCCATCCATCGGCGCCGACCAGAACTCGGCGAAGCGGCGCACGAAGTCCTCGGCACGCGCCAAGGCGTCGTCGGTCGGCCGTGACGCGGCGGTCACGCCGACACCCCATCGAGCATCGCTTCGATCGTCTCCGCCGCGTAGCCGAAGACCCGCCTGTCGCCCGACAGCCGGTAACGGGAGTTGGAGCCCATGATCAGCGAGTAGAGCTGGAAGGCGAACCGCTCCGGGTCCTCGACGCCGGCGACGCGCGCCTGACGGGTGAGCTCCGCGAACCAGGCGTCTAGCGCGGCGGCGATCGCGTCGCGGACCGGGCCCGGGCGATCGTCGAACTCGGCCGAGGTCGAGCCCCAGAAGCAGCCGCCTGCGGGCGCGTCGGAGTCGATGTCGGCGAGGTAGCCGGCGGTCACCGCGCGCAGTCGCGGCACCCCGTCCTCGGCTGCGAGGGCGGGCTCGAGGACTGCCTCTCGGAAATGTTCGGCGGCGGCCGCGATCGTCGCCAGCTGCAGGTCCTGCTTGGAGCCGAAATGGGCGAAGAGCCCGCTCTTGCTCATCCCCAGCTCGCCCGCGAGGCGGCCGATCGTGAGCGCTTCGAGCCCCTCCGCGGTCGCGACCTCGACCGCGCGGTCGAGGATCGTCGCCCGGGTCGCCGCGCCCCTGCGGGCACCGACGGCCGCGACTGCGCCCTCCGTCGTCTCTCTGGTCGCCGTCGGCACGGGCGACAGACTATCGAAAAGCACGAACGTTCGTTTTTTGATTAGGATCGCCGTACGGCCCCAAGCGGGGCGAAACGTTCGGCGAGGAGAGCAAATGGGCACCTACGCGGTCAAGAAGATCGACGAGATGGAGGGCATCTACGGCGGCGCCTTCAAACGGGCACGAGCGGAGCTGGGCGTCGAATCGTTCGGCATGGGGATCATCGACCTGCCGGCCAACTTCGAGCGCTACCCGACCCACGACCACGACGTCGACGGGCAGGAGGAGGTCTTCATCGCCCTGCGCGGCGGCGGCGAGATCGAAATCGAAGGCGAGCGCTTCCCGCTCGACGCCGACCACGTGGCGATGGTCGGGCCCGGGGTGAAGCGCAAGGTCCTTCCGGGCGACGAGGGGATCCGCGTCCTGATCCTCGGCGGCAAGGCGGGCGAGGCCTACTCCCCCCACGCCCGCACCAAGCTCGGCGAACCGGACCCGATGACCGACGCGAGCCTCGCGCCTAGGCTGCTCGCGGACGAAGCTGGTGGCCAGGGCACTCCCTGACCGGCAGCGGCGGATATCGAGGGTAGGCGGGGTCGGTTCGCGAGCGCTCGCACAGGGAGAAGACCGAGCCCCGGGTGTTGGGCACCAGGGTCTGGTGCCGGCAGCTGTCGCAGAGGCCGGCAGCCGGGGCCGCCACCTCAGTCCCTCTCGGCCCGGCGCTTCGTCGCCCCCAGCATCCGGCGCACGACGAGGACGTGGCCGCGGGTGCGGATCACCATCGTCTTGTAGGCCTGCCCCTTGAGCCCGGGGAACGAGGCGCGGGTCTCGGCTCGCAGCCGGCTGCGGCCTTCGCCGAGGTCGTCGATGCGGAAGATCAGCCCGTAGTCGGAGAAGCGATGGCCCCCGGCCAGGGCGAGCTCGTGCCCGGCGTCGGCCCGCTCGACATGAAATCCAGGGAAGGTCGAGCCCGCTGCCAGAGGTCGCGGGCCCGCCACCTCGGTGTCTTCGCAGCCGACCAAGCGTGCGTAGCGCGGCGTGGCGGAACCGGCGGTCGCCCCCTCGGCGACCCTCAGCAGGGCCTCCCAGACCCGCGCGGGCTCGGCCTCGATCGCGGTCGAGTGCTCGTCGATCCTCGGAAGTTGCCCGCTCGCCGTCACCGTCCCCGATCGTACGCGGCCATGCCGCCTCGGCGACGGCTAGCTTTGAGCTGTGAACGGGATCGCGACCCTTTTCGACTCCGACGAGGCGACCGGCCACCGGGCGACGGTCGAGGTGATCGGTGTGATCTTCAGCGCCGAGGACGACGGCTACGCGGTGCTCGAGGTCGAGGACACGGAGTCCGGCGAGGGCTTTGCCCTGGTCGGGCCGGTGGCCCACCTGAAGGCCGGCGAGCGGGCCGAAGTCAGCGGCGAGTGGCAGAACCACTCGCGCTACGGGCGCCAGCTGCGCGCCCGCGGCGCCCTGCCGCTCGACCCCGCCGATCGGGAGGGGCGGATCGCCTACCTGACCTCGCTGCGCCACATCGGGCCGGCGCGGGCCGAGAGCCTGGTCGAGGAGCACGGCGAAGACGTCCTGCGGGCGATCGCCGCCAATCCCGCCTCGGTCTTCTCCGGACTGCGCGGCGTCAGTGCCAACCAGGCCGCCGACGCGGCGGAATCCTGGCACGCCTCACGGGCCGTGCGCGACCTGCACGTCCAGCTGGCGCCGCACGGCCTCGCCCATCTGGCCGCGCCGATCCACGCCCGCTTCGGGGAGCAGGCGATGTCGATCCTGCACGAGGACACCTACCGCCTGACCGAGGTGGCGGGAGTCGGCTTCACGCGGGCCGACACGATCGCGCTCGCCAACGACGTCCCGCCCGAGTCGCGGCGACGCGCCCAGGCCGCCGCCGCCTACGCCCTCGCCGAGGCCGAGAAACAGGGCCACACCAACCTCCCCCTACCGGAGCTCGCGGCGCGCTCGGCGAAGCTGCTCGGCCTGCAGCCCGACCCGACCGACATCGCCGACTCCCCCGGTCTGCTGATCGACGACGAGCGCGTCTACCGGGAGCTGACCCATGCGAGCGAGGTCGCCGTCGCCGCGACGCTGGCCGCGCGCGCCGCCGAGGACCCCGAGCTTGCCCACGAGCCGGGGGAGCTGCCGGAGGGTGAGCTGACCGACGAGCAATGGGCCGCGGTCCGGGGCGCGTTCGCCTCGCGGCTCTCGGTCCTCACCGGTGGTCCCGGAGTCGGCAAGACGGTCTGCACCAAGGCGATCGTCGCCGAGGCGGAGGCGGCCGGGGCGCGGATCGCGCTCTGCGCGCCGACCGGTCGCGCCGCGCGGCGGATGGAGGAGGCGACGGGGCATGAGGCGATGACGATCCACCGCCTGCTCGAATGGATGCCTGGCCGGGACCCGGCCTTCGGCCCTGGCCACCCGCTGCCGGTCGACCTGGTCATCGTCGACGAGGCCTCGATGCTCAACCTGCGGTTGGTGCAGGTCCTCCTCGACGGGCTCGCGGAGACGACTCACGTGGTCTTCGTCGGCGACGCCGACCAGCTGCCGCCGATCGGGGCCGGCAAGCCCTTCGACGACCTGATCGCCTCGGGCATCGTCTCCGTCGTCCGCCTCAGCCAGATCTTCCGGCAGGCGGCGCGCTCGATGATCACCACCGCGGCGCACGAGATCAATAGCGGCCGCCCTCCCCACCTGGAGCCCGAGGACGACCAGGAGCGGGACTTCTTCTTCGTCGACAGACCCTCGCCGGAGCGAGCGCTGGAGACGGTGGTCGAGGTGGTCGCCGAGCGGGTGCCGAAAAGCTTCGGCCTCGACCCGGTGCGCGACGTCCAGGTACTGGCGCCGATGTATCGCGGCGCGGTCGGGATCGACGCCCTCAACGAGCGCCTCCGCGAGCGTCTCAACCCACGGGGGGAGGTCGCGCTCGGCGGGCGCTTCCGGATCGGCGACCGCCTGATCCAGACCCGCAACTCCCACGAGCTGGGTCTGATGAACGGCTCGATCGTCTTCCTCCGTGAGGACGATCCGAACGGCGAGGAGATCAAGGTCGAGACCGACGAGGGCGGCGAGCTGTCGATCCCCTACGAGGAGACGGCGACGCTGCGACTGGCCTACGCGATCTCCGTCCACAAGGCCCAGGGCAGCGAGGTGCCGGTCGTCGTCGCCGTCTGCCATCGCTCACACACGAGGATGCTGACCCGGCCCCTCCTCTATACGGCGATCACCCGGGCGCGCAACGTCTGCGTGCTGGTCGGGGATGCCGCGGCACTGCAGAGCGCGGTTCGGCGCGATGACGGCGGCGGGCGCCACTCCGGCCTGCTCGAGCGCCTCAGCGGGTGAGCCGAGACCAGAGGCCCCGGCCGCCCCTAGTCGAGATCGGCATCACCGTCGGCGGCCTGGTCCTGCTCGCCGGCCTCGTGATCGCGGTGCCCGAGCTGCACCGCGCCTTCGACGCCGCGATCGCCGGCGACACCGACGGGGTGCGGGACCAGCTCCACGGCCTGGGAGCCGCCGGGCCGTTGCTGGTCCTCACCCTCGCCCTCGCCCACGCAGTCGTCTTCTACCCGGCCGAGATCATCGATGCCGCGGCCGGCTTCGCCTACGGCTTCTGGCCCGGCCTGGCGCTGATGATGGTCGCCTGGCTCCTCTCGGGCCTGCTCTGTTACGCGATCGGCGCCTCCGTCGCCCGGCCCCTCCTCGACCGCTGGCTCGGCGAGCGCTTCGAACGGATCGAGAAGATGATCGACCGCGGCGGCGTCACCCTCCTGCTCGCCGTGCGGTTGATCCCGATTGTCCCCTTCAGCCTGGCGGGTTACGCAGCGGGCGCAGCCCGGGTGCCGCTCTGGCGCTTCGTCTGGACCACGGTGGTCGGGTACACGCCGATCACCGTCCTCGCCGTCTACTTCGGCACCCGCCTCGAAGGCCTCAGCCTCACCGACCCGCTCGTCCTGGGCAGCGCCGCGGCGCTGCTGGTCCTGCTCGTCGCCGGCAACTGGATCGCCCGGCGCCAGGCCCGCGACTCAACGCCTGGCTGAAGCGCCGAGGCGCCGCACCCGGACGCGGGCGACGGCGGGGCTGGCGTCGACGTTCCCGGCTTCGTCGACCGCTTTCACCCTGACCACGTGGCGGCCGGCGGCGAAGCGGGCGACGAGCCTGCCCCGGCAGAGCCGGGGCAGGCCGCCGTCGACGCGGCAGGTGAAGGTCGAGCCCGGCGCGTTCGAGCCGAAGACGAAGATCGCCTTCGCGCGGCGATGGTGGGTGCGCAGGTTCCGCCGTGGGCGCCTCTTGAAGAAGGTCTTCGGCGGGACGGTGTCGACCCTGAAGTGGACGACCTGACTGGCGCCCTGTCGCCCGGCGAGGTCGACCCCGCCGACGACGAAGCCGTGCTCGCCGTCGGCGAGCGGCTCGGATGGGACGAAGGGCGACCTGCACGGGGTGCTGGCCCCGTCCAGCTGACAGGAGAACTGGACCGGCCGGCTCGCTTCGAAGGCGATGCTCGGAGAGCGGTTGCGGCTGACCGCCTTCGGCGGTCCGGTGACCTTGATCGTCGGCGGCAGGGCGTGCCCTTCGATCATCGCGTGCGCATCGACGAGGCCGGCGCCGACCGCGAGCGGGCCGAAGCCGGCCACCGGTCGCGCGGTCGCCTCGAGGGCGGAGGTGATCTGGGCAGGGGTCAGCGACGGGTTCGCCTGCAGTGCCAGAGCGGCGACGGCGGCTGCGTGGGGCGCCGCCGCCGAGGTGCCGCAAAAGGTGAAGCCGCCGGCGCTCGGGGTGAAGAAGAAGCTGGTCAGACCGCAGTCCCCCGCGACGAGGTCCGGCTTGGAGATCGTCTGGGCGGCGATTTCCGCCGCTGCCGTGTTCCCGGTGACCGGGCCGAAGAGGTGCGTCACGGGTCCGCGCGACGAGTAGGCCTCCGGGGCCGAGCTGTCGCCGACGGGGACCGCGCCGACGCTGATCGCGCCGGTGGCGCCCGCGTGTCCATAAACCGCCGGCCCGACCACGTCCCCGCCTTTCGAGGTCGGGTACTCGGTCCCGCTGACGCCACCGCCGTTCTCGAGCAGGATGAACTTGAGGCGCGGCCTGACGGTGGAGCTCCCGTCGGGGTTGCATTTGGAAGGCCCCTCGTCGAAGCAGAGGTTTATCGCCAGCTGCACTTCGGTGTCTTCGCCCGTTTCGTTTTCCCACTCGAAGACCTCGGCGGGTATCTGGGTGCCGGCTTCGCCGACGTTGTTTTCATAGCTGCCGACTGCTTCGCCGCCTTCGAGGAGCGGTTTCCCGGTCGCGTCGAGCAGGTAGGCGTCGATGTCGGCATCGACGCCGTTCCAGGGTTCCGCCCACTGCAGGTCGAGGGTGAGCGTTTCGCCGTCTTCGACCGTGATGCCGAAGGTGTCGTCGACGCCGGCCCCCGGGTCGAAGTTCATGCAGTGATGCGCCTCGGTAAGCGCTTCCAGCTGCGCCGGGCAGGCGCCGCTGTCGCGGAATTCCGGGGCTTCCCAGGAGCCGATGTCATGACCGCTTTTGTCGATCAGGTTGTCATTGCCGGCAGCGGTCAGGTAGGTGGCGCCGTCGGCGGTGACTTCATTGGCGGCCACCGCCACAGGGCCGTCCTGGAAGAAGGGCTCTTCGAAATAGGAGACGTCGTCGACGATCACCTTCGCCCCCGCCGTCGCCAGGGCACGGATGTTGTCGGCGAAGGAGGTCTGGTCGCTGAAGAAGGCGGTGGCGAAGGAGAGCCTGGCGCCGGGGGCGAGGTCATGGACGATCTGGGCCATGCCGCGGCCCTCGTCGCTGGCGACGCCGCTCGAGAGGTCGTCCTCCAGGACTTCGACCGGGACCGTGTTGCCGCAGGGATTGCCGGTGCCGGGCAGGTCTCCGGCGGCCGCATCGGCCGCCGCGTTCGTGGGCGCGGTCGGGTCGCGGTCGAAGGAGTCGGAGAGGATGCCGACCTTGACCCCGGTGCCGTCGACGCCGAAGTCGGCGCGGGCGGCGGCGGCGTTCAGCTGGGTGTCGCCCTGGGAGACGACCGACCCGCTGGGGCAGGCGGCGGCGGTGACCGGGGCGAGCGCGGGCCGGGCGCTGGCGACCCCGGGAACCGCCGCGATCGCACGGAGGTCGGCGGGCCGCGCCGCCACCGAAACGGTCTGGTAGCGCGGGCTGGCGTTGACGACCTGGGCGCCGGCGGCACGCAGCCCGGGAAGCGCGGCGACCGCACCGTGCTGGAAACGGACTTCGGTCAGGACACGCCCTCCACGGCGCTGCAGGCTGCCGGGCCCTTCGGCGGCGAGGCTGAGCGCGGCCGCCTGGGCTTCCGGAGAGGCATCGCGCATCGCGGGACGCGAGAGGCGGAGCAGCCGCGGCGAGAGCCCGTCAGCGCCGGGAACGAAGCGCGCCTGGGCCGGGGCGGCCACGGTCGCCAGGCAGGAGACGACCAGCGCGGCCCCGGTGAGCGCGCTTCCGGTGCGCGACATCGATCGTGGGCGCGTCATCCAATTGCGTATCGGTCGGCGATGTATCTGGCTGAACACCTCCGGACAGTGTTCCGATCGGCACCGATGTCTGCCGATCCCTGCTACGGTCTCGCCCGTTAGATCGGGACGATCCCGATAAAAGCTGTGTTTAGCGCTCGCGTCGTTGCTTCACCGCATGTGCCGCGTTCGCAGCACATGGAGTGGAGGCAATAGATGCCGACAGGAACTGTCAAGTGGTTCAGCGACGACAAGGGCTACGGGTTCATCACGCCCGACGATGGCTCGAAGGACGTGTTCGTCCATCACAGCGCGATTCTGGGTGAGGGCTTCAAGTCCCTGACCGAGGGCTCGAAGGTCAGCTACGAGTCCGAGGAAGGCCCCAAGGGCCCGGCCGCGGCTAGCGTTCAGCAGACCTCGTAGTCGCCGCACGCACTTAGCGTTGAAGAGGCCCGCCTCACGGCGGGCCTCTTCTTTGCTGTCCCTATCCTTCGCCGCCCGGTGAACTGAAGAGAAATGACCAGCCGAGAAGACCTCCGAAATATCGCGATCGTCGCCCACGTCGACCACGGCAAGACCACCCTTGTCGACAAGATGCTGTGGCAGACGGGTGCCTTCCGAAAAGGCCAGGACGTCGCCGAGCGGGTGATGGACTCGATGGACCTCGAGCGCGAGAAGGGGATCACGATCCTCGCCAAGAACACGGCGATCCACCACAACGGGGTCAAGCTCAACATCGTCGACACCCCCGGCCACGCCGACTTCGGCGGCGAGGTCGAGCGTGGCCTGACCATGGTCGACGGTGTCCTCCTCCTGGTCGACGCTTCCGAGGGGCCGCTGCCACAGACGCGCTTCGTCCTGCGCAAGGCGCTCGAGTCGAAACTTCCGGTGATCCTCGTGATCAACAAGGTCGACCGCCCCGACGCGCGCATCGCAGAGGTCGTCGACGAGGTCTACGAGCTCTTCCTCGACCTCGACGCCGACTCCGATCAGATCGAGTTCCCGATCGTCTATTCGAACGCCAAAGCGGGCTGGGCCTCGCTCGAGGAGGGGGCCGAAGGCGAGGACCTGACACCCCTCCTCGACCTGATGCTGGAGCGCATTCCCGCCCCCGAGTACGACCCCGACCTGCCGCTGCAGGCCCACGTCACCAACCTGGACGCCTCCCCGTACGTCGGCCGCCTGGCGATCTGCCGAGTCCACAACGGAACGATCCGCTCCGGCCAGCAGCTCGCCTGGTGCCGAGCCGACGGCACGATCGAGAAAGCGGCGGTCTCCGAGCTCTACGTGACCGAGGCGCTCGAGCGGGTCAGCGCCGAGGAGGCCGGGCCCGGGGAAATCATCGCCGTCGCCGGGATCGAAAAGGTGACGATCGGCGAGACCCTCGCCGACCCGGAGAACCCGGTGCCACTGCCGGTGATCAGCGTCGATGAGCCCTCGCTCTCGATCCAGATCGGGATCAACACCTCACCCCTCGCCGGCCTCGAGGGAAGCAAGGTCACCGCTCGCCAGATCCTCGACCGCCTCGACGCCGAGCTGGTCGGCAACGTCTCGATCCGCGTCAACGACATCGGCCGCCCCGACGCCTGGGAGGTTCAGGGCCGCGGCGAGCTTCAGCTCGTCGTCCTGCTCGAGATGATGCGGCGCGAGGGCTTCGAGCTGACCGCGGGGCAGCCCCAGGTCGTCACCCACGAGGAGGACGGCAAGCTCCACGAGCCGGTCGAGCGCCTCTCGATCGACGCCCCCGAGGAGCACGTCGGCGCCGTCACCCAGCTGCTCGCCGCCCGCAAGGGCCGCATGGAGCAGATGGTCAACCACTCTACGGGCTGGGTGCGCATGGAGTTCCTCGTCCCCGCCCGTGGCCTGATCGGCTTCCGCACCGAGTTCCTCACAGAGACCCGCGGGACCGGGATCATGAACCACGTCTTCGATCGCTGGGAGCCCTGGTTCGGCGAGCTGCGGACCCGGGCCAGCGGCTCGATCGTCGCCGACCGGCGCGGCAAGACCGCCGCCTACTCCCTCGCCAACCTGCAGGGACGCGGCACGCTCTTCGTCGGCCCCGGCGAGGAGGTCTACGAGGGCATGATCGTCGGCGAGAACGCCCGCAGCGAGGACCTCGACGTCAACGCGATCAAGGAAAAGCAGCAGACCAACATGCGCGCCGCCGGAGCCGAGGTGCTCGAGCGGCTCGAGCCGGCGACCCGGCTGACTCTGGAAGCGTCGCTCGAGTTCCTGCGCGAGGACGAGTGCGTCGAAATCACCCCCGCGTCGGTGCGGCTGCGCAAGGTGCACCTCGACAAAACCCAGCGCCAGAAGACCGCTCGAGCCAAGGCCCCCGCCTAGGCTTCGGCCAGCCCCGCCTCGACTCCGTCCAGCAGCTTGCCGAGGCCGCGCTCGAAGCGGCCCTCTCGGCGGATCAACTCGTTGACCGTCTCATTGGCACTCGCGACGTCACCGCCGAGGTACTCCCGGACCAGTGGGTAGTCGCCGCTGTCGAGCTCGTGCTGGAGGAAGGCGGCGACCTCGTCGGGCCAGCCACGCTCGTGCTCGGCCAGCTCCTGGGCCTCGCGCAGGGCGAAGCCGAACACGTAGTCGTCGATCAGGGCGATCAGCTCGAACTTCTCGATCCTGGCGATGTCGAGCCCGGCGACGGCGTGGAGTGTCTGCTCGAAGTGGCGAATTCCATTCGGCCCGGGCCGGCCGTCGCCGAGCCGGTCAAGGGTCCAGCGATGCCTGGTGAACGCCTCGCGCGTCCTGGTCGCGACCTGGCTCAGGGCTGTGCGCCAGTGATCCGAGAGCTCGTCCTCGGGCACGAGCACCTCCCCCATCACCGCGTCGACCATCAGCGTGATCAGCTCGTCCTTGTTCTCGACGTAGTGGTAGAGCGTCATCGTCCCGGCGCCGAGCTGTTGCGCGACCCGGCGCATCGAGACCGCCTCGAAGCCCTCCTTGTCGGCGATCGTGAGGGCGGCGGCAGCGATCTGCGCCCGCGAGTGCGTCGGGCGACGGGCGCTGGGCTCCGGCCGCAGCCAGATCATCTCCGCTCTCGTGCTCTTCTCTTTTCGGCCTGTCGACATTTCGTACAGCGTACTGCTAGCTTTACCGTACGACGTACTACTCCAACGTACGAGGTACGAGATGAATCAGGATTACCAAGGAAGTGCAATAGCCGCCCAGGGTCTCGGCAAGCGCTTCGGAGACGACTTCTGGGCACTTCGCAACTTCGATCTAGATGTTCCCCGCGGCTCCGTGCTCGGTCTCCTGGGCCACAACGGCGCCGGCAAGACGACCGCGATCCGGATCCTCACGACGCTCGCCCTGCCCACCGAGGGCAATGCCTCGGTCGCCGGGGCTGATGTCGTCTCGGAGCCCGCCCGCGTCCGTGAGCGGATCGGGCTGACCAGCCAGACCGCGACGGTCGACGGGTTGCTGAGCGCCCGCGCGAACCTCGAGCTGATCGGTCGCCTGTACCACCTGCCCCGGGCCGTCGCCCGGGAGCGGGCGGTCGAGCTGCTCGAGCGCCTCGGGCTGGCGGACGTCTCAGGGAAATTGGTCCGCGACTTCTCCGGTGGGATGAGGCGGCGCCTCGACCTCGCCGCCAGCCTGGTCGCCGCCCCCCCGGTTCTCTTCCTCGACGAGCCGACGACCGGCCTCGACCCCGAGAGCCGCAGCGGCCTCTGGACGCTCCTCCGTGAGCTCGTCGGCGAGGGAATGACCCTGCTCCTCACCACCCAGTATCTGGAGGAGGCCGATCGGCTCGCCGACCGGATCGTCCTGCTCGACCACGGCAAGATCGCCGCCGACGGCACGCCGGCCGCGCTCAAGGCCGACCATGGCGGCGAACGCATAGCGGTGACGCTGCCGGACTCGGGCCAGCTCGAGCCCGCCGCGGAAGCCCTTGGACGGCTGACCGGAGGCGCTGTCGATCTCGACCGGGAGCGGTCGCTGGTCACCGCCGCGGCGAACGCGCAGACACGGCTGATCGAGGTCGTCCGCATGCTTGATGAGTCCGGCGTCGACGCCAGCGACGTTCACAGGCGCGAGGCCACGCTCGACGACGTCTTTCTATCGATCACCCGACCGCCGACCACCGAGGAGGTGGCCCGATGACATCGACCACTCTGACGACGACATCCGCCGGTCCCGGGCGCATCCGCTGGCTCGTGTCCGACTCGCTCGCGATCGCCGGCCGCAGCCTCGCCCACATCCGCCAGATCCCCGAGAAGCTGCTCGACGTCACCCTGCAGCCGCTGATGTTCGTCCTGCTGTTCTCGTTCGTCTTCGGCGGCGTGATCGCGATCCCGGGGGGCGGCGATTACCACGAATATCTGATCGGCGGGATCATCGTGCAGACGCTCGCCTTCGGGATGATGGGCCCCGGAATCTCGATGGCGACCGACCTCGGCGAGGGGATCCTCGATCGCTTCCGCTCGTTGCCGATGATGCGGCCCGCCTTCCTGTTCGGCCACCTGACCGCCGAGCTGGCGGCGACGACGATCGCGGTCGCGATCATGATCGTCAGCGGCCTACTGGTCGGCTGGCGGATCAACAGCGATCCGCTTGAAGCGCTCGGCGGATTCGCCTTTGTCGCGCTTCTCGCGGTGACCATGGTCTGGCTGGGAACGCTGATCGGCGTGATCGCCCGCTCCCCGGACGTCGTTCAGGGGATCGCCTTCCTCGTGATCTTCCCGATGACCTTCGTGGCCGGGACCTTCGTCCCCGTCGCCGGGCTTCCCGAAGGGCTTCGCCAGTTCGCCGAATACAACCCGGTCAGCGCCTGGGCGGCGGCGGTTCGGACCCTGTTCGGCAACCCCACCGCGACCCCGGCCGACGCCGCCTGGCCCCTGAACCACCCGGTGCTCGCCTCGGTCCTCTGGTGCGTGGCGCTGCTCGCGATCGTGGTGCCGCTGACGCTGCGGGCCTATCGCAGGCGCACGACCGGCTAGGCGGCGACCGGCGGCGGTCGCGGAGCCGCCTCGGAAGCGTCGAATTTCCTTGCCGGCAGGTTCCCGGTGAAGAAGAAGGAGACGACGACCAGCAGCGCCGCGGCCAGGAAGGCGATCTTCAGCGCCGAGACCTGGGCGTCTTCGTAGTGGGAGACGAGTGTGCCGGTCGTCTCCGGGTCCAGGTCCTCTGCTTCCGCGGCGGCTCGGACCTGGTCGGCGCTGACGAAGCTGACCCCGGCGCTGACCTTGACGTTGACCGTCTGCTCGACGTCGTTGGAGATGCGGGGATCGCCGGCGACGCTGCCCGTGAATGACCCGATCAGCGCGCTGATCACGATCGCCCCGAGCAGGGCGGTTCCCAATGAGGAACCGAGCTGTTGAGCCGTGAACTGCAGCCCTCCCGCCTCGCTGCGATCGCTGTCTTCGACCGAGGACTGGACGACGTTTCCGAGCTGGGACACGATCAGCCCCATGCCGACCCCCAGAACCCCCATGGCGATCAAGAACGAAGAGTTGTCGAGTTGCGGCTCGATCGTGTCAAGGAGGAGCAGGGCGGCGACCAGATCGATGACGAGGCCGACGCGGACCAGGGCCCTGGCGGGAAAGCGTTTCGCCAAAGCCGAGCCCGCGAGGGCGGCGACGAATAGGCCGATCGAGGCCGGCAGCATGCGCACGCCGGTCTCGAGCGCGTCGAGCCCCTGCACGATCTGGAGGAAGAGCGGAACGGTGAAGAAGATCCCCATGAGGATGAGGTTCTGGGCGAGGAGCATCGCCAGGCCGCTGCGCAGGCGCGGGATCTTGATCAGGCCGAGGTGGACGAGCGGATCCTCGCCGCGGCGCTCGCGCCTCGCCTCCCAGGCCCGGAACCCGGCGAGGATCAGGCCACCGGCAGCGATCACGAACGGGGTGAGCGAGAGGCCGAAGGGCTCGATCGGCGAGCTGCGCGGCAACAGCCAGCCCCAGTTGCTCGCCTGCAGGACCCCGAGGACCATGACGCTGAGCCCGGAGGCGGAGAGAATCCCACCGACCCAGTCGAGCTGCGGAATCGGCCCGGTCCGCTCCGGCTCTTTGATCAGGCGCATCCCCGCCAGGATGCCGAGCACCACGACCACCTCGCCGGCGAAGACCACCCGCCAGCTCAGCTCGGTCGTCGCCCAGCCGCCGAGGATCGGGCCGACCGCGATCCCGGCGCCGGCGACACCGCCGAGCACGCCGTAGGCCAGGGCCCGGTCCTGCCCGCGGAAGTTCGAGGCGACCAGGGCGACCATCGCCGGCAGCACCATCGCGGCGCCGATCCCCTCGAGCACCGACCAGCCGAGCATCAGGCTGGGAACGTTCCAGGAGGCCGCGGTGAGGGCCGAGCCGCACCCGTAGATGACGAGCCCGATCGCAAAGATGCGCCGTCGTCCGAGGATGTCCCCGAGCTTGCCGCCGATCAGCATCAGGCCTGCCATCACCAGCGCGTAGAAGGCGATCACGATCTGGATCGTCGTCACCGTCGTGTCGAAGTCAGCGACCAGCTGGGAGATCGCGACGTTCATCACCGCCTGGTCGAGGACCATCAGGAACTGCGCCGCGCCGAGAACCGTGAGCACCCCCCACTTCGCCATCAGCAGAACCTAGCTCTCGCTCAGGCGTCCTCGGCGGCCAGCCGACCCGTGGAGATCGCCTCGACCATGGCGGCGTGATCGCGTTCGTTCTGATCCGCGTAGCGGCGCGAGAACTCGGCGATCGCCAGGTCGAAGACATCGCCGGCGCCGAGGTAGGCGCCGATCGCGGTCGAGTCGCCCGAGCGCGCGTGGGCGCGGGCGAGGGTCCAGCCGCAGAGGCGCGCGTATACCTCGAGCCCGTTCGGGTCCATCGTCTCGATTTCGGTCGAGCCCTTGCCGTCCCAGAGCTGGCGCACGTAGAAATCACGTTCGTTGCCGTCGAGCCCCTCGACGTGGCACCAACCGAGGAAGCTGTCGCTGGCCGCCTGGGTCAGCCACTGGCCCTCGACCACCCGCTGGCCGTGGTTGTCGAACTCGCTCTTCCCGGCGTAGGGCTCGAGCACGGAGGGCTGCGCCTCCTTCGCCTGCAGGAACAGAGGGTCCCCGTCGTCGCGGCCGGTGAGCAGCATGATCCAGGCACGGGTGCCGACGCTGCCGACACCGACCACCTTGTGGGCGATGTGGCGGAAGGTGTAGGACTCGAGCAGCCTGCGGCGATCGTCCTTGAGCGACTCGCCGTAGCGATTGACGACGTCGCGCAGGGTCGCTTCGATCTCGCCTTTCGGCCCGTCGTCGGGGATCAGCTCCTCGATCGGGACGATCAGCGGCGGCCGGCTGACGATTCGCAGCTCGCCGTCGACCTGGTGGGTGAGCTTGCCGAGGGCCCTGAGGCTGTCCTTGGAGCGCGCCTTGGCGGCCCCCTTCTCGGCCCGCGCGAAGGCCTTCTTGCTGACCGCCGCGCGCAGCCGCTCACGGATCATGTCCTCGTCCAGCCTCGCGTACCAGATGTCCAGGTAGCGCTGTCCACCGAAGCCCCGCACCGACTCGCGGTACTCACCCAGCAGGGCGGCCAGAACCGCGTCTCGCTGCTTGCGCCCGAAGCCGTTCTCGCGGGCGGCGATCTCGAAGCTGGCAGCGAGCCGCTTGACGTCCCACTCCCAGGGCGCCGGCAGCGTCTCGTCGAAATCGTTGAGGTCAAAGACCAGGCGCCGGTCGGGGGCGGCGAAGATGCCGAAGTTGGAGAGGTGGGCGTCGCCGCAGGCCTGGACCCGAAAGCCCGAGTCCGGGGTGGCCGCGAGGTCGGCGGCCATGACCGCCGCCGCGCCGCGGTAGAAGGTGAAGGGCGAGACCGCCATGCGGCCATGGCGGATCGGGACGAGCTCCGGTACCCGGGTGGCGGACTGGCCCTCGAGGATCTCGATCGGGTCGTGGCGGTCGGACGCGGGGCCCCATTCCCCGTGCGAGGAGCGGGGTGCGCCGGAGCGGGCCGCCTTGCCGGCGGCGGCGCACTCCGCGACCGTCATCAGACCGTCGGGGCGGGCGGCGCCGGTGCCGCGGGGGGTGCCGTGGCGATTTCGCCGGCGAGCTCGAAGTAGATGATGCTGACCGCGATCGAGAAGATCGGAGCGGTGATCGCGCTGGCGACGATCGAAGCGATGATGACGCCGCCGACTCCGATCGCGGCGCCGATCAGGACGAGGACCGCCTGGATCAAGACGATGATGATCAGGATCAGAATCAGGGCCAGGAAAACGGACCAGCCATGGCCCTTGACCAGTTTCCAGCTGCGGCCGAAGGCGTCGATCGCGCCGATCCCCTCGACGACGATCGCCGGGGCTCCTGCCGCCCACATCGTGATCAGGAACAGACCCGGAATGATCACCAGGAACAGGCCGACGGCGACCCCGATCCCGTAGAGGATCCCGAAGATGATCAGTGAGCCGATCGCCGGGGTCGCGGCTGAGAAGAGATCGCCCATCGAGTGGTCTCGTCTGCCGTCGCGGACGTCCTGGACGAGGTGGACTACGAAGCCTACGAAGACGGCATAGCCGATCAGCCTGACGATCGTCGCGAGCAAGCTGAAGATGATGCCCCCGACGCTGTCGAGAAGGCCGGCGACGAGGCCGACGATCACGAAGACGGCCAGCGCTCCACCGATCAGGGCCGCGAAGTTGTCGCGGTAGACCGAAAAGGTCTCGTTGACCACGTCGCCCGCGCGAATCTCCCCCTGCGGTTGAGGTGATCCGGACGGCGGTTGTGGGCTGATTGCCTCCATTGTCAGCCCCGATCCTATGCCTTAGGGACCGGGGCTGGGCAATGGGCGGACGATCAGACCGTTGCGGCGGCCTGCTCGGCCTGGCTGGCCTCGGACTCTTTGGCCTGCTGTTCGGCCTCGGGCCGGGGCTCTTCGGCCTGGCGGGGCAGAAGCACTTCTTTGGCGATCACGAGGCGCTGGATCTGGCTCGTGCCCTCGTAGAGCTGCATGATCTTCGCGTCGCGCATCAATTTCTCGACCGGGTACTCCTTGATGAAGCCGTAGCCGCCGTAGACCTGCACGGCGTCGACGGTGATCTCCATCGCCGAGTCGGCGGCGAAGCGCTTGGCCATCGAGGAGACCTTGCTATTGCGGATGCCCTGGTCGAGCATCCAGGCCGAGTTCCAGACGAGGAGGCGGGCCGCCTCGACCTTTGTCGCCATGTCGGCGATCATGAACTGGATCGCCTGGTGCATCGCGATCGGGACGCCGAACTGCTGACGTTCTTTCGAGTAGTCGGTCGCGTACTCGGTGGCGGCGCGACCGATTCCGACGGCCATCGCCGAGACCCCGGGACGGGTCCGGTCGAGGGTCATCATCGCCAGTTTGAATCCCTTGTTTTCCTCGGCCAGGAGGTTCTCGGCCGGGACCTCGACGTCGTTGAAGGAGATGGTCGCGGTGTTGGACGCCCGCTGGCCCATCTTGTCCTCCTTCTTGTCGACGGTGACGCCATCGGCGTCGGCGTCGACGACGAAGGCGCTGATCCCTCGGTGTCCGGCCTCGGGGTCGGTCTTCGCGAAGACGGTGAAGTAGTCAGCGTAGGTGCCGTTGGTGATGAAGCACTTGGAGCCGTTGAGGACGTACTTGTCGCCCTGCTTGACGGCGCGGGTCTTCATCCCCGAGACGTCGGAGCCGGCATCCGGCTCGGTCAGCCCGAAGGAGGCCAGCTTGGGCTCCTCGCTGAGCATGCCGAGGTACTTCTTCTTGGTCTCCTCGGAGCCGCCGATCGTGACCGGGGCGGAGGCGAGGCCGTTGGCCATCAGCGAGGTGCCGATGCCGGAGC
The DNA here is from genome assembly GCA_963704505.1 of uncultured Solirubrobacterales bacterium. Lineage (GTDB taxonomy): Bacteria > Actinomycetota > Thermoleophilia > Solirubrobacterales > 70-9 > VRUE01. The sequence continues at coordinate 2,911,986 of OY969912.1, forward strand.
AGCCCCAGCCCATCTCCTCCTCGATCAGGCAGCCGGAGAGGTAGTCGAGGCCCGGGCCGCCGTAGGCCTCCGGGATGTGGGTGTTCATCAGCCCCACCTCCCAGGCCTTCTTGATCACGTCCGCGGGCCAGCCGCCGTCTTTGTCCAACTCCCAGGCGACGCTCCGCATGTCTTTCTCGGCGAAGCTGTGGGCCAGCTCGCGCAGATCCTTCTGCTCGTCGGTCAGGGTGAAATCAACCACCGGTCGGTGCTCCTTTTCGTCAGTTGAGCGTTCTCTAAAGCTGTTTCGTGGGGGCGCCGCCGGTCGGGCGGACGCTACCGATTGACTGGTCAGTCAACCAACGCGAAAGAGTAGCGGATGCTTCCGCGCCAGGCCGCTGTCTACTCTTGAGCCGATGGCCTTGGACAGCGGCACCGTGCTGATCCTGATCACCCTCGTGGTGCTGCCGATCGCGGCCGTTTCCTTTGCGCGCTCCGGTGGCGCCTGGAGCCGGGTGGGCAAGGGGGCCTTCGGGATGGAGGAGCCGCCACCGCCGCAGCCGGAGGGGACGGTCGACAAGGCCGCGCAGGCGGCCGAGGCGCGGCAGATGCTCGAGGCGAAGTCCTACCGACGCCAGCGCGAAGGCAAGCCGGCGATCGACATCGAGGCCGAGCTGCGCGAGCTGCTCGCCGAGGCCTCCCCGGAGGTCGCCGTCGACGACGAGCTGCGCGACGAGGTCCGCCGCCTGGTGATCGCCCGCAACGAACGAAGGATGCGCCGCGGGGAGGATCCGCTCGACGTCGAGGCGGAGACCGAGCGCCAATTGCGTGAGTTTGCGTAGGATTTCGGCCATGTCGGGCACAGCCAAGGAGAACGTGTACGAGGTCGACGACCTGCTGGTGCAGCCGGGGACCTATTTCAACCCCCAGACCGAGGTCCTGGTGATCGTCGATGACTCGACCTCACTCGACCAGGAGGTCTTCAACATGGAGGACTACGAGGGGGCCGACTGGGTGCGCGTCTCCGATGACGTGCCGGTCGACGAGGACCGGCGCGACAAGGCCCTCGAGGACTTCCAGACCCACTACCACCCGGGATCTACCGGCTCGGTCTCCGAAACCGCCCTCGAGCAGGGCGACGACGAGCTCGACGAGGACGAGCCGGGCCAGGAGCCCGGACGCGAGGACTAGTGCCGGAAGCGGGGCAGGACGCGCCCGACTTCTCGCTGCGCGACCAGGACGGCACCGAGGTGAGCCTCGCCGGGATGCGCGGCGAGACGGTCGTCCTCTACTTCTATCCGCGGGCCGAAACCCCGGGCTGCACGACCCAGGCCTGCGGCATCCGCGACCGCGGTGACGAGTACGCGGCGGCGGGCGCCAGGGTGATCGGCGTCTCCCCCGACGAGCCCGAGGCCCTGAAGAAGTTCGCCGGCAACCACGGGCTCGGCTTCACGCTGCTCTCCGATCCCGATCACTCGGTGGCCGAGGCTTACGGAGCTTGGGGAGAGAAGTCGATGTACGGCAAGAAGTACATGGGCATCCTGCGCTCGACCTACATCATCGGCGCCGACGGCAAGATCGCCCGCGTCTTCCCGAAAGTCCAGCCCAAAAAGCACGACAAACTCGTGCTCAAGGCGCTCGACGAACTGGCCGCCGCCTGACTCAGGCGCTGAGGACGACGACCAGTAAGAACACGGAGTAGAGGGCGAACCAGCCGATCACCGCGGGCAGCTTGAAGACGCCGGAGCGGTGCAGGCTGAAGTAGGCGAGCAGGCCGCCGGCGACACCAAGGCCGATCGAGAGGACCGCCTTGCTGTCGAGCGACCAATCGGTGAAGACCAGGCCGATCCCCACCGGGATCGTCGACTGGAAGACCATCGCGCCGCTGATGTTGCCGAGTGCCAGCGCGTCCTTCCCTTCGCGGACCCAGAAAAAGCTGTTGACCTTCTCCGGCAGCTCGGTCGCCAGTGGGGCCAGGATCAGGGCGAGGATCAGGGCGTCGACGCCGATCTGGTCGGCGATCCCGAGGAGTTCTTCGACGAAGAGGTGGGCGCCGCCGACCATCGCCGCCAGCCCGACCAGTAGCTGGAGCACGCAGAGGCCCAGCGCCGGGTCGGTGCGCCGCTCCGGGCGGCGGTCGAAGACGAGCGGGTTGAGGGTCTCCTCGCCCTGGACCTCCCCCCCGGCCCGCAGCGTCCTGGTCACATAGAAGAGGTAGGCGGCCACGAAGGCGATCCCGATCACGATGCGCACGCCCGCCGGCGGCCCCCATGAGAGGGCGCCGGCGGCGGCGAAGAAGGCGAGGAAGAACAGCAGGTCGCGCTCCAGGGTCGGGCCGTGGGCTTCCAGGCGGATGCCCTGTGCGCGGCGGTCCCGATAGAGGAAGGCGAAGAGGCCGACGAGACCCATCGCCAGGGTCGCGAGCAGGAAAGGGGCGCCGACGATCGCCCCGATCGCGACGTCTTCGGAGCCCTCGGTGGCGTCGAGCAGGGCGACGATCGCGATCAGGGTCTCGGGGGTCGCCGTGCCGACCGCGGCGAGGATGCTGCCGACCGCCCCCTCCCCCAGCCCGAGGCGGTGGCCGATCCACTCGATCGCGTTGGTGAAGAGCAGGGCGCCGGCCAGGACCATGGCGAAGCTGACGATCAGCAGGACGTAGCTCATGGGCAGGCCTCGAGCCTACGGCAGCCGGTCAGGCGTAATAGAAGGCGATGCCGAAGACGAGGTAGACCGCGAGCAGCTGGACACCCTCGAACCAGGTCGACTCGCCGTCCTGGGTGACGTAATTGGCGATCAGGATCGCGATCAGGATCGCCCCCAGCTCGAAGCCGTTGAAGACGAGGGCCAGCGGGTGCGGGCCGATGAAGAACGACGCGAGAACCAGGACGGGGGCGACGAACAGGGCGACCTGGGCGCTCGAGCCGATCGCAATGTTGACCGCGAGGTCCATCTTGTCCTTGCGGGCGACTAGGACCGCCACCCAATGCTCGGCGGCGTTGCCGACGATCGCGACGACGATCACGCCGATGAAGAACTCGGAGAGGCCCGCCGACTTCGAAGCTTCGCTGATCGAGCCGACCAGGACCTCGGACATGACCCCGACCAGAACGCCGGCGATCGCCAGCGCGATCACCGACTTGCGCACCGACCACCCCCAGCTGTCCTCGTCCTCATACTCGGGATTGAAGAGGTCACGATGGGTCTTCAGCGAAAAGACCAGGCCGAGGACGTAGGTGACGATCAGAACGCCGGCGACGGCGAGCGAAAGGTGCTCGACGGTCGAGCCGTAGTCGATCAGCTCGGCCCCGGGCTGCGGCAGGCCCTTACCCTCGACCAGCTCGAAGATCGCGGGCATGATCAGCGCCGCGGCGGCGAGCAGGAGCATCGAGGTCTGGACGCTGGCGCTGGTCCTGCTGAAGGTCTGTTTCTCGCGGCCAATCCCGCCGGCGAGCATGGCGCCGCCGAGGACGAGCAGGATGTTGCCGATGATCGAGCCGACGATCGAGGCTTTGACGACCTCGTGCAGCCCCTGGCCGAGGGCAAAGAGGGCGATGATCAGCTCCGGCGCGTTGCCGAATGTGACGTTCAGGAGGCCGCCGATCCCCGGGCCCGACTTCGCCGACAGCTCCTCCGTCGCCCGCCCCATCAGCGCCGCCGTGGGAATGATCCCGAGTGCCGCCGTGGCGAAGACGAGCCCCGCCGTGGCGCCGGCGATGTCCAGTGCCAGGGCGACCGGAATCAGCGGCGCCAGCAGGTAGGGCCAGCCGTATGGACTCTTGAAGAAGGCCGCGTTGAAGCGGCGAGCGTCTACTGGAGCTGTTTCACGCACTTCTGCAGATCGGCCGACGTGTTGGCGCCCTGCACGCATTCGAGGTACTTCTGCGGCGCTTCGGAGTCGGGTGCCTGGGCCTGGCCCGTGCCGCCGCCGCCGGAGCCCGCGGAGCCGCCGGAGCCCTCGATCCCGCCGAGGGCCGAGCCGAGGCCGCCGCTGCTTCCGCCCAGGCCTTCGAGCAGGCCTCCGAGGCCGTTGCCGCCCTGGGTGGCTTCGAGCAGTTCGAGCGGGTTGACGCCGAGCTTGGCGAACAAGCCTTCGAGCGGCTTGGCGTCGGTCGGGGCGCTGATCTCCTGCCCTTCGTTGACTTCGTTGAGCGCCAGGTCGAAGTCGAGGTCGACCTTTTCCGTGCTGCCCTTCGGCTCAAGCGAGAGTTCGGCGGTGATCCTGCGGATGATCTGGTCGTCGCCGACGTAGACGACGGCGTGCGCGGACTGGATCGCGTCTTCGAGTTCACCGCGGGATTCTTCGAGTTCGCTGAGCGGCAGGGTTTCGCCGGTCGATTCGAGCTGCGCGGCGCAGGCCGGGTTCTTGGCGAGCGTTTCGACCTGGTCGATCGCCTTCGAGACGTTGAGGTCGCCGCTCACCTTGGTCGTGTCGGTGCCGCCGACGTCTTCGCTGCCTTCGTTCTTGAGGTTGTCCATGAACTGGCTGACTTCGAGGCCGGTGGCCGCTTTCTGGCAGGCGGTCGTTTCTTCGGCGCCGCCGTTTTCGTCCTGGGCCTGGTTCATCGCCGATTCGATGAAGCTGTAGGTCGTCGGGTCGACTTCGTAGTCGGTCCCTTCGTAATCGATGAAGGCTTCGTTGGGGAGCAGCACGAGGCCGCCTTCGAAGTTGATGTCTTTGCCGGCGATCGAGCCGCCCGCTTCGACCGCGACGTCGAGTTCCGGCGCCTTGCCTTTTTCGCCCGCCTGAAACGGCCCGTTGGCGTTGACGGAGATGCTGCCGCCTTCGTCGCCGCTGACGTCGATCTTGGCGGTGAGGTCGAGGTCGGCGCTTTCTACGCCTTCGAAGGTCGCGCCCTTGAGCACTTCTTCGGGCTTCTCGTCGCTGCTGCTACTGCTGCTCGAGCCGCAGGCGGCGAGCGCGGTCGCGAGCGCGGCGATGGCGATGAAGACGAAAAGGGCGCGAAAGCGGTTCAAGGCGGGGATCCTCCCGGGTCGTGAAAGCGAGCGCCGGATAGTAAGGCCTAGGGCGACGGCGAGGTCTCGACGCGGTGCGGCGTTTGGGTCGAGATATTCAAAGCGAGCGGGAAGAGGAAGGCGCCCAGGAAGATCAGGACGACGCCGGCCGCGACCAGCCATTTTGCCCCCGAGAGGTGGCCGAGGATGCCGATCGCGAAGCCGCTGAGCATGACCGCGATGTAGGGACCGATGCTGTGCGGGAGCGCGACGGCGATTGGCAGGCAGAGGTCGACCACGGCCCCCAATTATCATCGCCGGCATGGCGGTCAGCTCGGTGGCAGACACGAAGGAGGCTCTGGCGGGTGCCGGCTACCTCGCCGACGAGCCCGCCGCTCTGGTCTCTTTCCTCGCTCAGCGCCTCGAGAAGCCGGTCCTCGTCGAGGGCCCGGCGGGAGTCGGCAAGACCGAGCTGGCGAAGGCGCTCTCGCGGTCCACCGGCCGCGAGCTGATCCGCCTCCAGTGCTACGAGGGCCTCGACGAGGCGAAGGCACTCTACGAGTGGAACTACCGCAAGCAGCTGCTGCGGATCCAGGCCGGCGGCGATCAGAGCGGCGGCGATTGGGACTCGGTCCAGGACGACATCTTCAGCAACGAGTTCCTGCTCGACCGGCCGCTGATGCAGGCGATTGCCAGCCCGGAGCCGGTCGTCCTGCTGATCGACGAGATCGACAAGACCGACCAGGAGTTCGAGGCGATGCTGCTCGAGCTGCTCTCCGACTTCCAGATCACGATCCCCGAGCTCGGCCAGGTGTCGGCGACGACGATGCCGATCGTCGTCCTCACCTCGAACAACTCGCGGGAGCTGACCGAGGCGCTGAAGCGGCGCTGCCTCTACCTCTGGCTCGACTACCCCGACCTCGAGCGCGAGATGGAAATCGTCCGGCTCCACGCTCCTGAGCTGCCCGAGGCGCTCGCTCGGCGCATGGTCGAGGTGGTGCGCATGGTCCGCGACCTCGATCTGAAGAAGCCGCCCTCGATCGCCGAGTCGATCGACTGGGCTCGGACCCTGCTGCTGATGGGCTCGACGGACATAGACCGGGAGACGTTCGAGCAGTCGATGTCGATCATCGTCAAGCACCGGACCGACATCGACCTGGTCGCCGATCGGGTCGGGGTCAAACTCGCCCAGCCGTCCAGCCCTACCGCCTGAGCCACCTTCCAAGAGCGTCCTAGGAGGCGAAGAACTCGGCGACCTCGTCGGCGTCGGGCGCCCCGTCGTACTCGAGGTGTCCGTCGCGGATCCCGACGCAGCGGCCGGCGGCGGCGATCACGTCGGGCCGGTGGGTGGAGACGATCACCGCGGCGCCCCCGGCGCGCGCCTCGCCGAGCAACTCGAAGAGGACCGCGCGACTGGGTGGGTCGAGGCCGTCGAAGGGCTCGTCGGCGATCAGGACCGAGAAGGGGCGGACGAAGGCGATCGCGATCGAGGCCTTCTGGCGCGTCCCGTGGCTGAGCTCGGCGGGCAGGGCATCGCGCCACTCCTCGAGGCCGAGCCGCGCGAGCAGGGAGTCGATGCGCGGAGCGGGGTCCTCGACTCCGTGAAGCGCCGCCACATAACCGAGGTGCTCGCCGACGCTCAGGTCGTCGTAGAAGACCGGGGTGTCGGGCAGGTAGGACAACGCCGCGCGTGCCTCGATCGAACCCGCCTCGGCGGCGCCGACCTCGACCGAGCCCGAGGTCGGCTCCAGCAACCCGGCGGCGAGGGTCAGGAATGTCGTCTTGCCGGCGCCGTTGGGGCCGACCAGGGCGACGAGCTCCCCGGTGGCGACCTCGAGGTCGAAGGAGCCGAGCGCGATGAAGCCGTCGTAGGTACGGCCCAGACCACGGGCCCGCATCGCAGGTGGGGTGGTGCTCATGGTGCCTCCAGGCTGTCGCGTTTGGTGAAGCGGGCGCCGAGGATCGAGACGAGCACGGCGGCGACCAGGGCGACCGCGAGCGCGCCTCCCGCCGCCGCCGGTGGCGCCGCCCCGCCGCTCTTCTCGGCGGCCTGCGCGACCAACGTCGGCAGGCCGACGACCAGAGCGGCGCCGATCGGGGGCGCCGCGGAGACCGCGTAGCCGATCTGCGGGGTCAGCAGGTACTGATACGGGTCGGCGCTGGCGCTGAACGCGGCGCAGCAGGACAGGGCCGCGGCGACCGGGAAGCAGATGACCGCGCCGACCCCGAGGGCGATCGCCGGCTCACCGCCGATCAACCCGGCGGAGGCGGCGCCGATCATGACCACCGCCGCGAGCGCGGCGCTCGGCGCCAGGAGGTGGTGGGTGATCAGGGTGGAGGCTCGGATCGGCAGCAGCTGGCGCCGGGTGGGATGGTCGGCCTCCTGCGCGAGTGGCTCGATGAAGTCGAGTGCGGCGACGAAGAGCAGCAGGCCGGGGACGAAGAGTGCGGCCGGCGCGGCGCTCCAGGCACCCGCCGCAACCGCGCCTGCCGCGACGCCGATCACGACGGCGCGGACGACCCGGGCGAGGGGCCAGCGCAGCAGGCTCTGCCAGCCGCGCCGCCAGACCGGGTTCCCACCGGACCCCCCCACCCCGACCCGAAGCCAGGGGCGCCGGCGCGGCCGCTCCGACGCGAGCTGGCGGCGCAGCAGGATGACCGTGCGCAGGTCCTGGACCGAGGCCGAGAAGCGCAGCTCTGCGGTCAGCGCCGCGCGGCGCCGGGCCGCCTCGAGCAGGATCCCGCCGACCCCGGAAAGACCGATCGCGGCGAGCGCCGCCACCAGCACGAGGCCGAGCCCGGCAAGCGCGACCCGGGCACCGCTCTGCAGCGGCAGCGTCGCCAGGTCACCGAGCATCGTCGCCGGCGAGCTGTTCCAGCCGAGCGCCAGGTCCAGCCCCGACCACAGGACCAGGGCGCCGCCGGCCAGGCCCGCGACCACCGGTCGGATGCGGCGCCCGCTGGCCAGAAGCGCACCGCCGAGGACGCAGAGCGGAAGCACGGCGCCGAAGAGCGCCAGGGAAGCGAGCCACTCGACCGGCGATCCGGGCAGGCGGCGAAAGACGAAGTTGCCGATCGCGGCGCCGGCGACGGCTCCTACGAGGACGCCGATCCGCATCTGGCGCAGTGCCGCCGGGCGCAGCGCGAAGCCACGGTCCAGCGGCGCCAGCAGGACGTACTGGACCTCCGCCGCCTCGATCGCCAGCGGCCCGCCCCGGGCGCCGCTGCGCAGCCCGGCGAGGGCGCCGACGGCGACGACCAGCCCCAGAACCGCCGGGCCGTGCGTGCGCAGCGAGTCGATCGCGTCCGGCGTGGCCGGGGCCTCGTTGATCGCGCCGGCGAGGAGCGCCAGCCCGATTCCGGCGAAGATCGCCGTGACGTAGACGCGGTAAAGGACCTCCATGACGTCGAGCCGCTCGACGTAGCGGCCGCGGCGGGCCGAGCGCATATCGCGCAGGGCCGCCTCCGCCCCGCCCTCTGCCCGACCCGGTCCCATCCGCCTATTATCGGCCGATGAGCGCCGCCTCGCCCTTCGGGCCACAGGCCGACCCGGGCCCACCGGGAATGGCGGCGAAGCTGCTCGGCTTCTGCGAGGAGCTTCGCAACGAGGGAATTTCGGTCGGGACCTCCGAGATCCTCGACGCCTTCGCGGCCCTGGAACAGGTCCCCTGGACCTCCCAGGACGACTTCCGCGAGGCGCTGGCGGCGACAGTCGCCAAGTCGCAGGACGACCGCCGGCTCTTCGAGCTGATCTTCGAGCGCTGGTTCTTCCGCGTCACCGAGGCGGAAGCGATCGAACAAGGCATCGGCGAGGAGGGGCAGCGGCACGAGGGGGGCGAGCGGCTCGACATCGAGGAGCTGCGCGAACAGATCAGGCAGGCGATCATCGAAGGCGACGAGGGCGAGATGCGCGACCTGGCCCGGCTGGCGATCGCCGCCTTCGGCCGCCAGGGCGAGGGCTCCGGCGTGGTCGGCGTCGACGTCCAGCGGATCCGCCGCACCCTCGGCCTCTCCGCCGGTACCCAACCCCAGACCGAGGAAGGCGAGGAGCTGCCGCCGATCGACCGCGACCAGCTCAACGCCTTCGAGCGCCACCTGCGCCGCGAGCTCGAGCGCGAGCTGATCGAGCGCACCTCGACCCTGCCGCCGGCGCGTCCCCTGGCAGACCTCGACCGGGCGCTGCCCGGCAGCCCCACCCAGGACCTTGCCGCGGTCCATCGCGCCGTCTCTCAGATGAAGCGGCGCCTGGCGACACTCGGCCACGAGCAGCGCGGCCGTCGCAAGGGGCAAACGGTCGACGTGCGGCGGACCATGCGCGCGTCCCTGGAGACGGGCGGCGTGCCGCTGCGGCTCCGCTACCGCCCGAAGCGCCCGCGCCGCCCGGAGATCTACGTGCTCTGTGACGTTTCGACTTCGGTGACCTCGGCCAGCGTCTTCTTCCTCTCGGTCCTCCACGCGCTGCATGACTCGTTCCGCAAGCTGCGCAGCTTCGTCTTCATCGAGCGGATCTCCGAGGTCACCGAGGTCTTCGAGCACGAGCGCGACTTCCGCCTGATCGCCGAGAAGATCTCCAGCGAGGGTGGCGTCGCCGACGTCTCCGGCTACACCGACTACGGCCGGGTTTGGCTCGAGTTCATCACCGAGATCTCCGACGACCTCGACCCGCGCTCCACCGTGATCGTCCTCGGCGACGCCCGGACCAACGGCCGCGAGCCGCACGCCGAGGTCTTCGCCCAGATCTCAGAGCGGGCCGGCCGCCTGTTCTGGCTCAACCCCGAGCCGAAGCTCTACTGGAACTACGGCGACTCGGTGATGGCCGCCTACGAGCGCTATTGCGACGGCGCCTTCGAGTGCTGGACGACCCGCCACCTGGAGAACTTCGTCAACGTCGTCGCCGGCGGCGTCCCGGCCGGCGATTGATGCGCGCCCTCCTGCTGCGCCACGGCGAGTCCGCGCACAATGCCCACAGCGGGGCCGAGGCGCTCCCCGACGAGCAGGGGGACCTCCTGACCGAGCTCGGCCGCGAGCAGGCGGAGGCGGCGGCGGAGGGACTGATCGGCCAGGGCATAACGCGGCTGCTCTGCAGCCCGATGCGGCGGGCACGCGAAACGGCCCGGCCGATCGCGGCCTCGCTCGGGCTCGACCCGGTCGAGGTCCCCCACGCCCACGAGCTCGGCCTTGAAGCCTTCGAGGACGCGATCGGGCGGGTGCGCAGGCTGAAGGCCGATCTCGAGGAGCTCGACGATGGCGAGCGGCCGCTGCTCGTCACCCACGGGATCTTCATCCGCTTCTTTCTGCTCGACTCGGTGCTCGGCGACGAATTCGCGCCGCCGATGGCAGGCAGGATCTGGCACCTGCGCTCGCACAACTGCGGACTGAGTGGTTTTGAGCCGCGCGGAGCCCTCGACCCCTTCGGCGGCGAAACGCCGGGCTGGACCTGCGTCAGCTGGATGGAGCGGCCATGGGATCCGGCGTGACCGCGCGCGGCGGGTCATCCGGGGAGACCTGCCACTGCTCGTTGACGATCGCCCCCGGCGGCGGTGCGACGGGGCCGTTGAGAAGTGGGTCGTCGGTCTCCCGCATCCAGCTCTCGAGTCTCTCCCTCATCTGAGCGAGGTCGGCCTCGCGTGCCGGATCGCCGGCCAGGTTGGTGCCCTCCTGGGGGTCGAGGATGAGGTCGAAGAGCTGCTCCTCGGGAATCACCTGCTCGCCCCAGCCGGCGCCGACGAGGAGGTCCTTGCTCTCGCTGTCGTCGCAGTTGGCGAGCACCGGGTGCTCGTAATCGTCGAAGCGGCGGATGTACTTGAAGCGCTCGGTGCGCGCGGCCCGATGAGGCTGGTAGGCGGCGTGGTAGGTGGTCTCGGCGAAGATCGCCTCGTGCAGGCGATCGACCTCGCCATGGACGAGCGGCATCAGCGAGCTGCCCTGCAGCCAGGCCGGCGGTTCGACCCCCGCCAGCTCGCAGAGGGTCGGGTAGACGTCGAGGTGGCTGACCGGCGCGTCGACGACCTTGCCGCCGGTGAAGCCGCCGGGCCCACGCATCATCATCATCACGCCGATGCCGCGATCGAAGAGCGTCGCCTTCGCGTTCGGGAAGGCGATCCCGTGGTCCGTGGTGCACAGGACGAGGGTGTCGTCGACCAGGTCGAGGTCGTGCAGAGCGTGGAGCACGGCGCCGATCCCCTGATCGAGCGAGCGGGCGCTGGCCTTGAAGGCCGCCATGTCGCGACGGGTCGGGACGACGTCGGGCAGGTTCGCCGGCGGCAGCGAGTAGAGCGTGTCGCGGACCGAGGTCGGGGCGAAGAAGTTGCGATGGGTCTCGAAAAAGCCGACAGACATGAACCAGGGGTTGGGGTCGTCGGCGGCGATCCCGTGCAGGGTCTCGATCGTCAGCGGGGCGACGTCCTCGGCGCGGGTCGAGCCGACCGGGATCACCTCGTCATAGCCGATCACCGCCGGGTCGACGGAGATGTGCTGCTCGCCGATCATCGTCGAGCGATAGCCGGCGCGGCGCAGGGCGTGGACCCAGTGCTGCCCGTAATCGTTGAGCTTCCACCCCCGGTGGGCGAGGCCGAGCATGCCGTTGTTGTGACAGTGCAGGCCGGTCAGCAGGCTGGCCCGGCTGCCCGAGCAGGTCGGCGCGGCGCAGAAGGCCTCTCGGAAGAGAACGCCCTGGTCGGCGAGCAGCTGGATGTTCGGCGTCGGCACCTGGAAGCCATAGGGCTGCACGTAGCGCCCGGTGTCGTGCGAGTGGATATAGAGGATGTTCGGCCTATCCTGCGAGGTGATCGGTCGCTCCTTTCGGGTACAGGCCCCAGGGTAGCGAGGCAAAGCCTTTTTTCTTTTTGTTGATTAACATGCTCAACAAGAGGACCAAATGAAACCTGACCGTTCATATCTCGTCTGCGCGACGCCACGCAGTGGCAGCACCCTCGTCTGCCACGCGCTTTCGGAAACCGGGGTTGCCGGCAAGCCCGAGGAGTACTTCGAGGCGCTCCAGCACTCGGGACGGCCACGGCGCCCCGAGGAATACTTCCTCGGGGTCGAGGACGAGTCGATCCGCAATCACCTGGGCGAGCGCGGCGTCGGCAGCGACCCGCCTCCCCGCTCGCCGCTTTGGAGCCGCGCCGCCTACGACCGCTACCTGGAATGGGCATTCGAGGCCGGGACCACCGAGAACGGCGTCTTCGGCGCGAAGCTGATGTGGAACTACTTCAGCGACTTCGTCAGCCTGCTCCGCAACGTCCCCGCCTACCGCGAGGTGCCGCTCGCCGAGCTGATGCCCACCGTTTTCCCGGAGTTGAGCTTCGTCAGGGTCGTGCGCGCCAACAAGCTGCGCCAGGCGGTCTCGCTCTGGAAGGCCGTGCAGACCGCGACCTGGCGCGAGGACCAGGCCAGCGTCAAGGCCGCCGCCTCAATCGAGTTGGACGGCGCGCCCCCGTACAAGAGCTTCATCGAGGAGCACCGTCCGCAGCTGCGCTTCCACTATCCGGCGATCGCCCACCTGCTCGGCCAGCTGCTGGTCGAGGAGGCGCGCTGGGACGCCTTCTTCGAGCACTCCCAGATCAAGCCGATCCTGGTCCTCTACGAGAACTTCGCCGCCGACTACGAGACCAGCACGCTCAACCTCCTCGACCGGCTCGACCTGTCACCGCCCGGCGGCTTCGAGTTCGAACCGCGGATGAAGCGCCAGTCGGACTCGGTCAACGACGACTGGACGCGCCGCTACAGCGAGCTGCGGCTGGGCACCGAGTTCGACCTGGTGCCGACGGTCGTCGAGAAGAGCACGACGACCGGCTCCTAGCTGGGTTCGACCATTTCCTTGGTCGAGGTGCTGGCGTGCCAGGCGTCCGGTGACGAGGTCAGTTCCTCGACCACGGGAGGCAGGTCGCCGGAGACGAGTTTGTCGAGGGTGACCTCCTCGAGCACCGAGCGCAGGCTGGCGCGGACGGCGACCCAGACGTCGCGCAGGTGCTCTGAGTTGCCGCTGTATTTGATCGCCTCGGGCGGGGTCGACTGGACGTCGGCGATCGGCCCCTCGACTGCGCGGACGACGTCGGCGATCGTCACCTCGTCGGCGGGACGGGCGAGCCAGTAGCCGCCCTTGGCCCCGCGGCGGGCCCGGACGATGCCGTGGTGCTTGAGCTCGAGCAGGATGTGCTCGAGGAACTGAAGTGGGATTTCCTGGGCCTCGGCGAGCTTCTCGCCCTTCACCGGCCCCTCGCCGGCAGCTGCCAACTCGGCGGCCGCCCGTACGGCGTAATCCGCCTTGGCTGAGACACGCATGCGTCTAGTTAATCAATCGACCCCTCGGATTCGTGTGGTTCCTGACTTTCTGGGCCTTTTTGGTCAGGAGTGCGGGGTGCGGCAGGATACGAGCATGGTCAGGACCCAGGGACTGCGGCACGCCTACGGCGAGCTGCAAACGATCGGCGGTCTCGACCTCGAGGCTCCCGCCCATGGCGTGCTCGGCCTCGTCGGCCCATCCGGGTGCGGCAAGTCGACCCTGCTGGAACTGATCTGCGGCCTGCGCGAGCAGAGCGCCGGCCTGGTCGCGATCGACGAGGCGGACTCCGCGAGCGGTCGCCTCGCCCGTTGCGCGTTCATGCCGCAGCGGGACACCCTCTTCCCCTGGCTCTCGGCGATCGACAACGCCGGGCTCGCGCTTCGCAACAGGGGAATGCGCAGGGCCGAGGCCCGCCGCCGGGCGGGCGAGCTCTTCGAGAGCTTCGGGCTCGACGGATTCGAGCGGTCGCGGCCGGCCGAGCTCTCCGGCGGGATGCGGCAGCGCGTCGCGTTCCTGCGCACGCTTGTCTCCGACAAGCCCGTCCTGGCCCTCGACGAGCCGTTCGCGTCGCTCGACGCGATCACCCGAGCGGAGATGCAGACCTGGCTCGCGGGTGCCCTGGCCAGGGACCCGAGGACCGTCGTGCTCGTCACCCACGACGTCGAGGAGGCGCTCTATCTATCGGACCGGGTGCTGGTCCTCTCCTCCCGGCCGGCAACCGTGGTCGAGGAGCTGCGCGCGCCGCACGTCCGCGCCGGCGACCGCGACGCGGCGATCACCGACCCGGGCTTCATCGCCGCCCGCGAACTGGCGATGCGGGCCCTGCGCGGGGCAAGCTCGTGAAGAACTGGCTGCTTCCGGCCCTGCTGCTGGCGGCTCTGGTCGGGCTCTGGCAGATCGCCGCCTCGACCGGCGCGATCGCCTCCGCGCTGCACCTCGAGGACTTCCTCGTCCCTTCCCCTGCCGAAGTGGCCACCTCGGCCTGGGAAAACCGGGCGCTGCTCGCCGAAAACGCCTGGGTGACCCTGCGCGAGGTCCTGCTCGGCTTCGGCGGCGCGGTCGTGCTCGGGCTCTTCTTCGCCGCCCTGATCCACTCCTCGGAGACGATGCGCCGGGCGACCTACCCGCTGCTGATCCTCTCGCAGACGATCCCGATCGTCGCCTTCGCGCCGATCCTGATCGTCTGGCTCGGCTTCGGGATCTGGCCGAAGCTGGTGATCGTCGCGATCGTCTGCTTCTTCCCGATCACGGTCGCCACCGTCGACGGGCTGCGCTCGGTGGACCCCGAGGCGGCGAAGATGATGCGCGGCCTCGATGCCTCCCGCTGGCAGTCGTTTCGCCGCCTCGAAGCGCCGACCGCGCTGCCCGGCTTCTTCAGCGGCGCCAAGATCGCCGCGCCTTTCGCGGTGATCGGGGCGCTGTTCGGCGAGTGGGCCGGGTCGAGCGCCGGCCTCGGCCACATGATCCTGCAGGACAACGCGCGGCTGGAGGTCGCGCGGATGTTCGCCGCGGTCGGCGTTCTCTCCGTAATCGGCCTCGCTCTCTTCGGCCTGATCGCGCTCGCGGAGCGGCGCGTCGTCTCATGGCGATAGAAAGCAGGGGATGAGACCGGCTCGCCTCGCCCCAGCAGCGCTCGCCCTGGCCTTCATCGCCCTCGGCCTCGGCCTCGCCGCCTGCGGCGAGAAGAGCGAGGACACGAGCGGCACCGAGCGGACTCCGCTCAGCCTGACGCTCGACTTCTACCCCAACGCCGACCACGCCGGGATCTACATGGCCCAGAAGCTTGGTTATTTCGACGAAGCCGGGCTGGACATGTCGATCGAGACGCCGGCCGACCCGGCGGCGCCGTTGAAGCTCCTCGCCGCCGGCCGGACCGACCTGGCGATCTCCTACGAGCCCGAGGTGATGCTCGCCAACGAGCAGGGCCTCGACCTGGTCGCGGTCGGCGCCGTCGTCGACCGCCCCCTGACTTCGCTGATCTGGCTGAAGAAATCGGGGATCAAAGGCATCGGCGACCTGCGCGGGAAAACGATCGCGACCGCCGGCATCCCCTACCAGGACGCCTACCTGAAGACGATCCTCGCCCGGGCAAACCTGACTCCCGACGACGTGCAGACCGTCAACGTCGGCTTCGGCCTGCTGCCGGCGATCGTCGGCGGCAAGGCACAGGCGATGCTCGGCGGTTTCAGCAACATCGAGGGAGTCGACCTCAAATCCCAGGGGCTGGACCCGGTGGTCACGCCCGTCGACCGGCTCGGGGTTCCCACCTACGACGAGCTCGTCGTCGTCGCGCGGCGCGAGACCCTGGAAGAGGACCCGCAGTCGGTGAGGCTGTTCCTGGCGGCGGTGTCCCGCGGCACCGCCGCGGCGGTCAAGAGCCCGAACGCGACCAGCAAGGCCCTGCGCGAAGCGAATCCCGACCTCGATCCCAAACTGACCGAAGCCGAGGTCAGGGCGACGATTCCGGCGCTCTCACCGCAAGGCCGCATGGACCCTGCCGCCTGGTCGAAGTTCATCGCCTGGATGCACGAAAACGGGTTGATCTCCGCGGCTCCGACAACCTCCGCGGTGATGAGCGACGACTACCTGCCGGGAAGCATCCCGGAATAGCTCGGCAGCCCGTCGGCGAGCAGCCCGGTGATCCGCTCGGCGGGCAGCGCCGGTGAGAAGAAGTGGCCCTGCGCGTAGTCGCAGCCGAGCCGCCGCAGCTCCGAAAGCTGGGCTTCGTTTTCGACTCCCTCGGCGATCACGTCCATCGAGAGGGCGCGAGCCATGCCGATGATCGCCTCGACGATCGCCGTGCGCTCCTGCTCGACTCCCAGCGCATCGACGAAGGAGCGGTCGATCTTGAGCGCGTCGAGGGGGAAGCGATTCAGGTAGGCGAGGCTCGAGTAGCCGGTGCCGAAGTCGTCGAGCACGAGCCGCACACCGAGCTCGCTGAGCCGGTCGAGGGTCGCCTTGGCACTGGCCGAGTCCTCGACCAGGACGCCCTCGGTGATCTCCAGGCGCAGGTGGACGGGCTCCAGCCCGGTCCGCTGGAGCATCTCTTCGACCGATTCGGCGAGGTCCCGGTGGGCGACCTGGCGGGCGGAGAGGTTGACGGCGAGGTCGAGCGGCCGCTCATCGGGGCGCTGCTCGTGCCATTTGAGGATCTGACGGCAGGCCTCCTCCTGGACCCAGCGGCCGATCGGCTCGATCAGCCCGCTCTCCTCGGCGACCGGGATGAAATCGGGCGGGTCGAGGCGGCCGCGGACGGGGTGGTCCCAGCGGACCAGCGCCTCGAGCGCCGTGATCTCACCGGTCGCGAGGCTGACGACGGGCTGGAAGGCCAGCGCCAGCTCCGAGCGCTCGATGCCGGTCCGCAGCTCGCGCTCGACCTCGAGGCGGCGTACCGCGCGGGCGCGCATCTCGGCGTCGAAGAGCTCCGAGCGCGCCCTGCCGCGTTCCTTCGCCCGGTACATCGCGGCGTCGGCGTCGCGGATCAGCAGATCGGGGTCGGCGGGCTCCTGAGCGGTCGGCCGGGCGATCGCGATGCCGAGGCTGGCGGTGATGAAGTGCTCGGCGCCTCCCATCATGTACGGCTCGGCGAACGAGGCGGCGACGCGGTCGGCGATCGCGACCGCCTCCTCCTCGTCGGCGAGCCGGTCGACGAGGATCCCGAACTCGTCGCCGCCGAAGCGGGCGACGATGTCCCCTGGCCGCAGGTGGGCGCGGAGGCGCGGCGCCACCGCCCGCAGGAGGTCGTCGCCGGCGTGGTGGCCGAGGCTGTCGTTGATCAGCTTGAAGTGGTCGAGGTCGAGGAAGAGGATCCCGATCGGCGAGCCCGACACCTGGCCGCGCTTGAGCGCTTTGGAGAGCGAGTCGACGAAGCTGAGGCGGTTCGGCAGGCCGGTGAGGGAGTCGTGCAGGACCCGATGGCGCAGGGCCTGGTCGGCGGCATGTCGCTCGAAGGCATCGGCGAGGACGTTGGCGGAGGCCTGGAGGAAGTGGACGTCCTGCGGGGTGAAGCGGCTCGGCTCGGTCGAGTGGATGTCGAGGACTCCGAACGGGCTCAGCTTTCCTTCGATGACGACGGCGAGGCTGCTGCGGATGCCGAGCACCCGCAGCGCGGGCGGCATCGAGAAGCGCTGCTCGCTCGACCAGTCGTCGACGATCACGTGCAGGCCGGACTCGAGAGCGGCCCCGACGTGCGAGTCGCCGGCCGCCGAGACGCGGCTGCCGGAATCCCCGGTGTCGCCGTCGAGCCCGGCGCGCAGGAGCAGGCGCCGGCCATCGCGATCGCCCTCCCAGATGCTGGCCGCATCGGTCGTCTCGGTGTTGAGCAGCAGCGAAACGGCCTCGTCCATCAGCGGCTCGGGCTCGCAGTCCTTCAGCGCCAGCTCTCCGAGCCTGGCGACGGTCGCCTGCTGGGCGGCAACCCGCCTCAGCTCCTGCTCGGCCTGCTTGCGCTCGGTGATGTCGTAGAGGACCCCGTGCCAGACCGGCACGCCCGCCTCATCGGGCTCGAGCACGGCCTCGTCGAGGATCCAGACGATGTCGCCGCCGCGGGTCACCATCCGGTAGTCGATCGGCGGCGGATTGCGCTCGCCGAGGGTCCTCGTGCTCTCCTGCTCGAGCGCCCGCTCGCGATCCTCCGGATGCAACAGCTCCGCCCACAGCCCGGCGTTCTGTATCCACTCGTCCTGGCTGTAGCCGAGGATCTCCTCGACCTGCGGACTGACGTATCGCCAGCGCCCCTCCTCGCCCATCTCGGCCGTGTAAATGATTGCCGGCAGACGCTCGACCAGACGGCGGTAGTCCTCTCCGGCGGAGGTCAGCTGGTTGAGCAGGTCGCTGACCTGCTTTTCGGGCCAGCCGCGGTCATCTGGAGAGCGAGGCATCGTCGCTCTTATCGACGCTTGGGCCGTGACGCTTTACAGCAACATGGTCCAGGCAGCCGCCAAGCCGCGGAACGGGGCGTAGGGAGCGTAGAACTCCTCGACCTCCTCGACCGTCGCGCGACGGCCGAGCGACGCCAGGCGCCCCACCTGCTTGATGTATTTGAGGTCGCCGGCGGGCAGCGAGTCGGCTTCTCCTCGTCCGTAGAGCCCGAGGCACTGAACGGTCCAGGGGCCGATCTCGGGGATCGCGAGCAGGCGCCTGTCGCCGTCGGGCCGATCGAGCACGACCCGGCCTGCGGCGACCTGGCGGGCCGCGGCGGCGAGCGCGATCGACCGTTTCGGCGAGAGCCCGAGCTGCTCGATTTCAGCCGGCGCCCGGCCGCAGATCAGCTCCGCCGGCGGGACGTCGCGGAGATCGCCGCGACGAGCGCCCCAGCGGCCGACGATGCGGCGCTCGATCAGCGCCGCCCTGCCGCTTTCGATCAGCTGCTCGCAGACGGCCCAGGCGAAGGCCTCCCAGGCCCAGGGCCTGCGCAGTGGCCGCCGGTGGGGCCAGCGCCGCAGCAGCGGCCCGAGCAGCGGGTCGCGCCGGAACCGTCGGAAGAAGGGGCCGAGGTCGTCGTCGACGCCGAGCGCGAACCTCATCCGCCGGGAGGCGAGCGCCAGCTCCTCGGGGCCGGCGGGCCGAAGCTCGACGCCGCCCGGTGCGGGCATCTTGACCGTGGCCGGGTCGACCGCCTCCGCCCGCACCGAGACCCGGCGGCGGTCGGGGTGCCAGGCGCGGACGAGGACCGGGGAATCGCCGACCCGCAGCAGGCGCGAAGCGACCCCCGCCCTGATCGTCATCACGCGGTCGGCGCCGCCGAAGCCAGGCAGCCGATAGGGCGAGGGCGGCGTCAGGTCGAGGTGCAGCGGCGCCGGGCCGGGCGCCGGCCGCTCAGCGACCGAGGAGGTGGACGTCGACAAGGAAGGAACGGCTGGCAACGACGTTGTTGGGGCGGTCGCGGCGCCTGCCGGTGCGGCGGGAGACACGGCCCTTGCCGCCGACCGCTCCGCCGACGACTCGCACGGCGGCGACGGTCACGGCACCGGCGAGCGCTCCACCGGCGGCGGCCAGCGCCGCGGTCCGGACCTCGCCGCGCAGGACCGGAAGCCCGGTCTCCTCGCGTCGGTCGAGCACCCTGGTCGGCTGCGCCGAAGCGCCCTCGGCGTCCTCCTCGGCGAGCACCTCTGCGTCTACATCGAACTTCTCACTCACCGTTTCGACTCTAGCGAGGGCATGCGTCGGCACCGGGGGCGGCGCGCGTAAAGCCCGGAACGTGCGGGCAAACGAGGCCTACAGGGCGCGCTCGAACAGGCGGTAGCGCTTGACGATGCGGCCGCCCATCCCTTCCATCGCCCGGTTCATCGGGCCGTTGGTCTCGAGGATCCAGCCCATCTCACCGCCTTCGATCGTGCCCGGGAGCGCCGCCGTCTCGAGGTGCTTCAGGTAGAGGCCCGCGGCGACGCCCGTGTGCCGGTAGTCGTGCTTGACGCCGAGGGCGAAGACCCGAAGCTGGTCGACCTTGCGACGGCCGAGCAGAAATCGCAGCCAGCCGAAGGGCAGCAGGCGGCCGTTCATCCCGGCCAACACCTGGTTGATGTCGGGAAGGGTGAGCGCGGCGCCGATCACCTCGCCGTCCTTTTCGGCCATGTAGGCCCAGTCCTCGTCGATCACCTGCTTCAGGTTCTTGGCCTGGAACTCGACCTCGGCGTCGGTAATCGGGACGAATCCCCAGTTGTCGCCCCAGGCCTCGTTGTAGACGTCGGAGAAGCGCCGGACCTCGGCGGCCATCTCGCGCTTTCGCATGTTGCGAATCACGATGCCTTCGTCGTTGAGGGCTTTTTCGGCCGCGGCGTGGATCTTCGGGTCGAAGCGGACGCCGTCTTTGAGGTCGCCGAACTGCAGCTCCCACATCAGCACGTCCATCGCCTTCTCGAAGCCGCGCCCTTCGATCAGCCCCTGGTAGTAGGGCGGGTGCCAGGGCTCGAGGATCATCGGCCGCCGCTCGAAGCCCTCGATCAGGACGCCGATCTCGTCGTTCGTGGTGAAGTCCATCGGGCCGAGCAGGCGCTTGCGGCCCTTGCCCCGGGCCCACTCGGCAGCGGCCTCGAGCAGCGCGGTCGCGACCTCGGGGTCGTCGGCGCTCTCGAAGAAGCCGAACATCGCGTCGGAGCCGCCCTGGAACTCGTCCCAGCGGGAGTCGACCTGGACCGAAATCCGCCCGACCGGGCGTCCCTCGCGCTCGGCCAGGAGGAACTCCGCCTCGGCATGTTCGAAGTACGGGTTCTTGCCTTGGTCGAGGAACTCCATCCGCTCGAACACCAGGGGGGCCACCCACTGCTCGCTGTCGCGGTGCAGGCCGAAGGGCACCTTGACGAAGCGCTTCAGGTCGCGCCTCGACTCGACAGGGCGGATGGAGACGTCGGGCATCGCGGCCTGAACCTACACTTCTCCGGATGAGCGAAACGACCAAGGCCCCGGTCGACGTCTTCGAGAAGGCCCGCAACCACGACCGCCTCGAGCAGCTCGAAGCCGCGAAGCAGAACGACCTCCTCCCCTACTTCCGCATCCTCACCTCCCAGGCCGGGCCGGTGGTCGAGATGGAGGGGCGCGAGACGATCATGCTCGGCTCCAACAACTACCTCGGGCTGACCGGCGACGAGACCGTCAAGCAGGGGGCCCGCGACGCGCTCGAGACCTACGGGACGGGAGTCACCGGGTCGCGGCTGCTGAACGGGACCACGCCGCTGCACGTCGCTCTCGAGCAGGAGCTGGCGCAGTGGATGGGAACCGAGGAGGCGATCGTCTACACCACCGGTTACCAGGCGAACGTCGGCTGTCTGGGGACGATCCTCGGCCCCGGCGACACGGTGATCTGCGATTCCGGCGACCACGCCTCGATCCTCGACGGCTGCCGGCTCGCCGGCGCCAAGCTGCGCCCCTTCCGGCACAACCGGATGGACAAGCTGGAGAAGATGCTCCAGCGGGCAGGCGAGGACGGGGGCGGCGTGCTCGTCGTCGTCGACGGGGTCTTCTCGATGGAGGGGGACGTCTGCGACCTGCCCCACATCGTCGAGCTCTGCAAGGCGCACGGTGCCCGCCTGATGGTCGACGAGGCCCACGGCGCCGGGGTGCTCGGCGCCCGCGGCGCCGGCGCCGCCGAGCTCTTCGGCCTTGAGAGCGAGGTCGACCTGAGGATGGGGACGTTCTCCAAGAGCCTCGCCTCCTGCGGGGGGTTCATCGCCGGCCCGGCTGACGTGATCGAGTACCTGCGGATCGCGTCGCGCTCCTTTGTCTTCAGCGCCTCGGCGGTGCCCGCCGCGGTCGGCGCGGCGCTCGCCGCGCTGCGGGTGATCCGCTCCGACGGCCCGCGCCTCTTCGCCGAGCTGCTCGGCAACGCCGAATACCTGCGCGAGGGACTACGCGACCTGGGGCTGCAGGTGATCGAGCCGGGGACGCTTGCCGACGGCAGCGTCGCGACGACACCGGTGGTCCCGGTCGTCGTCGGCGACGACTGGCAGGCCGTCCTGCTCTGGAAGGCGCTCTTCGACGCCGGCGTCTACACCAATGTCGCGATTCACCCGGCGGTGCCGCCGTCGGGTGCTCTGCTGCGGACCAGCCTGATGGCGACCCACGAGCGCGAGCACCTCGATCGGGCCCTCGAGACGATCGGCCGAGTCGCCGCCGGCTTCCCCGACCTACCCAGGTCGGGGTAGTTTCGCGCCCGGCGGGATCGGGAAAGATTCGAGCCGCCCCGAAAATGATGCTCTTAGCGGATGACCTGGGGGCGATCTGTCGGGCTCGGGTTGACGCCCGCCGGACATGCGCAATACGTTCCTCCCTCGCCGACAGCGACCCGGGGCAGGGAAGCGGTCGGCGGACAACCTGACTGATCTGGGGAGCGCGGCAAAGGGTCGCAGCCCAGATCACTACAACCAGTCAAAGAACCTTCAGAGGGAGGACCACCAGTGGAAGCTGTTTCGATAGCCCCTGCAACGACCGGCGCTTCGTCGGCCCTGGACGCTCCGCAGCACATGCAGGCGTTGGAGCGCGCCAACCGGGTGCGGCTCGCCCGAGCCGAGTTGAAGCGCTCGATCGCAAGGGGGGATGTCGAAGCCTCGAGTGTGGTCCGCGAGTGCCCCTGGGAGACGGAGAGCATGACCCTCGCCGAGCTGCTGACCAGCCAGCGCCGCTGGGGCCGGACCCGGGCCCGCAAGTTCCTCGTCGCCGTGTCCCTGAGCGAGAACAAGCGCCTTGGGACGCTGACCGAGAGGCAGCGTGCCTTGCTCTCCTCCGCCCTCGCCGAAAAGGGCGCGACCGACCCGGAAGCCGTCCTCGTCTAGAGGCGGCGCCGGCCGACCTTGAAGGAGAGTCCGCCTGAGGCGCGTTGGAAGACGCGCCTCAGGCCGAGGAACGTGGCCAGGAAGGCGACGACGCCGACCCCGAGGGCGACCGCGAGGATCACCCCGGCCGCGTAGAAGAGCCCGGCCACCACGAGCACGAAAACCGCTCCGGCGAGCAGCGTGGTGTGAGAGCGGTAGCCGGCGAGATGCTCGCGGATCGCGACCTCCATCCCGCCCAGCCCGGCGAGGACGACTCCGACCCCGAGGGCGGTCGGAGAGGCGCTGACGATGCCGACCACGAGGACGACGATCCCGGCGAGGATCGTCAGCTCGGCAAGGGGAAACGACCCCCACGGCGCGGGGGGCAGATCGTCGCCGGGTGTCGGCTTCATAAGGGGCAGCCGGAGGAGATCTTCACCCGCCACCAGCCCATCAACATCCCGAGCAGGCCGAAGCGCGGGCGCGAGTGCCACTGGCCGCAGCCGGGCTCGCCGACGTCGGCGCGTGAAATCCGCATCCACCTGAATTCCTCTGGGCGGTCCAGCATCCGCTCGAGCACGTCGCGGTTGGAGGTCTCGAGCTCCTCGCGCTCGACCAGCGCGACGCGGGCGTCGGCGACGCGTTCAGCCAGCTCGTCCCTGATCCGCTCCAGCTCGCCGAGGCCCAGGGCGCGGGGCGCCGTGTGCGAAGGAGCGGCGACGCCGGTCTCGATCGCGACCCGGGGAAAGCCCTCGGCGCGGAGGTGGGAGAGCTGAAGTTCGAGGCGCCCGATCTGCCGGCGCAGCTCGGCTCGCGCAGGTCTCTCGTCGCCCTTGGTCTCGAGCAGTTGAGAATCGGCTCTGACGAGCAGCTGCGCCATATACCCACTGCGAGTCTAGATCACCCCGGGGGGGCCGGAACGTGTGGAGGCGGTTAAGCCCCGATCGTCGCCGCGGCCATCCAGAGCGCCTCGTCGACCGAGATCTGCGGCACGCCGTTGACCTGGACCGCGGCGATGCTGACCCGCCGCGTGTCGCGATCGACCGCGGCGCCGCCCTCGGCGCCGAAGATCGGCGTGAGAGGGCCGCGCTCGTCGGCGATAACCAGCGTCCCCGCTTCGAGCTCCCCCTCCTCGTCGCGCAGGGTCTCGCCGGGCGCCGAGTCATATACGCAGAGCCGCCCCTCGATCCGATCGGCGTCGAAGGCGCGCAGCGCTACGCCGGTCTCGACCGTCGCGATCGTCAGCGCGTCGGCGGGCAGGCCGGCGCTGAGAAAGCCGCCTTCCTTCAGCCGGTCGAGGGCGAGCTGCTCGACCGGAGTCGGCGTGCGATCCGGGTCGAGGCCGATGTGGCGGAAGAAGACCCTGTAGGCCCAGGGGATCGGCCGTTCGCGCAGGTGGATCGCGTGGGCCCCGTAGAAGCGGTCGGACAGCGCGCGAAGGCGGCGGCGGACCGGGTCGGGACTGCGGCCGGGGCTGCAGTCGACGCCGACCCAGGCGATCCCGAGGCCGGGGAACTCGGCCGCGACATGGGGAGCGACCCAGCCCTGCTCGGGTGCCGGCTCCCAGGCCGGCCCGGAGGGGTCGAGCGCGCCGGCACCCGCCATCTCAGGACCCGCCTTCCGCCCTGCGGGTGGCGCCGAGCAGGCCGTCGAGGTGGCTGCTCAGCTGCGCGGCGCTGAGCTCGCCGATGGTGGCGCTGTGCAGGGTGCCGCCGGGGAAGACGTAAGCGAAGGTCGGGCAGCCGCCGACCCGGTAGAGGCTGGCGACGGCCCCGTCGCGGTCGTACCCGACCGGCATTCGCCAACCGCGTTCGCGGACCAGGTCGCGCACCGTGTCGCGATCGTCCCGCACGTCGAGCGAGAGAAAGTCCACACGCCCACGGTAGCGCGCGTACACCCGGTTGACCACGTCCTGCTGTTCGGCGCAGCCGTCGCCTTTTGTGAACCAGAACGAGAGCAGCGACGGCCGGTCGAAGAGGTCGCAGACCCGCACCGCGCCCTGCGTCTTTATCCGGCAGGCGGGGGTGCGCCGGTCACCGGCGGGGCAGGGCAGCTGAGAGGTTTCGCAATCGTCCTGGGCGACGTTGGCGTCACCTTCGAGCTGGCTGGTAGCCAGCGGGACCGCGAACTCCGGCAGGGGCCAGTGGCGTGGCTGGCGGTCGAGGCCCAAGGTCCCGCCCCCTCCCCCGGTCGCGTTCAGCACCGCGATCACGATGACGACGGCGAAGATCAGGCCGACCGCGATCGAGTAGCGGTCCCTCACCGATCGTCGCCCCAGAGCACCAGCGCCGCGGGCAGGGCGATCATCACGCCGGCGAGCGCCACCAAGAGGTCGATCACGGTGACGATCCCGAAGTCGCGCAGCATGCTGATGTCGCTCGCGACCAGCACCGCGAAGCCCGCGGTCGCGGTCAGGCCGGACGCCAGGACAGCGGCGCCGGTGCGCGCGTAGGCAGCGGCCATCGCCTCGGCCGCCGTGCCGCCGCGCCGCTCCTCTCGAAAGCGCGCCGCGAGGATCACGCTGAACTCGGTGGCGATCGCGATCGTCAGCGCCCCGAGGGCGGCGGAAAGGGGGTTGAGGGGCACGCCGCTGGCCCAGAGCACGAGCGCCGACCAGCCGCTGGCGAGCACTACCGGAGCGAGCGGGACCAGCGCCCTGGTCACCGACCGATAGGCGATCAGCAGGACGAGCGCGACGGCCACCAGCCCCGCCAGGGTGAGCCAGTAGCGGCTGGCCGAGAGGTCGGATGCAGCCGACGCAGCGATCACCGGAAGGCCGGCTAGCTCGACCCGGACCCCGGGTGGCGGCCCACCGGGGGCGCCCGGCTCGCCGATCTCACCGCGGACCCGGTCGATCAGCGCCTGCTGGTCGTCGAGCGACTGCGCCCGGATCCCGAAGCTGAGCAGGGCGACGTGGCCGGGGGCGCCGGTGGCCGGGTCGAGCGGGGCCACCTGTTCGAGGTCGTAGGGAGGCAGTTCGGCGAGCGCCGCCCGCACCTCGTGCCTGTGCAGGGTGCCGCCGCCGACGATGAAGTCGGACAGCGCGGGGCCTGGGCAGACTTCGGCGTGGAGGCAGCTCGGGTGCCGGCCCGTCGAAGCCGTTTTCGGAGAGGACGCGATGCTTGAAGTCGGCCATCCAGCGCAGCGTCGCCGGGTCGGAGAGGTCGGGCGCGTCGACCCGCACGTCGAGCTCGCCGCTGACCCCGGTCGCGTCCTGGAGCTCGTTCAGTTCGCGGACCTCGCGCAGGCCCTGGGGCGCGAGCGAGCGGATGTCGGAGTCGGTTTCGATCTGGGTGCCGAGACCCCAGCCGAGGACGGCGAGGAGGAGGCCGATTCCGAGGACCTCGCGGGGGTGGGAGATGCCTAGGGACGCTAGGCGCTCCGGCAGGCGGGTGGCGTCGGATGAGAAGCGATCACTGCCTCGCTTGGCGCTCCACCGCCCGCCGAAGGTGCGGTGGCCCGCCTCCCTCCGCTCGAGAAGCAAGCTGAGGGTGGCGGAGCCGACGGTGAGAGCAAGGACGAAGCCGATCACTACTCCGACTACGAGGAGCCAGGAGAAGCTCCGCACCATGGGGGTCGGGGAGAGGAGGAGGACGAGGAAGCCGGCGCTGGTGGCCAGGCAGGCGATCGCGATCGTGGGGCCGCCGGCGGCCGCGGCACCGCGGGCCGCCTCCACCCCGCTCTCGCCCCCCTCGGCGGCCTCGTCGAAGCGCGCCTGGAGCTGGATCGCGTAGTCGACGGCGAGGCCGATCAGGATCGGCAGCACCGCGATCGAGGCCATCGTCAGCGAACCGCCGAAGACGCCGAGCAACCCGAAGGTGAGCGCCGCCGCCGCCAGCGCGAGAAGGAGGGGCAGCAGCCGCGGCCGCGAGCGGAAGACGAGGAGCAGGGCGAGCGCCATGACCACCACCGCAACACCGAGCAGAAGCAACAGCGCGTCCTTGAGCGCCCGCCCGACCCCGTCGACGACCACCGGCACACCGGAGACGACGTATTCGCCGCGGTGGAGCGCGAAGCAGGGTTCCGGTTTGCCCTTGTCGCCGCAGGCGGCGCGCGGCGTGGTGTCGAAGACCGCGTCGCGGATCAGGGAGATGGCCCGCCGGCGCTCGGCTTCGCCGAGGTCGGGGCGAAGGCGGACGATGATCTGCGCCGAGTGGGCGTTCGGGAAGAGGTAGGCGAGCCGCGCCTTGGGCGTGTCCCGGCCGCGGTTCAGGTCGAAGACGACGGCCGAGGTGAATTCGGGGTTGCCGAGGCTGGGCGCGCTGGTGATCCCGTACTTGGCGGCGACTTCGAGGACGAATTCGCGCAGGCGCGCCGGCGGCACCCGCGCCGCCATCCGTTCGAGCTGGGTTCCGATCTGGATCACCGCCTCGTTGAGGAAAGTCGCCGGACCGGAGACGAACTTGACGGCACCGAGGCGGGCCAGTTCGGCGCAGGGCCCCGGGATCGGCTTCACGCCCTTCGGGACCTTGCCCGAGAGGCAGCCCTCGAGCCGGAGCAGGCGGCCCAGGTTGTCGGTCAGCAGCAGCTGCTGGAGGTCGCCCCGCGCGAGCACGACGATCGGTTCTTCGCCGAAGCTGTCGCGCAGCTGCTGGGTTGCCCGGTAGCTGGCCGAGTCCGAGTCGACCAGGGTGTCGGTGCCCGCGTCGGTCGGCACCTGCGTCGCCGCCACCGCGGCGGCGACGGCCAGCACCGTCGCGATCGCCAGGACGAGCCTGGCATGCCTGGCTGCCCAGGCGGCGGCGGCGCTCAATCCATCGAGAGCGGGCCGGTCACGTCCGCTGCGAGGAACTGGGCGACGAAGGCATTTTCGGAATCGAAGAGTTCTTCTTTCGGCCCCGACTCGACGATTTTCCCGTTCCAGAGGACGGCCAGGAAGTCGGCGATCCGCCGCGCGGTGTTGAGGTCGTGGCTGATCGTCAGATAGCAGCCGCCGTTCTCGGCGTGGACCTCACGGATCAACTCGCAAAGGAGTGCCGTGCGGACCGGGTCGAGCCCGGAGTCGGGCTCGTCGAACATGACGATCTGCGGTTCGAGGACGAGGGCGCGAGCGAAGCCGGCGCGCTTGCGCATGCCGCCCGAGAGCTCGTTCGGCATCTTGAAGGTCGCCTCGGTGAGGCCGACCTCTTTGAGCCTGCGGTTGACGATCTCGCCGATCTCTTCCTCGCTTTTGTCAGTGTGCTGGCGCAGCGGGAAGGCGGTGTTGTCGTAGATGTTCATCGAGCCGAAGAGGGCGCCGTCCTGGAAGAGCAGGCCGAACTTTTTACGGACGTCGAAGAGTTCGTCGTCGGTCATGTTCGGAATCGATTCGCCGTGCACGAGAACGTCGCCCGAGTCGGGCATCAGGAGGCCGACGATGTGCTTGATCAGGACGCTCTTGCCGGTCCCCGAGGGGCCGAGGACCATCGAGACCTGATCCTCGGGAAGCCCCAGGTTGAGGCCGTTGAGGATGCGGGCGCGGCCAAACTGTTTGACCAGGTCGATGATCTCGATCGCGTCTTCGCCACCGTGGTCGCGCTTGCGGCCGGTGTGGAAGCGGTAGGGATCGGGCTCGTCGGGCGCAACGCCCGGAATGACGAAGTCGCGGCCCATCGTCGCCCCGTCCTCGCTGATGTAGGGGCCGGTGGGCGGATTCGCCGCCACTTCCTCGTCGGTTCGATTCTCTTTGTCTGGCACGTCAGCCTCCTATCGGCGCTCTCGGGTTGGCGCCCCAAAAGATCAGGGTCCCGAGCATCCCGATGATGTGAACTAAGACGATGTTCAGGACCATCGATTTCGCGGTCGCGGTGCCGACCCCGACCGGCCCGCCCGAGGCGGTGTAGCCGTAGTAGCAGCCGACAAGCACGATGCAGGTCGCCATCACCATGCCCTTGGTGAGGCTGAAGAACAGGTCGGGCGGGTTTTGGAACATCCAGAAGATCAGTTCGTAGCCACCCGAGGAGACGTCGCCGATCTGCTGGACGACGGCCAGGTAGCTGGCGAAGTACATGATCCCGATTCCGGCCAGGTACATGAACGGGAAGGCGATCCAGGCGGCGAGCAGGCGGGTCGCGCAGAGGAAGGTGATCGGCGGCACGCCCATGACCTCGAGCGCGTCGATCTCGTCGGAGATCCGCATCGCGCCGAGCTCGGCGACGATCCCGGTCCCGACCTTGGCGGCGAGCATGTAGCCGAAGGCGTAGGGCATCACCTCGCGCAGGTCGCACCAGGCCGAGAAGAGGCCGGCGTAGGCGGGCGCGCCCTGCGCGCGCAGGAGGTAGGCGCCCTCGATCCCGCACTGGAGCCCGAGGATGAAGACGAGGCCCCAGATGATCAGGGCCGAGCCGAGGATCAGGATCCCGGCCTGCCGCAGGCTCTCGCCGAAGAAGCGGAGTACGCGGCCGGAGTAGACGAGGCCGGCGACGCGGCCGCCGAAGCGGGCGATCTCGCCGAAGTTGTCGAGCCAGCCGCGCGGGACTTCTAGCCAGGCGTTCATGCGGTCACCGGATCGTCTGCAGTTCGGGGTTGGTGGCGAGCAGGGTCTGGGTGAAGGCGTAGTTGAAGGCGAAGACGCCCATGAAGGAGATCACCACAGCCTGGTTGACGGCGCGGCCGACTCCGGCGGCGCCGCCGGAGGCATTCATCCCCTTGTATGAGCAGACGACGGCGATGATCGCGCCGAACAAAGTGCACTTGACGACCGAGCCCCAGAGGTCGGTGATCGAGGCGTTCGAGAAGAGCGTGGCGAAGAAGCCCCCGAGCGGCTGGTTGTAGAGGACCTCGGTGAGGATTCCGCCGCTGATCCCGAAGACCAGGGCGTAGATGTCGAGCAGGCCGGTGATCAGCATCAGGGCCAGGAAGCGCGGCACGACCAGGTTCTTGATCGGATCGACCCCGAGGACCTGCAGGGCGTCGAGCTCCTCGCGGATCTTGCGGGCGCCGAGGTCGGCGGTGATCGCCGTCCCCGCCACGCCGGCGACGACGACCGCGGTCACGAAGGGCGCGAACTCGCGGATCGAGGCGAGGACGAAGAAGCCGCCGAGCCGGTCGAGGGTGCCGAAGAGGGTGAAGACGTTGGCCGCCTGCAGGCCCGGCGCCCCGAATCCGAAGGCGACGGTCGAGACGAGCAGCGGGAACCAGCAGAGCTGGAGGGCAAAGAGGAACTGGCCGATGAACTCCTCGCCGTACGGATACGGCGGTTTAACGGCAGAGACGAGCGTCCGAGCGGTGAGGATCATCATTTCCCCCACCTGTTCGAAGAAGGACTTCGCCGGAGCAAAGCTCCTGCCTATCGATGCGGCTCTGTCCATTGCTCCTCCAGAAGAACCGGGCCGCGACCCCCGCGACCTCAGCCTGGCTGAGTGTATGTGATGCGTGCGGCGCCTCCGTTAGCCGAGTGTTGAGATCGTTCTCGGCCTCCTGGGGGGGTGGTATGTTCCGGCCGCTTTGGGGGGGACCTGCACACCAGGCCGTTTTTCCTGCTTTCGCGGGCTCTCCGCGGGACTCGCTCTGCTTGCCCTTTCGCTGTTCGTCACGGCCTGCGGTGGCGGCACCTCCTCGGACTCCAACGAGCGCGAAGGAACCTACGAAGTGGATGTCACCAAAGCGTCCTTCCC
This sequence comes from uncultured Solirubrobacterales bacterium, assembly GCA_963704505.1. Lineage (GTDB taxonomy): Bacteria > Actinomycetota > Thermoleophilia > Solirubrobacterales > 70-9 > VRUE01. The sequence goes on from OY969912.1 coordinate 2,942,045, forward strand.
GCCGCTGCAGAGGCTGGGCCAAACCTCGCTGATGCGGATCAGGGTGCAAAACACCGGTGAACACGCGGTTCCGGCGCTGACCGTCGCGGTGACCGTGGGCGGCAAGGAAGGCGAAGCCTCCGCCCTGCCGTTCGGCGTTCACGATCCCCAGCCCGACCTGGCACAGCCAGACCGGCCGGTCTGGGTCCTGGCCGAAGGCTATCCCCACCTCAACGGCTCGACCAACCCTGGCGGGGCGCGCACCTCGAGCCCGAAGATCTTCGACCTGGGCCCGGTTGCCCCGAACGACACGGTGGAAGCGGTCTGGAAGTTGAGCGCCGTCCGGGCCGGGAAATTCTCCGTCGCCTACGGGATCGACGCGGGGCTGAGCAACAAGGTGAAGGCGAAGACCAAGAACGGGGTCTCCCCGGGCGGGACCTTCGACGTTGAAATCTCGCGCGAAACACCGCCCCTCGAAGTGACCGACTCCGGCGAAGTCGTCGAAATCGGCAAAGGCAAGAGCTCCGGCGGCAAAGGCGGGGAATCGGGTAAGTAGTGGGAATCAGGCGTCCCGCCCCCACACTGACCATCGCAGTCCTCGCCTTCGCCCTCGCGGCCCTCTCCGCCTGCGGCGCCTCCGGCTCGCCCACGACCGGCTCAGGGGCGATGTCTTCCAAGGGAGGCGGGGTCGCCCTGAAGAAGATCGGGAGCTTCGACAGCCCGGACTACATCACTGCGGCACCCGGCTTCCCGAAGCTTCTCTTCGTCGTCGAGCAGGGCGGCCGGATCCAGGTCCTCAGCGGGGGCCACCGGCTGGCCAAGCCGTTCCTCGACATCTCGAAGCTGATCTCCTTCGGCGGCGAGCGCGGCCTGCTCTCGGTCGCGTTTCCTCCCGACTACCCGTCCAGCGGCCGCTTCTACGTCTATTACACGGGGCACAACGGCGACATCCACGTCGACGAATTCCATCGGCGCTCCGCCACCGTGGCCGCGCCCGGATCGCGCCGGGGGGTGATCCAGATCCCGCACCGGATCAACGAAAACCACAACGGCGGCCAGCTCCAGTTCCTGGGAGACCTGCTCTATTTCGGCACCGGCGACGGCGGCTCCGGCGGCGACCCGCCCAACAACGCCCAGAACAAGGACAGCCTGCTCGGCAAGCTGCTGCGCATCGACCCGCGGCCGCCGGGCGGCCGGCCCTACTCGGTCCCGCAGTCGAACCCCTTCGTCGGCAAGCCCGGCCGCGACGAGATCTACAGCTACGGACTGCGCAACCCGTTCCGATTCTCCTTCGACACGGTGAGCGCGTCGGCGCCGAGGATCGCAATCGGCGACGTCGGCCAGAACCAGATCGAGGAGGTCGACTACACGACCGTCGACGGGGCTTCAGGAGCGAACTTCGGCTGGGACGCGTTCGAGGGCTTCTCGCCCTACGAAGAAGAAAACAGCGGCACCACAGACCCGGGCGGCACGGTCAAACCGATCTTCGCCTACCCGCACAGCCGCGGCGGGGGCAGCTGCAGCGTGATCGGCGGCTACGTCGTCGCCGACCCCGAGCTCACCTCCCTATACAAACGCTACGTCTACGCCGACCTCTGCGAAGGGAAGCTGCGGGCGCTGACCCCGCACCTCGGCCGGGCGAGCGGCGAGCACTCGCTCGGACTGGCGGTCGACAGCCCGAGTTCCTTCGGCGAAGACGACCAGCACCGCCTGTACGTCGCCTCGCTCAACGGACCCGTTTACCGCCTGGTTGCCCGATAGGTAAGGTTTGGCTGACCAGCCAATTCCTTCGAAGGGAGTCCAGGTGGAGAGCGGCACGGCGGAGACACGCACGACGACCCTCAACGAGGCGGATGGAGGCGAGGCGGCGCCGAAGGGGCCCGAGCAGATCGAGGTCCTCAATCCGGCCACCGGCAAGGTCATCGGCGCGGTCGAGGTCGCTTCCCCCGATGAGGTCGCGGAGACCGTCGCCCGGGTGCGCGCCAATCAGCTCGAGTGGGAGGCGCTCGGCATCGATGGTCGCTTCCACTGGCTCGGGCAGCTGCGCGACTGGATGCTCGACAACAGCGAGCGGATCGCCGACACGATGCAGCTCGAGACCGGCAAGGTCCGCGGCGACGTCGGCGCCGAGACGATCTACCTCACCGACCTGATCAACTTCTACGGCAGCAAGGCCGCCAAGTTCATCGGCGACGAAACGGTCCGCCCCCATTCGCCGCTGATGGCGTCGAAGAAGATGAAGGTCCAGTACCGCCCCTACCCGGTGGTCGGCGTGATCAGCCCCTGGAACTTTCCGCTTGCCCTGGCGCTCGGCGACGCGGTCCCCGCCCTTCAGGCCGGCGCCGCCGTCGTCGTCAAGCCTTCTGAGTTCACCCCGCTCGGCTTCGCCGACGTGGTCAAGGCCTGGAAGGAGGAGATCGGAGCCCCCGACGTATTCGACTGCGTGCACGGGGTCGGCGAGGTCGGCGGCTCGTTGGTCGACAACGCCGACTACGTGCAGTTCACAGGCTCCGACCGTACTGGGCGCAAGGTGATGGCCCGCGCCGCCGAGACGCTGACGCCGGTCAGCCTCGAGCTCGGCGGCAAGGACCCGATGATCGTCCTCGCCGACGCCAACATCGACCGGGCCGCCAACGCCGCCACCTGGGGCTCGATGTACAACGCCGGACAGGTCTGCCTCTCGGTCGAGCGGGTCTACGTCGAGGAGCCCGCCTACGACGAGTTCGTCGCGAAGCTGACCAAGGAGGTCGGCAAGCTGCGCCAGGGCAGCGACGGCCGCGGCTTCGGCAAGGACATCGGCTCGATGACCTCCCCCAACCAGCGCGCCGTGGTCGAAGACCACGTCGAGGACGCCCTCGCCAACGGGGCCCGTGCGCTGACCGGCGGCAAGGCGATCGACGGGCCCGGCGACTACTTCGAGCCGACCGTCCTGGTCGACGTCGATCACTCGATGAAGGTGATGCGCGACGAGACCTTCGGCCCGGTCGTCGGGGTGATGAAGGTGCGCGATTCCGAGGAGGCCCTGCGCCTCGCGAACGACACCCGCTATGGGCTCGCCGCCTCGGTCTTCGGCGAGACCAGCCGCGCCGAGAGCATCGCCCGCCGGATCGACGCCGGCGCGGTGAACATCAACGACGTGATCACCAACTACATCGCCGTCGACGTTCCGATGGGGGGCTGGAAGGAGTCCGGCATCGGATTCCGCCACGGCGAGTATGGGATCAAGAAGTACACCCGCCCCGAGTCGATCATCGTCACCCGCTTCGCGGGCAAGCGCGAACCGACCTGGTACCCGTACACGAAGACCCGCCGCACCCTGGTCAACCGAATCGCCGCAGCCTTCAACGCCAGGGACCTGAAGCGCCGGTTCGGCCTGCGCGGCTGAAGCAGACCAGCCAGCTCCGCGTGGGAAGTGCGGGCTGCTGGCTGAGATCGCAGATGCGACCTGAGGGGTCGGGCCTCCCTCTCTCGGAGGCTCAAGCGCCTACGCCTCGAAGTGCCAGGGACGATCTGCTGCGCGACGGTCTCCGAGAGAGGGAGGCCCGACCCCTTTAACCTCTCTGCAATGCCCGAACGTGACTACATAGGTGCCACCCGAGAGCGCGTCGTCGTGTTTGACGGCGGGATGGGGGCGACGCTGGAGCAGTTCGACCTCACCCAGGAGGACTACGGCGGCCTCGAGGGGAAATGCCATGAGGCGTTGGTCCTCAACCGCCCCGATGTGATCGAGGGTGTCCACGCCTCGATGCTCGAGGCCGGCGCCGATGTGGTCGAGACCGACACCTTCCAGGGCTCGCGCCTGAAGCTCGACGAGTGGGGTCTCGCCGACCACACGCTGGAGATCAACACCAAGGCGGCGGAAATCGCCCGCAAGGCGGCCGGCGAGGAGCGCTTCGTAGCCGGCTCGATCGGGCCGACCGGCTTCCTGCCGGCATCCGACGACCCGACCCTCGGCGATATCTCCTTCGGGAAGCTGGTCGAGATCTTCGCCGAGCAGGCCCGCGGCCTGGTCGAAGGCGGCGCCGACCTGATCATCATCGAGACCGCGCAGGACATCCTCGAGGTGAAAGCGTCGATCTTCGGCGCCCGCGAGGCCTTCGCGGCGACCGGCCGCTCGCTGCCGATCCAGACCAGCGTCTCGCTGCTCCCCAACGGCGGCAAGATGCTGCTCGGCACCGACATCCAGGCCGTCCTCACGACGCTGGCGGCGCTCGACGTCGACGTGATCGGCCTCAACTGCTCGACCGGCCCCGAGGACATGCGCGACGCGATCCGCTTCCTCGGCGAGAACAGCCCCCTGCCCGTTCACTGCATCCCCAACGCCGGCCTGCCGCTCCAGGGCCCCGACGGCGAGACGATCTTCCCCGAAAAGCCCGGGCCGCTCGCCGCGACCCTGGGCGAGTTCGTCGAGCGCTACGGGGTCGGCATAGTCGGCGGCTGCTGCGGGACGACCCCGGAGCACATTGCGGCGATCCGCGAGCGGGTCGACGGCCGCGTCCCGGCGGAGCGCCCGGCCCCGGGGCAGATCGAGGTCTCCTCGATGATGACCTCCACCCCACTCGTGCAGGAGCCGCGCCCGACGCTGGTCGGCGAGCGGGTCAACTCGCAGGGATCGAAAAAGGCCAAGGAACTGCTGCTCGCCGACGATTACGACGGGCTCGTCCAGGTCGCCGAAGACCAGGTCGAAGGCGGCGCCCACGTGCTCGATCTCTGCGTGGCCCTCACCGAGCGCGCCGACGAGGACGAGCAGATGAAGGCGGTGGTCGAGCGGGTATCGCTGACCCAGCCGGCACCGATCCAGGTCGACTCGACCGAGCCCGATGTGATCAAGGCTGCCCTGGAGAAGATCCCGGGTCGGGCGATCGTCAACTCGATCAACCTCGAGGCCGGCCGCGACAAGGCCGACGTCGTCGTGCCCCTCGCCAAGGCGCACGGCGCGGCGCTGATCGCACTGACCATCGACGAGGTCGGGATGGCGAAGACCGCCGAGCGCAAGGTCGAGATCGCCCAACGGCTGAAGGAGATCGCCTGCGACGAGCACGGGCTCGAGCCCGAGGCGCTGATCTTCGACGCGCTCACCTTCACCCTGACCACCGGCGACGACGAGTGGAAGCCCTCCGCGGTCGAGACGATCGAGGGGATCCGCCGGATCAAGGCGGAGATCCCGGGCGTGAAGACCTCGCTGGGCGTCTCCAACGTCAGCTTCGGCGTCGGCCAGCCTGCCCGGGCCGTCCTCAACTCGGTCTTCCTGCACCACTGCGTCCAGGCCGGCCTCGACCTGGCGATGGTCAACCCGAACCACATCACGCCCTACTCGGAGATCTCCGACGAGGAGCGCGAGCTGACCGATGACCTCGTCTTCAACCGGCGCGAGGACGCCCTGGAGAAGTTCATCGCCCACTTCGAGTCGAAGGGCGAGGTGGAGGCCGAGGAGGTCGGCGACCCGACCGAGGGCATGGAGCCCGAGGAGGCCCTGCACTGGCACATCCTGCGCCGCAAGAAGGACGGCGTCGAGGAGTGGATCGACCGCTGCAACGAGAAAATCGGCGCGGTGCCGACCCTGAACGAGGTGCTACTGCCGGCGATGAAGGAGGTCGGCGACAAATTCGGCGCCGGCGAACTGATCCTGCCCTTCGTCCTGCAGTCGGCCGAAGTGATGAAGCGCGCCGTCGCGCAGCTCGAGAACTACCTGGACAGGATCGACGGCCACACCAAGGGCAAAGTCGTGATCGCGACCGTCTTCGGCGATGTCCACGACATCGGCAAGTCGCTGGTCAACACGATCCTGACCAACAACGGCTACACGGTGATCGACCTCGGCAAGCAGGTCCCGGTCGACGCGATCATCGAGGCCGCGGTCGAAAACGACGCTGACGCGATCGGCCTCTCGGCGCTGCTGGTCTCGACCTCGAAGCAGATGCCCGCCTGCATCCAGGAGCTGCACCAGCGCAACCTCGACTTCCCGGTACTGATCGGCGGCGCCGCGATCAACCGCGACTTCGGACGCCGCAACCTCTACCCGAACGGCAAAGAGTCCGACGACGTCTACGCGCCGGGGGTCTTCTATTGCAAGGACGCCTTCCAGGGGCTGGACACGATGGACGCCCTCGTCGACGACGCCGCCCGCGAGGCTCTGGTGACGCGGATCCGCTCGGAGGCAAAGGAGCTCCGCGAGAAGCCGGTCGTGATCGACAACTCGCCGCCGACCACCGACAACAGCGTGCGCTCTGCGGCGAGGACCGACAACGCGATCCCTACCGCTCCCTTCCTCGGCGTGCGCGAGATCGACGTCGACTTCGACCAGGTCTTCCCATACCTCGATCGCCACGTGCTCTTCAAGCTCCACTGGGGCGGCCGTGGCGTCAAGGGAGAGGCCTGGCGCGAACTGGTCGAGGGGACCGACGAGGAGGAGGGCATGGCCCCCCGGCTCGAGCGGATGTGGCGCGAGCAGGACTACCTGCACCCCCGCGCCCGCCTGGGCTACTTCCCCGCCAACTCAGACGGCAACGAGCTGGTCGTCTTCGACCCGGAGAACCCCGAGCGCGAGCTCGAGCGGCTCGTCTTCCCGCGCCAGCCCAAGCACGACCGGATCTGCCTCGCCGACTTCTACCGGCCGATCGACTCCGGCGAACGCGACCTGGTCGCGCTCCAGGGGGTCACCGTCGGCCCGGAGGTCACCACCCTGATCGAGAAGCTCGAGGCCGAAGGTGAGTTCGCCGAGCAGCTCTACGTCCACGGACTCGGCGTCCAGTCGGCCGAGGGGCTCGCCGAGTGGCTGCACGCCGAGGTGCGCGACGGGCTGAGCATCGACTCCGACCAGGGGCGGCGCTACTCATGGGGCTACCCGGCCTGCCCGGACCAGTCAGAGCACGAGAAGGTCTGGCGGCTCCTCGGCCTGGAGAAGATCGGCATGACGCTCTCCGACGGCTTCGCGGTGACGCCCGAGCAGTCGACGGTGGCGATCATCGCCCACCACCCGCAGGCCGTCTATTTCGGGATGAAGTCAGGCTTCATCCCGGAGGACCCGACCCCTGACGAGCTGATCGCCGGTACCGCCCGGGGCGGGGAGCTGCCACCCGAGGCCGATCCCGACGCGGACGCCGACGACGCCGAGGCGCCGGCGGTCGCCTAGACCGCTTCGGTTTCGCGCGCGGAAGGGCGCGGCGGCGGCTTAGGCTCGAGCCGGACCGGAGAGGCCGAGAGCGCCTGCACCCGCAGGTCGCTCCAGGTGAGGCCCTCGCGGACCAGCGAGGGCAGCCCGAGGACGACCGCAGTGGCGATCTCGACCGCCTGGAGGATGACTCCGTAGGCGAGCGCGTCGGCCTGACTGATCCCCCAGCCGGTGTGCAGGACGCTGATCACCGCCAGCTGGAAGATGCCGATGTTGGACGGGGTGACCGGGACCACGGCCGTGACGTTGACGGCGAAGAGGACGGCGGCCGCCGCGCCGATCCCGGTTCTGCCGTCGAGGCCGAGCGCGGCGAGCAGCGCCCAGCAGGCCGCCAGCTGGATCGCCCAGGCGCTGAGCTGGGCGCCCGAGGCGAGGATGCCCTGGCGCGGATGCTTGAAGACGGAGAGCCCGGCCCTGACCTGGAGCAGAGCGCGGTGCAACGCGGCTCCGACGCGGGCGACGCGGCCGCTGCCGCTGCGCCTGGTCAGGATCGGGGCGAAGAGGACGATCACCAGGAGCGCCAGCGGCACGAAGCTGAAGGCGAAGAGCTTTTCGGTGCTCGAGTGGAAAAGACTCGTGGTCGAGACGATGATCACCCCGAGCAGCACGAGGGCGACGATGTTCAGCATCGTCTGCGAGACCAGGGTCCCGATCAGGACCGGGAACGTCTCCCGCACCCGGCCGGTCCGGCGCGAAAGCGACAACACCCTCGCCGGCTCGCCGAGGCGTGCCGGCAGGGTCGCCGACATCAGCACCCCGATCATCGTCGCCGAGGTGACGTCACGCCGGCGAACCGGGCGATTGGGCAGCGCCGCGCGCACGATCCAGTACCAGGAGGCCGCGCGGAAGAACAACGAGAGGGCCATCAGCACGGAGGCGATCAGGACCCAGCTGAAGTCGGAGCGGACGATGCTTTCGACGACGTTGTCGACGCCGATTTTGCGGGCCGCCAGCACGGTCAGGCCGACGCCGAGGGCACCGGCGACGCCGAGCCCGACCCGGCGGGCGAGGCGGCGCCTGCGACTGCCGCTGCGGGCCAGGGGCGGATCGAGCGAGGGAAGCCTCTGCGCGGGCACCGGCGGGGCGCCGTCGGCGGGCCGGTAGCCGGCCCAATTGCCGAGCCGCTCGGCCTTGGTGACCGGCCGCGGGGCCTCGATCGCCCGCTCGTAGACCTCGGTGACGCGGTCGGCCACCCGCGGCCAGGCGTAGCGCTCGGCGCTCTCGCGCGCCGCCGCCCCCATCTCCCGGAGGCGCTCGGGCTCGTGGTAGGCGCGCTGGAGCTCCTCGGCGAGACGCTGCGGATCGGCGGGCGGCACGAGGACGCCGTCGAGGCCGTCGGTGACGACGTCGCTGTAGCCGGCGATCGCCGAAGCGATAACGGGAGTGCCGGCGGCGAAGGCCTCGGTCAGCACCATCCCGAAGCTCTCGCCCGATAGCGACGGCGCGCAGAGCAGGTCGGCCTCGTGGAGGTGGGCCCAGAGCTGATCGCCGGAGACGCGCCCGGGGATGTCGATGAAGCGCATCGTCTCCGGGTCGGCGAGGTAGCGCAGCACGTCGTCGCGCTCGGCACCGATCACGGTGAGGCGGCAGGGGACGTGCTCGACCAGGGCGCCGAAGGCGCTGAGCAGGATCGGCAGGCCCTTGCGCTCCTCGGCGCGGCCGACGAAAAGAACCCGGAGCTCGTCGGAGGGCGGCTTCGGGCCCCGCGGGGCGGCGGCGATGTCGACGCCGTTGGGGATGATCTCGTAGCGACCGCCATACCAGCGCCGGCCGGTCCAGGCCGCTGCCTCGGAGACCGCGATGCGGGCCGCCAGCCGGTTGAAGACGCGGCGGGCGCCCAGGGCGCTGGCGACGTGGTTCGGAAATCCCTTGGTCGAGTAGGTGTGGAAGGTGCCGACCGCCGGAGTGCGGGTGCCGAGCGCGGCGTTCCAGCCGATCAGCGGCACCAGCGGCTCATGGATGTGGACGATGTCGAAGTCGCCGCCGCGGAGCTCGCGGCGCGGGCGGACGACGCCGTAACGGGGCAGGACCGAGATGTTGGAGACGGCACCGTTGGCGCCGAGCCCGAGCGTGCGGCCCATCGGGACCAGGTAGTCCGGCACCTCGCGCGGCTCGGCGGTCGCGCGGTGAGCGAGCCGGCTCAGACGGTCGGGCGGGTCGAACGGAGCCAGCACGCGGACCTCATTGCCGCGACCGATGAACTCCTCGGCCAGAGCCTCCACATGCCGATTCACGCCGCCCTGGTAGGTCCAGGAATATGGCGAGACTAGGGCGATTCGCACCAGTCGTTAAGAGTAACGACCACCTGGGTCGCCCGCCTCGGCCCAGGCATAGCCGGCGAAGACGAGCAGGTACGCACTGCCGATCTCGAGCAGCAGGGCACCCGAGTCGTTGGCGAGGGTCCCCGCCACCGTGGCGACGAGCGCCCCCGCCAGTCCGGCACGGAAGGCGGGGATCGGGTCGATCCAGGAGGCGATCCGCTCGCGCCAGGCGTAGGCGAGGGCGGCGATGACCGCGATCAACGGCAGGAAGACGAAGACGACCGGCCGCACGAAGCTGTGGGCGGAGAGCTGGAGTCGTCGCTGGGCTACGTCGGCGAGATCGTCGAGGCCGCCGGCGTCGAGCACCGACCGGGTCAGATGGGCGTTGCCGCCGGAGACCAGGTCGACCAGGGCCAACGTCGCCACGGCGACGAACGGCAGCGCGATCACCAGCAGTGCCGAGCGGCGGCTTCGCGCCGCCAGGGTCGCGGCGGCGACGGCGGCTCCGAGCGGCAGGACGATCGCGGCGCCGACGTCGGCGCCGAACCGGCCGGCGGCGAAGACGAAGGCGAGGATCAGCCCGACGCCGAGGAAGACACCGGCCGCACGGCGCGGCGCCAGCCCCGGCGAGAAGCCCGATAAACCGGCGCCGGTGCCGGCGACGACCAGAACCGCGAGCATCGCCTCGAGCTCGTTGCCGATCCCGTAGAAGCGCACGCCGAGCCCCGGGTTCGGGCCGAGCAGGGAGACCGCTGTCAGCGGCGAGCCGGCAACCATGTCGACGGCGTAGGCGAGCACGGTGAGGGCGCTGGCGACCGCAAGCGCCCGATAACCCCCGACTACGCGCAGCGCCAGCAAAGCGAGCAGGGGCGTGCCGAAGATGACCAGCGCCTGTTCGGCCCCCTGGCTGGGCTCGAGCGCGGCGGCGAGCAGGAGGACGAAGGGGAGCAGGACGATCGAGAGGCCGGTGAGGCGGACACCGAACGGCGCCAGGCCCCCGCGGCTGAGCGCCGCGACCAGGGCGAGGACGACTATCCAGGCGAGCAGGGCGAAGCCGATGACCGGGCCGCGCCGCGTCGGGATCTCGGCCAGGCGGTCGCCGAGCCGGGCGACCGCGGCGGGGTCGACCGCGCCGGCGGCACGGATCGCCTCACCGGAGACTTCGCCCGGAACCGCGATCCCGAAACGGTCGAGAACGGTCGGGGCGACGTCGGTCGAGAGCACGTAGCCGTCGAGGCGGGTGCTGTCCGAGGTCAGATCGCCGTTGAACCCGCGGCCGGCGACTCCCACTGCCAGGGCACGGTCGGCGTCGGGCGGCGGTTCCTCGATCGCGACAAGCAGATCGTTGCCGCGCAGGTTCGCCACCAGGGACGACAGCTGCCGCAGGGTCGCCATTCGAACTCCGAAGGTTGGGGCGTGGTCCGGGTGGGGGCCTCCACTTAACTTTTTCGATGGAGAGCCCCCTGCTGGCGCCTCGGGGTTGGGCGCCGAAAAAGTACAAGACGTTCCGACCCCCACCCGGACCACTACGCCGGCCGCGCGGAGTTCCGATTGGAGAAGGCCGGGAACGATGTCCGCAGGGGCTGAATCCGCTCGGGACAGCACAGCCGGCCAAGCCGAGCAGTCATTTCCGAGCGGCGGGAGCTGGCTGCCATACAGCGAGTCGAAGAGGCGGTTGCCCTGGGTGATGTCGAGGTACGTCTGCTCGACCGGCACCGACCCCAGCCCCGCGCTCAACAATCCCGGCGAGAGCCCCAACCCCGCCAGCTGCTGAGGATCAGTCCCTCGGGGCACGAAAGCCAACACCACGTTCGTAGACGAGCCTCGGGTGGGGGTCCGAGCGGCTTGTACTTTTTCGGCGCCACGGCTCGAGGCGCCAGCCGCCAGGTCAGCACCGAAAAAGTTGAGCGAGGACCCCCACCCGAGGCTCGCCCCCACCACGAAGGCGGTCGCTATCGTGACCCCGATGGCAGAGCGAACTTTTGCGAAATTCACGATGTTCAAGGTCGATCCCACCTGGCGCCGACTCGACGCCGGTCAGCGGGCAGAGGACAAGCGCGAGTTCCTCGCCGCCTGCGAGGACTTCGCCCTCGACCGCTCGCTGCGCGCCTACTCAACCATAGGAACGCGCGGCGACGTCGACATCGTCCTGCTCAGCCAGAGCCCGAGCCTCGACGACCTCCACACCTTTCACGTGGTCCTCGGGCAGAGCGGGCTGGCGAAGTGGGCGCAGACGCCTTACTCGTACCTCGCGATGACCAAAAAATCGCCGTACTCGGAGGAGAGCGCGCGGCCCGAGATCTGCGTCTCGGAGCGCAAGTACCTCTTCCTTTACCCGATGGTCAAGCAGCGCCGCTGGTACGGGCTGCCCGCCGAGGAGCGGGGTCGAATCATGAAAAGCCACATCGAGGTCGGCCGCCGCTACCCGGAGATCTCGATCAACACCTCCTACTCCTTCGGCCTCGACGACCAGGAGTTCGTAGTCGCCTTCGAGGGAGACGACCCGGGGGAATTCCTCGACCTCGTCCAGGAGCTTCGCCCGACCGAGTCGAGCGCCTACACGGAGAGCGAGACACCGATCTTCACCTGCGTCGCGATGTCGGTCCGCAAGGCCCTCGACGCGCTCGACGGGACCGCCGTCGTCGCGGTCGATGCCCCCGCTCTGGGCTGATCTCACAAAAGCCGCGGCGCTTCTTCCCTATCCTTCCCCGCTCGCGATACCCGACCCAGAGAGACGGAATAGAGAGATGGCCGCCCAGATAGGAACCGAAGAGAACCCGCTGAGAGTCGCGATAGTAGGCGCCGGCCCGTCCGGCTTCTACGCCGCCGAGCACATCCTCAAAAACGACGGCACGCACGCCCAGGTCGATCTCTTCGACCGTCTCCCCACCCCGTTCGGGTTGGTCCGTGGCGGCGTCGCCCCCGACCACCCGAAGATCAAGTCGGTGATCCGGGTCTATGAAAAAACCGCGGCACGCGACGGATTTCGCTTCTTCGGCAACGTCAAGGTCGGCCACGACATCGAGGTCGAGGACCTCGAGCGCCACTACCACGCGATCGTCTTCACGGTCGGCTGCGAGACCGACCGCCAGCTCGGCATCCCCGGCGAGGACCTGCCCGGCTCGGCCGCCGCGACCGCGTTCGTCGGCTGGTACAACGCCCATCCCGACTACGCCGACCACGACTTCGACCTCTCCAGCGAGCGCGCCGTGGTGATCGGCAACGGCAACGTCGCGATGGACGTCGCCCGGATGCTGGCGCTGAGCGACCACGAGCTGCGCCAGACCGACACCGCGGACCATGCGATCGAGCTGCTCGACGCGAAGAAGATCCGCGAGATCGTCGTCCTCGGCCGCCGCGGGCCGGTCCAGGCGGCCTTCACCAACCCGGAGATCAGGGAGCTCGGCGAGATGGAGGACGCCGATGTGATCGTCGACCCCTCCGAGGTCGAGCTCGACCCGGCGAGCGCCGCCTACCTCGAGTCCGACGAGGCCGACAAGACCACCCGGGTCAACGTAGAGACGCTGCGGGACTTCGCCTCCCGCGAGCCGGAGGGCAAGCACCAGCGGATCGTCCTGCGCTTCCTCTCCTCCCCGATCGAGATCAAAGGCGACGGCAAGGTCGAATCGATCGTCGTCGGCCGCAACGAGCTGGTCGAAGAGGGCGGCACGCTGCGCGCCAAGGACACCGGCGAGCGCGAGGAGATCGAGTGCGGGCTGATCCTGCGCTCGGTCGGCTACACGGGGATCCCGATCGAAGGCGTCCCCTTCGACGCCGAGCGCGGGCTGATCCTCAACGACGGCGGCCGCGTGCTCGACTCCCACGATGCGGGCCACAAGGTGGGCCACTACACGGCCGGCTGGATCAAGCGCGGCCCCTCCGGCGTGATCGGCACCAACAAGAAAGACGCCCTGGAGACGGTTCAGCATCTGCTCGCCGACGTCGGCGCGCAGGCCCTGCTCGACCCCGAGAGCCCCGAGCCCTCCGCGGTCGAGGACCTGCTCGCCGAGCGCGGCGTCCGCTTCGTCAGCTTCGAGGACTGGCAGGCGATCGACCAGGCCGAGGTCGGGCGCGGTGAGCCCCACGGCCGGCCGCGGGTCAAGTTCGTGCGGGTCGAGGAGATGCTCGGCACGCTCGGCGAGAAAATCTCCAGCTAGACGCTCCGCAGACAAAAAGTTACACTTCGCCTGACCTCGGAGCATGGCTCGGAGCATGGAGTTGACCCGCTCGACCTGGACCGAGTCACGACTCGACGATTTCGCCACCAACGTGGAGAGGCGCTTCGACGATGTCGATCGGCGATTCGACGAGGTCACCAAGCGCTTTGACCGGGTCGACGTAGATCTCCGCGAAATTCGCGACGAGCTCCGCGACGTTCGGCGCTCGATCGTCCAGGTCGGCGGCGGCCTTCTCGCGGCGCAAACCGGGATGATCGCGACGATCCTCGCGTTGGTCGTTACTCAGCTCTGATCGGCGGGGCCGGGGAACAGATGGCGCCGCAGGAAGTCGACCTGGTCGGCCGCCATCCGCTCGAAGGTCTCGCCGAGGAATCCGGCGAAATGACCACCCGGGTATTCGCGGACCTCGCCGCGCGGAGCCCTGGCGGCGGCGCTGCGGCCGAGGGCCGGGGGATTGACGTCGTCCTCCGTCGTCAGGCAGTACAGGATCGGAGGGGCGATCCTGGCGGCCTTGCGCTCGAGCCGATAGGGCGGCGCCAGGGCGCCCCTCGCGCAGATCGCGTTTCGCCAGGTCGATCCCGCGCGGGTGACCGATTCGTAGCCCGCGAGGGAGCCGGGGCTGCTGAGGGCGGCGAGGCTGCCCGGCGGACCGCCGGCGGCGATCCGGAACGGCTCCGCCCCTCTCAGGGCGCGGCTCGCGTCGCGGACGCCGCTGAGCCAGAGTCGCGCAACGTGGGAGACCCCGCCTATGTAGAGAAGGGTTCGAACTCCGTCGATCAGCGGCGAGACGGCGATGACAGCGGCTATTTCGGGATCGCCGATCGCCAGAGCCTGCACGTGCCCGCCGCCCAGCGAAAAGCCCCAGAGCGCGATCCGGTTCGGGTCGACGAAGCCGAGAGAGCGGGCGTGGGCGATGACAGCTCGCCAGTCCTGGCGCTGGCGCTCCGGGTTCATCAGGAGGCGAGGCTCCCCCTCGCTGTCGCCGAAGTGGCGGTAGTCGAAGGCGATCGAGCAGATGCCGGCTGCCGCGAAGCGCTCGGCGAAGTCGTCGAGGTGTTGATCGCGCACGTCGGCGAGGCCGGTGCCGAGCACCACGCAGGGCGAGGAGCCCTCTGCCCCGTCGGGGCGAAACAGCCAGGCGGCGACCCGGTCGCCATCGACCGAGATCCGGAGCTCCTCCCTCTCCATCGGGTCAGCCTATTCCCCAGCTGGGCGAGCCCATAGGATCCGGCCGATGGCCGACCTCGCAGAGCTCAAGTCGATGATCGAGGCGGCGCTGCCCGGCGCCGAGGTCGAAGTGAGCGACGAAACGGGTGCCGGCGATCACGTCCGGGCGACCGTCTCCGCCTCCCAGTTCGCCGGCCTCTCGCGCATCGACCAGCACCGGCTGGTCAAGGCAGCGGTGAAGGAGCGATTCGACGACGGGCAGATCCACGCGCTCTCGATCAGGACGAGCAGCGGGACTAGCTAGTCTTCACGCATGGCCGCTGACCCGGAGTTGAAAAGCAAAGTTGAAGAGCTGATCGGGGCGAACCCGGTTCTGCTTTTCATGAAAGGCACCCCCGACATGCCGCGCTGCGGGTTCTCGATGCGCGTCGTTCAGGTGCTCGACCAGATGGATGTCGAGTACGGGGCGGTAGATGTGCTGCCGGCGCTGCAGCCGCTGCGCGAGGCGACCGCTGAGATCTCGGACTGGCAGACCTTCCCCCAGCTCTACGTCAACGGCGAGCTGGTCGGCGGTGCGGACCTGGTCGAGGAGATGTTCGAATCCGGCGAGCTGGCCGAGGCGCTGGGCATCGAGCAACCGGAGACCGTCGCCGCGCCCGCAGCTGCAAACGGCGCGACGCCGCCGGCGCAGTCACCACCTCTTCAAATCGAATAGCCGCCTGGACGGCGACTGCCGGTCGCTGCTGGCTGAAGATCAGACGGCCGCGGCCTCGGCCGCGTCCTCTTCTTTGACCTGAAAGGAAGAACCGCAGCCGCAGGCGGCGACGACGTTCGGGTTGTTGACCTGGAACCCGGCGCCCTGGAGGCCTTCGATGTAATCGACCTCCGAGCCGAAGACGAACTGCATGCTGACCTTGTCGACGATCACCGAGACGCCGTCGACCTCGAAGACGTTGTCGTCATCCTTGACCTGGTCGAAGGCGAGGGCGTACTGGAAGCCCGAGCAACCACCGCCGCGGACGGCGACGCGAAGAGCCTGCCCCTCACCCCCGGCCTGGCCCTGAAGCAGCTCGCCGATCTTCTCGGCGGCCTTGTCGGTCAGGGTGATTGCCTCTGTGGGGGTGTCAGTCACTTCACAAAGTGTAGCGAGCCGTCTGAGAGAATCCCAGGGCCTTGAGTCCGAGCGCCCAAACCGCCGTCGTCTGCGACACAACGGCCTACCTCCCAGATGCCCTCGTCGAGCAGAAGGGGATCAAACGGATCAGCCTGTACGTCTCCGTCGGCGACCGCCAGGAGAAGGAGAGCGAGATCACCGACTTCGCCGACTTCTACGAGCGGCTGCGCGCCTCCGAAGGCGGGGCGACTACCTCGCAGCCCTCGATCGGCGACTTCGTCTCCGTCTACGAGCCGCTCCTCGACCAGGGCATGGAAGTCGTCTCGATCCATATCTCGGCGGGCATCTCCGGCACGTTCGAGGCTGCCAACCAGGCGCGCGAGCGACTTCTGGCCGAAGGCAAGGGCGGCGAGCGGATCAAGGTCTACGACTCGCGCTCGGCGGCCGGCGGGATGGGCCTGACGGTGCTCGCGGCGGCCGGCGCCGCCGCGGCGGGAGAGGACGGCGACGCGGTCGTGGCGCGGGCCAAGCAGGCCCGCGAGGAGCTGAAAATGTGGTTCGCGATCGACACCCTCGAGTACCTGCGGCGGGGCGGACGGATCGGCGGGGCCCGGGCCTGGATCGGCTCGGCGCTGAAGATCAAGCCGATCTTGACGCTGGAAGAGGAGATCTCCCCGGTGGAGAGGGTCCGCACCCGCGCCCGCTCGATCGAGCGGCTGCGCGAATACGCGACGCGCCACCACGAAGACGGCTACGACGGCTGGGTCGTCCAGCACATCCAGGACCAGGAGACGGCGGACGCCCTGGTCGACGACGCGCGTGAGATCTTCGGCTGCGAGCCGGTCTTCGTCGACGAGATCGGCGCCGTGCTCGGCGCCCACGTCGGCCCCGGCCTGCTCGGCATCGGCAGCGTCTCGAAGTCTGTTCTCGCCTAGCGGCGGCGGCGGAGGGCGACCAGCCCGCCGATCGCGAAACCGACGACGGCGGCGCCGATCGCCAGCTCACGTTTGTGCTCGCTGACCTGGCGGCGCCAGTCGGTCAGCTCGGTGACGCGGCCGCGAAGCTGTTCGACGGAGTTGCCAAGGTCCTGGCGCTGCGCGTCGATGTCACTGCGGATCTGGGCTGGTGTCCGCCCCGGCCTTCCGGTGCTCATTTGGGCCCCGCTTTCGGTGGGACCGGCGCGCCGGTCGGGTTCGGTTTCGCCGTGGCAGTGTCGGGCCCGGGAGCTCCCGGAACCTTGGGCAGCGGGGACGGCGTCGGCTGCTCGCCCTGGATCGTCCCTTTGATCAGCTTCGCCTCCTCGATCGCCTGCTCGGGGACCGGCGGCGCCCCCGCCTTGACCGCTTTGTAGGCGATGAAGCCGGCGGCAGCGGCGATCAGGAGGAAGACCGCGGCCTCGACGAAGAAGCCCGCCCAGGCGTTGTCGAAGACTTCTTCGTTGAGCAGCCAGGCGATGCCCTCCATGAAGAGGATCAGGGCGAGGAAGGCGAAAACGCCGGCGGCGATGCCGACGGCCGAGCCGCGCAGCAGCTTGCCGACTTTCTCGGAGACCTCGGCCTTGGCGAGCTCAATCTCCTCGCGGATCAGGGTCGAGGTCCGTTCGGAGACGTCGAAGACGAGCTCGGCTACGGACTTCTTCTCCGGCTCAACGGGAGGGATCGGAGGTGACTGCGGAGGTTTGGGAGGGGTGTCGGGCATCTCAGGTGTCAGTCGGGCGGATCCTCATCGAAGAGCCGGCGCCAGATGACCGCCGCGGCGCGCGCGGCAACGAGGCTGGCGAGCGCGGTGCTGGCGGTCAGCACTCCGCTCCATATGAGGCGTTTGACGATGTCGTTGTCCATACCCGGTTTCGACCTTACCTATCGCGGCTCGAGCCCGTCGCAGATCGTCTCCACGACAAGCTCCTTTGCCTGCTCGAAGTCGGTCGCCGAGGCCGGGATGACCTCGAAGATCCAACCGGAGAGCAGCTGCTCGATCGCCCCGTAGAAAGACATCGACACGAAGGCGGGATCGATGTCGCTGCGGAAAGCCCCGGCCGCCTGGCCGTCGGCGACGATCTTGGTGATCGAGTCGTAGGCGCGGCGGATCTGCGGCAGGTGGGTACGGCCGAAGGAGTTCGCGGCCCTTGTCACCTCGACGATGATGACCTTCATCAGCTCCGGTTCGTGGCGGTAGGAGTCGACGATGAAGGCGGCGACGGCGCTGAGCTTTTCGCGCGGTGTCCCGCTGCCCTGGTCGGCCTCGTCGATCGCCGCCAGGAGCAGGGACCAGCGCTCGGTGAAGAGCTCGTTGAGGACCTCGTCCTTGGATTTGAAGTAGTGGTAGACGAGGCCATAGGCGACCCCCGCCTCGTCGGCGATGTCCGACACCCGGGTCGCGTGGAAGCCCTCGCTGGCGAAGACGTGCACGGCGGCGTCGAGAATATTGCGGCGTTTGTCGATCGGGGCGGCTTTTGCCATCAGGCGCCCACCTTCGCGAGCTGCGGCCAAATGTAGGCGGAGGGACGGCGGCTGGCGAGCGAGGGCAGTGACTCACGGACGCCCTCCTGGCCGGCGAGGTCGAGGTCCGCGGCGACGAAGCCCTCGCCCCCGGCGGCGACGGCGAGCAGCTCCCCCCACGGGCCGACGATCGCCGAGTGGCCGTAGGAGTCGTAATGGGGCGGCGCCGCTCCGACCTGATTGGGGGCGATCACGAAGGCCTGGTTCTCGATCGCGCGGGCGCGCAGCAGGACCTCCCAGTGGTCGCGGCCGGTGGCGCTCGTGAAGGCCGAGGGCACGGCGAGGATCCGAGCACCGCGCACGGCGAGGATCCGGTAGAGCTCGGGAAAGCGGAGGTCGTAACAGACGCTGAGGCCCAGGTCGACCGGGCCGAGCGGCGCGGTGACCAGCTCCGTGCCGGCCTCCTCGTGCTCGGACTCGCGGTAGGCGACGCCGTCGACGTCGACGTCGAACATATGGACCTTGCGGTAGACGGCGAGGTCGGCACCGTCGGGGCCGATCAGGACGGAGGTGTTGTGCGCCCTCTCCCCCGCCACCTCGGAGATGCTTCCGGCGAGCAGGTGGATGGAGAGCTCCGCCGCCCAGCCGCGGGCGGCGGTCAGCGAAGGCCCGTCGAGCCGCTCCGCACCGTCCCGCAGCGCCTCTCCGGAGGCGAGCAGGTTCCACTTCTCAGGGAGGGCGACGAGCTCGGCCCCGTCCGCGGCGGCGGCCCGCACCAGGCGCTCGGCCGCGGCGAGATTGCGCTGCTTTTCATCGGTGGAGTTGAGCTGTACGGCGGCTGCGCGCAACCGGGTCCTCTCTCGGGCGACTGGTTGACTGACCAGTCAATCGGGTGGCTCAGTATAGGGCGCTCAGGCGCCGATCAGCCGCGCGACGACCCAATCGAAGGCACGAGTGGGGGTAAAGATTTTGAGGCGGGCCTGGACCTTCGCGTCGCGACCGACCAGGTACCGGGTGCGGGGGCGTCGCGCCGTGAGCGCGTGCTCGATCGTCTCCGCCACCCGCTCGGGGGGAATCCCGTTGCGATCGAGTTTGCGAGTCGCCTTGAGCAGGCCGTCGAGCTGCTTCCCATACAGCTCGCGCGTCGCCGGGACGCGCTCGACCAGGCCGTCGACCTCGCGTTCTGAGCGCTTCCAGATCGGCGTCGAGATCGAGCCGGGCTCGACGATCGAGACCGATATTCCCCAGGGCCTCAGCTCCTGGCGGAAGACGTCGCCCGTCGCCTCGATCCCGAACTTGGCGACGTGGTAGGGGCCGTTCATCGGGAAGGCGATGCGGCCGCCGATCGAGCTGATGAAGACGATCCTGCCGCGCGCCCGGCGCAGCTGGCCGAGCAGGGCCTTGGTCACGGCGACGTGGCCGAAGAGATTGACCTCGATCTGGCGCCGGATGTCCTCCATCGGCAGCGTCTCGAGAGGGCCGGGCACCCCGATCCCGGCGTTGTTGACCAGGCCATCGAGCCCGGCGGCGCCCACCTCGGCCTCGATCCGCGTTGCGGCCGCGGCGATCTGCGCTTCGTCGGTGACGTCGACGATCAGCGGCGTCAGGGACGGGCCCGCCTCCGCTTCCAGAGACTCTCCGTCCTCCTCCCTGCGCACGCCGGCGAAAACCCTCCAGCCCGCCGCGTCGAGCCGCAGGGCAGAAGCCCTGCCGATGCCCGTCGAAGCTCCCGTGACCAGTACCGAGCGCACGCGGCCAGGCTATACCGGCGCCCTCGCCGCCCCCGGCAGGAGGGCGTTACGGTGTGCGGAGATGGTCGACCAGTTCAAGGACGATGCCGAGCGCAAGCAGGTGACGGTCCTCTTCGCCGACGTGATGGGCTCGATGGACCTGGCCGAGCAGCAGGACCCCGAGGAGTGGCGCAAGATCATGCAGCGCTTCTTCTCGATCCTGACCGAGGCGGTCGAGCGCTTCGACGGGACGGTCGACAAATTCACGGGCGACGGGATCATGGCCATCTTCGGAGCGCCGGTCTCCTTCGAGGACCACGCGCCACGCGCCTGTTACTCCGCCCTGCAGATGCTCGAGGACGTCGCCGGGTACGCCGGCGAGCTGCGCCGCGAGCAGGGCCTCAACTTCTCGGTCAGGGTCGGAATCAACTCGGGCGAGGTGGTCGCCGGCGCGATCGGCGCCGGCGGCGACGGCGCTTACACGGCGATCGGCCACACGGTCGGGCTGGCGCAGCGGATGGAGGCGCTTGCCGAGCCGGGCAAGGCCTACCTGACCGACCAGGCAGCGGAGCTGGCGCGTGGGTACCTGGCCCTGGAGGACCTCGGGGAGTTCGAGATCAAGGGCGCCAGCCGTCCGATCCCCGTCTTCGAGCTGGCCGGGATCGGAGAGGCCCGTTCGCGCCTGGACCGCTCCCGCGAGCAGGGCTTCTCCCGTTTCGTCGGCCGCTCGGAAGAGCTCGCGGCCTTCGAGGCCGCGCTCGCCGACGCCAACGAGAGCCGCGGCTCGGTGCTGGGCGTCGTCGCCGACCCCGGGATCGGCAAGAGCCGTCTGTGCTTCGAGTTCGCCGAGCAATGCCGGGCGCGGGGGATCGAAGTCTTCGAGGCCCAGGCCCAGGCCCACGGAAGGACCATCCCCTTCATGCCCGTCCTGCAGATGCTGCGCGCGTACTTCGGGATCGGCGACCGCGAACCGGAACGACAGGCCCGCGAGAAGATCGCCGGGCGGGCCCTGCTGCTCGACCCCGGGTTCGCCGAGGACCTGCCGATCATCTTCGACTTCCTCGGCGTCCCCGACCCCGACCGCCCGGTGCCGCCGATGAGCGCCGAGGCACGCCAGCGTGCCCTCGGCGGGTTCGTCTGCCGCCTCGTGAACTCGCCCAACCGGCGCAGCACCGTGGTCGTCCTGATCGAGGACCTCCACTGGATCGACGAGGCGAGCGGTGCGATGTTGGGGGAGCTGGTCGGCTCCGTCGAGGGCACGAGCACGCTGGCGATCGTCAACTTTCGGCCCGAGTACAAGCCCGAATGGGGCGACTCCCCCTCATTCCGCCGACTCGACCTCGAGCCGCTCGCCGAACGCGCGACCGGCGAGATGCTCCGCGACCTGGCCGGCGAGGACCCCTCGCTCGACGGCCTCGCCGAGCTCGTCCACGAGCGCGCCCGGGGCAACCCTTTCTTCGTAGAGGAGATCGTCCGCGAGCTATCCGAGGCGGGCTTCCTGGAGGGCGAGCGCAGCCACTACCGACTGGCGCGCCCGGTCGAGGATGCCGGCGTCCCGACCACGGTCCAGGCAATCCTCACGGCGAGGATCGACCGCCTCAGCCCCGACGCCAAGCAACTGCTCCAGGTCGCCTCGGTGGTCGGCAAGGAAGGGGGAGCGCGGGCACTGCAGCTGACCGCCGGCCTCGCCCCTGATGAGCTCGAGCCGACGCTCGCCGAGCTGATCGAGGCCGGTTTCCTCTACGACGCCGAGGTCTATCCCGAACGGATCCTCGCCTTCCGCCACCCCCTGACCCGCGAGGTCGCCTACGGGACGCAGCTCGCCGACCGCCGCGAAGCGAGCCACGCGGCGACGGCCCGCGCCATCGTCGAGCTCGAGCCCGAGCGCCACGACGAGCTCGCGGCGCTGATCGCCCAGCACATGGAGTCCGGGGGCGAAACCCGCGAGGCCGCCCGCTGGTCGGCCCGCGCCGCCTACTGGACCGGCAGCAGCGAGCCGGTCGAGGCGATGAGGCTCTGGCAGACGGTGACGCGGCTTTCCGACGAGCTCGAGCGGAGTGACGAGAGCGACGCACTTGGAGTGATGTCCCGGCTGCAGCAGATCGACTACTCGTGGCGGCTCGGAATGGACCGTGAGGAAGAGCGGCGTCTGGCTGCCGAAGCCGAGGAGATCGCGGTCCGGACCGACAACCGCCACGCCCTGGCGCTGCTGAAGATGGCGACCCGGGCCCGCCCGGGCCTGGTCCAGACGACCGATGAATGGCGCGACAACGCGGACGAGGCGGTCCGCCTCGCCGATGAGTCCGGCGACCTGCACCTGCGCGTCGCGATCCGCACGGCGAGCTCCTACGCGAGGCTGTTCGGAGGCGACCTCGACGGCTTCGAGGAGATCCTCGACGATGTTCTCGAGCTAGCCGGCGATGATCTGAGGACCGGCGAGTTGATCGTGATCGGCAACCCCGTCTCCTGGGCCCTGATGGGCAAGGCCATGGTCAGGCGCGAGCGGGGCGAAACCAAGGAGTGCGAGGAGCTCTGCGAAAGGGCGTTGCGGATCGCCGAGCAGGAGGGAGACCCGGAGACCGCGAGCTGGATCCGGGGCTGCCAGACGCTGGCGAGGTGCCAGGCCGGGGACATCGAGGGGGCGAACGCGATAGCCCGTCGCAACTGCGAGCTGACCGAGCGACTCGGCGACGTCTTCTCCCGCAGCGTGGCTCTCTCCAACCTCGCAATCACCGAGCTCGCGGCGGAGGATCACGCGGGGGCGCTCGCCTCGATCGAGGAAGCCGATCAGCTCTACCGCGAGGCGATGGGAACCGCCGGCGAGATGGAGACCTGGCGTGACGCGATCCGTGCCGAAGCGCTGCTCGGGGTCGGACGGGTGAACGAGGCGGCCGAGGTCGCCGGGCATGCCGTCGGGGTCGGGCGCGAGCGAGGCATGCTCTGGTCGCTGCCGCTGGCGCTGCTGGCTCTCGGGCGGGCGAGCGCCGCCCGTGGCGATGGGGACGAGGCGCGCGATGCATTGGAAGAGGGCGCGGTGCTGGCCCGCCGGAGGGGAGTCACCCCCCAGCAGGACGCGATCGAAGAGGCCCTCCGCTCGATCGGCGCGGGAGCACGGTGAGCGGTGAGGCCGCCTTCGTCACCGGCGGCTCCGGCTTCATCGGCGGGCATCTGATCCGGCGGCTGGTCGGCGAAGGGCGGCCGGTGCGGGCCCTGGCCCGATCCGAGGCCGCCGCCGGGACGGTCGTGGCGTTCGGCGCCGAAGCGGTGCGGGGCGACCTCTCCGACCGCGCCTCGCTTACCGCCGGCGCGACGGGTTGCGAGGTGGCCTTCCACTTGGCGGCCCAGCTGGGCGAGTGGGGCGACTGGGACGATTTCGAGCAGGGCAACGTGACCGGCACCCGCAACACGCTCGAGGCGTGCGCGGAGGCGGGCGTCCGCCGCTTCGTCCACTGCGGCACCGAGGCGGCGCTGATGGCCGGCGAGCCGCTCGTCCACGTCGATGAGACGGCGCCCCTGCGCCCCGACTCGAAGGCGCCCTACCCGGCCACCAAGGCCAAAGCCGAGATCGCCGTGCGCGAAGCGAGTCGCGAGGGCTTCGAGGCCGTGGTGCTGAGGCCGCGGTTCGTCTGGGGCAAGGGCGACACGACGCTGCTGCCCGAGATGGTCTCGACGGTCGAGGCCGGCAAATGGGCGTGGATCGGCGGCGGCCGCACCGTCACCGACACCGCCCACGTCGACAACGTCGTCGAGGGCCTGGTCCTGGCGGCCGAGCGGGGCCGGGCCGGCGAGGCCTACTTCCTCACCGACGACGAGCCGGTCGTCTTCCGCGAGTTCGTCACCGAGATGCTCCGGACCCAGGGAGTCGAGCCGCCCGACCGCAGCCTCCCCGGCTGGACCGCGGCGCCGCTGGCCACGATCGCCGAAGGCGCCTGGCGGCTGCTGCCGCTCTCCGGCGAACCGCCGATGAACAAGTTCCGCTCCTGGCTCCTCACCCAGGAATGCACCATCGACATCTCCAAGGCGAAGGCCGAGCTCGGCTATGCGCCGCTCGTCTCGCACGAGCGGGGGCTGGAGGAGATGCGGGCGGCCGCGGGGAGCTAGCGGACCGGCTGGACCTGGCCGTCGAGCACCAGGTCGAGGGCGTGTTTCGGCGAGGGGTCATAGACCTCGACCTCGTAGGCCGAGCCTGGCCAGGCCAGGTAGACGCTGTTGGGGCGGGCGGTGCTCAGGTACGCCAGGCCGCCACGCGGAAGGTCGCGGGTGATCGCGTCGGCGCCCCTGGCCTGTTTGCGTAGGGCCGAAAGGGCAGCCGGGACCGGGTAGGTGCCGACCGTGGTGAACCGCGCGGTCTGATCGCCGACGGCGGAACCTGCGTCGAGGTAGCGGATGTAGATCCGGCCGTCTCGCGCATGGGTCAGCTCGAGGCTCGCGTCTGCCGCCGGGCTGCCGGCCCAGTAGACGTCGTGGCCGACGGAGGCGCTCAGGGCTCGCAGCTGCTCGACGCCGACCGCCTGCGGGGTGCCGACCTCAGGTGATGTGTCGCCGCTCCGCCCGAAGGCGAGCCAGGCGACCAGGGCCAGGGCGGCAACGGCCGCGACCACGACGGCCAGACGGCGGCCGGGGTGCGGAAAATTGCGAAATGCGATCGTTTCGCCGGTCACGAACCCTTACTTCCCCGCGGACTCGGCAGCTTCCTTTTCGGCAATTTCCTTTTCGGAGGCTTCTTCGCCTTCTTCGGCTTCTTCTCCCTTGCCCGATCCGGAACAGACCACGTAGGCCGTATAGACGCCGGCCTGGGAACGGACCCGCCATCCGGTGGGCCGCTGGCCGTTGGAGGAAAGCTTGCCCTTCGTGATCGGAGCGGAGATCTCGAGCGCGCCGCCCTTCTCGTCCATCGAGCCGCCGCCGGCGATCGCGATCGGCATCGATTCCGGGCAGTTGGCGTCCGCGGGCTCGCCCTCGGCCCCGCGCGCGGTGATCACCCGCACGTCGCCGACGCCGCCCTTTCCGGGTGGGCCTTCGGGCCCGGGTTCCCCCGGGGGGCCTTCCAGGCCGGGAGAGCCTTCGGCGCCGGGGGGTCCTTCCGGCCCGGCGGGGCCTTCAGGACCGGCCGAACCTTCGGGCCCTTGAGCCCCTTCCGCGCCGGGAGATCCTTCCGGGCCTTCCAGGCCGGGCCGGCCTTCGGGGCCGGGGGGCCCTTCGAGGCCGGCCGGTCCTTCGGGGCCGATCGGGCCCTGCGGGCCTTCGGGGCCCGGTTCGCCGGCGACGCCGGGCAGGCCGGCTTCCCCTTGAAGTCCGTCTTCGCCCCGCGGGCCGGGCAGGCCGATCGGCCCTTCGGGGCCGGGAGGGCCTTCGGCGCCAGGGGCTCCGTCGGCGCCCGCCGCGCCGGGCGCACCGGCGGGACCTTCGGCTCCGGGGAGACCATCGGCGCCCGCCGGACCTTCGGCGCCGGGCGCACCGGCAGGGCCTTCGGGACCGGCGGAGCCCGCCGCACCGGCAGCACCAGCCGCGCCGGCGGGACCTTCGGCGCCGGGCGCACCGCCAGGACCTTCGGGACCGGCTGATCCTGCTGCACCGGCAGCGCCGGCCGCGCCCGCGGGGCCGGTGGGCCCTTCAGGTCCAGGCGCACCGCCGGGACCTTCAGGACCCGCTGAGCCTGCCGCACCGGCGGGGCCGGGGGCGCCAGGGGCGCCAGGCGCACCGTCGCTTCCGTTGGTCCCGTCTCTCCCGTTCGTTCCATCAACTCCGTTCGTTCCGTCAATTCCGTTAGTCCCATCGGTTCCGTTAGTCCCGTTAATTCCTTTCGTGCCGTCGGTCCCGTTGGCGCCGTCGGTCCCGTTGGTGCCATTTGTGCCTGGGGCGCCGGTCGCGCCGGTCGCGCCACGCGGGCCGGTCACCCAGATGATTCGTCGCTCCCCGTGACGGCAGTCTTTGTCCCGGGGGACCAGCCGCATGGCCGCCTTCGCCCGGTGCGCGGTGCTGCCGTGCTTCTGCACGCAGGCGGAGACGATTCCTGCCTCGGCCGCCGGCGCCTGAAGCGCCAGGGCGAGCAGCGGGGTCGCGCTCGCGATGAGGAACGGGCGTAGGCCGGCGAAGCCAGGTCTATGGGTAGGACGAGACACGGCCTTACATGCTTCGGCCGGAGAGGGTGTGCGCCTTTAGCCCCGGTGCGACTTTGCCGCTATGGCTTACGGGCGGATCGCTGCCGCTCCAACTCGGCGACCATCAGCTTCGTGTGCAGGGCGGCGATCAGGTCCTGCAGGGGTTGTGAGCCCGCTTCGAGCATTTCGACCACCCGCTCGGGTGAGACCTCCCCGGCGAGGCGATCCATGACGATGCCGACCTCCTCGCTGACCAATGCTTCGATCGCGCTCTTGTAGCGAAGGGTGTCGTAGACGGTGAAACCGATCTCCTCGTCATAGCCACTCGCGCGGAAGCGGCTGATCGCCTCGATGATCTTCACGTCCGATGGCGAGTAGCCGCGGCTGTTGGGGCTGAGCACCTCGAGGTCCTCGAGGCGGTCGAGAACCTCCTTGGGCACGCCGTAGCGCTCGCGGGCCTCGGCGGCGCTGGTGCGGGTGCGCTCGCCCGCCAGGGCCCGGTCGAGGATGCGGTCCTCGAGCTCCAGCAGGGCCTTGGCCCGCTCGGGGTCCTCGTCGAGCACCGACTTGATCGCCCGCAGCGGCATGAAGCGCTCCTCCTGGAGCTGCTTGATCAGCCGGATCCGGTCGACGAACTCGGGCGGGTAGTAGGCCATGTTGCGACTCGTCTTCACCGGCTCGGGGAGCAGGCCCTCACGCAGGTAGTGCTTGATCGTCGGCGCCGGCACGCCGGAGGCCTCGGCCAGCTCGCCCATCCGGAGCATGTCGCCGTTGCCGGTGCTCACGCGCGGAAGGTGACGCTGGGGTCGGTGCCGGGGCCGGCGGCGGCGCCGGAGTCGAGCATCGCCGCGACCTCGTCGTCGGTGTACCCGGCCTCGCGCAGGGCCTCGCCGGTGTGCTCGCCGAGGGCCGGCGCCGGCCGGGTCGGGTCGCCGGGGGTGCGGCTGAGCTTGACCGGGACGCCGAGCTGGCGGACCGGGCCGAAGCGCGGCTGCTCCATCTCGACGACCATCTCGCGCGCCCGGACCAGCTCCGAGTCGAGCGCCTCGTCGAGGTCGAGCACCGGCTCGATGCAGCAGTCGTGCTCGTCGTTGAAGACGCGCCACTCCTCGCGGGTGCGTGCGCGGAAGACCTCGGCGACCTGCCCCCATCCCTCCGAGCCCGGCGCCTCGAACTGCGCCGCGATCAGGTCCTCGCGCCCGACGCCGGCACAGAAGGCCGCCCAGAACTTCGGCTCGAGCGCCCCGCACGTCACCCAGCCGTCGGCGGCCTCGTATGGCATGTAACAGACGAGCCCGCCCGCGAGCTGCTGCTCGCCGCGGCGCGGGACCTCGCCGTCGCAGAAGTAGCGGCCGGCGACCAGCGCGAGCCAGGAGAGGGCGCCGTCGGCCATCGAGACGTCGACGAACTGGCCCTCGCCCGAGCGCCGACGCTCGTGGAGGGCCGCCATGACGCCGAAGGCGGCCATCAGCGCACCGCCGCCGAGGTCGGCGATCTGACCGCCCGACTGCACCGGCGGCCCGTCCTTGGCCCCGGTCAGCCCGAGCAGGCCGACCAGGCCCAGGTAGTTCATGTCGTGCCCGGCGCGCCGGGCGTTAGGGCCGTCCTGCCCGTACCCGGTGATCGCGCAGAAGACCACGCCCGGGTTGGCGTCGCGCATCCGCTCGTAGCCGACGCCGAGCTTGTCGAGAACGCCCGGCCGAAAGCCATCGAGGACGACGTCATGGCGTTCGACCAGCCGCAGTAGGGCCTCGCGGCCCCGCTCGGACTTGAGGTCGAGGCGGACCGAGCGCTTACCGCGGTTGAGCGCCAGATAGAGCGAGGAGCGGGTGCCCAGCTCCTGGTCCGCCTCGTCCCCGTAATAGGGGGGGGCCCAGCGGATGTAGTCGCCCATGCCCGTGTCCTCGACCTTCAGCACCTCGGCGCCGAGGTCGGCGAGCAGCAGCGAGCAGAACCCGCCCGGCAGCAGCCGCGTCAGGTCGAGGACGCGGATGTCGGAGAGCGGCAGGTCGCTCACTCGGGCTTGACCTCGACCGGGAAGTTGACCGAGTTGGAAATGAAACAGCGGGCATGAGCTTCGTGGTGCAGAGCGGCGGCGGTCTGCTCGTCGGGCGCCTCGCCCTTCCACTCGACCCGGGGGCGCAGCGTCGCCGAGGTGAAGTGGTCGTCGTCGAGCGTCGCCTCGGCGGTGTCCTCGTAGGCGGCGATCTTCAGGCCCTCCTTGCGGGCCAGGGCGAGGAACCAGAGCATGTGACAGGAGGAGAGCGCGCCGGCGAGCATCTCCTCGGGGTCCGCCTTGGTCGGGTCGCCGCCGAACGCCGGCGCCGAGGACGAGGGCAGGACCTGGTCGGCGAGCTCGACCCGGTGGGCGCGCCGGTCGTCCTCCCCGCCTTCCCAGACCAGCTCGGCGTGGAACCTGGTCACCGCCATCAGGCCCTCGCCCTCTTCGGTATACCGAGCAGGCTCCGCGCCTCCTCGACCGAGGCCGGCCGCCTGCCGATGTCTTCGGCCATCTGCCGGGCTTTGCCGATCAGGTCGCCGTTGGAGCGGCACATCTCGCCGTCGGGCAGGTAGAGGTTGTCCTCGACCCCGGCGCGGACGTTGCCGCCGAGCACCAGCGAGGCGGCGAGCAGCTTCCACTGGTCGCGGGAGATGCCGATCACCTGCCACTGGTTCTCGCCTTCGGGGCCGCCGGGGATCTGGTCCGACATCACGGTGACATTGCGCGGGGTCGGCCGGATGCCGCCGGTGACGCCCATGACCAGGGAGATCTGGAGCGGTGGCTCGAGCAGCCCCATGTCGATCAGCGGGTCGAGGTTGGCGACGTGGCCGGCGTCGAAGCACTCGTGCTCCGGCTTGATCCCCAGGTCCCGCATCTCGGTGAGGAATTCGGTGATCGTGTCGAAGCTGTTCTCGAAGACCGCCTTGAAGACGAAGTCCTTGCGCCGCTTCGAGTACTTGGCGTAGTTCATCGAGCTCATGTTGAGCGCGGCTACGTCGGGCTTCAGGGCGCGCAGGTACTCGAGCCGCTTCTCGATCGGGATGCCGATCGCGCCGGTCGAGTAATTGATGATCACGTCGCCGACCTCGGCGAGGATCGCTTCGGTGATCGCCCCGAAGTCCTCGATCTCGTAGGAGGGCGTGCCGTCAGACGTCCGTGCGTGGATGTGGATCTGCGAAGCGCCCTCGTCGACGGCGCGGCGCGCCTCGGCGGCGTACTCCTCCGGCGTGTAGGGAATCGCCGGGCACTGGTCGCGGTTGGCGATCACGCCGCTGATCGAGCAGCTGATCACCACCGGGTCGTCGAATTTGCTCATACAGGCATCACTCCATGTCTTTTCTTGGGCTTCTCGACGTGTTTGGTGCGCGCCATGCGGAGCGCCTTGACGATCGTCGGGCGTGTCTCACGCGGGTCGATGATGTCGTCGACCACCGCGTTGCCCGCGGCGATGTAGGGATCGATCTGCTGGCGGACCGCGTTCAGCATCGTCTCGCGGGTCGTCTCGGGGTCGTCGGAGGCCTCGATCGCCGAGCGGCCGATGATTTCCACCGCGCCCTCGGCGCCCATCACCGAGATCTCGGCTCCGGGCCAGGCGACGATCAGGTCCGGCTCGTAGGCCTTGCCGCACATCACGTAGTAGCCGGCGCCGTAGGCCTTGCGGACGATCACGGTCACCTTCGGCACCGTCGCGCGGCTGACCGCGTAGAGCATCTTCGCCCCGTGGCGGATGATCCCGGCGTGCTCGACCTTCGAGCCGACCATGAAGCCGGGAACGTCCTGGAGGAAGACGAGCGGGATGTTGAAGGCGTCGCAGAGGTTGATGAAGCGAGCCGCCTTGTCGGCCGAGTCGTTGTCGAGGATCCCGGCCAGCTGCTTGGGCTGGTTGGCGACGATCCCGACCGGCTGGCCGCCGAAGCGGGCGAAGCAGGTGATCAGCGACTTGGCGAACTTCGGCTTGATGTCGAACCACTCGCCGTCGTCGACGATCTCGGCGATCACGTCGTACATGTCGTAGGGCTGGCGCGAGGAGTCGGGGACGATCTCCAGGAGCTTCTCCGACATCCGGTCGATCGGGTCCGCCACATCGGCGCGGACCGGAGGCTTCTCCTCGAAGTTCTGCGGGAAGAACGAGAGGTAGTCCTTGATCGCGCGAATGCAGGCCTCGTCGTCCTCCACCTCGAGGTCGCCGACGCCGGATTTACGGCAGTGGACCTTGGCCCCGCCGAGCTCCTCCATCGAGATGTCCTCGCCGGTCACCGCTTTGGTCAGGTGCGGCCCGGCGAGCGCCATCGCGCCCTGGCCGGAGACCATCGGCACGAAGTCCGAGAGCGCCGGGATGTAGGCGGTCCCCGCCGCGCAGGGCCCCATCATCGCCGCGACCATCGGGATCACCCCGGACATTTCGACCTCCTCGCGAAAGAGGTGGCCGGAGCCGGCGAACAGCGAGCCCGCCGCCTCCTGGATGCGGGCGCCGGCGGAATCGAGCAGCCAGACGAACGGCATCCGCTTGGAGAGGGCCATCTCCCGCAGCCGGGTCGCCTTCAGCTCCCCGGTCATCCCCATCGAGCCGGCCATCACCGTGAAGTCGTAGGCGGCGATGCAGCAGGGCCGGCCGTCGATGTCGCCCCAGCCGGTGATCACGCCGTCGGCCGGCGCCTCCACCCCGTCCATCGCCCGCTGGGCGAAATGCGGCCGCCCGTGGATGCCGAGCTCGACGAAGGTGCCGTCGTCGACCAACAGGTCGAGGCGCTCGCGGGCGGTCAGCTTGCCGCGCGAGTGCTGTTTGGCGATCTTCTCCTCGCCGCCGCCGAGCTTTGCCTTCTCACGCCGCTCGTGCAGCTGCTCGGTCAGCTCGTCAAGCGGTGCTGTGCCTGGCAGCTTGTGGTCGGTGTCGCTCAAATTCTCTCCTCTTTTGCTGAGATCGCTCTAAATTGGAATGGATGGGAACGCTCGCAATAGCGCTCGCCTGCCTCGCGGTCGGCTGCCCGGGCCCTCCCGCGGCTGAAGCTCCGCCGCCCAAGCCGTTCTCGCTCTCCTTCGAGAAGAGCGGCGGGCTGAAGCCGATGCCGGAGAAGCTGACGATCGACCCGGGGCGCCACGCGGAGGCCACGATCGCCGGCACCGGGGCCGGGACCCGCACGGTGCGCTTCCGCGTCTCGAGGAAGAAGGTCGGCATCCTTCAGAAGGGCTTTCGTCGAGCGGGATTCCCCCAGCTCGAGAGCCCCCTCCCCGGGAACTGCGCCGACTGCTTCATCTACACGATTCGATACCGAGGACACGAGGTGACGATCGACGAGGCCGCGATGTCGGCCGAGCTCCGAGACGTGGTCACGAAGCTCGAAACGATCGTGTTCGACCACGTGATCAGTCCCGCGCCCGAAGAACTTCCTCACCGACCCTTCCACTGAGGGTCGCGCTTCTCGAAGAAGGCGGTCACGCCCTCGACGATGTCCTCGGTGGTGAAGGTGAGGGAGAGCTGTGAGCGCAGGAACTCGAGCGCGTCGTCGATCGCCATGTCCTGTTGGCGGTACATGGCGTCGTGGCCCAGCCGCATCAGGACCGGGCTCTTCGAGGCGAGCTTGCCGGCCCAGTCGGCGACGGCGCCATCGAACTCGGCTGCCGGCACGACCTTGTTGGCGAGGCCGAACTCGACCGCCTGCTCGGCGCTGAGCCGCTCTCCAAGAAGCATCATCTCGTTGACCTTCTTGCGCGGGACGTTGCGGTAGATGATCGACATGATCATGTAGGGGAAGGCGCCGACGTTGATCTCCGGCGTCCCAAAGGTCGCTCCCTCTTTGGCGATCACCAGGTCGCAGGAGAGGGCCAGCCCCATGCCCCCGGCGAGCACGTGGCCGTTGGCCGCGCAGAGCGAGGGCTTGCCGAGACGGGGCATCAGGCGGAAGAACTCGAGGAAGAGGTCCGAGGCGAAGTGTTTTTGGACGAGCGGCACGTCGGCGGCGAACCCCCCGAGGTCGGCGCCCGCGCAGAACGCCTTCTCACCGGCGCCGGTGAGAACCACCGCGCGGACATCCTCGGCATCGCGCGCGGTGCGCATCGCGTCGACCAGTTCGGCGAGCATCTGGCCGGAGAGCATGTTGCGCTTCTCCGGGTTGTTCAGGGTCACCGTCGCGACGCCGTCGGAGACCTCGTAGGTGACGAGCTGGTCCGCCATCGCCCGCCACGATAGCCGACTGGGAAGTAGGACGTTCTACTTACTACGGGGCGACTACTGGATCAGCTGGTCCTCGCCGCCGCCGCCGATGAGCTTGTCGGTGCCCGGCCCGCCGGTGAGGATGTTGGCACCCGCGTCGCCGATCAATTCGTCGTCGAAGGGGGAGCCGGTGACGTTCTCGATCGAGGGCAGGCTGTCGCGGCCGGCCGAGACACGCGACGTATGGGCGGCGAGGTCGACGGTCACGCCCGCCGGTTCATGCGCGTAGCTCACCGTGTCGCTGCCGGGCCCGCCGTCGACGACGTCGTGTCCCTTTTCGGGCTCGATCGTGTCGTCGCCGGAACCGCCGACCAGGGTGTCGAAGCCGATCCCGCCGGTGATCGTGTCGTTGCCCGGCCCGCCCTTGTCGGTGTCGATGCCGATGTAGCCGATGATCGTGTCGTTGCCGGCACCGCCTTCGACCGTGCCGTCGCCGTAGTTCTCGTTGAGGGAGTCGTTGCCCTCGCCGCCGGAGATGAACTCGTTGCCTGTTTCTCCGTCGATGCGATCGTCGCCGCCTTCCCCGAAGATGCGATCGCTGCCGCTGCCGCCGAAGACCCGGTCGTTGCCCTCTCCGGTGCAGATTCGGTCGTTGCCGCCGAGCGACTTGATCAAGTCGCCTCCGCCTCCGGCGTAGATCACGTCCGGGCGCTTGGTCCCGGTCAGCGTGTCGTGGCCGCCGGTGCCGACGATCGTCGCCGCATGGCCGTCGCAGGTCGGCGCGGCGACCGCCGCTCCCGGCAGCGCCAATAGGGCCAGGGCAGCGGCGATGATTCCGGTCGGAAGCCTCATGCCGCGAGTATAGGAACCGCCCATGCTTTCATCTATCTTGAGTTGTCCAATCAAGAAAGGCCCGGCCCGCACATGCTCTTCCGTCAGATAATCCACGAGGACCTCGGCTGCGCCTCCTACCTGGTCGCCGACCGCGACGCCGGGGTGGCCGCCGTGATCGACCCCCAATGGGACATCGACCCCTATCGGCGCCTCGCCCGCCTGCACGGGGTGCGGATCGAGCACGTGCTGGAGACGCACAACCACGCCGATCACGTCTCCGGGCACGGGAGGCTGGCGAGGGCCACCGGGGCGACCCTTCACGTCCACGAGCTCGCCGAGGCCGGCTACCCGCACGAGCCGATCGCCGATGGCTGGGTCCTCGAGCTCGACCAGCTGAGGATCGAGGCGATCCACACACCCGGCCACCGGCCCGAGCACACCTCCTTTCTGCTCAGCGACAGCAGCCGAGGGGGTTCTCCCTGGGCGCTGCTGACCGGGGACTCGCTCTTCATCGGCGACGTCGCCCGGCCCGACCTCGCGGTCGAGCCGCGGGAGGGGGCGGCCGACATGTTCCGCACCCTCCACGAGCGCCTGCTCACCCTCCCCGACGAGGTCGAGGTCTGGCCCGGCCACCTCGGCGGCTCGCTCTGCGGCGGCTCGGCGATCGACCTGAAGACCTCCTCGACGATCGGCTTCGAGCGGCGCCACAACCCGGCGCTGGCGATCGAGGACGAGGCGAGGTTCGTCGAGAACGCCGTCGCCTCGCTCGGCGACCGGCCGCCGAACGTCGAGCAGATCGTCTCCTTGAACCGCGGCCCGCTGGTTCACGACTTCGGCGTCCCCTCCCGGCTCACGCCGCACGAGGTCGAGGTCGCCGTCGCCGGTGGCGCGGTGGTCATCGACGGCCGCACCAACGAGGAGTTCGACGAATCCCACATCGCCGGCGCCCTCAGTACCTCCGCCTATGACACCGGCTTCGCGACCAAGGTCTCGCGGGTCGCCCAGCCGGGCGCCGACCTGATCCTGCTCGCCGCCTCCGACAGCGACGAGCGCCAGGCCGCCGAGCTGCTCGCCGCGGTCGGCCTCACCGTGCTCGGCTTCATCGAGGGCGGGATGACGGCGTGGCGGACAGAGAGCCGCCCGGTCGAGAGCATCGAGCTGATCGACCCCGCCGAGCTCGCCACCCGGGTCGGATCCTCCGAGCCACCCCTCGTCCTCGATGTGCGCAACGCGGCCGAGTACGCCGGCGAGCACATCCCCGGGTCGCTCCACATCCCCTATGGCGAGCTCGGCGAGAGGTTCGACGAGCTGCCCCGGGACCGGCAGATCGCGACGATCTGCCGCGGCGGCAAACGCAGCGGCCTGGCGGCGTCGATCCTCCGTCGCGGGGGCTTCTCCGACGTCGTCCACGTCGGCCAGGGCGTCGGCGCCTGGCGGGCGCTCGGAAACCCGGTCGAGAGCGCCGGGTCGGAGTCTCCCGCGAACTAGCTCCGGCTCCGCCTCAGTCGACCTCGCGCAGCGAGCCGGTCTCAACCTCGTAGACGAATCCCCTGACGCTCTCGGTCCGAGGGATGAAAGGGCTCGACCTGATCGCCTCGATGCCGTCGCGGACATCGCCCTCGAGGTCGGAGAAAGCGAGCGCCGACCACTTCGGCCGCGTTCCGGTCTCGGCCTCGAGCCGGTCAGCGAACTCGTCGTCCTTGAAGGTCAGCATGCCGCAGTCGGTGTGGTGGATGAGGATGATCTCCTCGGTCCCCAGAAGGTTCTGGGAGATGGCGAGGGAGCGGATCACGTCGTCGGAGACGACGCCGCCGGCGTTGCGGATCACGTGGGCGTCCCCCTCGCTGAGGCCGAGGATCCCGTAGGGGTTGAGGCGCGCGTCCATGCAGGCAACGACGGCGACCTGCTTGGCCGGCGGCACTGGCAGGGCCGTGTCGACGCCCTTCGCGTAGGCGGCGCTGTTGGCTACGAGCTGGTCCGTCTGACTCATGTTCTGCCTCCTTTTTGCATTGTTGAGTGAATTTATCAAGATTGACGGGTCGGCTCGCCCGATCCGCATTACTTGAAAGTAGGAAGTGCTACTGTCCACTCGCTTTTCTGGCCCGGCCCCCGTCGGCGCCGAAACCGTCGAATTGAGGAGAGGGATCTGTGGCTACCACGGCGACCAACGGCAACTCGGTGATCAAGCCCGACCACGGCGCCGAGCGCAAGCACATGATCTTCACCCAGGAGCACGAAGACCTGCGCGAGTCGATGCAGGCCTGGGTCCAGAAAGAGCTCTGGCCACACCGCAACGAGTGGGAGGAGACCACCTGGCCCGACTCGGTGATCAAGCGTGCCGGCGAACTCGGATTCCTCGGCCTCTGCTTCCCGGAGGAGTACGGCGGCCAGGGCGGCGACTACTACTACTCGCTGGTCCGCGCCGAGTGCATGAGCTACACCGGATCGGGCGGCCTGAACATGGGCTTCGTCGTCCATACGGACATGGTCCTGCCCCCGATCGAGATGCTCGGCACCGACGAGCTCAAGAGCCGCTACCTGCCCCCGGCGATCGCCGGCGACACGATCGGCTGCCTCGGCATCACCGAGCCCGACGTCGGCTCCGACGTCGCCAACATCCGCACCACGGCGATCCGCGACGGTGATGAATTCGTCGTCAACGGCTCGAAGATGTTCATCACCAACGGCGCCCGCGCCAACTTCATCGTCCTCGTCGTCAAGACCGACCCCGAGAAAACGCACGACGGGATCAGCCTGCTGGTCGTAGACCTGCGCGACGAGAACGGCGAGACGGTTCCCGGCTTCAGCGTCTCGCGCAAGCTCGAGAAGATGGGCATGCACGCCTCCGACACGGCCGAACTGAGCTTCGAGGACGTCCGCGTCCCGGTCTCGAACCTGCTCGGCGAGGAAGGCAAGGGCTTCTACCACATCTCCTGGGAGCTCCAGAGCGAGCGGATGGTCGCCTGTGCCGGTGCCGTCGCCGGCGCCCAGCGCATGTTCGAGCGCACCCTCGAGTACGCCAAGGACCGCAAGGCGTTCGGCCGGCCGATCGGCAACTTCCAGGTGATCCGCCACAAGTTCGCCGAGATGGCGACCAAGATCGAGGCCGCCCGCCAGTTCACCTACGCGACCGCCTGGCGCTACAAGAACGGCGAGTACCCGGTCCGCGAGATCTCCGAGTGCAAGCTCTACACCTCGCGGATCGCCTGCGAGGTCGCCGACGAGTGC
This sequence comes from uncultured Solirubrobacterales bacterium, assembly GCA_963704505.1. Classification (GTDB taxonomy): domain Bacteria; phylum Actinomycetota; class Thermoleophilia; order Solirubrobacterales; family 70-9; genus VRUE01. The sequence continues at coordinate 2,978,398 of OY969912.1, forward strand.
ATCCAGATCCACGGCGGCTACGGCTACATGAAGGAGTACGAGATCGAGCGCGCCTACCGCGACGTCCGGCTCAACCGGATCGGGGCGGGCACCGACGAGATCATGCTCGAGGTGATCGGCCGCAGCTACGGGATCTAGGCTCGGTCGCCGACGTGTCCCACGTCGATCACATCCGGTCCTACTACGAGGCGCTGAACTCGGGTGACGCCGAGCGGGTGGCGTCACACTTCACCGAGGACGCGGTCCACTACTACACGCGCCTCGGCCCACACGAGGGTGCCGAGACGATCGGCGGCTACGCGGCCTTCGCGGTCAAGAACATCGAGGGGCGCTGGCACCTGGAGAATGCGATCGGAGAAGGGGATCAGGTCGCGATCGAGTGGACGATGACCTGGCGCCACCCTGAGTCGGGCGAGGCGCGGCTCGACCGTGGCGCCGAGTGGTTCCTGATGCGCGACGAAAAGATCGCCGAGGTCCGCGCCTACCACCACGGCGGCCCGAAGAACCCGTCGGGCGATCTGCTCGGCTTCGACCACGAGGGCCGCGGCCACACGATGCCGGGCGGCTCGAAAGTGCCGGCCGGCGGATGAGGCGCGAAGAGATCAGGTGCGGGTGATGATCACGGCAACCACGGTGACGACCGTAGAGACGATCACTCCGAGCATCGTCGTGCCCCAGAACTGGAACATCTGGTTCCGCAGCTCGCGGACATCGGCCCTCAACTCTCCGAACTGGCGATCGATCGAATTGAACCGATCGTCGAGTCGCTCGTCTGTCCACATGGTCCGCTCCAGCTCCATCGGGGTCGCAACGCTACGCGAGCCTAGCGCAGACAAAACACCGCATCTGTAACGAATGACAGTCGTCAAAGACACAGGAGCTCGCGCCACTCTCCCCCCCTTCGGCGAGGAGCACGAGGAGCTGCGGGAGACGGTGCGGCGCTTCGTCGCCAAGGAGATCGCCCCCAACGTCGACGAGTGGGAGGAGGCGCGCGAATTTCCCCGTGAGCTCTACGCGCGCTGCGCCGAGCTCGGCTTCATGGGGCTGAAGTTCCCCGAGGAGTACGGCGGCCAGGGCGGCACCCACCTGCACGACGCGGTCTGGGTCGAAGAGCTGGCCCGCTCGGGCGGCTCCGGTGGAGTGGCCGCCGGCCTCAACGCCCACGCCTCGATCGCGATGCCGCCGATCTTCAACTTCGGCACCGAGGAGCAGAAGCAGCGCTGGCTGGTCCCGGGAATCGCGGGCGAAAAGATCGGCGCGCTCGGGATCACCGAGCCCGGCGCCGGCTCCGACGTCGCCGGGATCACCACCTTCGCCGAGAAGGTCGACGGCGGCTACGTCGTCAACGGCGCCAAGACGTTCATCACCAACGGCGTCCGCGCCGACTTCCTCGTCTGTGCGGTGAAGACGACGAAGGAGGGTGGGCACGGCGGCATCTCCTTCCTCGTGCTCGAGAAGGAGATGCCCGGCTACGAGGTCGCCGCCAAGCTCGAGAAGCTCGGCTGGCATTCATCCGACACCGGCGAGCTCTCCTTCACCGACGTCGAGGTTCCCGAGGAGAACCTGCTCGGCGAGGAGAACCAGGGCTTCCGGCTGATCATGTTCAACTTCGCCTGGGAGCGGTTGCTGATGGCGATCGGCGCCGTCGGCGGCATGCAGCGCCTGATCGAAACGGCGGTCGACTACGCCAAGGAGCGAAAGGCCTTCGGCCGCCCGATCGGCAACTTCCAGGTGATCCGCCACAAGATCGCCGAGATGTCCGTCAAGGCCGACACCTCGAAGGCGATCACCTACAACGCCCTGCGCCTCTTCCACGAAGGCAAGGACTGCATCCAGGAGGTGACGATGGCGAAGCTCATCACGCAGCGCGGCATCCTCGAGATCGCCGACGAGTGCCTGCAGATCCACGGCGGATACGGCTATATGCGCGAGTACGGGATCGAGCGCGCCGTCCGCGATGCCCGCCTCGGCCCGATCGGCGGCGGGACGGACGAGATCATGAAGGAGATCTTGGGGAAACAGCTGGGCCTCTAGGGCACGTTTCGATTTCTAGAGCCATCACCGTCACCCGCGCAGCTCGGCTCCCAGCCGGGTCGCGAGCCGCACCGAGGCTTCGATCTCGACCTTGCGGATCGAGACGCTCTCGACGTTGAGCCCGAACGGGGTCCCCAACCTCCGGCAGAACGCGATCAGGTCAACGGCCGTCGCGACCGCCTGCTCGTAAGAGGCATCGAGGGTGTCGTCGGCGTGGCGCAGCTCGTTCTCGATCCAGCGCGGGACGCTCACACCGAGCCACCGGAGGAACTCCAAGGTTTTGAGAGAACCGCAGACCGAGAAGCTGAACATGATCGGCACCGGCTCGAGGTTCCGCGCGGCGCACTCGTGGTGGTAGTCGGAGATCAGGTTTTTGGCCGCGTTGACGTCGTAGACGATCTGGGTGATGAAGAAGGAGCAGCCTGCGGCCTGCTTCGCGATGAGGCGCAAATGCTCATCCCCCTGGCGGGCGTGTCGCTCGGAGATCGCGACCCCACCGAGCGGCAGCTCCGGCTGAGTCTCCTCGCGCAGCTCGTAGGCTCGGGCGAGCGAGGTGTGTACAGCCTTCTCGCGCGAGGAGGACCCGACGAACACCGCGAGCGCCCGGGAGGGATCCTGCTCCTCCAACCAGGAGCGGAAACGGTCCTCTCGGTACTTGCCGGTCGCGCGGTAGACGATGGCGGGAACCTCCAGCCGGGCGAGATCACGGGCGAGATAGTCGGCGGGGTCCATCGTCGGCAGGAACGGGAACGGGCGCTCGTCGGGATTACGGTCGCTTTCGTCGTCGATGTCGTAGAGGACGAGGCCGTCGATGGCCAACCCATCTAGCCGCTCGAGGGTGATCCGGGCGATTTCCGCGGCCTCCTCCGGGCTCGTCGTCAGTCGCGGCGGCGTCACCGCGAAGAGCAGGAACTCGCCCGAGCGAGCAGCTATGCCTCGTTGCAGATTCACGCGCGAAACCGTAGCCGAGGGCCGGACGGGCCCGAGGCAAACACCGTATGGCCCCCAGCTCGAACAAGCTCCAATCCGAGCCGCCTCCTTCCGCCCCTGACAGCGCGGTCCACACGAGAATCGGCGAGCGCTCCTTGCCAGCCAACCGGGATACGATGCGGGTCCGGCAATTCGCGAAAGCGGGAAGCAAAAAAATGAGCGCGTGGGGACGAACGGTCGCAGCAACCTCCGAGTTCGCGAACAGGAATGGCATCTACCTCGGACGCCGATCGACTCGGCTGCACGTCGCCCTTTACCGACGGACCGACGGGCGGTTCGCCAACCACATCCCAGGCTGGCCGGCTGCCAGAATCGTCCTGGTCGACCACGTCGGCGCCAAGAGCGGCCGCACACGGACCTCCCCGCTGATGTACCAAGAGGACGGCGACGCGATCGTCGTCATGGCATCGAAGGCAGGCCAGCCATCGAACCCTGCCTGGTTCCACAACCTCCGCGCCAACCCTGACACCACGGTTCAGATCGGGCCGACGGTCCGGCAGGTCCGCGCCCGGGTCGCGGACGGCGATGAGCGCGACCGTTTGTGGGCGAGGTTCGTGGCGATGTACCCAGGGTCGGAGGCCTACCAGCGCAACGCCGGAGAACGCCTGATCCCGATCGTGGTCCTGTCGCCGCGGTAATCGGTTCGGCCTGAATGGCCGGCCTCATCATCGGAGTTGGACTGCTATTGGCCGGGGCATCCGCGGTCGCCGCTGGGCGCCGCCGTGCGTCGACATGGATGGCAAGGCTCGGGTGGCTACTGATCGCGTTGGCGGCGTTGTACCTCCTGATCGGCGTGATGGCCGAATTCGGGCCGGATCTGACCCAGGACTGATCCCTCTGTAGGAGGCGCGCTCGACGACTAGCAAGGTGGTTATTCACACATACGCGCGGACGCAGGAAATCCAGATCATCCGCGGTCACTGACGATCATTCGAATAGGACTCGCAGCGGGTTGATGTGTTCGAATGTTCCAAGTTGCCCGACCGTCCTGGGACCCATGAAGGAGATTTTGGGTAAGCAACTCGGACCGTAGGCACCAGCACTACGAGCCGGTGAAGCTCCAGGTGTCTTCCGTCGCCGGGCCGGCGCCCTCGGGCGTGCTGAACTGGCCGGAGAGCAGGACGGAGCTGTTGCTTTTCTGTACCTGGTCGAGGGAGGTTTCCTCGCCGAACGGGTCGGGATCGCCGATTTCAAAGTAGTTCACGTCGATCGGTTCCTGACGGTCGGATTCACTGCAACCGGGGCTGAAATGGACGTCGAACATCGGGGGGTTCAGCGGGTCCCCGTTGGCGCGAATCGAGTAGTAGTACGGCTCCGACTCCGGATTTGGAGCTTCAGGCCTGCTGCTGACGTCGTCGAGGGTAAGTCCCGTCGCGCCGAGGGCGCTGTTCTCCATTGCGGGTGCGCTTCCCGACCCGCCGTAGGTGATCGTGCAGCCCACGCCCGCAGGCGCGGACCCGGTCACTTCCCAATCCACCGACGCGCTCTCCACTTCATATGGAATCGCGGTCAGCCCCTCCACCGATTGCGGGAAGAGCGGGCTGCGGAGATAGGTCGCCGTGCCGTGGACCGTCTCTTTCCACCCCGGGCGGATGGAGGCGGTGAAGACGCGGGTCCAGGTGCCGTCGAAGCGCTGAGGGAAATGGGACTTGTCGAAGACGATGACGACGTGACCGCCCACCCCCTTCCCCCTCTTGGAGACATGGCTGAGCTGCACGTCGTCGGTGCCACCCGCGGTGGCGGTGGCGGGAGCGGTGTAGGTGAAGTGCGCATCCGTGTTCGCCTGCGCCTGAGCGGGAGAGACGCGGCCCGCTCCGTTGTACTCCGTGACCAGCCCCGGGAAGGTCTGGTCATGGTGGTCGGCCAGGTGAGCGACGATGTCCACTGTGCCGCCGGGGGCGACATGAACGGTCGGCGAATCGGGCACGATCTTCACGCAGACGCCGTTCGGGGTGCTTCTCAACATCGCCTCGATGAATACGTGAGCAAGACCTTCGGCCACCCAGACCCCGAGTGGATGCCCGCCGATCACGATGTTGTCATCGGTGCCCGTCGTGACGGTCGTCGGCAGATCGAAATGGCCCCCGGCGCCGGTCGGCTGGAAGTTACTCAGCGACACGTCTCCGCCGACCGAGCGGGTCGTGTGCCTCGTGCTGACCGCGAAGGACCAGGTGCCGTTGACCTCAACCGAGGCGATGTGAGCGGTTTCGTCAAAATGGGCCGAGATCTCGGCGTGAAGGGTCGAGACCTCCGTGATCGTCCGGGGGCCCGCGATCCGGTAGTCGCGCAGCTTGAAATCGAGGGTTCCGTGGGCGATTCCGGCTGCATCCGGGCACTTGTTGATCAGGTCCGTGACCGTGATCTCCTTGCTGCTCGAAGCAGAGCGGGGGCCGGTGACACGCGTGGCCTTCGTCAACGACCCGGTCACGAATGACTCGCCCGTATCGTCGGCAGTGTCCAGCTTCTTGTACTGGGCGTCATATGTGGTTTCGGTTCCGCCGACGGACGCCACGGCAAATCCGCCATCGGCGCCCTTCGTCCGTGCGGCGCGAGCGAGCGGTACCGCTGCGGGGGGCGCATGCGCCTTGGATTCCGAGCCGAGGGTGGAGTCGGTCTTTGCGTCGGTCGCGGCCACCTGCCGTGCGGCCTTGCTGCGAAACGCGCGGGCTACCTCGACGGGCACGAACCGGATCGCGAACGCCCGAACTCTGCTCTGCAAAGCCGCGAACGAGCTGGGAACCGTCACTTTCTTCAGGGCGCAGCCCGTCGCATGGTCCGCAGGCCCGCCCGCGCGGTGGACGTAGGCGATCGTGGTCTTGACCTCATTCGAGGCACAGTGCGCAGACCGCTTGGCGCCCCAGGCTGCTGATGCCACGAGCATTGAAATAACGGCCGCCGACACAAGTCCCACCGTGAGTATCCGGCGCATGTCCCCAGTATCCGCGATTTATGCTCCTTGGACACATGGGACCCGCCACTACCTCGGCGGCGGGGTCGCGTAGTTCTTCCGCACATCAGGGTCGAGACCATCGAGTAGGCCCTGGAGTCCCTGCGCCAGGGCGCCGAACTCGACCTGACCGATCTGCGCTGCCCAGTCGGATTCGATCTCGACTATCGCTCGCCGGCCGGCCCGCATCGCGGTCCAGCCCCGCTCGGTGAGACAGACGAGCTTCGCGCGGCCGTCGCTCGGGTCGGGCCGCCGCTCCAGATAGCCCATTCTCTCCAGGTCGTCGACCAGCTCCGAGGTCGCGGAGAGAGACGAGTCTGACCAGCGGGCGAGGTCCGTCAGCCGGGTCCCCTCGGCCTTGATGGTTCCGAAGACTTGGAGGTGCGCCGGCCGGATCCCGCCGACGTCCTCGCTCGAGGCGCCGCGGCTCGCGAGCTCGGCGCGGAACAACCGCTGCAAGTTGCCGAGCAGTTGCCCGATCGGGAGTCGCTGCGGAGCTTGCTCGGGCTCGGCCACCGACGAGATGCTACGGTAACCGAAGCTTCGGTAACCGAAGTAACTCAGACAAGGGAGCGAACCACGCCGTGGCCCACGTCAATCAGGAAATCCGCAACCCCCGCACGGGACAGCGCATGACGTTCGTCGAGATGAAGGAGGAGCTCGCTGCGCATCGACAGCTTCAATCCTCCGACCGAGGAGCGTGAGCCTCTGCACGTCCACCCCGAACAGCGCAGCGGGGCCGAGCTCCTGTCCGGCTCCCTGGTCTTCGAGGTCGACGCCGTTCGCCGCAGCCTCGCGTCTGGAGAATCGATCTCCATCCCAGCCGACACCCCACACAGATTCTGGAACGACGGCCAGGAGGTTTCCCACTCGGTCCAGTTCTTCGAACCGGCGCTCGGGAGCGCCGCATTCTTCGAGACCCTGTTCACCCTCGCAGCTGAAGACGAGTTGGGCCCGAAAGGCATGCCGAAGCCACTCCAACTCGCGGTGATGGTTCCCGAGTTCGAACGGGAGATCCGGCCGGTGAGCCCACCCTGGCCCTTGCTGCGGGCGCTGACTACCGCCCTGGCTCCGATCGCAAGGGCGCGAGGTCGCCGCGCCAGGCTCGACTACGAGTGAGAGCCTGAGTGAATAGCTCGGCCGATGACCTCCCCAATCGGTGGCCGTTCGGCCTCGGCTAAGTCGCCGCCCAGACAGTCCAGCGACCCGGCACACCCTTCAGCTCATGTTCGCCGCGTTCGGCGAACGTCAGCTCGCTGCCGATGACCAGATCGCGAACGGTGCTCGAGACGAGGATCTCACTCGCCCCGGCGAGCGCCATGATGCGCGCGGCTAGATGGACTGCGAGGCCGGCGACGCCATCGGGGCCGCGCTCCACTTCGCCGGTGTGTACCCCGCTTCGGACCTCGAGCCCGAGCTCGCCGGCGTCGCTGATCACCTGCTTCGCGCAGCGCACTCCCTCCCCCGGTCCGGTGAACAGGCCCAGCAGGCCGTCCCCGGCGGTATCGATCGTTTCACCACCGTGCTCGGCGACGGCCGTCCGGGCCTGATCGAGGTGGCGCTTGATCAGCTCGGACCATGCCCGGTCACCCGACTGAGCAGCGCGGCGGGTCGAGTCGACGAGATCGGTGAAGAGGACGGTCGCCAGGACGCGATTCGTGGCCGGCGCGGGTGCCCTGCCGGTGACGAACTCCTCGATTATGTCGGCGAGCAGGCCGACGTCGAGGGCGAAGATAAGGCCCGCATCGCCGGGCATCTCACGGAATCGGGCGCCAGGGACCAGCTCCGTGAACTCGCGGACGGCCTCGACGGGCACGAATATCTGATCGCGGGGATGCAGGACGAGCGTCGGAGTCTGGATCAAAGGAAGCACGGCGCCGATGTCGCTGGTCAGCATCAGGCGCGCCAAGCGTTCCGCCTGTGCTGGGGTCGAGCAGAATTGGAGGTAGCGGGTGAGTGCGTCCCAGCGCACCGGATCGTCCCTCCACCCGGGAGCGAGGAAGGCGCCGAACTCTCCGGGGAAGTTGTCTAGGTCCATGCCCGCATCCAGCACGTCGGCCGCCTGGCGCACGAGCTCGGGATTGCTGGCGGCGGCGCCCCGCACGGCCGGAGACAGCGCGATCAGGCCACCTACCCGCTCCGGGCGGGTGGCGGCGAGGAGGGTCAGTGCGCGAGCCCCGTCGAGAGAGCCGAAGAGCACGGGTCGCTGCAGACCGGCGGCATCCATCACCGCCAATGTGTCGGCCACGTGGGATTCAAGCGTCAGGTCACCCGTGATCGAGTCGGATAGTCCCGAGTTGCGACGGTCGTAACAGACCACCCGCGCGAACTTGCCCAACCGTTCCATGAGCCGCTCCCCTCCGGGGAGATCCCACATGGCCCCGATGTTCGAGGTGCTACCGACACACAGCAACAGCTCATGATCGCCGGATCCGTGAGCCTGATAGGCGATCGCGAGCTCGCCGCTGCGCACATATTTCGTATGCGGTCGGTCCACGAAAGCACACTACCTTCGCGCAACCGCGTAGGTACGGTCAGTTCGTCGCTGGGGGGCGAAGGGGGCGGCGGCGTTTTGGTGTCTAATGGCCACCGTGAAAACTTTCCGGCTCCTTTTCATCTCGTTCGCGGTTCTCGCCCTGGCGGGGACCGGAATCGCGGCGGCCAAGAAGAAGGCCTTCAGGCCTCAGGCCGGCACCTATTCGGGCACGGCCAAGGTGGACGGCAAGTCCGTTGCAGTTCGGGGGCGGGTGTCGACCAATTCGCTGGGAGAGAGCGTCTTCGTCGCGATTCCCGCGACCTCGAAGTGCGACGACGGCAGCAGACTCGCCGTTCACGATCGAATTCGCGCCGCAGGTGAAAGGCCGCTCCTTCAAGTACCACGGCGGCGAAGGCGACGACAAGGGTGGGTACTACCACTACAAGCTGGACGGCACGTTCACCAGCGCCACCGCCTTCAAGGGGAGTGTGACCCGCAGCGGCGAACTGAACTCGGGCGATCCCGGGGGCTCGCCTCACTGCACGACCGGGACGATCAGCTTCGCCCTGCACAAGGGCTAGCCCGCGCGGGTCGCTAAGCGGCCAGGGCGCCGTAGCGCTCGCCGGCGGCCGCGCGTGCGGCGGGATGAAGCCTGACCGAGTCTGGCCAGAGGCGGGTGCCGAACCGCAGCTGGAGAAGGGCTGAGCGCAGCAGCGCCTCTCGAGCCGGATCCCACGAGAAGCCGAAGAGGCGGCGGACCTCCGCTGGAAGCAGCCCGGTCGAGATCAACTTCACGGTCTCGGTGAGCGGGGTTATCGCCGCCCGGGTCAGGCCCGAGTGCGGCGGCTCGAGAATCATCCGCTCGGCCCGCTCGCGACGCTCGTCTGAGATCCAGAGGCTCCCGTCGCCGAGCCGGCCGTCGACGTACTGCCGCAGGCCCACGACCGTGGCGGGCATCGAGTCGGGCGGCAGGCCGAGGAGCTCGCCGACCTGGCGGTATTCACGCCAATAGCGTTCGCGATCGGCCGCGGGGAGAGATCCGAAGATGCGCTCGTAATAGACCAGCGCCGAGTCGGCGAGGGTCGCCAGGACCCAGAGGCCCAGCTCGGGGTCGGTGGCGTCGTAGACGGTCCCTTTGGCAATCGGCCCGTAGCGGGCCGGCGTCTTCCCCTGGACGCGGGCGTGCATCGCGCGGACGGTCCGGCCGGTCTCCTCGGCCTCGTCGGCGGTCCCGAAATAGATCCTCGACATGCGCTCGTCGGTGCGCAGCAGGCGGGTCCGCGGGTCGTCGAAGATGATCGAGTGGCGCTCGAAGCCGACGACCGCCAGCGGGTCGCAGGCCTGCATCAGCAGGGCCCGCACGCCGGAGAAGAGGACCACGCGCTCCCGGTGCAGGCGGCGGACCATCGAGTCGGACCTGAAGAACCCGTCGACCTCCGCCGCCGCATGCGGATCCCGACCGCGCGGCATCCCGGGGATCAACGACAGCATGTCGGGGATTCCAGTCACCCTGGAACCGTAGCCACCGGCCTCGGCCGGTCAGCTCGAAGCGTGCTCGGCGGCCTTCTCGCGAACCTCGGCCTTCTCCTCGAGAGTCATCGCCCCCGGGTGACCGTCTCCGGGCCAGGGAGAGAGCAGAAGGAGGATCCGCGAGTCGGTGCGAGCCTCGACGGTGTGGCGCTCACCGGGGGTCAGCTCGAACATGTGGCCTGTCTCGGCCGACACCCGCACGCCCTCCGGCGTCGCGACGTCTACCTGCCCGTCGATCACGACGATTCGCGAGTGCTCGTGCACCTCGTGCTCCTGGAGCTCCTCACCGGCCGGGATCGAAAGCAGGATGGCGCGCGCGTCGTTTCCGGTGGAGAGAATCCCGGGCTCGTGCGGCTCCACCTGGGCGGTCCTCAAGTCCCAACTCCTCAAGATTCTCTCCTCTGCTGACGCGCGGGCTTGATCGCCGGACGCCGACCCACGATACCCCTGATCACGGGATACTCACGCGCATGCCGCACGGCCATGCCCACGTTCCCGAGGAGTTGACCGAGGGAACCGACGCGACCTCACGGGGCGAGCGGATCCTCGAGCTGAGCGCCGTGGCCCTGCTCTCGCTCACGGTGCTGGCCACCGCCTGGAGCGGATACCAGGCCTCGCTCTGGTCCGGTGTGCAATCCCAGCACTACGCCCAGGCCTCGGCGACCCGGATCAAATCCCAGCAGGCCTCTACTCATGCGGGCCAGTCGCGAATCGACGATCTCCTCTACTTCAATGGCTGGCTGAACGCCCACCAGACCGGCGACGCGGCCCTCGCGAAGATCTATGAACGGCGGTTCAGGCCGGCATTCATTCCCGCCTTCGATGCCTGGATAGCCCAGCATCCGTTCACGAATCCTGACGCGATCCCCGGGCCTCTCTACATGCCCCAGTACCGCCTCGTTGCCACGGCGACGGCCGCGAAGCTGAGTGGCGAAGCGGACGACCTCTACCAGGAGGGGACCGACGCCAAGGACAACGACGACGACTACATCCTCTCGACCGTGTTCTTTGCTGCCGTCCTCTTCTTTGCCGGCATCTCACTGCGCGTGGAGTGGCGCCGCCTGAGGATCGCCGTCCTCATCTTCGCGACGGCGATGCTGATCGGCGGGTTGACCTTCGCGCTGACGCTGCCGATCGCGTAACCGCTCTCGGCGGGGTTTCCCGCGCGGGCGCGTCACCGCAACGAGCTCCCGCCAAACGAAACCGCGAGGGCGGCGAGCTAGCCGAGCAGCTCGGACTTCGCTGCCTCGAACTGCTCCTCGCTGAGGTCGCCCTTCTCCTTCAGCGCCGCGAGCCGTTCGATCTGGTCCACCTTGTTCTCGCCCGCGATCGCCGGTGCCGGCGCCCCGGTCGACGCCCGGCTCGGAACCGAAGCCCGCACCCGATCGCCGAATCCGCCGAACTCGGCATCGGGGAATTCCCCCCCGGCCTGGCGCCTGAGCGCCTCGGTCCCGAGGATCATCAGCACCGCGAGCAGAATCAGACCGATCGGTTTGTGGAATGCCACCACGGGCGCCAAGAGGATGAGCAGAAGGAAGACCAGGCCGACCACCGCGTAGGTGGTGCCGCGCCGCTCCCGCAGGTACGGAGCTGCCTCACGGCGCAGGTTGGTGGCGAAGCGGGTCGGGCCCGCGAGCCAGGCGGCGATCACGACCAGGATGCCGAAGGTGAGCGCCGAGACGGCGACCGTGACGAGCAGGGCGGTGCCGATGCTCCAGACCGCCTCCACCGCGGGCCTGACGGCATCGGTACCGGAGAGGGCGTCGACGACGGTGTTGCCGGCGACCTCCCGGAGGAGCAGGGCGAGGACACCGGCGACGATGAAGCCGAAGCCGACCGAGCGCAGCGCCTCGCGGCGGCGCGGCCCGGCGAGGTAGACCGCGAGCCCGTAAAGCAGAAGGGCCAGCAGGGTGAGGACGATCGGCAGTTTCCGCACGAGCTGCGCGATGTCCTGCGCCGCGGAGAGCTGATCCGACTTGAGGATCGTCAGTTTGCCGGCATCTGCCGGGACTTTCGAGGCGAGGGTGCCGCCGAGCGACCCTCCGCTTTCGGAAACCAGCGACTTGAGGTCGAGCGTGACTTCACCGCCGCTCGTCGAGACCGAAGTGCCTTCGTCGTTGAGGATCTTCAGAAGCGTTTCGTGGGCGCCGCGATTCGCGGTGCCCCAGAGGCTTTCGGCTTGGGAGGTTTCCAGGGTCCGTTCGGCGACTTTCGGGGCGAGCTGGTGCAGGGCCCCGGCGGCCGGGCCGGCGAGCGGCGCGAGCCGCGGCGGGAAGGTCTTTTCCAGTTCGGCCTGGACGTCGACGTTTTCGAAGAGCTGATCGGCCAGGTAGTTGGAGAGCTGGGTCTTGACCTCGTCGTTCTGCAGGAGCTTGCCGCTGGTGTGAACCCAGTTGTCGGTGTTCAACGCCTGGCGGTTGACCCAGATCGAGAAGATCCCGAGGAACGCGATCAGGGTGGCGATGACGAGCAGCGCCGCAACGATGCGGCGGTGTCCTGAAGAACCCTCCCCGGTGGCGTCCTTGGCCGCGATGGTCAAAAGACCCTAACCGAACCCGACGACACAGCTCCGGGCCCGCGCCCCGGATCAGGGTGCTCAGTCGCCGAGCCGCTCGCCGCTGTCGGCGTCGAAGAGATGGAGTTTGGCGGTGTCCGCCCAGAGCTGCGCTTTCTCTCCTTTGCGGACCTGACTGGTCGGCTCGAGGCGGGCGACGACCTGCTCCTCGCCCTCGCGCTGCCCCGCCGCTCCGGTCTCCTCGAGACGATCGGCAACCAGGTCGGCAAGTTGGTCGGACTCGATCCCCTCGGCCTCGACGTGGAAATAGGCGTAGAGGTCGGAGCCGAGGCTCTCGATCAGATCGATGTCGGCCTCGAAGGTGATCCCGCGCTCGTCCTTTGCCTCGCCGACGATCTCCGCGTCCTCGAAGTTCTCCGGCCGGATCCCGACGATCACGCGACCATCGCCGCCACTTGGCAGCGATTGCCCCTCGCCGATCGCGGCGGCGTCGACCTCGCCGATCGGCAGCCGCAGCTTGCCCCCCTCGATCTGGCCGATCATGAAGTTCATCGCCGGCGAGCCGATGAAGCCGGCGACGAAGAGGTTGCGCGGCCGGCTGTAGAGGTCATCGGGCGAGCCGACCTGCTGCAGGACCCCGGCTCGCATCACGGCGACGCGGTCGCCGAGCGTCATCGCCTCGGTCTGGTCGTGGGTGACATAGACCATCGTCGTCTTCAGATCCGACTGCAGGCGGGCGACCTCGGTCCGCATCTGCACGCGCAGCTTTGCGTCGAGGTTGGAGAGCGGCTCGTCCATCAAGAACACTTTCGGATCACGGACGATCGCCCGCCCCATTGCCACCCGCTGGCGCTGGCCCCCGGAGAGGTTGACCGGGCGGCGGTCGAGGTGCTGGGTGAGGTCGAGAGTCTCGGCGGCGGCCTCGACCTTGCTGTCGATCTCGGCCTTGTCGACCTTCGCCAGCTTCAGCGCGAACCCCATGTTCTCGCGCACCGTCATGTGCGGGTAGAGCGCGTAGTTCTGGAAGACCATCGCGATGTCGCGATCCTTCGGCGAAAGATCGTTGACGACCTCGTCGCCGATCTTCAACTCGCCCGAGCTGATGTCCTCGAGCCCGGCGATCATCCGCAGGGCAGTCGACTTGCCGCACCCCGAGGGGCCGACGAGGATCATGAACTCGCCGTCGCCGATGTCGAGGTTCATGTTCTTGACGGCTTCATAGCCGTCGTCGAACACCTTGGTCACACCATCGAGGACTATCTCTGACATTGCGCTGCTCCTTATCCCTTGACGGCGCCGGCGGTGAGACCGGAGACGATCCGGCGTTGGAAGATCAGGACGAAGACGATGATCGGGATCGTCACCACCACCGCCGCAGCGGCGATCGAGCCGGTCGGTTCGGTGAAGGTCGATTCGCCGGTGAAGAAGGCAAGTGCCGCCGGCACTGTGCGGGAGGAGTCCGAGGAGGTCAGCGAGATCGCGAAGACGAAGTCGTTCCAGCAGAAGATGAAGACGAGGATCGCCGCGGTGAAGACTCCGGGGGCCGCGAGCGGCAGGATCACCCTGCGGAAGGCCTGCCAGGGCGTTGCCCCATCGACCTGAGCGGCCTGCTCGAGGTCCCATGGGATCTCGCGAAAGAAGGCGACCAGGACGTAGATCGCCAGCGGCAGCGCGAAAGTCAGGTAGGGAATTATCAGCCCCAGGTAGGTGTCGTAGATGCCGATCGCGCGCCACATGTCGAAGAGGGGGCCGACGGTCGAGATCGGCGGGAACATCGCGATCGCCAGCGCCCCGGCGAGGATCAACCGCTTCCCCGGGAATTCGAGCCTTGCGATCGCGTAGGCGGTGAACGAGGCAAGGGTGATCGCGATGACCGTCGTGATCAGCGCGATTGCTATCGAGTTGATCAGGGGGCGGATGAAGGGACTGTTGTCGATCCCGCCTTCGAACAGGCTCTTGTAGTTGTCGAGGGACACGCTGGCCGGGATGAAGCGCTGGTCGACGATCTCACTCGGCGGCTTCAGCGAGATCGAGATCAGCCAAAGCACCGGGATCAGCGCGAAGAGGAGGACGAGCACGATCGCGATCGTCCAGGCCCCGTACTCACGAGTTCCGTGTCTCATCTCAACCCCCCGGTCGCCCTTCATCGACGCGGACGCCGAAGCCTTTGACGAAGATGAAGGCGATCACGAGCACGAAGAGGAAGATCAGGATCGATATCGCCGAGCCGACACCGAGGTTCAGGCGATTGATCAGCTGGTTGAAGCCCAGGATCGAGACCGATTCGGTGTCCTGGGCACCGCGGGTCATGATGAAGATCGAGTCGAAGACCCGGAAGGCCTCGAGCGTCCGGAACAGCACCGCGACGAGGATCGCCGGTTTCATCAAGGGCAGGGTGATCCGGGTGAAGCGCTGCCAGGCCGAGGCCCCGTCGACGCGCGCCGCCTCGTAGAGACCGCCGTCGATCGTGACCAGCCCGGCCAGCAGGAGCAGCGCCATGAACGGCGTCGTTTTCCAGATCTCCGCCAGGATGATCACGACCAGCGAGCTGATGTGGCCGCCGAACCAGTTTTTTTCGTCGGCAATCAGCGGCAGGTTGTCGACGAAGCCGGAGTCCGAAGCGAAGGCGAACTGCCAGGCGAACGCGGCGACGACGGTGATGATCCCGTAGGGGATCAGGACCACTGTCCGGACCGCTCCGCGGGCGAATATCGCCCGGTGCATGACCAGTGCGATCGCCATCCCCAGGATCAGCTCGATCGACACCGAGACGACCATGATCAGAACCGTGTTGAAGACGTCCATCCACCACAGTTCCGAGCTGAGGACGGTGCCGTAATTGGCTAACCCGACGAATTCGGACTGGTCGGGAAAGCGCAGGTCGAGCTTCTGCAGCGACAGGACGAAGGCGTAGCCGATCGGATATGCGGTGACCGCGAGCATTGCGATCACCGCCGGCGCGCACAGCATCCAGGCGAGTTTGTGCTCCGAACGGGTGCGTGCGCTCACAGCAGCCCTTCCCGCTTGACCGCGGCTTCCAGGTTTTCCTTCAGTTCTTCGTAGAGGCCTTCGGTGTCTTCGGGGTCGATCTTGTCCGGCGGGTGGAGGGTGCGCTGCAGCGCCGAGGTGACGTCCTGGTAGGCGGGCGTCGTCGGCCTCGGCCCCGCCGCTTCGACCTCTTTCTTCACCAACCCGGCAAAGCCCGGATAGGCCTTCTTGACGACCTTGCCTTCGTAGAGATTTTCGTGCGAGGGCGGCAGGCCGTCGAGTTCGACCGCGGTCAACTCACTTTTTTCGCCCGACAGGCAGGCGGCCGCTTCGAAGGCCTCCTTCTTGTGCCCTGAGTAGGAGCTGACCGCGAGGTTGAAGCCGCCGAGCGGCGGTTTCGCCGGGTTGTCATTGACCCGAGGGAACGGCGCCGCCCCCATCTCTTTCGAGATTTCGGGCGCTTCCGCGGCGGCGCTCGCGTAAGCGAAGGTGTAGTTCGTCATGAACGCCGATTCACCGGCCTCGAAGCCGAGCCGGGCCGTGTCCTCGTTCGAGGTCGAGAGATTCGGCGCCGCCGCCGAGGAGTGAGCGAGTTTGCCGATCACCGCCAGTGCTTCTTCTGTCGGTTTCTGTTCGAGCTCGACTTCTTCGGGGCCGGAGAGGATTTCGGTGCCGGCGCTGTCGATCAGCGAGTTGACCCAAACCGTGTAGCCCTCGTAGCGTTCGGCCTGCACCTGGATCGTGCCCGCTTCCTTGAGGCCTTCGGCCTCTTCGATCATCTGATCCCAGGTCGCCGGCGGTTTCTTGACCAGGTCCTTTCGGTACCAGAGCAACTGGGTGTTGGTGTTGAACGGCGCCGCGTAGAGCTTTCCCTCGAAGCTGGCCGTTTTGAGAACGCTCTTGAAGACGTTCTTGCTCGCCTCCTCTTTGAGCCGCCCCTGCCACGGTTCGATCCAGCCGGCGTTGGCAAATTCGCTGGTGAGGATGACGTCGAGGCCGATGATGTCGATCGAGGAGTCCTTGGCACCGAGCCGGCGGACCAGCTGTTCACGCGACTGACTGGCGTCGTTGGGCAGCAGTTCGGGCTTGATCGTGTAGGCCCCATGGGCTTCCTTGGTGCAGCGTGCGGCGGTTTCTTCGATCGTGCCGCCGGGCTGGATCGCGACGAAGAAGGCGAGCGTCGGCGGGCCGCCGCCGGAGCCGCCACAGGCGGCGAGTAGCAGCGTCGCCGCACAGGCAAGAAGGACGGCTGCAAATCCCAGCCTGAGCCGCCGCGATGTCAATTCACATCTCCATCCGTTCCCGGGCCGACCGTCCAAAGTCAGCCGCTGCAGACTCAGGTTCCCGCCGGGCCCTTTGTCTAAACGGAGAGGTCTTCGAGGGTGCTCTCGGAATTACCCGAGCCCGCGAACCGCGGCATGGTGGCGGTGCGCGGCCTTGATTCGCACTTCAGTTCGAGCCGAGGCATTGCCGAGGCGGGCGTCATGAGTGACGGTGCCGAGGACACCGAAGTTCACCAGTGGGCCGGGATAGAGGGCCTTGAGCTGCACCGTCACGGTCGCGCTGTGGCCGGCGTCGATCGTTCCCAGATCGCAGCTGAGCGGCAATGAGGAGGCGCAGCTCCCCTGGCTGGGGGTCGCCGAGACCAGCTTCACGTTCTCCTGGGGCTGATCCACGACGGTCACATGGTCGGCGGCGCCGTTGCCGTGGTTGGAGACCTCGAGGCGGTAAGAGATGACGTCGCCGACGATCGCGTTCAGGGTGGAGGGCGTCTTGTGGATCGCGAGGTTCGCCTGCGCCGCGGGCGGCTCCGGCTTGGGCTCGGGCGGCGGGGTCGGGTCGAAGCGATTGGTGAAGGTGCAGTCCGCCCGTGGGCGCTTCGTCGTCAGCTTGACTTCGATCTTTCCCTGCGAGAAGGGGACCGCGGTGCCGTTGCATTCGACGTAGTCGAGTGACCATTCGCCACCGTTCGGTGGAGGCGGAAAGTCGATGATCGTGTAGCGGCCGAGCCGCAGATGGTCGGTCTCGTCGCCGGTCGCCCGCACCGGGTCGCCGGCACTGGTCGTCGTCGCGGTCTGGTGGAACTGCTGGGCATCGTCACTCTGCTGGGTGACGAGAAATCCGGAGGTGCCGACCGCCCCCTTGGTGATCTTCGAGATCGTGATCTGGCCGCGGGGAATGAACCTGTTGACGAAGGTGCAATCGGTCACCTCCCGTTTGCGGACCTCGACCTCGACCGGCTGGCTGGTCGGCAGCTGGTCACCGTCGCACCCGACCGACTCCAGCTTCCAGCGCCCCGCGTCGGTGTCCGGCGGGGTCTCGCCGATCCGGTAGCCGCCGGCGGCCAGCTTCAGCGGCGAGGGGTCGGCCTCGGCTGCGACGCCCTCGGCCTCGGTGGTGGCGCTCGCGGTGTGCCTCTCGCCGCCCCCGGCGGCATCGATGTCGAAGCCGAAGTGCCCGACGCCGCCGATCGTCACCTTGCGCAGGACGAGTCCTTCCGGGGGCGGGTCATAGGCGTCCGTGTACGTGCAGGTGACGAGATCGCCGGCGCCGAGCTCGATGCTCGCCGATCCCTCGGACTGTGATGTCTCGACCGTGCTCGTGTGATCGCGCGACGTGCAGGTGAGATCGGCGAGGCGCCAGTCGGGCACGCCCAGCTCACGCACCGTCCAGGGGTGGTGCGCGGCGCCGGTGGCCCCGCGGAAGAAGCTTTCCTCGGCGGGACGGCCGTTCTTCACCGCAAGGTCGAACCGCCCGCCCGGGTTGTAGGAGATGTTGCCGTCGAATCCGAAAGTTTCATCCACGCCACCGGGCGCTTCGACCTGCTTGCGGATCACGATCGTGCCGCTGGTCGGCGGCGGCAGCACGTAGTAGGCGAAACAAAAGACGTGGGTGACGCCGGCCGGGTAGGCGACGTACTCCACGTTGTCGCCGTTGACGTTGTCGACCGCGCAGCGCAGCGCTCCGAACCCGTACTGGGACCCGGGTAGGGCTCGTTGAGGATCGGGTCGGTCGGGGTGCCGCCCTGCACCCACAGCGCCCGACGGGCGGCGAGCGCCGCCTGGTCGGAGGTCAACCTGATCGTCGTCGCCCCGTCGATCTGCTTCCCGGTCGGCAGCCCCTGCCAGTCGAGCAGGTCGGTGTGTTTCTCCGTGACGACCTTGGTGTCGAACGGGTTGCGGACGATCGAGAGCGCTCCCCAGGGCCCGGTCACCGCACGGGTGATGTAGTTGTCCCCGAGCGTGAAGGTCCAGTCGGGTAGCGGCTCGCATTTCGGCTGAACCCGTTCCTCGGTTTCGGGATCGACCAGTTCTCCCCAGTTGTAGGGGGTGTCGGGCCCCAGGTCCCGCAGGCTCTCCATGATGTTGTTGCGCGCCAGGTTCGCCGTGATGTCGGTGTAAGCCGGACAGGAACGGGCGGCGAAGGTGACCAGCAGCCCGTTGTCCGCGGGCCCCCTGGCGGCGCCCGCCGAGGAGCCGGAGCCGGCGAGGAGCGCAAGGCAAAAAACCGCGGTGAGGAGGAGTCGTCGTGGTAGCGAGATCCGTACTGAAGCTACTCCCGCGCCCGGTCACCCGCAGGCGCCGGGGCAACAAACGTCTAGGCGCCTTGGGCTACTCAGGGGGCGGGCTGGTGATGCTCGTGGCCGCGCACCGTGCGCCACGAATCGCGGGTTATCTTGAGGATCACCGCCGTGATTGCGAGGCCGAGCAACGGGTCGGCGATCTGGACGCCGAGCGCGACGAGCGCCGCGGTCGCGACCACGGCCAGGCTGACGTAGGAGTCGGCACGAGCGTGGTCGGCGTCGGCGATCAATGCCGGGCTGTCGAGGCGATTCCCGGCCCGCATCCGGATCCGCGCGGCCACCCGGTTGCCCGCGAAGCCGATCGACCCTGCGAGTGCCAGCGCCAGCAGATGGGTCGGGGTCTGAGGGTGGATCAGCCGCGAGATCGCCTCGACCCCGGCAACGCAGGCGGAGGCGAAGATCGTCGCGACGACGAGCAGCCCGGCCCATCGCTCCGCCCTGGCGGAGCGCAGCAGAAAGGCGGCGCCGAGCGGGATCGCGGTGCCGGCGTCGCCGAAGTTGTGGATCAGGTCGGCGAGCAGGGCGACGCTGCCGCCGGCCAGGAAGATTGCGAGCTGGGCCGCCGCGGCGACCGCCAGGACCGCCAGGGAGAGCCCGACCGCCCGCAGGCCCTCGTGTGAGCGCTTGATGCTCTCGTCGACCAGTCCGTGCGAGTGGCCATGACGATGTGGGTGCCCTTCACCGTGGCTGTGAGAGCGCGGCGCGGGCGCGTGAACATGAGGGCCGTGGTGGAGGTGGGAGTGGGTCAGGCCGCCGTCGTGGCGATGCCGGTCGCCGTCGATCAACTCATATGGGAGCGCGTGTCCAGTCATCGCCTACCGAGCGTAAACGCCGGCCCTCCCCGGCCCACCGACCGACGTTGCTACTGTTCACCACATGGTTAACGATTCATTCAAAGCCCTATCGCACCCGATCCGGCGCGGGATCGTCGAACGCCTCGCCTCCGGGCCGGCGACCGTCGGTGAAGTGACCGGTGACTTCGGCGTCTCCAAGCCGGCGATCTCCAAGCACCTCAAGGTCCTCGAGGAGACCGGCGTCGTAACCCGGGTGGTCGAAGGGCGGACACACCGGCTCTCGCTCGAGCCCAAGGCGCTCGACGAGGCCGCCGAGTGGATGGATCGCCAGCGCGCCCTCTGGGAGCGCATGTTCGATGTCGTCGATGGGTATCTGAAAGAAAAGGAGTCGAAATGAACCTGCCACCGATCGTCTCAGCGCAGGAATGGGACAACGCTCGCGAAGACCTGCTGGTCAAGGAGAAGGAGGTGACCCGCGCTCGCGACGCCCTCGCCGCCGAACGCCGCCGGATGCCGAGGATGGCGGTCGAGAAGGACTACGAGTTCGAGGGGCCGGACGGGCCGGTGAGCCTTCTCGACCTGTTCGAGGGGCGGCGCCAGCTGATCGTCTACCGCTTCTTCTTCGAGCCGGGGGTCGCCGGATGGCCCGAGAGCGGCTGCCGGGGCTGTTCGTTCATGGCCGACCAGGTCGCCGACCTGGCCCACCTGAACTCACGCGACACGACCTTCGTGAACGTCTCGCGTGCCCCGCAGGCCGACATCGAGCGCTGGAAGGCGCGAATGGGCTGGGAGATGCCCTGGTACACGATCACCGACGGCTTCGACGCCGACTTCGGCGTCGACGAATGGCACGGGACGAACGCCTTCTACCGCGATGACGAGGACCGGATCTTCCGCACCTATTTCATCGACAAGCGCGGCGACGAGCAGCTCGGAACCGCCTGGGCCTATCTCGACATCACCGCCCTGGGCCGCCAGGAGAAATGGGAGGACTCGCCGGAGGGCTATCCGCAAACCGATCCCTACGGGTGGTGGAACCTTCACGACGAGTACGACGAAGCGACGGTCTTCGAGGCGGCGCTCTCGAGCGCGGCGGAGTCGCAACGCGGCTCGAGGAGCTCGGGCTCGTGATCGCCGAGGGCAAGACCCTCCAGATCGAGCGCACCTTCCAGGCCCCCGCCCAGGCGGTCTTCGACGCCTGGACCAGCGAGGAGGTGCTGCGGCGCTGGTTCTACGGCCAGCCCGGCTGGGAGACACCCGAGGCCGAGGTCGACCTCAGGGTCGGAGGCGCCGTGCGAATCGTCATGCGCAACCCTGGCAACGGAGAGGAGCACGGCGGTGGCGGCCTCTACACGGAGATCGATCCCCCGACCCGCCTCGCCTTCACCTGGACCTGGGACCGCGACGAGGAGAGCAGGCAGACCTTGATCGAGATCGACTTCGAGGAGTCGGAAGGCAGCGCCACCACCGTGCGCTTCACGCACAGCGGCCTCCTCGACGAGGAGACGGTCCGCGACCACGAAGGCGGCTGGAGAACCTGCTTCGACAACCTCGATCGGACCCTCTCCGCGGCCGCGTCCGGTTCCTAGGGACGGAGCGCGCCATGTTGCTCGCTCACATCGCCGGGGTCCCGATCGAGGAGACGGCGCTCAGCCTCGGGCCGGTGATCGCGGCCGGCGGTGGGATCGCCTCGCTGAGGCTGCGCGAACGCCTGGCACGGCGGCGGCACCGCCGTGCGGCCCCCTGCGCCGCGTCCGCGGCGGCCGTGGGGGCTCCGGCAGGCGCGGGCCGAGCCGGCGATCGGCGATCTCGGTCGGCTCGGGCTCTTCCTGACCCCGCCCGGCCCACCAGACCAGCCAGAGCAGGCCGAGGATCGGGATCTTCATAGCCAGGATGAGGAGGACGATCGGCAGCGCTCCCATCTGGAGAGTGTATGCGGGCGCCCGCGGCGATGATCCGTTTGCGGGCGCGCCGCGAATTCCTCTTGACACCGACCAAGGGAACCCGTTGGCCCTACGCAATCTTCTCCGAACCGGACGCGCCGCCTCCGCAGGGATCCCTGCCTGGGCGATGCCGTTCTACTGGGCCTCCGCCGCCTGCATCCTCGTCTTCAGCGGCGCGATCTGGCTGGTCGCGGCATTTTGCATGTCGATGCGCCCGCTCTACACGGGCCGCCGACGCCCTTAGGCCTCTCCCGCCTTCTTTTCCGCCGGGGCGTATGCGAACGTACGTTCCCAAGAAAGAGACGACAAGGAGGCGGCCATGAATCGCTTCGAGGCATTTCGAGATATGGACGACAAGTGGCGCTGGCGGCTGATCGGCGCCGGCGATCGGGTGATAGCGAGCTCGCCCGTGACTTTCGCTTCGCGCGCCGACGCTGTGAAGGTCGCGGCGATGGTCAAGGGCGAGGCGGCCGAGGCTCCGGTATCGGAGATCGCCGGGATCGGGCCGAAGGAAGTCATCGCCGAACTGATCCGGCGCGAGGAAGCGCGGCGGCTCGATGTCGTTGTCGAGGTCGGCGAGGAGCGCCGCCCCGAGCGGCGACGGTCGACCGGTGGGCGACGCACGCGGATCAGCGCCGGGCCGCGGCGACTCCGCGCGGTCGGCTCGCGGCGCCCGGCCTAGCGGTCGGGGGCGAGCCGGGCGCTGTACGGTCGGGCCCGTGACCACGTTTCTGCTGATCCCGGGAGCCGGCGCCGACTCGCGCGTCTACGCGGCGACGATCGAGGCGTTGGAGGACCTTGGACATCGTGGAATCGCTCCCGAGCTGCCGCTGACCGACCAGGCGGCGGGGCCGAGCGACCACGCCGCGGCCGCGGTCGACGCGACCCCCCGGGAGGACGGGGTCGTCGTCGTCGCGCAGTCGCTCGGCGCCTTCGCCGGGCCGATCGCCGCCGAGCGGCTCGGGGCGGCGGCGCTGATCCTGATCGCGCCGATGATCCCTGCGCCCGGGGAGACCGCCGGCGAGTGGTGGCAGGACACCGGGCACGAAGAGGCGATCGCCGATCTGCGGAGCCGCTACGGGCCGATGAGCGAGTGGGAGCCGGAGGCGATCGAGCACGTCTTCCTCCACGACGTCGATCCCGAGGTCGCCCGCGAGAGCGAGCGCTTCCAGGGACCGCCAGGCATCGGAATGTTCACCGAGCCGTCGCCGCTCACGGCCTGGCCTGAGGTGGAGACGCGGGTGATCGCGCCGACCGACGACAGGCTCTTCCCGCTCGAGTTCCAGCGCCGGGTGACCCGCGAGCGACTCGGGCTCGAGGTCGAGGAGATCGACGGCGGTCACCTGCCGATGCTCTCCCGACCGCGAGCACTGGCCGAGAGCCTCGTCGCTCCTTCGAGGCCCTAGCGGTCCTTCCCGGCACCCCGGACGGGGCCGACGGGTCCGATCGGAGATCATCGAGCGGTGTCTCGCCCGCCCAGCGCCAGCACCGAGGATGCGTCCGCGCCCGAAATCGATTTCAGGACGCTGCTCGCTCGAGCCGCTCTGCCCACCGCGCTTCTGGTGGCGGCGGCGGCCGCGGTCCTCTGGGTCCCCTTCCTCGAACCGGTCCGCGATCGGTTCGCCCACACCGACGGCTTCTGGGTCGCGGCCGCCTTCCTGCTCCAGGTCGCCTCCACCTTGAGCTTCGTCCTCGCCTTCCACGGCGCCTTCGAGCGGCGGATCGGCTGGCGCGGGGCATTCGACCTCTCGATGGTCGAGGAGGGCACCAACGTGATCCTGCCCTCGGGCGGCAGCGGCGGCCTCGCGGTCGGGGCGGTGATCCTGATCAGGGCCGGGGTGCCGACGCGATTCGCGGCGAGCCGCAGCGCCGTCCTCTTCCTGGCAACCAGCGCGGTCAGCTTCCTGGTGCTGCTGCTCGCCGGGCTGGGGGTATCGGTCGGCATCCTCCCCGGCGACGTCTCGCTGATCAAGACCCTCCTCCCCGCCCTGCTCGCGGCGCTGGTGATCGTCGGCGCGATCGTCCTCTCTCATCGGCTGCCCGAGATCCACGCCCGCCCCGACCAAAAGATCCGCACACTGCTTGGGCGGCTCCAGCGCTTTATCCGCGAGGCGGTCGACATCAGCATCGCGATGATCCGCGGCGGCGACCTGCAGCTGATCGGCGGCTCGATCGCCTATTTCGCCTTCGACGTCGCCTCGCTCGGCGCCTCCTTCCAGGCCCTCGGCGGCGGTGGCCTGCCGGTCGGGCTGTTCTGCATCGCCTACGTCCTCGGGCACGGGGGCGCGCTGGTGCCGATTCCTGGCAGCGCCGAGGGCGGGCTGGTCGGCGCCTTCACCCTCTACGGCAGCCCGGTCAGCCTCGCGGTCGGCGCGGTGCTCGTCTACCGCACCTTCCACGCCGGCGTCCCGGTGGTCATGGCCCTCGCCGGTTACGCCGACATCCGCAGGACGCGGAAGCTTCGGCCCCCGCCCGAGGAGGTGGCCAGGCAATTCAGCGAGACGGAGAGCTCGACCGCGCCGGTTCCTCCTGGAGGCGGCCCGTAAAGGCGATGGCGAGCACGGCGAGCAACGCCGCGCCGGCGAGGCAGAGGGCGAGGTCGGTCTTCAGCAGCAGCGCCCCGGCGAGCGCGCCGGCGAGCATCGCCACCACCGCGGTCAGCCGCCGTGCCGAGCCCTCCCTGCGGTCCCCGCCGAGCCCGAGGTCGGCGGCCAGGCCGGTCAACGTCATCGTCAGCACGGTGGTGGTCAGGTCGGCGGCGCCGACGCTCCGCACGGTGGCGTTGCGGACGCCCATCGCGGCGGCGACCAGGGCGATCACCACGTAGCCGGAGAGGGCGTCCGTCTGGATCGTGATCAGGGCGGCAAGGGCGGTCGCGACGATCAGCGCGAGGGTCTCGATCGCCAGCGCCCGGCGCAGCTTCAGGTGGTCGGCGCCGGCGAACCTGCCGACCAGGCGCCCGCCGGCGGCGGCGCCGAGGACGAAGGCGGCGAGGGAGACCAGGGGAGCAACGACCGGCAGGCCGCCGGCGCCCGCGATCCCGAAACCGAGGAAGACGACGTTGCCGGTCATGTTCGCGGTGAACACGTGGCCGAGCCCGAGATAGCTGGCGGCGTCGACCAGGCCGGTGGTGAAGGTGAGGACGATCAGCGCCCGGTTGAGCGGGTGGCGCAGGGAGCGCTCGTCAGCCATCTTCGGGACAGGGGCGCCAGGGGCGGGCGAAGAGGTCGTAGGACTTGCGGATCGCGCTGAACTCGATCGCCCTGGCGGCACCGCAGTATTCAGCCGGCTCGGATTCGTACTCGGCCTCGAAGACGGCCTTGCCGTGTTCGACGAAGGTGCGGTAGTCGCCGCACTCGTCGTAGTGAAAGCACTCCTCGACGATCGCGAAGTCGAAGTCGCCGATCAGCTGTGACGCCTGCGGCCCGTCGTTCTTCAGCGCCACCGACATGCCGTCGGCGTGGACTCGGTCCGCGACCCAGCGGTTGAAGCGCAGCTGATCGTCCCGGGAGATCGGGAAGCCCGTCTTGTTTTCCCAGCCGGCGATGTTGTCGGGCTCGACCGCGTCGAAGCCCTTCCGCGCGCAGGTCTCGAAGCGACGTTCGAGCTCGGGGGCGAAGCTGCGGAAGCGCCGGATGTCGAGCCAGCGCTCGTCGGGGAATCCTTCGTAGCGGCGGCCGATCACGGACTTCGGGAAGGCCGCGGCGTCGGGCCGGTAGCTCTCCCAGCTGCCGACGTCGAGGTAACAGATCACCCTGCGGCCGAGCCTGTGCAGGCGGGCGACGGTGGCCGCCGGCGTTTCGAATCCATCGATGTCGTAGACGGGCGCGGCGATCCCGGTGTCGATCTTCCCCTGCAGCTGCCACTGCCAGGGCCGGGTCGTCGGGCGCGGCAGCCAGAGCGCGCTGGCGCGGCGGCGGGTGACCCGTCCGAAGCCACTCCCATCACCTTCCTCGCAGCCGTGAGCCTTGCCGACGCCCGGGCCGCCGTCGCAGAAGTCCCGGCCGGGACCCCCGTAGAGCTGGTCGGCGCCCGGCCCCCCGTAGAGGCGATCCGCGCCCGGGCCGCCATGGCAGCCATCTTCTCCGGCGCCCATCAGACAGGTGTCGCGGCCCGGCCCTCCCCAGCAGCCGTCGCTGCCGCCGCGGGCCTTGCAGTAGTCGTTGCCCGGCCCGCCGACGCAATCGGTGTTCTTGGGGCCGGTGATGCAGACGTCGTTTCCGCCGCCGCCGATGCAGCGATTGCGCCGCGTCCCCTGGGGGTAACAGGTGTCGCGCTCGCCGTTGCCGATGAACTTGTCTTCGCCGCCGCCGAGGTAGGCGGTCACCGGCAGCGGCAGGCGGTTGGTGATTTCGACCTTGTCGTCGGAGTCGCCCATCTCGATCACCAGCGAGGAGGCCGTCGAGAGCGGACAGGCCGCGCGGCCCCCGCTCAGCCGGCAGCCAACCGGGTCGCGGCGCGCCATGAAGCCGTCGACGACGACGGAGGAGCCGACGCTGCCGATTCGCAGATGCGAGCCCGAGGCGGCGCCGTAGATGACGATCGGCGCGGCCGGCGCCGCGGTCGCCGGCGCCGAGGCCAGGACACCCAGCCCGGCCAGGAGAACCGCGGTCGTGACCCTGCGAATCGATCTCCTCACCCCTCCAGGAATAGCATCCTCCCGTGATCTACCTGCTGCGACACGGCGACGCGGAGGACGGCGAGGACGACGACGCCCGCCGCCTGAGCGCCAAGGGCGAGCGCCAGGCGCGTGCCGCTGGGCGCGCGCTGGGCGGCGGCGGCGCCAAGATCGAGGCCTGCATCGCCAGCCCCAAGGCGCGGGCGGCCGAGACCGCGAAGCTCGCCTGCGAGGCGCTCGAAATCGAGCCGGAGACGGCAGCGGAGCTGCGCGGCGGGGCCTTCAACGCCGAAGGGCTGGCAGCGGGCCGAGGAGAGACGCTGCTTGTCGGGCACGAGCCCGATTTCTCCAACGAGGTGGCGCGCCTGACCGGCTCCCGCGTGAAGATGAAGAAGGGCGGCGTCGCGATCGTCGACGCAGGCACCCTCGTCGCCCTGCTGCGACCCAAGGACCTGGCGGCCATCGCCGCCCTCGAGAAGGAGGACCGATGAAGCAGTGCAGATTCGCCGACGGCGACCGGAGCGTCCGCGGCCGGGTCGAGGGCGACACGGTCGTCGAGCTCGACGGCGGCGCTTCCCATCAGCTCTCCGACGTGCGGCTTCTGAGCCCGACGCTGCCGGGGAAGTACCTGGCGATCGCCCTCAACTACGCCGACCACATCGCCGAGAGCGGCATGGAGGCGCCCAAGGTGCCGATGTTCTTCAACAAGCAGGTGAGCTGCGTGGTCGGCCCCGGCGACCCGGTTCACATGCCGAAGGTCTCCGACAAGCTCGACTACGAGGGTGAGCTGGCGGTGGTGATCGGCAAGCGCTGCCGCCATGTCTCGCCCGAGGAGGCGCCCGGGGTGATCGCCGGCTACACGATCGCCAACGACGTCTCGGTCCGCGACTGGCAGATGCGGGCGATGACGATGACGATCGGCAAGTCCTTCGACACCCACGGGCCACTCGGGCCCTGGATCGTCAGCCTCGACGAGCTCGGCGACCCTCACCAGCTCGGCATCCGCACCTTCGTCAACGACGAGCAGCGGCAGGACGGCAACTCCCGGGACATGGTCTTCGACAGCTTCGAACAGGTCTCTCACCTCTCCGAAGCGTTCACCCTCGAGCCGGGCGACGTGATCGCCACCGGGACCCCGGCCGGGGTCGGCTCCGCCTATCAGCCCTACCCGGAGGGCTTTCTCAAGGTCGGCGACGAGGTGCGGGTCGAGATCGACGGGATCGGCGAGCTCCGCAACACCGTGGTCGCCGAGCCCGACGGCTTCCTCGCGGGCGCGGACCGAACCTAGGCCAGCAGCGAGACCAAGCCGCGGATCAGCAGCAGCACGCCGATCGCCGCCGCGCCGATCACCGCCGCGCGCCGCCCGTTGCGGGCCAGCCAGTCGCGGAAGTCGACGACGGCCTTCTGGGTGCGCTCAGGGGCGAAGGCATAGCCGAGCAGCGGCACCTCGATCAGCATCTGCTGGATCAGGCAGAAGGCGACGACCAGAAGCACGGTGAGGATCGGGTCGAGGTCCATCTTCGCCATCCGGTCGAGGGCGGTCAGGTATGAGACCCCGGGGAAAGTGAGGATGACGCCCACCACGAATGTGATCCGGGCCGAGCCGCGGCCGAGCATTTTTTCCGGCCAGGACTGCTTGTCCCCCTTCGCTTTCGCCTTCTCCTCCTTGCGCCGCGCCCGCCGCTCCCGCAGGCTCTCGGTGCGGCTTCCGCCGAGGACGTAGGCGATGAGCAGGGCGAGCAGCCCGACGACGATGTCCTCGATCGGGCTGAGGGTGTGCTTGGCGGTGCTGACCGTGGCCGTGTCGCTGATCGAGAAGACGATCACCAGCCCCAGCGCGATGCTGGTCGTATAGGCGCCGAGCAGGTAGCCGAGCATCAGCCGCTTCGGGTTGGGCAGCAGCAGGAGGACCGTGACCGCGGCGAGCAGGGTCGGGTTGAACATCGCCAGGAGCGAGAGCAAGAAGATGCTGAGCAGGTCGCTCACGGCCGTTGCATTCTTACTGGAAGAATGGCGGCGTGAAACAACGAGTCAGTCTGATCACCTTGGGCGTGGCCGATCTTGCGGTTTCGCGCCGCTTCTACGAACAGCTCGGCTGGCAGACCGGCGCCGGCGAGAACGACGACGTGGCTTTCTTCCAGGCGGGCGACATGGTCCTTGCGCTCTGGGATCGCGAGCGCCTCGCCGAGGACAGCGGAGTGGAGGACGGCGGCGGCTGGGGTGGCGTCACGCTCGCGCTCAACCTGGGCTCGCCGGCCGAGGTCGACGCGGTGATCGAGGAGGCACGCGCCGCCGGCGCCAGGATCGCCAGGGAGCCGGCGGAAACCTTCTGGGGCGGCTACAGCGGCATCTTCGTCGACCCATCCGGCCACCCCTGGGAGGTGGCCCACAACCCGGGCTGGACGCTCACCGATGACGGCGGGGTCCGACTTGCCTGAGGGCCGCGAGGGGCTCGCGCACCTCAACCTCGCCGACGCCTCGCGGCGGCTTTTCGAACTCGACCCGCGCGCGCGGGTGGCTTCGGCGGAGGGCTGGCTGTTCGGCGCCGGGGGGCCGTCGCACCCGGTGATGTCGAACGCGGTCTTCAGGCTCGACGACGACGTCGACCCGGAGCGGCTGCTCGCCGAGGCCCGCTCCTTCTTCGGCGAGCTCGGGCGCGGCTTCAGCCTCTGGGCCCGCGGCGGCCTGCCCGCGGACGACGACCTCTTCGAGGCGGCTGCGAGCGCCGGCATGGACCAGGTCTACGAGATGCCGGAGATGATCCTCGACGGCCGTGCCGAGGAGCCGGCGCCGAGCGATTCGGTCGAGCTGCGGCGGCTGACGAGTGCCGAGCAGGCGGCCGAATACTGGGAGATCGCCAAGCAGGCCTACGCCGACCTCGGCTTCCCGCCGGAGATCTTCGCCGGCAACGAGGACAACGAGCTGCTCTGGGCGCCGGACACGGTCGCCTTCCTCGCCCACGTCGACGGGCGCCCGGTGAGCATCGCGATGACGATCGTCAGCCGCGGGGTCGCCGGCATCTACTGGGTCGGCAGCCTGCGCGAGGCGCGCGGCATGGGCCTGGGCCGGGCCGTCACTGCGGCGGCCACCAATGCCGGGCTCGACCTCGGAGCTGAGTTCGCCTCACTGCAGGCCTCGCCGATGGGCCGGCCGATCTACGAGGCGATGGGCTACGAGACGATCTTCGAGTACCGGCTGTTGCTCTCCGCGGCGCCCTAGCCCTTCGCTAGGGCTTGAGGCTGAAGGGCGGGTAGCGGTCGGTGACGAGAGTGAAGGCGTAGGCCGTCACCCTCACCGTCCAGCGGTAGACGCCCTCGACGAAATCGAAGATCCCACGCGGATAGCGACCGGTGAAGAGGATCGCGAGCCAGGCCCCGATCAGGGCGAAGAAGACGCCGATGTAGAGGAAGAAGAGAACGATGTAGTGGGGTATCGCCAGCAGCCACTTGACGATCGGCATACCGCGGCCGAGCTCGTTCTCGACATCCGGGAACGGGTAATCGACGTGGACGCCTTGCTGCTCGTCGGTCGAGGGGTAGCTGTCGTCCATGAGGAAGAAGTAGGTGTAGATCCGAGCCGTGAAGCGGGTCATTTCGAGGTTCCAGTCGAACCACCAGCGCGGGTATTTCTGGCGGAAGAGGATCATCACCCCGACCGGCAGTACCAGGAGGGCGCCGCCGGTGCTGACGTACTCGTAGCTCGTGCCGGAGCCGGCCGACAACGACCCCCCGGCGACCAGGAAGGCAAGGATCGCGATCGGGATCACAGTGAACGCGCGGAAGAACGTGGTGAGGCGATTGAGGTCCCGATCGGGGTAATCGACCGAGAACGAGACCGGGTAACTGGCGGGTTCCACTTGATCCTCCTGTTGGGGGTGCTCGCGTGCTCTCCCGGCAGGCGGCACCGATTTGGCCCTTCAGACGCCTGTTCGGGACAGAGGCCGGCCCTCCTGCCGCCGACTGACTGGCCGGTCAACCAGGAATCGCCCGTTTCCATGTAGCCTCCCGAGCCGATTTCACGAACCACTAAGGAGAGCGCGAACTGATGGGACTTCTCGATGGAAAAGCGGCGATCGTCACCGGATCGGCGCGAGGGATCGGCAGGGCGACCGCTGAGCTGTTCGTCAGCGAGGGCGCCAAGGTGCTGATCAACGACCTCGACGCCGACGTCGCCGAGCAGACCGCGGGCGAGATCGACGGCGAGACCGCCGTCTTCGCCGGCGACCTGACCAAGACCGGCGCCGCCGACGAACTCGTCGCCGCCGCCGTCGACGCCTTCGGCTCGGTCGACATCTGCGTCAACAACGCCGGCTACACCTGGGACGGGGTCGCTCATCGGATGACCGACGAGCAGTTCCAGGCGATGATCGACATCCACACCGTGGTCCCCTTCCGGGTGGCCCGCGCGCTCGCCCCGCACTGGCGCGAGGCAGCCAAGGCCGAGAAAGCCGAGGAGAAGGAGGTCTTCCGCAAGCTGATCAACGTCTCCTCGACCTCGGGCACGATGGGCAACGCCGGCCAGGTCAACTACTCGGCGGCCAAGATGGGCGTCGTCGGCCTGACCAAAACCCTCGCCAAGGAGTGGGGTCAGTTCAAGATCAACGTCAACGCGGTCGCCTTCGGCTTCGTCGACACGCGGCTCACGGCCGCCAAGGAGGAGGGCGGCGAGATGACCGCCCCCGGCGGCGAGAAGATCGAGCTCGGCATCCCCGAGCAGATGCGGGCGATGGCCTCGGCGATCATCCCGATCGGCCGCCCCGCCTCACCCGAGGAGGCCTCGGGCCCGGTCCTCTTCCTAGCCTCGCCGCTGGCCAACTACATCCAGGGCCAGACGATCAACGTCACCGGCGGGATGTTCGGGGGGATGTACACCTGAGCGACGCCGCGCCCTCGCGCAGCACACCGCGTTACCTCGACCTGGGGGACCACGTCTGGCCCCTGACGCGCCGCTTCATGGGCGTTCACACCTTCCTCTACCAGAGGACGGGTGGGCGCCTGGGGCACGCCGTCCCCGGAGTCAAGGGCAAGATGCTGCTGCTCGACCACACCGGCGCCAAGAGTGGGACCAGGCGCACCTCCCCCCTGCTCTATGTGCGCGACGGAGACGACCTCGTCGTGATCGCCTCCAAAGGCGGCTTCCCCAAGCATCCCGCCTGGTACCACAACCTCACGGCCAACCCCGACACCACGGTGCAGGTCGGCTCGCGCAAGCTCACAGTCCACGCCCGCACGGCGAAGCCGGAGGAGCGCGAGCGGCTCTGGAAGCTGGCGGTCGACTCATACCCTGGCTACGACGACTACGCAGCCCGCAGCAAGGGCCGCGAAATCCCCCTCGTCATCCTCGAGCCGCGATAGGCGGGAGGGGAGCGGTCAGGACTAACCGCTCCCCTTCTCCGTCCGCTCCTCAGCTACCGGTGTTCCGGCCTCGTCGGCGATCGCCTCGGGCGGCCAGGGGCCGGCCCAGTTGTCGCGGGCGCCGTCGATCGTGATCGTCGTGCCGGAGAAGAAATCGCCTGCGGGCGAGGCGAGATAGGCGACCAGCCAGGCCATCTCCTCGGCCCGCCCCGCCCTGCCGATCGGGATCGAGCGCTCGAGGTTGTCGACGACGACCTGCGGATACTTGGTCAGGAGCGTCTCGGTGGCGAACTGGCCGGCGGCCAGCGCGCAGGTCCGGATCCCGAACCGCGCCCACTCGACCGCGAGGGTGCGCATCATGTTCTCGACCGCCGCGCGGGCGGCACCGGAGTGGACCATCCCCGGCATCCCGTTGTGGGGGGAGAGGGTGACGCTGAGGACCTTGCCGCCGCCCTGGGGGATGAAGGCCTTGGTCGCCGCCGCGTGGGTCATCAGCCAGGTGCCCTGCACGTTGAGGTCGATGACGGTGCGGAAGCCCTTCGGCGTGATCGCCTCGGCGGGGCTGAGGAACTGCCCGCCGGCGTTGTTGACGAGCACGTCGAGGCGCCCGTGGCGCTCCAGGACCCCGTCGAAGAAGGCCTCGACGGGCTCCTCCTCGCGGATGTCCAGGGTCTCATGCTCGAAGCTGCCGGCGAGCCCGGCGGCGAGCCCGGCGGTCTCCTCGAGCGGCTCCTGGCGGCGGCCGCAGCCGACCACCGCGGCGCCCAGTCGGGACAGCTCGAGAGCCGTCTCACGGCCGAGCCCCGAGCCCGCGCCGGAGACCACGCAGACCTGTCCCTCGAGCAAGCCGGGCTTGAACACCTGCGAGACAGAGCTTTCAGCCATCGGCGAGGGAGCCTATATACGGCCGGGTCAGAGGTAACCTGGCCCGGTGAAGGTCCATGTCCAGGCCAAGCCGCTGGAAGAGCCGTTGGCCGGAGGGAGCCAGGGCGCCTCGGTCGCGGTCGAACCGATCATCGCCGGCCACGTCAATTGGCCGCTGCCGATGATGGAGAGCCCGGGCGGGCCGTTCCTGCAGCTGAAGCTGGCCCGCGCCCTCTGGACCGGGGAGCCGCAGACGACCGTTCCCTGCCCCGCGTATCTGGTCCGCCACCCCAGCGCCGGCGCGATCCTCGTCGACACCGGGCTGCACCCGTCGGTCGCCACCGACAGCCGGGAGAACTTCGGTCGGCTCGGAAAGCGCTTCGGTAAGCCGACGCTCGAGCCGGGCGAAGACGCCCCGGCCCAGCTGCGCAAACGCGGTGTCGATCCCGGCGAGATCCCGGTGGTCGTCATGACCCATCTCCACCTCGACCACAGCTCGGCGATCTCCGAGTTCCCGCAGGCTGCCTTCGTGATCAGCGAGGACGAGTGGAAGGCGGCGAGCGTCGGGCCCAAACCGCTGGCCAACGGCTACCGGCGCGCGCACTTCGACTACGCCTTCGACTATCGCACTGTCGATTTCAATCGCGGCACCGTCGACTCCTACGCCAGCTTCGGCCGCACCTTCGACCTCTTCGGCGACAGCTCGGTTCGCCTCGCCTTCACCCCCGGCCACTCCGCCGGCCACATGTCGGTGATCTGCCGACTCAAGGAGCGCGACTTCGTGATCGGCGGCGACCTCGCCTACACCGAGGCGCAGCTTCGCGGTGACGCGCCGCTCGCCCCGCGCCCCTTCGACGCGCATTGGAACCGGCGCTCGCTGCAGGAGGCAAAACTCTTCGCCCGCGAGTTCCCCGAGTCGATCGTCACCCCCGGGCACGACCCGGAGTTCTTCGCCCGGCTCGGCGCCCGCTACGAGTAACTGCGGCGCCCGGGCCCGACGGCGACGCTAGCCGCGGCCGGGCTCCTCGGCGACGTTGCCGCCGAGGACGACGGCCGTGTGGCCGTGGCCCTCTCCCTCGATGTCGAGTTCAGGGAGGATCCGGTCGAGCCATTTGGGGACGTGCCAGACCCTGTCGCCGAGCAGCAGCATCAGCGCCGGCAGGAGGACGATGCGGACGACCGTCGCGTCGAGGAGGACGGCGACGGTGAGGCCGATGCCGAGCTGGCTGACGGTGGCGATCGGCGCCGCCGCGAAGGCGATGAAGACGGCCATCATGATCGCCGCCGCGCCGGTGATCACGCGGGCAGTCTTCTCCAGGCCCAGGGAGATCGCTTTGGCGTTGTTTTCGTCGACGTCGTAGCTCTCCTTCATCCGCATCAGCAGGAAGACGGCGTAGTCGATCGACAGCCCGAAGACGACGCCGAACATCGCCACGGCCCCGATCGCATCGACGTAGGTGTGCCCGCCTCCGGGGTACCCGTGGGGGACGTTGAAGAGGAGGACGATGACGCCGAAGGCGACGCCGACCGTGGCCAGGTTGAGTGCCACGGCGAGGAACGCGAGCAGCGGCGCCCTGACGATGATGATCATCATCAGCAGGGTGACGATCGTGATCGCGATCACCACGATCGGGATCCGTTCCCTGGTGATCGAGTCGTAGTCGGTCAGCTGGGCGGCGCCCCCGGCGACGCCCGCTTCGACATCCGCGTCATCGGCGAGCCCGGCGGCGTAGCCCTTGAGCCGGTGGTCGAGGTTCTTCGAGCCCGGCGTGTTGAAGGTGTATTTCGAGATCACGGTGATCGCCGCGCCCTGGCCGCCGTGTTCGATCGCGATCGCTTCGCTCGCCTTCTCGCGGTCGGCCGGCGGGGCGCCGTCGAGCGCCGAGAGGACGTAGAAGCCCGAGTCGAAGAGGCCCGGCGACTGCTTGTTGAGGTTTTCGACCTTCTTGGTCGTCGCACCGGCGCCGCGGGTCACCTTGACGCTGGCGTTGTGGAGCCCCTTCTGCAGCGGGTACGACTTGTGGAAGCCCTCGGAGAGGTTCGACTGCAGCGTTTCCGAGCCGCCCTGTAGCCGGTTGATGCCGTTGGCGAGCCGGAAGGTGCCGTCCTGGAGTTCTTCGAGGCCGCTCGGCAGCGCCGTCGATTCCTTGTGCAGCTTGCCGGTGCCTTCGCTGAGCTTGGTCGAGCCTTCGTGCAGATTTTTGCTTCCGGCGAAGAGCTTGCTCTCTCCGTGGTGGAGTTCTTTCGCTTCTTCACGGGCTTCCTTGGCTTCTTCTCGAATCACCGAGTCGAGGTACAGGGAGAGTTCTTCGGCGTTCTTCGCCGCTTCCGTCAGCGTCGGATTCGCGGCGGCGGCGGCTTTGAGTTCGCGTTCCACCTGCTTTGACCGGGTCAGGGCCTGGGTCCTCACGTTCCGCAGGATCTGCCCGGTGGATTCGACCAGCCCGCCGGCGCCGAGCTTGGCTTCTTCCTGACCGTCGGCGATCTTTTCCGCGCCTTCGTTGAGGTTTTCCGTTCCTTCGTCGATCCTGGTGATGCCGTTGACCGCGCGGGTGCCCCCTTCGATCGCCTGGCCGAGGCCTTCGGCAATCTGCAGGGCGCCGTCTTCGGCGTTGCCGGAGCCTTCGCCGAGCAGGCCGGCGCCGGCCGCCGCCCGGGCGAAGCCGCTGCGGATCATCGAGACGCCGTGTTCGGCCCGTGCGAGGCCGGGGCCGAGCTTGTTCAGTTCGTAGAGCTGGCCGCCCTTCTCGTTGCTGGTCTTCAGTTCGTTGCCTGTCTTCTGCAGCGGTGCCGTCTGCTTCGCCACCTGCTCAGGCCCGATCACCGCCTGCACCGCCGGGTCTTCGGCGATCTTCCGCTGCCACTTGGCGAGCTTGTCGAGGCGCGATTTTTCGGTCATCGTCCCCTTTTCGGTAGCGGCGACGACGACGAACGGGGCTTCGTAGCCCGGCCCGATCGCCTTCTGGACGACGTCGAAGTCTTCGCGGACGCTGTTGTCGTGGGGCAGCTGCTCGGTGCTCGGCGGGCCGGTTTTCAGGCCGAGCGCGGGGCCGGCGAGGATCAGGACGATGCCGCCGATCAGGAGCGTCGCCAGGACCGGGCGGCGCAGGGCGGCGTCGACGAAGGTCATCACCGCGGAGCGCCCGGTCGGGTCGCTCTTGCCGATCCGCCAGCGGTTGACGTTGTGGCCGAGCAGGCCGAGCAGCGCCGGGGCGACGATCGTCGCCACCGAGACGCTGAGGATGACGACCACCATCATGGTTCCGGCAAGTGAGACCAGCAGCGCGCCGGGCAGGATCGGCACCGAGACGATCATCGCCAGGAAGAGGGTGCTGCCGGCGAAGATCGTCGTCCGCCCCGCCGTGCGCCGCGTCCTCGCGGCCGCGTC
Organism: uncultured Solirubrobacterales bacterium; assembly: GCA_963704505.1. GTDB lineage: Bacteria > Actinomycetota > Thermoleophilia > Solirubrobacterales > 70-9 > VRUE01. The sequence continues at coordinate 3,014,422 of OY969912.1, forward strand.
GATCGGCTCAGAGCCGCTGGCGAGCTCTTCGCGGAAGCGGGAGACCATCAACAGGGCGTAGTCGACCCCCAGGGCTAACCCCATCATCGTGCTCACCGTCAGGGCGAAGCCGTCGATAGAGATCGCCGATGAAAGCAGCGCGAGCACCCCGCGCGAGGTGATCACCGTGATCCCGCCGAAGGTCAGCGGGATGATCGCCGCCACCGGCGAGCGGAAGACGATCAGCAGGACCAGAAGCAGGATCGGCAGGGCGATCAGCTCGCTGCGATGGGTGGCGGAGATCGATTCGTCCTGGATCGCCCGCGAGAGCGTGGCGAAGCCGGTCTGGGTCGAGTGGACCGGCGGGGTCACCACGCGGGCGAGGATTTCGTTCAGTTCGTCGACCGTGTAGCGGACCGCGTCGTTGATGCCGACGTGGAAGTCGACGAGGACGAGCGCTTTTTCTGGCGACGGGCGCAGGTTCCCGACTTTGCCTTTGTCCCAAGGCGAGACCGTCGTCACTTTCGGGTCGGAGGCGCGCAGCGCGTGGACCAGTTTCGGGCCCTGTTCTTCGATCGAGTCGGCGGGGCCCTGGAGCAGGACCGCGAAGGGCGCGGAATCGCCGAAGTACTCATCGAGCATTTCGTTCGCGCGATGCGCGTCGGTGCCCGGAACGTCGAGGGACGTCGGGTTCAGCTTGCTCTCGACGTCGCGGCCGAGGAAGCCCAGGACGACGATGAGGACCAGAGCGATCCCCAACACAGTCCGCGGTCGCCGAAGCGACAGCGGCCGTCGCGTGCCGGTGCCCTTACCCAATTAGCCCTGCTCCTCCTGTGGTTCCAATCGACTGCCGGCCCTCCCGGGCCGTGCCTCCGTAAGGGCGCAAGCTTACCCGGAGAGACCGGCGTACATGGCCCTGACGCGGTCGAACACCTCGGTCGCGGCCTCGAGCTGCCGCTCGCGGCTGGGATCGCTCTCCACCGGGAAGACGATCGGCTCGCCGAACTCGACCCGGACCTTGGGGAAGCTGAAGCGCTTCCAGCGCCTCACCGTGGCCGAGCCATGAATCGCCACCGGGACCACCGGCGCCCCCGATTCGAGCGCGATTCTGCCAATCCCGGGTTTCGGCTCCCCCATCTGGCCGGTGCGCGAGCGGCCCCCCTCGGCGTAGACGAGCAGCATTTCTTCGCGTTCGAGGATCCGGTAGGCGGTGATGAACGCCTCTTCGTCGCGATCGCCGCGCCGCACCGGGAAAACCCCGCCGTGGGAGTAGATGTAGGTGAGGACGGGCGGGCCGAACATCTGCGATTTCGCCATGAACCTGATCTTCCGGCGCAGGTAGAGGCCGGTGAAGAAGTGGTCCATCTGGCTGAAGTGGTTCGGAGCCAGGATCAGCGGGCCCCCCTTCGGCAGGTTGCCCACCCCGTAGGCGCGGACGCGGTAGATCAGCAGGGTCGGCAGCGAGACGACGATCCTGGCGAAGGTGTAGGTCCAGCCGACCGGCCCGCGCGCCCGCTCGTGGAACTTGGCGAAGTACTCGGCTGGACGGTCGTCCTTGTATGTCTGGGGCCTCATGTCCGCCATCGCATCGGCTTCGCCCGACAGGGCTCGGCAACCGCTGGCTACCCCCGTTCCGAGCCACGGTTACGCGGGCGCTCACGTGGCCTCCGGCCGGGCCCAGCCCCGGCTGCGCTCAAGCGCCCTGCGCCACTCCGAGATCAGCCCGCTGCGGATCTCCTCGTCCATTCCAGGCTCGTAGCGGGCGCCCTCGCGCCACATGCCCGCCAGCGCCTCGACGCTCCAGCGTCCGGTGGCCACTCCGGCGAGGTAGGCGGCGCCGAGCGCGGTCGTCTCGGCGACCTCGGGGACGGCGACCGGGATCCCGAGAACATCGGCCTGGAACTGCATCAGCCAGGCGTTGGCGACCGCGCCTCCGTCCGCCTTGAGGACGGAGAGCCGCTCGCCGCTCGCCCGCTCCTGCGCCTCGATCGCGTCGACCGCCTGGTAGGCGATCGCCTCGAGCGCGGCACGGGCGAGGTGGGCACGCCCGCTGCCGCGGGTGAGGCCGACGATCGTGCCCCGCGCGTAGGGATCCCAGTGGGGCGAGCCGAGCCCGGTCAGCGCCGGGACGAAGTAGACGCCGTCGTTGCTCTCGAGGGAGGCGGCGAGGCCCTCTGTCTCAGCCGCCGCCTCGATCACCCCGAGCCCGTCGCGCAGCCACTGGACGGCGGCGCCGGTGACGAATATCGAGGCCTCGAGCGCGTAGGCCGGCCCCGGGTCGGTCGAGCAGGCGACCGTGGTCAGCAGGCCCTCGGCCGGCGGCGGCGCCACGCTCCCGGTGTTGAGGAGGACGAAGCTGCCGGTCCCGTAGGTGTTCTTGGCGCTGCCGGCCGCGTGGCAGGCCTGGCCGAAGAGGGCCGCCTGCTGGTCGCCCGCCACCCCGGCGACCGGCACCTCACCGCCGAACACGGTCGTCGTCCCGAAGACGGTCGCCGAGGGCAGCGCCTCCGGCAGCCGCTCGGGCTCGATCCCGAAGATCCCGCAGAGCTCCTCGTCCCAGCGCAGCTGGTGAATGTCGAAGAGCATCGTCCGCGAGGCGTTGGTGTGGTCTGTCGCGTGGCGGCCGGTGAGCTTGAAGATGAGCCAGGCGTCGACGGTGCCGAGCGCCGCAGCCTCGGCGCCCTCGACGTTGCGCCGCAGCCACTCGAACTTGGTAGCCGAGAAGTACGGGTCGATGACCAGCCCGGTCCGCGCGCGGACCAGCTCCTCGTGGCCGGCGGCGCGCAGCTCCTCGCAGCGCCCCGCGGTGCGTCGGTCCTGCCAGACGAGGGCCCGGTGCAGGGGCTCGCCGCTGCTCGGGTCCCAGCAGACCGCGGTCTCGCGCTGATTCGTGATCCCGATCGCGTCGAGCTCGGCCCCCTCGATGCCGGCGTCGGCGAGCGCCTCGGCCCCGACCCGGCGGGTCACCTCCCAGATCTCGCCCGCGTCGTGCTCGACCCAGCCCGGCCGCGGGAAGTGCTGCTCGAACTCGGAGTAGGCGCGTCCCGCGATCGCCCCTTCAGGGTCGAAGACCAGGCAGGTCGTGCCGGTCGTGCCCTGGTCGATGGCGAGGATCACCGAGGCTCTTGGTCGCCGATCACGGTGAGTGGCGCCTCCGCCATGCGCAGGACCCGCTCCCCAGTAGTTGCACTCCCTGCCGCTACCCGCATCACGTGAGGGTACAGTTGACCCGTTCGTTCGAACGAGCCAAAGGCCAGGATGGACTCACCGAATCCTCCGATCTTCCCCCGCCTCGCAAGCGGGCCGCGCAAAATGGAGCCTGAGGCAGTCGCCCGCCACCAGCGCGGCCGGCTCGAGGGCGCGATGGTCGACTCGGTCGCGCGCCACGGCTACGAGGGAACGACGCTGCGTGAGCTGGTCAGCGTCGCCGGCGTCTCGAAGAGCACCTTCTACGAACACTTCAGCTGCAAGCAGGAGTGCTTTCTCGATACCTACGACGACATCGTCGACGAGATCGCCCGGCGAATCGATCGGGCTTACAAGGCACGGGACAGCCTCCACGACAGGCTGATCGCCGGGCTGGCGACCCTGATGGACACGGCGGCCGAGGATAAGGAGGCCGCCTACCTGGTGGTCGTCGAGTCGCTGACCCTGGGCGAGGCCGGGGTCGAGCACCGCGACCGCGCCTCGGAGCGCTTCGAAAGCTTCATCTGGGACGGCTTCGAGCGCTCCGGCGCGACCGAGCACCTCTCCGGGCTGGCGGTGCGCGGGATCGTCGCCGGCATCCGCAACAGCGCCTACCAGCGGCTTCGCCGCGGCGAGTCGAGTGAGCTGCCGGAGGTGGTCGAGCCGATCGTCGGCTGGATCGAGCGCTACTCGAAGCCCCCCGGTGCGAGGGCGCGGCGCGCGGCCGAAGTGGCCGCCATTCCGGCGCCGCCGGCGCCGCACGCCCGCCACGCCGACGACCACACGCCGGACTGGGACGACCCACCCGACAGCCCGGGCAGCCGCGCTGCCCTCAGCCAGCGCGAGCGGATCATCCGGGCCGCCGCGCGGGTCGGGGTCGAAAAGGGCTACGCCTCGCTGAGCATCCCCTCGATATCGACGGCGGCGGGCGTCTCCAACCAGACCTTCTACGACCATTTCCCGGGCAAGCGCGAGGCCTTCGTCGCCGCCTTCGACGCGCTCGCCGCCGAAGCGCTGCGCCACGTCGCCGCCGCCTTCGAAGCCCAGCCGGGCCGCCCTGACGCGGTGGGCGCCGGGCTCCGGGCCTTGCTCGAGCACATCGCCGAAGACGACCTCTTCGCGCGGCTCGCGTTCTTTGAGCTGCCCGCCGCCGGACCGCCGGCGCTCGACCTTGCCGACCGCGTGCTCGGCGGCTTCACCGGCTTCCTCGGCCCCAATGACCGCGCCGACGTGCCGAAAGTCGTCCAGGAATCGCTCGGCGGTGGGATCTGGGCGGTGATCCAGCATGAGATCGTCGCCGGCCGGGTCGCCGGGCTGCCGGAGCTGGCGCCTCAGATCACCGAGTTCGTGATGGGGCCGTTCCACCCGCCCGACGAGCCAGGAACACCCGGCTGAAGTCGACCAGCTGGCGGCCCCGGTGGGCGAAGCCGGCGAGGTCCCGACCGCCGGCGCGGTGCTCGAGGTCGAGCTCGTACTCACGCACCCGGAAGCCGGCGCGGACGGCGTCGACCGTCATGCCGATCTCCATCCCGTAGCCGCGGGCGAAGGGCAGCGTGGCCCGCAGTGTCTCGGTCCGCAGCGCCCGCTGTCCCGAAATCGGCGCCGTCGCCTCGAATCCGCAGAGGCGCCGGATCGCCCGGCGGGCAAACCCGAGCGCGAGGCCGAAGCCGCCGCCGACCGAGCGGCTGAAGGTGGCAACGGCGAGGTCGCACTCGTCGCGCTCGACCGCCCCGACCAGAGCCGCGAGGCTCGCCGCCGAGGAGCCGAGGTCGCCGTCGCAGAGCAGGACCACCGCCGGAGAGGCGGTGCCGCTCAGGGCTGCCTCGACGGCGGCGGTCACGTTGGCGCCCTTGCCGTGCGGACGGCCTCGGCTGACGACCTGGGCGCCGGCGGCGATCGCCGCCTCGGCAGTCCCATCCTCGGAGGCGTCGTCGGCGACCCAGAGCTCAGCGGCAGGCAGGGCCCCGCGCAGGGCCCCGATCGTGTCCGCGATCCGATCCGCCTCGTTGCGGGCGGCAATGACGACGATCGGCGGGCCCCCGCCCCCCTCCTCGTCACGCATGGGCTTTGAGCTCTCCGCCGTCACGCGGGGATATTCTCCCCCGCGATGGCAGACATCGAGGCGCACATCACCGGCAACGTCTGGAAAATCGAGGTCGCGGTCGGCGACAAGATCGAGGATGGCGACACCGTCGTCATCCTCGAGTCGATGAAGATGGAGATCCCGGTCGAGGCCGAGGACGACGGCACCGTCAAGGAGATCCGCTGCGAGGAGGGCCAGTCGGTGAGCGAAGGGGACGTGCTGGTTGTCTTGGAGTAGCGATGGCTGAGGAGCTGGCCAACGGCAAGCTTGTCCTCGACCACCCGGCCGACGCTGTCGCCCGGATCCGCATCTCCAACCCGAAGCGCCGCAACGCCCTCGACCACGAGATCCTCGACGGGCTGGCCGAGCTGCTGCCCACCCTGGACCGCGGGATCGAGATCCGCTGTGTCCTGATCACCGGTGAGCCGCCGGTCTTCTCGGCGGGCTACGACATCGCCTCGATCCCTTCCGAGACCTTCGAGCGCGACGCCGAGGCGCTCGTCGCCCATCCCTTCCCCGCCGCCCTCGAGGCGATCGCCAAGCACCCCTGGCCGACGGTCGCGGCGATCAACGGGCACTGCCTGGGCGGCGCCCTCGAGCTCGCGATCACCTGCGACCTGCGGATCTGCGCAGCCGGGGCGAAGCTCGGCATGCCGCCGGCCAAGCTCGGGCTCGTCTACGGCCACACCGGCCTGCGCCGCTTCCTCGACACGGTCGGCCTGGCGCGAACCAAAGAGCTGTTCCTGACCGGCCGCAACCTCGAGGCGGTGCGGGCCGAGCAGGTCGGCCTCGTCAACGAGGTGGTCGCCGATGCCGAGCTCGAGGCCGGCGCGGTCGAGCTGGCGGCGGCGATCTCCGCCAACGCGCCGCTCTCGATGCGCGGCAACAAGCGGGCTATCGAAATGCTGAACGCCAATCCGGTGCTCAGCGACCAACAGGAGGCGGCGCTGATCGCCCTGCGCGAGTCGTGCTTCTCCTCGGACGACTTCCGCGAGGGGGTCGCCGCCTTCGCCGAGAAGCGCACTCCCAATTGGCGGGGCCGATGAGCTCGAGCGCCGAGGAGCTCGCCGCCAGCGACCCGGTGATGGCAGGGCTGATCGAGCGGCTCGGCGGCATCGACCTCGAGACCCGCCTCAAACGGCGCAGCGAGGAGCGCCCCGCCGATGCCTACGGCGCCCTGCTGCGGGCGATCGTCGGCCAGCAGCTCTCGACCAAAGCGGCGCGGACGATCTACGGCCGTGTGCTCGACATCTTCGGCGGCAGCACCCCGTCCCCCGAGCAGCTCCTCGACGCAACCGTGGAGGACCTGCGCGGCGCCGGGTTGTCGGGGCGCAAGGTCGAGTACCTGCAGGACCTGGCCGCTCACGTAATCTCCGGCGAGCTCGAGCTCGACCGCCTCGATCAGCTCTCCGACGAGGAGGCGATCGAGGAGATCGTCGCCGTCCGCGGACTGGGCCAGTGGACGGCGGAGATGTTCCTGCTCTTCCACCTCGAGCGGCCCGACGTCCTCTCCGGCGGCGACCTGGGCATCCGCAAGGCGGTGCAGATCGAGTACGGCCTCGAGGAGATGCCGACGCCCCAGGCCGTCGTCGAGATCGGCGAGCGTTGGCGCCCCAACCGCAGCCTCGCCTCCCTCTATCTCTGGGAGTCGCTCAACTTCGCCCCGGGCGACGACGCCGCACCGGTTTGAGGCGCGGCGTTCCCGCGGCCACGCGTTCCGCGCCGCCATCCAACCCACAAAGTGGGGGTGGGGGAAACGACATAGGGATAATGCGGCGCCGATGAACGGCAAGGGGATCGGGGTCGTGGTTTCGCTCGTGCTCTGCGTGGCCCTGGTGGGCTGCGGCGAGACCGGATCGACGCTTGCGCTGCGCGAACAGGCGGGTGAGAAGTCGAAGGCCGAACTGCAGCAGCCGACGACCAGGAGTCGGATCGCCGAAGAGAAACCGCCTCACCCCAAGCACCTCGACGTCGCCCCGAAGCCGAAGAGCGCGGCGCCGGCGACGCCGTCGGCGGTCGCGCCAGAACCGCTCGGCGAGGAAGAGCCGCCCGACATCCCGCCGGGGGAGATGCCACCCGCGTCGGCGGGCAGCAACGGGTCCTTCACCCCTCCCCCGTCCTCGGAAAGCAAAGCGATCACGCCGCGCACGATGGAACAGCTCGAGCGCGAATCGGCCGGCACCAACGCGATCCTGCTGAGTGGGGTCGCCCTGGCACCGCCGGCCGCGCCCGAACGGGTGCAGGCGACGATCAGCGGCGCCAATGAAATCGTCGGCCGCCCCTATATCTGGGGCGGCGGCCACGCCTCCTGGTACTCGCCCGGCTACGACTGCTCGGGTGCGGTCAGCTACGCCCTCGCCGCCGGTGGCTTCCTCAGCGCCCCGCTCGACTCGGGCAACCTCGAGGCCTGGGGAGCGCCGGGGCCGGGGAAATGGATCACGGTCTACGCGAACGCCGGCCACGCCTACGCGGTGATCGCCGGGCTGCGCTGGGACACCGTCGGCGACGAACGCGGAACCGGACCGCGCTGGCACGCCGCGGCCGCCTACCCCGAAGGATTCGTCGCTCGCCACCCGCCCGGCTTCTGAGATGCGCTTCCGATTCTCGCTCGGCCTGATGGCGGTGATCGCGATCGCCGTCGGCTCCCTGGTCGGAGCGCTGATCGTCCGCTCCAACGAAGACAGCGCCTTCGACCACCGCCAGGACGAAGAGGCACAGCGATCGGCGCACCAGACCGAAGCGCTGGCCGACCTCTCGCTCGGTCAGCTGGCGAGCGCCGGGGCCTTCTACCAGGCCGAGGGGCACTTCAACCGTCATGAGTTCGACGTGATCGCCGACTCGGTCCTCGAAACAGGAGCCCTGACCGCCACCGCTTTCGTCCAGGTCGTCCCGGGCGCAGGCCGTGACCGCTACGAACGCTCCCAGGGCTTCCCGATAGTCGAGCGCGACGGTCTTCAGTTCCGGCCTGAGGAGGCGCGCCGGACCTACTACCCCCTCACCTACGTCGACTCTCGGTCGAAGGTGAAACCCGTGTTCGGCTACGACGTCGGCGGCGACCCCGAACGGGCCCGCTTTCTGCGCCGCGCGCGGGACACCGGCAAGCCGACCGCGACCTCGGCGATCCGGCTGCTGATCGGCGGCACCGGGGTCAACGTCTACCGACCCGTCTACCGCGACGGGGCGCCGACCTCGACCGTCGGCGAGCGGCGAGCGGCGCTGATCGGGTTCGCCGCGGGTGCCTTCCGCGTCCCCGACCTGGCCACCGCGGCGACGGCGGCCCTTCCCGACGACGTCGATGTGCAGCTGATCGACCACGGGCAGTCGGTGCTCGGGCCCTCGGAATCGCTCGAAGACCCCTCGAAAGCGCGCGTCGCGATCGCCGATCGGAGCTGGCTGCTGGTGGTCAGGGACCCGAGTCGCCCGGGGGTCGCGCTGCCGGTCCTGATGGCGGTCTTCGGGATCTCGCTGGCGGCGCTGCTCGCCGCCCTGGTCCTGATCTGGAGCCGCAACGAGCGCATGCGCGAGCTGCAGAAACAGGCCAGCCAGGACCCGCTCACCGGGCTCAAGAACCGCAGGCGCTTCGAGGAAGACCTGCGCCTCGAGCTGGCACGCAGCCGGCGCGAGCGCACCAGCGGCGCGCTGCTGATGCTCGACATCGACGAATTCAAGCGGGTCAACGACACCCTCGGCCACCCGACCGGCGACCGCGTGATCGAGGAGATCGGGGGCGTCCTTGGCTCCCGGATGCGGGAGACCGACACCCTGGCGCGGGTCGGCGGCGATGAGTTCGCGGTCGTCATGCCGCGCTGCGGAGAGGACGAGGCCGTGTCCGTCGGCGAGGGCATCGCCGCCTCCGTCCGCCAACACAAACCGGTCACCGACGGCCTGCCGCCGATGACGGTCAGCATCGGCCTGGCGATGTTCGGCGAGGGCACCGGCGCGACCTTCGAGCAGGTGATGGCCGACGCCGACTCGGCCATGTACGCGGCCAAGGAAGAGGGCCGCGACGGGGTCCGGCTCGCCGGGTCGCCGGCGAGCGAGGCCCGCTAGCCCGCAGCCCGGTGGCGGAGCCGCAGCACGCGGCCGGCCGAGACCTCGAAATCGCCGCGCCGCAGGCGCCCGGAGCGCAGCGCCGAAACCAGGGCGCGCCCGGCGCTCTCTCCCGCCCGATAGTCGGTGAACAGCAGGAGGTCGGTGCCCGCCCGCGCGGCGGCGATCCCCGCCTTCGCCGGGCCGCCGAAATCGCTCACGGCGACGCTGCCGAGCGCGTCGGTGATCGAGACCCCCTGGAAGCCGACCCGACCACGCAGCTCGCCGGTCGCGATCTCCGGCGCGAAGGCCGCCGGGCTGGGTGAGAAGGCCGGATATACCGCGGAGCTGATCATCACCATCGCGCCGCCGGCGTCGGAGAAGGCCTGGAACGGCGCCTCGTCGACACTGCGTAGCGTTTCCTTGGAGAGGGGTATCCGCTGCACGGAGGAATCGGTGTTGGCGGTGGCGCCGCCGAGTCCGGGGAAGTGCTTCGCGGTAGCCGCGACGCCCCCACCCTGGAGCGCTTCGGCGAAGGGGACCGCCGTCTGCTCGACCCGGGCCGGGGTCGAGCCGAAGCCGCGTTCGGTCTCGGCGGTGTCGCTGCCGGGCCGGGCCAGGTCGAGCACCGGGGCGAGGTCTACGTCGATCCCGAGGTCGCGAAGATTGGCCGCGGTGGCGGCCCCCTGGGCGGCGCTGTAGGCGGCGCCGCGGGCCCCCATCCGCGCGGCAGACACGTCCGGGGCCCCGGCCACTCGCTTCACCAGCCCGCCCTCCTGATCGACCATGACCAGGAGCGGGTCGCGGAGCCCGGGTGGACGCGGGATCGCCTGAAGGCCGCGCACCATGCGCCGGGTGCGGGCACGGCCTTCGACGTTTTCGGTGAAGAGGATGACCCCGGCGACGCCGCCGGAGCGGATCAACCGCTTCACGACAGCCGGGGGACTGCCGCCCGGGAAGCCGACGATGAGGCGCTGACCGGCGAGCTGGCCGAGGGTGAGGCGCGAGGCGGCGCTTGGCTCGGGCGGCGTGCTGTCGTCGCCGAGCGCGACGCCGAAGGCGAACGCTCCGGCCGCCAGCCCGCAGAGAGCCGCGAGCGCCGCCCGCCTGCGTCTCCTCATCACGTTCACACAGGCACGATCTCATGAGCGGAGGCCGTCCGGGCCGGTGCCTAACTTTGCGCCATGTCGGCCGGTTCCCTGATCAGCTTCGACGAGGCCCTCGCCCTCGGCGAGCTCGACGAGCACGACCAGATCGGCGACCTGGTCGAGCGTGCCTGGAAGGTCCGCCGCGACAACTTCGGCGACTCGACCGATATGTGCTCGCTGGTCAACGCGAAGTCGGGAGGCTGTGCGGAGGACTGCGGGTTCTGCGCCCAGTCCCGCTACGCCGAGGCCGACACGCCGATGCACGCGATGATGGAGCCCGAGCAGATCCTCGAGCACGCGAAGGCCGCCGAAGCGGCCGGGGCCCATCGCTTCTGCATGGTGACCCAGGGCCAGGGCCTGTCCAAACGGGACTTCGCCAAGATCCTCGAGGGCGCCCGCCTGGTCTCCGAGCAGACCAACCTGAAGCGCTGCGCCTCGATCGGCCACATGTCGGCCGAGCGGGCACGGAGCCTCAAGGACGCCGGCATCCAGCGCGTCCACCACAACGTCGAGTCCTCGCGCTCCTACTACCCCGAGGTCTCCAGCACCGTCCGCTACGAGGGGCGGCTGCGGACCATCGACGCAGTCAAGGACGCCGGCCTCGAGACCTGCGTGGGCGGCATCCTCAACCTCGGCGAGAGCCGCCGCCAGCGGGTCGAGATGGCCTTCGAGCTCTCCGAGCTGGACCCGACCTCGGTGCCGATCAACCTGCTCAACCCCCGCGACGGGACCAAGTTCGGCGACCGTGAGCTGATGGACGCCTGGGAGGTGGTCAAGTGGGTCGCGATCTTCCGGCTGATCATCCCCGGCGCTCTCTTCCGGCTCTGCGGCGGCCGGGTCGAGAACCTCGGCGACCTGCAGCCACTCGCGGTCAAGGCCGGCCTCAACGGCGTGATGATGGGCAACTTCCTGACCACGCTCGGCGCGGAGCCGGAGGATGACCGGGCGATGTTCGAGGACCTCGGCCTCAACGTCGCGCGCCAGCCCGACAACGGCGCCGACCCGCGACCGGACAACCGGTCCGGCTGGCTCGCCGGTGATACCCCGGCGACGCCGATGGACGAGCTGATCGACCACCAGGACGAAGCAGCCTTCTGGGACCCCTCGACCCAGCTTCGCGTGATCAAGAACACGAAGAAGCCACCGCCTTACCCGCAGTCGGACACGGCTTCCTCGACCACCGCGTGAGCGAGCTGGGCGAGCGCCTCGACGAGCTCCGTGACCGGGGGCTGCGCCGTCGCATGCGCCTCGTCGACGGCGCCCAGGGACCACGCGTGATGCTCGACGGCGAGCCCGTCCTGCTGCTCTGCTCGAACAACTACCTCGGGCTCGCCGAGGAGCCTGCGGTCCGCCAGGCTGCCGCCGAGGCGGCGATGCGCTGGGGCGCCGGCGCCGGCGCCGCCCGCCTGATCTCCGGAAACATGACGCCGCACCAGCGCCTCGAGCGCAGCCTGGCCGCCTTCAAGGGCTACGAGGCGGCGCTCCTCTTCGGCTCCGGATACCTCGCGAACAGCGGCGTGATCGCAGCCCTGGCGGATGAGGGCGGCGTCGTCTTCTCCGACGAGCTCAACCACGCGAGCATCATCGACGGCTGCCGGCTCTCACGGGCGGAGACCTTCGTCTACCGCCACGGCGACCTCGATCACCTCGCCTGGGGCCTGCGCGAGGCGGGCGGCCGTGCCTCCCTGATCGTCACCGACGGCGTCTTCTCGATGGACGGCGACCTCGCCCCGCTCGCGGGGCTGCTCGAGCTCGCCCGCGAGAATGGCGCCCGCCTGATGGTCGACGAGGCCCACGCGACCGGGGCGATCGGCCCGGGAGGCCGCGGCTCGGTCGCCGCCGCCGGGCTGAGCGGCGAGGTCGACGTCGTCGTCGGCACCCTCGGCAAGGCGCTCGGCTCCTATGGCGCCTACGTCTGTGGCACCGCGGCGACCGTCGAGTTCCTGCTCAACACGGCCCGCTCCTTCATCTTCTCGACCGCCCTGCCGCCCCCCACGGTCGCCGCCGCGGAGGCCGCCCTGGCGCTGCTCGAGGCCGAGCCGGCCCGGGTCGAGAGACTGCGGCGCAACGGTGCCGTCCTGCGCTCCACGCTCGCCGCCGAAGGCCTGGCCGCGGGCAGCGGGACCTCGCAGATCGTGCCGGTCGAGGTCGGCGACGCGGCGCTGACGATGGAGCTCAGCGAGCGTCTGCTCGAGCGCGGCGTCTTCGCCCAGGGGATCCGGCCGCCGACCGTCCCGGAGGGCTCCTCGCGGCTGCGCTTCACGGTGATGTCCACCCACCGCGAAGCGGAGCTGCGCCGCGCCGCCGGGCTCGCCGGCGCGGTAGCCCGCGAGCTCGGCATCCCGCCGGCGGAAAGCATCGCCCGGCCGACGGCCCTGGCCGCCTGAGGCCCCGCCGTGCGCGGTGTCTTCGTAACCGGCACCGGAACCGAGGTCGGCAAGACCGTGGTCGCCGCGGCGATCGCCCGAACGCTGGCCGCGGCCGGCGAGTCGGTGGCGGTCTTCAAGCCGGCACTGACAGGCCTCGACGACGGGGGTGAGCCCGACCACGAGCTGCTGCGCCGCGCCGCCGGCTCGACCCAGTCCGACGACGAGATCGCTCCCTACCGCTACGGCCCGCCGGCGTCTCCCCACCTGGCCGCCGAGACGGCCGAAGAGCGGATCGCTCCCGATGTCCTCCTCCGCACCGCCGACGCGGCCGGCGCCGGCGCCGACGTGCTCGTCTGTGAGGGCGTCGGCGGGCTCCTGGTCCCGCTGGCGCCGGGCTACCTGGTCCGCGACCTGGCGCTGGCGCTGGACCTGCCGCTCGTCGTGGCCGCCTCGCCCGGCCTGGGGACGATCAACCACACGCTGCTGACGATCGAAGCGGCGCGCGGCGCCGGCCTCGAGGTCGCCGCCGTCGTCCTCACCCCATGGCCGGAGACCCCGTCCCGGGTCGAGGCGTCGAACCGCGAGACGATCGAGGCGATCGGCGGGGTCGCGGTCGAGAAGCTGCCGCCCCTCGACCTCTCCGCCCCTAGTGGCTGGCCGGCGCTAGGTCTGCGGTGGCCTCGGCCGCCGCGAGGCGCGAGCCGCCCGGGCTGACCGCGGCCTCGGTTGCCTCGACACTGACCTGCTTCCCCTTCGCGCGGATCGCGAAGGCGCCGACGAAGACGCCGACGAAGGTAACTCCGGCGGAGACCGCCATCGCCGTGCTCAGGCCGTCGACGAACTGCTGCGGACTCGCGGTCTCGAAGCTGCTGCCGACGACTCCCTGGAAGATCGCACCGGTGATCGCGATGCCGAGGCTGCCGCCGATCATGCGGAACATCGAGAGCACCCCCGAGGCGACGCCGGCTTTCTGGACCGGGACCGCGTTCATCGCGGCGCTGGTCATCGGCGACATCGTCAACGCGATGCCGATGCCGAGCAGCATGAACCCGGGCAGTAGGTCGAGGTAGGTCGAGTCGACCGCGATCTGGGTGAAGGTCAGCAGCGATGCGGTCAGCAGAAGCAGGCCGCCGGCGATCAGCCAGCGCGGCCCGTAGCGGTCGGCGAGCCGGCCGGAGATCGGCGCCACGCCGACGATCATCAGGGTCGATGGCAGGAAGCGGATCCCCGCTTCCAGAGGCGAGTAGCCGAGGATGTTCTGCATGTAGAGGGCGAGGAAGAAGAAGACGCCCATCATCGCGAAGGTGATGATCAGGGCGACCACGACGGCGCCGAGGAAGTTGCGGTCGGAGAGCAGGTCGAACTGAACCATCGGCGCCTTGACCCGGTTCTCGACGAAGACGAACCCGACCAGAGCCGTGACCGAACCGACCAGCAGGGCGATTACCTCGGGTGAGCCCCAGCCCCAGCTGTTGCCCTCGACCAGGGCCAGCACCAGGGCCGTGAGGCCGGCCGTGAGGATTGCGACCCCGGCGAAGTCGACCTCTTTGCCGACGCTGGTGTCGCGAGACTCGCGCACGGCGAAGAGGGTTGCGACGACGGCGCCGATCGCGACCGGGATGTTGAGGTAGAAGATCGCGCGCCACGAGACGTGCTCGGTGAGGAAGCCGCCGAGGACGGGGCCGACGGCGAGGGCGAGCGCCGAGACGCCGGCCCAGGTCCCCATCGCCTTGCCGCGCTCGTTGGCGGGGAAGGCGTCGGTGATGATCGAGAGCGTGCCCGGCATCATCAAGGCCGCGCCGACGCCCTGGACCACGCGGCTGAGGACGAGCGCGGTCTGGTCGACCGCCAGCCCGGCGGTCGCCGAGGAGAGGGCGAAGACGATGACGCCGATGATGAACATGCGCCGGCGCCCGAAGATGTCCCCGAGGCGCCCGCCGGTGGCAAGCAGCACGGCGAAGGAGAGCGTGTAGCCGTTGATCGTCCACTCGAGGCCGGAGATCGAGGCGCCGAGATCTTTCTGGATCGAGGGCAGCGCGACATTCACGACCGTGTTGTCGAGCATGATCATGAACAGCGCGAAGCACATCGCCCCGAGCGTCCACCACTTGCGGTTGGTGTCGGTGATCAGGTGGGAATAACGGGTCACGCGGGTCCTACCTCCTTGAGGTGCTCAAAGGTCTGAACGATGTCGTCGCGGTCCATCAGCGAGTCGACGGCGGCGTCGAGCTTGCGCCGCTGCGCCGCGCTGAGGGTCTCGGCGAAGGCTTCGAGCCCCGCCTGGCGGACGATCACGATGGTGTTGACGAGCTCCTTGCCCTTGTCGGTGATCGCGACGAGGCGGACGCGGCGGTCCTCCGGGTCCTCGAGCCGGGTGACCCGGCCGTCCTTGACCAGGGCGTCGACGGCCCGGCTCATCGAAGGGACCGAGACGCCGAAGGTCTCGGCCAGGTCGCCAACCTGCCGCGGCTGGGACCCGCGACCGAGGCCGCCGAGCTCCAGAAGGGCCTTGCATTGGGTCATCGAGAGGCCCGACTCCTCGATCACGCGGAGCTGATTGCCCCGGTCATAGAGGAAGACGTGGCGCATCAACGCACTGAGGCGCGCGGCGGTCTCCTTGGCCTGCTCGGAGACCTCCGCGCCATTGGCCTCATCGACGATCTCTGCCATTCGACTTGCTTGCATGATCGAAATGGTTGCACACAAACAACTATTTCTCCAGGGCAATAGTTGTTCCTGTGACGCACATCACACTCGAAGCACTACGACCGCGCCGATTTCCGGCCGGGACCGGGGCTAGTGTCGGAATCGATGTCGGTCTCCGACCACGCGCAGCTTGATCGCGACCATCTCTGGCATCCGTTCACCCAGCAGCAGGGCTGGTGCGAAGAAGAGCCGCTGATGATCGAGCGGGCAGAGGGCTGCGAGCTGATCGACGTAGAGGGGCGCCGCTACATCGACGGGGTCTCCTCGCTCTGGTGCAACGTCCACGGCCATCGGCACCCCGGGATCGACGCGGCGCTGCGCGAGCAGATCGACAGGGTCGCGCACTCGACCATGCTCGGCCTCTCCCACCCCGGCGCCGCCGAGCTGGCGGCCCGCCTGGTCGAGGTCTCGCCCCCCGGGCTCTCGCGCGTCTTCTTCTCCGACTCGGGCTCGACCGCGACCGAGGTGGCCCTGAAGATGGCCTTCCAGTATCAGCAGCAGCGCGGTGGCCAGCACACCCGCCGCCGCTCCTTCGTCCACCTGCGCGACGCCTACCACGGCGACACGATCGGATCGGTCTCGGTCGGTGGCATCGACCTCTTCCACGCCGCCTACCGGCCGCTCCTGTTCGACGGCCACACTGCCGAGCCCGGCGACGCCGATGACCTGGCCCGCATCCTCGCGGCCAACGAGGAGGAGATCGCGGCGGTGATCCTCGAGCCGCTGGTCCAAGGGGCAGCCGGGATGATCGTCCACCCGCCCGGCTATCTGAGCGCGGTGCGGGAGCTCTGCGACGAGTACGGCGTATTGCTGATCTGCGACGAGGTGGCGACCGGCTTCGGCCGCACCGGGACGATGTTCGCCTGCGAGCACGAGGGTGTCGCGCCCGACCTGATGTGCGTCGCCAAGGGCCTGACCGGGGGTTACATGCCGCTCGCCGCCACCCTCTCGACCGAGGGCGTCTACGAGGGATTCCTCGGCGCGCCGGAGGAGCAGCGCACCTTCTTCCACGGCCACACCTTCACCGGCAACCCGCTCGCCTGCGCGGCGGCGCTCGCCAGCCTCGACGCCTTCGAAGAGGAGGAGACGATCGCCAGGCTGCAGCCAAAACTGGCGCTGCTCGGCGAGATGCTGGGACGGGTCGCGGATATGCCCGAGGTCGCCGAGGTCCGCCGGCGGGGGTTCATGGTCGGCATCGACCTCGGCGCGCACGACCCCGCCCTGCGACTGGGCCACCGGGTGACCCTGGAGGCACGGCGGCGCGGCGCGATCGTCCGGCCGCTCGGCGACACGATCGTGCTGATGCCGCCGCTGGCGATCTCCGAGGAGGAGCTGATCCGCCTGGTCGAGATCACCGCCGGGGCGATCGAATGCGCCGTGGCCCGCGCGCTGGCGCCGGCTCCGCGGCTGGGAGTGGAAGCGACAGCGGCCGAATCCCTCACCAAGGCCGCCTGACGAAGCCCGGAGCGCAGATACTCGGGCTGTGATGGATCACGGCGGCGGGCGTAGTAAGGGCATGAGCGAGACGCTGGTCGCCAACGCAGCAGAGGTGCCGAGGGAAGCGGATCTCGCCTTCGATCGCCTCTACCGCGAGTGTCGCGACGACGTCTACGCCTACGTCAGCGGCCTTCTCCGCGACCGGGCCGCCGCCGAGGAGGTCACCTCGGTCGCCTTCGAGCGGGCATACCGCAAGCGGGCGCGCTTCGACCGCGGCCGCGGG
This sequence comes from uncultured Solirubrobacterales bacterium, assembly GCA_963704505.1. Taxonomy (GTDB): domain Bacteria; phylum Actinomycetota; class Thermoleophilia; order Solirubrobacterales; family 70-9; genus VRUE01. Next base: position 3,031,642 of record OY969912.1, read on the forward strand.
GAGCCGCGCGCGTGGATCTTCGGCATCGCCCGCAACGCCGCGCTCGACGAGCTGCGCAGGCGCGGCCGCCAGGCCGAGTTGGTGGGAGAGCCGGCGGACCCCGCCATCGTCGCCGGCGACCCGATCGAGAACGAGCGGCGCCTCGCCGTCGCCGCTGCCCTCGGTCACCTCGCCGCCGGGGAGCGCGAGCTGATCGCCCTCAAATTCTTTGCCGGGCTCGAAAACGCCGAGATGGCGGAGGTGCTCGGGATCTCCGAGTCGAACGCGGGGACCCGGCTGCACCGGGCGATGACGAAGCTGAGGGAGGCATGCGATGAAGCCGATCGGTGATGAGCAACTGGAGGCGACGCTGCGGGCGATTCGACCGCGGCCGAAGCCGGAGTTCGCGGCCGAGCTGGACCAGGCGGTCGCCGACGGCTTCCCCGACCCGCGCTCGCCAAAGGCCTGGCTGGCGCGGCTCGGCGAACGGCTGAGCTCGACCCCGCCGCGACGGTTCCTGGTTCCCGCCGGCGGCGTCGCGCTGGCCGCGATCGCGATCTCGACCGCGGTGATCGTGACCGGCAATGACGGCGAGGGCACCAACTCGGTGGCGGTCGACTCGCAGTCTCAAAGGTCGACGATTCCCGACTGGCGCGGGATTCAGTTCGAAAGCTCGATTCCCAGGGTCACCGAAGAGGGCGCCGCGGCGGCCCCGGGCCGGTCGCAAGGCGCCCACGGCGCGGCGGCCTCGCACGGGTCCGGCCAAGGGTCACCCGAAGCGCAGTACGACGACGCGCCTCCGGCGACCAGCGCCTCGAAGGCGAGCGGCAACTACCAGGAGGCAGCCGGCAGCACCGCGCAGCCGGTCGAAGTCGGCCCCTACGCCTCGGGAACCGCCCACCGCGACATCGAGCGGGCGGCGCAGATCGTGCTCGCCGCGGAGCCCTCCGAGGTCCGTGAAGACGCGGCCCAGGTCTTCGAAGCCGTACACGCCGCGAACGGGATCGTCCTCGACTCCTCGATCCGCGACGGCCGCGCCGGGCGGGCGGGCGCCCGCTTCGAGCTCCTGATCCCCTCGGCGAAGTTGAGCGATGCGATGGCCTCCTTCTCTTCGATCGCCTCGGTGCGCACCCGCCACGAGTCCACCTCGGACATCACCGCGCCGACGATCGGCGCCGGCGAACACCTCGAGGACGCCAACGCCGCCGTCCGGGGCCTGCTCGGCCGGCTCGCCGAGGCGGACTCCGACGCCGAACGGGCGGCGGTCGAAGCGGAGCTGCGCACCGCGCGCGCCAAGGCCGCGACGATCCGCTCGCGCCTCTCGACCCTCGAACGCCGATCGAACCTCTCGCGCGTCTCGCTGCGGATCGAGACCGACGGCGAGAGCGACGGGTCCGGCGGCGGAGGGACCTGGGGAATCGGCGACGGGCTGCACGGCGCCGGCCGGGTCCTCGCCGTCGCCGCCGGCGTGATCGTGATCGCCGCCGCGATCCTCGCCCCGCTCGCGCTCCTCCTCCTGATCGGCTGGCTGGTCCACCGCGGCTGGTCACGGCGCGCGCGCCGCCAGGCGCTGGACCGCCCCTGAGGGCTCAGCTCTGCGGCCCGGAAGGGTCGGGCCACGGAGGTAGGGTCGGGGCGTGACCCCGGATGAGCGTCAGCGCGGACCGGCCGAGGCCCCCAACTTGGGAACGCCCGCGACCCCGCGCGCGGCGGCGTCCGTGGTCCTCCTGCGCCGCGGCGGACGCCACAAGGACAGGGCGCTCGAGGTGCTTCTGCTGAAGCGGGCCGACAGCGCCAAGTTCATGCCCGGAGTCTGGGTCTTTCCAGGCGGCGCGGTCGACCCGGCCGACGGCGATGGCGAGGACGGCCACCGCGCCTGCGCCCGGCGCGAGCTCGCCGAGGAGGCGGCGATCGAGCTGCCCAGCGAGGAGGAGCTCGTCCTCTTCTCGCGCTGGATCACCCCGGAGGTGATCTCCACCCGCTTCGATGCCTGGTTCTTCCTCGCCCTCGCCCCTGCCCACACGCCGCCCAAGGCCGACGGGGTCGAGACGGTGGAGGCGACCTGGTTCGAGCCGGGCGCGGCGCTCGCCGCCCAGGAGGACGGCGAGATCGCGCTTGCCTTCCCGACCGTCAGGCAGCTCCAGGAACTCCTCCCCTTCGCGAACGCCGACGAGGCCCTCAGCGCTCACCGCGAGCGGCCAACCCAGGCGATCCTGCCGAAGGTGATCGGCGATGCCGAGAATCACCGCGTCGTCCTTCCCGGCGACGCCGACTACCCGGCCTGAGCCGGGCCCAGGGACCGCTAGGCGTCGGGGAACGGCTCCAGGCCGGCGTGCCAGGGGCCGGGCGGGTAGGTGTGGAGGCCGTCCTCTTCCATCTCCCCCTGCAACCGCCGGAAGAGCTGTCCGGCGTTTTTCAGCGCCTCTTTGAGCTCACCCTCGCCGCGCTCCTCGAGGTGCCAGAGGAACCAGAGCTGGCGATCGTTGATGCCGAAGTCGATTTCCCCGGTCATCGTCGTCGTCCAGGCGAGGAAGCCGGGGCTGAAGAGCTCACGCAGGGCGATCGGGTCGTACTCCTTGGGAACGGTCGCGATGAAGCGCTTGTTGAAGTCGATCGACTCGAACTCGACCTTCCTGGTCAGGTGCTGGGTGAGGGCCTCGGTGCCCTCGATCGACTCGACGTTGAAGGCAGGTACGACCTTGGCCAGATCCGGCATGTGGGCCTTGACGAGGATCGCTGTCGGCAGGATCGCCTTGCTGAAGAGACCGCCCACCTCCTTTTCGTCGGCGTCGCAGCAGGATCCCCAGAACTCCGGCGCCAGCTGGCCCGTCAGCCGGTTGGTCCCGCCGACGCAGAGGGCCACCGGCGCGTCTTTCGGATTGATGCCGCCGACCTCCTCGTAGGTGAGGTCGTGGCGCTCGCCGAACTTACGCACGGTGTCCGCCCATTCCTGGGCTTCCTGCTTGGCGCTCATCGCTCGATCCTATGCGGGTAGGATGGTGAGCCTCGGTCCCACTACAGGAGCGCGTTCATGCTTATCGCCCTCATCGTCATCGTCGCGATCATCGTCATCGGCGTCCTCTATTGGATCGCCAAGCGCAACGGCTTCATATCGGCGCGCAACCGGGTCGACGAGGCCTGGAGCGGGATCGACGTCCAGCTCAAGCGGCGTCACGACCTCGTCCCCAACCTGGTCGAGACGGTCAAGGGCTACGCCGAGCACGAGAGCCAGACCTTCGAGAAAACGACGCAGGCACGGGCTGCGGCGATGCAGGCCCAGGGGGTCCAGGAGACCGCCCAGGCCGAGCAGAAACTCACGCAGGCGCTGGCCGACGTCAAAGCGGTCGCCGAGAACTACCCGACCCTGCGGGCTACGGAGAACTTCCAGCAGCTGAGCCGCAACCTCTCCGAGCTCGAGGACGAGATCCAGGCCTCGCGCCGGATCTACAACTCGAACGTGCAGGCCTACAACACCGACATCGAACAGTTCCCGGGCTCGATCATCGCCAACCAGGGCAATTTCGAGAAACGGACCTTCTTCGAGATCGAAGATCCGACCGACCGCGAGCCGGTCGCGGTCAGCTTCACAAAAGACTGAGCCGCGGGCGTTTCTAGGATCCCCTGATGGAGGCGACCAAGGAAGCGACCCTCTGGATCTGCGAGAGCTGCGGGTTCATCTACGACCCGGCGATCGGCGACCCCGACGGCGGCATCCCGCCGGGAACCGCCTTCGAGGACATCCCGAAAGACTGGTTCTGTCCGGTCTGCGGGGCGCGCACCTCCGACTTCCGCCCGCTCGCGCCCGGCGAGGCCTGAGCCCGGCCTGAGCCCGATGACGGACTTCGACGTCGACTGGGTGGTGATCGGCTCGGGCTTCGGGGGCTCGGTCTCGGCCCTGCGCCTCGCCGAGAAGGGCTACAGCGTCGCCGTCCTCGAGTGCGGCAGCCGCTTCCGCGACGAGGACTTCGCCGAGTCGACGCTGCGCGAACCGCGCCGCTACTTCTGGTGGCCGAAGTGGGGCATGCGGGGTGTTCTGCGGATGACCTTCTTCAAGGACGTCTTCGTCGTCTCCGGCAGCGGCGTCGGCGGCGGCAGCCTCGGCTACGCGAACACCCTGTACCGGGCTCGCCCGAGCTTCTTCGAGGACCGCCAGTGGGCCGACCTCGGCAACTGGGAGGCTGAGCTTGCCCCCCACTACGACACGGCCGAGCGGATGCTCGGGGTCGTCGAGTACGAGGGGATGGGCCCGGCCGACGTGCTGCTCAAGGAATACGCCGAGGAAATCGGCGTCGGCGAGACCTTCACCAACACCAAGGTCGGCGTCTTCTTCGACCAGCCCGGGGTCGAGGTCGAGGACCCGTTCTTCGAAGGAGAGGGGCCGGCGCGGACCGGTTGCATGCGCTGCGGCAGCTGCATGGTCGGCTGCCGGCACGGCGCCAAGAACACGCTGATGAAGAACTACCTCTGGTTCGCCGAGAAGCTCGGCGTGCGGATCTTCCCCGAACGCCAGGTGACAGAGGTGAGGCCGATCGGCGCCGCCGACGGCTCCGACGGCTATGAGATCACCCATGAGCGCTCCGGCTCCTGGCTGCGCAAGCGCCGGCACAAGGTCAGGGCCCGCGGGGTGGTCGTCGCCGCCGGTGCCCTGGGCACGAACAACCTGCTCGCCAACTGCAAGCACAGCGGCTCCCTGCCCCGCCTCTCCGAGCGCATCGGCGACGTGATCCGCACCAACTCGGAGTCGATCCAGTCGGTCACCGCCCGCAACGACGACCGCGACTTCAGCCGCTCGGTGGCGATCACATCGAGCATCTACCCCGACCCCGACACCCACATCGAGGTCGTCACCTACGGCGAGGCGGGCGACGTGATGAGCAACACCTTCACGGCGATGGCCGGCCCGGGAACGAGATTGACGCGGCCGCTGAAGTGGATCGCCGAGATGATCCGGCACCCCCTGCAGGCCCTGCGGATGGTCGTCCCCCTGAAGTGGTCGCGACGCACCGTGATCCTGCTCGTGATGCAGACCGTCGACGCCGCCATGCACCTGAAACCGAAGCGCAAGCTGTTCGGCAAGGGCGTGCGCCTTCAGACCGAGCAGGATTCGAGCCGCCCCAACCCGATCTACCTGCCGGCGGCTGCGCAGGCCGCACGCTGGTTCGCCGCCAAAACCGGCGGGATCCCGCAGAGCGCCCTCACCGAGTCGATCCAAAATGTGCCGACGACCGCCCACATCCTCGGCGGCGCGGTGGTCGGCGCCGACGCCGACTCGGGGGTCGTCGACTCAGGCAACCGCGTTTTCGGCTACGAGAACATGCTGGTCACCGATGGCGCCGCGATGCCCGCCAACCCCGGCGTCAACCCGAGCCTGACGATCACCGCCAAGGCCGAGCACGCGATGAGCAGGATTCCCCTCAAAGAGGGTGCCGAGCCGCGCCACCTCCCCGAGGCAGCGCGGCCGGCGACCCCGATCGCCCGCTAGCTCAGCCGGCGTCGGCGAGGCGCTGGGCGACGTACTCCCAGTTGACGACGTTCCAGAAGGCGTCGATGTAGTCAGGGCGCTTGTTCTGGTACTTCAGGTAGTAGGCGTGCTCCCAGACGTCGCAGCCGAGCAGCGGCGTCTTGCCGTCGGAGATCGGCGAGTCCTGGTTCGGGGTTTTGGCGATCGCCAGGCCGCTGCCGTCGTGGACCAGCCAGGCCCAGCCGGAGCCGAACTGCCCGATGCCCGCTTCTTTGAACTGGTCCTTGAAGGAGTCGAAGGAGCCGAAAGCCTCGGAGATCCCCGCAGCGAGGTCGCCGTCGGGCTCGCCGCCGCCGTCCGGGCTCAGCATCTGCCAGAAGAGCGAGTGGTTGTAGTGGCCGCCGGCGTTGTTGCGAACCGGGCCCTGCTTGTCGTCGGGCAAGCTGGAGAGGCTCTTGAGGACGTCCTCGACGTCCTTGTCCGCCCACTCCGTGCCCTCGAGGGCGGCATTCGCTTTGTCGACGTACGCCTGGTGGTGTTTGTCGTGGTGCACCTTCATCGTCGCCTCGTCGATATGCGGCTCGAGAGCGTCGTATGCGTATGGAAGGTCGGGTACCTCGTAAGCCATCTGGGGTCTCCTCAGATCGGATTGAAAGTCCTGCGGAGCCTAACCGGCGCCGGGCTTCCACTACCCACTGCCCGAACCGGGAACCGCCGGATCGAGAGGTTTGACCGCACGCGGGGCAGGGGTACTCTGCTGGCGCCGCCAGCTACGGTGGCAAGGCGATGAGCGACGGAGCAGAGAACGCGCAGGCATCGAGCCCTGGGCCGCGCGAGCGGCTCTCGGACGAAGCCGCCCTCTGGAAGCGGTTCACGGAGACCCGCGACCCGGCGATCCGGGAGGAGTTGGTCGCTCGCAACCTGCCCTTCGCCAGACGCCTCGCCCGCCGCTACCGCGGCGCCAGCGAGTCCTTCGACGACCTGCTTCAGGTCGCCAGCCTGGCCCTGGTCAACGCCGTCGACCGCTTCGACCCGGAGCGTGGCATCCCGTTCAGCGCCTTCGCTTCGCCGACGATCCTCGGCGAGCTCAAACGGCATTTTCGCGACCGTGCCTGGACCGTGCGGGTTCCGCGCGGCCTGCACGACCGCATGGCCCAGGTCGACAAGGCGATCTCGCAGCTGACCGAGAAACTGCAGCGATCACCCTCGGTCCCCGAGATCGCCGAGCGGCTCGAGCTCGAGCCGACCGATGTCCTGGAAGTCCTGGAGGCGAACCACAACCGCCGCCCGCTCTCGCTCGACCGGCCGGCCGGTGGCGACGAGTCCGAGGAAGCCCAGCCGGCCGACTGGATCGGCGAGGAGGACAAGAACTTCGAGCTGGTCGAGGGCCGGATCGCACTCGACTCGGCTCTTCCCCAGCTCGACGAGCGCGAGCGCCTGGTGCTGCGCCTGCGCTTCGTCGACGACATGACCCAGTCTCAGATCGCCGATCAGATCGGCCACTCCCAGATGCACGTCTCGCGGATCCTGCGGCGTGCCCTGGCGAGCATCCGCGAGCAGGTCAAGGAGCAGGAGCCGGAGCGCTGAAGCGGATCGCCAGGTAGTCGCCCTCGGCCGTCGCATCGACGGAGAAGTCGTCGGCCAGGGACTCCAGCGAGCCGCCCACTTCGGGCAGCACCAATTCCGAGCGGATGCTTTCGGCGCCACCCGCCTCCATCGGGCCGAGGCGGACCACCACCCCGTCTTCCTCGTCGGCGAGCGCGAGCCTGACGCTGTCATCGGCAAAGCGCTGCGGGGCCGCGGCGGCGATCGCGTCGGTGAGGAGCACCGCGTCCGAGACGCGCTCGACCGGGAGCTCCCGCCGCGCGGCGAGAACCCCGACGACACGGGCCAGCACCGGGGCGAGCAGCTCGGGGCTGCGGACGAGGATCTCGGTCTCATCCGCGGGCACCTCGACCGAAGCCGGCGGGCCGCCCTCGACGGCGCCGCCGCCGGAGAGCGGGATCCGCATCTCGATCTCGGTCCCGCGGTCGAGGCCGCCGGAGAAGGAGAAGCTGCTCGAGAGGGCCGCGATCAGAGAGAGGCCGAGCCGGAGGCTGGGCTGCTCGAGGTCGGCGCGCGGCCGGATCCCCACGCCGGAATCGCGCACGATCACGGTAAGGCCGTCCGAATCGGGCTCCGCGATGACGCTCAGCGGGCCCGGGTCACCTTCGTAGGCATGGACGGCGACGTTCATGCAGGCCTCGGTGACGACGGTCTTCAGGTCGGCGATGCCCGGGTCGTCCATACCGATCTGCTCCGCGAGCCCGGCCAGGGCGTGGCGGATCACCGCCACATTCTCCGCCCGTGCGGGAAGCGATATTTCGAGTCCCCTTGGCACCTCTTTGGTGGTGGACCTTTCTGACATCTGCCGCGATCTTCGCCGGAATTTGGACTGCTCCGTCGCGCACGAGCATATATCTGCCGATTTCAAGCCAATTCGCTACCCGCATCAGCCTCCGCGGCAAACCAAATTGGCCCCGCGATAGCATCGGCCGGTGACGCCTACGCCTTTCGAGCTGCAAGAGGAGTCCCTGGACGACGGCATCAGCATCTTCACCGTTAGGGGCGAGCTGGACCTCAGCACGGCGCCGGGGCTCGAGGATCCGCTCAACGCCACCGAGGCCGATTCCGTGATCATCGACCTCTCCTCCTGCGAGTTCATCGACTCGACCGGGATCGCGGTGATCGTCCGCGCCTGGCAGCGCCTCGACCGCGATGCCGTCGGCGATGGTGAGGGCCGCCTGGTCCTCTGCTGCTCGAACGACCAGGTGCAGCGGATCCTGAAGATCACCGGAGTCGGTTCATCGATCTCGATGCATCCGGATCGGGACGCTGCCCTGTCCGAGCTGCGTCGCTGAACCGCCTCGTCGCCTCGTCGGGGTCGATGAAGACCTGGCCGCGGATGAAGCGCCCATCGAGCACCTCCCAGATCCAGCCGGTCGGCAGGTCCCGGATCCCGAGGGAGTGACTGCGCAGGTAGACGCGTCCCCTGACCAGCAGCATGCCCTGCTCCTGCTCGACCTCCTGCGGGGTGATCAACAGGTCCTCCCAGACCGTGGCAACGTCGTCGAGGTACGCCCTGAGCCCGTCTGAGCCGACGTAGGGGTTCGAGTGGCCGGCCTCCTCGGCCGTGACCGTGAAGAACTCCATCCGCTCGTCGCAGATCGCGACGATCTCCTCGGCATCGCGCCGATTGAAGGAATCGAAGAGGCGCTCGACCAGGAGTCGCGAGCTGTCATCCATGTCCGCCCCCGAAGCCGCCCGTCCCGGCAACCGCTTGAGCCGATGCGAGCGACAGGCCCGCGGCCCCCGGAGCAGCAAGGCTCGGCGACAGGGCCAGGATCGCGACGTCGTCTTCGAGCACGCCGCCGGTGAATCCCTGCAGGGCGCCTTCCAGGCGCTGCACGATCTCCACCGGACTGGTGGCGCCGCCGAGCTCGGCGCGGAGGCGCTCCTCGCCGAAGCGGCCGCCCTCGCCGCACGCCTCGGCGATTCCGTCGGTGACGACGACCACGTGCTGCCCGGGCTCGATCACCGTCGTATCGAGGGCCCAGGTGGCATCCAGGAAGGCCCCGAGGACGGGTCCCTCGCCGGTGATCTCGCGGATCTCCTCACCGTCGATCAGAAGCGGCGGCGGGTGGCCGGCGACGGCCAGCCGCACCGGCTGGCGCGGATTGTCCGAGATCGCCATCGCGGCGACGCTACAGAGCGCCGAGTCGCCGCGGGCGAGCAGAGCGCGATTGAGCGTGGCGAGCGCGACCAGCGGGTCGCCGGTCAGGGCGGCGGCGGTGCGAAGCGTGTACCGGGCCTGCGCGGTGACCGAGGCGGCGCGGGCGCCGCGGCCGGTGACATCGCCGACGACGAGCATCCAGCCGCCGGCCGCCGGAAAGGCGTCGTAGAAGTCGCCGCCGACCTCGTTCTCGGCCCCTGCCGGCCGGTAGGAGGCGGCGACGGACCAGCCCGGGATGTGCGGCAGCGGCGGTGGCAGCAGGCCCTGCTGGAGGGTCCGAGCGATATCCGAGCGTTCCCCTTCGGAGCGCTCGAGGTCGGAGAAGAGGCCGGCGTTCTCGAGCGTCAGGGCCACGCGTCCGGATAGGACACGGGCGAAATCGGCGTGCTCCTGGCGATATCGCCTCCCAGACCAACCGACTGCCAGGGTCAGGGCTCCGGTCAGTTTGCCCCGGGCTCGCAGAGCGACGGTGATCGCGGAGCGCATGTCGAGCCCGCGGAGGAGCTCCAGGTCCGGCCCGTCGTCATGGGCGAGCTCGACGAGCTCGGTCTCGGTGACCCGCTCGAAGAACCGGGGCTGCACGGGAGTCTCCTCGACCCCGGTTTCCATCGGCTCGGGCAGCGAGGGCCGACGCCCGGCGAGGTAGGCCGTCGTCTCCTCGCTCCTGCCAGGGCCGACCCGGACCGCGACCCGTTCGATGCCGGCGTCGCGGATCAGGTCGATCATGCAGAAGTCGGCGACCTCGGGGACGAGCACCTCGCAGACGATGTCGAGCGTCTCCTCCAGCGAGCCGCCGCGATCGGAGACCTCGGCGATCTTGTTGAGCACCTCGAAGCGGCGCATGGCGCCCCGCATCCGCAGCACGGAACGGCCGAGAAGGGCAGCCACACCGGCCAGCCCCACAGCCAGGACGATGATGATCAGGCCGTCCAAAGTCGCTCCACCTCCCTTTCGCGCTTCGAAAGACTTTTACTAAAAACAGAGTATCGCGCATGGGCGCGGGTCCACCCGGGTATTCGAACACGATGCCCGTCTCTCCACGACGAAAACTACCCCGTGAGCTATTCGAGACCAGGCGCCACGCCTGGCACTCGCTGGGCCTGGGCGAGGAGCTCCAGCCCCGGGGCGCGCGCAAAGGCCTGATCGGCCCGCTGGTGGCCCTCCTCGTCTTCGCCGCGACCCTCTTCGTCTACAGCCGAAGGCGCGAGCTGCTGCCCGGACACGGCGAGTGGGTCCGGGTCGCGACGGTCGCCGTCCTCGTCATCGTCGGGTCGCTCGCCACCCACTGGCTGGGGCAGGCCCTCTCCCCCCGGCTCTACCGCCGGCTCGACCCGGCGACCGCCGGCTCGCTCGGCTTCCTTCTGCGGCTCTCGGCGATGGCCGCGGTGGTCATCCTCGCCCTGCGGATCGCCGGAGTCGACGCTGCGGCGCTCGCGGTCGGCGGCGCCTTCACCGCGATCGTCCTCGGGCTCGCCGCGCAGCAGACACTCGCCGGGGTCTTCGCCGGGATCCTCCTGCAGAGCACGCGGCCCTTCCGCGTCGGCGAACGGGTGCGCCTCGTCGGCGGGGCGCTGGCGGGCTCGCTGGAGGGGACGGTCAGCTCGCTCGGCCTCTTCTACACGACCCTGGTCCAGGGCGCCGACCGTCTGCTGGTCCCCAACAGCGTGCTGATCAACCTCGTCGTCGTGCCCCTGCGCGAGCCCGAGAAGGTCGACCTTCGGGCCCGCTTCCCCGCCGACGCCAGCCCCAAGCAGGTCGAGGAAGCGCTGCTCGAGGCGATCTCGGTCCCGACCCGCTACTCGCCCAGCGTCTCGGTCGAGGAGCTCGACCGCGAGGGGACCATCTTCCGCGTCAACGCGACGCCGTTGCGCGCCGAGGACGGCTCGCGGCTCGCCGACGAGGTCCTGACGGCGCTGCGCGAGGTCGACCGCGACGGCGCCCCTGCCTGAGCCGCCGCTCAGCCCCCGAAGGAGGCGCGCGGGACCGTGTCGGGGTCGCCTCCGGTCCAGGCGTTGAAGAGGTACCAGGAGGGCTTCGCTTCGCGGTCGCCGGTGAGCAGCCCGGCCGAGTCGCAGAACTGGCAGGCGCCGTTCCAGTCGATCCAGGAGAACCACCAGACCCCGCCGATACGCCACTGGCGCCGATGGCTGACGAGCATCGACATCGCCTCGTTCAGCTCGCGCGCCTGGCCCTGCAGGCCCCGCTCCCAGCGCGACTCGAAGCTGTCAGAGCCCCAGCCGAGCTCGGTCACGTAGAGGGGAGTCCCGGCGTCGTGGTGGACCTTCATCACCCGGCGCAGGTTGCGGATGATCGCCACCATCGCGCCGGCGTCGGAGACATAGGGATGAAGGGCGATGCCGTCGAAGAACTTCTTGATCGGCTGCTGGCGGTAGAGGCCGGAGAGGAAGCCGCCCGAAGGGGTGTTCGGCGGGACCTGGAGCGGCCGCCCGAAGAGCCCGCCGGCGATCACCTTCGAGCCCGGGTCGGCCGAGTGGAGCACCCGGCCCGATTCGCGCAGCAGGACCGCGTATCTCTGCGGCCCGGTGGGCCAGGCGAAGGTGACGATGTTCTCCTCGTTCCAAATCTCCCATTCGCGGATCGGCCGGTACTCGACCGCCGTGTGTTCCTCCCAGAAGGAGCCCTGAGGCCCGTAGCGGTCGACCGCCTGCCGCAGGAAAGCGCGCCAGGCGGAGCGCTGCCAGATGTTTTCGACCGGCATCCGCGTGTTCTGGGGACCGACCCAATCGGGCGTCCCCCAGACGAAGGGGAAGACGCTGATGCCGAATTCCGCCGCCTGCTTCACCTGGCGGTCGAAGGCGTCGAAATCGGGTTCGGCGACGAAGCGGTTTTCGGGCTGGACGCCGGGCCAGTAGAGCGGCAGCCTGATGCTGGAGACGCCACTGCTTCGCATCAGCGAGAAGTCTTCTTCGGTCAGATCGCCCTGCGGGATGATCCCGGCGAAGCTGGAGGGCGCGGGGGCGGCGTGGGCGGCGGGGACGAAGAGAAGCAGGGCGAGCAGGGCCGTGAGCGTCGCGAGCTTGGCTGTCATCGGCGATCGTCCCTGTCTCTGTGATAATCCGCGCACTCGGGGCGTGGCGCAGCCTGGTAGCGCGCACCGTTCGGGTCGGTGAGGTCCCCGGTTCAAATCCGGGCGCCCCGACTGAAAGACCCTCCGCTGGAGTGTAGGGCGGCCGCCGCAGGCGGCCGCCCGTCAGCGGACTGCGGCAATAGCCTTTTCGAACTGCACCAGGGTCGGGCCGTCCTGAAGCGTGCGGGTTCCTCCCGGGCCACTGATGACTCCGGCCGGCTTCGTGCGGATGCCGAGCTCGGCGCCGAGCTTGTCGTAGCTCTCGAGCCGCAGCTTGACCGGGCCCTCGCGATCTTCTTCCCGTTCCAGGTCTTCCTTCCATTCGACGATTTCGAGTTCGCCGATCGAACCGGCCAGGGATTCCATGAAGTCACTGTCTACCCCCAACCGTTCCGCCTCGCTCTGGTTGCGGAAAAAGAGATACGTGTATTGCCATCCATAGCCCTGGGCGGCGGCGGCCTCGGCGCCGAAGAAGCCGACCTCGAGCGGGTTCTCGGCGACCGAGTAGTGGCGCAATAGAAGCTGGACTTCGCCGGGCCGGGCGTAGTCGGTGACCAGGGTCGGGATCGTCGCCAGGAAGTTTTCCCGGCAGCTCCCGCACTGGAGGTCGGCGAAGTACTGGATCGAGATCGGCGCGTCCGAGGAGCCGACCCGCTCCCCTTCCTGGGGGACGCCGCCGAAGATCTCCTGCGAGTTGGCGATCCCCTGGACCCGGACGAATCCGCTGCCGGGGGGTTTGGTCGCGATTTCGACGATCGCGTAGCCGAGCCCGAACAGCGCCAGGGCGAGCAGCAGGATCACCCAGATCCGGCCGCGTCGCGGCAGTGGTGTGGCGGCTGCCTCGCTCACGGAGCCCATTATCCCGATCGGCGAACGCCGGAACTTGCGGCCGAACCTGTTGACACGTCAGCCCGGCGGGATAGATTTTTCCCTTACTCGATATTCGACCAAGGGAGGTCCCCGCGTGGCCAATCACCTGACCCCTTCCGAGCTTGCCGACGAGCTGCACATGAAACGGCAGGAGGTGATCGGCAGGTGCCTCGAGATGGGGATACCGGTCTTCCGGGGCCGGATCGACAAATCCCTCTTCCGCGCCTCTCTGCGCGAGGAACCTGCGCAGGTTGAACAAAGGCGGGCCTCGGCCGCCTAGGGCAGGCCCTCGACTAGACTTTTCCCCCGCATGGGGCGGGGAACCAAATCGAAGACGCTTGCCGACCTCCTTCCCCTGTCGGCACAGATGTACGGATCTGCCCCGGCGGTTAGATATCGCGACGGCGAGCAGTGGGCCGACAAGAGCTTTGCCGAGGTCGGCGAGATCGTCCGCTCGCTCTCGCTCGGGCTGATCGCCCTCGGCGTCGCCAAGGGCGACAAGGTCTCGATTCTCGGCAACACCCGGCCCGAGTGGACGTACTTCGACTTCGCTGCGCTCTCGGCCGGCGCGACCGTCGTCCCGATCTACCAGACCAACTCGCCGGAGGAGTGCCAGTACGTGCTGGAGAACTCCGACGCCAAGATCGTCGTGGTCGAGGACGACGAGCAGATGGAGAAGATCCGCGCCGTCCGCGAGCGCCTGCCGCTGCTCGAGCAGGTGATCCGGATGACCGGGTCGAGCGAGGACGCGATCTCCTTCGACGACCTGGTTGCCCGCGGCGCCGGGCGCGACGCCTCCGAGTGGGAGGCGCGCTGGCAGTCGGTCACCCCCGACGACATCTGCACCTTCATCTACACCTCCGGCACGACCGGGCCGCCGAAGGGCTGCGTGATCAGCCACGGCAACTACCGCGCGATGCTCGACATGGTCAACGAGACCAGCGTCATCGAAGACGGAGACCTCGCCTACCTCTACCTGCCGCTGGCCCACTCCTTCGCCCTGCTGGTCCAGCTCGGCAGCTTCGACCTGGGCACGACGATCGCCTATTGGGAGCGGGACCCGCTCAAGATCCTGCCCAACCTCTCCGAACTCCACCCGACCTACTTCCCCTCTGTTCCGCGGATCTTCGAGAAGATCTACACCGCCGCGACGAGCGGCATGGAAAAAGAGGGCGGCCTCAAAAAAGCGATCTTCGACTGGTCGATCCGCACCGGGGAAAAGATGCGGCAGGCCGAGCGCTCGGGACGGCCCCCGGGCGCCCTGCTGAAGCGCAAATACAAGTTCGCGGACGAGAAAGTCCTGTCCAAAATCCGTGGCCTGTTCGGCGGCAAGATCCGCCTCGCCGTCTCCGGCGCGGCTCCGATCAACCCCGACATCCTGCGCTTCTTCGACGCCGCCGGCGTGCTCGTGCTCGAGGGCTGGGGGATGACCGAGACCTCGACCGCGGCGACGATCTCCTCCGAGGAGGACTTCAAGGTCGGCACGATCGGCAAACCGTTCCCCGGCTGCGAGATAAAGATCGCCGACGACGGCGAGATCCTGGTCAAGGGGCCCAACGTCTTCCAGGGCTATTACAAGAACGAGGAGGCGACCCGCGAGACGATCGTCGACGGCTGGCTCCACACCGGCGACATCGGCGAGATCGACGAGGACGGCTTCATCAAGATCACCGGCCGGAAAAAGGACATCATCATCACCGCCGGTGGGAAGAACATCACCCCCGCCAACCTCGAGAACGAAATCAAGCAGCACCCGCTCGTCTCGCAGTGCGTGGTCGTCGGCGACCGCCGGCCCTACCTGGTCGCGCTGGTCACCCTCGACCCCGAAGAGTCGATCTCCTACGCCAAGGAGCATGGCCTACCCGAGGACCCCGAAGCGCTCGCCGCCAACGACGACGTGCGCAAGGACATCGAAGCCCACGTCGAGACGATCAACGAGAAATTCGCCCGGGTCGAGCAGGTCAAGAAGATCGCGATCCTCCCCCAGGACCTCTCCCAGGAGAGCGGCGAGCTGACCCCGACGCTGAAGGTCAAGCGGGCGGTGGTGACGGCGAAGCACGACGCCGAGATCGAGACGCTGTACGCGGGTTGAAGTTTGTGGTGGTGGGGCGGCCGGCGGCCGGTCCGGCTGAACCCGCTCCCTCCGGTCGCTCACAAGTTCCGCCGGACCGACCCCCGGCCCCGCTCAACAGAAGCACTGAGCCGAGGTCCTGCTCGGCCGCACCTCGAGAGAGCCTCCTTGCCGGAGCGCTTCCGTGAGGAGGATGTCGGTGCCCTCTCCGGGAATGTCGCGAAGCGGCGGCAATGCAATCCGGTAATTGCGCGCCATAGGCGCGCTCGATCTCCGGCACGAGCGCGAAGCGCGAGAGCCCTCAATTCACGGAGGGCACCGACATCCTCCCCCAGGGAACGCTCGAAGCTACGAAGCCTCGCCCGATTGCCGCAGCAGAACCGAGGTCGTCTGCTCGAGAACCCGCCGCCAAGCAGACGTCTGCTCGGGCTCTTCCTCCGACGCTCGCTCGACCACCCGTTTGACGCGTCGGCCGGAGATCTCCAGACCGTGCTTCTCGGCGATCTCCTCGAAGCTGTCGTAGTCGCGGGCCAGCATCGCGGTCACCGATTCGAAGCCGTGGCGGGCGATTCGCAGGCGTCGCGAGTAATCCATGATCGGGGTGCCGAACATCAGCTCGTCGTTCTCCTCGGGCTCGATCAGGACGATGTCGACGCCCGGGTAGCGCTCCTGCCACTGCTCGACCGCCTGGTGCAGGCGGGCGTGGGAGAGGATCCGGAAGATCTGGTTGCCGATCGCCGGCAGCCCCATGTCCGAGACGCGCCTGACGCGGTCGCCGAACATGGTCGGGATCGTCTTCTGGAAGTCGTTGACGTAGGGGACGATGGGATTGACGACGACGATGAATTTCGCTCCGCGTTCGACCGCGATGTCGACGTTGGTGGTCGAGCGGATGCCGCCGTCGACGAGCTGGCGGCCTTTCAGCTCAACCGGCTTGTAGACGATCGGGAGCGCGGTCGAGCACTGGACGGCCTTCGAGATCGGCACGTCAGACCAGGCCTCATCGCCGAAGACGATGCGCTCGGTCGTGTCGAGGTCGGTCGCGGTGATGTAGAGCTCGCGGTCGACGAGGCGGAAGTCGTTGACCCTGCCGGCGTCGGCGAGGACTTTTTCGACGTAGTCGGAGACCCCGGAGCCGGAGTAGAGGCCGCTGGGCAGAGCCTCGGCGAAGGCGATGCCGAGGTCCATCGCGGAGATGTCCCCGATCCGCACCAGGGTCCTCAGCAGCTCGAGGCTGCGAAGGGGGAGCTCAGCCGCCTTCTGGAGGAATCCCCAGTAGTTCGGCTTGAGGACGTTGTCGAGGTCGAGGTCTTCGAGCTCGGAGGGGACCCGCTCGTTCAGCACCTGCATCATCTCGTCGGGGGTGATGCCGTTGGCAAGCATGCCGGCGACGAACGAGCCGGCGCTGGTGCCGACGTAGATGTCGAAGTTGTTTACGGTGCTGTTGACCGCGAGGAGGTCGAGGGCACGCAGGGCGCCGATCTCATAGACGCCGCCGGTGAAGCCTCCGCCGCCGAGAACCAGGGCCGTTTTGGACGGGCGTTTGCGCGAACGGCTTCGTCGCGGTTGAGAGTCGATGTCCACAACTTTGCCCATGAATGAGGATTATCCCAGTAGATGAGACGGACCCCCGCCCCACTCGTCGCGATTCTGTGCCTAATCGGCCTGTTTGTCCTGCCTGCTACTACGAACGCCGCCGGAGGCCAGAAGTTCTGCAACGGCCTGCGCTCGCGCCTCGTGCTCGGTGGAGGCAACGCCAGCGGGCTTTTCGTCGTCGATGCCAGGACCGGCCGGCCGATCTGCGCACGCGCGGCCCGCACGCAGCGGCCACTGGCCTCCAACACCAAGCTCTTCACCACCTCCGCGGTGCTCTCGGACTTCGGCCCTGAAGCTCGAATCGAGACCAAAGTCCTCGCCGACGGCAAGGTCGACCGCGACGGCGTGCTCCACGGGGACCTCTACCTGGTCGGCGGCGGCGACCCCGTGCTCGGCTCACCGGTGTTCATCGACCGCTTTTTCGGCGGGCTCGGCACGAACCTCTACGACCTCAAGCGCCAGATCGTGTCGCGTGCGGAAATCACGGCGGTCACCGGCCGGCTCTACGCGGACGACACGGTCTTCGACCGGCTGCGCGGCGTCGCCGACTCCGGTTACGCGACGAGCCCTGAAATCGGGCCGCTGTCCGGCCTCTCCTTCAATGCCGGCTTCGCGGACTCCGGGGCCAACAGCTTTTCCTCGGACCCGGCACGACTGGCCGCGACCAAGCTCGCCGGGGCCCTCAACGACGCCGGCGTCTCGATCAGGGGCCAGGTCGCGCTCGGTGATGCGGATGATGCCGACACCCGCTCGATCGCCTCGGTCGAATCGCCGACCATGGACGCGATCGTCAACTCGACCGACGTCAACTCGAACAACTTCTTCGCCGAGATGCTGCTGAAGCTGCTCGGCGCCCATTTCGGCAGCGGTGGCACGACCACGGCGGGTGCCGAAGTCGCGGAGCAGTTCGCCCGCGGCAAGGGCTCCGGCGTTCACCAGGTCGATGGCTCGGGTCTGACCCGGTCGAATCGCGCCTCGCCGCTCCAGGTCGTCCGGCTGCTGGAAGGGATGCGCACCTCATTCGTCCATGAAGACTTCATCTCCGACCTCGCCCTGGCCGGGCACGAAGGCACCGTTGCCGACCGCATGCACGGAACCGCCGCCGACGGGCACTGCCGACTGAAGACTGGAACGATCTCGTCGGTGAGCAACCTCTCCGGCTACTGCTTCAACGGCGACGGCAAAACGATGATCTTCTCGATCCTGATGGCGGGGGTGCGCGACCTGACGCTCGCCCACGCCGAGCAGGACCGGATCGCGGCGGCGATCGCCGGCTACTGAGAGTCGCCGAGCAGCGCGACCAGGCCGGCTTCGTCGAGCACGTCGACGCCCAGCTCCTCGGCCTTGGCGAGCTTCGAGCCGGGGCTGTCGCCGGCGACAACGTGGTCGGTTTTCTTCGAGACCGAATTGGTGACCTTGCCGCCTGCCGCCTTGATCATCGCGCCCGCCTCCTCGCGGGTCAGCTCCGGCAGGGTGCCGGTGAGGACCAGGGTCCTGCCCTCCAGCGGCCCCCCCGCCTTGCGCATTTCCGACGGATCCAGCTCCAGCCGCAGGCCCTTTTCGCGGAGCTTCGCGATCAGCTCGGCGGTGCGCTCGTCGGCGAGGCTCTCGGCGATCTGGGCGGCCATGATCGGCCCGACCCCCTCGACCTCCTCGATCCGCTCGGGGTCGGCGCGCTGCAGCTCGGCGATCGAGCCCAGGTGCATCGCCAGCGCCTCGGCCGTGACGTAGCCGACCCCGGGCAGCCCGAGCGCGTACAGGACGCGCTGGAAGGGCCGCTGACGGGAATATTCGATGGCGGCGATCAGGTTGGCCGCTGAGACCTCGCCGAAGCCCTCGAGGCCGCTGAGGCGCTCCTCGGTGAGGTCGTAGATATCGCCGACATCGGCGATCAGGCCGTCCTGGAGGAAGCGCAGCGCCTGCTTCTCGCCGAGGCCGTCGATGTCCATCGCCCCCTTGCTGACGAAGTGCTTGACGTGCTGGAAAGACTGCCCGGGGCAGCCGGCGCGGTTCGGGCAGATCGTGAAGACGCTGTCCTCGGGTTTCACCGTCGGCGTCCCGCAGGCCGGGCATTTCTTCGGCGGCCTGGGCTTGCGCGCCCTCGGGTTCTCACGGGGGAGCTTCGGCGAGACGACCTGGGGAATGACGTCCCCGGCACGCATCACCACCACCTCGTCCCCCTCGCGCACGCCCTTGCGGGCCAGGTCCTCCTCGTTGTGGAGGGTCGCGGTGGTCACGGTGACGCCCCCGACGTGAACCGGCTCGAGCATCGCGAAGGGGACCAGGTGCCCGGTGCGGCCGACGTTCCAGACGACCCTGGTCATCCGCGTCGTCGCCGTCGTCGGCGGGAACTTCCAGGCGATCGCCCAGCGCGGCTCGCGCCCGACGACGCCCAGCTCCCGCCACAGCGCCCGCTCGTCGACCTTGGCGACGACCCCGTCGATCTCGTAGTCGAGCCGCTCGCGCCGCTCCTCCCACCAGTGACAGCGCTCGACCACCGACTCGACCCCGTCATGGTGAGCGGTGTCGGGATTGACCCTGAATCCCTTGGCGGCGAGCCACTCGACCTCCTCGCTGTGGGTGGCGAAGTCGACCCCGCGGGTCGCCCCCGTGCCGTAGCACCAGATCGAGAGCGGCCTTTCCGCCGACATCGCCGGATCGAGCTGCCGCAGCGAGCCGGCGGCCGAGTTGCGCGGGTTGGCGAAGGTCGGCTTCTCTTCGGCGGCGCGGCGCTCGTTGACCGTTTTGAAGTCCTCGATCGAGAGGTAGACCTCGCCGCGCACTTCGATGAAGGCGGGTGCGTCGGGGATCTCCTTCGGGATCGCCTCGATCGTCTCCAGGTTCCTGGTCACGTCCTCGCCGACCCGCCCGTCGCCGCGCGTGGCGCCGCGGGTGAACCTCCCGTCCTCGTAGGTGAGGGAGATCGCCAGGCCGTCGATCTTGGGCTCGGTCGTGTAGCTGAATTCCGAGGCGGTGATGTCCAATCGTTTGAGGAAGTTGTGGATCCGGCCCTCCCAGGCGCGGATCTCCTCCTCGGTGCGGGCGTTGCCGAGCGAGAGCATGCGCTCGGCGTGCTCGACCTCGGGGAAGCGGCCCGAGGGCGGCGCCCCCACCCGCTGGGTCGGCGAGTCGGGGCTGACCAGGTCAGGGTGCTCGGCCTCGATCCCGCGGAGCTCGTCGAGCAGGGCGTCGTATTCGTCGTCGCCGATCTCCGGCTCGTCGCGGCGGTAGTAGAGCTCGTTGTGGTGGCGAAGCTCGCCGCGCAGCTCCTCGGCGCGCTCGACGGCGGCTTTGGGCGCCTCGCTCACGCCGTCGGGGCGCTGGCGGCCAGCATCTCCTCGAAGCCCCATCCCCGCAGCGCCTCGAGCCCGCCGTGGTCGGTGAGGTCGAAGTGGATCGGGGTGACCGACACCCGCCCGCGGGCGACCGCGTAGAGGTCGGTGCCGTCGGTCTCCTCATAGCCCGGTTTCCAGCCGTAGATCTCGTAGCGCCGGCGGCCACCCGACTCCTCGCCGACCAGCTTCAGCTCGTCGTTGTAGATCCGTTTGCCGAGTCTTGTGACCTCGACCCCGGCCGGCTCGCCGGCCGGGCAGTTGACGTTGATCAGGGTCGCCTCCGGCATCGGCTCGCCGACCAGTCGCCTGACCAGCTCGGCGCCGAAGGCGGCGGAGCAGGTGAAGTCGAATTGCCCGCTGACGTAGCCCATGCCGCCCCCGGAGGACTGCTGCGAGAAGGCGACGGCGGGAATGCCGAGGACGATGCCCTCGAAGGCGGCGGCGACCGTCCCCGAGTAGGTGATGTCGTCGCCGAGGTTGGCCCCGTGGTTGATCCCGGAGACGATCAGGTCCGGCCTGCCGCCGACCAGGCCGAGCTCGGCGAAGCGGACGCAGTCGACCGGGGTGCCGTCGGTCGCGTAGCCGAGGTCGCCGTCGTCGAACTCGACCTCCTCGACCGTGAGCGGCGACCGGGTCGTGATGCTGCGAGCGGTGGCCGAGCGATTCGAGTCGGGAGCGATCACGTCGACCTCGACCCCGTCGATCTTGCGGAGGGCACGGCGCATCGCCTGCAGCCCGGGTGCGGTTATCCCGTCGTCGTTGGTGAGCAGCACGCGCATGCCGCCGATTCTAGGTGGACGGGCCAGCGGCATACTGCCCCCGTGACCAGCGTCCGCCTCGACATCGAATACGACGGTTCCGGCTTTTCCGGCTGGGCGCGCCAACCGGGACTACTGACGGTGCAGGGCGCGCTCGAGGAAGCACTCGCGAAGATCTTCCGCTCCCCCGCAACCCTGACCGTGGCCGGCAGGACCGACGCGGGGGTCCACGCGCTGGGCCAGGTGGCGAGCTTCGAGACCGACGAGGCGCTGCCCAAAGGCCTCGCCCACCGCCTCAATGGGACCTCCCCCGACCACGTCACCGTGCGCTCCGCGACCGTCGCCGAGGAGGGCTTCGACGCCCGTGGGGACGCGACCTCGCGCAGCTACCGCTACCGGCTACTTGCCCGCGCCGCCTCGAGCCCCTTCGAGGACGGCCGCGCCCTCTGGTGGCCCTACCGGCTCGACCGCGACGCGCTCGACCAGTGCGCCGCCCTCGTACGGGGCAGCCACGACTTCACCGCCTTCACGCCGACCCAGACCGACCACGTCCATTTTCAGCGCACTGTCTTCACGGCCGACTGGGAGTGGGACGGCGACTCAGGCGCCTTCCTGATCACCGCCGACGCCTTCATGCGCAACATGGTCCGCGTCCTGGTCGGCACCCAGCTCGACGTAGCCACCGGCCGCCGCTCGATAGACGACCTGAGCCGGCTCCTGGAAGGCGCCCCCCGCTCAGAAGCCGGAGAAACCGCTCCCCCGCACGGGCTCTACCTCGAGTCCGTTTCCTACAGCTGAGCGGCGGGTGGCGCCGTAGGGGGTACCCGCCCTGAGGAAGCTTTAGCTACCGGAAGGGGTGGCTGGTTCCTGCGGCGACAGGACCCGCCGGCCTGGCGCTAAACGAGCTCTAGGAAGACCATCTCGGTCGAGTCCGATTTCCTCGGCCCCAACTTGATGATCCTGGTGTAGCCGCCGGGCCGCTCCACGTAACGGGGGGCGACCTCCTCGAAGAGCTTGTGAACGATGAACTTGTCGTTGTGGAGCGTCGCCAGCGCCTGCCGGCGGGCGTGCAGGTCGCCGCGTTTGGCGAGCGTGATCAGCTGCTCGACCTCGGGCTTGACCGCCTTCGCCTTCGCCTGGCTGGTTTCGATCCTCTCGTGCTCGATCAGCTGCTTCGAGAGGTTGGAGAGCAGGGCGTCACGGTGCGCCGAGTTGCGACTGAGCTTGTTTCGCTTCTTGCGGTGACGCATTGCTCTCTCCCGGAATTCTTGCGGTTCTCAGTCCTGCTGGAGATCGAGGCCGCGGGAATGGAGGGTCTCGATCACTTCCTCGATCGACTTCTGACCGAAGTTCGGGATCGCGTTCAGCTCCGAGCGCGACTTGCGCACCAGGTCGCCGACCGTCTGCACCCCGGCACGCTTGAGGCAGTTGTATGAGCGGACGCCGAGCTCGAGCTCCTCGATCAGGATCTCGTCGAGGCCGTTGGCGCTCGCCCCGCCGCCGTCGCCGGCCGAGCCGGCGAGCGCGTCGGACGAGGGCGCCGCGACCGGTTCGCGCGCCGTCAGCTCCTCGACCCGGTCGGCGTCGGTGAAGATCGCCAGGCTCTTGATCAGGATCTCAGAGGCCTCGCGCAGCGCCGCCGCGGGCTCGATCGAGCCGTCGGTCACGAGATCGAGGGTCAGTTTGTCGAAGTCGGTGCGCTGGCCGACGCGGGCGGTGGCGACGTCGTAGGAAGCACGCCGAATCGGCGAGAAGATCGAGTCGATCGGGATCACGCCGATCGGCTGCTCGTCGGACTTGTTCTCTTCGGCCGGCGAGTAGCCACGGCCGCGGCCGATCGTCAGGTACACCTCGAGTTTGGTTTTTTTCTCGAGCGTCGCGATCGGCGCCTCGGGGTTGAGGATCTCGACGCCGGAAGGCAGGTCGATGTCCTTCGCCCTGATCTCACCGGGGCCGGTGGCGACCAGCGGGGCCTCGACCTCATCGGCGTCGGTGTGCATGCGGACGACCAGGTCCTTGAGGTTGAGGACGATGTCGGTGACGTCCTCTTTGACGCCGGGGACGCTGGAGAACTCGTGTGCAACCCCCTCGATGCGGACGCTGGTGATCGCGGCGCCGCCCAGCGAGGAGAGCAGGACGCGGCGGAGGCCGTTGCCGAACGTGTAGCCGAAGCC
The DNA here is from genome assembly GCA_963704505.1 of uncultured Solirubrobacterales bacterium. Lineage (GTDB taxonomy): Bacteria > Actinomycetota > Thermoleophilia > Solirubrobacterales > 70-9 > VRUE01. The sequence goes on from OY969912.1 coordinate 3,054,746, forward strand.
CTTGTCGAGCGGCTCGATCGTGAAGGTGCCGCGACGATCGTCGACTTTCTCTGAGCTGATGCGAGGTACCTGGAAGTCAGTGGTCATGAGGTCCTTGAGTTGTGTTGCGAATTGGGCCCGGACTACTTGGAGTACAGCTCGACGATGAGCTGCTCCTGTACCGGCGCCGAGATCTCTGCACGCTCTGGGTAGCGCAGGATCTTGGCGGTAAGCGAGTCGTGGTCGGCCTGGAGCCAGGCCGGGACGGTCGAGACGAGCTCCGTCGCTTTGCGAATCGTGTCGGCCGCGGCGGAATCCGCCTTGATCGAAATCACGTCTTCGGGTCGCACCTGGTAGGAGGGGACGTCGACGCGGCGGCCGTTGACGAGCCAGTGACCGTGGCGGATCAGCTGGCGCGACTGGCGCCGAGAGGCGGCGAAGCCGAGGCGGACGAGGACGTTGTCGAGCCGGGACTCGAGCAGCCGAAGGAGGTTCTCACCGGTGACGCCGTCCTGGCGCGATGCTTTGTCGTAGTAGGCGCGGAACTGCTTCTCCAGCACCTGGTAGTAGCGCCGCGTCTTCTGCTTCTCGCGCAGCTGTACGCGGTACTCGGACTGGCGCATGCGACCGCGGCCGTGCTCGCCGGGCGGGTAGGAGCGCCGCTCGACGCCGCATTTGTCGGTGAAGCAGCGCTCACCCTTGAGAAAGAGCTTCTGGCCCTCGCGGCGGCACTGCTTGCACTGGGGGGAAGTGTCGCGTGCCATCTAGACCCTCCGCCGCTTCTTCGGGCGACAGCCGTTGTGCGCCTGCGGGGAGACGTCCTTGACCGTGGTCACGTCGAGGCCGGCGGCCTGCAGCGAGCGGATCGCCGTCTCACGGCCGGAGCCGGCGCCCTTGGCGAAGACCTCGACCCGTTCGAGCCCCTGTTCCATGCCTTTTTTGGCGGCCGCGTCGGCGGTCACCTGGGCGGCGAACGGAGTCGACTTGCGCGAGCCTTTGAAGCCCGCCGAGCCGGCCGACTCCCAAGCGATCACGTTGCCTTCGGTGTCGGTCAGGGTGACGATCGTGTTGTTGAAGGAAGTCTTGATGTGAGCCTGCCCGTAGGGCACGTTCTTTTTGACGCGTTTACGGGAGCGCCCCTTGGCGGGTTTTTTCGGCTGCGGCACTCTGTTCGCCTATTTCTGCGGTGCCTTGCGCTTGCCGGCGACGCTCATCCGGCGGGGGCCCTTGCGGCCCCGTGCGTTGGTCTTGGTCCGCTGGCCGCGAACCGGGAGGCCGCGCCGGTGGCGGAGGCCGCGGTAGGCGCCGATCTCCATCAGCCTTTTGACGTCCTGGGAGCGCTCGCGCCGGAGGTCGCCCTCGACCTCGTGCTGCTCGACCGCTTCGCGCAGGCGGACCACCTCGTCCTCGGTCAGGTCTTTGACGAGGGTGTTGGAATCGATTTTGGTCTCCGCCAGGATCGCCTGGGCGGTCGACTGACCGATGCCGAAGATGTAGGTGAGGCCGACTTCGACCCTTTTCTGAACCGGGATGTTGACGCCCGCGATACGTGCCATCGTGCCCGGCCCTAGCCCTGGCGCTGCTTGTGTCGAGGATTCGAGCAGATCACCAGGACCGCACCATTGCGGCGGATGATCTTGCACTTTTCGCACATCGGCTTTACGGAAGCTCGGACCTTCATTGCTCCGGATTCGTATCGACTACAGGACTCCTGCACGTCCCATGAATCGGACGGCAGGCACACTCAACCGGCCCTTGGGCCGACCGAGAAAGATAGCAGGAGGTCTTCCTCGGGGCGTTGTAGGTAAACCGCTAGGAGGCGGCCCGCCCGGAGACGAGCGCCAGGGTGAACCCGTCGTAGCCCTTCGCCCCCACGGTCTGGATCGTGGTGGCCTCGGCGCGCGGGTCGGCGGCCAGTTTCTCGTGCAGGGCGCGCTGGGCCACGGTAGCCGGATCGTCGGAGGCCTCCTCGGCGAGCGTCCCGCCGCGGACGACGTTGTCGGCGATGACGATGCCGCCAGGCCTGGTCCGGTCCAACGCCCAGTCGACGTAGTTCGGCGTGTTCGCCTTGTCGGCATCGATGAAGACGAGGTCAAAGGGCCCGGCCCCGTCGCGCTCGAGGCCCGGCAGCGAGTCGAGGGCGGCTCCGACGCGGATCTCGACCCGATCCCCCACCCCGGCCCGGTCGATGTTCGCCCTGGCGACCTCGGCGAACTCAGGCTTCGCCTCGAGCGAGATCAGGCGGCCGTCCGCCGGCAAGGCCCGTGCCAGCCAGATCGAGCTGTAGCCGCCGAGGGTTCCGAACTCGAGGACCTCGCGGGCGCCGATCGCGCGAGCCACCAGGTGGAGCAGCTTGCCCTGGGCCGGCGTCACCTGGATCTCCGGCAGGCCGGCCGCCGCGCTTGCGGACACCGCCGCACTCAGCGCCTCGTCCTCCTCGGCGATCGTCGCGCCGACGAAGGCGTCGACCGCCGACCAGGTCTCCTGCTCCGAGCTCACGCGCGCATTCTGACGCTTACTCGCGCCGGGTCGAGATCGGGCACCGGTCGGCCCAGTGCGGCTCTTCCGAGCAGCGGGTGCCGACCCTGTGGATCGCGAAGCTGTCGGCCCAGTCGACCGTTTGGTGGTGAAGGACCAGGTAGACCTGGATCGACCCGAAGAAGGTCGAGCGCCCCTGTTCCCAGATGACGCTGCAGTAGAAACGCGATTCGGTCAGCCTTTCGCAGAACATCCCCGTGTAGGTGCGGTTTTTGAAGGCCGCGCCGAACTGCTCCGCCAGGCGTATGTGGACCAGCTCTTCGGCGGTCGTCTGAAAGAGCACCGGCAGCCTCGGGCCCTGCGGCGCCCCGGCGATCGGGTTCGGCAGGGTCGATCCGGGAGTGGAGGCGGCGATCCAGCCGTCGACCCAGGACGAGAGCCGGTCGACCCGGGTGAAGACGTTGGCCGAATTCTGTCGGCAGCCGGCCGAGCCGAAGCTGGTGATGCCGATCTGCACCGGGGTGCCCTGCGGCGTCTGCGTGAACAGCGGCCCGCCGGAGTCCCCGTAACAGGGCGAGGATGCCCCGGGCTGCGGCTCGAAGGAGCAGAGCTGGGTCGACTCGGAGTATCGCTTCGGCGGGACTTCGACGTGATGGCGGCAGTAGGCGCCGCCCTGCAGCTTCGTGCTCCCCCAGCGGAGCTTGGTCGGCGCCTGTTCCGCTTCGCCCGAGGTCAGGCCCCAGCCGGCGACCATGACCGCGGCGCCGCCGACCTCGAGCCCGGCGTCCAGCGGATGGGCGAGGGAGATCGGGGGCGCGCTCGTCGGCGTTTTCAGGATCAGCAGCCCGGCGTCCCCGCGGAGACTGCCGAAGGGGCTGAAGCGCGGGGAGACGACCGCACGCGACACCTTCAACCGCTGGCCGGTCGTCTTGTCTTCGACGTCGCTGCTGCCGGTCGTGACCGTGTAGGCGGCGGCGGGCGTCAACAGGCCGATCTCCGGGCTCTCGACACAGTGGCCGGCGGTCAGCACCACATAAGGCGAAACAACGGTCCCCGAACAGCTGAAACCGGCATGCGCCCCCGTTCGGGCCGTGATGTAGGCCATCCAGGGGAACTGGCCCGGCTTGGCCTGGCTGCCGTTGACGACGGAAACGGAAGCCGCCGGTGACTCCGCCGCGGCCGGGGCGGCCGCGATCGCGGCACCGATCAGCAGGCAGCAGAGTGCCGGGCCGATCCAGGCCGGCGACTGCCACCCGCGACTCGCGATCCCCTGCATATCCCACATATTGACGCCTCCGCGGGTCAGCGAGGGAGCTTCTGGGTCAACGTCACCACCTGTTGGAAGACCGGGCGGTTCTGAAACGGGAAGGGCTTCAGGTCGATGCCGCCGGTCACCCGGGGCCGGTTCTGGTCAAAACAGGCCGGCTGGGGGTCGGCCGCGCAGGCGCCGTCGCCACCGCCATACATCTGCGCTCCGGTGACTTCCAGCGCCGACTTCAGCGACCTCTGCAACAGGGAGCGGCAGCTCGCCTTCGAGCCGCCACCGCAATAGCCGCGGCTGAACGGGGCCTTCGGTCGCGGCCCGAAGATCCCTCGCAGGTCCTTTGAGACGTAGCCCCACCAGCCGGACTCGAAGTCCGGGGCTTCCGGCGAGCCCATCGTCTTGTCGTTGATTTCGAGCATCCCCTGGAGCCGTTCGAACGCGCTCCTGCCGAGCGCCGGCTTGAACTCGGCGGTGACCAGCTTCGGCCACCAGGCGTCCATCAGCTCGATCGCCGGCGTTTCTTCGTCGACTCCGTCGCGGTTGAGGTCACGGCGGTGGGCTCCCGCCTTCTGCCAGGCCCGCAGGGTCGCAACGCCCTGCTTCAGCGCGGGCGACTTCGGGCTGCCGATCGCGTCGAGCAGGATCGGCAGGAGCTTGACGCCGCGCAGGTCCTCGCTGGCCGGTTCCTCCATCGCCTGCACGAGCTGGGAGATCGACATCTTCTTCTTGCCCTTGGTCGCGGCCTTGATCCGGGCTGAGATCAGCTGCGAGCGGAAGATCGAGCCATAGCCGTACTGGCTGTCGGAAGCCGACCAGCCGGGGGCGGGCTTGTTGTTCCAGGAGACCATGTAGTCCGGGTCGACCGCCTGCGGGTGCTTGGAGAACGGCAGGTAGGCGGCGGTCTGGGTCGCCGGCTTGAAGCCCTTCCAGTCGTATTGCCCGGTGCCGAGGATCGGGAATTCAGGCGAGGTGCCCTTGGCCCGCTGGGGCATCGCTCCGGATAGGGCGTAGGCGATGTGTTCGGAGTCGACGTAGGACCAGTTGAAGGTGAAGCCGATCTTCGAGACGGCCTTGCGGAACCCGGCGGGGCCGTCGACGAAGCCCGGTTCGTTCAGCCGCGAGAAGCCGAGCACCGAGTCGGCCTCGTGGAAGTAGGTGCTGCGCTGGTGGACGAATGCCACCTTCCTCCCGCCCACCCTGCCCCGGGCGAAGACGATGCCGTGCACGGTGCGGTAGGCGGTCAGGGTCTGCGACCCGGATTCGGTCGGGTCGATCACGTTGGCGACCCAGCTCTCCGACTTTTCAAGTTTTTCCATCGGCTTGCACTTGCCGCGGTAGAGGTAGTGGAGGGCGTCCTTGCAGAGGACCTCGGCAAAGGTGTCGACGTTGTCGGAGCTGGCACTGGTCGCGCTCCAGGCGTAATCGGTGCCGTGCCCGAGCTGGACGTCGAGGTTGATGCCCGCGAAAGCGGCGCCGCGGGCGTCGATCCCGGGCCCGTGCAGGTCCTCCTCCATCAGGATCGACGGGACGAAGTACCCGACCTGGGGGCCCATGACCGCGATCGGGTGGCCGTCGGTCGAGTGCTTGGCGGAGACCAGCTCCCAATTGGAGGCGTGGTTTTCTTCGGCCTGGGCCCGTTCGATCATCGCCCCGAAGCCGCCGGGCGCAGGGCTGGCGCCACTCGCCTTCGCGACCGGCGGTTCCGTGACCGTGCCCGGGTCGGGCAGCGCCAGGCCGGCCTTGGCGAAGGCCGATTCGGTCTCATACGGGAAGCGCTTGGCGGTGGTGGTCGGCGCTTCAGGGTCGTTCTTGGAGCGGAAGCCGCCCCAGACCTTGCGCCCGGCCTTGCGACCGAACCGCTTTTCCAGCGACTGCATGGTCAGCGCCGAGGGCAGCTCGTTGCCGCCGCCGCGACCGAAGATGCTGCCGACCAGGCTGGCGATCGCGATCACGTCGGTCGGTTTCCAGTCTTCCATCGGCTGGTCGAGGAGGGCGTACTCCCCCGGTTTCAGGTTCGGGTTCGTGCGCGCCGCGGCGACGTAGGCGTTGATCCCTTCGACGTAGGCCTGGACATCGGAGACCGCCTCCTGACCTTCGGCGCCGTAAAGCTCCGGCATCTGGGTCAGCTGTTTTTCGAGGTCCGCTTCCGTGTAGGGAGCGAAGGCCCACTGCGACGCGTCGGCTCCGGCATTGGAGCCGCCGAGGAAGGAGGCCAGTTCGGCGCGGCCGGTATGACGCAGGACGTCCATCAGGAAGAGCCGGTCCTGGGCACCGGCATAGCCGGCGCCGAACATCGTCGCCGCGCGGGTGTCCCCGTAGATGTGCGGCACTCCGTAGGCGGCATCGCGGACGATCGTGCTTCCGGCACGGGGTTCGATCGTCGAGGCCACTTCGCCCGAGGGAACGCCGAAGGTCGCATCCTTGTAATAGGAGCCGATGCCGGCGTCGGTCAATTCAGGCGCGCCGTAGAGGAGGTTTTCGTAGAGCGGCTGCTGGTCCGCGTAGTGCGGGGGCAGAGCGCCGGTCGCGCGGAAGGTGAAGACCTGCGCGAGGGTGTCGAGCCCGTTCTCGCCGGGGGGCAGGACATTGCGGAAGCCGCCCGCGTCATTGGCCCCGTACGGCTGCGGCGCGATGGCGCCGGCGGAGCCGGGCGCGAGCACGGAGACGAGGACGACCAGCGAGGCTGCGACAGAGACGGCGACGCGACGCAAGAACCACTCCTTCCGGTTGCGGCACCCCCACCGCAGGGAAAGAACCCTACTCGCCCGCTCAGGTCTCCTCGTGCCAGGGGGTGAGAATGCGCGGCCCGTCGGCGGTGACCGCGATCGTGAACTCGAAGTGGGCCGCCAGCGAGCCGTCCTCCGAATAGACGGCCCAGCCGTCGTCCCCCATGCGGACCAGCGGCCCGCCCGCATTGACCATCGGCTCGATCGCCAGCACGGTCCCCTCCTCGAGCACCGGGCCCTTGCCCGGCTCGCCGAAGTTGGGGACCTGCGGGTCCTCGTGCATCTCACGGCCGATGCCGTGGCCGACCAGCGTGCGGATGATCGAGAGCCCTTCGATCTCGACCGAGCGCTGGATCGCGGCGGAGACGTCGCCGAGGTGGTTCCCCGGGGCCATCTGGTCGGCGCCGGCGAAGAGTGACGCTTTGGTCACGTCGAGCAGCTCCCGGGCCTGCGGCGAGATCGGGCCGATCGGGACGGTCATCGCGGCGTCCGCTACCCAGCCGTCCTTGATCACGCCGACGTCGATCGACAGCACGTCGCCGCGTTTCAGCTCGTAGGGGCCGGGGATGCCGTGGACGACCATCGAATTCGGCGAGGCGCAGATCGAGCCGGGAAAGCCGCGATAGCCCTTGAACGCGGGCTCGGCGTCCTGAGAGCGGATGAACTTCTCCGCCGCCTGGTCGAGGTCCTCGGTCGTCAACCCGGCCCTCGCCTTGGACGCGACCATCTTCAGGCAGCGGCTCAGGATCGCTCCGGCCACCGCCATCTTCTCGACCTGCTCGGGACTCTTGCGCTGGATCATCCGATACACGCTAGCCGCCCGGTCAAAGCGCCTTAGATCGCCTCATCGGCTTCGAGCCGCAGGGTCGCCAGGGTCCGCTCGATCTCGGCACCGACGTCCTCGGGAGTCTGGGCGCCGTCGATCCGCCGCAGGACGCTCTGCCGGTCGTAGTAATCGATCAGCGGCTCCGTCTTCTCGTGGTACTGCTGGAGCCGGTGGCGGATCACCTCCGGCTTGTCGTCGTCGCGGGTGATCAGCGGGCTGCCGTCCAGATCGCAGACGCCCTCGCGCTCGGGCGGGTTGAAGTCGACGTGGAAGACGTGGCCGTTCTCCTCACAGGTCCGCCTGCCGCCCAGCCGCCGGACGACCTCATCGTCGACGACGTCGATCAAGAGGACCCCGGTCACGCCGCGGCCCAGCTCGGAGAGGCGGGAGCTGAGCGCGTCCGCCTGCGGCTCGGTGCGGGGGAAGCCGTCGAGGATGAAGCCGTCGGCCGCCTCGGCCGAGTCGATCCGCTCGGCGATCACGCCGACGATGACCTCGTCCGGGACCAGGTCTCCGCGGTCCATGTACTCCTTCGCTTCGCGCCCCAGGGGAGTCTCGTCGCGCACGGCCCCGCGCAGGATGTCCCCGGTCGCGTAGTAGGGCAGGCGCAGGTCTTCGTGCAGGCGCTCGCCCTGCGTTCCCTTGCCGCTGCCAGGCGGGCCTAGAAGGACGAGGTTCAGCTCGGCCATTGGAGGCCTATTTGAGGAAGCCCTCGTAGTTGCGCATCATCAGCTGCGCCTCGAGCTGCTTCACGGTGTCCAGCGCGACCCCGATCACGATCAGGATCGAGGTTCCGCCGAAGAAGAAGTTGGCCGAGGTCTGGCTGATCAGGATCGTCGGCAGAGCCGCGACCGCGCCGAGGTAGAGGGCGCCCGGGAAGGTGAGGCGCGAGAGGATCCGGTCCAGATATTCGGCGGTAGGCCTCCCGGGGCGTACGCCGGGTATGAAGCCGCCGTATTTCTTCAGGTTGTCGGCCTGATCCACCGGATTGAAGGTGACCGCCGTATAGAAGTAGGTGAAGACGACGATGAAGAAGATCTCGCCGACCACGTAGGCCCAGCTGTTGGGGCTGAAGAAAGCGGCGAAGTCGAGCGCCGCGGGCGTATTGAGCAGCTGGCCCACCGTCGGTGGGAAGGCCATGATCGAGGCGGCGAAGATGACCGGGATGACCCCGGCCATGTTGACGCGCAGGGGCAGATAGGTCGAGCCGCCGGAAGTCATTTTCCGCCCCACCATGCGTTTCGCGTATTGCACCGGTATCCGGCGCTGGCCCTCCTGGACGAAGACGATCGCGACGATCACGGCGAGGGCGATGAAGGGCATCATCACGACGAAGACCTGATCCGGGTTGTTCCACCAGGCTTCGATGCCGCCGGGTAGGCCGGAGACGATCGAGGCGAAGATCATCAGCGAGATGCCGTTGCCGATGCCGCGCTGGGTGATCAGCTCGCCGAGCCACATGAGCAGGGTGCAGCCGGCGGTCAAACTGATCACGATCAGCAGGACTTTCGGGCCCTGCAGGCTGCCGAGGACGTTTTTGCCGCCCGATTCGCTGCCGAAGGACCTGAAGAGGAGCACATAGCCGAAGGACTGGCCGAAGGCGAGGCCGACGGTCAGGTAGCGCGTGTACTGGGTGATCTTCTGCTGCCCGACCTCGCCCTCTTTCTGAAGCTTCTCCAGCGAGGGGACGACCACCGTGAGCAGCTGCAGGATGATCGAGGCCGTGATGTAGGGCATGATCCCGAGCGCGAAGAGCGAGAGGCGCGAGAGGCTGCCGCCCGAGAAGAGGTTGAGGAAACCGAGGATGTTGGAGCCGCCGAAGTTGCTCTGCAGTTCCTTGACGGCATCGAGGTCGACGCCCGGCGCGGGGATATAGGCACCCAGCCTGTAGAGCAGCAGCATCGCCGCCGTGAAGGCGAGTTTCTTGCGAATGTCTGCGACGCTGAAGGCGTTCGCGATGGTCCGGAGCATCAGCGCTCCAGAGTGTGGCAGGAACCGCCGGCCGCCTCGATCTTCTCCTTGGCGGTCGCGCTGAAGGCGTGCGCGTGAACCTCAAACTTCTTGCTGATCTCGCCGCGGGCGAGGATCTTGACCGGGTGGCTGCGCTTCGCCAGGCCCTTCTCCTTCAGCGCCGCGGGGCTGACCTCGGCACCGGCGTCGAAGCGCTCCTCGAGATCGGAGAGGTTGATCGGCTGCGTCCGGGTGCGGAAGTTCTCAAACGGCATCGAAGTCTTTTTGTGCGGGCCCCGGAGCTTTCGCATCCGCATGTGGATCGGGTTCTGACCACCCTCGTAGCCCGCCTTCTTCTTGGCGCCCGAGCGCGAGCCGTAGCCCTTGTGACCGCGGCCCGACGTCTTGCCGCGGCTCCCCTCGCCACGGCCGATCCGCTTGCGCGGCCGGCGCGAGCCGGGCTTCGGCTTGAGGTTGTGCAGGCCGCGCTCCAGGGTGCGCTCGGAGGGCTTGGCCTCCTCGTCCTTGGCGGCGCCTTTCTCGGCGTCTTTGGCTTTTTTCTCAGCCACCGTCGACCTCGACGAGATGCGAGACGACGCGGATCTGGCCCTGCAGCTGGGGGCTGTCGGGCCGCTCGACCGACCTGCCGATGCGGCCCAGTCCGAGTGCTGCCAGCGTCGCTTTCTGCGACGGGTTGGTCCCATTAGCGGAGCGAATCTGCTTGATCTGCAAAGCGCTCACGCTTTCTCCTCTCCTGCGGAAGTCGATGAATCATCCGAGGACTGCTCAGCTTCGCTTCCGCTGTCCTCGGCAGATGCTCCGGAGCCCTGGCCACCTTTGTCGGCCTGCTCCGCGACTGCGTCGCCAGCGCCGGCGGCATTCTCGCTCGGCTGCTCGGTCGCCTCGTCGGCCGGGGCTTTCGCCTGCTCGGTCGCATCGTCGGCCGAAGCTTTCGCCTGCTCGGCCGGTGCCTCGCTCGGAGCGGCGTCTGCCACAGGAGCCGCAGCCGAGCCCTTCGGAGCGACACCCAGTACCTGGCTGACGGTAAGCCCGCGCAACTCGGCGACCTCCTCTGGACGCCGCAGGCGGACGAGGCCGTCCATGGTCGCCTTGACGAGGTTGATCGGGTTCTGGGTTCCGATCGACTTGGTCAGCACGTCGCGGACGCCGCCGAGCTCGAGCACGGCGCGCACGCCACCGCCGGCGATCACGCCGGTACCGGGGCTGGCCGGGCGAAGGACGACGTGACCGGCGCCGTAGCGGCCGATGATTTTGTGGGTCAGCGTCTGCCCGTATTTGGGGACGCGGATCAAGTTCTTGCGGGCGTTCTCGACGCCCTTCTGGATCGCCAGCGGGACCTCTCGGGCCTTGCCGTAGCCGATCCCGACCACGCCCTCTTCGTCGCCGACGGCGACGAGCGCCGTGAACGAGAAGCGCCGGCCGCCCTTGACCACCTTGGCGACGCGGTTGATTTCGATCACCCGCTCCTGGAGATCGAGGCCCCTGGGGCTCACCGTCTCCACGTTTGTCATGTCCATGCCCTTCATAACGAGTCGCTCACCGTAGCGGTTAGAACTTGAGTCCTCCCTCGCGGGCACCATCGGCGAGGGCCTTGACCCGTCCGTGGTACTGGTATCCGCCGCGGTCGAAGACGCAGGTCTCGACCCCGGCGGCCTTGCCGCGCTCGGCGAGCAATTCGCCCGCCCGCTTGGCCTGGTCGGACGCGGTGAGCTTGCGAAGGTCGGGCTCGATCCAGTTGACGGCGGCGAGTGTGTGCCCTTTCGCGTCGTCGATCAACTGGGCGAAGACGCCGCGATTCGAGCGGTGCACCGAGAGCCGCGGGCGCTCGGCGGTGCCGACGATCTGCGAACGCACCCGGCGTCGGCGGCGCAGGCGCTGCTGGCGCTTCGTCGTGACGGTCATGCGCGCTTGCCCACCTTGCGGGCGACGTGCTCGTCGCGGTAGCGGATTCCCTTGCCCTTGTACGGCTCGGGCGGGCGACGCTTGCGGATGTCTGCCGCGACCTGGCCGACGAGCTGCTTGTCGATGCCGCGGACGATGATCTCGGTCGGCTGCGGGACCTCGAAGTCGATGCCCTCAGGGGGCTCGACCGTGACCGGGTGCGAGTAGCCGAGCGCCAGCTCAAGTTTTTGGCCTTTCAGCGCGGCCCTGTAGCCGACGCCCTGGATCTCCAGGCGCTTCTCGAAGCCCTGGGTGACCCCCTCGACCATGTTCGCGATCAGGCTCCGGGTGAGGCCGTGGAGAGCGCGGTGCTCGCCGCGATCGGTCGGCCGCGCGACGGTCAGTTCGCCCTCGCTCTGCTCGACGGTCATGTCGGGCGAGAAGGGCTGGTCGAGCTCGCCTTTCGGGCCCTTGACGGCGACCCGCCCAGGGGCGATGTCGACCGTGACGGCCTCGGGCACTGGGATTGGCTTTCTTCCGATTCGACTCATGCGCTGATCACCAGACGTAGGCGACTACCTCGCCGCCGACGCCCCTCTGCTTGGCCTCGTGGCCGGTCATCACGCCGACCGAAGTGCTGACGATCGCCGTGCCGGTGCCGCCATCGACGCGCGGGACCTGCTTGTGGTCGACGTAGCGCCGGCGGCCGGGCCGCGAGATCCGCTTGAGGCCGAGGATCACCGGACGGCGGTCCTCGGTGTACTTGAGGCGGATCTTGATCTCCTCGCCGACGGTCGCGGCCTGTTTGTTGAAATCGACGATGTAGCCCTGCTCCTTGAGGATGCGGGACATCTCCATCTTCAGCCCCGAGGCAGGGATCTCCACCTCGTCAAGGCCGGAGCCGAGCGCGTTGCGAATCCGGGTCAGGTAATCGCCTATTGGGTCGGTCAGCATGTCGTCCTCACCAGCTCGACTTCGTCATTCCGGGGACGTAGCCCTCGTGCGCAGCCTCGCGCAGGCAGATCCGGCAGAGGCCGAACTTGCGGTACACGGCGCGCGGGCGGCCGCAGCGACGGCAGCGGCTGTATCCACGGGTCTTGAACTTGGGTTTGCGGCCCTGTCGGACCTTTTGGGAAGTCTTAGCCATCGTTTGAATTCTCCTCGTCGGGCTTCTCGCCCGCGTCCTCGTCGCCCTTGTCGTCCTCGGCGGGCTCCTCGCCCTCCTCGGCTTCCGGCTCGGGCTTTGCGTAGGCGTCCGGGTTCTCCTCTTTCAACTGCTCGAGGGCGGCCTGCTCGGCCTCGGCTTTCGCCCGCGCCTCCTCTTTGCGCTGCTCCTCCTCTTCTTCGGCCTTCTTCTCCTCGTCGGCGCCGCCGGGGCGACCCTCCTGGGCAAACGGCATACCGAGGCCGAGGAGCAACTCGAAGGCCTCGAGGTCGGTCTGCGCCGTCGTCGTGATCGTGATGTCCAGGCCGCGGACCTCGTCGATCGAGTCGTAGTCGATTTCGGGGAAGATCAGCTGCTCTTTGACGCCCATCGAGTAGTTGCCGCGGCCGTCGAAGGAGCGCGGGTTGAGCCCGCGGAAGTCGCGGATCCGCGGCACGGCGATCGAGCAGAGCCGGTCGAGGAACTCCCACATCCGCGCCCTCCTCAGGGTGACGGAGAGGCCGACCGGCATCCCCTCGCGGACTTTGAAGGACGCGATCGACTTGCGGGCGCGGCGGACGTTGGGCTGCTGGCCGGCGATCGTCGCCAGCTGCTCCTGGGCCGCTTCAAGAAGTTTGTTGTTCTGCTTGCCCTCGCCGACACCCATGTTGAGGGTGATCTTGGTCAGCGTCGGCGCCTGCATCCGGGTGGAGTATTTGAACCTGCGCATCAGCGCCGGCAGGATCTCCTCCTCGTATTTGTCGCGCAGGCGCGGCGGCGGAGCCGCCTGGGACTGAGCTGACACGGTTCCGGCCTCCATTAGAACGACACCCCGCTGCGCTTCGCGAAGCGCTCGCGCTTGCCGCCTTTGTCGCGGCGCACGCCGACCCGCGTCGGTTTGTTGTCTTTGGGGTCGAGCAGCATCACGTTGGAGACGTGGATCGGCCCCTCCTTCTTGACGATGCCGCCGACCTCTCCGCCACGCGAGGCGTCTTTGACCGAACGCGGCCGTTCGTGGCGCGTGATCATGTTGAGGTGCTCGACATAGACGCGGTTCTTTTTGGGCTCCGTGCGGACGACGCGGCCCGTCTTGCCCGCGTCCTTCCCGCCGATGACCATCACCTGGTCGTCTTTCCTGATCTTCATCGTCCGACCCACGATCAGAGAACCTCGGGTGCGAGCGAGACGATTTTCATGAAGTTGCGATCGCGGAGCTCGCGGGCGACGGGCCCGAAAATCCGGGTGCCGCGCGGGTTGTTGCTCTGCGGATCGATCAGGACCGCGGCGTTTTCGTCGAAGCTGATGTAGGTGCCGTCGGCGCGGCCCAGCTGCTTGCGGGTGCGGACCACGACCGCCTGCACGACCTCGCCCTTGCGGACGCCGCCCTGCGGGCTCGCCTGTTTGACGGTCGCCGTGATCACGTCGCCGACACCGGCGTAGCGTCGGTGCGAGCCGCCCTTGACCCGGATGCAGAGGATCTCCCGGGCACCCGAGTTGTCTGCGACTTTCAGTCTTGACTCCTGCTGGATCACGTAGTCCTACTTTGCCTTCTCGACCACGTCGACCAGGCGCCAGCGCTTGGTCTTGGACAGGGGCCGGGTCTCGACCACGCGGACGACATCGCCCTCGCCGGCCTCATTCTGCTCGTCGTGCGCGTGCAGCGTGCGCGAGCGGCGGATGACCTTCTCGTAAGTCGGGTGACGGCGGACGATGTCGATCTTGACGGTGATCGTTTTCTCCGCTTTGTCGGAGACCACGATGCCCTGCCGCACCTTGGCGGCGTTGGCCTCGTGCTCGGCGACCGGCGTGCCGGTCCCCGCGGGGTGCTTTGCCTTGCTCGCGGCGCGCGTCTTGCGACGAGTGGCCGCTGCGGACTTGCGATCGGCGAGCCGCTTCGCCGCTCGCTCGTCCGGGCTCAGCGCCGGGCCGGCCTCGTGCGGACGGCGCGAGCGTTCCAGGCGCCGCCTCTCCTTCCAAGGAAGATCGTCACCCTCGTCAACGGGCTCAGCAGCAGCAGCCGGCGCAGCCGACTCCTCAGCGGGCTCCTCAGCAGCAGCGGGCTCCTCGGCAGGAGCATCGTCCTGAGCGTCGTCCGCCTCGGGCGCATCGTCCGCGGGTGGCGTGGAGGTGGGCTCCTCGCCCGCAGCTTGCGAGGACGAGGTGTCCTCCTCCGCGACAGGACCCGCGGACCGGGCGTCCTCGTCTGTCGTCTCTACGTCTTTTTTCTCGTCCTCGGCCATTATTTCCTCAGCTCTTTTTCAAGATCGATTCCGCGCTCTTTGGCGACCGTGATCAGCCTTGCGATGTCGCGTCGCGAAGCCCCGATCCCGGAGGTGTTCTCCAGCTCGCCCGTCGCGTGACGGAAGCGCAGGTTGAAGGCCTCCTGTTTCGCTTCGAGCAGTTTTGCCACCAGCTCGTCGTCTTTCATGCTGTGGGCCTCGCTCCCCTTCATCAGCCTTCAGCCCCCTCTCGGGCGACGAACTTGGTCCTCACGGGAAGCTTGTGGCTGGCCAGGCGCAACGCCTCGCGAGCGAGATCCTCGGGAACGCCGGCGAGCTCAAACATGACTTTGCCGGGCTTGACCACGGCGACCCAACCCTCCGGGTTGCCCTTGCCGGAGCCCATGCGCGTCTCGGCGGGCTTCTTCGTATAGGGCTTGTCGGGGAAGACATTGATCCAGACCTTGCCGCCACGTTTGATCTTGCGGGTCATCGCCACGCGGGCGGCCTCGATCTGGCGGTTGGTGATCCAGCCGCGGTCCAGCGACTTCAGCCCGTACTCGCCGAAGGCGACGCTGCTTCCGCCCTTGGTGTTTCCGCGCATCCGGCCGCGCATCTGTTTGCGGTGCTTGACCCGCTTCGGCATCAGCATCAGCGACCACCTCCGCGTCCGCCGCCGGGACGGCCTCGGTCGCCGCCGGGACGCCCGCGGTCTCCACCGGGACGGCCTCGGTCACCGCCGGGACGCCCACCACCGGGGCGACCGCCGCCCGCGGGGCCATCCTCGTCGCCGGGAACCTGGTCGGAGCGGAAGCCCTCGGGCATCACTTCGCCCTTGTTGATCCAGCATTTGACGCCGATCCGACCGGCTGTCGTCTTCGCCTCGAAGAAGCCGTAGTCGATGTTGGCGCGCAGGGTATGGAGCGGCACGCGGCCGTCCGAATAGCCTTCGGTGCGGGCCATCTCAGCGCCGCCAAGGCGCCCGGAGACCTGGACCTTCACGCCTTTGGCGCCGGAGCGCATCGCCGAGGTGAGAGCGCGTTTCATCGCCCGGCGGAAGGCGACTCGGTTCTGCAGCTGCTCGGCGATCGACTGGGCGACCAGTTTGGCGTCGAGCTCGGGGCGCTTGACCTCACGGATGTTGACTTTCACCGGTTTGCCGGTGAGCTTGTGGAGGTCTTTGCGCAGGGCATCCACTTCGCTGCCCGATTTGCCGATCACGATGCCCGGCCGGGCGGTGTGGATGTCGACGGTGATTTCACCGCGACGCTCGATCGTGATGTCCGAGAGCCCCGCGTGGGAAAGTTTGTTGACGATGTGGTCGCGGATCGCGAGGTCCTCGGACAGGGTGTCCGCGAAGCCCTTCTCGTCGAACCAATTCGACTTCCAGTCCTGGATGTAGCCGACGCGAAATCCGCCCGGATGGATCTTCTGTCCCATGGTCCTACTCCTCTTCCGGGCTGAGAGCCACGGCGATGTGGCTGGTTCGCTTGTGAATCGGCGTGGCGCGGCCGAGGGCGCGGGGGCGGAAACGCTTCAAGGTGGGGCCTTCGTCGACGGTGATCTCGGCGACGCGCATCTCGTCGGCATCGAGGTCGTGGTTGTTTTCCGCGTTAGAGGCGGCGGAATCGATCAGCTTTCCGATGTCGTGGGCGGCGCCGCGCGGCGAAAACTGGAGCAGCGCGCGGGCCTTCTCGATGTGCAGGCCGCGGACCTGGTCGGCGATGAGGCGGGCCTTGCGCGGAGCGATGCGGACGTAGCGCGAGCTGGCACGGACCACGATCGGCACGTACGGCTTCGGCTCGGCTTTCGCTTTCGGCGCAGCTTTTTTGCCGGCTTTCGCCTCGCCTTTGCCTTTGCCTTTCGCGTCGGCTTTTTTGCCTTTCGCATCAGCTTTGGCTTTCGGCTCGGCTTTCGCTTTGCCTTTGGCTTTGGCCTCGGCTTTGCCTTTGGCTTTCGACTCGCTTTTGGCTTTGGCCGGTTTTTTGGCAGCAGCTTTTTTCGACTCTTTTTTCGCCACTTTTTTGCTGCTTTTTTTGTCCGGTTTGTCGTCGGCCATGGTTAGTCGGAGCTCTTGCCTGTTCCGGAGTGGGCGCGGAAGGTCCGCGTCGGGGCAAACTCGCCGAGCTTGTGTCCGACCATCGACTCGGAGATGAAGACCGGCACGTGCTTGCGGCCGTCGTGGACGGCGATCGTGTGGCCGACCATCTCGGGGAAGACGGTCGAAGTCCGCGACCAAGTTTTGAGCATCTGTTTCTGGCCCGAGTCGTTCATCGCGTTGACGCGCTTCATCAGCGCCTCTTCGACCCACGGACCCTTTTTCGTCGAGCGTCCCATTGGCTAGCGCCCCTTTTTCTTTCCGCGCCGGCGACCGCGGACGATGTAGCGGTCGGACTGCTTGCCCTTCTTGCGGGTCCTGTATCCGAGCGTGGGCTTGCCCCAGGGGGTGACCGGATGGCCGCCCGGGGTGTGATGGGCCTCGCCGCCGCCGTGCGGATGGTCGACGGGGTTCATCGCGACGCCGCGTGACTGCGGTCGCTTGCCCTTGTGCCGGTTGCGGCCGGCCTTGCCGATCTTCATGTTCTGGTGCTCGGCGTTGGAAAGGGTGCCGACGGTCGCGCGGCACTCGGCGCGGACCAGTCGCATCTCCGACGAGGGCAGGCGGAGGGTGACCATGTCGCCCTCCTTCGCCGCGAGCTGGATCGAAGTGCCTGCGGCGCGACCGAGCTTGCCGCCCTGGCCGGCGACGAGCTCGACGTTGTGGACGAGCGTGCCGGTCGGCATTTCACCCAGCGCGAGGGTGCTGCCCGGCGTGATGTCGGCGCCTGGACCGGACTGAACCGTGTCGCCGACGGAGATCCCGGCGGGCGCCAGGATGTATGCCTTCTCGCCGTCGGCGTAGTGGACCAGGGCGATGTAGCAGCTGCGGTTCGGGTCGTACTCGATCGTCGCCACCTTGGCGGGAACGCCGTCCTTGAGCCGCTTGAAGTCGATTTTGCGGTACCGGCGCTTGGCGCCGCCACCGCGATGGCGGGCGGTGACCCTGCCGTTCACGTTGCGGCCGCCGGACTTGCGCAGCCCCTCGGTGAGCTTGCGCTCGGGCTCGTCGGTCGTCAGCGGCTCACGCAGCGGGTACGTGGCGAAGCGGCGCCCGGGGCTCGTCGGTTTTGTTTTGCGGTTCGGCATCTCTCTTTTCCTATGCGGTCTCGGCGCCTTCGAACAGCTCGATACGTTCGCCCGGCGCGAGCTGCACGATCGCCTTCTTCCAGGCCCGCGTACGGCCGATGGAAAGCCCGCGGCGCTTCGGCTTCGGGCGCACCTTGGAGGTGCGAACCCGGGCGACGCGAACGCCGAAGATCTCCTGGACAGCGTGGGCGATCTGCGTCTTGTGGGCGCGGTCGTCGACGCGGAACGTGTACTTGCCCTCGGCGATCAGGGCGTAACTCTTCTCGGAGACGACGGGGCGGATGATCACGGTGCGGGCGTCCATCAGCCGAGCCTCTCCGTGAGCTGCTCCAGGGCGGCCTCCGAAAGAACCAGTGAGGCGGCACCGATCACGTCGGCGACGCCGATCGCGCCTACCTCGGCTACCTGCACCCGGGGGATGTTGCGGAAGCTCTTGACGACACCCGTCTCCTCGGCGTCGAGGACGAGGAGGGTCGGCTGCCTCGCGCCCCATTTGCCGAGCGCCTGCGCGGCGGCCTTGGTCGACGGCGTCTCGAACGATGCGGCATCGAGGACGGCAACCGAGCCGCGCTCGGCGTGCACCGAGAGCGCCGCGCGCATCGCCTTGCGGCGGGCTTTGCGGTTGACCTTGACGGTGTAGTGACGCGGCTTGGGGCCGAAGGCGACGCCGCCGCCGTAGCGGTTGGGGACGCCCAGGGTCCCGGCGCGGGCGCGACCAGTGCCCTTCTGCCGCCAGGCCTTGGCGGTTGTGAAGGCGACCTCGCCGCGGGTCAGCGTCGAGGCGTTGCCGCTGCGTCGCGCATTGAGGTCGGCGCGGGCCGCCTCGTGCACGAGCGACTCGTGGAAGGGCTCGGCGAAAAGCTCTTTCGGCAGGTCCGCTTTGGTCGTCTTTCCCAGCACCGCGGCTTTAGACATCGGTCCTCACCTCGACCACGGCGTTGCGGGAGCCCGGAACCGAGCCTTTGATCAGAAGAAGGTTGCGCTCGGCATCGATGTCGGCGACTTCGAGGCCCTTCTGGGTGACGCGCTTGTTGCCCATCTGGCCCGGCATCCGCATGCCTTTGAAGACGCGGGCGGGGAAGGCACTGGCGCCGATCGAGCCGGGGGCGCGGACGTTGTGAGAGCCGTGGCTGACCGGGCCGCGGCTGAAGTTGTGGCGCTTGATCCCGCCCTGAAAGCCCTTGCCGATCGAGACGCCGGAGACCTTGACCTTCTGGCCGGCCTCGAAGCTGGAGACGGTGACGTCATCGCCGATCTTCGGGCCCTCCTCGGCGCCGAGATCCTCGTCGCGGAACTCGACCAGGTGGCGCATCGGCGGGCCGCCGGCCTTCTTCACGTGACCCTCCTCGGCCCTGGTCAGCTTGCCCTCCTTGGTCACCCCGAAGGCGAGCTGAACCGCGGCGTAGCCGTCGCGATCGTCCTCGCGGACGGCGGTCACCTTGCAGGGGCCGGCCTCGATCACGGTGACCGGCACGACGGAGCCGTCCTCGCGGAAAACCTGGGTCATGCCGAGCTTCTTGCCGAGGATCGCGGCCATCGACCTACAGCCTGATCTCGATGTCGACCCCGGCCGGCAGCGAGTCCAGGCGCTGCAGGGAGTCGACGGTTTTCGGCGACGGCTGGAGGATGTCGATCAGCCGCTTGTGGGTGCGGATCTCGAAGTGCTCGCGTGAATCCTTGTCCTTGAACGGAGACTTGATCACGCAGTAGACGTTTTTCTCGGTTGGCAGCGGCACCGGGCCGGACACGGTGGCACCCGTCCGCTCCGCGGTCTCGACGATCTCACGGGCAGCCCGATCTATGGCGTCGTGGTCGTACGCCTTCAGTCGGATCCGGATTTTTTGTGCTGCTATCGCTGCCACTTCAAGTCGTCTTTCGCTGTCTTTCCGCGCGGTCTCACCGCGCATGGAGGGCGGGCCCCCATTTGGTGGGGCGCCGCCCCGGTCGTATGTATTTGCAGTTGTCTCGCCGCCCGGGTGGGCGGCGAAAGGGCGAGCCGGCGGCCCGCCCCCTGAAGGCGTCTACTCGACGATGTCGGCGACGACCCCCGAACCGACGGTGCGGCCACCCTCGCGGATGGCGAACCGCAGGCCCTGATCCATGGCGATCGGCTGAATCAACTCGATCGTCATCTCGACGTTGTCACCCGGCATAACCATCTCCGTCCCCTCGGGAAGGTTGGCGATGCCGGTCACGTCCGTGGTGCGGAAGTAGAACTGAGGCCGGTAGCCGGAGAAGAACGGCGTGTGACGGCCACCCTCCTCCTTCTTCAGGCAGTAGACCTCGGCTTTGAACTTGGTGTGCGGAGTGATCGAGCCCGGCTTGCACAGAACCTGGCCACGCTCGATGTCCTCGCGCTTGGTGCCGCGCAGGAGGGCGCCGATGTTGTCGCCCGCCTGGCCCTGGTCGAGGAGCTTGCGGAACATCTCGACACCGGTGACGGTCGTTTTCTCGGAGTCCTTGATGCCGACGATTTCGACCTCGTCGCCGGTGTTGACGATTCCCTGCTCGACGCGGCCGGTGGCGACCGTGCCGCGGCCGGTGATCGAGAAGATGTCCTCGACCGGCATCAGGAACGGCTTGTCGAGCTCGCGGACCGGCTCGGGGATGTAGGAGTCGAGAGCTGCGGCGAGCTCGAAGACCGCTTTCTGGGCCTCCTCGTCGCCCTCGAGCGCCTTCAGCGCCGAGCCTTTGATGATCGGCGTCTCCTCGCCGGGGAAGTCGTACTCGTCGAGGAGTTCCTTGACCTCCTCCTCGACCAGCTCGATCAGTTCGTCGTCGTCGACCTGATCGATCTTGTTGAGGAAGACGACCACGTGGGGGACGTTCACCTGACGGGCGAGCAGGATGTGCTCGCGGGTCTGCGGCATGACGCCGTCGGCAGCCGAGACGACCAGGATCGCGCCGTCCATCTGCGCGGCGCCGGTGATCATGTTCTTGACGTAGTCGGCGTGACCCGGGCAGTCGACGTGCGCGTAGTGGCGGTTGTCGGTTTCGTACTCGACGTGGGAGGTCGCGATCGTGATTCCGCGCTCCTTCTCCTCGGGAGCGTTGTCGATCTCTTCGAAGCTCTGTGCCTCGGCACCGCCCACTGTGGAGAGCGTTTTGGTGATCGCAGCAGTCAGCGTCGTCTTCCCATGGTCGATATGACCAATCGTGCCGACGTTGACGTGAGGCTTATCGCGCTCGAACTTCTCCTTGGACATCGCTCTCCGTTCTACCTTTCGCTTTTGAAGTCTGTTTCTGTCTGGGGGTGGTGCTTAAGTCTGATGTCGAGGCCTGGCAGGGGTGGATTGTTCTGCCCTGCGGGCGAACCTGGGAAATATAGCCAGATTTACGAACTGGCTCCTACAGGCTCCCCGGCGCCGTGCTCGACGATCTCCTCGGCGATGCTCGCCGGGACCTCTTCGTAGCGCTCGAACTGCATCGTGTAGGTGGCGCGGCCCTGGGTCATCGACCGCAGTTCGGTCGCGTACCCGAACATCTCGCCGAGCGGGACGAAGGCCTGGACCGCGAGCGCGTTGCCGCGCTGGTCCTGGCCCTGAACTTTGCCGCGGCGGCGGGAGAGGTCGCCGATCACGTCTCCGAGGAAGTCCTCGGGAGTGACCACCTCGACCGCCATCACCGGCTCGAGCAGGACCGGGTTGGCCTTGCGGGCGGCCTCCTGGATCGCCATAGAGCCGGCGATTTTGAAGGCCATCTCCGAAGAGTCGACATCGTGGAAGGAGCCGTCGATGAGTTCGACTTTGACGTCGACCATCGGGTAGCCGGCCTTGACGCCGTTCTCGAGCGCCTCTTTCATTCCCTGTTCGGCCGGGCCGATGTATTCACCGGGGATCGCTCCGCCCTTGATTTTGTTGACGAACTCGAAGCCCTCGCCGGGCGCCGGCTCGAGGTTGATCACGACGTGGCCGAACTGGCCGCGGCCACCGGTCTGGCGGACGAAGCGCGCCTCGACCTTCTTGGCCTCCTTGCGGACCGTCTCGCGGTAGGCGACCTGCGGCTTGCCGACGTTGGCGTCGACTTTGAACTCGCGCAGCATGCGGTCGACGATCACCTCGAGGTGGAGCTCGCCCATCCCGTGGATCAGCGTCTGCCCGGTTTCCTCGTCGGATTCGATCCGGAAGGTCGGGTCCTCCTCGCCGAGGCGCTGGAGCGCGGTGCCCATCTTCTCCTGATCGGCTTTCGTTTTCGGCTCGATCGCGACGGCGATCACGGTCTCGGGGAATTCGATGCTCTCGAGCGCGATCGGGGCGTCCGGGGCGGCGAGGGTGTCGCCGGTGCCGGTGTCCTTGAGGCCGACGCCGGCGCAGATGTCGCCCGAGTGGACCTCGTCGATCTCCTCGCGGCTGTTGGCGTGCATCATCAGCAGCCGGCCGATGCGCTCGGTCTTGCCGGTTTTGACGTTGAGCACGCGGCCGCCTTTCTCGAGCTTGCCCGAGTAGACGCGGAAGTAGGTCAGCTTGCCGACGTAGGGGTCGG
The DNA here is from genome assembly GCA_963704505.1 of uncultured Solirubrobacterales bacterium. Lineage (GTDB taxonomy): Bacteria > Actinomycetota > Thermoleophilia > Solirubrobacterales > 70-9 > VRUE01. The sequence continues at coordinate 3,076,902 of OY969912.1, forward strand.
TCATCACCTTGAAGGCGAGCGCGGCGAAGGGGCCGCTGTCGTCGGCGGGGCGCTCCGCCTCGGTCGGCTCGGACTCGCCTTTGCCGGGCGCGACGACACCGGTGACCGGCGGAACCTCGAGCGGCGAGGGAAGCAACTCGACGACGGCGTCGAGGAGGGGCTGCACGCCCTTGTTCTTGAAGGACGAGCCGCAGAGCACCGGGGTGACCTTCGTGTCGAGGCAGGCCCGGTGCAGCGAGGAGGCGATCCGCTCATGCGGGATCTCTTCCTCGGCCAAATACATTTCCATCAGCTCGTCGTCGTAGTCGGCGCAGGCCTCGATCAGCTGGGTGCGGTATTCCTCGGCCTGCTCGACGAGGTCGGCGGGGATCTCGGTCGTCTCGAACTCGGTGCCGAGCTCGTCCTGCCAGATCAGCGCCTTCATCTCGACAAGGTCGATGATGCCCTTGAAGTTCTCCTCGCTGCCGATCGGCAGCTGGATCGGCAGCGGGTTGGCGCCGAGCCGATCGGTCATCGTCTGAACCGAGTTGAAGAAGTCGGCCCCGGTCCGGTCCATCTTGTTGATGTAGGCGAAGCGCGGGACGCCGTACTTGTCGGCCTGGCGCCAGACGGTCTCCGACTGCGGCTCGACGCCGGCGACGGCATCGAAGACGGCAATCGCGCCGTCGAGGACACGCAAGCTGCGCTCGACCTCGACCGTGAAGTCGACGTGGCCAGGGGTGTCGATGATGTTGATCCGGTGCCCGTCCCACTCGCAGGCGGTCGCCGCCGAGGTGATCGTGATCCCGCGCTCCTGCTCCTGCTCCATCCAGTCCATGACGGCAGCGCCCTCGTGCACCTCGCCGATTTTGTGCGTGCGGCCGGTGTAGTAGAGGATGCGCTCGGTCGTCGTCGTCTTACCGGCGTCGATGTGCGCCATGATTCCGATATTCCGGGTTTTCTCGAGTGGGAAGCTTCGTGGCATGGTCTTAAGGTAAGGGTTGAAGTGAAGCGGGGACAAGCGAAAAGGAAGCGATCCTCCAAGACGCGGGATCGGCCCAAGAAAAAGGCCCTCTCGGGCCCGCGAAGGCCCGCAAAAAAGCCGAGGGCCAAGCGACGCGGAATAGTAGCAGCGTCGCGCCGCGTCGATCGCCGCGTCGATTCGCTGCTGCGCGGAGCCGAGGCGCCGATCGTCCGCTCGGCGCACCGGGCGCGGCTCGCCTGGGTGCGCTGGTCGCGTCGCCTCCTGCGCTGGGGGCGGCCGCTGTATACCGGCGCCGGCCGGGTGGCGCGTTGGATCGGCCGCCGCCTGCGACCGCTCGGCGTGCTCTCGCTGCGGCTGCTCGGGTTCGGCGAGCGGCGGGCCCGTGGGCTTGCCGCTCGCTCGGCGAGAGCGGCGACGAAGGCGAGCGGCGTCCTCACCCCGGAGCGCGGGATCTGCCTGACGATCGTTGCCTCGGCCGGCTTCCTGCTGGCGGCGCAGTTCGTCGACTACCGCGGCATCGAAGTCGGGCAGCCGGGCTACGCGGGCCTCCCGGAATTCGCCCGGGCCCCGACCGAAGGGCTTCAATCGCCGGTCGACGCTCACTCCTACGCCCTGGTGCCGGTGGCTCTGGCGGTCATCGTCCTCGCCCTGGTCGTGGCCCGGGGCGGGAATCGCCGGCTCGGGCGGGTCGTCTTCGCGCTCGGCCTGGCGAGCGCCCTCGTCGTCCTTCTGGTCGACCGCCCGGCCGGGCTCGACCTCGGCGAACAGGCCGCTCGTTTCGCCGGCGCCCATGCCGTCCTGACCGACGGCTTCTACGCGCAGCTCGCTTCCGCCGCCGGCATGATGCTCGGCGGCCTGCTGCTCCTCTATGCGCCCCAGAAACGCCGCGTCCGATCCAAGGGCGTCGGGGCCCGGAAAGTTCGGGCGACGGACTCAGACAATCGACCGGGCCGCAAGGCCAGGCCGCGAAAACCAAGCCTGGCAAGGACGCAGGGAGGGCTGCGACGCGAGCGCACCGATGGTGCGTGAGCTAGCGGACCGACCGAGGACACAGCCAGGTGCCGGTTTGCAGCGGACCTGTACTATGCGCGGCCGTGCCTAATACGAATCAACTTGTAAGGAAGGGCCGCAAGCGGCCCAAGAAGAAGACGACGACGCCGGGCCTCAAGTCGGGGCAAGGGCGCAAGAAGTCCGTTGCCGCGCCGCAGCGGCGCGGCGTCTGCACCCGCGTCGCGACCGTGACGCCGAAGAAGCCGAACTCGGCCCTGCGCAAGATCGCCCGAGTCCGACTGACCAACGGGATGGAGGTCACGACCTACATTCCCGGCGAGGGACACAATCTTCAGGAGCACTCGGTCGTCCTCGTCAGGGGCGGACGGGTCAAGGATCTGCCGGGCGTCCGCTACAAGGTCGTCCGCGGCACGCTCGATGCGGCCGGGGTCTCCGACCGCAAGCAGGGCCGCTCCCTCTACGGTGTGAAAGCTTCCTGATGCCGCGCCGCTCTGCAGCTCAGATCCGGCCGGTCGAGCCCGACGCCCGTCATCGCAACCGCCTCGTCCAGCAGGTGATCAACAAGGTGATGCGCGACGGCAAAAAGAGCCTCGCCGAGCGGATCGTCTACGACGCCCTCGCGATCGTCGCCGAGAAATCCGGCGAGGACGCGGTCGAGACCCTGGAGTCGGCTGTCAAACAGCTGACCCCGGTGCTCGAGGTTCGTTCCCGCCGTGTCGGTGGCGCCACCTACCAGGTCCCCGTCGAGGTCCCGGCGCGCCGCGCCCGCACCCTCGCGGTCCGCTGGCTGGTCGACTACTCCCGTAATCGCCGTGAGTATTCGATGGCGGATCGTCTCGCGGCGGAGATCCTCGACTCGAACCAGCAGCAGGGCTCCGCCTGGAAGCGCAAGGACGACATTTACCGCATGGCCCAGGCCAACAAGGCCTTCGCGCATTACCGCTGGTAGCGTCGGTCCCTTGACACGGCCGCTGCTCGCGATCGACATCGACGGCGTGATCAGCCTCTTCGGCTTCGACGAGGCACCCGCGCGCGACACCGCCCGCTTCGAGTTGGTCGACGGGGTCGTCCACTGCATCTCACTGCCCGCCGGCGAGCGGATCGAACGGCTGGGCGAGTACTTCGACCGCTTCTGGGCCACCGGCTGGGAGGACAAAGCGAACGACTACATGCCCAGCCTGATCGGCACCCCCGAGCTGCCGGTGATCACCTTCGACGGCTCCGCCCGGTTCGGCTCCGCCCATTGGAAGCTCGGCCCCCTCGAGCAATACAGCCGGGGACGGCCTCTCGCCTGGATCGACGACAGCCTCGAAGAGAGCTGTTACGAGTGGGCTCGTGACCGCGAGGAGCCGACTCTGCTGGTCCCCACGGAGCCGGCCCGCGGCCTCGAGGAGGCGCAGACCGAAGCGTTGATCGCCTGGGCCAGGACTCTTTAGACTGAGCGCGTGTCTGGCTTCTGGCCAATCTTCTTCCTCTTGGTCGTGCTGAAGATCCCGGTCTTCAGCGCGCTTGGGCTGATCTGGTGGGCGATCCAAGAACCCGATCCGGAGACCGACTCCAGCGAGGACTCGGGTCATGGCTTCAACCGCTGGCGTGCCTCACCCCGCCCCCGCGGCCCGCACACCGGGCCTTTCGGCGGCGTCGCCAGACCGGGGTTCCGCACCCGCCCGGCGGAACTTGTGAGCGACCGCAGGGAGCGGGTTCCGCCGGATGGGTGCGGAACCCCGGTCCCGGCACACACCCGTCAAGCCGACTGAGCGGCCCGCCGCCGCTCGCGGCGAATCTCACGCAGATAGGGGTGGAAGTCCACCTCGATCGTGTGACGCTTAGAGGCGACGAAGCGCTTTTTCAGCTTCCCCTCGTCGGCCGCGATCCACTGTCGCATCGCGGCCGCCGGAGGTAGGGCCGAGCGGCCGGAGAGCAGGTCGCCGACCCATTCCGCCTGCTGCTCGGCGATCGGCATGATCGGGCCGAGGGGCTGGATGAACCCGATGAAGTAGAGCCCGGGGTTCTCGACCGAGACGACCCGCTGATAGAGCTGCAGCCGGTTGTCCTTGGTCGAGACCAGCGACTCGTCGATGAAGGGAAAGGCGATCTTGTAGCCGGTGCAATAGACGACGAGGTCGATCTCCTCCTCGCTGCCGTCCTCGAAGCGGACCGTGCGACCGCCCTCGAAGGAGCTGATGTTGGGCTTGGCGGTGATGTCGCCGTGCCCGAGACGGGGCAGGAGCTCCGAGGAGACCGTCGGGTGCGCCTCGAGCAGCTTGTGGTCCGGTTCGGGCAGGCCATACGCGGTCATGTCCCCCACCGCGACGTCGAGCAGCCGCGACATGAAGAAGCGCTGCACAGGCAGCGGCAGGTAGCTGGCGATCGCCGGGTTGACCGCATCGATCGGCTTGCCGCCCAGGTATTTCGGCAGCACGTAGGCGCCGCGGCGCATTGCCAGGAAGGTCTTCTCCGCGATCCGCGACGCCTCGACCGCGATGTCGACCGCCGAGTTGCCGATACCGAGGACGAGCACCCGCCTGCCGACGAGGATGTCGGGCTCGCGGTAGTAGTGGGCGTGCATCTGCTCACCGGCGAAGTCCTCCGAACCGGGGAAGGGCGGTTCCGGCCAACGCGGGTTCCAGTGGTGCCCGTTGGCGACCAGCACGGCGCTGTAGCGCTCGGTCGAGCGGCCGCCGTCGGCGTCCTCGACCGTCACCTCCCAGCCGTCCTGAACCGGCTCCACGAGCACGACCTCGGTGCGGAAGGTGATCGTCTCGACCAGCCCGAAGCGCTCCACGTATTCGTCGAAGTAGGCGGCGACCTGAAAGTGATTCGGGTAGTCCGGGTACTCGTCGGGCATCGGGTGCGCCCGGTAGGTCATCGCCTCCCGGGAGCTGTTGATGTGCAGCGAGCGGTAGGCGGAGGAGACGCCGTTGTCGTTCTCGAAGCGCCAGTTGCCACCGATCGTCGAGCCCTTCTCGAAGCAGTCGTAGGGGATCCCCCGCTGGCGCAGCGCGTTGCAGGCGACCATCCCTGAGGAACCGGCGCCGACGATGCAGACCTTCCCGGGACTGGCCATCGATTTGCCAATCTAGCGACCCCGCTCGCCCGGCGGACGCAGCAGCTAGCGTGCCCGCGATGACCGAGGCTCTGGGCGCGCGACGCAACTGGCTGATCTGGCTGCTCGCGGCCCCGATCGCCGCCTGGGCCGTAGTTCGATTGTTCGGCATCGACGGTGGCACCTCGCTCAACCTGCTGATGGCCTTCACCCCGTACGCGGCGGTTGTCGCCCTGCTGGCGACCGGCCTGGCCGCCGCCCTGCGCAACTGGGCGGCGATGCTCGTCTGCGCTGCGGCCGCTGCCTGCCTGGCGCTGGTCGTCCTACCACGCGCCCTGGGCGACGGCGAAGCGGTCCCTGCCGGCGCCGAGACGGTGCGGGTGCTGTCGGCGAATCTCGCCAACGGAGCGGCGCACCCGGGTGAACTGCTCGAACTCGTCGAACGCCACCGCCCAGATCTGGTCACGATCGAGGAGGTCAAGCCGCTGTACATCCGCAGGCTGCAGAAACTCGGGATAGGCCGCTACCTCCGGCACTCGCTCCTCTCCGGCGGTGCCTCGTCGGATCACCCCGGCCAGGCGATCCTCTCCCGCCTGCCGATCCGTGCGTTGCCCGGAAGGGCGTCGGCGGATGGGCCGCGGGTGCTGCTCCGCCTTCGAGACGGCAGGGACCTTCGTGTCGCCGACGTCAGCGCGCCGACTCCGGGGTTGGGAGACCTCTCGGACTGGCGGAACGACCTGCGCTCCCTGCCGGCCACGGGCGGTGGGCTTCCCTGGCTCCTGATCGGTGACTTCAACGCGACCCTGGACCAGTCCGAACTGCGAAACGTCGTCGACCGCGGCTACCGCGACGCCGGCTCGGTCACGGGCGAGGGCCTCGTTCCGACCTGGCCCACCGACACCGTCGCGCCCCCCCTGTTCGCGATCGACCACGTCCTCGCCGACAAGCGCATCGGCATCGCGGACTACGGCGTCGACGACCTACCCGGCAGCGACCACCACGCCATCCACGCCACCCTCTTCCTGCCCCGAGGGCAGAAGTAGAACGGGGTGCGTTTACGCGCCGAGCCCGCTTACGCGCCGACCAGCGTTACTCGGACGAACCTGCAGGTCAGACGAGAGGGCCGGGCGCCCATCCGGCGGAACTTGTGAGCCCCGAAGGGGCGGGTTCCGCAGGATGGGCGACCGGCCCTCTCCCCTACGACGTTTTAGGCTCGTCCGACGTCGACTGGATCTCCTGCGCGAGCTCCTCCAGCTCCTCCGCGAAGGAGGGGCCGAAGCCCTCGACCGGAGCGTCCGAGCCGTCGATGCCGAGCTCGGCGGCGAGGTCGTCTTCGTCGAGCAGGCCATCCTCGCTCGGCGGTTCGATCGGCACTGCCGGCTCCACCGCGAGTGTTCGGTAGTGCTTGAGGCCGGTCGCCGCCGGAATCAGCTTGCCGATGATGACGTTCTCCTTGAGGCCGACCAGGCGATCCCGTTTGCCCTCGAGGGCAGCATCGGTGAGCACCTTGGTCGTCTCCTGGAAAGAAGCCGCCGAGAGGAAGGACTCCGTCGCCAGCGAGGCCTTGGTGATCCCGAGGATGACCTCCTCGCCTTTGGCGGGCGTGCCGCCCTCTTCCTTCGTCTTCTTGTTGAGGATTTTGAGTTTGCCGCGGTCTTCGAGCTGCCCGGGAAGCAGGCTGGTCGAGCCCTTCGACTCGATCCTCGTCTTCTTCAGCATCTGACGGGCGATCAACTCGATGTGCTTGTCGTTGATGTCGACGCCCTGGGCCCTGTAGACCCTCTGGACCTCGGCCACCAGGTAGAGCTCGACATCGGTGCGGCCGCGGATCGCGAGCAGGTCCGCCGGGTAGAGCGAGCCCTCGTTGAGCTGCTGTCCGACCTCGACTTTTTCGCCGTCGGTGACATGCAGCCGGGTCCGCGGCGGGAAGCTGTAGGAATGCTCCTCCCCGCTCGACTCGATCACGATCACTTTCAGCGCTTTGTCGGTTTCTTCGACCGTGACCTTGCCGGCCGCCTCCGCCATCTGCGCGAGGCCCTTCGGTTTACGAGCCTCGAAGAGCTCGACGATCCTCGGTAGGCCCTGGGTGATGTCCTGGCCGGCGACGCCACCCGTATGGAAGGTGCGCATCGTCAGCTGGGTCCCGGGCTCACCGATCGACTGGGCGGCGATGATGCCGACCGCGTCGCCGATGTTGACCGTGAAGCCGGTGGCCGGGGCGACCCCGTAACAGGAGCGGCACACGCCCGAATCGGCCTCGCACTTGAGGGTCGAGCGCACGGGGATCATCACGTCGGTCTCGTCGCCGAATGCCTCGGCGATCTCCTCGACGTCGTCCATCGTGATCTCCTGGTTGCGCTTGAGCAGCTCGCGACCGCGTTTGGTCTCGAGCTTTTTCGCGGCCAGGCGCCCGGCGAGGTTGTCGTTGAGCGTGTTGTCGTCCTTGCGGAGCGCCATCTCGATGTGTTCTTTGGTTTTGCAGTCCTCTTCGCGGACGATGACGTCCTGGGCGACGTCGACGAGACGCCGCGTCAGGTAGCCCGAGTCCGCTGTCCGCAGAGCCGTGTCCGCGAGTCCCTTTCGGGCGCCGTGGGTGGAGATGAAGTACTCCAGGACCGAGAGGCCCTCCATGAAGTTGGCCTTGATCGGCCGCTCGATGATTTCCCCTTTCGGGTTGGCCATCAGGCCGCGCATCCCGGCGAGCTGGCGGATCTGTTTGAACGATCCGCGTGCTCCCGAGTTGGCCATCATGAAGATCGGGTTCAACTCGTCGAGGTTGTCCTCCATGGCCTGCGCTACCTCATCGGTGGCGCGGTTCCAGTGGGCGGTGACCGCCTCGTGGCGCTCCTCGGCCGTGATGTACCCGTCGTCGTACTGCGTCTGGATCGCAGCGGTCTCTTTCTCGTAGCGATCGAGGATCGCCGCCTTCGAGGGAGGTGAGACCACGTTGTTCTTGGAAACGGTGATGCCGGCCTGGCTCGCGTAGTGGAAGCCGAGGTCCTTGAACGCGTCGAGGACCTGGGACACGGCCGGCGCTCCGTAGGTCTCGACAAGGTGCGAGACCATCTCGTTGACGTTGCGCTTCTTCATCGAGAAGTTGACGAACTCGAACCCCTGGGGGTCGAAGTCCTCGCCGAGTGCTTCGGCGAGGGCGCGCTCGATCGTCTCGTTGAAGATGATGCGGCCGACGGTGGTCAGGAAGTGCCCGCCGTCACGCCGGTACTCGGCTTGGTCGTGCAGCCCGCAGCCGCCGTTCTCGTAGACGAGCTCGGCCTCCTGCGAGGAGCGGAACACCTTGACCTTCGGGCTGTTGCCGTTCTGCGCCGAGGACTGGCCGCTCTTCAGGGCCTCGTCGACCTTGGCGAGCTCCTCCGCGTCAGGACCGTAGGTGAGGTAGTAGATCCCCAGCACCATGTCCTGCGTCGGCGTCGCCAGCGGCGCGCCGTGGGCCGGCGAGAGAATGTTGTTCGCCGACAGCATCAGGATCCGTGCCTCGGCCTGGGCCTCGGCTGACAGCGGCACGTGGACCGCCATCTGGTCGCCGTCGAAGTCGGCGTTGAACGCGTGACAGACGAGCGGGTGGACCTGGATCGCCTTGCCCTCGACCAGCACCGGCTCGAAGGCCTGGATCCCCAGGCGGTGAAGGGTCGGCGCCCGGTTGAGAAGCACCGGGTGCTCGTGAATGACCTCCTCGAGCACGTCCCATACCTCAGGGATCATCGACTCGACCATCTTTTTGGCGGCCTTGATGTTCTGGACCGATTTGCGCTCGACCAGCTGGGCCATGATGAATGGCTTGAACAGCTCGAGCGCCATCAGCTTGGGCAGGCCGCACTGGTGCAGCCGCAGGCTCGGCCCGGAGACGATCACCGATCGGCCCGAGTAATCGACGCGCTTGCCGAGCAGGTTCTGGCGGAATCGGCCCTGCTTGCCCTTGAGCATGTCGGAGAGCGACTTCAACGGACGGTTGCCGGGGCCCGTTACGGGGCGGCCGCGGCGGCCGTTGTCGAACAACGCGTCGACGGCCTCCTGGAGCATACGCTTCTCGTTGTTGACGATGATCTCGGGGGCGCCGAGGTCGAGCAGCCTTTTCAGCCGGTTGTTGCGGTTGATCACCCGGCGGTAGAGGTCGTTCAGGTCCGACGTTGCGAAGCGGCCGCCGTCGAGCTGCACCATCGGGCGCAGCTCCGGCGGGATCACCGGCACGCAATCGAGGATCATCCAATCCGGCTGGTTGTCCGAATTGAGGAAGGCGGAGGCGACTTTCAGCCGCTTGACCGCGCGGGCCTGTTTCTGGCCTTTGGAGCTGTTGATGACCTGCTCCATCTCCTCGCATTCGGCCTCGAGGTCAACCTGCTCGAGCAGGTCGCGCACCGCTTCGGCACCCATGCCGCCGCGGAAGTACTCGCCCCAACCGAAGGGG